>JAIUPC010000008.1 GCA_020161655.1 Pseudomonadota bacterium
CACTTCGCTCCGGCCTCATGCTCCTGCAAGATGCCGATGATCTGCTCTTCGCTTCGTATCGTTCGCTTCATCGTCCGTCCCTTCCTTGGGGCGGACTCTAGTCGCAGATGGAGGAAAAATCCCGTGGCAGGTCAGCACCGGGCCGCACGGATCGCGCGAGGGTTCGGTAGTTTAGGCATCCACCCGCCCCTCGAACAGCGCGCGGATTTCTTCGGCCCTCCAGACCGTCGTGCGCGGGCCGAGCTTCAGCGGCCTCGGAAAGCGCCCATCTTTGACACCTTGCCACCACGTCGACTTGGATACGGGGATAGGGCCAGATGGCGCGAGTATTGCCGACAAGCGGACGAGGCCGGTCTGCGGGAAATCTTGTTTGGGCATTACGGTTCACCTTCGTGCGATAGCATCCGAGGTGACTTCGCATAACGTTGCGAGGATGTGGCGGAACAACGCCGCTGCCTCTCCGAGCAGAGCAATTGATTGAAATTTCTGTATTTTTATAGCTTATTCGTTAAAAGAATAGTCAGCCGTTCGGTTTCCAGTCCTTCGGCAGGTACCTCGCCCCCATCTGGAGATAGGTTCTGATAGTATCGTGCGTGATGTCGATGCCCAGCTCGGCCGCAATTCCTTCGATCTCGCGCGGGATGGGGCTGCGCTTGCTGGAAGGGTTGTAGCCGTACTCGCGGATCGCCATCGCCGCTATGATCTTGGCCATTGACACCTTCTCACGAGCGTCGACTCTACTACCGGCCTCTTCCTGAGGGGCGCTCGGCTCGGACGGGTTCAAGCGACCCTCGAATCGCCCGATCATCTTTTCGAGCATGCGCCGAAAGCCGGGATGCACCTCAAGATCAACTCGGTTTACCCAATCAAGGATGGTCTTGGGTTTATGCCGCCTGTCGTACTCGCTGGGGTCAAGCTCGCGTCGAAAAAGCTCTCGTTTTGCGGTGAGGAACTCGACCACTTGTTGACCGCCGTCGCGGTTATCGGCACGATGGCCAAGCCTGTCGATGAACTTGTGCTGGGGCTGTAACCCCACCGACAGGAACAGAGCTTCATCAAGCGTCAGAAATGCCGATTTGGACCAATAGTCGTAGTCGGCAAGATCGCTCGCGGTGAATGGCGCCAGATACCATTCGGACACTCGTTCATACTTTCCCAGAAATTCCGAGCGATGCTTTGAGAGCCACGCCTTGGCCGCATCGAGAATCGGCGCTCCTCCTTCAGTGAAGGAACTTTTGAGATCGCCCCAAGTGTATTCCCTCAATTCGCCTATGATTGCTTTCCGCTTCTGCTCAAACTCATCAAACATACGCCCGGTGCGAAGGGCAAAGTCGAAACCCAAGCAGAGGGGTTCATCGGGACGAAAGACGGTTAGGAGAGGGCCCCCTATCCGAAACAGAATCTTGAAATGACGTTCAGATCTTCCTTTGGCTTCGTCTTCGCTCATCGGTACCTTTGCGGAGTTGGGCGTTTACTTGCCCATTTCTGCACGCGTCCTATCCAAGAATCCAGCCCACCAGTCAGCAAGCCTTACTCGCTCTTCCCAATGCTCGCCGCGGGCATATGCGCGGCGGACTGCGTTACCGTCCACATGGGCGAGCGCCCACTCGATCGCGTCCGGGTTCCACAGGCCGCTTTCATTAGCCAAGGTCGAGAACGTCGCCCGGAAACCATGCGAGGTCATTTCGTCCCTCGAAATGCCCATACGACGCAGGGCCGTGTTCAGGGTGTTCTCGCTCATCGGGCGGCTCGCCGACACGAGGGAAGGAAAAAGACGGGAACCTGATCCGGTCAGGTTCTTCAGATCCTCTAGCAGGACAACAGCTTGCCGGGGCAACGGCACATAATGCGGCCTGCGCATCTTCATGCGCTCAGCAGGGATTGCCCAAACGGCAGTCTTCAAATCGATCTCGGACCAACAGGCCTGCCGCAGCTCGCCGGGACGCGGCACCAGCAGGGCCATAAGCTGAAGTGCAATGCGCGTCGTTACTTGCCCGTGGAATCCGTCGATCGCGCGCATCAGACCGCCCAGCGCTTTCGTGTCGGTAATCGCTGCGCGCGGTTTGACAGTCGGACGAACAAGCGCGTCGCGCAAGGCATAAGTCGGATCGGCATCCACCGCGCCGTTGGCAACTGCGAAACGAAACACGGCTCCGATCTTCGACCGGAGGCGCTTGGCGGTCTCATAGTTCCCCTTGGCCTCCACCTTCCGGAGGCATTGCAGAATCGTCGGTGCCGAAACCTCGTGGATCGGTCTATTGCCAAAGTCTGCCTTTGCCATTTCCAGCAGCCACGCTGTCTTGGTCATGGTCGCCTCAGCCCTGCCCTCTGCATGACTTTTTTTACGAAGGCGTCAGCTTGGGCGGCGAAAGTGACAGCGCGCAACGCTTCTGCCTCGCGCTTCCGTTCCTTCTTCAGTTCACCTGGGTCTTCGCCGCGCGCCAAGATTGCGCGGGCACTGTCGCGAGCGGCCCGAGCTTGCCCAAGGCCGATTTCAGGATACCGGCCGATCGAAAGCAGCTTTTCTTTCGTCCCGATGCGATACTTGAACCGCCAGAGCCTGGAGCCCGTAGGCATCACAAGCACATAGAGACCATCAAAGTCGGCAACCTTGTAGGCCTTCTCTCGCGGCCTCAGGTTTCGAATCTGTACATCTGAAAGAGGCATCTCTGGGGGTATCGCCACTCTGCCAGTTCGTTCAACACCCCCAAACCTACCCCCAACGTGGGGGTATGTCAGCGGGCGAAGCTGGACGGTGCTGGACAACTGACCATCCAGAATCCCTTATAAACAAGGGGTTCCTGGATGTCACTGGATGATCTGGGAGAGAGAAGTGGTGCCGGTGAAGGGACTCGAACCCCCGACCCCATCATTACGAATGACGTGCTCTACCAGCTGAGCTACACCGGCCAACATCTCGCGGATCCGGCCAAGGGTCCGCGATCCGCCGCGCTGATAGCATCATCATCCGGGGCTGTGTAGCCCTAATTTTGCGCCCGGCGGCCTGTATCCTCGCCAAGTATGGCAGTTTCGTCGAGCGTGGGGGCGGCGCCGTCGAGGGGCGTGGTCCGGTCGGGATCATGCGCCTCGCGCGCCGGGCTGCCAACGATCAGGGGCAGCATCTCCGCACCGTGCGGCAGGTTCATCGCGGGCTTCGCCGCCTCGCGCCAGCTGAGCGTGTCGAAGCCGCCGCAATTCTCGCAAGTCGGCGCCCATTCGGCCTGGGCGTGCTGGCAACTGTCGCAAATCCACTGCGGGCCACGGCTCGCCGTCAGCGCCTTGGTCAGCCAGCCCCGAACCACCGCGTCATCCTCGCCTTCGCCGCGCGAGATTGCGGCCATGATCGTAAGGCTGCGGGCCGTCGGGTGGGTTTCCGGCAGCTTGCCGAGTGCGCGGCGGGCAGCGGGGAAATCCTCGGCCGCGATGTCAAGTTCCGCAGCGAGAAGGTGCGTTTCCTCGTTTTCGGGATGAATCTTCAGAAGCGTTTCGAAGCGCTTGCGCCGTGCGGCGGGCGTCTCACCGGGTTCGATGGCGGCGAAAGCGGCGGCGAGATCGGGGTGAGGCTGCGCGTTCCAGGCCTTTTTCAAGACCCTGACGGCATAGGCTGGCTTGCCGATCTGCATGTAGCTTTCCGCCGCAAGGACCGCCGCCGGGATAAGGTCCGGCGACTGCCGGTTGGCGGCAATCGCCGCCTCCCGCGCCTCGATCGTGGCATCCTCGGCGATGATGCCCTTGGCCTCCTGCAGCGCCAGCACGGCATCGCGGCGACGGTGCACATCGCGCGGCATCAGACCCTGTTTCATCTTGGCGCCAAGGACCTGCCGCGCGCCCTTCCAGTCACCAGAATCGGCCTGAAGCTGCAGAAGCGTGTCCTGCACGTCCTGATGCCGGGGCTTCATCGCGAAGGCCTTTTCGGCCAGCTTGAGCGCCGTCGCGGTATCGCCCTCGGCCAGCTTCTGCTTCATGAGGCCCCGCACGCCCACAAAACGGGTCTGGTCGCTTTGCAAGAGGCGCTTGTAGACCTCGGTTGCCCGCTTCGTGTCACCCGACATTTCGGCGGCTTGCGCCGAGAGAAGATTGGTCAGTTCCGGCCGTTTCAGATAGCGCTCTGCCTTCGCGGCCTGTGACATCGCCGCCCCGGCCTCACCCGAAGCAAGCGCCACCATGCCGTCGGCCAGCGCCTGATAGCCTTTGCGTTCGCGGTTGCGGTCGAAATAGCGGCTGATCGCGGTTTCATCGCCGTTGATGAAGCGGATCGTCGCAAGGAGCAACCCGACGACCTTCAGCGTCAGCCACAGAAGGAGAAGCAGGATCGCCGCACCGATCACCATCTGCACCGGGCCGAAGGTGAACTCCATGTTGGCGATGCTGATGCGCAGGCCCGAGCCGGTTTCGGCCAGGTAGCCGGCACCAAGCGCCAGAACGGCGACGATTGCGATGAAGACCGTTATCTTGACGAATGACCAGATCATCGCACCCTCACTTGACTTGCTGCTGCAAGGTTTCGGCAGCCTTGACCGCCACTTGGCGGCGCTCCGCCCGTGCAATCCATTCCGCCATCACCGCGCGCCCGTTTTCGGGCAGGCCAGCAAGCTCCGTCAGCGTCTGGGCAAGGTCGCCCGCGCGCAAGTTGGCCTCGGCCCGCGACAGGATGGCGTCGGGGTCATCCCCGGCGCGCGGCGCAAGCGAACGGGCGCCGCTCTGGCTGCGGAAGAAGGCAGTGATCCGGCCCAAGGTATCGTTGCCGGAAGCGTCCCGTACCGTCACGGCCAGAGCGGCGCGCGCGGCCTCGGGGAAACTTTCCTTGAGGCTCGCCAAGGTCGGCACGCCCTGCGCCTGTTCGGCAAGCGCTGCCGGAACCTCGACGCCTGCCGCCTTGAGTTCGGCCAGGGGCGCGTCGATGGCGCTGCCGCTTTCCAGCGCCGAAAGGATCAGGCTGAGGCTGCCGGTGCGCGCGGCCTCTTGCGCCGCCGCCGTCGCCTCGTTGCGCAAGCGCTCCGCTTCCGCCTCGACCGTGGCCACCTTCGCTGCGGCAGCTTCCGCCGCGGCGCCGATCTCGCCCTTCGCCGCCTCGACGGCTTTCATCTGCTCGCCGATCTCGACCCTGTATCCCTCCATCTCGCGCCGGATCGCGTCGAGCGCGCCGGCCGAGGCGGCATCACCCGTCACCGGGCGGGATTCGGCGGCATCAAGGCGGGTCTCGATCTTGCCAATCCGGTCGCCGGTGCCCGTCGTCGACTGCTCAAGTGCCTGAAGCCGGTCGCCAAGCTGGGCAATGCCCGCCGTGACCTCATCGGGGATGGCGGCGGTGGCGGGCGAAGCGACGGCACCTTTCAGGCTATCAAGTTCCGATTGCAGCGCCGCGATCTTCTCGGTCTGGCTGGCAAGATCGGCGCCGATCCCGGCCGTATCGCCGGAAATCGTCTGCGGGAAGTAGCGCGGCAGGACATAGGCGGCACTGGCAAAGCCAATCCCGCCAGCAACCAGCCCGCCAAGAAGAAGCGGCCCGAACCCGCCGCGCTTTTCGACGCGGACGATTTCACGCGGGGGCGGCGTCGCTTCGCGCTGGAAGGGCGTGCTTTCCTCCGGTTCCGGTTCCGGTTCCGGCAGCGCAACTTCGGGCACGGGGGTTTCCGTCACCTGCGGCCCATCTACCCCGGCATCGGTCGCTTCAAAATTCGTTTCGGTCGCGGCGATGGCGTCCGGGGCCGGCGCATCCTCATTGGTCTTCGGGGCGGTTTTGCGTGCACGAGCCACGGACATCTCCCAGTTCGGGGGTCCCGGTTCGGGACCAAACAAGTTGCGCTGCCGGATCAATCTAGACGTGGCATCCGGCGCCCTCAACCAGAACGTCGCACTTCGGCCAGAGGCAGAATGGCGCGGGCCAGCGCGGCGGCATCGGGTGAGGACGCGATGGCGACCCGTTCGGCATCAAGGTCCCGGGCCGCCTCAGCGATCCCGGCAGTCATCGCCGCGATCAGAAGCGGCGCGCGGTGGCCGCGAAAGGTGGCAACGGCCAGTCTGGCAGAGCGGTTGGAAAAGAGCGGAAGGATTACGGGGCCGGTGGCCGCCATGAGGCTGATCGCTTCCGCCGTGGGCGGGCAGGGTTCCTGCGCATAAACCACGGCCGAGACCGTGTCTATTCCCGCCGAATTCAGTGCCATTTCGATGTCGAATGCCTGATCCTGCGCCAGCGGGCAGAACAGGCGCCCCGCCGGCCTTCGGACCGCCAGTTCCCGCGCGAGATCCTCGGCGGTACCGCTGCCTTCGATCACAGGAAAGCCTGCCGTCTTCGCCGCCGCACCAGTGCGGGGGCCAACACACCACGCCAGCGCGCTCCGGTCGCCGCCTAGGCGCGCCACCGCCGCCACCGCCGTCTCGGACGTGAAGACGATGCCTTCGCAGTCGGGAAGATCGACATCAATAAACCGGGGCGCCATCAGGGGGGAGATCACCGCCCGCAGGTCGCCCCCCGCCGCCCTGACCTCATCCAGAAAGCGCCGCGCCGGTTCGGCTGGCCGGGTCAGAAGCAATGTCGGCCGGTTCCCCGCCACGAAGCCCCCCCCCCGGGATTGTCTCATGAGCCTGCCGGTGTTACCTGCCCTGAAACGGCAAAGCAACAGCGGGCATTGGCGCATCGTGACCACCATCCTCGGTCTTGAAAGCAGTTGCGACGACACTGCCGCCGCCATCGTGCGCGAGGTCGGCGGGCGGAGGGAGATTCTCGCCTCTGTCGTCTATGGCCAGACCGCGCTTCATGCCGAATTCGGCGGCGTGGTGCCGGAGATTGCTGCCCGTGCCCATGCCGAAAAGATGGACCTTTGCGTGGAAGAGGCGCTGGCCGTCGCGGGCCTTGGCCTTGCGGAGATCGACGCCATCGCCGTTACCTCCGGGCCGGGGCTGATCGGTGGGGTTCTCTCGGGAGTGATGTGCGCCAAGGGCATCGGCGCCGCGACCGGCAAGCCGGTGATCGGCGTAAACCACCTCGCCGGTCACGCCCTGACGCCGCGCCTGACCGAGGGCCTCGGCTTTCCCTACCTCATGCTCCTCGTCTCGGGCGGGCATTGCCAATTCCTGATTGTCGAGGCCGCGGACCGCTTTACCCGCCTCGGCGGCACGATCGACGATGCGCCGGGCGAGGCTTTCGACAAGACCGCGAAGCTTCTCGGCCTGCCGCAACCAGGCGGTCCGGCGGTGGAGGCCGAGGCACGGCTGGGCGATGCCAAACGTTTCGCTTTCCCGCGCCCTCTGCTCGACAGGCCCGGATGCGACATGTCTTTCTCCGGGCTGAAGACCGCACTTCTGCGCGCCCGCGATGCGGTCGTCGCGGAAAATGGCGGGCTGACCTTGCAGGACCGCCGTGACCTTTGCGCCGGCTTCCAGGCCGCCGTCGCCGATGTGCTTGCGGAGAAATCCCGCCGCGCCATTGCCGCCTATGCCGACCGGGGCGCAACCGATCCCGCATTCGCCGTCGCCGGCGGGGTCGCGGCCAATGCCGCGATCCGGTCCGGGCTTGAGGCGCTGGCGGTCGAGCGGAGGGTGAGATTCGTGGCTCCCCCCCTCTCGCTTTGCACCGACAATGCCGCCATGATCGCCTGGGCCGGGATCGAAAAGCTGAATGCGGGCGTGATCGACCCCGAGGATCTGGTCGCCCGCCCGCGCTGGCCGCTTGACACCAGCCGCCCGGCGCTCATCGGTTCCGGCAGGAAGGGGACGAAGGCATGAGCATCGGAGTCATCGGATCGGGCGCCTTCGGTACCGCGCTGGCGGTCGCGCTGGCCATTGGCGGCGCCCGCGTCACGCTCTGGTCGCGAGATGCGGAAAGCGCCCGCCTGATCCATGAAACGCGGGAGAATGCCCGCTACCTTCCGGGCGTGAAACTCCCCGAAACAGTCTCTGTTACAGCCGAAATGGTCGCTCTGGCCCAGCATGACACCGTGCTTCTCGCCATGCCGATGCAGCAGATGAGCCAGGCCCTGAAGGATTGGGATGGCAGGCTCGATGGCCGGGTTCTTGTCTCCTGCGCCAAGGGCATCGACCTTGCCACCGGCCTTGGCGGGGCCGAGATCATCCGCCGCGCCTGCCCCTCGGCCATCCCCGCGCTCCTCACCGGGCCGAGCTTTGCCGCCGACATCGCGCGCGGCCTGCCGACCGCCCTGACGCTGGCCTGCGCCGACCGGCATCAGGGTGAGGCGCTTCAGGCGGCGCTGTCTACCCCGGTCCTGAGGCTCTACCTGACCGACGACATTGCCGGCGCCGAACTTGGCGGGGCGTTGAAGAACGTCGTCGCCATCGCGGCGGGTGTTGTCATCGGCGCCGGGCTTGGCGATTCTGCGCGCGCGGCCCTCATTACCCGCGGCTTCGCCGAGATGCAGCGCCTTGCCGTCGCCTGCGGCGCGCAGCGCGAGACGCTCGCCGGCCTTTCCGGCCTTGGCGACCTCATCCTGACCTGCACCTCGGAACAGTCTCGCAACTTCCGCTTCGGGCGCGCACTTGGCCTTGGCGAAGCCTTCGACCCCGCCGTCACCGTCGAAGGCGCGTCAACCGCTGCCGCCGCCGTGGCACTTGCGCGCCGCCATGGCGTCGAACTGCCGGTCAGCGAGATGGTCGCGGCCCTCGTCGCTCGCAAGATCGACGTGCCCGAGGCGATGGATCTTCTCCTCAACCGCCCACTGAAAAGGGAAACCTGATGCTTTACGCCGTCATCTGCCGCGACAAGCCCGGCCATCTCCAGGTGCGTCTCGACACCCGCGCCGAGCACCTCGCCTATATCGAAAAGACAGGCATCGTGAAGATGGCGGGGCCTTTCCTCGAAGGCGGCCAGATGTGCGGATCGCTCGTCATCCTCGATACCGGCGACCTTGCCAACGCCGAAGCCTGGGCGGCGGGTGATCCCTACAAGGCGGCGGGGCTTTTCGAAAGCGTGACCGTGACCGAATGGAAGAAGGTGATCGGCTGATGGCCTACTGGCTTTTCAAATCGGAGCCAGACACCTGGAGCTGGGATCAGCAGGTCGCCAAGGGTGAGGTCGGCGAGGAATGGCACGGGGTCCGCAACTATCAGGCGCGCAACAACATGCGCGCGATGAAGGTCGGCGATCTGGGGTTCTTCTACCATTCCAACATCGGCAAGGAGGTCGTCGGCATCGTCGCGGTTTCGGCCCTGAGCCACCCCGACAGCACCACCGAGGATCCGCGCTGGGACTGCGTGGACATCAAGGCGGTGCGGCCGCTACTTAGGCCTGTGACGCTGGAAGAGGCGAAGAATGATCCGCGGCTGGCAGAGATGGCGCTGGTGAAGAACACCCGGCTGTCCGTGCAGCCGGTGACGGAAGCGGAATGGAAGATCGTCTGCGAACTTGGCGGGCTTTAGATCCCGCAACCCAGTTCTGAAAGTGAAGGGTCCCGGCCCACGACCGGGACCCTTCGCCACCCCGGCGCACCCCTGCACCATCGTGTATCCGAAAGGTCACGGCCATCCTGGCCCGACAAGGAAACCCTAGACCTGCAGCGCCGGCATCGCAACAATCGAATAGATAAAATTCATTGGTAATAACGTGTTAACCAAGGTCCGCCGAAGCGCCCACCGCTCTGTCCTGCAGGCGCTCCAAGCGGAATCCCTCAGCGGTAGGCGGCTTCCTTGCCGAAATGCTTGACCAGCATGTAATAGACCACGGCGCGGTACTTGTTGCGCTCCGACTTGCCATAGGTCTCGATCGCGGAGTTGATCGCCGCCATCAGATCGGGGCTGTCCTTCAGACCCAGTTTCTTCATCAGGAAGTTCTTCTTGACTGTCTCAAGCTCGGTTTCCTGACCGGCCGCGACGGTGGCGGAATCCGCGTCATAGATCGACGGGCCGCAGCCGATCGTCACCTTCGTGAGAAGATCCATATCCGGCGTCATCTTGCATTTGTTCTTTAGATCGTCGGCATATTTGGCGATCAGCTCGTCTCTTTTACCCATGACTAGTCTCCAGTTGGCCATTGCGTGGCACTTGCACACGCCTCCCTGCGTGCGCGGCGGAGGTTAGGTGCAACCGTGGCACGGGGCAAAGAAAAAGCGCAGAGGTGACGCGATGTCAGGGGGAAAAATGGTCGCATCTGCCCATTGGGCTGTGGTGCGCTCTCCCGCGGCCATTGACGGCGGGAAGGCGCCTCAAGCCGCATCAATAGCGGTAATGGTCCGATTTGAACGGGCCGGCAACGGCCACGCCGATGTAATCGGCCTGATCCTTGCGCAGCTCGGTCAGCTTGGCGCCGATCTTCGCCAGATGCAGGCGGGCGACCTTTTCATCAAGGTGCTTCGGCAGGATATAGACGCCGGGCTTGTATTCCGCCGCCTTGGTCCAAAGCTCGATCTGCGCCAGCACCTGATTGGTGAAGGAGGCCGACATCACGAAGGACGGATGGCCGGTGGCATTGCCTAGGTTCAGAAGCCGGCCTTCGGAGAGAAGGATGATCTTGTTGCCCGAGGGCATCTCGATCAGGTCCACCTGTTCCTTCACATTGGTCCACTTGTGATTCTTCAGCGCCGCGACCTGGATCTCGTTGTCGAAATGGCCGATGTTGCCGACAATGGCCATGTTCTTCATTTCCCGCATGTGGTCGATGCGGATCACGTCCTTGTTGCCGGTCGTGGTGATGAAGATGTCGGCATCGCCGACGACGTCTTCCAGCACCACCACCTCAAACCCGTCCATCGCCGCCTGAAGCGCGCAGATCGGGTCGACCTCGGTCACTTTCACGCGGGCGCCGGCACCGCGAAGCGAGGCGGCCGAGCCCTTGCCGACATCGCCATAGCCGCAGACGACGGCGACCTTGCCGGCCATCATCGTGTCGGTGGCGCGGCGGATGCCGTCGACCAGCGATTCCTTGCAGCCGTATTTGTTGTCGAACTTCGACTTGGTGACAGAATCGTTCACGTTGATCGCCGGGAAGGGCAGAAGGCCCTTCTTGTGCAAATCGTAAAGCCGGTGAACGCCGGTCGTGGTTTCCTCGGAAACGCCACGGATCGCGTCGCGCTGCCTGGTGAACCAGCCGGGGCTTTCCTTCAGACGCATCTTGATCTGGTTGTAGAGGCACACTTCCTCGTCCGAGGTCGGAACCTCGATCAGCCCGGTCTCCCCGGCCTCGACCCGCGCACCAAGCAGGATGTAAAGCGTCGCATCCCCGCCATCGTCGAGGATCATGTTGCAGGTGCCTTCCGGGAACTGGAAGATCTTGTCCGTATAGGCCCAGTATTCCTCAAGCGTCTCGCCCTTTACGGCAAAGACCGGCGTGCCGGTTTCGGCGATCGCGGCAGCGGCGTGATCCTGGGTCGAGAAGATATTGCACGAGGCCCAACGCACATCGGCGCCAAGGGCCTTCAGCGTCTCAATCAGGACGGCGGTCTGGATCGTCATGTGCAGTGACCCGGCGATCCGCGCGCCTTTCAGCGGCTTTTTCGCGCCGTATTCCTCGCGCAGCGCCATGAGGCCCGGCATTTCGGTTTCGGCGATATCAAGCTCCTTGCGGCCAAAGCCGGCCAGACCGATATCGCGGATGATGTAATCCTTCGGCATTCGCCGTTCTCCTGAATGTCTTGCGTTGGCGCTGCCATACCACTCCCTGCTGCCTGCGGCAATCAACGGGACGTTGCCGGGCGCCGCGGACGCACCTTTCCCCTCAGCGCGAGCTGCATTGTCGGCGGAGCGGCATCAAGCAGGTGGTCAAGCGCATAGCCGCAGGCCAGCGCCGCAAAAGGTGTCGCGAGGTAGAAGACAAGGTAACTCGGCTCTCGCTCCGAGCCGACGAAATGCTGCCACGGCACCCAAAGAATGCCGATCAGCGGCACATGCATCAGAAAGGCGAGGAATGTCGCGCGCCCGAGAATCGGCTGCGTGTCGCGCCTGAGCGCCCAGACCAGCGCCGATGTCAGCGACAGGGTAAGAAGACAGATACCCAGTCGGCGCAAGAGAAGCGGCAGGTAAACCCCCGTCACCCATCCCGTTTCCAGCGTGCCAAGCCCCGCCCCCGCCAGCACGAAGAGATAGCCGAAGACGAGCCCGACGGACGGTCGAGACAATGTCGACAGCGATACCTCCAGGCGCGCGAGGCATGCGCCCAGCAGCACGAACTGGAGTATCCCGTCGCGGAAGATCAGGGGTTGCAGGCTGTCACCGACAAGCCCCAGAAGCAGCGCCGCCGCCAGCGCGACCCAGGGGGCGCGGTCGATCAGCGGCACCGCCAGCCTCAGGATCAGCGTGGCCACGAAAAGATCGCGCAGGAAGAAGAGAGACCGGTTCGCCGTGGGGCCGGTCAGCCCGGCCCAGGCATTCAGCGCATCGAGAATGCTTCCGTCGCGGCGCAGGATGGCCGTCGCGGGAACACCGGCAATGTGGAACTTCATCGCCGCGAGGATAAGAAAGATCGCGCTCCAGACGAGAGCGGGCAGCAGGATGCTTTCGAACCGCCGCCATGCGACCTCGCCCAAGGGAAGCTGGCGTGCGCGCATCCAGAAGAGATAGCCGCTGATGAAGCTTAGAAGCGACACGCTGATCCGCCCGAGCGTATCGCCCAGCAGACCACCGACCATCGCGAAATCGCCGCTGTTGACGACGCTCGGCAGCGACAGGCCGGGGCTCACATGCACCCACATCATCGTCAGGATGCAGAAGACGCGCAGCAACTCGATCTGGCGGCTGTCCTGCGGCGTCATCTCTTGGCCACCGTTCCCGGATAGTCATACTCTGGGCTTGGAACTATCACGCGGACAGGCCAAAAGCCTAGCGCGGACTGGACGTTGGAGCGATCGGGAGGCCGGAAATGAAAAAGCCGCGCGCGTGGCAGCGGATGCTTTCAGGCCGCAGGCTTGACCTTCTTGACCCGACGCCCCTCGATATCGAGGTTGAGGATATCGCCCATGGTCTTTCCTTCGTGGCGCGCTGGAACGGCCAGACCATCGGTGACTGGCCCTATTCGGTGGCCGAGCATTCGCTGCTGGTCGAACAGCTTTTCGACCGCGCAAATCCCGGTGTTGCCACGCGCTGGAAGCTAGCGGCACTTCTGCATGACGCCCCGGAGTATGTGATCGGCGACATGATAAGCCCGGTGAAGGCCGCCATCGGGCCGGGCTACGGCGCGCTGGATGACCGCCTTTCGGCAGCCATCCATCTGCGCTTCGGCCTGCCGGCGGTCCTGCCGGCGGCGATCAAGAAAGAGATCAAGCGCGCCGACCGCATTTCCGCCTGGCTTGAAGCGGTGGAGATCGCCGGGTTTTCCCGCGCCGAGGCCGACCGCTTTTTCGGGCCGATGGATGCAGGTGCCGGACTGATGCGCGGCCTCGCGATCCGCCTCAGGCCGCCGATGGAGGCGCGGGCTGACTACATCGCGCGGCATGGCGCGCTACTCGCTGACACCGGCGCGGCCTAGAACCGCAGCCCGGCGATCCAGTACCAGCTCCGGCGCAGCGGGGCTGCTTGATCGCAACCACGATCATGCTGCGGCGGCTCGGGGCGGCGCAGGGTGGCTATGCGGTAGACATCTGCAAGAATGAACAACATTTTCGCCTCCAAATCTCGGGGTTGCAATGTCATAATGCCTGTGAATCACCGGGAATCGCGAGTCATATGCAATTTCTGATTGTTAGTAAAACTTACATATGAACGGCCCCGACTGGCTTGGCTTCCCATCCCTTGCCGGGCTGCGCGCCTATGAGGCGGCGGCACGCCTTGGCGGCTTCAGCGCGGCAGGGCGCGCGCTCAGCGTCACCCATGCCGCCGTTGCCCAGCAGGTGCGCGCCCTGGAACGCGAGATCGGCGAAAGCCTTGTGGTGCGCGAAGGCCGCGCGCTTCGCCTGACCGAAAAGGGCGAGGCTTTGGCCGCCGAGCTGACCCGCGCCTTCGTCGCGATCCAGAGCGCGACCGAAGCGGCGCGCGCCCAGTCCGACCGGCCCGTCGCCATCACCCTGTCGCCAAGCTTTGCCGCGAACTGGCTGATGCCCCGCCTTGGCCGCTTCTGGCGGGCGCATCCGGATATCCAGCTTTCGCTGCAACCTGATCACCGGGTCGTCGACCTCGCCCGCGAAGGTTTCGATCTTGGCATCCGCTTCGGACGCGGCAAATGGCCGGGGGTTGAGGCGCGGCACCTCGCCCCTGCGCATTACGTTGTCGTGGCGACGCCAGCGCTCCTTGGCGGACGGACGGCGCTGACCACGACGGAACTGGCGGCGATGACCTGGGTGCTTGAGCCTGACTGGCCCGAACACCGGCATTGGCTCTCGACGCAGACCGGGCTTGATGTCGCCAGCCTGAAGATGCAGGAATTCGCCACCGACGAGCTCGCCCTTGGCGCCGCCCGACAGGGGCTTGGCCTTCATGTCTCAAGTTATGCGCTGGTCGAGGATGATCTGCGCGCCGGTCGCCTTTGCATCGCCTTCGCGGCAAAGGGCGACGACCTCGGCTATTTTGTCGTGACGAGTCCCGGCCCGCAGCGCCCGCAGGCCAGGACGTTCCTGCGTTGGTTGATGGCAGAAAGTTAGATCGCGAGGTCCGCGAGAGATTTGCCAGACTTCAAAGCGGCTTCCACCCAGCGCGGCTTTCTGCCACGACCGGTCCAGGTATCCGAACGGTTTGCCGGATTGGCATATTTGGCTTTTGCGGGGGCACGCTTGCGCGCCACTTTCGCGCCAACGATCTCATCCAGCGAAAAGCCCAGCGCCCGCGCCTTTTCCTCAAGCTCGCGCAGCGCTTCCTGCTTGCGGCGATCTTCGTAACCGTCGATGAGACGGCCGACCTGCGCGTGAAGCGCCTTGAGTTCCTTCAACGACATGTTTTCGAGTGCGGTGGACATTTTACCCCCATGCTGCTGCCCCTGGGTAAAGAGATAGCGCCGGAATAATTGTCTTTTCAACCTGTGTTTTAGAACAGGCCGTCGAACTGGGTTATTTCGGGCTCCGCTTCGCAAGAATCCGCTGAAGCGTGCGGCGATGCATATTCAGGCGCCGCGCAGTTTCAGAAATATTCCGGTCACAAAGTTCGTAGACGCGCTGAATATGTTCCCAGCGGACCCGATCGGCCGACATCGGGTTTTCCGGCGGCGGCGGCAGGGATTCCTCCCGCGCCAATAGCGCATTCACGATGTCATTCGCATCGGCGGGCTTTGAAAGATAGTCGATGGCACCGATCTTTACCGCAGCTACCGCAGTCGCAATTGCCCCGTAGCCGGTCAGCACCACCACGCGGCAATCCGGGCGCCGTTCCCGCAACAGCTCGACAACGTCAAGGCCGTTGCCATCCCCGAGCCTCAGGTCGACAACTGCGTAAGCCGGCGGGCGGGCGAGCGCGGCGGCCCTGCCGGCCTCGACACTTTCCGCGGTCTCGGCCTTGAAACCGCGCTTTTCCATCGCTCGCGCCAGACGTGTAACAAAGGGGCCGTCATCATCGACAAGAAGAAGGCTGGTGTCAGGCCCGAGGTCCAGGCTGGTGTCTTCCGTCATGCGACGCCTCCATTCTTCTGCGTTATTCTAGGTCGCGGGATCGGTTCGGTCAATTTTACCCGGCAGCGGCATCCAGAAAGCAGGCAACCCGCGACGCCATGGTTTCGGGGTCGGTCTCGCGGTCGAAAAACTCCACGAACCCCTCGCCGGGAAGCATGAGGTAGGTCTGGGTCATGTGATCGACAAGGTAATTGGGATCGGCCTTGTCGTCGGGCACCTTGTAATAGGTCTTGTAGGTTTTTGCGACGGCGGCGATTTCCTCGGGCGTTCCGGTCAGGCCAATCAACCGCGGATGGATGTAGTCCGTCCACTCTTTCAGGACTTCGGGCGTATCGCGGACAGGATCGACCGAGATGACGACCGGCTGAACCAGGTAACCCATTTCCTCGAGCGCATCGGTCGTCTCGGCATTGCGCGCGGTATCGGTCGGGCAGACATCGGGGCAGAACGTATATCCGAAATAGACCAGACTCGGTTCGGTCAGCACGTCCTTCTCGGTCACCTTGCGGCCGTTTTCATCGGTCAGCGTGAACGGCCCGCCAATCGCGCCGGGGCCGCCGGCGATGGCTGTGGCGCGGCAGGCCGCGAACTTGTCGGCGCCGCCGGTTCTGGTCACGGCATAGATCGCCGTCAGGCCGATGGCGGCCACCGTGACCGCTGCAATGGCGTAGCGGCGCGTGGATGTAGTCATTCTTGGTCCCCCAGGATGATACGGCGCGCATTGATCGCGCATCGGCGTCCGACTATCAATTGCCATGCAGCCAAAAGTGACGACAAGGACGCAGATGGACGCGGCCAATCCCATCGGTTCCGCCAATCCCGGCATGTTCGGTCCCGGTATCGGCGGGCCAAGCGACTGGGTCCGGCTGAGAACACTGATCCTTTTGCGCTGGATGGCAATCGTCGGCCAACTGGCCGCGCTCGCGGTGGCGTGGCGCTATTACAGGATCGAGCTGCATCTCGGCGTCTGTCTGGCTGTTGTCGGCACGGCGGTCGTCTTCAACCTCGTCTCCATCTACTTCAACCCGCAGAGCAAGCGCCTCAGCGAACTTGAGACGCTTCTGGCGCTGCTTTTCGACACGCTGCAGCTTTCCTTGCTCCTGTTCCTGACCGGCGGGCTCAATAATCCTTTCGCGCTCCTCATTCTGGCGCCGGCGACGATCGCGGCGACGGCGCTGCAAACCCGCGCCACCATCTTCATCGGATTTGTCACCATCGTGCTCGTCACGGTGATCTCGCTGTTCAATCTTCCGCTTCACCTTGCGAACGGCGAACTGATCGAGGTGCCCTGGATCTTCGGCTTCGGCTTCTGGCTCGCCATCGTGACCGGCGTGGTGTTCCTTGGCGTCTATGCGCGACGGGTCGCGTCCGAGATGCATTCGATGGGCCGTGCGCTTCTGGCGACGCAAATGGCGCTCGCGCGCGAGCAGAAGCTTACCGACCTTGGCGGTGTTGTCGCTGCCGCCGCGCATGAGCTTGGCACTCCGCTTGCCACGATCAAGCTGGTGAGCACCGAGATGATCGGCGATCTGGGGCAATTCCCCGATCTGAAAGACGACGCCGTTCTCATCCGCGAACAGGCCGACCGCTGCCGGGATATCCTGCGATCGATGGGCCGCACCGGGAAGGACGACCTGCACCTGCGCAGCGCGCCGCTTTCTGCCGTGATACACGCGGCGGCAGAGCCGCATGTCGGGCGTGGAAAGACCCTGAATTTCACGCCCGACTGCGACTCGCCAGAACTGAAGACGCAACCGATCATCCTGCGCCGGCCCGAGATCATCCATGGTCTGCGCAACCTCGTCCAGAACGCGGTCGACTTTGCGCGAAAGCAGATCTGGATTGATCTCTCCTGGACCGAAAGCCATGTGACACTCCGCATCACCGATGACGGGCCTGGGTTTCCGCCGGACCTGATCGGGCGGATCGGCGATCCTTTCGTGCGCCGCCGACGCGAGGAAGAACGTGATCCGCGGCCCGGCTATCAGGGCATGGGGCTGGGGCTCTTCATTGCCAAGACGCTGCTCGAACGAACCGGCGCCACCCTGCAATTCATGAACGCCGCCGATCCGTTTCTGGCAGTGCATGAGCGCCCCGAACGGTCCGGCGCGGTGATCGAGGTGTCCTGGCCGCGCGCTCTGATCGAGGCGATGCCTTCCGACCCCTTGGGTGAAAACCCCCCGCTCCAGCCCTGAACCCGCCGCCGCGGTCGCGCATTAATGCGTCGTTAACCGGTTTTGAGACATCTTCGGCCCGGGGCGGAGACCTTCGGGGAATACGAAACCACCATGTTGACGTCTTTCTTTCTGGCCGCGGTGATCATTCTTTCGTCGCTGGGCGCCGCACTCATCGCGCTTTTCGTGTTGCCGAAGATCGGCCTTCCCGGCCCCCGCCGGGCCTCGCTCGGTGATGTCGCACCGGGCCCCGTCGAACAGGCAGCGTTCCTTTTCGAGGACGGCACATTGGTCGATGCGACCCGGTCCGCGCGCGCCCTACTTGCCGCCCTTCCGGGCGAAGGCTCCGACTGGAAGCGGCTCTCGGACCATTTGTCGCGGTCCATTGCAGGCTTTGCCCCGGCCCTTGCCGACCTGCCGCAGCGGGGCGAGATCAGGCTTGCGGGCGAGGAAGGCACCAGCATCGCGGTACGCGCAGAATGTCTTGGTGATCTGACGCGCCTCACCGTCGAGGACACGGCGCGCGAAGGCATGGGTGTTCTCGTCGACGGCCTCAGTCTCAGGGCGCAGGAAGACGAACTGGTCGGGCTGCGGGAATGCCTGTCGCAGGCGCCGATGCTGATCTGGCGCACCGATGCCTCGGGAACCATCGTCTGGGCCAATGGCGCCTATCTCTTCAAGGTGATGGAGCGGGACCACCTGCGCGAGGATGACCTGACCTGGCCGATCCCGGCGCTCTTTCCGCCGAGCGCCCCGCACGAGGACGCGACGCGCCGGCTTTCGGTCGCCGCCCGGCCGCACATGGCCGAATGCTGGTACGATTGCCACAGCTACGCTTCCGGCGGCGGAACGCTCTATTACGCGATCTCGGCGAATGCCGCGGTGCGGGCGGAACGGACCCAGCGCGAATTCGTGCAGACACTGACGAAGACCTTCGCCCATGTCCCGATCGGCCTTGCAATCTTCGACCGCAACCGCCAGCTGCAACTCTTCAACCCTGCCCTTCTCGACCTGACCAATCTTGGCGTCGAGTTCCTCTCGGCCCGCCCGAGCCTGCCATCATTCCTCGACCGTCTGCGCGAGGCGCGGGTGATCCCGGAACCGAAGGACTACAGCCTCTGGCGCCAGCAGATGGCCGAACTTGAACGCGCCGCGGCGCAGGGCCAGTACGAGGATACCTGGCTTCTGCCCTCCGGCCTCACCTACCGCGTCACCGGCCATCCCCATGCCGACGGCTCGCTGGCTTTCCTTTTCGAGGACATCAGCGCCGAAACCGCGATGACCCGCAGCTTCCGCACCGAAATCCAGCTTAGTCAGGCGGTGATCGACGCGGTGGAAGAGGCCATCGTGGTCTTTTCGCCCGCCGGTGAGCTTATCATGTCGAACGCTGCCTATGCCGCGCTTTGGCGTGTCGATCCCGCCGCCACCCTCGGCTCCGTCCGCATTCCCGACGCGGTGCGGCACTGGCAGACTTTGGCCCTGCCGAACCCGCTCTGGGGCGAGATCCGCGATTTCGTCGGCGACATCCACGAACGGGCAGATTGGACCGCCGATTGCACCATGGCGGACGGGCGGCGGCTGGAATGCCGGGTGGTGCCGTTGCAGGGGGGCGCGACGCTCATTGGGTTCTCGTCGGCGCTTGCCGGCCGCCCGCCGCTGCCGCCGACCGGGCAAGGCACGGCCGACAGGAAATCCGCCGCCGCCTGACCCATGTTCGGCCTTGCGACAGCCGCCGCCCGCGATAAAAGTCGCGGCATGGCGCCTTCCGCGAACCCTTCCCTTGCCGCGACCCTCCGGCTCGCCTCGCCCGAGGCGACCGAAGCGCTTGCCGAGGCTCTGGCCGATGTGCTGGAGCCCGGTGATACCATCCTCCTTGAAGGGCCGATCGGGGCGGGCAAGTCGCATTTCTGTCGCGCCGCCATCCGCCACCTCCTGAGCCGGGAGGGGCTGGTCGAGGATATCCCCTCGCCCACCTTCACCCTGGTCCAGACCTATGCGCTTTCCGGAACCGAGGTCTGGCACGCCGATCTCTACCGCCTCAGCGATCCCGCCCAGATCATCGAACTGGGGCTTGAGGAGGCTTTCGAGACGGCCATCACCTTTGTCGAATGGCCCGACCGCCTTGGCACAGCTGCCCCGCTCAATGCGATGCACGTCACCCTGTCAACCGGGGCTGACGAGGATGTCCGCATCGCCCGCATCCATGCCACCGACCCGCGCTGGAACAAGCTCAGGGCGCTCCTGCCAGCCGACATCGGGGTGATGCCGGATGTCTAGCGCCAGCCCCGTGGACGCGCTGATCGCACGCGCAGGCTGGGCCGGCGCCCACGCCGTTCCGGTCGCCGGCGATGCCTCCGCCCGCCGGTTCACCCGGCTTCTCAAAACCGACGGCAGCAGCGCCATCCTGATGGACGCCTCTGCCGATCCGGGCGGCAGCAGCAGACGCTTCGCCGATCTCTCTGCCTGGATCAACGCGCAAGGTCTCTCCGCGCCGCGTATCCTCGCCGCGGACCTGCCGGCGGAACTGCTCATCGTCGAGGATTTCGGCGACCAGCTTTTCGCCCGCCTTCTGGCGGAAGACCCCGCCCGCGAGGCCGAGCTTTACACCGCGACCGCGGAATTTCTCGTCACTTTTCAGCGTCTCACGCCGCCGCCCGGCCTCGCACCCTTGGATGGCCCCGCGCTCGCCGATCTGACACGGCTTGTCCTCGACTGGTACCTGCCCGGCATGGATGCCCCCGCGACGCCTGAGGCGCTGGCCATTCCCGACCTGATCGCCCGAACTTATGACGACCTCGCCGGACCGGCGCCCCTCGTCACCAGCCTGCGTGACTTTCACGCGGAGAACGTGCTCTGGCTTCCCGAACGTTTTGGCCCGGCCCGGCTTGGGTTGATCGACTTTCAGGACGCCGTCACCGCACATCCGGCCTATGACCTCGTCTCCTTCCTGCAGGACGCGCGCCGCGACCTCTCACCGGGAATCGAAGCCGTGATCTTCGATCTTTTCTGCCGCGAGGCCGGCCATGATCCCGACCGGTTCCGCGCTATCTATGCACTCATCGGCGCCCAGCGCGCGCTGCGCATCCTCGGCGTCTTCGCAAGGCTGATCCGGCAGGCGGGCAAGCGCCGCTACGCCGCCTTCTTCCCGCGCGTCTGGGGCCACCTTGCGGCCAACCTCGCCCATCCGGCACTGGCGCCCCTGTCCCGCGCCATCCACTCTGCCCTCCCCGAACCGACCCCGGCCCGCATCGACAGGATGATCGCTTCATGCCCGACGCCCTGATGCTTTTCGCCGCCGGTCTTGGCACGCGGATGGCGCCCCTGACCGACCACCTGCCGAAACCCCTGATCGCAGTCGGGGGCCTGGCGCTTATCGACCACGCGCTGGCGCAGGTCGATGCAGTCGCAATCAGGCGCATCGTCGTCAACCTGCACTACAAGGCCGGGATGATCCGCGACCATCTGGATGGGCGACACGGCATGCTTTTCTCGGACGAAACGGCCGAAATCCTCGAAACCGGTGGCGGGTTGAAAGCCGCCCTGCCACTTCTGGGCAACGAACCGGTCTACACCATGAACACCGATGCCGTCTGGTCCGGCAGCAACCCCCTGACCGAACTGGCGCAGGCCTGGGACCCGGGGCGGATGGAGGCTTGCCTCCTCCTCGTCCACCGCGACGATGCCGTTGGGCACCAGGGGCCGGGCGATTTCGACATCGCGGACGATGGCCGGATCACCCGGGGCGGGCCTTACATCTATACCGGCGTCCAGATCACCGCGACCGGACGGATCGCCGCGATGCCTGACCGCAAGTTCTCGCTGAACCGGGTCTGGGACCAGATGGCGGCGGAAGGTCGTCTTTTCGGCACCCGGCATCAGGGCGGCTTCTGCGATGTCGGGCGGCCGGATGCCATTGCGCTCGCCGAGGCGCACATGGCACAGATGGGGCATGTTTGATCCAAGCGGCCGCCCGCGCGTCTTTGCCCTTCCGCCCGGCGCGGATTTTCCCACGGAACTGGTGCGGGGCCTGATCGCACGCCTTGGCGGGGCGCCGCCCGAAGCCATGGCGCGGGTCACGCTTTACCTGAACACCGGGCGGATGATGCGGAGCGTGCGCGCCGCCTTCGACCGGACGGGCGCCCGGCTTTTGCCGCGCCTCAGGCTTGTGAGCGATCTGGCGCTCGACCCGGTGCCGGGGCTTCCGCTGCCGGTCGCCCCCCTGTCGCGTCGGTTCGACCTGATGCGGCTCGTCTCGGCGATGCTGAACGACGGGACCGACCTCGCCGAGGGGCGGGCAGCCTTCGACCTTGCCGACAGCCTCGCCACGCTGCTTGAGGAGATGGAAGGCGAAGGCGTCCCGGCCGAGGCCTTCGAAGCGCCCGATTTCGCCGAGGATCACGCCCGCCACTGGGAAAGGAGCCTCGCCTTCCTGAGGATCGCGACCCGCTACCTGTCCGACGACAGCCGCCCCGACCCCGAGGGGCGACGGCGCCGGGTCGTCGACTGGCTGGCGGGGCGCTGGCAGGAAGCACCGCCGGTGGGCCCGGTTCTCGTCGCAGGATCGACCGGTTCGCGCGGCACGACGCAGGCCCTGATGCGCGCCGTGGCGGCGCTGCCGCAGGGCGCGGTGATCCTGCCGGGTTTTGATTTCGGCCTGCCCGAAGATGTCTGGAACAGTCTCGATTCCGGCATTTTCGCTGCTGAGGACCATCCGCAGTACCGCTACCGCGCCTTGCTGCGCGGGCTGGACCTTCGCCCTAGCGAAGTGACCCCATGGCGCGCCAACACCACCCCCGATCCGGCGCGGAACGCGGTTCTGTCGCTGGCGCTCAGGCCGGCGCCTGTCACCGACCGCTGGCTGAGCGACGGCCCCGCCCTTGGGCCGCTTCCACCGGCGATGGCCGGCGTGACGGTGCTTGAGGCCGCAGCGCCGCGCGAAGAGGCGATGGCGATCGCGTTGGTCCTGCGCGAAGCGGTTGAAAACGGTCGGCGCGCTGCCCTGATCTCCCCCGACCGTGTGCTGACGCGCCGCGTCACCGCCGCGCTCGACCGCTGGCGCCTTCTGCCGGACGACAGCGCCGGGCGGCCGCTTCTGCAATCGGCACCCGGGCGTTTCCTGCGCCAGACCGCCGCCCTCGGGCAGGAAGCGCCCGGCGCCGAGGTTCTGCTTGCCCTCCTGAAGCACCCTTTGACCGCAACCGGCGCCGGCGCGGCCGCGCGGGGGAAGCATCTGCTCCACAGTCGCGATCTGGAACTGCGCCTCCGGCGGAACAGTTTGTTCACAGCCGATCACGCTGGCCTTCAGGCTTGGCTTGCGGACAAGCCCAACCCGGCGCGTGAGCCCTGGATCGAGTGGGTCATGGGCATAGTCGAGTTCCGCAGCACCAGCGGAAAGCTGCCCCTTTCCTCATGGATAGAGACGCATCTGGAACTTGCCGAGCGCATCGCCGCCGGTCCGGGCGGCGACCCGGCAGCAAGCGAGCTTTGGCGACAGGACGCCGGTGAGGCCGCGCGGAAGGCGATGCGGGATCTTGCCGCGGCGGCGGGCGAAGCGCCGGAAATGCGGGCCTCGGACTATGCCGGCCTTCTGGATTCCGTGCTTTCCGGCGGCAATGTTCGCCAGGATGAGGCGACCCACCCGCTGATCGCGATCCGGGGCACGCTTGAGGCGCGGGTGCAGGGCGTTGATCTGGTGATCCTTGCCGGGTTGAACGACGGCGTCTGGCCGGGCACGCCCGCGCCCGACCCCTGGCTGTCGCGCCAGATGCGGCGGCGCGCCGGGCTTTTATCCCCCGAACGCAAGATCGGGCTTGAGGCGCATGACTTCCAGCAGGCAGCGGGCGCGCCGCAGGTATTCCTCAGCCGGGCGCTTCGGGGGGATGACAGCGAAACCGTGCCGTCGCGCTGGATGTCGCGGATCGCGAGCCTTCTGAAGGGGCTGCCCGCCCAAGGCGGGGTTCAGGCCTGGGACGAGATGCGCGGCAGGGGCGAGCGCTGGCTGCGACTCGCCCGCGCCTCTGAAGAGCCCGAACCGCGCTACCGGACGGCGCCCGCTCTGCGGCCCTCACCGCGGCCACCCGTCGAGGCGCGGCCAAGGAGCCTGTCCGTCACGGCGATCAGTCGCCTGATCCGCGATCCCTACGCGGTCTATGCCGAAAAGATACTGCGGCTGAAGCGGCTTGAACCGCTTGCCCGGCGGCCGGATGCGCGGCTTCGGGGCATGGTCCTGCACAAGATCATGGAGGAATTCGTCAAGCGCGGCGATCCGTCCGAAGATGCCACGGCGGCGCTTGCCCGGCTGCGGGACATCGCCCAGAGCGAGGCCGAACGACTGGTGCCCTGGTCGGCGACGCGCAATTTCTACCTCGCCCGGCTGGATCGCATCGCCCCGGCCTTCATCGCGGATGAGATGCGCCGCGCCGCGCGTGGCCGGCCCCAACTGATCGAAGACAGGGGCGAAACCAGCCTTGATAGTCTCGATTTCACTCTGACGGCCCGGCCGGACCGGATCGACCTCCTGCAGGACGGCCGGGTCCAAATCTATGACTACAAGACCGGCAAGCCGCCGACCTTCCCGCAACAGACCCATTTCGACAAGCAGCTACGCCTTGAGGCTGCGATGGCGGAACGCGGGGCCTTCGAGATTCTCGGGACCGTCACGGTCGAAGGCGCGACCCATATCGGCCTCGGTTCCGACGACGGCGAGTTTTCGGCAAAGCTGACGCCCGAGATCATTGCCGAAAGCTGGGCGGGTCTTCACAAGCTCATCGCCGCCTACCTTGGGCATGAGACCGGCTACACCGCGCGGCGCGCGGTGTTCGAGACGCGGATCACGGGCGACTACGACCACCTCGCCCGGCTCGGCGAATGGGAGATGAGCGATGCGCCAGTGCCGGAGGATGTCGGATGAGCCTTGACCTCGCCAGCCAGCGGCAGGTGGAAGCCGCCGATCCGGCCGGTTCCGTCTGGCTGTCCGCCAATGCCGGATCGGGCAAGACGCGGGTGCTGATCGACCGGGTGGCGCGGCTTCTTCTCGACGGGACCGAACCGCAGCGCATCCTCTGCCTGACCTATACCAAGGCGGCGGCGACCGAGATGCAGAACCGCCTTTTCGCGCGGCTCGGCGATTGGGCGATGCTGCCCGATGACCGGCTGCGACAGGCTTTGGCCGAGCTTGGCGTCGGTGCCGACAGCGGATGGGACACGTTGCGCCAAGCGCGGCGGCTTTTCGCGCAGGCCATCGACACGCCGGGCGGGCTGAAGATCCAGACGATCCATTCCTTCTGCGCCGGCCTGCTCCGCCGCTTTCCGCTTGAGGCGCAGGTGTCGCCGGATTTTGTCGAACTGGATGATCGGTCGCGGAAGGATCTGCTTGACGCGATCCTGAACGAGATCGCCGAAGGCCCCGCCGCGACTGTCCTCACCGAGGCCGCGCGACTGTCTTCCGGCACGGATCTCGCTGAGATCGTCGATGAAATCTGCCAGAACAGTGACGCTTTCGCGCAAAACCTGACCCTTGCGGACTGCCTCAAGCTTTTCGGTCTTCCCGAGAATTTCAATGAACGCGATGTTATCGCCAGCGTGTTCATTGGCGGCGAGGCCGAGCTTTTCGCAACGATGGCCCCCATTCTGCAAGGCGGCGGAGCCACCGACGCGAAGCTTGCCGAGACATTGGCGGCGGTCGACGCCTCGCGGCCCTCAATGCGTGACGTCCTCGCCCTTGAGGGCCGGCTTCTGACCGGCGCAAAGGCCACTTCCGGCGCCTTCGCGGCCAAGATCGGCAGCCTGCCGAACAAGCCCATGCGGGAAGGCCCCTGCGCGCGCCACATGCCGGCGTTCGAAGCGCTGATGCGCCGGGTCGAGGCCGCGCGTCCCTTGCGCATCGCACTGGCGGCGGGGCGGCGGGGCGCCACGCTGCATGCGTTGGCGGCTGCGTTCCTGCCGCGTTTCCGGGCGGAAAAGGCCCGCCACGGCTGGCTCGATTTCGACGACCTGATCCGGCGCAGCGCCGCGCTCCTTTCCGACCGGGATGTCGCCGCCTGGGTGCTCTACCGGCTTGACGGCGGCATCGACCATATCCTCGTCGACGAGGCGCAGGACACCAGCCCGGCGCAGTGGCAAGTGATCGAGAGCCTGGCCGAGGAGTTTACCGCCGGTCAGGGTGTCAGGGAGGTGGCGCGGACGATCTTCGTCGTCGGCGACAAGAAGCAGTCTATCTATTCCTTCCAGGGCGCCGATCTTGAGGCCTTCGACCGGATGCGCGCGCATTTCGCTCAGAAGTACCGCGCAGCGAACATGGCCTTCCTGCCGCTTGAACTGGAACACTCCTTCCGATCCTCCGAAGCGATCCTGCGGGTGGTCGACCTCACCTTCGATGAGCGTGTCCAGCGCGGCGTCGGCGGCGCGATGCGGCACATCGCCTTTCACGGCCACATGCCCGGCCGCGTCGACCTTTGGCCGCTGGTCCCGAAGACGGTGAAGCCCGAGCATGAGGACTGGACCGACCCGAAGGATCTTTTGAGCGAGGACCACCACATCGTGCTTCTCGCCCGCCGCATCGCCGGTGAGATCAGGCGGATGATCGACGGCGGGACCCGGATCGACACCAAGGACGGCCCGCGCCCGGTCCATGAGGGCGATTTCCTGATCCTCGTCCAGCGCCGGTCGGAGATGTTCCACCAGATCATCCGCGCCTGCAAGGATGCCCGGCTCGAGATTGCCGGGGCGGACCGGCTGAAGCTTGGCGCAGAGCTTGCGGTGCGCGACCTGACCGCGCTTATGAACTTCGCCGCCCTGCCCGAGGATGACCTGTCGCTCGCCTCTGTCCTGCGCTCCCCGCTTTTCGGACTCAGCGAGGGCGATCTTTATTCACTCGCCGCGTCTCGGGGAGAGGAAAAGTACCTGTGGAGAGCACTCTTTGCGCGGGCGGCGGAGTTTGCCGGGGCCGTCGAGATCCTCCGCGATCTCAGGAAGAACGCCGACTTTCTCAGGCCCTATGAGATGATCGAGCGGATGCTGACCCGGCATCAGGGGCGGCAAAAGCTGATCGGGCGGCTCGGCCCGGAAGCCGAAGACGGGATCGACGTGCTTTTGGCGCAGGCGATTGCCTACGAGCAGTCGAACGTGCCAAGCCTGACCGGATTCCTCGCCTGGATGGCGCCGAGTGACGTCGATGTGAAGCGGCGGCCCGATTCCGCGCGCCGCGCCATTCGCGTCATGACGGTACACGGCGCCAAGGGTCTGGAAGCGCCAATCGTCGTCCTTCCCGACACGCTTTTCCAGAAGAAGGACACCGACGCGCAGGTTCTGACGACCGGGGAGGGCGCGCTCTGGAAGACACCGGCGGATGAAAGCCCGGACCTGATTGGCACGTTGCGCGACGATCTCCTCCGCCGGCAGCGCGAGGAACGGATGCGGCTTCTCTATGTCGCCATGACCCGCGCCGAACGCTGGCTCATCATCTGCGGGGCGGGGGAAGCGCCGAAGGACGGGGAAAGCTGGTATCAGCTTGCGGAGGCGGGTCTGCGCAGGGCGGGTGCCGCCAAGGTGATCGCCCCCGGTTTCGACCGTGCCGCCATCCTGCGCTATGAGACGGGCCAGTGGCCCGAACCTGCCGCGCCCGTTGCCCGGGAGCAGGAACTTGCGACTGCGGCGCTGCCGGATTGGGTGCAGTCGAACCCGCCGCCCCGGCCCGAGGCGGAAAGGCCGCTCTCCCCCTCGCAGCTCGGCGGCGCAAAGGCGCTGGCCGGGGCTGAGGGTGACGATCCTGAGCGCGCGATGCTGCGCGGAACGGTCCTGCACCGGCTTCTGGAGCTTCTGCCGCACTGGCAGGCCGAGGATCAGGGAGATTTGATCGCGGCGATCATCGACGAAACAAGCGGTCTCGCCGAAGCTGCCCTGCCCGAGGCGGAGGTTGCAGGGCTTGCCGCGATGGCAGGAACGATCCTGACCGGCTCTGGCATCCCCGAGATGACCGACCCTTCCGCGCTTCTTGAGGTCGAAGTGACCGGCCCGGTCGCGGAGCTTGGCGGCAGGGTCGTCCACGGCACCATCGACCGGCTGATCGTCGGGCCTGACCGGGTGCTCGCCATCGACTACAAGTCGAACGCCACCGTCCCCGCCGCGCCCGATGCGGTGCCCGAAGGCATCCTGCGGCAGATGGGCGCCTATGCGGCGCTTCTGGCGCAAATCTACCCCGGCCGGCGGATCGAGGTCGCGATCCTCTGGACCGCGAACGGGCAACTGATGGCCTTGCCGCCCGAGATGGTGCGGCATGCGCTGGCTGCAACCCCAATCCCTTGACGTGGGTCCAAGGGAGACCTACGTTCCAGCCAACCCTTTCCTGATGGAGCACTCCGATGTCCACCGTCGCTGTCACCGACGCCACCTTCGACGCCGAAGTTCGCAATTCGACCATTCCGGTCGTTGTCGATTTCTGGGCCGAGTGGTGCGGGCCTTGCAAACAGATCGGCCCGGCGCTTGAAGAACTTTCGGCCGAACTGGCCGGCAAGGTGAAGATCGCCAAGGTCAATGTCGACGAAAACCCCGACCTGCCGGCGCAGTTCGGCGTGCGCGGCATTCCGGCGCTCTTCATGTTCAAGGACGGCCAGATCGTCTCGAACAAGGTCGGCGCGGCGCCCAAGGCGGCGTTGCAGAACTGGATCGAAGCCTCGATCTGATCCGGCCTTGGCCAAATGTACAAGGGCGCCTTCGGGCGCCCTTTTGCTTGCGCGGTTGCGAGAACGCGCCGGCGAAGCCATATAGGGCCAGACGAGTGGAGCAAGTTCATGGCAGATGACAAATTCCCCGGCTGGCACGGCACCACGATCATCGGGGTGCGGCGCGGCGGCGAGGTCGTGGTGGCGGGCGACGGGCAGGTGAGCCTTGGCCAGACCGTGATCAAGGGCACCGCGCGCAAGGTCCGGCGGCTGAACCCCGGCGGGCGCGACGTGGTCGTCGGCTTTGCGGGATCGACGGCGGATGCCTTCACGCTCCTCGAGCGGCTGGAGAAGAAACTTGAGGCGGCGCCGGGGCAATTGATGCGCGCCTGTGTCGAACTCGCCAAGGACTGGCGTACCGACAAGTACCTGCAAAAGCTCGAAGCGATGCTGATTGTCACCGACGGCAAGACGCTTCTGGTCGTCACCGGCGCGGGCGATGTGCTTGAGCCGGAAAATGACGTGGTCGCCATCGGCTCGGGCGGGAACTTCGCGCTTGCTGCCGCGCGGGGGCTGATGGAGACGGAGCTTTCCGCCGAAGCCATCGCCCGCAAGGCCATGGCGATTGCCGCCGACATCTGCGTCTACACCAATGGCAACCTCACTGTGGAAACCATCCGTGGCTGAGGAACAGCGCCTGTTTGGGACCGATGAACTTCGCGCCGCCGTCGCGTCCGGCATCCTCACCGAGGCGCAGGCGGCGGAACTGACCGCCCTTGCGCATGACCGGGCTGGCAAACGCGCCGCTTTGCCTGCCGAGGATGAACCTTTCGAGTTCTTCCGGGGTTTCGCCGAGATCTTCATCGCGGTCGGTCTCTCGATCCTTCTTGGCGGTATCGCCCTTCTTCTCAACGTCATCGGCGGCGTCGCGATCCTGATCGCGATTCCCGCAATCATGGCGGTTATCGCCTGGTGGCTCGCCGGTTACTTCACGCTGAAGCGGCGGATGAACCTGCCGTCGATGGTGCTGGTCAGTGCCTATGCCGGCGGAATCTACGTCTCGGCGCTGACCTTCTTCGGGCAGATGTCGATGGGCCTGAAAGGGGTGGCGCTGGTGGCGGCACTGGTCACGGTCGGCGCCGTGGCGCTCTGGTTCCGACGCTTCAAGCTCCCGTTCGCCATGTTCGTCCTTGGCGTCTTCGGACTTCTCGCGACCTATGCGCTTTTCACCCAATACGGGGCCGGGCGGGGCAATTTCGACACGATCGAGGGCTGGGCGAACAGCTTCGTCCCGCGCCTTGACCTGACCCTCGCCTCGCTCGTCTTCGGTATCGCGGCCTTTGCCGGAGCGATGTGGTTCGACCTTCAGGACCGCTACCGGATCGGTCGCTATGCCGCCACCGCCTTCTGGCTGCACCTTCTTGCCGGGGCTGCGCTGGTCAACACCATCGCCGGGAACCTTTACCAGAGCGGCGGTTCGGCCAGCATCCTGCCCACGGTCATCGCGCTTTGCCTCTTCGCGCTTGTCGCCCTTGTCATCGACAGGCGGTCGATGCTGACGGCCGGCACCGCCTATATTGCCGCCGTCATCTACTGGGCCGTCGCTGGCGACGGCCGCGCCAGCATCCGCGACTGGGCGCTGATCCTCATTCTTCTCGGACTGTTCTTTACCCTTCTCGGGACCTGGTGGGTGCCGCTCCGCGGGGCGCTGATGCGCGCCCTGCCGAGCTTCCCCGGCAAGGACCGGCTTCCGCCTTATTCGGAGACATCATGACCGACCTGACCCCGCGCGAGATCGTCTCGGAGCTTGACCGTTTCATCATCGGCCAGAAGGACGCCAAGCGCGCCGTCGCCGTGGCGCTTCGCAACCGCTGGCGGCGCAAGCAGCTGGCCGATGATATCCGGGATGAGGTCTACCCGAAGAACATCCTGATGATCGGCCCGACCGGCGTCGGCAAGACCGAGATCTCGCGGCGTCTGGCGAAGCTTGCCCGTGCCCCCTTCATCAAGGTCGAGGCGACGAAATTCACCGAGGTCGGTTACGTCGGCCGCGATGTCGAACAGATCATCCGCGACCTGACCGATGCCGCGATGATCGAGACCCGCGCCCGGATGCGGGACGAGGTGAAGGCCCGCGCCCATGCCGCCGCCGAGGAGCGGGTGATCGAGGCGATCGCCGGATCGGATGCGCGCGAAGCGACGCGCGAGATGTTCCGCAAAAGGCTCAAATCCGGTGAGCTTGACCAGCATGTGATCGAGCTTGAGGTGGCCGATGCCGCCCCCGCCATGCCGATGATGGACCTTCCGGGCCAGCAGGGCATGGGGATGATGAATCTCGGCGATCTCTTCGGAAAGGCCTTCGGCGGGCGGCGCGTGCGCAAGAAGATGACGGTCTCCGAAAGCTATGAGGTGCTGATCCAGGAAGAGGCGGACAAGCTTCTCGATGATGAGGCGGTCAAGGCGGCGGCGCTTGAGGCGGTGCAGGAAAACGGCATCGTCTTCATCGACGAGATCGACAAGGTCTGCGCCCGCGCCGAGACGCGGGGCGCCGATGTCAGCCGCGAAGGCGTGCAGCGCGATCTTCTGCCCCTGATCGAAGGCACCACGGTTTCGACCAAGTACGGGGCGGTCAGGACCGACCACATACTCTTCATCGCCTCTGGTGCCTTCCACATCGCCAAGCCTTCCGACCTTCTGCCGGAACTTCAGGGCCGCCTGCCGATCCGGGTGGAGCTTCGGGCGCTGACGGAGGAAGACTTCGTCCGCATCCTGACTGAGACCGACAACGCCCTGACCCGGCAATATTCCGCGCTGATGGAAACAGAAGGTGTAACAGTCAGCTTTTCGCCCGAAGGCATCGGCGCACTTGCCCGGATCGCGGCCGAAGTCAACCGGAGCGTCGAAAACATCGGCGCCAGAAGGCTTTACACGGTGATGGAGCGGGTCTTCGAAGAGCTGTCCTTCACCGCGCCGGACCGGGGCGGGCAAAGTGTCGTCATCGACACGGCCTTCGTCGAGGAAAACGTCGGCACCCTTGCGCAGTCGGCCGATATCTCGCGTTATGTGCTTTAGGGCCTGACACCGTTCGGGCGTGATTCTCAAGTTCGCCCGAGCTGGATTTGCCGATGTTGCGCTGTGCCGTGCTGGTTTTCGCGATCGTGCTTGCCGGCTGCGCGCCGCCGCGGGCGACGATGCAGTTCGTGCCTCAAGGCGCCCAGGCCGGCCAGATCGAATCGATCTACGTCGGTACCACGCGCGAGCTTGATCCGGCGATGGAAAGCAATCTTGGCATCGGTCGGTCGCAACTCATGCGCTACGGCAGGGTGGATGTCTCGGTCCCGCCGGTCCGGGAGCCGGGTACCATTCCCTTGCCCAGACCGCGCCGCGATCTGGACCCGGCAACGCAGTTCCTGACGGCGGGCCGCACGCTTTACGGCGATGCCGCGGAGTTCCGATCTGCGCTGTCGCGCGAGATTGCAAGGAAGCAGGGCGAGGCGATCATCTTTGTTCATGGCTTCAACAACAACGCCGTGGAAAGCACCTACCGGATGGCGCAGTTTGGCCATGACCTCGACATGCCCGGCGCGCTGGTCCACTACGCCTGGCCTTCGCGGGCCAATGCGCTCGGCTATGTCTACGACCGCGACAGCGCGATCTTTTCAAGCAGCGGGCTGGAACAGCTTATCCGGAACGTGGAAAGCGCGGGCGCACGGCGCATCACCCTTGTCGCGCATTCCATGGGCAGTCTCATCGCCATGGAGGCAATGGCGCGTCTGTCCCTTCGGGGCGACCGGCAGGTGCTTGACCGGATCGCCGGCGTGGTCCTGATGTCGCCCGACATTGATGTCGATGTGTTCAAGGGACAGGCGGCAACCATCGGCAAGCTGCCCGAGCCGTTCTTGATCTTCACCTCGAAGAAGGACAAGGCGCTGGCGCTTTCCGCGCGGATCACCGGCCAGACCAATCGGGTAGGGAACCTGCCCGATCCGACGCCGCTCGCCGGGCTGAAGGTGACGCTGATCGACACCACCGCCTTTTCCGTCGGCGGCGGCCATTTCAACGCCGCGAACTCGCCCGCCCTTCTCGCGATCCTTGGCAACATCGACGGCGTCGACGAAGCGCTGGCAAGCGACGGCAGGGGCCGCACCGGCGTCATTACCGGGGCGATGCTGACCGTGCAGAACACGACGCAGATCATCATGTCGCCGGTCCTGCCCTGAGGAGGGGAGGGCCTGCGCCGGATGGCGCGGTGGAATTTCTGCCGGTTTGATGCTAGCTGGAGACATTCGTTTTCATTTTTAGGATCTCGATGAATCGCTTCCTGATCCTGTTTCTTGTCGGGTCCCTGCTGGCTGGTTGCGCTTCGCGCGGCAGTCTCGTCATTGAACCGGCCTCGAAGGGCTCGGGCCAGACAGAGCGGATCTTCGTCGGCACCACCCGCGCGCCCTATGTCGAGGCCGATGACGGATACAGCGGCCGGCGAACCGAGGTCATGCAATTCGCCCGGCTCGATGTATCGGTGCCGCCGGAACGGAAGCGGGGCAGGCTCCCCAGTCCGAAGGAAGGCACCCGGCCGAACCCCAGGACCCAGTTCTTCGCGACGGATATGCAGACCTATCCTGGCGATGCCGCCTTTCGTGCCGACCTCAGGCACGCGATCCTCGGCCAGCCCGGCGACAAGCGCGAAGCGGTGATCTTCGTTCATGGTTACAACACCCGGTTTCATGACGGTGTCTACCGTGCAGCGCAGCTGGGGCATGACTTCCGTCTGACCGCCGCGCTCGTGCATTTCTCATGGGCCTCGCGCGGTGATCTGATGGGCTACGCCTATGATCACGACAGCGCCACCATCGCACGCGACGGGCTTGAGAAGCTTCTGGCCGAGGTCGAAGCGGCGGGGGCACGGACAATTGTCATCGTGGCGCATTCGCTTGGCACCGAGGTCACGATGGAGGCGCTGCGGCAGATCGCCATTGCAAGGGACCGGGGCGTCATGTCGAAGATCGACGGCGTGATCCTTGTCTCGCCGGATATCGACATCGACGTGTTTCGCGCGCAGGCCAAGAAAATCGGCAAACTGCCGGAGCCTTTCGTGATCTTCACCTCAAGAAAGGACCGGGCGCTTGGCCTTTCCGCCGACCTGACCGGGCAGCGCCAGCGGCTGGGCAACATCAAGGATGTCGACCGTCTTGCCGATCTCAAGGTCACGCTCGTTGATACCACGGCCTTCTCGACCGGAACCGGCCATTTCAACCCCGGCGATTCTCCGACGCTGATTGCGATGCTGGAACGTCTGCCCGATCTTGATGCGGCTTTCGCTTCGGATGGCGGGTTCCGTACCGGCCTGCTGCCCGGCGCCGCCCTGAACATCCAGAACGTGACCGAGATCGTGCTGGCGCCGCTTGGTCCGTGACGCCGAGCGGTCAGCGCCGCCGAAGGTAGACGTAGTAGGCGCCGGCGCCACCGTGGCGGAGATGGGCCTGCGCGATCTGCTGGACTGCGCCGGAAAGCGGCGGCGCGTGAAGCCAGTGCGGCACCTGATGACGAAGCGCGCCGAGCCTTTGCGGAATCGGGCCGTCATCGTCGCGGCGCTTTCCCTTGCCGGTGATGACAAGCACCAGCCGGGTGCCAACCGATTGCGCCCTGAGGACAAAGCCGATCAGCGCGGGGTGCGCCTCGGCCAACGTCATGCCATGCAGGTCAATCCGCGCCTCGGGCTCCGACTTGCCGCGCTTCATCTTGCGGAAGGTGCCGGCGTCCATGCGCAGGGGATGGGCGGCGACGGTATCCTCGACCGACGGCTGCAGCGTGACATGCGACCGGTAGTGGCGCGGCGCGGGGGCGATGGCGAAATCCGCAGGGATCTCGACTGTTGCCCGCCGGGCGGCGGCTTTCAGCTCTGGCTCAGGCAGGTTCGCCGGTTGCCGCCGGTGCATGGGAACCGCCGTCGCGGCAACGCGGCGCCAGAGGTCTTCATCCTCGGGCGTCAGAATCCGGCGCTTGCGGCTCATGCCGGCACCGTGCCAAGCGGCCGGAATACATGCATGGTTCCTTGCGTGTTCAACCCCGATGCGATGCGCCCCGCCGCGGCGCCTGAGCCACAGAAAAGATCGGCCCGGCCTTCGCCCCTGATGGCACTGCCGGTATCCTGCGCCACAAAAAGCGCCTGAATAGAGCCGCATTCGACCCAGACCGGGCTGCCGGGCGGGACATGGGCAGGATCGGCCGCCAGGCTGCGCATCGCGGTAAGCGGCACGCCCGACGACCCGATGGGACCGAGGTCTGGCGCGAGATCGAGGGTGCGGAAGAAGACATAGGACGGATTGTGCGCGAGAAGCCCGGCCACTTCGCCCGGATTGGCCGCGCACCAGTCACGGATCGCCTCGGCCGAGATGGCATCGGCGGCGATTGCCCCGCGCCGGATCAGTTCCTTGCCGATGGAGCAATACTCCTGCCCGTTCTTCCCGGCATAGCCAAGCCTGAGGGTGCTTCCGTCCTCAAGCCGCACCCGCACCGATCCCTGCACCTGCGCCAGAAACGCCTCGATGGCGCTGGCGAGCCAGACCAGTTCCAGCCCGTCGAGAAGGCCGCCTGCCATGATCTCGCGGCGGGAATGCCAGACCTGGCCCTCGCCAAGACCGGCAGGCGCGGCGTGGAGCGGATGGCAAAAGCGGGCATCGGCTCTGCGCCGGCCCTCAAGTTCCGGCTCATAGTAGCCAGTGAAATGGCAAGGGCACGACGAAACCTTGAACCGGCTTTCGAAGAAGCCGCGCGGATCGTCACAGGCTTCCGCCGGATTGGCCGTACGCTGCCAGACAGCATAGGCTGCCGCATGATCATCGGCAGCCCAGCCAGAGAGTCGCCCCGCCCCGGCGGCCTCCTTCGGCAGCATCACTCGCCCGTGGCGACAAGCTGCCAGTTCGGGTCGTTCGCTCCCATCGTCCGGGCAAAGGTCCAGACGTCACGCTGGCGGCGAAGCTCCGTCTTGCTGCCCTCGACCACTTTCCCGGCGGCATCGCGGGTAACGGAGGTCAGCTCGCTCGCGAAGCGGATCGTCACCTCGCCCTCGCTGGTCTTGCGGTCGAATTCGGCATCCTGAAGCGTCACCTCGCGGATACCGCCAAACTCGGCCTCTACCGTCAGGCCACGCGACTGGCGCGCCGCGACGACCTCTGAGAAGGCATCATAGACATCCGCCGCAAGGAAGGGCTTTACCTCGGCCAGATCGCCACGCTCGAAGGCCATCAGGATCATCTCATAGGCACCACGCGCGCCGCGCAGGAATTCCGACACGCTGAACGATGGTTCCGCCAGCTTCATCGCCGCCAGGGCCTGCGCGGCGGGGGAGCCTTCGGGCACATGATCGCTGATGTCGCGGTCGGGTCCGCCTTCGATCACCTCGAACTTGCCGCGGCGGGCATCGGGGACCGGGGCGGGCGCAGGCGGCTTTTCAAACCCCTCGCGGGTGCCGAGCACACTTCGCAACCGCAGGATGAGGAAAATCGCAATCCCGGCGAGAACGAGAATCTGGATGATCGAACTGTTCATAGTCAGGCCTTCTTGGCTTCTGCCGGGATCGGGCGGTGCCGGACGGATTGGCAATATTGTTTCTGCCCACTTATGTAGGTGAGAGGCCGGTTCAAGTCCACAGACGGCCGGAAAGGAATGACATGTGGCTGCTTCTGGCGTTCATCGCCATTCCGTTGATCGAAATCACGCTCTTCATCAAGGTCGGAGGCGTCATCGGCCTTGGCTGGACGCTGGCCATCGTGCTTCTGACCGCCATTGCCGGCAGTTGGCTCATCAGGATGCAGGGCGCGTTGGCGATGGCCGACCTGCGCAGCTCGCTCCAGGAACTGCGCGACCCGCGTGAGCCGATCGCGCATGGTGCGATGATTCTTCTGGCCGGCGCGCTGCTGATCTCGCCCGGCTTCTTCACCGATACGCTTGGCATCCTCCTTCTGATCCGGCCGGTCCGCGCGGCGATTCTTCGCTTTCTGTCCCGCCGGATCACGGTGGAGCGGTTCGAATTCGGCACCCCGCCCCGTCGCGAACCGCACCGGCCCGACATCATCGACGGTGAGTTCACCGAACTCGACGCACCGGCGAAGCCCGAGCGAAACCGTCCGTCGGGCTGGACACAGCATTGAGGCGGCGCGGGCAAGCTGCTAAACCGCCCGCCAAATAACGGTCCTCAGGAGAGAGTGTTCGATATGGCCGAAACCACCAATGGCAACGGGGCGCCGGCGGCGCCGCAGATCAAGATGCAGGTGCTGGGCCAGTATGTCCGCGACCTGTCGTTCGAAAACGTCGTGGCGCAAAAGGGCCTGACCAATGCCGAGGTCCAGCCGGACATCCAGGTGCAGGTCAGCCTCGACGCCCGCAAGCGCAATGTCGAAAACCAGTATGAAGTCGTCAGCAAGTTCAAGGTGACCTCGGCCAACAAGGCCGACAAGGCGCCCCTGTTCCTGCTTGAGCTCGATTACGGCGGCATCTTCCACATCGAGGGCGTGCCCGAGGATCAGCTGCATCCCTTCCTGCTGATCGAATGCCCGCGGATGATCTTCCCCTTCGTGCGGCGGATCATCTCGGACGTGACGCGCGATGGTGGCTTCCCGCCCCTTAACATCGACACGGTCGATTTCCTCGCGCTCTACCGGCAGGAACTTTCGCGCCGGGCGGCGGCGACGCAGGCGCCGCAACAGGTCTCGTGACCGCGGCCACGCTGATCCCGGCCTGGGTCGATGGCCAGCTTCTGCCCTTCGACAAGCTTCAGGCGCATCGCGACGGGCTCCGCCATAAGGCGGTGTCCGTCTTTCTGCATGCGGGCGACGCGATCCTGCTGCAGCGCCGGGCGCTGGGGAAATATCACACCCCCGGTCTCTGGGCGAATACCTGCTGCACCCATCCGCACTGGGATGAATCCGCTGCCGATTGTGCGGAACGCCGTCTGGCCGAAGAACTGGGCATCCACGGCGTGACGCCTCGTGCCGCCGGGCAGGTCGAATACCGCGCCGAGGTTGGCGGCGGCATGATCGAACATGAGGTGGTGGACATCTTCATGGCCGAGGTTGCGCCCGACCTCTCACTCGCGCCCGATCCGGCCGAGGTGATGGAGGTGCGCTGGATGCCGCTGCCTGAGCTTCTGCGCGACATCGCTTTGCAGCCCGACCGCTACACGCCCTGGCTGCGCATATACCTTGCGGATCATCTCGACATGCTCTTCGGCGCCCAAGCGGCAGCAAGCGCCGAGCACTGAGGCGTCCCTTTAGGCAGGCTGCCCAAGGCCCGATCACGAAATCGCGGGCGAAGCGCAAGGAATCGCCGTTTCGGCGCAAGGCGTCTGGAACTTCCGTTCGTTTTTTGCGACGACTTGCGATGCGACGGCGTTCTGGTTCAGGGGGGTATTTGCATGCATCGTCACTTTCGAAGCGTCCTTTGGGCGACGCTCGCCGGTGCGATGCTTTTGCCGTTCCCGCTGCAGGATGTGCGCGCACTTGACCGGCTGAGTTTCCAGACACCGGGCGCCAGCGACGACCTGCGCGACAAGCTGAAGGGCGCATCCCTCCTTCTCAGCGCCGAAGACGAGAAAACCACTGATCCGCAAACGCTTTTCGCCTCGGCACGGGCCGAATATGCCCATCTCGTCGGGGCGCTTTACGCCGAGGGCTATTATTCCGGCGTCATCAGCATCCTGATCGACGGCAAGGAGGCGGCGGATATCGCGCCGCTCGACGCACCAAAACAGATTTCGCAGATCGCGGTTTCGGTGACGCCTGGCCCGCAGTTCACCTTCTCGGCGGCACGGATGAAGCCCTATGCCCGCCGGACAGCGCTTCCCGCCGATTACCGCGATACGCTGCCCGCCAAGTCCACGGCCATCGTTGCCGCTGCCGATGCCGGGGTCGATGGCTGGCGCAACCTCGGGCACGCCAAGGCGACCGTGGCGGGTCAGTCGGTCGTCGCCGACCACCGCACCAATCTTCTCAACTCCGAGATCCTCCTTGATCCCGGACCAAGGCTGCGCTTCGGCAACCTCAGGGTTTCCGGCCATCAGAGGATGCGGCTCGACCGGGTCCTCAAGATCGCAGGCTTCCCGGAAGGCGAGGTCTATAGCCCGAAAGAACTCGAGACGGTCGCAAAGCGGCTGCGCCGGACCGGCGTCTTCAGTTCCGTGGCGCTGACCGAAAGCGAAACTGTCGGCGCGGACGGGACGCTGGATGTCGATCTGGCGCTGACCGAAGACAATCTCCGTCGCTTCGGCTTCGGCGCGGAAGTGTCAGGATCGGAGGGTCTGGATCTTTCCGGCTACTGGCTGCACCGCAATCTCCTCGGCGGTGGCGAAAGGCTGAAGTTCGACGCCGCTGTGACCCGCATCGGCGGTCAGGACAGCGAAATGGGCTATGACGCGGGCGTTCGCATCGACCGCCCGGCGACGCCTGTGACGGATGCGACAGCTTTTGTCGATCTGAGGGTCCAGCGCCTTGACCTCGCCGACTGGCAGGTCGACCGCCAGGCGGTGACCTTCGGCCTGACGCGGATCTTCGGCGATACGCTGACGGCAGAGGCCGCGATCACCTATTCCAATGAGACGGCGACCGACAGCATCGGCAGCCTTTACTACAAGTCCCTGTCGCTTCCCGTCTCGCTGACGTGGGAGAGGCGCAATGACCCGGTCAACGCGAAAAAGGGCTTCTACCTGCAGGCCGGCATCACACCCTTCCTCGGCTTTGATGCCACCGGCTCGGGCGCGCAGTTGAAGACCGACGCCCGCTTCTACCGGTCCTTCGGGCCTGACGGCAAATTCGTGCTGGCGGCGCGGTTGCAGGCGGGAACGGTGAGCGGCTCGGGCATCCTGCAGACACCGCCCGACCTTCTCTTCTACTCCGGCGGCGGCGGTACGGTGCGGGGCCAGCCGTACCAGTCGCTCAGTGTCACCTCGGCGCGGCCGGGCGGCGGCACCATCGACACTGGCGGCGCCAGCTTCGTTGGCGTATCGGGGGAGCTTCGTACCGACGTGACCGAAAAGATCGGTGCCGTGGCCTTCTACGATTTCGGCTACATCACTTCGGGCGATTTCTTCGGCGGCGCGACGGAATCCCACGCTGGCGCAGGTATGGGTCTGCGCTATGATACCGGTTTCGGGCCGATACGCTTCGACCTCGCCCTGCCGGTTTCCGGGCCGACCGGCGACGGATTGCAGATCTATTTCGGCATCGGGCAGGCCTTCTGATGCGGCTCAGGCTTCTCCCCCTTCTCTTCTGCCTCGCGCCCATCAGCATCCTTGCCCAGGAGACCGCGAGCCCTGACGCGACCGAACGTGACCGCAGCTTCCTGACCGGCCTGATCGAGGACAACCTCTCCGGTGCCGGGCGCAGCGTGCGGCTCGACGGGTTCGCCGGCGCCCTGTCGAAGCGCGCGACCTTCGAGCAACTGACCATCGCCGATGACAAGGGCGTCTGGCTGACCATCCGCGACGGAGCGATCAGCTGGAACCGCGGCGCCCTCTTGCGCGGTCGGATCGAGATCGCGGAACTGACAGCGGCAGAGATCAATCTGCCGCGCCGTCCGGCGGTGGAGGAAACCCCGTCGCAAGCGACCGGGTTTTCCCTGCCGGAACTGCCGGTTTCGGTGTCCATCGGTGCGATGCAAGCGAACCGGGTGGTCCTTGGCGCTCCGATCATGGGTGTGGCCGCCGATGTGAAGCTCGATGGCAGCATGCAGCTTGCCAATGGCGAGGGCAGTGCCGACATCGCGGTGACGCGGATCGACGGCAAACTGGGCACATTGAGCCTGAAAGGCTCCTACGCCAACTCGACGCGGCAGGCGACGCTCGACCTTCTGGTCAAGGAAGCGGCGGACGGGATCGCGGTCGGGCTTCTCAACATTCCGAGCCGGCCTTCGGCCGAACTCGCGGTGCATGGCAACGGCGTGATCGACCAGTTCCGCGCCGACATCTCGCTCAGGACCGATGGCCAGCCACGGGTTGCCGGGCATGTCCAGCTTGGCAGCAAGACCGATGCCGCTGGTGCGGTGACGCGCAGCTTTGCGACCGCGCTGGCGGGCGATATCACGCCCTTGTTCCTTCCGGAGTACCAGGAGTTCTTCGGCGAGGATGTTTCGCTTGAGGCAGAGGGGCAGAGCCTGCCATCGGGCCAGCTCGACCTTTCCCGGTTGGTGATCGACTCTCGCGGGGTCGATCTGAAGGGCCAGCTCAGCCTCAATCCCGAGAGGCTGCCCTTGCAGGCGGACATGACGCTGGCGATCGGTCTGGCGGATGGCAGTAATGTCCTTCTACCGATTCCAGGCGACAAGACGCTTGTTGCCGGTGCCGACCTGAAACTCCGTTACGACAGCCGGACCGGCAACGACTGGACCCTTGGTGGCACCATGCGGGGGCTGAAACGCCCCTCGATCAGCATCGCCGCGCTCGACCTGAACGGATCGGGCCGGGTCAACCTTGATATGGCGGGCGCCCAAGCCGGCGCAATTGGCGGCAGCCTTCGCTTCGCCGCCTCCGGCGTCGATCCGGCTGAGGCGGCGCTTCAAGAGGCCCTAGGTCCCGCGATCAGCGGCAGCACGACCTTTTCCTGGCAGCCGGGCGGCAGACTCCGCCTGACCGGCCTTGAGGTCGCAGGCGACGGCTACAAGGCCAATGGCACGCTTACTGTCGACGGGATCGACAGCGGCATCGAGCTGACCAGCGATCTTCAGGCCGAGGTCACGGACCTTCAGCGCTTCTCGGGCCTCGCGGGGCGCGAGCTTGGCGGGTCCGGGCGCGTCACGGTCAAGGGCAGCTACGGGCTTCTCTCCGGCATCGCCGATGCGGATGTCACGGCTGCGGGCCGGGACCTGAAGGTTTCGATGGCAGAACTCGACAACCTCATGAAGGGCGAGGCGCGGATTGCCGCCTCCGTCCGCCGTGACGAAGCCGGAACCCGCATCCGTTCCGCAAGCCTTGATGCCAGCAGCCTCAGCGCCACCGCCGAGGGGCTGATCACCTCCACTGACAGCGACCTCAAGGCAGAGCTTGCCTTCACCGACCTCGCGGCGCTCGGCGGTCGCTACGGCGGCGCGCTGACAGCTTCGGCGACGATGAAGGGGCCGTCGGACGCGCGGGCAATCGGCCTGACCGCCACCGGCGACGGGCTTGCCATCGGCCAGCCGGAAATCGACCGCATCATCGGCGGCCGCTCCGATCTGAAGCTTTCGGTCGTCCAGAAGGGCGATGTGATCGACCTCAAGGATTTCGTGCTGAAGAACGGCCAGGTCTCGGTGGAGGCCAAGGGCACACCCTCGGTCGAGGGCGAGGTCATCGCGCTGACCTCCCGCCTCAGGGACATGGCGCTTCTGGCGCCGGGGTTCCCCGGTCCCCTGACCCTCGATGGCAAGATCGTGCGGGGGGGGTCGGGCTACGGCCTCGACCTCAAGGCCTCCGGTCCTGGCGGCACAAGGGCGACGATCACCGGCTCCGCCGCCACCGATTTCGCCACCACGGACCTTCGGATCGAAGGCGGCGCGCAATCGGCAATCATCAACCCCTTCATCGAGCCCAGAAATATTGAAGGCCCGATCAGCTTCGACCTGCGCCTGAACGGGCAGCCCCAGCTTCAATCGCTGACCGGCAACGTCAGGCTCAGTGGCGCGCGGATCGTGGCGCCGGAGTTCGCCATCGAGCTTGCCGACGTGGCCGTCTCCGCCGATCTTGCTGGCCAGCGCGCGACGATCTCCGGTTCTGGCCGGGTCGAGGGGGGCGGGCAGGTCCGAATTTCCGGCCCTGTCGGCCTGACGCCAACCTTTGACGGCGACCTGTCGATCGAGCTTGCCTCGGTCGGTCTGCGCGACCCTGAGCTTTTCGACACCGATGTGAGCGGCACCCTCAGGGTCGCCGGCCCGCTCACCGGCGGCGCCATGGTCAGCGGCGATCTGACGCTCGGCGTGACGGAGTTCCGGATTCCCTCCGCCGGCGGTGGCGGGGAGATGCTTGTCGACAACCTGACCCATGTGGCCGAACCCGCCGCAGTGCGGGAAACGCGAAGGCGCGCCGGGCTGGTCGATGAGGGCGGAAGCGCCCGCCCGGCGATGCGGCCCTTCGTCCTAGACGTTTCAATCGCGGCGCCGCGCCGGATCTTCGTGCGCGGTCGCGGCCTTGATGTCGAGCTGGGCGGCGCGCTGCGCATCGGCGGCACCAGCGACAATGTCGTGCCCAGCGGCCAGTTCGATCTGGTGCGCGGCCGGCTCGATATCCTCGGCAAGCGATTCAATATCGACGAAGGCCTGATCCAGCTTCAGGGCGCGCTGACGCCCTATATCCGCTTCGGCGCGACGACGGAGAGCGAAGGCATCCGCGCCACGATCCTCATCGAAGGGGATGCGACCGCGCCCGAGATCCTGTTCCAGTCTACGCCGGAACTGCCACAGGAAGAAGTGATCGCCCGCATCCTCTTTTCGAAAAGCCTCACCAGCCTGTCGCCTTTCCAGGCCGCGCAGCTTGCCGGGGCGGTGGCGACGCTTGCCGGAAGGGGCGGTGACGGCATCGTGTCGAAGCTGAGGAAGGCCTTCGGCCTCGACGATCTGGACCTGACGACCGGCGCAGACGGCAGAACCGGTCTCAGGGTCGGCAAGTACCTGTCCGAGAAGGTCTATACCGATGTCGACATTGGGTCGGACGGCAAGACGGAACTGCACCTCAACCTGGAACTGCGGCGCGACCTGACTGTCCGGGGCACGGTGGGCGCCGAAGGAACCGGCGGCGTCGGGGTGTTCTTCGAACGCGACTACTGAAACCGCTGCAGGCGGGCATACTCGGCATTAAGCACCGCGCCCAAAAGCACGATATAGGCAGAGATGTAGAACCACATCAGCAGCGCGATCACCGCACCGATCGAGCCATAGATGCGGTTATAGCTGCCGAAATTGCCGAGATAGACCGAAAAGGCGATTGAACACAGCGCCCAGAGGATCACGGCAAGAACCGATCCCGGCGTCATCCACGCATACCGCGTCCCCGCATCCATGTTCGGGCCCCAGCGGTAGATCATGCCGAGAAAGACGAAGAGCACGAAGATGAGGACGGCCCAGGGCAGGATCTTGAGGATCAGCCCCTCGGCTCGGCCGATGTGCAGGAAGTTCAGCGCGACCGGCACTAGAAGCACGGTGGCAAGGGCGCTGATCGCGAGGCCGAGGATGGCAACAGTCATGCCGACCGACCCGGCCATCCGCCGCATGGCGCCGCGCGGACGGTGGCCGTTGATGGCGTTCAGGGCCGAGATCAGCGCCGCCATCCCGGCGTGGATCGAATAGAGCGCCAGAAGCAGCGAAGCGCCGGTGGTCCAGCCAAGGACGCCGGGCCGTGCGCTCAGAAGCGTGCGGAGCTGGGCGTCGAGTACCGTATAGGCCGCGTCCGGAATTACGCCGTGGATGGCGTCAAGGTAGGACTGGATCACGCTCGGGTCCGAGAACAGGCCCCAGATCGCGATCGTCGCCGCCATGCCGGGAAAGACCGCGAAAAGGCCGTAGAAGGCGCAGCCCGCCGCAATCACGCCGATATGCCGCTCATCCGTCGCAAGCCAGACCGCCGACAGAAGCTTCAGCGTCTGCCGCGCCATGCCCATCGGGGCTGCGCGCATCGCCGGCTTCGGCGGATTTGGCGATGATGCTGCCACCTCGGGATGCGCTCCTGCCTGACGGTTCCTGAGCCGATCTTTCAGCCCCGCGCCGCCGAGCGCAAGTTTCCTTTGCGCCGGCGGTACTTTCCGGGGCGCGGAAGAGGTCCGCGCCGGCCTCCTTCAGGCGCAAAGATCGATTCCCCCGAGCGGCTGCCCCGTTTGCAGGGGTAGGCGTCAGTGAATGGTCGATTCGCTGGGTACCCACCGCAATCCTGTGAAATATTCCGGATTTTTCGCGCGATTGCGGCAGTTTCGCCTTCATTCCGCGCAGAATCGCCTGCGGCAGGCGTAGCTTCGGCCAAAAGCCGCCCAAACTTCGAACAGTTTCACCTTTAGCACGAAATTAGCCTTAACCCCGCCGCAAACTTTCAACCTATAGTTTAACTTGGCCGGGGGGCTGGGCTGCAGTAACAAGCGCGAGGATGCAATGACCGCCCCGTATTTCGAGTTTCCGGCTGACAGCCTGCCCGTCACCGCACCTCGTCAGGTCTATGCAGACTACGGAAAACGCGCCTTCGACCTCGCCGCAATTCTTTTCATGGCGCCGGTGATCCTGCCCTTGATGGCGTTTCTGATCGCGCTCGTCTGGGCCTCGGGTGGGAAGCCTCTCTACGTGCAGCCGCGTGTCGGGCGCGATGGCCGGGTCTTCCACTTCTGGAAAATCCGCACCATGGTCCCCGATGCCGAGGCGGCTCTGGCCCGGCTCTTGAACGACGACCCGGCGCTGGCGCTGGAATGGTCGGTCAAGCAGAAGCTTTCCACCGATCCGCGCGTCACTTTCATTGGTCGCATGCTGCGCAAGACCAGCCTTGATGAACTTCCGCAAATCTGGAACGTCCTGCGCGGCGACATGAGCCTTGTCGGCCCGCGCCCCTTCACGCCGGACCAGACCGAGCTTTATCCCTGCGAAGGGACCGGTCGGGCTGCCTATCTTGCGCTCCGGCCCGGCATCACCGGCCTCTGGCAGGTCAGCCGCCGCAATCGCGGCTCCTTCGCCGAACGCGCGCGCTACGACGGCGAATACGCGCGCTCCCTCAGCCTTTTCGGTGACCTTCAGATCATGGCCCGTACCGTCGCCGTGGTGTTTCGCGCCACCGGCATCTGATTCCGGGCGTCTGACGTCCGTCGATCAGGGCGGACCGGAGCCCCGCCTTGTCGATGGCGGCCTCGCCCGAATCCACCACCTGCATCACCCGGCCGAAGGCGCGGCCTTAACTGTCAAACCAGCCCGGACCTATCCGCGGCGTCGGAGCCCGCACGGAGGCGACCGGCAGGGTTTTGCCGGGCATAGCATTGCGGAATGACATGCGGTCAGGAAACGCGCTCGTCTTCCAGATGGGATCGGCTATGTTTCGGGCATGGCACGGGAACACCGCTCAGAACCGCCAGATATCCAGGGCTGCTGCGCCGGCAATGCCCCGCGAACGGGGCATTCCGGGGCGGCGCTGGCCGGTGTGCCGAAGCTGACGCTGCCGCACGATCGGATCAGGATGCAGGCCGAGGCGATCTGGCTTCCCGATGCCGAAAGCTTCATCGGCACCGACAGGCCCGTCATCCCCGGCGACGGCGAGGGGCCTTGCCGGTCAACGCGCGTTGCGGCCTTCGGCCTTGACCGGGTCGCCGTCAGCAATCGCCGGTTCGCCGAGTTCATCGCCGCCACCGGCCATGTCACCGACGCCGAGCGTTTCGGCTGGAGCTATGTGTTCCACCTTCTCCTTCGCGATGCCGACCGGCACCCGGCCCCGCAGGGAACGCCGTGGTGGCGCGGGGTCGAGGGGGCGGCGTGGAATGCGCCGGAAGGCCCCGGCAGCACCATCGAAGGGCGCGAGGATTTCCCCGCCACCCATGTCTCATGGAACGATGCCACCGCTTTTGCCGCATGGGCCGGCGGCCGCCTGCCGACCGAAGCGGAATGGGAACGCGCCGCCCGCGCCGGGATGCGCGACCCGCGCTATCCCTGGGGCGACGCGGAACCGGACGACACCACCACGCCTTGCAACATCTGGCAGGGCCGCTTCCCGGTGGTGAACACCGCCGCCGATGGCTGGCTGGCAACGGGTCCGGTCGACGCCTTCGCCGCCAACGCCTTGGGATTTTACAACCTCGTCGGCAATGTCTGGGAATGGTGCGCCGACCCGTTCCGCGTGACCGAGCCGACGCTGGCCGGCCGCGCCCGCGACGCCATGGCCCTGGCCGAGAATGAGCGGACGCAGAAGGGCGGGTCCTACCTCTGCCATGCGAGCTACTGCCACCGCTACCGCATCGCCGCGCGGGCGGGCCGGTCTGCCGACACCTCGGCCGGGCATTCCGGCTTCCGCATGGCCTGGAACGCGGCCGACCGAGCTACAACCCCGGCCGGGTGAAGGCCGCGGGCGGGCGCATCGGCCTGCCCGCGCCGTATGGCTCACGCCGCTGTCGCGGCCAGCAGCTTAAGGTCGATCCGGCGCTCGAAGGCCTTGCCGTCGCCATCGAAGAGATGGCAGTCGGCGGCCATCAAGCCCACCGTGACCGGGGCGTCGACCGTGACAGACTGGCTTCCCGGCAGGACAACGCAGAAGAAATCCGTCTCCTGCCCCGGCAGGGTCACGTAGGCGATGGTCTGCTGGCCCAGACGCTCGACAACCGAGGGGGCGATTTCCATCGACGCATCGCCTGCGCCAAGCCGGATATGTTCGGGCCGGATGCCAAGAAGAAGCGAGGCGCCTTCGATCCCGGCGCGAGGCGTGACCGGCAGGGTAAGGCTCTGGCCGTTGAAATCGACCGTGACGCCCGCCGCGCTGGTACCGGTGCATTTGACCGGCAAAAGGTTCATGCGCGGATTGCCGATGAAGCCGGCGACAAAGGTGTTGTCGGGCTTGTGATAAAGCTCGAGCGGCGCGCCAACCTGGGCGATGTGGCCGGCATTCAGGACGACGATCCGGTCGGCCATGGTCATGGCTTCGACCTGGTCGTGGGTAACATAGATCATCGTCGCGCCAAGCTGCTTGTGGAGGCGTGTCAACTCGATCCGCATGTCGGCGCGGAGCGAGGCATCGAGGTTCGACAAGGGTTCGTCGAAGAGGAATATCTCGGGCTCGCGGACGATGGCGCGGCCGATGGCGACGCGCTGGCGCTGTCCGCCTGACAGCTGGCCGGGGCGCTGCTGCAACCGCTGGTCGAGATGCAGGATCGCGGCGGCCTTTTCTACCTTCTGCCGGATGACGTCGTTCGAGGCGCCCTCGACCCTCAGGGGGAAGGCGATGTTCTCGAAAACGGTCATGTGCGGATAGAGCGCATAGCTCTGGAACACCATCGCGATGCCGCGCTTGACCGGCGCGAGGTCGTTCACCCGCTTGCCGTCGATCACGATGTCGCCGGCGCTGGTGTGTTCAAGTCCGGCGATCATCCGCAGAAGCGTGGACTTGCCGCAGCCCGAGGGGCCGACGAAGACGATGAATTCGCCCTCGCTGACGTCGAGGTTCACGCCCTTGACGACTTCGATCATGCCGAAGGTCTTGACGACATTCTTCAGGGAAAGCTGCCCCAAGGCGTTGTCTCCTCACGGGATTAGGGCTCCCGGCCGCACCAGGGGGCGCGGCCGGGACAATGGCTTACTTGTACTGCTCGAGATCGGCAGCCGCCTTCTTCAGCGCATCCGCCGGTTCGGCGGTGCCGGTCACCACCGACTGCACAAGCTCGATCATGACGTTCTGCAGACCCTTGTAGTCGGTGAACAAGGGCTCCGGCCCGCCATAGGCGATGCCGTCGATGTAGGGCTTCCAGAATGGCGTGGTCGCCAGAAGCTCATCCACCTGCGGCATCGGACGCAGGGGGGTGAGGCCAGCAGCAGGCGACATCTCGTACTGGATCTGGATGTCGGGCGAGGTGATGTACTTGGCGAACTCGATCGCCTTGTCCTCGACGCCCGAACCCTTGAAGACCGCGAGCGAGTCGGTGATGAGAAGCGTGCCCGGACCGGTGGCCGAGGGGCCAAGCGGCAGGGTGGTGACGCCCCAGTTGATCTTGGTCTCGGCGAGGCGCATCGCGGCGCCGACCGAGGCCTGGATCATGCCGACCTTGCCGTCAAGGAAGATCGCCCGGATCTCGTTCTGCTCGTAAGCGGTTGCGCCTTCGACCGAGAAGGGGGTGATGTCCTTGTAGGCCTGAAGCGCCGCGAGGTTCTCAGGGCTGTCGAGGGTGACGTTGCCCTCGGCATCGATCACCGAACCGTTGTTGGTGTAAACCCAGTGCAGGAACTGGTGCATCGTGTTGTCGAAGGTCTTGGCCGGCAGGCCGTAGCCCGCGATTCCGGTCTTTTCCTTGATGGTCTTGGCCATCTCGATCTCTTCCGCCCAGGTGGTCGGCGGCTTTTCGGGATCAAGCCCGGCCTGGGTGAAAAGGTCCTTGTTCCAGTAGAGCGCCTTGGTCGAGAAGGCGATCGGCACGCCCCACTGGGTGCCGTCGATGGTCACGGTATCGACGATATGCGGGTAGTAGGCGGCCTTTTCCTCTTCCGTCATCGGCACTTCGACGATGAGGTCGTTGCCGGCGAACTCCTTCAGCGTGCGGGAACCGACATAGGCGAGCCCGGCGGGCGAGCCGGCGGCGGCGAGCGTGGTGGCCTTGTCCTGGCACTGTTCCCAGCCGACAACTTCGACAGCGATCTTGAAGTCGGGGTTCTTGGCGTCCCAGTCGGCGATGGCCTTTTCGTGGACCGGGTCGATCTTGTCGCCGCAGTAGATCCACGAGATCTCCGCCGCCAGCGCCGGCAAGGCGGTCGTACCCGCCAGAACCGCGCCGATCAGGCTTTTCTTGAACAGACTTTTCACGTCAAAGGCTCCCTGTTGTTGAGGTCATTGTTTTATCGCGCCGGCGGTCAGCCCGCCGACGAGATGGCGTTGCAGGAAGAAGATGATGATCAGCGCCGGGGCGATGCCCACGAAGCTGGCGGCCATCAGCTCGTTCCAGATCACCTCCTGCTTGCCGAAATAGGCGAAAAGGCCCACCGGCAACGGCATGTATTCGGTCTTGGAATTGAAGGTCAGCGCGAAGATGAACTGCTGCGAGTAAGCACCAATGAAGGTCACGATGGCGACGACGATGATGCCGGGCATGGCGATCGGCAAGATCACGCGGCGGAAGGTGTAGAACTGGCTGGCGCCGTCCATGTAGGCGGCTTCATTCAGCTCGGTCGGGATGCGCATCATGTAGGTCCGCAGGAGCCAGATCGCCGAGGGTATGAGGAAGGCGACGCCGGGCACGATCATCGCGAAGTAGGTGTTGAGAAGGCCGAGCGTCCGCATCAGCCGGAACAGCGGAATCAGGAGCACCGCGCCCGAGAACATCGACACCGCGAGGAAGGCCGCAAGCACAAGCCCCATGCCGCGGAAGTCGAACCGGGCGAAGGCATAGGCCGCGGGCACCACGAGAAGAAGCACCAGGGTCGTCGCCACGGTCGAGATCAGGAACGAGTTGAAGATGTAGCGCGCAAAGCCCGGCACGCTTTCCCACATCGACACATAGGCGGCGAAGCTGCCGTTTTCGGGCCAGAAGCGGTAGGGCGACGAAAAGAGCTGCGCGAGCGGCTTCAGGCTGACGAGAAATCCCTCGATGAAGGGCGACAGCAGGAAGAAGAGAAAGACGAAGATGCCGAGATAGATCAATACCGTCTCCCACCAGGTATAGCGGTCGATCATCGTGCGCGTGTCGTTGTCGCGGGCCATGCTGCGCCTTATGCCTTTTCAGTGGCCGCAAGGCGGCGGGTTACACGGAAATAGGCGATGCAGAACAGCGACAGGAAGATGCAGATCACGACTGCCCGCGCCGCGCCTTCGCCGTACTTCTTTGATCCGATGGCGGTCTGGTAGGTGTCGATGATCATTGTCGTCGTCTGCCCCGAAGGACCGCCGCGGGTGAGGATCCAGATGATGTCGAAGCTGTTGAAGGTGGCGATCAGCGACAGCATCGACATGGTGATGATCGCCGGCGCCATCAGCGGCAGGGTGATGCGGCGGAACCGCATCCAGCGGCTGGCGCCATCGGTCCAGGCGGCCTCGTAAAGGTCTTTCGGGATCGACTGGATCGCGGCGAGGAAATAGATCGTCACCATCGGCACGCCGATCCAGACGTCGGTGACGATGGTCGCCCAATAGGCCGATGAGCCGTAGGCGAGGAAGGCGACCGGCCCGTCCACCAGCCCGAAGCGCTGCAGAAGGCCGGAGATCATCCCGAACTGGCCGTTGTACATCCAGCCCCACATGAAAATGCCGATGGCCATCGGCACGATCCAGGGCGGCATCGTGAGGATGCGGAAAAGATGCCGCCCCGGAACCGCGGCGTTGAGGAGGACAGCGCCGCAGGTGCCGATGACCATCTTCAGGAGGACCGAAAAGAAGGTCCAGGTGAAGGTGCGCAGGATGACTGTCAGGAAGGTGTCGTTGAAGATCTTCGTGTAGTTCCGCCAGCCCACGTAATTCGTGAGCTTCTTAAGCGAGGCATCGGTGAAGGACAGCCGGAAGGTCTCGATCAGCGGCCAGGCGACGATGATCGTCACATAGATGATCGCCGGAGCCAGAAGGGCCCAGGCGAAGATCATGCTCGACCGGTTCTTGATCATCCTCAGGCGGCCCTGGTGTGGAAGGCGTTGTCGTAGCGGTCCCAGATCGGGCGCAGGTCGATCACCTGCTTGGTGCGCCGGGCATCATCCATCGCGAAGGCGAGGATGCCGGCCTCAAGCGCGTCGAGCGTGGAGACCGGCTGGACGATGCCCTTCATCGCATAGTCGACGATCCCCGCCGCCATCTCTTCGTCGGCCCCGTAATGCTGCGACAGGGCGGTGGCCTTGTATTCCTTTTCAATGACGCGCTGCTCGGTCAGGACATCCGTTACCTTGAAGAAGCCGCGGATGAAGTCGCCCTCTGCCTGGCCCCTCGTGCCGAAGGCGGCAAAGCGGCGGAACTGGTCGGGGGCGTTCAGGTTGGTGTGGAAGTTCATGCCGACGCCATTGGCATATTCGATGATCGCCACCTGGTAGTCGATGATGTCGGCATCGGTGTCGAAGACCTTGTCCGACCCGTTCCAGCCCGTGGGCTTGCGGTGGTACATGCTCATGTCATTGATGCCGTAGGTCCGCGGATCATTCGCCGGAATGAAGTTCCTGCGGCCGCCAAAGCTCGCCACCCGTTCGGGCCGGGCGCCGATCAGGCTGTTGTAAAGGTCGAGATCGTGGCAGCATTTTTCCAGCAGGAAGCTGCCGGACCATTTTTCGTACCGGCGCCAGTCACGCATGAAGAAGGCGCCGTGGTAGGGGTAGATATGCTCGGCAGCCTCGATGGAGAGGAGCTTGCCAAGAAGGCCGTCGTCCCGCGCCTTCAGAAGGTCGCGGTAAAGCGGGGCGTAGCGCAGGACCAGCCCGACGGTCAGGCGGTCATGTCCGAATTTGCCAAGGAGGCCGGCCAGCGCATAGGTCTGGTCAAGGCTGGCGACGATGGGCTTTTCGGAAAAGACCTTCAGCCCCGCCTCAAGCCCGAGCCGGATGTGGTCGAGGTGCAGGTGATTGGGCGAGCCGATCATCAGAAGGTCGAAGCCGCCGGCGCGGATCAGGTCTTCGGGCGTCTCATGGGCCTTGCCGGCAGAGATGCCGTGCTTTTGCAGCGTCTCCATCCCGGCGGGGGCCGGATCGACGTAGCCAACAATGCGGAAGTCAGGGCAGACTTCGTGAAAAACATGGCCAAGGTAGCCGAGGCGATAGCCAAGACCGATGATTCCGACTCGCATGCGGCACCCCGAACAAGAAATTGATTTTCTTAAACTGGCCGATCAGAGCCGGTACGTCAACGAATTTTCATCCGCTCCAGATTGTTTATGTAATTTGTTTTCATCGACCGCAAACGCCCCCCCTTTCCCGGCGTTGCCGAGGTTGCGGGCGGGCGCCGGGGCGCGCCGTTACCAGACCGTGCCGCGCGCCGCGACAGGTTCAACCCGTGTCACGACGCCGCCGCGATGAAAGACCATCCGGTCAAAGAGGTTCGACACGACGCAGGTATGGTTCGGTATGACCCGCACCATTTCGCCAACCTCGGGCAGTGGCGCGGTGCAGGCGGAAAGATCGACGACGCCATGTTCCTCGGACAAGGAGACGATGCGCGCACCCGGCAGGCCCTCGATCTCGCCGTGGTCGGGAAACCCCAGCAGGTCCGAGGTCAGCGCCTTCGACCCGGCATCGAGTACTGCCCGGACAGGCGTCGGACGCGAGACTACGGTGGCAAGGACATGCATCGCCAGATCACCATGCGTGCATTCTCCGGCACGCACCATCGAACGGTCGTTGTAGACATAGGTCCCGGCGCGATGTTCCGTCGCCGAGGGCACGAGATGCGCCTTCCAGATGTCGGGGCTGCCGCCGTTCGAGCGGATGGGGCAGTCGATCCCGTTGGCGGCCAGAAGCGCCATTGCCGCCGACAGGAAGGCCTCCACCCGCTCCGCCCCGCCGACGGCGGGATAGGTGAGAAGGCCGTCAAAGCGCAGGCCCGGCGCGGCGGCGATGCGTTCAGCCAGCGCCAGCGCCGCCTCGGGTGACTGCACCCCGACGCGACCGCCGCCGGTATCGCATTCGATCAGCACCCGGAGCGGCTTTGGCCCGGCAAAGGCCGCGGCGAGGCCGGCGACCGTGACCGCGCTGTCGGCCACGACGCGCAAGGACGCGACCCGGTCGTTCAGCGCCTTCAGCCGGACAAGACGCGCCGGGCCGAGGATGTTGTAAGTAATAAGGATGTCCTGAAACCCGGCATCGGAGAAAACCTCTGCTTCAGTCAGTTTCTGGCAATTGATGCCCACGGCCCCGGCTGCAAGCTGCGCCTCAGCCACGGCTGGGATCTTGTGGGTCTTGACATGCGGCCGGAAGGCTAGGTCATGCGCCGTCATGTAGGCCTGCGCCCTCGCAATATTCGCGGCGAGCCGGTCCTCGTCGATGACGGGCATCGGGGTCGCGATCCGCGACAGGCTTTCCCCCACTTCGGGCCATGGGAACATCACGCCTCGCTTCCGAACGGGTCGGCCATGCGCGGCCAGATGTCCTTGCGCACGAGCCGGTAAGGGTTGGTCGCCGGATCATTGGGATAGGGCTTTCCTGCCGAGCAATAAAGGATTTCCGACGCTATAGGCTGAAATGCCGCATAGAAATGGTTGGTCGACTTGATGACGAGGATCTTCTGCGCGCGGGGGTCGATGCCAAGTGCCGAGAAGAGCGACGGATCGAAGCTTTGCGCGCGGACGGTGTTCAGGATCACCTCGACCCCGGTTTCCAGCCCTTCCGGGGTCAGGAGCGCGATCCGCGCCGCCGGGCCGAAGGGCGCGAGGCTTTCGCCGAAGTTCATCTCGGCATCCGGCGCCAGCGTGACGATGCGGACAAGGGCATCGCAAGGCTCTCCGGTCAGGGGCGCCGACTTCGCGCCGAAACGGAGGTTGAGTTCCGCGCCCTCGCCGGCGACGAAGCAAAGCTGTACCGCGATCGGGTCCCATATGGTGCCGACCGCCACGCCCTTGGCGCCCTGCGCCAGAAGTTCCTTCAGGATCACGGTCGCATCCCCGGCGGTGCCGCCGCCAGGATTGTCCCAGACATCGGCGATCACCACAGGATGCGCCGTCGCGGCCATCGCCCGGGCGACCGCCTCCAGTTCGTCGATCTGCGGCATCATGTGCCGGCCACGGTTGGCGAAAAGCTCCCGCCCGAGCCGCTCTGCCAACTCGGCCCCAAGCGCGGGGGCGTTGTCAGTCACCGCGATCATCCTTGTCCCCATTTCAGGGACGTCGCCGGCCATGAAGCCGTGGATGGCGGAGAGGGACAGGAGCCGCGGGGTGTCACGCTCCAGCGCCATCATGCGGTCGACGAAGCCGCGCATCGGCTGGCGCGAGGTCGGAAACACGTCGATCATCCGGCAATCGAAAACCGACATGACCGGCTTCACCCGGCGTTCGATCGTGTCGACGACGATCCGCCACAGATCCTCGGCCCGGTCGACGAAGTCGGTATGCGGAAACTCCTTGAAGACCACGAAGAAATCCGCCGCCGCCACCCGCTTTTCCGTCAGATGCGAATGTGGGTCGAGTTCGGCGCAGACGAGGATATCCGGCCCGACGATACCCCGCACCTGGGCCAGAAGATCGCCTTCGGGGTCGAGATAGCCCTGCGCCACCATGGCGCCGTGAAGGCCAAGGACAACCGCATCGACGGGCAGTGCCGCGCGCAACTGGCCGAGGATCTCATCGCGGAGCGTCTCATAGGCGCCGCGCGCCACCAGTCCGGCCGGGTCGGCCCAGGCGGCTGTCCCCTCGATCAGCGTCCAGCCCTTTTCGGCGCAGACCTTGCGCCCGACGGTGATCGGCGCGGTGCAAAGCGTCGGCGTTGCCGGATGCTGACCGGGCGGGGCATAGAGCGAATCCTCGAAGCCTTTCCGGTCGATCACGATCGGTGCGAAGGTGTTGGTCTCGGTCGCGAGAGCCGCCACGAAGACGCGCCGGTGGGCCGCGGTCATCGGTCAGTCCTTCACATGCGGCAGGTAGCCGACGAAGCCGGCGATCTTCCACCGACCGCCTTCCTTGCGGCAGACATAAAGCGTCTGCCAGTTCATGCGGTCATGGCTGCCGTCGGCCTTGGCGAGCCGCCCGTCGAACTTCTTGCGGACGAGTGCCGCGTCGCGGTCGATCTCGATCTCTTCCAGCCGCGTCGCGGCGAAGATGCCGTCGCGGGGGTTTCCGGCGAAGGTGCCGGCGTTGCGCGCAACGCCGAATTCCGTCGCCTGGCGCAGCCATTCGGCGCGGTAGGCGTCGAGCGTCGGGAAAGCCAGGGTGAAGCCCTGCGGATCGGGCTGGAAGTGTCCGCTGATGCCGGTAAAGTTGGCGGCGATGAAATCACCGGCAACCATCGACCAGTCGGCACCGATGAAGGCGTCGATATCGCGCGGGACCAGCATCTCCCAGATCGCGCGGCGGTCTGGGTCGCCCTCGGGAAAGGGGTTGGCGAAGGGATCGCGCGAAGCGGGCATCTGCGGCGCCTTGTGAAAATTATTTCAGCGATACTGTGTCTACGCTAGAGTATTCGGGATGGATGTGGCTATATGTCAAGGGAAATAGAAAATGAATTTCTCGACTGTGAGTCCGGACAGGCTGAATGTGATCCAGAGGAGTGCCGGCTGATGCCCACCCGACAACCGAGCAATGCCAGGACTTGCCATGCCCGGCACATCTGATTCCGACCTTTCCCCGGTCGAGCCTGCGCCGACGGATCTTGTCCGCGCGCTCGCCGATGAAGAGGGGCGCCTTTCGGCGATGGAACGGCGGCTGGCCGAATACGTTCTTGGCGACGTGAACGCCGCCACCAGCGCCTCGATCATCGAGATCGCGGCCGGGGCAGGGGTCTCGCCGCCGACGGTGACACGGTTCTGCCGCCGGCTCGGCTGCGCCTCCTTCTCGGACTTCAAGGTGCAACTGGCGAAAAGCGCCTTTGTCGGCTTGCGCTATTTCCGCCCCGAAACGGTGACCGACACGCCGCAGGAGGTGGCCGAGGACATCGTGACCAAGGCGCAAGCCGCGCTATTCGACATGCTCCGCGCGCTGGACCTTCCGGCGGTGGAGGCGGCGGCAGCAGCCCTTGCCGGCGCCGGGATGATCCATGCCTTCGGCTCGGGCGGCAATTCCTCGATGATCGTGAACGAGCTGCAGAACCGGCTCTTCCGCCTTGGCTGCCGGATCAGCACCTCGAACGACCACGGCATGCAACTGATGCTCTCGGCCGCCTGCGAGCCGGGAACCGTGGTCTTCGGCTCTTCCTTCAGCGGGCGCAACAAGGAGCTGGTCCATTGTCTTGAGCTTCTGAAGGCCCGCGGCATCACAACCATCGCCCTGACCCAGGCGGGTTCGCCGGTGGCCGGGGCGGCGGATATCGTCATTCCGGTGACGTTGCCCGAAGGCAAGAACATCTACCGCGCCACCTCGGCCCGCTATGCCTTCCTTGCCGCGATCGACATTCTCGCCAATCTGGTTGCCTATGCCGACAGGCCGCGATCGACGCGTATCCTGCGTGGCATCAAGGAACAGCTGGTGCTCCAGCGCGATGGTGACGACCGCCAGCTTATGGGTGACTGAGACCTGGCCCCGGGCGGCAGGCGGCCACGCCCGGATCGCAACTTCCGGCCGCGAACGGAGCAGCAAATGAAGCGCCTTGCGCTTGTGACCGGAAGTGCCGGCGACATCGGCAGGGCAATCGCGCGACGCCTGGAAGCGGATCACGACCTCGTGGTGATGACCGACCTCGACCTTGCCGCAGCGACGGATGCGGCGGAGGAATTCGGCGCACGCTTCGTCGCGATCCAGCACGACGTGACAGACCCCGTGAGTTGCGCGAGGGTCGCGGAAGCGGTGGCCCGGCTCGGCCAGGTCGCGACGCTGGTCAACAACGCGGGCGGGGTCCAGGCGGCGAGCCTGCAATCGACCAGCGTGGCCAGCTGGCAGGCCGACCGCGCCCTCAACCTCGACGCGGCCTTCTTCGTCTTTCGGGCGCTGGCAGATCAGCTCAAGTCCACGAAGGGATCGGTCGTCAACATCGCCTCGGTCAACGGCATGGCGGTATTCGGCCATCCTGCCTATGCCGCCGCCAAGGCCGGGATGATCCATCTCACGCGAATGATTGCCGTCGAATACGGGCGCTACGGCATTCGCGCGAACGCCGTCGCCCCCGGCACGGTGCGCACAAAGGCCTGGGAAGCGCGCGCCGCCTTGAACCCGAAGGTCTTCGACGAAGCCGCCGCGCATTACCCCCTTGGCCGCATCACCCGGCCCGAGGATGTGGCAGAAGCTGTGGCTTTCCTCGCTTCGCCGCTGGCCGCCGCGATCACCGGCATCTGCCTTCCCGTTGACTGCGGCCTGACCGCCGGCGACCTCGCCCAGGCCCGCACCTTTACCCAATCCCCCGATTACTGAGGCCCAATGACCTTTTTTCTTGAAAACCGCTGGACGCCCGACCCTTTGCCCGCCGGCACATGGGAGATCCGCCTGACCAACCTTTCCGATGCGCCCCTTGCCGGGTTCACTCTGTCGGTGACGACGATCACCCGGATCATGCCGGTGAACCGGGTCCACGGCGCGCGCTTCGTCCGGCGGGTGGCGAACTACCACGAATTCGCCCCTTTCGACGGCGTGACCCTCGCCCCCGGCGAGGCCTGGACCTTCCGGGCCGAGGGTCTCTTCCGGTCGCCCTTCCATCGCAATGATGCCGCCAAGACCGCCTGGCTCACGCTGGCCGATGGCAGCCGCCAGCCGGTCATGGTCGGCGATCTTCTTCAGGGGCATGAGGCGCCCGTCCTGCCGCCGCCGCGCCTGCCGGAGGGGCGGCTGACGCTGCCTTTCGCGCTTCTGCCCTGGCCGAACCAGATCGAGGCCACGCCCGGACCAGCGCCGGTGATCCTGCATCTGGCGGCGGGCACCGCCCTTGCGGACAAGCGGCTGGCGCTGTCGGTCGATGCGCTCCATGCGCGGCTTTTCCCGGCCGCGCGCAAGCTGATCCAGCTTTCCTCGGCGCCGGGGTCGCGCGAACTGAGCTTCTCCATCGATCCGGCGCTGCCCGCCGAGGGCTATCGCCTGAGCTTCGGCGACGGGATCACCCTTGAGGCAAGCACCGAGGCCGGGCGCCGCTACGGCCTTCTGTCGCTGGCGCAGATGCTGCACGGCGCCTTCGCCGACCACGATTTCCTCTTCCCGGCGACCGGCGTGATCGAGGATGCCCCCCGCTACGGCTGGCGCGGCTGCCACCTTGATGTCTCGCGCCATTTCTGGACGCTGGAGGAGGTCCGGCGCGTCGTCGACATCCTGGCCTGGCACAAGATCAACATCTTCCACTGGCACCTGACCGATGACGAAGGCTGGCGGGCCGAGATCCTCGCCTACCCCGAACTGACCGGCCCCGGCGCCCATCGCAGCGCAGACTCGCCCACCATGTTGCCGCAATTGGGCGATGGGCCAGGGGTGCAGGGCGGATACTACACGCAGGATGAGATGCGCGCCCTTGTCGCCCATGCCGCGAGCCTTGGCATCGAGGTGATGCCCGAGATCGAGACCCCCGGCCATGCCGCCTGCGTGGTCGCCGCCCTGCCCTTCCTTGTCGACCCGGATGAGACGCCTGACAGCTATCAGCCGGTGCAGGGCTATCCCAACAACTCGTGGAACCCCGGCATCCCGGAAACCTTCGTGGTGCTGGAACAGATCGTCGACGAACTTTGCGCGATCTTCCCCTCGCGCTACTTCCACATCGGCGGGGATGAGGTTGCGAAGAACGCCTGGCTCGAAAGCCCGAAGGCGCGCATCCTGATGCAGAAGGAAGGGCTGGCCGGCACGTTCGAGCTGCAAAGCTGGTTCCTGAACCGGATCAAGGAGATGCTGACCAAGCGCGGCAAGGTTCTGGTGGGCTGGAACGAGGTCGCCCATGGCAGCGGCGTCCCGCCCGAGGATACGCTCCTCATGGCCTGGGAAAAGCCCGAGGTCGGGATCGAACTTGCGGAACGCGGCTATGACGTCGTGATGACGCCGGGGCAGGCCTACTACCTCGACATGGTGCAGGGGCCGGACTGGCTTGAAAACGGCGCCGGCTGGGCCGGGCCGGTGCCGCCGGAAAAGACCTATGGCTATGAGGCCGAGGGCGATTTCCCGGCGGCCTTGCGCCGCCACATGCGCGGCATTCAGGCCTGCATCTGGTGCGAACATTTCACCACGCGGGCCTGGTTCAACGATCTGGTGTTCCCGCGCCTCTCGGCGGTGGCCGAGGCCGGCTGGACCGACACGGCGAACAAGGACTGGCTGCGGTTTTCCCGGCAGGTCCGGCTCCACCCGACGCTCTAGAAGGAAAGGAGGCTCGTGATGCGCATTGCCGTTGGCGGCATCCATACCGAATGCTCCACCTACTCGCCCGTCCTGATGCAGAAGCAGGATTTCCGCATCCTGCGCGACAAGGGGCTGATAGAGCACGCGTTTTTCGCCTTCCTCGCCCGCAGCGGCGCGAGTTTCGCGCCCCTGCTTCATGCCCGCGCCGTGCCCGGCGGCCCGGTCGCGCGGCCCGCCTATGACGCGCTGAAGGCCGAGTTTCTGGAACGGCTTTCGGCGGCCCTGCCGGTCGATGGCGTCTATCTTGCCATGCACGGCGCGATGAAGGTCGATGGGATGTGGGATGCCGAGGGCGATTGGATCACCGCCGTCCGGCAACTGATCGGGCCGGCGATCCCGATTGCCGTCAGCTATGACCTGCATGGCAATGTCTCACAACGGATCGTCGATCAGATCGACATCTTCGCCGCCTATCGCACCGCCCCCCATATCGACGTGGCCGAAACGATGGAGGCCGCGCTTTCCATGCTGGTCCGCGCGCTGAAGACGGGCACGCGGCCCGGTGTCGTGCGGGTGCCGGTGCCGCTGCTTTTGCCCGGTGAGCGGTCATCGACCGAGGATGAACCGGCGCGGTCGCTTTACGCGGTACTGCCGGGGCTGGAAGGCAAGGGCGTTTGGCGGACCGACCTGATGATCGGCTATGTCTGGGCCGATGAGCCGCGCGCCACCGCCTCTGCCATCGTCACCGGCACCGACCGCGCCGCCGTATCCTCCGCCGCCGAAAGCATCGCCGCCGGGTTCTGGGCGGCGCGGGACCAGTTCCGCTTTGGTCCGGTCACGGGTCCGCTCGACGCGATGCTCGATCTGGCGGCGGCGGCCACAACCCGCCCGGTTATCCTTGCCGACAGCGGCGACAACCCGACCGGCGGCGGTGTCGGCGACCGCGCCGACGTGCTTGCTGCACTATTCGCACGCGGCTGGCAGGATGCGCTGATGGCCGGCATTACAGATGCCCCAGCGGTGGATGCATGCTTTGCCGCCGGCACCGGAGCGCGCCTCTCGCTGAAAGTCGGTGCGAGCCTTGATCCGGCGGGCGTTTCCGTGACGGCGGAAGTTGAGGTGCTGCGGCTTGACGAAGGCGACGGTCCGGCTGACCGGCAGGCAGTGGTGCGCATTCAAGGCATCACCCTTGTCCTCGCCGCGCGCCGCCGGCCCTACCATGACCTCTGGGATTTCACCCGGCTCGGCCTCGACCCCCGCGCCACCGGGCTTCTGGTGGTGAAGTCGGGCTATCTCTCGCCCGAGCTTCAGCCCATCGCCAACCCCAACCTGATGGCGCTGACCGACGGCGTGGTCAATCAGGACATCCCGCGCCTCGCGAACCTCCACCGCGCAGCCGGCAGCCTTCCATGGGATGCGAACCCCGGCTATCGCCCCAAGGCCGAGCCGTCGGCGCGGTGCCGGGGCTGAACATGGGGGCCTGGCTGACGATCCTTCGCCGCCACCGGGTGGTGCGCGCCTCGGCGGCGGCGATCTTTCTTTACGGCTTCGCCGGGGCCGCCACCTCGCCCTATCAGGCGGTGGTCGCCATCCGCGAGCTTGGCATCTCCGACCGCGCCTATGCGACGATTGCGCTTGTCGCCGCAATCGCCAATGTCGTGCTGTCGATCGGCATCGGCATGCTGTCCGACCGGTTCCAGAGCTACCGCCGCCCGCTGATCGTCGTCTCGGCCTTCGGCGTCCTCGGCTATGGCGTGATCTGGGCCTTCCCCTCGCCCCTGACCTTCGCGCTGGCGATGATCGGGCCCTTGGCGCTGTTCCATGCGACGAACTCCATGCTTTTCGGCAATGTCCGCGCCCAGACCGAGCGCTTCGACCCCGAGGAGGCGGCCATCGTCAATGTGCTGATGCGGATGATGATCTCGCTTTCATGGGTGCTGGTGCCAGGGGTCGTGGCGCTGATGCTGGCGGGCCGCCACAGCATGATCCCGGCCTGGGCCATCGCGGCTCTTGTCGCCGGCGTCTGCCTCGCCTGCATCGTCTTCTGGCTTGAGCCGGATCACCGCCCCATGCAGGAGGCGGTCGCCGAAGGCGGCACCGGCACCGCGCGGGTGGCGCCAAGCTCCGGGCGGACTGACCGACCCGCACAGGTCCGCCTGAACGGATCGGTGCTTCGGAACATTGGCACGATCCTGCATCTGGGGATCATCGCCCGCATTGCCGGCGTTGCGCTGATCACGCAGGTGCTGCATGTGAACAACGCCGTCCTGCCGCTGATCCTGACCGGTCAGGCGCAGGGCACCGCCGAGGACATCGGCTTTACCGTCGGCATGGTGGCCGCACTTGAGGTGGTGTTCATGATCCTCTGGGTGCGCCTCGCCCGGTCGATGCATCTAACGACCGCGCTCCTCATCACATCGGTGGTCTACCTTGGCTATCTTGTCGCGATCTCCGTGGCGCAGAGGCCCGAGCATGTCTATCTCGCCAGCATCGCGGCGGGCTTTGCCGCCGCCGGGATCATCTCGCTGCCGATCTCCTACCTTCTTGATCTCATCAAGGACCGGCCCGGCCTCTCGGCCTCGCTCATTGCGGTGAATGCCTTTCTGGGCGGCGCACTTGGCGCCGGCATTTTCGCGCTTGGCACCGCGCTTGGAGGCTATCCGGCGGCGGCGCTCATGTCCGGCGGCGCGGCGGTTATCGGCGCGGTGCTGCTTGTGGCGCTTGAACGGAGGCCGCGCTGAGGCCTCCGCTCAGATCTCGTCCTCGCGCCCGTCGGGGTGAACGCAGTCGCAATGGTCGCGCAAGATCGGCCGTGATGCCGCCGCCTCGTCCAGCAACACGACCGCCTTCCAGTGCATCTGCAAGGCCGAGGCCGGGCAGGAGGAGGACAAGGGCCCTTCGATCATCGCGGCTGCAGCGGCGGCCTTGCCTTCGCGGGAAGGCAGAAGCAGCCCCCGGTCGGCTTTCAGTATGGTGCCGATGCACATGGTGATGGCCATGCGCGGCTCATCCTCGGGCCGGTCGAAGAACCGCGCGTTGGCGGCGCGGGTCGGCGATCAGCGGTGTCATTGCGGGCAATGCCCAAGTAGGAAATGGCGGCGCTCCGTGAAGGAGTTCCTTCCAACTCCTCCCCCGCGAGCACCTACACTCAGGAAAGCTGCGCTGACTTCGAAGGTGGCGTGGAGTTCATCTCACTTTGGTCCCGCGATCAAGGTCGGCCATTGCGCGCTGGTCTCAGCCTAGTTGGCGATGGTTGGCCGCGTCCCATTCGGGTTTACGGAGCGGGGTCGCCAAAGCCCGGCGCCGGGATGCAGTGGGCGCGGGACATGTCGCTGCAGGATGCCCTGGCGCGGACGAGCGTGGTGTTCTCCATCACCTCTGCATGGGCGATGGTGCAAAGCGCCTTCTGGTGGTCGGTTGGCCGGCCCGGTTCGCAGCGATAGGGGCGGCTGATGTCGGCGCCGTAGCTGAAGGGGCCGACCACGCCGCAGTCGAAGACAACCGGATCACCGGCGCCGAGACCCGCGCGTTCGATGCCGATGCGCTTTGGCCGGTAAGAAGAGGTGGCCCGCCCGGATGTGCATCTGGAACAATGTGCAGTTCCCGACGCCGGTGGCGCAGCGGATCGACAGGGGCTCGACGAGGATCACCGCATCGAGGCCTTGCTTGTCATTTTACTCGCGCAGGCGGTTCTGCCGGTAGCTGCGCATCCGGGGTACGTCGATCATGCCCTCGGTGTTCACCGCCTGCATCGGCGGGAGATCCAGGCGAGCTGTTCCAACGTCAGGGGCTGCGTCCTGGCCGCGAAGACACTGGTGTAGTGGGTGCCGTCGTTCATCGCTCAGGCTTTCTGGCGAGCGTTGGTCGGGTCCAGGCGGGTTCGGGCAAAAGGGTCAGTTGCCGGCGTTCGCCGAGGATCACCACCTCAAGGCCTTCGGTTGGCCCTGGTTCGACATGGGCGAAGGTCAGGCTCTTGCCCGTCGCGTGGCCATAGGCGCCCGAGGTGCAGACGCCGACCACGCGGTCGCCTTTCATCACCGCCTCGCCCCCCAGATGTCGCAATCGGTCGCGGCGACCTCGCCGTAGACGAGCGTGGTGTTGACGCCCGCCGCGCGCACCGCCTCGGTCGCGGCGCGGCCGCGGAAGTCGCCCTTGGCGGCGGCGAAGAAGCGGGTGCTGTCGGCCTCGATCAGGGTGATCTCGTTAGACAGTTCCGCGCCGTAGTCGCGATAGGCCTTTTCCATCCGCAAGGAATTAACCGCCGCGCGCCGCAATCGGCGATGCCATGCGCGGCAGCGGCGGCCCTGGGCGCCCGATGCAGGGACGACAGGTCACCCTGCCCCCCCTTCGGCATCGAGCGGTGTCCGGCCCCTGCCAGCCGTCAGATGGCGGCCAGCAGCGTCTCCTCGAACGGATAGCGGCTGAGCGTGATCGGCCCGCTTTCGGTGACCAGCACCTGGTCTTCCAGCTTCACGCCCTCGATCCCGCCGAGCTCGCCTATGTAGCTTTCGACGCAGATCACCATGCCGGCCTCAAGCTCGCCGTCGGTAAACTCGGGGTGATCCTCGCTGTGGTGGATCGCCAGCCATTCGTCGGCCATGCCCAGCCCGTCCATCAGCACCGGGTAAAGCTGGTCTCCGAAGCCCGGCGGCGGGATGTAGCGGGCGCGGGCGATATCGCTGAAGGAGGCGCCGGCGCGGACGAGCCTGGTGTTCTCCACCACCTCGGTATGGGCGATGGTGTAGAGCTTCTTCTGGTGGTCGGTTGGCCGGCCCGGCCCGCAGCGATAGGCCCGGCTGATGTCGGCGCCATAGCCGAAGGGGCCGACCATGCCGCAGCCGAAGACCACGAGATCACCGGCGCGGATCATCCGGCTGGAGGCTTCCTGCTGCCAGGGGTTGGTGCGCTCGCCTGAGGCCAAGAGCCGGTAGTCGAGCCATTCGCCACCGCCCTCGATCAGCGCCTGCCACATATGGGCCCAAAGCTCCTGCTCCATCACGCCGTTGCGCAGCGCATCGCGCATCCGGGTCATGCCGTCTTCGGCGACGGCAATGGTCAGGTTCATGGCGAGGACTTCTTCTGGGCTCTTGATCTTGCGGGCCATGGCCAGCACCGGCGCCACGTCGGTCAGGTCATGCCCCTTCGCCGCCAGCGCCAGTTCGGCGCCGACGCCCGCGCGCTCGATGCCGATGCGTTTCGGACCCTGTCCGCATTGCTGGCGGATCAGGTCGTCGATCTGGTCGGCCCATTTCTTGACCCAGTCCTGATGGCGGTGCCCGCCGTACATGTAGGACAGGGGCAGGATGTCGGCGCGGATCTCGTCGATGGTTTCCAGCGTGGTTCCGGTGTTGCGACCCGGTTCGCTGTCGAAATGGACGACCGACCCTTCGGCCGGGATGAAGAGGTAGCCCGCCTGGATATGCATCTGGAAGAGGGTGCAATTCCTGACGCCGGTGGCATAGCGGCTCGACCAGGATCACCGCGTCGAGGCCTTGCTTGACGATCTCGGCGCGCAAACGGTTCTGCCGGTAGCGGCGCATGCGGGGCACGTCGATCATGCCTTCGGTATCGACCACCTGCATCGGCGGGGTGATCCGGGCGGCCATTTCCAGCGTCAATGGCTGCGGCTTGGCCGCGAATGCCTTGGTGTAGTCCGTCGCGTCGTTCAACGCTCAGGCTTTCTGGCGGGCGTTGGTCGGGTCCCAGGCAGGTTCGGGCAGGAGGGTCAGTTTCCGGCGTTCGCCAAGGATCACAACCTCCAGCCCCTCGGTCGCTCCGGGGGTGACATAGGCAAAGGTCAGGCTTTTGCCGGTGGCGTGGCCGTAGGCACCCGAGGTGCAGACGCCGACGACGCGGTCGCCCTGCATCACCGCCTCGCCGCCATAGATGTCGCAATCGGTCGCGGCGACCTCGCCATAGACGAGGGTGGTCACGAGCTTGCCTTTCTGCGCAGACTGAGTGGCCGCACGGCCGCGGAACTCGCCCTTGTCGGCGGCGAAGAAGCGGGTGCTGTCGGCCTCGACCAGGGTGATCTCGTTGGTGAGTTCCGATCCATAGCCGCGATAACCCTTTTCCATCCGCAGTGAGTTGACCGCCTGCACGCCGAAATCGGCGATGCCGTGCGGCTGACCCGCCTGCCAGATCGCCGCATAGAGCCGGGCAAGGTCGGCCATCGGCGCGTGCAACTCCCAGCCAAGTTCTCCGACATAGGTCACGCGCAGCGCGCGGACGGGGATGCCGGCCAACGTGATCTCCTGCGCCGAAAGCCAGCGGAAGGCGGCGTTCGACATGTCGCTGTCGGTCAGCGTCGCCAGAACCTCACGCGACTTCGGGCCGGCGACGACCAGCATCCCGAAGGTGTCGGTGACATTGGCGATGGCCACATCCGGCCCGGCGGCAAAGTTGAGATCGTCGCGCGCCAGTTCCTCGGCGCCCGCTCCGGTCAAGACGTAGAAGCGGTCGGGGCCAAGCCGCGTGATCGTCCATTCACCAAGGATGCGGCCATTTTCGGAAAGCACCTGCGTCAGGCCGATGCCGCCCTGCTTCTTCGGCAGACGGTTGGCGGTGAGCCGGTCCAGAAGCGCCTCGGCCCCCGACCCGGTCACGTCGAACTTGGCGAAGCTTGAAAGATCCATGACCCCGACACGCTCGCGCACCGCATGGGCTTCGGCGGCCACCAGGTCGAAGGTGTTCGTGCGGCGGAACTGGAGCTTTTCCACAAACCCGGCGGGCGCGAAATACTTCGGCCTCTCCCAGCCATGCACCTCGGTCATCACCGCGCCCTTTGCCTTCAGGACATCGAACAAAGGCGTTATCCGGCGGGGGCGACCGGCCTGCACCTCGCGGCCGGGCAGGGGCGTCTCGAACATGTTCTCGTAGTCGTCGAAGCTTTTGGCGCGGGTGTAGTCCTGATCGGCATAGGCCCCGAAGCGGCGGGGATCGACCGAGGCCATGTTGATCTCGGCATCGCCATGGATCATCCACTGCGCAAGGAACTTGCCACAGCCCGCGCCTTGCGCGATGCCGATGGACGACCCGCAGCATTGCCAGGCATTCGGCACGCCGGGCATCGGCCCGACCAGCGGGTTGCCGTCGGGCGTATGCGGAATGGCGCCGTTGATGATGCGCTTGATCCCGGCATTGGCGAAGATCGGCATCCGGTCGAGCGCCTTTTCGAGCCAGGGGGTGATCCGGTCAAGATCGCCCTCGAAGAGCTCATTCTCGCTCGACCATTCGGGCCAGCCGCCGCGCGCGGCCCAGGCCTCCTTCGCGCCGGTATGCTCGTAGATGCCGACGAGGCCAGCCTTCTGTTCCTGCCGGTAATAGCCCGCCGTCGCCGGGTCACGCATCACCGGCAGTTCGGTCGGGCTGTCCTTGAATTCAGGCAGCGGCTCGGTCACCAGATACTGGTGCTCCATATTGGTGATCGGCGTATCGACGCCCAGCCATTTGCCGACCTGGCGCGCATAGCAGCCGGCGGCATTGACCAGATGTTCGCAGGTCACTGCCCCCTGTTCCGTCTCAACCCGGAACTCGCCCGAAGGGAGGCGGGTGACGCCGGTCACGCGGTTGCGCCGGACGATGGTGGCACCCAAAGCCCGCGCCCCGGCGGCCATCGAATTGCAGGCGCTGGCCGGGTCGACATGGCCGTCCATCGTCGTATGCGCCCCGGCAAGGATGCCATCGGTCTGAAGCCAGGGGTTGATCTCGCGGATGCGGTCGGGGCCGATGATCTCCATCTGAAAACCCACACTGGCGGCGAAACCCGCAACGTGGCGGAACCAGTCCACCTCCTCGGGCGTGGTGGCGATGCGGATGCCGCCGCAGCCGTGCCAGCCGGTCGGATGGCCGGTCAGTTGCTCCAGCCGGGGATAGAGCGTGTTGCCGTAATGGTGGATCTTGGCCATGTTGTAGTTGCCGATGAAGGACGGGCATTGCCCGGCGGCATGCCAGGTCGAGCCACTGGTCAACTCGCCCTTCTCGATCAGAAGCACATCGGTCCAGCCCGCTTCGGCGAGGTGATAGGCCAGACCCACCCCCATCATGCCGCCGCCGATGATCACCACTTTCGCGTGGGCTTGCATGGGGTGCCTCCTTACCAGACGCCGTTTCCGGCCCGCATCCGCTCTCGCGGAAGGATGATGTTGTACCCGGCCCGGATCACCGCATCGGTGTCTTCGCCGATATGGCCCGGGTAATGCTCCGACAGGATCTTCCGCACCCGGTCGCGCGCGACGGAGCGGGAATCGCGCGCGCCCGCATCCTGCCATTCGCTGATGCTGCGGCGGTCGGCGATGTCGGGATAGACATAGTCGGTCTTCATCCGCGCGAAGGTCTGCTCATGGCCCAGGTAGTGGCCGACGCCCATCACCGTGTCGCGGATCACGTCGAAGTTCAGCGTGTCGGACGTGACCTCGATCCCCTTCACGGTGCGCAGGATCGCTCCCAGAAGGTCGTTGTCGATGACATAGCCCTCGAAGGTCGTCCCCATGAGCGAGCCCTGCATCCCCGCACATTCATGGATCATCGTCGCTCCGGCCTGCGCGGCCAAGGACACGGTATAGCCCTTCTCGCCACCGCTTTGCGCATCGGGCAGCTTGCTGTCGGTCATTCCGGCGGGCACCGAATTGGGCAGGTCGTAGAAATTCGCCATCTGCGCGCAGGCGGCGGAGAGGAGCGCCTGTTCGCCCGACCCGCCCGACATGGCCCCGGTGCGCAGGTCCGAGACGAATGGCCAGGCGGCGAAGATGCCCCGGCAATCGGGGTCGATGATGTGGCAAAGGATCAGTCCCGCCAGCACCTCGGCACAGGCCTGGGCCACGGCCCCGGCCAGGGCCGCAGGCGCGGTCGCCCCGGCCTGCCCGGCAGAGACGAGGAGGATCGGCATCCCGGCCAGCACCGCTGCCTCCAGCGCGTCGCAGCTTTCGGTGGCAAAGCGCATCGGCGGCACGACATGGCAGCAGACGGCGGTGCAGAAGGGGCGTTCCCGATGCTTGCCCTCGCCGCCCGCCACCGCATCCAGCATCGGCTGCACGGCGCGGACCGAGGCGCTGTCGGTATAGCTGACGGCGATGGATTTCGTCGTGCCCGACAGGCAGGCGTAGGTGGTGTTCATGTCGAGATCGAGAATGGTCTTGGCATCTCGCGCCACGATGGACCGGTGATACCAGTGGATATTGTCCAGCCGGTCGACCAGCCGGGCGATGTCGAACAGGTCGGCGACGGTGCTTTCGCGGTATTTGCCCGTCTCGAAATCCATGATCGTCGGCGCGGCCCCCCCGGTGCCGGTATGGACGCGCCGCCCGCCGATCTCGATGTCATGCATCGGGTCGATACCGTGGAGCGTGAACTTGCGCCGGGCGCGGGCGACCACATCCTCGACCAGCGCCCGGGGGAAGTGGAGGCGACCATCGCCATCCATCCGGCAGCCCGCCGCCACCGCCCGCGCCTCAAGGCTCGGCGTGATCTGCGACAGGCCGAGGTCTTCGAGAAGCCGCAGCACCAGCTCGTGAATCTGCAGGATCTCGGCATCGGTCAGGGGCTTGTAGCGCCCGCCGACCATGCCCGGCGGCACCGGCGAGGGCGGCGGGACAGCTTCGACACGGGTGCGCCGTCCGGCGCGGCGGGGGAGGATGTCGGTCATGCTGTGGCCCCGAGGTTTTGTCGGCCTCAGCTAGCACCGCTTGTCGCCGCCGCTCAAACGATCATTCCGCATGTGTCGCATTCCCTGCCGTCATGCGAAGTGCCTCTGGTCCGGCGGCTTCGGCAATGATCCAGTTGAGAAAAGCCAGGATTCCTGGTGACTGCGCCGCATCCTTGGATGTGCAGAGGTAATAGCCATCGCGGGTTTCCACCACCCGGTTCACCGGGCAGACCAGCCGCCCCTCGGCCAGAAGCGGATCGGTGACATAGCTCCAACCCAAGGCCACGCCATGCCCCGCCTCGGCCGCCTGCAACACCAGCGGATAGGCGTTGAACCGCAAGCCTCGCCGCACCGGCTGGCCGTTCACGCCCTGCTTGAGAAGCCATGTCCGCCAGTCGACACCGCCGAACGCCGGCTTGCCGTATTCGAGATGGAGAAGCGTCTGGTCCAGAAGATCCTCGGCCCTGAGGAGCGAGGGATGGTTGCTGAGATAAACCGGGCTGCAGACCGGATAGACCTTTTCGCCGAAGAGAAGCCGCGCCACCAGCCCCTCCCATTGGCCCGATCCGAAAATGATCGCCACATCGACCTCGCCCGTGCCCGGCATCACCGGCTGGTCGGTCGCCAGCACCCGAAGGTCGATCTCGGGTTGCAGCGCGCTGAATCGTTCCAGCCGCGGCATCAACCAGAACCAGGCGAAGGCAACCGAGGCCGAGACGGTGATCTGCGGCGCCTTCGCCCCGGCGCCAAGGGCGGCGAGGCAGGAACCGATCTCACCCAGCCCGCGCGTCACCGCCTCGAAAAGGCTCTGGCCCGCAGCCGTCAGCTCGATTGCCCGGTGCCTGCGGTGAAAAAGGCGCAGATCAAGCTCCTCCTCAAGCGACTTGATCTGCCGGCTGACCGCGCTTTGGGTGAGGAACAACTCGCCGGCGGCAAGCGTGAAGCTCAGGTGCCGCGCCACCGCCTCGAAGGTGTGCAATTGGTCCAGTGGCGGAAGCCGGTATTTCCTCACGATCATCCTTTCGCCTGCGCCTGAACCAATCATGAGGCCAGTGCGCTGAGTTTGAAAGCGGCCTTGGATGAACTTGCGAGACTCGGCGTCTCGCCCGACCACGGGCATCCCGCGTAAATCCAGGACAACCCATGCGTATCCTTGGCGCCAATGCAGGTTTTCTTCGGCCGCGTGAGCCTGCATCAGAGGAGGAATGGGTTCTGGCCCTAGGTGTTCACGAGGCTCAACGCAGCGCGGCGGAAGGTGGACATGATCTGCATTCGCTGCGGCGAGGGAACGTCCGTGTCCTCCATCGCCCGGTCCATGATCGCCAGCCAGTCCTCGGCATCGCCAGTCCCAATTTCCACATGAGCATGAATCTCGCGCAGGTTCATGTGGCCGTGGCGTTCGTGGTAGTAGCGGCGCCCGCCGAAGAAGCCGCAGAGAAACTCGAACTGCTCGGCGCGCACATGGCCAAGGCCGTGGCCCTTGAGGTGCATCTCCATGATCGCCCGGCCCTGCGGCAGGGTTTCGATGAGGTCATAGAAATGGCCGACGAGGTGGCTGACCTTATCCTCGCCGCCGATCTGGTCGATCATCGGTTTCATGGCGGTCAACCTCAGCTTTGCGGGCGGGTCTTCTTCGGGTCGTAATGCGACAGGGGCACGATGACGGCAGGCAGGCGCTTTTGCTGGCCGTCGAGCTTGCCAACCTCAAGCGCGGTGCCGACCTCGGCATGCGCAAGATCGACGCGGGCAAGGGCGATGTTCTTGCCCAAGAGGGGCGAGCGCATGGAGGACGTGACCTCGCCCACCTGCGCCCGGCCGACATGCAGGCAATCGCCGTGGCCGACATCGACATTGGCGTCGATGTCCAGCCCGACGAACTTGCGGCTGGGATGCTCCTTGCGGCGGATCAGTGCCTCGCGCCCGATGAAATCGTCGGTCTTGGACTTCAGCGGCACGGTAAAGCCGATGCCCGCCTCGAAGGGGTCGGTCTGGTCGCTGAAATCATAGCCGGCAAAGATCAGCCCCGCCTCGATCCGCACCATGTCCAAGGCGGCCAGGCCCATCGGTTTCAGCCCCAGATCGCCGCCATTGGCCCAGACCGCGTCATAGACCGCCGAGCCGTCCTTGGGATGGCAGAATATCTCGAACCCCAACTCGCCCGTGTAGCCGGTGCGCGACACCACCACCGGTGCTCCGTTCGGTCCGCCGAGGCGGCCGACGGTCAGGCGGAACCAGCCCAATTCCTCGATCGTGGGCTGGTGCGGCGCAGTCCAGATCATCCGCTTCATGATCTCGCGGCTGTTCGGGCCCTGAACGGCGAGGTTGTGGAGCTGGTCGGTGGAGGACCGCACCATCACGTTCAGGCCGAGCTTCTCGGCCTGCTCCCTCAGCCAGATGCCGGAATAGTCGTCGCCTCCGATCCAGCGGAACTGATCCTTGCCAAGGCGGAACACGGTGCCGTCGTCGATCATGCCGCCGTGTTCATGGCACATCGCGGTATAGACGATCTGGCCCTGGCTCAGCTTCTTCATGTCGCGGGTGACGCACCATTGCATCAAGGCCTCGGCATCGGGGCCGGTCACTTCGAACTTGCGCAGCGGCGACAGGTCAAGGACCACGGCGGCCTGACGACAGGCCCAGTACTCTTCGATCGGGCCGTTCGACGAATAGGCCTGCGGCAGCCAGTAGCCCTTGTATTCGACGACATTCCGCGTCCGTTCCGAGATGCGGGAATGGAAGGCGGTTTCCTTGGTCATCTTGGGCTCCGATTGCGGCGTGGCACGGTGGGCGATGGCGCGGGAGAACTTCTCGGCGCCCGAATAGGTGCGGACATGGATATCCGACAGATACCAGCCGTTGGCGGGCGAGGTATCGTCCGGGCAGGCGGAGTTGACGCAGACGATGTCGGTCAGCGCCCGGAACAAGACATAGTCACCGGGGCGGCTCCAGGGTTCGTCACTGACAAGAACGCCATGCGCGTCGATATTGGTGTTGAAGAAGAGGTTGACCGCCATCCAGCCGGGGCGCGAATCCACCCCGTAGCCTGCCAGCGCCTTGTTGAAATTGTCCGAACAGTTCACGTGGCCGGGATAGCCGATGTCGTCATAGTATTTCGAGGCGCAGGCCATGGCAAAGGCGTCATGGCGACCCACGGTATCCTGCACCACCTCGACAAGCGGCACCCAATCCTGATCGAAGTATTTCGAATGGAGGCCGGGCATGGAATAGGCATGGCCCATCAGGGTCCGGCTGGTGGTCACGTCGAGCGCGTGCTGGAGGCCCTTGTCGAGCTTCCTTGCGTCGAAGCACTGGAAGTCGGTGCATTGCCGGCCATCGACATCGAGGATCTGGATATAGTCGCCGGCCTTGACGAAATAGCTTTCCGCCGTTGCCGATTTCACCCTGAGGTCAAGGATCGGATCGGCGAGGGGATCGGGCAGGTCGTGCTGGCCGACCATCAGGGGGCTGGCGCGCTGGATCAGCAGCGTCAAGGGCGTCGCGGTGTCCTGCGCGTCGGGCGCCATCGGCAGGCCCGGAGCGGCCACCACCAGCCAGCCATCGTCGAGCGCGGCCAGTTCGGCACGGGTGCCGGGGGTGGTGTCGGTGCCGAAGAGGCGGATCGCGCCGGCCTTGGCGAGGTCGATGCCGCGATCAGTCAACCCGCGGCGCAGTCGGGCAAGTCCGGCCCCCGCCAGATCGCCAAGCGCCAGCATCGCCTTCAGGCCATCGGCGGCAGAATTGGCAGGTTGTCCGAGGATTGCCGCATCGATGCGCCCGTCCTTCGCCGCCGCCAAGATCTCGGCCGGCTGGCCGCCCTCGTCGTTCACAAGTGTCAGCCGGTCGCCGGTCATCAGTTGCAGCAAAGCCGCCCCGCCGCCGGGAATGCTGTAGCGTTCACGCCCGTGGTGGCGGGAAACGCTATCCGGTGTCAGAACGCGGCTGGGGCGTGGCGGCCCCGGAACCACACTGGGATAGGCTAGGTCTAGCATCGCACCCCCGGCTGGCCCTTGCGGGTTATTTTAGTGTTGGTAAAACTTGTTCATTCAAGAGAATAGCACGCCGACAGGGTGACACAAGTGGCGACCGGGCAGAAAGGGCGAAAATGCTGTCTTTGACTCTGGGCCTTGCCGCCGCCTGCCTCTGGGCCGTGCATGACCTTCTGGCGCGCAAGCTCTCGCAAGGCGCTTCGGTCATTGCCATCATCCTGGTGGTGCTGGCGACCGGGAGCGTGGTTCTCGCCCTTCCCGCGATTGCGGCGGGTCACTGGGCCGCGATGACGGGGATGGCCTGGGTCTATGCGGTGGCCACAGGTCTGGCCTTCGCGCTGGCGATCGGCGGGCTTTACCGGGCCTTCAGCCTTGCGCCGGTGCGGCTGGTGGCGCCGGTGGTCGGGGCCTATCCGATGCTGTCGTTCGCCATCGCCATGGCGCAGGGGCGGTCCGTCTCGGCGGCGGAATGGCTGGCAGTCCTTGTCATCGTCGGCGGCATCGGCATCGTCGCTGCAACTGCGCATGGCAGCGCGGAGGATGGCCCGCCGCCGCCAACGCTACGGGCCATGGGCTGGGCTGGGCTGGGCGCAGTCGGGTTTGCCACGACCTTCGCCTTCGGTCAGGCTGCCACCCGGCATGGCGATGAACTGCCGGTCATGCTGGTGGCGCGGCTGGTGGCAGTTGCGGTCTATGTCGCGCTCGCGTTTGCGTTCCGCGCCCCGGTCCGCGCGACACGGCCCCTTCTGCCGGTGCTGGCGCTGATGGGGGCCTTCGACGCGGTCGCATTGGGGCTGGTCACCGCTTCAGGTGCGCTGCCGCACCCGGAATATGCCGCGGTCACCTCGGCCCTTTTCGGCGTTCTGACGATCCTTCTGGCATGGCGGGTGCTCGGCGAAAAGGTAGTCCCGGTGCAATGGGCCGGGATCGCGGCGGTCTTTGCCGGGATCGGGATGCTGTCGCTTCTCGGCTAGTCTATTCCGCCGCCTCGACCCTCGGGGCGCTCGCCCGCGACAGGCGCGCGGCCAGCGTCAGGCGGCGTTCATCCTTGGGTGAGACGCCGAAAAGCTCGGTATAGTGGCGGATCATCGGGCTTGAGGTGACATAGCCGATGGAGGCCGCGATCTCGCGCAGGGAATCGTTGGTGTAAAGCACGCGCTGGCGGGCCTTCGACAGCCGCAGGTGGTGATAGTAGCGCAAGGGGCTTTGCCCCGTCTCGCGCTTGAAGAGCCGTTCGAAATGGCGCCCTGAAATGCCCACGGCGGCGGCCACGTCGGGAATGCGGAGCGGGTCTTCGACATGGGTTTCGAATAGCCGGATCGCCTCGCGGATCGTCGGCGGCAGCCGGTCGGCGGTGGCGCCGGCGCGGGCGACGGGCACCTTCTGCGATGCGTCCTCGTCACGCACGAAGGGATGCTGGAACCAGCAGGCGACCTCGGTCATGCAGTCTCGGCCAAGGCGTTCCTCGATCAGCCGCAGCATCAGGTCGAAGACCGCCCCCGCCCCTGAAACGGTATTCCGCCGCCGGTCGCGCAGGATCACCGATTCCGAGGCGATCACCTCGGGAAACTCGGCCTTGAACGCGGCCTCATAACACCAGTGGACCGAACAGGGCCGGCCCTCCATCAGCCCGGCACGGGCGAGGGGGAAGATGCCGCCGGAAAAGGCGCCAAGCGTGATCCCGGTCCGCTCAAGCCAGCGCAACCGCGCCGGGCTGCGGCGGGGATCGGCAAACTCGGCGGTGGGCGGCGACAGGAGGTAGAGGTGATCGAGGCCTTCGGTTTCCTGCAGAGTCTCGTCGGGGTCAAAGCCGATCTCGGCCGAAGACCGCACCGGCGCCGGGGTTTCGGCGACCAGCCGCCAAACAAACTCCCGCCGTCCGGCGATCTCATTCGCCGCGCGCAGAGGTTCGATGGCCGAGGTGAGACAGGCCATCGGAAAGCCCGGGAACATCAGGAACCCGAGCCGGAGGGGCGCCAGGCTGCCCATCAGTCTTCCGGCCACCAGCCGGGAGAGGTCGGGGCGCCGTCGTCGTATTTCGACAGCCAAGCCTCCATTGCCGGACGATTGCGGATGAAGCCCTTGTAGGTCGCAAGATCGGGATGGATGTCGCGCACCACGCGGTGCAGCCGGCGGCCCCATTTCGGCACCGTCACCAGCTCCTCGAAACTTGCAAGGTAGCAGCGGATGTCGAAGGCGATGGCGTTGGAGCGTGGCAGCCGGTAGAGCGTTTGCAGCTCTACCCGCAGGTGCTGTTTCTGGCCAAGGTTCTCCGGCGTCAGCGTCGTCTTGGTCGGCCCCCATTTCGGATAGGTCTCGGGCGCGGTATCCAGCAGCGGGTTCACCGTCATGGTCCAGTTGAACCGCCTCACGGGCGCGCCATGCTGAAGCTTCAGAAGGAACTTCAGCGCCCGGTCGAAAACGCCCATGTCATGCGCCAGCGGCACCGGCGCGTGCCATTCGTGGAAGTTCATGCCGACATCGAAATCAACCGACCAGTCGGCCTGGCTGGTGGCGATGCCCGCATCCATCCAGAGCGTGCCGTCGCGTTCGTCCTGCAGGGTGAAATCGCCCTGGGTCTGGCGGGTGATGTATTCGAAGGGGCCGTAGGGCAGCGTCGATTCATCCATGAACGTAAACGAATGGTCGATGCCGAGCGGGCGGTTGATCCAGCGCCAGCGGTTGCCGTTCTTCTCAAGGCTGAACCACTCCGGATATTCCTGCGCCTTGGTCTCCATGATGAGCTCAAGAAGATCCCAGCCCGCCAGCGTCATGTGCGGCAGGGACTGACAGCGCAGGGGATCGTCGGCCAGGACCTTGGCGCGGTCGATCATCTCGGCGACGTAATGTTCGTCGACGTCGAAGATATGCTCGAAGACCGTGCCTTTGCGGCCCGGAACATGCGGCTCCATGTTCACCGAATACATGTATTCGTCGCGGTCGAAGGGGAAGGGAAAGCGGCGGATGTTCTGGGGCGAATTCCGGTAGGTGAAATCGTCGCGGAATGTCTCATCCCGGAAGAAGTCGTTGAAGGCGCCCGGTTTGAAGTCGAGGCTCATGGGTCCGCTCCTATCGGTCTATGACAAGGGTCTTGCCCTCGAAGCGGCTGACGCAGGGCATGATCTTCTTGCCTTCGGCCATGTCTTCGGGGGTCAGCCAGTGATCGCGGTGAAGGATGGTGCCGTCGCATTTGAGGACAGCAGTTTCGCATTGCCCGCAGGCCCCGCCCCGGCAGAGATAGGGCGCGTCCACCCCGGCAGCCTCGATCGCTTCAAGGAACGACTGGGTCGGGCCGACCGTGATGGTCTTGCCCGAGGCGGCGAGTTCCACGGTGAAGGGTTTGCCCGTCCCCGGCGCCAGGAATTCCTCGGAATGGAGCGCCTGTTTCGGCCAGCCCATGCCTTCGGCGGTCGTCAGCACCCAGTTGATCATCCCCTTCGGGCCGCAGACGTAAAGATGCGTGCCGATGGGCTGCATCGACAGAAGGCGGGCAAGGTCGATCATCTGCTTCTGGTCGTCGAAGTAACAATGCACCCTGTCGGGATGGGTCGCCGTCAGCCGGTCCATATATGCGCCAAGGGGTTTCGACCGCGCCGAATAGTGCAGATCGAACCTGCCGCCAAAGTGGGAAAGCTGGGCGATCTGGGCAAGGAAGGGCGTGATGCCGATGCCGCCCGCGATCATCAGATGCTTCTTCGCGCGGCTGTCGAGCGCAAAGAGGTTGACCGGATAGGATACCACCATCTCCATCCCCGGCCGCACATGCCGGTGCATGAAGAGAGAGCCGCCGCGCCCCTGATCGTCGCGCCTGACGCTGATCTCATAGCCCGAGGTATCCTCGGGGTCGGACATCAGGGAATAGGGGTTCATCCGCCGGGTGCCGTGATCGTCCATCTCGACCACGGTATGGGCGCCGCCGGAAAAGGCCGGAAGCAGGCGGCCATCGCGGCTGACGAAGCGGAAGCGGGTGATGAGGTCGTTGACGGGAACGACCTCGGCCACGCGGACATTGAGTTTGGCGACGCCGCTCATTTGAACCTCACCACGCTTTCGGGGACCTGACCGGGGTCCTCGGCGTCGATGTTGACGCCCTGGAAGGCGGCGATGCGGCGCGAATAATGGTCGCGGACGAAAAGGCTGAGGCCGCAGTGGCTGCATTTGAAGGGATCGGTCGCGACATTCTCGGTGATGCCCTTGCAATGCACGCATTGGACCCGGCGGAGCGTCGATCCGCGATGTTCCTTCTGGATCGCGTTATAGGGAAAGCCGGTCGCCATGATCGCGCGTTCGGCCTGACCGATCAGCCCTTCGGTGCCGGCAAGGTAGAACTGCGTGCCCATATGGGTGTCCTGCAACACGCGGCCAAGGCGCGGTAGCAGGGCGGGGATGGTCGGGGCGCGGAAGTATTGCGCGGCGCCAAGGCCGGCGAGGCTGCCCGACAGATCGGTGCCGGTCGGGCCGGGGCAGTACATGATATGGGCCGAGGCCAGAAGCCCTGCGGCCTCCGGCGCCTTTGCCAGCATGTCGGTAATCGCCTCGGCGCCCTCACCGTCAGCGACGATCAGGTGAAGGTGGCCGGCGCGCGCCTCTAGCGGCGCATAGACGGGGCGCGAACGTATGGTCGGTGCAACGGGCGTCAGGGTCATCTTGTCCTATCCGTAAAGGCGGTCAGCCGCGGAGGCCCGGTCCGCGCCGGCGGACCCCCGCGTCAAAAGCAGCGATCAGCCCTTGGCGCTGCGGCGCTTCTTGTCGACATCGTAGAAGGGCAGCGAAGCGGACTTGGCCTTGATCGGGCCATGCGTGCCGCAACGCACCTCAAGCTCGGTGCCGTTGTTGGCATCGGCGACCGGCAGGCGCGCGATGGCGACGGTCCAGTCGTTCAGCGGCGAATACATCGCCTGCGTCACGAAGCCGACCTCTTTGCCGCCCTTGAAGACCGGCGCACCATTGCCCGGCACGTTCTTGCCGGCGAGCTTCAGGCCCGAGATCTTGAAGCGTTCCTTGCCCTTCAGCCGGTAATGCTCTTCCGCGCCGCGGAAGCCGACCTTGCCGGGGGAAACCGTGAAGTCGAGGCCAAGCTCCCAGAGCGTATCGCCGGGACCTTCATTCTCGAACGGATACATCTCGGAATTGTCGAAGGGGAAGAAGAGGAGGTAGCTTTCGGTCCTCAGCATGTCGAGCGTGGTAAAGCGGCAGGGGATGATCCCCATCGCCTTGCCTTCGTCGAGAATGCGGTCCCAGATTTCGCCTGCGTCCTGACCCCGGCAGAAGATCTCATAGCCGCGCTCGCCGGTATAGCCGGTGCGCGACAGGGTGATCGGCTTGCCGAACAGGCTGGTCGGCATATGCCCGAAATAGGGCAGCGCCCGCACGCCGGGGATGTGCTTTTCGAGATAGTCCACCGCCAGAGGCCCTTGCAGCGACAGGTCGTGCAGGTTGTCGTCAAAGCGGATCGAGACATCGCGGCCCGTCGCCGCCATCGTCAGCTGCTCATGCCCCTGGCCGGAGCCATGGACGACGGTGAAGGAGTTCGGCCCCATCCGGTAGATCACACAGTCATCGACGAACTTGCCGGCGTCGTTCAGCATGCAGGCATAGACCGCCTTGCCCGGCATCAGCTTTTCCATGTTCCGCGTCGTGGCGCGTTCGATCACATGGCTGGCGGCGTGCCCGGTGATATGCACCTTCTTCAGGCCCGACACGTCCATGAGGCCCGCCTTGGTACGGATCGCCATGTATTCGGCATCTGGATCGCCCTTGGAATAGGACCAGGCGGTGCCCATCCCGCTCCAGTCCTCAAGGTCCGACCCGAGCGCGCGGTGCCGGTCGCCGAGCGTCGAGAAGCGCCAGGAATTGGTCATAGATGTCTCCCTGAATTGTTTGTCGTTTGCGCCAAGTGTCGGGCGATTCCCGCCCAAAAGCAATAATCAAATGCAACAAACTTTCTTCGCAGAAAACGACGGCGGAGAAACGAAAAGGGCCGCAAGCTGCGGCCCCCTTCCCTTTTGCCTAAGCCCTTGTCAGCCGGGCAGGACGAAGAACCAGTTCGCCCAGAGGACCACCACCGCCCCGGCGACCAGCGCCAGATAGGGCAGCATCCCGGCCTTTCTTTCGCCCAGCTCGCCGTATGGCAGGCCGAGATCTTCATAGGCTTCCTTCGGGAACTTGCCGCCATCCTGAAGGTAGTGGCGATACCAGAACACCGGGAAGATGAAGGCCGCGAAGATCAGGCCGGACCAGAGCGCATTCTCATAGCCCCAGACCTTTGCGCCTGCGCCAAGGAAAAGCGCGTTGACGAAGGCAAGGAGCGTATTCAGCCCGATCAGCCAGGTCGGCGCCTTCCACGGCCGGTCCATGTGGGCGCTGTCGATGCGGTGAATCCAGCCGGCGTTCAGGTTCAGGAAGTTGAACATGATGTAGCCGACGTTGGAAATCGCGAGGACGTAGAAGTAGCCCGCGATGTCCGAAGCCAGCGCCAGCAGGACGACGTTGAAGCCGAAGTCGGTCCACATCGCCTTCGACGGCGCGCCGTGGCTGTTCACCTCGCCAAGGTACTTCGGCAGCCAGCCGTCGCGCGAGCCCTGGTAGAGCGTGCGCGACGACCCGGCCATCGCGGTCATGATGGCAAGGAAAAGCGCAAGGATCATCAGGATCACGAAGATCTGGGTGATGACCTTGCCGCCGCCGATCATGTTGCCCAGCGCCTCGCCGATGCCGGTGCCGTCGACGATGCCGGGGGAAAGCATCCCGGCATGGCCGAGAACCCCCTGGAACGAGAACGGGATCAGGAAGAAGAAGACGCAGCAGAGCAGACCCGAATAGAAGATCGCCCGGAAGGTATCGGTCTTGGGGTCCTTCAGTTCGCGGGTGTAGCAGACCGCAGTTTCAAAGCCGTAGGTCGACCAGGCCGCAATGTAGAGGCCGCCGAGGAAAAGCGTCCATCCGCCGATGTCCCATGTCCCGTCCTCGCCGGAATAGGCGGCAGTGGGCGGCACGAGGTTGGTGACGTTCATCCAGTCGATGGCGCCGGTCAGGATCGGCACGAGGCCCACGAGAAGCAAGGGCACCAGCACGATGATCGCCAGCCATTTCTGCGCCGAGGCCGTGGAGGCGATGCCCCGGTGCTGGATGGCGAGGATGATGAGCATCAGGATGACGCCGATGATGAAGGTGGAGTTGAAGTGCAGGTTCCCGAGGCCAGGAATGGTGATGGAGAAGGCTTCCCAGACCCGGAAGGCCGGGGTCAGGGCGCTGACGGCATCAGCCGAGGCCACGGCCTGGATCGCGGCATCCGCCGTCGTCCCGGCATTCGCGGCCATGTAGTCGACCACGCTTTGCGTCTCGGCGGTGTAGTTGGCGATGTTCGCGGCAACCCAGTCGATCACCGGCTGGCTGTCGGCGATCGGGATCGGAAAGAGCGCGTTCAGGATGTAGCCCGCAGCGATGGCGCAACCAAGCGACAGCACCGGCGACCAGGCGAACCAGTTGCACCAGACCGACAGGGGCGCGATCAGCTTGCTGTAGCGCAGCCAGGCCGTGGCGCCGTAGACCGAGGTGCCGCCCGACTTGTTGCCGAACATGCCGGCCATTTCGGCGTAGGTGAAGCTTTGCAGAAAACCCATGATCATCGAGATGATCCAGACGAGGAAGGCCAGTTTCCCGGTTGTCCCCGCAATCCCGCCGATCGAGAAAAGCACCAGCGGCGGCACACCGGCCGCGACCCAGAAGGCGCCCTTCCAACTCAGCGCACGGACCATCTGGCCCGAACCTTGTTCCGTCGTCATTCCCTCGCTCCTGTTGACCGGCGGATGGTTCGTCTCACCTGGCCTCTGGCCCGATTTGGCGTCCTTCCGCGCTTGAGATGGTTCGTATCCGGGTTGGATTCGGCCGTTTAGGCCCGCACCCGCAGTTCCCGACGCTCCTTTGTCCCGCGTTTCCCCTCGGGTCGTGTCGCGGTCGCTTGGTCGGCGACACGATACCGCGAAGAAAAGCACGGCGAGGGTCACATGGCGAGAGAAATTTTAATTAAGAGAATATTTGTTTCCAGAGCTGTGGCGCTGACGCCCCTGCCCGAAAGCGCGGCAAAGAAAAACGGCCCCGGCGGGAACCGGGGCCGTCAGGTCTATCCGCGCAGCGGGGATCAGTTGCGCAGATAGCTTTCCATCGAATCCTCCAGCGCGTCCTTCCAGGGCGTGTGGTGGATCGGGGCCATCGTGCCGGTGATGACCGACTTGTAGGCGTTGTTGCGGAAGGCCATGATGTCCTGCTTCTTGTGTTCCTTCCATTCGTAGAAGGCCTCGCAGGCGCCATCGACATCGAAGGACGGATAGTCCGTTTCGGCGATCAGTTCCTTCACATAGTCGCCCTGATAGTGGATCGCGTCATGCGCATCCTTGCCGGCATCCTCGCCCGCCACGCGGTCCGCGACATCCTTCAGAAGCGCCTTCTTGTCGGCCGGAATCGCGATCCGCCCCATGATCGCGTCGCGCACCCACCAGGCCTGCGCGTCGAACATGTTGAAGGTGAACCACTGGTCCTGCATGCCAAGGAAGAAGAGCTTCGGGTTGTTGACCCAGGCCACGCCCTTGTAGAGGTCCGCCGTCGCGAGCCGGTTCGCCGTCTTCAGGCGCAGATCGTCGGGCAGGAACGGGAAATGGTGCTTGTAGCCGGTGCAGAGGATGATCGCATCGACCTTCTTCGAGGTGCCGTCGGAGAAATAGGCGGTGTTCTCGTCGACCCGCTCAAGCTTCGGCACTTCCTTCCAGTTGTCGGGCCATTTGAAGGCCATCGGCGCGTTGCGATAGGCGACGGTGATCGACTTCGCGCCGTACTTCCAGCACTGCGATCCGATGTCCTCGGCCGAATAGGATGAGCCGAGAAGCAGAAGGTCCTTGCCCGAGAACTCGCGCGCATCGCGGAAGTCGTGGGCGTGAAGGACGCGGCCGTTGAACTTGTCGAAGCCGGGATAGGCGGGGACGTTCGGCACCGAGAAATGGCCCGAGGCGACGACGACATTGTCGAACTCTTCCTCGTACATCCGGTCATTCTTCAGGTCATGTGCGGTGACGGTGAAGTTGCCCTTGGCCTCGTTGTAGCGAACCATGCGGATCGTGGTGGAAAACCGGATCCAGTCGCGCACGCCGGCCTTCTTCACCCGACCTTCGATATAGTCGAAGAGCACGGCGCGGGGCGGGTAGCTGGCGATCTGCTTGCCGAAATGTTCCTCGAAGGAATAGTCGGCGAATTCCAGACCTTCCTTCGGGCCGTTGGACCAGAGGTAGCGGTACATGCTGCAATGCACGGGCTCGCCGTATTCATCAAGGCCGGTGCGCCAGGTGTAGTTCCACAAGCCGCCCCAGTTCGACTGCTTTTCAAAGCAGACGACCTCGGGGATATCGGCGCCCTTGGCTTTTGCGGACTGAAAGGCGCGAAGCATGGCGAGGCCCGAGGGGCCTGCGCCGATCACGGCAACTTTCTTCGTCATATGGTTCTCCCGTTGACTGAAATCCTGGCAGGGTTCGCGGCGCGCTGCCTTGGAGGAAACCTAGTGGCTTTGTTGCTGCGCTGTCAAATCTTCTTCCTGAGGGTAAACATGATTGCATGGGGCTTGCGCAGGTTTCGCCGCTTGGGCAGGCTCCCTTGGAGCATGGAGTTTAACGATGAAGAAGATGTCGCCTTCCGACCGCAAGATCGCCAACGTCCGCGAGGGCCAGTTCCGGCCCTTCGTCTACCCGGACGGCACAGCCCTTGGCGATGAGGTCCTGCAACTCGACGAGGACCGCGCCCTTGGCGAAGGCTTCCACGTCTACCGGATGCCCGCCGGCATGACGACGCGCGCGCATCGCCACAACGGCCACGAACAGTTCCTGATTCTCGAAGGCGAGTTGCACGAGAGCGACGGGACGATCCTTAAGGCCGGCGATCTGGTGTTCTACAAGAACGGCAGCGAACACAGTTCATTCACGCCCGATGGCTGCCTTCTGGCCGTCCACATCGCCGGGCCGGAGATCACGGTCGAGGACTGACTGCCTCCCCGCCACTCAGCGCGCCACGAGCACGCTGCAATCGGCATGGCCCGCAACCTCTGCCGCGACCGAGCCAAGGACGAGGCGTTTCACGCCGCGCTTGTCGCCGGTGCCCATGACGATCAGCGAGAAATCCTGCTGCGCCGCGTAGGTGACGATGGCTGCCGCCGTCTCACGCGAGATCAGTTCGGCGGTGTCGACATCGGTCAGGCCGGCGTCGCGGGCCGTGGTTGCGGCGGCGGACAGAATCTTTGCTGCGTCGGCGTCACTCCAATGGGCAATCGTCGGGCCGCCACGGGCGCCGCCCTCGGCGACATTGACGATGCAGATCGTCAGGTGGCCCTTGTTCAGCTTGGCCAGATCGATGGCCTGCACAAGGCCGGTGGTCGCGTGGTCGGTGCCATCAATCGGGCAGAGAATCCGGGCGGTCATGCGGTGTTTCCTTTCCTGCTGTATCCGCCCCAGTATGCAGCCCCCTTCGCCGCCGGTCGTTGACTTGCGTCAAGAAACTTTCCCCTCAGGCAATTTCCTCGAAACGAGAAAGGGCGGCCCCCGCCGTTTCCGGCTGAGGACCGCCCCCTAGGGCTGCATGCTTCCCCTTCGCGAAGGGGCGTCAGATGTCGAGCGTGTTCTGGGTTTCCCAGGCGGAGAAATGCGAACAGTAGCTGTCCCACTCCTTGCGCTTCAGCTTCAGGAAGGCGGTCGAGAATTCGTCGCCCATCATCGACTTCAGGGTCTTGTCCTTGTCGTATTCGCGCAAGGCGTCGAGAAGGTTCAGCGGCAGCTTCGGCGCGTTCTTCACCGTATGGCCCTGCTGATACATGTCGATGTCATAGCGCCGGCCCGGATCGGCCTTGGTGCGGACCCCGTCGATACCGGCGGCAAGGATCACCGCCTGCATGAGGTAAGGGTTGGCCGCGCCATCGGGCAGGCGTAGTTCGAACCGGCCGGGGCCGGGGACGCGCACCATGTGGGTGCGGTTGTTGCCGGTCCAGGTGACGGTGTTCGGCGCCCAGGTTGCGCCCGAAGTGGTGCGCGGCGCGTTGATGCGCTTGTAGCTGTTGACGGTCGGGTTGCAGATCGCCGCCAGCGCCGAGGCATGCTTCATGATGCCGCCCAGGAAGTTGCGGCCCTGTTCCGACAGGCCAAGCTCCTTCGTCTTGTCGGCAAAGGCGTTGGTCTTGCCGTCAAGGCTCCAGACCGAGATATGGGCATGGCAGCCCGACCCGGTCAGGCCCTTGAAGGGCTTCGGCATGAAGGTGGCGCGGAAGCCGTGCTTTTCGGCAATCGACTTCGTCATGAACTTGAAGAAGCTGTGCTTGTCCGCCGTCTGCAGCACGTCATCGTATTTCCAGTTCATCTCGAACTGGCCGATCGCGTCCTCGTGGTCGTTCTGGTAGGCCTCCCAGCCCAGCTCCAGCATGTAGTCGCAGATTTCGGAGATGACGTCGTAGCGGCGCATCACCGCCTGCTGGTCGTAACAGGGCTTTTCGGCAGTGTCATAGGCATCGGAAACACCCGTGCCGTCGGCATTCAGGATGAAGAACTCCGGCTCCACCCCGGTCTTGACGCGCAGCCCAAGCTCCGCCGCCTCGCCGATCAGCCGTTCGAGCACGTTGCGCGGGGCTTGCTGGACAAGCTTTTCCTCCATCGTCGCGCGCGCGGCAACCCAGGCGACGTCCTTCTTCCACGGCAGCTGGATCGCCGAGTCCGGATCGGGAACTGCCATCAGGTCGGGGTGCGCCGGGGTCAGGTCAAGCCAGGTGGCAAAGCCCGCGAAACCCGCGCCGTCCACGGCCATGTCGTTGATCGCCTGCGTGGGCACGAGCTTGGCCCGCTGACTTCCGAAGAGGTCAGTGTAGGAGATCATGAAATACTTGACGCCCTTTTCCTTGGCCCATTTGGCAAGGTCCTTCGTCATCACTGTCGCTCCCTGAGTCTTTTCTTGTGTCCGTGTGAAAGGGGAACGGGGGCTCAGAAGCCGCCGTTCCGTCCCGGTATCCAGCTGGTGCCAGCCAGCGGAACGCCCGCCATCGCCGCCGCCTCGATGGTCAGCGAGCAGAGGTCCTCGGGCTCGAGGTTGTGGAGGTGGTTCTTGCCGCAGGCGCGCGCGATGGTCTGCGCCTCAAGCGTCATCACCTTCAGGTAGTTCTTCAGTCGGCGCCCACCGAGAACCGGGTCGAAGCGCTTGAAAAGCTCCGGATCCTGGGTGGTGATGCCGGCGGGGTCCTTGCCTTCGTGCCAGTCGTCATAGGCATCCGCGGTGGTGCCGAGCTTCTGGTATTCCTCTTCCCACATCGGATCGTTGTCACCGAGCGCGATCAGCGCCGCGGTACCAATGGCCACCGCATCGGCGCCAAGCGCCATGGCCTTGGCCACGTCGGCACCCGACCGGATGCCGCCCGATACGATGAGCTGCACCTTGCGGTGCATGCCGAGATCCTGCAGCGCCTTCACTGCCTGCGGAATGCAGGCGAGGATCGGCATGCCGACATGCTCGATGAACACGTCCTGCGTCGCCGCCGTGCCGCCCTGCATGCCGTCAAGGACGACGACATCCGCCCCGGCCTTCACCGCAAGTGCGGTGTCGTAATAGGGCCGCGCGCCGCCGACCTTCACATAGATCGGCTTTTCCCAGTCCGTGATCTCGCGGAGTTCGTGGATCTTGATCTCAAGGTCATCCGGTCCGGTCCAGTCCGGGTGGCGACAGGCCGAGCGCTGGTCGATGCCCTTTGGCAGGTTGCGCATATTGGCCACGCGGTCGGAAATCTTCTGGCCCAGAAGCATGCCGCCGCCGCCGGGTTTGGCGCCCTGCCCGACCACGACCTCAATCGCGTCGGCGCGGCGGAGGTCGTCGGGGTTCATGCCGTAGCGCGAGGGCAGATACTGATAGACCAGCGTCTTCGAATGGCCGCGCTCTTCCTCGGTCATGCCGCCGTCGCCGGTGGTGGTCGAGGTGCCGGCGGCCGAGGCGCCACGGCCAAGGGCTTCCTTCGCCGGGCCGGAAAGCGCGCCGAAGGACATGCCCGCAATGGTGACGGGAATGTCCAGATGGATCGGCTTTTTCGCGAACCGCGTGCCAAGCCAGACATCGGTCGCGCATTTCTCGCGGTAGCCTTCGAGCGGATAGCGACTGATGGAGGCGCCAAGGAACAGGAGGTCATCGAAATGCGGCAGGTGCCGCTTGGTGCCGCCGCCGCGAATATCGTAGATGCCGGAGGCAGCCGCGCGGCGGATTTCGGCATTCACCGCCGGGGTGAAGGTAGCCGAGAAACGGGGCGGGGTACGGGGAAGATCGGTCATTCGATTGCCTCAGTAGGCCGACGCATTGTCGATGTTGAAGTTGTAGAGATTGCGGGCCGAGCCATAGCGCTTGAACTCTTCCGGCCTGGCCATCCCGTCGGCCTCGCCGCGCTTCAGGAGGTCGGCCAGAAGGGCAAGATGTTCGGGCCGCATCTCTTTTTCGATGCAGTCGGCCCCGAGAGACTTCACGCTGCCGCGCACGAAAAGCCGAGCTTCGTAAAGGCTGTCGCCCAAGGCATCGCCGGCATCGCCGAGGACGACGAGGTTGCCCGACTGCGCCATGAAGGCCGACATGTGGCCGATGGAACCGTGAACGACGATGTCGATGCCCTTCATCGACACGCCGCAGCGCGACGAGGCATTGCCCTTGATGACCAGAAGCCCGCCCCGTCCGGTTGCTCCGGCATACTGGCTGGCGTTGCCGTCGATGATGACGGTGCCCGATATCATGTTTTCCGCCACGCCCGGCCCCGCCGACCCCTTGATGCGGATCGTCGCCTGCTTGTTCATGCCGGCGCAGTAATAGCCGGTGGAGCCGCGCACGGTGATATCGACCGGCGCGTCCACCCCGGCGGCGATGGCATGTGCGCCCTTGGGGTTCACGACCTCCCAGGCGGTCATGTTGGTCTGGCCCTTCAGCGCGTGCAGCGCTGAATTGAGCGCCCGAAGGCCCTCTTTGCCCAGATCGAAATTCTGCATTCTCTCAACGCTCCCAGAAGTAGACGGTGGCGGGCTCCGGTTCCCAGACGCGGGCGGTCTCGATTCCCGGCAGGTTGACGAGCGCGCGGTATTCGGTGCCGAAAGCCACGTATTCATCGGTTTCGGCCATGACCGCCGGCTTGCAGGCGATGGGGTCGCGCACGACGCCGAAGCCGTTCTTGGTGCCGACGACGAAGGTGAAGAAACCGTCAAGGTCGGTCAGCGTGGATTCCAGCGCCTCACCCAACGCCTCGCCGTCGCTCAGCTTGTGGCTGATGAAGGCGGCGGCGACCTCGGTGTCATTCTCGGTCTCGAAGGTCATGCCGTGGCGCTTCAACTCGCGGCGGACGCCGTTGTGGTTGGAGAGTGAGCCGTTGTGGACAAGGCACTGGTCCGACCCGGTCGAGAACGGGTGCGCGCCCATCGTCGTCACGGCGGATTCGGTCGCCATGCGGGTGTGGCCGATGCCGTGGGTGCCGTGCATCTTGGCCACATCGAAACGGGCGGCCACGTCCTTGGGCAGGCCAACCTCCTTGAAGATCTCGATGGAGTCGCCGACGCTCATCACCTTCATTTCGGGTCTGAGGTGGGAAAGCGCGGACCGCGCGGCGGCAAGCTGGCCAAGCGGAACCTCAAGCACCGCATGGGTGCTTTTCACCATCATCGCGACCGGCTGGCCGATGGCGTCATGCAGGTCGCCGTCAAGATCCTTGAAATCGCGTTCGGGATGCGCGGACTGCACGGTGATCTTGCCGAGCCCGTCCTTCGCGCCGGAATAGATGGCGATGCCAGCGCTGTCGGGGCCGCGGTCGGTCATGGTGACCAGCATGTCGGCAAGCATGGCGCCCAGCTTCGGTTCAAGTTTGGGGTCCTTCAGGAACAACCCAACGATGCCACACATGGATTCGTCTCCTTCTACTGTCTGGCGTGACGCTAGCACTGGCACGGCCGCCTATCAACTGGCAAGAAACTTTTTCGCCTAACGGGAAATCTGCGACAGACGCAGACTGGCTCCCAAAAGATCGGCTGAATGCGGTTTCTCTTGACAGAATGTCGCAGGGAGTTTTCCTTATGTAAAACAAATTCTCCGCAGAGGGAAAAGACCGCAGCAGCGACAGCGGGACAACAAGCGCAACAGGACAAGGGAGGGGACTGTGGCTGAACTCAATCAGCGAATAGAGGCCATGCACAAACGCGATGTCCGCGTGGCATGGGCGTTCGTAATCGGTCTTTGGTTTGCGGTGATCTTCGTGGCGCTCGCCACCTGGAATCTTGCGCCGAACGGCGGCGCGAGGACGCTTCTCCTGATCGGTGGGGCGATCGTGCTGGTGTTCAACACCGCCGCGATCCTCGCCATGCTCAGGCATTACCGCGAGGATCGGGACTTCATGTACGGGCTCGACATCAAGTTCCTCGACGAAGCCCGGCAGCGGAGGGGATGAAGATGGCACATTACAATCCCCCCACCCAAGGCAAGGTCAGTCAGCTGATCGACGTGGTCGTTCTGGTGATCCTGACCTTCGGCGCGCTCTTCGTGCCCCTGTGGCTCGGCATGGCCGGCGCCGCCAAGACCGTGGCAACCGCCGACGCGAACCCCACATGGGAATCGCTCGGCCAGACCCCGGCCCAGGCCGCGAAATACGAAGCCCTCGGCTACAATCCCGCTTCGGCGCATGACCTGATCCTCGCCCGGTTCGACTACAGCTTCTCGGCCGGGGCGCTTCTGACGATGATCGTGGTTGTCGTCCTTTACTACGTGCTGATCCTCCGGTTCTCGGAATCCGAGTACCGGGAGGTCATCGCGGAAAAGTTTGGCAGGGAATAGGGGGCCGCAATGAATCTGTGGAACTTCATGGAATACGCGGCCTGGGGCGTCTCGGCGCTTCTTGGCCTGCACATGCTTGTCGACTGGCTGAAAACCGACAGCACCTATTCGGAAGAGGTCCTGACCTCGTCCCGCGAGGGCGAGCTTGAGGCCCTTGCAGAAGAACACAAGGGGTGAGGCCATGACCGACATCGACATCACCTCGAAGACGATGGACGGCATGGGGCCGCACGGCACCAAGGTCGGCCTCTTGCGCGTTCTCGGCCCGGCGCATGTCTGGGCCCTTGGCGTCGGCATCGTTCTGGTCGGCGAATACATGGGCTGGAACTTTGCCGTCGGCAAGGGCGGCGCCTATGCTGCGCTGATCGCCTGCTGGTTCGCGGGCATCCTTTATTCCTGCGTCGCCATGATCGATTCGGAAGTCACCTCGACCGTCGCCTCGGCGGGCGGGCAATACACCCAAGCCAAGCACATCATCGGCCCCCTGATGGCCTTTAACGTCGGCCTCTACCTCGTCTTTGCCTACACGATGCTGGAAGCGGCGAATGCCATCACGGCGGGCTACCTCTTTTCGGTCGTGGCCACGATGTCAGGGCATGCGACGGACCTCGACCAGAGACCCTTCATCATCCTCGTCATCATGTTCCTCGCCTGGCTGAACTATCGCGGCGTGCTGGCGACGCTGACCTTCAACCTCGTCATCACGGCGATTGCCTTCCTCGCGATCCTGATCCTCTTCCTGTCCACCTCCGGCATCGTCGGCGGCGGGATCATGGAGCATGCCGCGCTCTTCGAAGGGCATGAGCTGCCCTACGGCTGGATCGGCGTGCTGGCGGCCATGCACTTCGGCCTCTGGTACTACCTTGGCATCGAAGGCACGACCCAGGCGGCAGAAGAGGTCCGCTCCCCCGCCCGCGCGCTGCCGTTCGGCACGCTCGCCGGGATCATGACCTTGCTCATCGCGGCAACGCTGACCTGGTATGTCTCGACCGGGGTGCTGCCGTGGGAGTTCCTGGGTGATGGCGTCAACGGCTCCGTAGCGCCCCTGTTCGACACCGCGCGGCTGTCCGGTTCGACCGGGCTGGTCTGGCTTCTGGGCTTCGGCACGCTCTTCGCCACGCTCGCCTCGGCCAACGGCTGCATCAACGACGCCAGCCGCGCCTGGTTCGCCATGGGCCGCGACAAGTACCTGCCCAGCTGGTTCGGGGCAGTACATCCGAAGTACCGCACCCCCTACCGGTCGATCGTGTTCCTGGTGCCGATCGCGCTGATCTTTGCCCTTGGCGCGCCTTTGGATCAGGTCATCACCTTCTCGATCCTGTCGGGTCTTCTCGGCTATACCTTCATGCCACTGAACATCATCCTGTTCCGCCGCAAATGGCCGCTGAACTCGATCAAGCGGGGCTATGAGCATCCGTTCCACCCGCTGCCCGCGATCACGCTCCTTGCACTTTGCGGCGTGACCTACTTCGCGGTGTTCCTCGGCTACGGGACGCAGCTTGTGGCGATGATCGGCTTCTACATCGTGGTGTCGCTCTGGTTCCACTTCTGGCGCTACCGCTTCGTGAACCGGGGCGCGCAGTTCACCATGCCCTGGCCGAAACCGCAGGGTTACTGAAAGCAAAGGCCCGCCTTCCGGGGCGGGCCATTACCATGTCGCCCTTCTTTATTCCCGCCGTTCTTCTTGCCACGCTAGGCGTATGGCTCGCCCTGCGGCTGGTCCGCGAAAGCCGTGCCCGTGCCTTGGCGCGGGCCGGCTATTTCGATGCCGTGAAAGCGCTCTTCGACGGTGGCCGTACGCAGTTGGAGCCTTCGGGCTTTCCCCGCATGACGGGCCGCCGCGACGGGCTGGCCTTCGATCTTCAGGCGATCCCCGACACGCTGACCTTCCGGAAGCTGCCGGCACTCTGGGTCATGGTCACGCTCCCTGAACCCTTGCCGCTTGCCGCCACGCTGGATCTTCTGGCCCGGCCTTCGGGGAATGAACCCTTCACCCGCTTCACCACCTTGGCCCAGTCTCTGCCGACCCCGCCCGACCTGCCGAAGGATGTGGCGATCCGCACCGACGATGCGACCCTGAGCCCGCCCGAAGGCCTGATCGCCCGCCATGCAGGGCTTTTCGATGACCGGCGGATCAAGGAGTTGGTGCTTTCGCCCAAGGGCCTGCGCATCGTCTTTCTTGCCGAAGAGGCGGACCGCGGCCGCTACCTGATCTTCCGGGAGGCGGAAATGGGCATGACCCCGCTTGCCCCGGCGCGCCTCGAACCGCTGCTCGACAGGCTGGCCGCACTCCGCGAGGATGTCCTTGCCCTTGCGAAAGATGCCCCGTGAAGCAGCCGCTCAACCCCCGCATCGTCCTTGCCGTGGCGCTGCTCTTGCCGGGCGTCGGTCAGGTCCTGAACAGCCAGCCGGTGCGTGGGCTGGTCTTCGTCTGCTTTGCGGTGCTTCTGGGGGGCTTCACTCTGAAGACCGCCGGGGCCGATATCTCCTTTGTCGGCAAGATGGCGGGCGGGCTTTTCGTCTGGGCGATGGCGGCAATGGACGCCTACAAGACCGCTCGCATCCGCCGGGCGGTCTGGGACCATGCCGAGCAGACGAAGGTCACGGCAGCGGGTGGTGGTCAGTAGCCGCCGGAACCCGGCCCGTCTTACCCCTGCGGATAGGAAATCACCGAGAGATAGCGCGCCGGCAACTTGACCAGCACCTCCGGCCCGTGCGGAGCATCCGCGTCGAAAAAGAGGCTGTCGCCGGGTTTCAGCGGAAACACCTGGTCGCCGTGTCGGTAATCCACCTCGCCTTCCAGCATGTAGAGAAGCTCAAGACCCTCATGCTGGAACGTAGGGAAAATGTCGCTCTGCGTCGTCAGGGTGATGATGTAGGGCTCCACCACCACGCCCGAACTGTTTGAGCCGATATGGCCGAGAAGGTGATACTGGTGGCCGGCGCGGGTGCCGCGGCGTTCGATCTCGATATGCTCGCCCGACTTCACATGCTGCGCCTCGCGCCGTTCCTCATAGCTTTTGAAGAAGGCGGTGACGGGCACGGAAAAGGCGTGGCTCAGGACCTGCAGCGTCGTCAGAGAGGGCGAGGTATTGCCGTTCTCGATCTTCGACAGCATCCCGATCGACAGGCCTGTGACGCCGGCAAGGTCCGCCACGGTCATGCCCTGCTGGCGGCGAAAGTTCCTGACCTCGCGGCCGATTGCGGCCTCGAGGTTCCTTTCGCTGATCTCTCGTACTCGGTGGGGGTCCTGATCAAATGCAGGCTTGCCACGCGGGAGACCTGAACTGGCGTCGCCATCGGACATCATGTTTTCCCGGACAATCACTTACGCAATTTTCACTACCGGGAAACACCGGGCACATCAAGCCCCTGCCTCAGAAGGTCGCAGTCGCAGCCCCTTCGATGGCATGGATCAGGCTTTTGGCCGAGGATCGCGGGCCATAAAGCCGGACATTGCCGGCCCCGTGCCGGATGAGGTAGCAGCCGAGATGCTCGATCACCGTGCGCGTCGCAAACCCGTCCGGCGCGGCGCGAAGGTCGACGTTGCTCAGGCGTTCGAGGATTGGCGCAAGGTCGGGGGCGGCAAGGTCAAGCGCCACCCAGGCGTCGGTCTGTTCGGTGACGGAAGCCGCATCGCCCAAGGCGCCCTTCAGCATCCCGGCGATGCCTTCATGGGTCGCGAAGGGCGCTTCGACGAACCACATTTCGGGCGCGACCCAGAACGCGCTGTAGGGCGTCCCCGCCGCATGGCGCCCCGCCTCGGGAAGCGGCAGCCCGGTCTTCACGACCGCCCTGGCAAGATCGGCCATCCGTCCGCGACGTGCCGCGACCGAGGCAAGCGCCACGTCGAAGCGTTCGGTCACGATCAGAAGGCCAACCGCCAGTTCTGCCGGGGCATGGCCACCAAGTGCCGTCAGCGGCCTGAGCATATCAGCCACGAAGTCTCTCCCCTTCCGGATCGAAGAAATGCGGGCTCACGATCTCGACCTCGGTCTCGGTCGCGGGCTTGACGAGAAGATTCACCGCCCGCATCCGCTTGCCGATCTTCTGGTCGCCGCCCTTCAGATAGCCAAGCGCGATGTCGCAGCCGAGATGCGGACTGTAGACCTTCGAGGTCAGCCAGCCGCCGTCATTGGCGATCTCTGCCGCCGCGCCGATCTCAAGGAAATGGCTGCCGGCAGTCAGCTTTCCCGCCGGATCGACCGGTTTCACCCCGACAATCCGGTAGCCATCCGGATCATTCATCCCCTCGCGCTGGCTCAGGACCATGCCGATGCTGTCCTTCTTCTTCGACACCATCTTGCCAAGACCCATGTTGAGCGCGGAGGACTGGCCGTTCAGCTCATTCCCTGCGACATGGCCCTTTTCCACCCGCATGACGCCCAGCGCCTCGGTGCCGTAGACCACGGCGTCGAACTCCTGCCCCGCCGCGACAAGCGCGCGGATCATTGCGTCACCATAGCGCGTCGGCACCGCGATTTCATAGGCAAGCTCGCCCGAGAAACTGATGCGGAAGAGCCGGGCGCGGAGGCCGCCCACGGTGATCTCGCCCGCGCCCATATAGGAGAAGGCAGCATCGGAAATGTCCTGATCGACGATCTTTTCCAGAAGCTTCCGCGCATTCGGCCCGGCGACCGAAAACTGCGCCCAGGCCTCGGTCGTGGAGATGAGCTGTACATCCATATCCGGCCAGAGGACCTGCCGGCAGTATTCCAGATGGCGGAAGACCGTCACCGCATTGGCGATGGTGGTGGTCATGACGTACTCATGTTCCCCCATCCGCGCCGTGGTGCCATCGTCGAAGACCATCCCGTCTTCGCGCAGCATCAGCCCGTAGCGGCACTTGCCGACGGCGAGGGTCGAGAAGGTATTGCAATAGACCCGGTCGAGGAAGGCGCCGGCATCGGTGCCCTGAATGTCGATCTTGCCAAGCGTGGTCACGTCGCAGATGCCGACCGACTTCCGCGCTGCCAGAACCTCGCGGTCGACGCTTTCGCGCCAATGGCTCTCGCCGGGCTTCGGTAGCCACTGGGCGCGAAGCCACATGCCGACCTCGACAAAAACCGCGCCCTGTTCCTCGGCCCATTTGTGGGAAGGCGTCAGCCGGAAAGGCTTGAACTCCTTCCCGCGCGACCGGCCGGCGAGCGTGCCCATGGCGACGGGCGTATAGGGCGGGCGGTAGATGGTGGTGCCGGTTTCCGGGATGGTCCGCCCGGTCAGCCCGGCCATCACCGCAAGGCCAAGCACGTTGCCGGTCTTGCCCTGATCGGTCGCCATGCCAAGCGTGGTGTAGCGTTTCAGATGCTCGACGGATGTGAAGTTTTCCTGATGGGCAAGCTTCACGTCCTTCACGGTGACGTCGTTCTGCGGGTCGATCCAGGCGCGGCCCTTGCCGCCCGAGACATACCATTTCGGCGTGATCGAGACCGGCGCATCCTCGGCCTCCGGCAGGCTTCCGGCCTTGGCGGTGATGCCAAGCCCCTCAAGCGCGGCGATGGCCTGCGCCTGTCCGGTCGCCAATGCGCCGTGGGTCGAAAGAACCCCCGCCGCCGCGCCTGCCGCCGACTGGCCGGCCGGCACATCGGCGCCGGGGATGAAGGACCGGATGCCCTCGTCCCAGACCGGGCGGGACCGGTGGTGGGAGGAGATGTTGACGTTGGGGTTCCAGCCGCCCGACACGCCAAGTGCTGTCACGCGAAGGTTGTCGGTCCGCCCGCTCGCATCGCGGACGGTGATCGAAGTCAGCCCGAGGCGGCCCTGTGCGTCCACCACCTCGCCGCCCTTTACATGGCGGATGCCGGGGAGAAGCGGGCCATCGGCGCGCGCGTCGATCACGGCCACGACGTCGACGCCCTTGGCCCGAAGGTCGGTGGCAGAACGCAGCCCGTCGTCATTGTTGGTGAAGATGGCGACCCGGTCGCCCACCGCCACGCCCCAGCGATTGGCATAGGCACGCAAGGCCCCCGCCAGCATGATGCCGGGCCGGTCGTTGTTCTCGAACGCGATGGGCCGTTCGGTCGCCCCGCCGGCAAGGATCGCGCGGCGCGAATAGATGCGCCAGAGCGTCTGCCGGGGCTTGCCCTTCTCCGGCACGGCGAGGTGATCCGACACCCGCTCGACCGCGCCATAGATGCCGTGGTCGAAGGCGCCGACGATCGTGGTCCGGGCCATCAGCCGGACATTCGGCATCGTCGCCAGTTCGGCCACCGAAGCGGCGGCCCAATCGGCGCCCGCCATGCCGCCGACCTCATGCGTTTCGGCATTGAGCCGACCGCCCATGCGGAAATCCTCATCCGCAAGGATGACACGGGCGCCGGCGCGACCGGCGGTCAGTGCTGCGCTGAGGCCGGCAGGCCCCGCGCCGATGACCAGAAGGTCGCAGTGGAGGAAGCCCTTGTCGTATTCGTCCGGATCTTCCTCGCGCGTCAGCGCGCCAAGGCCGGCGGCGCGGCGGATGATCGGCTCATAGACCTTTTCCCAGAAGGAGGCCGGCCACATGAAGGTCTTGTAGTAGAAACCGGCGGTGAAGAAGGTGTTCAGCCGGTCGTTGATCGCCATCGCATCGAAGCGGAGCGAGGGCCAGGCGTTCTGGCTTGTTGCTGTCAGCCCGTCGAACAACTCCGCCACCGTGGCGCGGGTGTTCGGCTCCTGCCGCGCGCCGGAACGAAGCTGGACCAGCGCGTTCGGCTCCTCCGACCCGGCGGAAAGGGGGCCGCGCGGGCGGTGGTACTTGAAGCTGCGGCCCATCAGCCGCACCCCGTTGGACAGCAGCGCCGAGGCGAGCGTATCGCCGGGGTGGCCGGTATAGGCGGTGCCGTCGAAGGTGAAGCGGAAGGTACGGCTGCGGTCGATCTGGCCGCCGGCGATACGGTTGGACTGGCTCATTTCGCGCGCCCCATCGCCCGCGCCACGTCGCGGGCCAGTTCCACTTTCAGGATCTCATGCGTCACGGTGTTGCGCGTGACCACCAGCCAGGACCGGTCGCCCTGCTCGTGATACCAAAGCTCCCGATGTTCCCCCGCCGGGTTGTCGCGGTTGTAGAGCCAGTCGTGGAATTCCTCGATCCCCGCCGTCATGCCGTCGGGGCGGCCCATCAGCGCGGCATCGCCGAGATAGACGAATTCCTGCGCATCGCGGGGGCCGAGGATGGGGTGATTGATGATCATGCTGTGATGCCTAATGCAGGTTCGGCTGGGCGCCCTGGCCCTTTTCGTCGATCATCAGCCCCTTCAGGAACCGGTCGAAGCGGTAGGCCGTGGCGGTCTTGTGGGGTTCGTCCTTCGCCAGAAGATGCGCGAAACACCAGCCCGAAGCGGGCGTCGCCTTGAAGCCGCCATAGCACCAGCCGCCATTGAAATAGAGCCCGTCAACGGGGGTGCGGTCGATGATCGGCGAACCGTCCATCGACATGTCCATGATCCCGCCCCAGGTGCGCAAGAGCCGCGCCCGCCCGATCGCCGGCATCAGCGCCATGCCACCCTCGGCCACATCCTCGATCACCGGCAGGTTGCCGCGCTGCGCGTAGGAATTGTAGCCGTCGATGTCGCCGCCGAAGACAAGGCCGCCCTTGTCGGACTGGCTGACGTAGAAATGCCCGGCGCCAAAGGTCATCACCCCGTCGATCAGGGGCTTCAGCCCTTCCGAGACGAAGGCCTGCAACACATGGCTTTCCATCGGCAACCGCATCCCCGCATGGGCCATGACTCGCGACGACGACCCCGCAACCGCGACGCCCACCTTCCTGGCGCCGATGAACCCGCGCGAGGTTTCGACCCCGAGAATTCGGCCGTTCTCGATCCGCATTCCGGTGACTTCGCAGTTCTGGATCAGATCAACGCCCCGAAGATCCGCCGCGCGCGCATAGCCCCAGGCCACCGCATCATGCCGGACCGTCCCGCCCCGCCGTTGCGCCAAGGCGCCCTTGATCGGGAAGCGGGCATTGTCGAAGTTGAGCCAGGGATACATGGCGCGGACCTGCTCCTTGTCCAGAAGCTCGGCGTCCGCGCCGTTCAGGATCATCGCATTGCCGCGCCGGGTGAAGGCATCGCGCTGCGCGTCGGTGTGGATCAGGTTCATGATCCCGCGCTGGCTGACCATGGCGTTGTAGTTCAGATCCTGCTCAAGCCCTTCCCAGAGCTTCAGCGAAAATTCGTAGAAGGGCTCGTTCCCGTCCAGAAGGTAGTTCGACCGGATGATCGTGGTGTTGCGGCCAACGTTGCCGCCGCCGAGATAGCCCTTTTCAAGGACCGCGATACGTGCCTGCCCGAACTCCTTGGCCAGATAATAGGCCGTCGCCAGCCCGTGCCCGCCGCCGCCGACGATGATGATATCGTAGCTGGCCTGCGGGACCGGGTCGCGCCAGACGGGCTTCCAGCCCCTGTGGCCCGTCAGTGCCTGGGCGATCACGCCGAGCGCCGAGTATCTCATCATCTCTCCCCTCGGGAACTGGCTCATATAGGTAGCAGCACAGGCAGGGGGATCATCTCCGTTCCCGCCAGCAAGCCATCCGTTTTCGCCATGGTGTCTCTGGCGGGGGATGCCGCCTTCGTCAGCCTGTCCAGCCAAGGCCGGCGGCGATGCAGTTCATGGTCTGCATCAGGGGCAGGTTTGCGCGCGCGCGGGTGTCGTTCCGCGACCGGTGCAGAAGCGCTACCTGAAGCAGGTTGATCCGGTCAAGCTGCGGGCGGAGCGCGCTGAAACGGGCGTGCATGTTAGGGAAACGCGCGCCAAGGGTTGCCGATCCGGTCAGGTCGCGCAGCGCACGGACCGAGGCGGCATGTTCGCGCTGCACTTCGCCGAAGATCGTCTCGCGTACGCTCTCATCCTCGACCAGCCCGGCATAGGCGGCGGCGATCTCCATGTCGGTCAGCATCAGCGATTTTTCGACCTCGTCGACCATCAGCCGGAAGAGCTTGTGTCCCTCGAACATCTCGGCCAGGAGGCGTCCGCCGGCAGGCCCACGCACTTGCCGGAAGGCCTGGACCGCACTCCCGAACCCGTACCAGCCGCTGATCATGTGGCGGTTCTGCGACCAGGCGAACACCCAGGGGATCGCCCTGAGGTCGGCCAGCGACCGGGCGCCAAAGCGGCGCGCCGGGCGCGAGCCGATCTTCAGCATCGCAAGTTCTTCGACCGGGCTTGCCTTCTGGAAATAGTCGATGAAGCCCGGCCGCGACATCAGCGTCGAATAGGCGGTCTGCGAGAGGCCCGCGAGCGCTTCGAGCGCGTCGCTGCTTTCGGGGTCGGCGACCGGCTTCACCCGCACCGGCAGGTGGCAAAGCACGGAGGAGGCCAGAAGCTCCAACTGGTTGAGCGCGGTGCCGCGGTTGGCGTATTTCGAGGAGACGACCTCGCCCTGTTCGGTGATCCGAAGGCGACCCTGCACGGTTCCGACCGGCTGGGCGGCGATGGCGCGCCCGGTCGGCGCGCCGCCCCGGCTGACCGATCCGCCGCGCCCGTGGAAGAAGACCGGGCGCAGACCGTGACGGCCGAGGCTTTCGGTCAGCCGCCGCTGCGCCCGGTCAAGCTCATAGGTCGAACAGAGAAAGCCGCCGTCCTTGTTGCTGTCGGAATAGCCGAGCATCACCTCAAGCGTCTTGTCGCGCGACCGGAGGCTGCGCTCGGCCAGAGGCACCTTGAAGAGATCGTCGAAGACCTGCGGCGCGCGCCTCAGATCGTCGATGGTCTCGAAAAGCGGCACGACGCGCAGGTCGAGCTTTTCGGCCCCGAACCCGGCATGGCGCGCCAGAAGGAAGACGCCGAGGATATCGTCGGCGGACCGGGTCATCGACAGGATGAAGGGGCCGATGGCCTCGGGGTCGTCCGAAAGCTGCGCTTCGCGCATCAGCGCAAGAAGATCGAGAAGCTCGCGCGCGTCGGGGCCAAGGCGCCTCCGGTCGGCATGGGTCAGGTCGGCCCGGCCGAGTTCCGCGCGCAGGCGGCGCGACCAGCCGTCGCTGCCGGGGTCGGGCGCCGGGCCGGAAAGCGCCCATAGCTCGGCAAGGACGGTGGTGACGACGGTGGAATTCTGGCGGATGTCCAGCGTCGCGGTGCGAAAGCCGAACGTTTCGGCCTGCCAGCGCAGCGGCGACAGGAAGCGGGTGGCAAGCCGGTCGGCACCGATGGCGCGAAGACCGGCTTCAAGCACGGAGAGATCGGCGATGAACTGGCCGACGGTCCGGTAGCCCTGCCCCGGCCCGTCGAGCATCGCGCCAAGCCGGGCACCGATCACCGTCAGCGCCTGCCGGAAGACCTCGCCGGGATTGCGGGAGGACAAGGCTTCGGCCTCGGGGCTTTTGGCGATGATGGCGCGGATCTCGGCCTCCGTGGCCGGGGGCAGCGGCACGATCCGCGAGGTGATGCTGATGCGCGCCGCCGCCGTGGCAACATCATCGCGGTACCGCTGAAGGATGGAACGCCGCGCCCTGACCAGCGCCTCGCGCGTCACGGCGGCGGTGACGTTCGGATTGCCGTCCCGGTCACCGCCGATCCAGGAATGGAACTTGACACAAGGAGTGACCTCAAGCCCTTCGCCGAACCGGTCCCGACCGGCAGAGATGAAGCGTTCGAAGAGCTGCGGCACCGCGTCGTAGATCGCATCGCGAAAGAACTGGAGGCCCCATTCGATCTCGTCGCGGAGACTCGGCCGCTCGATCCGCAACTCGCCCGTCATCCACAGAAGGTCGATCTCGGCCCCGATGTCCAGGAGGATGTCCTCGCGTTCGCGCGGGGTCCAGCGGTGGGTCTCAAGCGCGACGAGATGGCGGTAGATGCGGCGGTGAATTTCAAGCACCGTCACGCGTTTGGCCTCGGTCGGATGCGCCGTCAGCGTCGGGCCGACGGAAAGAAGCCGCGTCAGGTCGGTAAACTCGGCGGCGGTCATCTTCGGGTCAAGCTCGGCCAGCGCCCGGTCAAAGCTGCCCTCGACCGCCGCAGGCCCCTGTGACGCCTCGACCAGACGGCGGGCGCGGACGGCGGTGTTTTCATCAATGATGCGGGTCAGCTGGAACCAGATGCTGATCGCCTGAAGGCAGGGCGTCGCCGCCTCGCCCGCCGGGATCGCGGCACCTTCGGCCAGCGCAAGGTCCAGAACCTGCGGCGCGCGGCGTTCGATCACCCTGCGCCAGAGACGGCGAAGTTCGTCGTGGAGCGCGGCGGCATAGTCGTCGGGGGCCGCGCTGCCGAAGTCGGAAGCCTGAAGCGCCCCGGCCATCGCTCAGGCCACCCGGTCGCGCGGCTGGCGGCCGTCGAAGAAATCGGTGAGGTTTTCAAGCACGCGGAACCCCATCGCCTCGCGTGTCTGGCGGGTTGCCGAGCCGAGATGCGGCAGAAGGACGAGATTGTCGGCGCCAAGAAGCGCCTCGGGAACCAGCGGTTCACGTTCGAAGACATCAAGGCCCGCGCCGCCGATGGTGCCGAACCAGAGCGCCTGCGCCAGCGCATGTTCATCGACGACCTCGCCCCGCGCGGTGTTGATGAGGATGGCATTCGCGCGCATCAGGTCAAGCCGGCGGCTGTTGATGAGATGCCGGTTGGCCTTGCCGCCGGGGCAGTGGAGCGACACGAAATCGCACTGCGGCAGCAGGTCCTCGACCGTCGGCACCTGCACGGCATTGTAGCGGGCCAGCACCTCGGCCGGGACCGGGGAGCGGTTCTGCACGAGGATCTTCATGCCGAAGCCGAAATGCGCGCGTTGCGCCATGGCCTGACCGATCCGGCCAAAGCCGATAATGCCCAGGGTCGCGCCGGAAACGCGGGTGCCGATCAGGTGGGTCGGGCGCCAGCCGGTCCAGCGCCCCTCGCGCAGCTCCCGCTCGCCCTCGCCCGCCCGCCGCGCCACCATGAGAAGAAGGGTCATGGCGATGTCGGCGGTGCATTCCGACAGGACGTCGGGCGTGTTGGTCACGGCGATGCCGCGGCCTTTCGCGGCATCGGTGTCGATATGGGAAAAGCCGACGCCGTAGTTCGCCAGAATCCGCGCCCGCATCGACGGTCCTTCGAAGACCGTCGCCGGAAGCTTGTCCGTCACCGTCGGCAAGATCGCGTCATAGCGGCCAAGCGCATCCCGGAAATCGGACTGGCTCAGCGGCTTGTCGGCGGTGTTGAGGTCAAGGTCGAAGACCTCGGCCATCCGCCGTTCCACCGCTTCAGGCCAGCGGCGCGTCACGAGGACTTTCGGTTTCGACATCTCTCCCCCCTTCCCCTTCAGGCCGCGCGCTTGTTCAGGACGCGCGCCACGGTATCGCCGATGACGGAGGGGTTTTCGGCAACGGTGACGCCCGCCGCCGACAGGATCTCCACCTTCTCCGACGCACTTTCGCCAAAGGCGGAGATGATGGCCCCCGCGTGGCCCATGGTGCGACCCTTCGGCGCGGTCAGGCCCGCGATATAGGCGATGACCGGCTTGGTCATGGTTTCCTGGATGTAGACCGCCGCCTCGGCCTCCTGCGGGCCGCCGATCTCGCCGATCATGCAGACGATATGGGTTTCCGGGTCGGCCTCGAACCGTTCGAGGATGTCGCGGAAGCTTGAGCCGTTGATCGGGTCGCCGCCGATCCCGACCGAGGTCGAAACGCCGATGCCGTGGTCCTTCAGCTGCTGCGCCGCCTCATAGCCGAGCGTACCCGACCGGCTGACGATGCCGACGTTGCCGGGCAGGTAGATATGGCCGGGCATGATCCCGAGAAGCGCCTTGCCGGGGCTGATGGTGCCCGCGCAATTCGGCCCGGTCAGGACCATGCGCCGGTCGCGCGGGTAGCGCATCATGTAGCGCTTCACGAGGATCATGTCCTGCGCGGGGATGCCGTCGGTGATGCAGACGCAGTAGCGGATGCCGGCATCGGCGGCTTCCATGATACTGTCCGCGGCAAAGGGCGGCGGCACGAAGACAAGGCTCGTATCCGCGCCGGTGGCCGCGACGGCCTGCTTGACGGTGTCGAAGACCGGCACGCCGAAGACGGTTTCACCGCCCTTGCCCGGCACGACGCCTGCAACGACATTGGTGCCGTATTCCAGCATCTCCTTGGCGTGGAACTGCGCCATGCGGCCGGTGATGCCCTGCACGACAACGCGGCTGGATCGGTCGAGAAAGATGCTCATCAGACGGCCCTCATCCTGGTGTTCTGCTTGCTGTCGTTCCTCCAGGCCGTGACGGCCCGTTCGGCGGCTTCCATCAGCGTCGCGGCGCGGATGATCGGCAGGCCCGACCTGGCGAGGATCTTCTGCCCCTCTTCGACATTGGTGCCGGAAAGGCGCACGATGACCGGCACATCGACCGGGTTCGCCTTCAGGGCCTGGACCACGCCCTCGGCGACCCAGTCGCAGCGGTTGATCCCGGCGAAGATGTTGACGAGGATCGCCTGCACGTTTTCGTCCGACATGACGAGCCGGAAGGCCTTGGCCACCCGTTCCGGCGTGGCACCGCCGCCGATGTCGAGAAAGTTCGCGGGCTCGCCGCCGGCAAGCTTGATCGTGTCCATCGTCGCCATGGCAAGACCGGCGCCGTTCACGATGCAGCCGATGTTGCCGGCGAGGCCGATATAGGCAAGGCCCCGGTCGGCGGCGCGCGCCTCGCGCGGGTCCTCCTGGCTCTTGTCGCGAAGCTCGGCCACATGGGGATGACGGAAAAGCGCGTTGCCGTCGAAGGTCATCTTGGCGTCGAGCGCGAGGATGCGGTTGTCCGAGGTGATGACGAGGGGGTTGATCTCGACCATGGTCGCGTCAAGGTCGCGGAAGGCGCGGTAGCAGCCCTGAAGCGTGCGCACCATCTGCTGGGTCAGCGCCGTCGGCACGCCAAGCGCATAGGAAATCTCGCGCGCCTGAAACTCCTGCAGGCCCACCGCCGGCTCGACGGTCGAGCGAACGATCGAGTCTGGCCGTGTGGCGGAGATTTCCTCGATCTCCATGCCGCCTTCCGAGGAGGCGACGATCATGATCCGCTGCGAGGTCCGGTCAAGGACGAAGCCAAGGTAGATCTCGCGGTCGAAGTCGACGGCGCTTTCGACATAGACCCGGTAGATGCCCTTGCCCTCCGGCCCGGTCTGGTGGGTCACGAGCTTGCGCCCGAACATATCGTCCGTGGCATCGTGGATCTCATGCTCGGACTGACAGAGCTTGACGCCGCCGGCCTTGCCACGCCCCCCGGCATGGACCTGCGCCTTGACGATCCAGCGGCTGCCGCCAAGTTCGCGGGCGCGGTAGGCCGCCTGTTCGGGGCTGTAGGCCAAAGCGCCCTGCGGCACCGCCACGCCGAACTTTGCCAGGATTTCCTTGGCCTGATATTCGTGGATGTCCATTCTCGCCTCCCTTGGCCGAAGTTATTCGGCCGCCATTTCGGTCGGGTACTGCGCTTGCAGCGCCCTTTGTGCCAAGCCGGGGTCCACGCCCGCCCCCATCTCGTTCATCACGGCGGCGAAGCGCCCGACGATGTCGGTGATCGCCGCCCGGCTGAGCTGGTTCAGGATGCCGATGCGGACCTGAACCGGTTCCGACAGCGTCGGCCAGATGCCGAAGTCGCGCGCCCGGCAGGTCTGCACCAGTTCCTTTTCGCGCCCGGCAAGCGCCGGCGGCAGGTTCAGGACCACAAGGCTCGTCATGTCCGAGGTGACATCGCAGCCAAGCGCCGTCACTGCCGCGCGAAGCGCCGCCTCGTGCCGGGCATAGTCGCGCGCCTTCTCGGCCCGGCCATGCATGAGATTGATGCGCAGCGCCTCATGGAAGGCGGCGACGGCGTAACCGGAATGGGTGCGGTGATAGGTGCCGGTGGGCGCATCCTTGCCGTCAATGATCGCCCAGTGCCGGGCTTCAAGGACAGGATGATGCACGTAGCTGTGGCAGCCGTTGGCGCGAAGGTGGCTGATGTAGCGGTCGGTGAAGCTGACCGGGGCGTAGGTCAGCGGCAGGCAGAGAACGCCCTTCTGCGGACAGGAAGCCCAGCCGACGACGCCCGGATAGTCGTCGATGGCGAAATCGGCGACGCCGAGCGAAGACACCGCATCGACCAGCCCCATGACGCCGTGGCGTTCGCAGGCATCGGAAAAGGCGCGGATGTCATTGGTGCGGCCCGAGCCGGTTTCCCAATGCGCCATGAAGGCCCAGAGGGGCTTGTGCTCGGCCAGCGCGGCCTCGATCACCTCACCGGTGACGGACTGGCCGTGCGGGATGTTGACCACGGTGACATTGGCGGGCTTGGGGTTCATCGGGTCGGCGGCAAGGTCTTCGCGCGTTGCCGCCTTCATGCGGATCGACAGGGCGTCGATGCCGCTGAAGGTGCCGTTGACGAAAGCCACCACGCGGTCGCCGGGCAGGATGGCGCTGAAGAGGCAATCGAGCCCGCTGAAGCCGGTGCCCGCCACGCCGAAGGTGTGGATGTTCCGGGTGCCCCAGACCTTCCGCAGCATCAGCTTGCATTCGACCATGCCGCGCAGCACGTCGGCCTGCATGTGGTCGGCAAGCCCGGCATTGGCGAAGGCGGCAAGAACGCGGGCATCGGTGTTGCCCGGTCCCGGCCCTGCGGCCAGGGTTTCGGGGATCGCCAGTTGCGGTGGAATGACGGCCTCGGTCACGGTCTCTCCTCCCTCGGACATGTGATCTCAGCAAATGCCGCTTTGACTTTGCCCACAACCTTCCTTACTCCTGCTTTTGGAAGTTCTTTTGGATGGGGAACAAACTACCCGTATGGGTAAGTATGCGGGGGTATACCGTTCAAACTGCCACCCAAATGGGTAGGCTTTGCGGTTTCCGCGCTTTGGAGGAGGAACTGCGATGCCTTCGGCGACACCTCACCGGATCGACCTCGCCCTCGCCGAGGGCAATCCTCTGGTCCTGTCCGCCTTGTCGGAAGTCTTTGAAAAGGATGCGAGATTTTCGCTCGTCGCCACCTCATCGACCGCCGAGGGGTTTCTGGGCGCGGTGATGCGGGTGCCGGTGCTTGTCGGCATCATCGACTGGACCATCCCGCAGCTTGGCGGGCAGAAACTGGCGGAGGTGCTCCGCGATCAGGAAGGCGCGCCGCGTCTGGTGATCTATGCCGAGGACCCGACCGGGTCCGTCACGCTCAAGGCCATGGCCGCCGGGGCCGCGGGATTCGTCGACCGGAAGTCACCGGTCGAACGGCTCCTGGAAACCTGCCTCGACGTGGCCGCCGGCAAGATGGTCTTTCCCTTCGTCGATGTCCGCGGCCTGCAGTCGGACCCGATCCACCAGTTGACCCGCCGCGAAAAGGCCCTCCTTGAGGCGCTGGCGAACGGTCTGACCAACAAGGAACTGGGCCGCGATTTCGACATTTCGACCAACACGGTGAAGTATCACCTGTCGAACCTTTTCGAGAAACTCGGGGTCACGAGCCGCACGCAGGCGATTGCATTTTACTTCAAGTCTCGCTAGGCAGATTGCATGCCGTTGTATGCTGTTGGGAAATTAAATTTCTTGACAGGATAGCGAAATGCGCCCCTTCCTTGCCGCAAATCCGGCAACAGGAAAGGTTCCGCGCATGAGCTTCCACGTCATCACCCAGGCCCCGGCACGACTGAACCGCAGCGAATTGGCGGTTCCGGGAAGCGCGCCGCAAATGTTTGAAAAGGCCGCGCAATCCGATGCCGATGTGATCTTCCTCGACCTTGAGGACGCGGTCGCGCCGGACGACAAGGCGCAGGCCCGCAAGAACATCATCAAGGCCCTGAACGAGATCGACTGGGGCAAGAAAACCATGTCGGTCCGAATCAACGGGCTCGACACGCATTACATGTACCGCGACGTGGTCGATGTCGTCGAAGAGGCGGGCGAGCGGCTTGACCTCATCATGATCCCCAAGGTCGGCACCGCCGCCGATGTCTATGCGGTCGACATGATGGTGACGCAGATCGAGGACGCGAAGGGCCTGAAGAAGCGGATCGGGTTCGAGCATATCATCGAGACGGCTCTTGGCATGCAGAACGTCACCGCGATTGCCGGGGCCTCGAAGCGGAACGAAAGCCTCCACTTCGGCGTCGCCGATTACGCAGCCTCGACCCGCGCGCGCACCACGATCATCGGCGGGGTGAACCCGGATTACTCCGTGCTGACCGACCCCCTCGCCGATGGCAGCCGCGCCGTCCACTGGGGCGACATGTGGCACTATGCGCTGGCTCGAATGGTCGTCGCGGCGCGGGCCAATGGCCTCCGCCCGGTCGATGGCCCCTTTGGCGATTTCTCCGACCCCGATGGCTACCGCGCAGCAGCAAAGCGCGCGGCGGTTCTCGGCTGTGAGGGGAAATGGGCGATCCACCCGAGCCAGATCGCGCTTGCCAACGAAGTGATGAGCCCGTCCGACGCCGAGGTCACCCGCGCCCAGCGCATCCTCGAAGCCATGGAAAAGGCCGCGACCGAGGGCAAGGGCGCCGTATCTCTCGACGGACGGCTGATCGACTATGCCTCGATCCGCCAGGCCGAGGTGCTGGTCCAGAAGGCCCGGCAGATCGCCGGGGGCTGAACTCCCTGCTACCCTCCAGGTTCAGCAATCCGCATGAGGTCTGAGGCTCAACACAATTGACCTCAGCCAGCCTCGCTCTAGCATTTTCTGACCGACACGACCGGCCAACCGGATCATGCAACGAATGGGGGCGCTGTGACCGATCGACAGAGCATGCGGCATTTCATGGACCTGCTCCGCGCGACGGGAGAGCTGCACGAGGTCACGCGCGAGGTTGATCCGCGCTTCGAGATTTCGGCGATCCTGAAGCTGCGCGATCAGGGACCGGCGCAGTTGTTCCGCAATGTCCGGGGCGGCGCGATGCCGGTTGTCGGCAATATCCTGAACAGCCGCGCGCGCTATGCGCTTGGTCTGGGGATTTCGGTCGGGACGCTGGACGCCCATTGCGCAAGGGCGGTGGAGCAGACGATCCCGCCCGTCATCGTTGATGAAAGCCCGGTGCAGGAGGCGGTGCATCACGCCCCGCTCGACCTTGCCGCGATCCTGCCGGTTCCGCATTGGTTCGTACATGAGGCCGCGCCCTATATCACCGCCGGGGTGATCATCGCGAAGGACCCTGAAACCGGCCTCAGGAACGTCTCGATCGCCCGCTTCCGGCTTGAGGGCGGGGGGCGGATGATGGCGGGGATCGCCAAGAACCATCACCTGTATATCTTGGCCGAAAAGGCCAAGGCGGCGGGAAAGAAGCTTGAGATCGCCATTGCTATCGGCAATCACCCGGCGATCCTCCTCGGCTCACAGATGTATGTGAAACTGGGTGAGGATGAGTATGACATCGCCGGTGGTCTGCTGGGGGAACCCGTGCGCCTTGTCCGCTGCAAGACCGTCGATCTTGAAGTGCCCGCCGGGGCCGAGATCGTGATCGAGGCGGTTCTCGACCCCGAGGATCTGATCGACGAGGGGCCGGTGTCGGAATTTCCCGGCTTCTATGTCCGCTACGGCAACGGCGTCGCTTGCGAGGCGCGGGCGGTCACGCATCGGGCGGATGCGATCTATCAGGCGGTGCTGCCGGGCTATGCCACTGAGCATTGCCTGATGGGGGCCGTGGCCATCGGCGCCACGCTGACCGCGCAACTCTGCAGCGTGATCCCGGCGGTGCGCCGGGTCTTTGTCACGCCAGGCGGGATGGGCCGCCTGCATGCGGTGATCACCATGCACCAGCCAAGGCTGGGCGAAGGCAAGCGGGCGATCATGCTTGCGATGGGCATGGTCAACCTTCTGAAGCTGGTGACAGTGGTCGAGGATGATATCGACCCCGAAGACCCGGTAGCCGTCGAATGGTCACTGGCGGCGCGGTTCCGTGGGCATGAGGATCTGGTGGTGATCCCCGGCGTCAAGGCCGACCGCTGCGATCCGGTGCATGAGGGGCTTATCATCACCAAGATCGGCATGGTGGCGACGACGCGGCCCGGCGACGGTGCCCCGGGCGGGCGGTCGGAATTCGTGGCGGTGCCGCCCGAGGTGATGGCGCGCATCGCCGCCGAGATCGGAAGCTACTGATGGCAAAGTGCGACAAGCGCCGCGTGATCGTCGCCTTCAGCGGTGCCTCGGGTCCGGACTATGCGCTGCGTATTCTGGAGATGCTGGCCGAGATGGAGGTCGAAAGCCATTTCGTCATGTCGCGTTCCGCCAAGATTTCGCTCGCGCATGAAAGCGACCACAAGGTGCGGGATTTCGAGGATCGCGCGACGCGGGTTTATGCCAATGACGATATCGCAGCACCCATTTCCAGCGGGTCATTCCTGACCGAGGGCATGATCATCGCGCCCGCATCGGCGAAAACGCTGGGCGAGATTGCCGCCGGGATCGGCGGCACGCTGATCGCGCGGGCGGCGGATGTGGTGCTGAAGGAACGGCGGCGGCTGGTGGTGATGCTGCGCGAGACGCCGCTGAACCTGATCCATTGCCGCAACATGACAACGGTGACCGAGGCGGGCGGCATCATCATGCCGCCGGTCCCGGCCTTCTACCCGCGCCCGCAGACAGTGCAGGATATCGTCGACCATACCGCTGGGCGGGCGCTGGATCTTCTCGGGCTGCACAGCGCCGCCGTCCGGCGCTGGAAAGACGGCTGAGCGCCCTCACTCCACCGGATAAAGCCCGGCGCGGAACGCCTCGCACAGCCGCCCGATTTCCGGCCCAAGCACGCGGTCATCGGCTACGGGTGGCACATGGGCGCGGGTGGTGGCAAGGATATCCGCGAGCGGCGCCGACCGCGCGCGCCTGCCCTGCACATGCAGTGCCTGGCTCGCCGTGACGGCGAGAAGCGCGAGGCAGGCATCAAGGCAACGCCCGGCAGTATCCTGCTTCGGCCAGGCAAGGAAGGCTGTCGCCGCCACATTGTCCTGCCCGTAGACCGACATGTCGCTGGGCGGGGTGAAGGTGCGCTGCGCCGCCGTCCGGGCTTCCTCAAGATAGCCGACAATCGCCATCGGGATATAACCGACCGCGCCATGCCCGTCGGTATTCCCGGCATCGCGGCCAACCAGCAGGAAATCCGGCAGGCCGCTGACCCTTCCATTCAGCAGGCCGGTCGAAAGCCGCTCACAAAGCAGGCACAACTCGACACAGGCGCCCGCGAGATTGTCCATCACCGGGGCGGCGAGCGCGTTGTTGTAGCCGCCGTTGCTGAAGGCCTCGCCATCGGGATGTTCGGGCGTCGGCGGCAGCCAGACCGGGTTGTGCGTGGCCGCCGAAAGGGCAAGACCCGCCATCTTCCGCGCCTCGGCCAGCGCCCAATGCGCCTGCCCCAGCATCGCCGGCACGCTGCGGAAGCTGACCGGCGCCTGATGCGCGCGCTGCGGGATCGGCTGGTCGTGCGCCAGAAGGGCCGCCAGCCGGTCGAAGGCCACGCGGTTGTGGTCGCCGCCCCATAGGTCGGAAAGCTCGCGGCGGTAATGCTCGTCGGGCGCGTTGAAGCCGTCGATGGCCAGCGCCAGCACCTGTTCGGCCAGCGTGATCCGCCGCTCCGCCACCAGCGCCGCGTCGGCAAGAAGGGCGGCGGCGCAGGGCGCGCCGTTGATGAGCGCGCCACGCTCGCCGGCCACCAGATCGCGGGTCTGGCTCAGTTCCGCAAAGAGCGCATAGGTCGCAAGGATCTCGCCAGGGCCCCCATGGCCGGATTGCGGAACCGCCGGGATGCGGCCCTCGTTCAGCATGGCGATGATCTCATCGACTAGGCGCGGTGTCGCACCGCCATGGCCGCAGATCAGGTTCGCGAGCCGCGACAAGACCATGCCGCGCAGGATGCGGCGGGGATAGGACGGGCCGAAAGGTACGGCGGCGGCGAGGGGCTTCATCCGGGCCAGACGCTCGACCTCCTCGCCCGTCATGGCCGAGACAGCCATTTCACCTTGCCCGACGCTGATCCCGTAGATGCCCTGATCGGCGGGGCGCGCGATTAGCCGTTCATAGGCGCTACGGAGGTCTACCAGCGCGGCGCGGGCTTTGGGCGAAAGCTCCACCCGCGCCCCGTCCCAGGCGATGGACTGATAGGCTTGCAAGGTGATGTCGTGACGGGAATTCAGGGTCTGGCTCATGTGGCACCGGTCTGCGAAATGGCCGTCTCAGGTTATTTCCTCGCCCGCAGCGGACGCCATGCGCAATGCCTATTGGGCCATGCCTTCAGCTTGGGTCGATCTTGCCCACAAGCTCCAGCGCCCGTCTTACAAGCCGCGTCCGCGATTGCTCGCGCCGCCAGACCAGCCGTTGCGAAAAGACCGGCGCATCCGGCACGGGTATGCGCCGGATCGCCGGAGAATGCAGCGGATAGGCCCCGCTCGGCACCAGCGAGCAAAAGCCGTGGTCGGTGATGAGGCGGCCAATCACCGGCATCGCGTCCACCTCAAGGATATGCGGCGGGCTGAGTTTTCGCCCGGCAAGCCAGGTATCGACCGTCCGCCGCAGCGCCGAACCTCGCCCCTGAAGTACCAGCGGCGTGGTCATCAGGACCGCTTCGGCATCTTGCCGCCCCTCCCCCGGCCCGGTGACAAGATCGAGCGCGGATTGCAGCAGGATGCGGCTGTCGCAATCCTCGGGGATCAGATCCGTCTCGACGATCACCGCATGAAGCCCGCCCTCCAGAAGCGCGCCGATCAGGGCATCCGTCGCATCGGTGACAATGGAGAGATGGCCGCCCGGTGCAGCGACAGGCCACCTGACGCAAAGCTCTGCCAGAAGCCCCGCCAACCGGCTTTCGGGGTGGAAGGGCGGCACCGAGCCGATCCTTGTCGTATGCACCCCTTCGGCAAAAAGCCGGTTGCCGCGCCCGACCAGCCCGGCCACGAGGTCGCAAAGCGGCCTTGCCTGCGCGTAGACGCCTTCCGCCGCCGTGGTCGCGGTCATGCCGTGGCGATGGCGGTCAAAGAGGCGCTCCCCCACAACCGCCTCGAGCGCCGCGATCTGGCGGCTGATCTGTGGCTGGGTGATGCGGAGCGTATTGGCCGCGACGCCGATGCTTCCGGCCTCATAGACCGCGACGAAGCGCGCGACGATCAGCGGCGTCAGGGTGAGGTCGTGGCAGGCCTGAAGGTCCTCAAGCGATAGCGTGGTTCGCGGGGCGCCCTCGATCGCCAGCAGCCCCTGAAGGATCGCCCGCGCCGCAGGCTCCACCCCCGCCGCCGCCTCTGACGGCACCAGCCGGCGCGGCGTGCGCAGGAACAGCCGGTGGCCCAGCACATCGTCAAGCTGCGCCATGCTGGCGCTGACCGTGGGCACCGAGACGCCAAAGATCCGGGCCGTCGCGGTGAAGCTGCCGGTGTCCAGCGTCGTAAGGAAGTAGCTGAGTGATCGCGCGGAAAGCATGGGCAGACCGTTAGACATTGTGCATGGCGCATTTAACGATGCTTATGCCCGCGCGTCCACCGCCTCCGCTAGGCTGAAGGCACACCCAGAACTCAGGCGGGAGGTTACGGCATGGGCTGCGATCTTGTGGTCACCGGGGATGTGGTCCTGACCGACCGCGTGATCCCGAAGGGTTTCGTCGCGGTCGAAAACGGCCGGATTGTCGCTTTTGGCGAAGGCCGGGGCCCCGCCGCCACTGAGCGCCACGACCACGGTGGCGCCTATATCCTGCCCGGCGCCGTCGACGCACAGGTTCACAGCCGCAGCCAGGCCGGTCAGGAAGGCTTCGCCTGGTCCACCCGCTCCGCTGCGGCGGGCGGCGTGACCACCATCGTCGACATGCCCTATGACGACGGCGACCTCATCGCCTCGGCCGACCGCGTGCGCGCCAAGGCGGCGGAAGCAGAGGCGCTGGCGCGGGTGGATGTCGCCCTCTACGGCACTTGCCACCCCGACGAAGGTCCGGCCCGCGTTGCCGAAATGGTCGCCGCCGGGGTTGCGGCCTTTAAATTCTCCACCTTCGGAACGCATCCGACCCGCTTTCCCCGTATCCCGCCGCAGATGCTGCACGACTGCTTCGCCGAAATCGCGAAGTTCGGGCTAAGCGCTGGCGTCCACAACGAAAACCATGAGGTCGTCACCGCCGCGACCGAACGGGTCAAGGCTTCGGGCATCACCGACTACCGCGCCCATGGCCTTTCGCGGCCCGCGTTCGCCGAAACCCTCGCCATCACCGAGGTCTATGAGATCGGCGCCTCCACCGGCTGCCACGCCCATATCGTGCATTGCTCGGTCGGGCGCGGCTATGACCTTTGCCACGCCTACCGGAAGCAGGGCTTCCGCACCAGTATCGAGGCCTGCATCCACTACCTCGTGCTGGACGAGGAGGATCACGTCCGCCGCCTTGGCGGCAAGGCCAAGATCAATCCGCCGATCCGCCCGCGCGCCGAGGTCGAAAAGCTCTGGGCCCATCTCGCGGCGGGCAATGTGACGCTGGTCTCGACCGATCACGTCAGCTGGTCCGAAGACCGCAAGACCGACCCCGAGATGCTGAAGAATTCCTCCGGCGTGCCGGGGCTTGAGGTGATGGTGCCCCTGCTGGTCAAGGGCCTGATGGAGCGTGGACTGCCCCTGACCTGGGCGGCGCGCCTGCTGGCCGACAATCCGGCGAAGCATTTCCGCCTGTCGCACCGCAAGGGCGGCATCGACATCGGCCGCGACGCCGATCTTTCGATCCTCGCCCATCGCCCCCGTCTCTACGACGCCGCCGCAAGCGGCCACAACGTCGTCGGCTGGAGCCCCTATAACGGCATGGAACTGCCCTGGACCGTCGCCGCGACCTATCTGCGCGGCAAGACGGTCTTTGACGGCGAAAACGTCCTCGCCGAACCAGGCAACGGGCGCTATGTCACGCCGCTCGGGGCAACGGCATGAAGGCTGAAGACAGGCCCGGAAACCACCCCGTCAGCGCCGACCGGATCTGGTCCGACCTGATGAATCTGGCGGGGATCACCGAGGCCGGGCGGCCCTATACGCGGCGGTCCTTCTCGCCGAAATTCCTTGAAGGCCGCGCCTGGCTTCAGGAGCGGTTCCGCGCGGCGGGGCTGTTCCCCCATGTCGACGCTTCCGGCAACCTGATCGGGCGGCTTCCCGGTTCCGATCCCGATGCCGGAACCATCGCACTTGGCTCTCATTCCGATACGGTGCCCGATGGTGGCCGCTTCGACGGCACCGCCGGCGTGATCGTGGCACTGGAAATCGCCCGCGCCCTCCGGGAACGCGGCATCACGCTTCGCCATACGCTCGAAGTGATCGACTGCCTCGCCGAGGAAGTCAGCGAATTCGGCCTTTCCTGCGTCGGCTCGCGCGGGCTGACCGGCGCGTTGCAACCGCAATCGCTCGACCTCAGGAAACCCGATGGCGAAACCCTGCGCGAGGCCATCACCCGTATCGGCGGCGACCCCGACCGGATCACGGCGACGCCGCGCGATGACCTCCGTGCCTGGCTGGAGCTTCACATCGAACAGGGTCGCGTGCTGGGAGAAGGAAGAACCGACGTCGGCATCGTGACCTCCGCCGTCGGCATCACGCGGGTGGAGATCGAACTCACCGGCATGGCCGACCACGCCGGCACCACGCCGATGCATCTCCGCCACGACGCCCTTCTCGCCGCTGCCGAAGTGGTGGCCGAGGTGCGCGCGGCGGCGCTGAGACGGATCGAGGCCGGCGACGGCTATTTCGTCGCCACGACCGGTGAACTCACCGTCACCCCGAACGCCGCCAACGTCGTCCCGGGCCACGTCCGCCTTCTTGTCGAGGCGCGCAGCGAAAACCGCCCCGCCATGGAGCGGTTCCTCGATGACCTCCTCCCCCGCGTCCGGGCCATCGCCGAAGCGCAGGGCATCACGCTTTCATCCTGCCACAGGCTCTCCGACGCCCCGCCCGCGCCCTTCGATCCCGGTCTGGTCGGGCGGCTTGAGGAAGCGGCCCGCAAGAACGGCCTTTCCCATGTCAGGATGCCCAGCGGCGCGGGCCACGATGCCGTCTTCTTCTCGCGCATCACCCCGACGGCCATGGTCTTCGTCCCCAGCCGCGCCGGGCGCAGCCATTGCCCCGAGGAGTGGACCGAGAAGGAAGAACTTGCCCTTGGCGCGCTCGTCCTCTTCGACGCGGTGCTGGGCCTGGACCGGGGCAACTGACCGGCGAGGTCGCGGAGGATCTCCAGCGGCGCTGTCTGACAGGGCAAATCCTGCTTGGGCAACCCGTTGAACGATGGCCTCGACTGCCTGAACTTGCAGGGACGGCCAACGCCTCAGTCCGCCTCGACGAAAACCTCGTTCCGCTTCTTGCGGATTGAGGGGGCCAGCATCACCCCGAGCACCGCCACCGTCAGCAGCAGCAGCGTCAGGCTGATCGGGCGGGTGACGAAGATCGACGGATCGCCCCGGCCGAGGATCATCGCGCGCCGCAGGTTTTCCTCAAGCATCGGCCCAAGCACGAAACCCAGAAGCAGAGGGGCCGGTTCGCAGCGCAGCTTCAAAAGGACGTAGCCGATAAGGCCAAAGAAGGCGACGGCGAAAAGGTCGAAGACGTTGGAGTTGACCGAATAGACCCCGATCGAACAGAAGGCCATGATCACCGGGAAAAGTACGTGGTAGGGCACCTTCAGAAGCTTCACCCAAAGCCCGATCAGCGGCAGGTTCAGCACGATCAGCATCAGGTTGCCGATCCACATGCTGGCGATGATGCCCCAGAAGAGCGCAGGCTGCTCCGACGCGACATTCGGCCCCGGCACGATGCCCTGGATGATCATTGCGCCGACCATCAGCGCCATCACCGGATTGGCCGGAATGCCCAGCGTCAGCAGCGGAATGAAGCTCGTCTGCGCGCCGGCGTTGTTGGCGGACTCTGGCCCCGCCACCCCCGCGATGGCGCCCTTGCCGAACTCCTCCGGCGTGTCGGACAGGCGCTTTTCGATGGTATAGGACGCGAAGGCTGCAAGGACCGCACCGCCGCCCGGCAGGATGCCGAGGACGGACCCGACCACCGTGCCGCGCACCATCGGGGCCACCATGCGCTTCAGATCCTCGCGCGACGGGAAGAGGCCGCCAAGTTTGGTGCCAAGGACGGTCCGGTCCTGTTCGCCTTCGAGGTTGCGGAGGATTTCAGCGATGCCGAAGACGCCCACGGCAAGGGCCACGAAGCTCAGCCCGTCGGCATATTCGGTGATCCCGAAGGTAAAGCGTGGGGTGCCGGTGTAGATGTCGGTCCCGACGAGGCCGAGGATCAGGCCAAGGACAACCATGGCCAGAGCCTTCAGGATCGACCCATGCGCAAGGGCGATGGCCGAAACCAGTCCAAGGACCATCAGGCTGAAATATTCGGCTGCGCCGAACTTCAGCGCGATGGCGGTCAGCGGCGGGGCGAAGAGCGCCACCAGCAGCGTCGCCACGGTGCCGGCGAAGAACGACCCGAGTGCAGCAACGGCCAGCGCGGTGCCTGCCTTGCCGCGCCGGGCCATCTGATAGCCGTCGATGGCGGTGACGGCGGAAGAACTTTCGCCCGGCATGTTGATGAGGATCGCGGTGGTCGAGCCGCCATACTGGGCGCCGTAGTAGATGCCGGCGAGCATGATGAGCGACGAGACCGGCTCAAGCTGGAAGGTGATCGGCAGCAGCATCGCGATGGTCGCGGTGGCGCCGATCCCCGGCAGGACGCCGATCAGCGTGCCGAGGATGACCCCGACCAGACAGAAGAACAGGTTCTCGGGGGAGCCAGCGGTGGCGAAGCCGAGCGCGAGGTTGGAAAACAGGTCCATGCGGATGCCTCAGAAATCGAGCCAGGGGCCGAAGCGCCGGAACGGCAGGCCAAGGCCATAGGAAAAGACCAGCGTCGCAAAGACCGTGACCCCGGCCGCCAGCGCGATTGCCCAGGGCAGCCGCATCTTGAACGAGGCCAGCGCCGCCACAAGCGTGGTCAGGAAAATCGCCGGCACGAAGCCGAGGCCCCGGACTGTGAGGCCAAAGAAGATCGGTGCGGGCAGGATGAAGAGCATCCCGCGCCAGGCAAGGGTGCCGACCCCTTCGCCACCCCGGTCGTGGATGGCGCTGGCGACGATCAGCCCGCCCAGAAGCAGCAGGAGGCCCGACAAGACGAGGGGAAAGTAGCCCGGCCCCATCCGGAAGGTGGTCCCGATCTCAAGCCCCAGTGACTGGATGCCGAAGATGAGGCCGAACAGGATGAACACAAGGCCCGCAAGGGCATCGGTCCAGTCGACGCTTAGGTTCTTCATGGAAATGGCGCCTCCCCTCGCCTGAGAAATCGGGGGGCACAGAACCTGCGCCCCCCGTCCGCGATCAGTCGGCGTAAACGCCTGCGGTCTCGATCACCGGCTTCCAGCGCGCGATCTCGGCCTCGAGCTTGGCCTTCAGCGCGGCAGGGGTCGCGTCGGATGCCGGCGACGGCGCGGTGCCGAGTTCGGCCAGCTTGGCGGCGATCGCCGGGTCGGCCAGCGCGGATTGCAGCGAGGCCGACAGGCGCTCGACTACCTCGGGCGGGGTGCCTTTCGGGGCGTAGAGGCCGTGCCAGATCGACACTTCCAGGCCGGGCTGACCGCCTTCGGCGACCGTCGGCAGGTCGGGGAAGATGTCCAGACGCGTGGGCGAGGTCACGGCATAGGCCTTGATCGTGCCACCCTTGATCTGTTCGGTGGTGTTCGTGGTCTGGTCGCACATGATGTCGATCTGGCCGCCCAGAAGCTCGGTCATGGCCGGGCCGGTGCCCTTGTAGGGGACGGTCACGATGGGCGCGTCGATCGCCTGCATGAAGAGCATGCCGCAAAGATGCGAGGCTGCGCCGATCCCGGCATTGGCCATGGTGATCGTGTCGGCGTTTTCCTTCACATAGGTGATGAACGACGCGAAGTCTGCCGGTTCGAAATCCTTGCGCGCGACGATGGTCATCGGAACTTCGGTCACAAGGCCGACATATTCGAAGGCATCGGTCGGATTGTAGGCAAGATTGCGATAGAGCGTGGCGCTGGTCGCCATGCCGATGTGATGGAGAAGGATGGTGTAGCCGTCCGCCTCGGCCGAGGCGACATTGCCCGCGCCGAGGGTTCCGCCGGCGCCGCCGACGTTCTCGACGATGATCTGCTGGCCGAGGTCGGCCGACATGCGTTCGGCGATAAGGCGGCCCACGGTGTCGGTCGGACCGCCGGCCGAGAACGGGACCACCATGGTGATCTGGCGCTCGGGATAGGTTTGGGCGAAGGCGGCGGATGCGGTCAGGACCGCACCGGCGGCGAAGCCGGCGAGTTTCGATGTAAGTGACATGGTGTCCTCCCAGACGTGGCGTGTCATGCCCCGCGCGGCATCCTCCTCCGCACGGTTGGGGCGAAGCGTCGCGATTTCGGCGTCCTTGGCAAAGGAAACCCTGAGGTCTGGCGCAGGTTTTGAACGCTGGTCCGGGGCACTTGGGTGGAAAGTGACCCAACCGGCCCGCAGACGTGGGTGGATTTCCACCCATCGGCGCGGCTGTCAGCCCTCGCCCTCGTCACCGTCGACGATCAGGTGGCGGTCCAGCCCGTGCTTCTGCATCTTCTCGTAAAGCGTCTTGCGGCTGATCCCGAGTGATTCATAGACCTTGCGCAGATGGCCGCGATGGGCGGCGATGGTCCCGGCGATCACGCTGCGTTCGAAGCCCGCGACACGGTCGGCCAGCCGCGGCGTAGCGGGGCCACCACCTTCCATCCAGTCCAGACCCAGCACGAACCTGTCGGCCGCATTGCGCAGTTCGCGCACGTTGCCGGGCCAGTCGCGGGCCGAAAGATCGGCAAGAAGCTCAGGCGCCGGCAGCCGGTCCTCGACGCCGTGACGCGCCGCCGCCTCGCGGGTCAGTTGCAGGAAGAGAAGCGGGACATCCTCGCGCCGGGCCGAGAGCGGCGGCACCCGCACGGTGGCCACCGCGAGGCGGTAGAGCAGGTCTTGCCGGAATGTTCCCGCCGCCACCGCCTGCGCAAGGTCGGCCTTGGACGTCGCCAGGAACCGTACATCCAGCGTGATCGGTTCGTTCGAGCCGAGCCGGGTGATGACCCGGTCCTGCAGCACCCGCAGAAGCCGCGCCTGCAACTCCAGCGGCATCGAGCCGATCTCGTCCAGAAGGATGGTGCCGCCCCGCGCATGCTCGAACCGGCCATAGCGCGGGCGCATCGCGCCGGGAAAGGCCCCGGCCTCATGCCCGAATAGTTCGCTTTCGATCTGCTGTGCCGGCAGGGCGGCGCAGTTGATGGCGATGAAGGGCCGGCCCGAGCGCATCGACAGGTCGTGCATCGCCTGCGCGACCACCTCCTTGCCGGCACCCGTGGGTCCGGTGATGAGCGCATCGGCCTCGGACGGCCCGAGAGTGCGGACCAGACGGCGCAGGTCGATCACCGCAGCACTCCGGCCCGGCAGCCGCGCTTCGAGATCGTCACGCTGTCCAGCGGCGGCGCGCAGGCGGCGGTTCTCGATGACCAGCCCGCGAAGATCGAGGGCGCGGCGCAGTACGGCGGCAAGGGCCTGCGTGCTGAACGGCTTTTCAATGAAGTCATAGGCCCCGCGCCGCATCGCCTCGACCGCGAGGGTGACCTCGGCATGGCCCGTGATAAGGATCACCGGCAGTTCCCGGTCGGACTCGGTGAGCCGTTCCAGAACGCTCATCCCGTCCATCCCCGGCATGCGGATGTCCGAGATCACGGCGCCATTGAAGGCGGGGCCGATAAATCCCAGGGCCTGTTCGGCACTTGGAAATGCCTGAACAGTAAAGCCTGCCAGATCCAGCGCCTGTTCGGTCGAACGGCGCATCGCCTCGTCATCGTCGATCAGGAGGATGGTCTGCTTCATTCTGCCGCCAGCGCCTTCGGCCCTGCCCGGCGGAGGACAAGCGTGAAGACTGCGCCACCTTCGGGATGGTTGGCAACGCGCAGGTCGCCTTCGAAGTCCTTCATGATGTTGTAGCTGATCGACAGGCCGAGACCGAGGCCGGACCCGACCTGTTTCGTCGTGAAGAACGGGTCGAAGATCCGGTCGGCGATGGCAGGGGCGACGCCGGGGCCGCGATCACGAACGGTCAGGTGCACCTCGTCCCCCAAGGGGCGGGCGGCAAGGGCGATGCGGCGGTCCGTGGTGCCTTCGACGGCGTCGGCGGCGTTTGACAGGACATTGACAAGCACCTGTTGCAATCGGACCGGGCCGCCCTGCACCATCGGGAGGTCTGCGGCGAGGTCGGTCTCGACCGTAGCACCGGCAGAATCGAGGCGCGCCTGTGCAACGGCGAGCGCATCGGTCAGGACCGCGTTCAGGTCCACGGTCTTCAGAGGCTCGTTCGGCTTGCGCGCGACGTTGCGCAGATGTCGGGCGATGGCGGCCATGCGGTCGATCAGCGCGAGGATCTGGCCGATGTTTTCCTTGGCGCGCGGCAGGTCGGCGCGGTCGATCAGCAACCCCGCGCTGTCGGCATAGTTGCGGGCGGCAGCGAGTGGCTGGTTGATTTCGTGGCTGAGCGCCGCCGACATCCGGCCAAGGGCGGCAAGCTTGCCCGCCTGCACGAGGTCGGCCTGTGTCCGATGGAGGTCGTCATTGGCGCGGGTCAGGTCAGCCGTGCGCTCGGCAACCTGCCGTTCCAGATCGGCCCGTGCGGCGGCCTGGATCGCCAGCCGTTCGGCCAGCCGGGCGCGGCGCTGAAGGAAGAGCCAGGAAAGGAGGAGCGCCACGAGAAGGAGAAGCGCGAACGCGAGAACCGCAAGCCGCGCCGGCGCCTTCAGCGGGGCGGTGTCGAGCAGCACCCGGACCGTCCAGCCCGCCTGTGGCATAACGCGCTCCGTGGCGACGTACTCGCGGTCCTCGCCGGTCCCGTCAGCAAGCCGCAGGAGGTGCGCCGGGCCGGTTTCGATGCTTTGCACCTCAAGCGCAGTCAGCGCCTGGTCGGCATAGCGCCGCGATGCGGTGATCCGTGCCAACTGGTCGCGGCCGAGGGGCAGAAGCCCTTGGTAGAGCCAGCCGGGATCGGTCGACATGAAGACGATGCCCTCTGGGTCGGTCACGAGGATCTGGTACTCACGCGCAGCCCAGGACGCCTCGATCTCGTCGACACCGATCTTGAGCGCGAGGACCCCGAGGATCTGCCCCGCGTCATCGCGCACCGGCGAGGCGAAATAGTATCCGCGGACGCCGGATGTCGTGCCAAGCGCGTAGAAATGGCCGGACTTTCCCTCCCGCGCTGCGGTGAAGTAGGGACGGTAGGAGAAGTTCTGGCCAATGAAGCTGTCCTTTCGCGCGTAGTTAGACGCCGCGAGGGTCGTGCCGGAAAGGTCGATCAGGTAGAGGTCGGAAGACTCGATCAGCGCATTCGTCTCATCGAGCCACTGGTTCAGGGCGGCGATCCGGGCCGGGTCTTGCGGTGTCTCCAGCGCATCGCGGATGTTCTGGTTTCGCGCCAGAAGCGCCGGAAGTGCCTCGAAGCGGCGCAGATGGCCTTCAAGGCTGTTGACGGTCTGGCGCAGTGTCGTCTCGGCGCGATCATGGCCTTCGGCCAGCGCATTTCTGCTGGCGATCCGCTCGACCCCAAGGACAAGCAGAACCACGCCCGCGGCAAAGGCGCCCCACCACAGGGATTTAAACCAGCCCAACATGATGAACCCGCAGCTCTGTCGATCCCTGAGAGGCAATATCACGTCGACGGCAGCGGCGGGAGAAGGAAACCGCTTTGCACGCGACTGCGCCGGTGCTGTTGACGATCAGGGCCGCACGATCGCCTTGATGAGGTCCTCGCGGTCGGCGGCCAGCGCGGCAAAGCGGGCCGGGAGGTCGGCGAGGGACATCTCCGCCGAGAGGAGCGCTGAGGTGTTGTTGTGGCCGGCGCGGATCGCTGCCATCACCCGTCCGAAAGGTCGCCCGTCAGCACGGTCCGCGCATCCTTGTACAGCCGGTCGAAGCCGAACTTCTCCCGCGCCATCTCAAGCCGTCGCGCGCTGAGGTCGAGAAGGTGAACCTCGGCGCCCTCAAGCCGCGCGAAGATCGCGGTGCCAAGGCCGATCGGCCCGGCGTCGATGACAGGCACGCGGTCGCCGGGCCTGATGCCGGACCGGGCGACGGCATGGGCGCCGATAGCCAGAAACTCGACCATCGCCGCCTGGATCTCGCTTAAGCCATCGGCGGGATAGACATTGCCGACGGGCACCTCCACGCGGGCGCAAAGGCCGCCATCGCGGTGAACGCCAAGGACGCCGATCGCCGCGCAGCAGTTCGGCTTGCCGCGCTTGCAGGCCCGGCAGTTGCCGCAGGCGATGTAGGGATTGATGACGACGAGCGTTCCCGCTTGCAGCCCGCCCGCCGCATCGACGAGCCGGCCGGAAAGCTCATGCCCGATGACGCGCGGATACTCGAGGAAAGGGTGCTTGCCTGCGAAGATGTGGTAATCGGTGCCACAGATGCCGACGGCCGAGATATCGACCAGCGCCCAGCCATCGGGCGCGGTCTGGGGGGCCGTGACCTCGCGAAGCTCGAACCGGCCCGGTTCGACACAGGTGTCGGCGATCATCGCTCCGGTCTTTCGCATACTGGCGTCATGCTGTCGTCCGTTGTCAGGTTGTACGCCGAAAGACGGGGTGGCGGTGGTGGACCGCCACCCCTGAACATCCCGGGAGGGGGCGTTCTTGGCTTCCGGTCTGGCGATGTTGTCCTTGGTCACGTTTACAACACCGGTATCAGTTGGCGGAAGCCATGGCAGTTCTTTCATCGGCGCACTATTATTAAGTACATTAATGAGTCTACCGCCTTGCGTTATCAAATGTTTTTAATCATTATGGACATTAGTCGCCGCATGGTAGGTTGGAACAACGGAGGAGCCATGGCCAGGACCGACGAGAGATTTCGCGAAGCTTTCAATGCCTTGCTGGACTATTGCTGCACCCTTTCGCCGGGTGATCAATTGCCCGCCGAACATCCTTTGGCCGAACATCTCGATGTCAGCCGCACCGTCGTCCGCGCCGCACTCGACCGGCTTCAGGCAGAGGGGCTGATCCACTGGGACGGGCGCGACAAGACGCTGCTGCGCCATCCCGTGCCCGCTGACCGGCTGGTGATCGAGGCGGGGCCGGTTTCGGCCGAAGAGCTGGAACGCCAGTTTCTCGACTGGGTGCTGCGCTTCGACGTGCCGCCGGGAACCCCGCTGAACGTCACCGAGCTTGCCCGCAAGTTCCGCGTGCCGGCTTACGGGTTGCAGGAATTCCTCGCCTCGCTCAGCCGCTTCGGGCTGGTGCGGCGGCGGCCGAAGGGCGGGTGGGAGCTTGTGGGCTTCACCTGCGACTTCGCCGTCGAACTTTTCGATTTCCGCATGACGCTTGAGCTGAACGCCGTCTCGCATCTGGTGGCGCTGCCCGCCGATCACGCCATCTGGCCGCGCCTTGCCGGCCTTGAGGCGGAACACCACCGGCTGGCCGATGAGCTTGACGCCCGCTTCCACGACTTCTCGCCCCTCGACGAACGCTTCCACGCGGCCATCGGCGGCGTCGTGCAGAACCGCTTCGTGGATGAGTTCCAGAAGGTGATCGCGCTGGTGTTCCACTACCACTTTCAGTGGGACAAGACGGAAGAGCGGAAACGGAACGGGGCCGCCATCGGCGAGCATCTGCGCCTGATCGATGCACTGAAGCGCCGGGATCAGGGCGATGCCCTGATCGCGGCACGCGATCACCTGCGGACATCGAAACAGACGCTCCTGTCATCCTTGCGCAGCAACGCGCTGGCCTAGAGGGGCCTCAGCGCCGCATCCGCCGCCACCGGCCAAGGTGCCTCGGCGGCGTCGAGGTTGCGGTCAAGCGAGGCGACCGATGCGGTTGCGGTTCATGCTGCGCCCTCGATCCCGGCGATCACGCCCCGCAGGCGCGGCTGCGGCGTGGCGCGGCAGAACTTGTCGCCCCGACTGACAAAAGCCCCGATCCGGCGCCGGACCTTTTCAGCATGGTTCTGGGCGATGTCGGACAGGCGGTGCGCGAGGAAGGGGTTGGCGAAACGGTCAAGCGTGGTGGCGACATAGTCCCGCGCCTCTTCGCCTTGCCCGGCGGCGGCGAAAACCGGCAGCACCTCATCCGCGTAGAGGCTTTCCAGATCGGCGCGGATCGCATGGTCCGCCATCACGTCACGCACCAGCGCCGCCTTGTCGCCGCCACGCTTCAGCCAGTCCGCCAAGAGGTAGCTGTGACCGAGGTTGAGGATATGGAGCTTCAGCCGCTCGATCCGGTTGAGGTCCGCCACCACCTTCAGCGCCGGGTGGCGGCAGGGGAGGAGATGGCCGGGGCAATCTTCGACCGCCCAGAGCGCGTATGGTTCCGCCACCGCGCCCGCAGGCTCAAGCGGTTCGGAAACGATCCTGTCGACGAGGGAATTGGCGAAGACCACCTGCCCGGCGATCCATTCGGCCAGACCGGCATCAAGCGGCCCGGCAAGCGCCAGCACTCTGGCCCTGAGCGTATCGCCATTGCGCGCGACAAGCTCCGTCGGCATCACCACGATGCCGCGCCCCCCGGCGCGGAACCGGGCCAGCAGCAGTTGGGTCAGTTTCGCCGGATAGGACATGCCCTGCCGGAACTCCGCCGCGCCGTCGTCGGCTGAGGGTGTCCAGCCGGCATCGCCGGTGTTCGACAGGATCACCTCGGACTCTTCCGCCGCGATGCGGGCGATTTCGGCCAGTCGGTCTCGGTTGTGAGCGCACGCGCGACCGATGTCACCTGCTGGCTGCGCGAGACAGGCTGGCCGTTCAGGGTCCCCTCGACCCGAACCGGAAAGCCGCCCGGCGCCGCCAGCGCCAGAAGCCGCGCGCGCCGCGCGGCATTCCCGCTCGACTGGACGACGGTGATGGGACCGATTGCCTCGCCCTGCTGGAGCGCCTCGGAGATGAAGAGATCGGCATGGGCCTGAAAGAACCTGCTGGTGCCGAATTTCAGGATCGGGGTGACGGGCATGGCGTTCTCCGCAGCAGCTTTGCTCTTAATGATAATATACATTCTGTCAAGCAGAGGGGTTTGACGATTGCGGGCAGAAGTGCGACAGCGACCGCGGGCGGCAACTATCCCAGGGACCGACGAATGATGCGACTTCTTTGCATGGGCGAGCCGATGGCCGAGCTGCGCAAGGCGGGCGACAGTTTCGCCGTCAGTTTCGCCGGCGACACCTTCAACACCGCGGTCTATTGCCGCCGCCTTCTGCCAAAGGGCGACCGCGTCGGCTTCCTCACGCGCATCGGCACCGACCCCTTGTCAGACGGTTTCGTGGCGCTTGCCGAGGACGAAGGCATCGACACCACGCTCGTCGCGCGCGACGCGGGGCATAACATCGGCATCTACTCCGTGCAGACCGATGTGACGGGCGAACGCTCCTTCCACTACTGGCGCGGCGATTCCGCGGCCCGGCAGATGTTCCGCGCGCCGGAAGATCTTGCAGCGCTGGATGGGGTGGAGATCCTCTATCTCTCCGCCATCACGCTCGCCATCATCACGCCCGAAGCGCGCGAGGCGCTTATCGCCCGGCTGGCCGAGCTCAGGGCAAAAGGTCGGCGCATCGCCTTCGATTCCAACTACCGCCCGCGTCTCTGGACCGACAGGGACACCGCGCGCGACTGGATCGGGCGGATGTGGCGGATGACCGACATCGCGCTGCCTTCTGCCGACGACGAACGGGCGCTTTACGGCGATGTGGACGATGCGGCCGTGCTCGCGCGTCTGCGCGGCTGGGGCTGCCGGTCGGGCGCCTTGAAGCGCGGCGCCGAAGGGCCGGTCGGCTTCGACCCGGCCCTCGCCGCCGGCAGATTTTCCCCGGCAGACCGCGTCGTCGATACCACGGCGGCGGGCGACAGCTTCAACGGTGCCTTCCTTGCCGCCCTGCTGACGGGCAAGGATGAGGCCACGGCGATGGACTGGGGCCACCGCACCGCCAGCGCCGTCATCGGCCAGCCCGGCGCCATCGTCTCGGAAACGCCCCGGTTTTGAGGCCGCTGCGGAGGCGGGTCCCTCTCAGACCGCATTCCCCGGCGAAGTTTACCTGCCTTTGCGCCCGGAGGCTGGTCCGCGATCCAGATCAGGGCTGCCAGACCACCGCGCCCCAGATCAGCCCGGCGCCGAAGGCCGACATAAGGACCGGGCCGGGCCGTAGGCCCCTCCCCTCTGCCAGATGCCAGGACAGGGCCAGCGGCATGGTCGCCGCCGAGGAATTGCCATGCAGGGACAGAGTCCCGAGCCAGTCCGCCGCCTGAAGTCCGACCTTCTGCCCCACCTTCTCGACGATGCGGCGATTGGCCTGATGCGGTAGCCAGGTGGCGACGTCGGTGGCCTCAATCCCCGCCTCGGCCAGCGCCTGCCGCGCCGACCCGGCCATGCCCTCGACCGCGCGGGCAAAGACCGTGCGGCCATCCGGCATCCGCATGGTCAGCCCGCCGGCGCCCGACGCGGTGAAGGGCAGGCGCGACCCGCCCCGCTCGATGCGGATGTGGTCATAGCCGGCCCCGTCCGACCGAAGCACCACGGCACGGGGGCCGCGCGTCGGATCGTCGGAGGGACGCAACAGAACAGCGCCGGCCGCATCGGCGAAAAGCACGCGGCTGGCAACCTCACTGAGGTCGATCCGGCGTGAGAGGAGATTGGCGGCGATCACCAGCACCGACTTGCCGGTCAGCCGGACATGGCCGGCGCCGAGGGTCAGCGCGTGCAGGAAACCGGCACAGGCCCCGGCAAGATCAACCGCCCCGCAGCCGAGACCGAGCCTGTGGGCAACCAGCGGCGCGGTCGGCGGCAAAAGATGGTCCGGCGTCGATGTGGCCAGAAGGAGAAGCCCCACCTCCTCCGGGCTGGCCCCGGCCCCGCGCAGGGCCATCGCGCCCGCCGGCACGGCAAGGTCGCTCAGCGCCTGATCCGCGGCGGCGTAATGGCGTGTCCTGATCCCGGTCCGGCTTTCGATCCAGTCGTCGGGCAGGCCCATGTCCCGCTCGATCTCGGCATTGCCGACCTGCCGTTCGGGGAGGCAATGCCCGAAACCCGCCCAAGAGACACCCCTAGCCAAAGACATCGGCGGCCTCCAGCATCGCGTCATGGCAGGCGCTGAGCTCGGCACCGGTGCTGCAATAGGGCGGCAGCAGGTAGACCGTGTTGCCAAGGGGCCGGATCAGCAGGTTGCGGGCGGCGAAGAAGCGCAGAAGCTCCGGCCCGAGGGTTGACATGTAGCTGCCCGAGGCACCGATTTCGGCGGCCAGGATGGTGCCGAACTGGCGCGCACCGGAAAGGCGCGGATGCGCGGCAAGTCGCGTCAGGCCCTGCGTCTGGACGGCGGCAACCCGGTCGATCCCGGCCTGAACCGGCTCATCGTCCCAGAGTTCCAGATTGGCCAGCGCAGCCGCGCAGGCAATCGGGTTGGCGGTGTAGGAAGAGGAATGGAAGAATGTCTTCGCCCGGTCCTCCGACCAGTGCGACAGGAAGATCTCCTCCCGGCAAAGCGTGACGGCCAGCGGCAGATGCCCGCCGGTGATGCCCTTCGACAGGCACAGGATGTCCGGCGCCACCCCGGCATGGTCGCAGGCGAGAAAGCGGCCGCTGCGTCCCCATCCGGTCATCACCTCGTCCGCGATCAGGAGAATGCCGTGGCGGGCGCAGATCGCGGCCATCTCGGCAAGAACCCATGAGGGATAGAACATCATCCCCCCCGCGCCCAGCGCCAGAGGCTCGATCAGCAGGGCCGCCGTGTCGGGGCGGCGCGCGAGAGCCTCAAGCGCGTCAAGTGTCGCCTGCTCGGCGCCTTCAGCGGGAAACGGGATGCGGTCGACGGCGAAGAGCAGGGGGTCGTAAGGCTGGGTGAAGACGCCGCGTTCCCCCGCCGACATGGTGCCGACCGTATCGCCGTGGTAGCCGTTCTCCATCACCACGATCCGGTGCCGCGCCTCGCCCCGGTGGCGGAAACGGCCAAGCGCCATCTTCAGCGCCACCTCGACCGAGGTGGAGCCGGAATCGCTGAAAAAGACCCTTGTCAGCGGCGCGGGCAGCCGTTTCAGCAGACGCGCGGCAAAGCCTTCGGCGGGCTCATGCGTATGGCCCGCGAAGATCACCTGATCGAGCTTGCCAGCCTGCTCGCGGATCGCCCGGACGATATGCGGATGGCAATGGCCATGCGTCACCACCCACCAGGACGAGATCGCATCGAAGATCCGCACGCCGTCGGTATCGGTCAGCCAGGCACCCTCTGCCGACCTGATCGCGCGCATCTGGGGGAAGAGCGCATGCTGGGTGAATGGGTGCCAGATCGGTGAGGTTTTCATGGCAGCTGGAACCGATCTTCCGGGAAACAGGCATCGAAGGCGGCGCGCAGGCTGCCCGGCTTCAGGCTTTGCAGGATGGGCAGGCGGCCAAGCCGCCGGGTTTCGCCCATGCGGCAGATCGTGGCTTCGACCTCGGGCGCTTCCGGCCCGATGAAGGCCACGCCATGCAGCGGCACGCCGGCGCCGCGCAGGGCCGCGATGGAGAGAAGGCTGTGGTTTATCGTGCCAAGCGCCGTCCGGGCGCAAAGGATTACCGGCAGTTGCCAGCGGGCGAACACGTCGAGATAGGTGGTGTCGTCGGTCAGGGGCACCATGAGGCCGCCCGCGCCCTCGATCACCAAGGGGCGCTCCGGCGGCAGGGTCAGGGTCCCGGTGTCGATGGTCGCGCCCTCCGCCCTCGCGGAGATATGGGGCGAGGCCGGCAGCTTCAGCCGATAGCCCTCGGGAAGCGTAGGCCGGCCGGAGAGGCGCGCGACGATCTCGCTGTCGGTCTCCTCCTCAAGCCCGGATTGCACCGGCTTCCAGTAGGTCGCGCGAAGACGGGCGGTCAGGCCGGCGGCGAAGACGGTCTTGCCAATGCCGGTATCGGTTCCGGTAACAACGAAGGCGGTCATGCCAGCACCTCCTTGAGCGCTGCGAAGGCCGCAGAGATGGCGGCATCCTCGGGGTTCAGTGTCAGCGACAGGCGCAACCGCTCCTCTCCTTTCGGCACGGTCGGCGCGCGGATGGCGCGGATGTCGAAGCCCCGCGCCTGCAAGGCTTCGGCGGCCCTCAGCACGTTCGCGTCGCCGGGCAGCAGCACCGGCTGGATCTGGCTTCCGGTCGGCTGAAGGCCGAAGGACCGGGCCAGTTCGCCCGCCTGCGCCACCCGCGCCAGAAGCCGCTCGCGCCGCATGGGATCGCTGGCGAGATGGGCAAGAACGCCGCGCAGCACCTCGGCCAGAAGCGGCGAGGGCGCTGTCGAATAGATGAAGCCCCGCGCCCGGTTTACGAGCGTGTCGACCAGCGGCGCCGCCGCCGAGACGAGCGCGCCCTGCACGCCCAGCGCCTTGCCGCAGGTGTGGAGGCTGATGACATTTTCCCGACCGGCAATGTCGGCGGCGAGGCCACGACCGCCCGGCCCCCAAATGCCAGTGGCATGGGCCTCGTCCACGATGAGGAAGGCATCGTGGCGGTCGGCGATGGCCATGAGATCGGCAAGGGGCGCACGGTCGCCGTCCATGCTGAAGAGGCTCTCGGTGGCGATCCAGACATGACCCTTGCCGCCCGCCTTGCGCCAGCCAATCAGCGCCGCCTCGGCAGCACCGGCATCGTTGTGGCCGAAGGCGCGCGCCTCGGCCGCGCCAAGCCGCATGCCATCACGCGAACTCGCATGGATCAGCGCATCATGAAGCACCAGATCGCGCGCCTGCGGCAGGGCGGAGAAGATAGCAAGGTTTGCGGTATAGCCCGATCCGAAGTAGAGCGCCGCCCCGGTGCCGAAATGGCTGGCCGCTTCGGACTCAAGCATCGCGAAGCTGTCGTGACTGCCGCGCAAAAGCCGCGCGGCACCGGCACCGGGCGGGATGCCACGTGCCAGCGCCTCCACCGTCAGGTCGCGGACAAGGGCGGAGCCGGCCAGCCCGAGATAGTCGTTCGAGGCGAAATCCGCCCCGGCGATGGGTGCCAGCCGCCTCAGCCGACCGCGCTGGCCAAGGCTGTCGAGCAGCCCGAGGTGGGCGTCAAGGAGGCTCATTCCGCTGATTTACAGACCTGTCCCGACGCTTCTTCGGGCAGGATGCCGAGCCGGGCGAAAAGGCGCTGATCCTTGTCCTCGCCGGGATTGGCAGCGGTCAGAAGCGTATCGCCCATGAAGATCGAATTGGTGCCGGCGAAAAAGCAGAGCGCCTGCATCTCGTCGCTCATCGCGGTGCGGCCGGCGGAAAGCCGCATGTGGCTTTTCGGCATGAGGATGCGGCCGAGCGCCACCACCCGCACGAAGTCGATGGGATCGACGGGGGCGGCCTCGGCAAGGGGGGTGTCGGCGATGGGGATCAGCATGTTGATCGGCACGCTTTCGGGATGCTCGGGCAGGGTCGCCAGCGCCAGAAGCATGTCGATACGGTCGCCCGCAGTTTCGCCCATGCCAAGGATTCCGCCGGAACAGACCCTGATTCCGGCCTCACGCACGCGGGCAAGGGTGTCGATCCGGTCGGCGAAAGTGCGAGTCGTGATGACCTTGGAGTAGAAGGCCTCCGACGTGTCGATGTTGTGGTTGTAGTAATCGAGCCCGGCACCCTTCAACCTGAGCACCTGGCGGTCGTCGAGCACCCCGAGCGTCATGCAGGTTTCCATGCCCAGCGCCCGCACGCCGCGCACCATCGCCTCGATCGCCGGCATGTCGCGGTCCTTCGGCTCGCGCCAGGCAGCGCCCATGCAGTAGCGCGTGGCGCCCGCATCCTTGGCCTTGCGCGCCTCGGCCAGCACCCGCTCCACCTCCATCAGCTTCGAGGCGGGCAAAGTGGCGCCGTTCCGCGCCGACTGGCTGCAATAGCTGCAATCCTCGGCGCAGCCGCCGGTCTTGACCGACAGAAGCCGGCTCATCTGAACGCGGTTCGGGTCGAAATAGGCCCGGTGAAGGGTCTGAGCCTGAAAGAGGAGGTCCATGAACGGCTGGCCGTAGATCGCCTCAGCCTCGGCGCGGGTCCAGTCGCTGCGGACCGCGCCGGATTGGCTATCCTTGGGCATCGGCATCTCCCCCTTGCGGCCGTGCCTTCTGCGGAGCATGGCCATTTCAGTGCTGGATGCGTTAAAATCTATAGAAAGTCCATATCGGCGCGCATCCCTGCAATATTATCTATAAATTGCGCTGGAGGTGCCCGCGCCGGATATGCCGGGTCAGAAGAGTGGCGGCCTTGTCGGCATCCCCGGCCCGAAGCGCAGCAAGAATGCCGAGATGATCGCGATCCTCGCGCGGCAAAGACATGGGGCGCTGACCGCCCAAGAGCTTGGCCCCGCGCCGGACCCGTGCTTGTAGCATCATGATCTCATCCAGAAGGATCGGCATCGGGCAGGGGGCGATCAAAAGCCCGTGGAACCCGTGATTGGCTGCCTCCCAGTCCTCATCCGTCAGCGCTTGGCTGCAAGCCCGGTCAGCCTCGGCCAGCACGGAAAGATAACCGGGCGGAAAATGCGGCGCGGCATGGCGCAAGGCGAGGCCCTCAAGCACCGCGCGCATTTCGATGGCCTCGAAATGCTGCTGGGCGTCGATACCGGCAACCCGCACCCCGCGACGGGGGAAGGCAACGGCCAGCCCCATTGCCTCCAGCCGCAGGAACGCCTCACGCACCGGAACGTGGCTGGCCGAAAAGCGCGCCGCGATGTCGTTCTGGCGAAGCCGCACTCCGGGCGGCAGACGGCCATCCCAGATCTCGGCGGCAAGGCTTTCGACGATCCGGTCGGCGAGCGTCGGGTCTGGATCAGGCTTCATGAATTGCGCGTCCCTTCGCCCCTGTTCTGCCATTCCATCCGCCTCGCGGTCGAGGATGGACGGGTGCCAAGCTCTCAGCGGGAGTGGGCGAAGTGTCAATGGTTTCAGACAGGCAATCCGGTGCCGGGGCTTGACCCGCATGCCGGGCCAGCCGAATCTGCCAGTGTCTTTGCCGCCCCGGAATGCGCCCCATGCTCTTGATCCTCTGTCACATCGCCATCGTCATCTTCTGCACCTTCCACATCCTCCTCCGCCGGCACCGGGCGCCGGAATCGCGGCTCGCCTGGCTGGTGATGGTCTTTGCGCTGCCCTATGTCGGCGCGCTGGCCTATCTTCTTCTCGGCAATACCAACATCGGCAGAAAGCGCGTGCTGCGCCTGACCCATGCCTTCGCCTCGCTGGCGCGCCCTGAAGCGGCGCCGGGCTGGGATGCGCCCGAACATGCGGTGCAACTGCCTGATGAGGTGGAGCCGCTCTTCCGGGTCGGCCACTCCATCTCCGGCTATCCGGCGGTCGGCGGCAACAGCGCCCGCCTGATGGCGGATTCCGATGCCACCATTGCCCAGATGATCGCCGACATTGACGCGGCCACCGAAACCGTCCACCTGATGTTCTACATCTGGCTGACCGACCACAACGGCACCCGCATGGCCGAGGCGCTGATGCGGGCGGCCAAGCGCGGCGTCACCTGCCGCGCGGCGGTCGATGACCTTGGCTCGCGCGATCTCATCAAGAGCCAGCTCTGGCGCGACATGGGCGCGGCGGGCGTGACGCTCGCCCGCGCGCTGCAGATCGGAATGCCGCTGATCAGGGTCTTTTCCGGCCGGATTGACCTGCGCAATCACCGCAAGATCATGGTCGTCGACAACTGCATCACCTTTTGCGGCAGCCAGAACTGCGCCGATCCGGCGTTTTTGCCCAAGGCGAAATTCGCCCCTTGGGTCGATGCGGTGATGCGCTTCGAAGGGCCGGTAGTGAGGGAAAACCAGCATCTCTTCGCCACCGACTGGATGGAAGTCACCGGTGAGGATCTGTCGCCGCTACTTCGCGCACCGATGCCCCCGGCCAGTCCCGGCTTCACCGCGCAGGTGGTGGGCACCGGCCCCACCATGCGCGCCTCGGCGATGCCGGAGATGTTCGTCTCGCTGATCCACTCCGCGCGCCGCGATCTTTTCGTGACCACGCCCTATTACGTCCCCGATGCGGCCCTGCAATCCGCGCTCACGGCGGCGGCCTGGCGCGGTGTCGATGTCACGATCATCTTACCGGCGCGGAACGACGATTTCGCCGTCGGCGCCGCAAGCCGCAGCTACTACGCCGACCTTCTTGCCGCCGGGGTGAAGATCCACGAGTTCCAGCCGGGGCTGCTTCATGCCAAGTCGCTGACGCTTGACGGCAAAGTCACCCTGATCGGTTCGGCCAACATGGACCGGCGGAGCTTTGACCTGAATTACGAGAACAACATCCTCCTGTGCGATGAGGCGACCACGGCCGCCATGCGGGCGCGGCAGCTTGAGTATCTCGCACAGAGCCGCCCCGTCACGCGGGACGAGGTCGATGGCTGGCCGGTGCACCGCCGGCTCTGGAACAACGCGCTGACCATCGTGGGGCCGGTTCTCTGACCGGTCTCGCGCTTGCCCAAGACCTGCGGCGATCCTAGTCTCCCAGCGGGCACCGGCCCGAACCTGAAAGGACAAGCCCGTGGCCGCCTTCCTCAGAACCCTGCTGGGTGAAACCGTAGCGCCGGTGCGCTTCCTGATTTTCGGGCTTCTGCTGATTGGCGGCCTCCTGGCCGGTCTGGCTGTCGGGGCTGACTGGCGTATCGCCCTTCTCGGCGGCTTCGATCTCGGAGTCGTGGCTTTTCTGGCAAGCTCGTTGGCGCTTCTCAGGGCCGATCCGGCGCGAATGCGGGCGATTGCTGCGGCGAACGACGCCAACCGCACCGCGCTTCTGGCGATCACCGTGGTGCTGACACTGGTGGTGCTGGTGGCGGTCGCGACCCTGATCGCGCGCCCGGCATCGCCGGTCTGGGGCGAGGTTGCCCTGATCGTGGCCACCTTGGCGCTGTCCTGGACCTTCGCAAACACCGTCTTCATGCTGCATTACGCCCATCTCTATTATCTGCAGGCCGATGGCAGCGATCGGGGCGGGGTGGAAGTGCCCGGCACCGACAAGCCCGATTATCGCGACTTCATGTATTTCGCCTTCACCCTCGGCATGACCTTCCAGACCTCGGACGTGCAGATCACCGGGCGGCACATACGGCAGGTGGTCCTGCTCCACTGCACGCTGGCGTTCCTCTTCAACATGGGCATTCTCGCCTTCACGGTGAATGCGATCGGCGGGATGTAGGGCGCCCGTGCCGGGGTGAACCCCGGATGCGCCGCAATTTCCTCTACCCATTGACGGCCCCTGCGGCCAAACATGGCGCAGGCCCCCGCAGCCGCCGCGACGATCGGGGGGTTGGCGACTGGAGAAACGGATGATCGACGCCCGCCTTCTGCCGATCCAGCGCGCCCTCTTTCGGCCCTTCGCCGAAGCATTGGCGCGGGCCGGGGTGCGGGCGGACCGCATCTCTCTCGCGGGGTTCGGCCTTGGCCTTGCCGCCGTGGCCGCCATCGCTGCCGGATACAATCTGGCCGGTCTGGCGCTGATCCTTGGAAACCGGCTCTTCGACGGGCTCGACGGTGCCGTCGCCCGCATCGCCGGGCCGACCGATCGGGGCGCTTTTCTCGACGTGGCGCTCGACTTCGTCTTTTACGCGCTGGTGCCGCTTGGCTTCGCGTTGGCCGATCCGGGCGCCAATGGCCTGCCCGCCGCAACCCTGATCGCGGCCTTCGTCGGCACCGGGTCGTCCTTCCTCGCCTTCGCCGTGATCGCCGCCAAGCGGGGCAAAAGCGCCGCCGACTACCCGGACAAGGGCATCCACTACATAGGCGGGCTGACGGAAGGGTTCGAGACCATCGCGGTCTTCGCGTTCATGTGTATTCTTCCCGGCTACTTCCCCGTGCTAGCTTACGGCTTCGCCGCCGCCTGCGCGGTGACGACGGTGCTGAGATTGCGCCGTGGCTGGACCGCGTTCAAGGGAAGCACCGCCGATTGAAGATGCTGGCCAGAAAAACAACACTACTCCCCGCAAAACCCAAGGAAGCTTCATGAAACCGACCCTGATCGTGGCGGCGCTGGCGGGCCTCTTGGCCACTCCGGCGCTGGCTGACTGGTCCGCGACACTCGCAGCGGCGCGTGGCCAGACCGTCTACTGGAACGCCTGGGGCGGTGACGAGCGCACCAATGCCTTCATCGCCTGGGTCGGACGGGAGACGGAGAGGCTTTACGGCGTGCGGGTCGAACAGACCAAGCTGACCGACACCGCCGAGGCCGTGACCCGCGTAATCGCGGAGAAGGCCGCCGGGCAGGATAGCGGCGGTTCGGTCGACCTCATCTGGATCAACGGGCCGAACTTTCTGGCCATGAGGGAACAGGGGCTGTTGCACGGGCCTTTCGCGGCGGACTTGCCGAATGCGAAGTTCCTCGACCTGACCGAAACCTCGCCGAACGCTATCGACTTCACCGTGCCGGTCGAGGGGATGGAAAGCCCCTGGCGGCTGGCGAAGTTCGTCTTCAACTACGACACCGCCCGCGTCGATGCACCGCCGCAGACGATGGCGGATTTCGCCGACTGGGCGGCAGCGCATCCGGGGCGCTTCACCCACCCTGACCCGTCGAACTTCATGGGGGCCACCTTCCTCAAACAGGCGCTGATCGAACTCGCCCCCGATCCGGCGCTCCTGCAACAGCCCGTGACCGAGGAAGCCTTCGCCGCGACTACAGCGTCCCTTTGGACCTGGTACGATGCCCTCCGCCCGAACCTCTGGCGCAAGGGCGAAAGCTTTCCTGCCAACGAATCCGTCCAGACCCAGTTGCTGAATGACGGCGAGATCGACATGGCGATGTCTTTCGATCCCGCATCGACCGCCGCGCAGATCAAGGCGGGGCTACTTCCTGAAACCGTGCGGGTCTTCGTCCCCGAGGGCGGCAGCATCGGCAACGTCAGCTTCGTCGCCATCCCTTACAACGCCGCCCACAAGGAAGGCGCGGAGGTGGTGGCGAACTTCCTTCTGGAACCGGCCACGCAGGCGCGGATGCAGAATATCGAGGTGCTGGGGTCGTTCTCGGTCCTTGATCCCGCGAAGCTTGACGAGACTGCGAAGGCCGCCTTCGCTGCCCTGCCAGCCGCCGACGCGCTCCCCGCGCTCGCCGATCTCGGCCCGACGCTTCTGGAGCCGCACGCCAGCTGGATGACGCGCCTGACGGAGGAATGGGCGCGGCGTTACACCAAGTGACGGCCACCGGGCCGGACGGGCGCTGGCTGCGCGGGGCGGTTCTGGCCACCGTGCTGGCGGGCTTTGTCGCGCCCATCGCGGCGGGCCTCTGGCAGACCGGGCGCGCGGCTTTCGGCATCCTGCCGGCGATCGGCGCCAGCGCCCCGTCGCTTGATGCCTGGCAGGGGCTTCTGGCCGTTCCCGGCCTTGCCACGGCGGTGCGGCATTCGCTGGTCACCGGGCTTGGCGCCACGATCCTGTCCCTGGCCATCGCGCTCGGGTTCTCTGCCATCATCCATGCCCGGATGTCCGCCCGGAAAAGCGCGCGGGCGCTGGCCCCATTCCTCGCCGTGCCCCATGCCGCCATGGCGATCGGGTTGGCCTTTCTTCTCTCCCCCTCAGGCTGGGTCGCTCGCTTGCTCGCGCCCTTCGCCGGATGGGAGGCGCCGCCCGACATCGCTTCAGTCAACGATGCGCTCGGCCTCTCGCTGACGCTTGGCCTTGTGGTCAAGGAACTGCCCTTCCTCCTTCTGGTGATCCTCACGGCGCTGACGCAGATCCCGGTGGCGCGGCAGATGGCGGCGGGGAGGGCGCTCGGCTACGGTCACGGCATCGTCTGGGCCAAGGTGATCCTGCCGCAGGTCTGGCCCTTGATCCGCCTGCCGGTGCTGGTGGTGCTGGCCTACTCGCTCTCGGTCGTCGACATGGCGATGATCCTCGGCCCCTCCAATCCGCCGACGCTGGCGGTTCTCCTGACCCGGCTTTTCTTCGCGCCCGACATCCAGATGCTGCTGCCGGCCTCTGCCGGGGCGATCCTGCAGCTCGGCCTCGTCGTCCTTGCCTTCGCGGGCCTCCTCTTGGCCGAGGCAATCGCCCGCTACACCGGCCGCTGGTGGCTGAGGCGCGGCGGCCGCGGGCTGAGTTGGGAGCCAATCCTCGCCTCCATGACGGCGCTGGCGCTTGCCCTCGCGGCAATTGGTGCGTTGGCCATCCTGACGCTCGCCTTCTGGTCGGTCGCCTGGCGCTGGCCCTGGCCGCTTCTCCTGCCGGAAAGCTGGTCAGCGCAGGCGTGGATTTCGGCGGGCGGGGGCTTTGGCCGGGCGCTCAAGGCGACACTGGTGCTTGCCTTCGCGACGACTGCACTGTCTCTGGTCCTCGCAATAGCCTGGCTTGAGGGCGAGGACCGTTATGACGGCAAGCGCGCGGGCTGGGCGGAGGCCCTGATCTACCTGCCGCTTCTCGTGCCGCAGATCGCCTTCCTCTTCGGGCTGAACCTGCTCTTCCTGAAGGCCGGCTTCAACGGCGGCATCGCCCTCGCCATCTGGGCGCAGGTGCTTTTCGTCTTTCCATACGTGATGATCACCCTTTCCGACCCCTGGCGAGCCATGGACCCAAGGCTTGACCACGCGGCGGCGGCCCTTGGTGCCGGGCCGTGGCGGCGGCTCTTCCGCATCAAGCTGCCGGTGCTTCTTGCCCCCGTCGCCACCGCCGCCGCCGTCGGCATCGCGGTATCGGTGGCGCAGTACTTGCCGACGCTCTTCATGGGCGCAGGCCGCATCGCCACCCTGACGACCGAGGCGGTGACGCTGTCATCGGCCTCCGACCGCAGGATCACGGCGGTCTACGCGAGCCTGCAGGCGGCGCTGCCCTTCCTCGCCTATACCCTCGCCATCGCCGTGCCCGCGTACATCCACCGCCACCGCCGGGATCTGAGGGGGGGAGCATGAGCCTCGACCTTTTCGGCGTCACCATCAGCCTCCGCCACGGCGCTGCACTTTTCCCGCCGCTCACCCTTTCGGTGGCGCCGGGAGAGGTCGCGACGGTGATGGGGCCGTCGGGCATCGGCAAATCCACCCTCCTCGACGCGCTCGGCGGGCATCTGCCGCGAAGGTTCGAGATGGCGGGGCAGGTCCTGCTCGATGGCCGCGATGTGACCGCCCTGCCGGCAGAGGCGCGGCGCATCGGGATGCTCTTCCAGGATGCCGTTCTTTTCCCGCATCTCTCGGTCGGCGACAACCTCGCCTTCGGGCTGTCGCAAACGGTGCGGGGCCGCGCCGCGAGACTGGCAAGGGTAGAGGCGGCGCTGGATCAGGCCGGGCTTGCCGGCATGGCCGGTCGCGATCCTGCGACGCTTTCGGGCGGGCAGCGGGCGCGGGCGGCGCTGATGCGAACGCTTCTTTCGGACCCCTTGGCGCTTCTCCTCGACGAGCCCTTTTCAAAGCTCGATGCCGGGCTGAAGGAAGACGTCCGCCGCTTCACATTCGCGCATATCCGCGACCGCGGCATTCCGGCGCTGATGGTCACGCATGACCCTGAGGATGCGCAGGCGGCGGCGGGACCGGTGATCCAGATGGCTGGACCCTAACCCGCCGCTGCCCTTTCGCAAGCGTGCAGTGCGCTACTTGCTGAGCATGGAGAACAGCAGCGGCTCGACTTCGTTGAAGCCCTCCCAGATCATCTTCAGCGAGACGTAGAGGATGATGAGCAGACCGACATAAGCGATCCAGCGGTGCTTGTTCAGAAGCTTGGCGATGAAGGTGGCGGCAAGACCCATCAATGCGATGGACAGGATCAGACCGATGACAAGGACCGAAGGATGGTCGCGCGCGGCACCTGCGACTGCGAGCACGTTGTCGAGGCTCATCGACACGTCGGCGACGACGATCTGAGTCGCCGCCTGCGCGAAGGTCTTGCGCGGCGCGCCGCCGGCAACGGTGTTGTCCTGATTGATGTCCTCGCCAGTCAGGGCCTCGGTCGCCTCGGTCTCGGCGTCGTAGTTGTGCTGAAGTTCGCGCCACATTTTCCAGCAGACCCAGAGCAGAAGGATGCCGCCGGCGAGCAGGAGGCCGACGATCTGCAGGAGCTGCGTGGTGACGGCTGCGAAGCCGATCCGCATCACCGTCGCGGCGAAAATGCCGATGATGATGGCCTTGGCGCGTTGCTCTTTCGGCAGACCCGCTGCGGCAAGGCCGATGACAATGGCATTGTCCCCCGCCAGCACGAGGTCGATGCCGATCACCTGGAGAAGGGCGGTAAAGCCCTCAGGGGTGAAGATTTCCATTAACATCATCATAACTCCGTAGGGTGCGGCCCGCGCGGGCCGCAAATGGTTAACGGTCGGTGCCTGAGTCGCCGCTGGCGCGATATAGGCGGAAGAGCATCGGGGCGCCAAGGATGACGACGAGAATCCGGACGAGGTGGTGCGCGATAACAAAGCCGAGGTCGGCGCCGGAAACAATGGCAAGCATCGACATCTCTGCCTGACCGCCGGGGGTGAAGGCAAGAAAAGCCTCGACCGGCGGCGCAAGGCCGAACCAGGTGACGAATTCCGTGGCGATCCCGGCAAGGACGGCGAGGATGAGGACGAAGGCCGCGCCACCGGCCACGGTATCGCGCAGTTCGCGCAGCGTGACGCCGGCATAGTTCACGCCGATGCCCATGCCGATCAGGAACTGCGCCGCCAGAAGCGCCTCGCGCGGGGGGCGCTGGTGCAGTAACCCGGCCAGCGACAGGATCGCGGCGACGATCAGGGGGCCGATGATGGCGGCGCCGAAAAGCCCGATGCGCTCACCGCCCTTCCAGCCGATCAGCGCCGCCACGATCATCAACCCGATCTCGGTCGGGGGAATGTCGGCGGCAGGCTCCCCCACCGGATGCGTCAGCCGGACGCCGAAGACGTTGACGAGGATCACCGGCGCCAGGACCATGATCACCAGAAGCCGCGTGACATGGACCAGCGACAGTTGCCGGACATTGGCCCCGGCCTCCTGCCCGAAGATGGTCATGTCCGCCGCCCCGCCCGGCATCGCGCAGTAGAAGGCCGTCACCGGATCGAACTTGCAGACGCGGCGGAAGAAGGGAACGCCGACGAGGCCGATCACCGCGACATAGACCGGCACCACGGCGACCGAGGCCAGCATCTGCGGCAGCTTGGCGATCAGCGCCGGGGTGACGGCGGCGCCGACGGCGACACCGAGGACAGAGCGCGCCGCGACCGAAACCTGTCCGAGGTTCTTCAGCGGCGCACCGACAAGGGCGGCCAGCAAGCAAGCGGCCATTGGCCCGAAGAGAAACGGCAGCGGCAGGTGCAATAGCGCAAATGTCCCGACCCCAGCGAGGCCGGTAACGATGGTCAGGAGCTGCTTCGTCAGAGTGGCGCGCATCCCTTTACCCGCCCGTCACTTCGGCGCATGGCCATGTTCGGCGTCGATGGTCCGCGTGTCGCCGGTGGCGACCATGGTGCGGGTGGCATCGACGGTGGCATAGGTCCAGAAGATGCGCATGGGCCGGTCGGTCGGATTACGGAAGCGGTGCGGCACTTTGGCGGGAATCCAGGTCGTGTCATTGGTCGAAAGCCGGTGCTCGACGCCGTCGATCTCGGCGATGGCCTCGCCTTCGATCACCATCACGCTTTCCTCGCAATTGTGGAAATGGAGGCCGATGGCGGCACCGGGATCAAAGGCGGTGATGCCGTTGATCATGCTTGTGGACCCGCAGCGGCGGGTGACGAGCGGCGTGGTCCGCGCGCCGCCGCCACGGTCGTTGGTCTTCATCTCGTGCGGGCGGAGGATGGCGGGTTCGGGCATGGGAGACCTCATGTCGCGGGACCGATCCAGACGGTCTTGATGTTGACGAATTCGCGGATGCCCCAGACGCCAAGCTCGCGCCCATAGCCGGATCTCTTGATGCCGCCGAAAGGATAGCGCGGGTCGGAGGCGGTCATGCCGTTGACGAAGACCGCGCCCGCCTCGATGCGGGAGGCGAGCGCCCTGCCCCGTGCTGGGTCACCGGTCCAAAGCGCGGCACCAAGCCCGTAGTCGCTGTCATTGGCCATGGCGATGGCCTCGTCGGCGTCCTTGGCCCGGATGATCGCCGCGACGGGGCCGAAGGTTTCCTCGCGGAAGGCCACCATGCCGGGCTTGACGTGATCAAGGACCGTCGGCGGGTAGTAGAAGCCTTCGCCTGGCAGTGGCTCCCCGCCCAGCCGCAGCACCGCGCCTTCGGCAATGGACCGCTCTACCTGCCCGTGCAGCGTGTCGCGCAGGTTGCCGCGCGCCATGGGGCCGATCTTCGTATCCCGCGCCATCGGATCGCCGACCTTCAGCGCCGCGGCCTTGGCAACGAAGATATCGGCGAACCTGTCGGCCACCGCCTCCTCGACGATGAACCTTTTGGCGTTCACGCAGCTTTGCCCGACGTTCACGTAGCGCGCCTTGACCGCCGTCTCCGCCGCCGTCTCAAGATCGGCGTCGGCCAGCACGATGAAAGGGTCCGATCCGCCAAGCTCCAGCACCTGCTTCTTCAGCGCCCTGCCCGCCTGCGAGGCGACGATGGACCCGACCTCGGTCGAGCCGGTCAGCGTCACGGCGGAAATGCGGTCATCGGCGATGATCCCGGCGACCTTCGAGGTGTCGACGAGAAGCGTCGTGGTCAGCCCCTTCGGCACGCCGGCCTTCTCCATCACCTCCTGCACCGCCAGGGCGCATTCCGGCACGTTGTTGGCGTGTTTGAGGATCGCGCCATTGCCTGCTGCCAGCGCCGGGGCGGCGAAGCGGAAATACTGCCAGAAGGGGTAGTTCCACGGCATGATCGCCAGCACGACGCCCAAGGGTTCGAAGGCGACGACGCTTTCGGTGGCACTGGACGGCACCGGCTCATCGGCAAGGAAGGCCGCCGCATGTTCGGCGTAGTAGTCGCAGTTCCAGGCGCATTTCTCGATTTCCGCGTCGGCCTCGGCGATGGGCTTGCCCATCTCGCGCACGATCATTTCGGCATAGCGCGCCTTGCCGGCGCGCAAGGTCGCGGCGATGCGGGGCAGAAACTTTACCCGTTCCGAAACCGGCACCAGCCGCCACTGCCGCTGTGCTTTCGCGGCAGCTTCAAGGGCAGTATCGACGGCCGCATCGTCCTGTAGCGAGAAGCTGCGGATCGGCTGGCCCGTCGTGGGGTTGATAGAGGTGATCTCGGTCATGCGGTGATCCTTTGCGACAGGAGCGCCTTCCAGCCGGGCAGGAAGGCCGCACTTGCCGAGGTGGCAACGGAGGGGATGTATTCGAAACCGATGGCACCCGCGTATCCCGCGCCCTGCAAGGCGGCGAGGATGCGCGGGAAGTCGAGCGTACCGGTTCCCGGCTGATGCCGTCCGGGATGGTCGGCGATATGGACATGGCCGACGCGGGCTGCGTTGGCTGTGATCCAGAGGGAGGGATCGACGCCAAGGGCGGCGGCATTGTAGGTGTCGAACAGCTGCGCGGCGCCGAAGCGGTCCTGCACCTCGGACGCATAGGCGAGCGTTGCCAGATGGTAGCCGGGGATGGCGATCGCCTCGACAAGCAGCCTGAGGCCGGTGCCCCGGAGCCGCTCCGCCGCCCAGTCGAGATTGGCGGCATAGGTCTTGCGCGCTCCGGCGTCGTCCAGCGGGGCAAGTCCCGCCATCGGATGGACAAACCCCGCGCCGACACCCAGCGCATAGTCCGCCGCCCGGTCAAAGCCGCGCCGGAAATCCGCCTCTCGCCCCCGCAGCGCCGCAAGGCCCTTCTCGACTTCGGCCGGGTCGCCCATGCCCGATGTGACTTGCGTGAAGGTCAGGCCCAGATCGCGGATGAGGGCGCGCATTTCCCCGGCGGGCAGCGCCCAGGGTTCCGGATGTTCGATGGCGGTGAAGCCATCGCGGGCGGCAGCAACGGGCCGGTCCGCCAGCGGCAGCTCGGCGTAAAGATAGCCGATATGCGCGGAAAGCCGGTTCATGCCGCCTTCCCCGCCGGAAAGGTCACGCCCGCCGCTTTCCCCTCGGCGGTCAGGTCCGCGACGACATTGGCCGTCACCGGGATGCCATCACGCCGCCGCTGATCCTCGCGCCGCTGTTCCGGCTCGCCGGGCAGCATGATCTCATCCACCCCTGCCGCGCGGGGCAGCGCCTTGATGCGGGCGTAGAATTCATCCATCCGCGCGCCGAAATCATCCATCGACAGGAAAAGATCGGGCCGGATCGCGAAGAAGAGATGGCCGACGTTCTGCGGCTCGGAATGGTCGAAGTAGAGGCTTTTCACGTCGCCGCCGAAATTCGCGCCGGTCAGGACACCCGAGAGAAGGTCCATCAGCGTGCCGAGGACCGACCCCTTCACCCCGCCGAAAGGCAGGCAGACGCCTTCGAACGCCTTCGCCGCATCGGTCGTGGGGTTGCCGTCGACATCCAGCGCCAGGCCTTCGGGGATCGGGTCGCCCTTCATCGCGGCAAGCCGGATCTTGCCGCGCGCGATCACCGTCATCGCCATGTCCATGACGTAGGGCGGATGCTTGCCACCGGGGATGCCCGCCGCGATGGGGCTGGCGCCGAGGAAGGACGTGCGCCCGCCCCACATGGCGATGGCAGGCGAGGAGTTGGTGAAGATGAGCGAGATATAGCCCCGCTCGATGGCGCGGAGAGCATAGCAGGCGCCCATGCCGAAATGGGTGGAGCGATGCACCCCAGCAAGCCCGATGCCCATTTCCCCGGCGATGTCGCAGGCCGTGTTCATGGCGATATGCGAGGGGATGAACCCCATGCCGTTGTCGCCATCGACCGAGGCGACGGCGCCGGCGACCCTCGCTACCTTCACATCGGGCCTCGGGTTCACCAGACCCCGGCGCAGACGCTCCAGATACATCGGGATGCGGCTGATACCGTGGCTGTCGACGCCGCGAAGATTGGCCTTTACGAGATCGCCAGCGATCAGCGTCGCATCCTCGCGACTCATCCCGGCGGAAAGGAACATCGCGGTGGCGTAGTCGGTCAGGGCTTCAGGTCGGAAGGTGAGCGTATCGGCCATTTTCAGGCTCCATCAGGGTGCACCGTCCAGCCCGGCTGCGAAAGGCGGCCGGTCGGAAGGTCGTTGGAGGGGTATTCGTCAGCCGGAAATGTCTTCCGACTGCGCTATCTTGCGGGTCCGGCGCCAGTGAAGGACGGCCGGAACCGTGATTACGAAGAAGGCAATCGCGATCAGCAGGGCCGAGAGCGGGGTGGAAACGAAGACCATCGGATCGCCCTGCCCGATGGCCAGCGCCCGGCGCATCTGCACCTCTGCCATCGGCCCGAGGATGAGGCCGATGAGAACCGGCGCGATGGGGAAGTCATAGACCCGCATCGCATAGCCCATGAGGCCGACGACGAACATCATGGCGAGATCAACCCATGAGTTCGAAACGCCCCAGATACCGACGAGCGAGAAGATCAGGATACCCGCGTAAAGATAGGGTCGCGGGATGAATAGAAGCCGCACCCAGAGCCCCGCCAAGGGCAGGTTGAGGATGAGGAGCATCAGGTTGCCGACATAGAGCGAGGCGATGAGGCCCCAGACGAGATCGCCGGAGTTGATGAAGAGAAGCGGCCCCGGTTGCAGACCGTAGTTCTGGAACGCGGCCAGCATGATCGCCGCCGTGGCCGAGGTCGGCAGGCCAAGCGTCAGAAGCGGCACCAGCACGCCGGCGGCGGAGGCGTTGTTCGCGGCCTCCGGCCCCGCCACGCCCTCGATGGCGCCATGGCCGAATTCCTCGGGGTGCTTGGTCAGCTTGCGCTCGACGGTATAGGACAGGAAGGTCGGGATCTCGGCCCCGCCCGCCGGCAGCGCGCCGATGGGAAAGCCGAAAAAGGTGCCCCTGAGCCAGGGCTTCCAGGACCGCTTCCAGTCCTCCTTCGTCATCCAGATGCCGCCCGCCAGGGGGTTGAGGTTCGGCTTCTGCATTCCGTAGCGGCTGGCGACGTAGAGAGTCTCGCCGATGGCGAAGAGTGAGACGAGGACGACCGTCATCTCCACCCCGTCCATGAGGTCGGGGACACCGAAGGTCAGGCGCTGCTGGCCGGTGGCCTTGTCGATGCCGACGAGACCCAGGGAAAGCCCGATGAAGAGCGAGACGAAGCCCCTGACCTTGGAAGTGCCCATCACCACCGAGACCGAAAGGAAAGCCAGAAGCATCAGCGCGAAATAGTCCTGCGGCTTGAAGATGAACGCCAGTTCCGCAATCGGCGGCGCAAGGAAGGTGAGGCCCAGCGTGCCGATGGTGCCCGCCACGAACGAGCCGATGGCTGCGGTGCAAAGGGCGGCCGCGCCGCGACCGTTCCGCGCCATGCGGTTGCCTTCCAGCGCGGTCATCATCGCGCCGCTTTCGCCCGGCGTGTTCAGGAGGATCGAGGTGGTCGAGCCGCCATACATGGCGCCGTAGAAGATGCCGGCGAACATGATGAAGGCCGCCGTCGGCTCGATATAGACCGTCACCGGCAAAAGAAGCGCGATGGTCAGCGCGGGGCCGATGCCGGGAAGGACGCCGATGGCGGTGCCCATGAAGGTGCCGAGAAAGGCCCACATCAGGTTTTGGGGCTGAAGGGCGATGCTGAAGCCGTGCATCAGGCCGGTGATCGGGTCCATGCTTACACCCCCAGAAGCGGCAGGAAGCCGCCCAGCTGCACGCCGAGCTTGCGGAAGAGCCACCAGCTTGTGGCCGAGAAGGCAAGGCCGATGGCCGCGTTAAGGAGCCAGCGCTCCGACTTGAAGGCCGCGGCGACCAGAACAAAGCAGCCAGTGCAGGTGATGACGAAGCCAAGCTTCGGCATCGTCAGCATCGGCAATGCGCAGGCCGCCGCCGCGAAGCCAAGCGCCTTATAGGAGACGGCGTGAGTTTCGCTCACGTCCTCCGCCTCCTGTTCTTCGAACGGAACGCCCTGGCGGATCTGTACCGCGAGCATCAGGCCCAGGAGAACCAGCCCGGCCCCGACGGCCGACGGCAGGAAGCCGGGACCGATGTAGGCGTATTGGTCGAACTGGGGAAGCTCCGCTGCCTTAAGAAGGACAATGGCTCCCCAGCCCACGGTGCCTGCGGCGATCCAGTAGGGGCGTTCCGTCATTTTTTCATCCTTTCAGGACGGGGCGGTTTACTGGACCAGCCCGGCTTCTTTCAGGATTTCGCCGATGCGCGTCTTTTCGGTCTCAAGGAAGGCAGCGAAGTCGTCACCGGCAAGGAAGGCGTCTTCCCAGCCCTGCTTCGCCAGGATGTCCTTCCACGCCGGACCTTCGTGCATCTTGGTGAAACGGTCGAGCCACATGGCCTTGCCTTCCGCCGACATTTCCGGCGCGCCCATGATGCCGCGCCAGTTGCCGACAACCACATTGATTCCCGATTCCTTCAGGCTCGGCGCCTCGATGCCGTCGACCTTGGCCTCCGAAGTGACGGCGATGATGCGGATGCGACCCGCATCGGCCATCGGCTTGAATTCGGACACGCCGGATACGGCGACGGTGATGGCGCCGCCGCCAAGGGCCGTCACGACCTCGGCGCCGCTGTCATAGGGGATGTAGTTCAGCGCCTTCGGGTCAAGCCCGCTTTCCTTGGCCAGAAGCGCCATGACAATATGGTCGACGCCGCCGGCAGAGCCGCCGCCGATGGAGACGCCGCCGATGTTCTCCTTCATCATCTTCACGAGGTCATCGACGGTCTGGATCGGCGAATCCGTGGCAACGGCGATGACGCCGGTGTCGTTCGTCAGCCGCACGAGGGGCGTCACGTCGCTGAGCGTGACGGGCGAGGCGTTCAAGAGAATGCCGCCGACCATGATCACGCCCATCGACATGACCGCATTGTCGTTGCCCTTGTTGGCGCCGACGAATTCGGCAAGGCCGATGGTGCCGCCAGCACCGCCCTTGTTGGTGAAGGTCGCGCCATCGGTGAAGATGCCGTCGGCGGACATTGCGTCGAACGGCATCCGGGCCGTGGCATCATAGCCGCCGCCTGCGCCGCCCGGCGCCATCACCACTGCCGGCTCTGCGAAGGCCGCGAAGCCGGTGAACGCAACGGCAACGCCTGCTGCGAGTATCTTTCTGATCATTGTTTTCCTCCCTTTTGATGCGGGCATGGCGCCCGTTTGCAGCCCGAGTGGCCACGACGACAGAGCGCCCTCCACATTTGTCGTACGAATCTACATACGACAATGCTGCGAAGCAAGCAATCGCCCTGTCGCGCGCCGGAACGGGCAACAGGGACAGACTGCGGCGAGCGCGCGGCGTTTTCAACCATTTGTCGCCTTGCGGGCCATCAATGACACGCGCGGCCCGCCTGGGCGCCCGTTTCAGTCGATCTCCAGCTCTTCCAGAAGGCAGCCCCAGCCAGCCCCGTGCATGTCGCGGTCGGTGCGTTTGCCCTGCACCACCGGGCGCGGGACCGAGAATTTGACGACGTTCAGCGCCGGGATGTCGAAGCGCTTCAGAAGCTGCCGGTCGACGCCGTAAAGCCCCGCCACTACCTCGTCCTTCAGGCTTTTGCTCACCCGCAAGAAGGTGTCGCTGTCACCGCAAAAAACGTCGATGGTCAGCCAGAAGGGGCCGGCGTTCTTTGAACGGACCTTGCTGACGATGCTTCCCAGCTCAGGCATTGCCGACCTCATGCACGTCAAGGGTGAAAGCCGCCATCGGATCGTCAAGCTCCATCACATGGTTGAGGCAGAATTCGTAGAGCGCGCCCCTTTGCATTTCCGCCGGTGAAAAGGGGAAGGCGAAGGTCGGCATCGGCTCGTCCTCGGTCAGGGGATGATGGAGGAGGTAGGGGTTCATGATCTTCGCCGCCTCGGCCGCCTGTTCCTGCGTGGGGCAGGTCAGGATGCCAAGGATGCCGACCTCGACCGGAACATCACGACGGTTCTCCAGCGTGCCGAGCGTCGCATCCATGCCGATCAGCCGGATATCGACGTCGAAGTCACCGGGCGAAAGGCCCATCCGCGCCTCGATCTTGGCGCGCACCTTTGCCGCGACATCGGCGGCCCATTCCCGCGCGTTCTGCACGTAACGCCGGTCGCGCATCACCGCGAGACCGACCGACTGGTGGCCGACGACCCGTGCGCCCTCAAGCTTGACCGTGTAGCGCCCCTTCACCCATTTCGAGCCTTCGACCCGTACCCGGCGCTTGTCGAGCGGCTGGTAGTCGGACCCGGTGACATCGAGATGCCCGCCCGGTTCATGGAGAATGAAGGGGTCGGAATTTTCGTAAAGCATATGCGCCGAAACGGTGTAAGGCGTAGCCGCCGCTTCGGGCGCCATCGGCTCGACGGTGAAACCCGCCGCGTCAAAGTCGATCTGGATCACGCCGGAGTTCGGATGCGTGGTGGCGAGCGCCCCGCATTCGCCGATCTTGGCGCCGTGCCAGGCGGCACCCGGATGGTCGCCGCGCAGGATCGGCAGCGCGGCGATGATCGCGGTATCCGTGGTGCGCCCGGCGATGACGATATCGGCTCCGGTCGCCAGCGCCGCCGCGACCTGCTCAACCCCGGCGAGGGCGACGATGTTGCTGCAATCGTCGATGATCGCTTCGGACACCTCCGGTGCGGCCGGCAGGGCGCGGAGCCGGCCATCCGCCAGCGCTGCCTTGACCCGCCCCTTCGGCTGGCCGGAGCGGATGGTGGCCACCCGGACCTGCATCCCTTCTTCCGCCGCAATCTCCCGCGTGATGCCCAGAAGCCAGTCCACCGTCTGATCCGCGCCGCAGGTTCCCGCCGTGCCGATCACCAAGGGCACCCCGGCTTTCGCCCGCGCCTGCATCAGTTCGCGCCATTCCACCTTCGTCGAGGCGCGGGAGTATTTCGACACGCCGCGCCCCAGATAGGACGGGCCGCTGTCGGTCGATCCGCCGTCGATGGCGATGATGTCGGGCCCATTGGCAAGGCCGCGTTCAAGTGCGCCCCGGTCATAGCCAAGGCCAAGCGCCCCCGCAGGGATCAGAACCCGGGTCATCAGCGTACCTCCTTGATCCGTTTCAACAGTTCACCGCTGAAATGCGGCTCAGAACATCTCGGCCCGCGCCTTGCGGTCCTTGGCCTTGCCGAGATGGGCGAACATCAGATCCGCCGCCAGCCCGGTATCGCCTGCATCGAGCGCATCGAGAATGCCCATATGTTCGGCATTCTGACCCCGGACCTGATCGGTGTTCAAGGTCTGGCGGTATTCGACGAGGCGGCGAAGCTGGTTGAGCTTCTGGACGGAGGAGAGAAGGAAGCGGTTGCCGGAAAGCTCCGCCAGCCCTTCGTGAAACTCGGAATTCGTCTCGAAAAGCTCCATCTGGCTCAGCTTCTGCCAGCCGCCTTCGGCAATCATGGTCTGCCGGCGCCTGAGGTCCGCCAGAATGTTCCGATCCAGCCGGAACGATGGCGAGCGCAGGCCGTGCGTCTCGATCACCTGCCGAAGCTCGTAGCATTCGCGGTACGCTTCGACCGAATCGATCAGCGCCGCGAAGGTCCAGCCCCGTCCCTCGTTCCGTTCGATCCAGCCCTCGCCGGAAATACGGGTCAGCACCCGGCGGAGCGCCAGCCGCGAGATGCCGTAGCGGCGCATCAGGTCGTTTTCGCTGACACGGTCGGGAAGGTGTTTCGACAGGCGTTCATCCGCGATCTTCAGGTAGATCGCCTCGTCGGAGGTCTCATCTGCGGGCGGCGCGGCGTCGGCCTGGGCCAGCCCCGGATCGCAGAGAAAGAAGCCCTTGTTCGGCACCTTTTGCAGGATACCCTGTTCGGCAAGGATGCCCAGCGCGGACCGGATCGGCTGGCGCGAGGTGCCAAGGATGTCCTGCAGGCCCGCTTCGGTCAGATGCGCGCCCTCGGCCATGTCCGAGGTGCGGATGTGGCGGATGATGCGATCCGCGAGGGAGCGGTGGAGCTCGTTCATGACCGGCACAGGAATGGCATTATGTTCCGATAAACGACAACGGCCCCCGATTCAATCCAGCACTGCCGCCGCGACCCTTTCGGCAAAGGCGCGCGTCCCGAGCTGCCCGCCAAGGTCGCTCGTCCGCGTCCCGGCATCGGCGACCACCCTATCAAGCGCGGCCATGATTTCCGTCCCGGCCGCAGCGAGGGCCGGCTGCCGTCGCTTTTCGCCCAGCCATTCAAGGAGCATCCCCGCCGAGCCGATCAGCGAGGCGGGATTGGCGATGTCGCGCCCCGCAATGTCCGGGGCGGAGCCGTGCTGCGCCTGCGCCATGGCGATCTCATCCCCGGCATTGACGGAGGCGGCAAGGCCGAGGCTGCCGGAAAGCTCGGAGGCGAGGTCCGAGAGGATATCGCCGAACATGTTGGTGGTGACGATCACGTCGAAGGCCTCGGGCCGGCGGACCAGATGGGCGCAGGCGGCGTCGATGATCAATTCGTCATAGGCCACGTCCGGATAACGCGCCGCCACCTCGCGGCAACAGGCCAGGAAGAGGCCGTCGGTGATCTTCAGCACATTGCCCTTGTGGACCGCCGTCACCTTCCGTCGCCGCGTCATCGCCCCGGCGAAGGCAGCCTCGGCGATGCGCAGGGACGCCTTCCGGGTGATGCGGCGCATCGCAAGTGTCACATCCGCCGTCACCTGCAACTCCCCCGGCCCGGTTTCCATGCAGCGGTCGGCATAGAAGCCTTCGGTATTCTCGCGGTAGATCACAAGGTCGAATGTCGCCCCCGTACGCGAGGGCAGCCCGGCCCTTGTCCGCGCCGGACGGATGTTGGCGTAAAGGTCGAGCCGCTTGCGAAGTTCGCCGGACGGGTTCAGCCCCCCGGCCTCGCGCGGCGGATAGTCCATATGGGACACCGGCCCAAGGATCAGCGCATCCGCCGCCCGCGCCGCCGCGAAGGCGGCCTCCGGCAGTGTCGAGCCCTGTGCGTTCAGCGCACCGAAACCGATGGCGATCTCGGCGAAGTCGAAGCCAAGCCCGTGCTTCCGGTCCGCTGCCTGAAGCACCGTCCTTGTCGCTGCGGTGATCTCCGGGCCGATCCCGTCGCCGGGAAGGAAAGCGATCTTCATGGCAGGCCTCCGCCTGTTCAGTGGATCTAGTTATGTCTTTTATATGTACAAACGACAATTTTGCAAGTCCCGGACTTGCGGCATACTGTCGGGCAGGCACATCGGAGGGACGGAAATGGAGATCACTCGCGCAGGCACCACCCCGTCGCGACAGGGGCCGACCGAATGGTTCACCGGCACCGTCCGCCTCGAGAGCCTGATGAATAGCCACGACCCCGCGCGGGTGCAGGGTGTCACCGTCACCTTCGAACCCGGCGCGCGCACCAACTGGCATACCCACCCGCTCGGCCAGACCCTGATCGTGACCGCTGGCCTTGGCCGCGCGCAGCGCTGGGGCGGCCCGGTCGAGGAGATCCGCCCCGGCGACGTGGTCTGGTTCGCCCCCGGCGAAAAGCACTGGCACGGCGCGGGCACGGCGACAGCGATGACCCACATCGCCGTACAGGAAGTCCAGGACGGCCGCGCGGTCGACTGGCTGGAGAAGGTCAGCGACGCGGATTACGGCGTCTGACCACCCTTCTCCTCCTTCACCCGGAACACGGCGAGGTATAGCGCCGGGGCGAAGACGAGGGTGATGACGGTCCCGGCGATGATGCCGCCCATCATCGCATAGGCCATCGGCCCCCAGAAGATCTGCCGCGAGATCGGGATCAGCGCGAGGCTCGCCGCTGCCGCGGTGAGGAGGATCGGCCGCGCGCGGGCGTCCGAGGCCTCGAAGACCGCGGTCCAGGCGGAATGGCCGCGCGCCCTTAGCACCTCCACCTCGTCGATGAGGATGATGGAGTTGCGGATCAGGATGCCGATCAGCGCGAGGACGCCCAGGATGGCGACGAAGCCCAGAGGCGCGCCCGAAGGCACCAGCGCCGCGACGACGCCAATGAGGCCAAGCGGCGCCACGCAGATCACGACGAAGGCGAGCCGGAAGCTCTGCATCTGGATCATGATAAGCGTCAGCATGATGAGGATCATCAAGGGCACCACGGCGGCAATCGGCGCCTGGCTGTCGGCTGAGCTTTCGACGGTGCCGCCGACAACAGCCTCGTAGCCGGGCGGCAGCGCGGCGTTGAAGGCGTCGACCTGTTCCTTCAGCGCGGCGACGATGGTCGCGGGCTGGTCCTTGGTGGTGATCGCCGCCTTCACCGTCACGGTCGGCATCCGGTCGCGCTGGTGGATCACCGGCTGCTCGGTCCCGTAGCTGAAGGTCGCGACAGAGCGAAGCGGGATCGCGCGCCCGTCGCCGGTCGACAGCTGAAGGTCGGGCAAGGCCTCGACGATCTCACGCGACTGGGCATCGCCGCGGGCGATGATGTCGACGAGATAGGCGTCGTCGCGAAGTTCCGTGACGGGCACACCGGCATAGATCGCGTTCAGTCCCGCCGCGATGTCGCGCTGGGTGATGCCCATTTGCCGGGCCTTGTCCTGCAAGATGTCGACCCGGACGACCCGCGCCGGCTCGTTCCAGTCCATGACGATGTATTTCAGCCGCGGGTCCGAGGCGACGATCGCTGTCAGGTCGCGGGCCTTGTCCCTCAGCGTTTCGAGGTCGGGGCCGGACATGCGGTATTGCACGGGGCGGCCGACCGGAGGGCCGATCTCCAGAAGCTTCACGTAGATGTCGATTCCGGGAAACTCGTTTTCGGCGATGCCCCTCAGCTTCAACTGAAGCGCGTTCCGCGCCTCGACCGAGGGCGTCAGGATCACGATCTGACCGACGTTCGGTTCCGGCGTCATCACGTCATAGGAGAGGATGAACCGCGGCGCGCCGCGACCGACATAGGACGACCAGTAAAGCACGTTCTCATCATCGGTCAGGTAGCCCTCCATCCGGTCCATCTGGGCCTTGGTCTCGGTGATCGAGGCGTTCTGCGGCAGGGTGAAATCCAGCACCAGTTCTGGCCGGTCGGAGCTTGGGAAGAACTGTTGTTCGACAAAACGCATGCCGAAGATCGACAGTGCGAAGGTGGCGACGGTCAGCGCGATGGTCAGCCAGCGGTGCCGCATGGCCCAAAGAAGTACAGCGTGGAACATCCGCCGCACCCGGCCCGGTTCGGCGGAGTGATGCTTCATCTCTTTCGGCAGGAAGGTCACGCCCAGCAGCGGAGCGAAGAGGACCGCCACGATCCATGACACCAGAAGCGAGACCGCGATCACCACGAAGAGCGAAAAGGTGAACTCGCCCGCCGCCGAGGAGTTGAGGCCGATGGGGATGAAGCCCGCCACCGTCACCAAAGTTCCCGACAGCATCGGGAAGGCTATGGAAGTCCAGGCGTAGGAGGCGGCACTCGTCAGGCTCTCGCCCTTTTCCAGCCGCGAGATCATCGTCTCGATGGCGATCATCGCGTCATCGACCAGAAGCCCGAGCGCGATGATGAGCGCACCGAGCGAAATCCTCTGCAGGGTGAAGCCGGTGTATTCCATCACCACGAAGGTGATGGCGAGAACGAGGGGGATGGTCAGCGTCACCACCAGCCCGGCGCGCATCCCGAGCGAGATGAAGCTGACGGCAAGGACGATCAGCACGGCTTCGAGGAGCGCCTGAAGGAAATGGCCGACCGCTTCGTCAACCGCATGGGGCTGGTTCGCCACCTGATGGATCTCGATGCCCACCGGCAGGTCGGCCTCGGCCGTGGCCATGACCTTTTCCAGTTCCTTCCCGAAGTCGACGATGTTGGCGCCCTGCCGCATCCCGACGGCGAGGCCGACCGCCTCTTGCCCCCGGTAGCGGAAGAGTTCCGCCGGCGGGTCTTCGTAGCCGCGCCGGATATCTGCCACGTCGGTCAGCCGGAAAAAGCGGTCTCCGACACGCAGGTTGATGTCCTCAAGGCTCTCGGTGCCGGAAAACTGCCCGCCGATCCTGACGACCACACGTTCCGGCCCGGCTTCGATCACGCCCGAAGGCACGATGGCGTTCTGGGCGGCAAGCGTCGCCTGCACCGCCTGCTGGTTCAGGCCAAGCGCCGCGAGACGGTCGGTGGAGAATTCGAGATAGATCACCTCGTCCCGGGTGCCGAAAATCTCGACCTTGCCGGCATCGGGCAGCGCCTGCACCGCGCGCCGCACGGTTTCGACGCGGTCGCGCACCTCGCGCGGGGAAAACCCGTCCGAAGTGAAGGCATAGATGTTGCCGAAGACGTCGCCGAAACTGTCGTTGAACTGGAAGCCCACGAATTCGGCCGGAAACTCCGGCCGGATGTCGGCCATCATGTTGCGGACCTTCTGCCAGATGCGCGGCAGTTCCTTTGCATCCGTCGTCGGCAGCAGCTCAAGATAGACGATGGCGGTTCCGGGCCGGGTGACGGAGCGGGTGAAATCCAGCTCGTCCAGATCCTCGAGCTTCTTCTCGATCCGGTCGGTGACCTGGGTCAGCGTCCGCTCGACATCGGCGCCGGGCATGGAGGCGGAGATGATCATGGTCTTGATCGCGAAGTTCGGGTCTTCCTCGCGGCCGATGGCGAAATAGGCCATCACGCCGGCAAGGATCGACACGATCATCAGGAACCAGACGAAGGACCGGTGCTTCAAGGCCCAGTCGGAAAGGTTGAACGTGTTCATTCTGTGATCCGCGGGCCGACAAGCTGGCCGTCCTGAAGGGAATGGATGCCACGGGTGACGACCTCGTCACCGGGACGGAGGCCTGAAGTCACGAGGACGAAATCGCGGAAGCGGACGCCCAGCGCCACGGGGGCGCGGCGGACGCTGTTCGCGGCCCGGTCCACCACCCAGACGGCGGGAGCCGCGTCGGGATCGAGAACCGCGCCCATCGGCAGGACGATGGAGGACTTTTCCCCGACGACCGGGGTGACATTGGCAAGGGCGCCCAGCCGGAAGGCGGCGGGTGGCGCCTGCAGGATCAGATGCGCGCGCCGGGTACGGGTGTTGCGCTCGGCCACCGGGTCGATCCGGTCAAGGATCGCGCGCACCGAGACCGCGCTGTTGGCGACAAGGCGGGCGACGAACTCCTGACCGTTTCGCGCCGCTGCGGCGTCTTCCTCGCTCAGGTCGATCACGATCTCGCGTTCGGCGGTGCCGGAAAGCTGCAGGACGGGTTGGCCCGCGCTCAAGGATGCGCCCGGCTCCTGATAGATCGTCGTCACCACGCCGTCCCATGGCGCCTTCAGCGTTGCCAGCGCGCGCATATCGGCAGCGCGTGCCTGCGCGGCCTCGGCCTGCTCAAGCCGGGCGTCCGCAGCAACAAGGGCGCGTTCCGCGTCGTCGAGCCGGGTCTGCGCACCGACCCCGCGCACCACCAGTTCGCGGGCGCGGTCGCGCGCATCGCGGGCGGAATTCCTTTGCGCCGTCGCCACGGCGATGCCGGCGTCAGCGGTGCGCAGGTCGGCCTCAAGAACTTCGGGGTCGAGCCGGGCAAGTATCTCGTCCCGCGCCACGACATCGCCACGCTCCACAGGGCGCGCGGCGATGGTGCCGCCCATCGGGAAACCGAGGTCAACCTCGACCTTTGCCGCGACCGTGCCGATGAAGCTGACCGCAAGCTCGCCCGAGGGCGCCACAATCTCGGACACGACCGGACGCGGCGGGGCGTCGGCCGCGGGCGCGGCTTCTTCAGCCGCAGCAGGGACCGCGAAGGCAAGGATGAGGAAGGTCCAGCGCATCATTCCGCCTCTCCTGCGGCACGGACCACCCGACCGGGATAGAGAAGCTGCGCCCCGTGACCGACGACGAAGTCACCCTTGCCGATGCCGCCCGAAAGCACGATCGAGCCGGACTGGTAGCTTTCGACCGTCACAGGCGTCAGCGCGACCGACTTGGTGGCCGGATCGACTTTCCAGACCGCCGGCCCGGCGGCAGTGGCCGAAAGCACGGCATAGGGCAGGACGATCCTCTTTTCCCCCGCCATCATGGCGGTGCCGCGCACCGCTTCGCCATAGGAAAGTCCGGGCGGCGGATCGGCGATGGTCAGCGTCACCGCCACCGTTCCCGTCACCGGATCGACGAGCGGCGAGACTTCGCTGACCGTGCCGATAAACTCCTGCGCCGGATCGGAAAGACGCGACATGCGCACGGTCTTTTCCGGTATCTGACCGGTCAAAAGCACCTCCGGCACCTCGAATGCCGCTTCCATCCCGTTCGAGAGGGCAAGTTCCAACACCGGCTGTGCCGCACCAACGACCTGCCCCGCCTCGGCCATGCGGTCGGTAACGGTTGCATCCTGTGGCGCCTTCAGTTCGGTGTCGTTCAACGCCTTTCGCGCCCGGTCAAGATCGGCTCTGGCCTGCGCCAGCACGCCGGCCTTGATCTGGAGCGCGTCCTCGGCCGCGTCGCGGGCCGCGCGGGTCGTTGCGCCCTGCTGAAGAAGCGCATCGGCGCGGGTGAAATCGGCGTTGGCCTGCTGGCTGTCGGCCCGCGCGGTCGCAAGCCCCGCCTCGGCGGACCGCAGCGCCTGTTCCTGCTGCACCGGATCGAGCCGCGCCAGAAGCGCGCCCAAAGTCACCTTCTGGCCTTCCTCGACAAGGATTTCCACCACCCGCCCGGCAATCGGGAACGAGGCAACGACCGAGTCGCTCGCCCGGATCTCGCCAGTCAGGGAATGCTCCACCCGCATTTCGACCGGCTCTGCGGTGATGATCTCGACGGCCAGCGGCTCCATCGTGCTTGCGGTTTGGGCCACAAGGACCAGTCCGGTCGCCATCAGACCGGCATTCAATACCAAGCGCAGCATGACACCCCCCACGGACCGCTGATTCGGCCGCCGTTTGCGCAATCATCTCCGCAACGGAAATCGGGCGCAATATCTGAACAGATGAGTTCAGTTTTGGTGACGTGGGGTCAAATGGCGCGGGTAAAGCGGCCCCGGCAGGCCCAGTTCAGGATTCGCCCGTCGGTCGCGACCGGCCGCGCCAGGCTTTGCCGGGCCGGGTCGCGGCCATGTCGAATTCCTGGAAGTGGTCGCCAAGTGCAATCATCTCGTCGAACCGCTTCCTGGAAGCGGCACCGAGACGGTCGGCAGTAAAATGGATCAGAAGGTTGGCGGCAACCGCGAGCGATGCCGCCGAATCCCAGACCGTGTTGACGTAGGTGTTCATCTCCAGCACGTCATCAGTGAATTCGCGGGCCCAATGGCTGTAGCGGTCGGTCATGATGACGAGGGGAATGCCGAACTCCACCGCCTTCCGCGCCAGAAGCACGCCCTTGCGGGCATAGGCTGCGGTATCGACCATGAAAATCAGCGAGGTGGCCGGATCGCTTTCCAGCACCTCGGCAAAGACGCCTGCCGAACCAACGGCAAAGCGCACGCCGGAGCGCACGTATTTCAGCCGGCTGGCGAAATCCATGGCGACGCCCTGGGTTGCCTGGAAACCGACAACATGGATCAGGGGCGTATCTGCAAGCCGCGTCACGATCCTTTCCCAGCCCGGCGTCGTCGCCATCTCATAGGCGCGGCGCACGGCCATCAGCTCGCTCTCAAGGCTTTTGGCCAGCGTCCCGACATCCGTGGACCGTTCGGAGAAGCGCACCGCCACGTCGTCGAGGATGGTTGCATCTGCCGAGGGGGCGGGGCGGAACTGTTCCTTGAGGTCGCGGAGGTTCGCGTAGCCAAGACTGCGAAGGAACCGGATCAGGGTCATCTCGCTGACGCCGCTGGCGGCGGCGATCTGGGCGCCGGTGTTGAAGTGGAGCATGTCGAGGTTATCGCGCATCCAGGCGGCGATGGCGCGCTCGGACGGGGTCAGGTTCCCCTCCCGCGCATTCAGGGCCTGAAACAGCGCCTCATGTGCTGGTCGCAAACCCTCGCCCACATCACGCCCTTTCGGCCATGGCCTGATCCATGTCGGGCGCCGCCGCGATCAGATCGCGGGTGTATTCCGTCGACGGAGAGGCAAAGAGATCGGCGGTGGCGCCGGTCTCCACAAGGCGGCCGCCCTGGAACACCGCCACCCGGTCGCAGAATTTGCGCACCACCGTGAGATCATGGCTGATGTAGATCACGGTGAGGTCATGTTCCTTGCGCAGTCGGGTCAGGAGCCGGAGTATTTGCGCCTGCACCGTCACGTCAAGCGCCGATGTCACCTCGTCGGCAATCAGAAGCCGCGGCGACAGGGCGAGCGCACGGGCAATGCCGACACGCTGGCACTGGCCGCCCGAAAGCGCGCGCGGGCGGCGGGTGGCAAAACTGCGCGGCAGTTCGACCATGTCCATCAGTTCCAGCGCCCGCTCCATGGCGGCGGATTTGCTGGCAAGGCCGTGGCGCCAGATCGGCTCGGCGATGGTCTGCTGCGCGGTCATCCGGGGGTTGAGGCTGTCGAACGGGCTCTGGAACACCATCTGGACGGCCCGGCGGTAGGCGGTCAGGTCGGCGCCCGAAAGGTCGGCGACGGATTTGCCCTCGAACATGACGCGGCCACCGGTCGGGGTGATGAGGCGCACGATGGTCCGCGCCACGGTCGACTTGCCGGAGCCGCTTTCGCCGACGATGCCGAAGCATTCGCCCTTGCGGACGGAAAGGTTGACGCCGTCGACCGCGCGGACGATGCCGCCGCCCGAACGGGTCGGGAAATGAACGGCCACATCCTTCAGGTCGACCAGTCCGGCAGGCGCCTCTTGCGGTTCCGCCATCTGCGGCAGGCGGCCGGGCTGGGCGCCGATCAGAAGGCGGGTGTATTCATGCTGCGGGTTGGTCACCACGTCACGGACCGGGCCGGATTCAATCACCTCGCCGCCGCGCATGACGATCACGCGGTCGCAGATCTCGGCGATGACGCCGAGATCATGCGACACCAGCGCCATGGTGAGGCCGCTTTCGCGGTTGAGGTCGCGCAGAAGCTGGAGGATGCCCGCCTGCACCGTCACGTCGAGCGCGGTGGTGGGTTCGTCGGCCAGCAGAAGGCGCGGCTTGCAGGCCAGCGCGGAGGCGATCAGGACGCGCTGTTTCATGCCGCCGGAAAGCTGGTGCGGCCAGGCATCCATGCGCGAGGCCGCATCGCGGATGCGCACGGATTCGAGAAGCTTCAGCGCCTCGGCCCTCGCTTCGGCGGCAGAGAGGCCAAAGTGAAAGCGCAGGGGTTCGGCGACATGGTCGCCAATGGTCATCAGCGGATCGAGGTGGGAGGCCGGGTTCTGGAAGATCATCGAGATCTCGCGCCCGCGTACCGCCTGGATCTCTGCCGGGCCGGACAGATCGCGGCCATCGTAGATCATGCGCCCGCCGATGGTCGCGCGGCGCGGCAGCAGGCCGAGAAGCGCGCGGCAGGTCACCGACTTGCCGGAGCCGCTTTCGCCGACGATGCCGAGGATCTCACCGGGCTTGAGGTCGAAGCTGACGTTGCGGACGGCCGCGACCGGGCCCTTCTCGCTCGGGAAGGTGACCGAAAGTCCCTGGACTGAAACGAGGCTCATGACGAAACCCTCAGGCGGCGCGACAACCCGTCGCTGACGAGGATGAAGCCAAGGCTGAGTGTCACCATGGCGATGCCGGGAAAGAGACAGATCCACCAGGCCTGAAGGACATAGGGCTGGCCGTCGGCGATCATCACGCCCCATTCGGCCGTCGGCGGCTGGGCGCCAAGGCCGAGGAAGCCAAGCGATGCACCGGCGAGAATGACCATCACCGCGTCGGTCCAGGCATAGATGGTGATCGAGCCGAGGACGTTCGGCAGCACATGGCGAAGGATGATGACGAAGTCGGAAAACCCGAGTGCGCGGGCAGCCTGCACATATTCCAGCCGCTTGACGACCAGAACCTCGGCCCGGACGAGGCGGGCATAGGCGACCCAGGCCACCAGCGCGAGGGCAATGATGTAGTTGACGAGGCCGGGCCCAAGGACGCCGACGATGGCGATGACAAGGATGAAGAACGGAAAGGCCACGGTGATGTCGAGAATGCGCATCAGGATCGTGTCGGTCAGGCCGCCGAAATAGCCGGCGATCAGGCCAACGGTCACCCCGACGACAAGCGGCGCGATGACCCCGGCGAAGCCCATCCATATGTCGATCCGCGCCCCATATATGACGCGCGAGAAGACATCGCGGCCAAGGTGATCGGTGCCGAACCAATGCACGCCATCGGGCGGTGCCAGCATCGCCACCAGATCGAGCGCATTCGGATCATAGGGCGCGAAAACCCCGGCGCCGACGGCTGCGATCAGCCAGGCTAGAAGCAGCGCCGCGCCCAGCGCCGCCTCGATCGTCCCGTGGCGAAAACGCGGGGCGGCGGGGTGGACGGATGCGGTTGAGGCGAGGTCGGTCATTCGGAAGTCCTCGGGTCGATGGCGGCCGTGAAGATGTCGATGGCGAGGGTGATCGCAACGGTGGCGATGGCATAGACGAGGGTCAGGCCCTGGATGACGAAGTAGTCGCGCCCAAGGACCGAGCCGACCATCAGCGCGCCAAGGCCGGGGACGGCATAGACGATCTCCACCACGACCGATCCGCCGATCAGGAAGGCAATCATCACGCCGAGAAGGTTCAGCGTCGGCAGCACCGAATTGCGCAGGATGTGGCGGCGGAAGATATAGCCCTCGGGCAGGCCCTTGGCGCGGCTCGCGGCGACGTAATCCGCCTCGGTCTGTTCGATCAACGCGGCGCGCAGGTTCCGCGTAAGTAGCGGCGCGAGCCAGAGCGACGTGGATACGGCTGGCAGGAACAGGTGGTGGAGATGTTCGACAAAGCCGTCACCATAGCCCGAGACCGGAAACCAGCCGAGCTTGACGCCGAAGTACCGCGCGAAGAGGACGCCGAGCCAGAACACCGGGATCGTCATCCCGAGGATGGAGATGACGCGGATAAGCTGGTCAGGCCAGCGGCCTTCGTTGCGCGCAGCGATCACTGCCATCAGGATCGTGGCCGGCAGCGCGATCACCAGCACATAGGCCACCAGGAACAGGGTACGCGGCAGGTATTGCAGCACAAGGTCGAGGACCGGAATGCGGAACTTCAACGACTGCCCGAGATCGCCGGTGAGCGTATTGCCGATATAGGAGAGGTATTGCGCCCAGATCGGCCGGTCGAGGCCCCATTCCTGGCGCATTGCGGTGACCGCTTCCTCGGTGGCGCGGGGACCAAGGACCATCCGCACCGGATCACCGGGGATCATCATGATGAGGAAGAAGCTGACAAGGCTGATGCCGATCAGCACCGGCACGATCTGCAGGAGCCTGCGGCCGATGAAGGAGATGCTGTTCATTCCGCCCCCTGAGGCATTGGCCCAAGCCTGGCCTTTCACATGGCGATGCGCCGGGGGCGGACCCCCGGCGCATCCCTATGGTCACTGCGTGATTTCCGCGCCTTCAAGCGTCCACTGCAGCGCAGGGGTCATGCGAAGGCCGGTCAGCTTCTTGCTGTAAGCGTTCGCAAAGGGCGGGTAGTAAAGCGGGATGTCGGCAACCTCGGTCGTGGTGATACGCTGGATATCGGCGTAGATCTGGGCACGCTTGGTCTCATCGAGTTCGGCGGCGCCGGCCTCGACCAGCTTGTCCACTTCGGGGTTGGCGTAGTTCGTGTAGTAGGCCTTGTTGCCGCAGGTGCCGCAGACCGCCCAGCGCACGGCGAGGTCGGGATCGGTGGTCTCGTTGTACCACCAGGTCGGCGTCGCGTCGTAGTCGCCTTCGGTGAGGCGGGTCCAGAAGGTGCCCGCATCGGTCTTTTCGATCTTCGACTTGATGCCGATCTGGCCCCAGAGCGCCTGCATCAGGACCGCCTGCTTTTCGCGCTCGGGTTCATCGGTGATGAGGATGGTAATCTCGCGTCCGTCGTAGCCCGATGCATCCAGCGCAGTCTTGGCCGCCGCAGGATCGAAGCCATTCACCTTCAGCTCCGGGTCGTAGAACTTCAGGGCGTTCGGCAGCGTGCTGTTGGCCGGCGTCGCCGCGCCAAAGGTCACTGCGTTCGACATGGCAACGGTATCAAGCGCCATCGCCGCGGCCTGCCGGCCCTCAAGCGTGTCGAAGGGCGGGCGGGTGTGGTTCATCAGGACGATGTAGATCACCGTCGAAGGCTCAAGCGGCATCTCGATGCTCTCGTTCGCTTGAACCTCGGCCACCTGCGACCAGGGAATCTCGCGCGCTGCATCAAGCTCGCCCGACAGCATCATCGAGACGCGGGTATTCGAATCGGCGACCTCGATCAGCTCGGCACCTTCGTTCTTCGGGTAGCCCTCGCGCCAGTAGTTCGGATTCGGAGCAATGAGCAGACGGTCGTTCGGCACCCATTTCTCGACCATGTAGGGACCGGAGGTCACGACGTTCTCAACAAAAGCCTTTTCGCCGCGCGCCTCGACATCCTTTTTCGAGACGATGCCGATGTTGAAGACCTCAAGGTTGCCGAGGAACGGCGCGAAGGCGCTCTTGAGGGTGAGTTTCACGGTCTTGGCATCGACCGCCTCCGCCTTGTCGAGCATCTGCATCGGCGCAGGATAGGCCGAATCCGGCGTGTCGCGGACTCGGAGGAGGGAGAAGACCACATCATCGGCGGTGATCGCGTCGCCGTTCGAGAATTTCGCATCCCTGAGCGTCAGCGTGACGACCGTGCCGTCCGGGGCCACTTCCCACTTTTCGGCGAGAGCCGGCGCCAGCGCCCTGGTCTCATCGACCCGCAAAAGGCGGGAGTAGAGCTGGCCGAAGGTCTCGATACTGCCGGCGTTGGCCGACCGGATCGGGTCGAGCGTGGTGGTGGGGTAGGGCGAGCCGATGCGGATCTTTTCCGCCATGGCAGGGCCGGCACAGACCAGCGCCACGGCCGCGGCCGTCAGAAGATGTCCCAAACGTAGTGGCATTCGATGCTCCCAGTCGTGTCCAGATTCTTATGTTGTCTTTATATCATGCCGCAAGTAATGTTATAAATCTATAGCAATCTTCTCGACACAATCATGGAGCTCTGAGATGGCGAAGAAACGTGCCCGGGACCTTGGTCTCGACGTTCCAGGTGTGCCCGGCCCGCTGAATGCGATCACCGACGTGCCGGGGGTCGAGGTGGGTCTGACCACGATCATCTCGGGCGACGGACCGCTGCAAACGCCGAATGGCCCGGTGCGCACCGGCGTCACCGCGATCCTGCCGCGCGGCCATGACAATGAGCTAAGCCCAGTCTGGGCCGGGATTTATGCGCTGAACGGCAATGGCGAGATGACCGGCTCGCACTGGATCAAGGACGGTGGCTATTTCTACGGGCCGGTCCTCATCACCAATACCCAGTCGGTCGGCATGGCCCATCACGCGGCGGTCGGCTGGATGATCGACCACTACCCCGAGATCAAGGAAGGTCACATCTGGTGCATGCCGGTGGTCGCGGAAACCTATGATGGCTGCCTGAACGACATCAACGGTCGCCACGTGAAGGAAGAGCATGTCCGGGCGGCGATTGATTCGGCCAAGGGCGGCGCAGTGGAGGAAGGCGCCGTCGGCGGCGGCACCGGCATGATCGCCTATGAGTACAAGGGTGGCACCGGCACCGCCTCGCGCAAGGTCGGCGATCATACCGTCGGCGTTCTGGTCCAGGCCAACCACGGCATCCGCGACTGGCTGACCGTCTTCGGCACCCGTGTCGGCCACCTGATGCGCGACGACCTTCTTTTTGAGCGGGAGCGCGGCTCGATCATCGTCGTCGTCGCAACCGATGCGCCGATGATGCCGCACCAATTGCAACGCCTCGCCCGCCGCGCCGCCATCGGCATCGGCCGCAACGGTACCCCCGGCGGCAACAACTCCGGTGACATCTTCCTTGCCTTCAGCACTGCCAACCGGCGGAGCCGGGATTCGATGGAGACGGGTGTGCTCAGCTTCGACTGGCTCAGCGACAATGACTTCGATCCCTATTACCTCGCCGCCGTCGAGGCGACCGAGGAAGCGGTCATCAACGCCATGCTCGCCGCCGAGGATTTCCAGGTGCTGAAACCCGCCGGCAAGACCTGCCGTGCGATCCGGCCCGAGGCCCTGCTCGCCGCCATCGCGCAGGCGAAAAGCGGCGCTTGAGGGCCGCGGTGGCCGGGGAAAAAGGCTCTGCACAGGGGTTGTGCGCTGGTCGGCATGGAAATCCGGCCAGTTCTGCACGACTTTGGAGGCAGCAAAGACGGAGCCGCAGATGAACCCGCATCCTTTCCTTCACCCTGCCCCGACCGCCAGCGCGCTGCGCTGGCCCCATCAGCTTCAGAGGGGGGTTCGCCATGGGCAGGCTTGAACGCGGGGTCTGGCAGGACGTCTGGTATGACACGGCGAACACCGGCGGGCATTTCCAGCGCAGCACTACGAGCTGGCGGAACTGGATCACCCCCAACGGGGCGCCGGGACCGACCGGCACCGGCGGCTTTGCCGCCGAAAGCGGGCGCTATCACCTCTACGTCTCTTACGCCTGTCCCTGGGCGCACCGGACGCTGATCTTCCGCGCGCTGAAGGGACTTGCGCCGCATATCGGTGTCTCCTCCGTCCATCCCGACATGCTGTCGGAAGGGTGGGAGTTCCGCAGCGATTTTCCGGGCGCCACCGGCGACGTTCTTTTCGCCCTGCCCTATCTGCGCGACATCTACCTGAAGGCCGACCCGGTGGCATCGGGCCGCGTCACGGTGCCAGTCCTCTGGGACAAGAAGGGCGGCACCATCGTTTCGAACGAAAGCGCCGAGATCATCCGCATGTTCAACTCGGCCTTCGACGGGCTGACCGGGATGCGCAACGACTTCTACCCCGAGGCGCTGCGAGAAGGCATCGACGCGCTGAACGACCGGATCTATGACGGCTTCAACAACGGCGTCTACCGCGCTGGCTTCGCCACCTCGCAGGCGGCCTATGACGAGGCAGTTGCAGGCGTCTTCGCCTCGATGGACTGGATAGAGGATCATCTGGCGCGGAACCGCTACCTCGCCGGCGATCGCGTGACCGAGGCCGACTGGCGGCTTTTCACCACGGCTGTCCGCTTCGATACGGTCTACCACACCCATTTCAAATGCAACCGCGCCTGGCTTCGGGAATACCCCAACCTCTGGGCCTGGACGCGCGAGATGTACCAATGGCCGGGCGTCGCCGAGACTGTGCATTTCGACCATATCGTGCGGCATTATCACTACAGCCACGCCACGATTAACCCCTACCGCATCCTGCCGATCAATCCCGCGATCGACTGGCAGGCGCCGCATGGCCGCGACCACCTGTAGGCGCGAGCCCTTCCGGCCTGAGGCTCAGCGCGCCTCCATCTCCCATGGCTTGCCGCCCTCCAGTTCGGCTGCGAGATGGTCGATGAGGGCGCGGAGCTTGGCCGGCATCGGCGATATCGGCGGCCAGACCGCCAGCACCGGAAGCGTCCGGGTCTCCTGATCGGCAAGCACCTGCCTGAGCTGCCCTTCGGTGATCGCCCGAGCCGCGACGAACTCCGGCAGGACGGCAAGGCCCAAGCCGGCCACAGCCAGATCGCGGATCGCTTCGCCGTTGTTGAGGACCAGCCGGCCCGCGACCTGCGGGGAATCGAACCTGCCACCCCGGCGGAACTGCCAGAGCTGCGCATTGGCCATGTGGCTGTAGCCGATGACCTGATGCGCGCCCAGATCGGCGGGGGCTTCCGGCACGCCGTGGCGCTCAAGATAGGCCTGACTTGCCACCACCATCGTCCGGCTTTCGCAAAGCTTGCGCTGCATCAGCGCCGCATCGCGCGCCTCGCCGATGCGGATGCCGACGTCGAAGCCCTCACGTGAAAGGTCGCGCATGCGGTCGTCATATTCGATCCGCAGTTCAAGCGCCGGATGGGCGGCGGCAAAACGCGCAAGGATCGGCGTCAGATGCATCGTCCCGAAGGACATCGGCGCGGCGATGGCAAGCGAGCCTTGCAAGGGCGCCGCCCCGTCCATCGACCAGGCGGCACTTTCCGCCGCCGCGTGCAGGTCCGCCAGCGCCGGGCGCAACCTTTCGGCCAGCCTCAGCGCCGCCTCGGTCGGGACGATCCGCCCGGCGTTGCGACGAAAGAGCGCCGCCCCCACCGCCACCTCGAAATCCGTGATGCGCTTCGAGATCACCGATTTCGACAGGTTGAGCCGGACCGCTGCCCCCGTCACGGTGCCCAGTTCCATCACCGCGAGGAAGGTCTCGATCTCATCCAGCGAATAGCGCATGGCGGCAGGATAGCCGGCGCCGTTCCGTTCGCAAGGACCGAACGCCCCGTTCGACACCCAGCCGCTGACAGGTGACGACATTTGCCCCACATTGGAGGCAACGAAAGGAGACCATCATGGACCTTACCGGCATTCACCACCTGACGGCGATCACCGCCGACGCGCCCGCCAACAACCGCTTCTACACTGAGACACTTGGCCTCAGGCGCGTCAAGAAGACCGTCAACCAGGACGACACTTCGGCCTATCACCTCTTCTTCGCCGATGGCGCCGGCAGCGCGGGATCGGACCTGACTTTCTTCGACTGGCCTGTGGGCCGCGAACGCCGCGGCACCCGCTCGATCAGCCGCACCGGCCTCAGGGTGCCGGCGGCGAGCCTTGATTACTGGGCCGGGCGGTTCAGCGACAAGAAGCTGACGGCGGGCGGCATCGCCACGCTCGACGGTCGCTGCTCCATCGACTTCGAGGACCCCGAGGGCCAGCGTTTCCGCCTGACCGCCGATGGCGCCAATGCCGGCCACTCCTGGGACCGGAGCCCGGTTCCAGCCGAACACCAGATCCTCGGCCTTGGCCCGATCACCATCTCGGTCCCCGAACTTGCGCCGACCGAAACCGTGCTGAGCCGGGTGATGAACCTTCGCCGGGTCCGCGATTACGCCAGCCCCGATGGCGAAGGACAGGTGCATGTCTTCGAGATGGGCGCAGGCGGCGCGGCGGCCGAGTTGCACGTGGCCGTGCAGCCTGACCTGCCAACGGCGCGGCAAGGCGCGGGCGCGGTGCATCACGTCGCCTTCCGCACGCCCGACGTTCCGGCGATCCACGGCTGGGCGAACCGGCTGAACGAGCTTCGGGTGCCGAATTCCGGCGAGGTCGAACGCTACTACTTCCGCAGCCTCTACTTCCGCGAACCGGGCGGGAACCTTTTCGAGATCGCCACCGACGGGCCGGGATTCGCGGTTGACGAACCCTTCGAGACGATGGGCGAAAGGCTGTCGCTGCCGCCCTTCCTTGAAGGCCGCCGCGCGCAGATCGAGGCCGGGCTGAAACCGATCGACTGAAGCGGGGCCAGGGGCTGGTCAAGCCAAAGCCCACCCCTTAACAAGATGCGCGCCGGACCCGGTCCCGCGCGTTTTATGCGACATGCGGAGTTGGTGATGAAAACGATCCTCGGACTATCCGGCAGCCTCAGGAAGGCTTCCTTCAACGCCGGCCTTCTGCGCGCCGCCACCGAGGTTGCGCTTGAAGGGGCGGAAATCACCATCGGTTCGATCCGCGAAGTCCCGCTTTACGACGGCGATCTTGAAGCGGCAGAGGGCCTGCCTGCGTCGGTCAAAAGACTGCAAGACCAGCTCGCCAATGCCGACGGCCTCCTGCTCGTCACGCCCGAATACAACAACGGCATTCCGGGCGTCTTCAAGAACGCGGTCGACTGGATGTCACGCGGGCCGGGGCTGGCGATGTTCCTCGGCAAGCCGGTGGCGGTCCTTGGCGCATCACCGGGCGGCTTCGGCACGGTGATGGCGCAGGCGCAATGGTTGCCGGTCCTTCGCACCCTGAAAGCCGCGCATTGGAGCGATGGCCGGATGCTGGTCGCCCGCGCCGGCACGCATTTCGACGATCAGGGCAACCTGACCGACCCCGCCACACGCGAACAACTCGCGGCCTTCCTGAAGGGCTTTGCGGCGAGTCTCTAGTTACAACACCATTGGCTCACTGGCAGCGCTGGTCTGGCGCTATGAAGGCGATGACGTCTTTGCCTTCATGCAGGCGATGGGGCTCATGAACGACCACGCCGAAGGCTGCGTCTTCCGCGCCGAAGCCTTGGCCGCGCGGGGGGCGCTGAAGCTGCCTTCGTGATAGGGCCTGATCTTGGATTCGCGAGGCCAGAGCAATCAAGCAGGCCCAAGGCCTTGCGTCCGCAAGCCTTCGTACATCCCCGCAACAACGGCCTGCGTCTGGTCGGCCAATGCACGCGCGTCATCGTCCTTGAGCCCCGAGGTCGGGATCGGCGCGCCGAAACGGACGTGAATGGTCCCGGCCCGCGCCCGTATCGACCCTAGCGGCAAGAGCCGGTGCCCGCCGTAAAACACCAGCGGAATGATCGGCACCTGCGCCCGAATGGCGATCAGGCTCGCGCCGACCTTGAACCTCGCCACGCCATCCCGGCCCGACAGCCGGCCCTCTCCTCCCCAGGCGATCCGCTCGCCGGCCTTGACCGCCTGCACCATCTTTTCAAGCAGCCGCTCGGTGGCCGCACGATTGCCGCGGGGGACAAGTTCGATCGCCGCCCTGCGGGTCGCTGACCGCCCGAACGGGAGAAATGCGTATAAATCCGCCGCCGCGGCACGGTCGACATATGGCCACATGACCGTGCCGAAAGCGGCAACATCCGCGAAGGAGGTTTCGTTGTAGCAGACGACACAGCCTCTGCCTGGTTCGGGCGGCGTGCCGCCGACATTGACGCTGATCCGGCAGGTTTCAAGGAAACGGGTGAAGTGCGCCTCGATCAGACGGCGCGCGTGGTGGTGGTCCTTCGCAGTCAATGCAATGCGCAAGTTCACGAAAGGCGCGCCGGTGAGCCATCTTGCAGATGCCCTGCCGCCCCGAAGGATCTCGCCCAGAGTTCCCATGGTTCTCCCGTGCAGCGGCCCCTGACATAAGGCGCGCGAAGCCTTGGGAACTTCTTACCCGATCTTCCCGCCCGCGTCCCCGATCTGGCCACGGTGCAGCAGCAGGTGATCAAGTATCACGCAGGCCATCATCGCCTCGCCCACCGGCACGGCGCGGATGCCGACGCAGGGGTCGTGGCGGCCCTTGGTGATGATCTCGGTTTCCTCGCCGGTGATGGTGATGGTCTTGCGCGGGGTGAGGATGGAGGAGGTCGGCTTCACCGCGAAGCGCACCACCACGTCCTGGCCGCTGGAAATCCCGCCAAGGATGCCGCCGGCGTGGTTCGAGCTGAAGCGCGGCTTGCCGTCATTGCCCATGAAGATCTCGTCGGCGTTTTCCACGCCGGTCAGTTCCGCCGCCGCCATGCCCTCGCCGATCTCCACGCCCTTCACGGCGTTGACCGACATCATCGCGGCGGCAAGGTCGGAATCGAGCTTGCCGTAGATCGGCGCGCCAAGGCCTGCCGGCACGCCGGAGGCCACGACCTCGACCACTGCGCCGACGGAGTTGCCCGACTTCCGCAATTCATCCAGATGCTCGGCCCAGATCGCGGCGGCGGCGGCATCGGGGCACCAGAAGGGATTGCGCCCGATTTCCGCCATGTCGAAGCGGTCGCGGTCGGCTTTCAGGCGCCCCATCTGCACCATGTAGCCGGTGATCTTCACCTCAGGCGCCAGAAGCCCGAGCGCCGCCCGCGCCACACCGCCCGCCGCCACCCGCGCCGCCGTCTCGCGCGCCGAGGACCGGCCGCCGCCGCGTGGATCGCGGATGCCGTACTTCTGCCAATAGGTGATGTCGGCGTGACCGGGCCGGAAGCTCAGGGCGATGTCGCCATAATCCTTCGACCGCTGGTCGGTATTTTCGATCATCAGCTGGACCGGGGTGCCAGTGGTGCGCCCTTCGTAGGTGCCCGAAAGGATGCGCACCGCATCGGCCTCACGCCGTTGGGTCGTGTATTTGTTCTGGCCGGGCTTCCGCCGGTCGAGCCAATGCTGGAGCATGGCTTCATCAATCGCGACCCCCGGCGGGCAGCCGTCGACCACAGCACCAAGCGCCGGCCCGTGGCTTTCGCCCCATGTGGTGACGCGGAAGAGATGACCGAAGGTGTTGAAGCTCATGCCGTGCCCCCTGATGCCTGCCGGGCATAGCGCCGCCCTGCCATCCGCATCAAGTCCCTTTCGGCCTTGAATTCCCGCCGGGCGACCCCAAATGACCGATGCGGGCCGGGCCCCTCTGACGGTGAAAGCCGTGATGTCGGACCGCAATCGGGAAAAATCGCCCGATGGTCAGCCCGGCTCCTGCCCTCTTTTGCGGCTTTTCCATCGGTGCACAATTTGAGGGACAAGAGGGATGGAAATCCTGCTGACTGCATTTCTCGGCACGCCAATCTGGATGTGGCTTGCGTTCATCGGCATCGTCATCACGTTGCTGGTGCTTGATCTCGGCCTGCTGAATCGCGGCAACCATGAGATCAGCGTATCCAAGAGCCTGCGCCTCTCGGCGCTTTACATCACGCTTGGCGTGGCCTTTTCCGGCTTCGTCTGGTGGCAGATGGACGGCGAGGCGGCGAAGAACTACCTGACCGCCTTCGTCGTCGAAAAGACGCTGGCGATGGACAACGTCTTCGTCATCGCGCTGATCTTCGGCTATTTCGCCATTCCGCGCGCCTATCAGCACCGGGTCCTCTTCTGGGGTGTCCTCGGCGTGATCGTCCTCAGGGGCATCATGATCGGTCTTGGTGCGACGCTGGTGGCGGAATACCACTGGGTCCTCTACATCTTCGCGGCCTTTCTTGTCTTCACCGGCATCAAGATGGTGGTGACGGATGACACCGCCGTCGACATCAGCCAGAACAGGTTCCTGCGCTTCATGCGCCGCCGCCTGAACGTGACCGACAAGCTCCATGGCTCGGCCTTCTTCGTCAAGGAGGCGCATCCGAAGACCGGCAAGCTCGTGACCTTCGCGACGCCCCTGTTCCTCGCGCTGGTGATGGTGGAGATCGCCGACCTTGTCTTTGCGGTCGATTCGGTGCCGGCAGTCTTTGCAATCACCACCGATCCCTTCATCGTCTACACCTCGAACATCTTCGCCATCCTCGGCCTTCGCGCGCTCTACTTCGCGCTCGCCGCGATCATCCACCGCTTCCACTACCTGAAATACGCGCTTGGCGTGCTTCTGGTCTTCATCGGGTCGAAGATCTTCGTCGCCGACCTGATGGGGTGGGAGAAGTTCCCGGCGGACTTGTCTCTGGGCATCACCTTCGTGATCCTTGCCGCCGGCGTGGGCTGGTCGCTCTGGAAAACCCGCGGCGGGGCCGAGGGCGACCAGGCGCACGGCTGATCGCTTCATCCTCCTCACCTCGCCGGGCCTTGCGTCCGGCGAGGATCGTTCTATGTTCACCGCCACCTCGGGGTGCTCTGGCAACAGGGCTGAGATGCGGCAACGCGGACCCGTTGAACCTGAACCGGTTAAGACCGGCGGAGGGAAGGTGAGGCGCCCGCGCCAAGACCGTCTCCGCCCGCCTGACCATTGGAGGATGAGAGATGATGAAATCCCTGATGATCGCGGGTCTTCTGCTGCCAACTGCCTTGCTGGCCGAAGACAAGCCCGTGCTCAATATCTACACCTACGACAGCTTCATTTCCGAGTGGGGCCCCGGCCCCAAGGTCGAGGCGGCGTTCGAGGCGGAATGCGGCTGTGACGTGAAGTTCACCGGCTCCGGTGATGGCGCGGCGCTGCTTGCGCGGCTCCTGCTGGAAGGCGACACGACCGAGGCCGACGTTGTCCTTGGCCTCGATACCAACCTGACCGCCAAAGCCGCCGAAAGCGGGCTTTTCGCCGACAGCGGCCTCAAGGACGTGGCCTATGACCTGCCCGTGGCCTGGGACGATCCGGTCTTCGTGCCCTATGACTGGGGTTACTTCGCCTTCGTCTATGACAAGACCAAGGTGACGGAGGTTCCTGCGGATTTCGAGGCGCTCGCCGCTTCGAACCTGAAGGTGGTGATCGAGGACCCGCGCTCATCAACACCCGGCCTCGGGCTTCTCCTCTGGGTCAAGTCCGCTTACGGCGACAAGGCGGAGGAGGTCTGGAAGAACCTCGCCGACAACATCGTCACCGTCACCCCCGGCTGGACCGAGGCTTACGGCCTCTTCCTGAAAGGCGAGGCGGACATGGTCCTGTCCTACACCACCTCGCCCGCCTATCACCTGATCGCCGAAAACGATGACAGCAAGGCGGCGGCCCCCTTCAACGAAGGCCATTACCTGCAGGTCGAAGTCGCGGCCAAGGTCGCCACCACCGACCAGAGCGAACTTGCCGACCGCTTCCTTGCCTTCATGGTGACGGACGGCTTCCAGTCGGTGATCCCGGAGACGAACTGGATGTACCCTGCCGTCATGCCGAAGGGCGGCATCAACGCCGGTTTCGACACGCTCATCACCCCGGCGAAGGCGCTTCTCTATCCGGCGGGTGAGGCGGCAAAGGTGCGCGATGCGGCCCTTGCCGAATGGCAGGCGGCGCTCAGCCGCTGATGCCGTCGCGGCTGACCCTGATGGCCGGGGGGGCGGCGGCATTCGTCGCCCTCCTGACGCTCGGCACGCTTGCCGCAGTGATCGCCCGGGCGGGCGGCGCCGGCTGGCCCGGCGTCGCCGACTGGGCGGCGCTGCGCTTCACCGTGCTGCAGGCGGCGCTCTCAGCCTTTCTCAGCGTGGCTTGCGCCATTCCGGTCGCCCGCGCCCTCGCCCGCCGCCGCTTTCCGGGGCGCGGTATCTTCATCACGCTTCTCGGCGCACCCTTCATCCTGCCGGTCATCGTGGCGGTGATGGGGCTTCTCGCGATCTTCGGGCGCTCTGGCGCGCTGAACGGCATCCTTGGCGCCTTCGGCGTCGAGCCTCTGTCGGTCTACGGGCTGAAGGGCGTCGTCCTGGCCCATGTCTTTATCAACCTGCCGCTGGCAGTACGGCTGATCCTGCAGGGCTGGCTGGCCATCCCCGCCGAACGCTTCCGGCTTGCGGCGGCGCTCGGCTTCGGTCCGCGCGACATTGCCCGCCATCTTGAACGCCCGATGCTGCGCGAAGTGGTGCCGGGCATCGCGGTGACGATCTTCCTCATCTGCCTGACGAGCTTTGCCGTCGCCCTGACCCTTGGCGGCGGGCCGAAGGCGACGACCATCGAACTCGCGATCTTTCAGGCCTTTCGCTTCGACTTCGACCTTGGCCGCGCGGCGATGCTGGCGGCGATGCAACTGGTGATCTGCGCGGCGACGGCAGCACTCGCGGCGCGGCTCAGCCTGCCGCCGGCCTTCGGCGCCGGGCTGGATCTGGCCGCACAGCACTGGGATGCGGCTTCGCCCCTGTCCCGGCTGGCCGACGCTGCGGCAATCGGGCTCGCGGCGCTGTTGCTGCTGGCGCCCCTTGCGGCGGTGATCGCTGCCGGGCTGCCGGGCGTGTTCCGCCTACCGCTGGCGGTCTGGCAGTCCGCGCTGTGGTCGGTCGCGGTATCGCTCGCCGCCACAGCGCTCGCGCTGCTGCTGGCCCTGCCCATTGCGCTGGGCCGTGGAAGGGTTCTTGAGATCACCGGAATGCTGCCCCTCGCCACCTCCGCGCTGGTCGTCGGCACCGGGCTGTTCCTGATCCTGCGCCCCGTTGCCTCGCCTGCATCGCTCGCCATGCCGGTCACGGCGCTGGTGAACGCGGTGATGGCGCTGCCGTTCTGCCTCCGCGCCCTGATCCCAGCCGCGCGGCAGGTGGAGGCCGACTACGCCCGCCTCGCCGACAGCCTTGGTCTGACCGGCCTCGCGCGGCTCCGCTACCTGACGTTGCCGCGCCTCCGCCGTCCGCTTGGCTTCGCCGCCGGGCTGACCGCCGCCATGTCGATGGGCGATCTTGGCGTCGTCGCCCTTTTCGCCGACCCTGACCGCGCCACCCTGCCCCTGCAGCTTTACCGGCTGATGTCGGCCTATAGGATGGAGGATGCGGCGGCGGCGGCGGTACTTCTCATGGCGCTGAGTTTCGCGCTGTTCTGGCTCTTTGATCGAGGAGGGCGCACCGATGCTGCAGCTTGAGAACGTGACCGTCACGCAGGACGACTTCCGCCTTGCCGCTGACCTGACCATCCGCGAAGGCGCGCGGGTGGCGGTGATCGGGCCGTCCGGTGCGGGGAAATCGACGCTTCTTTCGGTGATTGCCGGCTTTTATCCGCCTGCCTCGGGGCGCGTCCTCTGGCAGGACCGCGACCTGACGGACCTGCCGCCCGGCGACCGCCCGCTGTCGATCCTGTTTCAGGACCAGAACCTGTTTCCGCATCTCACCGTGGCCGAGAATGTCGGGCTTGGCATCAGGTCCGACCTGCGCCTGTCGCCCGAAGACCGGGGGAGGGTCGCCGAGGCGCTTGAGCGTGTCGGCCTGTCGGGTATGGGCGACCGCCGCCCCGGCACGCTGTCGGGCGGCCAGCAAAGCCGCGTGGCCCTCGCCCGCGTCCTTCTGCGCGCTCGGCCCCTGATGCTTCTCGATGAGCCTTTCGACGCGCTCGGCCCCGCGCTCAGGGCCGAGATGCTGGACCTTGTGGCAGAGATCGCCGGCGCGATGGGGGCGACCGTGCTGATGGTCAGCCACAACCCCGCCGATGCGCTTCGTATCGCGCCCGAGACGATCCTTTTGGCCGATGGCCGCGCCCATCCGCCGCGAGGCACGGCGGAGCTTCTGGAAAATCCGCCGCCGGCACTTGCCGCCTATCTCGGGAAATGAAAGGGGCGCGCTCCTCTCGGACCGCGCCCCAACTCGTTCACCCTGCCGCTGCGGTCAGTGCTTGCCCTTGTAGGGCGCCCAGATCCGCTTGTTGGTGAGATAGAGAAGTACCGAGATCAGGCTGAGGAACAGCACGGCGACAAGTCCCGCCTTCTTGCGATCCATCATCTTCGGCTCGGCAGCCCACATCAGGAAGGCCGACACGTCTTCGGCCATCTGTTGGACTGTGGCCTCGGTCCCATCCTGATAGGTTATCAACTCATCCGACAGCGGCGGCGTCATCGCGATCAGGCCGCTCGGGAAAGTATGGTTCCCATAGAACGTAGTGCCCGCCTGCTCGACCTCTTCTCCGGTGTAACCCGTCAGCAGGGAGTAAATGTACTCCGGACCACCGATACCCCTGAAGAACTGGTTAATGCCAGTACCATAGGGTCCGCGGAAACCCGCGCGCGCTTTGGCCATCAGGCTGAGATCGGGCGCGTTCTCCAGCGACGAACTCGGGAAGTGATCGCTCGGAGTCGCAGGTCGGTCTTCCCCGGTTTCCGCGTCGGTCACTGTGAACTGTGCCGCATAGGCTCGGACCTGATCTTCCGGCAAGCCAGGTCCGCCCTCATCGGCCAGCGACCGGATCGGCACCAGCTTCATGCCGTGGCACGCCGAACAGACTTCGGTGTAGACCTGCAAGCCGCGCTGCAACTGGTTCTCTTCGAACTTCCCGAAAGGACCTTCGAACGAGAAGGCCAAATCTTCGACGAGGCCACCCTCGGCTGCCAACACGGTCCCTCCCGACAAAGCCAGGACGGAAGCGGCGGTGATTGCGATTTTTCTCAGCATCTCAATCGATCCTTTCCGCTCATTCTGCGGGGTGCGATTTGGCACCATAGTGCGCATTGAAGTCATCCTCGATCGTCGCGGGCTGGGGCAGCGGCTTCTCGATGATTCCGAGAAGCGGCAGGATCACGAGAAAGTAAGCGAACCAATAGGCCGCGCCGATCAGCGAGATCGTGGAGTAGGGCGGCTCGGCAGGCATGGCGCCACACCACATCAGGACCACGAAGTCGATGATGAGGAGATAGAACCACCAGCGGAACATCGGCCGGTACTTGCCCGAGCGGACGTTCGACGTGTCAAGCCAGGGGACCAGTGCCATCACGGCGATCGCGCCGAACATCGCGATGACGCCGAAGAACTTCGCGTCGACGATGCCGAAGGTGATCCATTCCGTCAGCATGACGATCCAGACGTCCGAGGTGAAGGCGCGCAGGATCGCGTAGAAGGGCAGGAAATACCATTCAGGCACGATATGCGCGGGCGTCGATAGCGGGTTCGCCTCGAGGTAGTTGTCGGGGTGGCCAAGGTAGTTCGGCATGAAACCGACGACGGCGAAGAACACGACCAGAATGACGGCGAGCGCAAACAGGTCCTTGATGACGAAGTAGGGCCAGAAGGGCAGCGTGTCCTTTTCCGCCTCGGCCTTCGATCCGCGCCGCACCTCGACACCGGTCGGGTTGTTGTTGCCTGTCGTGTGGAAGGCCCAGATGTGGACCGCCACGAGCGCTGCGATCACGAACGGCAGGAGATAGTGGAGCGAGAAGAAGCGGTTCAGCGTCGCGTTGTCGACCGCAGGCCCGCCCAGAAGCCAGGTCTGGATCGACGGGCCGATGCCGGGGATCGCGCCGAAGAGGCCGGTGATCACCGTGGCGCCCCAGAAGGACATCTGGCCCCAGGGCAGGACGTAGCCCATGAAGGCGGTGCCCATCATCGCGACGAAGATCAGGATGCCGACGATCCAGGTCACTTCGCGCGGCGCCTTGTAGCTGCCGTAGAAAAGGCCGCGGAAGATGTGGACATAGACCGCGAAGAAGAAGAGCGATGCGCCATTGGCATGGAGGTAGCGCAGAAGATAGCCGCCGTTGACGTTGCGCATGATGTGTTCGACCGAGGCGAAGGCCATGTCGACATTCGGCGTGTAATGCATCGCCAGAACGACGCCGGTCGCGATCTGCAAGACGAGGCAGAACGCCAGCACGATGCCCCAGATCCACCACCAGTTCAGGTTCTTCGGCGTCGGGATCATCAGCGTGTCATAGGCGAGGCTGACGATCGGCAGACGCCGGTGCAGCCACTGCTCGAAACCCGTCTTCGGCTCGTAGTGATCGTGTGGAATTCCAGCCATGTCTCTTCCCTCAGCCGAGTTTCAGGGTGGTTTCGTCGGTGAAGGCGGCGACCGGAACGTCGAGGTTGCGCGGTGCGGGACCTTTCCGGATGCGACCCGAGGTGTCGTAGTGCGAGCCGTGGCAGGGGCAGAACCAGCCGCCGAAGTCGCCGGCGCCATCGCCGAGCGGTACGCAGCCGAGATGGGTGCAGACGCCGATCATCACCAGCCATTCGCCGGCCTCGTCGAGGCTGCGGTTCTCATCGGTCGCTTCGGTCCCGGTGGGACGGTTGGCATTCTCCGCCATCGGATCGACAAGATCGGTCAGCGGCACGGCGCGGGCCGCATCGATTTCTTCCTGTGTGCGGCGGCGGATGAAGACCGGCTTGCCCCGCCATTTCACCGTCAGCTGGGTCCCGGTGGCAACGCCCGAGACGTCGACGAAGATCGAGGACAGCGCCTGAACGTCGGCGGAGGGGTTCATCTGGTCTACCAGCGTCCAGACGGCGGCGCCCGTCGCGACGGTTCCGGCCCCTGCGGTGGCGTAGTAGAGGAAGTCCCTCCGGGTACCTGCGTGGTCTTCTGCGTGGGACACGAAGCTCTCTCCCCTTTTGTGACCGGGCGACCGGCCCTGCAATACATCGGCCACGGTCGCCCGCAGCCTTTAACGGCGGTTATTAGCCGTCAAAATCCGGGGCGTCCAGCAGACAATCAGGCCCAAGCACAGGCGATGCGAGCATTATGTCGCAGTTGCCGCAATCGCACCATTGCTTCGCAGGCGCGGGAAAGGGGGAGGCGGCGGCAGGTGTCTATGCCTTGGGTTCGGTCGCCGTCATGCTGTCGCGCGTGGCGAAACCCTCATACCACTTGGCCAGCGCGGGCCGGCCGGTGCGCCATCCGCGCGCCCCGTGGCGGAAATCGAGGTAGGAAAGCGCGCAGCCGATCGCCACCTGCCCCATGTCCAGGGGGCCGTTCAGATGGGCGATCCAGCGCGCTTCGAGCGTGTCGAGCGCGCGTGCGACCTTGGACCACTGGCCTTCGACCCAGGGCTCGAAGCGGATCGCCTCGGGCCTGAGCCGCGATTCGTAGACCATGAGGATTGCCGCGTCGATCATGCCATCCCCGGTGGCTTCCAGCGTCAGCGTATCCCAGAGCCGCGGCTTCGCCGGATAAAGCCTGCCGCCGGCGCGGTCGTCGAGATACCGGCAGATCACCCGGCTGTCGTAGATCGCCGGGCCATCCGGGCGTTCGAGCGCCGGGATCTTGCCGAGCGGGTTCTGCGCGACCGGCATGCCCGACGAATCCAGGGGCGTACCGGCGGCGACAACCTCTTCCACCTCGGCAGTCAGGCCGGTTTCGCGGATCAGGATGCTGACCTTGCGGCCAAAAGGCGTGGTCGGAGAGGTGTGGAGCTTCAGCATCAGGTCCTCGGGCTTGGTGGATGAGAGTAAGGGGCGAAAAGAACGGGCTGGCCGTCCCGCTGTCAAGCGCCGGGGCGGTCACATCCCCGACAGCGCGCTTACCACGGCGGCGACCGCATCAGCGCGGCAAGCGCGGCGACCTCCTGCCCCGGCGTCCCGGCATGAACGCCCTCCGCCGCGCCTAGGCGTGCCGGTTCGGGCTTGTTCTGCGACAGTTTCCAGGTGCCGTCGACGCTGTCGATGGTCAGCCGCAAAGGGACGATGGCGCGCATCATCCGCGCCAGCACCTCTTCGGTCATCTTGGCTGTCCGCCACGGCTTTTTCGGCGCCAGCCGGCTCTCGAAAACCTCCGACAGCCGGTCGATCTGGCTCCGCAGCGCCTCGGCCGGAAAAAGCTCCAGCCTACCGCGCAGGTGGACGGCGACGTAGTTCCAGGTCGGAACCTGATCCTCCATCCCGTACCAATCCGGCGAGACATAGCCATCGGCGCCGGTGACGGCGAGAAGTGCCGGCATCGGCGCCGTCAGCGCCCGCGCCACCGGGTTCGACCGGACGAGATGGATGTCGAGAGTGTCGCCACCCGGCGACAGGACGAAAGGCACATGCGCGGCGAGAGGGCCGTTGTCGCCATTGACGGTCAAGAGGCCGAAGCCGCGGTCGCGGGCGAAGGCCAGGTTGGCGTCGCGGGTTGCCTGCCGGTAGATCTGATTGGGGTGCATCCTGTCCTCCGGCGGGATTCTCTGCTGCCCGGTTGCCGACTTGTCATCTTCAATCTTGTGCTGGTGACAATCTCGCGCGATCAAACGGTCGATGAATGCAACCGGGATTCGCGATGCCTGTGCCGGACTATCAAACGCTCATGCTGCCCCTCCTGCGCGCGATCGCGGAAGGGGCAACTAGCGTCGCGGATTGCTTGCCAAGATTGCGCGGCGAGTTTTCGATAAGCGAAGACGACGCGTCGGCACTCACTCCGAGTGGCCGGACAACCATCCTCGCCAGCCGGGCTCACTGGGCGCGAACCTATCTTTCAAAGGCTGGTCTGCTGTCGTCACCCGCACGCAACGTTCACGAAATCACTGATCTCGGGCGGCAGGTTCTGAGTCAAAGTCCTGCGCGGATTGACAACGACTTTCTTGCAAGATTCGACGGCTTTCATCACTGGCGCACGCGCGGACACGAGACGGCTATCGAAGGCCCTCCGGTTCAGCATGAACTCGCGGCACCCTCCTCAGAGACGCCGGAGGAACTGATAGCGCGTGCCCATGCAGAGCTGCACGGAGCCCTTGCGGATGAGCTTTTGACGCTGATGCAGGACATGAAACCGGCGAGGTTCGAGCATCTCATTCTCGATCTTTTAAAATCAATGGGTTACGGCGCAGGCTCCTTGGGAAGCCTCCACACGACCCCTGTGACTGGAGACGGCGGGATAGACGGCATCATTCATGAGGACGCTCTTGGTCTGGATGCGGTCTATATTCAAGCCAAGCGCTATGCCGCGGACAATAAGGTAAGCCGCCCGGCCATACAGCAATTTGTCGGCAGTCTGACCGGCGAGGGCGCGACGAAGGGAGTGTTCGTTACAACGTCCGATTTTTCGCGCGAGGCGCGTGAATATCTGCGAAAGGTCCAGCACAGGATCGTCTTGATTGGTGGTCGCGAGTTGGCTGAACTGATGGTGCGCCACGGTATCGGTGTCCGCACCCGCCAGACATACGAAATTAAGGGCGTTGACGAAGACTACTTCTCCGAAAGCGGCGCCATCTGACGACGCCAATCGCTTCAACTCCGGCTATGCAAGCAGCCGCTCGCCCGCCGCACCAGTGATCCGCGCCTCCACAATAGCGCCTTCGGGCTGATCGGTCGCGAAAGCCACCTCGGTGAATTGCTCGGTCCGGCCCATGCGCGGGCTTTCGGTCAGGATGCGGTGGCTCTGGCCCTTCTGCGCCATGAGGTGCCGGGCCAGCGCCGCATCGCCTTCCGCCCGCAGCCGCGCCGCACGCTCGCGAATCTCCGGTCCCCTGACCTGCGGCATCCGCGCGGCGGGGGTGCCCTTTCTCGGGCTGAACGGGAAGACGTGGAGGAAGGTCAGGTCGCAATCGCCGACAAGCTTCAGCGAATTCTCGAACATCGCCTCCGTCTCCGTCGGGAAGCCCGCGATGATGTCGGCGCCGAAGATGATGTCGGGCCTGAGCCGCCGCGCCTCTTCGCAGAAGCGAATCGCGTCGACACGAAGGTGCCGTCGCTTCATCCGCTTCAGGATCATGTCGTCGCCGGCCTGAAGGCTGAGGTGCAGATGCGGCATCAGGCGCGGCTCGGTGGCGATGGCCTGCATCAGGTTTTCGTCCGCCTCGATCGAATCGATGGAGGAAATCCGCAGCCGCGCGAGGTCGGGCACCAGCCTCAGGATGCGCATGACGAGATCGCCAAGGCGCGGTTCGCCCGGCAGGTCGGCGCCCCATGAGGTCAGGTCGACCCCGGTCAGCACGACCTCAAGGAAGCCACGGTCCACCAGCCGCTTGATCTGGTCGACCACGACGCCCGCCGGAACCGACCGCGAATTGCCGCGACCGTAGGGAATGATGCAGAAGGTGCAGCGGTGGTCGCAGCCGTTCTGGACCTGAACATAGGCTCTGTGCCGGCCGAAACCGTCGATCAGGTGGCCGGCGGTTTCCTTGACCGACATGATGTCGTCGACCATCACCCGCTCGGTCTCACCGATCAGGTCCGGGGCGGCCATCGCGGCCCAGGTCGCCGGCTCCATCTTTTCGGTGTTGCCGATCACCCGCGTCACCTCTGGCATCGCCGCGAAGGTTTCCGGCTCGGTCTGGGCGGCGCATCCCGTCACGATCACCGCAGCACCGGGGTTTTCGCGGGCGAGCTTGCGGATCTCCTGCTTGGCCTTCCGCACCGCCTCTGCCGTCACCGCGCAGGTGTTCACCACGACCGCGCCGTCCAGGCCGGCGGCGGCGGCGAGTTCCTTCATCGCCTCCGTCTCATAGGCGTTGAGACGGCAGCCGAGGGTGGAAAAGACCGGCGGTTTCATGGATGGGCAGCGATGAATTCGGGCGTGAGCCAGCCGTCGAAGACCCGCGCCGTGGGGCCGGTCATCCAGACGCCATCCTCGCGCCAGTCGATCTCAAGCGGGCCTCCATCGAGGTCGAGCGTGACATGCCGTCCGGTCAGCCCGCGCAGATGGGCGGCGACGGCGGTGGCGCAGGCACCCGATCCGCAGGCAAGGGTGATGCCGGCACCGCGTTCCCAGACCCGCATGCGAAGGCGGTCGGGGCCGGTGACGCTGGCAAATTCGACATTGGTGGCGTTGGGGAAGAGCGGATGATGCTCCATCGCGCTGCCTTCGCGCGGCAGGTCCACGGCCCCGGCATCGGCGACGAAGAAGACGCAATGCGGATTGCCCATGCCGACGGCGGCCGGATCGCCCGCGACGGGCAGGTGGAGAAGGTCCGCATCTTCGGCCAGCGGCACGCCCCGCCAGTCGAGGATCGGATCGCCCATGTTGACGCTGATAAGCCCGTCGGCCCGGCGAACCGCGCCCAGAGTGCCGCGTTCGGTGACGAAGCTGACCGAGTCACTCGCCGACATGACGAGATCGGCGACACAGCGCGAGGCATTGCCGCAGGCGCCCGCCCGGCTGCCATCCGAATTCCAGAAATCGAGCGCATAGTCCGCCCCCGCGACATCGCGGATTTCGGCCAGCTGGTCGAAGCCCACGCCCCGGTGCCGGTCGCCCAGCGCTGCGGCCAGTGCCGGCGTGGTCACCGCTCCGCGCCCGCGTGAATCAATGATCACGAAGTCATTGCCGGCGCCGTGCATCTTGATGAACGGCAGGCCGTCGGAGGGGCGCGCATCCTTCATGCCCCGCCATATACGCCCGGCCCTTTGATTTTGCCAGTCACCGCCCGCTTTTGCTCTTGACCACCCATGCCGGGGTTCATAAAGAGCGCCCTGTGATGGGCCGGTAGCTCAGTTGGTAGAGCAACTGACTTTTAATCAGTAGGTCTCGGGTTCGAGCCCCGACCGGCTCACCACCATCACCCAGAAATGTGCAGGCGCGGTCTACTTCGACCGCCGGAAGAACCTTGCGCGGGCGTAGAGGTCTTCAAGCCTTTTCATCCGCGCCTGCGTCTCGTCCCAGGTCAGGCCTTGGACGGCGGCCAGCAGCGTCTCCACCAACACTTGAAGCGCCACGGTCGAATCCCAGGCCGAGGGCGCCTCGATATGTGCGGAAAGCCGGAAGCGGGCGTGTTCGGCGGCGGGGCTGACCCATTGGTCGGTCATCAGGATGACCTCCACGCCCTGCTCGGCGGCCATCTCCACCAGCGCCAGCACGCTGTTTTCATAGCGCCGGATGTCGAAGGCCAGAAGCACGTCGCCCGCCGTCATGTCGATAAGCGCGGGCGGCCAGGCGCCGGGCACGTCAGAAATCAGCGTCACGTCGCGGCGGATGACCTTCATGTGGGTGACGAAGTAGTCGGCCATTGCATGGGTGATGCGCCCGCCCACGGCGAAGAGTTTTCGCGCCGGATCGGCCATCAGCCGGGTGATCGCGTCGAATTCGGCATGGTCGATCTGGCTGAGCGTGGCCTGAAGATTGCCGACGACCGTGTCGGCAAAACGGTTGAGAATATGCGCGTCGGGCGCGCCTTCGGCCCAGCGGTCATGCTTGGCGATGGGCGAGATCAGGCGTTCCTCGACCTCGCTCCGCACCACAGCCTGAAAGTCGGGATAGCCCTTGTAGCCAAGCTTCTGCGCCAGCCGCACCACTGTCGGCGTCGACACCTCGGCCGCTTTCGCAAGGGCAGTGATCGAGCCGAGCATCGCCACCGGATAGTGCCGTGTGATATGGTTGGCCAACTGGCGTTCGGTGCGGGTCAGGCCATCGAACGAGGCCCTGATATGCTGTTCGACCGTGGCAGCAGGCTTCGGCAAGCGCATTCCTCCGGCAAAGCGCCCGCCGAATGAACAGGGTGCGCCCGTAACTAATGTAACAGAATTTCTGCGTTTGAAACTATCTTGACAGAATGCCCCGATGCAAGAGAACCTGCGCGCGCAGAATTGGGGAAAACCTGCATGTCAACCGGACACACTGGAAGCCGCTCTGCGGTGGTCCACATCGAGAACGGCGATGCGCCGGGACCGTTCCTCATTGTCTGCGAACATGCCTCGAACCACATCCCGCCCGCCTACGGCACGCTCGGGCTCGACGGGGCGGCGCGCAAGGCCCATATCGCCTGGGACCCCGGCGCGCTGGGAGTCGCGCGGCGGCTGGCGCAAAATCTCGATGCCCCGCTGGTCCATGCAGGTGTTTCGCGGCTGGTCTATGACCTGAACCGCCCGCCAAGCTCCGCCGGCGCCATGACCCGGCAGAGCGAAAGCTATGTGATTCCGGGCAACCAGACCCTGACCCCGGAAGCGCGCCAGAAGCGGACGAGCGAGATCTGCCTGCCTTTCCACGACGCGCTTCATGCCGAGATCGCGCGGCGGATGGCGATCGGCACGCCGCCCGTCCTCGTGACCATCCACAGCTTCACCCCGGTCTGGTTCGGCAAGCCGCGCGCGGTTGAATTCGGCATCATCCACGATGCCGACCCGACGCTCGCCAAGGCCGTCCTTGCCGAGGCGAAGGCGCGGACCGGGCTCGACTGCCGCCTGAACGAACCCTATTCGGCGGCGGACGAGGTGACCCATACCCTTCGCCTCCACGCCACACCCTACGGGCTGAAAAGCGTGATGCTTGAGGTCAGGAACGACCTGATCGCCGATCCTGTCGCCGAAACCGCGATGGCCGACGGGCTGACGCCGGTGCTTTCAGCGGCGCTTCGCGCCTGCACGCAAGAGGTGGCGGCATGACGGGCCGGCCCAACCAGAAATCCCCAAACCGGCGCCGCGCCCTGCGCCGGGTGGAAATCCTGCACCACGTCGCGGCCTCGCCGCCATGCGGGCAGGAACGGGCGCAACCAAAATAAAGCCGCAGACAGATGCGGCGAAAACAGGAGGGACGATGTGACCGACTACAGTGACAAGGACCACCATGAGGATGTGAAGATCCTGCATGGCATGGGCTACGCCCAGGAGCTTTCGCGCTCCATGTCGAAGTTCTCGAACTTCGCGATTTCCTTCTCGATCATCTGTATCCTGTCGGGAGGGATCAACTCCTTCGCTCAGGCGATCAGCTCCGTCGGCGGCGCCGGCGCGGGGATCGGCTGGATCGTCGGCTGTATCATTTCGGGTATGTTCGCGCTCTCCATGGCGCAGATCGCATCGGCCTTCCCGACGGCGGGCGGGCTTTACCACTGGGGCTCGATCCTCGGGAACCGGTTCTGGGGCTGGCTGACCGCCTGGCTCAACCTTCTCGGCCTCATCACCGTTCTTGGTGCCATCAACATCGGCACCGCGTATTTCTTTGCCGGGACCTTCGGGTCGATGTTCGGCTTCACCGGGACCGACTGGCAGATCGTGGGCTTCGTCGCGGTGATCACCATCATCCAGGCGATCTTCAACCATATCGGCATCAAGGCCACGACCTTCCTGACCGACATCTCGGGATACATCATCTTCGCCACCACTGCCGTGCTGGTCCTGGCCTGCCTCTACTTCGCTCCGGCCATCGACATCTCCAGACTCTGGACCTTCACCAACTACTCCGGCGAGGCGGGCGGCAATGTCTTCCCGCAATCCGACAGCATCGGCTACCTCTTCCTGCTTTCGCTGCTGCTGCCGGTCTACACGATCACCGGCTATGACGCCTCGGCCCACACTTCCGAGGAAACCAAGAACGCCGCCCATTCGGTGCCGCGCGGTATCGTTTCCGCAGTCTTCTGGTCGTCGATCGTCGGCTGGATCATGATCTCTGCGATCACGCTGGCCATCCCGGACATGAACGCGGCGGCGGCGCAGGGCTGGGGCATGTTCTTCGGCACGATGGATGCGATCATGCCGGCGGGCCTCAAGATGGCGCTCTACTTCTTCATCCTGATCGCCCAGCTTCTCTGCGGCCTCGCCACCGTGACTTCGGCAAGCCGCATGCTCTTCGCTTTCTCGCGCGATGACGGTGTTCCGGTCTTCTCGAAGGCGCTCGCAGCGGTGTCGCCGAAGTACCGGACCCCGGTGAACGCAATCTGGACGGCGACGGTGCTCTGCATCCTCTATGTCGTGCTTGCACTCTCGATCAAGGTGGCGGGAACCTCGATCTACGTGATCGTGGTGAACTCGACGCTGGTGTTCCTGTTCCTCTCGTTCACCATCCCGCTGGTTGCGGCTATGCTGAACTATGGCGGGCCGAAATGGCCGCAGCCCGGCCCCTGGGCCATGTCTGCGGGTCTTTACAAGCTCGTCACCGTCCTGTCGGTTGTCGGCATGGGGATCATCCTCTTCATCGCCGTCGCACCGCCGAACGAGCGGGTGCTCTACGTCGTCCTTGGCTTCATCGCGATTGCGCTGGTGCTCTGGGTGCTGGTGGAGAACCGCCGCTTCGAAGGCCCCCCGACGGGCGAGCGGATCGCTGCCCGCAAGTCCGCCATCGCGGCGGCAGAAGCGGCCGTGGGCGAACGGACCTAGTCAACGAAGAACAACGGCGCGGCGGTCCTACGCCGCGCCGGACCAACAAAAGGGAGAGAGGCTGAAATGCCCGCAAATCTGACATTCGATGCCTTGAAGAAGGCCGTGGCCGCCGGTGAGATCGACACCGTCCTCGTCGCCATGGTCGACATGCAGGGCCGCCTCATGGGCAAGCGCTTCGTCGCGCAACACTTCGTCGAGAGCGCCTGGGAGGAAACGCATTGCTGCAACTACCTTCTGGCCGTCGATGTCGAGATGTTCACCGTCCCCGGCTACAAGTCGGCTGGCTGGGAAAAGGGCTATGGCGACTACACCATGAAGCCCGACCTTTCGACGCTGCGCCGCATTCCGTGGCTTGAGGGCACCGCACTTTGCATGGCCGATCTTCTCGACCATCACACGCATGAAGAGGTCAGCGTTTCGCCTCGCGCCATCCTCAAGCGGCAGGTCGCCCGCGCCAAGGCGATGGGCTTTGACGCGATGATGGCGACCGAGCTGGAATTCTTCCTGTTCCAGGACAGCTTCGAAGCGATTCACGACAGCAATTTCCAGACGATGCAGCCGCTTGGCCGGCACAATATCGACTACGCGATCTTCGGCACGACCAAGGAAGAATGCGTGATGCGCGCCGTTCGCAACGGCCTCTGGGGCGCCGGCATCCCGATCGAGAATTCGAAAGGTGAGGCCGAGGTCGGGCAGGAGGAGGTCAACGCCAAGTATTCCGACGCTCTCGACACCTGCGACATGCATGCGATCATCAAGAACGGCGTGAAGGAGATTGCCCATCAACAGGGCCGCGCCGTGACCTTCATGGCCAAGTACGACCATCGCCGCGCCGGCTCATCGAGCCATGTCCACCAGTCGCTGTGGAAGAACGGCAAGCCTGCCTTCCGGGATGAGAATGACCCGCATGGCATGTCGGCGCTGATGAAGCACTACATCGCCGGGCAACTGGCCTATGCGCGCGAGATCACGCCTTTGCTCGCGCCCTACATCAACAGCTACAAGCGCTTCGTGGTCGGCATGTTCGCCCCGACGAAGGCGGTCTGGAGCCTTGATAACCGCACCGCCGGCTTCCGCGTCTGCGGCGAAAACTCGAAGGCGGTCCGTGTGGAATGCCGGATCGGGGGCGCCGACCTCAACCCCTACATGGCCTGCGCCGGGCTTCTGGCCGCCGGCCTTGCCGGGATCGAGCAGAAGCTGGAACTCGAACCTGCCATCGGCGGCGACATTTACAACGCCAAGCGCGTGCGCGAAATTCCCCATACGCTGGGCGAGGCGGCGGCATTGATGGCGAAGTCGAAGATGCTCCGCGCCGCTTTCGGCGATGATGTGGTTGACCATTACGTCCATGCGGCGGAATGGGAGATTCAGGAACAAAACCGCGTGGTGACCGATTGGGAACTGAAGCGGGGATTTGAGCGGCTTTGAAGCCGCCTGCGGGCGCGCGTTGCGCCAAGTGAGGACCAGATGACGAAGATGATTCAATGTATCTCGCCCGTTGACGGGCGGGTCTATGCAGAGCGTCCCGCCCTGACGCTCGCCGAGGCGGAGGCCGCGGTGGCCCGCGCCCGTGCCGCGCAAACGGACTGGGCCGACCGTCCGCTTGAAGAGCGCATCGCGCTTGTGAAGGCCGGGGTCGCGAAGCTCAACGGGATGAAGGACACGCTCGTCGATGAGCTGGCCTGGCAGATGGGCCGCCCGACCCGCTACGGCGGCGAATTCGGCGGCGTCAACGACCGCACCAACTACATGTCCGACATCGCGGCGGAAACGCTGTCGCCGATGGTGGTCGAGAACTCCAACCTCTTCGAACGCCGGATCGAGCGGGAGCCGCATGGCATCGTCTTCATCGTGGCGCCGTGGAACTACCCCTACCTGACGACGATCAACACCCTTGCGCCCGCGCTCATAGCCGGGAACGCGGTGATCCTGAAACACGCGACCCAGACCCTTGTTGTCGGCGAAAGGCTGGCGGAAGCCTTCCATGCGGCGGGCGTGCCCGAAGACGTGTTCCAGAACATCGTCCTTGACCATCAGGTGACCGAGGACCTGATCGGCCAGCGCGCCTTCGGCTTCGTGAACTTCACCGGCTCGGTCGGTGGCGGCAAGGCGATGGAACATGCGGCGGCGGGAACCTTCACCGGCCTCGGGCTGGAACTTGGCGGCAAGGACCCCGGCTATGTCATGGACGACGCCGATCTTGACGCCGCCGTCGACAGCCTGATGGACGGCGCGATGTACAACGCCGGCCAGTGCTGCTGCGGGATCGAGCGGATCTATGTCCACGAAAGCCTCTATGACGCCTTCGTCGAAAAGGCGGTGGCCTGGGTCAAGGCGCTGAAGCTCGGCAACCCGTTCGAGCCGACGACCACCCTCGGCCCGATGGCCAACCGCCGCTTCGCCGAAACCGTGCGCGGCCAGATCGCCGATGCGATCACCGATGGCGCGACGGCGCTGATCGACCCCGCCCTCTTCCCCGCAGACGACGGCGGCGCCTACCTCGCGCCGCAGATCCTCGTGAACGTGAACCACGAGATGCGGGTGATGCGCGAGGAAAGTTTCGGCCCCGTTGTCGGCATCATGCCGGTCCGGAACGATGACGAAGCCATCGCCATGATGAACGACTGCGACTATGGCCTGACCGCCTCGCTTTGGACCAGTGACAGCGCGCGGGCGGCCCGGATCGGGCGGCAGCTGGAAACCGGCACCGTGTTCCAGAACCGCTGCGACTATCTCGACCCCGCCCTTTGCTGGACCGGCTGCAAGGACACCGGGCGCGGCGCCGCGCTCTCGGCCCTTGGCTATTTCTCCGTGACCCGTCCGAAATCCTACCATCTGAAGAAGGTGACGAAATGAACGTGCCTACCGCCAACTGGTCCTACCCCACCGCCATCAAGTTCGGGCCGGGGCGCATCAAGGAACTGGCCGATCACTGCAAGGCCGTCGGCATCAAGAAGCCGCTTCTCGTCACCGACAAGGCGCTCGCCTCGCTGCCGATCACGGCGCAGGCGCTTGGCATCCTCGACGCCGCAGGCCTTGGCCGCGCGGTCTTTTCCGAGGTTGATCCGAACCCGAACGAGAAGAACATGGCCGACGGCCTCGCCGTCTACCGTGCGGGCGGGCACGACGGCGTCGTCTGCTTCGGCGGCGGCTCCGCGCTCGACCTTGGCAAGATGATCGCGCTGATGGTCGGGCAGACGGTCTCGGTCTGGGATCTTGAGGATATCGGCGACTGGTGGACCCGGGCCGATGCGTCAAAGATCGCGCCGATCATTGCGGTGCCGACGACGGCCGGGACGGGGTCCGAGGTCGGGCGCGCGGGCGTCCTCACCAATTCGGAGACGCACAAAAAGAAGATCATCTTCCACCCGAAGCTCCTGCCCTCGGTCACCATCTGCGACCCGGAGCTGACGGTCGGCATGCCGCGCTTCATCACCGCCGGCACCGGCATGGACGCGCTCGCCCATTGCCTTGAGGCCTATTGCAGCCCCTTCTACCACCCGATGTCGCAGGGCATCGCGCTGGAAGGCATGCGGCTGGTGTTCGAAAACCTGCCCAAGGTCTACGACAACCCCAACGATCTTGAGGCGCGGGCACATATGATGAGCGCCGCCGCCATGGGTGCCGTCGCCTTCCAGAAGGGCCTTGGCGCCATCCATTCGCTCAGCCACCCGGTCGGCGCGGTCTACGGCACCCATCACGGCACCACGAATGCCGTGGTGATGCCAATGGTGCTGGAGTTCAACCGCCCCGCCATCGAGGACCGGATCGAAAAGGCCGCGGCCTATCTTGGCTTTGACGGCGGCTTCCCTGGTTTCCACGATCAGGTCATGGAACTTCGGGCGAAACTTGGCATCCCCGAAAACCTCTCGGCCATGAGCGTGCAGTTCGCCGATCTCGACATGCTGACCGAGATGGCGCTGGAAGACCCGTCCTGCGGCGGCAACCCCATCGCGATGACGAAGGACAACACCCGCAAGCTTTACGACGCCTGCATGTGAGTGGTGGGAGGGGCGGCAGGACCGCCCCTTTCTTCCCTGGGGGGAAGATGGAAACGGTCGAAATCGCGGTCATCGGCGCCGGTATCGTCGGTCTTGCCATCGCACATCGGCTGGCCTCGGCGGGGCGCGAGGTCCTGCTGATCGACCGGGCAGAGCCGGGGTCCGGCGCGTCCTATGGCAATGCCGGGACCATCGCCGATTATGCCGTGCAGCCGGTCGGCACGCCGGATGTGCTGAGGAACCTGCCGGGTCTTCTTCTGGACCGGAACTCGCCGCTGGCCATCCGCAAGGCGGCGCTGCCGACGCTCGCCCCATGGCTTTTGCGCTTCGCGCGTCAGTCGCTGCCGGGGGCGGCGAAGGCCAACGCGCAGGCTTTGGCAGCCCTTCTCGCCGATGCGGCGCCGCGCTGGCGGGCACTGGCGACGGATGCTGGCGCCGGGGAGCTGTTGCAGGACCGGGGCTGCCTTTACTGGTATCAGACCGATGCGGAGTACCGCGCCGCCGCAGCGGACATGGCCTTCCGCCGCAGCCTTGGCGTGGCGGTGGAACTACTCCCGGCTCGCGATCTCGCCGCCCTTGAACCGGGGCTTCCCGTGACGGGCGGCGGCGCGGCCTTCTTTCCGGGCGCCTTGTTCCTCAGCGATCCCGGCAAGGTCGTGGCCCTGGTCTTTGACCGGACGCGGGAGCTTGGCGCGGGCTTTCTGAAGGGCGAGGTGACGGGGCTTCGGGTCGAAACCGATAGCGTCCAGCTCTCCGGCAACGGCCTTGCCGTCACCGCCCGCCACGCGATCATCGCCACCGGCGCGCATGGACGCGGGCTGGCGCGGAAGGCAGGGGACCGCGTACCGCTGGATACCGAACGCGGCTATCACCTCGAATGGGACATGGGCACGCCACGCCTCACCCGCCCGGTCTGCCCCACATCGCGCGGTTTCTACCTCTGCCCGATGGCGGGGCGGCTGCGCGCTGCCGGCACGGTGGAGCTTGGCGGGCTGACCGCGCCACCCTCGCCGCATCGCCTGCAGCGGCTGGAGGAAGGGGCGCGGTCAATCTTCCCCGACCTTCCCGCGCCAGCCCGGACTTGGATGGGCTTTCGCCCCTCGATCCCCGACTCGCGCCCGGTGATCGGCGCTTCGGCGGCGGGGGCTGCAGTGATCCACGCCTATGGCCATGGCCATATCGGCCTGACGCTCGCCCCGGTCACGGCGGAAATGGTCGAAGCCGTGGTCGATGGCCGCGCCCATCCGCTTTTGCCCCTGACTGACCCGCGCCGCTTCTGATGCCGAAGCGTGGCGCTGCCTCCGATTGTACCGGCGCGCGGAACAAACCCGCCAAGCCATCGCCTGCGGCGCGCGCCCCGGTTGACAGTTCCCACCGCTTCACCCCATGTCGGGGCGGCAATTGCATGAGGGTCCATTCATGAAGATCGCAATGATCGGCACCGGCTATGTCGGCCTTGTCTCCGGGGTCTGCTTTTCGGACTTCGGCCATGATGTCGTCTGCGTCGACAAGGACCCGCGCAAGGTCGAGATGCTGACGAAGGGCGAGGTGCCGATCTATGAGCCCGGCCTCGACACGCTGATGGCCAAGAACGTCAGCGCCGGGCGGCTGAATTTCACCGGCGACCTCAAGGCGGCCGTCGATGGCGCCGAGGCGGTCTTCATCGCCGTCGGCACGCCGACAAGGCGCGGCGACGGCCATGCCGACCTTTCCTATGTGATGGCCGCGGCCGAGGAGATTGCCGAGGCGCTGACCGGCTATGCGGTCATCGTGACGAAATCGACCGTCCCCGTCGGCACCAATGCCAAGGTCCGCGCGGTGATCGAAGGCGCGGCTCCGGGCAAGGCATTCGACGTCGCCTCGAACCCCGAATTCCTGCGCGAAGGTGCGGCCATCGACGATTTCATGCGGCCTGACCGCGTCGTCGTCGGCACCACGTCCGAGCGCGCGAAGAAGGTTATGGGCGAGGTCTACCGCCCGCTGTTCCTGCGCGACTTTCCGGTCCTTTTCACCGATCTTGAGACGGCGGAGATGATCAAATACGCCGCCAACGCCTTCCTTGCGACCAAGATCACCTTCATCAACGAAATCGCCCGGCTGTGCGAAAAGGTCGGCGCGGATGTGAAGCAGGTGTCGAAGGGCATGGGGCTGGACAACCGCATCGGCAACAAGTTCCTCCATGCCGGCCCCGGCTACGGCGGGTCGTGCTTCCCGAAGGATACGACCGCGCTCGCCCGGATCGGGCAGGAATATGCAGCGCCCATCCAGATCGTCGAGACCGTCATCAAGGTCAATGAAGAGGTCAAGCGCCGGATGGTCGAGAAGGTCATGGACCTTTGCGGCGGTTCGGTGAACGGCAAGACCGTCGCCGTCCTCGGCGTGACCTTCAAGCCCAATACCGACGACATGCGCGACGCGCCCTCGCTGACCATCGTGCCGGCGCTGGTCGGGGGTGGTGCCAAGGTGCGGGTGGTCGACCCGCAGGGCCGCCGCGAGGGCGAGCATCTTCTGCCCGGCGTCGAATGGCTCGACGATCCCTATCAGGCGGCGAAGGATGCCGATGTGGTGGTGCTTCTGACCGAATGGAACGAATTCCGGGCGCTCGATCTTGGGCGGCTGGCCCGCGCGATGAAGCATCCGCGGATGGCCGACCTTCGGAATATCTATTCGCCAAAGGATGCCGATCTCGCGGGTTTCGAGGCCTATACGGCGGTGGGGCGCTGAGCCGGACCGCCGGGGTTCCACCCCGGACCCCGGGGGTATTTGGACAACGAAGAAGCTCAGGGCGTGAAGAGAGTTTTGAGGTCTTCGCGAAGGAGGTTCTTCTGCACCTTGCCCATCGTGTTGCGCGGCAGGTCTTGGCGGATGTCGATGTGCTTGGGCTGCTTGAACTTGGCGAGGCTTGAGGCGAGCGCTGCCTGAACCGCCTTGGCGTCGATTGACGCCCCCGCCTCGGGCACCAGCACGGCCACCACTGCCTCGCCGAAATCGGGATGCGGCACACCGATCACGGCGCTTTCTTGGACGCCGGGCAGCGCGTCGAGCGCCATTTCCACCTCTTTGGGGTAGACGTTGAAGCCGCCGGAGATCACCAGATCCTTGGCGCGGCCGACGATGGTGACATAACCATCGGCGTCGATGGTGCCGAGGTCGCCGGTGATGAAGAAGCCGTCGGGGCGAAGCTCCTCGGCGGTCTTTTCGGGCATCCGCCAGTAGCCCTGGAAGACGTTCGGGCCGCGCACCTCGATGGTGCCGATCTCACCTTTCGGCACCTCTTTGCCGGTGCCGTCGCAGACCTTCACCTCCACGCCCGGCAGCGGGAAACCCACCGTGCCGGCCTGCCTTTCGCCTTCGTAGGGGTTCGAGGTGTTCATGTTGGTTTCGGTCATGCCGTAGCGTTCAAGGATGCGCTGGCCGGTCCGCGCCTCCCATTGCCGGTGCGTCTCGGCCAGGAGGGGCGCGGAGCCTGAGACGAAAAGCCGGATGTTGCCGACAAGATCGCGGGTCAGGCGGGGATCGTCGAGAAGGCGCGTGTAGAAGGTCGGCACGCCCATCATCGCGGTCGCCTGCGGCAGGAAGCGGACCACCTCCTCGGCGTCGAACTTCGGCAGGAAGATCATCGGGCAGCCGGCGAGAAGCGCCACGTTGGTGGCGACGAACAGCCCGTGGGTGTGGAAGATCGGCAGGGCGTGGAGAAGGACATCCTTTTCGGTGAAGCGCCAGTAATCCGTCAGCACACGGGCGTTCGACAGGAGGTTGTCGTGGCTGAGCATTGCGCCCTTGGAGCGGCCCGTCGTGCCGGAGGTATAGAGGAAGGCGGCAAGATCACCGGGGGCGCGGGGTTCGACGGCCATGGGGGGCAGTCCCCGCGCAAGGTCGGCAAGGCTGCCGGTCCCGTCCGGGTCGAGTGTCAGGAGCCGCGCCCCGGCGGCCTCGGCCACAGGGGCAAGCGCAGCGGCGACCTTGTTGCCGGCGACCAGCAGCTCCGCACCGGCGTCACCGACAAAATAGGCCATCTCAGTTGGCGTGTAGGCAGTATTCAGCGGCAGGAAGACCACGCCCTGCCGGATCGCCCCGGCGATGAGGGCGAGCATGTGGGGGCTTTTGTCCATCTGCATCGCTACCCGGTCGCCGGGCATTAGCCCCGCCTGACGAAGCGCCGCGCCATAGCTTGCGGCAAGATCGCAGAAGGCGCCATGCGTCAACGAGGACCCGTCGGGAAGATGGAGGAACGGGGTTGCCAGCCCCTCATGCCGGCCAAAGAGCGCGTCGTAGAGATGATTGGCCATGGTCGCCCCCAGTTTCCTGCCAAGGGCTTAGCGGCCCCTGCCGGCGAATTCTAGCGGGCCCTACGGCCTTTCGCGAGGCTGAAGGCGAATAAGGCGGCTGCGGCGGTCACGATGCTTGGCCCCGCCGGCGTGTCATAGGTGAAGGAGCCCCAGAGGCCGGCAAGGACCGAGGCGCAGCCGATGAGGACGGCGATCAGCGCCATGCCTTCGGGCGTGCGGGCAAAGCTCCGCGCGGCGGCGGCGGGCACGATCAGCATGGCGGAGATGAGAAGCGCGCCGACGATCTTGATCGCCACGGCGACGACGAGCGCCAAGGCTACGGTCAGCACGAAACGCTCCCGGCGGGGGTCGAGGCCCGCCGCCTGCGCCAGTTCCTCGTTCACCGTCGCAGTCAAAAGCGCGTTCCAGCGCCAGGCGAGAAGGCCGAGAACGATGGCCGCCCCGCCCCAGATCCAGGCAAGGTCGGCAAGGCTGACCGTCAGGATATCACCGAAGAGAAAGGCGCTGAGGTCGCTTCGGACCTGCGGCGCGAAGGAAATGGCGACAAGGCCGATCGCCAGCGCCGAATGGGCAAGGACGCCAAGGATGGTGTCGGCGGCGCGGTCGCGGCTGGACAGGACGGTGACGAGCGAGGCGACGGCGAGCGCAACGAGCGCGGTGCCAAGGGCAACCGGCAGGTCGGACAGCAGCGCCAGCGCCACGCCGAGAAGCGCCGCATGGGCGGTGGCATCCCCCATGTAGGCCATGCGTCGCCAGACGACGAAGGCGCCAAGCGGGCCGGCGGCCAGCATCAGGCCGACCCCGGCGAGGGCCGCATGGATCAGGAAGGCGTCAGGCATCGGCACCCTCATGATGATGGTGGTCGTGGTCATGATCGCAGCCGTCATGGACATGGTCGTGGTCGTGCATGTGCCGGTAAAGCGCCAGCGCGCCCCCCGTCCCCATGCCGAAAAGCGCGCGGTACTCCGGGGCGGCGGAGACGATCTCCGGCGTCCCCTCACAGCAGACATGGCCGTTGAGGCAGATCACCCGGTCCGAGGCGCGCATGACGACGTGAAGGTCATGGCTGACCATAAGCACCGCCGCTCCGGTTTCGGCCCGCACCTCTTCCAGAAGCTTGTAGAACGCAGCCTCGCCGGGCTGGTCGAGGCCTTGGGTCGGTTCATCGAGGATCAGGATTTCGGGCGCGGAGAGAAGCGCCCGCGCGAGGAGCACGCGCTGCAGCTGGCCACCAGACAGCGCGGAGACCTGGCGGCGTTCCAGTCCGGCGACCCCGGTCCGGCCAAGCGCCTCGGCGGCGACGGCATCGCTTACGGGACGGGGCAGCGACAGGAAGCGGCGCACGGTCATCGGCAGGGCCGCATCGACATGGAGGCGCTGCGGCACGTAGCCGATGCGAAGGCCGGGCTTCCGCGTCACCGCGCCGCTGCTGCCGGGCTCGAGCCCGATCAGCGCGCGGATCAGCGTCGACTTGCCGGAACCGTTCGGCCCGAGGACGGTGACGATCTCACCGCCCGCGATGCGGAAGTTCACGCCGCGGAGGATGTCGTGGCTGCCGCGCCGGACGCCAAGCCCCTGCGCCTCAATCAACGGCATGGGGCACCCCGCGGCAGGCGGGGCAAAGGCCCACGGCCTCCACATTCATCCGCTCGACCGAAAAGCCGATGGCTTTCGCGGCATCGTCCATCGCCCGGCCGACCGCATCGGCGGGGGCTTCGGCCACGGCGTTGCAGGCATGGCAGATGAAGAAGGCGGGGCGGTGCGCGGTGCCGGGGCACATGCAGGCGGCGAAGGCATTCAGCCGCCGGATCCGGTGCGCGAGCCCATGATCGACGAGGAAATCGAGCGCGCGGTAGGCAACCGGAGGCTGCTTGCCGAAACCGTCCTCGGCCAGTTGCTCCAGAACCTCGTAAGCGCCCATTGCGCGGTGCGAACGCAGGAGGATCTCCAGCGCCCGGCGGCGCACCGGCGTCAGGTTGACGCCCTGCCGTTCGCTGAGCGCGTCGGCCTCGGCCAGAACGCCGTCGGCACAATGGGAATGGTCATGCGAGCGGAAAGCCAGCGGGGCGGTGTCAGGATCGGGCGGCATGTTATAGTATCACAATCTGGTTGACACGTTACGATATAACATACTAACAGCCTCCGCCAACCGCAATGCCCCGGAGTACCCGATGCGCCTGTCCCCGTCCGCCGCTCTTCTCGCCTTTCTGCCCGTGGCTGCGCAGGCCGAAGTTCCCGCCGTTGTCGCCGATACGCCGGTGGTGCATTCGCTGGTGGGTGAGGTGATGGGCGATCTAGGAACGCCCGAGCTTCTGGTCAGTGGCGGCGCCGATCCGCATGATTACCAGCTTCGGCCATCGCAGGCGCGGGCGCTGGCGAATGCGGGGGCCATCTTCTGGGTCGGGCCGGAGATGACGCCCTGGTTGAACGATGTGGTGGCCACGTCAGGGGCGGGCGACAAGGTTGTGTTGCTCGATCTGCCCGGCACGCATCTGCGTGACTTCGGCGCCGGAGACGAGCCGGATGAGGGCCGCGATTCCCATGCCTGGCTCGATCCCGGCAATGCGCGCATCTGGCTTGGCGCGATCGCCGAAACGCTCGCCACGAGAGACCCCGACAACGCGACGGCCTATCGGGCGAATGCGGAGGCTGCGACTCAGGCGCTCGACCGGCTCGACGCCGATCTGAAGGCGCGTCTCGCGGGCGTCGCGGGCGGCATCGTCGTGGCGCATGATGCCTATGGCTATTTCGCCGATCACTACGGCCTCACGGTGGTTGCCAGCCTCGCGGGCGGCGATGCTGCCCAGCCGGGCGCGGCGCATCTTTCGGAGGTTGCGGCACTTGTCAGGGACGGCGGCGCCACCTGCGTCTTTCCCGAGACCGGCCATGACCCGAAGCCCGCCGTGGCCTTGGCCGGGGAGACCGGCATCAAGGTCGGCGAGGCGCTCGACCCCGAAGGACTGGGCATGGCGCCCGGCCAGGGCCTTTACGCAGCGCTGATGACGGCACTTGCCGAAAAGATCGCGGCCTGCGCCGGCTGAGGCCGTTCTCTCTGTTGCCTTGCGGACGGGGCTGGCGGAAGATGACCCGAGGCCCACAAGGCCAATGCAGAAAGCGCCATGCCCCGATCCGTCGATTTTCCCGAAGCTTTCAGCGAGCTTGGCCAACTCGTCGGCCTCTCGCGCCCGGCGGGCCTGTGCTTTGCCGCGATCTGGCGGGCGGCGCAGGCGCCTTGTGCCGATGATCTGACGGCGACGCTCGGCCTGTCCCGCTCGAACGTCTCGACCGCGCTGAAGGAGTTGCGCGACTGGGGGCTGGTCTCGCGGGTCAGGGCGCCGGGCGACCGGAAGGAATACTTCGCCGCCGATCCCGACCCGTGGCAGGTTCTTGGCGTCATGCTCGGCGCGTTCCAGCGCCGGGCGCTGTCGCCGGCCATCGACCGGCTTCTATCGGCCGAAGAGGGCGGCGATGCCCGCGCGGCAGCCCTTCATGCGGCGCTGAGCCCGCTTTCCGACCGGCTGGCCGCCCTTGCAGCCCTTCCCGCCCGCGACCTTGCTGGCGCGGCTGAGTGGAATGGCGGCAGGGCTGAAGCGGGCGGCAAGAAGAAAAAGAAGAAGCGCAAGGAATAGGCAGCCGTTACCCCCGGGCGATGCGTGGGCGGCCGGTGACGCGGATGCGAAGCCGCGCCTCGATGAACATGGGCTGGCCTTCCACATCGACCTCGGTGAGGTCGCAGTGCTCCGTCACCCGCACGTCCTCCACCCCTGCCGCCACGGCCTTGGCGCGGGCCTCGGCCTCAAGCGCCGCGCGCAGCCGCTCGATGGCCTTGTCGCGTTCGTTGAACCGGGCCGGGCCTTCGGCGAGATGCGCCACGAAAAGGCCGGGGCCGGGCGAGGAGACGAGCCCTTCGGCATGGACGGCACTTTGGCCGACGACCGCGCCGATGGCATTGGCGACGCCGGCATGTTCGGGCAGGATCATCCGGGCATTCAGCGCCTGACCGACCGCGCCGTAATAGCTCGGCGCCGACGCGCCAAGGCCGATCACCGGCAGCGCGAGTTCGGCATTCAGGCGCAGGATACCCGAATGCCCGGCCAGACCGGCGCGCAGAAGCGGATGGCGGGCCAGAACTTCGGGCGCGTCATGCCAGCCTTCCTCCTCGGCGAAGGCCGCCTCAAGCAGGCACTCCACGGTCTGTTCGGTCAGCTGGTCGATGATGCCCTGCGCGATGACCTCGGGGCTTTCCGCGATCCGGTCGCCGCGCCCGTTCCGGCGCTTGGCGAACAGCGTCACCGCCTTCCGCGCCGCCTTTGCATCCCAACTGTCGAGCCGGCCAAGGACATGGGAGGCGTCCGACGGCGTCACCCCGGCGATCATCACCTGTCCGCGAGCAACCAGCCGCATCAGCGCCGGCAGGTCGAGCCGGGTCCTGACCGCATCCGCCAGCCGCACCGGGCCAGCCTCAAGCCTTGCGACCACGCCTTCCTCGCGCGGGGCGAGGCCCAGGGGCGGCGTGCCGCGCCACATCGGCAGGGCAAAGCGCCCGTCCATCTCGCCCACCGCATCCTGCGCCAGCCAGGCGTCGAGTGCGTCATGGACCAGCCCCGGCCAATCGCGCGCGGCCAAGGACACCGGCACCAGCCGGCGCGGCCCGAGGCGGAGCCTTGTCCGCAAGCCCTCCTCAAGATGCACCTCGCTGTCGCCGCCAAGGCCGGTCGTCCGCATCGCCACGGCCTCGACCATGGTGCGGAACTGGCCGACACGGGCGCCGAGGGGGTCGATGGCCGGCAGGCCGCCGCGCAGAAGGCAGACATCCGTCGTGGTGCCGCCGATGTCGGAGATGAGCGCGTCGGTCTCCCCCGTCAGCCAGCGCGCCCCGGCGACGCTCGCGGCGGGACCGGAGAGGATGGTCTCGATCGGCCTTTCGCGGGCCATGGTCGCAGAAACAAGCGCGCCGTCGCCACGGACGACCATCAAGGGCGCGTCGATGCCGATCCGGATCATATGGCCTTGGCAGGAGGATATGAGGTGGTCGATCATGCCGATCAGCCGCGCATTCAGCACCGCCGTCAGCGCCCGGCGCGGGCCGTTCAGGCCGGCGGAAAGCTCATGCGAGCAGGTGACGGGCTTGCCGGCCATCTGGCGGATCAGGTCGCGCGCGGCAAGCTCATGCGCCGGGTTGCGGGTGGCAAAGCTCGCCGCCACGGCAAAGCCGCTGACGCCGCCGGCGAGGTCGTCCAGCTGCGCCCTCAGCGTCGCCACATCCAGCGGCCTGAGTTCTGTGCCGCCATGGTTGTGGCCGCCCGCGACCCAGATCACCGGATCGCCCTTCATCGATTCCTCAAGTCCGGCGCGGCGGAACTCTCCCTGATCGAAACCGATGAACACCAGAGCCACGCGGCCACCCTGCCCTTCCACCAGCGCATTGGTCGCAAGCGTCGTCGACAGCGAGACGAGGCCCACCTGCCCCGGCGCGATCCCGGCCCTGGCGATGGCGGCGTCGATGGCGCCACCGACGCCGATGGCAAGATCGGGCCGCGTGGTCAGCGCCTTGGCCGAAGCGATGACGCGGTCCTCGCCTTCATCCAGCACGACCGCATCGGTATAGGTGCCGCCTGTATCGACACCGAGAAGATAGCTCATCTTAACGTCCTAACGTGCGTCCCTGAGGATGCGCGCGGCGCCCATCCAGCCCACCAGAATGCTGGGCGCATTGGTATTGCCGCCGATCAGCGTTGGAAAGACCGAAGCGTCACAGACCCTGAGGCTACGGACGCCCCGCACCTTCATATCGGGGTCAAGCGCCGAGGTCGCGGGATCGGTCCCCATCCTGACGGTGCAGGAGGGGTGGTAGACCGTACCCGACCGCGCGCGGAAATCGGCGATCAGGTCGTCGTCGGACTTAACCTCCGGGCCGGGGCGCAGTTCCTCGGCGATCAGCGCGCGGATCGGGTCCTCTGCGGCGATCTTGCGCAGGTATTTCACCGCCGCCAGCATCTCGGCCACGTCATGGTCGGTGGAAAAGGCGTTGGCGGTGATGCGGGGATGCGCGAAGGGGTCGGGCGATTTCAGCGCGATCTCGCCCCGGCTGGTCGGGCGGCAGTTGGAAAGGCCGATGGACATGCCGGAAAAGGGATCGGGGGTCAGCAGCGGACGTTCGCCGTCACGCGGGATCAGGGTGGAAAAGGCCTGAAAGTATAGCTGCATGTTGGGGCGGGGAAGTGCCGGGTCAGTGCGGAAAAAGCCGCCAGCGTGGTTGATCGACTTCGCCAGGGGGCCGGTGCCAAGCAGGAAATACTCGATCCCGACGCGCAACTTGCCCCACCACGGCCGCAGGATGTCGTTGTAGGTCGGCACGTTCATGCGCCAGGTGTAGTTGATGCCCTGATGGTCGTTGAGGTTCTGCCCGACCTCGGGGCTGTCGGCGACAATGGCAATCCCGTGGTCGCGAAGATGCGCCGCAGGGCCGATTCCCGACAGCATCAGAAGCTGCGGCGAGTTGATGGCGCCGCCGGCAAGGATCACCTCGCCCGCCGCCATTGCCTGCTTGGTGACACCGTTGTAGCGGTATTCGACCCCGGTGGCGCGCCCATCCTCGACAATGACCCGCGTGACATGGGCACCGGTCAGCACCTTCACATTCGGCCGCTTCATCGCCGGATGCAGGAAGGCGCGAGCGGCGGAGTTGCGGCGGGCATTCCGGATCGTCATCTGGTAGATGCCGACGCCTTCCTGTTCCGCCCCGTTGAAATCGGCAAGCCGCTTCAGGCCGGTAGCTTCGGCCGCCGCGATATAGCTTTCGACCAGAGGATGCAGGTCGCGCCGGTTGGCCGAGATGAAGAGGGGGCCGCCGGTGCCGCGATGGGCGTCGCCACCCGCCTCGTTATCCTCGATGGCGCGGTAGGCGGCGGTCACGGCCTCCGCCCCCCAGTCCGGGCCAGCAAGGTCGGCCCAGTCGTCGTAGTCGCTTTTGTGGCCCCTGATCCAGACCATGGCATTGATGGAGCTTGATCCTCCAAGGATCTTGCCGCGCGGCCAGTGGTCGCGCTGCCCGGCCAGCCCCGGATCGGGTTCGGTCCGGTACATCCAGTTCACGGCGGGGTCGTAGAAGAGCTTGCCGTAGCCAAGCGGCAGCCGGACGTATAAGCGCCGGTCGCTGCCGCCCGCTTCCAGCACCAGAACCCGGTGCCGACCGCTGGCCGAGAGCCGTTCGGCCAGAACGCAGCCGGCGGAGCCTGCCCCGACGATCACATAATCGAATTCTGCCTTGTCGGGTAACACGCTCATCGCCCGGATATGACCATCCGCCCCTTGGCCCGGCTGTCACCGAACCGACACGAAAGGTCGCATCTATTCCAGCCGCGCCGGGAAGCCATCGGCGCGAAGGTCGGTCCCCAGCAGGTCCTCAAGCAATTTCGCGATCATCGGCGACTGGGCGGCACCGCCATAGGCCGCCTTCGCCGCGACATAGGTCTGTTCCGTCGCGGCGGCGAGGTCCAGCGGTACGCCAAACTCACGCCCGAAGCCCAGTGCGAAGCCGAGGTCCTTCAGCGCCAGATCGACCGAAAAGGCGATGTCGTAGGAGCCATTGAGGATCAGCGCCCCTTCCGTCTCATGCACGAAGGAATTGCCGGATGAGGCGCGAATCGCCTCCCACGATTGCTTCAGGTCCAGCCCGCCGCGTTTGGCCAGCATCAGCGCTTCGGAGGTGGCTTTCAGGTGGATGAAGGCCAGCATGTTGGTGATGACCTTGATGATGGCCGATGACCCGAGCGGCCCCATGTGGAAGATGCGGTTGCCCATGGCTTCCATCGCCGGGCGGTGCAGCTCCACCAGATCGGCATCGCCGCCCGGCAGCATGGTGATCTCACCGCGCGCGGCAAGGTGGACGCCGCCGGTGACCGGCAGTTCCAGCATCCGGACGCCCGCGTCCGATGCGATCTTCGCCAGCCTGAGCACGTCGTCGCGGCCAAGGGTGGACATCTCCACCCATGTCGCGCCGGGTTTCATCACCGGCAGAATCTCCCGCAGAACTGCCTCGGACACGGTGGGCGACGGCAGGCAGGTGACGACATGGTCGACCGAAGCCGCCAATGCGGCAGCGCTTGCGGCCCCGACCGCGCCCAGCGCGAGAAGCGGCTCTGCCAGGCCCTGATCGCGGTCATAGACCATGAGGCCCGACCCCGCGCGGGCCAGACAGGCAGCGCATTTGCCGCCGAGATTTCCCAGCCCTATGTAGCCGTACATCATGGCGACCTCAGCGGACATAGATGTTGTAGGCCTTGCGGAGCGCGCGGTCGATCTCGGGGTCGATCAGGTTGCCGGCCTTGGCGAGGATCTCGTTCTTCCGGGCGATGGCGGTGTCAAGGAGCAGCGGCTTTCCGGCCTCGTTCCATTCCTTCGGGCTCATCCGGTTGCCGACGGCGGGGTAGATGTATTCCGTCTGCATCAGGCTCAGCGTCTGGTCCGAGCCGAGGTAGTGGCCCGGCCCGCCAAGGCAGACCTCCTTCATCGCCTCGATCGAGGTCGAATCCGGCGTCACGTCGATCCCGCGCACCAACCGCATCGCTTGACCGAGAAGATCGTCGCCAAGGATCAGGCTTTCCATGCAGAACCCGAGAAGCGAGGCATGCATGCCGACCGCCTCATAGCACATGTTGAGGCCGGCAAGCCCGGCGAGGGCGTTGGTGATCCCCTGCTCCCAGCCGGCCTGCATGTCCGGCAGCTTGCTGTCGGAAATGCCCGAGGCCGCGCCGCCGGGGAGGTCGTAGAAGCGGTGCATCTGCGCGCAACCCGCCGTCAAGAGCGCCTGTTCCGCAGAGCCGCCCGACATGGCGCCGGTCCTGAGGTCGCTGACAAATGGCCAGGTGCCGAAGATCGCCGGGGCGCCCTTCCTGATCGCGTTCACATAGACGACGCCGGCAAGGCATTCGGCCACCGCCTGCACGATGGTGAGCGCGATGGGCGCGGGCGCCGTCGCCCCGGCCTGCCCGGCGCTCAGCAGCAGCATCGGCATGCCACGGCGGATGCAATCCTCCATGGTGATGCAGCTTTCCTCGGCGAATTTCATCGGCGGCACGACGAAGCAGTTGGAGTTCGAGACGAAGGGCCGCTCCAGCCATTTCTCCTCGCCGCCCGCGATGGTGTAGAGCATGTCGAAGCAGTCGGCGACATGGGAGGGGTCGCTGAACGAGGTGCCGATGTGCTTCCGCGTGCCGGCAATGCAGGCGTAAAGCGTGTTGAGGTCCATCTCCTTGTTGTCGACCACGTCACGGGCAACCATCGTGCGCTGGTAGAAATGGATATTGTCGAGATTGTCGACGAGCCGCGCCGCGTCATAAAGATCCTGCGCGGTGGATTCGCGGTAGTCGAGCGTTATGGGATCGACGATATGCACCGCCGCGCCCGCCGTGCCGTAATGGACCTTGGTGCCGGATAGGTGCAGGTCGTGCTTCGGGTCGCGGGCATGAAGCGTGATGTTGCGCGCAGCGACCGCCAGCATGTCCTCGACCAGCGCGCGGGGAAAGCGGATGCGCCCGTCGTCGCCCTGAATGGCACCGGCGCCGGTCAGGATTTCCACCCCCGATTGCGGCGCCTGGCTGAGGCCGATCACCTCAAGCGCCTCAAGGGCTGACGCATGGATCGTCTGTACATCGGCCTCGGTCAGGGGCTTGTACTGGCCGCCCGACATGCCTGCGCGCACCGGGCGCAGGTTCTCGGCCAGAGGGGCCGCCCGCGCCGCCCGCCGCGCCTCACGCCCGCCGGCGCGTGCCGCCCGCCTCGGTTCACAATTCAGCGCTTCGTCAGACATCGCCCGACCCTTTCTTCAAAAACCCGTCTATTTCATCGCCCGACGCCGCCGCCATCAGCGGCGCGAAGGAACCTTTGCCCAGCATTGCAGCCACGGAATCGCGGATCGCCGCATGGGTCACCCGTGCAACCTGTGACCCGACCGAAATGCGCCTGACGCCCATCGCCGCCAGCTCCGGCACTGTCAGCGCCCGGATCGGCCCCGCCGCCAGCGCATTCACCGGCTTTTTCACCGAAGCCAGCACCTTTGCCAGTTCCGCCTTTCCGGGTGGCGCCGGCAGGTAAAGCAGGTCGGCCCCCGCCGTCTCGAACGCTTGCAGACGGCGGATGCCCTCGGCCAGATCATAGCTGCCGTTCATCACGCCATCGGCGCGGGCGCACAGCACGAAGGGCCGGCCAAGGCCCCGCGCCGCCGCAACCGCCGCCCTGATCCGCTCGACGGCAAGATCGAAGGCATAGGCGGGATTGCCCGCCTCCATCACCGTATCCTCGATGGAACAGCCCGAAAGCCCGACCTCGGCGGCGAGCCGGATCGTCTCGGCCACGCCGTCGGGGTCATCGGCGAAGCCGTTCTCGAAATCGCCCGAAACCGGCAGGGGGGACGCGGCCACCAGATCCGCGGCATGGGCCAGCGCCTCATCCCGGCTGACGCCGCCAAGGTCGGCGCGGCCAAGGGTGAAAGCATGGGCCGCCGAGCTGGTCGCCAGCGCCTTGGCGCCCAGCGCCGCCATCATCCGCGCCGATCCCCGGTCCCAGGGGTTGGGGAGGACGAAGCAGCCCGACTGGTGGAGGTCGTGGAAGGCCTGATGCCGCGCCGCCAGTGTCATAGCTTCACCCGTTCGGACTTCGGATCATACATCGGCTGAAGGCTCGCCTCGGCCGTCACCCGCCGCCCGGCGATCTCGATCTCGTAGGCGGAGGCCAGCACTTCCTCCGCGCTTTCACCGCGACAGGGCACATAGCCCATGCCGATCGCCCCGCCGAGGTGATGGCCGTAGTTGCCCGAGGTCACGGTGGAGACGATCCTGCCGTCGCGCACCACCGCCTCATTGTGGAAAAGGCTCGGCTCCGGGTCGGTCAGGCGGAACTGCACCAGCCGCCGGTCCAGCCCCGCCTCCTGCTTCCGCAGCACCGCATCACGGCCGATGAAGGCGGGCTTCTTCTTCGACACGGCAAAGCCAAGCCCCGCCTCAAGCACGTGATCCTCGTCAGTTATGTCATGGCCCCAGTGCCGGTATGCCTTCTCGATCCGGCAGCTATCAAGCGTATGGAGGCCGCAAAGCTTCAGCCCGACCTCCGCCCCCGCCTCGTCCAGCGTCTCGAAGACATGGGCGGTCTGGTCGGAGCTCACGTAAAGCTCCCAGCCCAGCTCGCCGACATAGGTCACGCGGTGCGCGCGGGCGATGCCCATGCCGATCTCGATCTCCTGCACGGTTCCGAAGGGGAAGGCGGCGTTGGAGAAGTCATCGGGGCTGACAAGGGTCATGAGGTCGCGCGCCTTCGGCCCCATGATGCAAAGCACCGATTCCGCTGCCGTGACATCGGTGATGACAGCGAAATCATCGCCGACATGGGCGCGAAGCCAGGCGAGGTTGCGTTGCAAGGTCGCCCCCGGCACGACCAGAAGATAGGCCGTCTCCGAAAGCCGCGTCACCGTCAGGTCGGCCTCGATCCCGCCGCGTTCGGTCAGGAACATGGTGTAGGCGATCCGCCCCGGCGCCACGTCCATCTCGGCCGAACAGACGCGGTTGAGGAAGGCCGTGGCCCCCCGCCCCTCGACCCGGATCTTGCCGAAAGAGGTCATGTCGAAGAAGCCGACGCCGGCCCGGATCGCCAGATGCTCGGCCTTCTGGTTGTCGAACCAGTTGGTCCGGCCCCAGGAATATTCGTATTCCGCCTTCTGGCCCGGGTTCGCGAACCAGTTCGCCCGCTCCCAACCCGCCGCCTCACCAAAGACGGCACCCCGCGCCTTCAGGTGATCGTGGATCGGCGTCCGCCGCACCCCGCGCGAGGTCGTGACCTGGCGGTAGGGGAAATGGTCGGCGTAAAGCAGGCCCAGCGTCTCCGACACCCGTTCCTTCAGATAGCGGCGGTTCCGCTGGAACGGCTGGGCGCGGCGGATATCCACCTCCCAAAGGTCAAAGGGCGGTTCGCCATCGTTCATCCATTGTGCCAGTGCCATGCCCGCGCCGCCGGAACCCGCGATCCCGACGGAGTTGTAGCCTGCGGCGATCCAGTAACCCTTCTTCTCAGGGCTTTCGCCCAGATAGTAGCGGTCATCCGGCGTGAAACTTTCCGGACCGTTGAAGAAGGTATGGATGCCGGCCGTCTGGAACATCGGCAGCCGGTTCATCGCCTGTTCGAGGATCGGCATGAAATGGTCCCAGTCCTCAGGCAGCGTGTCGAACTCGAAATCCTCGCGGATGCCGTTCATGCCCCAGGGCTTGGCCTTCGGCTCAAAGGCGCCGAGCATCATCTTGCCGGCGTCTTCCTTGTAATAGGCACATTCATCCGGCACCCGCAGCACCGGCAGGCGCGACAGGCCCGCGATCGGCTCGGTGACAAGATAGAAGTGCTCGCAGGCATGAAGCGGCAGCGTCACGCCCGAGGCGCCCGCCAGCTCGCGCCCCCACATGCCGCCGCAGTTGACCACCATCTCGGCGACGATCGACCCCTTCTCGCCGCCCGCCTCCCATTCGACGCCGGTCACGCGGGCGCCGTCGTCGGTGACCTTCGTCACCTTCACGCCCTCAAGGATCTTCGCCCCCCGCATCCGCGCGCCCTTGGCCAGCGCCTGGGCGATGTTGGCCGGGTCGCATTGCCCGTCCAAAGGCAGATGCACCGCCCCCACCACGCCCGAGACATTGAGATGCGGATACATCGCCTTCACTTCGGCGGGCGAGATTTCCCCGACCTCCACGTCGAAGGCGCGTGCCAGTGTCGCCTGCCGGTAAAGCTCTTCCTTCCGCGCCTCGGTCAGCGCGACGGAGATCGAGCCGACCTGCCGCATCCCGGTCGCCACCCCGGTCTCGGCCTCGAGCTTGACGTAGAGATCGGCCGAATACTTGGCGAGCCGCGTCATGTTCTGGCTGGCGCGCAATTGCCCGATCAGCCCGGCCGCATGCCAGGTCGTGCCCGAGGTCAGCTTCCGCCGTTCCAGCAGCACGATGTCCTTCCAGCCGAGCTTGGCCAGATGATAGGCGACCGAACAGCCGGAAATACCGCCGCCGATGATGACGACACGGGCATGGGTAGGAACGTCAGCCATGAGGTTTCTGCACTTTCTGTCCTGAAATACTCCGGGGGTCCGGGGGCAGCGCCCCCGGCACCCTCAGCCCTTGATACGTTCGTTCTTCGGGTCCCAGATCGGACCGTCGCCCTCGACCGTGGCCGGGAAGCGTTCGCCGTAGATCTCGACCTCGACCCTGGTCCCCGGTTCGGCAAGATCGGCGCGGAGCATGCCCAGCGCCAGCGACTTGCCCACCCGGTAGCCCCAGGCGCCCGATGTCGTCTCGCCCGCCACCTTGCCATCATGCCAGAGCGTCGACATGTAGGGCGCATCCGCTGCCCCGGCCTCCACCGTCAGCGTGACGAAGCGCTTCTTCACGCCGGCCTGCCTTTCGGCCAGAAGGGCGGCCTTGCCGGGGAAGTCCTTTTCCCAGCGCACGAAGCGTTCCAGCCCGCCTTCCAGAAGCGAATAGTCCGTCGAAAGGTCGCCCTTCCAGGCGCGGTAGCCCTTTTCGATGCGCAAGGAGTTCAGCGCCCGCATGCCGAAGGGCACGGCGCCCCCCGCCAGAAGGGCCTCGTAGATCGCGGGCGCGTCGGCGCGGTCGCAGTGGATCTCCCAGCCAAGCTCGCCAGCGAAGGACACCCGCACCAGCGCCACATCGCGGCCAGCGACCTTGGCGAAATACTGGACCGAAAGCCAGGGGAGCGTCAGGTCGCCCTCGGTGATCGGGGCGAGGAGGTCGCGCGCCTTGGGGCCGGTGACGATGAAGCAGTGGATACGGTCGGACCAGTCCTCGATCGTCACCCCGTCCGGCAACCCGCGCTTCAGCACGTCCCGGTCATGCCACTGGGCGACGGAGGCGGTGATGACGCCCACATCCTCGTCGCTGAAGGGCAGCACCGTCATCTCGGTCAGGATGCGGCCGCGGTCGTCGGCGAAATAGGCGAGGCCGGTCTTTCCCGGCTGCGGCAGGCGCGAACAAGTCAGGCTGTCGAGATGCGCGCGCGCGCCGGGGCCTGTCAGCCTGAGCCGCGTGAAGCCCGAAAGGTCGAGCACGCCGACAGCGTCCCGCACCGCCTCGCATTCGGCGCGGATGCGATCCTCCCACGGGCCGGCGCGGTTCCAGGTCTGGGTCGCATCCCAGCTGGTGTCATCGCCCGGCTTGGCGAACCATTCCGCCCGCTCCCAGCCGTTATAGGGCGCCATCTGGCCGCCGAGCGCCTTCAGCTTCTCATGCACCGGCGACAGGCGCCGGTCGGGGGCGGCGGGCCAGCGCGCCATCGGGAAATGCATGCCGTATTCGTGGCCGTAGACTTCCTTGCCCTTGGCCACGCAATAGTCGGCATCGGCATAGCCGGTGAAGCGGCGCGGGTCGCAGGACCACATGTCCCATTCCGTCGCCCCTTCCGTCACCCATTCCGCCAGCACCTTGCCCGCGCCGCCGGCCTGGGCGATGCCGAAGGTGAAGACGCAAGCCTCGAACGCATTCGGAACACCCGGCATCGGGCCGATCAGCGGGTTGCCGTCGGGCGCATAGGGGATCGGGCCGTTGATGACCTTGGAAATCCCGGCGGTGCCCAGAAGCGGCACCCGCGCCATCGCATCCTCGATATACCATTCCAGCCGTTCCAGATCGTCGGGGAAAAGCTGGAAGCTGAAATCCTCGGGGAAGGGATCGTCGGGGTTCACCCAATGGGCGCGGCAGTTCCGCTCGTATGGCCCAAGGTTGAAGCCGGTCTTTTCCTGACGGAGATAGTAAGAAGAATCCACATCGCGCAAGAGTGGCAGCTTGTGGCCGACCTCCTTCGACCATGCCTCGATCTCGGCGACAGGTTCGGACAGCAGATACTGATGGCTCATCACCATCATCGGCACGGTGCGGCCGCCGTAAGGCTTGAACCATTCGCCGACCTTCTGGGCGAAGTAACCAGCGGCGTTGATGATGATTTCGCAGCGGATCGAGCCTTTTTCGGTGTGGACGATCCATTCGCCATTCTCGCGGCTGACCCCGGTTGCCGGGGTGAAGCGCAGGATCGTCCCGCCCATGTCGCGCGCACCCTTGGCCAAGGCCTGGGTCAGTTGCGCAGGATCAATGTCGCCATCGGCGGGATCGTAGAGCGCGCCTTTCAGGTCATGGGTCTCAAGGAAGGGATACTTGCCCCGGATCTCATCCGTGCCGAGCACTTCCAGCGCCATGCCCTGATAGCGGCCCATACCCTTCGCGCGCTCGAACTCCTGCATCCGTTCCTTCGAATGGGCAAGGCGGATCGACCCCGTGACATGGTAGTTCATCGGATAGTCGACCGCCGCGCCGAGGCTCCGGTAAAGCTCGGTCGAATAGCGCTGCATGTTCATGAGCGACCAGGAGGTCGAGAAGGTCGGCACGTTGCCGGCGGCGTGCCAGGTGGACCCCGCCGTCAACTCGTTCTTTTCCAAGAGCACGACATCGGTCCAGCCGGCCTTGCAGAGATGAAAAAGCGACGACACGCCCACCGCGCCGCCGCCGATGATGACAACCCGTGCTGACTTCGGAAAACCGCTCATGCCCACCCTCATTGTTCCGGCGGGATTATCCTCGGGCGGCGGCGGGCTTTCAATTCGATGGACTTGGGCTTATTGATCGGAAATTCCGATCAGGAGCCAGCCATGCAGCTTGAGCTTGTCGAGACCTTCCTCGACCTTTGCGACACCAAAAGCTTCAACCGCACGGCGGACAGGCTCGGGCTGACGCAATCCACCGTTTCGGGCCGGGTCCGGGCGCTTGAGGCGAGCCTTGGCCGGACGCTGTTCACAAGGTCGCGGGCAGGGACGGAGTTGACGTTGGAAGGGTTGCAGTTCGAACCCCATGCCCGTGCGCTCAGGCATTCCTGGAACGAGGCGGTCCATGCCACCCGTTCGGCTGGGACGGCGGCGATGCGGCTCAGGATCGGGATGCAGCACGACCTGACCGGGTCGATGATCGGCGGCTGGGTCCGCGACTTCCGCGCCGCCCTCCCCGATACCGCCTTTTATATCGAGGCGGATTATTCGCCGGCGATGTCGTCGGATATCCTCATCGGTGCGCTCGACTTCGCCATGGTCTACACCGCGAAAGTGCATCCCGACCTTTATTTCGAGACCCTGGGCGAGATCCCCTATCGCATGGTCTCGACCGTGACCGACCACATGGCGGGGGTCAGGGTCGAGGATTACGTCCTGACCAACTTCTCCCCCGCCTTTGCCGCGACCCACGCCGGGCTGCACCCGGAGCTTTCTGGCGCGGCGGTGTCGAGCGGCCAGAGCACGGCGGTTGCCGGGCTGATGCTGTCGATGGGCGGCTCGGCCTATGTGATCGAAGAAATGGCGCGGGAAATGGTCGCGGCGGGGCAATGCCGGCTGGTCGCCGACGCCCCGGTCATTTCGCAGGCAGTCTTTGCCGGCGTTCATCTGCGCAACCGGCACCGCGCCGCGCACCGGCGCCTTCTCCAATATCTTCGCAGCCATTTCGGCGCCCCGGCAGCGCGTCGGCGCCGCGGCTGAACCCCGATCTCTCCAATTGGTTGATTGTTAACGATTTTCGTTAACCTGCCTGAAACGACATGTCTAAAAAGCCAAGTTCCAGAATCAGGGTGAGGCATGAAATATGACACGTATAGGTGGTGTTGATTGTGATGAATTCTACGAAGAGTAATACAGGTTCAGGTCATTTGTTTCCGGAACTGCCGCCAACAAGGGATAATCTCCCGGTTGGCGGCGGCCCCGGCAAGGCTAGTAAGGCGTATGAGTTCGGGGCCTCCTGGCTCCTCAGGGTGTTGTCTGGTGTGGTGGTGGCGGCTGTCCGAGATCTCGGACAGCCCCTTCTCCGCCTCCCGGTTCTGGAATTCACCGCGATCCTGGTCATGTTCGCCATGATCATTTTCTCGCTCGGCTGATCCCCCCCCAAACCATCCGGCATTGAGCGCGCGCCGTGAATGCCGTACACCGGCGCGGCGCAAGGGCGCCCGGCTTTCTCTGTTCCGGCCTCGGTCCCCTGCCCAAGCTTTCGGTTGCGGAGCCACGGATGACCATTCACCTGCATCGACATGACCTGCCCGACGGGCTCGACCTAGGGCCGGTGGTCGCCATCGACACCGAGACGATGGGCCTTGACCCGCGCCGCGACCGGCTCTGCCTCGTGCAGTTGTCCTCCGGCGACGGCAACGCCCATCTCGTCCAGATCGGCAAGGGCCAGACCTCGGCGCCCAATCTGGAACGGATGCTGGCCGATCCCAGGGTGCTGAAGCTTTTCCATTTCGGGCGCTTCGACGTGGCCGCGCTGAAGAACGCTTTCGGCGTAACGACCGCCCCGGTCTACTGCACCAAGATCGCCTCGAAGCTGATCCGCACCTTCACCGACCGGCACGGGCTGAAGTACCTCTTGCAGGAACTGATCGGCGTCGACGTCTCGAAGCAGCAGCAGACCTCCGACTGGGGCGCGGAAGAGCTGAGCGAGGCGCAGCTGGAGTATGCCGCCTCGGACGTTCTCTACCTCCACCGGCTGAAAGAGGAACTTGACCGGCGCCTGACGCGCGAGGGGCGGATGGAACTGGCGCAGGCCTGTTTCGGTTTCCTTCCCGTGCGGGCCGAACTCGACCTTCTGGGGTGGGATGCGACCGCCGACATCTTCTTGCACTAGGCCGATGACCGATAACGAAACCCTCCTTGCCACCGCCCGCCGCGTCATCGACATCGAGGCGCAGGGTCTTCATCGGCTGCGCGAGGCGCTTGACGGCGGCTTTGCCGCGGCGGTCGACCTGATCCTTGCCGCGAAGGGCCGGGTCATCGTCTCGGGGATGGGCAAGTCGGGCCATGTGGGCCGGAAGATCGCGGCGACGCTCGCCTCGACCGGGACGCCGGCGCAGTTTGTCCATCCCGCCGAGGCGAGCCACGGCGATCTTGGCATGATCACCGAGGGCGACGTGGTGATGATGCTGTCGAACTCGGGCGAGACGCCGGAGCTTTCCGACATCATCGCACACACCCGCCGTTTCTCGATCCCCATGATCGGCGTGGCGAGCCGGGCCGAGTCCGCCCTCATCCGCCAGTCCGACGTGGCGATCATCCTGCCGGCGGCGGAAGAGGCCTGCGGCACCGGCATCGTGCCGACGACCTCCACCACGATGACGCTGGCGCTGGGCGATGCGCTGGCCGTAGCCCTGATGGAACACCGGCATTTCACCCCAGACCATTTCCGCACCTTCCATCCCGGCGGCAAGCTTGGCGCAAAGCTTCTGAAGGTCGCCGACCTGATGCATGACGGCGAGGCGATGCCCCTCGTGCAGGAAGCGACGCCGATGGGTGAGGCACTGCTGGAGATGAGCCGCAAGGGCTTTGGTGTCGCCGGCGTGACCGGCAAGGATGGCGCGCTGGTCGGCATCGTCACCGATGGCGACCTCCGCCGCCACATGCGCGGGCTTCTCGACCGCAGCGCGGGCGAGGTGATGACGCCTGCGCCGCAGACGATCGACCCCGGCGCCGTGGCCGAAACCGCCGTCGCACTGATGAAGGAACGCAAGATCACCTGTCTTTTCGTGGTCCCCCGCGACGGGGCGGGCCGGGCTGCGGGCATCCTCAACATCCATGACTGTCTCAGGGCCGGCGTGGTCTAGGCCGATGGCGGTATTCGACAACAGCTATTCGCGGATCATCTTCTGGCTGAAGATCATCCTGCCGCTGCTGGCGCTGGCCGTGCTGTCGACGCTTTTCCTGTTTTCCTCGCGCATCGACATCGAAGGATCGCTGCCGTTCAGCGAGGTCGATGTCGAACAGCTCGCGCGCGAGCAGCGCCTGACCCAGCCGGAATATTCCACAGTCACCGCCGACGGCAGCGCGCTCAGGATCAATGCCGATGTGGCGCGGCCGCAGGTCGGGGCCACCGGCGTCGCCTCGGCGCGGGAGCTTGTCGTCCGCTACGAGACGACCGGCGGGTTGAACATCGACCTGACCTCGAAGACCGGGCGGCTCGATGACGCGAAGGGCGAGATCATCCTGCGCGACGGCGTCACGATCAGGACCTCGAGCGGTTACGATATGGTGACGCCCGGCCTTGATGCGGCACTCGACCGGACCCGGCTCATCTCCCAGGGGGCGGTCACCGCGACCGGCCCGCTCGGGCGGATAGATGCCGGCCACATGGAAATCACCCGTGCGGATGCGGCAACGAGTGACTATGTTCTGATTTTCAATCAGGGGGTCAAGCTGGTATATCAGCCAGAAGATTGAGGATTTGGATGTTACGCACCGCTGCAATTCTGGCTATCCTGATCGGGTTCACGGCGCTTCCGCCAAAGGCTGAGGCTCAGGGCGCGACCGTGTCCTTCGGCGGGCTCAAGTCCGACACCAGCCAGCCGGTCGAGGTGACATCGGACGAGCTTGCGGTGAACCAGACCGACGGAACGGCGATCTTCACCGGCAATGTGGTGGTGGTCCAGGGCGACATGCGGCTGGCGGCGGAAAGCGTGCGTGTGGAATACGCCAAGGACGACAAGACCAAGGTCGATCGCATCATCGCCTCGGGCGGCGTGACGCTGGTCAGCGCCACCGAAGCCGCCGAAGGCAAGGAGGCGGTCTATACCGTCGGCACCGGCGAGGTCGTGATGACGGGCGATGTCCTTCTGACGCAGAACGGCGGCACCATCGCCGGGCAGAAGCTGGTCGTCGATCTCGACACCGGCACGGGCCGCATGGACGGGCGCGTCAAGACGGTCCTTCAGCCCAAGGCCAATTGACGATGCCCGAACGCCTGCATCTTTCCGTCTCCGAAGGCTCCCCCGGGCTCAAGGTACAGCACCTGCGGAAAAGTTACCGCAAGCGCCCGGTGATCCGCGATGTCTCTCTCGACCTCGCGCGGGGCGAGGTGGTGGCGCTGCTCGGGCCGAACGGTTCCGGCAAGACCACTTGCTTTTACAACATCGCCGGACTCATCTCGCCCGACAGCGGTCAGGTCATGATCGACGGGCGCGATGTCACCGGCCTGCCGATGTACCGGCGCGCCCGGCTTGGCATCGGCTATCTGCCGCAGGAAGTGTCAATCTTCCGCGGCCTGTCGGTCGAGGACAACATCCTCGCCATCCTCGAGATCAACGAGGCCGACGTTCACAAGCGCCGCGAGAAGCTTGAGGAACTCCTGTCCGAGTTCTCCATCACCCACCTGCGCCGCGCCCCGGCGCTGGCGCTGTCGGGCGGCGAACGGCGGCGGGTCGAGATTGCGCGCTGCCTTGCGGCCGAACCGAAGTACCTGCTTCTGGACGAACCCTTCGCCGGGGTCGATCCGATTTCCGTGGGAGACATCCGCACGCTGGTCCATGACCTGAAGTCGCGCGGGATCGGTGTCCTCATCACCGACCACAACGTCCGCGAGACGCTTGAGATCGTCGACCGCGCCTATATCCTTCACGACGGCGCCGTCCTGATGAGCGGGACCGCCGATGAGGTCGTGCGCGACGAAAACGTGCGGCGGGTCTATCTGGGGCAGAGCTTCCGACTCGGCTGAAGGGACGCGAGGGGCGATGGCACTGAAATCGCGCGTCCATCTCAAGACCCAGCAGGGCCTCGCCTTGTCGGCGCAGATGCGCACCGCGATCACTGTCCTCAGGATGCCGACCGCCGCCCTTCTCGACGATCTCGCGCGCGAGGCGGCGGAAAACCCCTTCCTTCTGGTCGAGGCGCCGGCGCGGGGCGGCGGTTCGGCCTATGACTTCGCGCTGGAAACCACTGCCGCGCCCGAAAGCCTGGAAGACACACTCACCCGGCAACTGGCGCTTCAGCGCCTTGACCCTGGCACCCTGGCGGCGGCGACATACCTCATCGGTGAGTTGCGGGAGGATGGCTATCTCGACGTGACGCTTGCCGAGATTGCCGAGGCGACGGGGGCGCCGCTTCCGGTGCTTGAGGCCGGCCTCCACGCGCTCCAGCGCTGCGAACCACCGGGGATTGGCGCCCGCGACCTTGCCGAATGCCTCGCCCTGCAACTTGTCGATACCGGGATCGCCGAGGATCTGGCGCGGCGCATCACCGCGTTCCTCGGCGATTTCGCGGCAGCGCGCTGGCCAAGGCTTGAGATGGCGCTGGCGCTGCCCCGGGGGGAGCTTGAACGCATCGCCGATCTCTTGCGGAACTTCCGCTCCCGCCCGGTCGAGGCGGACGCCACCATGCCGGCAATGCTGATCCCCGAGGTCCGCATCACGGCCCGCGCGGAGCAGGTGGAAGCGCAGATGACCGACAATGCCCTGCCCCGGGTGGCGCGGCTCAAGACCGCCCGGGCAGCGCTTTCCTCGGACGAGTTGCGGAGCCTCTACGACCGGGCCGGCGTGCTGGCCGGGGCCGTCGCTGCCCGCGCCTCGACGCTTCTTCGCATCGCCACCGTGATCGCGGAGCACCAGAAGGATTTCTTCACCGGCGGCCACACCAGCCTTCAGCCCCTGTCGCGCGCCGGGGTGGCCGAGGCCTTGGCGCTCCACCCTTCGACGGTGGGCCGGGCGCTGGCCGGAAAGGCCCTGATCGCCGATGGCAAGGTCTATCCCTTCAGCCGCTTCTTCTCGCGCGGGATTGCCGCCGACAGCGGCGAATTGTCGCCGTTCGATGTCCAGCGGCGGATTCGTGCCATGATAGATCAGGAAGATTCCCGCACGCCCCTGGCCGACACCGAGATTCAGTCGAACCTGGTCAACGAAGGCGTTGACATCGCCCGTCGAACTGTCGCCAAATATCGCAAATGCATGCGCATACCGTCATCCTTCGCGCGCCGGACCCGCAAGCTTCTTGCGAAGGATGGGGATCAGGCCGCAGCACGACACCACCCCCACTCACCACCCGCCCGATGATGCCGTCCACAAGAGCCGGGTCACGGGCATTTGTTCTATGGAGGACACATGCGCTATCAGATCAGTGGCAAACAGATCGACGTAGGTGAGGCCCTTCAGACCCATGTGAAGACCGAACTGGGCGAAACTGTCGAGAAATACTCGCAGCGCCCGACCGACGCCATCGTCATCTTTTCGCGCAACGCCCATGAATACCTCTGCGAGGCGACCGTCCACCTGTCGACGGGCCTCACTGCAGCGGCGAGGGGCCAGGCGACCGAGGTCTATGCCGCCTTCGAAGCCTGCCGCGAGAAGATGGACAAGCAGTTGCGCCGCTACAAGCGCCGCCTGAAGGACCACCACCGCGATCGCGCCGAACCGGTTGAATTCGCCGGGGCGCCCATGTATGTGCTCGCCGCGAATGGTGGATCACAGGAAACCGAGCCCGAAAGCCTGCAGCCGATGATCATCGCCGAAATGGAAGCGAAGATCCCTTCGCTCTCTGTCGGCGAGGCAGTGATGCAGATGGAACTGACGGGCGCGCCGCTTCTGGTGTTCCGCAACGAGAAAAGCGGTGGGGTCAATGTCGTCCATCGCCGCGACGACGGAAACTTTGGTTGGATCGACCCGACCGTGATGTAGAGTGCCCGCGGGTTGGGTGCGGAACAGTAAAGGCAAATGGATCTCTCAAGCCTACTGAAGCCTGCGGCCGTTCGCGTCGCAAGCCACGTGACAAGCAAGAAGCGGCTCTTTCAGGACCTCGCGGACATCGCCATGAGTGTGTACCGGCTTGAGCCTGCGGAAACCGTGAACGCGCTGCAGGAACGCGAAAGCCTCGGGCCGACCGGCGTCGGCCACGGGGTCGCGCTGCCGCATGCCCGGCTTGAGGGGCTCGACCGGGTCGTGGGTGTGTTCATCCGGCTTGAGCGGGCGATGGATTTCGACGCGGTCGACCGCCAGCCGGTCGACCTGATCTTCGCGCTCTTCGCGCCGAAGGATTCCGGGGTCGACCATCTGAAGGCGCTGGCGCTCGTCTCCCGCACGATGCGGGATGCGGCGACCTGCGCCAAGCTCCGCTCGAACGACGATCCGGCGACGCTTTACGCGGTCCTGACTGAATCGCGATCGACCCAGGCAGCCTGAGCCTGCGTCCTCACGAAGGCGGCAGCGCGGCTTCGTAGCCGAGAAGCTGGTAGTCGCGGCTGTAGGCAGCCTGCGCCATTGCCGCGACCATGTCATCCACGATGCGCGCCAGCCCTTCCCGCAAGTCCGCCGCCTCCTGCGTGACGGTCGCGGGCGGCGGGGCAAGACCGAGGCTCTGCGCCAGATGGCCAAGATCGGCCTCCAGCGTCTCTTCCCGCGCAATCAGGTCGGGCAGCGCGAATTGCGCCATGCCTTGCAGGACCGACATCTGGCTGGCCCAGAGGAGGTTCTGCTGCACCGGGGTCTGCCCCCGCAGGTTGGCGCGGATGAAGCGCAGGAAGCCATGGAAGGCCGCCCGCTCCTGCTCGGCAGCGACAGGCTCACCGGGTTTCGGCCTGAGGCGCGGCATCTCCCACGCCTCTTCCAGCCCGACCTTGAGCCCTTCGAAATCCGCATCGCTCTGCACCTGCCGGAAGATCGCATAGGCGCGGAGCATGGGATGCCGCACGACGGTGAAAGAACGATGCCGGGGCCGGTCGCGAAGCCAGTTGCGCAAGGTGCCTTGCGTGAAGCCCTCCGCCAGCCCGCCCTGCCCGAGGCCGGAAAGCCAGTCGCGAATGCCGGCACCGCCGCAGGAGGGGATCGGCAGATACATCAGCGGCGCATCCGCCGCCGCCACCGCCCGCCCCACGCCGGGGCTGCGCCATGTCTCGAACGCGGGGATGCGGGTGAGATCGGCCCAGTCCACGCCGGCAACCGCCCTCTCCATCTCGGTGACATTGGCGACCTTCTCCGTCAGCGAGGCCGGATTCTGCGGCACCAGACGCTGGGAGATCCGCGCCGCCCGCGCCGCTGTGCCAAGGAATGCCAGAAGGCCGTTGATGACCTCGACCGATTGCAGGTCGTCATAGTCGATATGGAAAGCCGTCTGGCCTGAAATTTGCAGCGCGCGGTTGACCTCGCGCCGGAACGTGCCGCGGCTGGCGAGGATCGCCGCGAACTCCTCCCGGTCAAAGCGCGGCTGCGGCGCTTCTTCGACCGGCGCGGCGCGGGTGCGCCATTCCCCGGTCCGCCGCGCGATCAGGAGGCTGACATAGCTTTCGACCGGGTTGCGGCTGAGCATGATCTTGGCGCAACCGGGATCGGCCAGGAGCGCCGGCAGCACCCGGGGATCATGGTCGTGGAAGAACCGGAACCCGTTCAGCCCCGGTTCCGCCTTCAGCCGGTCGAGAAGGCCAAGGGGGGCGGCGTCACGCTCCGCCTTGGTCATGCCGAAGGCGAGGTCCTTGCCCGGCCCGCCGAGATGGGCGTGGTTGAAAAGCTCGCCGTGGCTTTTCACGCCCTCGACCTGATTCAGGGTCTCTTCCAGCAGATTAGACCCCGTCCGCATTTCGGCGAAGATGACGAAAGATCCGAACCCGCCCGCCAAGCCGCCGCCCCTCACCGGACCACGTGCGGTTTGCTGCGCGCCGGGGCGTCGGCGCGTTGGGCGTCGCCCGGCGTCACGAACTCACCCATGACGATCGGCTGCATCCCCTGGTTCTTGAGGTTCTGCAGGAACTGGCCGAAGCCGCTGAGGTCGGTCATGCGCGGCGCCTCGGCGGGTAGCCGCGCCGCCTGCGGCCGGATCTCGTCGATGACGGTCTGAAGCGCTTCCATCGGGCTTTCAAGAAACTCCGCCATGCTCCAGATGCGGACCCGCGCCTTGACGAAATTGGTCCTGAGGATCTTCAGATGATCGGTCTCGATCCGTTGCAGCCGCGCCGCCTCGCGGCGGATATCGGCGAAGTCCATGTTCGAGCGGAGGAGCCTGACCGCCCAGGTGCCGGAAATCACCGAGATCTGCGCGTTGGGATCGGTCGCCATGAACCAGTTGCAGGCCTGATTGTCGCGCGGCGAGAACTGGAAGCACTGCCGGTCGCCCCGGGTGTTCCAGATGAGATTGGTCAGGAAGGACTGCGGGTTGTAGTCGCGCAAGGCCTCGCTGTCGGACAGGCAGCCGTTATAGACCGTCTCGCCACCGGCGAACTCCGCCCGCTCCGGCGCGAAGAGATGGCCGTGGACCCGGCCGCCCACCGTCCGGCCCAGCCAGAGGTCGAACTCCTCGAAGAGGTCGGAAAAGCCGTGAAAGACACTGTAGGGGCCGGCGGTCTTGCCGTTCTCGTGGTCCTTCAGGGGATAGCGGCTTTGCATGTAAAGGCCGGGCCTGCCGCGCATCCGCCGGTCCACCGCCCGTGCGAAAAGCCGGTCGATCTTTTCCGGCGAAGGTTCGGCCCGCATCCCCTGCGATGGCGCCGGCGCGAGGAAGGTGCGGTAAAGCCGGTCTGCATGGGGCCAGATCTTGCGCGCGACAAAGCAGTCGGAACGGCGCAGAAGCTGCAGGTGGTCGTCGTAGAAGTTGTAGGGCTTGCCCTCGAAATCGAACTTCGACAGCGTCAGCGACCGGCTTTCGATATTGATCGCGTAAAGCCGCGCGAGGGTCTGGAAGTAGCTTTCATCGGGAATCCAGACGGTGCGGAAAAAGCGGTCGTGGCGCGCGCGGTCTGGGTCCTGCAGGATCGCCGACAGGGTCTGCCGGCTGAGGCACCACCATTGCGAGCCGAGATGCGGCACGACCCCCTTCGGCAGCCGCCGTTCGACCTTCAGCAGCCGCTGCACCCGCACCACAAGGTCGAAAAGCCGCCGGTGACTGCGCCAGCCAAAGGGGAAGTGCAGCGAGAACCTCTCCCGGTCTAGCCCGCCCTTGGTCCAGACCACGTCCGAGGTGGTGACGCTTTCGATGAAGTCGGTCTGCGGCCGGGCGGCCAGATAGTCGATCAGCTCCGCCGCCGACCGCAAGGGCAGGCAGGCGCCCGAGGCGAGGTAGACGTGACGCACCCCGGCATGACGGTGCAGCATCTGCTCTGCCGCCGCCTGCGTCGCCGCGACCAGCGACCAGGTGCCCCAGCGGCAGGCAAAGCGCGGCGAGAAGCTGACGCTGTCAAGATCAGCCAACTGGCGGACCAGGGGATCGTAATCCTCGCGCGGCACGCGGCGGTCGACATGGATCACCACCGGGCAGCCGGCCTCGGCCCAGTGCCGCGCCACCTCAGCCGCGCGGCCAAGTGCCGTGTGGCACATCATGATGAAGCCGACCGTCACCGCCCTGCCCTCATGCCCAGCTACCCTTCGACATCAGCCCGAGGATCTCAAGCTGGCGCCAGTTCACGTATTTCTCCGACCAGCGGTTGGTCAGCGTGATCTCGGACCGAAGCGCCTCGGCATAGGCCGAATACTCGCGGCTGTCGGCGAAATGCTCGCGCCGCTCCATCTCGTCCGAGACCTTCTTTGGCAGGGTGGAAAGGAACTTTGCGTGGAGAAGACAGCCCGAAGACCTCTCACCGCCCCATTCGTCATAGGTCCCGTTCAGACCGCGCGGCAGCAGCATGTGGGTCGAACTGGCATAGGCATAGTTCCAGGCCCATTTCACCAGCGGGATCTTGTTCAAGGACGGCGCATTCACCGGATCATCGGCGAACATCGCCCGCGCCCTTGGGCCGCCCTGAATCCAGAGGTTGCCGTACCAGGTATTGCGCGAGATGGTGTAGTTGCCGCCGTCGAAGTGATCGGCGATCTCGAAGGGGTTGCCTCCGGGCAGATAGGTCTCGCCGGTCATCCCGTCCCGGGGGTACATGTCGAGAACCATCGCCGGATAGGACGACTTGTCGTTGGAATCGAGCCAGTCGGTCAGCGCCCGGATCGGCCGGCTGTCGCAGAAGGGATAGACGAAGAACTCGTCGATATCGACGACCAGCGCCCAGTGGCGCCGGGCATGGCGCATCAGGATCCAGTTGGTCCAGTCCAGCCCGTAGCGCGCGGCCTTGTAGCTTCCCTTCGCGGACCAGAGCGTCACATCCGGCTGCACCGACAGCCAGGCGAGCGAGCCGTCGTCCGACTGGTTGTCGATCATCAGGAAATGGTCGATGCCAAGGTCGCGGTAGTAGCGCATGAAATACGGCAGCAGCGTCATCTCGTTGCGCAGGACCGAGACGAGCAGGATCGAATCCTTGCCGATGCCCTGAAGCCGGTCGGTGACCGGGGTGATTTGGCGGCGGCTGCGGAACGCGCGAAAGCGCAGCAACCTGCGGCGCGCGCGAAGCCGGTATCGCTGCCAGAGGTTCATGCCTGTCCTGTCTCCCCAAGGGCGGCCGGCGGTCTATGCGCCGGGCGGGGCCATCCCGGGCCCGCAACTCGCGCCGGCAAGGATATAGACTGACAAAACGTTGGTAAACGATTGAGTTCTCGCCGGGCCGGGAGGCCTCAGCCGCGGAATCCCGGTCCCTGATGCCAGCGCCAGGCATCCGCGATCATCGTCGCCATGTCCGACCGCGCGGGCTGCCAGCCAAGGTCGCGGACTGCGCGGGCACTACCGGAGACAAGCGAAACCGCATCGCCGGCGCGGCGGTCGCCGTAGATCACCGGCACGTCGCGGTTGGTCACGCGGGCAGATTGGGCAATGACCTCGCGCACCGAAAAGCCGCTGCCGGTGCCGAGGCAGAAGACATTGCTGCCCCTGCCGCCCTCAAGCCAGTTCAGCCCAAGGACATGGGCATCGACAAGGTCGGAGACATGGACGTAATCGCGGATGCAGGTGCCGTCGGGCGTCGGATAGTCGGTGCCGAAGACCGTGAGCGCTGCCCGTTTGCCGTCGATCGCATCGAGCATCAGCGGGATGAGATGGGTTTCCGGCTGGTGGAACTCGCCGACCTCGCCATCAGGGTCGGCGCCGGCCACGTTGAAATAGCGGAAGATCACGCTTTCAAGCCCATGGCTCGCGCTGAAATCGCCCAGCATCTGCTCGATGGCGAGCTTCGACTTGCCATAGGCGTTGATCGGTTGCTGGGCGGTGTCCTCGTTCAAGAGCACCCCGTCCTGATCGCCATAGGTGGCGCAGGTCGATGAAAAGACGAACCTGCCGCAGCCCGCAGCAATCGCCGCCTCGATCAGGTTCAGCGCGCCAAGGACGTTCCGCCGCCAGTAGGTGCCGGGGTCGCGCATGGCGTCGCCGACGAGGCTGAGGGCGGCGAAATGCATCACCGCCTCGGGCTGGTAGGCGGCAAAGACCTCGTCGAGCCGCGCACGGTCGGCAAGGTCGCCCTCTTCCAGCGGACCGAAGCGCACCGCGTCGCGCCAGCCGGTCGAAAGATTGTCGAAGGTCACCGGCACATAGCCGGCGCGGCTCAGCGCCTTGCAGGCATGGGCGCCGATATAGCCGGCGCCGCCCGTGACCAGGATATGCCGCGGCATGCGCGGTTACTCGGCCGCCTTCCGCATCGCGGTCATGCCGAAGAGGAACTGCTCGAACTCGTCGCGGAGATCGTCGCGGGCAAGGCCAAAGGCCACCGTCGCCTGCAGGAACCCCGCCTTCGATCCGCAATCGAAGCGCTGGCCGCGGAAGCGGAAGCCGAAGACGTTGTTGGACCGCCGGATTTCCTCGGCGATGGCGTCGGTCAGCTGGATCTCGCCGCCGGCGCCCGGTTTCTTGCGGTGGAGATGCTCCATCACCTGCGGCGTCAGGATGTAGCGTCCGATCACCGCAAGGTTCGACGGCGCCTCGGAGGCTTTCGGCTTTTCCACCATGCCCTTCACCGAGACGAGCGAGCCCATGTCCTCCCGGATGTCGAGAACACCGTAGGCCGAGGCCTTGTCATGCGGCACTTCCATCGCGGCAACGATATTGCCGCCGGTTTCGGCATGGGCCTCGACCATCTGCTGAAGGCAGGGTTTCTCCGCCGCGATAACGTCGTCGGGGAGGAGAACCGCGAAAGGCTCGTCGCCGACCAGACGGCGCGCGCACCAGACGGCATGGCCAAGGCCCAGCGCCCTTTGCTGGCGGATATAGGCGATGGCGCCGGATTCCATGTCGGTGGCCTTCAGGATCTGCAGGAGATCCTTCTTGCCCTTCCTCTTCAGCTCCGCCTCGATCACCGGGGCGTGGTCGAAATAATCCTCAAGTGCGGACTTGCCGCGCGAGGTCACGAAGATGAATTCCTTGATGCCGGCAGCCCGCGCCTCGTCGATCGCATACTGGATCAGCGGCCGGTCGACGAGCGTCATGATTTCCTTCGGGATCGACTTGGTCGCGGGCAGGAACCGCGTTCCAAGACCGGCCACCGGAAAGATCGCCTTCGTGACTTTACGCTTCATGTTTTTCACCATTTCGTTCCGACGGGGGCCCGGTTCATCCGCCTTCGGCGGCAGACAGGTCCGACATTGAATTCTCTGCGTCCAATAGGACAAGCTTATGACATCTTACCGCTTCTCAGGGGGGGAAAATGCCCAAAAAGCACTCCCTTTGGCAACGGTAGCTGCCGATTGCGGCAGATTGTAGTCCGGAATTCCCGCGTCCCCGGCGAATCTCGGCCGCCGCATCAGCGCTCTCTGGTGCGTTTCTGCTCATGCCATCCCCATCTCGGCCATCATCGCCTCGATTCGGGGAACGTCCGAGGGGTTGTTGAGTTCCCAGAACTGCCGCCCGCGCGATTCGACCTCGACGCAAAGCACTGGGCGCCCGCGTTCGAGAAAGCGCAGCTGCTCCAGCCCTTCAAGCCCCTCGAGCGCGCCCGGTTCCCAGCCCGGATAGGCGGCCAGTGCTGCGGGGCGGTAGGCATAGACGCCGACGTGGTGAAAGACCGGGGTCGGCGCTTCGGGCGCATAGGTTTCGGCAGTGAATGGGATCACTTCCTTCGAGAAATAAAGCGCTTCGCGACCCGTGCCGAAAACCGCCGTGGTGCCACCGACGCGACCGGCGCGGCGGTCGTCCAGAAGGCCCTTCAGCGCCGCCCCGTCGCAGCGCAGGACAGGCGTCGCGACCTCGGCGCCGGGATTGGCGCGAAGGCCGGTCACGAGGTCCTCGATGAACCAGGCCGGGGTCAAGGGCGCGTCGCCCTGCAGGTTGACCACGATGTCGTGACCGCCGCCGAGCTTTTCATGCGCCTCGGCGCAGCGTTCCGTGCCGTTGCGCCAGGTGTCGGAAGTCATCACCACCTCGGCGCCAAACCCTTCGGCGGCGGCGCGGATGCGGTCGTCGTCGGTCGCCACCACGACGCGACCGATGCCCTTGACCGCGATTGCGGCGCGCCAGCTCCGCTCGATCAGGCTCTGCGTCTGGCCCGTCGCACCACGAAGCCCGACAAGCGGCTTGCCGGGATAGCGGGTGGAGGCGTAGCGGGCGGGGATGACCAGTAGAACAGACACTATTTCACCAGAAGTACGCCGGGCGCATAGGCGATGAAGAAGGGATTGGCAAAGCCGGGCTTGCCATAGGTGAAGGGCTGGTGATCGTCGAAGCGCACCATCTCGCCGCCCGCCCCGCGCAAGACCGCATCGCCCGCCGCCGTGTCCCATTCCATCGTCCGGCCAAGGCGCGGATAAAGATCGGCCTCGCCGGTGGCGACAAGGCAGAACTTCAGCGACGACCCGGCCGAGGTCATGTCTTGCACGCCATATTGCGCGATGTAGTCGTCTGTCGCCTGATCGCGGTGCGATTTCGACGCCACCACCATCAGCGCGCGGTTGTCCGGCACAGAGACGGTGATCGGCACCACCTCACCGGCATGATCCTTGTCGAACGATCCCTTTTCCTCGACCGAACGGCCATCGGGCAGGGTGTAGAACAAGCGCCCCTTGGCCGGCGCATAGACGACACCGCGCAGGGGCACGCCGGCTTCGACATAGGCGATGTTCACGGTGAAATCGCCGCGGCGCTGGACGAACTCCTTGGTCCCGTCCAGGGGATCGACGATGAGGAAGGTCGCGACCTCCTGGCCATGGCTCGCTGCCTGTTCCTCGGTGACAAGCGCCACCTGCGGGAAGGCTTCGGCGAGGCCTTCCGAGATCAGCGCATCGGCGGCCTCGTCGGCGGCGGTGACCGGGCTTTCATCGGACTTCGCCCGCACATCGAAGTCGGGGCCGTCGTAGATCGCCATGATGCGGTCCCCGGCCTCCAGCGCGAGCCGGCGGATGACAGGGATCAGGCGTTCGAAATCCACAGGGCTCACTCCTCAGCTTTCGTCCCGTTGTGCGGCGCGTTTCGCCCCCTTATGATCGCACGTTAAGGGATCGGCAAGAATACCGTGCGACGTGGGGGTCAGAGCTTACCTCCTCCGGCCAGAAGGCGGCAACAGGGCATGTTCAGGGTTGAAACGCGGCAGAACGGGTACACGAAGGCGGCCCGTACCTTCGATCTGATCTTTCACAATACTGTCAGGTCGGTGCGCCGGGGCCATTCCAATGCGGTGATCGGACTTTTTAGCAACATCGTCCAGACCCTGATCTTGTTCGCCATCTTGTTCTCGCTCTTCGCATTTCTCGGCATGCGAGGGGCGGCGGTCCGGGGCGACTACGTCCTCTACATCCTGTCGGGCATCTTTGTCTTCATGACCAATACCAAGTCCATGGGGGCCGTCGCCGGATCGGAAGGCCCGACATCGGCCATGATGCAGCACGCACCGATGAACACGGCGGTGGCAATCGCCTCATCGGCACTGGCCGCACTTTATACTCAGGCCCTGACGATCGGGGTCATCCTCGCCGTCTACCACCTCGCCTTCACGCCGGTCTCTATCCAGGATCCAATCGGCTACATGGCGATGGTGCTGCTGGCCTGGTTCAGCGGCGCCTGTGTCGGGCTTGTCGTCCTTGCCGCTGCGCCTTGGGCACCCGCATTCGTCGGGCTCGTGACAGCGATCTATTCGCGTTCCAACATGATCTTTTCCGGCAAGATGTTCCTCGCCAATACGCTGAGCTACACCATGCTCAAGTTCTTCGACTGGAACCCGCTCTTTCACATCATCGACCAGTCGCGGGGCTACATGTTCATCAACTACTACCCGCACAACTCGACGCTCAGCTATCCGGTCTATGTTTCGCTCGTTCTCCTGATGATCGGCCTGATGGGCGAGTTTTACACCCGCCGCCATGTCTCGCCGAGCTGGACGGCCGGCAAGTAGCGGCCCCCTCAGTCGACCACGCGCAGCGTCAGGTTGATCCGGCCGCCCTTCGGCAGCAGGGTCGAGGTGCCGGCTTCGGTCCGGTCGATGCCGTGATAGGCAAGCCGCGCCTCACCGCCGAGCAGAAGGACATCGCCCGACCTGAGCCAGACCGACCGGGTCTTGCCGCCGCGCGTTGTCCCGCCGATGCGGAAAAGGGCGTCGTCGCCAAGGCTGACCGACAGCACAGGCCAGGAAAAATCCGCTTCGTCGCGGTCCTGGTGCAGCCCCATCCGCGCGCCCTCGCGGTAGAAGTTCACCAGACAGCAATCAGGCTCGCGGTCGGCGCTGACGAGATCGCGCCAGATTGCCAGCACCGGCGCCGGGATCGCCGGCCAGTCCATGCCGTCCGGGTGCGTGGCGCTGTAGCGGTAGCCCTTCCTGTCCGTCACCCAGCCGTAGCGGCCAGCCGAGGTCATCCTGACCGACATCGGCTTGCCCCATGGCGTCACCGGCGTGAAAAAGGGCGCTGCCTCTGCGACGGCGCGCACCGCCTCGACCAGCCCGCGCTGTTCCTCAGGGCTCAGCCAGCCGGAAAAGAGCTTTGCCCCGCCAAGGTCCGCCGCGGCCGGACGGGCGGTTGGCTCAATGCGGGACTGCTGCGGGTTTTCCAAGATTTTCACCGATTTTCGTGGCGCGACGGCGCTTGCAGCACCTATCCGCCCTCCTTATATACCCGACGAAGCTGGTCGGGCAGGCCCGGCCTGACATCAAGGGATCGGCGCCAGAGGCCGCGATCGGATCTGGTGCCAGCACATCGCCGAAGGAAAGGTACTGAACATGTCTAAAGTCATCGGAATCGACCTCGGGACCACGAACTCCTGCGTCGCCATCATGGACGGGTCGCAGCCGCGCGTCATCGAGAACTCCGAAGGCGCCCGCACCACGCCCTCCATCGTGGGCTTCACGGATAGCGAGCGTCTCGTCGGCCAGCCGGCCAAGCGTCAGGCGGTCACCAACCCGACCAACACCATCTTCGCCGTCAAGCGCCTGATCGGCCGCCGCATCGGCGAGCCGGAAGTCGAGAAGGACAAGAAGCTTGTCCCCTATTCCATCGTCAACGGTGGCAATGGCGACGCCTGGGTCGAGGTGAAGGGCGAGAAGTATTCCCCCGCGCAGATCAGCGCCGTGATCCTTCAGAAGATGAAGGAGACCGCCGAATCCTATCTGGGTGAGCCGGTGACGCAGGCCGTCATCACGGTTCCGGCCTATTTCAACGACGCCCAGCGTCAGGCCACCAAGGACGCTGGCAAGATCGCCGGGCTTGAGGTCCTGCGCATCATCAACGAACCGACGGCGGCGGCACTCGCCTACGGGCTCGACAAGAAGGAAACCAAGACGATCGCGGTCTATGACCTCGGCGGCGGGACCTTCGACATCACCATCCTGGAAATCGACGACGGCCTCTTCGAAGTCAAATCGACCAATGGCGACACCTTCCTTGGTGGCGAAGACTTCGACATGCGCATCGTGCAGTACCTCGCCGATGAGTTCAAAAAGGAGCACAACGTCGACCTCGCCGGCGACAAGATGGCGCTCCAGCGCCTGAAGGAAGCGGCGGAAAAGGCCAAGATCGAACTGTCGTCGAGCCAGCAGACCGAGATCAACCAGCCGTTCATCTCGATGGACCGCAACACCGGCACGCCGCTGCACCTCGTGATGAAGCTGACCCGCGCCAAGCTGGAAAGCCTTGTCGCCGACCTCATCAAGAAGTCGATGAAGCCCTGCGACTCCGCGCTGAAGGATGCCGGCCTTTCCAAGGGCGACATCGACGAGGTCGTCCTTGTCGGCGGCATGACGCGGATGCCGAAGGTGATCGAAGAGGTGAAAGCCTTCTTCGGCAAGGAACCGCACAAGGGCGTGAACCCGGATGAAGTCGTGGCCCTTGGCGCGGCGATCCAGGCCGGCGTTCTGCAGGGCGACGTCAAGGACGTGGTCCTTCTCGACGTGACGCCGCTCTCCCTCGGCATCGAGACGCTGGGCGGGGTCTTCACCCGGCTCATCGACCGCAACACCACGATCCCGACCAAGAAGTCGCAGATCTTCTCCACGGCCGAAGACAACCAGAACGCCGTGACGATCCGTGTCTTCCAGGGCGAGCGTGAGATGGCGGCCGACAACAAGCTACTCGGCCAGTTCAATCTTGAGGAAATCCCGCCGGCGCCGCGCGGGTTGCCGCAGATCGAGGTGACCTTCGACATCGACGCCAACGGCATTGTCCATGTCGGCGCCAAGGACAAGGGCACCAGCAAGGAACAGCGCATCACCATCCAGGCTTCGGGTGGCCTCTCGGACGCGGATATCGACAAGATGATCCGCGATGCCGAAGCCAATGCCGAAGGCGACAAGAAGCGCAAGGAACTGGTCGAGGCCAAGAACCAGGCCGAAAGCCTGATCCATTCGACCAAGAAGGCGCTTGAAGACCATGGCGACAAGGTCGACGGCTCCACCGTCGAGGCGATCGAACTGGCCATCGGCGCGCTTGAGGAAACCCTCAAGTCCGAGGATGCCGGCAAGATCAAGGGCGGCATCCAGAACGTGACCGATGCCGCGATGCGTCTCGGCGAGGCGATCTACAAGGCGCAGGCCACCGAAGGCGGCAAGGCCGATGACGAGGAAGCCCCGCGCGGCGTTGACGACGACATCGTCGATGCCGATTTCGAGGACCTCGGCGAGGACCGCAAGCGCAAGTGACGCGACCGGAACAGCATGGGCCGGCCTGACTTCGGTCGGGCCGGCCTATGCGTTCCCCGGAAGGAACTGAGATGGCCAAACGCGACTATTATGAAGTTCTGGGCGTGTCGCGCGGCGCTTCGGCGGAAGAGCTCAAGAAAGCCTATCGCCAGAAGGCCAAGGAGCTTCATCCCGACCGCAACAAGGACAAGCCGGAAGCCGAGGCCCAGTTCAAGGAAGTGAACGAGGCCTATGACGTCCTGAAGGACGACACCCGCAAGGCCGCCTACGACCGTTTCGGCCACGGCGCCTTCGACGGCAGCATGGGCGGCGGTCCGCGTGGCGGCCATGGCCAGGGCGATTTCGCCTCCGCCTTCTCCGACGTGTTCGAGGATCTTTTCGGCGACTTCATGGGTGGCCGCGGCGGTGCCGGCGGACGGCAGCGCGCGAGCCGCGGCTCCGACCTGCGCTACAACATGCGCGTCACGCTGGAAGAAGCCTATGGCGGCGTCCAGAAGACGATCAATGTCCCGACCTCGGTCGCCTGCGGCACCTGCAGCGGTACCGGCGGCGAGGGCGGGGCGGAACCCCAGACCTGCCCGACCTGCTCCGGCATGGGCAAGGTCCGCGCCCAGCAGGGCTTCTTCACGGTCGAGCGCACCTGCCCGACCTGCGGCGGCCTCGGCCAGACGATCAAGAACCCCTGCAAGGTCTGCCATGGCGCCGGCCGCATCGAAAAGGACCGGTCGCTTTCGGTGAACATCCCGGCAGGCGTGGAAACCGGCACCCGTATCCGGCTGGCCGGCGAAGGCGAGGCCGGGATGCGCGGCGGCCCGGCGGGCGATCTCTACATCTTCATCGAGGTCCGCGAACACGCGCTCTTCCAGCGCGACGGCGTGACGCTCTACTGCCGCGTGCCGGTGTCGATGACGACCGCCGCCATGGGCGGCAAGGTCGAGGTGCCGACGATCGACGGCGGCCGCAGCAGCGTCGCCATCCCGGCGGGCGCCCAGACCGGCAAGCAGATGCGGCTCCGCGGCAAGGGCATGCCCGCGCTCAGGGGCGGCGGCACCGGCGACATGCTGATCGAGATGGCGGTGGAAACCCCGGTCAACCTCACCTCGCGGCAGAAGGAACTGCTGCGGGAGTTCGAGGAGCTGAGCAAGGACAACAACCCCGAGGGATCGTCCTTCTTCTCCAAGGTCAAAAGCTTCTGGGATGGTATGAAGGGGTGAGGGATGGTCGGGCCCGCTGGGCCCGATTCATCGCTCCAGTGGAGCGATGAAAATCCCGAACGCCTGCCGCGCAAGCGGTAGGCCGGGAGAGAGCCGCCCGTGATCGCTCCGGTGGAGCGCCCCTCCTCCCCCGACGCCCTCCATCTGCACGCCCGGTGTACGGGGGGTGTACGCCCGGTGTACCGCCATTTTCGCCCTTCCCGGGGTGCCGTTAACCCTTTCTTCACCTTGCCGCGCGACGGTTGCGGCATGTCCTCTCCGCTCGCCTTCCACGAAGCCCCCCTGCCCCTCTTCGAACCCGATGAGGCGGCGGGGGAGGCGCTGGTTCAGGGCCGGCTGCCGTCCTACATAAGGGACCACCGGCAACGCCTGCGCGACCGGTTCTCCGGCGGCGGCGCTGCGGCAATGCCGGATTACGAGCTCCTCGAACTGGTGCTTTTCCGCGCCATTCCCCGGCAGGATGTAAAGCCTCTGGCCCACCTTCTTCTCGACCGCTTCGGCGATTTCAACCGGGTCCTCTCCGCCCCGGCGGAACGGCTGAAAGAGGTGAAGGGCGTCGGCGATGCCGTCATTCTCGAACTGAAGATCGTCGAAGCCGCCGCCCATCGCCTCGCCCGCGCAAGGGTGATGCACCGACCGGTTCTATCGTCCTGGGACCAGCTTCTCGACTACTGCCGCAGCGCCATGGCGCATCGGGAGACGGAGCAGTTCCGCGTCCTCTACCTGGACCGCAAGAACGTGCTGATCGCGGATGAGGAACAGGCGAAAGGCACGGTCGACCACGTCCCGGTCTACCCGCGCGAGGTCATCAAACGGGCGCTTGAGATCAACGCCAGCGCCTTGATTCTGGTGCATAATCACCCGTCGGGTGACCCCACGCCGTCAGATCAGGACATCCGCCTGACCAGCCAGATCGCCGAGGGCGCGCAGGTCATGGGCATCGTGGTCCATGACCACCTCATCATCGGCAAGACCCGCGATCTCAGCTTCCGCTCGGAAGGTCTGCTCTAGCCCTACTGGCTGGTCGCGACGGAAAGCGGGCCTTCCCAGCCCGGCAGCGGCGACAGCACCAGATCACCCACCGCATCGCAGTCCGGCATCGCCTGTTTCAGCGTCTCGCGCATCCCGATCCTGCCGCCCGCCATGGTGACGACATGCGCCTTCAGCGCCCGGCCGCAAGTCGCAGGCGTGGCCTCGGCCTCCGCCTCGAAGGTGACGCTTCCGGCATCCTTGCCGGCGGTGAAAACCTCAACGATCTTCGGGGCTTCCAGCGCGGCATCGCCCAGAACCACGATCGTCGCGGCAGAGGCCGGATCGCCGGGGTTCAGCGCTGAGAAATGCCCCTCGGCGCCATAAGCCGCACCGTCCTCATAGGCATTGAGGCGCACCGCCCCGTCGCCCGAGAGCGCCATCCTGCGAAGACCCTCAAGATCCGGCACAACGCGCTCGGCACTCAACACCTCGCCATTGGCAAAGCCCGCATCGACGGTTGCGGCGGCAAGCATTGCCGGGATCGTCACCGAAACGCTGCCCGAAGCGTCGGTCAGCATGGCGAACGAGAGGCCGGCATGGCTGAAGACTACGCGTTCATCCGGGTGGCATGGGGCGGCAAGCGTCGCACGAAGGGTTCCGCTGGCGCCGAGGCTGAGGTCAAGCTTCGAAGAGCCGCAGGGAATGCCGAAGACGCTGTATTCCGCATCCGCATCGGTCGCGGGCCTTGCATAGCTGTCGGCCACGGCATCCATGCGGGCGGCCAGGAGCACGCCGGAGGTCAGGGCCTGCGCCTGTTCGCTGGGGAGGTCGGGCAAGCCGCCGGTCTTCGGTGTGGCGGCGGGCAGGGAAGTGCCCGCGACCAGCACCGCATCGGTCGGCTGCGGTGTCGGCAGTGCGGCAGCAGGGGTCGTCGCTTCAGCCATGGCCTCGGCAGGCTCGGTCGACAGAGCGCCGCGCAGCTTCTCGCCGATCGTGTGACCGTTCTGCATGACATGGCCGGTGGCCGCAGCCAGAAAGAATGTGGTGCCCGCCATCACGATTCTGCGTTTCAACGGCATGCGACCCTCCGCAAACAATCCCCAAGCCCACGGAATAGCGAAGGAACGGGGCACCTTCGGGGCTGCGGCATGACATTCCACGCCGGTGAAACAATCGAACCGGCTACATCATCTTGGGGAGGGCGGTCGCGGTCTGGCCAGATACAGAAAGGCGGCGACGCACCGAAGCGCGCCGCCGCCACAATCATGCCATCATTTCACCGCTGTTCCCGGCCGCCCGCGACTCAGGCGAGGCGGCCGTGGCAGTGCTTGAACTTTTCACCGGACCCACAAGGGCAGGCGTCGTTGCGACCGGGGTTTCCCCAGGTCGCCGGGTCCGTCTCATCAAAGCCGGCAATCAGAGGCGCGCGCGCTGCCGGAGCGGCATCACCCTGCGCCGCCGCCGCCTCAAGCACCTGTTCCGGCGCGTCCGGCTGACGCGCGATCTGCGAGATCATCGCGCGCTGCTCTTCCTCGGTCAGCGGCCGGACACGCGCGAGCTTTTGCGTCACATCGGTGCGCAGACCCTCGAGAAGATTCTCGAAAAGCGCGAAGGCCTCGGTCTTGTACTCCGACAGGGGATCGCGCTGCGCATAACCACGGAAGCCGATGACCGAACGCAGATGTTCAAGCGTCACCAGATGCTCGCGCCATTTGGCGTCGATGGTCTGGAGAAGGAACTGCTTTTCGATCTGGCGCATCATCTCGGGCCCGAAGGCCGCGGTCTTTTCCGCCATCAGCGCTTCGCTGCCCTCGTAGAGCCGTTCGCGCACCACTTCCTGATCGACGCCTTCCTCGGCGGCCCAGGCAGCGAGCGGCGGGTCCAGTGCCAGCTTGTCGCGCAGTTCGGCGACAAGGCCGTCGGTGTTCCACTGGTCGGCGTAGCTTTTCGGCGGCAGGTAGCTGTCGACGAGATCGTCGATGACCTGCTGGCGCATGTCGGCCGCTATCTCTTCGACGTCCTCGGCCTCCATGATCTCGCGTCGCTGGCTGAAGATCACCTTGCGCTGGTCGTTCATCACGTCGTCGAACTTCAGAAGCTGCTTGCGGATGTCGAAGTTGCGGCCCTCGACCTTCGCCTGCGCGCGTTCCAGCGACTTGTTGACCCAGGGATGGATGATCGCCTCGCCTTCCTTCATGCCAAGCGACGACAGCACCTTGTCGAGCCGTTCGGACCCGAAGATCCGCATCAGGTCGTCTTCAAGGCTGAGGTAGAAGGTCGACCGCCCGGGGTCGCCCTGACGGCCGGAACGGCCGCGGAGCTGGTTGTCGATCCGGCGGCTTTCGTGGCGTTCGGTGGACAGGACGAAAAGCCCGCCCGCGGCGATGACCTTTTCCTTTTCCTCGGCATGTTCCGCCTCGATCCGGGCGCGCACCTCGTCGGGATGTGCCCCGGGATTGGCGGCAAGCTCCTCCAGCACCTTCATCTCGACGTTGCCGCCAAGCTGGATGTCGGTGCCGCGCCCGGCCATGTTGGTGGCGATGGTCACGGCGCCAAGCCGGCCGGCGTCGGCGACGATCTGCGCCTCCTGCTCGTGCTGGCGGGCGTTGAGGACGCTGTGCTCCACGCCTTCCTTCTTCAGCATCTCGGAAAGCTGTTCGGACTTCTCGATGGATGTCGTGCCGACAAGGACCGGCTGGCCCTTTTCCTGCGCCTTGCGGATGCGCTTCATCACCGCTTCAAGCTTTTCGCGGGCGGTGCGGTAGACCTGATCGTGGTCATCCTTGCGCGCGACCACGCGGTTGGTCGGAACCTCGACCACGCCAAGCTTGTAGATGTCCATGAACTCGTCGGCTTCGGTCGCGGCGGTGCCGGTCATGCCGGCGAGCTTGCCGTAGAGGCGGAAGTAGTTCTGGAAAGTGACCGAGGCGAGGGTGACGTTCTCGGGCTGGATGGTGACGCCTTCCTTGGCCTCGATGGCCTGGTGAAGGCCGTCCGACAGCCGGCGGCCCTGCATCATCCGGCCGGTGAACTCGTCGATCAGCATGATCTCGTTGTTGCGGACGATGTAGTGCTGATCCTTGTGGAACATCGTATGCGCCCGGAGCGCCTGGGTAGCGTGGTGGACGATGGTTGTCGATTCCGGATCGTAGAGCGTTTGGCCCTCGGGCAGGACGCCCGCCGCCTGCAACCGCTGCTCAAGCGTCTCGTTGCCATCTTCGGTGAAAGTGGCGCTGCGCTGCTTTTCGTCGAGCTTGTAATGCTCGGGCGTCAGCTCGGGGATGAACTTGTTGAGCGTTACGTAAAGCTCGGACCGGTCCTGGCTCGGCCCCGAAATGATGAGCGGGGTCCGCGCCTCGTCGATCAGGATCGAGTCGACCTCGTCGACGATGGCGAAGTTATGCCCGCGCTGCATCATCTCTTCGATCGAGTTGCGCATGTTGTCGCGGAGGTAGTCGAAGCCAAGCTCGTTGTTCGTGGCGTAAGTCACGTCGGAAAGGTAGGCCGCGCGCTTTTCCTCGGTCGGCTGGTAGGGGTAGACGACGCCCGTGGTCATGCCGAGCTGGTTGAAGACCTTGCCCATCCATTCGGCGTCGCGCTTGGCGAGGTAGTCGTTAACCGTGACGATATGCACGCCCTTGCCGGTCAGCGCGTTGAGATAGGCGGGGAAGGTCGCGACGAGCGTCTTGCCCTCACCGGTCTTCATCTCGGCGATATTGCCCTGATGCAGGAAAATCCCGCCCATCAGCTGCACGTCGAAGGCGCGCAGGCCAAGCGCCCGGCGCGCGCCCTCGCGGCAGTTGGCAAAGGCTTCCGGCAGGACGGCATCGAGGCTCTCACCGCCCTGGACACGCTCCGAGAGCTTGCGGGTGCGGTCCCTGATCTCATCGTCGCTCAGCGCCTGGAATTCCGGCTCCAGCGCATTGATCTTCGCCACCAGCGAACGGACCGACTTGACCTTGCGGTCGTTCGGCGAACCGAAGACCTTCTTCGCGATTGTTCCGAGGCCCAGCATTTTTTCTCCGCTCGGGTTCGAATGACTGTTTCGTGTGCAGGGCGCCCTTGCCGCGCCGCTATGCCTTGCCTAGAAGGGCTGCGAAATGACGGACGGCATGGCCCTGACAGGACCCAACGCGATGTAAGGGGCTGCCGCCGGTTAGTCAACGCCATGGGTTCCATGGCCCCTGCGGGAGCGCAAGAATGAGAACATCCACCCTCTTTGCGGCACTGGCTGCCGTATCGATCGCCGCCACAACCGCCGTCCGCGCCGAAGAGCCGACCGCCGACACGGTTGTCGCCACCGTGAACGGGGCGAACATCACGCTTGGCCAGATGATCGCGCTGCGCACCACCCTGCCGGAGCAGTACCTGCAGCTTGATGACAAGGCGCTCTTCGATGGCATCCTCCAGCAGATCATCCAGCAGACGGCCCTGGCCGGTGCGGCCACGCCGACCAAGAAGGACGAGCTGACGCTGGAGAACACTCGGATCGGTTACCTCGCCGGCAAGGTTCTTGAGGACACGGCGGCCGCGGCCGTCAGTGACGAGGCCGTGAAGGCCGCCTATGACGCGAAATTCGCCGCTGCCACGCCCACCAAGGAATACAACGCCGCCCATATCCTCGTGGAGACCGAGGATGAGGCCAAGGCAATCAAGGCCGAACTCGACAAGGGCGCCGATTTCGACACCCTCGCCAAGGAAAAGTCGACCGGCCCCTCTGGCCCGAATGCCGGCGATCTTGGCTGGTTCAGCGCCGGCATGATGGTCAAGCCCTTCGAGGATGCCGTCATGGCGATGAAACCGGGTGACGTTTCGGCGCCGGTGCAGACCGAGTTCGGCTGGCACATCATCAAGCTGAAGGAACTGCGCGATGCCGCGGTGCCGACGCTTGATGACGCCAGGGAAGAGCTTTCCGGCGATCTCCGGCAGAAGGCGGTCGAGGCGCGGGTGAAGGAAGTCACCGAAACCGCAAAGGTCGAAAAGATGACCGACGGCATCGACCCGGCGGTGATCAAGAGCGAAACGATCCTGGCGAACTAAGGCAGAACCGGGCTGATCGGGAGAAGCGGGATGGCCAAGGCGGACAAGGACTGGAAAGCGGAAGCGAAGGAACTGCGGGCGAAGCTGAAGAAGCTCCGTGGAAAGCTTGCAGCCGAACCGGCCAAGGCCGAGGAGGGCAAGAAGGTGAAGGCGCCAAACCCGGTGTCGCCTCTTGCCCCCAAGGGCGGCTTTCCCGCGCTGCCGGTGATCGCCGGCGTGGAGTTTGCCGCCGTCGAGGCAGGCGTGCGCTATGCCAATCGCAAGGATGTGATGCTGGTCAGGCTCGCCCCCGGCACCGCCATCGCCGGCGCCTTCACCCGGTCATCGACCCGGGCGGCCTGCGTGCTCGACTGCCAGGCCAAGCTGAAGGAGAAGGTGCCGGCGGAGGCGGGCGCCGCCATCGTGGTGAACTCGGGCAATGCCAATGCCTTCACCGGCGCGCTGGGGCAAGAGGCGGTGGACCGCGTGACCGGCGGCGTCGCCGAGGCGCTTGGCGTGCCGGCAAGCCGCGTCTTCTCATCCTCGACCGGGGTGATCGGCGAGCCGCTGCCATGTGACCGCATCACCGCCAGGATCGGCGATCTGCAGGGCGCGCTTGACGCCGGCGGCATCGAGATGGCGGCGCGGGCGATCATGACGACCGATACTTTCCCCAAGGGCGCTTCCGCCGAGATCGACGGCGAGGGCGGCAAGATCCGCATCGCCGGTATCGCCAAGGGGTCGGGCATGATCGCGCCCGACATGGCGACGATGCTGGTCTATCTGTTCACCGACGCGAAGATTGCCGCCCCGGCTTTGCAGAAGATCCTGTCGCGGACTGTCGATGAGACTTTCAACGCGATCACCGTCGACAGCGATACCTCGACCTCGGACGCGCTGATCCTTGCCGCCACCGGCCAGAGCGCGGCGGCGGCCATCACCGACCTGCGGTCCCCTACTGCCAAGGCCTTCGAAGCGGCGCTGAAAGACGTCATGCTCGACCTCGCGCAGCAGGTGATCCGCGACGGCGAGGGTGCGACGAAGTTCGTCGAGATCCGCGTCACCGGCGCGAAGGACGCGGCTGATGCCCACCGTGTCGCCATGGCCATTGCCAATTCGCCCTTGGTCAAGACCGCCATCGCCGGGCAGGACCCGAACTGGGGCCGCATCGTCGCCGCCGTCGGCAAGTCCGGCGCCGAGGCGGACCGCGACCGTCTGTCGATCCGCTTCGGCGAGTTTCTGGTGGCCGAAAAGGGCTGGCGCTCGCCCAACTACAGCGAGGCGGATGGTGCTGCCTACATGAAGCAGGAGGATCTGGTGATCGCGGTCGATCTTGGCCTTGGCAAGGGCAAGCGCACGGTCTGGACCTGCGACCTGACGCATCGTTACATCGACATCAACGCCGACTATCGTTCGTGAAGGTCGTCCTCGTTTCTGCCGTCGCACTGATCGACGTCGATGGCCGCGTCCTTCTGGCGCAGCGGCCCGAGGGCAAGTCTCTGGCGGGGCTCTGGGAGTTTCCCGGTGGCAAGGTCGAACCCGGCGAGACGCCGGAGGCCGCGCTGATCCGCGAATTGCACGAAGAACTGGGCATCGACACCTGGAAAAGCTGCCTCGCGCCCCTGACTTTCGCGAGTCACAGCTATGAGGATTTCCACCTTCTGATGCCGCTTTTCGCCTGCCGCCGCTGGCAGGGTACGCCCGTAGCAAAAGAGGGCCAGACCCTCGCCTGGGTGCGGGCGCGGGACCTGACACGATATCCAATGCCACCCGCCGATCTGCCACTAATCCCGGTGCTTCGCGACTGGCTCTAGTGCAGGATCGCAACACTACAACCATTGGCGGCGGCGATTTGTTGCTTAGCGCCCCCTGGAACAATAATATTGTTTCCAACATGGCCTGTTTATGGCAAGTCTAAGACAAGAAGATTCACGGTGTGTAAAGGGTAGGTAGGTTTAACTGAGGCAGCCGCGGTTGGGGAGATTTGCGATGCTGCGCACCATCACACTCGGAAGCTGCGTTTCCGTTCAGGGCATCTTTGAACGGCAACTGGAAAACGGCAAGATTCTGGTCCGCGTGGGCAGTCTTCTGTTCGAGGGATTCCCGGTCGCAAGAAAGGCCGCCTGATCCTCAAACGGCCTTCTTGAATCGGTCCTGAAAAGGCAGGCCTCTGGCCTGCCTTTCTTATGCCAGCTTGCGCTCGACTTCCTCGCGTTCGAAAATCTCGATCACGTCGCCGGGGCGAATGTCGTCGTAGTTCTCGAAGGCCATGCCGCATTCCTGGCCGGACTGCACTTCCTTGACTTCGTCCTTGAATCTCTTGAGGGTTTTCAGCGTCCCCTCGTGGATCACGACGTTGTCGCGCAGGAGGCGAACGCCGGCCGAACGGCGGGCGACACCTTCCGTGACAAGGCAGCCAGCGACCTTGCCGACGTTGGAGACCTTGAAGACTTCCTTGATCTCGGCATAGCCGATGAAGGTCTCGCGGATCTCGGCCGACAGGAGGCCCGAGGCCGCCTTCTTCACGTCATCGACGAGGTCGTAGATCACCGAATAGTAACGGATCTCGACGCCCTTCTGGTTGGCGGCGGCACGTGCCGGCGCATTGGCGCGGACGTTGAAACCGATGACCGGAGAGCCGCTGGCCTCGGCCAGGCCGATGTCCGATTCGGTGATCGCACCGACGCCGTAATGGAGCACGCGGACACGAACTTCGTCGTTTCCGATTTTTTCCATTGCCTGAACAATCGCCTCGGCGGAACCCTGGACGTCAGCCTTCACCACGATGGGCAGTTCCGACACGCTCTTGTCAGCCTTGGCCTTGGCCATGAGCTGTTCGAGCGTCGTCGCGGCACCGGCGGCGGCGCGCTTGTCCTTCGCGGCCTGTTCGCGGTAGGCGGCGATCTCGCGCGCCTGCGCTTCGGTCTCGACCACGTTCAGCACGTCACCGGCTTCGGGTGTGCCGTTCAGGCCCAGAACTTCGACCGGAACCGAGGGGCCGACTTCGTCCACCCGCTCGCCCTTGTCGTTCACCAGTGCCCGAACCTTGCCCCACTGCTCGCCGACAACGAAGATGTCGCCTTTGCGCAGGGTGCCGTTCTGAACCAGAACGGTGGCGACCGGACCACGGCCCACATCGAGCTTGGCCTCGATCACGGCGCCAAGCGCGGCCCGTTCCGGGTTGGCCTTGAGTTCAAGTATCTCGGCCTGCAGCGCGATCGCTTCCAGAAGGCTGTCGAGGCCCTTCCCGGTCGTGGCGGAAACCTCCACGTCCTGCACTTCGCCCGACATCGCTTCGACCACGACCTCGTGCTGAAGGAGATCGGTCCGCACCTTCTGCGGATTGGCCGCAGGCTTGTCGATCTTGTTGATGGCGACGATCATCGGCACCTTGGCGGCCTTGGCGTGGTTGATCGCCTCCACCGTCTGCGGCATGACCGCGTCATCGGCGGCGACAACCAACACCACAATGTCCGTCACCTGCGCGCCACGGGCACGCATGGAGGTGAAGGCGGCGTGGCCGGGCGTGTCGAGGAAGGTCAGGACCGCGCCCGATTCCGTCGTCACCTGATAGGCGCCGATGTGCTGGGTGATGCCGCCGGCTTCGCCGGACACCACGTTGGTCTTGCGGATCGCATCCAGAAGCGAGGTCTTGCCGTGGTCGACGTGGCCCATGATCGTGACGATGGGCGGCCGCGAACGAAGGTTTTCGGCGGTGTCCTCGACCGAGTCGATGGCCTGTTCCACATCGGCATCCGTCACGCGGACGGCGTGATGGCCGAATTCCTCGATGATGAGTTCCGCGGTATCGGCGTCGATGGCCTGATTCATGCTGACCATCATGCCCATCTTCATGAGCGCCTTGACCACGTCGGCGGCCCGTTCGGCCATCCGGTTGGCAAGTTCCGACACCACGATGGTTTCCGGCAGCTGCACGTCGCGCACCTGCTTTTCGGCCTTGTGGCCCATGCCCATCGCCTTCTGGCGGGCCTTGTCCTGCTTGCGCTTCATCGCGGCGAGCGAGCGCTGGCGACCACCCTCGTCGAGCGCCTCGTTCAGCGTCAGCTTGCCGGCGCGGCGGTTGTCGTCGCGCGTCGTGCGGCTGTTGCGGTTGTCGCGGTCGGGGCCGCGATCATCACGCTCACGGTCGGTCTTGCGCGGGCCGCCAACCGGAACGCCCTTGGTTTCGGCGCGGGCAGCAGCGGCCTGAGCCGCAGCCTGATCGACGGGTGCTGCCGGCTTGGCATCGACCTTCTTCAGTTCTTCCTTGCGGGCGGCGCGAGTCTCGGCCTCTTCGGCGCGACGGGCCTCTTCCTCGGCCTTGAGCCTCAGGGCCTCTTCGCGCTCGCGATCCTCGCGTTCCTTGGCTTCGACCTCGGCGCGGCGACGTTCGCGTTCCTCTTCGCGGGCACGCTCTTCGGCGGCGCGACGCTCGGCGTCTTCCACCTCGCGCGCTTTTGCGGCCTGAAGCGCCCTCAGCCGGCGTTCCATCTCGGCATCGGTGATGCCGGCAGGGCGGCGCGACGGATCGCCAAGGTTCGGCGAACCACCCGGACCGGCAGGCGCCACACCCGGCTTCGCCGGCACGACGACGCGCTTGCGCTTCGTCTCGACGACGACGCTTTTCGTCCGGCCGTGGCTGAAGCTCTGCTTCACCTGACCGGAACGCCCGCCACCGAGGCCGAGAGGTTTTTTGCCGTCTGTATCGCTCATGCCGATTACAATTCCTTTTCGGCGGACGTTCCGCCGTCTTTCCGTCTGAGGCCCGTAAGCTTCGCCGCTTCCTCTACAACACGTCTGGAGAGTCCACCAGCGGCAAGCGCGCCATGTATCACACTATCCCGGCCAAACGCCAGCCCAAGCTCGGAGGCCGTCAGGCAACCGAACCAGCGGCCCCCTTCCGGGGTCCAGAGCTTGCCTTTTCCGCGTTCGGAACCGTCCGAGGCCTGCAAGAGAACCTTCGCCTTGCCATCGGCAAGCCAGCCCTTGACCTTCTCGAACCCGGCGACGGCATAGCCCGCCTTCCGCGCCAGCGAGATGTACTCGACCACGCGCTTCGCCTGTCCGCGTTCAACCTGCTCGCTCAGATCGGCCGATGCCTGAACCGGCTTCTTGGCGGCGCGGGAGAAAAGGCCCTTCTTCACCGCCTTGTCGATCAGGTCACGGTCAGCCGTAACCCAGATGCCGCGGCCAGGAAGCTTGCCGGCCAGATCGGGAAAAACCTGCCCCTCGGGGGAGACGACAAAGCGGACAAGCCCCGCCTTCGGCTGCACATCGCCCGTGACGATGCAGCGCCGTTCGGGATCATCCCCTGTCGTGTCCTGTCCCCCTCGGGTCATGTGCTATCCCTCCGAGGCCCATATCAGGCCTCGGCCTCCTCGTCGGCTTCTTCGTCCCCGGCCTCAAGTTCGGCCGGATCGACCCAGCCAAGCTGGATGCGGGCGGTCATGACCATATGCTGGGCTTCCTCGAGGCTCACCTCGAACTTCTCAAGGATGCCCTCGTCCTTCACACGCTCGCCGTTCACGGTGGTCCAGCCGCCGGCGATCTCCCAGTCGGCCAGAGTCGCGAAGTCTTCCAGCGTCTTCACGTCGTCCTTGGCAAGCGCCTCGATCATCTGCGGGGTCAACCCCTCGAAGCCGACGAGGCTGTCCTCAACGCCAAGGGCGCGGGCGTTTTCCAGAGCCTTGCGGTTCTGTTCCTCGATCACGTCGCGGGCGCGGGCCTGCAGCTCGGCGGCGGTGGATTCGTCCACGCCCTCGATCGACAGAAGTTCGTCGAGATCAACGTAGGCCACTTCCTCAAGGTTGGTGAAGCCTTCGGACACCAGCAGCTGGGCGAAGAATTCGTCAAGGTCCAGCGCTTCCATGAAGAGCTTGGTACGCTCGGCGAACTCGGCCTGACGGCGCTTGCTTTCTTCTTCCTCGGTGAGGATGTCGATGTCGAGGCCGGTGAGCTGCGAGGCAAGCCGCACGTTCTGGCCGCGACGGCCGATGGCGAGCGAAAGCTGCTCGTCCGGGACCACGACCTCGATCTTGCCGGCCTCCTCGTCGATGACGACCTTTGACACCTCGGCGGGCTGCAGCGCGTTCACGAGGAACGTCGCCTGATCCTCATTCCACGGAATGATGTCGATCTTTTCGCCCTGAAGCTCGTTCACCACGGCCTGAACGCGGCTGCCGCGCATACCGACGCAGGCGCCCACCGGGTCGATGGAGCTGTCATAGGAGATGACGCCGATCTTGGCGCGCGAACCCGGATCACGGGCCACGGCCTTGATCTCGATGATGCCGTCATAGATCTCCGGCACTTCCATCTTGAACAGCTCGGCCATGAACTGCGGATCGGTGCGCGAAAGGAACACCTGCGGGCCACGCGCCTCGCGCCGGACATCCTTGATGTAGCTGCGGATGCGGTCGTTCGGGCGGTAGCTTTCGCGGCCGATCTTCTCGTTCCGGCGTAGGATCGCTTCGCCCCGGCCGATGTCGACGATGATGTTGCCGTATTCCTCGCGCTTGACCACGCCGTTGATGATCGTGCCCTTGCGGTCCTTGAATTCCTCGAACTGGCGGTCACGCTCGGCTTCGCGGACCTTCTGCAGGATCACCTGCTTGGCCGATTGCGCGGCGATACGGCCGAGATCGACCGGCGGCACTTCGTCGATGATCTCGGCGCCGACCGCGGGGTCCTTAATGTACTGCTTGGCCTGCGCGACGGTTAGTTGCGCCTGGTAATTCTCTACCGCGTCATCCTCGACCACGGTGCGGACGCGGGTGAAGGTGGCGCGACCGGTCTTGCGGTCGATGGCAACGCGGATGTCCATCTCGGCGCCGTAGCGCGACTTCGCGGCACGGGCGAGGCTTTCCTCCATCGCCTGCACCACAAGCTCCGGGTCGATCATCTTCTCGCGCGCGACCGCCTCGGCGGTCTGGAGAAGCTCAAGCTGGTTGGCAGAGGTAATCGCCATTCATTCCTCCTCGGAAGTCTCTTCTTCAATTGCATCGAATGCGGCCTCGTCCACCGCGCCGGTGGCCTTCTTCTGCCGCAGCATTTCCGCGATCAGCTCATCGGTCAGGATCAGCTTCGCATCGGCAAGCCAGTCGAACTTCAGCCCGATGGTGCCTTCCTCGATCTCGATCAGGACCTCATCGCCCTCGGTCCCCGCGATCAGGCCCTTGAAGCGCTTGCGCCCGTCGATCAGTTCCGACGTCTCGATCCGCGCCTCGTAACCCTTCCAGGCATCGAAATCCTTCAGCCGCGTCAGCGGCCGGTCGATGCCGGGCGAGGATACCTCAAGATGATAGGCCTCCTCGATCGGGTCTTCCACGTCGAGCACCGCCGAAACGGCGACCGAGATCTTGCCGCAATCCTCGACGTCGATCCCGCCCTCGGGCCGGTCCGCCATGATCTGCAGGGTCTTGGTGTTGCCGCCCATCAGCCGGATGCGCACAAGCTCGTACCCCAGACCTTCGATGGTCGGGGTCACGATCTCGGCCAGGCGGCGGTCGATGGCGGCTTTCGCGATGAGTTCGGTCAATTCCCAAGTCCAGACAACAAAAAACGGGCGCTGCGGCCCGTCGATCTTTCCCGGTGGGCTGCGAGTTTGGACCCCGCAGCGCCGCTGTTGAGGTGCATATAGGGTAACGCCCCCGAGTCTGCAAGGAAGGAATGCAACGCTGGACCGGATGACGCGGCCATCATAGTCTTGCATTCGCGGGTCGCCGAGTCTAAATGGCGCCCGAGTGCCGCCTTAGCTCAGCTGGTTAGAGCACCAGATTGTGGATCTGGGGGTCTCCCGTTCGAACCGGGAAGGCGGTACCACTCTCTCATCGCCTGAGAAATTGCCGAACCAGCTTCGCTGCTGCCGCTAACAGCCCTTTCGCGACGGCAAATATGATCATATTTTCGCTCGAACCTTCCTGACTCGCTTTTCGGGCGCTCAGGACCACCCTACCGCCGCACACCGGGAGTCACGCCATGCTGAACGCCGAAATCGAAACCCGCCGCAAGGCCGCCATGTCGCGCGGTGTCGGCGTGATGACGCAGATCTTCGTCGACCGCGCCGAGAACGCCGAGATCTGGGACAAGGAAGGCAACCGTTACATCGACTTCGCCGCGGGCATCGCCGTGGTCAACACCGGCCACCGCCACCCGAAGGTGATCGCGGCGGTCAAGGACCAGCTCGACCATTTCACCCATACCTGCCACCAGGTCGTGCCTTACGAAAACTACGTGCGCCTCGCCGAGCGGCTGAACGCCATCGTCCCGATCAAGGGCGAGAAGAAGTCGATCTTCGTGACCACCGGCGCCGAAGCCGTCGAGAACGCGATCAAGATCGCCCGCGCCGCGACCGGGCGTCAGGCCGTCGTCGCCTTTTCCGGCGCCTTCCACGGCCGCACCTTCATGGGCATGGCGCTGACCGGCAAGGTCGTGCCCTACAAGGTCGGTTTCGGCGCCATGCCGAACGACGTCTTCCACGTCCCCTTCCCGGTGCCGCTCCACGGCGTCAGCGTCGAACAGTCGCTCGACGCGCTGAACTATCTCTTCAAGGCCGATGTGGACCCCAAGCGCGTCGCCGCGATCATCCTTGAACCGGTGCAGGGCGAAGGCGGCTTCTACGAAGCGCCGCGCGAGTTCTTCAAGGCGCTCCGCGCGCTTTGCGACGAACACGGCATCTTGCTGATCGCCGATGAGGTTCAGACCGGCTTTGCCCGCACCGGCAAGATGTTCGCGATGGAACATCACGATGTGCAGCCCGACCTGATGACCATGGCCAAGGCGCTGGCCGGCGGCTTCCCCCTTGCCGCCGTCACCGGCCGGGCCGAGATCATGGACGCCCCCGGACCGGGCGGCCTTGGCGGCACCTATGGCGGCTCGCCCATGGGGATCGCGGCGGCGAATGCCGTTCTGGACGTGATCGAAGAGGAAAAGCTCTGCGACCGCGCCAACCAGCTTGGCTCGCGCCTGAAGCAGCATCTTGAGTCGCTCCGCGACGAAGTGCCGGAAATCGCCGACATCCGCGGCCCCGGCTTCATGAATGCGGTCGAGTTCAAGGATGCCAAGACCGGCCAGCCTTCAGCCGATTTCGCCGGCAAGGTCCGGGTTGAGGCACTGAAGCGCGGCCTTATCCTCCTGACCTGCGGCGTCTACGGCAACGTCATCCGCTTCCTGTCGCCGATCACCATTGGCGATGCGGTCTTCACCGAGGCGCTCGGCAAGCTTGACGAAGCGATGCGCGCGGCTCGGAAGGCTTGAGGCGGGGTTACACCGACGATGGAAAGCCCGCTTCGGCGGGCTTTCCATTTGGTATGAAGCCAAAGCACGCTGGCCCGCATTGCCGAGCGTGTGTCAGTTCCAACCATCGACCCAAATGTACTGAGGGGGTGACCTGCCACTGGTCTTTCATCCAGCCACGACCGGAGCCCGGTGGTCATTTACGCCGTTCGGCGCGGGTTGAGCAATCGCCCGGCGCGCGGAACTTTCGTCGCGTGCAGCGGGTCGGGCGATTGCGGTGGTCAGGTGCA
>JAIUPC010000009.1 GCA_020161655.1 Pseudomonadota bacterium
ACCACGCTTCTTCAGCGAGGCGGTGTAGCCGGACCAGTTCGTGGGGCGGTAGCGGGCAGGTGATGGCTTGCTCATGCCGCCTGCCTAACTGCATGGATTCGCGATGTGAATCCTACAACGTCAGAGTTGTGCAACAACGCCGCAGAAATGCACAAAGTGCTTGAAGGAACGCGAGCGCGGTACAAGGACGAGATCGCCGCCTCGCGAAAAGCCGTGATGACGGTCGAAGGCAAGAGCCTGAAGACCGATATGAAGGCCGGGGAAATGACCTTCGATGATTTCCTCGAGGTCGCAGACTATGCGGTGATCGAAGATGCCTACCGCAGGGCTGGGCGTGCCATCAGCCCGGACCTGGCCACGACGTACAGCGACTTCATCGCCAAAGCCGACGGCGATCCAGACGACCTGGAAGGGGCGCTGATTGAAGCTCACGTCACAGTTGCGGCGCTTGGGCTGGTGCCGCAAGTAAAGGAGTCGCTGGAGGCTGAGGCAGAGAAGCTCGCGACGCAGTGGCTCTCCAAGTATCGAGTCCAGATCAAAAGCCTGTCAGACGAACGACAGGACGTTTACCGGCAGATCCGGGAAATGAGCGCCAATCCGATGGAGGTTGATATCGCGCGCCCGACGTCGTGGATGCAGCCAACTGTCATCCGCGAGGCCAACGGCAACGAAACGCCGCTGCCTCGCTTTGAGCGGCACCTCTTGTGTGGCGACGACGGCCTTTTCCCCGAGGACTTCAATACTTGGGAGGGCGAAGTCGTGAATGCCGAACTGAAGCGGGCGGGGACGTTGGGATGGTATCGCAACCCTTCCAGAGCCAGTCAGGACTCGCTCGGCATCATCTACGCGGAGGGCGAGGAAACGAAGATGGTTCGTCCTGACTTTGTGTTTCTTGGTCAACTGGCCGACGGATCAGTCGTTGCCGACATAGTCGACCCGCATGGCATCCAGTTCGGCGATGCGATGCCAAAGTTGAAGGGGCTGTCCCGCTATGCAGAGACATTCGGTGGCCAGTATCGCCGGATCGAAGCTGTTGCGAAGATTGGCGACAAATTCCGCGTCCTCGACTTGACGGAGCCTGGCACCCGAGCCGCCGTTGCAACGGCTACGACAATCAAGGCCTTGTACGAGAGCGACGCAGCTGCGGACTACCTGGCCTAGGTCGCGCTATCTTCCGATGCCAGTCGCGCTTTCGAAGCAGATGCCAAAGCGAACGTCATCATCGCGGTCGGACAAGGTTTTGTTGGCTTTTCAGGATGTTGCGGCTCTGAACCGAAAGTGGTCCGGTTAACAGGTCTGGAGAATGTCGGCCCGGAGAGAACGCGTGTGCGCCCTTTGGGGCGTGGGCCGGTTAACAGCCCTACCCGCATAACCCTTGAAAACAACGGGAAAATCCGGTCGCAGCCGGATCGGGAGAACGCTTGCGCTAGGGCAGGTGGCGGAGCCGAAGGGATTCGAACCCTCGAGACGGTTCCCCGTCTGCACCCTTAGCAGGGGTGTGCCTTCGACCACTCGGCCACAGCTCCGCCTGCCCGTTTAATGGCAGGTGCGGGGCGGGGCAAGGGGGATTTCCTGTCCCGGGTTCAGGCGAGCCATTTGCGGAAGGTGGTCACGACCTCATCATAGACGGCGCGCTTGAAGGGGACGATGGCCTTCAGCATCTCGTCCGCCGTGACCCAGCGCCATTCCGAGAATTCGGGATGTTCGGTGGCGATGTCGATCTGGTCATCGCGCCCGGTGAAGCGGTAGAGGAACCAACGCTGACGCTGGCCGCGGTACTTGCCGCCCCAGATCTTGCCGACGAGCTCGGGCGGCAGGTCATAGGTGACCCAGCCCGGCGACTTGGCAAGCGGTTCCACCAGATCGCCGGTGACGCCGGTTTCCTCCCAAAGTTCGCGGATCGCAGCCTCGCGCGGCTTCTCACCGTCGTCGATACCGCCCTGCGGCATCTGCCAGGCGGAGACGGGGCTGTCCTTGCGCTGGCCGGCGAAGATGCGGCCATCGTCGTTGATGAGCATGACGCCCACACAGGGGCGATAGGGCAGGGTGCTGGGATCGGGCGCTGTCATGCGGCGAAGGGGCCGGTTGCCCGGCCCCCGGTTCCTACTGCTGGACCGCCGCCTGTTCGGCGGCGCTTTCAGGATTGATCGCCGTCAGGCCCTTGAGGATGTCGATGGCATAGGCGAGCTGGTAATCCTCCTCGCGCAGCTTGGCCGCGTTCTCGGCCTTCTGCTGTTCTTCCTCGAGCACGCGCTTTTCATCCTCGGTCATCGAGTCGTTCGAGATAGCGCCGCGAAGATCCGCCTCGGACCGGTCGCGGGCGGCGGCGGAATCGGCTTCCTCCGTCGCGGTCTCGTCGGCGGGCTTCGCCGGCGGTTGGTCCACCACGATGTCGGGCGAGATGCCGAGCGCCTGGATCGAGCGGCCCGAGGGCGTGTAATAGCGCGCCGTGGTCAGCCGCATCGCGCCTTCGCCCTTCAGCGGGATCACCGTCTGGACCGAACCCTTGCCGAAGCTCTTGGTGCCGACGACGATGGCGCGGTGATGGTCCTGAAGCGCGCCAGTGACGATTTCCGACGCTGAGGCGGAGCCGCCGTTGATGAGGACGACGATCGGCTTGCCATTGGCCAGATCCCCCGCCTCGGCATTGAACCGCTCGCTGTCCTGCGGGTTGCGGCCCCGGGTCGACACGATCTCACCCTTGTCGAGGAAGGCGTCTGACACTTCGATGGCCTGGGTCAGAAGGCCGCCGGGGTTGTTCCTGAGGTCAAGGACAAAGCCGTTGACCTTGTCCATGCCGCCGGCCTCCTCGACCGATTTCTTCAGCCCGGCTTCAAGGTTGTCATAGGTCTGGTCGTTGAAGGTGGTGACGCGCAGCACGACGGAATTGCCTTCTACCCGCGCCTTGGCCGCCGTCAGCTTGATAGTGTCGCGGATGATCGAGACGTCGAAGGGTTCTTCGGTGCCCTTGCGCGCGACGGTCACGATGATCTCGGACCCGACCGGCCCGCGCATCTTGTCGACCGCCTGGTCGAGCGTCAGGCCAAGGACGCTTTCACCGTCGACATGGGTGATGAAATCACCCGCCTTGATGCCGGCCTTTTCCGCAGGCGTGCCGTCGATGGGCGAGACGACCTTGATGAAGCCCTCTTCCTGCGTGACTTCGATGCCGAGGCCGCCAAATTCGCCCTTGGTCTGCACCTTCATGTCCGAGAAATCGTTGGCGCTGAGATAGCTTGAATGCGGGTCAAGCGAGGTGAGCATGCCGTTGATGGCCGCCTCGATCAGCTTGCCCTCCTCGACCGGCTCGACATACTGCGCGCGGATACGTTCGAAGATGTCGCCGAAAAGGTCGAGCTGTTCATAGACCGAGCCGCCCTTCTCCGCCTCTTGCGCGACCAGCGGGCCAGCGACCTGGGTAGTCAGCAGGACCCCGGCGACCGTGCCGCCCAGCGCTGCCATCGCGAATTTCTTCATCGCTCAGTCTTCCTTCGTTTCCGTGAACCAGGGACCGGGGTCGACTGGCTCCTTGCCATCTCTCAGCTCTATATAAAGCGTTTCCGTGCGGCCGGTGCCACCGGCATCTTTGCCTTCGGCGGGAAAGAGCGTTTCCGCGCTTTCGCTGCCGCCCATCAGCCCAAGGGGTGCCCCCGCCTCCACCACGTCGCTGGTTTCGCCGAAGACACTCTCCAACCCTGCGAGCACCAGAAGATAACCGGCTGCGGGCTCAACGATCATCACATTTCCGTAGTCGAGGAGCGGACCGCGGTAGCGGATTGTCGCAGGCCAGGGCGCGGTGACCAGCGCGGCGGGCCGGGTCGCGACCAGAAGGCCGGGGCGGCGGATGCCGGCGGCGTCGGCTTCACCGGCGCGGCGCAGGATCGTGCCGCGCACCGGCAGGGGCAGCGTTCCCATGGCGCCGGCGAAATCCTCCATCGGTGCGCCGATGTCGGTCTCAAGGCCCGCAAGCCCCGTCGCGAAGCTGCTGAGGCTGTCGGCGCTGGCCAGAAGCTCGGTCAGTTCCTCGGGGTTTTCGAGGAAGCGGGTTGGCAGGCCGGTGCGGTCCTGTACCGCCTGGCTGAGGGCGGCGCGGGCTTCCTGTGCCGCGACAAGGCCGCGGGTCAGCGTGTCCCTCGTGTCGGTCTGGAGCTTTCTCAGGCGCTTCAGCTCCTCAAGCTGGCCGCGCATCGCCTCGGCCTCGGTCTGAAGCGCCGGGGCGACGGCGGACATCACCATCGCCGCCTGCGCCGTGCCGACCGGGCCATTGGGATGGAGAAGGATCAGCGGCGCCGGGTCACGCTCCATCGTCAGCATGACGCCCAGAAGCTGGCCGATATTGCCGCGGCGGGCGTCGAATCCCTTCTGGATCTCGGCCTCGCGCACCGAGGCACGGCGAAGTGCGTCGCGAAGAGCGGCCAGCCCGTCCTCATAGGCGGCGATGGTCCGCGTCAGGGCCTTGACCCGGTCGGTCGCGCCGTTCGCCTCGCGAAGCGCGCCGACGGCGTCGCGCAGGCTGGTGGCCGCCGCCTCGGCTGCCGGAATCGCCGGATCGGCCCCTTCGGCCCGCGCCGGTGCGGCAAGTGCCGCGAGGCACAGGACAAGTGAGGCAAACCGGTGCCGCATCAGCCACGCTCGATCAGGCTGCGGCCGGTCATCTCGGGCGGCAGATCGAGGCCCATGAGGTCGAGGAGGGTGGGCGCGAGGTCCGCCAGCCGACCGTTCCTGAGACCTGCGCCCTTCGGCCCGCCGACAAGGATCACCGGCACCGGATTGGTCGTATGCGCGGTATGCGGGCCGCCCGTGACCGGGTCGATCATGGTTTCGCAATTGCCGTGGTCGGCGGTGACGATCATCGCGCCGCCAGCCTTTTCCAAGGCGGCAATGGCGCGGCCAAGGCCCCGGTCCACCTCTTCGACGGCGGCAATGGCGGCGGCGAGGATGCCGGTATGGCCGACCATGTCGGGGTTCGCGTAATTCACCACGATCAGGTCATAGCCTTCGCCGATGGCCCTCACGAAGGCGTCCGACACTTCGGGCGCCGACATTTCGGGCTGAAGGTCATAGGTCGCGACCTTGGGCGAGGGCGCCATGTAGCGATCCTCGCCCGCCTCCGGCACTTCCCGGCCGCCGTTCAGGAAGAAGGTGACATGGGGATATTTCTCCGTCTCGGCGAGGCGGAACTGGCGCAGGCCCTTAGCGGCGACCCAGGCGCCGATGGTGTTGACCACCGGGCGTTTCGGGTAAGCCGCCGCCATGAAGGCGTCATGGGTCTGGGAATAGTCGACCATGCCCAGAAGCGCTTCCCAATGCGGACGGGCGCCCCGGTCGAAGCCCTTGAACGCATCCTCGCCCACGGCCAGCAGGATCTCCCGCGCGCGATCGGCGCGGAAGTTGAGGCAGAAGAAGCCGTCGCCATCCTTGGCGCCGCCAAAGCCGCCGATCACGGTCGGCAGGATGAACTCGTCATTCTCGCCGCGCGCATAGGATTCCGCCACGGCGGCCCCGGCGGTGGCAGCGGAAAGCCCCTCGCCCTTGACGATGGCGCCGTAGGCCTTTTCCACCCGCTCCCAGCGGTTGTCACGGTCCATGGCGTAGTAGCGTCCAGACACCGTGGCGACGAAGGCGCCCTGCGGCAGGCGGCGCTGAAGATCGGCGACGAAATCCTCCGCCGATTTTGGCGCCACATCGCGGCCGTCCGTCACGGCGTGAAGCGCCACCGGCACGCCCGCTTCGGCAATCGACCGGCAGGCGGCAAGGACATGTTCGATATGGCCATGCACGCCGCCATCCGACACCACGCCCATCAGATGCGCGGTGCCGCCGCTCGCCTTCAGCGTTGCGGTGAAGGCGGCAATGGCGGCGTTCGAGAAAAAGCTCCGGTCCTCGATGGCAAGGTCGATCTGGCCAAGGTCCATCGCCACCACGCGCCCGGCGCCGATGTTCGTGTGCCCGACTTCGGAATTGCCCATCTGGCCGGAGGGCAGCCCCACGTCCGGGCCATGCGTCACAAGCTGGGCATTGGGGCAGGTCGCCATGATCCGGTCGAAGTTCGGCGTATGCCCGAGTGCGACCGCATTGCCCTTTGTCTCGGCCCTGAGCCCCCAGCCGTCGAGGATGCAGAGAACTACGGGCTTGGGGCGGGTCATCGGCATCTCCTCGCGGCTGTCGCGCATCTTCTAGGCCGCTCGCGCCGAACCGGCAACCGGGTTGAGAGGTTTCCGCCTGCGAAGGCGGGCGGAGACGCGCCGGCAGTGGCTTTCTTGCGGATTCAGGCGCAGATTTGCGGCGGGCATGGAGGGTGTCTCATGAACGTTCTGTCTGCACGCGCGACGGCGACGTCAGCCGCAATCGACACGGTATTCAACTTCTTCAGCAGCTACCGCTCCGGGGTCGGTGACGGGGATGTCAGGGCCGACCTCACCTTCGGCAACCCGCACGAAATGCCGCTGCCTGAACTGGTCACGGCGATCCGGGCAGGGATGGAGCCGCGCGCCACCGACTGGTTCGCCTACAAGACCAGCGAAGAGGAACCGCGCGCCGTCGTCGCTGCGGCGTTAAGCGCAGAGCTTGGCCTGCCCTTCCACCCCGAGGACATCGCGCTGACCAAGGGCGCTTTCGGCGCCATCGCACTGGCATTCTCACTGCTTCTCGACCCCGGCGACGAATGCATCATCCCGCTGCCGGGCTGGTTCTGCTACGCGGCGATCCTGCGCGCCGGCAACGCCGTGCCGGTGCAGGTCCCGCTCGCCGAGGGGACCTTCGACCTGGACGTTGCGGCCATCGAGGCTGCGATCACGCCCCGCACCCGGATTGTCGTCGTCAACACCCCGCACAATCCGACCGGCGTGATCTACAGCCGCGAAAGGCTGACGGAACTTGCCGCCATGCTGACCCGAAAGTCGGCCGAGATGGGCCGCCCGATCTTCATTCTTTCCGACGAGCCCTACCGCCGCATCCGCTTCGATGGCGCTGAATTCACCAGCCCGGCCGCGGTCTATCCCTATACGCTCATCGACTACAGCTATGGCAAGATCCTGCTCGCGCCCGGCCTGCGCATCGGCTACCTCGCTTTGTCCCCGTCGATGCCGGAGGCGGACCGGCTGGCATTCCGCGCGGCGGCGCTGACATCGCAGATCGCGGGCGGCTGGAACTTTCCCGATGCGCCGCTGCAATACGCGGTTGCCGATCTTGAGCGGATCGGCATCGACATCGGCGCGCTGCAAGGAAAGCGCGACCGGCTGCACGGGGCGTTGACACAGTGGGGCTACCGCATGACCCGGCCCGCCGGCACCTTCTACCTCTGGGGCCGCGCGCCGGGCGGGAATTCGGCGCGCTTCACCCGCAAGCTCGCCGATCAGGGTGTCTTCGTGATGCCGGGCACGCTTTTCGACAGGCCAGCGGATTTCCGGATCAGCCTGACCGGTACCGAGGCGATGATCGAGGCCAGCCTTCCGGCCTTCGAGGCCGCCGCAGTGGGCTGACCCGCCTCAGGCCCGGTGATAGGGCGCACCGGCGAGGATCGAGGCGGCGCGGTAAAGCTGTTCGGCGATCATGACGCGGACCAGCATATGCGGCCAGACCATCGGCCCGAAGGAGAGGACCGCATCCGCGTCATTCCGCAGACCGCTGGCAAGGCCGTCCGCCCCGCCAATAACCAGCGCCAGATCCTGCCGGCCACCGTCGCGGAACCGGGCGATGAGGGCGGCGAATTCCGGCGAGGTCAGCATCCGCCCGCGTTCGTCCAGCGCAATGATGGCTGCACCTGAGGGAATCGCCCGCGACAGAAGCGCCGCTTCGGCGGCAACACCGCCGCCCTTCTTGCCCTCGACCTCATGCTCTTCCACCGGGCCAAGCCCGAGGGCGCGCCCGCTCCGGTCGAAACGCTGGAGGTAGTCGTCGATCAACACGCGTTCTGGGCCGGTCCTGAGCCGGCCCACCGCGCAGATATGCAGGCGCATCAGTTCTGGCGGGTGGCCAGACCGACGCCCGAGGGCATCCACATCTTTTCGAGCTGATAGAACTCGCGCACTTCCGGGCGGAAGACATGGACCACGACATCGGCCGCGTCGATCAGCACCCAGTCGCCCTGATCCTTGCCTTCGATCTTGGGCGTGCGCCCGAACTCGGCCTTCAGCCGTTCGACCAGCTTTTCCGCGATCGCCGCGACCTGGCGCGACGAACGGCCGGAACAGATGACCATGTGATCGGCGACAGAGGACCGGCCGCGGAGATCAATCGTCACCACGTCTTCGGCCTTGTCGTCATCGAGGGAGGCGAGGATCCGGGCGAGCAGAACGTCGCTCGTGATCGCGGTGGGCGCTGCCGTCATCGGCACCCGCCCTGCGGCCGTAATACCGGCCGACTTCTCAGACTGAAACAGGACATCGTCCTCCAGGGTTGCGCGCCGCAGAGCACCCCGGCGCCGGGCGTACCTAAAAGGTAGCATCGCAATTGTAAAATCTCAATGTGACCCGAATGGGGCGGCTGGCGGGATGCCGCCGGGCCTTGTCATGGTTGCGGCACGGTCACATTCGGCGGTCTAGCCGCGCCGTCGCCAAGAATCCGAACCTCGCGCTGCGGGAAGGGTAGCGTGACGCCGTGCTCCTTGAAGGCGTCCCAGAGTGCCAGGTAGACGCCGCCGCGCACATTGGTCAGCCCCTCGACCGGATCGCGAATCCAGAAGCGCAGGATGTAGTCCACCGAACTGTCACCGAAACCGTTGATGTGGCAGACCGCCGGGCGCGTCTTCAGCACCCTGTCGACGCTCAGCGCCGCCTTTACCGCGATCTTGCGCACGAGGTGCGGGTCGTCGTCGTAGGAAACCCCGAAAAAGAGGTCGATCCGCACGAATTCGTCGGAATGGGACCAGTTTACCACCTGCCCGGTGATGAGGTCTTCATTCGGGATGAGGTATTCGCGCCCGTCGCGGGTGACGACCGAGACATAACGTGCGCCGAGCGCAGCAATCCAGCCGAAGGTATCGCCAAGCGAGATCACGTCGCCCGGCTTCACCGACTTGTCGAGTAGGATGATGATGCCGGAGACAAGGTTCGACACCACTTTCTGCAAGCCAAAGCCAAGTCCGACGCCGATGGCGCCCGAGAGGACCGTAAGGCCGGAAAGATCGAAACCCACCGATTTCAGGCCGATGAAACCGGCCAGGAAATAAAGTGTGATCTGCAGGAACTTGACCGTCAGCACCCGCATCGACGGGCTGATGTCCTCATTCCGGCTGATCCGCGCCGATGCGGTGACGGAGAGAAGCCGCGCCGCGTAAAAGAGAAGGCCGGTGACGATGGCGGCCTTGAGAATCGCCAGCACCGAAAGGTGGAAGCTGCCGAAGTCCACCGCCAACCCGTCGAGGAAGGCCGCCGCCTGATCGAGGCTTCCGGCATAGTATAGCGCGGCATAGATCGTCAGGCCCCAGATCGCGAACTGGCGCAGGAACTGGTTGCGCACCGCCTGCGCGGCGATGCGGATGCAGAACCAGGTCAGCGCCATCGTTGCAACCAGCGCCAGCACATAGCGCCGCGACGGGAAGGCGTAGAGCATCTTGAAGCCGCCGACCGCGAGCCATGCCAAGAGGGCGAAGATGCCAAGCTGCAACCGCCGCCGGAGGATGACGATCCAGCGAAGCTGCCACTTCGGCCGCCCTTCGACGGAAAGGGCCCAGACCTCCAGTCGCGGCCCGATCTGGCGGGCAAGAAGCCATGCCAACAGAACGCAAACCGCGAGCGTCGCCAATTGCAAAAGCTGGTTCGGCTGAGCCAAGAGCCTGACATACCAGAGGAAATCGGCCCAGATTCCGCCGAACCAGGCTGCGATCACCGATTGGTCAAACTCCATCGTCCGCGCCTCCCGAGTACCAGCTTGGCAAAAATCTGAACGATTGCAAGCCGTGCGGGTTCCGAACGGCGCCAGATGGAAAGCGGCTTTCGGTGCGTGCGGCCAGTCTCAGCGCAGTCGCGGGCCAATCCAGAGACGGCGCTGGACTTTAATTTGGAACGGTGGATATCTGTACCAGACGGAATAGAGCTGGGCCTGATTGACGGACGACAACCCAGTTCAGCCGGGCGCCCTATTCGTCGGCATAACTTAAGTCTTTCCTGTAATGTCCTTGGGAGCTTGAGCTTCATGACTTATTCGGACACGCACCCCCAAAACGTAAATCTACTGGTCCGCATCATTGGGATCGCCCTGCTTTTTACGGGACTTATTCTTTCCGCCGGCGGCGCCTGTCTCGCCGTTATTGGCGGGTCCTGGTATTACCTCCTTGCCGGGTTGGGCATTGCCGCTGCGGGCCATTTTCTGGCGCGAGGGCGTTTCGTCGGAGCGATGATCTATCTCGCCGTCTTCGCCCTGACCTGCATCTGGGCGCTATGGGAATCGGGCTTCGATTTCTGGCCGCTGGTGCCGCGTCTGGCGGCGCCGATCTTCATCGCGGCCATCGTGCTCCTGATTGTGCCGCTCATCCGGACAGAGCAGGGGCGCCCGGCGGACACGCGCCCCTTCGTGATCGGTGGCCTCGCCATGGCGCTGGTCTTCGTCGGCTATTTTGCGATGATGTTCCGCCCGCATGACATCATCCGCAACGATTTCTCCGTCGTGCCTGGGGCTGTCAGCGCAACGACGGCCGCCAGCGGCGACAACTGGTATTCCTACGGCAAGACCGGCGAAGGCACGCGTTATGCCCCCTTCGACCAGATCAACCGCGACAACGTGAAGGGTCTTGAGGTCGCCTGGACCGCCCGCACCGGCTTCATCGCCGACCAGTCGCAGAACTATCAGGACCAGAACACGCCGCTTTATGTGGACGGGACGCTCTACCAATGCGCCGCCAACAGTGCGGTGACGGCGCTTGATGGCGTGACCGGCGAGATCAAGTGGCAGTTCGATCCCAAGGCAGAATCGCCGGCCTGGAAACGGTGCCGGACGCTCGGATATTTCGATCCCGGCCCCGGCGACCAATGCGGGCCGCGCATCCTCATGACCACCACCGACACCCGGCTTTTTGCGCTGAAGGCTTCGGATGGGCTGCCTTGCGAAGGCTTCGGCGCGGGCGGCGTTGTCGACCTCACGACCGGCATGGCGCAGGCCACGCCGCACGCCGGCGTCGATCCGAACGAGAATGGCCCCGTCATCCCCGGATTCCTTGTCCAGACGACCGGGCCATTCGTTGCCAAGGACAAGATCATCCTCGGCGCCTGGGTCGGCGACAACGTCAGTCTTGGGGAGCCTTCGGGCGCGGTCCGCGCTTATGATGCGCTGACCGGCCAGCAGGTCTGGGCCTGGGATCTCGGCAATCCCGCGATCACCAACCTGCCGCCCGAGGGCGAGGTCTATACCAAGGGGACGCCGAACGTATGGTCGGCCATGGCTTTCGACACCGACCTGAACATGGTCTACCTGCCGCTTGGCAATGCCACGCCCGACTATTACGGCGGCAAGCGCCGCCCGTTTGACGACGAATACAATGCTGCCCTTGTCGCGCTTGATTTCAACACCGGCAAGGAAGTCTGGCGCTTCCGCACCATGAATCACGACATCTGGGATTATGATCTGCCGTCGCAGCCGAATCTCGCCGATATTCCCGACGGCAATGGCGGCACCGTGCCGGCCGTGATCCAGACCACAAAGCGCGGCCAGATCTTCGTGCTTGACCGGCGGAACGGCACACCCATCAAGACGGTCGAGGAAAAGCCTGCGCCAAAAGGTGACGGCACCGCCGAGGGTGAGTATTACGCCGAGACCCAGCCCTATTCGACGGGTATCGCGGCGGTCGACGCGGACCCGTTGACCGAACAACAGATGTGGGGCGCGACGCCCATCGACCAGATGCTCTGCCGCATCCTGTTCCGCACCTACCGCTACGAAGGTGATTTCACGACACAGTCGACGACGTCGACGATCATCTATCCGGGCAACAACGGCGGCATCAACTGGGGCAGCGCGACGGTCGATCAGGAACGCAACATCCTGGTGACGGCGGACATGCGGATGCCGGTCATCGGGACGCTGATTACACGCGCCGAGTTCGAAAAGGACAACCCCGACTTCCAAAGTGATCCGCATGGTGAACTGTCACCGCAGTTCGGGCTTCCCTTTGCTCAGAAGGTGGTCAACTTCATGTCGCCGATCGGCATTCCCTGCCTTGAGCCGCCATGGGGCAGCGTCACTGCCGTCGACCTCGCCAGTGGCGAATTGATCTGGCAGCATCCGGCGGGAACCGCGAGGGACGTGACCTTGCCCAGCCTCGGCATCCAGCCCGGCCTTGGCTTCTACGTCGGGATGCCTGCCCTTGGCGGGCCGATTTCCACCGGAGGCGGGCTGACCTTCCACGGCGGAACCCAGGACTACTACCTCCGCGCCTTCAACACCGAGACGGGGGAGCTTCTCTGGGAAGGGCGCCTGCCATCTGGCGCGCAGTCGACACCGATGAGCTATGTCGGCAAGGACGGGCGCCAGTACATCGTGACCACGGCGGGCGGGGCGCGCTACAATCCCAACGACTGGGGCGACTATATCGTCGCCTTCGCGCTGCCCAAGAAATAGCCGCCGGACCGGCTCCGGCAGGGGCCTTTGCCGCTGTCGCGCCCCGGTGGCCCGACGGGGTTGCGGGACGGGGTGCGAGGGTGTATTTCCTGCGCAATGAAACGCATCTTCGACATGGACGACCGCGCGCGCCTGCCCTGGCGGTTCTACGGCGAAAGCCTGTCGATTCTCGCGCGACTTTGACGCGCCCTTTCGCGGCCAATGTCCGCGCGACGCCTCTGCCCATTCCCCATTTGTGAGATACCGCCATGGCTGGCAAGACACTCTATGACAAGATCTGGGACGCCCATCTCGTCGATACCCAGGACGACGGCACCTGCCTTCTCTACATCGACCGCCACCTCGTGCATGAGGTGACCTCGCCCCAGGCCTTCGAAGGGCTGCGCATGTCGGGCCGCAAGGTCCGCGCGCCGGAAAAGACCATCGCCGTCCCGGACCACAACGTGCCGACGACCGAAGGCCGCGACAAGCATATCGACAACGAGGAAAGCCGTATCCAGGTCGAGGCGCTTGACAAGAACGCGCGCGATTTCGGCATCAACTACTACCCGGTCAGCGACATCCGGCAGGGCATCGTCCATATCGTCGGCCCCGAACAGGGCTGGACCCTGCCGGGCATGACGGTCGTTTGCGGCGACAGCCATACCGCGACCCATGGCGCCTTCGGCGCGCTCGCCCACGGCATCGGCACGTCGGAGGTGGAACATGTCCTCGCCACCCAGACGCTGATCCAGAAGAAATCGAAGAACATGAAGGTGGAGATCACCGGCAAGCTTCGCCCCGGTGTCACCGCCAAGGACATCACCCTGTCGGTCATCGGCGCCACCGGCACCGCCGGCGGCACTGGCTATGTCATCGAGTATTGCGGCGAGGCGATCCGCGACCTGTCGATGGAAGGCCGCATGACCGTCTGCAACATGGCGATCGAGGGCGGCGCCCGCGCCGGCCTGATCGCGCCGGACGAGGTGACCTATGCCTATGTCATGGGCCGACCCCATGCGCCGAAGGGCGCCCAGTGGGAAGCAGCGCTGAACTGGTGGAAGATGCTGCATTCGGACGATGACGCCCATTGGGACAAGGTCGTGACCCTGAAGGGCGAGGATATCGCCCCGGTCGTGACCTGGGGCACCAGCCCCGAGGACGTGCTGCCGATCACCGGCGCCGTACCCGCCCCCGAAGACTTCAAGGGCGGCAAGGTCGAGGCTGCGGCGCGCTCGCTCGACTACATGGGGCTGAAGCCCGGCACCCGTCTGACCGATATCAAGATCGACACGGTCTTCATCGGTTCCTGCACCAACGGCCGGATCGAGGACCTGAGGGCGGCGGCGGCCATCCTCAAGGGCAAGAAGATCAAGGACGGGATGCGGGCGATGGTCGTCCCCGGATCCGGCCTCGTGCGCGCGCAGGCGGAAGAAGAGGGCCTCGCCCAGATATTCATCGACGCGGGCTTTGAATGGCGTCTTGCCGGCTGCTCCATGTGCCTTGCGATGAACCCCGACCAGCTTTCGCCGGGCGAGCGCTGCGCCGCCACCTCCAACCGCAACTTCGAGGGCCGTCAGGGCCGGGGCGGACGCACCCACCTGATGAGCCCCGCGATGGCGGCGGCTGCGGCGGTCACCGGGCATCTGACCGATGTGCGCGAACTGATGTGAGGAATACGCGATGAAGCTGCCCATCCTGTTCATCGTTGCCGGCGTGCTGATGGTGGTGGGCGGCATCCTCGCCCTCGCCAACCCCTTCGCGGCGTCCATCACGGTCACGACTCTGGTCGGCATCTTCCTCTTGATCGGCGGCGCCGGCCAGATGTGGGCGGCCTATTCCACGCCCGAGGACGATCACAGGCTCTGGCACGGCATCCTTGGCCTTCTGTCGCTGGTCCTCGGCGTCATGCTGATGGCGAACCCGCTGGCGGGCACGCTGTCCCTGACGCTGATCGTCGGCCTCCTGTTCCTTCTGAACGGGGCCGGCCGGATGATCGTGGCGCTGCGGCTGAGGGAAACGCGCTACTACTGGCTCCTGCTCATCTCGGGGGCGCTGTCGCTGCTGATCGGCTTTCTCGTGCTCGCCAACATCGCCACTGCCGCGACCTGGCTTCTCGGCTTCCTTCTTGGCATCCAGCTGATGACCGAGGGCGCCGTCCTTCTTGCGCTCGGCCTCCTTGCCCGCCAGCGCTGAACCATCTTCGGGGCCGCGTGCCCCAGCAAAGGACCACGACCATGGACAAGTTCACCACCCTGACCGGCATTGCAGCACCCATGCCGCTGGTCAACATCGACACCGACATGATCATCCCCAAGCAGTTCCTGAAGACGATCAAGCGCTCGGGCCTTGGCAAGAACCTCTTCGACGAGATGCGCTTTACCCAGGACGGTCAGGAGATCCCCGATTTCGTGCTGAACCAGCCCGCCTGGCGCAAGGCGGAGATCATCGTTGCCGGTGACAACTTCGGCTGCGGCTCGTCGCGCGAACACGCGCCCTGGGCGCTTCTCGACTTCGGCATCCGCTGCGTGATCTCGACCTCCTTCGCCGACATCTTCTTCAACAACTGCTTCAAGAACGGCATCCTGCCGATCGTCCTGCCGGAGGAAGCGGTGGCGGTCCTGATGGAGGATGCCCGGAAAGGTGCGAACGCCCGGATGACCGTCGATCTCGAGGATCAGACGGTGACCACATCGGACGGCAAGAGCTATTCCTTCGAGGTCGATGCCTTCCGCAAGCACTGCCTTTTGAACGGTCTGGACGATATCGGCCTTACTCTGGAGAAGGTTTCGGCCATCGACAGCTACGAGAAGACCCTGGGGCAGAGCCGTCCTTGGGTCTGATAACCCAATAAATACAACATCTTGGGCCGCCCCATTTGGGCGGCCTTATTCTTGCGCGAATGTCGGCGGAATCTTGCTCATGAAATGATGCATTGCCGCACCACTTCTTCCACGAAATCGCCCCAAAGAACCGCTTTACCTTATCGAAAGTTGAAGGGGAGCTGGAAGTGGGCGAGATAATGTCAAAAATGAGGCAGTTCGCCGGACAGGGCGGGCTCAATGTGGAAGAGGGGCGCGGCACAGCATCCGTCCCCGCCAGGTTGAGGGCATAGACGTGGTTTCGCAGATCACAGGCGCGTTCGTGCGTGCGTTGCTGGTTTTGGTGTTGATCGCGACGCCTTCGCTGATGCTGCCGTCGGTTCCCTCGGACACCACCCAGATCGTTGCCCTCGTCGCGCTTTTCGCCGCCGCGCTGACCTTTTTCGAATATGCCTCGACCTACCCAGGACTGGTGGAATTCCGCGACGCACCGCCCTTCAACCGCGTCCGTTTCCTCTCGCTCTTCGTCACGGTCCTCCTGCTGTCGACGATCGTGCGCGGCCAGACCATGCCCACCACGCTCACCGATTTCATCGAGGCGCTCGGCAACAGGCTCGGCAGCGTCATCGACGTGCCCTACAGCCCGGTGCGCCTTGTCGTCCTGATGCTGCCTGAGGACATGAGCCTGCGTCACCTGATCCTGGTGCGCACCGCTGCCGGTCTCAGCTACCTCATCTCGCTCACCACGCTCATCGTCTTCGTCATCACCATGCGGGTCATCGGCTGGCCGAACCGCATGGGCAGCTTCAACGTCTGGATCAACCTGCCGACCTTCGACCCGACCACCGGCGGCGACGTGGTGGAACGGCTTGAGCGGGACGCGCGCTTCAACATCGCGCTCGGTTTCCTTCTGCCCTTCCTGATCCCGGCCGCCGTCAAGGTCGCTTCGATTGCCTTCCAGCCGGTCACGCTGGAAAGCCCGCAAACCCTGATCTGGACGATGACCGCATGGGCCTTCCTTCCCGCCAGCCTTCTGATGCGTGGCATCGCCATGGGCCGCATTGCCGGCATGATCGCCGAAAAACGCCGCCAGAACAGCCTCGCCGCCGAAGCGGAGCTCTTGCCGGCCTGAGCCTGATGGCGGCGCTTCTGGCGCCGCCCGCCAGCGCCGACACGCTCAGGATCGCCACCTTCAACGCCGACCTGACGCGCAAGGGGCCGGGCCTTCTCTTGCGCGATGCCCTGTCGGGCACCGATCCGCAGGTGGAGGCGGCGGCTTCCGTGGTGGCCGCGGCGCATCCCGATATCCTCGTCCTGACCGGTATCGACTATGACTACGGGCTGAAGGCCCTTTCCGCCTTCGCCGCTCGTGTTGCGGCGGCGGGCGGGCCGGACTATGCCCATCGCTTCGCTCTCCGCCCCAACACCGGCATGGCCACCGGCCTTGATCTTGACGGCGACGGGCGGCTTGGCGGCCCCGGCGATGCGCAGGGCTTCGGTGAGTTTTCTGGCCAGGGCGGCATGGCGATCCTGTCGCGCCTGCCCCTCGATGCGGCAGGGGCGCAGGACTACTCCGCCTTCCTCTGGCGCGACCTTCCCGGCGCGCTGATCGCCGAGGCGGGGCTGGGCGGGGAGGCCGCCGCGATCCAGCGCCTTTCCACGACCGGCCATTGGGCGGTGCCGATCACGCTGCCCGGCGGCAAGAAGTTGACGGTTCTCGCCTGGCTCGCCACGCCCCCGGTCTTCGACGGGCCGGAAGATCGGAACGGTCGGCGCAACCATGATGAGGCGGCCTTCTGGACCCGGCTTCTCGACGGGGCGCTGCCCTTTGCCGCGCCGGTCGGCCCCTTTGTCATCGCGGGCGATGCCAATCTCGACCCGGTGGACGGCGATGGCAGGCCCGAGGCTTTGAATGCGCTTCTCGCCGATCCTCGCCTCACCGACCCAAGGCCCACGAGCAAGGGCGGGGCGGACGCTGGCGGTGCGCAAAAGGGCGACGCGGCGCTCGACACCGCCGACTGGCCCGAGGCCAAGCCAGACGATCCCGGCAACCTGCGCGTCGACTACGTCCTGCCCTCGTCCGACCTGACTGTCATCGCCTCTGGGGTCTACTGGCCGAAACCGGGCGAACCCGGCGCGGAAACTGCCGCCGCCGCCTCGGCGCACCGGCTGGTCTGGGTCGAGGTCAGCCCCTAGCGGGCAGATGCGCCGCCAGCATCTGCTCAGGCGTTGCCGAGCGGAAATCCGGCAGCAGCGCGGACAGTGGTGCGGGGTCGAGCCCATGGTCCAGATCGTAGAGATAGCGCATCTCGGTCAATTCGCGTCCCAACTCCCAGACGGGTGACGCCAGCTTCAGCGCCCACCAGGGGAACCTCTTGATGCGGTAGCTGCGCCCCGTCATCCGCTCCAGCGTGCCGGCGATCTGGTTCAGGCTGACGGAATGCCCCGGAAAAGGCACATCGGCAAAGGCGGGAAGGTCGGGGTTTTCGGCCAGCGCCACCGCCACGCGGGCCAGATCGGGCAGCCAGGCGAAAGCGCGCCGCACCTCGGGGTCGCCCATCGCCGTCAGGTTGCCCTTCGCCACGCCCTTCAGCGTGACGATGCGCCAGATCGTTGCCGGCGACACCGGATCGACGAAATCGCCGCCGCGCAAGAGGATCACCTTTTGGCCCCTCTCCGCCGCTTCCCGGTAGCGCGCTTCCATCGCCGCGCGAATCCGGCCCTTGCGTGCGACCGGCAGATGCGGCGTGTCTGGCCCCCAGGGGCCCATCTGGTCGCCGTAGACATAGACGTTGCCCGGCACCAGAACCGCCGCCCCGCTTGACCGCGCCGCTGCCAGCACGGCTTCGGTGATCTCCGGGATCAGCTTTGCCCAGTTGTGATAGTTCGGCGGATTGAGCGCGTTGACGATCAGATCCGCCCTGCGCGCTGCCTCGGTCATATCGGTGCCCCGCGCATAGCGGCGGACCTGCCAGCCCGCAGTTGAAAACGCCTCCGCCGCGCGTGCGCCGAAATTGCCACTGGCACCAAGAACCAGAACAGTCCGTGTCATCCTGAATACTCTCGTGATCGCCCGACTCCGACTATCCCATTCATCAGCGTAAATTTGATTGTCGAAATCCGGGCAGTTGATATTCATAATTGCATGTCAAATCTCGACTGGACCTTGGCGCGTTCCTTTCTTGCCGTTGCCGAAACCGGCTCCCTCTCGGCGGCGGCGCGCCGCCTTGGCCTGTCGCAACCGACCCTCGGCCGCCATATCGCCGAGATCGAGGCGACGACCGGCCTCAGCCTTTTTACCCGCAAGCCGCGAGGGTTGGAGCCGACGAAGGCCGCCGCGGCGCTTCTGCCCCATGCCCGCGCCATGGCCGAGGCCGCCGCGCGCCTGTCGCTCGCCGCGGCGAGCGGGGACAACGCGATGACCGGCACCGTCCGCATCACGGCAAGCCGCGTTGTCGCCCATCATCTCCTGCCGCCGATCATCGCCGACCTGAGGCGGGCGGAGCCGGGGATCGACATCGAGCTCGTTCCCTCCGACACCTCGGAGAACCTCCTTTTCCGCGAGGCTGACATCGCGCTCAGGATGTACCGGCCGACGCAGGACGGCACTTTTGCCCGCCATGTCGCCGATCTTCCGTCCTCGCTCTATGCGGCCCGCAGCCTCCTTGACCGCTACGGCAGGCCTTCAAGCGTGGAAGACCTCCTCGCGCTGGAGTTCGTCGGTTTCGACCGCGACGATCTGATCCTGCGGCTGATGGCGGAATTCGGCATCCATAAAGAGCGTGAGGATTTTCCGGTGCGCTGCGACGACCAACTGGTCTACTGGAACCTCGTCCGGGCGGGGCTTGGCGTCGGCGGGATGCAATGCGCGATTGGTGACGCCGATCCTCTGGTCGAGCGTATCGCGCCCTTCGTGCCGCTGCCGCCCTTGCAGATCTGGCTTGCCGCGTCCGAGGCACTGCGCCGAACGCACCGGGTTCGCCGGGTCTGGGACCATCTCGCCCGCGAAATTTCCGCCGCAAGCCCGCTGCCGGCCTGACCGCTTGACGCCTCCCCATGCCTCGTTTACGCGGGCAACGACCCATTTCAGCGAGGCGCTGCCATGTCCAACCCTTCCCTTCTCATCCTTGCCGGCGACGGAATCGGCCCCGAGGTCATGACCGAGGTCAAGAAGATCATCGGCTGGTTCGGCAAGAAGCGCGGCATCACCTTCGACGTGAGCGAGGATCTGGTCGGTGGCTGCGCCTATGACAAGCACGGCACGCCCTTGCACGACGACACCATGGCCAAGGCGCAAGAGGTCGACGCCGTCCTTCTTGGCGCCGTCGGTGGGCCGAAGTACGACAAGCTCGACTTCTCGGTGAAGCCGGAACGCGGACTTCTGCGCCTGCGGAAGGAGATGGACCTTTACGCCAACCTGCGCCCCGCGCAGTGCTTCGACGCGCTCGCCGACTTCTCCTCGCTGAAGAAGGACGTGGTCGCCGGTCTCGACATCATGATCATCCGGGAACTGACCTCGGGCGTCTATTTCGGCGAGCCGCGCGGCATCTTCACCGAAGGCAACGAACGCGTCGGCATCAACACCCAGCGCTACACCGAATCCGAGATTGCCCGCGTGGCGCGGTCGGCCTTCGAGATGGCCCGGCGGCGGGGCAACAAGGTCTGCTCGATGGAGAAGGCCAATGTGATGGAATCGGGTGTCCTCTGGCGCGACGTGGTGCAGGAGGTTCATGACCGGGAATATCCCGATGTGGAACTGTCGCACATGTATGCTGACGCCGGCGCCATGCAGCTGACACGCTGGCCGAAGCAGTTCGACGTGATCGTCACCGACAACCTTTTCGGCGACCTTCTGTCGGACCTCGCGGCGATGCTCACCGGCTCGCTCGGGATGCTGCCCTCGGCCTCGCTCGGCGCGCCGATGGCGAACGGGCGTCCGAAGGCGCTTTACGAACCCGTCCATGGCTCCGCCCCCGACATTGCCGGCCAGGGCAAGGCCAACCCGATCGCCTGCATCCTCTCCTTCGCGATGGCGCTCCGCTATTCCTTCGACCTCGGTGACGAGGCGGCACGGGTGGAAAAGGCGGTCGAGAAGGTGCTGGCCGACGGCCTGCGCACCGCCGATCTGATGGGGCCGGAAGGCGGCAAGCCCGTCTCCACTGCCGAGATGGGCGATGCGGTGGTCAAGGCGCTCGACGACAGCCTCTAGGCACGAACTGGCGTTGGCGCGGGAATGTCGCCTGCGGCAGCGCCGCCGCCTCTTGCAACTGCCGGGCCGTAGAGGCAAACAAGGCGCGAAATTGTTAGCGTCACCGGAACCGAACCCATGAAATCGTCGCAGAACCTGCGCGGTGCCCTTCTGGCGCTGATCGCGATGGGCATTTTCGCGACCCACGACGTCGTGGTCAAAACCCTCGGCGCCAGCTATTCGGCCTTCCAGATCGTGTTCTTCGCGGCACTGCTGAGTTTTCCGCTGGTCTCGGTGATCCTCCTGAACGATGGCCGCGAGGCGAGCCTGAAGCCGCGCCATCCCTGGTGGGTGACGCTTCGCATGGTGATGACGGTCATCACCGGCGTTTCGGCCTTCTACGCCTTCTCTGTCCTGCCGCTGGCGCAGGTCTATGTGATCCTCTTCTCGACGCCACTCCTCGTCACGATCCTCGCAATCCCGATGCTGGGCGAAAGGGTCGGTCTGCATCGCTGGGCCGCCGTCATCGCCGGGCTGATCGGCGTCATCATCGTGATGCGACCGGGGCAGGCCGCACTTTCGGCCGGCCATATCGCTGCCATTGTCGCCGCTGTCACCAGCGCCTTTGCCTCCGTCATCGTGCGCAAGATCGGCTCGCGGGAAAGATCGGTGGTCCTTCTCCTCTTCCCGATGATCGGCAACTTCGTCGCCACAGGCCTCGCGCTGCCCTTCGTCTACAAGCCGATGCCGATCGAGCATCTGGGGCTGATGGGGGTCATCGCGCTGTTCGGCCTCGTCGCGTCATTCCTCGTGATCCTCTCCTACCGAGCGGCCGAGGCGGCCATCGTCGCGCCGATGCAGTACAGCCAGATCCTCTGGGCGACGGCCTATGGCTATTTCCTGTTCGGAGAGGAACTGGACCAGCCGACGGTCATCGGCGCCGGCATCATCATCGCCTCGGGCATCTACATCGTCTTCCGCGAAAGCCGCAAAGGGGCGGCCTCGCACAAGCCCGTCACCGAGACGCGGATGCGGCCGGAAACCGTCACCACGCCACGGTCGAGCCTGCTTCTGAAGGTGCTGCCCTTCTGGCGCGGGATAGGCCGCTGAAGGCCCGCCTCCCCCCTTGCCAAAGCCGGCGAGACACGGTAACCCCCGGCCCACGGTCGGAGCGTAGCGCAGCCTGGTAGCGCACCTGCTTCGGGAGCAGGGGGTCGGAGGTTCAAATCCTCTCGCTCCGACCAATTTCCCGATCTGATGTTTCAGCCCCTGACAGACGCCGGTCCGGCCTGATGGCGGACCTGCCGGGCTGATCTCCCGCGGGCATTCTTCTATGCGGAAGCCACCCGATGGCCGCCGCCGATGTCGCTGAGCGCCACCTTAGCGGGGCCGGCGCCCACCGGCCAGACGGGGCTGCGCACGTCGTCGGACATGCGGCTCAGCGCCGGGCGCTGGTGCGTCGGGTCGGGGATCGGCACCGCTTCGATCAGGCGCCGGGTATAGGGGTGCTGGGGATTGCCGAAGATCTGGGCGCGGCTGCCGGTTTCGACGATCTGCCCCAGATACATCACGGCGATTCGGTCGCTGATGTTCTCCACCACCGCCATGTCATGGCTGATGAAAAGATAGCTGATCCCAAGATCGGCCTTCAGTTCTGCCAGAAGGTCCAGAACCCGCGCCTGCACCGAGACGTCAAGCGCGCTGACGCTTTCATCGGCGATGATGAGGCGCGGCTCAAGCGCAAGCGCCCGGGCGATGCAGATGCGCTGGCGCTGACCGCCGCTGAACTCATGCGGATAGCGGTCGATCTGGTCGGGCGACAGGCCGACCCGGTCAAAGAGCGCACGCACCCGCTCACGCCGGCTGGCGGCATCGCCGATGCGGTGGATCACCAAGGGCTCGGCCACAAGGTCGCCGACACGCTTGCGCGGGTTCAGGGCGGCGGCCGGGTCCTGGAACACCATCTGCACATCACGGCGGAGCGCCGGCCCGGCGCTGAGTCCGTCTTCCGGCACAACATGACCCGCGAGGTTGATGAGGCCCTGATGCGGCACCAGCCCGGTCATGGCGCGGGCAATCGTGGACTTGCCGCAACCGGACTCGCCGACCAGCGAGAAGGTCTCGCCCATGCGGATTTCAAAGCTGACCTCTTCGACGGCATGGACCCGGTGCGTTACCCGCCCCAGAAGCCCGCCGCGAATGTCGTAGCGGACCGAGATATCCTCGATCCGGGCGATGGTCTCAGCCGGCGCGGGGACCGGCCCCGATCCGTCGCCCATGCGCGGCACGGCGGCCAGCAGGGCCTGGGTATAGGCCTCGGCCGGGCGGGCAAAGATGTCGCGGACCGGGCCTGTTTCCACCATGCACCCGGATTTCATCACCACCACCCGGTCGGCCATTTCCGCCACCACGCCCATGTCATGGGTGATGAGGATGATCGCGGTGCCGGTGTCGCGCTGCAGGTCGCGCAGAAGGTCCAGCACCTCGCGCTGCACCGTCACGTCAAGCGCGGTCGTCGGTTCGTCCGCGATCAGCACCTCGGGCTTCAGCGCCAGCGCCATGGCGATCATGACCCGCTGGCGCATCCCGCCGGAAAGCTCATGCGGATATTGCCGCATCCGCGCTTCGGGCTGCGACAGGCGCACGGATTTGAGCGCGGCGAGCGCCAGCGCCTGGGCATTGGCGCCGGGATCATGGCTGCGGATCGCCTCGGACAACTGGGTGCCGATGGTCAGGACCGGGTTCAGCGAAGTCATCGGTTCCTGAAAGATCATCGCGATGCGGGCGCCGCGAATGGCCTGCATCCGGCGTTCGGAGAGCTTGGCCAGATCCCGCCCGTCAAGCCGGATGCTGCCGCCCGTCACCCGCACGCCCGGCGGCAACAGCGCCATCGCCGCCAGCGAGGTGATCGACTTGCCAGAGCCACTTTCACCGGCAATGCAGAGCGTCTCACCCGCGAAAAGATCGAAGGACAGGCCCGAGACCAGAGGCCTCGGACCCGTTTCGGTGCCGACCGACACGGTCAGGTCGGTGACTGAGAGGACCGGCCCGCGCGGCACCGAGGCGTTCATTCAAAGACCACCCGCGGGAAATAGAAGCTGACCACCCAGTTCGGCTGATCGACGATTTCCGAGATGCGCAGATCGCCGCAGGTCGACACCAGCATATAGGCATCGACCGCCGCCATGCCGCGCGTGGCGCAGAGAAGGTCGACCATGCCCGCGACCGCATCGCGGGAGGCTGACATCAGGTCCGGCCCGATGCCGGTCGTGACCTCATACCCCTTGGCGTCGAGATGGCGGGTGACCGGGCCGGGCGTGGTGAAGCGCGGCAGTTTCAGCCGCGCATCCTTGACCAGATCCAGCGTGAGGGCCACGTCCATCGGGCTTTCGATGGCGGTGCCGCAAACCTCTCCGTCGCCCTGGGCGGCATGGGTATCCCCCACGCTGAAGAGGGCACCAGCGACCTCGACCGGCAGGTAAAGGACCGTGCCCGCCGCCAGATCGCGAATGTCGAGATTGCCACCCACCCGCCGCGGCGGGACGACCGAATGCAGGCCCGGCTCGGCCGGCGCGCAGCCGATGGTGCCGGCGAAGGGCTTCAGCGGCACCCGGCCCTGCCTGCCGTAAAGCGCATGATCCGGGTTCGCGGCGTCATACTTCCAGATCATCAGCGCCGGATCGGTGAACTGGTCGGCCAAAAGCCCGAAGCCGGGGATATTGGCGGTCCAGCCCCAGGCGCTGCCATCCTGTTCACGGGGCGTGAAGCCGTCGATGGTGATCTTCAGCGCATCGCCGGGTTCCGCACCCTCGACATGGATCGGGCCGCTGACAGGATTGATCCTGCCGAAATCGAGCGTCGGAATCTCGGCCACGGTCGAGGACGGGCCAAGCTGGCCCGCCGAACTGTCAAGGCAGTGAAACCCGATCTTCGCGCCGGGTTCGACGCGCAGCGCCGGTGGCTGGGAGTTATCCCAGCCAAAGTGGTGCTGCGCGCCGTGAATGGTGTAGTCGCAGTTCCTGCACATGTCAGTCGGTCACATAGACATAGTCATAGTTGACCGGGATCGAGACGGGATCGACATAAAGCTTGTCATCCCCGCCCATGCGCGGCGACTTCATCGTGAAGCGCTGTTCGTTGAAGACCGGTGCCCAGGGCGCATCCTCCATCACCTTCATGTAGACATCGGACCAGGCCTTCAGCCGCGCCTCGGCCTCTTCCGGCTTGGCCATGCTGTCGGCGGCGGTGGCCAGCGTGTCGAGATCCGCGTTGCAGTATTTCGACCAGTTCCAGCCACCTTCGCCCGCACCGCCACAGCCGAGGATCGGTCCGTAGAAGTTCGACGGATCGGGGAAGTCGGCGATCCAGGCCATGCCGCCCGACCAGATCATCGGCGCGCTGCCATTGCCGCCCGCCTCGATCACATTGGCCTGGGCCAGCGACTTGATCTCGGCCTTGATGCCGATGGCGTCCAGATCCTGCTGGATCGCCTGGGCGATGCGCGGGTTCGGGTCGGTGTTCATCACGAAAAGCTCCGTCGTGACCCCGTCCGCATAGCCCGCATCCGCCATCAGCTTCTTGGCGGCCTCGACGTCGAAGGCATAGCCCGCATAGTCGGCGGTATAGCCCGGCATCGAGGGCGGCAGCGGCTGGCTGGCCGGCACCGCGCGATTGTTGATCATCTGGACGATGCGGTCCTTGTTCAACGCCATGTTGACGGCGCGGCGCACCTCGGCCTTGTCGAAGGGCGCGGTGTTGACGTTCATTGTGATATAGCCGGTATGGAGCTGCCCGCCCTCGACCACGCGCGCGGCCTGCTCGGCGTCGGCCATCACTTCCTGGAACTTCGCCGGCGGAATGCCGTCGCCGGGGACGTCAACCTCGCCATTCTGCAGGCGGAGGAGTGCGACCACGGGTTCCTGGCCGATCTCGAAGGTGATCTTGTCCAGATAGGGCACGCCCGGGCGCCAGTTGTCGGCGTTCTTTTCGAAGGTCAGGCTTTGCCCGATGGTCCAGTCAGCGAGCTTGAAAGAACCGGTGCCGACCGGATGTTTGCCGAAATCGGCGCCAAATTCCTCGACCACCTCTTTCGGCACCACGGCGGAAAAGTTCAGCGCCATGACATGGAGGAAGGTCGCGTCCGGCCGCTTGAGGTCGATCTTCACCGTCAGGGGGTCGACGACGGTGACGCCCGCGAGGCCCTTGGCCGCACCCGAGGCCGCCTCGTCATACCCCGCAATCGAGGCGAAGAAGCCCGCACCAGGTGATTGCGTTGCCGGGTCGGTGACGCGGTCGAGCGAGTATTTCACGTCATCGGCCGTCATCTCGCGGCCGTTGTGGAACTTCACGCCGGCCCGCAGCTTGAAGGTATAGGACAGGCCGTCCGCGCTCATCTCATAGCTTTCGGCGAGGCCGGGGCGCAGTTCGGTCGTCCCCGGTGCGTAGTCCATCAGCCCGTCGAAGAGCGATTTGATCATGGACCAGTTCTGCCAGTCATAGCCGATGGCCGGGTCGAGCGTGGCCACGTCATCCTTGTAGGTGATGACGATCGCGCCGCCGGGCTTGGCGTTCGGGTCAAGTTCCTCGGCCATGACGGGGAATGCCAGCGTCAGCGCGAGGGCTGTGGAAGTCAGCCAGGTTTTCATCTTTCTTTCCTCTCCTCTCCTGTTGTTTTTCTTGGTCAGCGCAGCTTGATGCGCGGGTCGATCATGGGGGCGATGAGGTCGGCCAGAAGGTTGCCAAGGACGATGGCAATGGCGGACACCAGGGTCACCCCCATGATGATGGGAATGTCGACGCGCTGGATCGCCTGCCAGGCCAGCTGGCCGATGCCGGGCCAGCCGAACACGCTTTCGACCACGACCACCCCGCCCATGAAGATGCCTATATCCATGCCGATCATGGCGACGATGGGCAGGATCGCATTCGGCATCGCATGACGCAGGATGACCCTGAGCCGGCCAAGGCCCTTGGCCCGCGCGGTGCGGATGTAATCGGCGCGGAGCACATCCAGCATGGATGACCGCATCATCCGGCTGTACCAGCCCGCGCCCATGATCCCCAAGGTGACCGAGGGCAGCACCAGATGCGCGAACGTGCCGTAGCCGCCGATGGGGAACCAGCCGAGCTTGACCGCGAAGACGTAGAGCAAAAGCAGCGCCACCACGAATTGCGGGGCCGAGACGGCGACGAAGGACCCGACCATCAGCCCGGTATCAATGGGTCGCCCGCGCTTCAGCGCGGCAATGACGCCGAGCGTCAGGCCGAAGATCAGCTCGCAGGTGATGGCGCCGACCATCAGCAACAGTGTGGCCGGCAGACGCGCCGCGATGAGCGTCGCGACATCGGTCTTCTGCAGGTAGCTACGGCCCATGTCGCCTTGCAGAAGGCCGCTGAGATAGGTCCAGTACTGGACCCAGACCGGCTGATCGAGGCCAAGCTGGCGGCGGATGTTCTCGACCACCTCGGGTGTCGCCGAACGGCCGGCGATCTGGCGCACCGGATCGGCCGGCAGCACGTAGAGAAGGCCGAAGGTGATGATGGTGATCCCCAGAAGGATCAGCGCGGACTGGACGAGGCGGCGCAGGAGATAGGCGGCCATCAGCGCTGCCCCCGCTGTGTCGGGTCCATCACTTCGCGCAGCGCGTCGCCGACGAGGTTGAAGGCCAGGGCCAGGACCAGGATCGCAGCGCCGGGAATGAAAACCAGCCAGGGCGCGGACTGAAAGTAGGTCTGGTTCTCGAAGATGATGTTGCCCCAGCTCGCCGTGGGTGGCTGCACGCCGATGCCGAGATAGGAAAGCGTGGCCTCCAGAAGCACGGTGGTGGAAATCCCGAGCGTGGCCCAGACGATGATCGTCGGCCAGAGATGCGGCAGAAGGTGATGCCAGAGGATGCGCAGGCTCGATGCGCCAAGGGTGCGTTCGGCGGCGATGAAGTCGCGTTCAGCCAGCGCCGTGGTTTCGGTATAGACGATACGGGCGGTCTGGACCCAGTTCACCAGCGCAATCACCAGCGCCACGATCCAGAGCGAGGGCCGAAAGATTGCGGCAAGGCAGATGGCGAGCAAAAGCGCCGGAAAGGCCATCATCAGATCGGTGAAGCGCATGAGGACCGTTCCGACCCAGCCCCGAAGCCAGCCGGCGGTCAGCCCGACGAGCGTGCCGACGCCCACCGCGATGCCATTGGCGATGATGCCGATCAGAAGCGACGTGCGTGCGCCGTAGAGAAGGCGCGAATAAAGGTCGCGGCCAAGAAGATCGGTGCCAAGAAGCCAGGGCCCGCCCGGCGGCATCGGCGCGCCTTCAAGGGTGAGGCCGTCGAAATTCTGCTGGTCCGGCGGATAGGTCGCAAGCCAGGGCGCCGCGATGGCGGCACCGACGACCAGCGCGATCAGCACCAGCCCCAGAAGCGCCAATGGCCGGCGCAGAAGCCGCGTCAGCGCGCCGCGCTCGGCAGGTGCGCTCGCGGCTATCACAAAGGGGGCGCCGCTCATTGCCCGGCCCCCTTGCGGGTGGGGCCGGGGAACTTGGCCAGCACTCGTTCGGCGGCGGCCTCGAAGCTTTCCTGCCGGTCGGTGGCAAGGCGACGCAGCCGGGCAAAGGCTTCGTCATCGCTCAAGCCCTGGGCCACCAGTGCCATCACCGCCCGGACCACGGTTTCGCGCCCCGCCAGCCGGTCGCGCAACTGGTCGATCTCGGCGGCCATGCGGTGCTGCGCGTCAAAGCCCGCCCGCGCGATCAGCAGGGCGGAATAGACGCCGCTGTCCCCCACCGGCTTCAGGAGTTGCGCATGTGCGCCCCGCGCCAGAGACCATTCGATGCGGCCCGGTGCCTCGGACCCGATCAGCCCGATCAGCGGCATCGGGCTGGCGCCGTCGCCCCAGGGAAACTGCCCGTCAAAGCCCATGTCGACATCGAAGAAGAGGAAATCCGCGCCAAGGTCGGGCGGAAGCTCCGGCCAATAGGCCTCGGTCATCAACCCGATGGCGGTCAGTTGCCGCGTCAGCGCGGCCACGGTGGCATGGGGGCGGTGCAGGATCGCGGCGCGCGCGCCAGCGAGATCAAGGATGCGCAAGCCCCGTTTCATCTGATGACCCGGAAGGAGGGCCGGGCTTCGGGCAGGCGGTCCGGCCGGGTCAGATAGGGGTCGCCCATCACCGCCGGGCGGCGGTGGAGAACGTGGAAAGCGCCGCCGCAAACCTCGGCGATCAGCACCGGCAGCGTGGTGTGGTGGGTCGCGGGGTCGATCGGCCCGGCCCCGGCATCGCGCGCCAGAAGTTCCGCCAAGGGCAGGTCTTCGCCGCCCGGATGGCGGTGAAAGAGCCGCGCCATTTCCATGATGGCGGCATGGGCGGCGGCCTCATGCGAATTGCCGAACCCGCCCGACTGCCCCGGGTCGCGGAAATAGGGGCCCGCCGCCACCAGCCCTTCCGAGGTTGCGCCCATCAGCGGCAGTTCGCTTTCCGTGAGGTTGCAAGAAAGGATCGGCAGGCCCGGCAGCCGCGCCGCCATCTCGGCGACGAAGGCATATTGCGACGGGCCGATCAGCGAGTTCAGCACGTAATCGGGCCGCAGGACGGCGATTTCATCGACCATGCCGGTCACGTCGACCGCGCCGAGGGGCAGGTGCCTTTCGCCGGTGATCTCGCCGCCGGCGGTGGTGATGACCTCGCGCGCAAGGCGGTTGATCTCCCATCCCCAGATGTAGTTCGAGGCCAGAAGATGCACCCGCCGCCCATGGCGCGGCATCGCCCAATCGAGAAGCGGCAAGAGGTGCTGGTTCGGGCAGGCATGCATGTAGACGACGTGGTCCGAAGCCTCGAAGCCTTCGTAAGGCAGCGCGTACCAGAGCGTCGCGCCAGCGCGTTCAAGGACCGGCAGCACCTCTTTCCGGCTCCAGGAGGTGACGCAGCCGAGCACATGCCGGGCGCGGCTTGCCGTCAGGATATCCTGGCAAAGCGGCGCATAAAGGTCGATCTTCCCCTCGGGATCGCGTTCCACCGGCACCAGCCGCACCGAGATGTCGGGATCGGCATTGACCGCATCAATCGCGGCGTAGGCGCCCATCAGGTTTGACCGCGCAATCGCCTGATACCCGCCGGAGCGCGATTGCAGGATGCCGATTTCGACTGTCCGCTTCATATCCATTTCCCTGTGCGATCCTATGTGAACGACAAAGGCCCCTCCCTGCGAAAAGCAGATGAGGGGCCTTGATGCCGTGCGATGATCGCTATGTGTCCGCCACACTGCGTCGGGATTCGCCTTCGGTCAAGCGCGGAGTCGCATCGGCCCGAACCTGACCGCCGGAATGAACCGATCGGCGGGTGGCGTCGGCCCCGCCGCCGTCAGGCTGGAATCACCAGCAAGTCGCGGCCGGAAAAGCTCAGCTCCACTTCGGTTCCCATCACCGGCGGCGGCGTGTCGGGGGCGTTGAACGTGTCGAAGTCAACGACCATGCCGCCAAGATCGGCGCGAAGCCGGATCACCGAGCCAAGGAAATGCACCTCGGCGATGCGCCCGGTGACAACCGTTTCGTTCCCCGGCTGGCGGCCAAGGGCGATGGCCTCGGGCCGGGCGGCAAGCGTTACCTTGCCCTTGGGCAGCGGCTTGCCGAGGTCGACGGGGGTTCCGGCGATCCGGGCGATGCCCTTTTCGGCGTCGATGACCTCGGCCTCCATCAGGTTGAGGGTGCCGACGAAGCCGGCGACAAAGCGGGTCGCGGGCTTGTTGTAGATCTCGAAGGGCGCGCCAACCTGATCGGCGATACCCTGATGCATGACGACGATCCGGTCAGAGATCGACAGTGCCTCTTCCTGGTCATGGGTCACGAAGATCGTGGTGATGCCAAGCTTCTGCTGGATCGCCCGGATTTCTGTCCTGAGCGAGACGCGGACCTTGGCGTCGAGGGCGGAGAGCGGCTCATCAAGAAGCAGGACGCGGGGTTTCGGCGCCAGCGCGCGGGCCAGCGCCACGCGCTGCTGCTGGCCACCGGAAAGCTGGAACGGATAGCGCCCGCCAAGATCGGGCAGGCCGATGAGCGCCAGCATTTCGGCCACGCGGGCCTCGCGGCCGGCCTTGGGGATGCCGGCGACCTTCAGCCCGAAGCCCACGTTGTCGGCCACCGTCAGGTTCGGGAAAAGCGCATAGGCCTGAAACATCATGCCGACGTTGCGCCGGCTGGTCTTGAGGCCGATGACATCCTGCCCGTCGATCTGGATCGAGCCGGCGGTCGGCGTCTCGAACCCCGCGACCATGCGCAGGACGGTCGTCTTGCCGCAGCCCGAAGGGCCGAGGAGCGAGATGAATTCCCCCTTGGCGACGGAGAGATTGAAATCCTTCACCACGCGATTGGCGCCGAAGGATTTTTCCAGGTGGGAGATTTCGAGGAAGCTCATCGTGCGGCGGCTTTCGTGTGTTTGGAGAGGCGGTTTGTCAGCTGGATCAGGCCCATGCAGGCCCAGGTGATGGCGAAGGAAATCACCGAGAGGGCGAAGGGTTCATAGGGCTTGTTGGCGCCGATCCGTTGCAGGTAGGGCCCAAAGGCGGGCCGGTCGAGAAGGGCGGCAAGGGTAAACTCGCCGATGACGATGGCGAAGGTCAGGAAGGCACCCGACATGACCGCGACAAGGACGTTGGGCAGGATCACCCGACCAAGGATCGTCGCCCAGCCCGCGCCAAGGCTCTGCGCCGCTTCCGTCAGCGTACCCACGTCGATGGTCCTAAGGCCGGTATCGACGGCACGGTACATGTAAGGCAGCGCCAGCGTGGTGTAGCCGAAGGCGAGCAGCAGGTTGGTGCCCATCACGCTGCCGGTCAGCGGAAGCCAGCTTGAGGTGTTGTAAAGCCGGATATAGCCGAAGACGATGACGATGGCCGGGATCACCAGCGGCAGGAGGGTGACGAATTCGACGTAGGGCCGCGCCCAGGGCATCCTGAGCCGCACCCAGAAGGCGGTCGGCACCACGATCAGAATGCCCATGATGATGGTGACCAGGGCCATGGCGACCGAATAGCTGAAGGTTGCCTGGAACTCCGGGTCGCCGATGATCTTGGCGTAGGCGTCGAAGGAATAGACCCCGCGCCGGGCCTTGAGCGAAAACTCGGTCAGCCCGAGAAGCGGCAGCGCGAAATAACTCAGCCCGAAGAGAAGGACGATCCAGCCGGTGATGCGGGCATAAAGGCTCATTTCAGCCACCTCTCGGCGCGGATGCGGAGCCAGATGTAAAGGACATTGGCGATGGCGGTGATGACGATCATGCCGAAGGCCATGGCGTAGCCGAGGTTGGGGTTGCCAAGGACGTCACCCCGGATCTGCGCGAAAAGCTGGATCGGCACGATGTTCAGCGCCGAACCGGTCAGCGCGATGGCGGTGGCGACGGCGCCGAAGGCATTGGCGAAGAGAAGCGCGAAGGTGCCGAGGAGCGATGGGAAGAGGATCGGCAGCGCGACCATGCGCCAATACTGGGCTGAGGTCGCGCCCAGAACCTCCGCCGCCTCGCGCCATTCCTTGCGCAGACCTTCCAGCGCCGGGGTGATGATGAGGATCATCAGCGGGATCTGGAAGAAGAGGTAGGTGACGGTCAGGCCCCAGAAGCTGAGGATGCTGAAGCCGAGATCGCGTTGCAGGACAATGCCGAAGTTGTTGCGCAGAAAGACCGTGACAAGTCCCACTGGCCCGAAGGTGGCGAGGAAGGCGAAGGCCAGGGGGACGCCGGCGAAGTTTGAGGCGACGCCCGAAAAGGTCATCAGCGGTGCCTTGATCCAGTGCGGCACGGCGCCGAAAGTCACGGCGGCGGCCATGCCGAAGCCGATCAGGCAGCCGAGTGCCGCCGAAGCCACGGAAATCTTGACCGAAATCCAGTAGCTTGACGGGATGGTGCCGGTGTTGAGGTCTTTCAGGTTCTGCAGCGTGAAGGTGCCGCTGCGATCCTGAAACGCGCCGATGACGATATGGATCGTCGGCAGGATCAGGAACAGCGTGACGAAGATGATGAAGGGCAAAAGCCCCAGCCACGTCAGCGGCAGGCGCCGGTGGATCGGTGCCGAACTCATTCTGGAAGCATCCCCGTTCGTGTTCTTTTTCATTGCGAACCCCGGCCCGATGGAATCGGGCCGGGGCCGGTGTCTTCAGACCAGATTACTGGACGTTGGCGCCGACGACGGCATCCCAGCCGCCGGTGACGGCGGCCTTGTTGGCGTTGACCTCATCCAGCGTCGGAAAGTAAGCGGCCTCATAGGAGGCTGCCGGCGGCAGTTTCTCCATCGCCCCCGCGTCGAGCTTGCCCGCCGCCGACATCGCGTTGAAGCGCGCCGGGTGGCAGTAGCCCTTCAGCCAGAGGTTCTGGCCTTCGTCCGAATAGAGGTATTCCATCCAGAGCTTCGCCGCGTTCGGGTGCGGTGCATAGGCCGAGATGCCCTGCACGTAGACGCCGGCAAGGACGCCGGTCTTCGGCACGACGATCTCCACCGGCGGGTTGCCGGCAAGTTCGTCCGCCCAGGCGAGCGCATTGTAGTCCCAGGCAATGACGATCGGGGTCGCGCCCTGGGCAATGGTGCCGGCCTTGCCGATGACCGGGACGAAGTTGCCCGCCTTGTTCACCCCGGCGAAGTACTCAAGCCCGGCCTTGCCGGCGGCTTCACCCGAGGCGGCGCCCGTCGAAAGGCCTGCCGCCAGAACACCGAGAATCGCCTGGTTCGAGGCGCGCGGATCGCCGGCAAGGGCGACCTGGCCCGCATATTCCGGCTTCGCGAGGTCCGCCCAGTCGGTCGGCGTGTTGGGCACGAGGTCCTTGTTCACGATGAACGACATCACGCCGTAGTAGTCGCCGTACCAGTAGCCCTCGGCATCCTTGATGCTGTCGGGGATCTCGTCCCAGGTCGAGACCTTGTAGGGCTGGAGGAGACCCTCCTCCTTCATCGACGGGCCGAAGGCGAGGCCAACGTCCACGACGTCCGGTGCCTGCGGACCCTTGTTGTCCTTGTTGGCCTTTACGGCCTCGACCTCATCGGCCGAACCGGCGTCGGGGTTCAGCTCATTGACCTGGATTTCCGGGTACTTGGCCTTGAAGCCCTCGATCACCGCGCCGTAGCCGCACCAGCTGTGCGGCAGCGCGATGGTGGTCAGCATGCCTTCGGCCTTGGCCGCGGCTTCAAGGTCGGCCATCGCATCGGCGCGCACCATGGCGGTCGACGACAAGAGCGCCGCGACCGAGACCGCGAAAGTAAGTTTGTTTTTGTACATGCGAGATTTTCTCCCCTTGGAAGGTCTGATCCGTTGTGGACACAGGACCGCTTTACGCCCGCCGCGTAACAGAACTGCGACGCGTAAATCGTTGCCAGCTAACCCCGAATTTGTCCGGCTGGCAATGGCGATGTTACAAATCTGTTACACGATCATCGGTTGCCGACGCCAGCCATCGGCGAAGATGACGGTACTGCAACCAGCGAATGTGGAAAGCCTCTCCAACTCAGCCATAAGACGCTCCTCCCGGCCATTGGAGAGGGGAACGCCAGCCTCCGGCCAGAAGGCCGCGACGTTGAGCGCGCCCTCGGCCCGGCGCGCCCGCATGTCGATCCGGCCGATCATGCGGTCGCCCTCCATGACGGGAAAGACGTAGTAGCCATAGGTCCGCTGCGGCTCGGGGACGAAGACCTCGATCCGGTAGTAAAAGCCGAAAAGCCGCTCGGCCCGGTTGCGGTCGCGGAGTGCGGGGTCGAAGGGCGACAGGATGCGCACGCGGCCCGATGGCGCGGGCAGGGCTTCGGCTTCCGCGATGGTTCCGGGCCGGGCAAAGACGCGGCGCGCACTGCCATCGGAAAGCGTCAGGTCGATCTCCTCGATCTCACCCGCCGCAAGCGCTGCCGCGCACCAGGCCTTGGCGTCTTCGGGCCGTATCAGCGCCCAGAAGGCGGCAAGCTCACCCGAGGTGGCGAAGCCGAGACGGTCGAGTGCGGCGCCGCAGGCCCAGGCGACCAACCCCTCCTCGGAGGGTGCCGGCAGGGCGTGGGTGTCGGGCAGGACACGCTCCGTCAGGTCGTAGAATTTGGCGAAGTTGCGCCGGTGGCAGACCGAAAGCCGCCCCGTCCGCCAGAGATATTCGAGCGCGGTCTTCGACGGATGCCATTCCCACCAGCCACCCTTGCTGCGCGCCTCATCCGTGCCGACATCGCCCGTGCCGACGGCACCGCCCGCCCGGACGTGGGCCAGCACATCCTCGACCTTGTCGTGGAAGGCGCTGCCCTGCCAGTCCGACCAGCGCGCCTTCAGCCGTTCGGCATCGCGGGCGAAGCGGCGCTTCCAGTAGGGAAAGAACTCGGACGGTATGACCGCCGCGTCATGGGTCCAGTGTTCGAAGAGCGTCCGGTCGCGTTCGAGATGGGGCTTCAGGTGCTTTGGCCTGTAGCTTTGCCGCCGCGACCAGAGGATCATGTGATGGGCGCGTTCGACCGTGTTGATGCTGTCGACCTGAACGAAGCCAAGGCGGCGGATCAGGGCCAGAAGATCGTCGCCCTTGGCGGGGCCGGTCGGCGGTTCCAGAAGCGCGTGGCGGTCAAGGAACAATCGCCGCGCCGCGCTGTTGGTCAGGGTCGGGCGGGTCATTTCCCCCAGGTCCGGCCAAGCAGTGCGAACCAGTTTTCGTGGCCAAGCTTGCGCAAGAGCGCGTCGTCGTATCCATGTCCCCTGAGCGCCTCCATCATGTCCGGCAGCCCGGCGGCATCGCCGATCCCGGCTGGCACGGCGGTGCCGTCGAAATCAGACCCGAAGCCGACCCGATCCTCCCCGAGCCGCGCGATCAGGTAGTCGAGGTGGCGGAGCACAGGCTCCCAGTCGGTGATGGTCTGGTAGCGGCCATCGGGGCGCAGGAAGATGTTGCCGAAGTTCAGGCCGACCATGCCGTCGGTGTCGCGGATCACGTCAAGCTGGCGGTCGGTCAGGTTGCGGGTGAGGGGCGTCAGCGCATGGGCGTTGGAATGGGTGGCGACCAGCGGCGCGTCCGAGATGGCGGCCACGTCGTCGAAACCCTTTTCGTTCAGATGGCTGAGGTCGACCATGATCTTCAATGCGTTGCATTCGCGGATCAGCCGCTTGCCCGCCTCGGTCAGGCCCGGCCCGGTATCGGGACCGGCGGGGAAGCGGAAGGGCACGCCGTGGCCGAAGACCGTGGGCCGCGACCACACAGGCCCGAGAGAGCGAAGACCCGCCGCATGCCAGACATGCAGCGCGTCAAGGTCCGCGCCGATCGGCTCGGCGCCCTCGAAATGCAGGATCGCGGCGATCTGGCCCGCTGCCAGCGCGGCGCGGATATCGGCGACCGATCGGCAGATGGAGACCGTGCCGGTTCGTTCCATCCACATCAGATGGCCGACCATCGCGGCGGCAACGGGCTGCGCGGCCTGAAGGGGCACCATGCCGGGCAGCGGCAGGTCATAGGGCGGGGCCTTCATCGCCTCATCCGACGGTGGTTGGGCCGGGTTCGGGGGCGAGGGGATGTAGACCGCGAAGAAACCGCCGACGAGGCCGCCGGCCTTCATCCGCGGCAGGTCGAGATGGCCCTTGCCCTCGCCCGTCAGCCAGATTTCCTCGCGCCGCGCCGGGTCGTGGAGAAGACGCAGGAGGAAATCGTTATGCCCGTCGAAAACGGAAATCTTGTCGGTCACGCTTGCCTCTCCTGTCGCGGTTCGGGCCAACCCTCGCCCGATCCACGGCGAACCGCAACCCTTCGGCTTTAGGCCGCCTCAGGCCGTCGCCCGCGCGATCTCGGCAAGCTGAAGCGTGCCGGGGAAATGGCAGGCGACGGCATGGCCGTTGCCCTGCAGCACCGGAACTTCATTGGTGCAGCGGTCGACGGCGCGCGGGCAGCGGGTGCGAAAGACGCAGCCCGATGGCGGCTTCAGGGGCGAGGGCAGATCACCCGCCAGCGGGATCACCACCTTGGCGCGTTCCGCCTGCGGATCGGGGATCGGCACGGCAGACAGCAGCGCCTGCGTATAGGGATGCTGCGGCGCGCTATATAGGTCATGGCTGGAGGCAAGCTCCATCGTGCGGCCAAGGTAAAGCACCATCACCCGGTCGGAGATATGCTTCACCACGCTGAGGTCATGGGCGATGAAGATCATCGCGAGGCCAAGATCGCGCTGAAGTTCGGCCAGAAGGTTGATGACCTGCGCCTGGATCGACACGTCGAGCGCGGAAACCGGCTCGTCGCAGATGAGAAGCTTCGGTTCCACGATCAGCGCGCGGGCGATGCCGATCCTTTGGCACTGGCCGCCGGAAAACTCGTGCGGGTAGCGGTTGATCTGGTTCGGCAAGAGGCCGACGCGGTCCATCATCGCCTTGACCCGGTCCTTGACCTCGGCCGGCTTGATGCCCTTGCGATGCGTCTTCAGGGGCTCGGCAATGATCTGGCCCACCGTCATGCGCGGGTTGAGGCTCGCCAGCGGGTCCTGAAACACCATCTGGATATCGGCGCGGTACTTCAGCATCTCGCGCGATGACAGCGCCAGAAGGTCGGTCTTGCCCTGCCAGATGGCCTTGCCGGTTGCCGGCACCATCTGGATCAGCGCCCGCGCCAGCGTCGACTTGCCAGAGCCGCTTTCGCCGACGATGCCCAGCGTCTCGCCCGGCATCAGGTCGAAATTCACGCCGTTCACGGCATGGAGGAGCGTCGGTTTGGTCCAGGGCATGTCGCTTGCCCGGCGCAGATGGAAGGCGACGCGCAGGTCCCGGGCTTCGAGCAGGGGCGCGGTGGTCATGCCAATTCCTCCACCTTGCGGTTGCAGGCGCGCCAGCGGTCCGGCGCGAATTCGGTCAGGGGATCGAGATGGTCAAGGCAATCCTCGGCGCTGAAGCCGCAGCGCGGCGCGAAGGGGCAGCCTTTCGGCGCCTGCGTCATGTTGGGCGGCGATCCGGGGATGCTGCTCAGCTCATCCCCGATCTGGTCGACGCGCGGGATCGCCGCGAGAAGGCCGCGCGTATAGGGATGCGACGGCGCGGCAAAAAGCGGATCGGTCGGGCTTTTCTCCATCACCGTGCCGCCGTAGAGCACCAGCACCTCCCGGCAGAACCCGGCGACGACGCCAAGGTCATGGGTGATGAGGATCGTCGCCATGCCGAAATCGCGCTGAAGATCGGCGAGAAGGTTCATGATCTGCGCCTGCACCGTCACGTCGAGCGCGGTGGTCGGTTCATCCGCGATCAGAAGGCCGGGCCGGCAGAGGAGCGACATGGCGATCATCACCCGCTGCCGCATCCCGCCGGAAAACTCGTGCGGATAAAGCCGGGCGCGGCCCTTGGCATCGGGGATCTTCACCGCGTCAAGCATTCGCACCGATTCCGCCACCGCGTCGCGGTGGGACATGCCCCTGTGGTAGGTCAGAACCTCCGCCATCTGGTCGGAAACCCGCATGTAGGGGTTGAGCGAGGTCATCGGGTCCTGGAAGACCATGGCGATCTTCTGTGCCCGGATCGGGTTGATGACCTCACGCGGCGCGTTGAGAATGTCCTTGCCCTCGAACTTCACCGACCCGCTCGCCCTGCCGTTCTTGGCGAGAAGCCCCATCAGGGCGAAGGCGAACTGGCTCTTGCCAGAGCCGCTTTCGCCGACGATGCCCAGCGTCTCACCCTTTTCCAGCGACAGGCTGACGTTGTTGACCGCGCTGACGGTGCCGTCAGGGGTATTGAAGCGGACCGACAGGTCCCGGACTTCCAGCATCGCCATGTCAGCGGTCCTTCGGATCAAAGGCGTCGCGCAGCCCGTCGCCCACGAAGAAGAACGAAAAGAGCGTGATGACGAAGAAAAGCAGAGGATAGCCGAGCTGCCAGATGGTGCCGTAGTAGATCGTGCTCGCCCCTTCCGAGATGAGCGCGCCGAGCGAGGTCAGCGGTTCCTGAACGCCGAGGCCGAGGAAGGAGATGAAGCTTTCGAGGAGGATCATCTCGGGCACCAGAAGCGTGGCATAGACCGCGACGATGCCGAGAAGGTTCGGCACGATATGGCGCAGGATGATGGTCAGCGGGGCCACACCCGTCGCCTCAGCCGCCTCGACGAATTCCTTGTGCTTGAGGCTCAGCGTCTGGCCTCGCACGATCCGCGCCATGTTCAGCCACGAGATCATGCCGATGCCGAAGAAAAGCATGAAGAGCGACCGGCCGAACATGACCAGTAGAAGGATCACGACGAACATGAAGGGGACGGCGATCAGGATATCGACGATCCGCATCATGATCTGGTCGGTGCGGCCGCCGACATAGCCGGAGATCGCTCCGTAAAGCGTGCCGACGACAACCGCGATGAAGGCGCCGACGATGCCGACCATGAGCGAAACGCGCGTGCCCTGAAGCGTGCGCGAATAAAGGTCGCGGCCAAGGTCGTCGGTGCCGAAATAGTGGCCGTTCGATATCGACGGACCGCCAAGCTGCAGGGCCTGGCCCATGACGTTGAAGTCGATCTCCTCATTCGACCACTGGGCGATGGCGTCACCGAAAAGCGCGATGAAGCCGATCAGGATGAGGGCGATCAACCCGCCGACCGAGGCCTTGTTGCGCATGAAGCGGCGGCGTGCATCGACCCAGGGCGAACGGCCCTTGACCTCTTTGCCGGTCAGGGCGGCGGCGGGCATGGTGGAAGCTTGGTTGACCATGGATCAATACCTGATCTTCGGGTCGATCCAGGCGTAGAGGATATCGACCACGAGGTTGAAGGCGATGGTAAGCGCACCGACGAGGATGGTGATGCCAAGCATCACCGCGTAGTCGCGGTTCAGCGCGCTGTCGACGAAGCTCTTGCCGATGCCGCCGGTCGAAAAGAAGAAGTCCACCACGACCGAGCCGGTGATCATCGAGACGAAGGCCGGGCCGAGGTAGGAGAGGACCGGCAGCAGCGCAGGCTTCAGTGCGTGTTTCAGGATCACGCGGGATTCCGGCAGGCCCTTGGCGCGGGCGGTGCGGATATGGTTCGAGGTCAGCACCTCAAGCATCGAGGCGCGGGTCAGGCGCGCGATCGAGGCCATGTAGGAGGTGGCAAGCGCGATCACAGGCATCACCATGTATTGCCACTGCCCGCCCTCCCATCCGCCGCCGGGCAACCATCCGAGCCACCAGGTGAAGGTGAGGAGCAGAAGCGGCGCCATGACGAAGTTCGGCAAGACCTGCGCGCCGATGGAAATGCCGACGGCGAGGTAATCGAGCCAGGAGTTCTGGTAGATCGCCGCCGCGACACCAAGGCCGACGCCCGTAATCACCGCAACGACGAAAGAGATGGTGCCATAGGTCAGCGTGACCGGAAAGCCCTGGGCGATGATCTCGTTCACCGTGCGATCCTTGTAGATGAAGGACGGGCCGAAATCGAAATGCGCCACGATCCCCCAGATATAGGACGCGAGCTGCCGCCAGAGCGGCTGATCCAGCCCGTACTTGGCGTTGAGGTTCGCCAGCACGGCCGCGGGCACCTGACGCTCCTGCGTGAAGGGGCCGCCGGGTGCCGCATGCATCAAGAGAAACGAAACGATGATGAGAAAAAGCAGCGTCGGCACCGCGATGGCCAGGCGCTTGAGGATATAGGTGATCATGCGAAAACCCCGGACAAAAAGGGGAAGGCGCGCCGCGGTCAGGCGGCGCGCCCCAAGGCCAGTCGCTTATTGGGCGACGCGGTACATGTCCTTGACGTACCAGTTCTGCATCAGGTTTTCCTGACCCATGCCGCGCATGTCCGGCTTGATCATCTCAACCTTGGTGTACTGGTAGATCGGTGCCATCGGCATATTCTTGGCCAGGATCTGTTCCGCCTGCGTGTACATCGGATTCGGGTCCGCGGCGGTCTTCGATTCCTTCATCAGCTTGTCGTATTCCTCGCTGAAGAACTTGCCGTTGTTGTGGCCGGAGTAGCTGGTGAAGAGGTCCAGATAGGTCGAAGCTTCGTTGTAGTCGCCGCACCAGGCGTAGCGGGCCACTTCGAAGTCCTGGTTCTGCATCTTGTCGGTATGGACCTTCCACTCCATGTTGTTGAGCGTCAGGTCGACGCCGATGCCTTTCCAGAACTGCTGCACCGCGATGGCGATCTTCTTGTGATCTTCCGAGGTGTTGTAGTTCAGCGTCAGCTTCAAGGGGTTGTCCGGCCCGAAGCCCGCCTCGACCAGAAGCTCCTTCGCCTTGGCAAGACGCTCTTCCTGAGTCCACTTCGCGTAGTCGATCTCGGGCATGGCAAAGCCCTCGGTCGCGGCATGGGTCCAGTTGTAGGACGGTGCCTGACCACCCTGAAGGATCTTCTCGACGACGATGTCGCGGTCGATCGCATAGGACAGCGCCTTGCGCACGCGGATGTCCTTTAGCGCCGCCGGGCCCTTTGCCTCATCCATGTTGAACATGTAGATGTAGGAACAGGACTGCGGCACCGAAGTCGCCTGATCCGGATACTGTTCCTTCAGCGTCGGATACTGGCCCGCCGGAATGTCGACGCGGTCCAGCTCGCCCGAGAGATAGCGGGTAAGTGCTGCGTTCACGTCGTTGATGGTCAGCGCGGTGATCTTCTGGATGACCGTATTCTCGTTGTCCCAGTAGTTCGGGTTCGGCTCCATCACCACCTTTTCGCCAAGGATATGTTCCTTCAGCACATAGGCGCCGTTGCCGACGAGCGTGCCGGCCTCGGTCCACTTGTCGCCGTTTGCCTCAAGCGCCTTCTGGTTGACCGGGAAGGTCGAGGCATGGGTCAGCATCTTCGGAAAGTAGGGCAGCGGCGCTTCGATTGTCACTTCAAGCGTGAGATCGTCGATTGCCTTTACGCCAAGCTGGTCCGGCGGAACCTCGCCGGCGATGACCGCGGCGGAGTTCTTGACCTGCATCAGTTCCATGTACCAGGCGTATTCGGAGGCGGTTTTCGGGTCGGCGAGGCGGCGCCAGGAATAGACGAAGTCGTTGGCCGTCACCGGATCGCCGTTCGACCACTTGGCATTGTCGCGGAGTTTGAAAGTGTAAACGGTCTTGTCTTCGGAAAGGTCAAAGCCGGTCGCGACGCCGGGCACCAGCGCGCCCTTCTGGTCTTCGTTGTAAAGTCCCTCGAAGAGCGAGCGGAGCACGCCCGAACCTTCGACGTCGGTGTTGATCTGCGGGTCCATCGACTTGATCGCGTCGAGAAGCCAGTAGGTGTAGTTCTGGTTTTCGGCCAGCTTGTCACCCTCGGCGACGGTTGCCGCCACCGATGGAAGCGCCAGGCCGAGGCTCAGAGCGGTGGAAAGAAGCAGCTTGTTCATGGTCATCTGCAATACCCCTGTCTTGGTTTGTATTGATTGTTTGTCCGCCGAACTCGGGCGGAAACTGGCTAGAGCCTAGTCGGCTTGCGCACGCAAGCAAGCCAAATGCGCTACGCTGTATCGCCAACTTTCCGTCAACCTGCCGGCGAAACGAGGCAATCTGCCGGGGCCGGACGGTTTTCCCTGGGTCAACCGCGCGCGCCCGAACATCCCCTCCGGCAGCGCCGTCAGGAAAGACGCCGTGGCACGCAGCCACCAGGCCTGGCAGGCGTTCAATGCGCCATCAGGACCGTGATCTCGGCCATTTCAAGCATGTTGCGCGTGGTGCCGCCAAGGATCGCCTCGCGGAAGCGCGAATGGCCATAGGCGCCCATCACGATCAGGTCGGCGTCAAGGTCGCGGGCATGGCGCGACAGAACCTCCGAGGTCTTGGGCAGGGTCCTGGCAAGGACCGAGACCTCGGCGTGGATGCCATGGCGCGACAGAAGTTGCGACAGCATGCCGCCGGGATCGGAGCGCTCCGGCCCATGCGTCGGCGGGTCGATGATGGTGATGTTCACAGCCGACGCAGCCTTCAGGACCGGCAGCGCCGCCTTTGCCGCGCGCAGGGATTCGTCGCTCTGGTTCCAGGCCACGACCACCCGCTTGCCGAACTTTGCATCCTGCGCCTTGCCGGGCAGGACAAGGACCGGCGCGCTGCCCTCGAAAAGAGCGGCCTCAAGAATCGCCTCGCTGGAATAGCTGCGCCCCTGACCGTATGGCTTGTCGAGAATGACGAGGTCGGCGAACCGCGCCATCATTCCGACCGGCCCGGAAAGCGCCCCCACCTGCGCCACGGCGGAATCGACCGCCCAGCGGATGTCTTCGCTCGCAAGACGTTCGCGAACCGCCTTCTCGGCCCGGGCGACATCGTCCTTGGCCTGATTATACGCCTCCTGCGTCAGGATCGCGGTCGCCCCGGCGTAGTAATAGCCGGTCTGGGTCTGATCGACGCCGACGCACAACACGTCAAGGTGGGCATCCTCGCGCCGGGCCAGATCGACGGCAACGTCAAGCTGGTGCGTCGAGTCTTCGGCGTCGGTGGTGATGGTCAGCATGGACTTGAAGGCCATGGGAATCTCCTTTCCAAGGTGATTGCTGCAAGCATCTCAGCGCCGGCATCGGATCGCCTTGATACGGATCAAGTGCTGCGACCGCACGACTTGACCCAGATCAAGGCGGCGGGACCGCCCGGCGTTCACAACGCCGTGTATCGGAGGCCGTCCGAAGCTGGGGATTCGGCTGTCTTCAGAAGACGAGGGAACGCGGACATGTCTGACTATATCAAACTGGTGGTGCTTGGCGCCATCGCGGTGATGGCCGCGATTGCCGCCAACTATGCGCATGACCTTGCTTACATGGTGAACGCGCTGACGGTGATGCTCGCCGCCGCGGTTACGTTCATCTGGGTGCTGAGAAGGACCGGGAACGACCAGCCCGCTCTCGATCCCCATCCCGAACTGAGCTACAACGACGGCGTCGTCCGGGCCGGCGCCATCGCCACGGTGCTCTGGGGCCTCGTCGGCTTTCTCGTCGGCGTAACTATCGCCTTCCAGCTCGCGTTCCCGAGCCTGAACTTCTCGGAACTGACGCAGGGCTACCTGAATTTCGGCAAGCTCCGGCCGCTGCATACTTCGGCGGTAATCTTCGCCTTCGGCGGCAACGCCCTTATCATGTCGTCGTTCTATGTCGTCCAGCGCACCTCGGCCGCCCGCCTATGGGGCGGCAACCTCGCCTGGTTCGTCTTCTGGGGTTATCAGCTTTTCATCGTCCTCGCCGCGTCGGGCTATATCCTCGGCGCCACCCAGTCCAAGGAGTATGCAGAGCCGGAATGGTACGTCGACTGGTGGCTGACCATCGTCTGGCTCGCCTACCTCGCCGTCTTCCTCGGCACGATCCTGAAGCGGAAAGAGCCGCATATCTACGTCGCGAACTGGTTCTACCTCAGCTTCATCGTGACCATCGCGATGCTGCATGTGGTGAACAACCTCTCGGTGCCGGTGTCGATGTTCGGGTCGAAATCCGTCCAGGTCTTCGCAGGTGTGCAGGATGCCATGACCCAGTGGTGGTACGGCCATAATGCCGTCGGCTTCTTCCTGACGGCGGGCTTTCTCGGCATGATGTACTACTTCGTGCCGAAACAGGCCGAACGCCCGGTCTATTCCTACAAGCTCTCGATCATCCACTTCTGGGCGCTGATCTTCCTTTATATCTGGGCCGGTCCGCACCACCTGCACTACACGGCACTTCCCGACTGGGCCGCGACGCTTGGAATGGTCTTCTCGATCATCCTCTGGATGCCATCCTGGGGTGGCATGATCAACGGCCTGATGACGCTGTCGGGCGCCTGGGACAAGCTTCGCACCGATCCGGTGATCCGGATGATGGTGGTCTCCATCGGGTTCTACGGCATGGCGACCTTCGAAGGCCCGATGATGTCGATCAAGGCGGTGAACTCGCTTTCGCACTATACCGACTGGACCATCGGCCACGTCCATTCCGGCGCCCTTGGCTGGAACGGCATGATCACCTTCGGCGTCCTCTACTTCCTGGTGCCTAGGCTCTGGAACCGTGAGCGGCTCTATTCGCTGACGCTCGTCTCCTGGCACTTCTGGCTCGCCACCATCGGCATCGTTCTCTACGCCGCCTCGATGTGGGTGACCGGGATCATGGAAGGCCTGATGTGGCGCGAGGTTGATGCGCAAGGCTTCCTCGTGAACGCCTTCGCAGACAGCGTCGCCGCGAAGTTCCCGATGAACGTGGTGCGCGCGTCTGGCGGGGTTCTTTACCTCACCGGGGCTCTCATCATGGCCTACAACCTCTGGGCCACCGTCGCGAAGCAGCCGGCCAATGCCGCCGCTTCCGACGCTGTCCCTGCAGAATAAGGAGCTTGGGCCATGGGCATTCTTGACAAGCACAAGTTCATCGAGACCAACGCGACAGCGCTTCTCGTCGGCTCGTTCCTCGTGGTGACGATCGGCGGCATCGTGGAGATCGCACCGCTCTTTTATCTCGAGAACACCATCGAGAAGGTCGAAGGGGTGCGGCCCTATACGCCGCTCGAACTGACCGGGCGCGATATCTACGTCCGCGAGGGTTGCTATACCTGCCACAGCCAGATGATCCGCCCGATGCGGGATGAGGTGGAACGTTACGGCCATTACTCGCTGGCGGCGGAATCGATGTATGACCATCCGTTCCAGTGGGGCTCGAAGCGGACGGGGCCTGACCTTGCCCGCGTCGGTGGCCGCTATTCGAACGAATGGCACGTCGATCACCTGACCGACCCGCAATCGGTGGTGCCGGAGTCGATCATGCCCAAGTACGGTTTCCTCAAGGACCGGATGATCGCGCCGACCCGCATCGCCGACCGGCTTTCGACTGATGCGTTGGTGGGGGTTCCCTATACCTCCGAGATGATCGAACAGGCGAAGGCCGATTTCACCGCGCAGGCCGACCCGGATGCCGACAGCGAGGGGCTTCTCGAACGCTATCCCCGTGCCAATGTCGGCAACTTCGACGGGCAGGCCGGGATTTCCGAAATGGATGCGCTTGTGGCCTACCTGCAGGTCCTCGGCACGATGGTCGACTTCTCGACCTTCCAGCCGGACGCGAGCCGATAGGAGGGGGATATGGAGCTTTACAGCCTCTTGAGGGAATTCGCCGACAGCTGGGCGCTTCTGGCGCTGCTTCTCGTCTTTCTTGGTGTCGTCGTCTGGGCCTTCCGGCCCGGTTCGCGGCAGATCCATGACGATGCGGCCAGTGTCCCCTTCCGGAACGAGAAAAGACCCGCCAGCGGCAGCCCCAGGGCCGAGAGGGCGCAGGAGACGTTGAAATGAGCAAGCGACCCGTCACCAAGAAGCCCGATCCCGAAACCACCGGCCACAATTGGGACGGCATCGAGGAATTCAACAACCCCCTGCCGCGCTGGTGGCTCTGGACCTTCTACGCGACGATCATCTGGGGCATCGCCTATACGATCGCCTATCCGGCCTGGCCCCTCATCACCGGCGCGACGCCGGGTGTGCTGGCGTCGAGCACGCGCGCCGATGTCGCCGCCGAGATCAAGCGCTACGAGGATGCCAATGCGCCGATCGAGGCCAAGCTTGCGGCGGCCGACCTGACGGCCATCGCCTCGGACCCTGAACTTGCCAACTACACCGCCAATGCGGGTGGCGCGGTCTTCCGTACCTGGTGCGCGCAGTGCCATGGCTCCGGTGCGGCCGGGGCGAAGGGTTATCCGAACCTTCTGGACAACGACTGGCTCTGGGGTGGCACGATCGAGGAAATCCACACGACCGTCGCGCACGGCATCCGCAACACCACCGACGCCGATGCCCGCTATTCCGAGATGCCGAAGTTTGGTGCCGACGAGCTTCTGGAAAAGGAGCAGATCGACGAGGTCGTGCAATATGTCCTGCAGATCTCCGGTCAGGATCATGATGCGGCCCTCGCCGAAGCCGGCGCCACGGTCTTCGCCGACAACTGCGCCGCCTGCCATGCCGAGGACGGCACCGGCGACCGGGCGCAGGGCGCGCCGAACCTGACCGATGCGATCTGGCTTTACGGCGGCGATCAGGTGGCCCTTACCGACACCGTCACCAATGCCCGCTTCGGCGTGATGCCTTCCTGGCAGGGCCGGCTGAGCGAGGCCGACATCCGCGCCGTGGCCGCCTGGGTCCACAGCCGTGGTGGCGGCGAATGATCTGAAGAATTCGGAGGGGCGGTTACGCCCCTCCGGGTAGAGGCATCGGCACCCCGTCCTGTTCGCGCGTTTCCTGGGGGTGCCGATGCCGTCTAACCTACCACAGTCCGTGCCGGTTCCACGCGCCGCTCACCCCATGGTGGCGGTGCCGCCGCGTTCAAGGATGCGGCGGTCGTCGACCCGGTTGATCCAGACTGCCAGCGCCACCCAGGACAGGATGTAAAGGGCGCCGATCCCCAGCACCAGTTCGCCCGGCAGCAGGGGGCCGACATCTGCGCGCCGGATGAATGTTTCGAGATCGGGCACCGCCGTCGGATGGACGATGAGCTTGCCGACATAGGCGGCCGTCTGGATGAGCAGGATCCAGAGATAGTTGCCTCTGACCCGCCGGGCGACCGAGGCGAGGTAGGTCACATGATAGGTTGGATGATCGTAATCCGCCGCGAGGATCGTCGCCCAGTTCTCCTCGGTATGCAGGTCGCCATCCCGGAGCATCGGCACGAAGAAGTGCTTCTCAAGCCAGCGCGACCGGGCGCGCCAGACGCTGAAATAGCGGTAGCGCCGGGCCTCGAGCGCGAGGAAGAGAAGGATCAGGATGCCGACGAGGAGAAGCGGCAGCGGCGAGGCCTCGGGCGAGGAATAGGTGATCGAGAGCGCCACCCCCAGCGTCACCACCGACCAGTTCGTCGTCGTGTCGAGCCGGGTTCGCCAGATGGTGGAACGGTAGACCTCGCCCCGGTAAAGGTGTGCGAGCGCGCCGATCTCCGCCGCTGAGAATTCGCTCGCTTCGCCCGGCTTGCGTTTTTCCGACATGCCCGCTCCTCCCGGCAGACCACGACCGCCGCAGCCGCCCCCGTCTTCATCTGCTGCCGCGTCGGCGCAGCGGGCAAGGGATTTCTGCGGCAATCACAAAGGCAGCCGCCATGGCTCATGCCCCTTTTTCGGTCGGAGTCACGCTGAGAATCGCTGCTGTTGCATCCGGCGGCCACCCCTGACTTGATCTGCGTCAATGTCCGTTTGCCGTCAGAGGGCCATAACGACAGGGCGAACAGGACGATTGGAGACTGCCCCGTGGATGCCTCAGGCCCCCCCGAGCCACAGCTCTATGCTGCGCATGAGCCTATTTTTCCGCGCCGCGTCAAAGGAACATTCCGCAACCTGAAGTGGGTGATCATGGCGATCACCCTTGGCATCTATTACATCACGCCGTGGATTCGCTGGGATCGCGGGCCGGGGATGCCCGATCAGGCGGTGCTGGTGGACCTTGGCGATCGGCGCTTCTTCTTCTTCATGATCGAGATATGGCCGCACGAGTTCTATTTCGTCGCCGGTCTTCTGATCATGGCGGGCTTGGGGCTTTTCCTCTTCACCTCGGCACTGGGCCGGGTCTGGTGCGGCTATGCCTGCCCGCAAACGGTCTGGACCGACCTCTACATCCTTGTCGAACGCTGGATCGAGGGCGACCGCAATGCCCGCGTCCGGCTCTGGAACGAACGCTGGTCCTTGCGCAAGGCGCGGCTGCGTCTGGTCAAGTGGACGGTCTGGCTTCTGATCGGCCTCGCCACCGGCGGGGCCTGGATCTTTTACTTCACCGACGCGCCGACGCTTCTCTCTGACCTTGTCCACGGCACGGCGCATCCGGTCGCCTATATCACCATGGCCTTCCTGACGCTGACCACCTTCTTCTTCGGCGGCTTCGCGCGGGAACAGATCTGCATCTACGCCTGCCCCTGGCCGCGCATCCAGGCCGCGATGATGGACGAGGATACGCTGACCGTCGCCTACCGCGAATGGCGGGGCGAGCCGCGCGGCAAGCTCGCGAAGGACGAGCCGACGAAATCCGACGGCGGCGACAAGGGCGACTGCATCGACTGCATGGCCTGCGTCAACGTCTGCCCGATGGGGATCGACATCCGCAACGGCCAGCAGATGGAATGCATCACCTGCGCGCTCTGCATCGACGCCTGCGACGATGTGATGGACAGGATCGGCAAGCCTCGCGGGTTGATCGACTACATGGCGCTGAAGGACGAGGCGGCCGAGCGCGCCGGCGCGAAGCCCAAGCCCCTGATGAAGCATGTTCTGAGGCCGCGCACGCTGCTTTACTTCACCCTCTGGGCCGGATTCGGCCTTGGCATGGTCGTCGCCCTTTTCCTGCGCTCGCCCGTCGATCTCAACGTCTCGCCGATCCGCAACCCGGTCTATGTGCTTCTCGCCGACGGCTCGATCCGCAACACCTACGAGGTGCGCATCCGCAACAAACAGCCGGGCGCGCGCAGCTTTGAACTGACTGCCACCGTGCCCGGCCCCGATGGCAATCCGGTCGCGCTGCCCTTGACGCTTGAGAATGTCGTCGGCACCGTTGTCGACGCGGCCGCCGACGAAACCCTGACCCAGCGGGTCTATGTCACCGCGCCGCCGGACAGCCCGCTTGCCGCCGGCGCCCTGACCGACATCACGATCTGGCTCCAGGACGTGAACGGGGCAGACCGCGCCAGCAAGGGCACCGTCTTCACCGGGAAGGAAGGCTGAGATGGCAAGGGAACTGACTGGCGGCAAGGTCCTCGCGATCACCGTTTCCGCTTTCGCGGTCATCATCGGCGTCAACGTGGTGCTGGCGGTCATGGCCGTCAGCACCTTCCCCGGACTTGAGGTGAAGAATTCCTACGTTGCCTCGCAGGTTTTCGACGCCGAGCGGAAGGCACAGCAGGCGCTCGGCTGGACGCTGACCGAAAGCCACGAAGGCGGGGAACTGCGTCTGGCCTTCCGCGACCGTGACGGGCTGCCGGTCGAAGTTGACCGCCTTTCGGCGGTTGTCGGGCGCGCGACCCAGGCGACCGAGGATATCCGGCCCGATTTCGTGTACCGGAACGGCGACTATGTGGCACAGGTGCCGCTCGCTCCCGGCAAGTGGATGATCCTTCTCGAGGCCTTCGCGAAGGATGGCACCCGCTTCCACCAGCGGCTTGATCTCTTCGTGGCGGGCTGATGTCCACGCTTGCGACAAACATCTCGGCCTGTCCGGCCTGCGTCGCGGCCCCGGTGGCCGAAACCATCGCGGCACGGCGGGCGGAGCGCGAGGCGGGGATCGTCCTGTCGCTGCCGACGGCCCATTGCGCCGCCTGCATCTCTGACGTCGAACGGGCACTGAACACGGTGCCGGGCGTCCGTTCGGCGCGGGTGAACCTCACGCAAAAGCGGGTCTCGGTCGCGGCGCTGCCCTCGGTCGGCGCGGAGGAACTGGTCGCCCGCCTCGCCGCCATCGGCTATCCGGCGCATGAACTTGATCCCGGCCTTCTTTCCACGACTGCAACCGACCGGCAGGGCCGCGATCTCCTGATGCGGCTCGGCGTGGCGGGCTTTTCCATGATGAACATCATGCTTCTGTCCTTCGCCGTCTGGTCGGGGGCAGAGGCCGCGACGCGCGATCTTTTCCACTGGATTTCGGCGGCCATCGCGCTGCCGACCCTCGCATTTTCCGGCCAGCCCTTCTTCAAATCCGCCTGGGCTTCGATCAGGGCGCGGCGGCTTGGCATGGATGTGCCGATCTCGCTGGCGCTGATCCTGTCCTCGGCGATCTCGCTGTTCGAGACGTTCGAGGGCGGCGAGCATGCCTATTTCGACGCCGCTGTGTCCTTGTGCTTCTTCCTTCTGGCCGGGCGCTATCTCGACTACCGCAGCCGCGCCGCCGCGCGTTCGGCAGCGGAAGAATTGGCCGCGCTGGAAGTGCCGCGCGCCACCCGCCTTGGCCCTGAAGGCGAGGCGATCGTCCCCATCGTCGACCTCGCGCCGGGCGACCTCGTGCTGGTGCGTCCCGGCGGGCGGATGCCGGTCGATGGCGTGGTCACGGAGGGGGCCTCCGAGATCGACCGTTCGCTCCTGACCGGGGAGACATTGCCGCTTTATGCCGGGCCGGGGAGCGTGGTCAGCGCCGGCGAGGTGAACCTGACCGGCCCCCTGACGCTGCGGGTCACGGCGGCGGGGCGCGACTCCTCGCTCCACCGCATGGCCGAACTTGTCGCCGTCGCCGAGACTGCGCGCACGCGCTACACCTCGCTCGCCGACCGGATGGCGCGGGGCTATTCGCCTTCGGTCCATATCCTCGCGCTGTCGTCGTTCCTTGTCTGGCTCTATCTCACCGGCGACCTCAGGCTCGCCGTCAATATCGCCGCCGCGGTTCTCATCATCACCTGCCCCTGCGCGCTGGCGCTGGCCGTGCCGGCGGTCGTCACCTCCGCTTCGGGAAAGCTCTTCCGCAAGGGCTTCCTCGTCAAGGACGGCACCGCGCTCGAACGGCTGGCCGAGGTTGATACGGTCGTCTTCGACAAGACCGGCACGCTGACGCTTGGCGCGCCGGCACCGCTTGGCCTTGACGGGCATCACGCGCGTGATCTGGCGGTTGCCGCAGGACTTGCCGCCGCTTCGGGCCATCCCTTGTCGCGGGCGCTTTCAGTTGCGCTGAGGGACATGGCGATTGCCCCGGCGACCATCGAGGACCTGCGCGAAGTGCCAGGCTACGGTGTCGAGGGGCGCTGGCAGGGCAGCCTTGTGCGGCTTGGCCGCGCCGAGTGGCTTGGCGCCAAGCTTGTCGAGGAAACCGCGACCTTCCTCAGGATCGGTGCTGCCGACCCGATTGCCTTCCGCTTCAGCGACAGCCCACGCATCGGCGCGGCGGCTGCGGTCGCCGCGCTGCAACAGGCTGGAAAGCGCGTGCTCCTGATCTCCGGCGATGCCGAGGCGCCGGTGGCGCGCCTTGCCGCCGAACTGGGCCTGACTGAATGGCAGGCGCAGGCCCTGCCGCAGGAAAAGGCTGCCAAGGTCACGGCGATGCAGGCGGAAGGCCGCAAGGTGCTGATGGTCGGCGACGGCCTGAACGACACTGCGGCCCTGGCCTCCGCCCATGTCTCGATCTCGCCGGCCTCGGCCCTCGATGCTGCCCGCGTCGCTTCCGACATCGTGCTTCTGGGGCAAGACCTTTCGCCTTTGCCCGATGCGCTCAGGATCGCGGTGCAGGCGCGGCGGCGGATCAAGCAGAACTTCGCCCTGTCGCTCGCCTATAACGCCGTCGCGGTGCCGGTGGCGCTCGTGGGCCTCGCCACACCCTTGATCGCGGCGCTGGCCATGTCGACTTCATCAGTGACGGTTTCACTCAACGCCCTCAGGCTGAAATAGGGGAGGGGCGCCATGGAGATGCTCGTCTACCTGATCCCGATCTCGCTCATCCTGGGCGGGATCGGTCTTGCCGCCTTCATCTGGTCGCTCAGGAACAACCAGTATGACGACCCCGATGGCGACGGGCAGCGCATTCTCAGGAAGGACTGGGACGACCGGCCGAAGCCGTGACCGGCCTTATGGCCCGACTACGGCGCATTCGGTCTGACGCGCCGCCAGCCTGCGGCAGGCAAGCTCGGCCATCTCCTCGGTCATGCCGACGAAGTTCGCGTCGAACCCGCCTTTGCGCGGCACTACCTTGCGCAGCGACTCGTCAAGCGTGTTCATCTCGATCAGCGCGGTCTGCAGAAGCATCCGCTCGGCCGCATAGCGCGAGTTGAAGTTGCCGACATTGATCGCCCATTGCCGCCCGCCCGAGGTCGAAACCCGGGTGACGACTTCCAGCGGCGCTTCCGGCGCCGGTTCAGTGGCGGGCGCTGCGGCGAGCACGACCTCAACCGGGCGCGCGCGCGGGGCAGGGGTCTGGCCTGCTTCGGGCGCGGCGATGACGACGGTTTCTTCGGCTGCGGGCGCCACTTTGGCGGCGTCAATTGCGCTCGCGTCGGTCTGGTCGGCGCTCGGTTCGCTCACGGCTTCGGGCAGCGGTGCCGAAGCGACGACGATCGGGTCCGAGGCGGCGGGCGCTTCGTCGGCAAGCGGCGAGGGCTTCGGCGCGACAGCGGCAAAGGCGACGGCAGTGCCCTCCGGCACCTCTGCGAGTTCAGCCGCCGCACCCTGCAAGCCGAGCGTTTCGGGCTGCGGGGCGGTGGATTGCGTGAAGACCGGGCCGGTTTCGGGCAGCGGCGCCGCCTCGGCCACGGTGATGGCTTCGGCGGCAGGTGCCTCGGCGGTGTTTTCGGCGACGGCGACCGCTTCCGGTTCTTCGGTGGTCTCCTCCGCGAGCGCCGGTTCGGGAGTAGTCCCCAGCGTTTCCTGTGCCTCGGCCAAGGCGGCGGCGATATCGTCCTGCATCGAGGCGAGGAGCATGTCGTCCACCTCCTCGGCGGGTTCCGCTGCGGGTTCTTCGGCGGGCTTGGCGCCCGGCAGCGGTCGCATGCGCGGGCGCAGGCTCTTTTCGACAGCGACGTTAATCCGCAGTGTCTTGCCCGCAGCAACGCCGCTGGCGAGCGCCGCCGCAACGGCGCCGTCGCTGTCGAAGGCCGGATCGTCCGAGGTCACGTCGGCCGCCGGGCCTGCATCCGCCAGAAGATCTTCGGGCTCGGGCGCGACATAGGCGGGCCGCGCCGGCTTTTGCACGGTCGCGCGGTTCGGCGACTTGCCGAAGCCCATGTCGAGAAGTTGCACCATCCGCGCGTTGCGCTGGGCGGTCGACTGGCCACCGAAGAGCGAGGCCACGATGCGCTTGTTGCCGCGCTGCGCCGAAGCGACAAGGTTGAAGCCTGCCGCCACGGTGTAGCCGGTCTTGATGCCGTCTGCGCCCTCGTAGGAATCAAGGAACCGGCGGTTGGTGGAGTTCACCTGCGCGATCCCGGCATCGGCAGAGCGGCGGGAGAAGATGTTGTAATACTGGGGGTAGTCGTAGAAGAGATGCCGCCCGAGCACCGCCATGTCGCGCGCCGTGGACAGGTGCCCCTTGGCGGTCAGGCCGTTGGCATTGGCAAAGGTCGAACGGGTCATGCCAAGCGCCCTCGCGGTACGGGTCATGCGCTTGGCAAAGGCGGGTTCGGACCCTTCGATGGCCTCGCCGATGGCGGTCGCGGCGTCGTTGGCCGACTTGATCGCCGCGGCGCGGATCAGGTAGCGGAGCGCGATGGTCTGACCGGCCCGCAGCCCCAGCTTGGACGGCGGCTGTGACGCCGCGTGGCGGGAGATCGTCACCCGGCTGTCGAGCGAGATCTCGCCACGCTCGATCGCCTCGAAAGCGATGTAGAGCGTCATCATCTTGGTGAGCGAGGCGGGATGAAGCTTGGTGTCGGCATTCTCGGACCGCAGCACCTCGCCGGTGCGCATGTCCATCACGAGGTCGGCATAGGGTGCCGAAAGCGCCACTACGGGCGCCAGAAGCAGCATTGCTATCACTGCCAGACACGTGCCAATGCGAAAAGCGCACTGCCCCGGACAAGTCAAAACCTGTCTCACCTTGTTCCTGCCTCTTTACCCCGATCTTTGCGCCGGGGCCTGCTGATTTGCCGGAACGATAGCACAGCGGCTCCGGGACGAAAACCGCCTGATTTGAAAACAGTTAGACCGTGTTCTTACAGCAAGGATGGGGTGTGTTGCGCTACATCTTGTGGTGGTGCTGGCGCCCTCCCACAACACTCGCCTTACCCTTCCGCCTCGATTGCCCCGATCAGCCCCGGCAGCGCGCCAAGATCATTGATCGTACGGAAACGCGGTTCGGCCTCAGGCGCGGTTTCGTGCTCAAGCGCCCAGGTCAGGTCATGCGGTACATGGATGCCCCAGCCGCCGAGCGCCAGAATTGGCAGCACATCGGATTTCAAGGAGTTGCCGACCATCATCGCCGCGTCCGGTGCCACGCCGAGGCGGCGGAAGATGCCGGCATAGACCGGCGCGGTCTTGTCCGAGACGATCTCCACCGCGTCGAAGATCTCGCCAAGACCCGATTGGGCGACCTTGCGCTCTTGATCAAGAAGATCGCCCTTGGTGATAACGAAAAGCCGGTGGCGGCCCTTCAGCGCCTCGACGGTTTCGCGGGCATGGGGCAGAAGCTCGATCGGATGGGCCAGCATCTCGCGCCCCGCCGCGACAAGTTCGCCGATGACATGGCCGGGCACGCGGTTTTCCGTCACCTCCAGCGCGGTCTCGATCATCGAGAGGGTGAAGCCCTTGATGCCGTAGCCATAGCGCCCGATATTCCGCCGCTCGGCCGCAAGTAGCCGCTCTTCCAGATGATCGCGCCCGGCGTAGTCGGCCAGAAGGCCGGTAAAATGGTCATGCGTCAGGCGAAAGAAACGCTCGTTGTGCCAGAGCGTATCGTCGGCATCGAAGGCGATGGCTGAAAGCGCGGGCATGTCCGCTCCGGTCCGGGTGACAGTCGGTAGAGCTTCGCGTGCCGGAAGGCCTGGATCAAGCCTCCGCAAGGCAACCCTTTTCTCATGCGTGTTTGCGCCTATATTGTGGGTCCAGTCCGAATGCCCGCGAATCCCCTGCCGATGACCATGGAGTGCCTCGACTTGCCCTTGCTGCCGCTGACCATGACGGACCGCAAAGACGGCAATGACCCTGACGCCTCGGTCTTGACCAAGACGCGCACCAAGACCCAGCGCCCGCCGCTCTACAAGGTGCTTCTGCTGAACGACGATTACACGCCGATGGAATTCGTCGTGCATATCCTGGAACGCTTCTTCGGCATGACCCATGCGCAGGCGTTCGAGGTCATGCTTACCGTCCACAAGAAGGGCCTCGCGGTGGTCGGCGTCTTTTCCTTCGAGGTGGCGGAAACTAAGGTGGCGCAGGTGATGGACTTCGCGCGCCGCCACCAGCATCCGCTGCAATGCACCATGGAAAAGGAATAGGGCCCAAGGGCCCCCGCCATGTCCGCGTCCCGCCTGACCCTTGCGCTTGACGGCGCCCTGCCTGCTTCGGGTGATATCCTCGTCATCGGGGCGCGGTCGGGCGATGATCTTTCGGTGCTGCCGCGCGAAAGGGTGCGGATCGTGCAGGGCTTCCGCCCCGATCACGACGCCTGGGAGGCGCGCGGCTATCGCACCACGCCGGACTTCGCGGGCCTGGCCGAAGCGACTGCGGCGGTGGTTTTCCTTCCCCGCGCCCGTGGCGCCGCCCGTGATGCGGTGGCAATGGCCGCCGCCCATGTCGTGCCGGGAGGGCCGGTCTGGATCGACGGCCAGAAGACCGACGGTATCGACACCATGCTGAAGGACATTCGCGCGCGGGCGCCGGTGTCGCCACCCATCGCCAAGGCGCATGGCAAGACTTTCGGCTTCGACCGGCCTGACTGCGAAGTCTTCGCCGACTGGCGGGCCACCGATCTTTCCCCCGCGCCGGGTTTCGTCACCCGTGCCGGCGTCTTTTCCGCCGAGGCGGTCGATCGCGGCTCCGCGCTCCTCGTCGCGACCTTGCCGGCGCGGCTCGGGCGCAGGGTTGCTGACTTCGGTGCAGGGTGGGGCTGGCTTTCGGCTGCGATCCTTGCGCGCAGCGAGATCGAGGTGCTTGACCTTGTCGAGGCCGATCATCTCGCCCTTGCCTGTGCGCGCCGCAACGTCACCGATCCGCGCGCCGCTTTCCACTGGGCCGACGCCACCCGCTTTCGCCCGGCGGCCCTTTACGATGCCATCGTGACCAACCCGCCCTTCCACACCGGCCGCGCCGCCGAACCGGCGCTTGGCCTTGCTTTCATCACCGCTGCCGCCGACCGGCTTCACCCTTCCGCTACGCTCTGGCTTGTCGCCAACCGCCATTTGCCATACGAAACGGCTTTGTCGCAGCGCTTCCGCGAGGTTGAGGAGGTTGGCGGCGACAACGGGTTCAAGGTTCTGCGTGCCGCGCGCGTATCGCGCCGCCTCGGCTGAGAGGCTGAAAATCCACCAACCTGCCCCCATGGGCAGCTTCGGAGATGTATCCCCCATGTCGCTTTCCATCGCCGGCAAGACGGCCATCATCACCGGGGCCGCAAGCGGGATCGGTCTCGCCATCGCCCACCATTTCATGGATCGCGGCGCGAAGGTCATGCTTGCGGATGCCGATGAGGAGCTGCTGGCCGAAGAGATGAAGGTGCTTGGCGGCGACGAAAGCTCGCTCCGGGCCTTCAACTGCGACCTTTGCCAGAAGCTCGCCGTGGCCAACCTCCTGTCGGCGACGGTGGATGCCTTTGACCGCATCGACATCCTCGTCAACGCCAGCCGCAACTTCATGTTGACCGATCCCCTGAGCCATGAGGACCAGAGCGTCGAGACCCTGCTGAAACAGAACCTCATGGTGTCGCTGCGCCTGTCGCAGACTGCGGCGAAGCGGATGATCGCCCAGGCAGAGCGTGACGGGAACGAGGATGGCCCGGTCGGGGCGATCATCAACATCTCGCCCCTGGCCGCCCAGCGCAGTCAGCCGGAGCTTCTGGCCTATTCGGTCGCGGGGGCTGCGCTTGAACAGGCGACACGCTCGCTTGCGCTGGCGCTGGCGCCGGAGCGTATCCGCGTCAACGGCATTGCCGTCGGCAGCGTGCTGACGTCGAGCCTTTATGCGACGCTGAAGGAAAACCCCGACTGGCGCGACGAGATCATCGCGCGGACCCCGCTTGGCCGGATCGCCTCGCCCTCCGAAGTGGTCGAGACGGCACTTTTCCTCGCCTCGGACGGGTCGAGCTTCATGACCGGCCAGATTCTGACCGTCGACGGCGGGCGCAGCCTTCTCGATCCGGCAGCGGCCCCCGCCTACTGAGGCGGCCCCTACTCGGGATATTGCGCCTTGCAGGCCGCGACCGCGGGGCCAATCCGCTTCGCCAGTGTCGTGCGGCGCTGCGTCAGCGCGGCGAGCTTTCGTTCCTCAGAAGCGGGATCGACGGCGACCGCGGTGCGCACCGTGCGCTCATAGGGTTCCCAGCACATCGACCGGCTGCTGATACCGCCCGGTGTGACGCTGCGGCCCCAGTAGCAGGGCTCATAATCCCAATCCGTCACCCTGTCCTCGCGGTAGCCGTAGCCCCGCGCAAGGTTCGCCCGCGTCTCGGCGATGAGCGCATCGACCTGCCTGAGTTCCTTGGTGTAGGGGCGGATGCACTGTTCCTGCGGCGTACCGCAGGCGGCGAGGAGGAGCGGCAGGACCAGAAGGGGGGCAAGCCGCATGTCAAATTCCTCCGGCGGGTGCGCAGGCGGCTGACTTGGCGCTCATCTCGGCGATGAGCGCACTGCGCCGGGCTTCGAGTGCAGCCAGCTTGCGTTCTTCCGCAGCCGCGTCAATCGGCACAGCCGTCTTCCGACGCGACGGATCGCCGCAGACAGAGACACCGACATTGGAATTGATGCCGCCAAGGCAGAAGTTCACGAAGCCGCCACCGCTGCCATAGGTGGTTTCCTCGCGGTAACCCCGCGCCATGCCGGTGCGGGTGTCGCGGATCAACCTCTCGACGGTGCGCAATTCGCGCTCCTCATCGCGGGTATCGGCTTTGGGACAGGTGCCGGTGCTGTTCACGCAACCGGACAATACGGCAAGAAGAACGATGACCGGGGGAAGGGCGCGCAGTGTCAACATGGTGTTCGACTCATCACAAGGTACGATGCGGCGACTCTACAGCCACTGGCCCAATCCGCCAAATGGAGTCACGCTGGCAGGGGCGCGGCAAACCTGCTAGGCGATGGTGACGAGCCCGACGGAGGCGCAGGTGAGCCAGGATTGCGAGACCCGGAAACAGCAGGCGGCTGCGTGGTTCCGCACGCTGCGCGATGAGATCGTCGCGGCATTCGAGGCGCTCGAGGACAGCCAGAAGGGCGGCCCCAACGCCGGCCTTCCTCCGGGCCGGTTCGAGGTGACGGAGACGCGCCGCGCCTCGGACGATGGTTCGGACGCGGGCGGCGGGCTGATGAGCGTGCTGCGCGGCGGCCGGGTCTTCGAAAAGGTCGGCGTCAATGTCTCGACCGTCCACGGCACGCTTGGCCCCCGGGCGCAGGCGGCGATGGCGGCGCGCGGCGTGCCGGGCATGGCCGAGGACCCGCGCTTCTGGGCTTCGGGCATCAGCCTGGTCGCCCATATGCAGAACCCCCATGCCCCCGCCGTCCACATGAACACGCGGATGTTCTGGACGCCCCATGCCTGGTGGTTCGGCGGCGGCGCCGACCTCAACCCCTGCATCGAATACCCTGAGGATACCGCGCATTTCCACGCCACGCTGGAAGCCGCCTGCGACCCGCATGACCCCAGCTATTACACCCGCTTCAGATCCTGGGCCGACGAATATTTCTTCGTGCCGCACCGGGGTCGGGCGCGGGGCGTCGGCGGCATCTTCTACGACGACCTGCACAGCGGTGACTGGGACCGGGATTTCGCCTTTACCTGCGATGTCGGCCGCGCCCTTCTGCCCGCCTTCGTGCCGGTGACGGAGCGGCGGCGCAACACGCCCTGGACAGAGACGGACCGCGACGCGCAGCTTGTCCACCGTGGTCTTTATGCCGAATACAACCTGGTCTACGACCGCGGCACCAAGTTCGGGCTTGAATCCGGCCATGACGCCAGCGCCGTGCTGATGAGCTTGCCGCCGCTGGCCAAATGGGTCTGACCGGATGCTGCCGGCGGGCCTGTCGGCCTTCGTCCTGACCGCGACGCTGATCGAGCTGACGCCCGGCCCCAACATGGCCTGGCTGGCGCTTGTCGCCGCGACCGAGGGGCGGCGGCCGGGCTATGCCGCCGTGGCCGGGGTGGCGCTTGGCCTCGCACTCATCGGCATCGCCGCCGCCTTCGGCCTTGCCGCGCTGATCGCCGCCACGCCCGCATTTTATCAAGGCCTGCGCTGGGGCGGAGTGCTTTACCTTCTTTGGCTCGCCTGGGACGGCTGGCGCGATGCTGGGGACGGCGCCGGGATTGGCCTCAGCGAAATCACGCTCGCCCGTGCCTTCCGCCGCGGACTTGTCACCAATCTTCTCAACCCCAAGGCCGCGATCTTCTATGTCGCGGTCCTGCCGGGCTTCACCGATCCTGGCGCCCCGGTCCTTGACGAAACCCTGATCCTGACCGCCGCCTATGTGGCCGTGGCGACGGTGATCCATGCCGCCATCGTCACCCTCGCAGGTTCCGCCAACGCCCTTCTCAGCGATCCCGGTCGCAGCCGCGTGGTGCGCCGCGCGCTGTCCGCCGCACTGGCGCTTGTGGCGCTGTGGTTCTTCTGGTCAAGCCGCGCGGCCTGAGACCTCAGCTCCCCCGATAGGTCGAATAGCCGAAGGGCGAGAGGAGGAGCGGCACATGGTAATGCGCGCCGGCATCCGAGATCCCGAAGCGGATCGGCACTTCTTCAAGGAAGCGCGGGGCCTCCGGCGCAGCCCCGGTGCGGTCGAGATACTCGCCGGCGTGGAAGACCAGCTCATAGATGCCCGGCGCGAACTCGCCCCTGGGCAGGATCGGTGCGTCGGTCCGCCCGTCCGCATTCGTGACCATCTCTGCGATCTTGCGCCGCGCGTCGCCGCTGACCTCGTAAAGCGCGATCCGGAGCCCCGCCGCAGGCAGGCCCCGCGCGGTATCCAGAACATGTGTCGTCAGATAGCCCTCGGCCATGCCGCGCCCCCTTGTCGCATTCAAAGCCACCTTACCGAGACAGGCGGCAAAGGCGACCGTCGGATTTCACGTCAGGTACTTCAGGATTTTCTTGATAATATCTCTGGCAATCGGAAGCTAACCTCATCGCAGCTCCAGAAAGGCCCGGCATGAACCGCTACCCCCGCAACATGATCGGCTACGGCGCCAACCCGCCCGACGCTCAATGGCCGGGCGGCGCGAAGATCGCCGTCAGCGTTGTCCTCAACTACGAAGAGGGCGGCGAAAACTGCATCCTGCATGGCGATGCGGCATCGGAAGCCTTCCTCTCCGATATCGCCGGGGCGGCGATGTGGCCCGGCCAGCGCCACTGGAACATGGAATCGATCTACGACTACGGGGCGCGCGCCGGCTTCTGGCGGCTCCATCGCCTGTTCACCGGCATGGAAATCCCCGTCACTGTCTACGGCGTCGCCACCGCGCTCGCCCGCTCGCCCGAACAGGTCGCGGCGATGAAATCGGCGGGCTGGGAGATTGCCTCGCACGGTCTGAAATGGGTCGAACACAAGGACATGTCCGAGGAGGATGAGCGTCGCCAGATCGCCGAAGCGATCCGCCTACATACCGAGGTCACGGGGTCGCCGCCAACCGGCTGGTATACCGGGCGCTGTTCGGTCAACACGGTGCGGTTGACGGCGGAGGCGGGCCTCGACTGGGTCTCCGACACCTATGACGACGATCTTCCCTACTGGCTAGAGGCTGGCGACCGCGACCAGCTTGTCATCCCGTACACGCTCGAAGCCAATGACATGCGCTTCGCCACCGCCCCCGGCTACATCACCGGCGAGCAGTTCTATCAGTATCTGAAGGACGCTTTCGATGTCCTCTATGCCGAAGGGCAGGCGGGCGCGGCCAAGATGATGTCGGTCGGCCTTCATTGCCGCCTGATCGGCAGGCCCGGCAAGCTGGCTGGCCTGAAGCGCTTCCTCGACTATGCGAAGGGGCATGAGGGCGTCTGGTTCCCGCGCCGGCTCGACATCGCCCGGCACTGGGCCGAAACCCATCCACCGCGCCGCCACGACCGGCCGAGCCTGATGGACAAGGCTGGCTTCACCGCCCGCTTCGGCGGCGTTTTCGAACATTCCCCCTGGATCGCCGAACGCGCCTGGGCGCTGGAACTTGGTCCGGCGCATGACACGGCGGGGGGTCTTCAGAATGCCCTCGCCCGGATCTTCCGCACCGCGAGCCGCGCCGAACGCTTGGGGGTCCTCACCGCCCATCCCGACCTTGCCGGCAAGCTCGCCCAGGCGAAACGGCTGACGGCAAGCTCCACCGCCGAACAGGCCTCCGCCGGGCTCGACGCGCTGACCGATGCCGAACGGACCGAGTTCACCGAGCTCAACAACGCCTATGTCGCGCGCCACGGCTTTCCCTTCATCATCGCCGTCCGCGACAACACCAAGGCCACGATCCTTGACGCATTCCGCCGCCGGCTTGAGCAGGACAACGAGACCGAGTTCCATGAGGCCTGCGCCCAGGTCGAACGGATCGCCGCCCTGCGTCTCACCAACATGCTCCCCCGATGAAGGATGCCGCCATGACCCGCGCCCCGAACCGCTACTACGCCCCACCGGGCGGCCTGCCGCCGCAGACCGCGCTGATGACCGGTCGCGCCATCTTCACCGATGCCTATTGCTTCATTCCGAAGGGCTGTTTTTCCGACATCGTGACAAGCGTCCTGCCCGGGTGGACCAACACCCGCATGTGGCTGATCGCGCGGCCGATGTCGGGCTTTTCGGAAACCTTCAGCCAGTACGTGATGGAGGTCGGGCCGAAAGGCGGCTCCGATGCGCCGGAACCCGAAGCCGGCGCCGAAGGCGTGATTTTCGTCACCGAGGGCGAATTGTGGCTCAGCCTCGACGGGCAGGAACATGACCTCGGCCCCGGCGGCTATGCCTATATCCCGGCTGGCGCGCGCTGGCGCCTGAAGAACGCGAAAAAGCAGCCCGCCCGCTTCCACTGGGTCCGCAAACTCTACGAACCCGCCCCGGGCGTCGCGGCCCCCGAGGCCTTCGTCACCTCGGATCAGGACCTGAGCCCCATCGCCATGCCTGATACAGAAGGGCGCTGGGCCACCACGCGCTTCGTCGAACCCGACGACCTCCGCCACGACATGCATGTGAACATCGTCACCTTCCAGCCCGGCGGCGTCATTCCCTTCGAGGAAACCCATGTGATGGAACATGGGCTCTACGTCCTTGAAGGCAAGGCGGTCTACAAGCTCAACCAGGACTGGGTGGAGGTCGAGGCCGGCGATTTCATGTGGCTCCGCGCATATTGCCCGCAGGCCTGCTACGCCGCCGGACCGGGCTGCTTCCGCTACCTCCTCTACAAGGACGTGAACCGCCACGCGAAACTCCGGGGCACCGGCGCCTTCGGCCGCTAGCGCTTCTTCGTTGTCCAAATACCCCACGGGGGTCCGGGGGTGTGAAACCCCCGGCTTCGGCCAAAGGACTAGAATGCGCCAGACCGTCCAAGCCCTGCCGCTCACTCCAGCCGCCTTCGCCCCCTTCGGCGACGTGCTTGACGCCACGGGTGACTTCCGTCTCATCAACGAAGGCCTCTGCCGGCGCCATCACGACCGCGCCCGGCTCGATTTCGGCACCGGCCACGCCGGCATCTCGGTCTTCAGCGCCGAGCCCCGGGCGCTCCCCCATGACGTCGACCTTGTGGAGCGTCACCCCGAAGGCAGCCAGGCTTTCCTGCCGATGACGGAACACCCCTTCCTCGTCATCGTCGCACCGGACGAGGGCGGCAGGCCCGGCACGCCGCAGGCCTTCCTGACCGCACCGGGACAGGGCATCAACCTTCATCGCGGCACCTGGCACGGCGTCCTGACGCCGCTCGCCGCCCCCGGTCTTTTCGCCGTAATCGACCGTATCGGCGACGGCCCGAACCTTTAGGAATTCCGCTACCCGACCCCTTGGCGCGTGACGGCGCCGGGAACCGCCTGAGGGCGTCCCGACCTAACCGGACCGCGGCCAAGGGGCTGCCGCGGAGACGGCGCGAAAAAGAACGGCCCCCGGGGAAAAGGAAATGACCATGAAACCCGAGATTCATCCGGTGGATGAAATACTCCCGGTGCCGAAGCTCTTCACCCTCGGCCTCCAGCACGTCCTTGTCATGTATGCCGGCGCCATCGCGGTACCGCTGATCGTCGGGCGGGTCCTGAAACTTGAACCGCAGGACGTGGCCTTCCTGATCTCGGCCGATCTTTTCGTCTGCGGCGTGGTCACGCTGATCCAGTCCTTCGGCATGACCCGCTGGTTCGGCATCCAGCTGCCGGTGATGATGGGCGTTACCTTCGCCTCGGTCGGGCCGATGATCGCCATTGGCACAGCCAATCCGGGGGTCGAGGGCGCAAGGCTGATCTTCGGCGCGATCATCGGCGCGGGGTTCATCGCCATCCTTCTGGCGCCCTTCATGTCGAAGATGCTGCGCTTTTTCCCGCCGGTGGTGACGGGGACGATCATCCTTGTCATCGGCGTCACCCTGATGCGCATCGGCATCAACTGGATCTTCGGCCTGCCGGTCGGCCCGACCGCGCCGAAGACCGTCGACCCCGCCCATGCCGACTGGCTGAAGGCGGTTGGCGATCTCGCGGCGGCGGGGACGGTGCCCGAGGTGCCGAAAGGCCTTGCGATTGCGGCCTCCACCCCTAACCCGGCCTATGCGAGTCCAGGCAACATGGCGATCTCGGCCGTGGTGCTGGTCTCGATCCTTCTGATCGCGAAGTTCGGGCGCGGGTTCTTTTCCAACATCGCCGTCCTTCTCGGCATCGTCACCGGCGGTATAGTCGCAGCCCTTCTCGGCCAGATGCAATTCGACAAGGTCGGCGAGGCGGCCTGGTTCGGCCTGATCCTGCCCTTCCATTTCGGGATGCCAGTCTTCAACCCGGTGATGATCCTGACGATGGTCCTCGTGATGATCGTGGTGATGATCGAATCGACCGGCATGTTCCTTGCGCTCGGCGACATGACCGGACGGAAGATCACGCCCGAGCGTCTGTCAGCGGGTCTTCGGACCGACGGCCTTGGTACCGTCATCGGCGGCATCTTCAACACCTTCCCCTATACATCCTTCAGCCAGAACGTCGGCCTTGTCGGCGTCACCGGGATCAAGAGCCGCTTCATCTGCGTCGCCGGCGGCCTCATCCTCATCGTTTTCGGTCTCATGCCGAAGATGGGCGCGCTGGTCGAGGCGCTCCCCGTATCGGTCCTTGGCGGCGCGGGGCTGGTGATGTTCGGGATGGTCGCGGCGACGGGTATCCGTATCCTTGCCGCCGGGGTGGATTTCGCGACGAACCGCCACAACCTCTTCATCGTGGCGATCAGCCTTGGCTTCGGGATGATCCCGCTCATCGCGCCCGACTTCAAGATGTGGCTGCCCCACGGCATCCATCCCCTGATCGAATCCGGCATCCTTCTGGCCACCATCGCCGCCGTGGCACTCAACGCCTTTTTCAACGGCGCTTCCGGCACCGAAGCGGACCTCCGCCGCGCGGCGGAAGCGATCGAGCACTGACCACGCCGCCAAGAGAGGGGGCCTGCCGGCCCCTTCTTGTGCCTGCGCCGCAAACATGGCTAGGTCGCGCGACCCCGCAAGGAACCGCCATGACTGACTCGACCGCCGCCGGGACAAGGATGACAGCCGACCAGCCGCGCTTCGCGCCCGAAGCCGCTGCAGCCCTTGCCCGCGACCTTTTCGGCCTCACGGGCCGGCTCGATCCCCTGACCTCCGAGCGTGACCAGAACTTCCGCCTGACCGCCGAGGACGGGCGGCGCTATGTGCTGAAGATCGCCAATGCCGCCGAACCGCGCGAGGTGACGAATTTCCAGACCCGCGCCCTTGCTCATATCGCGCGGACCGCGCCCGATCTGCCGGTGCAGCGAGTCATTGCGAGCGTGAACGGGCAGGAAGAGACGCTGCTTCCCGACGGCCATGTCCTGAGGCTCCTGACCTGGCTCGACGGTACACCCTTGCATGTCGCCCCCGCCTCGCCGGTCTTGAGGCGCAGCGTCGGCAGAAGTGCCGCCAGCCTCACCCGTGCGCTCGAAGGCTTTTCCCACCCGGCCGAGGATCACGAGCTGATCTGGGATATCCGCAATGCCGGCAAGCTCCGCCCGCTCTTGGGTTCCGTCCCCGAACCCGGCCTGCGCGGCCTTTGCACCAAGGCCCTCGACCGCTTCGATGCCGAAACCGGGCCGGCGCTGGCCGCGCTGCCGTGGCAGGTGGTCCATGCCGATTTCAACCCGCACAACCTTCTGACCGGTCCCGATGCGACCGACATCACCGGCATCCTCGACTTCGGCGACATGGTCCGCACCGCGCGGGTCTGCGACCTTGCCGTCGCAGCCTCCTATCACGCCGATCCGGCCCGCCCGCTGGAAAGCCTCGGCGATGTCATCGCCGGCTGGCACTCCGTCCTGCCGCTTTTGTCAGGGGAGCAGGCGTTGATCCTCGACCTTGTCGCGCTTCGCATGGTCACGACGGCGGTTCTCTCGAACTGGCGCGCCGCGCGGCAGCCGGAGAATGCCGCCTATTTCCTGCGCAACCTTCCCTCCTCCCGCGCCGGCTTCGAAGCCCTCGCCGCCATTGACCGGGCCGAGGCGCAGCGCCGTCTCGCCGACACCCTCGCAAAGGAACAGCCATGAGCCGCGACACCATGCCCAATGCCTATGTCGCGGGGAAAGGCGAGCTTTCCCCTGATGATCAGGCCCTTGTCGCGCGGCGGCAAAAGGCGCTCGGCCCCGCCTACCGGCTTTTCTACGAAACGCCCGTGCATCTCGTGCGCGGTGAGGGCGTCTGGCTTTATGACAAGGCGGGCAACGCCTATCTCGACGCCTATAACAACGTGGCCTGCGTCGGCCATTGCCACCCAAGGGTGGTCGCGGCGATGGCGGCACAGGCGGCGACGCTCGCCACCCACACGCGCTATCTGCATGACGGCATCCTTGCCTATGCCGAGCGGCTGCTGGCCACCTTCCCGGCCGAGCTTTCCAACGCCATGTTCACCTGCACCGGGTCCGAGGCGAATGATCTGGCGCTGCGCATCGCCCGTGAGCATACCGGCGGCACGGGCGTGATCGTGACCGAGAACGCCTATCACGGCGTGACGAGCACGATTGCCGAGCTTTCGCCCTCCTTCGGGCCGGGCGTGCCGCTCGGGGCACATGTCCGCACCATCCCCGCCCCCGATCCGCGCCACTATGGGGCCGACGTGGGCGCAGGCTTTGCGGCCGCCGTCACCGCCGCCGCCGCTGATCTTCATCGGCATGGGATCAAGCCTGCGGCCCTTCTCGTCGACACGATCTTTTCCTCGGATGGGGTCTTTGCAGACCCGAAGGGCTTCCTCGCCCCGGCGGTTCAGGCGATCCGTGATGCCGGCGGGCTTTTCATCGCTGATGAGGTGCAGCCCGGCTTCGCCCGGACGGGCGAGGCGATGTGGGGCTTCATGCGCCACGAGACCGTCCCGGATATCGTCACCATGGGCAAGCCGATGGGCAATGGCTATCCCATCGCCGGGCTGGTCATCCGGCCCGAGATCGTCGCGGGCTTCGGGTCGAAAGTGCGCTATTTCAACACCTTCGGCGGCAATGCCGTCGCCGCTGCCACCGCGAATGCCGTCCTTGACGTGATCGCGGACGAAGGGCTGATGGAGAATTCGCGCGTGACTGGCGCCTATCTTGCCGATGGCCTTCGCACGCTTGGCGCAAGGCACGGTACGCTTGCCGGGGTGCGGGCAGTGGGACTTTTTATCGGCGTCGATGTGGAACGCGACGGCGCGCCGGATGCGGAGCTTGCCGCACAGATTGTCAACGGGTTGCGCGCCGCCCGTGTCCTCATCTCGGCCACCGGCAAGGGCGGAAACATCCTGAAGATCCGCCCGCCATTGACCTTTGGCCGCGAGAATGCCGATCTTCTGCTTGAGCGGCTGGACGAGGTACTGGTGGCGGTCTGAGTCTAGGGGGCCATTCGCCGCGCCAGGTCGAGCATCCGGTTGGCGAAGCCCCATTCGTTGTCATACCAGCCGAAGAGCCTGAGAAGCCCGCCCGCCGTGACCCGCGTCTCCGGCAGGGCCATGACGATGCTTTCGGCGCGCGCCCGCAGGTCGGAAGAGACGAGCGGCCTTTCGGTCGCGCCGATGACGCCGCCCGCCAAACTCAGGACCGCGTTTACGGCCGCCACATCCGGCCGCGCCCGCGTCATCACCGTCAGGTCGACGGCCGAGACGGAAGCGACGGGCACCCGCACCGCCGCGCCCTCGATCCGCCCGGCGATGCCCGGCAGGACCACGTCGAGCAGCCTTTGCGCCGAGGTCGTCGTCGGCACCATCGACAGGGCGGCGGCGCGGCTGCGGGCATACTCCGCCCCCGGCGCGTCGATCGTCGGCTGGCTGCCGGTGTAGCAATGGATCGTCGTCATCCAGCCCGTTTCGATCCCCCATTCGCGGTCGACGAGCCGGGCAAGGGGGGCAAGCGCGTTCGTCGTGCAGGAGGCGTTCGAGACGATGCGGTGATCGGGCAGCAGCTTTTCGTCATTGGCGCCAAGGACGACGGTGACATCGGCGGTCTGCGAGGGGCCCGAGACAAGCACCCGCTTCGCCCCGGCGCGCAGGCCCGCCTCGGCGAAAGAGCGTTCGCCACCAAGGCCGGTGCATTCCATCACCACGTCGATGCCGGAAAGGTCGAGCGTGGACAGATCGCGCGCCCCGGTCAGCCGGATGCGGTGGCCGTCGATGACAAGGGCGCCGTCATTGAGCGCCACCTCGCCCTTCCACGGGCCGAAGGTGCTGTCATATTCGAAGAGATAGGCCGCCATCTCGGGCTTGGCGATGTCGTTGACCGCGACGATCTCAAGATCGCTCCGGCCCGACGAAAGTGCCGCCCGCAGGACCGAGCGGCCGATGCGGCCAAAGCCGTTGATGGCGATTTTCACAGGCATCTCCGAGCCTTTAAGGGTTTCTCGGGTCCGAAAGACCATGCGCCCGCGCAGGCGGCAAGCACCTTCTTGTCACCGTGACATTGCCGGCAAAGGCCGGGAGGGCCAACCCTCCCGGACCCTCCCGGGGTACTTTTGCAACGAAGAAGCAGCAGGCAGGGGCAAGTCGCAGTGGGACATCAGCGCACCTTCTCCATCAGCGCGTCCTGCATCCGGCAATCTCGCTGCGCATCCTGGCCGCAGTCGCGGGGGGCGAGGTCCTTCGTCAGGCAGATCCGCACCTCGTCGATCCGCCCCTCTTCGCAGGTGACGGTGATCATGCTGCGGCTGAGCGCCGGGTTGGCCTCGATGAAGGCATCCTCCACCACGCGGGCGGGCAGCTTCACGTCACGGTCGAGCGTGGCGAGGAGCGGCGGCAAGGTGACGCTGTCATAGGCGCGGCGCGACAGGGCGAAGTAGTCCGTGGCGGCAAGACCCGAGCAGCGGCCATGTTTCTTCCATTCGTGCCACGCAAGACCGCCCGATCCCATGATGTCACCCATGGCGGCGGTTTCGGAGCGTGACGGATCGCGGGCGGCGGTGCGGCAATCGCTTGGCCAGCCCATTTCGTGTTGCGGCCAGAGACCGTGGAGGGTGAAGCTGTAGGCGTGGCGGGCATGGCACTGGTCATCGCCGGGTGCGTCGCCGGTCAGCGCGCACCAGGTCGGCGACCAGCCGAGCGACAGCAGGTAATAGTCAAAATCGCCCGGCTTGTCGCCGCCGTAGGCGGGCAGGGCAGTCAGCACCGCAAGGGCCAGACACCAGCGCATTTACTCTTCCCTCCTCTGCCGACAAGGACTATATAGCCCGGCAACTTCCCCGAAATCGAGGAGTCGCGGTTCACGGACCGCAGCCGATTTCCCGGCCCGGGAGAGATTTGTAAAGGAGACGCCCCATGACGAAACCGCTTATGGCCAAGGCCACGGCCGTCTGGCTTGTGGACAATACGACGCTCAGCTTCAAGCAGATCGCCGATTTCTGCGAGATGCACGAGCTTGAGGTGCAGGGCATCGCCGATGGCGACGTGGCCACCGGCGTCAAGGGCTTTGACCCGGTCGCCAACAACCAACTCGACGCGGGCGAGATCCAGAAGGGCGAGAAAGACCCGTTCTACCGCTTGAAGCTGAAGTTCAACCCGGCTTCGCTTGGCGAGGAAAAGCGCCGTGGTCCGCGTTACACGCCCCTGTCGAAGCGTCAGGACCGGCCGGCGGCGATCCTCTGGCTGGTCAAGTTCCACCCGGAACTGGCCGATGCGCAGATCTCCAAGCTTGTCGGCACCACGAAGCCGACCATCGCCGCGATCCGCGACCGGACCCACTGGAACATCAACAACATCACTCCGATCGACCCGGTGGCGCTTGGCCTCTGCCGCCAGACCGAGCTTGACGCCGCCGTGCAGAAGGCTGCCAAGAAGAAGGCCGCCGATGGCGTGATGACGGATGACGAGCGCCGCAAGCTCGTCTCGACCGAGCAGTCGCTGGGGATGTCGTCGGAGCCGAAGATGCCTTCGTCCATCGCCGGGCTTGAGAACTTCTCGCTTTCCGGCTCGCCCGATCAGGAAGAGAAGAACCCGGCCAACTATTCCGACGCCGACAGCTTCTTCAACCTGCCGCATGGCGATGATGATGACGAGGAAGAGGACGACGATCACCGCAAGTGATCGTGCGTTCCTTCGCCTACGACGTCGGCCCGCAGCCGGTGAAGCCTGTGATCTTCGTCGAATAATTCGCGGATGCTGAGGACGTCATAAGGCCAAAGGGCCCGAGCGTGAATTTCTCCACGGGATAGGCCGCGCCGCCACGGGGACGCGCGGCGCTGGTGAAGCCCTCGCCGGCGGGCCGGACCTCGCTGTCGATCTTGACCCGGTCTCCGGCGCCGTTGCGGTAGGTGTAGCTGCACTTTCCCGGCACGGTGAAGCAGCTGTAAGGTTCGAACCGTTCCCAACGGCCGTCGGCCCAGGTCCGGCGGACCATCAGGCCTTCGGCGTTGTAGTCGATCGTGCTGATGGCCGCGCCGTTGCGCGCATCAACGATCTTGACGCGGTACTTGCCCTTGACCTTGCCGAGGAAGGTTTCGCGCTGATCCGGGCGATCGGAGAGCTTGGTCAACCAGTTGCAGCCCTTGGGCATGGCGGCAAAGTCGATCCCGCCTTGTGCCAGTGCTGCCGGCGCGTAGAACGCCGCCACGAGGGCGATGGCCAACCGCATGACTGCCTCTCAGGTTGCAGGCGCTGCCGGGAACTCTGGCGCGCGGGTGTCGCGCTGTCAATCGGCGCCGCCGACCGCCTTCGCGGCGGCCCTGCGCTCAGTAGCGTTCGACCAGCGCGGCGCGCCAGTCTGGCGGGTGATAGGTGTCGGGCCAGTATTCTGTCAGCCCCACGATCAGCCCGTCCCGCACCACATGGAAGCTGAGCGCCCTTGCCTCGGTCTTGCCGTCGGTCAGGGAAATGTCGGTCACGACCTCGTTCCCGTCGGCCAGAATGCGGTCCAGCGTAAAGCGCCAGCGGCCTTCGGACGGATATGTGCTGTTGATCGTGGTGATATTCCGGCGGCCGCGAACCCGTTCGCGCGATTGCGGCCAGTGGATCACGATGTCTTCGGAAAGCCATTCCGCCGCGCTGGCGAAGTCATTGGTCTGCATCGCCGACCAATAGGCCATGACGATATCCTTTGGCCGCATTACACCGCCTTTCGCGCCCTCAGCGCCGCCTGGATCGTGCCATCGTCGAGGTAATCCAGCTCCCCGCCGATGGGCACACCTTGGGCTAACGTCGTGACCCGTGCGCCGGTTCCCTCCAAAACGTCGGCAATGTAATGCGCGGTGGTCTGGCCGTCGACGGTGGCGTTGAGCGCGAGGATCACCTCGGTCACGCTCTCATCGCGGACCCGCGCCAGAAGCTTCGGGATGCGCAGGTCGTCCGGCCCCACGGCATCGAGCGCCGACAGCGTGCCGCCGAGGACATGGTAGCGGCCCTTGAAGCTTTGCCCGCGCTCCATCGCCCAGAGGTCGGCGACATCCTCGACCACGCAGATCTCGCCCGTCGCCCGGCGGTCGTCACGGCAGATGTCGCAAAGATCGGTGGTGCCGATATTGCCACAGGACACGCATTCGCGCGCCGTCGCGGCGACCTCGGCCATGGCCTGCGCAAGGGGCGCCATCACCTGCCCGCGCTTTTTCAAGAGATGCAGCACCGCCCGGCGCGCCGACCGCGGCCCAAGCCCCGGCAGGCGGGACATGAGCGCGATCAGCGCCTCGATATCGCGGGTGGCGTCGGACAAGGCCGCCTCAGATCGGCAGCTTCATGTCGGCAGGAAGGCCGAGGCTTTCGTAAAGCCGCTTCATCTCCTGCTGCTTCCTGTCCGCCGCCTTCTTCTGCGCATCCTTGATCGCGGCGAGGATCAGGTCTTCGACCACTTCCTTCTGGGTCGGATCGAAGATCGACGGGTTGATGTCGAGCGCCTTGAGGTCGCCCGCCGCCGAACAGGTCGCGGTGACAAGACCGGCACCCGCCTCGCCTACGACATTGATCGTGTTGAAGCTTTCCTGAAGCTCCGCCACCTTGCCCTGCATTTCCTGCGCGGCCTGCATCATCTTGGCCATGTCACCAAGGCCGCCAAGCCCGCCCAAACCCTTCAACATTCCACTCTCCTCAGTTTTCCTCGAACGGGTCCCATTCATCCTCGACCTCGGGCAGGGCTTCCGCCGTCGCCTCGGTCTTGGCCTCTTCGGGTGTTTTCACGTCCCTTACATAGGCATCCGGGAAGGCGGCGAGAACCGCCCGCACCAGGGGATTTTCCTCTGCGCGCCCTTTCGCCGCATCGTCCTTGGCGCTCCGCTCCTCGGCGATGGTCTTGGCCCCGCCTTCGGAGACGACCGAGACGCCCCAGCGCACGCCGGTCCAGCTCTGAAGCTTCTGCGCAAGGCTCTGGGCCAGGTCGCGGGGGGCGTCTCCGGCGGGTTCGAACTCGATCCGGCCGGGGGCGTAGTGGACGAGGCGGACGTGGTTTTCCACCTCGACCAGAAGCTTCACGTCGCGGTTGGCGCGAATGAGTTCCATCACCGCCGGGAAGCTTGCATAACGGGCGAGCGCAACTTCCGGCTGGCGGGCGAGGGCGGTTGCCGCGCCGCTGCCAGTAGGCGCGGACGTCACGCTGGCACGGGGCGCGGCATGGGTCACCGGGGCGGAAGGCGAAGGCCCACGACCCTGCGGTGCGGCCTGAACGGGGCCGGGGCCTTCGGCCAGTCGGCGCATCAACTGTTCAGGGTCGGGCAGGTCGGCGACATGGGTCATGCGGATCACCGCCATCTCGGCGGCCATCATCGCATTCGGCGCGGCGGCGACTTCCTCTAGCGATTTCAAGAGCATCTGCCACATGCGGGTGAGGACGCGCATCGGCAGCGCCCCGGCAATGGCAAGGCCGCGCGAGCGTTCATCGGGCGGTACGGTCGGGTCATCTGCCGCTTCGGGCGTGATCTTGATGACGCTGACCCAATGGGTGATTTCGGCCAGATCGCGCAGCACCGCCATCGGATCGGCGCCATCGGCATATTGCGCCGAAAGCTCGTTCAGGGCCCCCGCCGCATCGCCCTTCAGGATCATGTCGAAAAGGTCGAGGACGCGGCCACGGTCGGCCAGCCCGAGCATGGCGCGGACCTGATCGGCGGTGGTTTCGCCGGCGCCGTGGCTAATGGCCTGATCAAGCAATGAAGTCGCGTCGCGGGCGGAGCCTTCGGCGGCGCGGGTGATGAGGGCGAGGGCGTCGTCGGTGATCGCTGCACCTTCCGCTCCGGCGATCTTTTGCAGGAGCGCAATCATCACCTCAGGCTCGATCCGGCGCAGGTCGAAACGCTGGCAGCGCGACAGGACCGTGACCGGAACCTTGCGAATCTCGGTCGTGGCGAAGATGAACTTCACATGCGCGGGGGGTTCCTCAAGCGTCTTCAGAAGCGCGTTGAACGCGTTCGTCGACAGCATGTGGACTTCGTCGATGATGTAGATCTTGTAGCGCGCCGAAGCCGCACGATAGTGAACGGATTCAATGATTTCGCGGATATCGCCGACCCCGGTGCGCGAGGCCGCGTCCATCTCCATCACATCGACATGGCGGCCTTCCATGATCGCCACGCAATGTTCGCACTTGCCGCAAGGCTCGGTCGTGGGGCCGCTGGTGCCATCGGGGCCGACGCAGTTCATGCCCTTGGCGATGATCCGCGCGGTCGTCGTCTTGCCGGTGCCCCGGATGCCGGTCATGATGAAGGCCTGCGCAATCCGGTCGGCGGCGAAGGCGTTCTTCAGCGTGCGCACCATCGCATCCTGCCCGACGAGGTCGGCGAAGGTCTCAGGCCGGTACTTGCGGGCGAGGACCTGATAGCGGGTCCCGGTGGCTTCGGTCATGGGGTTTCCCGGATTCGGACTTCGGCTAACCTAAGGATGCCAGAGGCCTTCGTCCACCCGCCAGCAGGTGTCGGTTTTGCGTATGGCAAGCGTATGGCAATCTGTCCCGACAGCGGGGGCGTCACGGCAGCGGTTTTCGGACGAGAGCGGAGAGCAGACCCGCGAGCGTCTCTTCGTAAATCTCGGCGTCGCCCCCGGCCTCGATCGCCAGCGCGGCCCGGTCGAACATCGCCGAGAGAAGATCGGCTCGGGCGTCGAGATCCGGTGCGGCAAGCCCCGGTCCGGTGGCCGCCTCAAGCCCCTGCCTGAGCGACTGGCCACCCGTCTCAAGGTCGATCCGCCGCATCTCGGCGCTGCCGAGGACGGCGGGGCCTTCGAGAAGCATCAGGCGCGTCCGTCCGGGTGCCTGCATGGCGCGGAAGTAGCTTCGCGCCCCGGCGAGGAGGGCGTCGAGCGGGGTCAGGGCATCGGTAGCGCCGGCCTCGATCTCGGCCGCGATCGCGGCGGCTTCCGATTCGATGACGGCGCGCAGGATGTCCTGCTTGTCCCTGTAGTGGTGGTAAAGCGCGCCGCGCGTCATCCCGGCGCTTTCGGCAATCTCCGGCGTGCCGGTCGCTGCGAAGCCCTTTTCGAGGAACAGCGCACGGGCGGCGGCGACAAGCGCGGCGCGGGTGTCGCGGGTGCGGTCGGGGTTGGATCGGCGCTCTTGCATACATTCAGCCTGTATGTTATTTGGTTAGATACATACAGTGTGTATGTTTATGTAAAGGAGAGCAAGCCATGAAATCCTCGCAATACTACCCCGTCCTCATGGTCAATGACGTCGCCGGGATCAGCGCCTTCTACCAGACCCATTTCCGCTTCAAGCCGATGTTCGAAAACGACTGGTACGCGCATCTGCAATCCAGCGAGGACGAGACGGTGAACCTCGGCATCCTCGACGGCGATCACGGCACCATCCCCGAGGTCGGTCGCGGCCGTGCCGGGGGCGTGCTTCTCAACTTCGAGGTCGCGGATGTCGATGCGGTCTATGCAAGGGCGAAGGCGGCAGGGCTGCCGATCCTTCTCGACCTGAAGGACGAGGCCTTCGGCCAGCGCCATTTCATCACCCGTGACCCGGCGGGGGTGCTGATCGACGTCATCAGGCCGATCCCGATGACGGGGGAGTTTGCGGGGCAGGATGGCTGAGGGGGGGCAGCAACAAAGATTGACGATGCACATGGGAGGCCGCCTTGCCGGTCGACCGTTTCAGCGATGTTCTCAGCGTTGTTCGCGATGGTCAATCTTGCTCCGGCTTTTCATTTGCGCCATGGCTCGCAGGCATGGCGGATTCAAACCAAACCGTGACGTTCGACCAGATGAAGGGAGCGATCGGCTCGCTGATCTTCTTGTGGTCCGGGATAGAACGCGAGATTACCTCGGCAATCGGCCGCCTGCAGTGCGCGGAGAACACCAAGGCGGTCCACGGAATATCTAAATCAATCGACCTCTGGTCGGCGTGTGTCACCAGTAAAGGGTCGGACGAGGACTTGCGGATAGAGCTCTGCCAACGCCTGGTAAGACTGCTGCGCGAGGCACTGATAGTCCGGAACCTCTTTTGCCACGGTCTCGTCGGTATTCGGGTGGGCTACCCCGCTGAGGAACGCGGGGCATATCTCACCGTTGAATTGGGGGACGAAAAACGCTTCCTTCACTGGGACGAACTGCAAGAAATGTTCTCTTGGATGTCGAAAGCACGATTCCTGGTCAACGACTTGACCTGCGCCACCCTCCAAGGCGACGAGGCATCGGCAACCAGAACACTGCAGGGCTGGACGGCGTTTCCTGCGCAGAGCTAGCCGCCCCTCACCCCGCCCCCTTCACCCGCTTCGCCTGCTTGACCCATTGCGACAGGTCCTTGCCCTTGCGGCGGCGGTCGAGGGCGGAGGCGGTGTGGCCGGCGTTTTCCTCGTGGAGTTTCTTCCAGCGCTCCACCCGGGCGGCGTCGACCGTGCCGGCCTTGATCGCCGCCTGTACCGCGCAGCCCGGCTCGGGACCGTGGGCGCAGTCGCGGAAGCGGCACTCGGTGGCGAGGGCGGCGATCTCGGCGAAGGTCTCGTCGATGCCGTCGGCCATGTCGGTCAGGCGAAGCTCGCGCATTCCGGGCGTGTCGATCAGCCAGCCGCCGCCGGGGATCGCGTGCATCTCGCGCGCGGTCGTGGTGTGGCGGCCTTTCATGTCGTCCTCGCGCACCTCGCCGGTATCGAGGTCGATGCCGGTCAGGGCCGAGGCGAGGGTGGACTTGCCGACGCCCGACATGCCGAGGAAGGCGACGGTCTGGCCGGGGCCGCACCATGGCTTCAGCGCCTCGACCGCGCCGGGGGCCTTGGCGTTCAGCATGATGGCGGGCACGGCGGGGCCGATGGCGCGGAGGCGGTCCATATAGGCGTCGGGGTCGTCGGTCCGGTCCGCCTTGGTCAGGACGAAGACCGGGGGCACGCCGCCGGCATGGGCGAGGGCGAGGTAGCGTTCCAGCCGCGCCTCGTTGAATTCCTCGCTGCAGGAGGTGGTGATGAAGACCGTATCGACATTGGCAACGATGAGCTGTTCGCGCGAGGTATCGCCCGCCGCGCGGCGGAAGATCCGCGAACGGCGGTCAAGCAGGCGGGCGACGCGGCCCATCTCGGGATCGGCCAGCACCCAGTCGCCGACGGCGACGTCACCGGCGGCGATGTCGGGCGGCAGGCGCAGTTCGGCCGCGCCAGTCACCGAAAGGATGGTGAGGCGGTCGCGGTGGACGCCCGTCACGCGGGCGGGGGTGAGGGTGGCAAGGTCGTCCGCATCAAGCTGGCGGAGGAAGTCTGCCGACCAGCCGAGGCTGGCGAGGGTATGGGAGGGGATCAATGACCTGTCCTTGGGATATGCCTGGTCCGACGCCCGGCGGTCTGGCCGGCGGGCGGGTGATGTCGGGATGGGCGGGACAGGTCGTTGTCTTCTATTTTCGTCCGCCTATCGACAAAACCGGGTTCCACTTTTGTCGGGCGGGCTCAGAAGCTCTCAGACGGCCCCGGCCCGGAGGGAAACAAGCTTCGTCATGATCTCTCCTTCGGCTCGAGGGTCGCGAGGTGAGAGGCTGGACAACGACCCAAGCGGGTCTCGTTACGGCTGCTTCCTTCCGGACCTGACCGGGTTGGCGAGGCGCTTACCCGCGCCAACCTCTCGCCTTTGGATATAGTGGAGCAGAGGATGGAAGGCAAGAACGGGGAGGGGCGGCATGGCGGGCTTTGCGATCGCGGAACTGGAGGTGGGGGGCGGCAGGCTCGGGCTATGCCCGATGCCGGGGCGGTCAGGGGATTATGCAGGCGACCTGGCGGTGGTCATGGGATGGGTGCCGGTCCTGGTGGTGTCGATGACGGTCGAGGCCGAGTTGGCGATGGGGGCGGCAGGGCTGCCGGTTGATCTCATGGCGGCGGGGATCGTGTGGCGCCACCTGCCGGTCGCCGATTTCGCGGCGGAAAGTGCGGCGCTGGCCGAGGATTGGGACGCCGTGGCGGCAGAGGCGCGGGCGGTGCTATCGGGCGGCGGGCGGGTGCTGTTCCACTGTCTTGCCGGCTGCGGGCGGTCGGGCATGGCGGTGCTCAGGCTGATGGTCGAGGCGGGGGAAGCGCCGGAAGCGGCGCTGGCGCGGCTGAGGCGGGTCAGGCCCTGCGCGGTGGAGACGGGAGACCAGTATGATTGGGCGGCGCGGTGAGGCGCCAAAGAGCGGCCCTTTGGCCTGAGCGGGATAAGACGACGCCACTGGCGTCGGCCCCGCTCAATTGGAAACATTTCAACAAGACCGCATCAGCCCGCGACCAAGAGAGGGCAGCGCCCGTCCTGGCGGGCGAGAAGCGCCCGCCGTGGGCGGTGAGGAGGGACCGTCGCACCAGTGGCGCGGCGTAAGCCCGACGAACGGCGTTGCCCGGTGGCTTGGGGCCACCGGGCTCCAGCCTGAAATGTGTCGCGTGGCAGATGCGATGGCATCTGCCAAGGCTATCGGGTTTCCTTCAAACCATCCCGCCTCAGGGCGCGATAGCCCCCTTCTCGCACCAGATCTTCGTGAAGGCGCCGGTGCAGGTGGCCTCGCGGTTCAGGCCGGAGACCTTGTAGCGGGTGGTGAAGGCGCCCTTCTCGACCGTCACGTCGAGCGAATCGCGGATCAGCTTCATGCAGTCGGAGGGCCGGAGCTTGCAGCCGATCAGCGCGACCGTGCCGAAGGCATCGTCGCCGCTGGCGCCGACATCGGTGGTGGCGATCTTCTGTTCGATCGCCTGTTTCAGCATCGCGTCGAACTCCGCCTCGCCGGGCCGGGTGGCCCAGGCCGCACCTGCGAGGATCGCCAGTAGGGCGAGAATGGCCACGAACACGCGCATCACAGTCTCCGACCTTGCCTTTGCCCCTATATGCGCCGGTCGGGGCCTTGCCGGCAAGGCCGCGGGTCAGAGCGTGATGCGGAAGCGGGCGAAACCGTTCGGCCCGTTGCCCGCCGGCGCGATCGTGACGGCCTTCACCGCGGACAGATAGGCAGCGGCCTTTGGCCCGGTGTCGAAAAGGACCGTCGTACCGGGCATCGGCCTGAAGCGCCAGTTCGCGTCGGCGGCGGGGTCGATCGTGCCCTTCTCGACGATGAAGCGGACGATGATGTCACGGTTGGTATCGGGGCCTTCGAAGACGATCGTGTCGCCCTTGGCGCCGGGGAAATCGCCGCCGCCCTCGGCCCGGTAATTGTTGGTGGCGATGATGAAGTCGGCGGCGGGGTCGACCGGCTGGCCCATCAGCATGAGGGAGGAGATGCGGCTGGCCGTCGGGTTCAGATCCTCGCCCTTCGGCCCGTATTTCGACGGCTGGCTGAGGTCGATCTCATAGGTCACGCCGTCGATGACGTCGAAATTGTAGCTCGGGAAATCGGGGTTGAGGAGAAGCTGGTCGGCGCCGCCGGGGGTGATCTGGTTGAAGATGCCGGCGGAGCGTTCGAGCCAGTCCTTGAGTTGCGCCCCGGTGACTTTCACCGCGCGGATGGTGTTGGGGTATAGATAGAGGTCGGCGACGTTCTTGATCGCCACATCGCCCGCCGGGACATCGGTGTAATAGTCCGGCCCGCCGCGCCCGCCGGCCTTGAAAGGGGCAGCGGCGGAGAGGAGCGGCAGGGTTTCGTATTCGGTCCCTTTCAGCATCCCGGCGATGTACCAGACCTGCGCCTGGCTCACGACCTGGACCGAGGGATCGTCGGCCACGAGGGCGAAGTAGCTGTAGAGCGGCGCCGAGGTCTTGCCGACGGCACGGCGGATATAGGCGAGCGTCGCCTCGTGATCCTTGGCGACGGCGGCCTCCACCTCCGGGACCGATGCCACCAGCGCGGTGATCGAGCGGTCGTCGTTGCGCTTGTAGATCTGGCGTGTCTCGACCGAGGACGACACCACCCGCCATTCCGTGCCGTCGCGTTCGAGGAGGAGGTCGATGAGGCCGAGTGTGTCGCCCCAGAAGCCGCCCATGACGGCGGGCTTGCCGTGGATGAGGCCGGTCGTCGCATCCACCATGTCGAAGCCCTCGAAAGTGGCGGAGGGATAGACGAGGTGGGAATGCCCGGTCAGGACCGCGTCGATCCCCTCGACGGCGGCGAGGGGGACGGAGGCGTTTTCCATGCCTTCGGTATGCTGGGCCGAGCCGATGCCGGAATGCGAAAGCGCCACGATGATGTCGGCGCCATCCTCGCGCATCACCGGAACCCAGGCCTTGGCGGCGGCGATGATGTCGCGGGTCTGGACGCGGCCTTCGAGATGGCCGCGATCCCATTGCATGATCTGCGGCGGCACGAAGCCGATGAGGCCGATGCGGATCGGATGTTCGACGCCGTCGCCGTCCTTCAGCTTGCGGTCGAGGATGACATAGGGCTTCACGAGGCCCTTGTCCTTCGTCGGATCGGCGCCGCGTTCGGTGACGACATTGGCCGAGACGACGGGGAAATTCGCCCCGGCGAGCGACTTCATCAGGAAGTCGAGACCGTAGTTGAATTCGTGGTTGCCAAGGGTCGAGGCATCGAAGCCGAGCGTGTTCAGCGCGGCGATGACGGGGTGCAGGTCGCCGTCCTTCATGCCCCGTTCATAGGCGATGTAATCGCCCATCGGGTTGCCTTGCAGGAAGTCGCCATTGTCCAGAAGCACCGAGTTCGTCGCCTCGGCGCGGATGTCGTTGATATGGGCGGCGGTGCGGGCGAGGCCGACCGTGTCGACCGGCTTGTCGGCGTAATAGTCGTAGGGAAGGACATGGACGTGGACGTCCGTCGTTTCCATGATCCTGAGATGGGCCTGATTGGCGGCGGCGCGGGCGGAGAACGGGTGGAGGGTTATCAAGCTAGCCCCGGCGGCAGTCGAGAGGAGAAAGTTGCGGCGCGAGAATGTCTCGGGGGAACGGGTCGGCATGGCGGTCTCCCTTCATCGTGCGGGATGGTCCTACTCTGAGGTGACACTGATGTGACCCTAGCCGCCCCCCACGCGCCGCGCCACCGGGAGGATCAATTTTATCCCGATTTGCAACCTTGGGTTGACAGTCGGGTTGCCCGCCGCCGATTTCCTCCGGTTTACAATCCTCCCGGCGCCGTGGAACATCCCGGCGCGACGGGGAGGTGACATGCGGATCGCGGAATCGGTGGCATTCGCCGGCGGCGGCATTGACCGCGCCGCCTGGCTGAGGGGTGATGCAGCGGCATTGGCCGGGCACCTCGCGGCGCCGGCCACGCGGGTGCTGCCGCTCTGGCGCGGCAAGCCGCTTCTCTCGCCCGAGGGCGCCGGGTTCCTGCCCTTCGGCCATCCCCTCTTGGCGGAGCCGGGCGGCGAGACGGTGTTCCTTGGCCTTGACGACGGCGCGGCGCTTTTTGCGCGCGACGTCTCAGGCTGGCAGCCGCCGGAAGGATCGGACCTGCCGCAGCCGGGGTTCTTCGATGCGACGGAGCAGCGCCATCCCGACCTTGCCGAAGGCTGGCGGTTTGCCGAACTTCGCGCCGTCATGGCCCATCTGTCGCGCGCCGATGCGGAGCTTGCCGCGACGGCGAAGGCGGTTCTTGGCTGGCACCGCACGCACCGGTTCTGTTCGGCCTGCGGGCAGGAAAGCGTCGTCGCGCAGGCTGGCTGGCAGCGCGCCTGCCCTGACTGCGGCGCACAGCATTTCCCGCGCACCGATCCGGTGGTCATCATGCTGGTGACGCATGGCAACCGCACGCTTCTTGGCCGCTCTCCCGGCTGGCCCGACGGGATGTATTCCTGCCTTGCCGGTTTCATGGAGCCGGGCGAGACGCTGGAGGCCGCGGTCAGGCGCGAGGTGGCGGAGGAGACCGGCGTTCTTGTCGGCGCGGTGCGCTATCTTGCCAGCCAGCCCTGGCCGCATCCAAGCTCGCTGATGATCGGTTGCCACGGCGACGCCCTCAGCACCGAGATCACGCTTGATCCCGCGGAACTGGAACATGCGCTCTGGATCAGCCGGGAAGAGCTGGCGGAGGTTCTCGCCGGAACGCATGGGCGTATCCGCCAGCCGCGCCGGGGCGCGATTGCGGAATTCCTCATGTCCGCCTGGGTCGCGGATCGGCTCGACTGATGCCAGAACACGCCGCAGGAGGCCGGAACCCATGAAATTCTCGACGCGGGCGGATCTGGAGGCTCCGGCAGGCAAGGTCTTCGATACCCTGTCGGATTTCGGCGCCTTCGAGAGGTTCGCCCGGCGGAAAGGTGTCGAGGTGACACGGAAGGCCGTTGGCGGCGAGGCGCAGGGCTGGCACCTGCGGTTTGCCTTGCGCGGCAGGATGCGGGAAATGTCGGTGCGGCTGAGCGATTTCGAACGGCCGGAGCGGATGAATTTCGCCGCCGGGAGCAAGAGTTTCGAAATGGAATTCGCGTTGACGCTGATCGCGCTGTCCAAGTCGCGCACAAGGCTTGGGGTTGAGCTTGATGTCCGCCCGCGCACCCTGTCGGGAAGGCTTCTTTTGCAGTCGATGCGCCTTGTAAAGTCCAGCAATTCCCGCCGCTTTGAGGCGGCGGTCCGGTCCTTTGCGGACAAGGTCGAACGGGGTGAGTTCGGCCGGCCTCTGGCCTGACGGGTCAGTGGCGGCTGGGGTCGGCGGGGTAGACGCCTAGGATCTTCAGCGAGGTGGTGAAATAGGCCAGCTCCTCAAGCGCGAGGCGGACGTTCGGGTCCTCCGGGTGGCCTTCGATATCAGCGTAGAACTGGGTGGCGGTGAAGGAGCCGTCGACCATGTAGCTTTCCAGCTTGGTCATGTTGACGCCGTTGGTGGCGAAACCGCCCATCGCCTTGTAGAGCGCCGCCGGGATGTTGCGCACCTCGAAGACGAAGGTGGTCATCATGCCGGAACTGCCGCGCCGCGACAGGTCGGGTGCGCGCGACATCACAAGGAATCGCGTGGTGTTGTGGGCGCGGTCCTCGATATGGCGGGCAAGGATGTTCAGGCCGTGGATCTCGGCGGCGAGGTCCGAGGCCAGCGCCCCTTCGTTCCGAAGGCCGTTCTTCGCCAGATCGGCGGCGGCACCGGCGCTGTCGGCGGCGGCGATGCCCTGGATGCCGTGCTTTTTCAGGAAGGCCGCGGATTGCGGCAGAAGGACGAGATGGGCGCGGACAACCTTGATTTCGTCAATGTTGACACCGGGATTGGCCATCAGGCTGATATGGACGCGGACGAAGGCCTCATCGACGATGTGAAGGCCGCTTTCCGGCAAGAGCCGGTGGATGTCGGCGACGCGGCCATAGGTCGAGTTCTCGACCGGCAGCATCGCAAGGTCGGCGGCCCCTGAAGTCACCGCCTCGATCACGTCCTCGAAGGCGCGGCAGGGCAAGGGTTCCATGCCGGGGCGGGCGTCCATGCAGGCCTGATGCGAATAGGCGCCGGGTTCTCCCTGGAAGGCGATCTTGCCGGGCGTCTTGTCGGACATGGGGGGTGGCTCCTTGGCGACAGGCCCGCACTTGGGCAATTCGCCGCGCTAACTATACCTTGAAACCGGGCAGGGGAAGCGGATAGATACCCCCCAAACCATGCCAGGGTAGAGGCGCGACATGTTCGACACGATGACAGTAACGAAGGCCGGCGGCGCGCTCTGCGGGGCTTTGCTCATCTTCCTGCTTGGCAAATGGGCGGCGGAAGGCCTTTACAACACGGCCCCGCCGCGACACGGCGACGAAGAGGTCGCCCAGGCCTACACCATCGACACCGGCGCAGGCGGCGGCGAGGCCGCTGCGGCGGAGGAAGGCCCGGACTTCGCCACCGTCTTTGCCACCGCCGATGCCGCCGCGGGCGAAAAGGCTTTCGGCAAGTGCAAGGCCTGCCACAAGATCGACGGCTCCAACGGCACCGGCCCGCATCTTGACGGCGTCGTCGGCCGCGCCGTGGCCTCGGTCGAAGGCTTTGCCTTCTCCGACGGCATGAAGGCGCATGGCGGCGACTGGACGCCGGAAGCCTTGAACGATTTCCTGGCCAACCCCAAGGGCGTTGTCGCCGGGACCAAGATGTCCTTCGCCGGCCTCCCGAAGGTCGAGGACCGCGCCAACCTCATCGCCTATCTGTCGTCGCTCGGCGGCTGAGCCGGGCAAGATCACGGCTTGCGGGGGCCGTCCCAACAAGGGGGCGGCCTTTTCATTTTGCGGTGTCAGGCCGGCAGCCCGGCCTTGCGCAGGCTGGCCAGCACTCTCTCCATCGTTTCGGAATTGCGGATCGGCAGCGAGGTGCGAAGACGGCCCGCGGTGATCCCCGGCGCCAGTTCCAGGAACTTGGCCAGCGTGGTGCGCGCTTCGGGCAGGCGACCGGTCTCGACCTGGGCGGCTGCCAGAACCCAGAATGCCGATTCCGAGCCGGGGTTCAGCGTCGTTGCCCTCAGAGCCGCCTCAAGCGCCGCTTCGGGGCGGCCACGCAGAAGCTCTGCCGCAGCGGCCATGTTCAGGCTGAGGTAATAGCCCGGTTCCTTGGGGCCGTAGGCAATCGACTGTTCGATGAGGGCCATTGCCTGTTCAAACTCCTCGCACCAGACCATCGCCGATCCGGCCACAAAGGCAACAAAGCTCGACCCCGGGTTGAGGCTGACCGCATGGCGCACGGCATCGAGTCCGGTGCCGTAATCGACATGGAGCGTCACCAGCGTGAAGCCTGCGACGGCCATCGACACCGCATCGTCCGGGCCGGCGGCCAATGCGCGGCGGGCAAGCGCCGTTGCGGCACCGCAATCGTCCGGGCCGGCAGGCTTCCACGTCGAGCGCCGGTAGCGCTGGGTGAGGCACCAGGCCGCGAAGGCCAGTGCCGGCGCATAGTCAGGCTTCAGTGCGATGGCGCGGTTGAGATAGCCCAGAGCGACGAGGTTGTCGTCCGACCGCAGCGCAATGGCGTGAGGTTGCGCGCGAAGCCAGAGGTCATGGGCGTTCAGCGCCTCGTCCGGCTTTTGCTGGACGCGTGCGATTTCGGCGCTGCGCAACGTCGGCTCCACGGCGCCGACGATCCTGGCGACGAGCGTGTCCTGAAGGTCGAAAGCATCGTCGAGACTGCCATCGTAGCGGTCTGCCCAGAGATGGGTGCCGGTGGTGGCGTCAATGAGCTGGCCGGTGATCCTGATGCGGTTGCCGGATGTCCGGGCGCTGCCTTCAAGGACGTAACTCGCGCCGAGGTCCGCGGCCACCTTGCGGATATCGACGGCCTGGCCCCTGTAGAGGAAGGTCGAGTTGCGCGCGATGACGGCAACATCGGTGTAGCGGGCGAGGGCGGTGATGATGTCCTCGACCACGCCATCGACGAAAAAGCCCGCTTCGGGATCGCCGGAGAGGTTGGTGAAGGGCAGAACCGCGAGCGAGGACTTGTCACCGGGCACGCCCACCGCAACCGACGGCACCGCCGGGCCGGGCTGCCCCGCCCCGTCGATCTGCAGCGAATAGGCGCCGATCCGATCGGTGATGTTCTTCAGCCGCACCGGGCCGAGACTGGTGACGGACAGGTCGAGACGGGATTTCACCTGCCGGTAGGCATCCTCGGAGAGGCAGATGGCGCCGGGCGTGGCAATGCCTTCCAGCCGCGCCGCGATGTTCACCCCGTCGCCCATCAGGTCGCCGTCGGCTTCCTCGACGACATCGCCGAGGTGGATGCCGATGCGGAACTCGATGCGGCGGTCGGTGGGGACGCCGGCATTGCGTTCCTGCATCGAGCTTTGCACCTCGATGGCGCAGCGCACCGCATCGACGACGCTGCGAAACTCCACGAGGGCGCCGTCGCCAGTGCGCTTGACCACGCGTCCGTTATGCACCGAGATCGTCGGGTCGATGAGGTCACTGCGAAGCGCCCTGAGCCGGGCCAGCGTCCGGTCCTCGTCCGCGCCCGCGAGACGGCTGAATCCCACGACATCTGCGGCAAGGATCGCGGCGAGTTTGCGCTGTTCGGCCATGCGGCTCAGAGGACCAGTTGCTTCTGCGGTCGCTGCCGTGGACCGCAAGCGCGCGGCCCCTGGTCGCGACCGGAGGATTTCAGGAGACCAGAGGGATCTTGTCCCAGAACTCGGAACGGTCATTCGTGCGCGGGAAAGGTCCGTCCGGCACGGGCAGGCCGAGGAAGGCGCAGAGCGGTTCCCAACCCTCCTTCACCTGGAACACGAGAAGCTGCGATGCCGGGATGGCCGCCTTGACGGCGGCGAGATGGGCCGCGAACGCCTTGCGCAGCCCATCGCGGTCCAGGCCCAGCGGGAAGCCAGTCTGCCGGATGACCTCGGTTGCCATGGTGAGCCAGGGGCGGACGTGCCCGGGAACCATCTCATGCGCGGAGATCAGCTTGTAGATGGTAGCCGAGAAGCTTTCGGCCCAGGCTTCCGGGTCGCGGTGGGTCAGGATGAACCTGGCGTCGGGATAGCTGGCGTGAAGCTCGCGGTAATAGCCCGCGGTCGGCCAGTCGACGGCGGCGGGGTAGCCCGCATAGACCGCAGGCCAGTCGGGCTTGCCGGCCACGACGGCCTGCCAGAGCGGCAGTTGCTCCGGCATGTGGATGATGACTTCTTCCATGTGATGGCACGGGCCAAGCCCAAGCTGGTTGAGCGCGAGCTTCAGCGAGTAGGTCCCAGTTCGGCCCACGCCAGCGCCGATAACGTCAAGTGACCGCCGTGAGCCCAACGCGCCCATCCCCCAGCGACTGCCGGTACCCCTACAATCGCCCCTCACTCAAACGTTGTCCAATACTAATCGAGTTTGCAGCCCCCAAAGGCATCTGGATCGGCCCAAGCTCCTCCGGTGACAGGCCGGCCTCACGGATTCGCAACTTGAAAGCCGGGGGCTAGGCGTTCTAGCTTCGCGGGCAGAAAAACGGGTGCCGCTGAGGGCGCCGTGAAGGAGGTTAGGATGGAAGAGCGGGCGGCGGGCCGGAAGACCGGCAGAATGGGCGCGCTGCGTCCGACCCTTCGCGGCCTCATGGCGGCGGGCGCTGTCTTTGCCGCGCAGGGCGCTTTTGCCGAAGTCACGACCTCGCACGGGTTTTCCAACTTCGGCGAACTGAAGTATCCGGCCGACCTGGCACACCTCGACTACGTCAATCCGGACGCGCCGAAGGGTGGCGAGATCTCGATCTGGGCGCTCGGCAATTTCGACAGCTTCAACCAGTATGCCATGGAGGGTGCGCCAGCCGCGCTGAACACCATCGGCAGCGAAAGCATCCTGACCGGCACGGCGGACGACCCCTTCGGCATGTACTGCTTCATGTGCACGACGCTGGAATACCCCGAAGACCTGTCCTTCGTGACCTTCAACCTCCGCGATGACGTGAAATTCGCCGACGGGACGCCGATGACGGCGGAGGATGTCGCCTTCAGCTTCAACCTTTTCGCGACGCAGGGCATCAGCGAATACCGCAAGGTCGTCGAAGGCTTTGTCGAGAAGGTGGAGGTCGAAAGCCCCTATCGCATCACCTTCCGCTTCAACCCCGCCTCGCCGGTGCGTGACCGCGTCGGGATTGCGGGCGGCACCACGGTCTTTTCGAAGGCCTGGTTTGAAAAGACCGGGACGCGGCTCGACAAGTCTTCGAAGGCGCCGTTCCTCTCGACCGGGGCATATGTCCTCGACAGCTTCGATTTCAACCGCCGCGTCGTCTACAAGCGCAACCCCGACTACTGGGCCGAAGCCCTGCCGATCAACAAGGGCCGCAACAACTTCGACCGCATCCGGGTCGAGTATTACGCCGACAACTCTGCCGCCTTCGAGGGCTTCAAGGCCGGGGACTACACCTTCCGGGGCGAGAGCGATCCGCAGATCTGGGCGACGGGCTACACCTTCGATGCGCTGAAAAAGGGCTGGGCCAAGCAGGAGACGATTGCGGACGGCAATGTCGGAACCCGGCTTTCCTGGGTCTTCAACCTTGACCGGCCGAACTGGAAGGACCCGAAGGTGCGCGCGGCGATCGGCGCCATGTTCAACTTCGCCTGGTCGAACAAGACGCTCTTCTACGGGCTTTACCAGCGCCCGGTTTCCTACTGGTCGAACACCGACCTTGCCGCGACGGGCCTGCCGGACGAAGGCGAGACGGCGCTTCTGAAGCCATTGGTGGACGAGGGCCTTCTCGATGCGTCGGTCCTGACGGCGGAAGCTTCGGTGCCGCCGGAATACCCGGACGCGACGAACCGTCCAGACCGCACGGCAATTCGCGCGGCGGCAGCACTTCTCGATGAGGCGGGCTGGAAGACCGGCAGCGACGGCATCCGCCGCAACGAGAAGGGCGAGGTGCTGGCGCTGACGATCATCCAGTACAATCCCTTCTACGACAAGGTCATCAGCCCCTTCATCGAGAACCTGAAGCTTATCGGCGTGCAGGCCAAGCTGGAGCGGGTCGATACCTCGCAATATGTCGAACGGCGGCGGAAGGGCGATTTCGACCTTGCCAACCAGGCCTTCGACATGAGCTTCGAGCCTTCGGTGGGGCTGGAGCAATGGTTCGCGTCAAAGACCGCCGACGAAAGCTCCCGCAACCTGATGCGGCTCCGTGACCCGGCCATCGACCGGCTGGTGACGGATGTGGTCGGAACCAAGACCATCGAGGATCTGAAAACCTCGGTCCATGCTCTCGACCGGGCGCTGCGCGCCGTCGGCTTCGACATCCCGCTTTGGTACAATGCTGACAACTGGGTCGCCTATTACGATGTCTACCGCCATCCCGAGAAACTTCCGCCTTTGCAGGTGGGACAGCTTGATTTCTGGTGGTATGACGCCGACAAGGCGGCGGAACTGAAAGCCGCGGGCGCTTTCCGCTAGGCGCGACAGGGAAAGACCGGACCGGCCCATGGGCGCCTATATCCTGCGACGACTTCTCCTCATGATCCCGACGCTGTTCGGGATCCTGCTCATCAACTTCGTGCTGACGCAGTTCGTGCCGGGCGGCCCGATCGAGCAGATCATCGCGCGGATGGAGGGGCAGGGCGATGTGTTCCAGAACATCTCGGGTGGTGACGGCAGCAGCGGCGCGGATATAGATCTTGGCGGTGGCGGCGGCGAGAAGTACCTCGGCGCGCGCGGGCTGCCGCCGGAATTCATCGCCGATCTTGAAAAGCAGTTCGGCTTCGACAAGCCGCCGACGGAACGCTTCCTGAAGATGATGGGCGACTATCTGCGCTTCGACTTCGGGCAAAGCTACTTCCGCTCGATTTCCGTCATCGACCTCGTGAAGGAAAAGCTGCCGGTGTCGATCACGCTCGGCCTGTGGTCGACGCTCTTGGCCTATCTCATCTCCATCCCCCTGGGCATCCGCAAGGCGGTCAGGGACGGCACGGCCTTCGATACCTGGACCTCGGGCGCGATCATCGTCGGCTATGCGATCCCCGGCTTCCTCTTCGCGGTCCTGCTGATCGTCCTTTTCGCCGGCGGCAGCTACTGGCGCATCTTTCCCCTGCGGGGGCTCACCTCGGACGATTGGGACAGCCTGTCGACGTTTGGCAAGATCGCCGATTACTTCTGGCACATCACCCTGCCGGTCGTGGCCACCACCATCTCGGCCTTCGCCACGCTGACGCTGCTGACCAAGAACAGCTTTCTCGATGAGATCGGCAAGCAATACGTCCTGACCGCCAAGGCCAAGGGCCTGACCGAGGGGCGGGTGCTTTACGGCCATGTCTTCCGCAACGCGATGCTGATCGTGATCGCGGGCTTTCCGGGCCTTTTCCTGTCGGTCCTCTTCGGCGGCGGGGTGCTGATCGAGACGATCTTCTCGCTCGATGGCCTTGGCCGGCTCGGCTACGAGGCGGCGGTGGCGCGCGACTATCCGGTGGTCTTCGGCACGCTTTACGTCTTCGGACTTCTCGGCCTTGTCATCACGCTTCTGTCGGACCTGACCTATGTGCTGGTCGATCCGAGGATCGACTTCGAAAGCCGGGGCGGCTGATGGCGCTGTCTTCGCTGAACCAGCGCCGCTGGCGCAACTTCAAGGCCAACCGCCGCGCGGTCTGGTCCTTGTGGATCTTCTCCGTCCTCTTCGTCACCTCGCTTTTCGCGGAGTTCGTGGCGAACGAAAAGCCGATCATGGTCAGCTACAGGGGTGCGATCTACCTCCCGGTCTACAAGTTCTACCCGGAGACGGAATTCGGCGGGGATTTCGAGACCGAGGCGGTCTATACCGACCCCGCCGTCCAGTGCCTCATCAAGACCGGCGGTTTGCAGGAGTGCTGGGACGACCCCGAAGGCGTGGCCGCCGAGGCGGCGACGGGGAGTTTCAAGGGGGCGGCGGTGGAGAAGGGCTGGATGCTCTGGCCGCCGATCCCCTACCGCTACAACACGATCAACAGCGTCGGCACCGCGCCGTCTGCGCCGGATGGCCAGCACTGGCTCGGCACCGACGACACCGCGCGGGACGTCCTGGCGCGGATCATCTACGGCTTCCGCCTGTCCGTCCTTTTCGCGCTGATCGTCTCGGCGGCGTCAAGCGTGATCGGCATAGCGGCGGGGGCAGTGCAGGGCTATTTCGGCGGGCGGGTCGACCTCATCTTCCAGCGGATGCTGGAGATATGGGGGGCCACGCCGGGGCTTTACGTCATCATCATCCTTTTTGCGATCCTTGGCCGCAGCTTCTGGCTTCTGGTCTTCGTCTCCATCCTCTTCGGCTGGCCTGCGCTGGTGGGCGTGGTCCGGGCGGAGTTCCTCCGGGCGCGGAACTTCGAATATGTCCGCGCCGCCCGCGCGCTTGGGGTCCGCGACCGGGTCATCATGTTCCGCCACATCCTGCCCAACGCCATGGTCGCCACGCTGACCTTCCTGCCCTTCATCGTCACCGGCGCCATCGGCGGGCTTGCAGCCCTCGACTACCTCGGCTTCGGCCTGCCCTCCTCGCTGCCCTCGCTCGGGGAACTGGCGCTGCAGGGCAAGAACAACCTTCAGGCGCCCTGGCTTGGCTTTTCCGCCTTCTTCACCTTCGCGATCATGCTGTCGCTTCTGGTTTTCATCTTCGAAGGGGTGCGTGACGCCTTTGACCCGAGAAAGACCTTCAAATGACAGCGGTGCTTGAGGTCAGCAATCTCGTGGTCGACTTCCGTCAGGACGGCAGGGTGATCCATGCCGTGAAGGGCGTCAGTTTCGAGGTCAGGAAGGGCGAGACGGTCGCGCTGGTTGGTGAAAGCGGGTCGGGCAAGTCGGTGACGGCGCTGTCCACGGTCGGGCTTCTGGGCGCTAATGCCGAGGTGAAGGGCCGCGCGACCTATCTTGGCAAGGACCTGATCGGTGCGCCGGAACGGGTGCTGCGTGAGGTCAGGGGCAATGACATCAGCTTCATCTTCCAGGAGCCGATGACCTCGCTCAACCCCCTGCACACCATCGATAAGCAGCTGACCGAAAGCATCGAGCTGCATCAGGGCCTGCGCGGCAAGGCGGCGCGGGCGAAGGTGATCGAACTGCTGGAAAAGGTCGGGATCGACCGGCCCGAGGACCGCTTGCAGGGCTATCCGCACCAGCTTTCGGGCGGTCAGCGGCAGCGGGTGATGATCGCGATGGCTTTGGCCAACGGGCCGGAACTGCTGATCGCGGATGAACCGACGACGGCCCTGGACGTGACGATTCAGGCGCAGATCCTTGAACTGCTGGCCGAGTTGAAGGCGCGGGAAGGGCTGAGCATGCTCTTCATCAGCCATGACCTCAACATCGTGCGGCGGATCGCCGACCGGGTCTGCGTGATGCAGGGCGGCGAGATCGTCGAACAGGGACCGGTGGCGGAGATCTTCGCCCATCCGCAGCATCCCTACACGCAGAAGCTATTGGCCGCCGAGCCAAAGGGGCGGCCCGACCCGGTGCCGGAAGGCGCCAAGGAACTGGTCAGGACGGAGAACCTGAAGGTCTGGTTCCCGATCCAGCGCGGGCTTCTGCGGCGAACCGTGGGACATATCAAGGCGGTTAACGACGCGACGATTTCCGTCCGCGCTGGCGAGACGCTGGGCATTGTCGGCGAAAGCGGGTCGGGCAAGACCACGCTGGCGCTGGCGATCATGCGGCTCATCGCCTCGGAAGGGCGGATCGTCTTTCAGGGTACCGACATTTCCGGCTGGTCTTCGCGCCAGCTCAGGCAGATCCGGCGCGACATGCAGATCGTGTTCCAGGACCCCTACGGCTCCCTGTCACCGCGGATGACGGCGGAACAGATCATCGCCGAGGGCCTCAGCGTCCACGGCGTCGAGAAGGGCCGCAACCCGCGCGACCTCGTGGCCGAGATCATGGCCGAGGTCGGGCTCGACCCCGCAATGATGACGCGCTACCCGCATGAGTTTTCCGGCGGCCAGCGCCAGCGCATTGCCATTGCGCGGGCGATGATCCTCAGGCCCAAGCTCGTGGTGCTGGACGAGCCGACCTCCGCGCTCGACATGACGGTGCAGGTGCAGATCGTCGATCTTCTGAGGTCGCTGCAGGAACGGCACGGACTGGCGTACCTTTTCATCAGCCACGACCTGCGGGTGATCCGGGCGATGTCGCACAAGATCATCGTCATGCGTCGGGGCGACGTGGTCGAAGCCGGGCCGGCGGCGGAGGTCTTTGCCGCGCCGAAGACCGACTACACGCGCGAACTGATGGCGGCGGCCTTCCTCGACCGGCTGGAAAAGGCCGGATGAAGATCCTCTTCGTCCACCAGAACTTTCCGGCCCAGTTCCTGCATCTGGCCCCGGCGCTGGCCGCGCGCGGGCACGAGGTCCAGGCGCTGACGGCGGAACGCAACCAGCGCAAGGCGCCGGTGCCGGTCTTTCGCTACCGCAACCCGCCCGCCGCGACGGTCGAGGGCGTCGCCCGCACCTATGCCGAGATGTCGGGCCGTGGGCTGATCGTCGCGCGGGCGGCAGAGCAGATGACGGCGAAGACCGGCTTCGTGCCCGATGTGGTCTTCGGCCATGGCGGCTGGGGCGAGACGCTTTTCCTGCGCGAGGTCTGGCCACGGGCGCGGCACCTGACCTATGCCGAGTTCTACTACGGCACCGAGGGCCGCGACACCGGCTTTGACCGCGAATTCTCCAACCCCGGGCTGACGCAGCGGATTTCGGTCGCGGCGCGCAAGACCCATCTTCTGCAGGCGATCACCGAGGCGGACGCGGCGCTGGCGCCGACGGAATGGCAGGCCTCGACCTTTCCGGCCGAGGCGCGCGGCAAGATCAGCGTCATTCATGACGGCGTCGATACCGACAAGCTGGCGCCCAATCCGGCGGCGCGGGTCGTCCTGCCGGACGGCACCATGCTTGCCGCCGGGGACGAGGTCATCACCTTCGTCAGCCGCAACCTTGAGCCTTACCGGGGCTATCACATCTTCATGCGCGCCCTGCCCGAGGTGCTGAAGGCGCGGCCCAGGGCCCGCGTCGTGATCGTTGGCGGCGAGGGCCAGAGCTACGGCGGCGCGCCCAAGGAAGTCCGCAGCTGGAAGCAGATCTTCCTTGATGAGGTGGCGGGCGGGCTTGACCTTTCGCGGGTGCATTTCCTTGGCCAGGTGCCCTATCCGCAGTTCGTGGCGCTGTTGCAGGTCAGCATGGCCCATGCCTACCTGAGCTACCCCTTCGTCCTGTCCTGGTCGATGATCGAGGCGATGAGCACTGGCGCCCTCATCATCGGTTCGCGTACCGCCCCGGTCGAGGAGGTGATCCGCGACGGCGAGAACGGGCGGCTGGTGGATTTCTTCGATGTGGCGGGCTGGTCGCGGGCGCTGATCTCAGCGCTCGCCGATCCCGCCGCCAATATGCCCCTGCGTCGTGCCGCACGCGAGACGGCGGTGACGCGCTATGACCTCGCCAGTGTCTGCCTGCCAAGGCTGATCGGCTTTGTCGAAGGCAGCGCTCCGGCCTGATCCGGGTCGGGCACGGGGTTTTCAGGTGCAACTTTCCGGCCTGTGGACAGAGCGGCCTGCCCGCCCCGCGCGAGCGAAGGCGTCGGGTTGCCGCTGCGTCAGACGGCGTGGCTATGGCTGCCGGCGGCGACCGCATAGGCGTCGAAAAGTCGCGCGATCATCCGCGTAAGCGGGCGGCTTTTCACGGGAATTTCCAGCCCGTCCGCATCGATCCGCACCATGTCGCCGAACTCCTTGGAAACAGGCGCGAAATATTCTTTCAACTGCGCCCGGCTCAACCCGAAGGAGTCGCAGATTTCGGCCGCATCAATACGGAAATCGCACATCAGCGCCTCGATCATCCGGGCGCGGAGGCGGTCGTCATCGGTCAGGACATGGCCCCGGACGGTGGCGAAATGACCGCTGCGGACGGCCTTCACATATTGCGATGTGCCGGGGGCGTTCTGTGCATAACCTTGCGGAAAACGCGAAATCGACGAGGCGCCGAGGCCGACGAGAACCGGCGCGATATCATCGGTATAGCCCTGGAAATTGCGCCGGAGGAGGCCGGCCTTCTGCGCCACCGCCAGCCCGTCGTCGGGCAGGGCGAAATGGTCGATGCCGATGTCTTCGTACCCGTCGCGGACCAGAAGATCGCGCGCGGTCTCGAAAAGCGCCAGCCGCTCTTCCGGGCGCGGCAGGGCGTCGGATGGAATCATCACCTGACGCCGCGCCATCCACGGCACATGGGCGTAGCCGTAAAGCGCGATACGGTCGGGGCGCAGGGAAAGCAGCTGCCGGATCGAGGCGGCGATCCGCGCCTCGGTCTGGTGCGGCAGGCCGAAGAGGATATCGGCGTTGAGCGAGCGGATGCCACGGGCGCGGAGCTTCATGGCAGCACTTTCGGTGATCTCGAAGCTCTGGTCGCGGCCGATGGTCTTCTGGATCATCGGGTCGAAATCCTGCACCCCGATCGAGGCGCGGTTCATCCCGGCGCCGGCCAGCGCGTCCAGCCGGGCATCGTCGATCTCATTCGGGTCGATCTCGACCGAGAATTCGCCGGTCGCCGCCATCGGCGCCACATCGAAGATCGTCCGCGTCAGCCGGGTGATCGAGGCCGGCGGCAAAAGCGTCGGCGTGCCGCCGCCCCAGTGCAGGCGCGACAATGTGACACCCTCAGGTAGAGTGGCACGCAGAAGCGCCAGTTCGGCGATCAGCGTATCGACATAGGCGACGACAGGATCATCGCTGGTGGTCCCTTGCGTGCGGCAGGCGCAGAACCAGCAGAGGCGCCGGCAGAAAGGCACATGAATATAAAGGGATATCTGGGAGTCGGGGGCGATCTCAGACAGCCAGCCGCGCATCTCAGCCGCACCGACGGCGGTGGAACTGAATTGCGGCGCAGTCGGATAGCTCGTGTAACGCGGTACGCGGGCTTCGAACAATCCCGCCCGCGCGAGTTGCGATTCATCTGCCATGGGCCTAAAGTTAGGCGCGCAACAGGACCCTCGCCTTGACGCAGATCAATAGCTTCATGCCCCTTGATGACTCCACCCATATCGGCCCGAATTGCGGGAGTTGCCCGATCCGGCATCGTGCCGTCTGTGCGCGCTGCGAAACCGACGAGTTGAAGGCGCTGGAGGAGATCAAGTTCTACCGCAGCTTCGAGGCCGGGCAGACACTGGTCTGGTCCGGCGACCGGATGGATTTCGTGGCCTCGGTCGTGACCGGCGTCGCAACACTGACCCAGGTGATGGAGGACGGGCGGACCCAGACCGTGGGCCTTCTCTTCCCGTCGGATTTCGTCGGCAGGCCGGGCCGCGCCCATGCGCCCTACAATGTCATCGCCACCACCGACCTGATGATGTGCTGCTTCCGCAAGAAGCCGTTCGAGGATCTGATGGTCCACACGCCGCATATCGGCCAGCGGCTTCTGGAGATGACGCTGGATGAACTCGACGCCGCGCGGGAATGGATGCTGCTTCTGGGCCGCAAGTCGGCGCGCGAGAAGATCGCGAGCCTTCTCGCCATCATCGCCCGGCGCGATGCCTCTCTGCAGGGCAACATGCGCCGGCGTGAACTGACCTTCGACCTGCCGCTGACGCGCGAGGCAATGGCCGACTACCTTGGCCTGACGCTGGAAACCGTCAGCCGGCAGATGTCGGCCCTGAAGCGCGACGGGATCATCGTCCTTAGCGGCAAGCGCACCGTCCATGTGCCCGACATCGACCGGCTGGTCGAAGAGGCGGGCGATGATGCCGATGGCGGCATGCCGGGCTGAGGCCGAACCAATCCCATCGCGAGGTCTGCATGAAACCCGACCGCCCCGAAACGCCTCTGCCTTCCGATGCCGCCGCACGCCGTGCCGTCGCCCCGGTCATCTGCTACCCCGTCGAAGGCCTGCCACAGCCTGACATGGCGCTTTACCGCCGCCTCCGCGCCAGCCTGACGCCGGTGTCCGAGGTCGTGGCCGCGCCGCGCGAGGCGGCCTCCTTCCGCGTTCCCGCCGGGCATTTCTTCCGCATCCATTCCATCGAAGGCCCGCAGGTAGGCGACCTCAACCTCTGGAACGCAGGCGACCTTTCGGAGCGCTTCTACTCCGGCAAGACGCGGGCTTTGCATGGCACGCATCTGTCGACCGGCGACCGGCTCTGGTCGGCCTTTCCGCATCTGAGGCCGATGGCGACGATCACCCATGACACGCTCGACTGGTACGGGTTCGACGCCTTCGGCGGTTCCGTCCATGACGTCATCGGCACGCGCTGCGACCCCTATACCCACAACCTCCTGAGCGAGGGCGGCCAGTATCATCACTGCTGCCATTCCAACCTGACCCGCGCCCTTGCCGCCGCCACTGGGTTGCCGCCCGAGAAGGCAGAGCCGCATGTCCATGATGTGCTGAACGTCTTCATGTGTACCGGCTTCACCCGCGACACCGGGCAGTACTTCATGAAAGCCTCGCCCGTCAGGCCCGGCGACTACCTTGAATTCTTCGCCGAGATCGACCTTTTGGGCGCGCTTTCGGCCTGTCCCGGCGGGGATTGTTCTTCCGAACATTCCTCCGACACCGCCGCCTGCCATCCGCTCAAGGTCGAGGTTCTGGCGCCCGATCCGGGGCTTCTCAAGGGCTGGCAGGGTCCCGCGCGAAACGGCTACGACCGCTCGCACGGGCTTTGATTTCATCTTGCCACAAATACCTCGGGGTCTGGGGCAGCGCCCCAGCCCTCAGGCCCGGACATAGTGCAACCCATTGAATTCGCGCCGGAACGCCGACACGCGCGGGGCGAGCGCATCCGGGTCGTTGCCGCGCAGGCCCTCGGCGATGAGATGGGCGAGGGCTGGGGCATGGTCTTCGGTCACGCCGCGCCGCACCAGTTCCGGCGTGCCGATCCGAAGTCCGTTGAGATCGCCCGCGACCTCCGCAATCGGCAGGCCGATGCCGCAGGCAAGGAACCCGGTGCGGCGGAGCGTCTTTGACGCCGCCTGACCGCCGCCGAAGCCAGCCGCCTCGATGGCGAACTGGTGCGAGGCGGTGGCGCCCTTGGCCAGGGTGAAGACCGGCAGCCCCTCGGCCTCAAGCGCCTTGGCGAGGGCCTGCGCCACCCCGATCATCTTCGCCGCATAGGCCGCCCCGAAATCGCGCCAGTCAAGGAGCGCCATCGCCAGTGCGGCGACCCGGCCCGCATCGAAATTCGCGGTCATGCCGGGGAAGGCGACGTGGTCCAGCGCCTCGGCAATCCCGGCGTCATTGGTCACGATCAACCCGCCCGCCGGGCCGCCAAGGCTCTTGTAGGTCGACATTGTCATCAGATGCGCGCCCTCGGAGAGCGGATTGGCCCAGGCGCCGCCGGCGATGATGCCGCACTGATGCGCCGCGTCGAAAAGCACTTTCGCGCCGACCTCATCGGCGATGGCCCGCACCTCGCGCACCGGATGCGGGAAGAGGTTCAGCGAGCCGCCGACGGTGATGAGCTTGGGCCGCACCTTCTGCGCCAGCGTCCGGAGGCCTTCGATATCAATGGTATAGCCATCCGCATCGACCGGGGCGGGGTGGGAGTCGAGGCCGTAAAGCCCGGCGCAACCGGCCTTGTGATGGGTGACATGGCCGCCGATCGTGGCGGGCGGGGCGATGATCGCATCGCCCGGCTTCGTCAGTGCCATGAAGCCGTAGAGATTGGCCATGGCGCCGGAAAAGACCCGGACCTCGGCATAGCGGGCGCCAAAGACCTCGGCGGCAAGTTCGGCGGCAATGACCTCAATCTCCTCGATCGCCTCAAGTCCCATCTCGTACTTGTCGCCGGGATAGCCGAGCGAGGGCCTTGTGCCGATGCCGGCGGCCATCAGCGCCTCGGCCCGCGGGTTCATCACGTTGGTCGCGGGGTTGAGGTTGAAGCAGTCGCGGTCGTGGATGGTGCGGTTGTCGACGGCGAGGGTTTCCAGCCGGGCGGCGACCTTGTCGGAAGGTGCGTTGGTCTCAGCCGCATAGCGGCCGATCAGGGCTTCGCAGGTGGCGGGGACCCAGGGGCGGGGGGCGAGATGGGGCATGGTGGTCTCCTTGTCTTTCCCTGAGTTGGCCTGATCCCGCTTGCGCCGGCAAATCAGATTTGCGAAATTTTAGACGTAGGAAATCTGAGGCTCGCCATGCCCGTCGCGCCGCCACCCCTGAAAGGCCTGCCCCTCAACGCGCTCCGCGCCTTCGAGGCGGCGGCGCGGCTCGGCGGCTTTGCCGCTGCCGGGCAGGAGTTGGGCGTCAGCGCCGGCGCGGTGACGGCCCATGTCAAGGCGCTGGAGGATGCGCTTGGCGCCGCGCTTTTCGAACGCCATGCCAAGGGGGTGCGGCTGACCCCCCTTGGCCAGAGGGCGCTGCCGGGTTTCACCGGCGCCTTCGACGCGCTCGGCCTTGCCGTGCAGGGTCTCAGGGGCGAGGCCGCGCCGCGTACCGTCCAGGTCGCGACCCTGCCCGCCATCGCCCAACTCTGGCTCTCTCCGCGCCTGCCGCTCCTCCGGCAGAACGCGCCGGAGATCACGGTGTCGATCACGGCGATGGAGACGCCGCCCGACCTGAAGCGCGCGCCCTTCGATATCAGCCTCTTCTACCGGCACGCAGGCGAGGGCAGGGTGCTGGCCCCCGACGTGATCTTTCCGGTCTGCGCGCCGGCGCTCGCGGACCGCCTGACTAAGCCCGATGACCTTTTCGGCCTCCCCTGCCTGACCGACAGCGCCTGGGCGGACGACTGGGCGGAGTGGTCGGCGGTAGCGATGCCGGGGCGGGGCTTCGCGCCGAAGGGGCCGGTCTTTTCGCTTTACGCGCTGGCGGTTGAAGAGGCGGTAAACGGCGCGGGCGTGCTGATGGGGCACGAGGCGCTGATCCGGCGGCATCTGCAGGAGGGCCGGCTGGTTGCGCCGTTCCCCCAGCGGGTCACGCTCGACCGGGCGCTGACGCTATGGACAGCGCGCGCCCCGCGCCCCGGAACGGCGGTGGCGCGGGTCGTGGAATGGCTTGAAAACCCTTAGGAAAACGCCGCTTCCAGTGCCACTTCCACCATGTCGCCGAAGGACCTTTCGCGGTCTTCCGAAGGCAGCGATTCATGGGTCAGGAGGTGGTCGGAGATGGTGAGGATGGCAAGCGCCCGGACGCCGTGGCGGGCGGCGACGGTGTAAAGCTCCGCCGCTTCCATCTCGACGCAGAGGACGCCGTGGCGGGCCATCATCTCGGTCAGGTCCGGGCGTTCGTCATAGAAGACATCGGAGGAATAGATGCCGCCGACATGGGTCGGCGTGCCCTTGGCGCGGGCGGCGGCGACGGCTTTTTCGAGAAGCCCGTAATTGGCGCAGGGCGCATACTGAAGCTCCCGGAAGAAGCCGCGCGAGGGGGTGGCCATGGTCGAGGCAGTCATGGCGACGACGATGTCGCGGACCTTCACGTCAGCCTGCATCGCCCCGGCGGAACCGATGCGGATCAAGGTCTTGGCACCGAAATCGCGGATGAGTTCATTGGCGTAGATCGAAAGCGACGGCATCCCCATGCCGGAACCGTGGATCGTCACCCGGTTGCCCTTCCAGGTGCCGGTGAAGCCGAGCATCCCCCGCACCTGATTGATGCAGGTGGCGTCCTTCAGGAAGGTCTCCGCCGCCCATTTCGCCCGGTAGGGGTCGCCGGGCATCAGGACGGTTTCAGCAATCGCGCCGGGCTTCGCACCGATATGGACAGACATGGGGTTCCTCTTTCGGGTTGGAATCGGGCGAGGATAGAGGAGGGTTTCGGGAAGGTTAATGGGGGATGTGCGCAGGTGCTGCGAAATGCTGGTAAAGGGCTGGAAACGTTGGAAAACCGGCGTCGGATATGCGTCGGGTTTGCGTCGGGCATCCGTCCCGACAGATGGGGGCATATTGATGCAGTTCAGTAACGGCTGGCATGTTACCAGACGACGCTATCGACGCCCGGGACGCCCAAAGCGTTCCGGGCCGCGCCCGACCCGCCCCATGGGCGGGCGCGATGGCGCCCACCCTCGGGTCAGGCGCGGCCCTCTGTTCCATCCGCGACAGCGGTGAGTTGCAAGGCGTGGAAGCCCATCCTACGCCGCTTCCGCCTTCGGTTCTGCCAGGGCCACGATGTCGAACATGATGCGGTTCAGCTCAAAGTCCTTCGGCGTATAGACCCGGGCCACGCCCATCGCCTTCAGCCGTGCTGCGTCCTCGTCGGGGATGATGCCGCCGACGACGACGGGGACATGCGGCAAGCCCGCCTCGCGCATCCTTTCCATCAGCTCCTCGATCAAGGGCAAGTGGCTCCCCGAAAGGATCGAGAGGCCGATGACATGCGCGTCGGCTTCGACCGCTGCCGCGACGATCTCGGCCGGGGTCAGGCGGATGCCTTCGTAGGTGATGTCCATGCCGCAGTCGCGGGCGCGGGCGGCGATCTGTTCGGCGCCGTTGGAATGGCCGTCGAGCCCCGGCTTGCCGACGAGGAACTTCAGCTTCCGGCCAAGGCGGGAGGAGACGGCATCGACGGCGGCGCGGATGTCGTCAAGGCCCTCGGTACGGTTCGAGGTACTCTTGGCGACGCCGGTCGGCCCGCGATATTCGCCGTGGACCTGTCGCATGACGCCGGCCCATTCGCCGGTGGTGACGCCGGCCTTGGCGCAGGCGACGGAGGCGGGCATGATGTTGCGGCCCTCTTTCGCGGCGGCGCGGAGGTCGGCGAGGGCGGCGCGTGCCGCCGTCTCGTCGCGGGCTTCGCGCCATTCGGTCAGGCGGGCGATCTGGTCGGCCTCGACCGCCGGATCGACGGTCATGATCGCGCCGTCGCCGGCGGTCAGGGGCGAGGGTTCACCCTCACGCCAGCGGTTGACGCCGACGACCACGGTTTCATTGGTTTCGATCCGGTTCAGGCGTTCGGAGTTGCTCTCCACCAGCCGGGCCTTCATGTAGTCGATCGCCGCGATGGCGCCGCCCATGCCGTCGAGCGTGGCCAACTCGGCCCTTGCACCGTCCTTCAGCGCCTCCACCTTGGCGGTGATGGCGGGGTTGCCGTCGAAGAGGTCGCCGTATTCGAGAAGGTCCGTCTCATAGGCGAGGATCTGCTGCATCCGGAGCGACCATTGCTGGTCCCAGGGCCGGGGGAGGCCGAGCGCCTCGTTCCAGGCGGGCAACTGCACGGCGCGGGCGCGGGCGTTCTTGGAAAGCGTGACGGCCAGCATTTCCAGAAGGATGCGGTAGACGTTGTTTTCCGGCTGCTGCTCGGTCAGGCCGAGGGAGTTGACCTGCACCCCGTAGCGGAAGCGGCGGTATTTCTCTTCGGCGATGCCGAAGCGGTCCCGGCAGATTTCATCCCATAGCTCGGTGAAGGCCCGCATCTTGCAAAGCTCGGTCACGAAGCGGATGCCGGCGTTCACGAAGAAGGAGATGCGGCCGACCATGGCCGGGAAGTCCTTGGCCGCGACCTTGCCCTTGAGGTCGTCGAGGACGGCGATGCCGGTGGCGAGCGCAAAGGCCAGTTCCTGTTCCGGCGTCGCGCCCGCCTCTTGCAGATGATAGGAACAGACGTTCATCGGGTTCCATTTCGGCAGGTGCTCCGCCGTATAGGCCGCGACATCGGTGATCATCCGCATCGAGGGCTTCGGCGGGCAGATATAGGTCCCGCGCGAGAGGTATTCCTTGATGATGTCGTTCTGGACGGTGCCTTGCAGGTCCGCGACATTCGCGCCCTGTTCCTCGGCCGCGGCGATGTAGAGCGCCAGAAGCCAGGGGGCGGTGGCGTTGATCGTCATCGAGGTGTTCATCTGTTCAAGCGGGATGTCCCTGAACAGGCTCCGCATGTCGCCGAGGTGGCAGACGGGAACGCCGACCTTGCCGACCTCGCCCTTGGCGCGGGGATCGTCGCTGTCATAGCCGGTCTGGGTCGGCAGATCGAAGGCGACGGATAGGCCGGTCTGCCCCTTGGCGAGGTTGGCGCGGTAGAGCGCGTTCGACTTTTCCGCCGTCGAATGGCCCGCATAGGTGCGGAAGAGCCAGGGTTTGTCCTTTTCGGTCATCGCCGACCTCGTGCAAGAATATTTCTGTGACGTGAGCGATACGGAAAGAAAGATGCGCTGTCAATTCGCTGCGTTGCGGCGACTGCGCTGCGGCGTGGCGGGGGTGATGCGGCATAAACACCCGCTTCCAATGCTTTTTGCCGGTGCTATACCGAAGGGAGGATGCCTGCCCGGCATTCCGGCAAGGGAGAAGCGCAGCCATGATGGAACTGATGGACTTCCTGCGCCTGTCCCCGATGAGCTTCGGCCTTGCCGCCCTTGTTACCATGATGGCGATGAACGAGTTCGGCATGTTTCTTGGCCGCCACCGCCGGGCGCGGAACGAGGGCAAGCCGGACGAGGCGACGGGCATCGTCGTCGGCAGCGTCCTTGGCCTTCTGGCCTTCGTCCTGGCGCTGACGCTTTCCAACGCGAACAGCCGCTTCGAGCAGCGGCAGGCTGCGGCGCTGGACGAGTCCAACGCCATCTCCACCGCCTGGCTTCAGGCCGGAGCGGTGGGCGGCGACCTTGCCAAGAGCCTGCAGACAACGATGGGCGCCTATATCCTCGCGCGCTACGCCTATGTCAGTTCGCCCCCCAACGACACGGTGATCGACGGTTTCAACCAGGCGACCAATGATCTGCAGAACAAGATCTGGGCGGATCTGAGCACGGTGATCGAGGAAAGGCCGGGGCCGCCGGCGACCTCGCTCATGAATGCGATCAACACGATGTTCGATGCGTCGCAGTCGATGCGCTATGCGATGAATTATCACATGCCCTGGCAGTTCATCGGGCTTCTCTTCGCGATGACCGTCGTCGGCATGGCCAGCATCGGCTACCAGTTCGGGCAACTTGGCCAGCGCGGCCGCTGGCCGGCCTTCGTCATCGCCATGGTCTGGACCGTGGTCGTGGTGCAGATCCTCGACATCGGCATGTCGCGCATCTGGTCGATGCAGGCCGACGGGCGGACCTATATCTGGACGATGCAGAGCATGGGGATGCCGACGAGCGGGTTGAAATAGGGGCGCGGCGCATGTTTGCCGCGCGGTCGGGCCTGTGACAGAGTGCGCCGATGCCGTCGACCGTCACGCTGCCCTTCTGGCTCTTCCTCCTCATCATCGCCTTCGCGGCGGTTGCCTTCTTTTCGCATTTCCTCTTCCCCTCGGTGCGCTGGTACTTCCGCCGCCGGATGCAGCGCGTGGTGGCGCGGCTGAACGAAAGGCTCGACCGGCCGATCCAGCCCTTCAAGCTGATGCGGCGGCACGACATGATCGTGCGGCTGGTCCATGACCCGAAAGTGGCCGAGAGCATCGCCGCCGAGGCCGCGGCCAGCGGCGAGCCCCTGAGCGTGGTGCAGGAACGCGCGCGGCGTTATGCGCGCGAGATCGTGCCGGCCTTTTCGGCGACGATCTATTTCGGCTTTGCTGCACGGGCGGCGAAATGGCTGGCGAGGCTGATCTACCGGGTGCGCGTCGGCAGCTTTGACGCGGCGGCCTTCACCGGGATCGACAAGGGCGCGACCGTGGTCTTCGTGATGAACCACCGGTCGAACATGGATTACGTGCTGGTCACGCATCTGGTCGCCGAACGCTCAGCCCTGTCCTACGCGGTCGGTGAATGGGCGCAGGTCTGGCCGCTGTCGCGGCTGATCCGGGCCGCGGGCGCCTATTTCATCCGGCGGCGGCACAGTAGCCCGCTCTATCGCCGGGTCCTGTCGCGTTATGTGCAGATGGCGACCGAAGAGGGCGTGACGCAGGCGATCTTTCCGGAAGGTGGCCTCAGCCTGACCGGCGCTGTCGGGCCGGCGAAGCTTGGCATCCTTTCCTACATCGTTGCGGGCTGGCATCCCGGCGGGCGCGACGTGGTCTTCGTGCCGGTGGCGCTGGCTTATGACCGGGTGATCGAGGACCGGGTGCTGGTCGCGGCCCATCTGGAGGGGACGCGGCGGTTTCGCGCGCCGCTCTGGTCGATCGTGAAGTTCATCGGGCGGCAGCTCAGGCGGGCGCTCATTGGGCGGTTCCAGAAGTTCGGCTCGGCGGCGGTGGCCTACGGCGCGCCGGTGTCGCTGTCGGCCTTTGTGGCGGCGCCGCGCGAAGATGCCGTGGCCGAGCTTGCGGCCGACCTGATGGCGCGGATCGCGCGCGGCGTCCCGGTGCTGCCGGTGCCGCTGTTTTGCGCCGCGATGGGCGAGGACATGGTGGCCGGGCGCGACGTGGTTCTGGGCCGCGCCGAGGTTCTGGCGGAGAGGTTGCGGACCGCGGGTGCCCGGCTCGACCTGCCGGAAGGCGGCGTGCCGGCGGCGGTGGACTATGCGCTTCGGCTTCTGACCTTGCGGAAGGTCGTGACCGAGGATCAGGGGCAGTTGACCGTCACTGAAAGCGAGCGCGGGCTGATCGGCTTTTATGCCGCCGCCGTGCGGCAGCATCTTTATGCAGGCGCGGCATGAATCCGTGCGGGAATGACGCCATTTGCCCCCGACTTTCGTCGATAGGGACATAATATTACAAAACCAATGGCTCACGCTATTGCATTGTTGCTTTCCCGATCCTATCCCTTGACTTGAGATCGCGTTGATTCTGCAATGCGGCACGAGTTTCAGGAGACGCCCATGGCACTGGATGTGAACACCGAGATCGCGGCCTACGACGCGCCGGAAAAGGACCTTTACGAGATCGGGGAGATGCCGCCGCTCGGTTACGTGCCGAAGACGATGTACGCGTGGGCGATCCGCAAGGAGCGCCACGGAGAGCCGGATACCGCGATGCAGGTCGAGGTGGTGGAAACGCCCGAGATCGATTCGAACGAAGTGCTGGTGCTGGTGATGGCGGCGGGGGTGAACTACAACGGCGTCTGGGCCGCGCTCGGCGTGCCGATCAGCCCGTTCGACGGCCACAAGGCGCCCTATCACATCGCCGGTTCCGATGCCTCGGGCATCGTCTGGAAGGTCGGCGACAAGGTGAAGCGCTGGAAGGTCGGCGACGAGGTTGTCGTCCACTGCAACCAGGACGACGGCGACGACGAGGAATGCAACGGCGGCGACCCGATGTTCTCGCCCAGCCAGCGCATCTGGGGCTATGAGACGCCGGACGGCTCCTTCGCGCAGTTCACCCGGGTGCAGGCGCAGCAGCTGATGGCGCGGCCGAAGCACCTGACCTGGGAAGAGGCGGCCTGCTACACGCTGACGCTGGCGACGGCCTACCGGATGCTCTTCGGCCACCGCCCGCATATCCTGAAGCCCGGCGACAACGTGCTGGTCTGGGGTGCCTCGGGCGGCCTTGGTTCCTACGCGATCCAGCTTATCAACGCGGCGGGGGCCAATGCGATCGGCGTGATCTCGGAAGAGGACAAGCGCCAGTTCGTCATGGACCTCGGCGCCAAGGGGGTCATCAACCGGAAGGAATTCAACTGCTGGGGCCAGATGCCCACCGTCGGCACGCCGGAATATGCCGCCTGGTTCAAGGAAGCGCGCCGCTTTGGCGCCGCGATCTGGGCGATCACCGGCAAGGGCAACAACGTCGACATGGTGTTCGAGCATCCCGGCGAGGCGACCTTCCCCGTCTCCGTCTTCGTGGTGAAGCGGGGCGGCATGGTGGTGATCTGCGCCGGCACCACCGGTTACAACCTCACTTTCGACGTGCGTTACCTCTGGATGCACCAGAAGCGGGTGCAGGGCAGCCACTTCGCCAACCTCAAGCAGGCCTCGGCAGCGAACAAGCTGATGCTGGAGCGGCGGCTTGACCCCTGCATGTCGGAAGTGCTGCCCTGGGCCGAAATTCCGGCGGCGCATATGAAGATGCGGCGGAACGAGCACAAGCCGGGCAACATGGCGGTTCTGGTCCAGTCGCCGCGGAACGGTCTTCGGACTTTCGAGGATGCGCTTGAGGCTGGCCGCCGCGGCTGACGCCCGATTTCAAGGCAAAGACCCCGGCGCATGTACCCATGCGTCGGGATTTTTCTTGACAACAGTATCGATTGAAAACAACGGGTTACAACTAAGCCCCCCATCATTTTCGGGGAGTTGCTTTAAAAGGCGCCGCAGCCGACCATATTCATGCTGGGGTTGAGAGGGTGTCATATTTTCCGCTTTGAGAGCGAGTGAACATGAACTACACGTGGATCTTGGATGTGCTGACCGATCTCAGGTCGTTTGCACAGACGAATGGGTTGCCCGCGCTCGCGGAACAGTTGGCAGATACTTCGCTTGTCGCCGCGGCGGAAATCGCCCAGTCGGCAGGCCAGGCACCCGGAGGAGCGGGGCTGAATGCAGGCGAAGCTGTCGGGCTTCATTTCGGCTATACAGCAGGCGACAACGCTTGACGGGCTTCAGTCCGTCATAATTGGCCTGCGCGACCACCTCGGCATCGAGCATGTGATCTATCACTCGGTCAACTCGACCGGGCAGCAATATGCCGTCCTGACCTATTCGCCGGAATGGGTGGACCGTTATCTGGCCGAGGATTACGCCCGCATCGACCCGGTGCTGCAGGGCTGTTTCCGGCGCTTTCATCCGGTGAACTGGAAAACGCTCGACTGGTCGGGGCGGGCGCAGCGGATGTTCCTTGGCGAGGCGCTCGATGCCGGGGTCGGCAATCAGGGCTATTCGGTGCCGATCCGTGGCCCGAACGGCCAGTTCGCCATGTTCACCGTGTCGCACCGCGCGCGGGACGCGACATGGGAAAAGTTCACCGGGGAACATGTCGCCGACCTCATCCTTTTCGCGCATTTCGTGAACCAGCGCGCGCTTGAGATCGAGGGCGGCCATGACCTGAATGTCATGCGCTCGCTCAGCCCGCGCGAGATCGACGTCCTGACCATGCTCGCCATGGGGCTGAACCGGGCACAGGCCGCCGACAGCCTCGCCATATCGGAACACACTTTCCGCACCTATGTCGAAAGCGCCCGCTTCAAGCTTGGCGCCAACAACACGACGCAAGCCGTCGCCCGCGCCGTGGCCGAGGGTCTCGTGCTGATCTGAGGCCGCTAGGCTTCCATTAACCAAGCTTCGTTAAGCCCGATCCATCGATGATGGAGGGCAGAATGCTTCTTTTCCTGACGGCTGAAGAACTCGGCCAGTTTCCAACGTTGTGTGCGAGTATGTTTTCCGACCGGACCCATCAGTTCCGGGAACGCCTCGGCTGGGAGGTCGAGGTCGACACCAAGGGGTGGGAGCGTGACCAGTATGACGACCTGAACCCGGTCTATGTGATCTGGCAGCGCCCGGACGGGCTTCACGGCGGCTCCATGCGCTTTCTGCCGACCATGGGGCGCACCATGGTCAACGAACATTTCGCCGACCTGAGCGGCGGGCTGACCTACCGGCATCCGAAGCTTTGGGAATGCACGCGCTTTTGCCTGAGCGAGGGGATGCCCGGCCATGTCTCCGCCGCGCTGATGCTCGGCGGTGCGCAGCTTGGCGTCGGTCTGGGGCTGACCCGGGCGGTCGGGGTCTTTGACGCCCGGATGATCCGCATCTACCGGGTGCTGGGCTGGCAGCCGGTGGTGCTGGGGACCAGCGGCGAGGGGGCGGAGGCGATCAGCGTCGGCATGTGGGAGTTTTCCGAGGATGTCCGCGTGAGGATGGCGCGGAAGGCCGGCATCGCGCCGGAGCTTGCGCAGCACTGGTTCGACACTGCCGCCCGTGGCCTGCCGGCCCTTCCCGCCGCCGGGTAATCGCGCTGGCATCCTCCGGGGCGGGCGGATAGGGTCGCGCCCATGTCCGCCCCGCTTCGCTTTTCCGACGATCAGGCCATGGCCTGGGATCGTATCGCCGACCTTCTGGACGGCGCCGGCGTCGATCTTCTGAACGCGGAGCTGAGGCCGGATGCGCCGGGCGGACGCGGCGGCCTGCTTGCCGTCGTCGGCAAGGCCGGGTCGGGCAAGACCATGCTTCTGGCGCAGTTGACGAAGGCGCTGGGCGAGGCGGGGGTCGACACGATCTCCGGCGATTACGAGGGGCGGCGGCGGAAGGACCGGCGGACGCTCGCCATCCTCGCGCCGACGAACAAGGCGGCGAGTGTTCTGCGCGGCCGGGGCGTGCCGGCGACAACGATCCACCGCATCCTCTATACCCCGGTCTATGACCCGGAATACGAGAAGATCGCCGAATGGCTGGCCGGCACCGGCGAGCGTCCGAAGGTCGAGGGGCTGACCGACCTCGCACTTGACCGGGCGAAGGCATTTTACGATCAGGTCAAGTCGATCCCCGGTGCGCTGGCGGCGGCGGGCCTGCGCGGTTCGGACTTCATCCGGGGCTGGAAACGGCGCGAAGACCCGCTCGACATCGGTTTCGTCGATGAGGCGTCGATGCTGGACGAACGCCAGCTTGACGACCTGAAGGAGATCTTTCCGACGCTGGTCCTTTTCGGTGATCCGGCGCAGCTGGCGCCCGTGGGCCAGTCGGGCGAGATGGTCTTCGACAAGCTTCCGGAACCGCGCAAGGTGGAGTTGCACCGCATCCACCGGCAGGCCGAGGACAACCCGATCCTCGACCTTGCCCATGCCCTGGGCGATCCGGCGCTGGAGTTCGAAACCTTCGAGCAGATGGTGGCGGATGCCGCAAGGGCCGATGACCGCGTGATCTGGGCCGAACGGGTCGACAGCGACATGATGGCGCGGTCGCCGGTGCTCGTCTGGCGCAACCAGACCCGCATTAAGCTGATCCAGGCGTTCCGCACGGCCCATGGCGCGCCGGCGGATGACCTGCTGCCCGGCGAGCCCCTCCTCTGCGACGGGATCGAACTGCCGCTGAAGCACCGCAAGAAGCGCATCGACCTTGAGGCGAAGGGCCTCATCAAGGGGGCGCAGGTGATCTACCTTGGCCCCGGTTCAAAGCCGGGATTTTCGCGGATGCATATGGTGGGCGCCGAGGACCCGCGGGTCTCTGTCGCCTCGATCATCAAGATCGAGCTGCCGGATGAGGAAGAGCCCTTCATCCCCTATGCCGCGCGGATGGGGGCGGCGTTCCTGCATGGCGCCGCCGTGACGATCCACAAGGCGCAAGGCTCGCAATGGGAGGATGTCCAGGTCTTCGCGCCCGATCTGTTCGTGGCGGCGCGCACCGGGCGGAGCGAGGCTGGCGTGCCCTTGTGGAAGCGGCTGGCCTATGTCGCGATCACGCGGGCGCAGCTGCGGCTTCATTGGGTGGTGCGCAACCGGCTGGCGCGGCCCACGCGGGTCCTGACCGTGGACGACCTGCCAAGGGGGGCAGCGCCCCTGTCGCTGGTGCCCGAGGCGGAGCCTGAGATCTGACGGCGGGATGGCTTCCGGTCGGCGGCGAATGCCGGTAGTCTTTCCCGGAAACCGACCGGGGAATCCCATGCGCTGCGTCTTCGTCCAGTTCCGTTGTCACCCCGGCAAGACCTATGAGGTCGCCGATGCCGTCTATGACCGCGAGGTCGTGTCGGAGCTTTATTCGACCTCGGGCGAATATGACCTGATCGCCAAGGTCTATATCCCCGAGGATGCCGATGTCGGCCATTGGCTGAACGAAAAGCTCTTCGACATCCCCGGCATCAGCCGCACCCTGACGACGATGACCTTCCGGGCGTTCTGAGCCGTCAGTTGCGGATCAGCCGGAAGGCCGCCGAAGCGGCCCAGCCCGCGACGAGAGCGATGATGATGGCGAGGAGGCCGTAGATCACCGGCTCTTCGCGCGACAGATCGAACAGCCAGCGTTCCAGCCCGACCTTGCGCACGTCGATCGATGTCTCCCCGCTCGCCACCAGCTTCTTGTCGCGCAGAAGGAAGATGCGGGTCCGGTAGTCGCCTTCGATGAGGTCCGCGGGCAGGTCGAAATCGGTGCTGAAGAGCGTGTCGGCCTTCAGTTCAACCGAGTTCTCCCGCAACACATAGAGCGCCTCTCTCTCACGCAGGCGGATCAGCGCTTCGGTGAAGGCGGCTGAATCGGTGATCTCGGTCGGGGCGCCCACCGAACGGATCATCTGGCGCGTCGAAATGCGGCGGCGCAAGTCCTCGGTCTGCGACAGGATGTCGGCCAGCGGGCGCGAGGTCGCGACGGCGTAGAAGCTCGGGGCGCGGTCGATCTCCACCCCTGAGGTGTTGACCCAGATCCCCATGGTGCGCGACTTCCGGCGGACCACGACCGGCTCGGACGGGCCTTCGACGGTGATGATGACATCAAGGAGGGAGTCTTGCGGTATCGGTTCCTCACGCTTGACGGCGCCATAGATGAGAAGGTCGGAGCCGTCGAAATTCGCGGTGATCGAGATGGAATCCTGGCTGAGGCCTGCCACCACCTCTTCCGCCAGGGTGGTCTGGGGCAGGAAAAGCAGGGTAAGGAGGGCGAGCCAGCGCATCAGAACCGCCCCACCGGGCGCGCCGAATAAAGCTCCGAGGGTTCGATCAGCAGGTCGAGCGCCAGCTTGAGGCAGACGCCGAGGACAAGGAGCGCGAGCAGGATGCGCAACTGTTCCGCCTTCAGCCGCGCGGCGAATTGCGATCCGATCTGCGCGCCGACAACACCGCCGATGATGAGAAAAAGCGCAAGCATGAGGTCGACCGAATTGTTGGTCGCGGCATGCATGAAGGTGGTGAAGCCGGTGACGAAGATGATCTGGAAGAGCGAGGTGCCGATGACCACCTTGGTCGGCATCCCGAGAAGGTAGATCATCGCCGGCACCATGATGAAGCCGCCGCCAACCCCCATGATCGCCGCAAGGACGCCGACGAGAAGGCCGACCATCAGGGGCGGAATCACAGAGATGTAAAGGCCCGAGGTGCGGAACTTCACCTTGAAGGGCAGGTTGTGGACCCAGAGATGCTGGTGCCGCTTGATCGGCGCAACCGGGCCCGCGCGCGACCGGCGGAGCGTGCGCAGGCTTTCCTGAAACATCAGGGCGCCGATGAGTCCGAGAAAGACCACGTAGGAGAGTTGCACGACCACGTCGATCTGGCCCTGCCGCGACAGGATGTTGAAGACCCAGATGCCAAGCGCGGAGCCCATGATCCCGCCGACGAGAAGCACCGTTCCCATGCGCAGGTCGACCGTCTTGCGCTTCAGATGCGCGAGAACCGCCGAGACGGAGGAGGCAACGACCTGGTTCGCGCCGGTCGCCACGGCGACAACGGGCGGGATGCCGATGAAGAAGAGAAGCGGCGTGATGAGAAAGCCGCCGCCGACCCCGAAGAGGCCCGACAACAGCCCGACGATACCGCCCAGCCCGAAGAGCAGGAAGGCATTGACCGATACTTCGGCGATGGGCAGATAGACCTGCATCGGTGGGCGCGATCCGCAGAATGCCTGCTGGTGGATACCAGTCATGCCCCCATGCGCGGGCGGTGTCAAACCGGCGGCAATCAACTTCTCGCGCCAGATGGCGGGGCTGCATCAGTCCAGATTCTGCGGTGCCCTGCGGGCAGGCGGAATGCGGGCTTCAGCGTTCCTTCACATAGGGTTCGCCCCCGGCGCGCGGCGGGATGGCGCGGCCGACGAACCCGGCGAGGACGACGACGGTGAGGATATAGGGAAGCGCGTCGAGTGCGGGCACCGGGATGGCGAAGTTGAGGGTGCTCTGGATCACGTCCGGCCTGAGGGCCAGCGCCTGGAAGAAGCCGAAAAGGAGCGTGGCCATCAGCGCGTACCAGGGTCGCCACTTGGCGAAGATGAGGGCGGCAAGCGCGATGTAGCCGCGGCCTGCCGTCATCTCCTTGCCGAAGCCGGCTTGCAGCCCGGCGGCCATATAGGCGCCGGCAAGGCCGCAGAGGATGCCGGTGATGGCAAGGGCGGCATAGCGCAGCCGCACCACCGAAACGCCCGCTGTGTCGACCGAGGCGGGGTTTTCACCGACGGCGCGTAAGCGGAGGCCAAAGCGCGTCCGGTAGAGTGCCCACCAGGTCAGCGGCACCATCAGAAGGGCGACGTAGACAAGCGCGGTGTGGCCCGAGAGGACCTCGGCATAGAAGGGGCCGATGACGGGAATGGCGGAGAGACTTTCGGCGAAGGGCAGGGTGATCGGGTTGAAGCGGGCCGCGCCTTCGAGGGGCGGAGTGCGGCCGCCCTGCTGGAACATCGACTGCGCCACGAGGACGGTGATGCCCGAAGCGACGAAGTTGAGCGCCACACCGGAGATGAGCTGGTTGCCGCGGAAGGTGATCGAGGCAAGCCCGTGGACGGCGGCAAAGACCAGACTGCCGGCGATCCCGGCCAAGGCACCGATCCAGACCGAGCCGGTCATATAGGCCACCGCCCCGGTACACATCGCGGCCATCAGCATCTTGCCCTCAAGGCCGATGTCGAAAACGCCGGAGCGTTCCGAATAAAGCCCGGCGAGGCAGGCGAGGAGGAGGGGCGTCGCCAGCCTGAGCGTCGAGTCGAGGATCTGGAGGAGCGTTGCGTAATCCATCACGCCACCTTCAAGGGCCGGGGCCGGAAGAAGAGCCCGAGGATCATCCGCACCATCTGGTCCAAGGCGCCGGTGAAGAGGATCACTAGGCCCTGCACCACCGTCCGAAGCTCGATCGGGATCGAGGTCCAGAGGCCAAGCTCGGCCCCGCCCTGATAGAGAAAGCCGAAGAGCAGCGCCGCAAGGAAGACGCCGAAAGGATGGTTGCGGCCCATCAGCGCCACGGCGATACCGATGAAGCCCGCGCCCTCGGCCGAGTTCTGCAAGAGCCGCCCCGCCTCGCCCATGACGTTGTTGATCGACATGAGGCCGGCGAGCGCGCCCGAGATCAGCATGGCGATCATCGTCACCCTGACCGGCGAGATGCCGGCATATTTCGCCGCAGGCTCCGACCGGCCGAAGGCGCGGATCTCATAGCCAAGGCGGGTGCGCCAGAGCAGGACCCAGACCAGAAAGCAGGCGATGAGCGCCACGAAAAGGCTGATGTTGGCCGGGACGCCCTTGGTGAAGATGAGGTTGAGGCCGGGGATTTCATTCAGCGTCGGCAGGGCGGTGCCCGGCGGGAAATTCGCCGTCGCCGGGTCCATCTGGCCTACCGGCTTCAGCACGCTCACCAGCATGTAGATGATGAGCGCCGAGGCGATGTAGTTGAACATGATCGTCGTGATGACGATATGGCTGCCGCGTTTCGCCTGAAGATAGGCCGGGATCGCCGCCCAGGCCGCGCCCAAGAGGGCGCCGCCGATCATCGCGGCGGGCAGCGCCAGCGTCCAGTGCGGCCAGGGGAGTGCCAGGCAGACGAGTGCCACGCCAAGCCCGCCGATCTGCGCCTGCCCCTCGCCGCCGATGTTGAAGAGGCTGGCGTGGAAGGCCACCGTCACCGCAAGGCCGGTGAACATGAAGCTGGTGGCGTAGTAGAGCGTGTAACCCCAGCCATAGGCGGAACCCACGGCGCCGTCGACCATGATCTTCAGCGCCTCCGACGGGCTCTGGCCGATGGAGAGAATGACGAGCGCCGAAATGATGCCGGCGAGAAGCAGGCTGATGAGCGGGACAAGGACAAGATCGGCCCAGCGTGGCAGACGTTCCATCAGGCGGCCTCCCCGCTCACGCCCGCCATGAGAAGGCCGAGCGCGCGTTCATCGGTTTCGCCGGGCAGGCGTTCGCCCATGATATGGCCGTCGAACATCACGGCGATGCGGTCGGCGAGGCTCATGATCTCATCCAGTTCGACGCTGACGAGAAGGACGGCCTTGCCGGCGTCGCGCAACTCGACGATGCGCTTGTGGATGAATTCGATGGCGCCGATGTCGACCCCGCGCGTCGGCTGGCCGACGAGGAGGAGGTCGGGGTTGCGCTCGATCTCGCGCGCGAGGATGATCTTCTGCTGGTTGCCGCCGGAGAAGTTCTTGGCGGCGAGCGTCGGGATCGGCGGGCGCACGTCGAAACGCTCCATCTTGCCCTTCGTATCCTCAAGGATCGCGTCATTGTCCATCAGGAGCCGGCTCTTCTGGTAGGCCGGATCGTTGTGATAGCCGAAGGCGACGTTTTCCCAGGCGGCGAAATCCATGATCATGCCAAGGTGCTGGCGGTCCTCGGGCACATGGGCGATGCCGTCCTGCCGGCGCGACTGGCCGTCGGAATGCTTGCCGGTCAGGTCGAGTTCCTTGCCGTTCAGCCGGACAGAGCCGGTGGCGCGCATGATGCCGCCGAGGACGGCGAGAAGTTCCGACTGGCCGTTCCCGGCAACGCCGGCGATGCCGTAGATCTCTCCGGCGCGGATGGTGAAGGAAACGCCCTTGACCCGTTCGACCTTGTCCTCGTCCACCACGCGGAGGTTTTCCACCTCAAGGATGGTGCGGCCGGGATTGGCGGGGCCTTTCGGCACGTTGAGCAGCACCTTGCGGCCGACCATCAGCTCGGCCAGTTCCTCGGGGCTCGTCTCGGCGGTCTTGACCGTCGCCGTCATCTGGCCGCGCCGCATGACCGAGACGGTATCGGTGATCTCCATGATCTCGCGGAGCTTGTGGGTGATGAGGATGATGGTCTTGCCCTGTTCCTTGAGGCCGGCAAGGATGCGGAAAAGGTGGTCGGCCTCATCCGGCGTCAGCACGCCCGTCGGCTCATCGAGGATCAGGATGTCGGCGTGGCGGTAGAGCGCCTTCAGGATCTCAACCCGCTGCTGGTGGCCGACGGAAAGCTCCTCGATCACCTCTTCCGGGTCGACGTCAAGTTCGTATTCCTCGGCCAGTTCCTTCAGCACCTTGCGCGCCTTGGCGAGCGAGGGGCGCAGCAGCGCGCCGTCCTCGGCGCCGAGGATGACGTTTTCAAGGACGGTGAAGTTCTGCACCAGCTTGAAATGCTGGAACACCATGCCGATGCCGGCGCGGATCGCCGTCTGGCTGTCGGTGATCTCGGTCTTCTTGCCGTTGACGAATATCTCGCCCGCGTCGGCCTTGTAAAAGCCGTAGAGGATCGACATCAGCGTCGATTTCCCGGCGCCGTTTTCGCCGATGATGCCGTGGATCGTGCCAGGCATCACCCGGATCGAGATATCCTTGTTGGCCTGAACCGGGCCGAAGGCCTTCGATATCCCGCGCAGTTCTATGGCGGGGGCTGCGCTTTCAGGGGCGGCAGTTTCCTGCCGCCCCGAAGTCGACCCTGTCGCGGCCATTTAGAAGGTCAGCGAAGGGCAGGTTTCGTCGGACATGTAGTTGTGGACCTTGATCTCGCCCGAGATTATCTTGGACTTGGCCTCATCGACCTTGGCTTTCATGTCGTCGCTGACGAGCGCCTTGTTGTTGTCGTCAAGCGCGTAGTCCACGCCGCCGGCCTTGAGGTCCATGACCATGACCTTGCCGGTCTCCAGCTCGGCGCCCGCCTTGAAAGCCTCGTAGACGGCATTGTCGACGCGCTTCAGCATCGAGGTCAGGACCTGGCCGGGGTGCAGGCCATTCTGGTTCGAATCGACTCCGACGGACAGGATGCCCTCGTCCGCTGCGGCCTGCAGCACGCCGATGCCGGTGCCGCCGGCGGCTGCATAGATCACATCGGCGCCCTGGGACTTCTGCGCCTTGGCAAGCTCGGCGCCTTTCACCGGGTCATTCCAGGCGGCAGGCGTCGTGCCGGTCATGTTGGCGACGATCTTCGCATCCGGATTGGCCGCTTTCACGCCTTCGGAGTAGCCGCAGGCGAACTTGCGGATCAGCGGGACATCCATGCCGCCCACGAAGCCGACGGTGCCGGATTTCGAGGCCATCGCCGCCATCATGCCGACGAGGTAGCTTCCTTCATGCTCGGCAAAGGCGATCTGAAGCACGTTGGGTTGGTCCAGCCAATCGACGTCGATGATTGCGAACTTGGTGTCGGGGAAGTCCGGCGCGACCTTGGCCAGCACGTCACCGAAGGCGAAGCCGGTCATGACGATGGGGTTGGCGCCCGCCTCGGCCAGCCGCCGCAGCGCCTGTTCGCGCTGGGCCTCGGACTGCATCTCAAGCTCCTTGTAGGCGCCGCCGGTTTCGGCCTTCCACTTCTCGGCGCCGCCGAAAGCCGCCTCGTTGAAGCTCTTGTCGAACTTGCCGCCGAGGTCATAGATGATCGCCGGATCGGCAAGGGCCATGCCGGAGGAAAGCGCGAGCGTTGCGGCCGCGCCGAGGAATTTCTGCATGAGGGTCATGGATCGCTCCCAGTTGGTGTCCGTGGACATCCGCGTCTTTGGGCCAATCGCCCGTTACGCGCGGATTGCCACCGATTAGGGCGGATGCGGGGTGAGCGGTCAATAGCAATCTGCCGGGGCGTAGGGGCAGGTTTGACCTTTTGGTCAGATACCGTGCGAAACCGCCTGAATCGGTCGGCGCATGACAATGGCGTCGAGTGCTTCGCCGGGGGCATCGCGGTAGTAGCCGCGCCTTAGGCCGGCCTCCCTGAAGCCGTTGCGGCGGTAGAGGGCAAGTGCCGGTTCGTTGTCGGCGGCAACCTCGAGGAAGGCCGTGGCGGCGCCAAGCCGGGCCGATTCCGTCAGGAATGCCGCCAAGAGCCGCGCGCCGCTGCCCCGCCGGCGGAGGTCAGGTGCGACGGCGAGGGTCAGAAGTTCGGCCTCATCGGCGATGGCGCGGCCGATGAGGAAGCTCTGCGGTCCGGTCAGGAGGAAAGCGCCCTTGCTGGAGAGAATCGCCGCGATCTCATCGGCGCTCCAGGGGCGGGGGTTGCGGAAGCTCGCGGCATGGATCTCGGCAAGTGCGGCGGCGTCGGTCACGGCAGGATCACGGGCGCTGCGTCGCGCATCGGTGCGGCATCCGCCGGGCGGACGTAAAGCGGCGCGGGGCGGGGGATGGGGGCGGTCGCCCCGGCGAGGCGCCGGCCGGCGATTTCGGCGATCAGGCTGCCGATGCCGGGGCCGTAGGGGGCGGGCGTGTCAGGGCCGGCCTCGATCAGGTCGGGTGCTGCAACCGGCGCGCCACCCTCGAAGCGCTGGGCATAGGCCTGACCGCGTGGGGCCGGGAGGGTGATGAGCATGGGGCCATTCCCCCGGCCATGCGCCTGAAGTTCGAAGGAGGAAACGCCGATGGCGGGAATGCCAAGCCCGAGCGCCAGCCCGCGCGCGGCGCTGACGGAAATGCGGATGCCGGTGAAGTTTCCCGGCCCGATGCCGACGCCGATGGCGCCGAGGTCGGGCCAGCCGAGGCCGGCTTCGGTGAGCAGCCCTTCAAGCATCGGCATCAGCGCCTCGGCCTGACCGCGCTGCATCTCTGCGTAGCGGGAAGGCATCGTGCGGCCTTCCCAAAACAGACCGGCCGCGCAATGCGCGGCCGATGTGTCAAAGCCAAGGACCGGAGCGTCAGGCCGCAACGGGGCGGACCTCAAGCACTTCGGGGATGTAATGCCTGAGAAGGTTCTCGATCCCCATCTTCAGCGTCAGCGTCGAGGATGGACAGCCGGCGCAGGCGCCCTGCATGTGCAGATACACGACGCCCCGGTCAAAGCCGTGGAAGGTGATGTCGCCGCCGTCCTGGGCCACGGCCGGGCGCACGCGGGTGTCGAGCAGTTCCTTGATCTGGCGGACGATATCTTCGTCGGGGCCGTCGTGGCTGGCATGGCCGGAAGCCGCCTGTTCGCCTTCGATCACCGGGGCGCCGGACTGGAAATGCTCCATGACCGCGCCGAGGATGGCCGGCTTCACATGTTCCCAAAGGATGCTGTCGGCCTTGGTCACGGTGACGAAATCGGTGCCGAGGAAAACGCCCGCCACCCCGTCGACCGCGAAGATGCGCCGGGCGAGCGGCGATTTCGCTGCGGCCTCTGCCGTGGTGAAATCCGCGGTCCCGGCATCGAGCACGGTCTGGCCCGGCAGGAATTTCAGCGTCGCGGGGTTCGGCGTGGATTCGGTCTGGATGAACATGCTGGTCTCCGACTGTTCCAGTCGGATATGCGCCTGCCGCCTGCTCAAGTCAAGTTTGGAACTGTTCTAAATGTTCGCCGCACGATCAGGTGATCGCTTCCAGCCGCTCTTTCGACATTTCGCCGGGCACGATGGTGATCGGGATCGGCAAAGAGCCTGAGGTCCGCGACAGTTGCGTGACGAGGGGGCCGGGGCCGGATTTCTCGGTTCCGGCGCCAAGGACGAGAACGCCGATCTCCGGATCCTCGCGAATCTGCGACAGGATCTCGTTCACCGGCTCGCCCTCGCGGATCACCAGTTCAGGGTCGATGCCCTGACGGTCACGCATCCACTTGGCGAAAACCTCGTAATGGGCCTGGATGCGTTCGCGCGCTTCCTGCCGCATGATGTCGGCAACGCCGATCCAGTGCTGGAACTCCTCGGGCGGAATGACAGAGAGGATCTGCACCCCGGCGCCGGTATGCGCGGCCCTGAGCGCGGCGAAGCGCATCGCGTTCAGGCATTCGCGGCTGTCATCCAGCACGACGAGAAACTTGCGCATGTCCGAACTCTCCCTGAGGTCTGTGGCGCCTTGGCGGGGTTCAACCTGCCGTGTGCGCCCAGTCCATGTAAAGCGCGCGGATACGCTTTGTCATCGGCCCGTGCTGATATTTGGTGCCGTCGAATTCAAGAACCGGCGTCACCTTCGACATGTTGCCAGAGAGGAAGACTTCATCCGCCTTGCGGAAATCGTCGAAGGTCAGGACGCATTCGCGCACCGTGACGCCATCGGCCTTCAGGTTGGCGATGTGGCGGGCGCGGGTGATGCCCGACAGGAAAGTGCCGTTGGCGATGGGGGTCAGCACCTCGCCGTCGCGGACCATGAAAACATTGGCCGTGGCGGTTTCCGCGACATTGCCGAGGGCGTCGGCCACAAGGGCATTGCCATAGCCCTTGGCGCGGGCCTCGGCGAGCATGCGGGCGTTGTTGGGGTAAAGGCAGCCGGCCTTTGCATTGATAACTGCGTCCTCAAGGACGGGGCGGCGGAAGCGCGTTGTGGTCAGCGTGGTTGTGGCGCCCTCCGGCGCCATCGGAATCTCTTCAAGGCAGAGCGCGAAGCCCGTCGCCCCCTGCCGCGGCACGATCCCGGATTCGTCGCCGTCGAGCGCCCAGAACATCGGCCGGATATAGACGGCGGCGGCGGGATTGTAGGCGCGCAGGCCCTGCCGCGCGATCTCGGCGATCTGCTCGCCCGTCAGCGTCGGCTCGATCATCAGGGCGGCGGCGGAGCGGACGACGCGGGCGGAATGCGCATCGAGATCGGGCGTCACCCCGTCGAACTGGCGCGCGCCGTCGAAGACCGTGGTGCCAAGCCAGCTGCCGTGATCGGCGGCACGCATCACGGCCACGTCGCCGTCATGCCAGCGCCCCTCGAAATAGGTGCGGATGTTCCGTCCCGTCGCCATGGTCTCTCCTTTCGGCTTTGGCCGCATTAAAGGCGCGGCGGGCGGGAGAGGCAAGCAAGTCGCGGTGAATGGTCCTTTGGGTCGTCTGTTCAGATGAAGACGAAGTCGCCGGAATCGACCGCGCTGGCGCTGACGCCTGCCAGAAGGATGCTGTGGCCGCCGTAGAGGATGAGCGCCCCGGGCCCGCTGTCGATGATCGCAAGTGCTGCGAAGCGCGCGGCATCGTCGCCGCCGGCGACATAGCGGAGCCAGAGCTGATCCACCCCGGTCGTGAAATCGGTGATCGTGTCGGCCTCTCCCGCCCGGAAAGCTTCGAAGACGAAAGCATCGGCGCTGGCACCGCCTGTGAGGCTGTCATCGCCGCCGCCGCCGATCAGCGTGTCGTCGCCGTCGCCGCCAAGAAGCGTGTCCGCGCCCGACATGCCGAGGATGAGGTCGGCGTCAGTTCCGCCATCGAGAAGGTCCGCACCGTCGCCGCCGTAAAGACAGTCCTGGCCGCCACCGCCGCGCAGCATATCCACGCCGGCCTCTCCGGTCAGGAGGTCGTTTCCGTCGCCGCCGTCGATACTGTCGTCGCCATCGTTGGCCGACAGAAGATCGTCACCCGCGCCGCCAAGAAGCGTGTCCTGGCCCGCGCCACCGCTCGCGGTGTCGTTGCCGCCCAGAAGTTCGGCCAGATCGTCGCCGTCGCCACCATTGATCCGGTCGTTGCCGTCGCCGGCGTCGATCCGGTCGTTGCCATAAGCGCCACGCATGTCGTCATCGCCACGCCCGCCGTTGATCGTGTCATTGCCACCACCGCCGTCGAGCGTATCGTCGCCGTCGCCACCCAAAAGTCCGTTGTCGGCCCCGTCAAGCCGGATTGCGTCGGCAAAGGCGCTGCCGATGAAGACTTCGACCGCGGCGAAGCTGTGGCCGAGCGCGGAACCCCAGTTCGACGCAGGGGAGGCAAGGTCGATGCCGGCGGCGGCGAGAAGCGCGTAGCTGACGGTGTCGGTGCCGGCGCCGCCGTCGACAAGATCGGCGCCGGGGCCGGCAATGATGAGATCGTCGCCTGACATGCCGCTGAAGAAGTCGCCGGCGAGGCTCCCGGACAAGGTGTCATCTCCCGCGGTCCCGAGCTGCGGGACAAGCGGCGACGGGCTTTGGCCATTGCCGGGGCTGACGTGGAACCTTGTCAGCGGCAGAAGCATCGCAGCGGGAAAGTCGGCGGCGGTGAGCGAGCTTCCGTCCGAGGTCAGCACGGTCAGAAGCTCCTGCCCGTACTGGATGACGATCCCCCCCGATATCGGGGTGAAGGTCAGTTGCCCGAGATTGCGGAGATAGGGGTAGCGCGACAGATCGAGCCGGTCGCGGCCCGGTTCGAAATCGAGGATCGTATCGGCGCGGCCATCCGCCGTGAGGACGAAGGTATCTCCCCCGGCGCCGCCCTGCAGGAAATCACTGCCGGCGCCGTCGCAGAGGATGTCGGCGCCGGCGCCGCCGGACAGGCTTCTGTCGCCACCGGTCAGCACCAGAAGATCATCACCGCTGCCGCCGGTCAGGGACGGGCCGGCTGAGGTCATGGTAACGCCCAGCGTGGCGACATCGACCCGGAGCATGGTGAAGCCGGTTTCCCGGCTGGAGGCGACGAAGATCTGGATCTCGGACCCCACCAGCGTCATGGCGATGGCCGAAGGTGCCGCAAGGGTCATGCCGAATGTGTCGGCCAGCGTCGCGAGATGGAGAAGCTGGCCATCGGGCAGCAGCGTGAAGAGGCTGATGCCGTCGTCGCTGCCGCCCGCCGCAAGAAAGACCCGCCCGCCCACGGTCAGCGCGGAGAGCGCCGTGACGCCCGCGAAACGGGTGCCGAGGTCATCGACCACATGGTCGGTGAGGGTGAGACTGCCGTCCGGGGCAACCGCCATGACCGTCAGGGCGGAGTTGGTGGTGGAACCGGCGATGACGAAATCCTGCCCGGCGACGGTGACGGCGGAAAGCGACGTCACCCCCTGCAGCGGGGCAAGATCGGTGACGCCGAGCGCGGCGCGATGCGCCACCTGCCCGCCGGCCAGAAGCTCCCACGACGAGACGCCGCTTTCGGTGGCGGAGGCGGTGACGAAGAAGCTCCGCCCGGCCAGCGTCAGCGTGGTGATGGCCGAGATGCCGGCGGCATGGGTCGCGGCTGTGTCGGCGATATGGGCAATCTCGACCGGCAGGGCACCGGCCAGGCTGAAGATCGAAAACCCCGCGCCCGCGTTTTTCGCGGCAATGAGGTAATCCACCCCGCCGCTCGATGCTCCCAGCATCTCGACCCGGTCGTCGTATTCCGCACCGCTCTGCAAAAAGCCTGTGACCGAGAAGGTTGTTCCGGGCAGCCGTGCCGCGGTCAGCGCGTCCGTCTCGACGCTGCCATAGAAGTCGGTCGCGACGATCCCGGTGCGGGCGATGGCGAGCGACACCTGGGCGATGAACCCGCCGACGCCGCCGGCGGTGATCGCAAAGCGCGAGGTGATGCCCGAGGCGAAATCGACGAACCTCAGCTCGCGCGAACTCCCCGTGCCGGAGAACGCCAGCTCGGCAGAGATAGCGGGCGCAAGGATCGCGCCGCCGAGATAGGCGCCCCCGAAGAGGAGAGAGAACATGCAGCCACCATTCCCCGCCGCCAATGCGACAGGCCCGCATGAAGGATGCGGGCCATTCGTTCAGGATGGCTTAAAGGCGCAGGCCCGGGCGGGCCGGAAGGCTCAGGCCGCTTCGGCCAGAAGCGCGCGGAGGTCGAGGGCGCGCGTCACCATGGCAAGCTCGCCCGATGCATCGCGGGGCCAGTCGGCTTCGGCCCGGTCGCGGTAAAGCTCCACGCCGTTGCCATCGGGGTCATTGAGGTAGAGCGCCTCGCTGACGCCGTGGTCGGAGGCGCCGGTCAGGGGGTACTTCGCTTCCACCAGCCGCTTCAAGACGCCGCCGAGCGTTGCCCGGTCCGGATAGAGGATCGCGGTATGGTAAAGCCCGGTGGTACCGGGGGCCGGGGGCTTGCCTCCCTTGCTTTCCCAGGTGTTGAGCGCGATGTGGTGATGATACCCGCCGGCGGACAGAAAGACGGCCTGTTCGCCGTAGCGCTGCATGATGTCGAAGCCGAGGATTCCGTGATAGAAGGCCAGAGCCCGGTCAAGGTCAGCGACCTTGAGGTGGACATGGCCGATGCGGGTCTGGGCGGGAACGGTATAGGTCATTTCGGTCTCCAACGTGTCCTTGCCCCCCAATATAAAGCCGGGACGCATCCGCACATATTCACCGATTTCGCAGAGGATATGTGTGTTTTTGCGAAGGAGCCCGCCCCCGCCTCAGCGGCGCGAGCGGATCATGCCGACGATGTCGAAGGTCTTCGCAAGGATCGGCTCGGCGATGGCATTGGCGCGGTCGGCCCCGTCGCCAAGGATGCGGTCGATCTCCCCGGGATCAGCCATAAGCCGCTTCATCTCGTTGGCGATGGGCGAAAGCTTCGCCACGGCAAGATCGGCGAGCGCCGGCTTGAAGGTGCCGAAGCCCTGACCGGCGTATTCCGCAATAACCTTCTCCGCCGTCATGTCGGCAAGCGCTGCGTAGATATTGACGAGGTTCCGCGCCTCGGGCCGGTCCTTGAGGCCGGCGAGCGTGTCGGGCAGGGGTTCGGCATCGGTGCGGGCCTTGCGGAACTTCTGCGCGATGGTGTCGGCATCGTCGGTCAGGTTGATCCGGCTCTGGTCCGAAGGGTCGGATTTCGACATCTTCTTCGAGCCGTCGCGCAAGGACATGACCCGCGTGGCCGCGCCCTCGATGACAGGCTCGGTGATCGGGAAGAAATCGACCTTGTAGTCATGGTTGAACTTGATCGCAATGTCGCGGGTCAGTTCGACATGCTGCTTCTGATCTTCGCCGACCGGGACATGGGTCGCGTGGTATAGCAGGATGTCGGCGGCCATCAGCGAGGGATAGGCGAAGAGCCCGAGCGAGGCCTTTTCGGCGTCCTTGCCGGCCTTGTCCTTCCACTGGGTCATGCGGTTCATCCAGCCCATGCGGGCGACGCAGTTGAAGATCCAGCCAAGCTGGGCATGCGCGGGCACCTGGCTCTGGTTGAAGAGGATCGAGCGTTTGGGGTCGAGACCGGCAGCGATATAACCGGCGGCCAGTTCCCGTGTCGCATGGCGAAGGTCCGCCGGGTCCTGCCAGACGGTGATCGCGTGCTGGTCGACGATGCAATAGATCGTCTCGATGCCGGTGTTCTGCATGTCCACGAAGCGTTTCACCGCCCCGAGGTAGTTGCCAAGCTGCAGGTGGTTCGTCGGTTGGATGCCCGAGAAAACACGCGGAGTGAATTTGGTCTTCGCCGCGTCGGTCATGATCTTCCCCGTCTGGAAATTTCCGTCCCGCTCGCGTATCGCAGGGGGCAGGTTCCGTCAACAAGGAGGCCCCCTTGCGCGAAGGTTACGATGCATCGCCCTTGAACCCCGTGCCGGGCGTGGTCTGGCTGATCCTTCTGCCCATCGTCGCGATGGAGGTCGTCGTCAGCGCCGGGATGTTGGGCGTCGCCGGCGGCGCCGGGGGCATCGGCTGGCGGCAGGAGGCGTTGCAGCGCTTTGCGCTCGCGCCGCAGGTGCTGGGCGAGATGCGCGCGAACGGGCAGTGGTCGGCCGACTACCTGATGCGCTTCGTGACCTATGCCTTCGTCCACGGCAGCTTCATGCAGGCGCTGCTCGCCTCGGTCTTGATCCTCGCCATGGGCAAGTTCGTGGGCGAGGTGTTCCGCCCGCTCGGCGTATTGGCGGTGTTTCTCGCGGCGATCATTGCCGGCGGCGTGGCCTATTCCCTGATGCCGGGCGCCAAGTTCGCGCTCTTCAGCGCCTTTGCCGGGGCTTACGGCCTGATCGGGGCCTTCACCTTCATCATCTGGGCAAGGCTCGGGGCGGAAAACGCCAGCCGGGCGCGGGCCTTCACGCTGATCGGCTTCCTTCTTGGCGCGCAGCTGCTCTTCGCCGTCATCTTCGGCGGAACGGCGGATTGGGTGGCCGATCTGGCCGGCTTCGGCGCGGGCTTCGGGCTATCCTTCGTTGTCGGCCCCGGCGGGCCGTCGCATATCCTGAAGCGTATCCGTCAGCGCTGACCGCGCAAGCCCGCCCGGAAATCCGACGGGCGGAAGGCGCCAAGGACATAGGCCGCGACGAAGTAGACGGCCATGCCCGACAGGACCAGCAGCGCCAGCGCCCAGTAGCGGTGGCCATGGGTCGAGAGCGCGTCCGAAAGCACCGTCTCCGCCCCCCAGAGGTAAAGCCCCATGACGAAACTGGCGCCGATCACCCGGATCGCGCGGCTGCGAAGCCTGTCGTCGGCGCGGGCAGCCTCCCCCATCTTCCGCGTGCCGAGCCAAAGCTGCAGCGTCATCGTCCAGCCGGCGATGGTGGTGCCGAGGGCCGCGGCGATGAAGCCGAAGAACGGAGAAAGGCCCACCGCGATTGCGGCGTTCACCACCATCGACCAGAGCGCGAAGCGGAAGGGTGTCTTGGTGTCTTCCCGCGCAAAGTAGAGCGGTTGCAGCACCTTCTGGAGGACGAAGGCCGGCAGGCCCGCGCCATAGACCGCCAGCGCCAGAGCGGTCTGATAGGTGTCGTTCGTGCCGAACTCGCCGCGCTCATAGAGGACCGAGATCAGCGGCACCGGGATCACCAGAATCGCGATTGCGGCGGGAATGGTGAGGAAGAGCGCGAATTCCGTCGCGCGCGACAGGGCATAGCGGCTGCCGAAGGTGTCCGCAGACTTCAGCCGCCGCGACAGGTCCGGGAGCAGCACGATGCCGATGGCGATGCCGACAACGCCGAGCGGCAGCTGGTAAAGCCGGTCGGCATAGCTCAGCCAGGCGATGGCGCCGTCGAAGAAGCTGCCGACCTGCCGCCCGACAAGAAGATTGACCTGCACCACGCCCCCCGCAAGGACCGCAGGCGCGGCGATGGTCAGGAGCCGCCTGAGATCGGGCGTCATCCGTGGCCACTTGAGCCGCAAGGGATAGCCCATCCGCGCCGCCGCGACCCAGACCAGCGCCAGTTGGGCAAGGCCGGTGACCGGTGTCGCCCAGGCCATGGTCAGGCCCATGTCCCATCCGACGTAGTTGGCAAAGAGCATCACCGCAATGAAGATCACGTTCAGAAGAACCGGCGCGCCGGCGGCGGCGATGAAACGACCGCCAGCGTTCAGAAGGCCCGACAGGAGTGCGGTCAGCGAGATGAAGAGGATATAGGGAAAGCAGATCCGCCCGTATTCGATAGCCAGCGGCAGCCGTTCATCGCCGGCGAACCCGCCCGCCATCAGGAGGACGAGCCAGGGCATGGCGATCATCGCCACGACCGACACGAGGACCGTCACGAAGGCAAGGCCCGAAAAGGCATCCTCCGCGAACTCCTTAGGGTTCTCGCCGGATTCGAGCTTCTTGGAAAAGATCGGCACGAAGGCGGTGTTGAAGGCACCTTCCGCAAAGAAGCGGCGGAACATGTTCGGGAGCGTGAAGGCCACGAGGAATGCCTCGGCTACCGGGCCGGTGCCAAGGTAGTTCGCCGTCAGCACGTCGCGCGCAAAGCCGGCAATGCGCGACAGCAGGGTCCAGGCCCCGACGGTGAGGAACCCGCGGATCAATCGGATCGGTTTCATCAGCCCTGAGCCCGCTCGGCCCCTTCCGTGATAGCCTGGCGCAGCTTGCGTTCCAGGCTTTCCTGTTTCGACTTGGCATGCAGCTTCAGCCCGAACATGTCCTTGACATAGAAGCTGTCCACCACCTGTGCGCCATAGGTCGCGATCACGGCGGAGGCAATGTAGATGTTGTTGTTGGCCAGCGTCCGGGTCAGGTCAAAAAGAAGGCCGGGCCGGTCGCGGGTGTCGACCTCGATGATCGTGTAGATCTCCGAGCCTTCGTTGTCGATCGTGACATGGGTCGGAAACTGGAACTGGCGTTCGCGCTTCTTGATCTTGTCGCGGTCCTTCAGCGCCTCGCGCGCCACGACCTCGCCCTTGAAGGTCTTCTCGATCATGACCCTGAGGCGGGGAAGGCGCTCGGCCTCGTAAGGATGGCCCTCGCTGTCCTGTATCCAGAACACCGCCGTCGCATAGCCGTCCTTCGAGGTATAGGTCCGGGCATCGACGACATTGGCGCCGACCAGCGCCAGCGCCCCGGCTAGGCGCGAGAAGATGCCGGGATGGTCGGCCAGCGCGAAACAGGCGCGGGTGGCGTCGTGGTCGGGATCGGGCTTCAGGTCGATGCGGATCGCATCGTCGGGAATGTCCCGCAGAAGGGTGGCGAAGACTGCTTGCGTGTCGGTCGAAAGCCCCTGCCAGTAGGGGTCGTAATGCCGCCCCGTCTCGCGCCGTATGTCCTTCGCATCCCAGCCCGACAGCGCCTCTCGGAGCGCGCGCTTGGCCTCGTCCTCACGCTTGGCGCGGTTGACGTTCTCAAGCCCCGCTTCCAGCGCCTCGGAGGTTTCGGCGTGGAGCCGCCTGAGGAGCATGGCCTTCCAGTTGTTCCAGGTATTCGGACCGACGCCGCGGATGTCGCAGACCGTCAACACCGTCAGGAGGTCGAGCCGCTTCCGCGTCTTCACGATCTTGGCGAAGTCGCGCACCGTTCGCGGGTCGGAAATGTCGCGCTTCTGCGCCATGTCCGACATCACAAGATGGTAGCGCACCAACCATTCGACGGTCTCGCATTCCTCGGGGTTCAGGCCCAATCGAGGCGCCACCTTCCGCGCGATCTGCGCGCCGAGGATCGAATGATCCTCGGGCCGGCCCTTGCCGATATCGTGGAGCAGAAGGGCGACATAAAGCACCCGCCGGTTCACCCCGGCATCGAGGATCGCCGACGAGAGCGGCAGTTCCTCGATCAGCTCGTGCCGTTCGATCTGGGCGAGGGTGGAGATGGTCTGGATCGTGTGCTCGTCCACCGTGTAGTGGTGGTAGACGTTGAACTGCATCATCGCCACGATCGGCTCGAATTCCGGGATGAAGGCGGAAAGGACGCCAAGCTCGTTCATCCGCCTGAGCGCCCGTTCGGGGTTGCCGTGCTTGAGGAGGAGGTCGAGGAAGATGCGGGTCGCCTCGCGGTCCTCGCGCATGTCATCATCGATGAGGTCGAGATTGGCTGCAACGACGCGCATCGCCTCGGGGTGGATGAGGTAGCGCGACCGCAGCGCCTCTTCGAAGATGCGCAGAAGGTTGAGCTTGTCATCGAGAAAGCCGGCCTCGTCCGCGATGTTGATGCGGCCCTTGTCGATGCGGAAGCCTTCGCGCGTCTTCTTGCGCCGACGAAGAAGCCCGGCGAGCCGCGCCTCGCGCTTGACATGGGTCGCTTCGAGCGTGGTCAGGAACACCCGCGTCAACTCGCCGACGCGCGTCGCGTGGCGGAAATAGTCCTGCATGAAATGCTCGACGGCACGGCGGCCGCCGGCATCGCCGTAACCCATCCGCGCCGCGACCTCGACCTGAAGATCGAAGGTCAACTGGTCCTGCGCCCGCGCGGTGATGAGGTGCAGGTGACAGCGCACCGCCCAGAGGAAATCCTCGGCAGCCGCGAAGTTTTCGTATTCCTCCTTGCGGAAAAGGCCGACGCCGACAAGCTCGGCGGCACGGCGGACGCCGTGGATATACTTGCCGATCCAGTAAAGTGTCTGCAGGTCGCGCAGGCCGCCCTTGCCCTCCTTCACGTTCGGCTCAAGCACATAACGCTGGCCGCCCTGCCGCTTGTGGCGTTGCGCCCGTTCCTCAAGCTTCGCCTCGATGAAGTCGGAGGCAGTGTTCTTGAAAAGGTCGTTCCTGAGCCGGGTCCGCAATTCATCGGCGAGCGGCTCGTACCCGGCAATGTAGCGGCGTTCGAGAAGTGCCGTACGGATCGTGTAATCCTCGCGCCCGAGGCGGATGCAGTCCTTCACCGTGCGGCTGGCATGGCCGACCTTCAGCCGCATGTCCCAGAAGATGTAAAGCATCGTCTCGATGACGCTTTCCGCCCAGGCGGTCATCTTCCACGGCGTCAGGAACAGAAGGTCGACATCCGAGGCCGGCGCCATTTCGGCGCGGCCATAGCCGCCTACGGCAAGGACCGTGATCCTTTCGCCCTCGGTCGGGTTGGAGATCGGCTGCAATACCTTCGCCGTCACCTCGAAGGCATGCCAGACGATTGCGTCGGTGAGGGCTGCATAGCCGCGGACGGTCATGCGCGCGGCCTGCGGATGAGTGGCGAAATCGGCCGCGACGGTGGCAAGAACCTCGTTTCGCGCCGTGGTCAGGGTCCTGACGATCAGGGCGCGCCGCTCACGCGGATCGGTGACGCCCGCGCACAGCCCGGCAAGATGGGCGCTGAACCGCGCCCGGTCGAAAAGCGGGTGGCCGACGATGGTTTCAGGCAGTTCGTCGGCGGGAAAGGGCCGCGTCACGCTGTCGGGTGCGGCCCGCAATGCTGCGCGGCTGTCAGAGTCCCGCGCCGCCGAAGCTTCTGGGAGCCGGATCAATCACAACCACCTGTGAGTTCTGGATCTTTGCAATCGCAAGGCCCCTTTCGTTGGTCCCGTCGCTCCGCAGGCGGAATACGCCGTTCACCCCGGCAAAGCCAGAGCCCTGGGTCAGTGCCGAGGCACTGAGCGCGTTGGACTTGCCCTGACGGGCGAGCGCGCCAATGGCTGCAATACCGTCATAGGCCAGCGCCACGACAGCGGCAGGAACCGGCGGCGCACCATAGGCGGCGGCGTAGCGGCTTTCGAACTGGCGGCCAAGCTGCGGATCGGGAAGCGCGAAGACGCCGCCCTGAAGGCCCGGCAGCGCCGCGGCCTGCGCCGGAACATCCCAGCGCGCGAGGCCGGCAAGCTGTGCCACATCCGCCGTCAGCCCCTGTTCGCGGATCAGCTGTGTCAGGATCGGCAGGGCGCCGTCCGTCGTCGCGTCGACGATGACGAAATCGGCGGAATTGGCGCGGGCCGAGGACACGATCTGAGGCGCCGCCGTGACCACGCCGTTCTGCGACATGGCATAGGCCACGTTGCCGACGATGCTGGCGCCGCTGCCTGCCGCCGCCTGGGCAACGGCGGAACGCGCCTGTTCGCCGGCCGGGGTCTGGGCGCTGACCATCAGGATGCGACGCTTGCCGGTCTGCGCGCCGTAGCGGACGATGCGGTTGGCGGTGTTCTGGAAGGTGGAGCCGAGGATGAAGACGTTGCCGCCGGCGATGTCGGGGTTGTTCGAGAAACTGAGGACGTTGACGCCATTCGCGGCGACGGCGGCACCCACCGCATTCGCTTCCTGCGCGTAAAGCGGCCCGAGGACGACCTTGGCCCCCTCGCTCACCGCCTGCGCCGCGACGGAGGCGGCTTTCGCCGGCTGGCCTGCAGTCGAATAGACCCGAAGGTCGATCTGCGCGCCGCTCATGTCCGCCATGGCAAGGCGGGCCGCGTTCTCAAGCGATTTCGCCATCAGTTCGTCGGTCGTCGACCCTGACCCCGAGGGCACCAGAAGCGCCACAGGCACCGCCTCGCCACTGCCAAGGGACGGTCCGCCGCCGCCAAGAGCGATAGGTTCGCAGGCGGCGAGCGCGAGCGTGGCGGCTGCTGCCGCGCAAGTCATGAACTTGCGGCGGCTGGCGAAAAGGTCGAACATGGTGACATCCTCTTGCGGGCTGGAGGCGGAACGCTAACGGGGCCGGAGCCTATGCGGTCATGGGGCATAAGTAAACGCAAGAGCGAGGCAAATGGCGGCAAACATACCTGGGCAGCAACTTCCTGCAGGGCTCTATTTCATTGCGACGCCGATCGGCGCGGCGCGCGACATCACCTTGCGCGCGCTCGACATTCTACGAACCGCCGATGTGATCGCGGCGGAGGATACGCGGTCGCTCCGCCACCTGATGGACATTCACGGCATCGCTGTCGGCGACCGGCCGCTTCTGTCCTATCACGATCATAACGGAGAACGTGTCCGCCCGCGGATTCTCGCCGCTTTGGCCGAGGGGAGGTCGGTCGCCTATGCGTCCGAGGCCGGCACCCCCCTGGTCGCCGACCCCGGCTATCAGCTTGGCGCGGCGGCGATTGCGGCGGGGCATGTCGTGACCGCCGCACCGGGGCCTTCGGCGGTTCTCGCGGCCCTCACCGTCTCGGGTCTGCCGTCGGACCGCTTCCTCTTCGCAGGATTCGCGCCCAACGCCGGCGGTCAGCGCCGGCGCTGGCTTGAAGAGATCGGCGGGATACCGGCGACCCTCATCCTCTACGAATCGCCGAAGCGCATTAACGCCTTGTTAAGGGATATGGAGTCAGTGTTCGGGCAGGAGCGGCGGATCGCCGTGTGCCGCGAACTGACCAAGAAGTTCGAAGAGGTCACGCGCGGCAGCATTGCCGAAGTCGTCGCGGCTTTCGACGGCAGGGCGGTGAAGGGCGAGATCGTCGTGCTGGTCGACCGCGCGCGCGGTGTCGCTGCGGCGGAGGCGGATATCGAGGTCGCTTTGAGGGAGGCGCTGACATGCCAGACGGTCAAGGATGCCGCAGCCTCGGTCGCAGAACTGACCGGGGCGCCGAAGCGGGAGGTCTACCAGCTGGCGCTGAAACTCGCCGGCGGCAACTGAGGGGGCGCGTGGCCCAGCTCGGCGGCCTCGTGGCCGAAGACCGGGTCGCCGCCGATTTCGCCCGGCGCGGGCTGGACGTGGTCGCGCGCCGCTGGCGCGGGGTGTCCGGCGAGATCGACATGATCTGCAGCGAGGGACCGGTCACGGTCTTTGTCGAGGTGAAGAGTGCAGCCAGCTTCGATGCGGCTGCGCAAAGCCTCCTGCCGCGCCAGATCGCCCGCATCCGTGCCGCCGCCAGCGAATATGTGTCGTCGCTCCCCGCCGGTCAGGACAGCGAGATGCGCTTCGACGTCGCCCTTGTGGATAGCGTTGGACGCATCGAGGTTCTGGAGAACGCCCTCGGCCCCTGACACCCCGGCTGATCGCCGATTGCATCCCGCCCAAGCCTCGGTCATCAATCGGCCCCGAAACTGGCTGAGGAAAGGCGGGCGGCATGACACTCAAGGTCGCGTTCCAGATGGACCCGATCGGGCCGATCAACATCGGCGCCGATTCGACCTTTCGCATCGCGCTTGAGGCGCAGTCGCGGGGACACCGGCTTTTCTACTATACGCCCGACCGTCTCTTTTACCGCGAGGGCCGCGTCATGGCGCGGGGCTGGCCCTTGGAGGTCCGGCGCGAGAAGGGCAATCACTACACGCTCGGCGACGAGACGGAGGTCGACCTTGCCGATTGGGATGTGGTCTGGCTCAGGCAGGACCCGCCCTTCGACATGGGTTACATCACCACGACCCATCTTCTCGACATGATCCACCCGAAGACGCTGGTGGTGAACGACCCGTTCTGGGTCAGGAACTATCCCGAAAAGCTCCTCGTCCTGAACTTCCCCGATCTTACGCCCCCGACCCTCATCGCCCGCGATCTTGCCATTATCCGCGAGTTCAAGCACCGGCATGGCGACATCATCCTGAAGCCCTTGTACGGCAATGGCGGCGCCGGTGTCTTCCGGCTTGACCCGAACGACCGCAACCTCGCCTCGCTGCATGAGCTTTTCACCGGCATCAGCCGCGAGCCCCTGATCGCGCAGAAATATGTGCCGGCGGTGGTGAAGGGCGACAAGCGCATCATTCTTGTGGACGGCGAGCCGGTGGGGGCCATCAACCGGGTGCCGGCGGAGGGCGAGACCCGGTCGAACATGCATGTCGGCGGGCGGCCCGAGAAGATCGGCCTCACCGACCGCGACCGCGAGATCTGTGCCGCCATCGGCCCGACCTTGCGCGACAAGGGCCAGATTTTCGTCGGCATCGACGTGATCGGCGACTGGCTGACCGAAATCAACGTGACCTCGCCGACCGGCATTCAGGAGCTTGAGCGCTTCGACGGCACCAATGCGGCAGCGAAGATCTGGGAAGCGATCGAGGCGAAACGGCGCTGACCGCTATTTCCCGGCCTGAAGGCTGAGCCGGTAGCTGACCGCCTCGGCGACATGGGGTTTGCGCACCGTTGACTCGCTATCGAGATCGGCGATGGTGCGCGCCACCCTGAGCACCCGGTGGTAGCCGCGTGCGGTCAGGCCGAAGCGTTCCGCAACCCTTGTCAGAAGGTCGCGGCCCTCGGTATCGGGGCTTGCCACTTCCTCCAGCAGCCGCCCTTCCGCATCGGCATTGACCCGCATTCCCGGATGCGCTTCGAAGCGGGCCGTTTGGGTCGCACGGGCGGCGGCGACCCGCGCCGCGACCGTGGCCGAGCTTTCGCCGGTTTCCGGCAGGTCGAGATCGGTGAAGGCGACGGGCGGCACTTCGACGCGCAAGTCGATCCGGTCCATCAGCGGCCCCGAGATGCGGCCGAGGTAATCCTCGCCGCATAAGGGCACGCGGGCGCAACTACGGGAGGGGTCGGACAGGTAGCCGCATTTGCAGGGGTTGGCGGCGGCGACCAGCAGGAACCGGCAGGGATAGCGGATATGGGCATTGGCGCGGGCGACGACGACCTCGCCGGTCTCGATCGGCTGGCGCAGGGTTTCAAGGACGGTGCGGGGAAACTCAGGGAATTCGTCGAGGAAGAGAACGCCGTTATGCGCAAGGCTGATCTCCCCCGGTTTCGCGCCGCGCCCGCCGCCGACGATGGCCGCCATCGAGGCGGTATGGTGCGGCTCGCGGAAGGGTCGCGTCCGGCTGATCCCGCCCTCGTCAAGAAGCCCCGACAGCGAATGGATCATCGAGGTTTCGAGCGCCTCCATCGGCGTCAGGGGCGGCAGGATGCCGGGGAGCCGCGCGGCGAGCATCGACTTGCCGGAACCGGGCGTGCCGACCATGAGAAGGTGATGCCGACCGGCGGCGGCAATCTCCAGCGCGCGTTTCGCCCGTTCCTGGCCCTTCACGTCGCGCAGGTCGCGGATGCCGGGGTTTCCCGTCACCTCGCCGGGGCGCGCCGGCGCAAGAGGGGCGCGTTCGGTGAAGTGGCCGACCACTTCGTCAAGCGTGGCTGCGCCGATGACCTCGGTCCCGCCGACCCAGGCGGCTTCCGGCCCGCAGGCGCGCGGGCATAAAAGCCGCCGTCCTTCGCCCGCCGCCGCCATCGCGGCGGGAAGCGCGCCGATCACCGGGACGAGGCGCCCGTCGAGCGACAGCTCACCCAGCGCGACGCTGCCCTCCACCTCTTCGCGCGGCAGGATGTCGATGGCGGCGAGAAGGGCCAAAGCGATGGGCAGGTCGAAATGCGAACCTTCCTTCGGCAGGTCGGCGGGCGAGAGGTTGATGGTGATCCGCTTCGACGGCAGCGCGATGGAAAGTGCTGTCAGCGCGGCGCGGACCCGGTCGCGAGCTTCGCTCACCGCCTTGTCGGGCAGGCCGACGATGGCGAAGTTCGGCATCCCGGCGGAAACGGCGCATTGCACCTCGACGATGCGGGCCTCCACCCCTTCGAAAGCCACCGTATAGGTGCGCGCGACCATCTGCCGTCCCCTTAATCTTGGTTAACGGGTAGCGCGGCGGTGGTTGAGAAAGCGTTAACGCGCCCGCATCGCCATGAAGGCAGGCCAGGCTTCGGGGTCCACCAGGGTCTTGTCGCGGCAGAAGGGGTTGCAGAAACCCCAGACCTTGCCGTCCATCTCAAGGAAGTCCGTCACCGGCTTGCCGGAATAGGGACAGGCGGCGTTTTCGGACGGGCCTTGCGCGACGGTCGCGGCCAGCGGCTCAGGGCCGGGCCAGGGGCGGGTCGCGTAGGGCATGTCGTAGCTTGGCTGGTGCGTCTTTTCGGCGGCACCCATGGCGCGCCAGCGGCGGAAGGACGGGTCGGAGAGATGGGCCTTCACATAATCCATCGCTGGTGCCGAGACCGGCAGGTTGTAGCTGGCGACCCGCGTGGCGACCGGCGCGAAAAAGGCATCCGCCGCCGTATAGCGGCCGAAAAGCCAGGGGCCGCCCGCGCCGAAGCGGTCGCGCGCCCGTGCCCAGATCGCCTCGATCCGCGCGAGGTCGTCCATAACCTCCTTCCGCGGCTTCGAGTCGACATAGCTCAGCTTCAGGTTCATCGGGCAATCGCCACGAAGCGAGGTGAAGCCCGCATGCATTTCCGCGCACATGTAGCGCGCCATGGCGCGGGCCGCCGGGTCTTCCGGCCAGAGACCTGCCTCTGGATGACGCTCGGCCAGCGTCTCGGCGATGGCGAGGGTTTCGCCGATCACCTCGCCCTCGGGCGTGCGCATGGCCGGGGCCAGCCGCGCCGGTGCGAACTCGGCCATAAGCCGGTCGAAATCGTCGCTGTAGAGCACGCCGAGATGGCACTTCACCGGGATCCCGAATTTCTCGAAAAGAAGCCAGCCCCTGAGGGACCAGCTCGAATGGCTGCGGTCGCCGATGGCGAGGTGGTAGGTCATGTCATGCTCCGGTTCCGGTGTCGCCGCGACACTAGCCGGGGCACGCCGGTCCTGCACATCGCCTTTTGTGCGACCTTCCATCAAGAGACTTGATGTGAGGCGCGGCTTGTCATCAGGGCGGGGCGGACCTAATCCTTAGACCCCGGGGCCAAGGAAGAGGGCGACATGCTGGCCGGCAAGCGCATCCTGCTCATCATCGGTGGCGGTATCGCCGCCTACAAGTCGCTCGACCTGATCCGGCGACTGAAGGAGCGCGGGGTTTCGGTCACGCCGGTCCTGACGCGGTCAGCGGAGGAATTCGTGACGCCCTTGTCGGCTTCGGCGCTGGCGGGCGAGAAGTGCTATCGCCACCTTTTCGACCTGACAGATGAAGCCGAGATGGGGCATATCCAGCTGTCCCGCGCTGCCGATCTTGTCGTGGTGGCGCCGGCGACGGCCGATCTGCTGGCGAAGATGGCGGGGGGGCACGCAGATGACCTGGCCTCGACGCTTCTGATGGCGACCGACAAGCGGGTGCTGGTGGCGCCGGCGATGAATGTGCGGATGTGGCTGCACGCCGCGAACCAGCGGAATGTCGCGGCGCTGCGGGCGGATGGCATAGTGGTTGCCGGTCCGAACGAGGGCGACATGGCCTGCGGCGAATACGGGCCGGGGCGGATGGCGGAACCCCTGGAGATCGTGGAGGCCATCGGCAGGGCGCTTGGCGACGGGCCGCTCAAGGGGCGGCATGTCGTCGTGACCTCCGGTCCGACGCATGAGCCCATCGACCCGGTGCGCTACATCGCCAACCGGTCCTCGGGCGCGCAAGGCGCGGCGCTGGCGGCGGCTTTGCGCGATCTCGGCGCTGCGGTGACTTTCGTGACCGGTCCGGCCACGGTGCCGCCGCCTCAGGGCGTCACGGTCGTCGGGGTGGAGACGGCGGCAGAAATGATGGCGGCGGTCAAGGCGGCGCTCCCTGCCGATGCGGCGGTCTTTGCGGCGGCGGTGGCGGATTGGCGCGTGGCCAATGCGAGCCAGACTAAGATGAAGAAGGACGGATCGGGCAAGGCGCCGGCGCTGGAGTTCGCGGAGAACCCCGACATCCTCGCTACCGTCGCGCAGATGAAGACGGGAAGGCCGGCGCTGGTCGTGGGCTTTGCGGCTGAGACTGATGACGTGATCGCCCATGCCACGGCCAAGCGGGCGCGCAAGGGCAGCGACTGGATCGTGGCGAATGACGTGCGCCCCTCGACCGGGATCATGGGCGGGACGGAAAACGCCGTTACCATCATCGACGCGAAGGGCGCCGAGGAATGGCCGCGCCTGCCGAAGGACGAGGTGGCGCGGCGGCTCGCGGCGCGCATCGCGGCGGCGCTGGGCTCGCGCGGATAGGGCGGATGCCTCCGGCGGAGGTATTTCGGGCAAGTTGAAAGGGCAGGAGATGCAACCGACGATCCGGGTGCTGCGCGAGGACTGGGCCGATATTTCGGTAGCTTTGCCGTCCTACGAGACGCCGGGGGCGGCGGGCGCTGACATCCGCGCCAATCTGCCGCCGGAGGATCGCGAGGCGGGGTTCGTCCTTCGCCCGATGGAGCGGCGGGTGGTGCCGACCGGGCTGCGTGTCGAGATCCCCGATGGCTACGAGGCACAGATCCGGCCGCGGTCCGGCCTTGCACTGAAGCACGGGATCACGCTGCCGAACACGCCGGGGACCATCGACGCCGATTATCGCGGGCCGCTTGGGGTGCTTCTCGTCAACCTCGGGGCCGAACCATTTGTCGTCCGGCACGGCGAGCGCATCGCCCAGATGATCGTGGCGCCGGTGGTCAGGGCCGGGTTCGAGGAGGTGCGCTACCTCACCGATACGCGGCGCGGGGCGGGCGGTTTCGGGTCCACGGGGCGGGGATGACGGTTCTTCTTGTCGCGGCCGGCCTCCTCGCGCTCGGCCTCTTGCTGAAGGTGCCAAGGTCGCTGATCCTTTGGGGCATCGGTCTTGTCTGGCTGGCGACGGTGCTGGCCCATGCGCTTTTGCCGGCAGATCATCCCTTGCCGCTTGCGCTGGGCGGCGATCTCAGGGCCTGGGGCTTTCTCGGCATCCTGACGGCGGTGGTGCTTGCCTACCGGGCGGGGTTCATGAAGGTGAAGGCCATGGCGCGGCCGGCGCCCGCACCCGCGTCGCAGGGGCCGTTCACGCCCGCCGAGCTTGACCGCTACGCCCGCCACATCGTGCTGCATGAGATCGGCGGCATGGGGCAGCGGCGGATGAAGGAGGCCAAGGTGCTGGTCGTCGGCGCCGGGGGGCTGGGTTCGCCCGCGCTTCTTTACCTTGCGGCGGCGGGGGTCGGCACCATCGGGGTGATCGACGATGACACGGTGTCGGTCTCCAACCTCCAGCGCCAGGTGATCCATACTGATGAGCGCATCGGTATGCCCAAGGTCTTTTCCGCCGAAAGGGCAATGAAGGCGATCAATCCTCATGTCGGGGTGCGGCCCTATAACCGTCGCCTGACCGCCGGGGATGCGGCGGAGCTGTTCGCCGGCTACGACCTGATCCTTGACGGCTCGGACAATTTCGACACCCGCTATCTTGTGAATGCGGCAGCCGTAGCGGCGAAAAAGCCGCTGATCTCCGCCGCGATCACTCAGTGGGAGGGTCAGATCGGGCTTTACGATCCGGCGCGCGGCGCGCCCTGCTACGCTTGCGTCTTTCCCGAACGCCCCGCTGCCGGGCTGGCCCCGACTTGCGCCGAGGCCGGGGTGATGGGCGCATTGCCCGGCGTTGTCGGCTCGATGATGGCGGTTGAGGCGATCAAGGAAATCACCGGTGCGGGTGAGACCTTGCGCGGCCGGATGATGATCTATGACGCGCTTTACGGCGAAACCCGGGTCTTCAACGTGAAGCGCGATCCCGGCTGCAAGGTCTGCGGCGGGGCGCATTGACCGCGCTGGACAGCCCCCGGCCTGCCGACTAGGCTCCGCCAGATATTTGCGACCCGATGCTTGTGACAGGAGCCCGTCAGATGAAACTCATGCCCATACTTGCCGTTGCGGCAAGCGTTTTCGCTTCGGCCGCGCTGGCCGAGGTGCCGAACCTTGAAGGCCGCGAGGTGACGGTCGTCACCGAAAACGCCTATCCGCCTTTGCAGTTCCTCGATGCCGAGGGCAAGGCCATCGGTTGGGAATATGACGCCATGGCCGAGATCGCCAAGCGGCTGAACATGGTCGTGAAGTATGAGAATTCGAGCTGGGATGCGATGATCCCCGCCGTCTCGGAAGGCCAGTTCGACATCGGCATGACCGGCATCACCATCAAGGAAGACCGCAAGGAGAAGGTCGATTTCTCCGACGCCTACATGCGGTCGGAAATGGTCATGCTGGTCCGGGGCGATGAAAGCCGCTTCACCGATGCTGCGTCCTTCAAGGACAACGCCGATCTTCTGATCGCCGCCCAGCCGGGTACGACGCCCTTCTATGTCAGCGTCTACGAGGTGCTGGACGGCGACGAGGCCAACCCGCGGATCAAGCTGATGGAGACCTTCGGCGCGACGGTCGAGGCGCTGAAGGCCGGCGATGTCGATCTGGTGCTGACCGACGGCACTGCCGGCAAAGGTTATGTCGATGCCTCGGGTGGGGGGCTGAAGATCATCGGCGGTCCGCTTGGCACCGAGGATTTTGGCTTCATCTTTCCGAAGGGCTCCGATCTTGTGGCGCCGGTCAATGCCGCCATTGCCGATATGAAGGCCGACGGCACGATCGACGCGCTGAACAAGACGTGGTTCCTCGACTACAAGATGGGCCAGTAAGGCCCTGCCGGCCCCGGTTTTCGCGCCGGGGCCGCCTTCGCGATGATCCCCCAACCCAAGAAAGACGGCGACTTTCCCTATTGGCTCGTGGTGCTTGCCGCCACGGGGGCCTGGCTTTTCTATCTGGCGCTGTCGAACGGCGTCTATGCCCAGGCGCTGGCGACGCTGTCGAAGGGCATCTGGATGACGATCTTCGTCACCCTTGTCGCCTTCACCATGGCCGCGATCCTTGGGCTGGGCTTGGCTGTCGCCACGCTGTCGCGCCACCTTGTCCTCAGGCAGGCGGCGCGGCTTTACATCGAGGTGGTGCGCGGCATCCCGATCATCGTGCTTCTGCTCTACATCGCCTTTGCCGCCGCACCGGCAGGGGTGGCCGCCTGGAACTGGATCGCCGGCTGGACCGGGCTTGAGCCGGTCATGACGCGGGATTTCCCGCTCCTCTGGCGGGCGATCATCGCGCTGACCATTGCCTATTCCGCCTTCATCGCCGAAGTGTTCCGCGCCGGGCTTCAGGCGGTGGACGAGGGCCAGATCGAGGCGGCGAAGGCGCTCGGCCTTTCCGGCTGGCACCGCTTCCGCTTCGTCGTCTTCCCGCAGGCCTTCCGCATGATCCTGCCGCCTTTGGGCAACGATTTCGTGGCGATGGTGAAGGATTCCTCGCTCGTCTCCGTCCTTGGCGTGGCCGATGTGACCCAGCTTGGCAAGGTGACGGCGGCGGGCAACTTCCGTTACTTCGAGACCTACAACCTCGTGGCGCTCATATACCTGACGATGACGATCACCCTGTCGCTGATCCTGAGACGGATCGAGGCGCGGCTTCGCGCGCGCCAGGAAGGGCGCTGAGTGGCTCTGGAGCTTTGCAGACGGGCTGCATACATAGCCTGCAAAGGAGACTTCACATGACCAATCCCTTGCTTCAGCCCTGGACCGGCCGTTTCAACCTGCCGCCCTTCGCCACCATCCGCGACGAAGATTTCGGTCCTGCTTTCGAGGCGGGGCTGGCGGAGGCCAGGGCCAACATTGCGGCCATCGCGGCGTCGTCCGAAGCGCCGACCTTCGCCAATACCATCGAGGCAATGGAGCTTGCGGAAGAGACGCTCGACCGCGTGTCGGGGGTTTTCTACAACCTCGTCGGCGCAGATTCGACGCCGGCGAGGGAGGCGCTGCAAAGCGATCTCGCGCCGAAGCTTGCCGCGTTCTCCTCGGAAGTGACGATGAATGCCGCCCTTTTCGCCAGGATCGAGGCGCTCTGGCAGACGCGCGACACGCTGGCGCTGACGGATGAGCAGCTTCGGGTGCTTGAGCTTTACCGCCGGATGTTCGTCCGCGCCGGGGCAGCACTTGATGAGGCCGGGCGCAAGCGCATGGCTGCGGTCAAGGAACGGCTCGCGGTGCTTTCCACCAGGTTCGGCCAGAACCTTCTGGCCGATGAACGCGACTGGTTCCTGCCGCTTGAGGCCGCCGATCTTGAGGGCCTGCCGGATTTCGTCGTCGCCGCTGCCCGCGCCGCCGCCGAGGAGCGTGGCCGCGAAGGCCATGTGCTGACGCTCAGCCGTTCGCTCATCACGCCGTTCCTGCAATTCTCGCCGCGCCGCGACCTCCGCGAGACGGCTTACCGTGCCTGGATCGCGCGCGGTGCCAATGGCGGGGAAACCGACAACCGCGCCATCGCCGCCGAAATCCTCAAGCTGCGGGAAGAGCGGGCGAAACTGCTGGGATATAGGAGCTTCGCGGCCTACAAGCTTGAAACCGAGATGGCCAAGACGGAAGGTGCGGTGCGTGACCTTCTGATGCAGGTCTGGAAACCGGCGCGCGCCAAGGCCGGGGCGGATGCCGCGATCCTGACCGGGATGATGCATGAAGACGGCATCAACGGCGACTTGGAGCCCTGGGACTGGCGCCATTACTCCGAAAGGCGCCGGCTCGCCGAGCATGATCTCGACGAGGCGGAGCTGAAGCCCTACTTCGGGCTTGATGCGATGATCGAGGCGTCCTTCGATACCGCGCATCGGCTGTTCGGGTTGGAGTTCAGGCCGCTCGATGTCCCGCTTTACCATCCCGATGCGCGGGCCTGGGAAGTGACGCGCAAGGGCCGGCACGTCGCCGTCTTCATCGGCGACTACTTCGCGCGCGGTTCGAAGCGGTCCGGGGCCTGGTGTTCCTCGTTCCGGGGCCAGCGCAAGCTTGGCGGCGACCAGCGGCCGGTGGTCGTCAACGTCTGCAACTTCGCCAAGCCTGCGAAGGGGGAGCCTGCGCTTCTGTCATGGGACGATGCGCGCACGCTTTTCCACGAATTCGGCCATGCGCTCCACGCAATGCTGTCGGACGTGACCTATGGCTTCATCGCCGGCACTTCGGTCGCGCGCGATTTCGTCGAACTGCCGAGCCAGCTTTACGAACACTGGCTTGAGGTGCCCGAGGTGCTGGACCGCCACGCCCGGCACGCGCGGACGGGTGCGCCGATGCCTGCCGCGCTTCGGGACCGGCTCATTGCCGCTTCCACCTACGATCAGGGCTTTGCCACCGTCGAATACATCGCCTCGGCGCTCGTCGATCTCGCTTTCCATGAAGGAGCGGCGCCAAAGGACCCGATCGCGGCAGAGGCCGAGGTTCTGAAGGGCATCGGTATGCCCGCCGCCATCGGCATGCGCCACGCGACGCCGCATTTCGCCCATGTCTTCACCGGCGACGGCTATTCGGCGGGCTACTACAGCTACATGTGGTCGGAAGTGATGGATGCCGATGCCTTCGACGCCTTCCGCGAGGCCGGCAGCCCCTTTGACCCGACCACTGCGGAACGGCTGGAAAAGGCGATCCTCTCTGCCGGCGGCTCCCGCGAGGCGGACGTCCTCTACCGGGAATTCCGGGGCCGGATGCCGGGGGTGGAACCGCTCCTCAGGGGACGCGGTCTGGTTGACGTAGCGTAAAGGACGGGCGCCCCCTACGTCCCGCTTGCGATTGGCGCAGCCCGGTGTAGTTTCTCGGCCATGATCTATGATTTTCTGATTGTCGGCGGGGGCATAGCCGGTGTTTCGGCAGCCGCAAGGCTGTCCTCGCTCGGGTCCGTTCTGGTGGTCGAAACCGAGGACCATCTGGCTTTTCACGCCTCCGGCCGTTCTGCGGCAATGTATGAGCCGCATTACGGGCCGGCGCCCGTTGTCGCCCTCTCCGAAGCCAGCGGCGATGCTTTGCGTGCGGCTGACGTCCTGTCGCCGCGCGGGCTCCTCCTCCTCGGCGGCGCTGACGACCAGGAAGGCTTCGAGGCAGAGGAAAAATCCTTCGGGATGGAGCGCATCAGCGTCGCTGAAGCCAGGGCCATCGTCCCGATCCTCTCGGCAGAGGCTGTGCAGCGCGCAGCTTTCGCCAATGATGCCTGGGACATCGACACCGACCGCCTCGTCCAGTCCTTTGCCCGGACGGCCCGCGATCAGGGGGCCGAGATCGTGACCGGCGCTGCGGCAACCGCGATCAGGCGTGACGAAGGCGTCTGGACCGTGACCACCCGCAAGGGCGAGATGCGCGCGCGTACGCTTGTCAACGCTGCCGGCGCCTGGGTCGATGTGGTGGCGAAGATGGCCGGCGTCCGGCCCTTGGGCTTCACGCCGCTCCGCCGGTCTATGGCGCGCATCCCGGCGCCGGGCGGGCTCGATGTCGCCTCCTGGCCGATGTTGTTCGGCGCGGGCGAAGCCTGGTACGCCAAGCCCGACGCCGGCGCCCTCATCGTTTCCCCGGCCGAGGAAGACCTCGCCGAGCCGCATGACGCCTGGGCCGACGACATGGTTCTGGCAGAAGGCCTCGCCCGGTATGAGGAGATGGTCACGGAGCCGGTCGAGCGGCTCCTGGCCTCATGGGCCGGGCTTCGGACTTTTGCGCCGGACCGGCTGCCGGTCTTCGGACGTGACCCGACGATGCCGGACTTCGTCTGGTTCGCCGGGCAGGGCGGCTACGGCTTTCAGTCGGCACCGGCCAACGCGGCGCTGCTTGCCGATCTTCTTGGCGGACAGCCCGTCGCCGTCGCCGCCAGCATTGCCGAGGCGGTTTCGGCAAACAGGTTTGGGTAGATATGGTACGAAGGTTGATGCTTCCCGACGGAATGCCCGAGGTTCATGCCGACGGTCGCCGCTCTGCCGCCTCGGCGCAGAGGAACATTGATGCGATCCTCGATCTTCTGGAAAGCCATGCCCCGAAAGGTGGCCGGGCGCTGGAGATCGCGAGCGGGACCGGGCAGCACATCTCGCGTTTCGCGGAAGCCTTGCGGAGCATCGACTGGTATCCCTCCGAAGCCGATCACGACAAGTTCCTCAGCATCGAAGCCTGGAGGAGGCACGCGAACTGCGCCAACCTCAACGCGCCGTTGCACCTCGACGCTTCGGCATTGCCCTGGCCCGCGGACCTCGGGCGCTTCGATCTCATCGTTCTGGTGAACCTCTTCCACCTCATTTCAGAGGAAGAGACGGATCGTGTGCTGCGGGGGGTGTCCTCGGCGCTGAAGCCGGGTGGGCGCTTCGTCCTTTACGGGCCATTCAGCCGTGCCGGGCGCCTCACGAGTACCGGGGACGAGATGTTCCATGCGCAGTTGCAGGCGCAGGACCCCGACATCGGCTACAAGGACGATGGCTGGATCAGGACCCGCGCGGCGGAATACGGGCTTGGTGTCTGGCAGGTCACGAAGATGCCCGCCAACAACATCGCCTTCGTCTTTCGGACCGCGATCTGAGGTATTCGAACTGAATTGACCAAGGTCATGGCACGCGCCGGCCTTACACCGCATGAACGGCGCTGAACCAGCAACAGGAGCCGGACATGAGCTACAAGGCCGAAATCTCTGCCATGCGCGAGGAGTTGCGCAGCCTTTACAAGGCCATCCCCGAAGCGACCGCCGGCTTTTCCGCCCTGACCAAGGCCACGAAGGACCACGGCGTCCTCGGTCCCAAGGAAAAGGAGTTCGTGGCGCTCGGCATCGCGGTTTCGCAGCGCTGCGGACCTTGCATCAACTTCCATGTCGAGGCGCTGATGAAGGCGGGCGCCACGCGCGAGGAACTTGGAGACGTGCTGGCGATGGCGATCCAGATGGGTGGCGGGCCGGCGCTGATGTATGCCGGCCATGCGCTGGCTGCCTGGGACGAACTCGCGGCGGCTTGACGCTGAGGGCGCCGTCAGGCCCTTGTCAGTGCCACCGGGGCCGCGCCATGATCGCCTCACCTGACTCGGTTGACCGGAGGTCCAAGTGATGAGCCGCGCCCTGACCCTTGTCCTCGCGGCCGCTCTGCTGGCGACCGTGTCCTGTGGCCGGAATGAAAACGTCGCGCGCCTGGAAGACCCGGCGATGGCCATTCCTTCCCCGGCAAAGGCGCGGTTCGACGACCACGACCCGGTCGCATGGGCGGGCTCGGGTCCGCGCCGCTATCCGGTCCATGGCATCGACGTTGCGCGCTTCCAGACCTCGATCGACTGGGACACCGCCCGGCGGAGCGGCGTGAGCTTCGCCTTCATCAAGGCGACCGAGGGCGGCGACCTCGTCGATCCGATGTTCAAGGACCACTGGCGCGCGGCGAGGCGCGCTGGTGTGCCGCGTGGCGCCTATCATTTCTACTACCACTGCCGGCCGGCCGCCGAACAGGCGCGCTGGTTCTTCCGCAACGTTCCGCGCGAATCCGGGATGCTGCCGCCGGTCCTCGACATGGAATGGACGCCGTTTTCGCCGACCTGCACCACCCGCCGCCCCGCTGCCGAAATTCGTGCGGACGCCAGTCGCATCATCAGCATGTTCGCCGAACATTACGGCACGCGGCCGATCCTCTATACGACCGTCGATTTCTTCCGCGACAATGAGATGTGGCGCCTCTCGGGTGTCGATTTCTGGTTGCGGTCGGTGACGGCGCATCCTGATGAGCGTTATCCGGGCCGTGACTGGACCTTCTGGCAATATTCCGGCACGGCGAGCATCCCCGGCATTGCCGGCAAAGTCGATGCCAATGCCTTCGGCGGCTCGGCGGCGGACTGGCAGGCCTGGCTCACGTCGCGAAGGCTCTGATCGGGTGCGCATGAAAAAGCCGGCCCTCTAGGGGGCCGGCTGGTTTTCAGGATTGGCCCGGATCAGCCATCGATGCGGATGCGGGCGTTGGTCGGGTCAAACGGGCTGTCCTCGACAACCTCGGCTTCCCATTCCTGCCGCAGCATCCTGACCTTCAGCTTGGTGCCGACCTTGGCGAGGTCGGGGCGGACATAGCCCATGCCGATCTGCTTGCCGAAGGCGACCGAATAACCGCCCGAGGTCAGGCGCCCGACCTTTTCGCCATCCTTCAGCAGCGCTTCCTTGCCCCAGGGATCAGTGTCGGACGGCCCGTCGATCAGCACCGTGACGCACATCGACCGGATGCCGGTATCGGCCATCGCCTGCTTGCCCCGGAAGTCCTTCGACAGGTCGATGAAGCGGTCGAGACCCGCCTCGGCCGGGGTCGCGTCGCGGCCAAGCTCGTTGCCGAAGGCGCGGTAGGATTTTTCCTGACGGAGCCAGTTCTGCGCCCGTGCGCCGACAAGCTTCATCCCGTGCTTTTCACCCGCCGCGAGGAGGATGTCCCAAAGGTAGCGCTGCATTTCGATCGGGTGGTGCAGTTCCCAGCCAAGCTCGCCAGTATAGGCCACGCGGATCGCGTTGACCGGGCACATGCCCAGCTCGATCCGCCGCGCCGAAAGCCATGGGAAGCGCTTGTTCGACAGCGCCGTCGCCGGATCGGCATCCTTGACGATCTCTTTCAGGATGTCGCGCGACTTCGGCCCGGCAATGGCGAAGACGCCCCACTGGGTTGTCACGTCATGGATGTCGATCCAGCCGCCGCCATTGGCCATGAAATCCTCGGCGGATTTCTTGAGGAAGTCGGCGTCATAGGCCGTCCAGGCCCCGGCGCTCACCAGATAGTAGTCGTTCTCGCCATTGCGAACGATGGTGTATTCCGTCCGCGTCGTGCCGGCATCGGTCAGCGCATAAGTCAGGTTGATGCGCCCGACCTTCGGCAGCGCGTTGCAGGTGAACCAGTCAAGGAAGGCGGTGGCACCCGGCCCGCGCACGATGTGCTTGGTGAAGGCGGTGGCGTCGATCAGACCCGCCGTCTCGCGGATCGCCTTGGCCTCATCAACCGCATACTCCCACCATCCGCCGCGGCGGAAGCTGCGGGAATTGTGGTCGAAATCGGCGGGGGCATCCTTCGGGCCGTAGTAGATCGGCCGTTCCCAGCCGTTCACCTGGCCGAACTGGGCGCCGAGCGCCTTCTGGCGGTCATAGACCGGGGCGGTGCGCAGGGGGCGGGCGGCTTCGCGTTCCTCATCCGGGTGATGCAGGATGAAGACGTGGTCGTAGCATTCCTCGTTCTTCCGTGCCGCATATTCCGTCGTCACCCAGTTGCCGTAGCGCTTGGGGTCGAGCGAGGCCATGTCGATCTCGGCCTCGCCATTGACCATCATCTGGGCGAGGTAATAGCCGGTGCCGCCCGCCGCGGTGATGCCGAAGCTGAAGCCTTCGGCCAGCCACATGTTGCGCAGGCCCGGCGCCGGGCCGACCAAGGGGTTGCCGTCCGGCGTGTAGCAGATCGGGCCGTTGAAATCGTCCTTGAGGCCGACGGTCTCGGACGAGGGGATGCGGTGGATGAAGTCGGTGTATTCCTGCTCGATCCGCTCAAGCTCAAGCGGGAAGAGGTCGGCGCGGAAGCTTTCCGGCACGTCGTAGAGGAAGCGGGCAGGCGCGCCCTTCTCGTAAGGCCCAAGGATCCAGCCGCCGCGTTCCTCGCGAACATACCACTTGGCATCGGCATCGCGGAGGACGGGATGTTCCGGGTTGCCGGCCTTGCGCCAGGCCTGCAGCATCGGGTCGGGTTCGGTGACGATATACTGGTGCTCGACCGGGATCGCCGGGGTGCGGATGCCAAGCAGGCGCGCGGTGCGCTGGGCGTGGTTGCCGGTCGCGGTGACGACATGTTCGGCGTGGATCTCGGCCTTTTCCTCCGAGGGGACGAGGTTGCCGCCCTTTTCCACCATCTTGGTGACAGAGACGATCCATTCCGACCCGGTCCAGCGGTAGGCATCGACCTGCCATTTCCGCTCGATCGTGGCGCCATGCTGGCGCGCGCCCTTGGCCATCGCCTGCGTCACGTCGGCAGGGTTGATGTAGCCGTCCTGCGGGTGGAAAAGCGCGCCCTTCAGGTCTTCGGTCCTGACCAGCGGCCAGCGCTCCTTGATCTCGCGCGGGGTCAGGAACTCATGGTAGACGCCGGCGGTCTCGGCCACCGACGAATAGAGCATGTATTCGTCCATCCGGTCCTGGGTCTGCGCCATCCTGAGGTTGCCGACCACGGCGAAGCCGGCGTTGAGGCCGGTTTCAGCCTCAAGCGACTTGTAGAAATCGACCGAGTACTTGTGGATGTGGGTCGTCGCGTAGGACATGTTGAACAAGGGCAGAAGACCGGCCGCGTGCCAGGTCGAGCCTGAGGTCAGCTCGTCCCGCTCAAGAAGCATCGTGTCCCAGCCGGCCTTGGCCAGATGATAGGCGATGCCGGTCCCGACGGCCCCGCCGCCGACGACAAGGGCTTTCACGTGGGTTTTCATCGGCCGACTCCTCGCATTCATGTTCGCATTCTATCTGCCAGAGCGGCAGCAATGCGGGAAGGTCAGCCCGACCTGTCGGCATCGAAAAACGACATGGAATGCGACATCGGCGAACTTGACCGCGCGCCGGGCGGAAGTTGGCGCTGGCGCCCATGGTGAGGATCGTCGGCCCCTTCGCTGGTTCGTGCTCTGGGTGATGCTCTCGCCCTTCCTCATGCTTGCGCTTCTGCCGGCGGCGGTGATGCCGCTCAGGACGGTTGCGAACGGGCTCACCGTCGTGCTCTGCGGTGACCGCGGGGCCGGTGCAACTGGTGATCGACCCCGCCACCGGCGAGCCTGTGAAGGAACTTCCCAATCAGGCCGGGGAGCGTTGCGCCTGGGCCGGAGCGCATGTCGTGGCCCTTGCCCCGGTGCCCTCCGATCTGCCTCCGCCGATGGTCCTTGTTGCGGCCCGGGCTTCCGGGCGCCTGCCGGCCACCGGACCGCCATCCGCTGTCTGACGCTTCTTGCCGTCATCGCCTTCGACGCGCTGGAGCTTGCCGGGCTGCCGTTCCTCTGGCGGGCGCTGCGCTGAACCTGGCGCCGGCGTTACCCCACCACACCCGCACCGTCGTCAGTTCGTCTTGTGGTCCCGCCTTGTTGCTTCGCGGGCTGCTCCGCCCAAGGGGCGTGACTCCCGCTTTACCGCATCCTCGACGGGGCCACCGTCCTGTGACCAGACAAAGACGTGGACGGAGCGGCTGGTGTTTTTCAGGCGCTGTTCCCCGGCGTCGCTGAAGGCCGCGTGGATCTGGCTGGTTACGGTCTCATGCACCGGTGCCGTGATGCAGATGCCGCCGGGAGACGCCGGACCTTCGACGCGGAAGGTGATGTTGACGCCGTGACCGTAGGTGCCGTCACCCTCAAGAATGGCGTCGCAAAGGATGATCCCGATCCGAAGCGCATCGAAGCGGCGCAGCCGCCCTGCGAGTTCAGGATTTCGAGGGCGCATTCGACCGCATCGAGGACAGGTTCGAACACCACCAGCATTCCATCACCGACGCACTTCACGATGTGTCCGCCATGGTCATGGATGGCGGGTTCTATGTGATCGCGCCGGTCCCGCCCGAGATTGGCGAGGGTTCCGTCCTGGTCATGGTCAGGAAGCGAAGCAAAGTCGAAAACGACCGATGCAAAGACCGCTGCCAACCGCGTGGATGCTTTCCGGCTGACCAGGATCGCGGCGGGGGCATGGCCATTGCTGCCCGTGCGGAACGGACCCAGGCCTATGTCGGGCCTGCTGCGGCCCGATGGGTGATCGCCAGGCATCTCTACCCTGCCGATGCCGTTGCAGAACGGAACAAGCGTGCGCTCTGCGGGAATACTGCTGCCAATCATGGCGTGACGCTCCCGATCAATCCTTCCACCAATGCTCCGATAAGACCACGCCAGCGTGAGGCTTCCGTCAGTCCACCACAAATGCAGCGACAATGCGGGTCGCCAGGCGCGCCGGACGGATGGCCGAAAAGCCTACGCGCCGGGCGCCGTGATTTCCGGGGTGCGCGGCGGCGGGCTGCGGAAGTCGCCGGTTGCCTCGAACGCGGCGGCGAGCCTCAGGAGTGCCTTATCATCCCAGGCCCGACCTGCGAAGGTGAGGCCGGCGGGCATTCCGGTGTCGGACATGATCCCCATCGGCACCGTCACGGTCGGGATACCGAGGTGGCGGATCGCGAGGTTGCCGTTCGCGACCCAGGTGCCGTTCCGCCAGGCAATGTCGGCAGAGGCGGCGTTCACATCGGCATCGGCGGGGCCGACATCGGCAAGTGCGGGAAAGACCACTGCATCAAGGCCGAGGTGGTCCATCCAGTCTTCAAGATCGGCCTTGCGCGTCGCCTCAAGCCCCCGGAACCCCTCGGCGAGATGCGGGATCTCGCGGAAATCCGCGACCGGATGGGCGCGGGCATGGTCGGGGTAGTGCCCGATGTCATCGTCAAAGCCGAAGTAGCGGTGGGGCAGCGCGCCGGGCGGCGCGGGGTTGATCCGCGCGCCATCGACATCGGCAAGCCGGTTCAGCTGCGGATCGCCGTTGGCGCCGAGGAAATCATCCCATGACCAGACCGAAAGGTCGACGATCTCCCGCCTCAGGTACTCAGGGCTGACGAGGCCGCGTGTCTTGATCGTCGGCGCGCCGGGCCGGTCGCCTTCATAGTTCGTGATCACCGGGAAATCGGTGACGATCACTTCCGCCCCCGCCGCCTCCATCGCGCTGCGGGCGGCGGCCCAGAGGGCCAGGACCGAAACGCGGGTTTCGATGCGCTGGCCGGTCGGCCCGCCGATGCCGGAATTGGCGGATGTACCGGCCCCGGGGTCGGCGTTGATATACATGGCGGGGACGCCGAACCGCTTGCCCTTCAGGCTCGCGCCATCCGCCAGCGCCGGATAGGAGGCGGGGCGATGGTCCGACACCTTCGGCATCGGCACCCAGGGCTGGCTGCGCCAGAGGTCGCCGCGCACCTCCGGATCGTCGGCGACGATCACGTCGAGTAGCTCCAGCAGGTCGGCCATGCTGCGGGTATGCGGCACCACCACATCCATCGTCGGAACCAGCGGCCAGTTGCCCCTGACCGAGATCACCCCCCGGCTCGGCGTATAGGCGCAAAGCCCGTTGAGCGCGGCAGGTGCGCGGCCCGAAGACCAGGTTTCCTCGCCAAGGCCGAAGGCCGCGAAGCTTGCCGCAGTCGCGGTGCCAGAACCGTTGGAGGAGCCGGATGCGAAGGCCGCCGTCAGATAGTCGCCGTTGTAGGGGCTTTCCGCCCGGCCATAGAGTCCGCGCTGCATCCCGCCATTGGCCATCGGCGGCATGTTGGTCAAACCGATCAGCACGGCGCCCGCCGCCCTCAGCCGCGAAATGGCAAAGGCGTCGTCGCCGGCGATGAGATCGGCGAAGGCCGGGGAGCCTGCGGCCACCGTCAGCCCGCGCACCTTGTAGCTGTCCTTCGCGGTATAGGGGATGCCGTCGAGCGGCCCCAACACCTCGCCCCGCGCCCGCCGCGCATCCGAGGCGCGCGCCTCGTCGTACATGGCGGGGTTGAGGATCGGGACGGCGTTCAGCATCGGGCCGGCGCTGTCATAGCGTTCGATCCGCGCCATATAGGCGGTGACGAGGCCGAGGCTGGTGGTCCGCCCCTCCTCAAGCGCGCGGCGCAGGTCGGCGATGGAGGCCTCGACCACCCTCACCGCAGCACCTTCGGCTGCTGCTGGGTGATGCAATGGACGCCGCCACCGCGCGCGAAAAGCTCGCGGGCATCGACAGAGACGACGCGCCGCCCCGGATAGGCTTCGGCGAGGATGTCGCGCGCCCTGGCATCGGCCTTTTCCTCACCGAAGCCGCAGGCGATGACGCCACCGTTCACGACGAGATGGTTGATATAGCTCCAGTCGACGAAACCCTCCGCATCGCGCAGGGTCGCCGGGGCGGGGAGGGCGATGATCTCGGGCTTTCGCCCCCCGGCATCCGTGGCTTCCGCGAGGATCGCGCGGGCCTCGCGCATCGTCGCATGGTCGGGATGGCCGGGATCGGTCTGGTCGTGCAGCAGGATCCTGCCGGGGGCGGCGAAGGTCGCGACGATATCGACATGGCCACGGGTGCCGAAGGTCTCATAGTCGCGGGCCAGCCCGCGCGGCAGCCAGATCGCCTTCGAGGTGCCGAGGGTGCGGACCATCTCCGCCTCGACCCGCGCCTTGTCGGCATGGGGGTTGCGGCCGGGATCAAGCTGGACGGTCTCGGTCAGAAGGATGGTGCCTTCGCCATCGACATGGATGCCGCCGCCTTCGTTGACGAGAAGCGACGATACCACCGGCGCGCCAACCATTCCTGCAATGAACTGCGCCAGCCCCCTGTCATTCTTCGCATCCGTCCAGGCCGCACCGCCCCAGCCGTTGAAGATCCAGTCGACCGCCGCCAGCGTCCCGTCCGCCGCATGAACGAAGGTCGGCCCGGAATCCCTCATCCAGAAATCGTCGATGACCCGCTCCACGATCTCGATCCCGGCGCCAAGCATCCGGCGGGCGCGGGTCGTCTCTGATGGATCGACGATCATCGTCACCGGCTCGAATGCCGCGATGGCATGGGCGGCGGCGGTCCAGGCGGCATAACCGGCCTCACGTTCGGCTGAGCTGGCGCCGAGCGTGGCGCCCTCGCGCGGAAAGGCCATCCATATCCGCTCCTGCGGGGCGGTTTCGGCGGGCATGGTCCAGGTCATGATCACTCCTCGGGGGCGGTTGCTGGCTGCGCCCTTTGAAGCATCTTTTGATCAAATTTCCAAGAGACGGCACCCGCCCTCTGGCGGTTCCGTCCGACCCTGGCAGGATATGGGCGACGAAAAGCCGCCCCGGCCTCAGAGCGCGCCGGAAAACTGCATCACCGCGAGGGGATGCAGAAGTCCCGACAGCGCAATCGGCACACCCATCGGCAACTGCCGGCCGGGCGCCATCGACTGCCAGTTCAGGGCTGCGGCGGCAGGCAGGCGTTTCAGCGACAGGAAGGCGGCAATTCCCGCCAGCATCGCCGCCGAAAAGACGAAGGCGTAGAGCTGGAGGCTGTTCACGGGCACAAAGAGCAGAAGCACTGCCATGAACTTCACGTCGCCGCCGCCAAAGAGCTTCAGGCAATAGGCCGCGAAGCCAAGAACTAGCACCGACGCCGCGACAACGATCCGGAGCGCGAAATCGGGGGCGAGACCCGCTGCCGCCGCAACGGCAAAAAGGGCGACGGCGGCCAGACAGTAGCTGTTCGGGATGCGCAGCCTGCGCAGGTCAGAGAGCGCCACCGCGACCAGCAGAGGCGCCAGCGCCAGAAGCGGCACGAGATGATGCGTGGAAAGCTGGTCAAGCACTGCGGATCTCCTCGTCTCCGCCACGGTCGCGGCCCTTGATGAGGTTGTAGACGAGGTCCGGCATCCCGGTCGTCTCGGTCTTGGCATAGATGTTGCGCAGATGCGTGCGGATCGTCGTGTCCGATACCGTCAACTCGTCGGCGATGCTTTGCGGCGACAGGCCCCGGCTCAGAAGCAGGCAGACGCGGAATTCAGCCCGGCTGAGGTGGGCCGGATTGGTGATCGACAGAAGCGGCATCCGCTCCGGCACCCGCGTCTCCGGCCGGCGATGGTTGATGATGCAGCGCGTCACCAGGCCAACCTGCCGGGCCGACCATGTCCGCGCCATCGTCGGCAGGATCGCCTCGATGGAAGCGATGTCCGCCGACGACAGCGGATCGCGGAAATGCAGCTCGATGTGGTCGCGCGTGGTTGCGCCGCTTTCAAGCACGACGGCCATGAACTCCGAGAAGCCGCGCCGTGTCTGCCAAATGCCAAGCGCGGGATCGGTGAGGTCGCCGTCGTCATGGGGGAATTCGGAGAAGAGCCAGAGCGACGCCGGTCTGGGCCGGGCGAAGGCGCTGCCGAAGACCCCGTCCGCGAAGGACTTGCCAAGCGGGTCGGCACGCTCGCCGCCATGCCGGTCCCAGATCGCCACTCTGGCGGGGCGAAAATCGCTGAGCGCGGTGCGCACCAGCATCCCCGCCTCGGCGCGGAGGCCCGCGGCAAGCCCGGCGAAGGCATCCTGAAGCCTGATGCCACCCCTGAGCGCATCGCTCCAATCCGCGATCGAGTCGATCAGCCCGCTGTGGCGGGCAACGGCAAACGGTCGCGAAAAATCCTTGTTATTCTGGAAATTATACATCCCCACCGACCCCTGGTGTACCGACGCACGGAACAGCCGCCTGCTCTTCGCGAGGCGCCGTTAATCGACACAGTCGACGAAATTCTCTACCGGGTTATGTCCCCGTATCCACTTTCCCTTATCCCAGTTTAAGTCTGCCTGCGGTCCGGTTTTAGTCAATTTAATTCCGATAAGTTTCCGCAAACGATCAAGAACACAATCAGCGGTTGATGTCGCAGATCTGCGAAAGCGATAATTTCCCCGTATGCGGTGCTTTGTACGGACCAAGTGGATCGATAAAGTTCACGATTCGTCCACTTCGCTTCTTCCAGGGCATGCAGGCCGGAACCTGTCCCGTTGCTGCAGGGGGCTGACGGCGTCAAACCATTGCGGAACGGACGATGATCCGGTCAGTTCCCGTTCGCATAATTGACATAGCGGATCACCACCGGACCGAGCGTCAACATCAGAAGGGCCGGCAGCATAAGCGACGCCATGACGGCCGACATCTGCACCGGCAGCCGGTTGGCCTTTTCCTGTGCCCGCACCTCGCGCGCGCGGCGCATCTCGCGCGCATAGGTGGTCAGGGTTTCGGAAATGCTGGTGCCGTAGCGCATCGACTGCAGGACGACATTCGAAAAGGCCGCGACCTCGTCGACCCCGGTGCGCGTCGCCATGTCCATGAGCGCCTTGTCGCGCGACCGGCCGGCCTGAATCTCGCGCTGGGCGCTGAGGAACTCGGCCGAGATTTCCGGCGAGGCAAGCTCAAGCTCGTTCCCGACCCGCACCATCGCGGCGTCGAAACCAAGACCAGCTTCCACCGATATCTGCACGAGGTCGAGCGCGTTCGGGAAGCTTTCCTCGATTGCCCGCCGGCGTTCCTCGGCCCTCTGCCGGAGCCAGATCGCCGGGCCGAAGAAGCCAGCGGCGACAAGTATGCACGCGACCTGGAAGGTTCCGAGCGACGTCATCCCCGCCAATATGCCCTCGATCCGCACCGGCAGGTGAATGGTCCCGATCCGCCACAAGGAGATTATCCCAAGAAGTGCGGCGGGCAGGAGAAGGCCGATCACGGCGCGAACGAGATAGTAGTTGCGGACGGCATGGGCGCCAGAGAAGCCGGCAATCGCCAGCTTCTTCTCGACATCCGAGCGCACCTTGTGATCGGCGGGAATGAGCGCAGCCATAAGGCCGGTCGGGTCCTTGCTCAGCGTTCTCAGCAACGCCCGATCCGCGACGGTCGTGCCGGATTTCCGCTGGGCGGAGATTCTGCGCAGGACCGGATCCTGGCCCGACAGCGCACTCGCTGCGCCAAGGACGATCAAGAGGGCACCTAAACCGAAGCCGATCACGATCAGCGTCGATGGTGAAACCAGGACCGTTTGCAGGCTGTTCAGGAAGTCCATCTCGAATGTCCCCTCAGATCCTGAAATCCACGAGCCGGCGCATGATCAGGTAGTTCGCGATGACGAGGCCGGCGATGATCATGGCGACAGGCCTGAAGAGCGGTTCGTTCGCGACGCCGGAATAATAGGTCGGCGCGGTGATCGAGGTCGCGGCGAGAATGACGAGCGGCAGCGCCGAGAGGAATTTCGACGTCAGCCGCCCCTCGGCGGAGATCGCCTGAATCCGCCGGCGCATCGACATCCGGTCGCGGATGACAGTGGCAAGCGTGTTCAAGACCCCGGCGAGGTTGCCACCGGTCCCATGCTGGATGCCGACGCTGACGGCGAGGTAGCGCACATCCTCAAGCCCGGTCCGGTCGGCGAAGGTGGCGAAGGCATCCACCAGATCGTCGCCGTAGCTCACCTGATCGACGATGATGCCGAATTCGGTGGCGATCGGGTCCTTCATGTCGCTGGCGACCGAGGTGATGGTGGCGTTCAGGGGATGGCCGACGGTCAGCCCGCGCGCCATCAGTTCAAGGGCTTCGGGCAATTGCCGCGACAGAAGATCCAGCCGCTGCTTCGCCTTGCGCCGGATGATCGCCACCGGCAGCAGGATCATCACGACGAGCGCCACAGCGATCGCCGCGGGCAGCGGCAGGACGAGCGACATGGCGAGGGCGAGGATGATCGCGCCGCCTGTCATGGAGGTCAGGGCCAATCCCGCCGAAACCGTCATCCCGGCATGGGCCAGATCGCCAGGCAGGTTGCCGACGAAGGGCAGGCGCGCAAGCGACCAGCCGGAGGTGTCGGGTTTCAGGAGGCGGAGCCTCTCCTCGGTCGTGGACCCCGCCGCCACCATCCGCATCCGGCGGCTTTTCACCTCGCCGAGCGATTCCGATCTGGTGAGGATCTGGCGCCCGCCTTCAAACGCGATGAGGGCGCCGAGGAACACGCCGGCATAGGCGAGCGTGCCGAGTTCGAATTCATTGAGCCAGTCCATCACTGCACCCCCGTCCCGATGAAGAGATCCGGCGGAAGCTCGATCCCCGCCTGGCGGATGGCCTCATGGCAGCGCGGGCGTATGCCCGTCGCGAGGAAGCGGCCCTCGATCGCGCCGGCTTCGGTGGCGCCGGTGCGGCGGAACACGAAGATGTCCTGCATGGTCAGCGTACTGCCCTCCATGCCGGTGATTTCCGAAATGCTCATTACCCGACGGCCGCCGTCGCTCAGCCGGTTCAGCTGGACGACGAGATGCAGGCCGGAGGCGATCTGGGCGCGGATGACGTGAACCGGCAGGTCGAGGCCGATCATCGACACCATCTGTTCCAGCCGCCCGATGGCGTCGCGCGCGGTGTTGGCATGGACCGTGGTCATGGACCCGTCATGGCCCGTGTTCATCGCCTGCAGCATGTCGAAGGTTTCGGCGCCGCGGACCTCGCCGACGATGATGCGATCCGGCCGCATGCGGAGCGCGTTGCGCACCAGATCGCGCTGGGTGACAAGCCCGCCGCCGGTCGGGTTAACCGGGCGGGTTTCGAGCCGCACCACGTGGTCCTGCTGCAACTGAAGCTCCGCCGCGTCCTCGATCGTCACGACCCGCTCGCGCTGGCCGATGTAGGACGACATCGCATTCAGCATCGTTGTCTTGCCCGAACCGGTGCCGCCTGAGATCAGGACGTTGAGCCGGGCCTGCACCAGCGCCTGAAGGAATGTCGCGGCGGCCTCGGTCATCGTCCCGATCTCGACCAGGCGCTGGAACGTCAGGGGATTGCGCGCGAACTTGCGGATCGACAGTGAAGGGCCATCCACGGCGCAGGGCCGGATGATCGCATTCACCCGACTGCCATCCTCAAGCCGGGCATCGACCCAGGGGCTCGACTCGTCGACGCGGCGCCCGACGCGCGAGACGATCTTGTCGATGATCCTGAGAAGGTGACGTTCGTCGCGGAAGCGGACCTTGCTTTTCTCCAGAACGCCGAAGCGTTCGATGTAGACGTTGCGGTGGCTGTTGACGAGGATGTCGTTGATCGTCGGATCGGCGAGCAGGGGTTCCAGCGGGCCAAAGCCGAGCACCTCGTCCAGAAGCTCGTCGATCAGCGTCTTGAACGCTTCGGCCCGCATCGGGCGACCCTCGTCGCTCAGGACCTGCGACACGAGGCCCGCGACCTCGCGGCGAAGTTCTTCGCGTTCCACCTTGTCGATGACCGAAAGGTTGAGCCGGTCGAGAAGCAGGTCGTGCAGATGGCTCTTCAGTTCCAGCCGCGCGTTGAATTCGGCATCGACCGGCGTCAGGTCGGCAATGCCGGCGCGCGGCGCCTCGCCGGACCGCGGCGGAAGCATCACCACTTGCGACTCGCCGTTCCGGCCTGATCTGTTGAATTGCTTGAACACGGGGCCGGACTCCTAGTTTTGTGTCGATGGCGCCGCCACCGAAAGGCTGGTGCGGGTGGAGGAGGCAAGGCGGGTCATCGCCCGCCCGAGAGAGGACCGGGGTGCCGCGCGGGAAAGCGGCTCGCCCCGCCCGCCCGCAGCGTCTGCCGCGCGGGCATCGTGCGGCAGCCAGTGCTTCAGCGGCCGTTCCAGTGCCTTCGCGACCTCGCGTTGCAGGCTTGATGTCATCAGCGGCTTGCGCCGATGGTTCACCACCAGCTCCACCGGAAGTGCGGGATTGTCCTGGGTGAAGAAGTCGATCAGGCGGCGGCAGTGCCGGACGGAGGCCACCGACAGGTCGGTGACGACCATCAGCTCGTCGGTCCGCTCCACCACCGGCTCGATCCAGCTCACGAAGGCGCGCGGCAGATCAACGACAACATAGTCATGCGCCGCCCTGAGGTTGTCGAGAATGGCGGCGACCTGATCCGACCGCAGCGATTCCAGGGGGGCGAATTTCGCCGGTGCCGCAAGCACCGCCAGACCACTGTCGAGAACCGGCATCGACTGGGCGAGGAAATGGCCGTCCGGCACCGTCCCGTCGAGCGCCAGCTGGTGCAGCGTGTCCTGTTCTTCCAGATTGAGCAGCGTACCGACAGAGCCGAACTGCAGATCGAGGTCGACAAGCGCCACCTTGGGGCGCGCGGCCTTGCGCGCAAGACCTGCGCCCTGCACCAGCTGGTCGGCGAGGTTCACCGCCACTGTGGTCGACCCGATCCCGCCGCGCGCCTGGACGACGGCGATGATCCGGCCGTGCCGGTCCGGTGCGGCGGCAGGCTCTGCGTGGCGATCGCGCGATGCCCGGCTGCGACTGCCGTCGCCGGCAAGCGGCAGCACTTCGTCGGCGCCGGCCTCGGTCAGCAGGCGCACCTCCGACAGGGTGATATCGGCATCGGCAAGCGCAACCAGCCGGGTTCCCGGCGTCCGGTTCGCGGCCATCGTGCGGATCGCCTCGACGTCGGATGCCACTTCGGGGCGCGTTTCAAAGAGGATCATGTCGAACCGGGACGCAGCCTCGGCGGCGTGACCGTTCATTCTGGCGAGCGTTGTGGCTTCCCGCGCGATCCGGATATCGGGATCGGCGGCAAATGACTGTTCGATGGCGGCGGCAACCGCCGCATTCGGCGACACGATGAGGACTGATCTCGTCATCTCTCGTTCTTCCTTCACTCTTCGGGCGCGTGGCCCGCAATCATCCGTTGTTGCCCTGGTCGAGGTCTTCGCCAGGCAAGGTCATCTGCATTGCCGGGAACGGCAGCGAATTCGGGGGCAGCGTCCCGGTCGCCCCAGCCACACTGGCCAGCGGGCCGAGCGGGATCGCGAACTGGAAAGACAATCCCGTCAGTTGCACCGTCACGGTCGGCACATAGGGGCCGCCGAGGAAATTCAGCGCGGGATCGTAGTTGTAGCCGAAGCTCAGGTTCTGCTCGGTCGCGTTGGGTCCCAGCATTGGCGAGATCGCCAGCCAGATTTCGTCGACGGTCGGGTTGCCCGCGACGCCGGTGCAGACCGCCGGCGCCGGGCTGGCGCAGACCGTGCCGCCGGCGGTGCAGGCGGTGCCGAATTTCGGCGGTGCCGTGCCCACCGGCACCGTCCCCCGCGCGTTGAAGCCCGGGACGCCGGGGCAGACTGGCGGGCGGACGGCGGCGATCCGCACCGCGCGCTGCATCGCCTTGTCGGCCATGACATATTCGCCGCCCATGCGGCCGAACTCGATCAGCGTGAAGAAGAGCAGCAGGAAGATCGGCAGCACGATGGCGAATTCGACGAGCGCGGTGCCGTCCTCGGACTTCAGGAACTGCCGGCAGCGGATGCGAAGGCCCGTTCTCATGATCCGAACACCCTGGCTGAATCGGTGACGGTCGTGGTGATCGTGTTCAGCGAGCCGCCGTTCAGCGTGAAGATGCCAGCGAAGGGCATGGCGATGGCGATGGTGGCCGAAACCGTCGCCACCGGCGCGGGATTGACCCGGTAACTGCCCGCGACGCAGGCCAGCGATGAGGTCACGCTTTGCACGGTCACGGAGCCCGGCAGGCTGGTGCCGCCGAGGTTCTGGTTGGCGATGGCCCCGACCTGGCTGTCATAGGCGCTGATAGACGCGCCCGTGGCGCAGATGTCGGTGGGCACGACCCGGGCGAGATAGCGGGTGGCGTCGCGCACCGCGCCGATGGCGCTTTGATAGCTGATGAGCATGCGGCTGCCCTCGATGATGACGGCAAAGACCAGAAGCATCATTGGCAGGACCATGGCGAACTCGACAAGTGCTGCGCCATCGGTGTCGCGGAGGAAGCGTCTGAGGGGGCGGGGCGTCTTTGTCACCGCATCACCTGTAAAGCTGCACGACATCGCGGAAGATCCCGCCCATGGTGCTCGATCCGGCGCCGGCGCCCCCGGCCGAGCCGACGACTTCCACCCAGAGGTCGAGCGTCGGCGGTGACGAGCCGTTGGTGCCGACCGGCTGGGTCAGGAACAGGCGGAAGAATTCCTCGACCGGGATGCTGGTCGACCGACCGTTGAAGTCGGGATTGCCGTCCCCGTCGGTATCGCAGTTGATGGCGGCAGCAATCACCACCCGGCGGTCGGGGTCGGGCGAGACGTTGGCCGAGCATTGCGGGCGGCCGGTTTCCTGAAGCGGTTGCCCATTCCAGCCAGTACCGGAGAGAATCGGCGATCCGGCCGCCGTACCGAGTTCGGCCTGATAGTATTCGTAGCGTGTCGATGCACCGGAATACGGATCGGAGCCGTTGTAGTGCCAGTTGACATATTGCTGGCGCCCCGTGCTCCAGTTGCCATCGCCGAAGCGGCCGTTCGTGCAGGTGCCCGAGGCAAAGCAATTGTCCTTCGGCATCGCGATCGTATTGGTCGAGGCGGGCGGGTTGTTGCCCACGCAGGCACCGCCGCCCTTCGGCACCACGCCCTTGATGACGTTGGCGGCAGGGGCATAGGCGGGGTCGTTCCTCTTGCCGTTCATGATCGCCTGATACATGTCGAAGCGGACGTTGAAGCTGGCGTCCGTGATGCCGACCTTCTGGCCCGGTTCCGTATCGACACCGCGCATCGAAAAGCACTGGGTGATGCTGCCCTCGGCCCCCATCAGGCAGGCGTCAAGCTGGGCACCGTTGAGGCCGCCGCAGGGGCCATTCGGATCGACCTTGGCCTTCGACGGATCGAGAAAGCCGAAATCGCCGGGCGCCCAGGCGCCGGCACCGTTGCCGCCCGACCTGAGAAGGATCAGGTCGCCGACATTGGCATCGGCCTTGTAGCCGGGGTCCGGCAGGCAGAACATCAGGGGCGTGATGTCGCAGGCAAATTGCGTGAAGCCCGCCACGGCGATGGCGCCGACGGTGGCGTTGGTCTGGCCGGCGCCGGTCAATGCCGCGTAGGCCGCCGCGAAGCTGTAGTTCACGGTCAGGGGTGTCGCCACGACGCGGGCATAGACGGCGTCCTCCGGCACGGTCGTCGGCGCAGCCAGCGGCGCGGTATCGCTGCCGGGAAGCGTTGCGTAGAAGTCGAGCGTGTAGCTGGTGGCCCCCCCGAGCGCCTGCGAGCCGGTCGCGAAGGTCTGCTTGTCGGCGATCAGCGCTGCGGCAGCGCCGCGGGCGCGGGTGATGGCGTCGAGCCGCCCGTCAAGCTCTCCGGCGGCGGCAAGCGCCACCTGGTCGGTATAGGACTGAAGCTCTGACTGGGTTGAGGCCGCGCGACCGAAATCGAAGCTGAGAGCGACGATGATGAGGATCACGGCAAGCGAGATGCCCCAGAAGACGAGGATCGCGCCGCGCTCTTCACGACCGAACCGGCGGATATGAGACCATGAAATCATCATTGCACCAGAAGCGATCCCTTACTGGACTTCGACGATTTCCACTTCCGAACCGCGCCGGATGCGGATCGTCTGCTTGGCAGTCGGCGCTTCGGGTTCGGGGGACTTGTCGCGGAGGATGTCCGAGAGCTTGATGGAATCGAGCGGCTTGTCCTCGGCGTTGTCGAGCGAGCGGAGCGACAGGCTGAGCGTCCCGGCCTTCTGCGCCAGCGCGAGCGCCTGGCTCTGTTCCGGCGTCACCTCGACGGTGACGGTCTTGGCGATCTCGGGCTGGTCTTTCTGCTGATCGGCATCCTGATCGACGCCGACGATGCGGATGTTCTGCAGGATGGTGACCGCGCGCAGGTCCTTGTCGCGGCCCTGCGTCAGGACGATGTCGACCATGTCACCGGGCGTGACGAAACCGCCGACCGAGGTTTCAGCCTCGACCTTGATCGCCATGGCGCGGGTGTTTTCGGCAAGGCTCTGGACGATGGTGACCTTCTCGCCGAAGTCGGAAATCTTGGAGGCGAGGATCAACTCGCCCTGTGCAATCTCGCGCGTGGCGCGGCGCAGCGGCATGCCGGGGTCCGGCACCACCGTGGCCAGGTCCGAAATCGCGCCCGGCGGCAGCGCCTCGCGCGGCCACGAAAGGACCTGGAGCATCTGCGGCTGGATGGTCTGGCCGAAGGGGATATCCTGACCGGCGACGATGACCTGAACGAGGGTCGACGTCGGGTCCACGGCGGCATTCGCCCGGCTTGTATCGAGATATTCGCGGGCCGCAAAGGCGGAACCTCCGGCAACGACGACGCCGAGAATTGCGACGAGGATGGAACGCGCGCCCAAGGTGGATCTCCTTTCGAGAGAGGCGGAGGGTGATGCCTTGTCTGGTAGCCCCTCCGAGGCGGACGGGGCGATGTCGCCCCGTCCTGTCGATCGGGATGATCTGGCCGGTTACGGCATGACCGCGCCGGCTGCGCCCAGCGCACCCGTGATGTCACCAGCCAGAAGGGTGAGGGCGCCGATGCCGACGGCGACGGCGAGCGCTACGGCGACACCGTATTCGACGAGGGTGACGCCGTCATCGTCTTTGCGGAAGGCGCGGAGATTGTTGAGCAGAGCGGAACGCATAAAGCTTCTCCTTGAATGCGTTGCAGATTCCGGGGAAACGCCCCGGCCACGAGAGAGGCGAACCGGCTTGCGAAGGCCACAGTTCCCCTCAACGATGGCTCTCGGGACGGTGCTACGCATCGTCGGAACGGATGAAGCATTCCCGTGCGGATTGTTTTTTCGGCTGATTTACGCGTACGCCGCCGCAATGTGGCCACAAAGGCGCCCAGTTCGCGCCACGGTTCAGGGGCGCATCGTCGCTTTGAAACAGTCCTGCCTCAGGCCGCTGAAAACGCCCGGTCCAGCCCCTCGGCGACCTGATCGACATCGGAAAGCGACAGGCAGAGCGGCGGCACCATCCGCAAGGTAGACCGGTGCGGGCCGGATTTCGACAGGATCAGCCCGCTTTCCCGGCAGCGTTCGAAGACGGCGGCGGTGGTGTCGGGGTCGGGTTCCTTCGACTTCCGGTCCTTCACCATCTCGATGGCGAGCATCAGCCCGCGCCCGCGAACGTCGCCGATCACCGGATGGCGCTGCTTCAGGTCATTGAGCCGCGCCAGCAAGGCGCCGCCGACCTTGCGGGCATTTTCCTGCAACCGCTCCTCGCGCAGCACCTGCAAGACGGCGCGGCCGGCGGCGCAGCTCGTCGGGTTGGCGCCGTAGGTGTGGAACATGAATTTGTCCGCCATCGGCTGGGCGATGCGCCTTTGCGCCACGACTGCGCCCAAAGGAAAGCCGTTGCCGATGCCCTTGGCCATCACCACGATGTCGGGGATCACGCCGTCGGCCTCGAACCCCCACATATGGTCGCCGGTGCGGCCAAAGCCCGACTGAACCTCATCGGCGATGTAAAGCCCGCCCGCCGCGCGGACCCGTTCCGCTGCACCCGACATGTAGCCGGGGGGCATTTCGATGATGCCGCCATAGCCTTGCACCGATTCCACGAAGATCCCGGCGACGCGGCCCGTGGTCGCGCAGCCGATGGTGCGGTCGATCTCGTCAAGATAGGGCTCCACGCCGGGGCCGAAGACGCCGCGATACTGGTTCGGGTCGGCCACGAAGGCGACGTTGCCGGGCATGCCCGGATGGCGGAAACCGGCGATCCCGGTCAGCGACTGCGCCGCCGAGGTGGGGCCGTGATAGGCATTCCTCAGCGCCAGAAGGTCAAGATTGCCGGTATAGGCCCGCGCCATGACCATGGCGAGGTCGATGGCCTCTGACCCCGAATTGGTGAAATGCACCACCCATTCGATATCGCCCTTTGGCCCCTTCGGCATCGTCGCCGCCAGTTCCTCGGCCAGATGGGCGGGGACCGGGTGATAGAACATCGTCGTGCAATGGGTCAGTTCCGCCGCCTGCTCCTGCGCCGCCTTGACCACGACGGGGTGCGAATGGCCGACCGAGATGCAGACATTCATGCCGAGAAGGTCGGTATACTTCCGCCCCTCCTGATCCCAGAGGTACTGCATGGAGCCCTTGCGAAAGATCATCGGCTCCCTGAACGGCACGAATTTCTTCTGGCTTGCCGCGTAATAGGTCTCGCGGCGGGCGGCGGTGCCCTCAAGGCTCCAGTCGACCGGCAGGTTCATGCCCTTCCTCCCTCGATCTCGCGTGTGCGCCGGGCGACGAAATCGTCAAGGCTGTCGCGGATTGCCTCATCCATCGCCGGCGGCTGGTAATCGGCCAGAAGCTTCTTCACGCGCAGTGAAGCGCGCTCATGCTCCCAAAGCGCGCCCTCCGCGCTCCATTGTTCGTAGGTGCCATTGTCGGACATCTCGCCCATCCAGAAGGCCGTTTCGAAGTTTTCCCGCGTATGGGTGGCGCCAAGGAAATGGCCGCCGGGCGGCACTTCCTGAAACGCCTCCATCGCCTGTGCGGCTTCGGAAAAATCGACGCCCTGCACGAAGCGCATCATGGCCGAGCAGCGGTCGGCATCCATCACGATCTTCTCGTAGCCGGTCGTCAGAAGCCCTTCGAGGCAGCCGGTGGCATGGATGATGAAGTTCACCCCGGCCATGGTGGCGCCCATGAGCTGCGCCTGGCTTTCATAGCCCGCCTGGGCATCCGGCACCTTGGATGCGGTCAGCGCTCCGACCGAATGGAACGGCAGACCCAAGCGGTCGGCCAGCGTCTTGGCGCACATCTGGAACTGGGTGCCTTCCGGCGTGCCGAAGGTCGGCGCCCCGGTCTTCAGCGAGATCGGCGAGAAGAAGGTGCCGAAGGCGGCGGGCGCGCCGGGACGGATCAACTGGATCAAAGCGACCGAAGCCAGCACCTCTGCCAGCACCTGCGCCAGCGTCGCGGCGATTGAGACAGGCGACATCGCCCCGCCAAGGACGAAGGGCGAGACGACCGTGCATTGCCCGGCCCTGGCATATTCCTTCAGCGCCCAGAGCATGGTTTCGTCCATGACCAGCGGCGCGTTGGTGTTGACCACGGAATACAGGACGCAATTCTGGTCGACGAAGTCCGCGCCCATGGCAAGGCGGCACATCTCGATCGTGTCGCGGGCGCGTTCGGGGGCGGTGACGGCGCCCATGAAGGGCTTGTCGTTCAAGGTCAGGTGCGTGTGCGCCATGTGCAGGTGGCGGACGGGGACGGCCAAGTCCACCGGCTCCACCACCACGCCGCCGGAATGGTTCACGGCGGCGAGGCTGTGATGCAGCTTGGTGATGTCGCGGAAATCCTGGATGGTCGCGTAGCGCCGGCCCTTTTCGATGTCATGAACGAAGGGTGGGCCGAAGCTTGGGCAATAGACCTGCGCCTCGCCGCCGATCTGGACGGAACGGGCGGGGTTGCGGGCGTGCTGGGTGAAGACGCTGGGCGCGGTCCTGATCTTGTCGCGGCACCAGCCGGGATCGAAGCGCACCCGCTGGCCATCGACCCGCGCACCGTGCTTGCGGAAAAGATCGAGCGTTTCGGCGTCGCCCCGGAACTCCATGCCGATCTCGTCGAGGATGAGGTCGGCATTGCGCTCGATGATCGCCACCGCCTCTTCGTCGATCAGGCTGACGAAGCCGATGCGGCGGATGGTGAAGGGCGCGGCAAGCTCCTGCCGGGCGGTACGCGCCCGGATGCGTTCGCTGCGCCCCTCGCGGCGGCTCATGCGCGGGTTTCCCTGATCGTCTTTAGGCATGGCATTCGGTTTCCCCTTCCGGCGGTCTGATGCGAAATCTACGCACCAGATCGGGGGTCCGGCTAGGAGAAGCCGCAGGCATCGGTTTTACTAATGATGCGGATTAGCCGGGTGCCGCGTCGTGATAGGCGACCTCGCCGGCGATCCCGGGGAAGCGCAGCGCGAAATGCTGCCGCAGGATGCCCGCGCATTCCGCCGCCAGCGCATCGGCGATACGGTCGAACTCGCCGGACCGCGCCACGACCTGGATGCGGCGGCGGAAACCGGGGAAGGGCAGGGGCACGATCCTGAGGCGCATCCCCTCGGCCACCGCGTCGATGAGAAGCGAGGGCGAGAGGATCGCGAAGCACTTTCCGGTCGCCACACCGGCCACGACCATCGAGGACCGGTCGGCCTCCATCGCGCGCGGAAAGAAGAGGCGGCAGCGCTGGAGGTGCTGGTCGGTGCGCCGGCCAACCGGCGTCGCCACGCCGAAACGCACCAGCGACAGGCGCGAGGATATCTCGCCGATATCGCTGGGGTTGCCGTCGTAATCCTCTGGCAGGACAAGGTAAAACGGCTCGTCCAGCACCGGGATCGCGCGGTATCCGGCCTCGTTCCGGATGAGTTCCGAGGTCACGGCAATGTCGATCTGGCGGGCGTTGAGCGCTGTCTGGTGATCGGTCGCAAGGCCGGCCGACAGGATCAGTTCCGGCACCCCGAGTTCCTTCACCACGAAGTCGAAAAGCCCCGGCGTCAGCGTCGTGGCGATGGAGGCGAGAAGCCCCATGCGCAGGACCGGCAGCGTCGTCGCGTTGAGCCGTCGGATATTGGCGCGCAGGTCCTCGATCTCGTTCAGGATGCGAAAGCCGTGGCGTTGCAGGATGCCGCCGGCATGGGTCAGCGCGATCGGCCGCTGCGAGCGGTCGATGAACTTCACGCCGAAGGCCGTCTCAAGGTTCTTCAGATGCTGGGAGGCCGCGGATTGCGTCATGCCAAGCGCCGAGGCGGCCGTCGTGACCTGCTGCATCTCGGCCACCGCCATGAAAACCTCGACCGCGCGGAAGAGGTTGAAGTCGGGCGCGCCGTCTTTTTCTTTCCGATCCAGTGCCTTGCCCATCCTGCTACCCCACGCTTGCCGGCGACTCCGCCGCCGGTTCTGCCTTTCATTAGAAAGTTTAATACTGCAAGCACGCCCTTGATCAACCACCTGCCGGCAGGCTCATTGGGCGGCGCTGGAATGGCTCGGGTGGCGGATGGCGCGGATACTGATCATAGGTGGCGGCGCGGTGGGGCTCAGCCTCGCCTACCACCTGACGCGGCGTGGTGCGACGGATGTGCTTCTGCTTGAGCGCAACCAGCTGACCTCTGGCACAAGTTGGCATGCGGCGGGCATCGTCGGGCCTTTGCGCGCGACGGCGGCCATAACCCGGCTCGCGATGTATGCGGGCGAGCTTTTCCCCCGGCTGGAAGAGGAAACCGGCCTTTCGACCGGCTATCGCAAGACCGGGGGCTACTGGCTGGCGCGCGACGAGGCGCGGATGGACGAACTGCACCGCATTGCAGCCCTCGGCCGCCATTTCGGCCTGACGCCTTCCGTCATTACCGGGGACATGGTGCAGGTGCCGGGCCTCGACACCACCGGCATCATCGGAGCGCTGAGGGTCGAGGAGGATGCCAACGTCAACCCGGTCGACCTCTGCATGGCCTATGCCAAGGCGGCGCGGGCCGGCGGCGCGGTGATCCGCGAGGGCGTCAACGTTGCCGCGTTGCTGGTCGAGGCCGGGCGCGCCAAGGGGGTCCGTCTTGAGGATGGCACAGAGATCCTCGCCGACCGCGTGGCGCTTTGCGCCGGGGCCTGGTCGAAGTCACTGGCCGACAAGGCTGGCGTGGCGCTGCCCCTGCAGGCGGTCGAGCATATGTATGTCGTGACCGAACCGATGCCGCATCTGCCGCATCCCTACCCGGTGATCCGCGACCTTGACCGGGGCATCTACGTCAAGGGCGATGCCGGCAAGCTGGTGATCGGCGGCTTTGAACCCCATGCCAAATGCTGGAACCCGCACGGGCTCGACGGCGACCGGCCCTATATCGAGTTCTCCGAGGATTGGGACCAGTTCGCCCCCTTCATGGAGGCGGCGCTGGCGCTGATCCCCTCGCTGGAAAAGACCGGCATCCAGCATTTCATGAACGGGCCGGAAAGCTTCACCGTCGATTCCCGTCCTTTGATCGGCCAGACGAACGAGGTCGACGGGCTTTTCGTCGCCGCCGGCATGAACTCGGTCGGCATCATGTCCTCGGCCGGGATCGGCCGGGTGCTGGCCGACTGGATGGTAGAGGGCGCTGCGCCCGATGATCTTTGGGGCGTCGATGTGGCGCGGGTCGATCCCCTGACGGCGGCGGCGGCACATGTCGAGACCCGGATGGAAGAGGCCGTGGCCGATGTCTTCGCGCTCCACTGGCCCTTCAAGCAGCCGACGGCGGGGCGCGGATTGCGCCGCTCAGCGCTTCACGAGCGCTGGGCAGCGGCGGGCGCGGTCTTTGGCCTGACCGCCGGTTGGGAGCGTGGGCTTTGGTACGCCGCGCGCGATACCGAGCGCGACCTGCCCTATTCCGTGGGGGCGCAAGCCTGGCAGGAGATCGCGCACCGCGAGGCTGCCGTGATGGAGAAGGGGACGGTCCTGATCGACCTGTCCCCCTTCGGCAAGTTCGACATTTCCGGCCCCGGTGCGGTTGAAGCGCTGCAATGGATCGCGGCGGGGAATGTCGATGTTGAAGAGGGGCGGGCCGTCTACACACCGCTTCTGAACGCCAAGGGCGGGATCGAGGCGGATCTGACCATCACCCGCCTCGGGCCTGAGCATTTCCGCCTGACCTCGGGCGCCGCGACGCGCTGGCGCGATCTGGCGTGGCTCAGGCGGAATGCGTTGGGGGACGTAACCATCGAGGATGTCACCGAGACAGAGGTGGTGATCGGCGTCATGGGCGCCGGCGCGCGCGATCTTCTCGCCCGCCTGTCGCCCGACGACTGGCAGGATTTCCCCTTCGCCACCGCCCGCGACGTGACCGTTGCAGGCACCCCCGGCCGCGCCACCCGCGTCAGTTTCGTGGGCGAGCTTGGCTGGGAACTGTCGATCCCTGTCGCGACAGGCGGCGCAGTCTTCGACGCGCTTTACACCAAGGGTGCGCGGCCCCTCGGCCATTACGCGCTCGACGGTTGCCGGATCGAGAAGGGCTTCCGCCACTGGGGCCATGACCTCGGGCCAGAGATCACGCCTTTGGAAGCCGGGCTTGGCTTCACCATCGACTGGGGCAAGGATTTCCTCGGCAAGGCGGCGCTCGACCGGCAGAAGGCCGATGGCCTGACCCGCCGCCTCGTCCTCTTCGATGTGGAAGGCGAGCCCCTCATCCTCCATGACGAGCCGATTTGGGAGAGCGGCGCGGTCGTCGGCCTGACCACCTCCGGCGCGAAGGGTGCCAGGACGCGGCGGGCGCTGGCGCTGGGCCTCATCGCCATTGCGAAGGGCGAGACGCTGGCCCAGACCTCGGCGCGGCAATTTGAAATCGAGATCGCGGGGCGGCGCTATCCGGCCAAGGTGCTGGAACGCCCGCCCTTCGACCCCAAGGGAGAACGGATGCGGCGATGACGATGAATGCCCAGGTTCTGATCATCGGCGGCGGCGCGATGGGCGTCTCGCTGCTTTATCACCTCGCCAAGGAGGGCTGGTCTGACGTTGTCCTGACCGAAAAGAACGACCTGACCCATGGCTCGACCTGGCACGCGGCGGGGCTTTGCACCCATTTCGCCCATAACCCGACCATTCAGGAACTGCGCGCCACTTCCGTGCGCCTCTACCGCGACATTCTTCCCGAGGAGACCGGCGATACCTGCGGTTTCCACCGCTCCGGCGCGATGCGGATCACGACGAACCCCGACCGGATGGACGAGTTTGCCCATGTCGCCGGCCTGTCGCGCTTCACCGGCTACGATCTTCAGCTGATAACCCGCGACGATGTGGAACGTCTGCACCCCCTGGCCCGGACCGAGGGGCTTCTTGGCGGCATCTATGAACCAGACGACGGCCATGTCGATCCGACCCTTGCCACCAACGCCATGGCCAAGGTGGCGCGGTCGAAAGGGGCGACCATCCTCAGGCAGAACCCGGTTGTGGCGATCCGGCATGAGGGCGACCATTGGATCGTCGAGACGGCGCGCGAGGTGATCCGCGCCCGTCATATCGTCAACGCCGCCGGCACCTGGGGCTGGGAGGTCGGGCACATGATGGGGCTGAACATCCCTTCGGTGCCGGTCCTGCATCAGTACCTTGTGACCGATACCGTCCCCGCCGTCGCCGACCGCATCGCCGCAGGCCTGCCGGAACTGCCGATGATCCGCGACCCCGAGGAAAGCTGGTACGTCCGGCAGGAACGCGACGGGCTGATCCTCGGGCCCTACGAGAAGGACGCGCAGCCCTGGTCCGTGGACGGGGTGCCGCCCGGTTTCGGGGCCGAGCTGATGCCGCCCGACCTTGACCGGGTGGAGCACATCATCCTGGCGGCGATGGCCCGCATTCCGGCGCTTGAAACCGGCGGCGTCAAGTCGGTCGTCAACGGCCCGATCACCTTCACGCCAGACGCCAATCCGCTGATCGGCCCGGCGCATGGCCTGCCCAATGCCTGGCTTCTGACCGGCTCTTCCATGGGGGTGATGGAGGGTGGCGGCGCGGGCTGGTTCCTCGCGCACTGGATGACCCATGGCGCGCCGCCTATGGATGCTCTCGCCGTCGACAGCCGCCGCTTCGGGCCATGGGCCGATCGCGACTACCGGGTGAAGAAGGCGGTGGAATGTTTCGGCCTTCAGTTCGGTGTCCATTACCCGCATGAGGAGCGACCCGCCGCGCGCGGCAAGCGGACATCGGCGCTCCATGACCGGATGCTGGCGCGTGGCGCGGTCATGGGGGCGGCGCATGGCTGGGAAAGGCCGAACTGGTTTTCCGACCATCCCGGCGACGAGGGCCGGCTGACCTTCCGCCGCGCCAACTGGTTCCCGCATGTGGCGCGCGAGGTGGCGACCGTCACCGATGCGGTGGGTCTCGCCGACCTGTCGGTCTTTTCGAAGTTCGAGGTGACGGGGCCGGACGCCCGCGCCTATGTCGACAGCCTCGGCGCCAACCGCGCACCGAAGGAGGGCCGCATCGGCCTGACCCATGCGCTGACCCCGGCGGGTGGAACGCAGGCCGAATTCACCGTCTCGGCGCTGCCGGGCGGCAGCTTCTACCTGACTTCGGCGGCGGCTGCCGAGGAGATGGACGAGGACCTTCTCCGCGCCCGCGCCGCAGGCTTCGACGTGACCATCACCAACTTGACGGAGAAATGGGGCGCGATCGGCCTGATGGGGCCGAAATCGCGCGCCGTGCTTTCAAGCCTGACCGACGCCGACCTCGGGCCCAGCTTCCCCTGGCTTTCCGTGCGGGAGATTGCGGTGGCCGGCATCCCGGTTCGCGCCCTCCGCGTCTCCTACATCGGCGAACTTGGTTGGGAGCTTCATGCCAGGCGCGAGGACATGCCCGCGCTTTTCGATGCGCTTGAGGCGGCGGGCAAGCCGCAGGGCCTTGGGTACTTCGGCGCCTATGCGATGAATGCCATGCGGCTGGAAAAAGGCTACCGGGCCTGGGGCGCGGATTTCACCACCGAGCGCACGCCGGCAGAAACCGGCGCCGGCGCCATGATCCGACCCGAGGGGCGCGACTTCATCGGTCGTGACGCGCTTCTGGCGCGGATGGAGGACGAAGGCCGCTGGGAGATGGTGCTTCTGTCGCTCGCCTCCGGCGATGTGGACCCGTTCTACAGCCATGTCGTGATGCAGGGCGGCGCGCCGGTTGGCGTCGTCACCTCCGCCGCCTATGGTCACCGGACCGGGCAGGCGCTGGCGCTGGCCTATCTCCGCCGGCGAGGCCTGCGCGAAGGGCTGACGGTGGAGATTCTCGGGCGGCCCTATGCCGCGACCGTCCTCGACACCCCGCCCTTCGACCCGGCGAACGAAAGGATGAAGGCATGACACAGCACCCCATCATCGCCATGTGGTCGCATCCCCGGTCGATGTCGACCGCGGTGGAACGGATCATGCGCGAGCGTGGCGATCTTGACTGCCTGCATGAGCCCTTCATGTACGACTACTACGTCCACCGGCGCGTCCGCACGATGCCGCATTTCGACGTGCAGCCGGATCACCCGGTCAGCTACAGTGCGATACGCGACATGCTTCTGGAACGGGCCGAGAGGCAGCCGGTCTTCATCAAGGACATGTCCTATTACGTCATGCCGCAGATCCTCGCCGACCGGGATTTCGCCGCCCGGCTGACCAATGTCTTCCTCGTCCGCGATCCCGTCGCCTCGATCCCGTCCTACTACAAACTCGACCCCGACCTCACGCTGGAAGAGATCGGGCTTGAGGCGCAGGCGCGGCATTTCGATGCACTGGCGGCAGAGGGCGGAGCCCCCGCCGTCATCGTCTCCGAAGATGTGCGGGCCGACGCCGAGGGCGTCATGGGCGCACTCTGGCACCGCATCGGCCTGCCGCATGTCGCCGCCGCCTTAGACTGGCAGAATGTCGCGCCGAAGGACTGGGCGCAGGTCGGCGGCTGGCATGGCGACGTCAGCAGCGCCAAGGGCATCCGGCCCCTGACCCCGGAAGAACGCGCCGCCCAGCAGCAAAGCTTCGATGCCCTGGCCGAAAAGGTGCCGCACTTGCGGGGCTTTCTCGACCATCACCGGCCCTTTTACGCCCATCTCGCCGCCCACGCGGTCCGGTAAGGCCCGCGGTTCGGATCATCCGTGAAACTGTTAGCGCACACAGATCAGAGCAGGCTTGATTTTTGAACCAAGCTGCGTTTTGATTTGATCAAATTTGTGTTTGGCAGCAATCGGGGCGGGATGGCCGAATGATCGAGATAGGCGGCGTAACCAAGGTCTACGGCGGACGTGGACCCACTTTCACTGCCCTCGACAATGTCTCAGTTACCATCCGGGACAATGAGTTCTTCACCCTCCTCGGGCCGTCGGGCTGCGGCAAGACCACGCTTCTGAGGGTCATCGCCGGCTTCGTCGATCCGACGAGCGGCACCGTCGCCCTCGACGGGCAGGACCTTCTGCAACTGCCGCCCTACAAGCGCCCGGTGAACACGGTGTTCCAGAGCTATGCGCTCTTCCCGCACATGACGGTGGCGGAAAACATCGGCTTCGGCCTGAAAATGCTCGACCGCCCGGCGGCAGAGGTGAAGCGCACGGTGGATGAGATGCTGGCGCTTGTTCGCATGACCGAGATGGCTGGCCGCAAGACCAGCGAAATCTCCGGCGGCCAGCAGCAGCGGGTGGCGCTTGCTCGCGCGCTGGCGCCGCGCCCCAAGGTCCTGTTGCTGGATGAACCGCTTTCGGCGCTCGACTTCAAGCTCCGGAAGGAAATGCAGATCGAGCTGAAGCGCCTGCAATCGGAAACCGGCATCACCTTCATCTTCGTGACCCACGATCAGGAAGAGGCGCTGACCATGTCGGACCGCATCGCGGTGATGCGGGCCGGCTCCATCCGCCAGATCGGCGGGCCGCGCGACATCTACGATCACCCGGCGGAGCGCTTCGTCGCCGACTTCATCGGCGACACCAACTTCCTCGACGCCACCCTCCTGTCGGTGGACGGCACGGCGGCGCGGGTCAAGCTGGCCTCGGGCGCCGAGACCACGGTGCGCGCGCCCGCCGAGGGCGCGAAGGCCGGCCCGGTCACGCTGGCGGTCCGGCCCGAGCATGCGACGCTTGGCAACGCCGATGGCGCGCTTCTGGCGGGCAAGCTGGCCAACATCATCTACTTTGGCACCGACACACATTTCCATGTGGACCTCGACGGCGGCGGCTCCTTCGTCCTCCGCCAGCAGAACCAGCCTGACCAGAAGTCGGGCCGGTCCACCGGCGACCGGGTCGGGGTCAGCTTCCCCGCCGGCGTCGGCCAGGTCCTGAGGGATTGACGCGATGAGCGATGCTTCCGATCCCGTCGCCCGCCGCGCCAGCCGCAACCGCTGGTTCCTGCTGACCCCGGCGCTTGTCGTCCTGACGCTGGCGGCCAGCGGCCCCCTCCTTGTCGTGATGATCTATTCCTTCCTCACGCCCGGCGACTATGGCGGCGTCGTCTGGAAGCCCTCGATCGACGGCTGGTTCAGCGTCCTTTTCCAGCGCGACTTCTTCTCGGAAGAACTGACCTTCGCCGACGCGCATCTGTCGATCTTCTGGCGCTCGATCTGGCTCTCGTTGATGACCACCATCATCACCTTCGTGATCGGCTTTCCGACCGCCTATTTCATCGCCACCCGCCCGGCGAACCGGCGCGACACCTGGATGCTTCTCATCATCATCCCGTTCTGGACCAACCTCCTGATCCGCACCTTCGCGGTGATGGAGCTGATCCGCAACGAAGGCACGGTGAACAGCCTTCTGATCGCGCTCGGGATCATCGACCAGCCGATCCAGATGCTCTTCACCGATTTCGCCGTTCTTGTCGGCATGGCTTACGTCTTCCTGCCGCTGATGGTGCTGCCGATCTATGCCTCGATGGAGCGGATGGATTTCAGCCTGGTCGAGGCGGGCTACGATCTTTACGCGACGCGCTGGCGCGTCCTGAAGAACGTGATCCTGCCCTTGGTGAAGCCGGGGGTGATCGCCGGGTCGATCCTCGTCTTCGTGCCCTCGCTCGGCGCCTATGTCACGCCGCGCGTCCTTGGCGGCGGCAAGCAGTTGATGCTTGGCAACCTGATCGAACTGCAGTTCGGGCAGGGCCGCAACTGGCCCCTCGGCGCGGCCCTGTCGCTGACGCTTCTCTTCATCGTCACGGTGGCGCTGCTCTTCTATGTCCGCGCCGCGGGAAAGGAGGAGGGGCACCATGGCTAAACCCTTCGACATCCGCCGGCAGACGGGCTTCAACGCCATCGCGATGGCCTGCTTCGTCCTTCTCTACCTGCCGATCATCCTTCTGGTGATCTATTCCTTCAACGCAGGCAGTTCCATCGCGATCTGGGAAGGCTTCAGCTGGCGCTGGTACGTCTCCGCCTGGCAGAACGATCAGGTGCAGTCGGCGACGGTGCGCTCGCTCGTCCTTGCAAGCTGTGCCGCGATCTTCTCGACCGCCTGCGCGGTGCCGGCCGCCCTTGCGACCACGCGGCAGGGGTCGTTCAAGGGCCATACCTTCGTCTTCGCCCTCATCAACCAGCCCCTGATGGTGCCCGAGATCGTGACGGCGGTGGCGCTGCTCATCGTCTTTGCCGCGGTCAAGGTGGCGACCGGCTATACCGGTTTCGGTTACCTCATCCTCGCCCATACCGCCTTCTGCCTGCCCTTCGCCTATATGCCGATCCGGGCGCGGTTGCAGGGGATGAACCTCAGCCTCGAACAGGCGGGGGCGGATCTTTACGGCACGCCCTGGCGGGTCTTCCGCCATGTCACCCTGCCGCAGCTCTGGCCCGGCATCCTTGCTGGCGCGATGCTGGCTTTCGTCACCTCGCTCGACGATGTGGTGATCACCGAATTCGTGAAATCCGCCGGGCAGGACACGCTGCCGACCTACATGCTCGGCCAGATGCGCCGCGTGGTGACGCCCGAGGTCAACGCCATCTCAAGCGCGCTTCTGGCGATATCGGTCGTGATGGTCATGGCCTTCTTCTTTCTCAGCAAGACAAGAAAATAACCAACCAACAGGAGGATAAGACATGAAGACAAGACCCTATCACGTGGCGCTTGCGGCACTGGTCGCGGCATCCCCGGCCTTCGCCGAGGGTGAGCTGAACATCTACAACTGGGGCAACTACACCAGCCCCGAGATGATCGCGAAGTTCGAAAAGGAATTCGACGTCAAGGTCACGGTCACCGACTATGACAGCAACGACACCGCGCTCGCCAAGATCAAGGCCGGCGGCCACGGCTTCGACATCGTGGTGCCCTCGGGCACCTTTGTGCCGATCTTCATCCAGGAAGGGCTCCTGATGGAGTCGAAGCCGAACGAGATGGAGAACTTCAAGAACATGGACCCGGCCTGGGTCGATGTCGATTTCGATCCCGGCCGCAACTACACCGTGCCGTGGCAGTGGGGTACCGTGGGTGTCACCGTCAACACCGGCATCTACAAGGGCGACATCAACACCGCCGCCATCTTCCTTGACCCGCCGGAAGAGCTGAAGGGCAAGATCAACGTCGTGCCGGAAATGGGCGACGTGATGTCGACGACCATCTACTACATGGGCGGCGAACAATGCACCGACGACAAGGAAGTGCTGAAGAATGTCCGCGACAAGCTCGTGGAGGCCAAGGCGAGCTGGCTGTCGATGGACTACGGCAATATCGAGAAATACGCCAAGGTCGACCTTGCCGCCGGTGTGAACTGGAACGGCGCCTCGATGCGCGCCCGGCTTGAGAACAAGGACGTCGCCTTCGGCTATCCGGTCACCGGCTATCCGATCTGGATGGACAATGCCGCGATCCTTGCCGACGCCACGAACGTCGACAACGCCAAGCTGTTCCTCAACTTCATCATGGACCCTGAGAACGCAGCGATGCTGTCGAACTTCGCCCGCTATGCGAACGGCATTGCCGGTTCCGAAGCCTTCATGGACGAAGAGATGAAGAATGCGCCGGAAATCGTCATCCCGGAAGAGCTGAAGGCAGCCGGACGGATCGGCAAGACCTGCCCGCCCGAGGTGCAGAAGATCTACACCGCGATCTGGACCGAGCTTCAGAAGTGATACGGGAAGGCGCGGCCCCGAAGCGGGCCGCGCCGCCTGCGGCCAAAGGTCCGCGCGGTCAGGGCAGAGCAAATCCTTGAAGCAGCGCGGTTTTTGGGGCTAAGTTGCGCCGCAACGCAAATCCAACCGGGTGCTTCCATCATGATGGCGTGCCGTCCCTCGTTCAGCCCCGTATCGGTCCTGTTCTCGATCCTCCTGTCGCTCTTCCTCGTGACGCTGGCGCCGCTGGCCGCCACCGCGCAAGAGGCGGCCGCCCCCGCGACCGACAAGCTCGACCAGCTCATCACCCTTCTCAACGATCCTGAGGTTCAGGCGCTGCTGAAGGACAAGGGAGTTACCGCGGCACCCTCCGATCAGGCCGAGCAGGAAGTGACGGATGTGATCCAGGGCATCCGCGGCCATATCGCCGGGCTTCTCGCCGCGGCAGGCAACCTCGGGTCGGATTTCAAAGGGGCGCTGTCGAACTTCTGGGAGCGCGTGGGTGGTTCAAACCTTCCCATCGTCGGGGGCCTGATCCTCATCGTTCTTGCCGCGGGTTACGCTGCCAACAAACTGACGCTCAGGCTGCTCAGGGCGCGCGACGGGGGTGAAACCTCGGATGCCGAAGCATCCGGCGACCACCAAGTCGCGCGCCTTTTCCAGCCTCTGTCCTTCGCCCTCGCACTTCTCGTCGCCTTCATGGTCCTGCCCTGGCCCGAGGGCGTCGCACCTTTGGTGCTGCCCTGGCTTCTCGCCACCATGGCGCATTTCGTCGTCCAGGTCGCATCGCGCTTCGTCGAGGCCCATGCCGGCGATGTCGGGCGGGCCGACAAGGTCGCGCATTGGTGCGCGGCGGTCCGGCGGTTCTCGCTGGTCTTCTTCGTCGGCTGGGCCTTCCTGCGCATGTTGGGAGAGCTCGGCTTCACCCGGAACCCGGCGCTCCTTGTGGCCTATGTCTTCAGCGCCGGCCTGATCCTCGTCTGCATCGGCGCGGTCTGGACCCGCCCGCGGGACGAGGCCGCATCGCCGAGCAAGCGCAAGTTCGTCAATGTGGCGCTGACAATCTTCCTCATCCTCCTCGGCGGTCTCTGGGTTGCCGACCTGACGATCCTCCTCTGGATCGGCATCTATGCCATCCTGATGCCCTTCCTCCTGCCGCTCGTGACGAAGATCGGCCGCGCCGCCCTGGCCGGTCGGCTGACAGGGCCGGATGACCCCAACGCGAACCTCAAGATGGTGGTGATCGACCGGATGGCCCGGCTTGTGGTGATTGCGATCGCCATCGCCTGGTTCGTCCAGATCGTCCGTGCCGCCGCCGCCCGCCATCTCGGCGCGGAGCAAGCCATCCAGATATTCTACGGGCTGGGTCAGGGCATTGCCGTGCTGATCGCGGCGGATTTCCTCTGGCAGATCGTCAAGGCTTTGCTGCTGCGCTACGAACTCAGGGCCGCGAATGCCGCCGGCACCCCCGCCGAGATCGCCAAGTATGGCCGCCTGCGTACGCTACTGCCGATGGTGCGGAACTTCATCGCCGCCGTCTTTGCGACGGTCACCGTCCTCATGGTCCTGTCGAGCCTTGGCGTCTCCATCGCGCCGCTCATCGCCGGGGCCGGCGTATTCGGCGTGGCAATCGGCTTTGGCTCGCAGACGCTCGTCAAGGACGTGGTGTCGGGCGTCTTCTACATGCTCGACGACGCCTTCCGGGTCGGCGAATACATCCAGACCGGCAGCTACAAGGGCACCGTCGAATCCTTCTCGGTCCGCTCGATCCGGCTCAGGCACCACCGGGGGTCGATCTATACCGTCCCCTTCGGCTCGCTCGGCGCCGTGCAGAACATGAGCCGCGACTGGGCCAAGGACAAGTTCATGATCACCGTGCCCTTCGACACCGATCTTGAGAAGGTGCGCAAGATCGCCAAGCAGGTCGGCCTGACCCTCAAGGCCGATCCCGAGCTTGCCGATCACATCATCGAGCCGATCAAGTTGAAGGGCGTTGAGCAGATCGGCGACTACGGCCTGATCCTCGGCTTTGGCATGATGGTCAAGCCGACGGGCCAGCAGACCTTCATCCGGCGCAAGGCATATGCCATGCTCAAGCAGGAGTTCAAGGATCGCGGCATCGATTTCGCCTCGCCCACGGTGCAGGTCGCCGGCGACGAAGGGCAGACGGGCGCTGCGGGGCATGCGGCGAAGATGCTCGCGGACCAGAAGGCACTGGCGGCCGCCGGCGGCACCGGCGCGTAACCGCCTCAGGGGTGACAGACAGGGAGGAATTTCGATGAACCGGCCAATTGGCAACCTTTCGCATCTGGCAGAACGGATCGACCTCGCCGCTGCCTTCCGCTGGACCGCGCGGCTGAACATGCACGAAGGCGTGGCCAATCACTTCAGCCTTGCCGTCAACGAGGATGGCACCCGTTTCCTGATGAACCCCAACGCGCGGCATTTCGCCCGGATCAGGGCCTCTGACGTGCTTGAGATCGACGCCAACGATCCGACGACGATGGACCGCCCGGATGCGCCCGATCCGACCGCCTGGGGCCTGCACGGCGCCATCCACCGCGCCTGCGCCCATGCCCGCTGCGTCATGCATGTGCATTCGATCCACGCCACCGTTCTGGCCAGCCTCGCCGATTCGCGCCTGCCGCCGATCGACCAGAACACCGCGATGTTCTACGGTCGCCACGTGATCGACGGCAGCTACGGCGGCATGGCGTTCGAGGAAGAGGGCGCGCGCTGCGCCTCGATGCTGCGCAATCCCAAGGTCAAGACCATGATCATGGGCAACCACGGCGTCCTCATCATCGGTGACAGCGTGGCCGATACCTTCAACCGGCTCTACTACTTCGAACGCGCGGCAGAGACCTATATCCGCGCGCTGCAAACCGGCCAGCCGCTGCGCGTGCTCTCGGACGAGATCGCCGAAAAGACCGCGCGGGAATGGGAAGCCTATCCAGACACGGCCACGTCGCATCTCCAGGAACTGAAGGCGATCCTCGACGGCGAAGGGTCGGATTACGCCCATTAGGGCGGTTTCAGAACGTCGCCATGACCTCGTACATCACCGGCTCGAAGCGCGAGCAGAGTGCGGCGAAGCGGCGGTTGCGGTCGCGCATCTCGGGCGTCCTGAGCATCGCCAGAAAATCCTGACGGTCGCGCCACTGCGAGTAGTTGGCGATCCGGGTCTGGGCGTCGTTCATATGGAGGCCCGCCGCGATGAAGCCGGGCTGGTGGCGGATGAAATGCTCATAGGCATCGGTCAGCGCGTCCATCAGGTCATGCGCGGTGCCGGGCGTCATCTCGAAGGTGGTCAGGACCGTCTGGCCGCTGAAATCCGGTGTGATCGTCGTCATGGTGCCTCCCTCCGCTTCCGCGCGCCTGACCTGACTATCGCGCCCGGAAGGGGCGGCTGTCAAAGGCTTGCAGTCGAGGGGGGCTCAGCCGTTCAGCTTCGCCAGAACCTCGTCAGTCAAGGCGGCAACCTCGTCCTTCACCGCCTTGCCGCCGGCTTCTTCCGCGCCAAGTCCCTGGCCCAGCGTCTCGGCATATGCGACCCGGTTCGCCAGCCGCGCCTCGGCCAGCCCGGCGGAAAGCTCCCCCGCCGCCCGCGCCACGTCTTCCGACAGGCGCGTGCCCTGCCGCACCCGGTTCAGGACCATCCAGGCGGCTTTCCGTTCCCGCGCGGCAAGGTCAAGAACCCCGTCCGTAGCCCAGAGGTCGACATGGCTCGACGCGACCGGCACGAGGATCAGGTCGGCCTCGCGGAGCGCGGGGCGCAGGTCGGCATCGACCTTGGGCGGCGTGTCGATGATGACGATATCGGCGCTGCGCTTCAGCTTCTCGCATTCATAGGAGACACCCCAGGCGGAGGAGGTCGAAAACTCCATCCCCGGATCGCCGAGCCTCTCGCGCCGCGCCATGAACCAGCGCCCGAGCGAGCCTTGCGGGTCGGTGTCGAGAAGCGCCACCGTCATGCCTCGCCTTGTGCAGGCGACCGCGAGATTGACCGCCAGCGTGGTCTTGCCGGAACCGCCCTTCTGCTGGACGACAGCAATCACCTTTCCCGCCATGGGGTCCCCCGCTGCAAATTTCTGCAACGCAGCATAACGCACGGGGGCGGGGATTGCACGGAGAGATGTCGGGCCGTCGCGTCACCGCAGGTGCCGAATTGCCGCAGCCGCGCCTAGCCGCCCGCTACCCGCAGCACGATCTTGCCGATATGGCCGGAACTTTCGATCCGCTCATGCGCCTTGGCGGCGTCGTTCAGCGCGAATTCCGAATCCATCACCGGCTTCAGCTTTCCCGCCGCGATCATCGGCCAGACATGCTGGCGCAGCGCGGCCGCGATCCGCGCCTTGGCGAGGTCGCTTTGCGGGCGAAGGGTCGACCCGGTGATGGTCTGGCGCCGGGTCATCAGCGGCGCGAAGTTGATCTCGGCCTTCGGGCCTTGCAGGAAGGCGATCTGCACCAAGCGGCCATCCTCGGCGAGGGCCCTGAGGTTCCGCGCGATATAGTCGCCGCCGACCATGTCGAGGATCACATCGGCCCCGCCTTCGGCGTTCAGGACGCCGACGAAATCCTCGTCCCGGTAGTTGATCGCCCGCTCCGCGCCAAGATCGACACAGGCCGCGCATTTCTCTGCCGAGCCGGCGGTGGTGAAGACCCGCGCACCAAGGGCCGAGGCGATCTGGATCGCCGTCGTGCCGATGCCGGAGGACCCGCCGTGGACAAGGAAGCGCTCGCCCGCCTTCAGGCCGCCGCGCATGACCACATTCGACCAGACGGTGAAGCAGGTCTCGGGCAGGCAGGCGGCCTCCTTCAGGCTCAGGCCCTCGGGCACCGGCAGGGCATGGGCGGCGGCGGTCAGCGCATATTCCGCATAGCCGCCACCCGGAAGAAGGGCGCAGACCCGGTCGCCGACCTTCCAGTCAGCGACACCGGGGCCGATGGCCGCCACCGTCCCCGAGGCCTCAAGCCCCGGCAAAGGCGAGGCGGAGGGCGGCGGCGCATAGGCGCCGGCGCGTTGCAGGGCATCGGGCCGATTGACGCCAGCCCAGTCCACCCGGATCAGGATCTGGCCCTGGCCGGGCTTTGGCACCGGAACTTCGGCAGGCTGCAAGACTTCCGGCCCGCCGGGTTTGGTGATCTCAATGGCGCGCATGGCGGCAGGCAGGCTCATTTCCCGGCCTCCGACCGATGGCCGGGCATGTCGGCCATCCTTCCCGGCGCGCGGACCCGGTCGAGCGCGCGCAGCGGCCCGGCCAATACCTTTGACAGGAAGGCATTGTCGCGGACGCCCGCCTTGAACTTCTCGAACCGCATCACGCCCTCGATCCGCCGGTCGAGGAATTCCCACGTCGCCTGATGCCCCTCGCTCTCATCGCCAAGCCAGTAGAGCACGGTCGAGGAATAGACCGCCGACAGCGTGGCGCGCTTGGAATACCAGTTGATGTCGTCGGACCGGTCGCCGAGCGCCGTCCAGATCGCATCCGCGGTACCCCAGATGAGCGCGGCCCCGGTGGCGGCATTCTGCGGCAGGGCGAAATGCGCCGCCCCCCGGCGCACGACCTCCCGGTCGGCCCCTTCGAGCCTCAGCCGCACGGCAAGCGTCACCTTGTCGCGGAAGCGAAGGCCGTCCTTTGACGCCAGGGCCAGCGCCGTGGCCATCGCCCGGTCGCCCTGCCGGTGGTAATCGGCGGCAAGGTCGGTCGCCCCGCGCGGGCAATGGGCGCGGGCGAGGGGCAGCGCCATGCCGATGTCACCGGCGGCGGCGCGGAAGGCGGCCTCGCTCCAGCCATCGAAGACCACATGCGGCAGGACCGCCTCAAGAAGCTTTTCGCGCGGGTTTCCGGGTGCCGTTGCCTGTTCCTGCATGCCAATTCTCCGCTTCTGCCGCCGGTAGACAAAGGCCGGGGGCTTTGCTATAGGGGCGCTTCCTGCAAGGATATGCAACTCTAACTTAGGAAGGTGGTGACAACCACATGCAGGTCAGCGTTCGCGACAACAATGTCGAACAGGCGCTTCGTGCTCTGAAGAAGAAACTTCAGCGCGAAGGGGTTTTCCGCGAGATGAAGCTCAAGCAGCATTTCGAAAAGCCCTCCGTCAAGAAAGCGCGCGAGAAGGCCGAGGCCATCCGCCGTGCCCGCAAACTGGCACGCAAGAAGGCCCAGCGCGAAGGCGCGCTTTAAGGCGCATGTTACGCTGGCGGGGGTTTCGGCCCTCGCAATCACGACGAACCCCCGCGGCCCCGCCCCGGGGGTTTTCTTTTGGTTTCGCCCCGGCGGATGCCGGGGCGATCTGCGGGGGTTTCACCCCCGCACCCCCGAGGGTATTTGGACAACGAAGAAGCCGGAGAAGGGTTTTCGAGGGCGGTGTCAGAGGATAAGAGGGCGTGAGTTCGGATGAGGGTCTGTGATGATTGATGTTTCGCGCCGTGCAGCACTTGGCTTGGGTCTCGGTCTTGGCTTTCTGGCCGCCTGTGGCCGCAGGCCCGCCGCCATCGAAGGCCCGGCAGGCTCCGCCGAGGTCAACCGTCTGATCTCGCGCTACGCCCGCCAATATGACGTGCCGGAAGATCTGGTCCACCGCGTGGTGCGGCGCGAAAGCGGCTACAACCCGGCGGCGCGCAATGGCCCCTATTACGGGCTGATGCAGATCCTGCCGCAGACGGCGCGGACCATGGGTTATCGCGGCGGCCCCGAAGGGCTTCTCGATGCCGATACCAACCTGCGCTTTGGCGTGAAATACCTGCGCGGCGCCTGGCTGGTGGCGCGCGGCAACCGCGACCGGGCGGTGATGTGGTATTCCAAGGGCTATTATTACGAGGCCAAGCGCATGGGGCTGCTGGAGGAAACGGGGCTGCGCGCTTGACCGCCGGCGACCTGACCCTGCTGGTCCTGCTGTACCTTGCCGTCATCAATGCGGTGGCCTACGCCGCCTTCGCGCTCGACAAGGAGCGGGCGCGGAATAACGACTGGCGCATTTCCGAGGCGACGCTTCTGGCGACAGCCCTCGCCGGGGGCAGCCTCGGCACGAAGCTGGCGCAGCAACGGCTGCGGCACAAGACCCGGAAGGAGCCTTTCCGCAGCGTCCTGAATGTCATCTGCCTCATGCAGGCCGCGGCGCTCGCCTCGCTTTTCTTTCCGGGGCCGCGCGCGGCGGCGGTCACGGTTTTCAAGGCGATTGCCGCCAGCGTCCCGGCTGCCGCCGAACCGGAAAAGCCCCTGCCGCGCCGCTTCGGGCCGGGAAGCTGAGACGGCCCGGCCTAGCCCTGGTGTCTCACCACCTGCTCCGGCTCGACGCCGATCACATCCGGGATCGCCCCCGCCGCCGCGCGCACCGCAGGTTCGGTGCCGACGACGACGAGGCTGCCGATGATGTCCATCACCTCGGCGACCTGAAGCCCCTTGGCGCGGAAGCTCTCCGCCACGCGCGAGGCGTTTTCACCGCCGAAGGGGACGGAGACCACCATCCGCACCGACTTTTCCTTGTCTTCGGGCATTCCCGGACCTCCTGATGCGGGTCGGGCGCCTGAAGCGCCCGGCCCTGGTGTCATCACTTGCCCTTGCGCTTGCCCGCCGGAGCCGACCCGTCGGCATCGGCCATCTCGAGCGGGCGCGGCACCGGCAGCCGGTCGAAGATCGGCAGGTTCGGGAACGGCTTCAGGATGAACCTCAGCCGCACCGGGGCCTGAACGTTGCCCGCGCCGACATGCGCCGCCGGCTGGCCCGGCAGGACCTTGGCCGTCGAGGTCAACCGCTGCCAGAGGGCCGCGCCACGATGCGCCGGATTGAGCTGGGCGTAAAGCGCGGCGATGCCCGCGACATGCGGCGTCGCCATCGAGGTGCCGCTCTTCGTGCCATGGGTGCCCTTCGCCACCGGAACAGAGGAGAAGACGCCGACGCCCGGCCCCGCGATGTCGACCGACCCATGCGGCGGGAAGGTGCCGATGCAGGAGAAGCCGGCGCGGGTCAGCTGCTGGGTCAGCGCCCCGACCGCCATGATCGAGGGGCAGTTCGCCGGATGGTTGACCGGCTGGTTGCCATCGTTACCCGCCGCCGCGATGATGAGGCTTCCGGCGGCAAACGCCGCCTGGCCGGCATTCTCGTAAGCTGCCGAGAAGCCCGAGCCCTGCGCGGGGGCGCCGAGCGACATCGAGATCACCGCGCATTTGTTGGCGATGGCCCAGTTGATCCCGGCAAGGATGCCGCCGTCGCCGCCACTGCCGCCATTGCTCAGGACCTTGCCGACATAGATCTCCGACTTGTGGGCGACGCCGTAGCGTTGCACCCCGGTCGGCGGCGTGCGTGGGCCGCAGGCGGTGCCGATGCAATGGGTGCCGTGCGAATGGCCGTCCTGCGCCGTCTCGCCCGGAATGAAGGAGCGGGTGACGATGGTGCGCCCGGCGAAATCGGGATGTCCGGTGTCCATGCCGGTGTCGAGGACCGCAACGCGGATGCCCGCGCCGGTACCGCGCGGCAGGAAGAGGAAGGGCGGCACCACGCGGGTCGCGATGAGGCCCCAGGTGGCATTGGCGGCGGCGATGGCAATCTCGCCCATCTCCGCGTCCGGGCCGGGCATGTCGGGCGCGCCGCCGGCACCGATGCGCTGCGCGATGAGGTCGGCCGCATCGCGCATCCCGCGCACATAGTCGCCAAGATCCTCGGCGATGGCGTGGACGATGCGCTCCGGCTCGATCACCTTGCCGTCCATCGCCTCGGAGGTTTCCTGGTAAAGCGAGGTCTCGCTGATCGCGGCGACCTGGTCGGCATCATGCGGGGTGATGATCGCCACGCCGATCTCGTCGAGATAGACGCCGTCGCCGTCCATCGCCTCGATGCTCATGTCGCCATCGGCGAAATCGCGCGAACTGGCGATGTTGAGCCCCGCCGATTTCTTCAGTTCCTTGATCGAGGCCGAACCGTCGCGCCGCACATCGGTCACGAGAAGCCGCCCGGTGAACCCGCCCTCGGCGGCAGGCGTCGGATAGTCGGACATCATGTCCTCCCTTGCTGAAAGTGAAAATGAAATCAGGCACTTGTGAAAAGGAACCGGCAGGCGCGATGGCTACGCGCCTGCCGTCGGTGACTGGTACGCTATGTCACGGGAGAAATACCCCGCACCGGAAAGCATACACTAAATTAGTGATGAACGCACTCCGGAATTCCCCACCCGGTTGTGCGGTCAGACCGGAATGGCGGTGGTTTGCCGAACCGTCCTCAGCGCGAACGACGAATGCATCTGCGCCACGCCGGGCAGTCGGGCGAGGTGTTGGCGGTGGATGCGGGCGAAATCCTCGGTGTTCTCGGCGACGACCTTCAGAAGGTAGTCCGCTGTCCCCGCCATCAGGTGGCATTCAAGGATGTCGGGCACCAGCCGCACCGCCTTTTCGAAGGCGTCAAGAAGCTCGTCCGCTTGGCCCGAGAGCGTGATCTCGACGAAGACCGTGGTCGGCCGGCCAAGCTTGCGGGCGTTCAGAAGCGCCACGAACCCTGCGATGTAGCCCTCCGTCTCAAGCCGCTGCACCCGCCGGTGGCAGGCCGAAGGCGAAAGGTTCACACGTTCCGCAAGTTCGGCATTGGTGATGCGGCCTTCTTTCTGCAAGGCCGCGAGGATGCGCCTGTCTGTCGCGTCGAGTTCCATGGTCGCGCAAGATCCTTCGAAGAAAGCCGCATTCTGTCGAATAAATAGCGCGCCGCCCATCCATATGGCCAGCCATTTCTCAAAGCAATTTCCTGAAAGCTGGGGCAGAATCCGCGCAGCATTCTTTCGGGAGGAAAACATGAAAATCGGATGCCCCAGGGAAATCAAGCCGCAGGAATTCCGCGTTGGCATGACCCCGACCGCCGCCCATGAAGCGGTGACGAACGGCCATGAGGTCTTTATCGAAACCGGCGCCGGCATGGGCGCGGGCTTCAGCGACGCCGACTATACCGCCGTTGGCGCCAGGATCCTCGGCACCGCGAAAGAGGTCTTCGCCACCGCCGACATGATCGTCAAGGTGAAGGAGCCGCAGGCGGTGGAGCGCAAGATGCTGCGCGAGGGGCAGATCCTCTTCACCTACCTCCATCTCGCGCCCGATCCGGAACAGACCAGGGACCTTCTCGCCTCCGGCGCCACCTGCATCGCCTATGAGACGGTGACCGACCGCAACGGCGGCCTGCCGCTTCTGGCGCCGATGTCCGAGGTTGCCGGGCGGCTCGCGCCGCAGGTCGGCGCCTGGACGCTGCAAAAGGCCAATGGCGGCCGCGGCGTGCTTCTCGGCGGTGTGCCGGGCGTGCTGCCGGCCAAGGTTCTGGTGATCGGCGGCGGCGTCGTCGGCACCCATGCGGCCAAGATCGCCGCCGGCATGGGCGCGGATGTGACCGTGCTCGACCGCTCGATCACCCGGCTCCGCTATCTCGACGATGTCTTCGGCGGCACCTTCAAGAACGCCTATGCCTCGGCCGGCAACACCATCAGCCTCGCGCGCGAAGCCGACATGATCATCGGCGCCGTGCTGATCCCCGGCGCCGCCGCGCCGAAGCTGATCTCGAAGGCGCAGTTGAAAGAGCTGAAGCCCGGCGCGGCCCTTGTCGACGTCGCCATCGACCAGGGCGGCTGCTTCGAGACCTCGCATGCGACGACGCATCAGGACCCGATCTACGAGGTCGACGGCATCATGCATTACTGCGTGGCGAACATGCCGGGCGCCGTTGCCCGGACCTCGACCCAGGCGCTTGGCAACGCCACGATGCCCTTCATGATCGCGCTCGCCAACAAGGGCTGGCGTCAGGCCTGCGCCGATGATCCCCATCTTCTGAACGGGCTCAACGTCCATGCCGGCAAGCTGACCTATGCCGCCGTCGGCGAGGCGCTTGGCATGTCCTCGATCTCTGGCGCCGAGGCGCTGAAGATCTGAGGCAGGATCGCCCCGCCGCAAACGAAGAAGGGCCCGCCGTCATGGCGGGCCCTTTTCATTTGGTCGCGTGGATCAGCGCTTCAGCGAGTCGCGGATCTGCAGCAGCACTTCGAGTTCCGTCGGACCGGCGGGCGCACCGGGCACCGGCTCGTTCTTCTTGATCGCCGCGTCCTTGACGCGGTTCACGCCCTTCACCAGCAGGAAAACCACCCAGGCGATGATGAGGAAGTTGATGACGGCGGTGATGAACGACCCATAGGCGAAGACCGCAGCCCCCGCATCGCGCGCGGCGGTAAGGCTCGCGTACTCGCCGTCGCCAAGGACGACGAAGAGGTTGGAGAAGTCGATCCCGCCGGTGATGAGCGCGATGATCGGATTGATGAGGTCTGCGACGAGCGAGCTGACGATCGCCGTGAAAGCCGCGCCGATGATGATACCAACGGCCATGTCCATGACATTGCCCTTGGCGATGAAGTCCTTGAACTCTTGGATCATATTCTGTCCCCACTTAACGTTTTAAGCGGCGCGCGTTTCCTGTGCAGGCGCCGGGTGGCGTGAACTTATCACGATATTTCATGGCGGCAGCCCTTTTCTCTGCTGCCCGCGACGTTAGCTTCTGCAGGTGTTGCAGTTCAGACGTAAGGGGAAATCTTGTTCGATCTTACCACTTTCCCGATCATGCGGCGCTGGCCGCCGAAGGACCCTTCGGTGATTCAGCTCTACTCCCTGCCGACGCCGAACGGCGTGAAAGTGTCCATAGCACTTGAGGAGCTGGGCCTGCCTTACGAGGTGCACCGCATCGACTTCGGCCAGAGCGACCAGCACACGGCAGAGTTCCTGTCGCTCAACCCCAATGGCAAGATCCCGGCGATCATCGACCCCGACGGTCCGGGTGGCAAACCGCTGCCGCTTTTCGAAAGCGGCGCGATCCTGCTCTACCTCGCCGAGAAGACCGGAAAGCTCATGCCCGCCGGCGCAGGGCGCTGGGAAGTGATCCAGTGGCTGATGTTCCAGATGGGCGGCATCGGGCCAATGTTCGGGCAGGTCGGCTACTTCCATCACTTCGCCGGCAAGGAGATCGAAGACCCGCGGCCGCGCACCCGCTACTTCAACGAGGCGCGGCGCCTGCTGTCGGTGCTTGATCAGCGGATGGCAGGACGGGACTGGATCGCCGGCGACTATTCCATCGCCGATATCTCGATCTGCCCCTGGGTCCGCAACCTGCGCGACGGCTATCTCGCGGGCAAGGAGACGGGCCTTGCCGAGATGCCGAACGTCCTCGCCTGGCTCGACCGCTTCCTCGCGCGTCCGGCTGTCGAACGCGGCCTGAAGATCCCGGCGCGGCCCTAGGGTCGGGACTGGGGCAGGGTGCAGGTAACCGCCACGGTAACGGAGCGCACGCCCGACGCCTGTCGGGACGGAAAACCGACGCAAAAGTGACGGCGGCGGGACGCCGATCGGCGGGCCGGTTATGGCATAACGCCGGGGTCTGCCATAGATAGGGGACATGATGAAACGCATCCTCCTAGCCCCCGTCCTCCTCGCCCTGATGGTCGCCCCGGCCCTTGCGGAAAAGCTGCCGCTTTCGGCATTGTCGAGCTATATCAACGGTCTGGGCTCGGTCGAGGCGCCCTTCACCCAGGTCAACCCCGACGGCACGACCTCTGCCGGCAAGCTCTGGCTCAAGCGCCCGCACCGGATGCGCTTCGAATATGCGCCGCCCGACAAGACGCTGGTCCTCGCCGCCGCCGGAAGCGTGGCAATTTTCGATGGAAAATCAAATAGTTCGGCGGAACAGTACCCGATTTCCAAGACGCCGCTGAGCCTGATCCTGACGCCGAAGGTCGACCTCTCGCGCCAGAGGATGGTCGTCGACCATGGCGAGGCCGAGGGCATGACCTATGTTACCGCCCAGGACCCGAAGAACCCCGAATACGGCCAGATCACCCTCTTTTTCTCCAGCAATCCCATAGCCTTGCGGCAATGGATCGTGACCGACGGCACCGGCGCCCGGACCACGGTGAAGCTTGGGGCGCTGGAAACCGGCAAGACCTATCCGATGAACTTCTTCTCCATCGAAGCGGCGCAGAGGAAGAACAACCGCTAAAGCTTGCCGCAGACCGCAAGCTGGCTCTGGTAAAGCTTCGCCCTCTGGCCAACCTCGGATGCGACCCTCAGAAGCCAGGCCTTTTCCAGGTGACTGCCGCGCTGATAGCCGGTCCGGCCCTCGTGGTACGCAAGATATTGATTTTCCGCGTCCCATTTGGAGATGCCGAGCTTCTTCTCGGTCTGGTCCATGTACCAGCCCATGAAATCCGCCGCGTCGTCCATCTGATTGCGTCGCGCGCCGCGCTTGCCGGTCGCGTCCTGGTAGTCGTCCCAGGTGCCGTCGAGCGCCTGCGAATAGCCGTAGGCAGAGCTTTGCCGGCCCATGGGGATGATTCCCAGCGCGAACCTGTGCGGGGTGCGCGCGTTGCCGATAAACTTGCTCTCCTGGTAGATCGTCGCCATCTGCACATGGAGCGGAACGCCCCAACGGCGTTCGGCGCGCACCATCGCATCATGATATTTCGGACGCTCATCGAGAATGTCGCATGCATTCTCCAGGTTGCGGGGCGCGGAGTAGTTGCCGCCACACGACACCAGGAGCAGCAGCACACCCAGCCGCAGAACCTTGCCCATACTGCCTCTCAGATATTGTTTTTTGGGCATTTTACCGGGTTTTGCCTGATGAGGAAATCACAAAGCTGTCGCAGCGTTGCCGGGAGGCCGCACAATCAATGCGGGAAGGCTCCGATGCCCGCCCGCTTCTGCAGAACAGGGCACTGTCGGGTGCAGCACCACAGACTGTTTCCAGCCCTTCCCGCTTCAAAGATGGACAGGATATGGCCTCAGGGTTTATTAATGAAAACAGGGACTAAGGCTCAGATGCTGAAGACGCACGCAAAATATCATCTCGGCCAGGTGGTGCGGCACCGCAAGCACCCGTTCCGCGGTGTTGTCTTCGATGTCGATGCGATCTTCTCGAACACCGACGAATGGTATGCCGCGATCCCCGAGGATAGCAGGCCTTCCAAGGACCAGCCTTTCTATCATCTCCTCGCCGAGAATGAGGACAGTTACTACGTCGCCTATGTCTCGGAACAGAACCTCGTCGCCGACCAGTCGGGGGAGCCGGTGGACCACCCCGATCTATGCGACCTCTTCGGCGATTTCGAGGATGGCCGCTATCCCTTGCATTTCCAGCTGAACTGAGCCGTCAGCAGCCAAGCGCACAGCCGTCCTTGCGCGGGTCCGACGCGCCGATCAGCACGCCCCTGTCATGGTCGATCAGGATCGCCTGCGCCCCGCCCAAGGGCGCCTCGGGCCGTGTCACGCGGTGGCCGAGCCGCGCCAGCGCTTCGGCCACGGCGGGCGAGTAGCCCCGCTCAAGCTGCAGGTCGCCGAGGGTGGCAAAGCTGCGCGGCGCGTCGATGGCGGCCTGGGGCGACATGCCGTAGGTCAGCATGTTGCTGATGAAGCGGGCGTGGCCGTTCGGCTGATAGCCGCCGCCCATGACGCCGAAAGGCATGATGACCCGGCTCTCGCGCGCCAGCATCCCCGGAATGATCGTGTGCATCGGCCGCTTGCCCGGCCCGGCTTCGTTGGGATGGCCGGGTTCAAGGCTGAAACCCGCGCCCCGGTTCTGCATCAGGATCGCGTAACGGTCGGAGGCGAGGCCCACGCCGAAGCTCCAGTAGGTCGAATAGATCAGCGAGACCGCCATCCGGTCGCGGTCGACCACCGTGATATAGACGGTGTCGCGGTGGATTGCTTCGCTTGCCGCCTTGGCCGAAGGCATCGCCGCCGCAGGGTCGATCAGCGCCGCCAGCCTCTCGGCGGTATCCTCGGACAGCATGTGGTCGAGGCGGGTCATGCTCGCCGGATCGGCGATGAAGCGGTCGCGGGCGTCATAGGCAAGTTTTGCCGCCTCAGCCTCGATATGCGTACGCTCCACGCCGAAGGGATCGAGCCGCGCCAGATCGAAGCGGGCAAGGATGTTCAGCATCAGAAGTGCCGTCGCACCCTGACCATTCGGGGCATGTTCAAGGATCTCGTGACCCATGAAGCGGGTTGAAATGGGCTTGCCGTAGTCAGAGCGCGCCCCGGCGAAATCCTCAAGCGTGTGGCAACCGCCGGCGGCGCGGAGGGTGGCGACCATATCCTCTGCCACCGGGCCTTCGTAGAAGCCGGCCCGGCCGTGGCGGGCGATCAGGCGCAGCGCCTCAGCCTGGGCGGGGGAGCGGAAGAGATCGCCGACCTTCGGCGGCTTGCCGTCGAAGAGGTAGTGGGCGCGGCCAGCACCCTGGAGACGTCCGGCACCTTCCTCCCAGTCGAAGGCAACGCGCGCGGCGACCGGCACACCCTCCTCGGCATAGCGGATCGAAGGCGCGAGACAGGCTTCAAGGCCGATCCGCCCGTGATCCTCGGACAGCCGGCAGAGCGCGTCGATGGCGCCGGGGATCGTGACGGCCTCGATGCTTTCGGTGCCGATCCGGTCGATACCCTGCGCCCGCAGCGCCTCGGCTGAAATCCCGGCAGGGGCACGGCCGGAACCGTTGAGCGCGATCACCGCTTCGCTGCCCGCGGGCTTCAGAAGGACGAAGCAATCGCCGCCGATGCCGCAGGACTGCGGTTCGGCGATGCCGAGAAGCACCGCCCCGGCAATCGCCGCATCAACGGCGTTGCCGCCGCGCTCCAGAATGTCGATGCAGGTCTTGGCGGCAAGCGGATGCGAGGTTGCGGCCATGCCATTCGTGGCGATGACTTCGGACCGGCCGGGAAAATGGAAATCGCGCATCTGTTCCTCCGTTCGACGAAGAGAGGCTAGGCAGATGTCGGGGGAAAGAAAAGTCCTCGGCGCCGCGCAATGGGTGGGGGCTGTTGAACGCGGCGCCGAGGGAAGCCTTTGCAGCTACAGGGCCGTTATTATCCTGCATTCGGGCCTAGATACGGAACGTTTGGGGCAACTTTGGGGCATTGTTTCTTTTTGGTTAACGCGGTTAAGGCGGCGTCAGCCTGGGATCAGCGCCTTGATCCGCCCGGCGTGACCTTCGGGCGCGGCCAGCGCATCGGCAGCAAGCGCCTCTGCCGCCGCCATGATGTCCGTCGGCGGCACCACCCGGTCCACGAGGCCCCAGCCGAGGGCCTCTTCCGCGCCGATCTTCTGACCGGCCATCAGGATCATCTTGGCGCGGGCAGGGCCGATCAGCGCCGAAAGCCGCACCGGATCTGAGGGCTGCGGCAGGAAGCCGAGCCGCATCACCGGGTAGAAGAAGCGCGCCTCCGGCACCGCGAGCCTGAGGTCACAGGCAAGCGCCATCCCGAAGGCGCCGCCTGCGAGCGCGCCATTGAGCGCGGCGACGGTCAGGCAGGGCAGGGCGGCGATGGCACCCGAAAGCTCCTCCCACACGGGGTCGGTGGCCAGACCGGCGCGCGCCTCGTCAAGATCGGCGCCGGCGGAAAAGACCTTGCCCGCGCCGGTAAGGACCAGCGCCCGGGCGGCGCCTGCGGCTTCCTGCGCCGCATCGCGCAGGTCCGAGAGCATGGCGCGGGTCAGCGAGTTCGCCTTGTCCGGCCGGTCGAGCGTGATCTTCCACACGCCATCATTCCGTGCGACGTTGATCATGGTCCCTCGCCGATGTCCTGCCTTGTCTCTGAGGTCTAGCAGCATCGGCGCGGGAAGCACCAGCGGCCCGGCGCTGGCGGTGCGACAAGGATGAGGCGAACGCGATGAAGTTACAGGCCCGGACCCTCGGCGCGGCGCTGCTGGCCCTTCTTCTTGGCGCGCCGTGCGCACGGGCCGATGTCACGGCGGCGGACGTCTGGCAGGCGATAACGGGTTTCTACGCGGCACAGGGCCGGAGCCTGACTTCCGCAGACACGCGGCAGGAGGGCGACACGCTCGTCATCACCGGCGCCCGCTTCGGTGCCCCGCGAGAGGTGGCGTTGCTTCGGCTCGAAGTACCGGAGCTTCGGCTGCGGGAACTAGGCGACGGGCGGGTGGAGCTGTCCGCCTCCGACCGGATCACCGCGACGGTGAAATCGCCGGTAGACGGCAGGTATGCCGCCGGCACGCAACTCGACGTCACCAAGACCGGGGGCAAGGCCTTCGTCTCCGGCACGGCCGGCGACATGAGCTTCGACTTCGACGCCCCGGAACTGACCGTGGCAACTGCGGCGACCCAGGTGGCGGGCCGGAGCCTGCCGGCGCGTGTCGTCTTGACCCTGACCGAAGGCAAGGGGAAGACCCGCATCACCGGAACCTCAACACTTACGGCAGATACCGAGGCTGCCTTCGCCGCACTGCGCTTCGACGTGACTGGCGCTGGCACTGGCACCGGCGCCGAGGATGCCGAAGCGCCGTTTCATGTCACAGGCACGCTGAACGGGGTGAAGCACATCCGCGGCCTCCTCCTCCCCGCCGGGACCAGCCCGGAAGACATGCCCGCCGCCCTCGCAGCCGGCTACAAGGAGGAAAGCCGGCTGCGCTTCGCCTCGGGGACTGTCAACGCAGACATCAGGGGCGGGGCCGACACATCGAACTTCCAGGCGGGGCTTGCCGATGGCGAGGTGAGTGCGGTGCTCGGGCGCGACGGGGTGGTCCTTGCGCTCAGGACCGGCGCCTCGCATGCTGTTCTGCAGATGCCGGAACTGCCGGTCCCCGCCGAGGCCGGCTTTGCGGAAGCCCGTCTTGCCCTGTCGCTGCCGGTCGCGCCCGAGACGGAGGCGGAGCCCTTCGCAGCGCTCCTCAAGCTCGGCGATCTCACGTTGTCGGAAGGTGTCTGGGCCGTGTTCGACCCGACTGCAGACCTGCCGCGCGATCCGATGACGGCGATTGTCGATGTCTCGGGCCGGATGCGCCTCTACGGCAGCCTGCTTGCGGAGGCGGATGAGGAGGGCGGCAAGCTGCCCGCCGAGGTCGAAGCCGTCAGCCTGAATGAGTTGAAACTGTCCGCACTTGGGGCGGTGGTGACCGGCAAGGGCGCGGCGACCATCGACGGCAGCAGCGGGCAACCTGTCCCCGTCGGCTCGGCGGATGTCGACATGAAGGGCCTCGGCGGCCTGATCGGCAAACTGGCCGACATGGGCCTTCTACCGCAGGAACAGGCGATGGGCCTCAGGATGAGCCTTGCGCTTTTCACCGTGCCGACGGGTGAGGACAGCGCCAAATCGCGGATCGAATCCGATGCCGAGGGCAATGTCCGCGTCAACGGGCAGGTGCTTTACAAGTTTCCCAAGGCCGGAAGTGACCCTTAGGGCTTGAGCGCGGGCAGCAGGCGGACTACCTGTTGCCGGCACCCCAGAAGGGACCGATCCATGACCGATGACCGCCTTCAGCCCCTGACCGAGGCGCTGCTTGAAACCGCCCGCAAGGCCGGGGCCGATGCCGCCGACGCGATTGCCATCTCGGGGACCGCGATCAGCGTCGATGTGCGCGGCGGCAAGCTTGAGCAGGCCGAGCGCTCAGAGGGGATCGAGATCGGCCTCCGCGTCCTGATCGGCAAGCGGCAGGCCTGTGTTTCGGCCTCCGACATCTCGGACCGGACCATTGCAGAGATGGCCGAGCGCGCCGTCGCCATGGCGCGCGAGGCGCCCGAGGACCCGACCATCGGCCTCGCGGAGCAGGCAGAGCTTATCACCGGCTGGGACCCGGCGGCCTTCGACCTGCACGACCCCGCCCCGGAACCCGGCGCCGCAGCGCTTGAGGATGACGCCCGCCGCGCGGAAGCGGCGGCCTTGGCGGTGAAGGGCGTGACCCAGTGCCAGGCCGCCTCGGCCAGCTATTCGCGGAAGATGGTCCACCTTGCCGCCTCGAACGGCTTTTCCGGTGGCTACCTGCGCAGTGCACGCTCCACCTCTGCCGTGGCCATCGCCGGCGAAGGCTTGGGGATGGAACGCGACTGGGCCGCCGAATCCCGCATTTATCAGGACGACCTGCCCGGTGCGGAAAGCATCGGCACGCTGGCCGGGCAGCGGGCGGTTGAACGCCTTGGCGCGCAAAAGCCCCGCACCGGCGCCTTCCCGGTACTTTTCGACGAACGGGTGTCCTCAAGCCTCATCGCGCATCTTCTTGGTGCGGTGAACGGTGCCGCCGTGGCGCGCGGATCATCCTGGCTGATGGACCGCATGGGCGAGCAGGTTCTGCCCGCCGGCCTTTCCATCACCGAAGACCCGCACCGTATCCGTATCGCCGGCTCCCGTCCCTTCGACGCCGAGGGCCTGCCGACCGCGCGGCGCAACATCGTCGAGAACGGCATCCTGATGGGTTGGACGCTCGACCTTGGCACGGCGCGGAAGCTTGGGTTGAAATCGACCGCCTCCGCTTCGCGCGGGGTGACGGCGCCGCCGTCGCCCTCCAATTCGAACATCGCGCTGACCGAGGGCGTGCTGACCCGGAACGACCTCATCGAACGGATGGGGACGGGGCTTCTTGTGACCTCGCTCATCGGCGCGTCGATCAATTCGACGACGGGGGACTATTCGCGCGGCGCCGGCGGCTTCTGGGTGGAGAACGGCCAGATCACCCATCCGGTCAACGAATGCACCATCGCCGGGAACCTCCGCGACATGCTGATGCGGATCACGCCGGCGAATGACGCGCGGCCCTACCTCTCGCATGTGGTGCCCAGTCTTCTGGTGGAAGGTCTGACGCTTGCCGGCGCCTGACCGCGACCTTCTGATCGGAGCGGCCGAAGAGGCCGGGCGCATCGCCCGCCGCTTCTGGCGCAAGAAGCCCGAGACATGGGCAAAGCCCGGCGACGCCGGGCCGGTGACGGAAGCCGACCTTGCCATCGACGCGATGCTGAAGGCCGAACTTCGCGCCGCGCGGCCCGATTATGGCTGGCTCTCGGAGGAGACGCCCGACGACCCGGTGCGTCTGGCGCATGACCGCTGCTTCATCATCGACCCGATCGACGGCACCCGCGCCTTCATCGAGGGCGACACCAGCTTTGCCCATGCCCTTGCGGTGGCCGAGCGCGGCCGGGTGATTGCCGGCGTCGTCTATCTGCCGGAAAAGGATGCGCTTTACGCCGCGACCCTGGATGGGCAGGCGACGTTGAACGGGCAGGTGATCCGCGCCACCAATCCCGGCCGGACGGAAGGCGCGACGGTCCTGACCTCAGCGGCCACCATGGCGCCGCAGAACTGGAAGGGCGCGGTGCCGCCGGTGCAGCGCGTCTTTCGCGCCTCTTTCGCCTGGCGCATGTGCCTTGTGGCCGAGGGGCGTTTCGACGCCGCGCTGACGCTCAGGCCAAGCTGGGAATGGGACATTGCGGCAGGCGATCTCATCGCGCGGCAGGCCGGGGCGACGGTCAGCGACCGGCCCGGCGCGGCCCTGGTCTTCAACCGTCCCGATCCGCGCGCAGATGGCGTCATCGCCGCCGGCCCGCGACTTTGGCGCGACCTCAGGTCGCAGCTTGCAGACGCCGACACCCCCCTTTCCGGTTCTGGAAAAAGCGTTTGATTTCCTTGTCTAACGCATGACCGGAACCTTGAGACACGGTGCGGCTTGGCTTAGGGTGACGCCCGCAACAGGCAAAGCCCGGAGAGACGAATGACCCAGCGCCTGCATCTGGTCTATGGCGGCGAACTTGAGACGCCGAACAAGATGGGCTTCAAGGACCCGTCGAAAGTCCATGTCGTCGGCGTGTTCCCGAATTATGCCGCCGCCTACAATGCCTGGAAGGCCGAGGCCCAGCGTACCGTCGATGACGCCCATACCCGCTACTTCATCGCCGAGCTTCACCGCATCGAGGAAGAGGCCGGGGACCACTGTGCCTGACACGCCCCGGCGATGAAGCGGTCGCTTTTCCTTGCGCTCTATCTCTTGACGGCAGGGCGCGGCGGTGGCGTCCCTGCCGCGCCGCGCCCGGACCGGCCATTGGGCCGGCTTCTCTGGCTTCACGCCGGCGGCGGGGCGACCCCGAAAAGCCTCGGCCAGCTTCTGACCCGGCTGGTCCGGGCGGAACCGGGCATATCGGTCGTGGTGACCGCGGATTGCGCCGAACCGGTCGATCCGAAGACCTTTCCCGCCGCGACGATCTTCGAGCCGGTGCCAGAGGACAGCCGCGGTGACATCCGTAGCTTTCTCGGCCATTGGCAGCCCGACCTTTTCGTCCTCGCCGGGTCTTCCTTGCCGCCGGCGATGATCGTCGAGGTGGGCGAGCAGGGCATCCCGGCGCTTCTCGTCGATGTGCGCGTCCCCCGTCAGCGCGACCTATTCGGGTTCTTCCGGCGCGGCATGGCGGCAGCACTTCTGTCCCGGTTCCGGCGCATTCTGGCGCAGGACCCGGATTCCGCCCGCCGCCTGACCGCCATCGGTGGCCGCCATGTGACGGTCGAGGTCGCCGGACGGATCGAGGAAACCAGCGATCCGCCGAAATGCAGCGAGCCGGAGCGCTCCGCGCTTGCCGAGCTTCTCCATACCCGCCCGGTCTGGTTCGCCGTCGCCTGCCCGGAGGGGGAGGAGGATGCGGTTCTGACCGCCCATGCCCATGTCCTGAGGCTCGCACACCGGATGCTCCTGATCCTGTCGCCCGCCGACGGCGCCCGCACGGCGGCCTTGGCCGAACGCTGCGAGCGTGACGGATGGATCGTGGCGCAGCGGGCGCTGGAACAGGAACCCGAGCCGGACGTGCAACTTTTCCTGACCGAGGGCGAGGCGGAAATGGGTCTTTGGTACCGCCTCGCCCCCGTCACCTACATGGGCGGCACGCTCCTGCCCGGCGGATCCGGGCGCAATCCTTACGAGCCCGCCGCCCTGGGCTCTGCGATCCTGCGCGGCCCACATTTCGGCCCCTATCCCGAAGCCTATGCCCAGCTTGATGAGGCGAAAGCCACCCGGCCCGTCAAGGATGCGGGCGCCCTGGCCGAGGCTGTGGCCGACCTCATCGCCCCCGACAAGGCCGCACTTCTGGCCCACAACGCCTGGGCGGCATCCTCCGGCGGGGCGGAGGTGACCGAACGGGTGATGCAGATCATCCTCGACCTCATGCAGGGCGACCCCCTGCCGGCAGCGCTGGAGGCGTCATGAGGCCGCCGCGCTTCTGGGACAATCTGCCCGACCGGCCCGGCCTCGCCGCTTCGCTGCTGGCGCCGCTTGGCCGCCTTTATGCCGGGGCGACGGCGCGGCGACTGGCCTCAGGCCAGCCGTTCCGGCCCGGCGTGCCGGTGATCTGCATCGGCAACCTCAATGCCGGCGGCACCGGCAAGACCCCGACCGTCATCGCCCTGGCACAGCGCCTCGCGGCGCGTGGGGTCGAGGCGCATGTGGTCAGCCGGGGGCATGGCGGGTCGCTTGAAGGCCCGGTCCGGGTCGATGAGCGGAAGCACAGCGCGGCGGAATGCGGCGATGAGCCGATGCTGCTGGCCGGCTTCACCCCGACCTGGATCGCCCGCGACCGGGCGGCGGGGGCACGGGCCGCTGTCGCCGCGGGGGCGCGGGTGATCCTGATGGATGACGGCTTCCAGAACCCCGCCCTTGCCAAGGACCTGTCGATCATCGTCGCCGATGCCGAACGCGGCTTCGGCAACGGGCTTTGCATCCCCGCCGGCCCTTTGCGCGAGCCGGTCGCGGCGGGCATGGCGCGGGCCGATTTCTGCCTGACCATCGGTGATCCCGAGGCGCAGGAGCGTTTCACGAAGACATGGGGGGCTGGGGTGAGCGTCCCGCGCCTGACCGGCGCGCTCCGGCCCCTGCCGACCGGCATGGACTGGCAGGGCCTCAAGGTGCTGGCCTTCGCCGGGATCGGCCACCCGGACAAGTTCTTCCGGACCCTCCGCGACCTCGGCGCGGAGATCCTGCGCGCCGTGCCGCTTGACGACCACCAGCCACTGACACCGGGGCTTCTTCACCGGCTTGAGGCAGAGGCGCAGCTGCGCCGGGCGCAGCTTGTCACCACCGAAAAGGACGCGGTGCGCCTGCCCGAAGCGATGCGCCGCAATGTGCTGAGCGTTCCGGTCAGGCTTCAGCTTGACGACTGGGGGCTGCTGGACGAGCGGCTGGCGGCGCTGGGGTTCTAGCCGCCACCAAGCCGCTTGCGAACCTCTGCGTCATGCTCACCCAGCGCCGGTGAAGGCTTCCCCGCTGCCAGTTCCGCATCCGAAAACGTCATCGGCGCCCTGACCCCCGGCACGCCGTCGCAGTCGATCTTCATGCCGCGCGCGATGATCTGCGGATCGGCGAAGACCTCGGCCATGTCGTTGATCGGCCCGGCGGGCACGCCCTCAGCCTCGCAGGCGGCCAGAAGGTCGGCCTTCTGCCAGAGAAGGGTCTTTTCCGTCAGCGCCGCCGTGATCGCCGCCCGGTTGGCGATGCGGTCGGCGTTGGTCAGGTACTCCGGCGCCTCGGCCAGTGCCTCGACCCCCAGCACCTTGCAGAGCCGCCGGTACTGGCCGTCATTGCCGGTGGCGATGATGATCCAGCCATCGGCGCAGTCGAAGACCGAATAGGGCACGATGTTGGGATGGGCATTGCCCATGCGCTGCGGCGCCTTGCCCGAGGCAAGGTAGTTCATCGACTGGTTCGCCATGATCGCCGTCGCCACGTCGAAAAGCGCCATGTCGATATGCTGGCCCTTGCCCGTCGTGCCGCGCTGGATGAGCGCGGCAAGAATGGCCGTCGCCGCATAGACGCCGGTGAAGACGTCCGTGACGGCAACGCCCACCTTCTGCGGCTGGCTTGTCGGCTCGCCGGTGACGCTCATCAGCCCGGACATGCCCTGGATGATGTAGTCATAGCCAGCGCGGTGGGCGTAGGGCCCGTCCTGGCCGAATCCGGTGATCGAACAGTAGATGAGGCGCGGGTTCACCTTCGAAAGGCTCGCATAGTCGAGGCCGTATTTCGCCAGCCCGCCAAGCTTGAAGTTCTCGATCAGGATGTCGGCATCCTTCACAAGGTCGCGGACAAAGGCCTGATCCTCAGCCTTGCGGAAATCGGCGATGACCGACTTCTTGCCCCGGTTCGTGGCGTGGAAATAGGCCGCCGAGCGGTCGCCCTCGCGTTCGATGAAGGGCGGTCCCCAGCGTCGGGTGTCATCCCCCTCCGGCGCCTCGACCTTGATGACCTCGGCGCCGAGATCGGCAAGCGTCTGCCCGGCCCAGGGGCCGGCCAGAATCCGCGCCAGTTCGACGACCTTCACACCCGACAGAGGCTGCATGGATCAGCCTTCGAGCTTGGCTTCGAGAAGCTTGGAAAACTCCTCGTAGCTCATTGCACCCGACTGCTTTTCGCCGTTGATAAGGAAGGTGGGTGTGCTTTCGATCCCGTCCTTCTGCGCGTTGGTCTGGTAGGTCGCGACCATCGCGCCGGCGATGTTGTCGGTCGCCATGCAGGCATTGAGGTCGGCGGTGCAGGTCTCGAAATCCTTGATGGTGGCGTCCACCTTGGCCTGGTCGAGCCCGGCCTTGAGGCCGATCTTCTTGAGGTTCTCGATGATCACTGCATCCTCGCCCGAGGCGAGCCAGTCCTTCTGCGTGTCATAGAGGATGTCGGAAATGGCGAAGTATTTCTCCGGCCCGCCCTGACGCGCGATCATCGCGGCCAGAAGGCCGTAGCGGTCGAAATAGACCTCGCGGTAGACGAAGCGGACCTTGCCGGTGTCGATATAGTCGGCCTTCATCTTGTCGAAGACCGTGGCATGGAAGTTCGCGCAATGAGGGCAGGTGAAGGAGGCATATTCCACCACCGTCACCGGCGCATCCTGCTTCCCAAGCACCATGTCCGGCACCCGCGACGCCTCCGACGTGGCAGTGGCTTCCTGCGCCAGAGCGGGGGTTGCAAGCGCGGTGACGGGACCCGCCGTGCCGCGCGTCATCGCCCAGAACCCGCCAAGGATAGCCAAGGCCGCGGCCCCGGCGAGAAGAGAATTGCGTTTCATGGATCAGCCTTTCGTATTTCGGGGGCGAGACAACACTTTTTCGCCCAAAGCTTCAAGCGCGGCACGAAGGCCGGGATCGCGCACGCCTTCGGCGGTTGCGCTCGCTTTTTGGTGGACTGCGGGGGAAACGGGCGCGGGCGCCGGTTTCGGGGCCGGGGAGAAAGCGACCTGGCCTTCGGCAAAGCCCGTGGGCGCGGTCTGCGTGACGATGACCTTGGAGATGGCGTTGTAGCCGTAGCAGGCATTCACCTTTTCGCGGATCTTCGGCAGTTGCATCTGAAGCAGCGGCGCCGAAGCGCCGGTGGTGAGCAGCGTCAGCGAGGCGCCGAAACCGTCGCGCCCGTAGCCGATCTTCACCGGCAGGGCCATCGCGGCGATATCGGTGCCGACGATCTCGGCCCAATGGGTAAGGAGCCGGGACACGGCGAAACCGCGAGCCTCGCCGGCCGTGCGGATACGGTCCTTCAAAAGCCCCGAAGCAGGCTCGAAGCCGCGGCTGTGCCGGCGGAACTTTTCGGCGCCCTCGCTCATCCCCGCACTTTCCCGGCCTGTCCTTTCCCGTATCGGCGCTTATGTTACCGGCGGTGGCGGGGTTTGCCCACGGGGGATGCGTGGCTGGGGGAATAAAGATTGCGTGACGCCGAAGTCAGCGAAAGGCTGCTCGACTGGTACGATGCCAATGCGCGCCTGATGCCTTGGCGTACCGGCCCGGCGGAGCGGCGCGCGGGCGTCCGGCCCGACCCCTACCGTGTCTGGCTTTCCGAGGTGATGTTGCAACAGACGACGGTGGCGGCAGTCCAGAACTACTTCCGCCGCTTCACCGCGCGCTGGCCGACGGTCGCCGATCTCGCCGCTGCCGAGGATGCCGAGGTGATGGCCGAATGGGCCGGGCTTGGCTATTACGCAAGGGCGCGGAACCTCCTGAAGTGCGCCCGCGCCGTGGTCCTTGCCCATAACGGGCGCTTCCCCGAAACCTCCGCCGCACTGCGCACCTTGCCCGGCATCGGCCCCTATACCGCCGCCGCCATTGCCGCCATCGCCTTTTATGAACCGGCGACCGTGGTTGACGGCAATGTCGAAAGGGTGGTGGCCCGGCTTTTCGCAGTGGAGGAGCCATTGCCGGGCGTGAAGCCCCGTCTCACGGATCTTGCGGCGCGGCTGACTCCGCAACAGCGACCCGGCGACCATGCGCAGGCAATGATGGACCTTGGCGCGACGATCTGCACGCCAAGGTCGCCCGCCTGCGGCATCTGCCCCTTGTTCGACCCCTGCGCCGCCCGCGCCACTGGCATCGCTGAGGTGCTGCCGCGCAAGGCCCCCAAGGTGGCGCGACCTGAACGGCAGGGCATTGCCTATGTCACCTTCCGTGCCGATGGGGCGGTGCTCCTCGAACGGCGGCCCGACAATGGCCTTCTGGGCGGAATGCTCGGCTGGCCCGGCACCCATTGGGCGGAAGGCGAACCGGCCCCCGCGCCGCCCCTTGCCGCCGAGTGGCGCGAGGCGCCGGCGCCGGTGCGCCATACCTTCACCCATTTCCATCTGACGCTTCGGGTGCTGACCGCGACCGTCCCCGACGTCACAGCACCAGACCGCGGCGTCTTTCTTCCGCGCGAAACCTTCCGCCCCGCCAGCCTGCCCACCGTCATGCGCAAGGCCTATGACGCGGCGATGCGCCCCCGCCGGGGCGGTTGAGGGCAGCCGGTTCCGCCGCTAAGCTTCACGCAATCTGGCCAGGAGCTTCCGATGTCTGCCCCTTCCTCCATCTCCCGGCTTTCCTCGGCCCTGCCGTTCTGGCTGTCGCTTGTCCTCATACCTCTTGCCGCCATCGGCGCGGTGGTGGGCGGCTGGACCGTCCTCCTCCTGCCGATCTACGGCTGGATCGGCGCAACGCTGCTTGATGCGGTCTTCGGCCAGAACCACGGCAACAACGATCCTTCGACGCCCGAGGCCGATCTTTACTGGTACCGGCTCATCACCCTGATCTGGTTCCCGGTCCAGTTCATCGTCCTTTATGCGCTGATCTGGTACGTCACCCGCGCCGATCACCTCGGGGCCGCCGAAAAGATCGGCCTCTTCATCGGTATGGGCGTGATCTCGGGCGCGGTCGGCATCAACTATTCGCATGAGCTGATGCACCAGAAGAACCGGGTCGAGCGCTGGCTCGGCGATCTTCTCTTGGCGACGGTGATCTACAGCCATTTCAGGACAGAACATCTTCTCGTCCATCACCGCTATGTCGGCACCCCGCGCGACGCGGTGTCGGCGCGCTACAACGAAGGCTTCCACCGCGCGTTTGTCCGTGTCCTTCGCGACGGGCCCGGATCGGCCTGGCGGGCCGAGACACAGCTTCTGGCGCGGGCGGGGCGGAAGCCGTCGCACCCTTCGAACCCGTTCTGGCGCTATGCGGCCCTGCAAGCCGCTGCCCTTGGCCTTGCCGCCGCGCTGGGCGGCTGGCAGGGCGTGGGGCTGTTCCTGTTGCAGGCCTTCGTCGCCATCTGGCAGCTGGAGCTTGTGAATTACATCGAACATTACGGCCTGACCCGCCGCCATCTTGGCGAGGGGCGCTACGAACATGTCCTGCCCCGCCATTCCTGGAATGCCGACCACAAGTTCTCGAACTGGGTGCTCATCAACCTGCAGCGCCATTCCGACCATCACTGGAAGCCCGACCGCCGCTTCCCGCTTCTGCAGACCTATGCCGCCGGGGAGGCGCCGCAACTGCCCTTCGGCTATCCGGCAATGACCGCGCTCGCCATGATCCCGCCGCTCTGGCGGCGGCGGATGAACCCCCGCGTCCGCGACTGGCGGAAGCAATTCTACCCCGACATCGAGGACTGGTCGGCCTATAACGCCGGCGCGAACCCGATGCCGCGCGGATCGTGACGGCATGACGTTCCAGAACGCCGTCATCGTCCTTGTCGTCCTCGCCTTTCAGGTGGTCGGCGTCATCTTTGCCTTCCGCGCCATGCGTCACGCCCGCACACCGCAAGGGGCCGTGGGCTGGGTCGTCTTCCTGCTGACGGCGCCCTTTGCGGCCGTGCCGGCCTTCCTTTTCCTCGGCCACAAGCGCTTCTCCGGCTACATCTCAATGCGGCGGGAACTGCGGCAGGCGATCACCCGCGTCACCAGCGAGATTTCCCGCAATGCGCCGGCCGAACTGGCGCGGCTAGGCGACCGCCGAAAGACCGTCACCGCGTTCGAGGCGCTGAGCGAACACAAGGTCCTTTGCGGCAACTCCGCCCGGCTTCTGATCGACGGCGAAGCGACCTTCACCGAGATCTTCGCCGCCATCGACCGGGCAGAGCACTACGTCCTCGTCCAGTTCTACACCATCCGCGACGACGAGATCGGTCGCGACCTTGCCCGCCACCTCGCGGAAAGGGCGCTGGCGGGGGTGACGGTCAAGGTGCTTTACGACGGGATCGGCAGCGTCAACCTGCCGTGGCTCTATATCGAGGATCTGCGCGCCGCCGGGGTGGAGATCCTGAACTTTCACGCCCAGACCGGCAGCCGCAACCGCTTCCAGGTCAACTTCCGCAATCACCGCAAGATCGTCGTGGTCGACGGCGTGACCGGCTTCATTGGCGGGTTGAATGTCGGCGACGAATACATGGGCCGGTCGCAAGGTTTCGGCCACTGGCGCGACACGCATCTGAGGCTCGACGGGCCGGCGGTGGCGCAGGTGCAACTCGCCTTCGCCGAGGACTGGTACTGGGCCACGCGGGACACGCTCGACGTTGAATGGTGCCCGCCGCCCGATACTGGGGGGGTGGACGTGCTCGTCCTCTCCACAGGCCCTTCCGACCGCCACGAATCCGGCAGTCTCTATTTCTGCAACGCGATCAACGCGGCGGCGGAGCGGCTCTGGATCGCCACGCCCTATTTCGTGCCGGACGTGGACATCCTGAACGCGCTGAAGCTCGCCGCGCTCCGCGGCGTCGACGTGCGCATCCTTGTCCCCGACCAGCGCGATCACTGGATCGTCTGGCTCGCCGCCTTTTCCTATTTCGACGAGGTGCGCCGCGCCGGGGTAAAGATCTTCCGCTATCAGGGCGGCTTCATGCATTCGAAGCTGCTGGTCGTCGACGACTGGATGGCCTCGGTCGGGACGCTGAACCTTGATAACCGCTCCTGCCGGCTGAATTTCGAACAGACAGCCATCATCTTCGACGATGCCTTCGCCGCCGAGGTGGCAGAGGTGCTGGAAGCGGACATGGCGCGGGCCAAGCAGTACAAGACCAATTTTCGCGACATACCGCACCCGTTCATCCGCTACGCCGCCCCGGTTGCACGGCTTTTCGCGCCGATCCTCTGAGGGCAAAAAAAGGCCCCGCCGGGGGTGCAATCCGGGCGGAGCCAAGTTCGTGCCACGGGCAGATGCCCAGGCACCGGCGGTAACCCTTGTCAGTGCGGGCGGCCCTCATCCATCTCGGCCCGGATCTGCTGGCGCAGAAGGTCGATGGAGACGAGCTTGCCGTCGCGCTTGAAATGCCAGTAGGTCCAGCCGTTGCAGGAGGGCGCGCCTTCCAGATGCGCCCCGACCTGATGGATCGAACCCTTCACGTCATTGCCGATCAGCGTGCCATCGGCGCGAACCTTGGCGATGCCGCCCCTCGGAGAATAAAGCTCTTCCCCCGGACGCAGCATGCCCCGTTCGACGACCTGGCCGAAGGGAACGCGCGGCTCGGATCGCTTCGAGGTCGAGGTCTCAAGCGCCTCGCGGTCGAACTTGCGGATCTTGGCGATCCGCTTTTCGGCGGCGGCGCGATAGGCCGCCTCACGCTCGATCCCGATGAACTCGCGGCCAAGCATCTTGGCGACGGCGCCGGTGGTGCCGGTGCCGAAGAAGGGGTCGAGGATGACATCGCCGGGATTGGTCGTGCCGACCAGCACGCGGTGCAGGAGCGCTTCGGGCTTCTGCGTCGGATGCGCCTTGTCGCCGGCCTCGTCCTTCAGCCTTTCGCCGCCAGTGCAGAGCGGGATCACCCAGTCGGACCGCATCTGCACGCCTTCGTTGAGGGCCTTAAGCGCCTCATAGTTGAAGGTGTATTTCGAGCCTTCGGATTTCGACGCCCAGATCAGCGTTTCATGCGCATTGGTCAGCCGCTTGCCACGGAAATTCGGCATCGGGTTCGACTTGCGCCAGACCACGTCGTTCAGGATCCAGTAGCCCTGGTTCTGTAGTTCGGCCCCCATGCGAAAGACGTTGTGGTAGGAACCGATGACCCAGATCGCGCCATTGGGTTTCAGAAGCCGGCGGGCGGCGGCAAGCCAGTCGCGGGTGAAGCGGTCGTAGACCTCGAAGCTCGAAAACTGGTCCCAGTGGTCGTCGACGGCATCGACCTTGGAATTGTCGGGCCGGTGCAGGTCGCCGCGAAGCTGGAGGTTGTAGGGCGGGTCGGCGAAGATCAGATCGACGCTTTCCGCCGGCAACGCCAGCATCCGTTCGATGCAGTCGCCATCCATGATCGTGTTGAGCGGAAGCGCCACGGCGCCTTCGGACTTCGGTTTGGTCATCTCTGCCTCTTGCCCGGCTTTTCGGTGCCGGTCTTGTTGGCCTAAAGATGAGTCAGAGCCGATTCGCCGTCAAATTCTTTTTTGAATCAAGCACTTATAGAAATTGCTTGGCACAAGATGTTGTGGACCGGTTTGAACGAACGCCTATGGTGTGGGGTCACACCAAGATTACCCAGCGCTTTCAGATGGTCTTTCGTCGGGTAGCCGGCATTGCGTTCCCAGCCGTAGCCGGGGTGCTGTTGCGCCAAATCCACCATGATCCGGTCGCGCGTCACCTTGGCCACGACCGAGGCGGCAGCGATGGAGAGTGACCGCGCATCGCCCTTGACCACCGCCTCGGCGCTGATGGCGAGGTCGCGCGGAAGAAGATTGCCGTCGATGAGAAGGTGATCGGGCGTCCGGGCAAGTCCCGCCACGGCGCGGACCATGGCAAGGTGGCTGGCGCGGAGGATATTCAACGCGTCAATCTCTTCGACGCTCGCCATGCCGATGGCGACATCGGCCACCTCTTGCAGTGCGGCGAACAGGCTTTCCCGCCGCGCAGGCGTCAGCGCCTTCGAATCGTTCAGGCCGCCGAGGATGCGCGCGGGGTCAAGCCGCACCGCCGCCGCCACGACCGGACCGCACAATGGGCCGCGCCCGACCTCGTCGACACCGGCGACGAGGGCCAGCCCGCGCGCCATGGCGGCGGTCTCGAAGCTGAAATCGGGCGGGCTCTTCATGCCCGCCTCGTCGCGCGAATGCCCGTCCGGCGCAAGAAAAAAAGGGGCGGGTGGTTCGTGCCACCCGCCCCGAGGGCGGTCACGGCGGAAACAAGAGGGACCCGCGACCGACTGCTCGACTCTACCGTTTAGCGGTACCTGCCGATCCGAAAGCCTTTCCGTTCAAGACAGTTTGCGCCGTAGACTGTCCGGCGGTCGCCACGGATGCGGGCGTCAAAAGCGCAATCCTGCGGCAGGCCGCGACCAAGGCCGAAATCGTTCAGGCAGCGCGGTGAAACGACATCGCGGCGGCGGTCGTCATGGCGGATCTGGAAAACGCACTCCGCCGGGATGACCCGCTGGTTCCGCTTCTTCATGCGGTCGCCCGGCCACCTGTGATCTTCGTAGTAATAGTTGTCGTCGTACCCGTAAGGATCGGCGTTCTGCTGTTTGCGCCGCTTGTCGTCGTTCCTGTCGTTGATGACCTTGTCCACGACGACCCCGGCGGCCACCGCGCCAAGGATCAGGGCGAGCGCGTTCTTCTCCTGCTGGGTCATGGCCGCGGCAGGCGCTACGGCGCCAAGCGCAACAGCGGCCGCCGTGACGATTGCGATGATGCTTGTTTTCAACTTGCTCATGGCGATGTTCCTTAGTTGGCCGGCCCGTTGAGTGAATGTTTGGGCAGCAAGGCCGGCTTCATGTCCTGAGGAATGGCCCTGGCAGCGGCGACTAGCAATAACGGCGGGCAGATACGTGATAACGACCGATTGCCGTTGGAATGTTATTGAATAGCGATGCTGCTTCACGGAATGTCGGCCCATCATGACCCGCATCCTCGCCCTCATCCTCGCCCTTACCCTCATCGCCCTGCCGGCGGCGGCGGAATGCCGCGTCGACTACAAGGCCAAGCGCGACAACCCCCTGAAGCTCGACTTCGGCACCGCGACGCTCCCTGACAGCGCCTGCGGATCGAAAGGCGATGCCGCAGCGGCACTGGCGCCGATGCTTGCACAGGAGGGCTGGACGCTTCTGGCCATTGTCTCCATTGTTCCCAAGGGCTGAGCCTCTCGGGGAATGACCGTGGCCGAAACGACCAGCGTAGCAAACGAGGCGCTCCGCGCCGGCAACCGCGTCGTCCTCTGGGGCATTGCGGCCATCGTCGCCATCCTCGCGCTGGCGGCGGTGCTTCTGTTCCTGTCGCTGCCCGACGCCAATGCCTTCAACGCCCGGGTCGAGCGTATCTTCATCGAGAACGACGCGCTGACCACCGGCGACCAGATCAAGCTTCTGGAGATTCTCGCCCAGTCCGGCACCACCTTTTCCGAGGTGCTGACCGGCTACCGCACCGTGATCTTCGTGCTGCTGGTGTTTTCAACCGCGATGCTGATCGCGGCACTCGTCTTCCTCGTGATGATCGTCGCGCTGAACCGGCGGATGAACGAGATCCGGCGGCAGGGCATCCAGGTGTCCTCGCTTCTCATCAGCCGGGCGGAGAATGCGGTCCTGCTAAATGACATGGCCTTCACCCTGACTCCCGCCGCCATCGAGACGCTGTCGGTTCTGGCCGAGGCGCGGATGGATGACGACATCCTCTCGGGCGCCGAGATCGAAGGTGTCATCTCGGGCAAGAATGCAGCCGATTGCGACGAGGCGGCGGGCGCCATGCGGATCAAGCGGCTCCGCGATGCGCTTGGCAACCAAATGGTGGCGGAGCTTCTGGTCAAGAACATCGCCCGCCGGGGCTACATGCTGTCGGTCGACAAGGACGCGATCCGCATGATCTGACCCGGGCCTTGCGTGGCCGGGCAGGGGGTCCTATATCGGCGCTTCCCTTTTGGCCGGCTCCGGGGGGCGCCCGATGATCCAGACACCTTTCTACCTGATCGACCAGGCGAAGCTGCTTCGCAACATGGCAGTTATCGACCGCCTGCGCGAAGGCTCGGGCGCAAAGGCGCTTCTGGCGCTGAAGTGTTTCGCCACATGGTCGGCCTTCGACCTGATGCGCGATCATATGGACGGCACGACCTCCTCCTCTCTTTATGAACTGCGCCTCGGGCGCGAGAAGTTCGGCAAGGAAACCCACGCCTATTCCGTCGCCTGGGCCGATCATGAGATCGCCGAGGCGGTGTCCTATGCCGACAAGATCATCTTCAACTCCATCGGCCAGCTTGAACGGTTCGACAACCAGTCGGCCACGATCCAGCGCGGCCTCAGGCTCAACCCCCGCTTCTCGACCTCCGGTTTCGACCTCGCCGACCCGGCGCGACCCTTCTCGCGCCTTGGTGAATGGGATGCGGATAAGATCGGCGAGGTGATCGACCGCTTGTCCGGCTTCATGATCCATTACAATTGCGAGAACCGGGATTTCGATCTGTTCGACCGGCAACTGACCCGGATCGAGACGGAATTCGCGCGGCTTCTCGACAAGGTCAAATGGGTCAGCCTCGGTGGCGGCATCCACTTCACCGGCGAAGGTTATCCGGTCGATGACCTCGCTGCCCGCCTCAAGGCGTTCAGCGACAGGTTCGGCGCGCAGGTCTATCTCGAACCCGGCGAGGCGGCGATCACCAATTCGACCTCACTGGAGGTGACGGTGCTCGACATCCTCAACAACGGCAAGAATCTCGCCCTGGTCGACAGTTCGATCGAGGCGCATATGCTCGACCTGCTGATCTACCGCGAAAAGGCCAAGCTGCCGCAGGCGGGCGAGTACGAATACCAAGTATGCGGCAAGTCCTGCCTCGCCGGGGACATCTTTGGCGATGCGCGGTTCGAACGGCCGCTGTCGGTCGGCGACCGCATCTCGGTCGCGGATGCCGCCGGTTACACCATGGTCAAGAAGAACTGGTTCAACGGCGTCAACATGCCGTCGATCGTCATGAAGGACCTCGACGGTTCGCTCCGTCTGGTCCGTGAGTTCGGCTATGAGGACTACGCCTCTAGCCTGTCGTGAGCCTCAAGACGCTCACCCCTTCAACTGTCCTGAAGACAAGGAGACAGCCGAAGTGAAACGGAATTTGCTGATCATTGGCGCCGGCGGCGTCGCGCAGGTCGTGGCGCACAAATGCGCGCAACATAACGATGTGCTGGGCGACCTCCACATCGCGAGCCGCACCAAGGCGAAATGCGAGGCGATCATCGCCAGCGTGAAGGAAAAGCGCGCGATGAAGGGGCCGGGCCGGTTCGACGCCCATTCCGTCGACGCGATGGACACGGATGCCGTAGCCGCCCTGATCCGTTCGACCGGGGCCGGGATCGTCATCAACGTCGGCTCCTCCTTCGTCAACATGACCGTGCTTCAGGCCTGCATCGACACCGGTGCCGCCTATATGGACACCGCGATCCACGAAGACCCCGCGAAGATCTGCGAAGCGCCGCCGTGGTACGGCAACTACGAATGGCAGCGACGCGAGGCGGCGGAGAAGGCCGGCGTCACCGCCATCCTCGGCGTCGGCTTCGACCCCGGCGTGGTCAATGCCTATGCGCGTCTCGCCGAAGAGGAATACCTCGACCGGATCGACAGCATCGACATCGTCGATATCAACGCGGGATCGCATGGCCGCTGGTTCGCCACCAATTTCGACCCGGAGATCAACTTCCGCGAATTCACCGGCACGGTCTATTCGTGGCAGGGCGGGGCCTGGCAATCGAACGCGATGTTCGAGGTCGGCGAGGTGTGGGACCTGCCCGTCGTCGGCAAGCAGAAGGCCTACCTCACCGGCCATGATGAGGTACATTCGCTTTCTGCCCGCTACCCCAAGGCCGATGTGCGCTTCTGGATGGGTTTTGGCGATCATTACATCAACGTCTTCACCGTGCTGAAGAACCTTGGCCTTCTTTCCGAAAAGCCGATCAGGACCGCCGAGGGGCAGGAGGTGATCCCGCTCAAGGTGGTGAAGGCCGTCCTGCCCGACCCGGCGAGCCTTGCGCCGGATTACTTGGGCAAGACCTGCATCGGTGACGTGGTGAAGGGCATGAAGGACGGCAAGCCTGCCGAGGTCTTCATCTACAACGTCGCCGACCACAGGGAAGCCTACGATGAGGTCGGCGCGCAGGGCATTTCCTACACCGCCGGAGTGCCCCCCGTCGTCGCCGCGATCCTGATCGCGAAGGGCACATGGGACGTGGGGCGGATGGTCAATGTCGAGGAGCTCGACCCCCGGCCCTTCATCGCGCTTCTGACCCGCATGGGCCTTCCCACGCGGGTCAGGGATGCGAAGGGCGACCGGCCAGTGGAGTTCTGACGGAACCGGAACGCCCCGGTCCGCATTGACACCCCATGCGCGGATCGGCGCGGCCCATGGCCGTGCGAGGGGTGGGTGTCGAAAATGGTCCAGATGTTTCCTTCGCGGAAGGACACCGGCAAGACGCGCGCGGTGCATTCCTGGGCGGTGATCGGCATTTTCATCATCCTGCTTGGCGCCGCCGTCGCCTATGCGCGCGAATTCCTTATGCCGGTCACGCTGGCGGTGCTCTTGTTCTTCGTCTTCGTGCCGATCCGCCGCTGGCTCTGGCGCAAGGGCATATCGCCGGCCATCACCGCAACCGGGATCACCGCGCTTCTGATCGTGTTCTTGATCGTGATGGGGACGATGCTCGTTACGCCGGCGCGCCAGCTCATGAACGACATCCCCGAGATCAGCCAGCAACTTGAGGAAAAGTTCCAGGCGCTGAAGGCGTCGTTCAAGTCCCTGCAACAGGCAGCAGAAAAGATCGACGAGATCGCGGGGGCAGAGCCCGAAGCGCCGGCGACACCAACCGTTGTCGCGCAAAGCGATGGAGGATCGGTCAGCATCGGCGTCGTGACCGCCGCCACCTCCTACGTGCCGGCCTTCTTCTCGCAGCTTCTGCTCACGCTTCTCCTGCTGTACTTCATGCTCGCCTCAGGCGACCTTCTTTACCTGAAGATCGTCCAGAGCTTCGATACCATGCGCGACAAGCGCCGTGCCTATCTGGCGCTGCGGGAGATCGAGGACAGCATCGGCAACTACCTCGGCGCTATCACCATCATCAACCTCTGCCTCGGCGTTGCCATCGGCACCGTGCTTTACGCCCTTGGCATGCCCTCTGCCTCGATGTTCGGGGCGATGGCGTTCCTCCTGAACTTCATCCCCTATATCGGCATGCTGATCGGCACCGCCGTCATCGGTGTCGTCGGGCTTGTCAGCTTCGACGGCTATTTCGTGCCGCTGATGGCCGCGCTGAGCTACATCGTCGTCAACTCCATCGAGGGCCAGATCATCACGCCCTATTTCATCTCGCGCAGGCTCAGGATGAACACGGTGGTGGTGTTCCTGTCGGTGGCGCTTTGGGCCTGGTTCTGGTCGGTCATCGGCATGATCGTCGCCGTGCCGCTTCTGGTGGTGATCCGCGTCCTCAGCGAACACATCCCGGCGCTTGAGAAGTTCGGCAATTTCCTTGGCGACGACCGGCCGCCGGCCATCGACCCGAATGCCGAGGATGATGATGCCGCAGAGGCAGAAGAGCAGGAACAACCCGCCTGAGCCGCGACGGCGCGGCGGAAACTGGCGACCCCGGCAGGATTCGAACCTGCGACCTGCCGCTTAGGAGGCGGCCGCTCTATCCCCTGAGCTACGGGGCCTTGCCGACGTGGCGGCTCTCGGTCACTTCTGTCCGAGCCGGTTTGCCCGCTGGGCCTGCACGTGGATAGGCTGCGCGGGACGTGAATGCAAGCGAGCGTGGCAGGGCTTTGGCTATCCTCGCGCGCCTTTGGCGGCCGAGAAGGCGGAGCGCGTCGGCGGGCGACCTGCGGAACTGCGACGGGATGTGTGTCACGCCTTCGCGCCGATTTCAATCCCGGCGACCCTCTGTCAGTATTCCCCCGTCGGCCAACGTCCCTCGCACCGGACAACTTCATGACCGTTCAAGGCGGGGCCTCCGTCGCGAAGCGCAGAAGGCTGGCGAGCGCGTCGCGGGCCTGTTCTGTCTCGGCAACAAGACTGCGACCGGATTCGAGCTCGCCCACCTCTCCTTGATTGGCAACGGCCGGGGAAGACGCGGGGGCGAGCGCCTTCAGTGCCTCTGCCACACCATCCGGCGCCGCTGCCGCGCTGCTCTGCCAGTCCCCGGCAAGCCGGTCCGCGCGCGCGGCACCTGCGGTGTCGCCCGCCCCGGAGAGTTCGGCTTCCGCCTTCTGCGGCTGGTTCTGCCTGAGGTATGCCTCGGCCCTGAGCGCCGCGGCCTCGGCGCCTTCCGCCCCTGCAAGCGTGTCGAGCGCCGCTGCGGCGTCGCCTTCATGAAGCGCACTCCGGGCGAGGATCAGCCTGCCGCGCCCGGTTGCGGCCGCCTCGCCTTTCAAGAGCGCCCTCGTTTCCGCGCCAAAGCCCGCGCCCGCCAGCCGGTCCGCCAGATCGAGCCGGAGGAGGACGTCGGGATCGAGGCGGAGGATACGGTCGCGTTCGCGGTAGTAGTGGTTGAGGAGGGTCCAGTCGTCACCCTTTCGGACCAGCATGGCGAAAAGGCTTAGAAGCACCTCCTGCGCCACAAGCTCAGGGAAGGCCTCCCGCCACCGCGCTTCCTCGTTGAAGGCGGAGGCGAAGTCGCCGGTCGAGGCCAGTGACAGTATCTGCAAGCCGGCAAGCTCAGGCCCTTTCCTTTCGCGGCGGAATTCATAGGCAAGCGCCGCCGCGCTTTCGGCGAGAGCAGGCGGCACCGCATCGCCGCGATCAAGACGCAGGCGGATGGCGCGGGCGAGCGCTTCGGACGCTGCCGGACTGCCCCCCGTGGCGATGGCATCAAGGCTCTGCTCGGCCAAGGCGGCATCGCCGCCCGCCTGCGCAAGGTCGGCACTCGCAATCTCCAGTTCCGGTTCAGCGGCCAGACCGGCGCGCAGGATGGCCGCGCGCACGGCATGGGCGGCATCGGCGTCGCCAGCCGCGATCAGCCGTTCCATCAGCGCGGGTCCCAGCAGACGGCGCAGATGCAGCGGAAGTGCGGAGAAAGCGCCGAGGATCGCAGCGCTGTTGATATCGCTTTGGGCGCGCGGTTTGCGGGTTTCGAGAAGCGCCCAGAGCGCGACCGCGCCATCGCAGGTCGTGAAACCTTTGAGCGCTGCGGGTGCCCTCTCCTCCCCGTCGACGATGGCCGCGAAGGTGCGGAGCCAGGGCGCGTCCGCCTCGCTGATACCGAACGCGTCAAGCGTCGCGCGCGCCTCTGCGCCGAAGCCCAGATGGATGTAGAGCCGGGCCAGCGCCAGGACCCTGTCATGATCCGGCTTGTCGAACTCTCCCACAAGGCCTTGGCGAAGCTTCGCAATCTGATAAGCCGCCGGCGTTCCGTCGCCCCAGTCTGCGGGGGTGAAATCGGTGTCCTCTGGGCATGACCGACCTTCGGCGGAGAGCGCGACCTCGACTTCCGCGAAGCCCGAGTCGCGGTCGATGCTGGTTTCGAACTGCACGGGAAGGCCGGACGTGTCCTGCGGCGCGGGAACGGCATGGGCGTGGTTCTCCGGCCCCGATGCTGCGACGGGCTCCGGCGCCGGATCGGGGGCTGGCTGGGCGTCGAAGGTGATGAGCCCCTGCGCCGCCGCGCGACCGAGTTGCTCCGCCAACGCCTTGCGGATATCATCTGCACGGGGATCGGCAGGCGCGAATTCCGCCGCTGCTGGCCGAGGCGGGTTCTCCAGGCGCTGGTCGCCGGAACCGGGAGGAGATGCCGCGTCCTTCTGCCAGTAGACCGGCAGGTGGGGGTCCGTCGCAGGCGGCGTGATCGACGCGGGCTGCCAGCGCGGCAAGACCGGGCCGGTGGTTTGCGTGCCGGCCGCCGCGGTCCGCTCTGCCGCCCCCGTGTCGCCGCCGTCCGGGGTCTCGAACGGGCTGCTGGCGGGCGGGGCGCCCTCCTTGACGTCGATCACCACCGCGCCGCCCGGTGTTTCGAATGCCGCCACGTGGCAGTCGCAGCGAACTGTAAGATCAAGGATGCCGCCGTCGCGCGCGTCGAGACCCTCTAGCCTCTTGCGCGGAATCAGGTCGAAGGCGCCGGTTAGGTCAAATCGTGTCGCCGGGCCGGCGGCCCGGAACACATAGCCGTCGCGCCCGCGCGTCACACTCCACCCCGCTTGCGCCGATCCCTCCAGGACAATGCGGGTGAAGCCCGGGTGTTCGCCGGACCTGACGCGCACCACCTCGGCGCGGAGCGGCACCGCAGAGAGAAGAAGGAGGGCAATCGCCGCCGGGATCGGGAAGGGCAATCTCATGCCGCGTCCGATTTCACCGATTTCAGCGCTTCCTCAAGGGCGGAAAAGCTTGGCCGCATGTGGTGCGGGGTGTTCTGCCGGCCAACCTCGATGCAGAGATTTGCCTGGTGGTTGTGCAGGTTCGCCACCAGAACCTCGCGGATGAGGGCATAGAAATGGCCGTCTTCCTCGACCACGGTCTTCAGCTTGGCCGCGAAGGGGCCGACGATCCCGTAAGCGAGGAAAACCCCAAGGAAGGTGCCGACCAGCGCCCCGCCGATCATCTTGCCAAGGATCTCCGGCGGCTGGTCGATGGAGCCCATGGTCTTGATGACGCCAAGGACCGCCGCGACGATGCCAAGCGCCGGCAAACCGTCCGCGACCGACTGGAGCGCATGCATGGAATGCAGCGAGTGATGCAGGCTCGCCTCGAGCTGCTTGTCGAGCACCTCTTCGACCTGGTGTGGATCATCATAGTTCATCGACGCCGAGCGCAGGGTATCGCAGATCAGATCGACCGCCGCATGATCCGCGACGATCTTGGGGTACTTCCCGAAGATCGACGAGGTTTCCGGCGCCTCGACATGCTGTTCGATCGCGACCGGATTGCTTCGGGCGAGGCGGATCAGCTCGAAGAGAAGGCAGAGGAGATCGCGGTAGTCGTCCGGTTTCCACTTCGGCCCCTTGAAGACCTTGCCGACGTCCTTCAGCGTCTTCTTGATGGTGGCGCCGTCATTGGAGACGACGAAGGCGCCGACGGCCGCGCCGCCGATCATGATCATCTCGAACGGCAGCGACTTCATGATGATGCCAAGCTTTCCGCCGGCGGCGACATAGCCGCCGAAGACCATCACGAAGATGATGACGATTCCGATGATGCCGACCATGACTGCCTCGGTTTATGCGTGACCCGATCAGCTATCCGCTGCCCGGGTTAAGATTCGCTTCGCGCTTCAGGACTTCGGTGCCGCGGCGTTGCGTCCGGCGAACTGCACGCTGATCGCGTAGGCCACCTTGGGGTCGAGCCCGGCCATGACCGCGGCGGCGGCTTCCGGCCGCATCCGTGACAGGAACCCGGCGGCGAAATCCGGCGCCATTTCGGCGAAAAGTGATGCGGCATCCTTCGGTTTCATCCGCTCATAGACGGCGACGAGCCGAGCTACGTCCTTTTCGGCGGCCTGGTCGGCCTGCTCGATGGTGGCGGCGAGCTTCCGTTCGGCGGCCTCAAGGGTGGCAATGCGCTTTTCCGCCTCGCTTCCGGCCAGGGCGACGGCTTTCTCACGTGCTGCAATCCCGTTTTCGCGCGCCGTGAGACTGCTTTCGCGCTCCTTCAGATCATCGAACAATGCCCTCGTGGCCGCATCTCCGCCGGCGCAGGCCGTGGTTTCGGGAGGGACTGCTTCCGCATTCGCCGCATCAAGGGCATGTCCCGCCGTCAGGCCGATGCGCAGAAGGCCCGAGGTCGCCAGAAGCAGGAAGAGGACGGACAAGGCCCGCCGCCGCAGGCGAGGAGAGGGGGACGGGCTCATGCCGCTTCCTCGCCCGCCAACGAGCCGTCCGGGCGTCGGCGCAGCACCCGGCGCCGCACAGGCGTGGGGTCAGCCGGCTCCGGCAGGTCGTGCATCGTGGCCAGCAGAAGCTCAAGCCTCGCGGCAGCGGCTTCGGCGCGTTCGGTCATTCCGGCCAGCGACTGCTGCGATTCCTGTGCCGCGGCGCGGGCGTGGGCCAGCGCGCGGGTCATGTCGTCCACCTGCACCGACAGTACCGCCACAGCCCCGCCGATACCGTTTTCAAGCTGGCTGAAGACGCTGAGCCGCCGCGAGAGGACGTGACAATAGACGGCCACGCCCAGCGCGCCTGCCCCCAGAAGAATATCGGCAATGAGTTCCATTCCGGCCCCGGCTCAGTTGATGACGAATTCAGTGACAAGGAGGTCCCGCACGCGCCCCTCGCCCGAGACCATCTGGACGCGCCTCAGCATCTGCGCCCTGAGGCGCGATAGCGCCGTCGGGTCTTCAAGATCGCGGACCTCGACCGCGCGCAGGTAGCCGTTCAGAACATCCGTCACGCGCGGCATGATGAGCTTCATGTCGGCCTCATGCGCCTTCTCGACCTCGATCTGGCCGGTGAAATGCAGGTACCTGCCGCCGGGTTCGGTGCCGAGGGAGACCACCATCGGTTCGATCGGCACGAAGGCAATCTCGGGCAGCGCGTCAGGCCCTTTGCCGACCTCGCCCTCCGCGGGACCGGCATGGCCGAGAATCAGCCCGCTATAGACCGCGTAGAACCCGCCGCCGCCCAGCCCGATCATCATCAGTAACCCCAGAATCAGCGGCAATTTCGACCGTTTGGGCGGTGCGGCCTGAGCCTCGGGATGAGCGTCTGACATGGGTTTCTACCGTCTGGTTTCATTCCGGTCATACGCCGGCCAGAGCTAACCGATTGTTAAGCGCGATAACCGAAGCATCGGGGGAAGGCAGAAGCCGCTAGGGGAGTCGCAGCCGTGGAGCAGTTCATTTCGGTCTGGAGATCCCTTGGCCTCAGGCGCCAGGTGATCGTGTCGGTGGCGACGCTCATGATGTTCGCCGCCGTCATCGCGCTCGGCAAATTCGCCACGCGACCGTCGATGGCGCTTCTCTATTCGGGGCTCGACGCCAAGCAGTCGGGTGAGGTTCTGGCGGCGCTGGAACAGAACAGCGCGGCCTACGATGTCCGTGGCGCCGCGATCTATGTGGATGCGGCGCGGCGGGACGAATTGCGCATGTCCCTCGCGGCGGGCGGTTTGCCGTCGAACAGCGGCTCCGGCTACGAGATTCTCGATACGCTGTCGGGCTTCGGCACCACCTCGCAGATGTTCGATGCGGCCTATCTTCGCGCACGGGAGGGGGAGCTGGCCCGCACCATCATGGCGCTGCCGGTGGTGCGCAAGGCCCGCGTCCATATTGCCGACACCGCCGCGCGCGGGCTCAGGGCGATGTCGCGGGCCTCTGCCTCGGTCGTGGTCACGACGTCGGCGCCGCTTTCGGCAAGCCAGGCGCGGGCGCTCCGTTACCTCGTGGCTTCTGCCGTACCGGGGATGGCGCCGCAGGAAGTTTCGGTCATCGACAGCGAAACCGGCCTCATCGAGGATGCGTCCGCGACCGCCGCAGCCAGCGAGGATCAACGCGGCGAGGCGCTTCGGCGCAATGTCGCGCGGTTGATCGAGGCGCGGGTCGGCCTCGGTAACGCGGTGGTCGAGGTCGCCGTGGAAACCGTCACCGAGCGCGAGGCGATCACCGAGCGGAAGCTCGACCCCGAGGGGCGCGTGGCGATCTCGACCGATACCCAGGAAAGCGCGAACACCTCCTCCGACAGCGCAGGCGGCGCTGTCACCGTGGCCTCGAACTTGCCGACCGGCGACGGGAGCGGCAGCGACAGCAACGCCCAAAGCAGCAACAGCGAATCGCGCGAGCGCACCAATTTCGAGGTCTCCGAAACCACGCGCGAACTGGTCCGCGCACCCGGCGCGATCCGCCGCCTGACGGTCGCGGTCCTTGTCGACGGTGTCGCCGACCCGGCGAAACCAGAGGTGAAGGCGCCGCGCGGCGACGAGGAACTGGCGGCGCTCCGCGAGCTTGTGGCCGCCGCGGTGGGGTTCGACGAAAAGCGGGGCGATGTCATCACCGTGAAGTCGATGGATTTCGACCCGGCCCTGCCCGGCGACGTGGCGGCGGGCGGCTTTGCGCTGGCCGACCTTTCGATCGACATCATGACGGTGATCCAGATCGCCGTCCTGGCGATCGTGTCGCTGATCCTCGGCCTTTTCGTGCTGCGCCCGATCCTTCTGTCACGACCGCAATCAAGACCGCTTCTCGCCGCCCCTGCGCCGGGTGCCGCCCTGACCGGCACCATCGAGGATGACGGGCCTACGGCGACGCCGCCGGCCCTCGCCGCCGCGCGGAACGCAGGCCCCGGTCCGGCGGCAACAGAGACGCCCGCCGATCCGGTGGCGCGGCTGCGGCAGCTGATTTCGGAGCGGCAGGACGAGACGGTAGAGATCCTGCGCGGCTGGATCGAGGAACCGGGGGAGAAAACGGCATGAGCCTGCGCGCGCTCCGACTGGAGACATTTACTCCGGAGGCCCGCGGCCTGATGCGCGACGATCACTCTGAGGCCGAGGCCGAAGAGGCGCGGCTCGTCGCCTACGAGCAGGGCCATCGCGCCGGCTGGGATGACGCCATCGCGGCGCAGAGTGGCGACTTGACGCGTCTCCGCACCGATCTCGGCCAGAACCTGCAGGATTTGAGCTTCACCTATCATGAGGCGCATAGCCACGTCCTGCGTAGCCTCGAGCCCCTCTTGCGCGACATGGTCTCCGTCGTGCTCCCGGTCGTCGCGCGGGAAACGCTGGCGCCGATCCTTCTTGGCGAGCTGAAGCCCCTCGCCGCCGAACTGGCCGGCGCACCGGTCGAGATCGTGACCCATCCCGACAACCTCGCCCTCGTCGAAGACCTCGTGGTGGCGCGGGCGGGGTTTCCGGCGACCTTGCGCGGCGAGCCGACGTTAGGCCGCGGGCAGGTGCATTTCCGCACCGGTGCCTCGGAGCGTGTCGTCGATCTCGATGGCGCGCTGGCCGCCATGACCGAGGCCGTATCGGCCTTCTTCCACATCGCGAAAGAGGAGAGCCGGGCGCATGGATGACCCGCTGGCCGCCGCCCTCGGCGAGGGCAATCCCTTCACCCAGGTGCCGATCGAGATCAGGGTTTCGGTGGGCCGCGCCCGGCCATTGCTCCGGGACCTCCTCATGCTCAAGCGTGACGCGGTCCTGTCGCTCGACCGCAAGATCGACGACCCGGTGGAGCTTTACGTCGGCGAAAGGCTGATCGCGCGGGGCGAGCTGACCGAACTTGATCCGGCGGAAGGCGGCGGGCTTGCGGTGCGCCTCACCGAAATTGCGCGGATCAACGATGCGCTCTGACCGGCACTGGTTCGCTGGCGCCACCGGCGTCGCAGCACTTCTCCTCTCTGCCGCATCGCCCGCCGCGGCGCAGGAGATCGCGCTCGGCTCCGACACATTGACCGCCCAGTCGCTGTTCATCATTTCGGCGGTGACTCTCCTCAGCCTCGCGCCGGGGCTGGCAGTGATGGTGACCTGCTTTCCCTTCATCGTCACAGTGCTGTCGATCCTGCGCCAGGGCATCGGACTGCAGCAGTCGCCGCCGAACATGCTGATCGTCTCGCTGGCGCTCTTTCTCACCTGGTTCATCATGGAGCCGGTCATGACGGAGGCCTGGCGCGTTGGTATCTCGCCCCTCATCGATGGCACGATCGACATGTCGACCGCGTTCGACCGCGGCATCGCCCCGTTCCGGGGGTTCATGGCGGCGCGCCTTGATCCCGACACGCTTCAGGAACTCGCCGCCCTGCGCCCCGGCGCCGCCGCGGTCACGGATCCGACACAGGCGCCCCTGTCGCTTCTCGTTCCCTCCTTCATGCTGTCGGAAATGTCGCGGGCTTTCGAGATCGGCTTCCTCCTTTATCTGCCTTTCCTCGTCATTGACCTCGTCGTCGCGGCGGTGCTGATGTCGATGGGCATGATGATGGTTCCCCCCGCCGTGGTGTCGCTTCCCTTCAAGCTCGCCTTCTTCGTCATTGCGGATGGCTGGTCGCTCGTCTCAGGCGCGCTGATTCGAAGCTACATGTGAGGCTCCTTTGCCGGGGCGCCGGCTTCGCCGCACGGCGCCATCGGGAAAGCCGGCCCATGATCCGGTCCAGCCGGAGCGCCTCCTCAATGCGCAAACCGCCAGCCTGCGCGCCGAGGGAGAGGCGCAGGCAAACCCGCGATTGAATGCATCAGGCGGGCGGCTTGGGCTACCGCTTGCCGAGTGTCAGGACGCAGCGATCTTGTGGCGCTGCGCTACGGTCGGCGGGCTACTGCACCAGGAAGTCTGCATGCAGCGCCCCGGCGGCGTGGATGCTTTTCAGGATGTCGATCATGTCGCGCGGGGCCACGCCAAGGGCGTTCAACCCGGACACAACGTCGGAGAGCGAAGATGTATCGGCCAGTTCCGCCATGCCGATCCCGGGCTCTTCCTGCAAGGTTGCGGAACTGCGCGGAACCACCACCGTCTCACCCTCGGCGAAGGGGTTCGGCTGCACCACGACGGGAGCTTCCTCAACCCGCAGGGTCAGATTGCCCTGGCTCACGGCGACCCGACTGATGCGGACGTCCTCCCCGACGACGATCGTGCCGGATCGCTGGTCGACGACGACGCGGGCGCGGATCTCCGGTTCGATCGCCAGGTTCTCGATCCGGCCGAGGACATGCGCGGGCGACCCCATCCTTGTGGCGCGGATGTCGAGGCTGACAGTGCCGGCATCAAGCATCACGGCAACGCCGCGGCCAAATTCGGTGTTGATGGCCCCCTCGATCCGGCCGGCGGTCGTGAAGTCGGGGGTGCGCAGAGCCAGCCGGACGGTCTCTAGCGCTGCAAAGTCGAAGGGTATCTCGCGTTCCACGCGCGCGCCCGCCGGAATCGCACCGGAGGTCGGGACGCCCTGGACGACGGAAGCCGACTGCCCTTCGGCCGATACGCCACCGGCGATGATCGTGCCCTGCGCCACCGCATAGATTTCGCCGTCGGCGGCGTTGAGCGGCGTCATGATCAGCGTTCCGCCAAGAAGGCTTTTGGCGTCGCCTATGGCCGAGACGTTCACGTCGATCTGCCCGCCGGCGCGCGCGAAGGGCGGCAGACTTGCCGTAACCAGCACCGCGGCGACGTTCTTCGGCCGCAGGTTCTCTCCGGTGACGTTGACCCCCAGACGCTCGAGGATGTTCGACATGATCTCTTCGGTGAAGGGCGCGTTGCGTAGCCCGTCGCCGGTGCCGTTCAGCCCCACGACAAGGCCGTAGCCGACGAGGTCGTTGCCACGCACACCATCGAATTCGACCATGTCCTTGATCCGGACCGGCGTGGCGGCCGCCGCGCCGGCGAGGAGCAGGAACGCAGCGAGGGGAAGGTATCTCATCTCAGGAAGTCCGCCAGCGACAGGCGCGACAGGCGCGCGGTGATGGAATAGAGCGTCTCGAGCTGGGTTTGTGCCGACTGGAGAGCGGTTGCGGTCGCGTAGGGATCGGCTGCCACGAGCGCCGACCGGGCGATGGCGAGCGACCCGGCCTCTGCGGCCGTCCGGCTGGCGCTTTCCGCGATATGTGCTTCGGCTGATCCGACGCGAGCGCCGAGGGTTGTGAGGCTTGAACCCGCGCCGATGATCGTCTCCCCAGCGGTTCGGGTCATCAGAGCGCGCCCGGCGGCATCCCCGGCGAGCGCGCCATCGGCCACGAGGGCGGCAAGGGCGAGACCCTTCAGCGTATCGCGGATCGCGGGGTCAAGCGCTGTGACATCAAGCGCGACACTGTCGTTCGCGCCGATAGCCACGGCGGACTGCGGCGCCGCGCCGCGATAGACCGTGTCGGCAAAGCCGCCGGTGCCGGGCGGGGCGTCGAACCACGACCGAACGGCGGTGATGACGTCACTTGCAGTCGTCAGACCGGCGGTGGTCGTGGCAAGCGCGTCAAGAATGTCTTGCGCGCCGCTGATCGGTGCGCGGTCGGTGGCCGTGCCCGACAAGAGGAAGCGGTCGGCGATCTGGGTGTTCAAGGCAGCGACGGCGGATTGGAATTTCTGCCTTGCATCGACGGTCGTCGTCTCCACCATCTGCGCGGTGCCGACCGTTCCGGCATTGAGAAGCGACGGCGCAATGTCTTGGGAGAGAGACTGGACGGTGCCGAGGGCGCGCTGCTGCCCTTCGGCGAAAAGTGCGGCCTCGCTCGCGGCTGTGCGGTAGCCGTCGAGGAGGCGCAGGCTATGGTCGAGGCCGGCCAGCGCCTTGAAGTCGCCCGAGACGGCGGCGCCGATGTCGGCGCGCTGGCCGGTCGTCATTTCCTGCGTCAGCGTCGAGAGCCGGGTCTGGAGCTCCGCATTGTGGCGTCGCAGCTGAAAGTTTCGCGCGAGGTCGCCGATCGAAACTGTTGTCATCGTCACAATCCGATCAGGGTCTGAATGAGGTCGTCTATGGTCTGGATGACGCGCGCATTTGCCGAATAGGCCTGCTCAACCAGAAGCAGGGCCTGCATCTCTGCATCCGTGTCGACGCCGTCCGCCAGTTGCAGTTCCGTCATCGCCGCCTGCCGGGAGGTGGCATAGGTCTGGCGGAAGTCGGCTTGCTGGCGGGAGCCGGAGACCTGGGAAAGCACGTCTGCGGCCAGTCCTGCGGCGGAGCGCGCGGCGCCGCTGAAGGCGCCGGAGGCCGGTATGCGCGCAGCCTGCAGCGCGTTCCCGAGCGCCGAGAGCAACGCGCCATCCCCGACATTGCCCGGCGCCGCAGTGCCGAGGCCGTCGCGGAGCCGCCAAAGCTGCCCGCCCTGCGCGGGGTCGGCGGCGGCATTCAGCGTCAGCCTCCCGGCAAGACCCGCCTCGGTCATGGGATCGAAGGGGCCGCCCCGGTCGGTCAGGAGGCCGGGCTGGCCGGGGGCCCGCGTTCCGTCGACGGCGGGATCGGCGAAACGGCTGATGAGATCGCGCGCCATGGCATCGAAAGCGCTTTGCGCCCCCGGCGCAAGGTCGTCGCGGATGGCGAACATCGCGCCGAGGCTGCCGCCGCCAAGAACGCCGTCCTTGCCGGGGGCCACGGTGACGCCGTTGACGGTGAGGCCCGAGAGCGCGCCTGATCCGATCGTCATGTCCGCAGTGATGACGCCCACCGGCGTGAAGCCGATCGTGGCGGGCGACCCTTCCAGAAGAACAGCGCCGCCGGTCGTGAAAAGCGCGATCTGGCCGTGTTCGCGTGTGACCTCGCGCACCGGGACAATCCCGGCGATCCTGTCCACCAGGGCCTGGCGCTGATCCATGAGCGCACTCGCGTCGCGGCCCGCCGCGCGCTGGGCGACGATCCCGGTGTTGAGCTTGTCGATCAGGACAAGCGTGTCGTTGATCTTCCCGACCTCGGCCGCGATGGACGCATCGGCATTCATGCGCGCGCCCTGCACTTCGTCCGTCAACGTGGCGAGGCTCGAAGCGAGAGAGCCCGCCGCGTCCAGCACCGCCTGCAGGCGGGTCGGACTGTCAGGGCGGCTGGCAGCGGTGACAAGGCTCGTTTCGAGCGTGGCGACCCGCCCGGTGAGCGAACCGGCATCGCCAGGGGTACCGATCAGGGTTTCGATCTTCGCGAGGAACGCCGATTGCGCGCCCGCATCACCCGCTGCGGCATCGGCGAGGCGGCGGTCGGAGAGAAGGGCGGCGTCGACGTGACGGGTCACGCCAATCACCGCGACACCCGCGCCGGTGCCGCCAATCGACCGGGCCGCCACCTCAAGTTCGCGCCTGCCGTAGCCTTCGGTCGTCGCATTGGCGACATTCGACGACACGACCTCCGCCCGCCGCGAGCTGGCGGTAAGGCCGGAGAGTGCGTTGGCCAGCGAGGCCGAGAGGCTCATGGTTCAGTACCCCCCTCAGCGCTTGATATTGGTGGTTTCCTGCAGCATTTCATCCACCGTCTGGATCACCTTGGCATTCGACGAATAGGCGCGCTGGGTCTGGATGAGTGCCGTCAACTCGGCGGCGACGTCGGTCGCAGAGCCCTCGCGCGCATAACCGGCGATCGCGCCCGCCGGACCGTCGCCCGCATCCCAGAGGAAGAACGACCCCGAATCCGGCGAGATCTGGAAGGTCTGGTTGTTGAGCGTGATGAGACCGTTGGGATTGGGCACGTCAACGACCGGAATCTGGTAGATGCGGCGGGTGAAACCGGTGTCGTAGGTGGCGACGACATAGCCGTTCTCATCAACCTCGACGGTTGTCAGGTTCCCGACGGGCGAGCCGTCCTTGGTGATCGAAGTTGGCGCGAAACTGTCGGAAAGCTGCGTCAGGCCGCTGGAATCGCCGGGCCTGCCGACCGTCATGCTGATCGGCCCTCCGGCAACGGTAAGGGCGAGCGTACCGCTGACGGGGTCATAGGCCCCCCCCGACAGGGTCGTGACCGAAGCCAGCGTGCCACCGTTGCCGCGGGTGTCGTCGAACGCCAGCGTGTACTGGCCGATCAGGGCGCCGTTCTGGGCGGAATCGCGGATCTCCATGGTCCAGCTGTTCGAGGCGCCGGTGGCGGGCACGACTGGCGAGAAGGTGATATCGAGCGTGTCGGAGGTGCCGAGATTGCCGAAATACTCCACCGAGAGCGGCAGAGTGCTGCCCGCAGCGCCAGCCTCGGTTGCTGTCGCCGGAAGGTTGACGCCGAGATGCATCTGCGTCGTCGGATCGCCCACCGTCTGGTTGGCGTTGATGACGACCGGCTGAAGCCCGGCAACCGTGTCGCGCGGCAGGACCGGGATCGACCCGTCCGCGTTCGCCGGCCAGCCGAGCAGGACAAGGCCCGAGCCGGTCCTGAGGATGCCGTCGGCATCGGGGCGGAATGCGCCGGTCGTGGTCATCATCAGCGGCTGCGATCCGCCCGACAGGCCATTGAGCGACACCGCGGTCGTGACCGGCAGCATGCCCCGCCCGGAGACCGCGAGGTCAAGCGCGTTGGCCGTGGCGACGAGCGCGCCCTGTTCGTCGATCAGGCGAGAGGTCGAGGCGCGGACGCCGCCGGCGGAGTAGGTTCCGGCGCCGCGGGCGTGGTTGATGACGAAGTTCTCGAAATCGGCCGAGGCGCGCTTGTAGCCGTAGGTTCCCGAGTTGGCGATGTTGTCCGAGATCGTGGCGAGCCGGGTCGCATTGGCGCTGAGCCCGGCGACGCCAGCATTGAGCGAGGACGAGATGGACATGGGTTTGGCCTTTCTGCTTCTGCGTCCGTAACGGCGGCACCTTGGCGCACGGCGGCTTAAGATTGCCCTAACGCGCGCCGCCCGACTTGCCGGAGCGAAGAAGCACGATCTCCAGCCGGTTGTTGCGCACCGCCATCGGGTTCTGTACCGCAGGCTCGCGGTCGGCATGGCCGGTGACGCGCTGGATGCGTTCGGGCGCGAGGCCCGCCGTCTCCAGCACCTCGCGCATCCGCATGGCGCGCGCGGTGGAAAGCTCCCAAGCCGGGTTCTTGCGCAGCACTTCCGGCAGCGCGCGGATGTAGCCGTCGACCGCGACCCCGTTCTTCACCAGACCGAACACCTCGCTGAGCACGCCGGCGATTTCGACGAGCACCGGCGAAGGCTCCTCATCCCCGGGCGTGAACAGGGGTTCTCCCTCCAGATCGAATACTTCGACGATGATGCCCTCATCAGTGACGCGGGTCACGATATGGCGCTGGGCCTCGACGCTCACCATGCTTTCGCCGCCAAGACCCATCAGCCTTTCCTCGACCTTCGCCATGGCTTCGGCCTCAAGCTTCGCCGCGGCTTCGTCCTTCGGATCGGCGCCGGTCTGGCCGACGGCCTGACGCTCCTTCGTTGGCCTGACGCTTGACGCGCCGGTGCCGTTCTGGGCGATCTGCTCTTCGGAAAAGACGCTGTCGCCGCCGAAATTGCCGTCACCACCGCCCGAGATGCGGCTGAGCGGGATCGTCGGGCTGAAATAGTCCGCGATGCCTTTCCGCTGCTTTTCCGTCGTCGCGTTCAAGAGCCACATCAGCATGAAGAAGGCCATCATCGCGGTCACGAAATCGGCATAGGCGACCTTCCAGGCCCCGCCATGATGACCGCCGCCAGCGACGACTTTCTTGCGCTTGATGATGACTGGCGCGGCATTCGTCTGCCTGGCCATCCCACCAACCTTTTCCATTCACCCGGGGGGAAGCGTTACGCCCGCCGGCTTAAGGTTCGCCTAACGGGCGGGAAAATCTGCCCGGAGCGGGGCGTATGGCATCCGTAGGGCAAGGCGTCGGGCATCCGTCCCGACAGGCGTATGGCAAGGTTCCGCCGTTTTTGCCCGGCAGGAGGTGGACGCCGGGGCAGTGCGTTCCCATATCGGACCGGAACGACTGACAGGAGAACCGACGATGCAATGCCCGGTGGACAACACCCAGCTTCAGATGATGGACCGGCAGGGGGTCGAGATCGACTACTGCCCGAAATGCCGGGGCGTCTGGCTTGACCGGGGCGAGCTCGACAAGCTCATCGAACGCGCGGCACCGCCGGTGGCGTTGTCCGAACCGGCGCGGGCCGAGGCGCCGCGGGAGTACCGGGGCGAGACGCCGCGCGAATACCGCGAAGAGCCGCGCCACCGCGATGACCGCGACTATCGCGACGATGACCGCTATGGCCACGGCAAGCCCTACCGGAAGCGCAAGGGCTTCCTGAGCGAGATCTTCGACTTCGACTGACGCCTGTTGCCTTCGGGCCGGCGTGGACCGGCCCGACGTGCCGGCGCTCAGGCGTGGGCATCCCCGTGGTGGCCGATCAGCGACCAGGCCGCCAGGGCGAGAACCACGAGCCCGACGATCAGGAAGTTCCCGGCGGCGAGGCTTGAGCCGCCGGCTTCGCCCGTGAAGCCGAGCACCCAGGGCGAAATGGCGAGCCAGCCGCCGATGACCATATCGGTCCATTCTTCCCAGTCGTGGAATTCCACGAGTTCCATCAGCGTCATCACGACGATGACGATCCCGAGGATAACCGCGTTCCACATGGCAGATTCAATGCCGGTGAAGCCGAGCGCCCAGGGCGAGACGATAAGCCAGAGCCCGAGGATCAGGCAGACCACATCCTGCCAGTTGCCCACGAGTTTCTTTCCGAAGTTTGACATGACTTTCCCCTTCTGAGTCACGGCTGGTCTGCCGAAGCGTGGGGGCGGGCGTCACGAAGGCCCCGTCCGAACGGATCGCATGCGACCGTGCCGAACGGTTCCAATATGGGCTTTGGGGCAAGAAAAATCAAGGGGTTGGCGGGGTGTGGTGTTGCGGCGGCCCCCCCACCCCATCCCTCCCCCACGTTGGGGGGAGGGAGGCGCCTTGGCGGGCGAGGTCCGGGGTAGGGTGCGCATTCATTGCGCACCATTCTCCCGAGGTTGCCGAAGCCCGAGGCCATCGCCTCGGGCGCCCGTGAGCGGGTGCATCCCGTCGCGGCCGTGCGCCTGACGCACGGTCGGCGCCCGCCCTCCGGGCGGCGGGCGCATTCGCACCCGCCAGGGCAGGCGCCGCCCGTGCCCCAATCGTCCGGCGCGAGTGGAACCCCCCTTGGCGCTTCCTTGCGTCAGCGCCAATCGGCCCGGCCAACGCGCCACCGGCGCGTCGGCTTGTCGGGCCAAGGGGGGAGTTTGGTAGGGCGGGGTTTACCTCGCGCAAATGCTTGCTCGAAAGGATCAGATTACGGGGCGAGCGGTTAGACTGGCCTCGTCAAAGTCAAACACTTTTTCGACTTCCGATCTCAGACCAAGAGACTGAGACTCAAACTCAATCCAGGATTCCGCAAAGGGTTCAACAAAATCTGCAAGGTATTCCTTGCCTTCGGCAAATGCTGGAGCGATGTAGTGCTGCGGAGTTCCACCTCCAGCAGAATACGTTACGCCTGGTGTAATAAGAAGTATAGCATCAATAGCCGGCGATGAGCGTTTCAGAGCATGTCCAGAGAGGTTTCTCAACAGTTCTATTGGGCCGAAAAGAAACTCGTTCAGGTTCGCCACTATGAGTATTGCATCGTGTCGCGCCCCTATCAAAGATCGTGTCGAAACAATTTGCTCATTTGCCTTGCGCACCAAGTTCTTTAGAGAGTTCTGAATTCTATCATTTACCTTTCGCGCCACACACTTTGGCAGTTTTGCGCGCCCATTTAGCCACTCGTCGCGCAGTTGTGGGCGGTACTTCTTTCGGGCCAATTCATCATCAACTAGCTTTAAAATTCGCTCTTTGGAGTTGTGATTTTCATTTAACGTTTTAAGCTCCACTATTATACTTTCATTCGGGAAAAAGTAGTCGGCAGACTTCTTACTCGCGATAGAAACATCTCTGAAAATGTCATCCACGCGCCGCCCCTCATTATAGCCTGCGACAAAGCGGTCAAACAAATTCTCGAAGCTAGATGCTTTAAATGCTGATTCGGTCAACTCCTCACCCCCTCCGCCTCTTTCCGCCCCGCTGCCCCGGCCTCCCCGCCGTACTCCGCCCCCTTGCCTTCACCGCTTCGCCGACCGCTTCCTCCACCGCCGATTGCCGCGCCAGGGGATCGTCGGACAGCACCAGGTCGACCGCTTCCAGCCGCTTGACCTCGTCCCTGATCCGGGCGGCTTCCTCGAATTCCAGGTTCTCCGCCGCCTTCCGCATCTGGGTGCGCAAGCCGTCGAGATGCGCCTCCAGGTTGGCGCCGTGCATCGGGCGGTCGACCTTGGCGGTGACGCGGTTCATGTCGACGTCGCCCTTGTAGAGGCCGGCGAGGATGTCCTCGACGTTCTTCTTCACCGTCTCGGGCGTGATGCCGTGTTCGATATTGTAGGCCACCTGTTTTTCGCGCCGCCGGTTGGTCTCGGCCAGCGCGCGTTCCATCGAGCCGGTGACATGGTCGGCATACATGATGACGCGGCCCTCGGCGTTGCGGGCGGCGCGGCCGATGGTCTGGATCAGCGAGGTTTCGGACCTGAGGAAGCCCTCCTTGTCGGCATCGAGGATCGCCACCAGCCCGCATTCGGGGATGTCGAGGCCCTCGCGCAGCAGGTTGATGCCGATGAGGACGTCGAAGGCGCCGAGGCGGAGGTCGCGCAGGATCTCGATCCGTTCGATGGTGTCGATGTCGGAATGCATGTAGCGCACGCGGATGCCCTGTTCGTGCATGTATTCGGTGAGGTCTTCGGCCATGCGCTTGGTGAGGGTCGTGACCAGCGTGCGGAAGCCGCGGGCGGCCACTTCCCGCACCTCGTCGAGAAGATCGTCGACCTGCATCGAGACCGGCCTGATCTCGATCTCGGGGTCGATGAGGCCGGTGGGGCGGATCACCTGTTCGGTGAAGACGCCGCCCGCCTGTTCCAGCTCCCACGACGCGGGGGTGGCCGAGACGAAGACCGATTGCGGGCGCATCGCGTCCCATTCCTCGAACTTCAAAGGCCGGTTGTCCATGCAGGAGGGCAGCCGGAAGCCGTGTTCGGCGAGAGTGAACTTGCGCCGGTAGTCGCCCTTGTACATGCCGCCGATCTGGGGGACCGAGACGTGGCTTTCGTCGGCGAAGACGATGGCGTTGTCGGGGATGAATTCGAAAAGCGTCGGCGGCGGCTCACCCGGCGCGCGGCCGGTGAGGTAGCGCGAATAGTTCTCGATCCCGGCGCAGGAGCCGGTCGCCTCAAGCATCTCAAGATCAAAGTTGCAGCGCTGCTCAAGCCGCTGGGCTTCGAGGAGCTTGCCCTCTTCCTGCAACTGCTTCAGGCGGCCCGCCAGTTCCTTGCGGATGCCGACGATGGCCTGTTGCAGCGTCGGGCGAGGGGTGACGTAATGGGAATTTGCGTAAATTCTGATTTTTTCGAAACTGTCGGTTTTATGGCCGGTTAGCGGGTCGAACTCGGTGATGGTTTCCAGTTCCTCGCCGAAGAAGGAGAATTTCCAGGCCCGGTCCTCAAGGTGGGCGGGCCAGACATCGACGGTATCGCCCTTCACGCGGAAGGCGCCGCGGGCGAAGGCGGCGTCGGCGCGGCGGTATTGCTGCGCCACGAGGTCGGAGAGGAACTTGCGCTGGTCGTAGAGCCCGCCCACCGCCATGTCCTGGGTCATCGCCGAATAGGTCTCGACCGAGCCGATGCCGTAGATGCAGGAGACGGAGGCGACGATGATCACGTCGTCGCGTTCCAGCAGCGACCGGGTGGCGGAGTGGCGCATCCGGTCGATCTGTTCGTTGATCTGGCTTTCCTTCTCGATATAGGTGTCGGTCCGCGCCACATAGGCTTCGGGCTGATAGTAGTCGTAGTAGCTGACGAAATACTCGACCGAATTCTCCGGGAAGAAGCCCTTGAACTCACCGTAAAGCTGGGCGGCGAGGGTCTTGTTCGGCGCAAGGATGATCGCCGGGCGCTGGGTTTCCTCGATGATCTTGGCCATGGTGAAGGTCTTGCCGGTGCCGGTTGCGCCCAGAAGCACCTGATCGCGTTCGCCCGCGCGCACACCTTCGCTGAGTTCCGCGATGGCCGTCGGCTGGTCGCCCGCCGGGGCAAAGTCGGTCTTCATCACGAAACGCCGCCCGCCTTCGAGCTTTGGCCGGGTCAGGACCTCGGGGCGCGGGGCGGGGGCGTTGGTGTTGTTATGGGGCATGGCGATTCCTCTGCTTGCAGCAGATTTGATCTGTTTTTGTTCCGGTTCAAGGCCGGGCGCGGCGATGGGTCACGGGTGGGCGCGACAAATCTTCACATCCGATCAACTTATGGTTGTGTTGCGCAGGAATCACTCCTACAAAGAAGGGGCGTAAAGCACCTGACTGCCGGCCAGAAGGCACCCACCCCACCACCCACCCACGCTCCCGATCGGCCGGCAGTCAGACCCCGCCCCCAAGAGCAAGCCCCTTGCGGAAAAGGCGAAATTTCCCGATAACGTTGCGCGACACTGCCCGGAGAAAACCCATGCGCGCGCGCATCTATCAGCCTGCCAAGACCGCCATGCAGTCAGGGACTGCCAAGACCCACATCTGGCTTCTGGATTTCGGCCAGGCCTCGGCGCGCGACATCGACCCCCTGATGGGCTGGACCAGTTCGGACGATACCCAGAGCCAGGTCCGTCTCAGGTTCGAAAGCCGGGAAGCGGCGGAAGAATACGCCCGCGAGAACGGCATCGACTATACCGTGTCCGAACCGCACAAGCGCAAGGCCAACATCCGGACGCGCGGCTATGGCGAGAACTTCGCCACCGACCGTCGCGCGCCCTGGACCCATTGATTTCCCAAACCAGCCTCTCAGGATATTTCCCATGATCCGCAGTTTCCCGCTTGCCTTCGCCGCGGCTCTGTCCGCCGCCGTTCCCGCCCTGGCCCAGACCGCAACGCCGGAAGGGGCGGTGCGCCTGACCGAGGTGTTCCAGACCTATCTCGGCAAGACCGAGGGTGTCGTCACCGTCACGCCTTCGGGCGAGGGCTATGTCGTGGCGATCGACCCGTCGAAGCTGCTTGCCTCGGCGGGCGATGCCGCTGCGGGCGCCACGGTGTCCGCCGTCGACTTCGAGGTCGCCGAACTTGGCGGCGGCAAGTGGAAGGTCACCCAAGCCGGGCCGGCTTCGTTCAGCGTGAACATTCCCGGCGCGCTCATGCTGGATGTGAAGGCGGAAAGCTATGACTGGAGCGGCGTCTACGACGAAGCGCTGAAGGCCTTCGAGTCGAGCGAAGGCGTCATTGCCGGTCTGACGGTGACCGAGTCGATCACCCAACCGGGCCAGCCGGCGATGAACGTGTCCTACGCCATCGACAAGCTGGACATCGCGAGCGCCGCCGCCGCCGCCACGGGTGGCGTCGACACCACGGCGAACTATACGGTGACCGGCCTGACCGAGACCTTCACCGTGCCGCCGTCGGACGGGATGCCGATGCCGATGGACGTGACCATCACCGCCGACAGCTATGTTGCGGATACCAAGATCGCGGCCATGCGCACCGGCGAACTCCTCGACGTCTGGGCCTGGTTCGTGGCGCATCCGGGCGAGGAAGCTGTCAAGTCCGACTTCGACGCGATGAAGGGGGCGCTCCGCACGGCGCTGCCGTTCTTCAACAGCGTCTCCGGCTCCGGCACCGTCACCAACCTTGTGGGCGTCACGCCGATGGGCGGCTTTTCCGCCGAGAAAGCCGACATCGTCTTCGACATGAGCGGCGCGACTGCGGACGGCAAGCTCCATGAGAAGATCGCGCTTTCCGGCCTGAAGCTGCCAGAAGAGATGATGCCGGCCTGGGTGCCGCCGCTTCTGCCGAAGGATGTCACGCTCGATTTTGCCTTCGACAGCTTTGACCTTGCAGCCCCGGCGCAGATCCTCCTCGACGAGATGAAGCCCGAGGGCGAGCTTTCGGACGAGGTGAATGCGCGGCTTCTGCAGGCGCTCTTGCCGGACGGGACCTTCAACACGACCGTGGCGCCGTCGAACGTGACCGGGAACATCTATTCCCTGTCGCTTGAAGGCGCGATGACGGCGGGGCCGGCGGCGCCGATCCCCGTGGGTTCGGCGCTTCTGAAGGCGACCGGGCTTGATGCGGTGATGAAGGCGCTTGAAGCGGCGCCGCCCGAGGTCAGCCAGCAGGCGATCCCCGGCATCATGATGGCGCGCGGCCTCGCCAAGCCCGAGGGTACCGACAGCTACAGCTGGGACATCCAGATGGGCGCGGATGGCAAGATCACCGTCAATGGCATCGACATGAGCGCCATGACCGGCATGGGCGCGCAGTGATCCGGATCGGACCGGAAAGCCCGCTCGGCCCCGATCTTGCCGACCTGATGGCGCGCCATACGCAGGCGATGCATGCCGACACGCCGCCCGAAAGCATCCACATGATGGATGCGTCGGAGCTTGCGGCACCCGGCATCGCTTTCCACGTGATGCGCGAGGACGGGCGGCCCATCGGCATGGGCGCGGTCAAGCGGATCGGCGCCGCCGAAGGCGAGATCAAGTCGATGCATGTGCTGGCGGAACTGCGCGGGCGCGGCCTTGCGCGGCAGATGCTCGACCACCTCGTCGCCGATGCCCAAGGGGCCGGGATCACCCGGCTCAGCCTAGAGACCGGCTCGCAGGAAAGCTTCCTCGCGGCGCGGCGGCTTTACGAGACGGCGGGCTTTGAGCCTTGCGCGCCTTTCGGGGATTACCGCGAGGACCCGATGAGCGTCTATCTGACACTGAGCCTTGCCTGACACCCCGCCCGCCCGCTAAAGCGTGGGGCAGCGGTCCCGTAGCTCAGTTGGATAGAGCAGCTGCCTTCTAAGCAGCGGGTCGGGGGTTCGAATCCTCCCGGGATCGCCAGTTTCCAACACAGTCGCTGTGCTGACGCTGGCGCCCGATCCATCCTGGGGCCGCTCTCTGGCGAGCATTTCAACCCCGCCGTCGGTCTGATCTTCGCGCTGCGGGGGGAGATAGGGCCCGGCTTGGCACTGGGATATGCAGCGGCGCAGGTCATCGGCGGCATCGCCGGTGTTTGCTGGCGCATCTGATGTTCGATCTGCCGGTCTGGCAGGTGTCCTCCACCGTCAGGACCGGCTCCGGCCAATGGCTGGCCGAGGCGGTCGCGACCTTCGGCCTTGTCGTCACGATCATCGACGAGCTTCGCCAATCCGGCAGCGGCTGTCGCCCGCGCCTTCAGCGATACCTTCGCCGGCATCCGTCCGGCGGACGTGCCAGCCTTCGTCGTGGCGGAGCTTGCCGGTGCAATCATAGCGCTCTGCGTGAAGCGCTGGCTTTTGAGGGAAGTGGTGGCGAGGGAGGGACTCGAACCCAATTCGTATTAACCCAATGAAATGACTTGTTTTCAATGAAGTATATGCCTACTGGCTGGTCAGAATGGCTGGTCAGAAAGGCGCAGAATGGCAGGCAAAAGCAAGAAAGCAGGGCAGCGGCTTCTGGTCCTAAAGTATAGCCGCTGGTGGTTCCGCAGGGAAATCCCGGCAGCCTGTCGGAAGGCGATGGGACGTGGGCGGTACTTCATGGAGAACCTCGAAACCTCCGACCTGAAAGTCGCGCAGGGTCTCCGGGACGAATTGGAACGCTTCACCTCGGAGACCTTCGCGGCGATTCGGTCGGGCAAAACCATGGCGGCGGCAGCGTTGACCGCCAGAGAACAGGGCATCCTTGCCCGCGAAGCTATCATTGTCGCAGCAGACCACGATACGGGCGAACCAGAGGGCAACCCCTTCGATGCTGCCTTGTGGGCCGCAGACGCCGCCGCAGAGGGCTTCCGCAGCGAGGCTGACAGGGACGCATACCTTGACGCTCTGCATGGCCGGGACGCCGTGGAGGCGCACCTTGACGCGCACCTTGCGACTCTCAGGAGGAACAAGATCGTTGAGAAGTCGGTCAAGGAACGCGAGGGGCTGATCCTGGCCTTTGCCACATGGGCGGCGGCGCAGAAGCCAGCCCTGACCCTTGATCGGATCGACCGCAAGCAAGCCGGGAAGTACGTAGCCGAGAAGCTGGACGAGCTGCATCCGAAAACTCAGTCCAAGCACCTGATGGCGCTGCGTGGATACTGGGTCCAGCTTGCCGCTCGGGGTTTGGTCGAGCTTCCCCAGCAGGAGCCTCGGGGGTCAGGCTGGCCGTGGAACGCGCAGCAGATCAGGAACAAGCCGACAAGGGCCGAGAGGGAAAGCCGGAGTGACAAAGAACGGACCTTCACTGAGGCCGAGGTCAAGGCCCTGCTTTATGCGCCCTATCCCGAGGGGATGACCGCAGAGCATGAGGCCCAGATTAGGGACGCAATCCGCATGTCCCTTCTGTCGGGGATGCGCATGGCCGAAGTTCTGAAACTGTGGGTCGATGATGTGAAGGAAGCCGAGGATGGCGCTGAGCTGATCTTCGACATTCAGGAAGGCAAAACGGACGCAGCCGCCCGGCCTGTCCCCGTGCATCCCGATCTAGTCGATGTCGTTCAGCGCCGTTTGAAGGACAAGGACGGCAACGACAAACCGGGCGGCGCATGGCTGTTCCATGAGCTTGCCGACGAACGCGATCCTGGAGATACCTTTGGCAAGAGGTTTGCACGGTTCCGCAAGAACCTCGGCGTTGCCGACAAGCGCGAAGGCAAGCGCCGTAGCCTCGTCAACTTCCATTCGGCACGTAGATGGTTCGCCACGACAGCGGCGAGGGCTGGGCAGCACGACGCGGTGATCCAGGATGTGATCGGCCATGAGCCCGACGAGAAGAACGTGACGAGGCGTTACATTGCAATGTCGTCTAGGGCGCAAATGCGGGCCTGTGTCGAGGCCGTGAAGTTGCCGTCGCCATAGGCGCGGGGTTTACCGGGGGAGCGACAGAAGCCGCTCCGCCCCCCTGCTCGTGGCTCGGGTGCCTTCGCCAAAAGGTGCATCTGCACCCTTCTACTACATGCACCCTCTGACTGTCAGAACTGCGGTTCCGGCTCTTTGCTGTCGTCGACCTCGTCGTCATCGACAGAGTTGCCATCTCGAACATGGTCCAGCCACTCGTTGGCCTCGTCCGGGTCGCCAAAGTAGTACCCGAACATGCGCTTGATCCGCTTGTCGCCCAGCGCCTCAAAGATCGCTTCCTCAACCGCATCGCCGTCCATCAGGATCAACCGCTCAGGGTGCTTCCGGCGGTCGAACAGTTCCCGAATGTCCGCCGCTAGCTTCTCGACCTCGGCTTTGCGCAGAGCCTCGGTCATCGTCCCGGCAGGATCGTCGGTCCATTCTGCGCTCGTCCGGTCCCGTGACCACTGACCCGTGATCTCGATTCCTTCCTCGTGCATGACCCGGAAGCGGTCCCGCATATACTTGACCGTTCGCATCGAAACGTCCGCAGCAGCGACGATCTCACGGACCTTGAACCGGGGCACGACAAGTTCCCGAACAAGCCGCCACGCGGCGTCCATCCGTTCGGCCTGTGACAGCCCCAGCGCGCGCTTGGAGTTCGCCTTCAGCGCCGCCCCAAGTGCCGTCCGCCGATCCGCGCCGACGAGGACCATGGTCGGGATTTCTCCCAACCACTTCACCGCGCGGTAGGCCGCGAGCCGGTGCGCACCGTCCAGTAGGATCAGCCTCCCACCGGCCTCGGGCTGCCACAACAGCACCGGGTCGAGCGCCTTCCCGGTGTTCCTGATGGTGCTCGCGAGGTCCGCTTTATGGGCCGCGTCAATGCCGCCCCAGCGGAACCAGAAGTCATCGTCCTGCGTGATCCCGTCGAGGGCGACCGAAGCCGCCCTCCTGATCGTTGCCGGGGCGATCTTGGTCATCACTGTCATGCTGCGCTCCCGAACAGTTCCTGGGCGTGCTTGCGAACCCACTTGTCGCGCTCCTCGGATGCAAGTCGGTCGGCCTCCTCGTTCATCGGGTCGCCCGCATGGCCTCGCACCCACTCAAAGGTGACGTTCAGGCCGTCGCAGAGGCGGATGATCTCCCGCCAAAGGCCAGGGTTTTCAACCGGCTTGCCGTCCCCCTTGCGCCACCCCTTGGCGATCCAACGGGGCAGCCATTGGTTCCACCCGTCGACCAAGTATTTGCTGTCACTACGCACGAAGATCGGCAGCGGTTCGTCGCGCTTGATCTGCTTGAGTGCCGCGATTGCCGCGCCCAGTTCCATCTGGTTGTTGGTCGTCGCGACCGCCCCGCCCGTTTGCTCCATCGGTACAACTACTTCGCCGTTGATGAGGCGATACAGGATTGCGGCGAAGCCTCCCGGCCCCGGGTTCGGCTGGCAGGAGCCGTCGGTGTAGATCACGATGCAGTTGGGATAGGGCAGCGCGGCCTCGGTATTTGCGTTTGTCAAAGGGTCATCCTTTAGCTGAGTTGGGAGATTGCGGTGGCGAGCCGCTGTTTCGCCTCTTGCGCGGCCTTGCGGTCGCGGTCGTCCAGTGCCGCGAGGTGCAGTCCGATGGCCCCAAAGGCGATCATCAGCTTGCGCCCGAGAATGCCCGCCGCCTTGGGCGTCATCTCGCGGTAGACCCGGACTTGCTGGCCCGTCCGGTGGTCGTAGCGCAGTCCGACATGGCGCTGCGATAGTGCCCGCACCCGTCGCGCGATCTGGACCCGAAGGGCCTCGTCGGACGCAAAGCGGCGCGGTTGGTCGTGCCAGAAAAGGACCATAGCGAGCACGGTCCTGATCACCTCACCGGGAGTGCAGTCCAAGGCGATTGCCGCGATTTCGTTCGCGGCGCTGCGCTCGTATCTGTTCCCGACGCGGCGGTTGGCGGTGGCATTGGCCTCTGCGATGATGGTGGTCCATGTTCCCTCCATCAGTGACCACGCCTCGCTGTCAGGGTTCTTGGCGATGCGGGCCTCTACGCGGGCCAAGTAGGGGGCAAGTTCGGCTTTGGCGATGCCGCGCTGGCCAGTTGCACCATGCCGCCTGAGAGTGCTTTTGTGGCGGCGGCAATAGGGGGAGTAGTCGGAGGCGGCGGGACTGCCGCAGTGGAAGACGGCGCAGAGACGGGCCGTCATAGTTTGGCCTCGCCTGTGGGGGCTTGGCCGGTCGTATCGTGGCTCAGGGAGTTCTCCTTGGATTTGTACCCGTCCCCAGACACACAGGCACAGCCTTGATGCGGAGCCGGGATCGGCGAGGAAGGTTTCGCCCCTGCCGGGGCATCGTCAGCGGGGCAGCATCAGCCCCGGACCTTCGCTGAAACCGCTCTCGCGGCTTTGCCCTTCACGCATTGGATTGCGACCATCGGGCCAGAGGCATCCACCTCCGTCTATCGTGCGTGGCCCCGTGTCGTGGGTCAGACGTACCAGCATTCTGGGCTGGCACCGGCCACCTTGCGGCGGAAAGAGCATTGCCTGAACGGGAATCCCGCTGGGGCTGACTGATCGTCAGGAGGGTTTTGCAATGAGCCGCACACTTCGCACTGTTGGCCTGTGCTCTGTCGCGGGAAGCGCGCCTACATTCCGTAGGGCGGATTGCGGTTCTGTCTGGCGGGCGGCCCGTCCCTGAGGGGAGGAGCCAATCAGGTTGGCGGGCAACTGCCCGATGCAGAGAAGTATGCCCTGCCCATCGCCGCACTTCAAGATCTTTTTTGTAATAAAAACAACACGTTAGCGCATCAGATTGTTATTTTGTGCGTCTGCTGAATTGAGCAGAAGTTTCAAAGCCTTGGCCAATTCTTGTGCCCAAATGCTTGAACCGTCAGGAAAAACGGCGGAATTTACTGCCGATACAGGTCTCGCTGCACATCGCGGAAGGCTTGCCGGATCGTCGGCACGTTGCCCAGTGCCGCCCTCGCATCCGCCAGCGAACCATAGCGCGCCGTGAGGAGGTCGCCGAGCTTGCCCGTCGCCAACTCCGTCTCGCCTACCGCTTCGTAGGCTTGCAGGACGCCCAGCAGGAACGCCCGCATCTTTGTGTCCGCTGATGCGAGGCCATTGGTCCTGACCGCTTCGGCGCGATCTGTGCGAGTCTTGGGCGGGGTGTTGAAGCGGATGTAGACCAGCACGTCGAACAGATCGCTGTCCGGGGCGTCGATCAGGCGGCGCATGTCGGCCAGCTTGTCGGCGTCGTAGCCGCGCTGTTCAAGAACGGCCATGAAGTGCTCGCGGCTGTCCGGGTCGCTCCATAGGCGGCGCAGTTCGTCCTCGTCAGGGATCATGTCGGTCAGGTCGCCGAACAGGCGCTCTAAGAACTGCTGCGCCGTCATGGGCTTTCCGTCGGGCCCCCAGTAAGTTGTCGCGGCGATGTACTGGATAGAGCGTTCCTTGCCGTCCGCCAGCCGGATGATCAGCTTGGCTTTCGGTTCCTCACCCTCCCCTTCCCCGCCACCTTCGGGCGGCTCAGGGGGCAGAGGGGGTTCCGGCTTGGGGCCGGGCGGGGGCGGTGGATCGCCTTCGGGCGGCATCGGTTCGCCGTCCCATTCGGGATCGTTGAAGTTCTCATGCGCCTTCACGAAGTCATAGATCGTGAAATGATCCTTGCCGTCGTAGACCCGCGTTCCGCGCCCGATGATCTGCTTGAACTCGATCATCGACCGGATCGGCCGCATCAGCACGATGTTGCGGACGTTGCGCGCATCGACCCCGGTGGAGAGCTTCTGCGAGGTCGTCAGGATCGTCGGGATGGTCTTGTCGTTGTCCTGAAACGCTCGCAAGTGCTGTTCGCCGAGCTTGCCGTCATCCGCCGTGACGCGGTGGCAGTAGTTCGGGCTCGTGCTCGTCTTGATCTGGTTGATGTAGTCGCGCACCCGCAGCGCATGGTCCTGCGTGGCGCAGAACACCAATGTTTTCTGCCGCTGGTCGATCTGGCCCATGAACTCGGCCACCCGGCTACGCTCGCGTTCCTCGATGATGATGCGCGTGTTGAAGTCGGCCTCGGTGTAGGTGTCCTTGTCCACCTCGCCCGCAACGATCTCATCTGTCCCGTCCCAGACGTATTCGTCAATCGTGCTGGCCATCTGGCGCACCTTGAACGGCGTGAGGAAGCCATCCTCGATCCCCTCGCGCAAGCTGTAGACATAGACCGGATCGCCGAAATAGGCGTAGGTGTCGGCGTTATGCTTGCGGCGGGGCGTGGCGGTCAGGCCCAACTGCACGGCGGGAGCGAAATGGTCCATGATCCCGCGCCAGTTGCTTTCGTCCTGCGCGCCGCCCCGGTGGCATTCGTCGATGATGATGAAGTCGAAGAAGTCGGGCGGATAGCCTTCGTAGCTGGGCTTGCCGTCGCCCGTCATGAAGGTCTGGAAGATCGTGAAGAAGATGCTGGCGTTCTTCGGGACGCCGCCCTTCTTGCGGATCGTGTCGGGGTCAATCCGGGTGATCGCATCCGGGGGGAAGGCAGAGAAGGCGTTGTAGGCCTGATCCGCCAGAATGTTGCGATCCGCCAGAAACAGGATGCGCGGGCGGCGCCTCGGTTCACCCGAGAGGTTCCAGCGGGCGTGGAACAGCTTCCAGGCGATCTGGAAGGCGATGGAGGTCTTGCCCGTGCCGGTGGCCAACGTCAGCAGGAGGCGCTTGTCGCCCTTCGCCACGGCCTCCAGCACGGCATTGATGGCGTTGTGCTGGTAGTAGCGCAGTTCCCACTTGCCGCCCGCCACCTCGAACGGCACCGCGCCAAAGCGTTCGCGCCACTGGTTCGCATCGCCGAAGCAACGGTCCCAAAGCTGATCGGGCGTGGGGAAGGGCTGCACGTCGCCTTCCGTCCCGCTGCCCATGTCGGCCTCGTACCAGCCCAGCCCGTTGGTGGCGTATGCAAGGCGGGCTTTGAGGCGGGTGGCATAGTCCTTGGCTTGCGCCACGCCGGTGGTATGGGCCAGACCCGCCCGCTTGGCCTCGATCACGGCAAGTTTCTGGTCGCGGTAGATCAGGACGTAATCGGCGCTGAGGCGATCCCCGCGCTTGCCCCCCGGCATGATGCGACCGGGGCAGATCACCTCGCGCCGCACCCTGGCCCCCGGAACCGTTGTCCACCCCGACGCGGCAAGGACCGGATCAATCCGGTTGGCGCGGGTATCGGATTCGGTTTCGGTGTCGAACATCGGGCGAGGTTAGGTCACGTCAGTTCGCCTGAGAAGGCTTTTTGCAGAAGGGCTTGGCGGAGCGCATCAAGTTGCGAGATCGTCGCTTGATAGTGGCGTTCAAGTGCGGAAGTTGTGGCGTTCACTTCCTCGATCTGGCTCACGGTTTTTCCAACTGCCCCAAGATCGGGAAAGGGCATTTGGAACTGCGCCAAAGCCTGACCAGTGAAATGTTGAATGCCAGACCCAGTGAAGTGCTCCTTTAGCTGTTCCGTGGCGTCCTTCATGAAAAGAAAGTACATCAAGAACGTTGCATATGCCGGGTTTGAGAAACGAACGCGATGCAGTGCCTTCTGGAAGAAAACCGGCTCATCCTTGTCCCAAACCGCCGCACGACCGGGATAGCCGCCTTCGCAAATCAGCAAATCGCCTTTCTTCGCAGAGTAACGATCCACCTCCCGATCCTCGATCCGCATTTCCAGCATGTCGGACGTGTCGACCTCAAACCAACGGACGTTGATGTTTCTGAGGTAGGGGCGCAAGGCGCCTTGGTTCTTGTTCTTGTCGAGCATTTTGCCCAAGCAATGTTCGGCAATATCACCAATTCGACGAAGGGAGTGGAGCCGCTCGCATTCAGCAAACAAGTTACGAAGATGGTTCAGGGCAAGAACTTGCGCATCCGCAAGGTTGGCTTTGGCGTTGGCACGGGCGCGGGAGAGGCCCTCGAAAGCTTCATCCAGTACCGCAACGATCCGCTTCTGTTCGTTCAGCGTCGGGAGAGGGATGGTGACATTGCCCAGATTTGCTCGGCTAATTCTAAGGCGCGTCGTGCCAGTGCTGCGCGCGGCAATCTCTGACAGGTAGTCGCGTGACTGAGCGAAGTACACGAAGAACTCTGGATCCATCGCTGAGCGATCAAACCGAAGTATGGTGCAGTCAACCGCCGTAATCATCCGCTCCCCGGTTTCGGGAATGATACATGCGCGCCCCACGGGGTCAGGCAGTCGCGAAATCAAGCAATCCCCCGGACGGATTTCAGTGCACCGAATGCGCTTGAAGGTTTCTTCACTGATGAAGCGTGCTTTTTCAGCGCGATCCTTGAACACGCCGTCACCAACATTGCCAGTCTGGATCAATCGTATGCCGGAGTCCGATTGGTCCTTCGTTTCTATCCAATCTCCATCCGCAAAAGTCGTCGTGACGGTCTGCAACTCAGCCTTACGCCACCCAACCGTCACAGCAGCCCCCTGATCCGCTCAAGGATTTCCGCCGTCTCGGCATCGCGGGCAAGGATCGCGTCGATGATCGCTTCCGGGCTGCGCAGCGCCTCGGCCTCTGGCGCGTTGGGGTTCTTCGCCGACAGATCGAAGGTCGCCGCGTCCACATCGGCCACGTCCACAACCCAAGACTTCGGTCCCGTCACAAACCCACGCTGCAAGGCCACGAACTCGGCCATGTCGTCATCGTTCAGCGGGTTCGTCTTGCCCATGCTGCGGCCCGGATCAAGCTGGTAGTACCAGATGCGCCGGGTGGGCTCCCCCTTCTGGAAGAACAGCACCACCGTCTTGACCCCGGCCCCCTGAAAGGTGCCCTGCGGGCAGTCCAGGATGGTGTGAAGGTTGCACGCCTCCAGCAGTTCCCGCCGCAGGGCCACGCTGGCATTGTCGGTGTTGCTGAGGAAGGTGTTCTTGATGACCACCGCCGCGCGCCCCCCGGCCCGCAGCTTGCGGATGAAGTGTTGCAGAAACAGGTATGCCGTCTCGCCCGACTTGATGGGAAAGTTTTGCTGCACCTCGCGCCGTTCGCCGCCGCCGAAGGGCGGGTTGGCAAGGATGATGTCGTGGCGGTCCCTCTCCTGATAATCCAGCACGTTCTCGTTGAGCGAATTGGTATGGACGATGTTCGGGGCCTCGATCCCGTGAAGGACCATGTTCATGATGCCGATGACATAGGCGAGCGACTTCTTCTCCTGCCCGTAGAAGGTGCGGCGTTGCAGGGTCTCATAATCGCTGGCGCTGATGTCGGGGCGGCGCAGATAGTCATAGGCTTCGCAGAGGAAACCCGCCGACCCCACCGCGCCGTCATAGATCGTCTCGCCGATCTGCGGATCGGTGACGCGGATCATGGCGCGGATCAGCGGGCGGGGCGTATAGTATTCGCCGCCGTTGCGCCCGGCGTTGCCCATGCGGCGAATGCGGGTTTCGTAGAGCGTGGACAGTTCGTGCTTGTCGGCCTGGGTCTTGAAGGCGAGCCCGTCCACGATCTCCAGCACGTCGCGCAGGATGTAGCCGGAGCGAAACTTGGACCGCAGTTCGGTGAAGACCTCAGCGATCTTGTACTCGATGGTGTCGGGGCCGGTGGCGCGGTCATGGAAGCGGGCCAGATAGGGAAACAGGCGGCGGTCCACGAACTCCACCAGATCGTCGCCCGTCAGCGCGGCGTTGTGATCGAACTCGCCATTCACCTTGGGCGCGGCCCATTCGTCCCAGCGAAACTCGCCGTCGATGATCGGGCTGTAGCCCTTGCCTTCCAGTTCGGCCCGGTCCTGCCGCTCGCCTTCCAGATCGTGCAGGTATTTCAGGAACATGACCCAAGAGGTTTGTTCGACGTAATCCAGTTCGTTGCTGATGCCTTCCTCGGCCCGCAGGGCTTTCTCGATGGCATTGAAGGCGTTTTCGTACATGCAGCCTGTCCCCTGCGCTTTTCCCCTTCCTTTCAGAATGAACGCCGAGGGGCAAGGCAGGATGGCCCGATCAGGCGGCGGCCACTTCCTTGGCTTCGTCAAGTATCCTGTAGACGCTCGCCCTGCCGATCCCGAGGCGCTTGGCGATCTCCGTGCCCCCGACCCCTTCCCGGTGCAGCCGGAGAACATCGTCAGCCTTCGCCCGTGCAGTCGGTGCCCTGCCCTTGTACTTGCCTTCGGCCTTCGCCTTGGCGATCCCCTCGCGCTGGCGTTCCAGCATGATCTCCCGTTCAAACTCCGCAACGCCCCCGAGGATGGTCAGCATCAGCTTGCCAGTGGGTGTCGAAGTATCAATGCCCATGCCGAGGATACGGAGCGCCACGCCCTTGGCCTCAAGCTGCCCGAGGATTTCCACCAGATGGGCCACGGAGCGCGCCAGACGGTCGAGCTTGGTGACAACAAGGGCGTCCCCCTGCCGGGCGAAGGCAAGCGCCTCTGCCAGCGCCTCGCGCTTCACCACGTCCACGGAGGAAACCTGTTCCTCAAAGACGCGCTCGCAGCCCGAAGCGGTCAGGTCGCGCTTCTGCGCTTCAAGCCCGGCCTTCTGGTCGAGGGTGGAGGTTCTGGCGTAGCCGATCAGCATGGGGGTAATCCTTCTGCGGTGTCTCACTGGGTCTTAGATGTGATACGCCGCTCTGCCTCAATATGTCAACACCATTCTTATGGGACACCTTCCGGTAAGCCCTGAGACGACTCGCTAGACCGAGCCCTGTGAGACAGCGAGAGGTCGCACCGCATCGCACAGAGGATCCGCCGGGGCCGATCAGGGGCAGCGGAGCGAGAAGTCGGAAGGGGCTAGTGGAGGCGCACCGCATGGGCAGCCGAGGGGGCACCGGGGGGTATCGCGCGGCGCTGGCGGTTGAGTCTAGGGCCTCAGATTTTTCTGCCAAATTTCCGTTGGCTTTACCCAGTTCGGCGGGCGATCATCGCACGGGCTTGTCAAGCGCGGAGAGCAAGAATTGTCCGAACATATCCCATCGCCGCTGATTGGCGTCATAGGTGAGATTTTCAGCGATCATTACACCCACTCTGATATTGACCGGCTCTTTGCCTACGCGGATGCGCCGGGTGATCCCCCGGAAGGAAACAAGGTCAAGAAAACCGTCGAATGGCTGCGGCGGACAAACAAATTAGCGCCTGATCCCATCACTATTTTGGGGGCGCTGCTAGAGGACCTGATGGACAAGGACCCAGATGACGGCACCGCAGCCGCAACATGGCTGTTAGGGGCCGGTTCTGATTCAAATCCACTGCGTCAAAGGCAAGAACGAATGCGCGCGGCGCTGGGCAAGGCAGGGCTGGGGTATTCGATTGGTGGTCACATTGGGCCATCCTTGGCAAGCCCGACGCTGACGCTTCGTGAGATGATCGAGGGCGGTGGCCTGTCCGCAGTCTCAGTCGAAATGGACAGAGCGTTGAAACAGGTCGAGACCGACCCAAATGCAGCGGCCCATTACGCGGCGAACATTCTTGAAGCAGCCTTCAAGGCGTATCTTGGGAAGAAGGGTGTCCCCTTCGATGACCAAAGGGACACCCTAAGTCGCTTGTGGGAACTGGTCCGGGATTCCCTTGGCATCAACGCACAAGACCTTGCGTCTAACGATCTGCGAAAAATTGCATCTGGTCTAAATAGCGTCGTGGACGGAACGATGTTCCTTCGTAACAAGAAAAGCGGCGCGCACGGGCGTACTGAGGCCCAAATCAAAGAGAACGTGCTGCGGCCCCGGCACGCCCGTTTGGTGATCCATTCGGCCCACACGCTGGCGGCCTATGTGATCGAATGTTTGGCAGGGAAGTGACGAACTAGGTGGAGCGATTCCGGGCTCCTAAAATAAACTGGTCAGAATGGCTGGTCAGAATGGGCCGCATCGGTAGTCCGATCTGGCGCCTAACCATTTGATTTTAATCGAATTTATGCGCAATCAGGAGAAGTGGTGGCGAGGGAGGGACTCGAACCCTCGACCTCGCGATTATGAGTCGCGCGCTCTAACCAGCTGAGCTACCTAGCCACTGGGGGCGCTAGGTAAGTCAGGCCCCCAAGGACGTCAAGCCCGGAAGTACCTCTTACACGCGATAGTATTCGCGGTACCAGTCGACGGTCGCGGCCATGCCCTTGGTGATGCCGGTTTCTGGCCTGTAGCCGGTCAGGCGGCGGAGCAGCGCATTATCGGCCCAGGTCGCGGGGACGTCGCCCTTCTGCATCTCCATGTAGTGCTTCTTCGCCTTCTTGCCGGTTGCCGCCTCGATGGCGGCGATGAAATCCTCAAGCGCCACCTTTTCGCCATTGCCGATGTTGACCACGCGCCATGCCGCGACGGGCGACAGGCTGTCGCCCTCGGCGATGTCTTCCGGGCGGGCGGGGCGCATAGGGGGCGTGTCGATCAAAAGGCGGATCGCGCGGACAAGATCGGTGACATAGGTGAAGTCGCGGAACATCTTGCCATGGCCGTAGACGTCGATGGTGTCGCCGGCGAGGATCGCCTTGGTGAACTTGAACGGCGCCATGTCGGGCCGGCCCCATGGCCCGTAGACGGTGAAGAACCGGAAGCAGGTGGTGGGCAAGTTCCAGAGATGCGCCCAGGAATGGCTGAGGCTCTCAGTCGCCTTCTTGGTCGCGGCATAGAGCGAGACCTGGGTGTCGCACTTGTCGGTCTCGCGGTAGGGCATCTCGGTATTCGCGCCGAAGACCGAGGAGGTCGAGGCGAGGAGGAGATGGCCGACATTGGCATCCCGCGCCGCCTCCATGATGTTGAAGGTGCCTTCGATATTCGAAGACAGGTAGCTCCGCGGTGCTTCGAGGCTGTAGCGCACCCCGGCCTGGGCGGCGAGGTGGATCACGGCATCGGGGCGGAAGTCGGCGATGTCCCTGGCGAGGCGGGTGGCGTCTTCCAGCATGAACTCGGCGAAGCTGAAATTCGGATGATGCATCAGCCCGGCGAGGCGGTCGCGCTTCAGGCTGACGTCATAGTAATCCGTCATCCCGTCCATGCCGCGTACGGTCATGCCTTCGTCGAGAAGAAGCCGGGCGAGGTGATAGCCGATGAACCCCGCCGCGCCGCTGATATAGACCCGCATGCCGTGCCTTCCTTTACCGCGAGGCCGATCCTTAGCGCGATCGGGTGCTGCGGCCAAGGCCGGGCATCGCCAAAGCCGAAGCGAGCCGCTACGAAGAGGGCGGGGAGGAATGGGCGGATGCAGGCAGCGATCCCACTGACGCGCGATCTGGTCCTGATCGGGGGCGGGCATACCCATGCGCTCGTGCTGCGCATGTGGGGCATGGCGCCCCTGCCGGGGGCACGGCTGACGCTCATCAGCCCGGCGCCGACGGCGGCCTATTCGGGGATGCTGCCGGGCCATGTCGCCGGGCATTACCCGCGCGAGGCGCTGGAGATCGACCTTGTGAAGCTTGCCCGTTTTGCCGGGGCGCGGCTGATCCTTGGCCATGCCGAGGGGATCGACCGGCAGGCGCAAAGGGTGATCGTGCCGGGGCGGGCGGATGTGGCCTATGACGTGGCCTCCATCGACATCGGCATATCCTCAGGGATGCCGGACCTGCCGGGTTTTGCCGACCATGCGGTGCCGGCGAAACCGCTCGACGTCTTTGCCGCGCATTGGGCGCGGTTCCTGCGCGAGGTGAGGGCAGGCAGACGGGCGCCCACCGTCGCGGTGATCGGCGGTGGCGTGGCCGGGGTGGAACTGGCGCTCGCCGCCAAGTACCGGCTGGGCGAGGGAGCGAAGGTTGCGGTGATCGAGGCGGCGGCGCCCTTGGCGCTTCTCGGCAAGGGCGCGCAACGGGCGCTTTTCGCGCATCTCGATCAGGCGGGCGTCTTGCTTCTGGCGGGGTTGCCGGCGGTCGGGGTCGATGCGGTCGGGGTGACGCTCGCCGATGGCCGGCAGGTCGCGGCGGATTTCGTCATCGGCGCGGCGGGGACGCGGCCAGCGCCATGGCTGGCGGAGACGGGGCTGGAGCTTGCAGAGGGCTTCGTCGCCATCGGCGAGACGCTGCAATCGGTGACCGATCCGGCAATCTTTGCCTCCGGCGATGTCGCGGCCATGGTCCATGCGTCGCGCCCAAAGGCCGGGGTCTTTGCCGTGCGGCAGGCGCCGGTCCTGCATGAGAACCTGAAGGTGGCGCTGACCGGGCAGGGCCGGATGCGGCCCTACCATCCGCAGCGCGATTACCTGAAGCTCATCTCCACCGGCCACAGGGCCGCCGTCGCCGACAAATGGGGCCTCAGGCTCGACGGAGCGGCGCTCTGGCGCTGGAAGGACCGGATCGACCGCGCCTTCATGGCGAAGTTCAGCGACCTGCCGGAGATGGAGAAGCCGAAGCTGCCGGAGGTGATGGCGGCGGGTGTGCGCGAGACGCTGGGCGAAAAGCCGCTTTGTGCGGGCTGCGGCGCCAAGGTCGGATTCGGCGATCTCGCCTCGGTCCTGGCCGATCTGCCACGCGTCGGGCGGCCGGATGTGCTTCTCGGGGCCGGTGACGATGCGGCGGTGCTGGCGGCGGGAAAGGGCTATCAGGTGCTGACCACCGATCACCTTCGCGCCTTTACCGAGGACCCCTGGCTCTTGTCGCGCATCACCGCGATCCATGCCTTGGGCGATGTCTGGTCGATGGGTGCCAGACCGCAGGCGGCGCTGTCGCAGGTGATCCTGCCGCGCATGGCGCCGAAGCTGCAGCGCGAGACCCTGCGCGAGATCATGGCGGCGGCGGCCGAGGTCTTTGCCGCCGAGGGGGCGGAGATCGTCGGTGGCCACACGACGATGGGGGCGGAGATGACGGTGGGCTTCACCGTGACCGGCCTTGCCGCCAATGCGCCGATCACGCTTTCTGGCGCCAAGCCCGGCGACTGGCTGATCCTGACGAAGCCCATCGGCACCGGCGTGATCCTTGCGGCGGAAATGCTGCGCGCCGCGCCGGGTGATGTCGTGGCCGCCTGCCTTCGGTCGATGGCGCGGCCGCAGGGGGCGGCGGCGCGCATCCTTGCGCCCCACGCCCATGCGATGACCGACGTGACCGGCTTCGGCCTTGCCGGGCATCTTCTGGAAATGATGACAGCCTCGCGCGCCGCTGCGCATATCGACCTGACCTTCGTGCCGCTTCTGTCGGGGGCCGAGGCGCTGTCGGCCTCCGGCCACGGATCGACGATCCTGCCCGCGAACCGGGCGGCGGCGGCGCGGATGTTCTGGACCGAAAGCCCGAGGGCGGAGCTCCTCTTCGATCCGCAGACCTCGGGCGGGCTGCTGGCGGCGGTTCCGGCTTCTCACGCCCGCGATATCGTCGCCCGGCTCAGGGACGCGGGCGAGGCAGCGGCGATCATCGGCGCGGTGGAAGAGGGCGAGGCCTTCCTGACGGTGGAGAATTGAGGGGGACCGGGGAATGCCGGGCTGAAGCCCGGCCTACGGCGTGAGCGCAGGCAGGGCGGCGGCGATCCGGTCGGCGAGGGCGGGGAGAGCCTCGGGTGAAAGGTCGTCCGCCGTGACCTCGGCATCGCCGGGGCGGGTGAAGCGGGCGCGGTGCTTTTCGTAGCGCGGATCGTAATGGCGCTGCATCAGCCCTGCGGCGAGCGCTGCGGTCTGGCCGCTGGCCGCAAGCGCCAGCCAATCGTCGATCACCTCGGCGGCATGAAGGGGCCTCAGCTTCTCGATCACCTCGGCAAGCCGGAGGGGATCGCCGCCCAGATCGGCATAGGCGCGGGCTAGGTAGGCGGCGCGGGCGCCAAGGCCGGCGCGGATATGGACGCGGGGTGCCGCACTCATCGCCGCCCAGAGGCCCTTCGGCACCGCAAGCCTGCCGATGCGGGAACTTTCCGCCTCCACCACCAGGGGCCGCGCGGGATCAAGTGCCGCAAGCGCCGTGGCGATCCAGCCCTCGAAGGCCTTCTGGCCGGGCTGCCCGCCCGGCATGTGACCGAAAAGCGATCCGCGATGATTGGCGAGACCTTCAAGGTCAAGAACCTGCACCCCGCGCTGGCCGAGAAGGCCGAGAAGCTCGGTCTTCGCCGTGCCGGTATTGCCGTCAAGGACAATGACCGGAGCGGCGGGCGGTTTCTCAAGCGCGGCGATGACGAGGCTGCGCCAGGCCTTGTAGCCGCCGGCGACCAGTTCCACCCGCCAGCCGACCTGCGACAGGATCGTCGCGAAGGAGCCTGAACGCTGTCCGCCGCGCCAGCAATAGACCAGGGCGCGCCAGCCGCCCGGCATCTCGGCCAGCGGTCCTTCGAGGTGGCGTGCGGCATTCCGCGCGACAAGGGCGGCACCGACCTTGCGGGCAAGGAAGGGCGACTGCTGCTTGTAGATCGTGCCGACGCGGGCGCGTTCCTCGTCATCCAGGACCGGCAGGTTGATGGCGCCGGGCAGGTGATCCTCGGCGAATTCAGCCGGAGAACGCACGTCGATGATCGCGTCGAAGCCAAGTTCGGCGTGTTCGGTGGGTGAGGACAGGGTCAGCGCCATGTGCCGTCTTTAGCCTTAGACGGCGCGGGCCGGAAGGGCGGTCAGTAGACCATCACCTCGGCGCCCAGTTCGACCCGGTTGTAAAGGTCGATGACATGCTCGTTGATCATGCGCAAGCAGCCGTTCGACACGGACTTGCCGATCGAGTTCGGCTCGATCGTACCGTGGATGCGGATCGCCGTGTCGCGCCCGTTCTGGTGCAGGTAGATGGCGCGCGCGCCAAGCGGGTTCTTCGGACCGCCCGGCATCCCGTCCTCGTATTTCTTGTAGGCGGCGGGGTTGCGCTCGATCATCTCGGGCGTCGGCGTCCAGCTTGGCCATTCTGCTTTCTTGCCGACGACGCAGGCGCCGCGGAACACCAGTTCCGCCTTGCCGACTGCGACGCCGTAGCGGATCGCAATGCCCTTGCGGGCGATGAAATAGAGAAAGTACTGAGATGAAATCACGTGAATCGAACCGGGCACGAGGTCGCGGCGGACCTGAACGATGGTCGGATAGAGTTCCGGCGCGATGTTGACGCCGGTAATGGGTGCGGCGGGCAGCGTGATGTCCGGTGCCCAGACCGCGAGCGCGGGTGTTGCCGTCGCGGCGAGGCCGGCGGATGCAAGGCCGTAGGCGAACTGGCGGCGGGTCAGCATGGTCACGACTCCTCTGATCGGCTTTCGACCCCAACGCACGGGGGCCGGACTGGTGCCAATAAGTTCTACTTTCTCAACAATTCTGGCAGGCAAACGACAGAAACGTGCAGAATCGGGGACAATACCGGCCCATAGACGCATGATGTGCCGCTAGTCGCGGGCGCGCAACACCTGTGCCGGGCGCGCGGACAAAGGTCGCAGCGCGAAGGCCAGCCCGGCGAGGAGCGAGACCCCGCCCCCCCCCGCGACGATGAGGATGGCGGAGACGGGTTCGAAGCGGAACGCGGCCTCCATCACGAAATACATCACCGCCCAGCCGGCGAGGCCGCCGAAGGCAACGGCGACGATCCCCGCCGCGGCCCCCATCAACGCCGAACGCAGGGCGAAGCTTATCAGCATGGTGGCGCGGGTGGCCCCCAGCGTCTTCATCACCGCCGCCTCATAGACCCGCGCGCGTTCGCCCGAGGCAGCGGCGCCGATCAGGACGACCAGGCCCGTCAGCAGCGTCACCATCGCCGCGATTGAGGTCGCCCGCGCGATGGCGGCGAGCGCCTCGCCGACGCGGTCCACCACCTCGCGGATGCGGATGGCGGTGATGTTGGGATAGGCGCTGGCAAGGTCGCGAAGGATCTGCGCCTCGGCTGCCTCGTCGGCATAGACGGTGGCGATGAAGGAATGCGGCGCCCCTTGCAGGGCGGCGGGGTTCATTGCCATGACGAAGCCGATCCCGGCGGTGGAGAAATCGACCTCGCGGAAGGAGGTGATCGTCGCCTCGACATCGCGGCCAAGGACGTTGACGGTCAGCACATCGCCAAGCTTCAACCCAAGCTCATCGGCTTCTTCGCGGGCAAAGCTGATCTGCGGCGCGCCACTGTAATCCTCGGGCCACCATTCGCCAGCCGTGATCGTGGTATCCGTTGGGGGTTTGGCGGAATAGGTCAGGCCGCGGTCGCCATGGAGGACCCAGTGCTTGCCCGCGACCTTTTCCGCCTCGACCCCGTTGATCCTCGTCAGCACGCCGCGCAGCATCGGCGCATCCTCCTGCCGGCTGACGGAGGGATCGCCGGCAAGCCGGGCGCGGAAGCCGTCGATCTGGTCGGGCTGGATGTCGACGAAGAAGTAGGAGGGGGCGACATCGGGCAGGTCGCGGGCGATGGCGCTGCGGAGGTTCCAGTCGATCTGACCGACGGCGGCAAGGACCGAGAGGCCAAGGCCGAGCGACAGGACCACCGCCGTCGCCTCCTCCCTCGGACCGCCGATGGCGGCGAGGGCGAGGCGCAGCGCCGGCCGGCCGCGCGCGTTCCGGCCCATGCGGCGGGCAATGCGGCGGAGCGCAAGGGCGGCGAGCGTGAGAAGAACAAGCGCTCCGGCGATGCCGGCCAGCGTGCCAAGCGCGAGGGGCCGCGAGGCGGCGAGGCCCACGGCAGAGAGGCCAAGCGCAGCGGCGATCCCCGCCAGCGTCAGGGCGAGCGGCCAGCCCGGCCAGCGCCGCCGTCCCGGCCCGAGATCGCGGAAAAGCGCCGCCGCCCGGACGGCACGGGTCCGTGCGAGCGGCCAGAGCGCGAAGAGAAGGGCGGTGAGCGTGCCGTAAAGGGCGGCTTCGGCAAGGGCGCGCGGCTCAACCGCAATGCTGACCGGGATCGGCAGGCGGGCGACGATCAGCGGGGCGGCGAGCATGGGTAGAGCGGCCCCGAGCGCCAGACCTAGGGCGACACCAACGGCGGTCAGCGCGGCGATCTGGAGAAGGTAGGTCGCGAAGATCACCCGCCCCTCGGCCCCGAGCGCCTTCAGCGCCGCGATGGTTTCGGTCTTGCCGTCAAGGTAGGACCGCACCGCGGCGGCAATGCCCACGCCGCCAACCGCAAGGCCCGCAAGCCCGACGAGGACGAGGAACGAGCCCATCCGGTCGACGAAACGCTCCGTCCCCGGCGCGCCATTGCGGCTGTCCTGCCAGCGCATGCCGTTGTCGCGCATCGCGTCGGTGGCAAGCTTCTCGAACGCGGCGAGATCTGTATCCGGCGGCAGCATCAGGCGGTAGCGCGTGTCAAAAAGGCTGCCGGGTTCGAGAAGGCCCGAACCGGCCAGATCGGCGCTTTGGACAATGGTGCGGGGCCCAAGGGAAAAGCCGCCGGTGGCGCCGTCCGGCTCGCGTTCGATCAGCGCGGAAAGATGGAATTCGTTGTTCCCCAGCCGGAAGCTGTCGCCGGGCCTGAGGCCAAGCCGGTCGGACAGAACCGGGTCCATCACCGCGCCGGGCAAGCCGTTCTGGGTGGCGAAGGCATCAGCGGGCGGCATGTCCGGGGAAAGCACCAGCCGCCCGGTCAGGGGATAGACGCCGTCAACGGCCTTGACCTGGGTCAGCGCGCGTTCGGCCGTCGCCCCCTCGCCCTTGACCGCCATCGACCGGAAATCGACGATCTCTGAGACCTCCGCCGCGTGATCCGCCATGAAGGCGCGCTCCTCCGCCGTCGCAAAGCGGTAGGTAAAGGACATCTGCCCGTCGCCGCCGAGAAGCACCGCCCCCTGTTCGGTCAGCGCCCGGTCGATGGCGCCGCGCACCGTCCCGACCGCCGCGATGGCCGCCACGCCGAGGGCGAGGCAAGCTAGGAAGACGGCAAAACCCTTCAGCCCGCCGCGCAATTCGCGCCGGGCGAAGCGGGCGGCGAGGACAAGGCTCATTCCGCGACCCCGGCCAGGGCGGGTGCGCGGCGGTCGTCGCTGGCGATGGCGCCGTCCGCCAGCCGCACGATCCGGTCGCAGCGCGCCGCAAGTTCCGGCGCATGGGTCACAAGGACCAGCGTAGCGCCATGCCGGTCACGCAGGCCGAAGAGGAGGTCCATGATCGTCTCGCCGGTGGTGCCGTCGAGATTGCCGGTCGGCTCATCGGCCAGAAAGATCGCCGGTCGCGACACGGCGGCACGGGCCAAGGCCACGCGCTGCTGCTCGCCGCCCGAAAGCTGCGCCGGGTAATGGTCAAGCCTTGTGCCAAGGCCCATCGCCGCCAGTTCTGCCGCCGCCCGGTCGAAGGCATCGCGCACCCCGGCAAGTTCCAGCGGCACGGCGACATTTTCCAGCGCGGTCATCGTCGGAATCAGGTGGAAGGACTGGAAGACGATGCCCATATTCGACCTGCGGAAGCGGGCCAGCGCGTCTTCGTCCATCACGGTCAGATCCTGCCCGAGGGCATGGACCGACCCCGAGGTTGCGCGCTCAAGACCGCCGAGAAGCATGAGGAGTGACGATTTGCCTGATCCCGACGGCCCGATGAGCCCGACGCTTTCGCCCCGCCCGACCTTGAACGTGACCCCCTTCAGGATCTCCACCGGCCCGGCATTGCCATCAAGCACAAGCCCGGCTTCCTTCAGTTCAAGGACGCTTTCCACCATGCCTCTGCTCCGCCGCCATTCGCTTTTCCGTTCCAATGGATATGGGGCAGGACGGGTCTTGCGCAACCTCGCGCTGATGATCCTTCTGGCGCTTTCCACTCCGGCGCTTGCTCTGGGAGCCGAAGTGGTGGCACTGGGCGACAGTCTGACGGCGGGATATGGCCTCTCGCCCGACGAAGGCTTCGTGCCGCAGCTCCAACGCTGGCTCGACGCGAAAGGCGCCGCCGCAACCATCGTCAACGCCGGGGTTTCCGGCGATACCACGGCCGGCGCGCTGGCCCGGATCGACTGGGCGCTGACCCCCGGTGCCAAGGCGATGATCGTGACGCTGGGCGGCAACGACCTCTTGCGCGGCCTGCCGCCCGAGGAGGCGCGCGCCAATCTTGATGCGATCCTGACGAAGGTCGATGCGGCGGGCGTGCCCGTGCTTCTGGTGCCGATGGCGGCGCCGGGCAATTATGGTCCCGACTACAAGGAAGCCTTCGACGCGATCTACCCCGATCTTGCGAACAAGTATGGCGCGACGCTCGCGCCCCCCTTCCTCGCCCCGATCCTTGCAGAGCCAGACCGTCAGGCGGCGATGAACACGCTGATGCAGGCCGACGGCATCCACCCCAATGCCAAGGGCGTGGCGCTGGTGGTCGAGGCGCTGGGGCCGGAGGTCATGTCGCTGATCGCCCGGATCGGCGACGACTGACAAGCGCCCCCCGCAACGTGACGTCACCGGCCGCAGGGGCTTGACCCCCGGACCCCGCAGGAGGACGATCCGCCGCCCAAAGGAGGACGGCATGGAAAGACTGCGGCTCATGTTCCGCCATACCTCGATCATCGGCATCGCGCTGGCGGTTCTTGCCGGTATCCTGATCGTGGCGCTGTCGGGCAACCCCTGGCTCTGGGCGCTGGTCCTTGTCGGCATCCCCTTGCAGATGCTGAACGAATACAACCTCCACCGCTTCATCTTCCACCTGCCGCCGCCGAAACGGCAGTGGCAGTTCGACATCCTCTACCGGGCGCATTACGGCCACCATGATTTCCCGACCAACCGCGCGCTTTTCTTCGCGCCTGATTTCATCGTCTTCCCCGTTCTCGTCTTCAACTTCACGCTGGTCTGGACCGTGCTGACGCTTCTCGGCGCGCCCTGGGCCCTTGGCGGTACCGCTGCCATCGTCATGGTCGGCGGTGGGCTGACCTTCCTCGCCTATGAATGGTTCCATTCGACGGCGCATATGCCGGTCGCCAAGACGGCGGTGGAGCGGCATGTGACCACGCTCCACAACCAGCACCATTTCCGCGACTTTTCGCGCTGGTTCCATGTCACGGCGGGGGGAGAGATCATCGACCGCGTGATGGGCACGGCCATCGACCGCGATGCGCTGAAATCGCAGCAGCGGATCGAATTCATCCGCACCCTCGGGATGCGGCCCGACGATCCGCGCCTCGTCGCCGCGCGCCACCGCTTTGCCGGGCGCTACGGTCTTGACGCCGAGGAGATCGAGCGCGCCGCCCGCGCCTGAGGCCATTTGCCCCTCGGGCGCCCACCCTATTTCAGCCCTGAATTAAAGGAAGACATGATGACTGATATTCTGGACGCCTTCGCCGGCATCATCGGTGCCACCCAGGTCCTGACCGGCGCTGATGCCGCGCGCTACGGGATCGAGCCGACCGGCCATTACCCGAGCATGCCCCGCGCCGTCCTCCGCCCCGCGTCAACGACCGAAGTGTCCGAAATCCTGAAACTCGCGCATCGGGAAGGCATTGCCATCGTGCCCGCCGGCGGCCGCACCGGCCTGACCGGTGCCACCAAGGCCGAGGGCGCGGTGATGCTGTCGCTGGAACGGATGAACCGCATCCGTGACCTCAACCCGGTGGCGCGGGTGGTGCGGGCCGAGGCGGGGGTGATCATTTCCACCCTCCATGACCGTGCCGCCGATCATGGGCTCGACTTCCCGCTCTGGTTCGGCGCGCGCGGCTCGGCAACGGTGGGCGGCGTCCTTTCCACCAATGCCGGCGGATCGAATGTGGTCCGCTACGGCAATACCCGCGCGCTCTGCCTCGGGATCGAGGCGGTGCTGGCCGATGGCCGGGTCCTCAACCTCATGAGCGCGCTCCACAAGGACAATTCCGGCTACGATCTCCGCGATCTCCTGATCGGCGCCGAAGGCACGCTTGCCGTCATCACTGCGGCCACGCTGAAGCTTGTCCCCGCCGCCAAGGCACGGGCGACGGCGGTCCTCGGGATGCAGTCGCTCGACGCCGCCCTCGGCCTTCTCAACCGGCTGCAGGAGGCGACGGGCGGGCTCGTCGAGGCCTTCGAATACATGCCGGAGGTCTATCAGCGCCGGCTCCGCGCCCGCCGCCCCGATCTTGGATCAAACCTCCCCGACATCCATCCGGTCTCGATCCTCGTCGAACTTGGCGCCACCGCGCCGCGCGACACCACGCCCAACCCCGACGGCGGCGTGCCGCTCCAGGAACTTCTGATGGCGGCGCTGGAACCGGCCATGGAGGACGGCACCGTCAGCGACGCGATCCTCGCCACCTCCGAAGAGCAGCGCCGGGCGATCTGGGAACGGCGCGAGGTCGCCGCCGAGATCACCTTCGGGCCAGAGCCCTTCATCGACACCGACATCGCGCTGCCGCTCGACAAGGTGGCGGCCTTTCTCACCCGGATCGAGCCTGAACTTCAGCGCCTCGATCCCGGTGCCGGCAATGTCGTCATCGGCCATCTCGGCGACGGCAACCTTCATTATTCGGCCCTGCCCACCCGCGACGATCCGGCGCTTTACGCCGCCGTGGTGGAAGCGGTGGAGGGGATAGTCGCCGACCTCGGCGGCAGCTTCTCGGCCGAACACGGCATCGGTCTGATGAAGCAGCCAAGCATGGCACGGCGGAAGGACCCGGTGGCGCTTGAGGTGATGCGGGCGATCAAGGCGGCGCTCGACCCGAAGAACATCCTCAACCCGGGCAAGACGCTGCCGCCGAAGGGCTGACGGGAGGCGTTTTCGATGATTGGGGGGGCTTCGAGGTCCCGGATCAGGTCCGGGACTGCGGGGCGCCTCAACGCCAGTCGAAGAAACCCTTCGGCGCCTGCGACAGAAGCTCGCGCGCGAGGTCGGTCCCGGCATCTGCCGCATCGGCGACCTTCATCCTCCGTTCGCCCCGGATCACTTCCGACCCGTCCGGCCGCAGGATCTCACCCCGAAGCCAGAGGCCATTGCCGTCATGCACCGCAAGCCCGGCAATCGGCGTCTCGCACGAGCCGTCGAGGGCGGCGAGGAACGCGCGTTCGGCGGCCAGCCTTTCGCCTGTCTCGCGGTCATGGATCGCGGCGAGCATCGCCGCGACCTCGTCATCTGCGACACGGCGTTCGATCCCGATGGCGCCCTGCGCCACGGCGGGCAGCATCTCCTCAGGCTCGATCGCGGCCCGTGCGACATGGGCCATGCCAAGCCGGTTGAGGCCGGCCATCGCAAGGAAAGTCGCCGCGGCGACGCCGGCGTCGAGCTTCTTCAGCCGGGTCTGGACGTTGCCGCGGAACTCCACCAGCTTCAGGTCGGGTCGCCGATGCGCCAGCTGCGCGCGGCGGCGGAGCGAGGATGATCCGACGGTGGCGCCCTCGGGCAGATCGGCCAGTCCGGCGATGGCGGGCGACACGAAGGCGTCGCGGACATCTTCTCGCGGAAGGTAGCAGTCAAGGACCAGCCCCTCGGGCTGCAGGACCGGCATGTCCTTCATCGAATGGACGCCAATGTCGATCCGGCCCGCCGTCAGCGCATCCTCGATCTCACGGGTGAACAGCCCCTTGCCGCCGATCTCCTTCAGGGGCCGGTCGGCGGCGATCAGCGCGCGGTCGTCGCCGGTGGTCTTGATGGCGAGGATCTGGCAGGCATCCTCATGGAGCCCATGCGCTGCGATGAGACGGGCGCGCGTCTCATGTGCCTGGGCGAGGGCGAGGGGCGATCCGCGCGTGCCGATCCTGAGGGGCGAGAGGGGTGTGAAGCGGGTCATGATGGCCAAGGGCATAGCCGCGACAGATTGCCCGCGCAATGGCCAGCCTTGCGCCACCGGCTTGACATCGGGTCGCAGGGCGGCATGAAGGGGCCGGAAGGAGAGCCCGATGACGAAGACCATCCTGCGCGCCCTCGCCGGCGAAACCCAGGCCGTTCCGCCGATCTGGATGATGCGCCAGGCGGGCCGCTACCTGCCGGAGTACCGCGCGACGCGGGCGAAGGCGGGGGATTTCCTGTCGCTCTGCTATGCGCCGGAACTTGCCGCCGAGGTGACGCTGCAACCGATCCGCCGCTACGGCTTCGACGCAGCGATCCTTTTCGCCGACATCCTTCTGCTGCCGCAGGCGCTTGGCGCCGACCTCTGGTTCGAGACGGGGGAGGGGCCGCGCCTGTCGACGGTGACCTCCGCTGCCGATCTTGCCCGTCTGAAGGCGAAGGGCGCGATCCATGAGACGCTGGCGCCGGTCTATGAGACGGTGCGCATCCTTTCGCGCGAACTGCCGAAGGAGGTGACTCTGATCGGCTTTGCCGGCGCGCCCTGGACGGTGGCCACCTACATGATCGCCGGGCGGGGCACGCCCGACCAAGGGCCGGCCCATGCTTTGAAGGCTGCCGATCGCGCGACGTTTCAGGGCCTCATCGATCTTCTGACCGAGGCGACCGTCGATTACCTTTCGGCGCAGGTCGAAGCCGGGGCCGAGGTGGTCAAGCTCTTCGACAGCTGGGCAGGCTCGCTCAAGGGCCGGGATTTCGATGATTTCGCGCTGGAACCGGCGCGGCGCATCACCCAAGCCCTGAAGGCCCGCCACCCCGGCCTGCCGGTCATCGCCTTCCCGCGCGAGGCGCGCGGTCGGTATGAGGGGTTCGCCGAAGCGACCGGCGCGGATTGCGTCGCGCTCGACAATTCGGTGGCGGCGGACTGGGCGGCGGCGCATGTCCAGAAGGACGGCTGCGTGCAGGGCAACCTCGACCCCGCGCATATGGTGACCGGCGGCGAGGCGCTGGTGGCAGAGACGCGGCGCATCGTCCGGGCCTTCTCGAACGGCCCGCATATCTTCAACCTCGGCCACGGCATCACGCCGGATGCGGACCCCCACAACGTGCAACGGATGATCGACGCCGTTCGCGGCTGATCCCGTCAGCTTTCGCGCCCGGCGTGGCGGCGAAGGAACCCGGCGAGGTCCGTCGGGCTGACCTTCTGGCCGGTGAAGATCTCAACATAGGTCGGCACCCGCCGAAGCCGCGTTTCCAGAGTTTCTCGGGTGTCGAGGTCGATATAGCCGACCTGCGTCAGGTAGACGGCATTTGCCCGCACGTCGGCTTCCTCCGCGTCGAAGCCGTGGCGCAGGTACATTGCCCGGATCGCGGCGAGGCGGGCGGCATCGGCACCGGCAAAGGCGGCGCGCAGGGCAGCGTCGGTCCGCGCCCAGTCGCGCATCGCCCGGTCAAGCTGTGAGTCGAACAGCTCGGGCGTGATCCAGCAGTCGATGAGGTTCAGCGCGGCGGCGTTGATCGAGGGCGCGGCAAGCTCGGTCTGGCGGATGAGATTGCCGGTGTTCTTCTCTTCCCAGCGCCGGATCAGCGCGGCGAGCAGCGCCTCGCGGTCGGCGAAATGCCAGTAGAAGCTGGTCCGCGACAGCCTGAGCGTTTTGGCGAGCGGCAGGATCTTCACCGCCTCGACCCCGCCCGCGATCAGAAGCTTGTAGGCTGCCTCGATCCAGATTTCCGCGCTGCCGCGCCAGCCATGACCAAGCTCGTTTTCCTCGCTCATGGTTGCCTCTCCGCTTCGCATCGAAAAACTCGACACATGTGTCAAGTTTCTTCTATAACAGCGGCGGAGCCCTTGCCAGCACTGATTCCACCGGGAGAGAGAAATGGCGTCGAACGATCCCCTGCTTCAGCCCTACCGCCTGAAGCACCTGACCCTGAGGAACCGGATCATGACGACGAGCCATGAGCCGGCCTACCCTGAGGACGGGATGCCGAAGGACCGTTACCGGCTTTACCATCTGGAACGGGCGAAGGCCGGGGTCGCGCTGACCATGACGGCAGGCTCGGCGGCAGTGTCGAAGGACAGCCCCCCGGTCTTCAACAACATCCTCGCCTACAAGGATGAGGTCGTGCCATGGATGAAGCGGCTCGCCGACGACTGCCACGAGGCCGGGGCGGCGGTGATGATCCAACTCACGCACCTTGGCCGCCGCACCCGCTGGGACAAGAGCGACTGGTTGCCCGTCGTTTCCCCAAGTTCGTCGCGCGAGCCCTCGCACCGGGCCTTCCCGAAGGTGATCGAGGACTGGGACATTGCCCGCATCATCAAGGACTACGCCGACGCCTGCGAAAGGATGAAGGAAGCCGGACTCGATGGGGTGGAGTTCGAATGCTACGGGCACCTCATGGACCAGTTCATGTCGCCCTTCACCAACACGCTCCCCGCGCCCTATGGCGGCAGCCTTGAGAACCGGATGCGGTTTTCGATGGAGATCCTCGCCGAATGCCGCAAGCGCGTCGGGCCGGATTTCCTTCTCGGCATGCGCTACACGGCGGATGAGGATGATCCGGGCGGCATCACGGAGGAGGAAGGCGTCGTCATGGGCAAGGCGTTCCGCGACAGTGGCCTCGTAGATTTCCTGAACATCATCAAGGGCCGTATCCACACCGATCCGGCGATGACCGATGTGATCCCGATCCAGGGCATGCGCTCGGCGCCGTTTCTGGATTTCGCGGGCCGTATCCGGGCCGAGGTCGGCATGCCGACCTTTCACGCCGCCCGCATCCCCGATGTGGCCACCGCGCGGCATGCGATCGCGACCGGTCAGCTCGACATGGTCGGCATGACACGGGCGCACATGGCCGACCCGCATGTGGTGCGCAAGATCATGGAAGGCCGGGAGGAGGATATCCGGCCCTGCGTCGGCGCGACCTACTGCCTCGACCGGATATACCAGGGCGCGATGGCGCTTTGCATCCACAACCCGGCGACGGGCCGGGAAGAGACCATGCCGCATGACATCGCACCTGCGGATGTGAAGAAGAAGGTGATGATCGTCGGCGCCGGGCCGGCCGGTCTGGAAGCCGCGCGGGTCGCGGCGGAGCGGGGCCACCAGGTCACGGTCTTCGAGGCGGCGCCGCAGGCGGGCGGGCAGGTGCGGCTGACGGCGGAAAACCCGCGCCGGCGGGAGATGATCGGGATCATCGACTGGCGCATGGCGCAATGCGCCGCCCGCGACGTGGAGTTCCGCTTCAACACCTGGGCCGAGGCGGCGGACGTGACCGCCGAGAAACCCGATGTGGTGATCGTCGCCACAGGCGGGTTGCCGGATACCGATGCGGTCGCCGAAGGCGCCGATCTGGTCGTTTCGGCCTGGGACATCATCGCGGGCGACGTGAAGCCGGGGGCGAATGTCCTCATCTGGGACGATGCCGGCGACCATCCGGCGCTGATGGCGGCAGAGACCGCCGCCAGGGCCGGGGCGCAGGTCGAGGTCGTCACCCGCGACCGGAGCTTCTCGCCCGAGATCATGGGCATGAACCTTGTGCCCTACATGCGCAGCCTGCAACCGAAGGGCGTGAAGTTCACGGTGACATGGCGCGTCGACAAGGTGGTGAAGGACGGCAACCGCCTACGGGCCACCATCGGCTCGGACTACCAGCCGGGGACCGAGGAGCGCATCGTCGATCAGGTCATCGTCAACCACGGCACAAGGCCGCTCGACGACCTCTACTTCGACCTGAAGCCGCTGTCGCAGAACCTCGGCGCCGTGGATCATGACGCCTTCATCGAGGGCCGGCCGCAGACCCTGAACGGCGGCCAGGAGGGAAGTTTCCGGCTTTACCGGATCGGTGATGCCGTCGCGGCAAGGAACACCCATGCGGCGATTTATGACGCGCTCAGGCTGATGATGGTCGTCTGAGGCGCACCCCTTCCACTTTCCGCGTGCTTGGGTATGGTGGAATCACTTGGCGAGACCGACCCCATCGGGGTCGCCCCAGGTGACCCGAACATGAGGGGGGAGACATGCGATATCTCGCGGCGCAGAGCGTGGCGGAAGCGACAGGGGCCTTGGCAGCGGAAGCGGGCGTGACCCGCATCCTGTCAGGTGGCACGGACGTACTGGTGCAATTGAAGGCCGGAATGGTCGAGCCGGACCTGATCGTTGATGTGAAGAAACTGCCGGGGATGCGGGAAATCCGCGCAGAGGCTGGCGGTTTCCGCGTCGGCGCAGCCGTCGCCGGGGCAGAGCTTGGCGAGCATGCGGCCTTCTGCGCGGCCTGGCCGGGCGTGGCCGAGGGCTTCCAGCTGATCGGCTCTACCCAGGTGCAAGGCCGGGCGACGATGGCCGGCAACCTCTGCAATGCCTCGCCCGCCGCCGACAGCGTGCCGGCGCTGGTTGCGGGCGGCGTCGTGGCGCGGATCGCGGGGCCGGGGGGCGAGCGTGACTTGCCCGTCGCGGACATTCCCGCAGGTCCGGGCAAGACCAATCTGAAGAAGGGGGAGTTCATCACCTCCTTCTTCTTTCCGGCCCGCGCCATGGGCGCGTCCGACGCCTACCTGCGCTTCATCCCGCGGACCGAGATGGATATCGCCGTCTCTTCCGCCGCGGTGAACCTGACCATCGGCGCCGATGGCAAGGTCAGCGCGGCCGAGGTGGCGCTGGGCGCCGTCGCGCCGACCGTGGTGCGCGTCCCGGCAGCGGCGAAGGCGATCATCGGCACCAAGCTGGACGATGCAGCACTGGCGGCAATGGCCAAGGCCTGCGAGGCCGCCTGCAACCCGATCGACGACAAGCGCGGCACGATAGCGTTCCGCACCCATACGGCGGGCGTTCTCGCCTGCCGCGCGGCGCGCATCGCCCATGAGCGCGCAGGAGGCAAGGCATGAAGAAGCTTCACGTTTCGACCACCGTCAACGGCGATCCGGCCGAGTTCGTCTGTACGCCTGACGAGTCGCTGCTGGATGCGCTTCGGAACCGGCTTGGGCTGACCGGCGCCAAGGAAGGCTGCGGCACCGGTGACTGCGGCGCCTGTTCGGTCACGGTGAACGGGCGGCTCGTCTGTTCGTGCCTCGTGCTCGCAGCGGAAGCCGAAGGAGCGGAGATCGCCACAATTGAGGGCATGGCCGAGCAGGACAGGCTGCACCCGTTGCAGCGCGCCTTCATCGACCACGCGGCGCTTCAGTGCGGCGTCTGCACGCCGGGCATCCTCGTTGCGGCGAAGTCGCTGCTGGCGAAGAACCCGGAGCCGACCGACGAAGAGGTGCGCTACTGGCTGGCCGGCAACCTTTGCCGCTGCACCGGCTATGACAAGATCATCCGCGCGGTCCAGTCCGCAGCGGCAGAGATGCGGGGGGCGTAAGATGGCGTTCGACGAATATCAGAAGCGCGAGTTCAAGCAGGTCGGTACAAGGCCGAACCGCCCCGATGGCGTGGACAAGGTCACGGGCCGGGCGATGTACGGCGCCGACATGACCCTGCCCGGGATGCTCATCGGGCGCATCCTGCGGAGCCCTCATGCCCATGCGAAGATCAAGTCCATCGACGCAAGCGCGGCCCTTGCGCTGAAAGGCGTGAAGGCGGTGGTGACGGGCGATGACTTCGCCCGGCCCGAGGATGATTTCCTCCGTGACGTGCAGGAAAACTGCATGGCGCGCGGCAAGGCGCTTTATGACGGCCACGCCGTCGCGGCGGTTGCGGCCATCGACGCGGCGACGGCGAAGGCGGCGCTGAAGCTCATCAAGGTCGAGTATGAGATCCTGCCGCATGTCACCGATGTCGACGCGGCGATGAAGGCCGGCGCGCCCATCGTGCAGGAAGGGCGAACGCTGGAAAACGTCCCCGCCGGCATGTCGGGCAATGTCACCAGCCACTCCGAGTTCGGCCACGGTGACCCGGCGGCGGGCTTTGCCAAGGCCGACAAGGTGGTCGAGCGCAGCTTCAAGACTGCCGCGACCCATCAGGGCTATATCGAACCCCATGCCGCCGTCGCCTCGGTCACGACGGACGGCAAGGCCGACCTCTGGTGCTGCACCCAAGGCCATTTCTTCGTCCGCACGCTCTGCGCCGGGATGATGGGGATGGAGGCGAGCCAGTTGCGCGTCACCCCTTCCGAAATCGGCGGTGGTTTCGGCGGCAAGACCACGGTCTTCATCGAGCCTGTGGCGCTGATGCTGTCGCGGAAGGCGGGCCGTCCGGTCAAGGTGGTGATGACGCGGGACGAGGTTTTCCGCGCCACCGGGCCGACCGTCTCCACCTCCATCGACGTGAAGATCGGCATGACCAAGGACGGCCGCATCACGGCTGGGGAAGCCTACTTGCGCTACTCCGGCGGGGCATTCCCTTGCGGCACCATCGACATGGGCGGGCAGGCGGCCTTCGCGGCCTATGACCTTGAGCATGTCCGCACCTACGGCTGGAACGTCCTGACCAACCGCCCGAAAGAGGCTGCCTATCGCGCGCCGGGCGCGCCGCAGGCGATCTATGCGGTGGAAAGCGTGGTGGACGAGCTGTGCCTTGCGCTGAAGCTTGATCCCCTCGACGTGCGGCTGAAGAACGCCGCGAAGAAGGGCACGAAATCCTCTTACGGGCCGACATTCCCCGATATCGGGCTGGTGGCAACGCTTGAGGCCGCGAAGAAGCATCCGCATTACACCGCGCCCCTTGCCGAAGGTCAGGCGCGCGGCCTGTCCTGCGGCTTCTGGTTCAACTTCGGCGGCAACACCTGCGTCTCGCTGAACGTGAACACCGACGGGACCGTGGGCATCACCGAGGGCAACCCCGACATCGGCGGTTCGCGTGCTTCGGTCAGCCTGATGGCGGCTGAGGAACTGGGCATCCCCTACGAACAGATCCGCACCATCGTCGCCGACACCAACTCGCTTGGCTACAACGACGTGACGGACGGCAGCCGCGTGACATTTGCGGTGGGCCTCGCCACGATCAAGGCCGCCCGCGATGCGGTCAGGAAGATGTGCCTGCGCGCGGCGAAGATCTGGGACATCGACGAGGAAGCCGTCGAATGGAAGGACGGCGCGGCAGTGCCTGCCGGCCCCAATGCCGGGAGATTCCCGCCGATGACCCTGGCCGAGATTGCCGCCGACAGCTTTGCGACCGGCGGCCCGATCGCCGGGCACCATGAGGTGAACGTCGACGGCGCGGGCGTCAGCTTCGGCGTCCACCTTGTCGATGTGGAGGTCGACAGGGACACCGGCGCCACCAAGGTCCTGCGCTACACGATCTTCCAGGACGCGGGGAAGGCGGTGCATCCCGACTATGTCGAGGGCCAGATGCAGGGCGGTGCCGTGCAGGGCATCGGCTGGGCGCTGAACGAGGAATACATCTACGGCAGGGATGGCCGCCTTCAGAACGCGGGCTTCCTCGACTACCGCATCCCGGTCGCCTCGGACCTGCCGCCGATCGAGACGGTGATTCTCGAAATCCCGAACCCCGGCCATCCCTACGGTGTGCGCGGCGTTGGCGAAACGCCCATTGTTCCGCCACTTGCGGCGATTTCGAACGCGGTTTCGCGCGCCATCGGCACGCGGATGTGCGAATTGCCGATGTCGCCGCCGCGCATCCTGAAGGCCATCGGCACGACGGCCTGAGGCCCATGGTCAAGGTCCAGCTCTGGGGATCGCTCCGTTCGGCCGCCGATGGCCGGACGGAGGTCGAGGTCGAGGCGAAGAACTTCCGCCAGCTTCTCGACGGGTTGAGGGCGGCCCATCCGGGCCTTGCGCCACAGATCGAACGCGGCGTGTCGATGTCGCTGAACGGCGTCATCTATCGCGAGGCGTGGTTCACCGAGATTCCGCCCGACGCCGAGGTCGTGCTGATGCCCTACATGACCGGCGGCTAGGACTGCGACGTTAGCGTTAGACAGCCGATGTCGTTAGCGCTGGACAAACCTGGCAATGTCGCAAAAGCTGCGTAACCTGCCGCATTCGGGTCGATGATTCACCCGAAACCCCCGATGTTCGCAAATCGTTACATCCGACACGAACTTGTTGAAAACCGAGACCAGTTTGGATTTAGTCGGGTGGCGGGAAAAAAAGACTCGATAACGAGCCACAACGGGGAGCCCGAGTTTGAGCCAAGCCAAGGCCGGCGGAAACGCCGCGTTCGTTGAGTTCAGCCATGTCCAGAAAAGCTATGACGGCGTTTCGCTGGTCGTGAAGGATTTGAATCTTTCCATCGGAAAGGGTGAGTTCCTGACGATGCTGGGACCGTCGGGGTCGGGCAAGACCACCTGCCTGATGATGCTGGCGGGGTTCGAGACCGCGACGCATGGCGAGATCCGCCTTGGCGGGCGCGAGATCAACAACATCCCGCCGCACAAGCGCGGCATCGGCATGGTGTTCCAGAACTACGCCCTTTTCCCCCACATGACCGTGGGTGAGAACCTGTCCTTCCCGCTTGAAGTGCGCGGCATGGACAAGGCGGAGCGCGAGACAAAGGTCAAGCGTGCCCTCGACATGGTGCAGATGGGCAATTTCATCAACCGCCGTCCGGCGCAGCTTTCTGGCGGCCAGCAGCAGCGGATCGCGCTGGCCCGCGCGCTGGTTTTCGATCCTGAGCTGGTGCTGATGGACGAACCCCTGGGCGCGCTCGACAAGCAGTTGCGCGAACACATGCAGTTCGAGATCAAGGGCCTGCACGACCGGCTCGGCATCACCGTCGTCTATGTCACCCACGACCAGGGCGAGGCGCTGACCATGTCGGACCGCGTGGCAGTCTTCAACGACGGGGTCATCCAGCAGCTCGATTCGCCCGATGAGCTGTACGAGCGGCCGAAGAACAGCTTCGTCGCCCAGTTCATCGGCGAGAACAACAAGCTGCCCGGCACGGTCGAGGAACTGGACGGCCACAAATGCCTGGTGCGGCTGGCAAACGGCGAACTGATCGACGCGACGCCGGTCAACGTGCGGGAAAAGGGCCAGCAAACGCTGGTGTCCATCCGGCCCGAGCGGGTTGAGTTCAAGCCGGAGATGATGCCCAAGGGCGCCCATACGATCAGGGCAGAGGTGAAGGACGTCATCTACATGGGCGACATCCTGCGCGCGCGGCTGAAGGTGGCGGGGTCGGACAACTTTGTCATGAAGATGCGCAACACGATCAGCCAGACGAAACTGGCGCCGGGCGAGACGATCAGCATCGGCTGGCATCCGCAGGATGCCCGCGCGCTGGATCCGGTGTGAAGGTTTGACGGGGCGTGCGAACAGCGCCACGGTCGAATGCCGCCCCAGAGACGGAGGCGGTAAACAAAAGACGGAAGTTCAACTTGGGAGAAATGGAATGAAGAAAACTCTCGTACTCACGACGGCCCTGACCGGGCTGGCGTTTGCCGCGCAGGCGGCCGAAGTGACCGTGATGTCCTGGGGCGGCGACTATACCAAAAGCCAGGTCGAGGCCTATCACAGCCGTTCACGGCGGCGACGGGCAACAATGTGGTGTCGGTCGACAGCGACAACCCGGCCCCGGCGATCAAAGCCCAGGTCGAAGCCGGCAACGTGACGATCGATGTGGGCGACGTCGAGTATGCCGACGCGATCCGGCTTTGCGACGAAGGCCTGCTGGAACCGATCGACGCCGCGACCCTGCCTGCCGCGCCGGACGGGACGCCGGCCGTCGATGACTTCCTGCCCGGCGCGCTGACCGAATGCGCGGTCTCGACCATCGTTTTCTCGACGATCTTCGCCTATGACACCACGAAGTTCCCGGAAGGCCCGACCACGGTCGCCGATTTCTTCGACCTGGAGAAGTTCCCCGGCAAGCGGGCCATGCGCAAGGGCGCGAAAGCGAACCTGGAAATGGCGCTGATGGCGGACGGGGTTCCGGCGGCAGACGTCTATGCGACCCTGGAAACGCCGGAAGGGCAGGACCGCGCCTTCGCAATGCTCGACAAGATCAAGGCCGAGACGGTCTGGTGGGAAGCCGGCGCGCAGCCGCCGCAGCTGCTGGCTGACGGCGAGGTGGCGATGACCACCGCCTACAACGGCCGCATCTTCGGCGCCGCCGTGGGCGAGGGCAAGCCGTTCGCGACGGTCTGGGACGGCCAGGTCTATGAATACGACCTGTTCGTGATCCCGAAGGGCGCGCCGAACAAGGACGGCGCGATGGAGTTCGTGAAGTTCGCGACCTCGACCCAGGCGCTGGCGGATCAGGCCAAGTGGATCAGCTATGGTCCGGCCCGCAAATCGTCGGGCGCGCTGGTCGGGCTCTATCAGGACGGCAAGACCGAGATGGCGCCCTACATGCCGACGGCCGAAGCCAACCTGACGAACGCGCTCGCGTCCTCCTACGAGTTCTGGGTCGACCGCGACGGCGAGCTGAACGAGCGCTTCAACGCCTGGCTGGCCCAGTAAGGCCGGACGCAACAACCGGCGCGTCCCTTCGGGGGCGCGCCATTCCGGGGGAACGGGCGGGCTGCCCGATGCGAAGGACCTATCGATGACCGACCAGACGGCGCCTCCGGGTCTCGGGGCCGAGAGCCTTACCACCGCCGACGGCAGGCCCCTGAAGGCTGCGCTCCACCGGGCGCAGGCGCGCGCGAAGCGGCGGGCGTTTCTGCTGGTGCTGCCGCTTCTTGCCTTCGTGCTGCTGACATTCGTCATTCCCATCGGGATCATGCTGTTCCGCTCGCTCAACAACCCCGACTTCGTGAGTTACAGCGATATCGACAGCGGCACCGAAATTCCGGTCATGCAGAACGTGCAGGCGTGGTTCGCCGCCAATCCGCAGGGGACCGAGCCCGACGAAGCGGCCTATGCGGCGCTGGCCGCCGATCTGGTGCATCTGAAGGAGATCAAGGCACAGGGCTCCGTCGGCACCCGCATCAACTATGTGCTACCGGGCTCGCGGTCGTTGTTCACCTCGTCGGCGCGCGACGCCGCGAAGCTGGCACCGCCTTACAAGGAAGCGGTTTTGGCGCTCGATGAGAAATGGGCCGATCCGGCGGTCTGGCAGGCGATGCGGTCGTCGGCGGGCACGATTACCGGCGATTTCTATATTCTGGCGGCGGATTTCGAGCGTGACGACAGCGGCGCGATCGTGCGCACGGCGGAAAAGGAACGGATATATCTCTACCTGTTCTGGCGCACTTTCTTTCTGTCGGGCCTGATCACGCTGATCTGCCTGGTCCTGGCGTTTCCCATCGCGCATCTTCTGGCGACGCTTCCGCTGTCGAAGTCGAACCTGCTGATGATCCTGGTGCTGCTGCCGTTCTGGACCTCGCTTCTGGTGCGCACCACGTCATGGATCGTGCTGTTGCAGCAGCAGGGAGTGGTGAACGACGCGCTGGTGGCGCTGGGGCTGATCGGCACTGACGGGCGGCTGACGATGATCAACAACCAGACCGGCACCATCGTCGCCATGACCCATGTGCTGCTGCCTTTCATGATCCTGCCGCTTTACTCTGTGATGCGGACGATCAAACCCTCGTACGTGCGCGCGGCGCGGTCGCTGGGCGCGACCAGTTGGACGGCGTTCCGGCGGGTCTATCTGCCGCAGACGCTTCCCGGCATGGGAGCAGGGGTGCTGCTCGTCTTCATCCTCGCGGTGGGCTACTACATTACGCCGGCGCTGGTTGGCGGGGCCGACGGGCAGCTGATTTCCAACATGATCGCTTTCCATATGTCGAAGGCCAACTGGTCGCTCGCCGCGGCGATCGCCACGATGCTGCTCTTTTCGGTCCTGATCCTTTACTGGCTCTACGACCGGCTGATCGGCATCGACAACCTCAAGCTCGGGTAGGACCATGGCGCTTCCGATCTATGCCTCGCCCCTCGAACGGATCTGGCACTACGCCTACATCGTGATCTGTGTGCTCATCTTCATCTTTCTGATGGCGCCGATCCTGATCGTCATTCCGCTGTCGTTCAACGCCGAGCCCTACTTCACCTTCACCGACAAGATGCTGGCCTTCGATCCGGCGGGTTACTCGATGCGCTGGTACGACCGGCTCTTGACCTTCGGTATGGCGGCGCCGGAAGCGGCGCGCGACGGGTCCTGGTGGGCTGACGTCTGGGCGAATGCCACCTGGATCCGGGCCGCGAAGAACTCGATCATCATCGGCTTCTGGTCGACGGTGCTTGCCACCTTTCTCGGCACGCTGGCGGCGCTTGGCCTGTCGCGACCCGAGATGCCCTGGCGGCGCACGATCATGGCGATCCTCATCTCGCCGATGATCGTGCCGATCATCATCACCGGTATCGGCATGTTCTTCTTCTATTCGAACCCATGCGCGCCCTTGGAGTGGGTGGGGATCGAGGTGCAGTGCGGACGGCTGACGGGCACCTATACCGGCATCGTCATGTCGCATGCCATGCTGGGCATTCCCTTCGTGATCATCACGGTGACGGCGACGCTCGTGGGGTTCGACCAGTCGTTGTCCCGCGCGGCGGCATCGCTCGGGGCGAATCCGCGTACGACGTTCTTTAGGGTGATCATGCCGCTGATCCTGCCGGGGGTGATCTCGGGCGCACTTTTCGCCTTCGTGACCTCGTTCGACGAGGTGGTGGCGATCCTGCTGATCGGCGGGCCGGAACAGCAGACCATTCCGCGCCAGATGTGGAACGGCATCCGCGAGCAGATCAGCCCGGCGATCCTTGCGGTGGCGACGATCCTCGTGACCTTCTCGGTCTGTCTGCTCGTCGCGGTCGAGCTTCTGCGCCGCCGGAGCGAACGGCTTCGCGGCCTGTCGCCTTCCTGACGCCTCAGGGCAGCACCGTCAGCCAGACAGAGACGGTCAGGATCGAAAGCCCCGTCGCGACAAGAACGGATGTCGCCGCCACGCGCTTTCCGACGCCGTACATGTTGGCGAAGATATAGGCGTTGACGCCGGGCGCCATGGCCGCTGTCAGCACGGCCGACCGGAACGCGCCGGTGCCGAGGCCCAGCTCTTGCCCGAGAACCCAGGTCACGAACGGGTGCAGGACCAGAGACACGGCGCAGACGAACAGCACCGTCATCAGGTCGCCCTCGGGCCGGTAGCGGACCAGTACGCCGCCCAGTCCGAAAAGTGCCGCCGGCAGCGCCGCTTTCGACATCAGGTCAAGCGCTTCCGCCGCGACGGCGGGCACCTCGGTGCCGCTCAGGTTGAACGCAAAGCCCAAGGCGATGCCGATGACGAGCGCGTTGCGGAAGACCGAAACGAAGATGTTCCGCGCCATCGACAGGATGCCGCCACCGCCGTGGCGGGCGATCTCCATCGCCGAGATGCCGAGGATGTAGCAGAAGGGCGAGTGCAGGGCGATGATGGCATAGTTCGGCGCCAGCGCGCCGCTGCCATAGGCGCGTTCGGTGATCGGCAGGCCGAGCAGCAAGGAGTTGGAGAAGAGGCCGCAGAACCCGATCGCCACGCTGTCGGGCCAGGGGCGCCCGAACAGGAAGCGCGCGCCGAAGAGGCCGGCGAAGAAACCCGCCGATGCGCCGGAGTAGAAGGAGACAAGCAGCCGCCAGTCGAAGGTCTGGGCCAGATCAAGCGTCGAGATCGCGCGGAAGAGAAGGCAGGGGATGGCGAACTGCTGGGTGAACACCATCAACCCGTCGACCGCGGCATCGCTGAACAGCCTGAGCCGCACGGCGGCATAGCCAAAGCCGATCACCAGAAAGACCGGCAGGGTGACTTCGAACAGGGTCTGGAGCGGCAATCCGAACATGCCGGGCCGTCAGGCCGGAAAGTCCAGCACCATCCCGTCATAGGCGGCGCTGACATGATCGGGCGTTTCCGCCTCGACCTCCCGATGGTCGAGGTCGATGTGCATGTTGGTCAGCACCGCCTGCTTCGGCTTGACGCGGCCGATCCATTCGAGCGTCAGGGCGAGATGGGCATGCGTCGGATGCGGCTTGCGGCGGAGCGCGTCAATGATCAGGCAGTCAAGCCCGGCAAGCGACGGCCAGGCGTCATCGGGGATCTCCAGCACGTCCGGCAGATAGGCGGCATCGCCGATGCGGAAGCCGAGCGCGTCGATATCGCCATGGTGGACGCGGAAGGGGTGGAGCGTGATCGCCCCGCCGGCGCCGTCGATGCTGAAGGGGCCGCGAATGGTGTGCATGTCGCAGATCGGCGGATAGGAGGAGCCTTCGGGCTGCGCGAAGGCATAGGAAAAGCGCGACATCAGCGCGTCCTGCGTCGCGCCATCCGCCCAGACCGGCACGCGCCTGTGCGTGTTGAAGACGATCTGGCGAAGGTCATCCAGACCGTTCACATGATCGGCATGCGAATGGGTGTAGATGACGGCATCGACCGTCGCGACCCTGGCCCTCAGAAGCTGTTCGCGCATGTCGGGCGAGGTGTCGATCAGGATGCGGGTCACGCCCGCTTCGCCGATCCGCTCCACCAGGAGCGAACAGCGGGTGCGGCGGTTTTTCGGGTTCAGGGGATCGCAGTCGCCCCAGACCTCGCCGATCCGTGGCACGCCGCCCGAGGAGCCGCAGCCGAGGATGGTGAAGCGCATCGCCGCCATGTCAGGCTGCCTTTGCCGCCAGCGCGGCGCGGGTAAAGAGCCGGTCGAAATTCGCCTCGGTCTGGCGGGCGAACTCGGCGAGGCTGAGGCCGTAGATCCCGGCCCCGACCTTCGCGGTATGGGCGACATAGGCCGGCTCGTTGCGCTTGCCGCGGAAGGGCGGCGGCGCGAGGTAGGGCGCGTCGGTTTCAAGAAGGATGTGGTCGATGGGGGCCGCGGCGAAGATGTCGCGCAGCTCCTGACTTTTGGGGAAGGCGGCGATCCCGGACATGGAGAGGTAAAAGCCAAGGTCAAGCGCCGCCCGCGCCAGATCCGGCCCCGAAGAGAAGCAGTGCATCACGCAAGGATAGGTGCCGTTCCGGTATTCCTCGGTCAGGATGCGGGCCATGTCCTCGTCGGCATCCCGCGCGTGGATGATGAGCGGCAGCCCGGTCTCCCGCGCCGCCGCGATATGGATGCGGAGCGAGACCTGCTGCGCCTCGGCGGTTTCGGCGGTGTAGTGGTAGTCGAGACCCGTCTCGCCGATGCCGACGAACTTCGGGTGCCGCGCGAAGCCCACAAGCTCATCGACCGTCGTAACGCGATCTTCCCCTGCCCGCATCGGGTGGATGCCGGCAGCGTAGAAAAGACCGTCATGCGCCTCGGCCATCGTGCGGATTGCCGGTTCGGTGTCGAGCCGCGTGCAGATCGTGACCATGCGGTGAACGCCCGCCGCTTTTGCCCGCGCGACAAGGCCCGCGACATCGCCGCCGAAATCGGGGAAATCGAGGTGACAATGGCTGTCGGTCAGGTGCGGGAGATCGGTCATGGCTTGCCTTTAGCGCGTTTCGCAGCCGTTGAAAATCGCCTTGGGGTCATGGCTCAAGCGGCAAGTCCGCGCGCCGTCTCATCGATGCGGAACACCATGTCGAGCACGGTCGCCGCCGGGTCGAGGTTCACCGCCCTCGCATGGCGCGCCCGCGCCCCAAGGCTTTGTTGGAGTTCAGCCCAGACCCGGGCGGCGCCGGGCGCGGGGGCGAGCCGGGCGAAAAGGGCAGCCTCGCCGGGCGCCGCTTCCGCGCCTTCGAAGCCGAGCGTCCCGGCGCGGGCGAGCCGCGCGAGGAAAAGATCGAAGAGCGCCAGCAAAAGCTCGAACCGCTCCGCCGCGCCGCGCTGGGCGGCGGCTTCGGCGAGCCGCAATGCGGCGGGCCGGTCGAGCCGCGGCAGGGTGGCGAAAAGCCCGACAAGGGCCCGATAAGTCTCGATCCCGTCGAGATTGGTTAGCCGGATCGCCTCGCCCACCGATCCCGCCGCGAGGGCGGCGAGCGCGCCGCTGTCGCCCTGATCGCCGCCCGCCGCCGCGACCGCTGCCGCGAGGTCCTGGGGCCCAAGGGTGGTAAGCCGAAGCTCGCGACAGCGCGACCGGATCGTCGGCAGAAGGCCCGAGGGACGGTGGCTGACGAGAAGGAAGACCACGCCTGCGGGCGGCTCCTCCAGCATCTTCAGAAGCGCATTCGCGGCGTTCGGATTCATCTCGTCCGCCGGATCGACGATCACCACCCGGCGCCCGCCATCGGCGGCGGAGAGGTGCAGGAAGTTCCTGAGCCTTCGGACCTCATCGACGGTGATGACGGTCTTCAGCTTCTTCTTATCCTCATCCCAGGCGCGGCGGAGAACGAAGATGCGGCCTTCGGAGCCGGCCACCAGCCGCCGCGCGACCGGATGGTCGTCGGGAATGGCAAGCGTTGCCGGGGCAGGCGGGGCGTCGCCGAAAAGCCCGGCTTCCTCGGCCTCGGGCGTCGCAAGCAGGAACCGCGCGATCTTCCAGGCGAGGGTCGCCTTGCCGACGCCAAGGGCGCCGGTCAAAAGCCAGGCGTGGTGGAGCCGGCCAGAGTTGAAGGCATCGAGGAATTCCGCCTCTGCCGTGCCCTGCCCGATCAGAACCTGAGTTTCGCGCGGATGCGGCGCGCCTTCGATCCGGTCGGGTTCGGGAAGCGCCTCCTCGCTCATCCGAGCGCGGCTCTGGCGATGCCCGCGACCTCGGCGGTGACGGTTTCGACGGGGCGGTTGCCGTCGATGACGCGGCAGCGGCCCGGAAACTCGCGCGCCAGATCAAGGAAACCCTGCCGCATCCGGTGCTGCAAGGCCGCGCCGAAGTCCTCGAACCGCTCCTCGGAGCCGTTGCGCCCTCGGGCGCGGGCAAGGCCCACATCAGGGTCCATGTCGATTATGAACGTGAGGTCCGGCTCGCGCCCGATCATCAGGGCGTGGAGCTTGTCGACGACCGCGCGTAGATCGCCACGCGACAGGCCCTGATACATCCGCGTGGAATCGGCGAAACGGTCAGAGATGACGATCCGCCCTGCGCCAAGGGCCGGGTCGATCAGCCGCTCCAGATGGTCGCGGCGCGCGGCGGTAAAGAGGAGGATCTCGGTTTCGGCCGACCAGCGATCCGGGTCGCCCTCAAGCACCAGCCGGCGGATTTCCTCGGCGCCGGGGCTACCGCCCGGTTCGCGCGTCAGGACCACGTCGCGACCATCGCCGCGCAGCGCTTCGGCGAGGAGCCGTGCCTGCGTGGACTTGCCGGACCCGTCGATGCCTTCGAAGGTGATGAACATGTTGCGCCGGCTCAGCTGCCGACCTCGGCCATGACGCGGCGGGTGAGTATGCCGAAGGCGGTGCGGAGCCGGGTGGTGAAGCCCCCCCGCGTCACCGCCTGGCCAGCGACGAGTGGCACGACTGCCGGTGCCATTCCCGGAACCGAGATGGTCAGGTCGGCCAGCTTCTGTCCCTCCGCTATCGGCGCCTCGAACGGGCCGGTGAACTTCACCTCGCCGGTCAGCTTTTCCTGCGCGAGAGAGGGAAGAAGCATCGACACATCTTCCCCGATGACCAGACTCACCTTGGGGCTTGACCCCATCCAGACATCTGCATCGGCGATCGCCGTCCCTTTCGTGGCTACGGTCTTCTGGACAAATTCGCGAAAGGCCCAGTTAACAATGCGCTCGCCCTCTTCGGCACGGGTCTTTTCGTCGGGCAGGCCGGCGATGACGAAGACCACGCGCCGGTCGCCCTGCTTGGCCGATCCGACCAGACCGTAGCCGGATTCGTCGGTGAAGCCGGTCTTCAGCCCGTCGGCGCCGATGTTGCGGTAGAGCAGTGGGTCCCGGTTGGGCTGGGTGATGCCCTTCCAGGTGAAGGAGGTAATGGAAAAATAGCCGTAGTATTCCGGAAACTCGTTGATCAGCCGCTTGGCCAGCAGCCCGAGGTCACGGACGCTCATCAACTGGCGCGGGTCGGGCAGACCGGAAGCGTTGCCGAAGCTTGATTCCTCGAGCCCGATCGCGCGCGCCCGCGTCGTCATCAGCTTGGCGAAGTTGTCTTCGCTGCCAGCCAGCCCCTCGGCGACCACCACCGTCGCGTCATTGCCGGAATGCACGATAATGCCGCGTATCAGATCTTCGACCGTCGGCCGGTCCCGCTCGTCGAGGAACATCTTCGATCCGCCCATCGACTTGGCTTTGCTGGAAACAGCGAACTGGGTATCGAGTGCCACCCGACCGTCGCGCAGCGCCTCGAACAGCATGTTGACCGTCATGAGCTTCGACATCGATGCCGGTGGCAACTTTTCACGCGCGTTCTTCTCCAGAAGCACTGTGTCGGTCGTGAGGTCATAGACCCAAGCCGCGCCGGCCAGCGTTTCGAAGGCGCGGGCGGGCAGGGTGGCGGCCAAGGCTGCGAACAGGATTGCGGCGAGGCGTATCATCACCAGCTGTAAACTCCTTCCTACTGCGAAACCGGATAGGCATCCGGGTAACCGATCCCCTTGACCTTGCCGGCCATCGCGGTACGGTCCGCTTCGCTCGATGCCGGCCCGACAATGACCCGCCAATAGGTCTTGCCATTGCTCTGGTCAGGGACCGAGCGCGCCGAAAGCCCGGCCTTCTGCATCTGGTCGACAGCGCGCTTGGCATTGGCCTCGGTGCTGAAGATGCCGATCTGGACATAGGCGCGCTTGAGCGCCGGGCCAGCCGACGCCGGCTTCGCCGGGGCTGCGGCGGGCGCTGCGGCGCCTTTGGCCTCCGCTGCGGCAATTCCCGCCGCTGCGGTACCAACGACGGGGTCGAGCGGCGCCTCATCAATTGGCCCGCCGGCCACCGAGCCCGCGACAGGGGCGTCCATGGCGTCTTCCACCTTGGGCTTGCGCTTGAAAAGTCCGCCGAAAAGGCCGCGCTTCTTCTTCGGCTCGGGGGTGATGACGGCGTCTGTGGCGGCCGCCGCGTCAGTGGCCGCCGCTTCCGCAGTCGTCGTCGACGTGTCGCTGGCGACAACGGTCGCTGCTGTGGGAGCCGCCGCCGCTGCGCCGGCATCCGCCTCTGCCGGGCTCTCGTCCGCCGTTGCGGCCGCCGCCGCCGCCGCTTCGGTCTCCGGCGTCACTTCCGCCGCCGGCGTCAGGTCAAGCTCCTGCCGGCGAAGGGCGACAATCGACAGGTTGGCGGGTTGGCCCGCCAACATGCCAAGCGCCTCGGCGGCATCTGAAGACACCTGCACGCTCGGGCCGGGGTTGTCGCGTTCGCGCCGGAACAGTGCGCCGACAACGGACTTTCCGTTCTTGGTGTTGCGGATCAGGACGCGCTCCGGGTCTTTGACCGAGGTATGCGCCACCCAGACACCGCCAAGCGACGGACGCCCGTCCCAGAGGCTCTCGCCGGTCATGTTGAAGGCTTCCGGCGATTCGATGTCTTTTTCCATGGTGACGATGCCTTGCGCATCGCCCGCCGCGGATTTGCCGGACACGGACGAACTTCCGGTCTGGCATCCCGCCAGGACCAATGCCGCGCCCACTGCGCCCGCAAGCAGCCCGTATCCCTGCCGATTCATTGTCGCCCCCGTTTGCGCGATTGTACTCCGCGCCTGACTGCCCAATGCAAGGGCCGGCCCAGCCCTGTGGCCATCGACCGCCCTTTGCCCGCCTCACGTTTCGCGGCAGTTCCGTCGTGTTCGCCGCGAATTCGCGCGGAGTCTAGCGGCTCTCAGCCGACAAGAAAAGGCTGGCCGGCCTTTCGCGCGGAATTCAGCGCGCTTGAAACCTTTCAGAATCGCGTGAGCCACGCTAAGCCGATGACCCGAGCCGGGCCGTGAGGCCGGAGCGGGGCGGCGGTTCCACCGCTGCGCGACGGAAGGGTGGCAGAGTGGTCGATTGCAGCGGTCTTGAAAACCGCCGATGTGCAAGCATCCGTGGGTTCGAATCCCACCCCTTCCGCCAGTTATAAAGTAACATACTGATATTTAACTAATTTTATACCGTAAGCTTCAGCGACCAACAACCTTACCCACAAAGATGCAATGGCTTGAACCCGCCCGCACAGCTCACACCACGCCAAGTTCGCAGGCGGCCGCGAGAGCAGCGAACTATTTTGGACTTATCCACAAAAATCTCAGTCATCCCGATGGTCGGATCGCTATAGCGCCGGCAGTTAGAAGCGCCGCCTTCTGACATCAAAGTCATCAGAAGGAACTGATATGTCTCTCGCCACCAATCCCGATCTCCTCTTCATCAACGTTGCGCAGGTCGCGGAACGCTACGGCATTTCCGTCGACACGGTCTGGCGCTGGTCCCGGTCCGGAGACCTGCCGCGCCCGCTGAAAATTGGGCCGAATGTGACGCGGTGGCGTCTGAAGGATCTGCTCGATCACGAGAGCAGCTTTACCGCCAGCTTCGCGTTCAGCTTCGGCTGGGCGGTCTGAGGTGCCCCATGACATCCATGGATGAGAACTCGGCCTTCGCGATCGAAGAACGTTTCTCGGGCCCGACCCTGAGCACCGAGGGGATTCCGGCCGGATTCGAATGCCGTCCCGACGGCATCTACGAGGCAGCGGAGCGCGGGGCGACAGATGCCTACTGGCTGTGCTCGTCCCTGACCGTGACGGCAGCATTCGAGGATCCGGCCGGCCGCAACCGTGGCCGGGTCATCGTGTTCGAGGATGATCGCGGCCGGCGGCAGATGGTCTCCCTCTTCAACCGCGAACTCGAGACCGACCTGCGGAAAGTCCGCCGCGATCTCGCGGATCGCGGTTTCTGGCTCCGCCGTGGGCCGAAGGCCCATGACGCGTTCCTTCGCCTCGTGCGCGACTGGAGGGTGCCGCTGACGCTGACTGCGACGGACAGGTTCGGCTGGACCGATCGGTCCTGCCGATCGTTCGTGCTGTGCGACGGGCGCATTCTCGGCGACGGACGAGTTCACTTCACCGGCGAGACGGGTCTGGAACCGTCGGCGGGTCAGCTGTCATCCGGTGCACTTGCTGACTGGCGGCAGCATGTGGCTGCCCTTTGCGCCGGCAACCCTCTGCTGATCGTCGCCATTTCGCTGGCCCTGGCAGGGCCGCTCGTTGAGCTTCTCGGCGAGGCCGGCGGCGGCCTGCATCTGCGGGGCGACTCCACCAGCGGCACGTCGGGCATCCTCAAGGCCGCGGCCTCGGTCTGGGGCCGTCCCGACCGGGCGGGCAACTGGCGCGCGACGCCCAGTGCCCTGGAGGGCGCCGCGCTCGGCGCCAACTCGATGCTGCTCGCGATCGAGGAAGCCGGGGGACTCTCAGGACGCGACCTTTACAGGGCCGTCTCCACCCTCGGCAGCGGTGTCGCGAAGCGGCGCGCGAGCGGTGTCGGACCAGCCGCTACCGCAAACTGCTGGCGCGTGGCCATCCTCTCGACCGGCAAAGCCAGCATCGCCGACAGGATCGCCGAGGACGGCCGGCAGGCGAAGCAGGGGCAAGACGTGAGGATCATCGACTTCGAGGCTGGCGGCCGCCCTTACTGCGCGTTCGATCAGTTGCACGGCAGCTCCGATGGCGCGGCCTTCTCACAGCGCCTGAAGGACGCGAGCCTGCACGCTTACGGCACGGCGGGCGAGGCCTTCGTGCGAAAGCTCCTCGATCGGGCTCCGGACTTCCACGAGGCGGCCAGGCGCATGCTCGAGAGCACGGTGGCTCAAATGCGGGACAGGAATGCGCTGGGCGCCGATGGTCCGGCCATGCGCGTCGCCCGGCAACTGGCGCTGATTGGCCTCGCCGGGGAACTCGCGACCAAGCACGAGATTACCGGCTGGAAGCGGGGCGACGCGCTGGATGCAGCGAGGCTGGTTTTCCGGTCATGGCTCACTGAGCGGGAGCGCCGTGACGGCAGCGTTGCCAACGCCGCGCTCACCCGGCTGCGCGCCTTCCTGCAAGCCGAGGCAGATGGCTTCGCAGAGCGCAGCTCCGGCCAGGCGGAAAGCGAGACCCCGCGGCACGGCTGGCGGGACAAGGACTACTACTATTTCCCCTCCGAGACCTGGAAGGGCATCCACGGACGGGAGGTGAGGAAGGCAACACGCGATCTCGCCGATGCAGGCGTACTTCTGCCGGGAGACGACGCCAATCTCGCGCGTCATGCCCCGAACTGGATCGCTGACCGGCCCCGGCTCTACTGGGTGCGCGCTGACATCCTCGATGACGTGCGGCCGCCCGACGTAGGAGAGGCAGCCTGATTGTCCGACTGTTGCGCCGTGTGAAGAAATGAGTCGGACAAGTCGGACAGGCCGGCGAAGTCTGACTGGACCATGATCTCCGTGTCACCGCCCGAGTTTTCCGAGTTGTCCGAGTCAGTTTCCAGCGCTGACGCAAAATCCTCCTCTCGTGCTGCGGCTCTAGGGGCAATGCCGGGACCATACGCAAATGCTCACGCAACCAACGCCCCTATCCCTAGCCTTATCAAGTACTTGCAGGAGAAGAGAAGTGACAGAAAATCGACGCGGCCGCCCACGATTTGCCGTAGGCTACGTCAGGGTCTCCACACGCCGGCAGGCAGAGGAAGGAAACGGACTGGAAGCACAGGCTGAGGCCCTCCGTCGCTATGCTCGAGAACACGGATACACCTTGAGGGGAATCCGCGAAGACACGACCTCGGGCAACGACCGGCGCGCGTTGACGGATCGGGAAGAATTCAGGGATGCGGTTAAAGACGCCAAGGATCTGAAGGCGGCCATCATCGTCACGCGCCTCCATCGGGTCTCTCGAAACACAGAGAAGTTCAGGCAGTTCCTGCAGCGGGAAAAGATCCGGATTGTCTCGATGGTTCCCGGTGAAACAGAGGATATCGCGGCGCAGCGCCGCGCGGTGGCGCGCGGCCAGCAGGTGCGGGAGAAGATATCAGAAGGCACGGTACGCGCACTTGCGTCGAAAAAACAGCAGGGCGTGGCTCTGGGTTATCCTGCAAGCCTGCCGGCGGCCAATCGTGCCTCCCGGAAGATTCGCGGCACCAAGTCGCACCTGAAGGTGCTCGATATCCGTGACCTCCTGCTCCGGCATCCCGACCTTCGGGAGGCATCGGCGGCGACGGTGGCCGAGCGATTGAACGCGGCTGGAATTCTGTCCGGCCGGGATCTGCTCTGGACGAAGGATTCGATCCGCCGCCAGCTCCGGCTGGCGAGGAAGGAACTGAAGCTCTTCGAGGAACCGGACGATGATTTCTGAGGGAACCGCGCCGGTTTGGCTGATCACTTGAGCGCCTAGAACGCCCCCGCAAGCAGGCTGCCCACGGACCCGCCGGTTGCCAGCAGGACGCCGGCGACCAGGGCTCCGGTAAGGAAGCTGAGCAGGACGTCCGTCTTCGGACGGTCGGCCTCTCCTGACGGAGAAACAGTTTCCGCCTCGACCTCTGCCGAGAGCGGAACCATCTCAATGAACAACTTTGCACCACGACGCATTTTGAACTCGTTACATTGTCAAATCATACACTTGCGATCATCGCGGATTTCGCGCTCCGGATGAAGCTGTCCTGTTAGACATGCCCTCAAAGCTGAAGGCGAACAATCTGTGCGGGAGGGATCGATCGTACCATCCGTTGCGCCAGTCCGACCAATTTCTGTCAAGCCTGTGCCACATCTGTGCTGCGTGAGGTGGAGCACATCGGCAGCCGACTGGGGTGATCCCCGGCGCTTCCAGGCCCTGAATGTTGCGCGCAACACTGCGGTTCACCATCAGTATCCCGGTACATGTGCAGCTTCATCGGCGCCGCCGGCGCAACCCCGGACGACAGCCCCGAAGAGCTCGCCAGGGACTCTCTGGCGACCGTTGACTAACGGCCGGCTCACACTCCGCTTCGTCTGTAGAAGCGCCCTCAGGCGCGCTCCTAGGGCCTCTCTGAGGGACCTCGACGGGCGTCGCAGCCGCCGAGCATTTCCCGACTTCGTGATTGCTATAACGCAAGTACAGAACACGAACTGGACAGAAACGGAAAGGCAAACAGATGGTTAAGAAACCGTATCAGGACTCCCTGCTCGCGAAGTTCGTCGAGAAGCGTGTCCTAGAGTTGCAAGGGAAGAGGACTCAAGCCGAGATTGCCGCCGAAGCCGGATTCCGGACACCCAACGTGGTCACGATGATGAAGACGGGCGCGACGAAGTTGCCGCTTGATCGCGTCGAGGCACTTGCGAAGGCGCTCGAGACGGATCCGGCGCTTCTCTTTCGGCTGGCCCTTCAACAGCCTGGCAACCAGAAGACGGCGCGCGCCGTCGCGGAGATCTTCGGAACGGTGCTCACCCGGAACGAGGTAGCGTGGATCGAGGAACTTCGCGCCGCTTCCGGCGAAAGTGACCCGGTCCTGACCGAGAAGAGGCGCGCGAAGCTCAGACGGTGCTTCGGCCGATGACGCGCAGCGGGTTCACTTTGCCGGCACCGCACGCGCCGCTCCCTTCTCCGCTGAGCGAGAATGAACGAACTTGGATCGAATTCCTGCGGCTCCTGTCGCTAGATGGCGATCCGCCGGTCACCCTGCGAGCGGTCCAGGCCCTGCGGCACGTATTGAGCGATGCCGCGGAGACCGCTTCCAGATCTCCGTGACGGCGTCAGCTCTGTCAGCGTAGCGCCAGCTAACAGGGAGACTGGCCACAGACCGTTCCGCCCATGTGGCAGGGCGCGACCGCTCCCGCTGCCGGATAGCCATGACCAGAGTGCATGGCATCTGGCATCCGGGAGGCGCCGGCAGTTTTACGTTCCAAGCGTTTCGTCACCATATGGCGTTGCGGGGAGTTTTACATTTTGCCGCAACTCCGAGAAAAACCGCAAGAAACACCGAAATTCATGTAAAACTGTCTTAGGTTCCCGGGGCGGAATGACCCACCGGAAAGGCTGAAAACGCCGCGGAGTTTGACGCTATGTTTACCTTATGTTTACCCTAAGTTGACAAAAAACGGTGCTTTTCGCGATTTTTCGCGAAGGGCCTTCGGTGGGCTGGTATCCTTCGAGGGCAGCGAGACATGCGCGATGTGCAAGTCCTGCTGGTGCTTGCGCGGGATATCCGACGGAGGCGAATAGCAATGAATAGCTCTGCGATATGACGAATAGCGAACGAGTGCGCACCCGTTCTATGTTCGCGCCCGACATTTCGCACCAACGCTCCGCACCCGTCAATGACGCGATCGCCGATCGTGCTTGATAGCGTCCATCTCCCCGATCATTGGTGCGCGGAGGTGGACTTGCAAGCACAGACGATACTCCGCCACGGGAAGCGGGCAGCGCAGCGGTGGATGCGAGATAGCTGGCTTTCTGACGGCGAACCGGAATCCGTGGAATGGGTGGACTGCCGCCCCAGGAATGGCCAGACATCCGCCCGCCGGCACACGGCGAGACCCGTCGGACACATTGGCACTGCCGAGAGCTGCGTCGCCCCCTTGCAGCTGGGCCTCGGAGAGCGAAGTCCTAGGGAATTCCGAGCTGATCGATGGGGATGCGTTTAGGCGCCACCGAGGGGGGCGGTCCAAGGCTCCTCAGTGGCAACGCTATGGGCGGCAAGCAGGCGTTCGCCGCGAACTGCATCAATGGCAGCTTGAGGCCTGGGATCATACCCGCCACCATATTGACTCCCATCGCAGACCGCATCGGCGTTCACCAAGGGATGCAGACCCGACGGTAGTTGGTGGCGAACGAATGCATAGGGTCGCCCACCGTGAACGACACGGCCGCAAGCTTGGTCATATTCACCGATAATGTGCTGACCCTCTTCATCGTCGGGCGGCCGAACGGCAGTCCCGTCTGGCTGCAGGTGGTCGACGAGGTGTCTGGCACGGTCTCGGCTGTTCATGAATAACGACGCAACGGCAGCAGCGATTGATTGCGACTGCTCGGGAGTCAATGTCGAGACGAGCTATGAACGAGACCAACCCCTCCCAGACAGTCATGCTGCACTTTGGAGCCGGACTTCACCCATAGGGTGGATTCGCCCCACTATCCTGTCGCAATCTGCCTCAGCTTTTCCCGCCCGCAGGTTTCGACATGTGGTGGAGCGCAACGGTGAAACTCTGGACGGATTCCTGGAAACGCTCGGATCTCACGATCATCACCGCAACCAGGAACAGCCCCCACACGGCCGTCGCGAGATGCTGGTTTGCCCCGATCAGGTTCAGGCCCGACGACAGGACCTGAAGGATCAGAACCGACAGGATCACGGGTGCCACCTTGCCGTGCCCTCCGAAGGGATCGATGCCGCCGAGGAAGATCGCCAGCACGGTTATAAGGAGCAGCGCCTCGCCGTGGCCGACGCGCACGGAGTTGAAGCGCGACAGCATCAGAATGCCCGCGATGGCGCAAACGAGCCCCGACAGGGCGTAGATCGCGACCAGCGTGCGCTTGGTGTTCAGGCCCGAGTATTCTGCCGCGCGGATGTTCGAACCGACCATGTAGACGGCAAAGCCGTGCCTGGAGCGGCGCAAGAGGATGTGCCAGACGAGCGCCACCAGCCCGAAGAGGATCATCGGCACGGGGATGCCGAGGAGGGTGCCGTGACCCAGCACGGCAATGCTTTCAGGAAAGCCGGAAATGTCGCCGCCCTTGGTCAGGAACTCGCCCAGACCGCGCAGGAAGATCATCATGGCGAGCGACACGAGGATCGGATGCGCGCCGACATAGGCGATGACCAGACCCATGACCGCCCCCGCCGTCGCCCCGACGATCAGTGCGGCGACGGTCCCGAGCAGGATGGCGCCCATCCCGGCCTCCGGCCCGCCGAACTGCAGGAGCACCCAGGCGAATGTCAGGCCCGAGAGGTTGGCAGTGTAGATGACGGCCAGATTGAACCCGCCCGAGATCATCGGGGCCAGCATGGCGATGGTCAGAAGGCCCAGAAGGGGTGCCTGAAAGCCCATCGAGGAGAGGTTGGCCAAGCCCAGAAACTTCGGGCTGGCCAGCGAGAACGCCAGGACCATTGCGGCCATCAGCAGCAGCAGGCCAAAGGTTTCACGACCAAAGAACGCTCGGCCTTTTTCGAAGAACGATGTCATTTCTTGCCCCCTTGCGCTGAAGCGAAGACCTTGCCGAAGTCGATGTTGGATGTGGAGATCGCGATCAGGATCGCGGCGCCGATGATCATCTGGAAAGCGAAGGGCGAGACGCCGAGCAGGTTCAGCCCGTTCTGCGTCACCGCCACGAACATCACCCCCAGGATGCAGCCCGAGATCGAGCCTTTGCCGCCGCCCAGCCGCGCGCCGCCAAGGACGACCGCCGACAACACCTCCAGCTCACGCCCGTAAAGCGCGTTCGGCACCACCTCTTGCACGATGTTCACTTGCATCAGCGCCGCGATCCCGGCCATCAGCCCGCACCAGCCGAAGGCCAGCCCCTGCATGACGGCAAGGTTTACCCCGGCCCGCCGCGCGCCCTCGGGGTTGTCACCAAAGGCATAAAGTTGGCGGCCAAGGTTCATGCGGCGGATCAGGAACCAGGTGGCCCCGACACAGACCGCCATCACCGCGACGGGCAGGGTCAGTTCTGCCGCGGGGCCGCCCTCGACCTGATAGCTGAAGATGGCGATCCGGTCGGTCCACCAGTCAGGTAGCGCATAGATGCTGCGGCCCCGGCTGAGATACATGAGGAGGCCAAAGTAGGCGTTGAAGGTGGCTATCGTCACGATGATCGAGATGATGCGGAAGCCGTGGATCAGGGCGGCGTTGATCAGCCCCAGCCCAACGCCCAGCGACCCGCAGATCAGAAAGCCCAAGAGCCAGTTGCCGCCGCCCATCCCGATCAGGAGCGAGGCCGCGACGAACTGCACCACACTGGAGGCCACGGCAAAGGAGATGTCGATTCCGCCCGCGATCAGCACGACCAGAAGGCCCACTGCCCAGATCAGGTTGACCGAGTTGTTGTTCAGAAGCGAGGTCAGGTTGCCAAGCGTGAAGAACGTGTCGGTTGTCAGTGACAGCACCACGAAGAGTGCGGCGAGGACAAGGAACAGGCGGAACTCCACCTGACGGTTTTTCAAGAAATCACGCATAGATTGCGGCCTCCATCTGAGCCACCGAAGTGGTGCGGGGATCGTGGGCGGCTATGATGCGGCCCTGTGCCATGTGCAGAACGCGGTCGGCATTGAACATCGCCTCGGTCACCTCGTCGGTGATGAGGAGGATGGCGAGGCCCTGATCGGCCAGCTCGCGCACGATGCGGAAGATGCCCGCGCGGGCACCGACATCGACGCCCACCGTGGGGCTGTCGAGGATCAGAAGCTTCGGCTGGGTCGCCAGCCATTTTGCCAGCACGACCTTCTGCTGGTTGCCACCCGAGAGCGTGGAGATGGCGTTTTCCGGTTTGCCGATCTTGATGCCCAGCTTCTTGACCCAGCCAGTGATGAGGTCGTCCTTTTTTGCCGGCGAGATCAGGCCCGTGCCATCCAGCAGAGTGTCGAGAACCGCAATGGCCGCGTTGTCGGCGATGGACTGCTTTTGCAACAGCCCCAGTTGCAGCCGATCCTCGGAGACATAGGCCAGCCCCTGCGCAATCGCGTCGCGGATGGATGCCGGGCGATAGGGCTTGCCCTGCAACTGCATCGTGCCCGATGCGGCTTGCGTCATTCCCATGATCGTGTGGGCGAGTTCGGTGCGGCCCGCGCCGATCAGGCCGACAAGGCCCACCACTTCGCCCGCGTGGATGGTCAGGTCTATGTCGGTGAACTGTTTCGGCCGGGTCAGGCCGCTGGCCTGAAAGACGATCGGTCCGCTGTCCTTGCTGGCGGCGACAACTTTGTCTTCCAGGAGGTGTCCAGTCATCAACTCGCCCAGCCGGGCCTGCGTCATCCCCTTGGTCGGATAGACGCCGACCAGACGGCCATCGCGCACCGCCGTCACCCGCGAGGCAATCTCCAGCACTTCGGCCAGACGGTGGCTGACGAAGACAATCGCCACCCCGTCCGCCGAAAGCTTGCGCACGATGTCGAGCAGCCGGTCCGTTTCAGACTGGGTGAGGGATGCGGTCGGCTCGTCCATGAAGATCAGCCGCGCGTCGTTCATCAGGGCGCGGGCGATGGCGACCACCTGGCGTTGCGCGATCAAGAGCGACTCCAGCGGCGCGTTCAGGTCCAGCGTCACGCCAAGGCGGGCCAGCACGGCGGCGGCGCGGGTCTTCATGCCCGCATGGTCCACGCCCTTGGGGCGCAGGCCAACCATCTCGTCAAAGGCGATGTTCTCGGCGACGCTCATGTTGGGAAAAAGGGCGAGGTCCTGCCAGATCACGGACACGCCCTTGGCGCGCGCCATGACGGGCGTGATCGCCTCCAGCTTTTCGCCGAAAAGCTCGATCAGATCAGCGGTTTCCGGGCGATAGACCCCGGTGACGATCTTGATCAGCGTCGACTTCCCGCATCCGTTTTCCCCGGCAAGGCAATGCACCTCGCCCGCGCGCACGTCGAAATCCACATTGTCCAGCGCCTTGATGCCGCCGAAGACCTTGGTCACGCCCTTCAGGCGCAGCGCATATCCCTCGTTAACGTCGCCTGCCATTTTCCTCGCTCCTCGATGATGGCTGCGGGCGAATTCCGCCCGCAGCCGTTTTCCAAGCCTTACAGGCCCATGGCGGCCAGGCCGTCCACGGAATCCTTGTTCAGTTCCAGGAGGTTGTCGGTGATGATGTCCTTGGCCGCCGCGTCGGGCTGCACCGCCCCCAGACCCGGAATGTCCGTGCCTGCGGTGATCTCGGTCCCATCGACCAGCATCTTGCCGAGCGACACGAACACCTCACCCGCCTGCGACGGGTTCCACATGAAGCCGCCGGTCAGGACACCGTCCTTGACCATCTTGGCGCCCTGGCCCGGCGAGAAGGGACCGGCGACAAAGACCTGTCCGCCCATGCCGCGCTCCTCAATCGCGCGTCCGGCCCCGATCGGGCCTTGGCTGCCGAAAGCAAGGAAACCCTTGAGGTCGGGGTTGGCCGCCATCAGGTCGAGCGCGGTGGTGCGGCTGTCATCGACGTTTTCCGCGACACCGTAGCGGTCACCGACGATCACCAGATCGGAGCGGTTGGCAGCGAGCCAGGCAATCGCCGCATCGGCCCAGGCGTTGTGCAGCGGCACGGTCAGCGAGCCGACATAGACCGCATACTTGCCCGGACCCTTGATGTTGTCGGACAAGAGTTTCGCATGCGCCTCGCCGAAGCCTTGAGCCGAGGCGAGCTCAAAGTTCCAGTCGACGTTCTCCAGACCCGGACCTTCGTGCGACAGCACCTTGATCCCCGCCTCGCGCGCCTTCTTCAGCACCGGCTCCAGCGCCGCTTCGTCGTTCGGCACCACGCCGATCACGTCCACGCCCTTGGCGATCAGATCCTCGATGGCCTGCACCTGCAGCGCCGGGTCTGCCGACACCGGGCCGATCATCTCGGCGGTGACGCCGAGTTCGGCGGCGCGTTTCTGGATGCCCTCTTCCATGGCGTTGAACCACGGAATGCCGCCGATTTTCACGACGACACCAATTTCCTGCGCGCCGGCAAGACCGGCGGTCAGCGCGATTGCGCTGGCGAATGTCAGAAGTTTCTTCATCAGTTTCCTCCCCAAGGGCGCACCCCGGATCAATGCCCCGTTCCGCGGGGCGCGGCCGTCTGCAGTCGCCGAAAAGCCGTTTCAGGCCTGGCGTTGCATGTCGTTTTGGTCTCGGGCGCGGCCAGACGGCCGCCCCACTCGCGTCAGATGTCGCAGCCGTGCGGCAGGATGGTCAGGTCGCGGATGACGATGCCTTGGGGCCGCGTCACCATGAACAGGACCGCTTCGGCCACCTCGCGCGCTTCCATCAGCGCCTTGGCGGCAATGGCTTCCTCCATCTTGGCCTTGGGCCAATCGTTCAGAAGCGTGGTGATGACCGGGCCGGGCAGGATCGCGCCCATACGGACATTGTGCTTGATCAGCTGCCGCCGGGTGGAATGGACAAAGGCCTGCACCGCGTATTTCGATGCGGTATAGATCGGCTCCCAGACCACCGGGGTCACGCCTGCCACCGAACTGGTGAACAGGATGTCGCCGGACTGCCTGGCGATCATGTGCGGCAGCACGGCATGCACGCAGCGGAAGGCAGCGCTGGTGTTAAGTTGCATCATCCGGTCCCAGGCGTTCGGGTCGCCTTCAGCTACAGCGCCGCCGATATAGCTGCCGGCGTTGCAGTGGAAGATGTCGAGGCCGCCCGCCAGATCGAGGATCTTCGGCAGCATCCCGGACACCTGCGCGCCGTCCAGCAGGTCCACCACCAGCGGATGCGCCTTCGGTCCCATATCGGCACAGGCTTTGGCCAAGCCTTCTGCCGAGCGGTCGATCAGCACCACGGTCGCGCCTTCGCCAATCATCGCGCGGGCGCATTCCAGGCCGATCCCGGCGGCCCCGCCGGTGATGGCGGCGACCTTGCCGTCCAGTTTGCTGGTCATTTTCCCATTCCTTTCAGCACTTCAGGCCGCCCGCGCATGAAGCGCCGGGTCGATCCGCAGATCCTTGTCGTCAAAGACGTGGCAGCGTTCGGGCGGCAGGGTCAGCCAGATATCCTCGCCGCCATGGTAGTTGCGCTCGCCCACGGCGCGAACGGTCAGCATCCCGATGCCCGGCACCTCGACATAGAGGAAGGCATCGCTGCCCAGCTGTTCTTCGACCACGATCTTGCCTTTTAGGTCGCCCTGGGCATGCGAATAGGCCAGATGCTCGGGCCGGATGCCGACCGTCATCGTCGGCGTCATCTGGTCAGGGCGGATACCGGGCGAGGCGATGGCGGGGCCACCCTCAATCTGGATGCTGCCCGCAGCACCCGGTTTCGCCGTCAGGAAGTTCATCTTCGGCGAACCGATGAAGCCCGCAACAAACTTGTTCACCGGGCGGTCATAGAGCTCGATGGGGGTGGCGAATTGTTCGACGTGACCGCCCTGCAGCACCACGATCCGGTCGGCCATGGTCATCGCCTCGACCTGATCGTGCGTCACATAGATCATCGTCGTCTTCAGGTCGCCATGCAGGCGGATCAGCTCGATCCGCATCTGCACACGCAACGCGGCGTCGAGGTTCGACAGCGGCTCGTCGAAGAGGAAGGCGTTCGGGTCGCGGACAATCGCCCGCCCGATGGCGACCCGCTGCATCTGCCCGCCCGACAGTTCACGGGGCTTGCGGTCCAAGAGTTTGTCGAGGCCGAGGATTTTCGAGGCCGCGCCCACCTTGGCCGCGATCTCCTCCTTCGGCAGACCCGCGATCTTGAGGCCAAAGCCGATGTTGTCGCGCACCGAGATGTGCGGGAAGAGGGCGTAGGACTGAAACACCATCGCCAGCCCGCGCGCCGAGGGTTTCGTGTGCGTGGCATCGGCCCCGTCGATGATGACCTGGCCCGAGGTGACGCTCTCAAGGCCCGAGATCATCCGCAGCAGGGTGGACTTGCCGCAGCCCGAGGGGCCGACGAAGACCACGAACTCGCCATCCTCGATATGGATGTTGATATTCTTGATGATGCTGACCTCGCCAAAGGATTTCCGCAGGTCTTTCAGGACGATCTCACCCATTTTGCAGAACCCCCTTCGGCTGATGGCTGGACAGCCGCAGGGTCGCGGCGGCAGAGGTGATCTGCGCCTCGGTGAACGCCTTGGCATGGCGCACGAGGTCCTCGCCGTCGGTCCAGAGGTTGCGCCAGATGCCGAGGATGTTGCTGAGTTTGGCGTCCACGACCTCGGACGAGAAGCTCTCGAAGGTGATCGGCCCCGCGTAGCCGATCCGCGCCAGCCCCCGGAAAATCGGTATGAAGTCGATGGACCCGCTGCCGAGATACCCGCGATGCGAGTCTCCGGTGTGGAAGTAACCTAGGCGGTCGCCGGTCTGGATGATGGCCTGTTCGGCGTCCGCCTCTTCGATGTTCATGTGATAACAGTCGAGATGCACCTTGGCATTCGGCACGCCGACCATCTCGCAGAAGGCCACCCCTTGCGCGGCGGTGTTCAGGATGTTGGTCTCATAGCGGTTCACCACCTCCATCCCCAAGGTGATGTTGCTGGGCAGGGCCGCCTCGCAGACGCGGCGCAGGATGGTGACCGACTGCTCCAGCCCTTTCTGCGTGGCTGGCTGGTTGTATTTGGTGAAGCCGGAATAGAGGATGCCGGTGATGTGCGAGGCGCCCAGGTCACGGGCGATGGCCACCACCTTCATCAGTTCCGCCTCGCCGCGTTTCGCCGCCTCGGGGTCGGACCCCGAGATGTCCATGTCAGGCGACAGTCCGAGCGAGAGGGTTCCCGCGAGCTTGTATTCCTCCAGCAGGCGCTTCGTCATCCCGACGTCGATGGTATCGGGGTCGAGTGTCGGGATCTCGATCAGGTCATAGCCGACCCGCGCCGTGCCTTCGATGGCGCGGCGCGCCTCGGTCTCTGACCAGCCGCCCACCCAGCACAGAGCGTGGACGCCAAGTTTGTTGTCTCCGAATGCCATGATGTTTCCTCGCTTTCAGTTTTTGACGGCGCCCATGGTCAGGCCGGACACGATGTGTCGCTGCATGAGCAGGGTGAAGATGACGGGGGGAAGGATCTGGATGATGGTCGCGGCCGAGATCAGTTCCCAATAGGTCTTGGTCACGGTCGAGAAGGACGAGATGACGACGGGAAAGGTCTTGGCCTCACGCGACGTCAGGAAGAGCGACAGCAGCAGTTCGTTCCAGGCGAAGATGAAGACGAAGGTGGCCACGGTGGCGATCCCGCTTTTCGCCAGCGGCAGCGCCACGAGGCGGAAGGTTTGAAACCAGGTGCAGCCTTCGACCCGCGCCGCCTCGATCACCTCTTTGGGGATGTTGCGGAAGAAGGACATCGACACCCAGACCGCGAAGGGCAGGTTGAACCCCGCATAGACCAGGATCAGCGCGGGAAGCGTGTCGAGCATGCCGAGCGTGTTGAACACGATGAAGATCGGCACGGCGGCGGCGATGGGCGGCATCATCCGGGTGGAAAGGATCCAGTCGGCCAGAAACTCCTGGCCACGGAACCGGAAGTTCACGAGGCCGAAGGCCGCCGGCAGCGCGAAGATCATGCAGAGCGCGGTGGCCCCCAGCGTGACGATCACCGAGTTCAGGAGGAACTCCCAATTTTCCGACAGCAAGAGCTTGAAGTTGTCGAGATAGGTGAAATCGGGGATCCAGACCGGCGGGATGGCGTAGATGTCGTTGATGGTCTTGAAGGCCGACAGCACCATCCAGAGGATCGGAGCGGTGAAGATGAAGGTGATGAAAGCGGCGGCCAGCAGCTTGAAGCCCACATTCTGGTTGGTCATTTCTGCATCCTCCGCAGGTATTTGACGGCAATCGTGGTGACCAGGATGCTGATCAGCAGGATGATGACGGCGGCGGCGGACCCGTAGCCGACCTTGAAGAACTGGAATTGCTGGCGGTAAGTGAAGAAGGTCACCAGTTCGGTCGCATCGCTCCGGCCGCCGCGGGTGGTGACATAGACGATGTCGAACAGTTTCAGGTTGTCGATGACCCGCAGGATGATCCCGATCAGGATCACGTCGCGGATGGCGGGCAGTTCGATCCAGCGGGCGACGTGGTGCCACTTGGCCCCTTCCAGCTCGGCCGCCTCGTAAAGCGACGAGGGGATCGAGACGAGGCCCGCCAGCATCAGGAGCATCATGAACGGCGTCCATTGCCAGACGTTGATCGCGATGACCGTGGGCAAGGCCCAGGCCGGATCGCCGAACCAGGACGGCCCGTCGATGCCGACGCCGGACAAGAGGTAGTTGGCGATGCCGAGCGTCGGGTTCAGGATGTAGCCGAAGATCAGGCCAACGCAGATCGGGGTGATCATCATCGGCAGGATCGCCATCGACCGCATCACCTGGCCGGTGCGATTTTCCTTCAGGCTGAGGAAGACCTTGGCGCAGAAGAATGCGAGGATCACCTCCAGCGCGATGGACCCGACCGTCAGCACGGCGGTGTTCTGGATGGATTTCAGAAAGAGCGGGTCGGTCAGCAAGTCGACGTAGTTCTCGAAACCCACGAATTTCTTGCGGGCCATCTGCGTCAGCTTGGCGTCATGCAGGCTGAGATAGACCGAGTAGATGAACGGGAACACGCTGAGCAGCAAAAGGTAGATCACGGCGGGCACGATGAAGACCAGCATCGCGCGGCGTTCGGGGTCGGCAGGGGCGCGCAAGGCTGGCGCCAGAGCGGTAGATGCGGCGAGTTGGGCCATGCTGCGTCCCTTTCAGATGCGGGGGGTGGGCGGGGGTTGGGAGGGGCCTTGGGTCCCCTCCCGCCCGAAAGGGATGTGCCGGGGAGTGCGGCACATCCTTCACGGTGTCACTTCAGGTAACCGGCGTCCGTCAGGATTTCGGTGATCGCGGCATTCGCCTCGTCCATAGCTTCCTGCGGGGCGGCCTCGCCGACGATGGCGCGGTTCACCTGCAAGCCAAGCGCGTCGATCATCTCGAAAGTCGCCGCGTGACGCGGACGCAGTTCCGACCAGGCAAGCTTGGCCGATTCATAGAGCGTCGGAACCCAGAACTGCGCCGCCGTGATGTCGGCGTCGGTCATTGCCGAAACCCGGCTGGGCGGGCCTCCGGCCAGAACGAAGTCCTTGTGCGTCGCGGGGTTGGCGAACCACTTCATGAAGTCCCAGGCCGCGTCCTTCTGTTCTGAATGGGCGTTGATGCACATCACCCAGCCGCCGACCGGCGGCACCGAGGTGGCCCCCTCAGCATGCGGGAACATCGCGACATCGAACTTGCCCGCGACCTTGGACGTGGCGGGGTCGTTGAACATCGGCGTCTGCACCGACCAGGCGTTGATCATCGCGACCTTGCCCTGCATGAAGGCGTTGGCGCGCTCGTCCCAGGCGAAGCTTTCCACGCCCGGCGGGCCGAAGGGCACCATGTCCTTGAAGAACTGGACGAGGGCCACGGATTCAGGCGAGTTGAAGAGCGGCGTCTGGTCGGCATAGGGCTCTGCCGAGCCGGGGAAGTTCGATTCCCAAGGCTTGCCGCCGCCAGAATAAATCCATTCGAAGAAGTTCTGCCCGGCCGCCGAACCCCGCTGGAAGTTCATCGCCACGCCCGCCATTTCCGGGTCGCCGTCTTCCTCGGCGAAATACTTGGCAGCCGCCGCGAGTTCCGCGAAGGTTGTCGGTGCCTTCAGGCCGGCCGCATCGAACAGGTCCTTGCGGTAGTGCATCAGGTGCCAGTAGCCCGCGATCGGCAGGCACTGCAGCGTGCCGTTCCACGAGGCTTGCCCGGCGAAGGAGGGCACATAGTCGTCCATCGCCATGATCGCCGGATCAGCAGCAGCCACACGGTCGGCCACCGGCTCGATGCAGCCCGCATCGACAAACTCGCCCAGCCAGATGCCATCGACGAAGAGCACGTCATACTGGTTATCCTTTTGCGAGCAGCTCAAGATCTGCTTTTCGTGCAGCGGGTCATAGCCAAAGCCCTCGACCGTGACTTCCGCGCCGGTGAAGCCGGTGAAGGTCGGGGTCATGCCCTTCAGCGCGTCGATGAACGGGTCCTGGATGGTCTGGACCCGCAGCGTCGTCCCGGCATAGTCGCCAAGCTCGGCGTTCCAGTCCTGCGCCATGGCTTGCGTAGCGCTGAGCGCCAAGGCAAGTGCCGTGGCGCCTTTCAGGGTGTTGGACAGTCGGTTCATGATTTCCTCCTCTGGGTGAACCATTTGATAAGCCACATCCTTTCGGGCATGACTTCTTCGTGCGCAGCCGAAGCCACGTTTTTCGTTGGCCAAAGCTTCACCGGCCGCGGCCGAAGCCGCGTCTGATGGTGTCGCCGGTTGGCAGGCTCAGTGGACCCGTTTCGACCCTTCAGCCGATCCGGTCGTGTTCCCCTCGGGCGCCAGGCCAGAGGGGTGTTCCTTGGGTTTCGGACCGTCACCCGCCTGTGGGGCCTGTGCGGCAATGCGTTGCGTCGAAGACCGCACTTCCAGCGTGCAGGTGTGCACGGTGCGGGTCGGCGGACCGTCCAGCCCGCCCATGCGGCGGACCAGCTGCTTCCAGATCGAATCCGCCATGCCCTCGACTGGCTGGCGCACGACGGTCAGGGGCGTCCGGCGGGCCGACATCCACGGATAGTCGTCGAACCCGATCACCGAGACATCGTCGCCCGGCAGCATCTGCCGGTCTGCGAGGAACCGCAGGATCGCCAGCGTGGTCATGTCGGTCACGCCGATCAACGCTGTTGGCAAGTCGCCCTGATCCAGCCTTTCGGCCAGCCGTGCAGCACCGATGTCGGGCACGGCACCGACCTCGACCACCTCGAAAACTCCACCCCATCGCTGCACCGCTTCCCGCGCTCCGGCGGTCCGCTCGCGGATGCCCTCAAGCCCAAGGTTCGACGCGACCACGACAATGTGCCGGTGCCCGAGCTGGCACAGGTGTTCGGCGGCAAGTGTGCCTGCCGCGCGGTTGTCGATGGCTACGGTGTCGGTCACCGACAGATCGCTGACCCGGTCGGCCACGACGAAGGCCGGAACATCGGGACCCTTCAGCCGGGCCGGAAGAATGTCGGAACAGGGAACCACGATCATCCCTGATGGCTTCCACGAGATCAGCGCATCCAGCCGCGTCCGCTCGGTCTCGGCATTGTCACGTGAGTTGGCGACGATGATCTCGTAGCCATCCTGCTCGGCGCGGGACTCGATCTCGGTGAAGAGCGAGGTGAAGAACGGGTCGGCGAGGTCGGGCACCAGGAGCGTCACGATCTTGCTTCGGCCGGACCGCAGTTCCGATGCCGCGCGATTGATCTGGTAGTCCAGTTCCTGTGCTGCCTTGAGCACCTTGGCTGCAAGGTCCGGGTTGACGGGCTTGGCACGGCTGAAGACGTTCGACACTGTCGCCGTCGACACGCCGGCGAGGCTGGCCACATCCTTGATCGAAGCTGGCTTCTTTGCCATCAGTCCGTCCTCCCCCTCAGCCAACCGAGGCAGCCCTCCTGCTGCTAATCGATTAACTGTTAAACGTTTAACGTAGAGATTTCCGTTTGGGAAGAAGAATCTTTCAGCACCGGCCTCGCTGCCGGGGTGGCCATTTTTCCGCTGAAGAATCAACATACTGACTGAACGCGATGGAGGTGGCCCCAAGCCGGTGGGATCCTCACGATGAGGGCCAATTGGGAAGCGCGCCGAATCGGTGGCTCATCGCAACCTCACGCACCTCGACCTCGCAAGAAAGCAAACCGCTGCCAGAAAAGGTTCGGCAGCGACCGCGTTCCCTCCAGCACATGGGGTTGCCTGGGGCCCCCTGCCCAGAGGGCGTTCACAAAGCTGCCGTTGACCATCTCCATGCCGAAAGACGGCAAAGGGCCGATGGCGCCGAGAGGAACTCACCTACCGGCAATCCACAAGCCCATCCAGCAGCACCTCGAGTTCGTCCACGGATCTGACGGTAAAGCGGACAAGCTCGGCATAGGCGAGTTGACGCATTGGTTTCAGCGCGGAATGGCGCCCATACCGCACGGCCCTCTCCCCTTCGCCCGGAACCAGCAGGTCCGTGGCCGGAGATGCCCGGTATTCGATCCCCAGCCTCATCAGCGACGCACCATGACGCTCGGCCACCCAGAGGTTCGCGGGAGTAGACGGGTGCTTTTCGAACATGAGTTCGATCACATCGCCATCTGACCGATAGAGCACGTAACGCGCGGCAAGCTTTCCCTGGTGGCCGGCAGGATGCTCGACAGCACGCGCATCGAGCAGGTTCAACAGGGCAAGTTTCAGCTCCACCCGCGGTGACTGCTCCCGGATCATGCCTCGGCTCCGGTGGCACAGCCCATCAGCCGTGCCCGGATAAGCTTCTCGCGCTCCCGCACGAACTCCGGCAGGGTCGGTGCGCAGGCGAGGTCGAGCCGGTCGGGGATGAGATGGCGCGCCCTGAAGTCACGGCCGCGGCCAGTGATCCAGGCGTCGAAGGGCAGCGCGCTCTTCTCGGTGTTCTCCGTCGCGGGCAGCAGTTGCAGGTTGCCGAGCCGGTCAACGGAGGCGGTGATTTCGCGAATGCGGCTTTCGGGGATGTTCATGCCCAGGAGAACGCTTCGCGCGGCACGTGCCTGCGGTATGATATGGTCGACCTGATATCCTCCCGCGCTCCAGTCGAGCCCGTCGTAAAGCAGCGAAAGCGCGAGGAAGGTCTTGGACCGGCCGTACTGAAGCTCCAGAAGCTCGGCGATGGCGCGCTCGTCGAGTTGCGAGATGCGACCGTTCGTCGCCAGCGCCCGGTAGAGTGCCGATGCCGGGAAAGACCGATCGTTCCTGAGCCCTTCACGGATGGTCGCCCGCGCCTGCGCGATCGTCCGGTCGGAACTGCCGGCAAAGGCGCCGACGAGGAGGCTCTGGATCAGCCAGCGCCGGATTTCGTCCGCATTGACCCGCTCGAACTCTGTCGAGCCGCGGAAGGTGAACTCGGGCATCCGGAAGAGATAGTAGGCGATTGGCAGCACCGCGTTCAGCGAGGTCAGGGCCTCACCCGAAATGCCGAAGCTGTTGATCAGCCTAAAGGTGTTTTCCAATGCCCGCTTGATCTCGCTCCAGCGCGCCTCGATGGTGGCGATCACTTCGGCAGTGAAGTTCGCGACACTGTACTTCACGTCCTGGTCACAAAGGACGAGGCAGGCTTTCAGCACCAGATCCCGCGTTACGGTATTGGGCAGCGCCAGCCCTTTGTTGAGATGCTCGACGAAGCCGAAGATCGCCTCGCGCGCGGAGCCCTCAGGCCACTTGGATACGATGAGCGACATCAGGAGATCGGGCTTGCTGAGCTTGGTGCCACCGTCATTGGCGCGCACGAAGATGTCGAGCACCCGTTCCACCGACTGGTTCTTCTCGGTGTAGTAGTTCACGAGTGCCTCACCCCAGATAGTCGCGTGAAGCCGCCGGAGTGCGGTCTCCGCCAGATCACGCTCATACTGGGTGGCGCCGCGGTGGATCCGGTCGAGTTCCTCGGCCACCAGCCGATCGAGCCCCGCCGCATCGGGATAATCGAGAATACGGCCGAGCTTGAACCAATGCTGGCGGTGGTCGCTCCTCGGCGGCGTGCCGTGGAACCTGAGCCCGTAGCTGACGCCAAGTTCGGTCTCACCTTCGTCGGCCTCGCCCTCAGGATCCTTGAAGAGGTCGAGGTAGAGCACCTTCTGGGTCCAGGCATCCGGGTTTGAAACCCGGGCGTGCTTGGACTTCTCGGCAAACGTGCCTCGCAGGCCGATCAGCAGCGATGTCAGGCGCTGCTGGCCGTCGAGCACCAGGACTACCTTGCGCCCGTTCGGCGAGGCGGCATCGTTCTGCCGGCCGTGCCGGTAGTCCTCGAGGAAGCGGTAGATGCGCACCTCGCGCTTCGTCTCTTCGTCCAGATCCCAGAACATGAAGGAACTGATCGGATAGCCCTTCATCAGTGAGTCAAAGAGCGTCACCACCTGGTCGGAGGTCCAGACATAGGGACGCTGGATGGCCGGCAGGAAATGGCTCCGGTTCACATCGTCGAGGACGGAACCGATCGTGGCGGAAGCGTAGGACATGATGAAATCGAGCCTTGGGGTCAAAGATCAGCTGAGGTTCGGGATCGGTTCGGAACCGAGGAAATCGGGATCGTTCATGATCCCGGTAAGCATCTCGAGGATCTTCTCGTTCTGGGACACGAACCAAAGCACCATCGCCCGGTGCGCTGCATTGAACTGGCCTTGTTCCTCCTCACTCATAGCCGTGCCGCTCGCGGCCTTCTCGATGAGGCCGCGGCGATCGACATCGAGTAGGAAAAAGCTGGTGCTGCCGTCGGCCCGGCAGACGACGACGGCATCGCCCTTCATGGGCATACCGGCGTCGGTCCTGGGATCGGTCACCGCGTAGGGCAACTTGACGAGTGTGGTAAGCAATGGCTTATCTCCTTGTGATTCATGCAGAAAACTGTGCCTTCAGTAACAACTAGAACAACTGTTCGTGGTGGCATGTCAATCCCTGCGGGATGGCTGTCCGCATGGATCGGAGCAATGACAAGTTGGTGGCTGCGTTCGCGGCAGTGCTGCGCGACAGGCGCGAGCGCGCGGGGCTTACCCAAGAGGACCTCGCCGAGCGCGCCGATGTCTCCGCCCGCTTCATTTCTTTCCTCGAGAACGGTCGGCGGCAACCTACCCTCAGCGCGCTGGCAGCGCTCAGCACCGGGATCGGCGCCAACATGGTCGACGTGATCGGAGACGTCGAGGCGCGCTACCGTGAAACCTCTGCCAGTAACTCGGTCAACAAGAGCGCGGGACGCAAGCCTTGACAACATAGCGCGCGATAAGCAGTCCCAGTTCAAGAGAACGCTTTTTGTGTTTCGGCATGCAACTTTGACCCCCTAGGCGGGGGTATCGGCGCCCAATTTTGACCCCCTTGATGTTTCGTCAGACCGTTCGCTGCGGGTCAGCGGACGGAGGGGGAAGTTGAAGCGAGTGGATACGATTGCGCGAGTTCGGCGGGTCTTCTATGTGCAGCGCTGGTCGTTAAAGAAGATCGTGCGCGAGTTGCACGTCTTTCGGAACACCGTCCGGAAGAATCTGCGATCTGATGAGACGGATTTCAGCTACGAGCGGACGCATCAGCCGATGCCGCGGATCGGGCCATGGCAGGATCATCTGGATCGGCTTCTGTCGGCGAACGCGGGCAAGCCGTCCCAGGAGCGTCTGGCCCTGATCCGGATCTTCGAAGAGCTGCGCGCCCTCGGCTACGAGGGGGGCTACGATGCTGTCCGGCGTTTCGCCCGGAGCTGGTCGCAGAGCCGGGGCGCGGCGACGGCCGAAGCCTATGTCCCGCTTTCCTACGAGCCGGGCGAGGCCTACCAGTTCGATTGGAGCCATGAGGTTGTGCTGATCTCGGGCGTCACGGTGACCGTGAAGGTGGCGCATGTCCGGCTTTGCCACAGCCGGATGATGTTCGGCCGGGCTTACATGCGTGAGAGCCAAGAGATGGTCTTCGACGCGCATGACCGCGCCTTCGCCTTCTTTCGCGGCACCTGCACGCGCGGCATCTACGATAATATGAAGACGGCGGTCGAAGCGGTCTTCATCGGCAAGGAACGCCTCTACAACCGCCTCTTTCCGCAGATGTGCAGCCATTAACTGGTTCAGCCGGTTGCCTGCACACCGGCCAGTGGACGGGAGAAGGGTCAGGTCGAGAACCGGGTCGGGCTGGTGTGGGAACGGTTCTTCTCGCCGCGCTTGCGAGTGAAGAGCTTGGACGAGCTAACGCCTGTCTGCTCGACAAATGCGTGCCCACGCCAAGGCGCATCGCCATCCAGAGCAGGCGGACCGGACCATCTGGGAAGTATTCGAGGAAGAACGTCAGCACCTCGTGCCCTATGCCGGGCGTTTCGACGGCTTCCACAGCGTGCCCACCTCCGTCTCAAAGGCCTGCACCGTGCGGATCGACAGCAACAAGTACTCGGTTCCGGCCACGGCAGTCGGTCGTCCAGTCGACGTGCATGCCTATGCTGATCGGATCGTCATTCGCCAGAACGGCGCCATCGTCGGTGAACATGCGCGCGCCTTTGGACGTGGCCGGACGGTCTACGATCCATGGCACTATGTGCCTGTTCTGGTGCGAAAACCCGGGGCATTGCGTAACGGAGTCCCGTTCAAGGACTGGGTGCTGCCTCCGGCAATGACCGCGATCCGGCGCAAGCTGAAGGGCAGCGATGATGGCGATCGACAGATGGTTAAGATCCTGATCTGCGTGCCCGATGATGGTCCGCAGGCCGTCGAGGCCGCCTGTCGCGAAGTGCTCGATCAGGGCGTCCACTCGGCGCCGATCGTGATCAACATTCTCGCCCGCAGCCGTGATCCCGCACCAGCAGCCCTTCTTCTCACCCCCGCAACTCTGCGCCTGACCCGCGAACCCGTGGCAGACTGCGCGCGCTGCGACAACCTCAGTAGGACGAGCCGACATGGTACGCACCCAAATCCTCGACCTGATGGGGACGCTGAAGTTCTACGGAATGCGCAGCGCCTATGACGAGGTTATGGCCAGTGGCATCAAGCGCCAGCATGAACCGCCCCGCATCGTCGGCGACCTGCTGCAGTCCGAGATCGCCGAGAAACAGGCGCGGCCGATCCGCTATCAGATGATCATCGCCAAGCTGCCGCTGGCAACCGGTGGCGTTCACCTGCCTCCAATCTGAGCATCTCGCGCAGCGTCGAGACACCCATCACCGACTTCGCTAGTCCCAGCTGAAGGCTGGAACGATCTCTGCAATCGGCATTCTACAAGGCTCGCCGCCGAAGAACGTTGATCTCCAAGGCAATAGATTCGCTCAGACTCTACCTGGAGTAGAAACAAAACCGCTGGAAATGCCCTGAAATTTCTTGGCAGCGAACTATCGGGCGGGCTTGCCTCCGGGTTAGCATCCGACGAGGCCACGGGCATTGTTTCACTCGACAGCAAAGTTTGGGCCATGGGTGGCTCCCAAATGCAATTCACGCAGCCTCAACGCCCGCACATTGTCTACAAGATCAGTATTGTCGCATAGTTATGGCGAAGAAACGTCACTTGGGAGTACAAGTTTCGGCGCAGAAAAAACAACTTTAGAGAGACATTTGTTCATACCTACCTTTATAGGCTGTTCAAGCTTCGCGCGATCTGGTCATGTTGTTAGTGACTCGAGGTGAGTGTTGTCAAAAGTATCGGCGGTTGCCTCGTTGGGAACTGGTTGGGAACTGAAAACTTGGATCACTCGTGGCTATCCTACACTCTGGTCAATTTGGCGGCTTATGCAGCACAGCATGGCCTGACCAAGGTTCACTTGGATCTGTGTGCCGCGGTCGTCAGCGCCACGCAGGCCGGTTGCGAAAACATCTCATCGGAAATGTCTTTCAACGCTTCGTCACAGGGCAATGTTGTTAGCTTTTTCCCCGAGCAGAACGTCGGTAAGTAGCTAATAATACGTCATTTTCTGCCGTGTCATCTGCTGTCATGGCGGAACTTAACGTTTTGCTAACTGGTAACTGATAAGCTCCTAAAACAGTTTTGTAGGGAGTTTGAGCAATATGTTCCCAGAACTCGAAAAGTTCCTCTGCGGCGATTTGGCCGTGGCACTCGCCAATATTCGATTCTATCTGAAAAGTGACGCTCAGAATTCGGACGGCAGGTTGCCACCGGAAAATGCACACCGCGTTATATCTTACCTTACCGCCATTGAGAACCGCGCTATGGAGATCGCGGACTCCCTTTCTCTTCACGCAAGGCCTGTCGATGGTCGTGCCGGAGTAATTTCGGCTCTTCGGTGCCTGCAGCGATCAGATGCTGCTTAACCATGTCGCGACGGTGGCACCGGTAACGGCGCACAGGACACTTCAGGGTGCGAAAGGTTCCAAACTTCTACTGTGGTATACGCGGGCTAGTTAGGCACAAAATGTCGGAACCCCGGGCTCGAGGCTCCGACATTTTGTATCGCTGATGATATTTTTTTAGTAGTTCTGGATTCATAAGTTTAGTGGCTCGATACCCACAAACTAATCCACTTTGGTGAAGACCGTCTTAAGTCAGCGCGCGCGGTAGGCAATCAA
>JAIUPC010000010.1 GCA_020161655.1 Pseudomonadota bacterium
GGCGAAGCCGTCACCGGTCAGGCTGTCGTTGAAGGCCGAACCGGCGAGGCCCTCGATGCCAGTGAAAGTCACCAAGCCTGCGCCCGTCACCGCCTGCGCGCCGGCAATGCCAAGGTCGAGCGTGAGGGCGGAGGTGGCCGCAGCGAAGGCCGCCACGTCGATGCCAAGACCGCCGTCCAGCGTGTCATTGCCGGTGCCGCCGTCGAGCGTATCGTTGCCGGCGCCGCCCGACAGGCTGTCGTTGCCGGCACTGCCGAGAAGGATATTGGCCCCGGTGCTGCCGGTCAGGGTGTCGTTGAAGTCCGAGCCGTAGAGCCCCTCGATCGCCGCCAACGTATCGGTCCCCGACCCGCCCGTGGCCTGCGCCGTCGTCAGCGCGAGGCTCACCGCCACGCCCGAGGTCGCCGTCGCATAACTCGCAAAGTCGATCCCGCCACCGCCGTTGAGGACGTTGTTCCCCGCCCCGGCGACGAGCGTGTTCGCCGTCGCGTTGCCGGTCAGGTTCGCCGCCCCCGAAGTGCCGACCACGCCGATCTCGACATTGGCGGCCATGGTATAGGCGGCTGCCATGCTCACCACCGTATCGGTGCCACCCGTCGCCACCGCCGCCGTGCTCTCAACCACCACGTCGGTTGCGCTGTCTACGAGGTAGAGATCGTTGCCATTGCCGCCGATCATCCGGTCGTTGCCTGCACCACCCTCAAGCGTGTCGTCGCCAAGACCGCCGTCGAGCGTGTCATTGCCGGCGTCGCCGTTGAGGCTGTCGTTGCCGAGGCCGCCGAGGACGGAGTCGTTGTCTGCGCCCCCGTAGATCGTGTCATTGCCATCGCCGCCATCGAGGCTGTCGTTGCCGCCCGCGCCAGCCAGGCTGTCGTCGCCAGCGGCGCCAAGGAGCGTGTTCGCCGCCGCATCGCCGATGAGATCGTCGTTATAGGCAGAGCCGATCAGGCCCTCGATGCCGACAAACGTCGCCGTCCCGCCCCCGGGCACCGCTTGCGCGCCGGCATTGCCAAGGTTGAGTGCGACGGCGGAGGCAGCCGCGGCAAAGCTCGCCATGTCGAGGCCAAGCCCGCCGTCGAGCGTGTCATCGCCGAGCCCGCCGTCGAGCGTATCGTTGCCCGCGCCGCCTGAAAGGCTGTCATTGCCCGCGCCGCCGTGAAGCGTGTTGGCCAGGGTGCTACCGGTCAGGGTGTCGTTGAAGTCCGAGCCGATCAGCCCCTCGATCGCCGTCAGCCTGTCTGTCCCCGAGCCACCCGTGGCCTGGTCGGTAGTGACCGCAAGGCTGACCGTCACGCCGGAGGCCGCCGCCTGATAGCTCGCGAAGTCGATGCCGGCGCCGCCGTTGAGGACGTTGTTCCCCGCCCCGGCGACGAGCGTGTTCGCCGTCGCGTTGCCGGTCAGGTTCGCGGCCCCCGAAGTGCCTATCACGCCCACCTCGACATTGGCGGCCATGGTATAGGCGGCAAGCATGCTCACCACCGTATCGGTGCCGCCGGTCGCCACCGCCGCCGTGGTTTCCGCAACGACGTCGAGCGCATCGGTCACGATATAGCGGTCGTTGCCGTTGCCGCCGACCATCCGGTCGTTGCCGGCTCCACCCTCAAGCGTGTCATCGCCAAGACCGCCGTCGAGCGTGTCGTTGCCGGCGCCGCCAAAGAGGCTGTCGTTGCCGTCGAGGCCGAGAATGGTGTTGGCCAGTGCGTCGCCGGACAGGGTGTCGTCGAAGGCCGATCCGCTCAGCGCCTCAAACCCGCTCAGCGTGACCATCCCGGTGCCGCCGGTCGCCTGCGCGCCTGCGATGCCGAGGCTCGCCGTCACGCCCGCGCCTGCCGTGGCAAAGCTCGCCGTGTCGAGCCCGAGGCCGCCGTCGAGCGTGTCATTGCCAGTGCCGCCGTCGAGCGTATCATTGCCCGCGCCACCGGAAAGGCTGTCGTCGCCCGCGCCGCCGAAGAGGCTATTGGCGACGGCGCTGCCGATCAGGATGTCATTGTAGGCCGATCCGATCAGGCTTTCGATCGCCGTCAGGGTATCGGTGCCCGAGACACCCGTGGCCTGGGCGCCGACAATGCTCAGGTCGACCGTGACGCCAGAGCCTGCGTCCTGATAGCTCGCTGCATCAACGCCCAGACCGCCGTTGAGGACGTTGTTGCCCGCCCCCGCGATCAGGATATTGGCGAGGGCGTTGCCGGTCAGGTTGGCCGCACCTGTCGACAGGATCCGGCCATTCTCTACATTGGCGCCAAGCGTGTAGGCGGCCAGTGCGCTGTTGACGATGTCGACGCCACCGGCCGCCCCGGCGACGGTCTCGCTGACCACATCGGTTGCGCTGTCGACGTAGTAGATGTCGCTGCCGGCGCCGCCGGCCATGCGGTCGTTGCCGGTGCCGCCGTCCAGCGTGTCACTGCCGGCATTGCCGTTCAGCGTGTCGTTGCCGCCCAGGCCGAGCAGGATGTCGTCAAGGGCGGCACCGTTCAGGACATCCGCGCCGGCGGTCCCGGTCAGCGAGAGGCCGGAGAGCTGGACGTTCACCGTGACCAGCGTCAGCGCCCCCAGCACCGCGCCGTCGTAGGGCCGGTAAAGGAAGGTCGCCGTACCGCTGAAAGCGGCCGCCGGGGTGAAGGAGACCGATCCGTCGCCATTGAGAACGACCGTGCCATTGGTGCCGTTCTGCACCGCGCCGATCGTCAGGCTCCCGGCAGCCGTGTCAACATCGCTGTCGTTGCCGAGAAGCGCCGCGGCGCTGAGGTTCAGCACCTGACCCGCAAGGCCGGAGACATTGTCCGCCCCACCGACCGGCGCGTCATTGACTGGCGTCAGGTCGAGCGTGGCGGTCTGCGCCGTTGCGACACGGCCGTCGGACACGCCGTAGCTGAAGGTCACGCTGGTGTTGTCGTTGGCGACAGGCGTATAGGTCCAGGTGCCGTTGCCGTTGTTCACCAGGGTGCCCGCGGAGGCAGTCAGGTTCGCCACGCTCAGGGGATCGTTCTCCGGGTCCGCCGCCCCGGCCAGAAGCTGGGCGCTGGTGATGAGCCGGGTGCCATCCTCGGCAATCGCGCCAAGGTCGATCACGGCGCCGACTGTCGGGGCTTGGTTGCTGTTCGTCGCCCAAAGCGATGCGACGCTGAACAGGCCGTCATCGAACTGGATGGATTCGACACTGATCAGCGTGTCGGTTCCGGCGCCGGCGTTGGCAACATCGTAGGCAGTGAAATTCGCGGTGGTGCCGGTGAACACGAAGTTGGCGGACTGCCCGGCAATAACCGCCGTGTCGTTGCCCGTGCCACCGTTCAGCGTGTCGTTGCCGTCTCCCCCGCCCAGCGTATCATCGCCGTCGGCGCCGTTCAGGCTGTCGTCGCCAAAATTGCCGTAAAGGGTGTTGGTCCCGCCGTCCCCGTTCAGGAGATCGTCGAACACCGAGCCGTTGACGTTTTCGATGCCGGTGAAACTGTCGGAATTGCCGAAACCATCCGTGGCCGTGCCGGTCCCAAGGTTCACGACGACGCCGTTGATGCCGCCGAAGACGTAGTCCCGATCATAGCTGACCCAGTCGCTTCCCGCGCCGCCGTTGATCGTGTCGCTGCCTTGCAGGCCGCGGAACACGTTGTCGCCGGTATCACCGGTGAGCGTATCGCCGAAGTCCGACCCCGAAACGTTCTCGATGCCGACGAGCGTATCCGTGCCGCCGCTGCCGTCCGATGCTGTCCCTGCAAGGAGGTCGACCACCACGCCCGAACGGGCAATATAGTAGCTGACCTCGTCCGTGCCGGCGCCGCCGATCAAAAGATCGCTGCCGTCCTCGCCGTCCAGACGGTCGTTTCCTTCACCGCCGTTGAGCGTGTCGTCGCCGCTGCCCGTGGTCCAGTTACCGTCGCCGCCCATCAGGAGATCGTTGCCCTGATCGCCGTTGATGAGATCGTTGCCGCCCAAGCCTTTGATCACGTCATCACCGACGCCGCCGGACAGAGTTTCGGCGTTATTGTTACCCGTAATAATCGTCATGACCGTTCCCCGGAGCGTGAGTGGAAATGCCGTGTTGGTGGCACGGATCGGGAAGCGAAGCTAGCGGCCACGTGCCCCGGCAGCAACACGACCGCGTACGCGTATCGGCGCACCTATAGAATACGGCCTGACCCGACCGACTGGTCACGCTTGGTAAACAGTCTCTTGGGTTGCGTGACTTCTGTCCGAATCTCCGAAATGACGCGGGACGCACAACCGGAAATTGTGGCGGACATGTGGCAGGCAGGCGCTGCGGAAGGCCGAAGCAGCCAGATTTCTGCCTTTTTTCTCGCGGCGCGAGCCATGCGCCCGGACCGCCCGTTCTTCCCGCAAAAGGCGACATGCGCGCGTCGGATCACAAGCCGCGCAACGGCGACTGACCGCCGCGAAAGAAAGGATTGATGGAGGGATGGCGGACCCGGAGCGATTCGAACGCCCGACCCTCAGATTCGTAGTCTGATGCTCTATCCAGCTGAGCTACGGGTCCGTGAGAGGGGCATTTAGCGGCGGGCGGAGGTCAATGCAAGGGCTAACGGAAACTATCCTTTGCGATTCCAGTTCACGCCCGATGCTCAGGCCGCGACCGGGCCGGGCGCCTGCGGGACAATGTCGCGCGGCAGGTGGATCATGAACTCGGTGCCGGTCTCGCCGGTCTTCAGAAGCTCAAGCCGGCCGCCGTGACCGCGCACGAGCTCCGCCGCGATGGCGAGACCAAGCCCGGTGCCACCTTTACGGATCCCGCCCTGGAACGGCTGGAAGAGATGCTCGCGCGCGCGTTCGGGCATTCCAGGCCCGGTATCGCCCACGCGAATCCACCAGCCATCTTCGGTTTCGCCGCCGGCAATCTCGATCGTGCCGGCGCGGCCCGTCGCCCCGATCGCCTGGCGGGCGTTGCGGACAAGGTTGTTCAGCACCCGGTGCAATTGCTCATAGTCGGCTCGAATCGCCAGCGCCGGCGCAACGTCGATCAGGAACTCGACCTCGGCGCCCTCGCCCGCCGCCAACTTCTCGCCGTCGACGACGTCGCCGACCAGGCTCGCCAGCATGAAGCGGGTCAGCATCGGCGGCGGCTCCTCGGCCTTGCCGAAGGCGAGCGTCGCCTCGCAGAGCGCGACCGCGCGGCTGATGGAACTGACAAGCTTCGGCGTCGCGCGCCTGACCATCGGGTCGTCGCTGTCCTCCATCCGGTCGGCAAAAAGCTGCGCCGTGGTCAGGATGTTGCGCAGGTCATGGCTGACCTTGGCGACGGCGCTGCCAAGCTGGGCCAGCCGCTCCTTCTGGCGCAGCGAGGCGGTCAGCTGCTGCTGCATCATTTTCAGCGCATCCTCGGCCTCGCGCAGTTCGATGATCGTCGCTTCGGGTTCGATGATCCGGCGAGCATCCTCGGGCGCCTCGGCATAAAGGCTCATGCCGCGCACCACATGGCGGATCGGCGCCACGAAAAGCCGCTGCACGGCGAGGAACAGCAGCACCGCCGTGACGGCGGAAATCACCGCCGACAGGCCGAGAATGCGCAGGCCGTAGTCGAGCATCGCCGCGCGCATGGGCTTGGTGTCCATGGTCGCCTCGATCAGGAGGCCGGCCTGCTTCACCGGATCGCCGATCACCCGGATCACACGGCTTTCGGGATCCACCAGCGTCTCGATCGCATCGCGGATCAGCTGCCAGGCCGGGGCCTCGCGCAGGTCATAAGTCCCCGCGATCGGCGTCGGGATCGGCGAGGACAGGACCAGCTGGCGCACCTCGTCGCGCCTGAGGACGACGTTGTAGACCTCGGCGTTTTCCAGAAGCTCCCGCTCGAGCTGTTCGTCGATCATGCCGTCGGTCGCGAGAAGCGCCAGCGAGGCGATCTGTGCCCGTTCGAGGCGCGACAGTATGTAATCCTCGCGGAAGCGCGCCACCGAAGGGACAAAGATCAGGATCTCCGCCAGCATGACGAAGATGGTCGTCAGCAGGAGAAACCGCCCCGACAATGTCCTGAAGAACATCAAACGCCCCGCCACAATCCCAGGTGGCGCCCGGTCGCTGGCGCCGACGTGCCGGACCTGCCGGCCAGAAGAGAATAGGCATTCGAAGCGGGGCTTTAAACCTTTTACTTCCATCACCGGGGGGATGCATCTGGCGAACACGACTCTCACGCGCGAGAAAACCGGTTCTGGCGAGTTGACTTGGGCGCAGGTGGCGTCTATGAGCCGGACTTCGAATGACAGCGGCCTTCGAATCCCCGGTACTGGGGTTTGGGCCTACCTACCGGAGTAAAAGCGATGAAGCGCACGTTCCAACCGTCGAACCTCGTTCGCGCCCGCCGCCACGGTTTCCGTGCGCGCATGGCCACGAAGGGCGGCCGCAAGGTGCTGAACGCACGTCGCGCGAAGGGCCGCAAGGTTCTTTCGGCGTAAGGCCAAACCTTAAGGCACACGGCATGACACCGCCGGAGGCACCCGTGCAAGGCCAGGATGGCCGGGGCGCGGTAAAGCCTCCGGCGGTTTCCGTTTGCCTTACGCTGACCAGGCGCGCCGACTTCCTGCGTGCGGCGCAGGCCCGGCGGCAGGGCACGACGGGATTTCTTCTGCAGGCGCGGGAACGACGCCCCGAGGAAACCGACCCGCAAGCCGTCCGCATCGGCTACACCTGTTCGAAGAAACTCGGCAACGCCGTCGCCCGCAACCGCGCCAAGCGGCGCCTCAGGGCGATTGCCCGCGCCGTCCTGCCCGGCCATGCAAGACCCGGATGGGACTACGTGCTGGTCGGCCGCCCCGGCGCCACCGCCACACACGACTTCGCTGCGATGACGGCCGAACTTGCCCGCGCGCTCGACCGCGTCCACGGCGGCAAGTGATGTCGCCCCTCGCCCATATCCTCGCGCTTCCCGTCCGCGCCTACCGGCTGGTCCTCAGCCCCTGGGTCGGGCATTCCTGCCGCTACCAGCCGACCTGTTCGGCCTATGCGCTTGAGGCGCTGGAAAAGCACGGCGGGATCAAGGGCGGCTGGCTTGCCGCTCGGCGGATCGGGCGTTGCCATCCCTGGGGCGGATCGGGCTATGATCCGGTACCGGAGCGCAGGAAGGGATAGACCGATGCGGGACTGGGTCAATCAGGCGATCCGAAAGATCGAGGCGGATTTCCAGCGCTCGGCGGACACCCATCTGTTCCGGCTCGACGCCGGCGGGCTTTCCGGCGTCGACATCTACGTCAAGGACGAAAGCACCCATCCGACCGGCAGCCTCAAGCACCGGCTGGCGCGGTCGCTGTTCCTTTATGCGCTCTGCAACGGCAAGCTTGCCAAGGACCGCCCGGTGATCGAGGCCTCGTCGGGCAGCACGGCGGTATCCGAGGCCTATTTCGCCCGGATGCTCGGCCTGAAGTTCGTCGCCGTCATGCCGAAAAGCACGGCGCAGTCGAAGATCGACCTCATCCGCTTCTACGGCGGCGACTGCCACTTCGTCGGCTCCGCGCCGGAAATGCACGAGGCCGCCGTGGCGCTGGCCGCAAAGACCGGCGGCTATTTCATGGACCAGTTCATGTATGCCGAACGCGCCACCGACTGGCGCGGCAACAACAACATCGCGGAATCGATCTTCACCCAGATGGCGCGGGAACCGCATCCCGTCCCCGCCGCCGTGGTGATGAGCGCCGGGACCGGTGGCACCTCGGCCACCCTTGGCCGCTACATGCGCTACATGAGCCATCCGACCGAGTTGGTCGTCGTCGACCCGGAGAACTCGGTCTTCTACGACAGCTACCAGACCCGTGACCTGACCCTGACCCGCGCCTGTTCGAGCCGGATCGAGGGGATCGGGAGGCCGAAGGTCGAGCCTTCCTTCCAGCATGACGTGATCGACCGCATGATCCAGGTCCCCGATGCCGCCTCTGTCGCCGGGATGCTCTGGTTCGAGGCGCGGACGGGTCGGAAGGCCGGACCGTCGACCGGCACCAACATCTGGGGCACGCTTCAGGTCGCGCGCGAGATGGCGGCGGCGGGGCGACAAGGCTCCATCGTCACGCTGATGTGCGACAGCGGCTCGCGCTATCTCGACACCTATTACAATCCGGACTGGGTGGCGGAACGGATCGGCGACATAGCGCCCTATAAGGGGATGCTGGCGACGGCCGGGGACTGAAAGCGGCTTTCTCTACAGCAGCTTACCTTTTACCAGACCCAGCGTCGTCCCCGCCCGGGACGCCCAAAGCGTTACGGGCCGCGCCCGACCCGCCCCCAGGGCGGGCGCGATGGCGCCCACCCTCGGGTCAGGCGCAACCCTCTGTTTAGCATGTGATTTAGGCAAAAGGCAGAACGACCTACTCCTCGAACGCCCTCACCCGTTTCAGCCTGACCGGGGGATCGCCTCCCGCAACCGCCTCGATCTCCTCCCGCGTGAAGGTCTGGAAGACGATGGGGATGGCCATGATCTCTTCCCATGTCAAAGGCGCGACCTCGTAGCGGCTGGCGTCGAATGTGCCCTCTGCCGCGCCCGATTGCAGCCCCGTGTAGGAGCCGCCACCGATCAGAACAGCGCCGTCAAGGTCCGTCGATTTCAGGGCGGTGCCGCCAAACAGAGGCGCAATCAGCACCGCCCCCTTGAGCGTCGCCGCCGAGAGGTCGGCATCGGTGAAATCGACTCGGTACAACAGCCCACCGTCGAAGCTCGCCGCCGTCAGGTAAGCGCCGGCAAACGTCGTCTCGCGGATCACCGCGCCCGAGAAATCCGCGCCCTGCGCACGGGTCGCGTATGGTGCGTTCGCGGCCGGGTAAGGCGCACGCGCCCTCTCGGCGGTCACAGTCGAAAAATCGCTGCGGCTGATGGTCGTGCGCCGGAAACGGGCGTTTTCAAGCCAGGCGCCGCCAAGATCGGATTCGACGATATGGCTGCCGGAAAACTCGGCATAGCTCAGCCGCCCGCCCTGTGCGGTCAGAAGGGCGAACTCGGCATTCGGCAGGTAGGCAAAGGCCAGATCGAGCCCGAAGTGGTTCAGCATCTCGAGGTTGCGGATGCCGCCAAAGGTCAGCGCCTGAAGAAGCTGGCCACGTTCGGGGCTTGCCGGCCGGTCGATCAGGTCGGCCTCGGCGGGCATCTCCCGCCAGCCGAAGGCATCGGCCATCCGCCCGTAAGCCTCCGGCAGGTCGGCCCGCCGTGTCGCCATCGCCACCCGCATCTTGTCGTTCGGGTCATCGGGCATCAGGCCCGGATCGAGAAACCGGTAGGGCCGCGCCGCGCGCGAGGCCGAGACGATGCGCAGGATCAGCGCCCGGTCGAGGTCATGGACCGGATCAAGGACGTTGACCAGCGCCGCCGCCGGATCGACCCCGGCGCCCAGCCCGGCGGCGGCATCGGCTTCGGCGACCTTTGCCGCGGCGCCGCCGATCAGCGCGGCGATATTGGTGATCTCGATTGCGAGGGCCGCATTCCGCGCCGCCTCGGCCAGTTCGACATCCTGCCGGACAAGCGCTGTCTGTTCGCGGATCCTGTCGTTCTGCTCGGCCAGAAGGGCAGACTGGATCTCGATCAGGCTGTTCTGGCGATAGAGAAGCGCTGTCCCGGCGAGGGCGGCAAGCGCTGCGATCAGCGCCGTCAGCGAGGTGACGATCCAGCGCCGGGTCGCCAACCAGCCGTAGCGCGCAAGCCCAAGCTGGATCAGCTCGCGCGCGGCATCGGTCGCGCCGGCAGGATCACCCGCGATGGTGCTTTTCGCCACCCGGCCCAAAGGCGCGGCGAAGCTTTCGATCTGCGTCTCGGCCACGCCGGTCAGGCGGCGCAGGATCGACCGGCGGAAAAGGATGATAGCGCCGCCGACCAGCGCCACCACGAAAAGCGCTGCAAGAAAGACGGTCAGGATCAGCCCGGCGCTGTCCTCAAGCACGCCGGTGCCGGCCACGGCGATCAGAAGGCCGGCCGCCAGCCCGAAGCCGAAGACCAGAATGCCGAACATCATGCCCGGCCCGCTCGGCGGCGCAGTCTCTGGCGGCTTTTCCTGCGGCGGTTCGGTCATGGCGGTCCGGGGCGCTACCTGCATTGACAATCCCAGAGCCGTCGCCCTATGGCAAGTTTCCCGGAGACCACGGCGATGCTTGACGAAAACGACGACATCCACCCGCTTTTCAACGGCGCGCCCTCCTCGACGGAGTTCAAGAAACTCCGCAAGCGCATCGTGCGCGAGGTGCGCGAGGCGATCGAGGCTTACGGCATGGTCGAGCGTGGCGCGCGCTGGCTGATCTGTCTTTCGGGCGGCAAGGACAGCTATACGCTTCTGGCTGTCCTCCATGAATTGAAATGGCGCGGCCTCCTGCCGGTCGATCTTCTGGCCTGCAACCTCGATCAGGGCCAGCCCGGCTTTCCGGCGACCGTCCTGCCGGAGTTCCTTAGCCGGATGGGCGTGGAACACCGCATCGAATATGCCGACACCTATTCCATCGTGACCGAAAAGATCGCGCCCGGCGGCACCATGTGTTCGCTCTGCTCGCGGCTTCGGCGCGGCAACCTCTACCGCATCGCGCGCGAGGAAGGCTGTTCGGCGGTGGTCCTTGGCCATCACCGCGACGACATTCTTGAAACCTTCTTCATGAACCTCTTCCACGGCGGGCGCCTTGCGACGATGCCGCCAAAACTGCTGAACGAGGACGGCGACCTTTTTGTCTACCGCCCCCTGGCCTTCGTGGCCGAGGCGGATTGCGAGAAATTCGCCAAGGCGATGAATTACCCGATCATTCCCTGCGACCTTTGCGGGTCACAGGACGGCCTCCAGCGCCAGCAGGTCAAGCAGATCCTTGACGGTTGGGAGGCACGCAGCCCCGGCCGCCGTCAGGTGATGTTCCGGGCATTGATGAACGCCCGGCCCTCGCATCTTCTCGATCCTGCGCTCTTCGATTTCGCGGGCCTCATGCGCGCCGAAAGCCCTGAAGATTTGAGGAAAATTGCCGGTTCGACGCAGGACGAGCGTTAACTTTGCGCTCAGACCCCGCGACCTAGGCTTCTTCGCAACGGCAGACCCGTCTGCCCCTGCGGAAGAGGACTTCTATGGCAATCCGGGATCTCGCGCGGCGGCTGCCGCACATCATCAGGGCGGACGTGCTGGCGCTGGGGCCGGGGCTTGCGGCGGGGGGCTATTTCTTCGGCGCCGAAGGTGCGGCGGTTGCCGCTGCGATCGGCTTGCCCTTGGCGGCACTGACCACCATCCGCGAGCGGGCGCCTGTGCCGGGCGGCGGCATGACGCCTCCCGTCGCCGCGCCAAGGGACGCCATCGTTGCAGCGCTCGACCCGGCGTTCAGGAACGGCCAGGTGTCGCGCGACATGGCACTCTGCGTCGCGATAGGCGTCGACGACCCCCAGGGCCTCATGGCGCAACATGGCAGCGCCGGCCATGACCGCGTGATGACAGCGCTTGAAGACAGGATTTCCGGCGCGGTGCGAGAGGATGACGTGCACACGCATTTCGATGGCGGGCGCTTCGCCGTCGCCGTCTCCTCGCGCCGCCGCATCGACCTTGAGGCCGCGATCCAGATCGCCGACCGCATCCAGCGGCGCATCGCCGATCCGGTCAGCCTTGACGGCACGACGGTGCATGTCTCCGTCTCGATCGGCTTCTGCCTGCCCTCCCGCGCGCCTGAGCAAAGCGGAACCGCGCTCCTCGCCGCCGCCGAAATGGCGCTGGCAGAGGCCTGGGCAAACGGGCCGGGCGCGATTCGCGCCTTCACCGCCGACATTCGCCAGCGCGCCGCCCATCGCGGCACGATGGGCGCCGAGATCGAGGCCGCGATCGACGGTGGAGAGATTGTCGCCTTCTTCCAGCCCCAGCTTTCGACCGACACCGGCGAAGTCACCGGGTTCGAGGCGCTGGCCCGCTGGATGCACCCGACGCGCGGCATCCTCCTGCCGGCGGAATTCGTGCCGGTCATCGACGCCTCGGGGCTCAGCGCCCGGCTCAGCGAAACCATCCTCGCCCAGTCGCTCTCGTTGATGCGCAGCTGGGACCGGGCCGGCCACAACATCCAGACGGTGGCCGTCAACTTTTCCTCGCAGGATCTCAGCGACCCCAATCTGGTGGCGCGGCTGAAATGGGAGCTTGACCGCTTCGACCTCACACCCCAGCGCCTGACGGTGGAGGTTCTTGAGACGGTCGTGGCCGAAGGCGCCAATGACGTCATCGTGCGTAACCTGACGGCGCTCGCCGCACTCGGCTGCGGCATCGACCTTGACGATTTCGGCACCGGCCATGCCTCGATCGCCGCAATCCGGCGCTTTTCCGTCAGCCGGATCAAGATCGACCGAGCCTTCGTGTCGGGCGTCGACACCGATCCCGAACAGCAGCGCATCGTCGCCGCGATCCTGTCGATGGCCGACAGGCTTGGCCTGAAGACGCTGGCGGAAGGCGTCGAGTCCCTCGCCGAACATGCGCTTCTGGCTCAGCTCGGATGTTCCCACGTCCAAGGATTCGTGGTGGCGCGGCCGATGCCGGCACAGGCCACGCAGGACTGGCTTGCCCGACACCAGGCGAAACTCGCGCGCACGCCCGGCCTTGCCGGCAGGCAGGTCGGCTGAACACGCCGCCCCTTGCCGACACGGAGCCGCCGCGGGTTTTCATCGGCTTGCCACCGCCTGCCGCCAAGGAATACCGTTAGAACCCTGTTGGTATGGCCGGCACCGGGGTCAGATCGCCCGAAAACCGCTTGACCTTTGCCCCCCCCTTCTGTTGAACCTGCCCAAACTTCGACTAGGCGGGCGGTAGGTCCAGATGGACGATCAGAACAAGAATCTCATTCTCGCGACGGTGCTGTCGTTCCTCGTCATCCTGGTCTGGGTCACGCTCTTCCCGCCGCCGCAGCCTGTGCCCGAAGCGACGGCACCTGCCGCGACAAGTCAGACCGCTGCGCCGGCAGGCGATGCGGCAACAACGGCAACCGCCGCCGCGACAGCCTCAGCCGAAGCCGCGAGCACCGCGGTCGCGGCCGAACTTGCCGCCGCTCCGCGGGTAAGGATCGAGACGCCGCGCCTCACCGGCTCGATCTCGCTCTTCGGCGGCCGGTTCGACGACCTGAGCCTGAAGGACTACAAGGTCTCGCTCGATGCCGGTTCACCCGATGTCCGGCTTCTCTCGCCAGTCGGCAGCACCGAAGGCAGCGCCGACCTGCCCTATTACGTTGTCTACGGCTGGCAACCCGCCGGCGGCCTTTCGCCCGAAGCTGTACCCGGGGCCCGCACTGTCTGGACGCTTGAATCCGGGACTGAGCTCGCCCCCGGCAAACCGGTCATGCTCCGCTGGGACAATGGTGCCGGCCTCGTCTTCCGCCGCGAAATGTCGGTCGATGAAGACTATCTCTTCACCATCCTCCAGTCGGTCGAGAACCAGACAGCCGCCCCGGTCCGCCTTGCCCCCTACGGCATCGTGGTACGCCATGGCTTGCCGGAGGCCAGCCGCGCCTATGTCCGCCATGAGGGCATCATCCGCCAGACCGATGGCGAGCTTGGCGACATCCAGTATTCCGGCATCCCGAAACTCGACGCGCAAGGCGCCGAAGGCCAGGCCGACATCAAGGAGGTCAAGCAGGACGGCTGGATCGGCTTCACCGACGCCTACTGGATGACGACACTGGTACCCTCGCCCGGATCACCCTTCACCTCGGTGGTGAAGTATGCCGAGGCCGGCGACATCTACCAGGCCGAGACCCGCCTGCCCGTGCAGGAAGTCGCCGCTGGCGGCCGGGCCGAGATTTCGACCATGCTCTTCGCCGGGGCAAAGGAGTGGGGCACGATCCGGCGCTACCAGAATGAACCCGACTGGATCGACCGGCTCTTCGGCGCCAAGGTCGATCCCGACCGCCCGCAGATCCGCAACTTCATCGAATCGATCGACTGGGGCTGGTTCTTCTTCCTGACCAAACCGATGTTCCGCCTTCTGCATTGGCTCAACAGCGCCATCGGCAACATGGGCTGGGCGATCATCGCGCTGACCTTCGTGATCAAGACGCTGGTCTTCCCGCTGGCGCGCAAATCCTACATCTCGATGGCGAAGATGAAGGAACTTCAGCCCGAGATGGAGAAGCTGAAGGAAACAGCGGGCGACGACCGGCAGAAGCTCCAGCAGGGCATGATGGAGCTTTACAAGAAGAACAAGGTCAACCCGGCCTCGGGCTGCCTGCCGGTGCTGATCCAGATCCCGATCTTCTTCTCGCTCTACAAGGTGATCTACGTCACCATCGAGCTTTACCACGCCAGATGGTTCGGCTGGATCCGCGACCTTTCGGCGCCCGATCCCTCGTCGATCCTCAACCTCTTCGGCCTTCTGCCCTGGGCGACGCCTGAGCCGGGCAGCCTCTTCTTCATCCTGTCGCTCGGCGTCCTGCCGATCCTTCTCGGCATCTCGATGTGGTTCCAGCAGAAGCTGAACCCCGCCCCTGCCGATCCGACGCAACAGGCGATCTTCGCCTGGATGCCCTGGATCTTCATGTTCATGCTCGGCAGCTTCGCCTCGGGCCTTGTGCTCTACTGGATCACCAACAACACCATCACCTTCATCCAGCAGTACACGATCATGTCGATGCACGGGAAACGCCCCGACCTTTTCGGCAACATCCGCTCGGGCTTCAAGCGCGGCAAGCAGGCGGCAAAATGACCGCCCGGCTCGCCTCGATCCAGCGCCACCCGCTCAAGTCGCACGGGCGTGAGACGCTGGCCGGGGTTGCGCTTTCGCCGGGTGCCGCGCTGCCCTGGGACCGCCGCTGGGCCGTCGCGCATGAGGCGGCACGGATCGAGGATGGCGCCTGGGCGCCCTGCCAGAACTTCTCACGCGGATCGAAGGCGCCGGCGCTGATGGCGATCAATGCAGCACTGGACGAGGCCACGGCGACGCTGACGCTGACCCATCCCGACCGCCCGGCGCTCAGCTTCCGCCCGGACGATGCCGCCGACACGGCGCGCTTTCTCGACTGGGTGCGACCGCTTTCGCCGGCCGACCGGGCGCAGCCGGCGCGGATCTATTCCGCAGCCGATTTAGCCATGACCGACACCGACTACCAGTCGGTATCGATCCTCTCGCTCGCCTCGAACGCCGACCTCGGCGCAAGAATGGGCGTCGACATTTCGCCGCTCCGCTGGCGCGGCAACCTCTGGCTTGAGGGGCTGGCGCCCTGGACCGAACGCGACTGGATCGGCAAGACCGTCCGGATCGGCGAAACCGTCCTCGCCGTCGAGGAAAACATCGTCCGCTGCCTCGCCACAACCGCGAACCCTGCTACCGGGGAACGCGATGCCGACACGCTCGGCGCGCTCAAAGCGCTGCTCGGCGCGCAGGAATTCGGCGTCTACGCGAAGGTGATCGAGGGCGGCCCCATCCGTCAGGGCGACCGGGTAGAGGTCATCGAGTGACCGCCCCCTTCCCGCTCGCCGAAACCCCGGATGCGGCGGCTCTTGAAACGGGCCGCCTCCTCTTCGCCGGGCCGATCGACTTCGTCAAAGGCGTCGTGGCGATGGACGGATTGCCGCCGCCCGACCGGATCGAGGTCTGCTTCGCCGGCCGCTCCAACGTCGGCAAGTCGAGCCTCATCAACGCGCTCACGGGCAGGAAGAACCTCGCCCGCGCTTCGAACACGCCGGGCCGGACGCAGGAAATCAACTACTTCACCGCGGGCGACGACCTCTATCTCGTCGACCTGCCGGGCTACGGCTATGCCGAAGCGCCGGTCGCCGTTGTCGCGAAGTGGCAGCGGCTTCTGAAGAACTATCTCGCCGGTCGCCAGACCCTCCGCCGCGCTTTCGTGCTCATCGACACGCGCCACGGCGTCAAGGATGTGGACGCCGAGATCCTGAAGCTTCTCGACCGCTCCGCCGTGACCTTCCAGGTGGTCCTGACCAAGGCTGACAAGGTCAAGGCGGCAGACCGCGACGCGATCCTCGCGCAGGTCCGCGCGGCGCTGCAAAAGCATCCCGCCGCCTACCCGGAAATTCTCATGACCTCGTCCGAAAAGGGCGACGGCATCGAGACGCTCCGCGCGATCATCGCCGGAATCGAGTAACCCCTTTCATCTTGCCCGAAATACCTCGGAGGGGTCCGGGGAGGGTTGGAGCGCGACAAGCAAAGGTCCGGTGGACCTTTGCAGCGTGGAAACGCCCGGCGCTTTCAGACATGCTGCCCGGCATTCACCTCGATCTCGGTCCCCGTCACGTAGGACGAAGCGTCCGAGCAGAGGAACCAGATCACATCCGCCACTTCCGACGGCTGCCCGAGCCGCCGTAGGGGCAGTCCCGCCACGATCTTCTCGGTCCCCGGCGACAGGATCGAGGTTTCGATCTCTCCCGGCGCGATGGCATTGACGCGGACGCCGAGCGGCCCAAAGTCATGCGCCATCTCGCGTGTCAGGGCCTTCAGCGCCGCCTTCGATGTCGAATAGGCCGCCCCGGCGAAAGGATGGACCCGACTTCCGGCGATGGAGGTCACGTTGACGACCGCACCCTTGGCCGCCGACAGCTCCTCCCGCAATCCCCGCGCCAGCACGATCGGCGCGAAGAAATTGACGTGGAACACCTTGCCCCAGTCGCGCAGGTCCGTATCGATGGAGTTGAGCCGCCCGCCGCCCGGCGCCTTGGGCGAGATGCCGGCATTGTTCACCAGCGCATCCAGCCGCCCGCCAAGACGCGAGCGTATCAGCGCGATCGCCTCCATCGTCTTGTTCGGATCGGCGAGGTCGACCTCGATGTGATCCTCGCCGCCGCCGCCCCAGGGGCATTCCTCGGGGAAGGGATGGCGCGAACAGGTGATGACGCGCCAACCCTCGCGGGCAAAGCGCTTGACCGTCGCATGGCCGATACCGCGCGATGCGCCGGTCAGAAGAAGTGTCTTGGTCATGCCAGTCTCCGCTATGCCTGCCGCAAGCTAGGCATTCGGCGGGGAAAGGCAACCGTCCTCGACCCTTGGCAGGCCGGAGCCGAGGCGGTAACAGGGAACGGCCACGAGGATTCCGCGATGAGAAAACAGACCATGGACCGTGACTGGATCGCCACCGCCCGGACGCTCTCCGAGGCACTTCCCTATCTCCAGCGCTATTCCGGCGCGGTCGTCGTGGTGAAGTTCGGCGGCAATGCCATGGGCGATGACGAGGCGATGGCGGAATTCGCCCGCGATGTCGTCCTCATGCGGCAGGTCGGCGTGAACCCGGTCGTCGTCCATGGCGGCGGCCCGATGATCAACGAAATGCTGACGAAGCTCGGCATCAAGTCGGAGTTCGTGCGCGGCAAGCGCGTGACAGACAAGGCCACCGTCGAGGTGGTGGAGATGATCCTCTCCGGCCTCGTCAACAAGCGCATCGTGCAGGCGATCAACGATCAGGGCGGGCGCGCCGTGGGCATTTCCGGCAAGGACGACGACCTGATGGTCTGCGAGGCGGACGACCCGGAGCTTGGCTTCGTCGGCCGCCCGGTCGAGATGAACGTGCAGGTGATCCGCGATCTTTACAACGCCGGCATCATCCCGGTCATCGCCCCGGTGGCCACGGGGATGAACGACAATGAGACCTTCAACGTCAACGGCGACACCGCCGCGGGCGCCATCGCCGGGGCGCTGAAGGCCGACCGCCTGCTCCTTTTGACCGATGTGGCGGGGGTCAAGAACAAGGCGGGCGAGGTGCTGACGCAGCTGACGCCCGAGGAGGTGCGCGCCCTCATCGCCGACGGCACCATCGCCGGCGGCATGATCCCCAAGACCGAAACCGCGCTGAAGGCGGTCGAGGAAGGCGTCCGCGCCGCCTCCATCGTCGACGGCAGGGTGCCGAACGCCAGCCTTCTTGAGCTTTTCACCGACCATGGCGCGGGCAGCCAGATCCGCTCCACCGAGCCGCGCGTCAAGCCGCGCATCAGGTGACGCTGGCGAAGATCGCGGCAGCGGCCCTGCCCCACCGTCTGGGGGTCTTCGGCGCCTTTCACCTTTCCCCCGAGGATGGCCTGCCAGAGGCTTTCCGCACCCTCGTCCTTCTCGGGCCGGACGAGCCGGGTTTCTGGCCGCATCTCACCGCCCAGCCGGAATGGCAGGACGGCGCGCCTGATCCTGTCGACCGCTGGTCGCGGCGGGTGATCGGCGGGATTGCCTGCGACCTTGGCGGCAAGGCGCATTTCCCATTCGGCGGCCCACCCTACCGGCCCTTTTACCAATGGGCGCTGAAAAGCGGTCGCGCCTGGGTGTCGCCCGTCACGCTTCTCGTCCATGACCGCGCCGGGCTGATGCTGTCCTATCGCGGCGCCATCGCGCTGCGGGACAGGCTCGACCTCCCCGCGCCGCCCGCTGCCTCGCCCTGCGAGGGCTGCGACGAGAAGCCCTGCCTCACCGCCTGCCCGCCCGCCGCCCTTGGTGCCAAAGGCTATGACGTGCCGGCCTGCCACAAATTTCTCGACACGCCTTCAGGCGCAGATTGTCTTTCTTCGGGCTGCGGCCTACGGCGCGCTTGCCCCGTGTCACGCGGCTATGGCAGGTTGCCTCAGCAGTCCGCCTATCACATGAGGCTCTTTCACAGATGAACCCCGGCCACCGTCGCCTGATCCTTACCCGCCACGCGAAGTCCTCTTGGGACGATCCCGCCATGGCCGACCACGACCGGCCCCTGAACGCGCGGGGGACGCGGGCGGCGCTTGAACTCGGGCACTGGCTGCATTCGCGGGGCTATGAACCTGACGAGGTGCTGTGCTCAGGCGCGCTCCGCACGCGGGAAACCTGGTCCGTCGCCGCTGCAGCCCCGCTGGAAGTGACGCCGAGGATCAAGTTCCTCGACAACCTCTACCACGCCGGCCCCGACGTGATGCTGGCGGTGCTGCGCCGTGCGACCGGCGACTGCGTGATGATGATCGGCCACAATCCCGGTATTGGTGAACTTGCCCAGCGGCTGGTGTCGCGCGCGCCTTCGCGGCCCGACTTCCTGAAATACCCGACCGCCGCGACGCTCGTCGTCGATTTCGAGGTTGCCGACTGGTCGGAGGCGGCACCCGGCAGGGGTAGCGTTCTCGACTTCTTCGTGCCCGAAGGTGTTCGCTGACCAAAGCAAAACCCCGGCCCTGCGGCCGGGGTTCTCCGTTCCGCAACCCTGATCAGTGGCCGAGGATCTGGCTCAGGAACAGCTTCGTCCGCTCGCTCTTCGGGTTGTTGAAGAACTCGTAAGGCTCGTTCTGTTCGACGATCTGGCCCTGATCCATGAAGATGACGCGGTTCGCCACGGCCTGGGCAAAGCCCATCTCGTGGGTCACGCAGAGCATCGTCATGCCCTCTTCGGCGAGCTCGATCATGGTGTCGAGCACTTCCTTGATCATCTCGGGGTCAAGCGCCGAGGTCGGTTCGTCGAAAAGCATGATCCGCGGCCGCATGCAGAGCGATCGCGCGATCGCCACCCGCTGCTGCTGGCCGCCCGACAGCTGGCCGGGGTATTTGTGCGCCTGTTCGGGGATCTTGACCTTGCCGAGGAAGTACATCGCGGTTTCCTCGGCTTCCTTCCGCGGGGTCTTCCTGACCCAGATCGGCGCCAGCGTCAGGTTCTCGAGGATCGTCAGATGCGGGAAGAGGTTGAAGTGCTGGAACACCATGCCAACCTCGGATCGCACCTTGTCGATGTTCTTGAGGTCTGATGTGAGTTCCGTCCCGTCGACGACGATCTTGCCCGACTGATGTTCCTCAAGCCGGTTGATGCAGCGGATCAGCGTCGACTTGCCGGAACCGGACGGCCCCGCGATGACGATGCGCTCGCCGCGCTGCACAGTCAGGTCGATGTCGCGCAGGACATGGAACGTCCCGTACCACTTGTTCATCCGGGCGATTTCGATGGCGACCTCATCGCTCACCTGCATCTGGCTGCGGTCGACCTTGCGGTTGATGGCTTCGGACATGTTGCGCTCCTTAACGGTGGTCGCGCTTCAGCTTGCGCTCGAGATACATCGAGTAGCGCGACATGCTGAAGCAGACGATGAAGAAGATGACGCCGACGAAGATCAAGGGCTCCCAGTAGATGCCCTTCCAGTTGATGTCGGCGCGGACGATCTTTGTGATGCCCTGCAGGGGGTCGGCAAGGCCCACAAGGGCGACCAGAGTCGTGTCCTTGAAGAGGCCGATGAAGCTGCTGACGATGCCGGGGATCGAGATTTTCAGCGCCTGCGGCATGATGATGAGCCGCTGCGCCTGCCAGTAGTCAAGGCCCAGCGCATCCGCCGCCTCGTACTGGCCGCGCGGCAGGGCGGCAAGCCCGCCGCGGATCACCTCGGCGATATAGGCCGAGGCGAAAAGCGTCACGAGGATGATGACCCGCAGGATCAGGTCGAAGTTCGTCTGCGGCGGCAGGAAGTACTGCAGCAGCAGCGAGGCCACGAAGAGCATGGTGATAAGCGGAACACCCCGGATGAACTCGATGAAGCCGACCGAGAGCGTCTTCACCAGGAGCATATCCGACCGCCGCCCGAGCGCCAGAAGGATGCCGAGCGGCAGCGATGCCGCGATGGCGGTCACGCCGATGACGAAAGCCAGAAGGAAGCCGCCGAACTGGTCGCTGTCGACCGATGGCAGCCCCGCCGGCAGGAATTCGTGCAGGACGGTCGTCACCTTGGTCTGAACCACCAGCCACCACATCGCCGCGACGACAAGGCCAACCCCCGCCGCCACGACGACGCCGAGCTTCTTTTGCAGGAGCGACCAGACCGCCCCGAAGATCGCGAAACCGGCGAGCGCCCCGATCGGTCCCCAGACAGAGCCACCCCAGAGCAGGAAGAAGCCCACGGCCGGGAACAGGATCGTGACCCAGACGAGCTTCGTCGGCGCCGCGGCTGCGACCGCGAAGATCGCCGCGAAGACCCCCACGGCGACGAGGAGATGCGCCGCGTCGGTGCCGACCCCGATCAGGGCCAGCACCATCAACACGCCGACGATGCCGACCATCAGCATGTTGATGCGCCGCAGGCCGTAATAGAGGACCGGCGCGAGGGCGACGATCATCAGCGCGAAGGCGAGGACGGGGCGCCAGTACTGGTCCATCGGGTAGAAGCCGAACAGGAACTGGTGCCAGCGTTCACGGATCATCGCCCAGCAGGCGCCATGCGCGTCGGGCCCGGCCATGGCCGCGACAGCCTCGCGGCACTCGGCGAGAGAGTTTGCGTCCCAGACACCGTAGAGGAGCCAGGGAAGCGCCCTTTTGACGATCAGGAATACGGACAGGAGGCCGAGAAGCGTCAGGATGGAGTTCATCCATCCCGAGAAGAGGTTTTCATGCAACCACTTCACGATGCCGCGTTCGGAAAGCGGCGGTTCCTGCTGCGGCAGCATCTCGGTCCGGGCGAAGGCGATGGAGCTCTCGGTCATCTCAGCGCTCCTTCAGCTTCATGGCCGTGTTGAAGACGTTCATCAGCGACGAGATGATGAGGCTGAGAATGAGGTAGATCAGCATCATCAGGAGCATGCATTCAAGCTCCCGCCCGGTCTGGTTCAGGGTGATGCCGCCAAGGGTGCCCTTGAGGTCGAGGTAGCTGATCGCCATGCCCAGTGTCGTGTTCTTGGTCAGGTTCAGGTACTGGCTGATGAGCGGCGGTATGATGACGCGCAGCGCCTGCGGCAGGATCACAAGCCGCATCGTCTTGCCGGGCCTCAGGCCCAGCGCATAGGCCGCCTCGGTCTGCCCGCGCGAGATGGCGAGGATGCCGCCCCGCACCGCCTCGGCGATATAGGCGCCGGTATAGAGCGAGAGCGCGATCAGCAGGGCCGTGAAGGAATGGGCGACGTTGATGCCGCCGACGATGTTGAAACCCTTGGACACCCCGAATTCGTCGGTGGCGAAGCCCGGGATTTCCCAGTGCAGGCCCATCGCCCAGAGAAGCAGGGACACCGGAAGAACGATGATCGCGAGGTTCTTCCACCAGATCACGGGGCGCACCCCGGTCTCTTCCTGAATCGCTGCGGCCCGGCGCGACAGTTTCCTGCTGACAAAGATCGAAGCAGCCAGGAGGGCAAAGACGGCAAGGACCGAGAAGCTGATCGGGACGCCGGCCACCTCGAAACCACCGAGAGGACGGCTGAGAAGCGGCATTGGAATGTTGGACCCGCGGTTGGTGACGGCGACCGTGCCGAAAAAGATCTCGGTCTGGGGCGGCTCTATTCCGGCCGCTTCAAGTTCGTCAGCGTAGCTGCTGACCATCCGCGGCGTCACCTTGAAGTCCGGCGGCAGCGTCTCGCCCTCTTCGGTCATCTTCTGCTTGACCAGTTCGACCATCGGCGCCGTGATCTTGTAATCCTTCGGCTCTGGCCGGGTTTCGGAAAAGACCGTGAAGGCGAGGATGATCCAGAGGAGCAGCGGCACGTTGCGGAATATCTCGACATAGACGGTCATGATCCGCGCGACGAGCCAGTTGTTCGAAAGCCGGAGAACACCCGCGAAGACACCGATGATGGTGGCGAGTATGCAGCCGAAGAAGGCCACCACCAGCGTGTTCAGCAGCCCGACGACGGCGGCACGTCCATGGGTGCTGTCGTTGGTATAGGGGATCAGCTGCTGGTCGATGTCGTAGCCAGCGCGGTTCCACAGGAAGCTGAAGTTGATGTCCTTGTCCTTGGCGGCAAGGTTCTTGATCGTGTTGTCGGTCAACCAGCCGACGAACAAGAGCGCGAGGATCAGAACGATCACCTGAATGGTGATCGAGCGGAACCGCGTATCGTATATGAGCATGCTCAGCCGAAAGGATTCCTTCGGCGCTTCAGCAACATAGGCCATGCAGATCCCCCTGGGTCAGCCGCTCCGGCTTATCCGGAGGTTATCGGGGTCTTTTGCCCCGTACTGGCTGGTCGTCGTGTTTACCTGTGAAATGGGGCGCGCCGGCCAGGCGCGCCCCACAAAGTCAGATCAACGGAACGGCGGTGCGTACTGGAGGCCGCCCTGCGTCCAGAGCGCGTTCAGGCCGCGCGCAAGACCGATCGGGGTCGACTCGCCGATGTTGGCGGCGAAGATCTCGCCATAGTTGCCGCTGGCGGCGATGGCGCGCTTGCCCCAGTCCTTGTCGAGACCCATCATCGCGCCGAGGTCGCCCTCAAGCCCGAGCAGGCGCTTGACTTCCGGGTTCTGGGTCGAGCCGGCAACTTCCTCGACGTTGGCCGAGGTGATGCCCATCTCTTCGGCGGCGACCAATGCGTAGAAGGTCCAGCGCACGATGTCGCCCCAGTTGTTGTCGCCATGACGGACGACCGGGCCGAGCGGCTCCTTGGAGATGATCTCCGGCAGGATGATGTGGTTCTCGGCATCCGGCAGCGTCGCGCGGGTCGCGGCGAGGCCCGAGGCGTCGGTGGTGAAGGCGTCGCAGGCGCCGGCCACATACTGGCGCTGCGCCTCGGCGTCATCGGCCACGGTCACCGGCGTGTAGGTGATGTTGTTTTCCTTGAAGAAGTCGGCAAGGTTCAGTTCCGTCGTGGTGCCGGTCTGGATGCAGACCGTGGCCCCGTCGAGTTCCTTGGCCGAAGCGACGCCGAGGTCCTTTTTCACCATGAAGCCCTGGCCGTCGTAGTAGTTGACGGCCACGAAATCGAGCTTCAGGTCGTTGTCGCGCGAATAGGTCCAGGTGGAGTTCCGGGCCAGCATGTCGACTTCACCCGAAGCAAGCGCGGTGAAGCGGGTTTCGCCGGTGGTGGGCGTGTACTTCACCTTGGACGCGTCACCCAGAACAGCCGCCGCGACCGCCTTGCAGATGGCGACGTCGAAGCCGGTGTAGTTGCCGGTCGCATCAGGCGCGCCAAAGCCGGTCAGGCCGGTGTTCACGCCGCAGTTCAGCACGCCGCGCGCTTTCACGTCGTCGAGAGTCGCCGCCGAAGCGTAGCCGGCCAGAAGGGCCGCGCCCGCGAGCGTCCCGAGGAAAACGGATCTTTTCATACTTACCTCTTCCTGAGTTTCTGCCCACTTCGGGGCAGGTGATAGGTCAGGTTGTCCTGACGCAGATGTTAGGGGTTTACCCCCAGTGCCGGTCAGTTAGGACCGTTGGGCGCGGCGCGTCAAGTGACCTTGCGGTTGCGCGCCGGTGTTTATGCCGAGAAATGAGGCAGGGTTGCCGTCAGCCCAAGAGCCGACGCCTGGTCAACGGGCAGCATTGCGAAGGTAAGTCCAGAATCGGTGCGCGTGCAGAAAATCCCGCCGTCTCGTTTCTGCGGCCTGTTCCGCCTCTTCGTCGCTGCCCCAAAGCTCCGCCTGCCAGTCATCGTCGATCCGCGACAGCCGCCAAAGCGCCTCGGGATCGCTGTCCGGCTCGGTCGCGGCCAACCCGATCAGGAGGGAGCCGGAGAGCGACACGAGGTCGTGCAGCGCGGTCAGATCGAAGGGTGTCATGGCATGGACGGCGGCGGTGAGCGGCTGCAGGCTCTGCTCCGGCTGCGCCACCGGCACGATGCCGGCAGTGGTGTTGAGTGCTGCGCCGTGCCGCTTCCGCGCCCAGTCGAGGATCGGGTCCCAGGCCTCCGCCTGCCGCCGGGAAAGTTCCTCCGGCCCCTCGGCCCGGTAGCAGACCAGATCCGAGCCGCCGTAGGCCGCGATCAGGTCGGCGACCTCGGCAAACTGCGGCGTCACCTTGTCCACCGCGGAATTGGCCGAGCGCGTGAACGGCATCTCGCGCGGGTCGACCTTGCCGTCCACGGCGCGCCATTCTTCCGCGACCGCTTCGGCCAGTGCCCGCGATGGCACGGTAAGCGGCTGCTTGGCGGGAGTGCGGAGCGGGCGGGCGTCAAGCCTGATGCCGTAACCGCCCGGAACCTGATCCACCGCCACGTCTTTCCAGAACCGCCGCGCCGTCCAGCCGCTCATGCCCGCCTCCAGATTGCGTCCAGTGCCGCTGGCACGTCACGCGCCTGCGTCACGATCCGGTCCGCGCCTGACTGCACCAGCGCCTCGACCGGGTGATAGCCCCAGCTGACGCCTATGGTCGCAATGCCGGCGGCGCGGCCCATCTCAATGTCAAAGGTGGTATCGCCGATCATCACCGTCTGATCTGGTGCGACCCCGGTTTCCGCCATCGCGGACAAAAGCATCGAGGGGTGCGGCTTTGACGGGTGATCGTCGGCAACCTGCTGGGTGACAAAGACCCCGTCGAGCGCATGGCCCTGCAGAAGCAGGTTCAGGCCACGGCGCGACTTTCCGGTGGCGATCCCGAGGAGCGTGTCGGGTGTAGCCGAAAGCCCGGCGATCAGCGCGCCGATGCCATCGTAAAGTGGCGCGAGCTTGCGGGAACGCTCGGCCATGAAGGTGGCCTTGTAGGCCTCGACCAGCCGCGCCTGCGCTTCAACCGGCTGATCCGGGACCAGCCGCGCCATTGCCACCGGCAGGGACAGCCCGACGATGGCAAGAACGGCGCCGTGGTCCGGGCAGGGCAGGCCCTCGGCGGCAAAGGCGCCCGCCATCGCCGCGACGATCAGGTCCTGACTGTCGCAGAGCGTGCCGTCCACGTCGAAGATCACGAGCCTTTGGCGGCTCATGCGTCGGTCTCGTCGAAGGGGTCGGCAGGGGCGTCGCCTTCGGTCCAGCCGACGGTTGCCCAGGTGCGCTTCATGTGATCCGGCAGGGGCGCGGTCAGGGTGATGCGCTTGCCGGTGATCGGATGGTCGAAAGAGATGGAGCGGGCGTGGAGATGCAGCTTGCGGCTGATCTCACCGCCAAGCTGCGCGCCCCAGCCATCGCCAAGGTTTTCCTGCCCCGAGCCGCCATACTTGCCGTCGCCGGCGATGGGATGGCCGATCTCGGCCATATGGGCGCGAAGCTGATGCGTCCGCCCGGTGACAGGGACCAGCGCCACCCAGGCGGCGCGGGTGCCGAGCCCGTCGATGACGGCATAGTCGGTGGTCGCGCGCTTGGCGCCCTCGGTCTCACCGATCTTCGCCGGGTGGACGGCGATCATCTTTTCGCCCTCGCCACCCCGTCCATGCCCCGGCGCCTTCACCAGGCCGAAGCGGATCGTGCCCATCTTCGGATTGGGCATCCCGGCCACCGCCGCCCAGTAGATCTTCCGCGTCGTCCGCGCCCGGAAAGCTTCGGACAAAGCCCGCGCGATACGGTCGGTGCGGGCAAGAAGGAGGACGCCCGAGGTGTCCTTGTCGAGACGGTGGACGAGCTTCGGGCGGTCCTTGAAGCCGAACATCAAGGCACCGGTCAGGCCATCGACATGGCGGTTGCCCTGCCCCGACCCGCCCTGGCTTGGCAGGCCCGGCGGCTTGTTCAGCGCGATGATATGCTCATCCTTCCAGAGGACGGCGGCGCGGATCATCTCGGCATCCGATTCCGGAACCGCCGCCGCGCCACGCTTCGGCGCGCCGCCTTCGGTCTTCGGCAAGGGCGGCACCCGCACCTCGGCCCCCGGCAGCACATGGGTCGATGCCTTGACCCGCCCGCCATCGACCCGGATCTGGCCGGTGCGGCAGAGCTTTTCGATGGCGCCTTGGGTGATCTCGGGGAAGCGCTTCTTCAGGAATCGGTCGAGCCGGCTTTCGCCCTCGGCCTCGCCCACGGTCAGGATACGCACACCGCTCATGCTACTACCAAGCGCATGAGGTGTATGCCGGCGACAAGGCTGAGAAGCGAGACGGCGACCGACAACCCGATGTAAAGCGCGGCAAGGTCATGCCGGCCCGTTTCCATCAGCCGCCAGGCTTCGAGCGAGAAGGAAGAGAAGGTGGTGAAGCCGCCAAGGATGCCGGTGGCGAGGAAGGCGTTCCAATGCGCCAGCCCCTTGACCCCGAGAAGAACAACCAGCACGCCCATGAGGAACGACCCCACGATGTTCACGGTGATGACGCCCAGGGGGAAGGCCTGCTCGCCAAAACCGCGCAGGATCGCCACACCCGCGAGATAGCGGGCCGAGGCGCCGATTGCGCCGCCGAGGGCGACCTGGAGAAGCGTCTGGATCATGGCGCTTTCCTCGTCCCAGTGCCGGGCAATGTCAACTGCCGCGCTTGTCGCGAAGCTTGGCGAACCATTCGATCCGCTTTTTCAGCTCACGCTCGAAACCGCGTTCGACCGGCTGATAAAGGATCGGGCGCTTCACGCCGTCTGGGAAGTAATTCTGTCCCGAAAAACCATCCTCGGCGTCATGGTCATAGGCATAGCCCGCGCCGTAGCCCTGATCCTTCATCATCTTCGTCGGCGCGTTCAGGATATGCTTCGGCGGCGGCTCCGATCCCGTGCGGCGGGCAAGCTCGCGCGCCGCCTTGTAGGCGACGTAGCCCGCGTTCGATTTCGGTGCGAGGGCGATGTAGGCCACCGCCTGCGCCAGCGCCAGCTCACCCTCCGGGCTGCCGAGCCGTTCGTAGGTTTCCCAGGCGTGAAGGCATACGGTCTGCGCCTGCGGATCGGCAAGCCCGATATCCTCGACCGCCATTCGGATCACGCGGCGGGCAAGGTAGCGCGGGTCCTCGCCGCCTTCGAGCATCCGGGCGAACCAGTAAAGCGCGGCGTCAGGGTCTGACCCGCGCACCGACTTGTGGAGCGCCGAGATCAGGTTGTAATGCTCATCCCCCGACTTGTCGTATTTCGCCGCCCGCCGCATCAGACGGCGGCCGAGCGTTTCGGTGTCGATGGCTTCCTTCAGCTTCCAGGCCGCCACCTGTTCGATCAGGTTGAGGAGTGCCCGGCCATCGCCATCGGCCATTTCCAGAAGCGCCTCGCGCGCCGGGGCTTTCAGCGGCAGGGCGGCGCCAAGCTCCTTCTCCGCCCGCTGCGCCAGCCGTTCGAGATCGGCAAGGCTCAGGCGTTCAAGGACGATCACCTGCGCGCGGCTGAGAAGCGCTGCGTTCAGCTCGAACGAGGGGTTTTCGGTGGTGGCGCCGACCAGAAGGATGGTGCCATCCTCCATATGCGGCAGGAAGCCGTCCTGCTGCGCCTTGTTGAAGCGGTGTATCTCGTCGACGAAAAGAAGCGTCCCCCTGCCCTGCTTCCGGCGCAGCTTCGCCGCGTCGAAGACCTTCCGAAGCTCCGGCACGCCGGTAAAGATGGCGCTGACCTGAATGAAGGCGAGATCCGTCGCATCGGCCAGAAGCCGGGCGATGGTGGTCTTGCCGACACCGGGCGGCCCCCAGAGGATCAGCGATGACAGGCTGCCGGAGGCCAGCATCGCGCCAAGCGGCCCTTCGGGCGACAGCACATGTTCCTGCCCGATCACCCCGGCAATCGTGACAGGGCGCAGCCGGTCAGCCAGCGGGCGCGGCGCCGAAGGTTGGGTCTCACCGGAAGGGGGATCGAAGAGGTCGGCCATCGCGCCGGAGACTAACGCCGCGCCGGCGCCGACAAAAGTGCAGAATGGCGCCGCATGTCACCGCCCCGCGCCCTGACCAATCGTCCGTCGGTCAGTGCAGCTTGGAGGCCAGGTCGATCTTGACGCACTGGTAATCGCCGTCGTCGATATACATCACCGGCCCGACCCCGGTGGCGGTCAGGCCGCAGCGCCCGTACCAGCGCGGCCAGTTCGCCGGCGTGATCGCGATAAGCTGGGTTGCGCCAAGCTCGCGCGCGGATTTGACCATCGCCTCGACCATGTAGCCATGCACCCGGCGGCGGATCGTCTGCGGCACCGTGTGCAGGACGAAAACACGGGTGCATTCCCAGACGTTCGGATCGACCGGCGCTTCCTCGGTCAGCAGGTCGGCTGGAAGCGAGGCGAGAAGCCCTCGCTGCGCATCCCGGATCATGTAGCTGTAGATGCCGCACTTCGCCGTTGTCGGCGTCAGCCGGATGCCGGCGTGGACCTGTCCGAATTCATCATGAATGGCGATCCAGCGGCTGGCCGGCGTGTCGTACTGGTCGTACTCCATGTCGAGTGCTTCGGGCAGGTTCCACCGCTTCTCGACAATGAAGGACTGCTTCCGCGCCCTAAACAGGTTCGCGAACAACTCCCCGTGGTTGTGGAGGTTCTCGAAGGACAGAACGGTGGTTCGCATGGTCGGACTCCTGCTAGGCTATACGCATCAGCCCTTTTTGCGAAAGCAAGGACAGCATCGGTTCACATCAGCCTGTAGTCTTTGGCGCGCTGGATCGCCTCTGCCGTCGTCCGCGCGAGCAGCCTTTGCCGCGCCGACGTCAGACGCGCCTTGAGCGCACTTTCGGAAATGTTCAGTTTGGCCGCTGCTGCCGCATGGCGGTCTCCCGCCGCAATACAACGCAAGGCTTCGATCTGGGCTTTGGTCAGGCTTTCCGGCGGCTCGGTGATATCGTGCAGCCGCCGAACGAGTTGCGAGATCTTGTCGATCTCGGCATCGGCAAAATCGCGGTCTGAGCGCGCGAAACTGGAAATGGTCCGGGACCGGATCGGGCCGCAGGAAACGGTAAGTCCGTAAACCAGTCCGAAGCTTCTTGCGTCTTCGAACACCCCGAACGGATCGGGGATGCCGAAATCCGCCCACCGGCTTGCACCTTCTTTCGAGAAACCCCAGGCAATCGTCGGATCGCGGAGCGCATAAGCCTGCTCGGTATAGTGATCCAGCCATTCCTGATTGTAGTTCGAGAACTGCATGAGCGGTGACGCGTATCTGATGTGCAGGCCTATGAAATATCCCGCCGGAGACAGCAGCGAGAGCGAATGCAGGAACGGATCGAGAGTTGGCATCGAAGACATGTCCTTTTAGACAAGTTGCCTTAGCAACCGTCAACCGTAAATTGAACCACATAGTTTGAAGTGAGGGTTAGCACAGTGCGTACAATCAATCCGGGCCTTTTTGCTCGTCTCATGCGACTTCCCGATGCGGCGCGGAACGATCTGCTCGAGTTTCTCGGGGCGACGCCGGTTGCCGACGCGCAGCTCTCTGCCGTGATCGACTCGATCGCGGAGCGGCTGGTGCGCGAACGTAGCGGGATTCGGATGGAGCCAAACTGATCATAAGCACTGTTTGACCCACTAAGTCGGTGTCATTATGGAGAAACCCCGCCAGCATTCTGGCGGGGTTTCTCTTTTCGTCCAACATCTGTTCGGAAATGTCAGTCTTCGGCGGCCGCTTCGGCCTCGACCCGGGCCAGATCCTCGGCGCCCTTGGCGGCCGGATCGCGGTCAACGAGTTCGATAATCGCCATCGGCGCCATGTCGCCGTAGCGGAAGCCGGCCTTGAGGACGCGGACGTAGCCGCCCTGACGGTCCTTGTAGCGCGCGCCGAGCACATCGAAGAGCTTGGCGACATGCTTGTCCTGCTTCAGCTGCGAGTCGGCCTGACGGCGGGCATGCAGGTCGCCGCGCTTGGCGAGCGTGATGAGTTTCTCGACGATCGGACGCAGTTCCTTCGCCTTGGGAAGGGTGGTCTTGATCTGTTCGTGTTCGATGAGCGACCCGGCCATGTTGGCGAAAAGCGCCTTGCGGTGCTCATGGGTGCGGTTCAGACGGCGGTAGCCGCGGGCGTGACGCATGATGGTCTCCTAGCGTTTATACTTTGTATTGCCGGGTTGCGTAGACCCGGCATCGTTGGGGCGGGATTGCCCGGGGTAGTGGGCAGGATGGGCAATACTGCCCATCCTGCGGATTCTTAAAACTGGTCCTCGAAGCGCTTGGCGAGGTCTTCGATGTTCTCCGGCGGCCAGTCCTCGACATCCATGCCGAGGTGCAGGCCCATGCCCGAAAGCACTTCCTTGATCTCGTTCAGCGACTTGCGGCCGAAGTTCGGGGTGCGGAGCATCTCGGCTTCGGTCTTCTGGATCAGGTCGCCGATATAGACGATGTTGTCGTTCTTCAGGCAGTTGGCCGAACGGACCGAAAGCTCCAGCTCGTCCACCTTCTTGAGGAGGAGCGGGTTGAATTCCAGACCCTCGTCCTCGGCGCCCTTCAGCGCCGATTCCGGCTCGTCGAAGTTGACGAAGATGCCAAGCTGGTCCTGCAGGATGCGCGCGGCATAGGCCACCGCATCATCGGGCGACAGCGAGCCATCGGTTTCGATCTTCATCGTCAGCTTGTCGTAGTCGAGCACCTGGCCCTCACGGGTCGGCTGCACTTCGTACGAGACCTTCTTCACCGGCGAATAGATCGCGTCGATCGGGATCAGACCGATCGGCGCATCTTCCGGGCGGTTCTTGTCGGCCGCGACATAGCCCTTGCCGCTTTCCACGGTCAGTTCCATGAAGAGATCGGCGCCGTCGTCGAGGTGGCAGATCACGTGATCCTGGTTCAGGATCTCGATGCCGTTCGATTCCGAGATGTCGCCAGCGGTGACGACACCGGGGCCCTTGGCGGAGATCGACAGGCGCTTCGGCCCTTCGACTTCCATCTTCAGCCGCACGCCCTTGAGGTTCAGCACGATGTCGGTCACGTCCTCACGGACGCCCGCCACGCTGGAAAACTCATGCAGCACGTTGTCGATCTGGACGCTGGTGATGGCCGCGCCCTGAAGCGAGGACATCAGCACGCGGCGCAGCGCGTTGCCGAGCGTCAGGCCGAAGCCGCGCTCCAGCGGTTCGGCGATCAGGGTCGCCTGACGCTGCGGGTCGTTGCCCGGCTTCACTTCAAGCTGCTGCGGCTTGATGAGTTCGGCCCAATTCTTGTGGATCATGCGTGCTGCCTCCATACCTGTCCCCGGATCATGTCCGGTCTCCGGGAACGCCCGAGGATAAATGCGAAAGCAATCCGGGCCGCGCGGTCAGCACGGCCCGGACTGCTGATGTGTCGTCAGACGCGCCGACGCTTCGGCGGACGGCAACCGTTGTGCGCGATCGGCGTCACGTCGCGGATCGAGGTGATGTTGAAGCCAACGGCAGCCAGCGCGCGGAGCGCGGACTCGCGGCCCGAACCGGGGCCCTGGACTTCAACTTCGATCGTCTTCACGCCATGTTCCTGCGCCTTGCGGCCGGCGTCTTCGGCAGCCATCTGGGCGGCATAGGGCGTCGACTTGCGCGACCCCTTGAAGCCCATCGTGCCGGCCGAGGACCAGGCGATGGCGTTGCCCTGAACGTCGGAGATCAGGATCTTGGTGTTGTTGAAGGAGGAGTTCACATGCGCCACACCAGCGGCGATGTTCTTGCGCTCCTTGCGCTTCATGCGGGTCTTGTCACGAGCCATATCTGAACCCTCCCCTTACTTCTTCTTGCCGGCGATGGCCTTTGCGGGGCCTTTGCGGGTGCGGGCGTTGGTGTGGGTGCGCTGACCGCGGACGGGCAGGTTCTTGCGGTGACGCAGGCCCCGGTAGCAACCAAGGTCCATGAGCCGCTTGATGTTCATCGTGACTTCACGGCGCAGGTCGCCCTCAACCGTAAGGTTGCCGTCGATGTATTCGCGGATGGCGAGCACTTCGGCATCGGTGAGGTCGTTGACCCGGCGGGCTTCGTCGATCTTGACCGCTTCACAGATCTTGCGGGCGATATCGGGGCCGATGCCGTGGATATACTGAAGAGAGATGGGGACGCGTTTCCCCGTCGGGATGTTGACGCCAGCAATACGTGCCACGCGTGTCTTCCTTCCGTTGCGGTTCCGTAATGCCGGAACCTTTTTTCACAACTATGGCCCGAGGGCGTCCGCCGCCGGGCCGGCTTCTTCGAAGTGATTCGCGGGAAGGAAATTCCCGCAAATCAAGACGATTCTCATGAGAGACGCTGTGACCTAGTGGGTTTCCCCCTGAAGGTCAAGACGTGGCGCGGCGATCCAGCACTGCGGCGATGGAATCCGCAATCTCGGCGATTTCGCCAAGCCCGTCGACGGCCTCGAGCTTGTTCGCATGGTAATAGTAACCGATGAGCGGCGAGGTCTTCTTGTAATACTCCATCAGCCGCTGCTTGAGGCTTTCGGCATTGTCGTCGGCGCGGCGCTTGAACTCGGTTCCGCCGCAGACGCTGCACTTGCCGTCAGCGGGAATGGGTTTGCTGATGTCGTTGTAAACCTCGCCGCAGGTGCCGCAGGTCGACCTTGCGGTGATCCGCTCCACCAGCGCCGTGTCATCGACCTGCATCTCGACCACGGCGTCAAGCGTCTGGCCCGACCGCTTCAGCAGCGCGTCCAATGCGTCGGCCTGAGCGAGCGTGCGCGGGAAGCCGTCGAAGATGAAGCCCGAACCGCCCTCGGCCAGCTTTTCGCCGATGAGGCCGATCACGATCTCATCGGTGACGAGCTGCCCCGCCGCCATGACCGCGGCGACTTTCCGGCCCATCTCGGTGCCCGAGGATTGCGCCGCGCGCAGCATGTCGCCGGTCGAAAGCTGCACCATGCCACGGTTCTCCACCAGGAGGCGGGCTTGAGTCCCCTTCCCCGCCCCCGGCGGGCCAAGCAGAATGATGTTCGCCATGAACCTGTCCCCCTCGCTGGCCCGCCGTCAGCGGCGAGCCGGCGCCTTGCGCGCCCCGTTTCTTTTCTTGCCGCGAAGCTGGGACTTTTCAATGAGTCCTTCGTACTGGTGCGCCAGCAGATGGGACTGGATCTGGTTGATCGTATCCATCGTCACCGACACCACGATCAGCACCGATGTGCCGCCGAAATAGAAGGGGATCGCCAGTTCCGAACGGAGAAGCTCCGGCAGCAGGCTGACCGCGGCGAGGTAACCCGAGCCGACGACGAGAATCCGCGCCACCACATAGTCGAGGTAATCGACCGTCTTGGCGCCGGGCCGGATACCGGGAATGAAGCCGCCCTGGTTCTTAAGGTTCTCTGCCACGTCGTCCGACTTGAAGGCAACGTTGGCAGTATAGAAATAGGCAAAGAACACGATCATCGCCGCAAAGAACAGAAGGTAGAGCGGCTGGCCCGGCCCGAAATAGGCAAGGATCGTCGACATGACCGGACCGGTCTGATCGCCCGAGAAGGTCGCGATGGTCGTCGGCAATAGCAGCAGCGACGAGGCGAAGATCGCCGGGATGACGCCGGCCGGGTTGACCTTGATCGGCAGGTGCGAGGACGAGCCGTCATAGATCTTCATGCCGACCTGACGGCGCGGATACTGGATATGGATCTTTCGGAGCGCCCGCTCCATGAAGACCACGAAGGCGATGACGGCCACCACCATGACGATCACGCCGATGATGACGGCGGCCGACAGGTTGCCGACCCGGCCCTGTTCGAAGAACTGCGCCAGCGCACCGGGAATGCCTGCAACGATGCCGACGAAGATGATGAGCGAGGTGCCGTTGCCGATGCCGCGCGCGGTGATCTGTTCACCGAGCCACATCAGGAACATGGTGCCGCCAACCAGCGTGATGACGGTGGAGGCCTGGAAGAACATGCCCGGATCATGCGCGAGACTGCCCGCCTCAAGGCTGCGGGCCAGCCCGTAAGCCTGGAAAGTGGCCAGAATCACCGTCGCATAGCGCGTATACTGGTTGATCTTCTTGCGCCCCTGCTCGCCTTCTTTCTTGAGAGCCTCGAGCGCAGGGACCATCGCCGTCAGAAGCTGCACGATGATCGACGCCGAGATATAGGGCATGATGCCAAGCGCGAACACGCCCATGCGGCCGAGGGCACCGCCGGTGAACATCTGCAGCATGCCGCCGATGCCCTGGTTCGCGGTGTCCATGAAGCGCCTGAGGGCCTCCGCGTCGATACCGGGCACGGGAATGTAGGTGCCGAGCCGGTAGACGATCAGCAGGCCGACGGTGAAGAAGATGCGTTGGCGAAGGTCGGTGGCCTTGCCAAGGGCGCCCCAGCTGAGGTTCGCCGCCATTTGCTCTGCAGCAGATGCCATTCCAGTCTCTTTCATGAGCAACGCCGCCGAACCGTTTTCCGGTCGGCGGCGTTGGAAAACACGTGTCTATGTAAGCGGCTGCAACGCCGCCCACAACACCTTATTCAGCCGCCGTCGCAACCGTGACGGAAAGCGAGCCGCCCGCTTTCTCGACCGCCGCGATGGCCGCCTTGGAGGCGCCGGTGACGGCAAGTTTCAGCTTGGCCTTCAGTTCGCCCTTGGCGAGGACGCGCACACCGTCGAGCTTGCGGCGCACGACGCCGGATTCGACGAGCATGTCCTCGGTGATGTCGGCTTTGGCATCGAGCTTGCCGGCGTCGACAAAGGCCTGAAGTTGGCCAAGGTTGACCACGGCGAAGGATTTTGCGTTCGGCTTGGTGAAGCCACGCTTCGGCAGGCGCCGGTAAAGCGGCATCTGGCCGCCTTCGTAACCACCGATGGCCACGCCCGAACGGGACTTCTGGCCCTTGATGCCGCGACCGGCGGTCTTGCCCTTGCCCGAGCCCGGGCCGCGCGCAACGCGCTTGGATTTCTTGGCGGCGCCGGGATTGTCCCGGAGTTCATGCAGTTTCATATCGCTTCTCCTTGGCCGGAACCGCCCCCGAAGCGATATGGGCGGACACGGCATTTCTTGATTTGTGAATCGGACCCCAACGGGCCACCGGGCGCGTATAGACGGGATGCCTCGGCGGATCAAGGGACAAGGCCCTGCCCCAAAAGGAAGGCCCCGACCGTGGGTCGGGGCCTCCTGAAACTCTCGTGTCGTTTCAGCGCTGCCGGCGAACCGTCTCGCGCAGATCGGCCGCATCTTTGCGGGCCGGGTCGACAGGAAGGGCCGTCGCGAAGAACGGGCCGATGCTGAAAACTGCGCGGACGAACTCGCTCAGCAGGCCATCATGGCGCGCTGCAAGCATGTTCATTCCCCTTAGCTTGGTTGCTAACATGCCCTAGATAGACACTTTTTCGTGTAGGTGCCACCAAGGTAACCGCAGTCCCGCCATGCGTGCCGCGCATGGCTGCATCCCCCTGGCGGATGAATGCCCCGTGCCTCAGGCGCCCTTCGGCCAGACGAATTCCGGCCGCAGCCCCTCGTAGACCGGACGGCCGTCGGCAGGCTTCGGATAGCCTTTCGTGTCGTCGTAGAAGGCGTGATAGGTCGCCTTGGGAAAATGCGCATCGTCATAGCCCATGACATTAGGCACCGCGACGCGGATGCGCTTTTCCTTGTCGTCGAGCATGATCGCCGCCCCGCAATCGGTGCAGAGGCAGATCTCCAGCGGGCCGTTCGGGTTGTTGGCGTTGAAGGGCACGCGCTTCAGCTTTTCCGGGTGATCGACCTTCAGGTCGCCATAGTTGAAGAAGGCGACATGAGTACTCTGCTGGCCGGTCACCGCCTTGCAGACGTTGCAGTGGCAGACATGGTTGTCGATCGGCTCGGCCTTGGCCTGGGTGTGAACATGGGCGCAGCCGCCCTTGTAGTCGGACATGGTTCCTCCCTGGGGTTCAGTGCACGCGGGCTTGGAAGCACCCCCATGCTCCACCCTCGGGGGCGCGACAGCATCAGTGTAGCACAGTCCCGCGCCCTTGCTCTGCGGGAAAAATCGCCGCGAGGGGCGCCAAATGCGACGCGCCCCGGCCTTTCGGTCCGGGGCGCGTGCTGTTCGATGAGACCCCGGATCGGGTCCGGGGCTGCGAAGCGTTTCTCAGCCGCGCTCTTCGACGATCACGACAAGATGCGAGATCTTGTTGACCATGCCGCGGACCGAGGGCGTATCCTCAAGCTCGCGGGTGCGGTTGATCTTCCCGAGGCCGAGGCCACGCAGCGTCGCCGCCTGGATTTCGGGGCGGCGGGCCGCCGAGGCGACCTGCTTCACGACGATGGTTTTCTTCGCCATTCTACTCAGGCCTCCGCTGCTTCAGCCGCTTCCGGCTTCTTCAGGATGTCGGCCACCTTCTTGCCGCGACGCTGCGCGATCATCCGCGGGCTGGATTCCAGCTTCAGGCCGTCGATCGTGGCGCGGATCATGTTGTAGGGGTTCTGCGAGCCCATCGACTTGGCGACGACGTCCGCGATGCCCAGCATCTCGAACACGGCGCGCATCGGACCACCGGCGATGATCCCGGTACCGGCCGGAGCCGTCCGCATCACGACCTTGCCGGCACCGTGACGACCTTCGATGTCATGGTGCAGCGTCCGGCCATCACGCAGCGGCACGCGGATCAGCGAACGCTTCGCCTGTTCCGTCGCCTTGCGGATCGCTTCCGGCACTTCCTTGGCCTTGCCCTTGCCGAAGCCGACACGGCCGCGCTGGTCGCCGACCACCACGAGCGCTGCGAAACCGAAGCGCTTGCCGCCCTTCACCGTCTTGGAAACACGGTTGATCGCGACCAGACGGTCGGCGAATTCCGGGGTTTCCTCGCGTTCGCGGCGATCTTCGCGACGATCACGGCCGCCTTGGCGTCTTTCACGTTGTTCTGCCATAGGGCATTCCTTGCATGGTGGCGCGACCCGCGCGCCGTTTGGGGCCGATCCTGGTGTCCCCGACTGGATCGGGGACCCGGATCATCGGGGCGGCGCGAACGCCACCCGCAGTCATCAGAACTTCAGGCCGCCTTCGCGGGCTGCATCGGCAAGCGCCTTGATCTTGCCGTGGAAGAGGAAGCCGCCACGGTCGAAGTAGCACTCTTCGACACCCGCCTTCTTCGCACGCTCGGCAATCGCCGCGCCGATCTTCTTCGCCGCTTCGACGTTGTTCTTGCCGATGACGCCCAGATCCTTTTCGAGGCTGGAGGCCGAGGCAAGGGTCACGCCCTTGACGTCGTCGATCAGCTGCACGCTGATGTTCTTCGATGAGCGGTGGACCGAGAGGCGCGCGCGCCCGTCGGCCAGTTTCCGCAGTTTGTTCCGGACGCGCAGGCGGCGCTTGAGGAACAGTTCCCGTTTGCTGTTTGCCATTTTCTCGCGTCCTTACTTCTTCTTGCCTTCCTTGCGGAAGATGTACTCGTCCTTGTACTTGATCCCTTTGCCCTTGTAGGGCTCGGGACGGCGCCATTCGCGGATATTGGCCGCGACCTGGCCGACGAGTTGCGGATCAATGCCCTCGATGATGATCTCGGTCTGCTTCGGGGTCGTGACGGTCACGCCCTTCGGCACTTCGAAATTCACTTCGTGGCTGTAGCCGAGCGACAGTTTCAGGACCGAACCCTGCATCGCGGCGCGGTAACCGACGCCGTTGATCTCAAGCTCTTTCCTGAAGCCCTTGGTGACGCCCTCCACGAGGTTTGCGACCATCGAGCGGGCCATACCCCACTGCTGGCGCGCCCGCTTGGAGGTGCCGCGCGGCTTCACGGAGACCTGACCCTCGTCGAGGGTAAGGGTCACGTCGTCGGTGGCGGTGAAGGAAAGGGCGCCTTTCGGGCCCTTCACTTCGACCGTCTGGCCGCTGACCGAGGCGGTAACGCCTGACGGAACGGAAACGGGTTTCTTGCCGATACGAGACATCGCACTCTCCTCAGAATACGGTGCAGAGCACTTCGCCGCCAACATTGGCAGAGCGTGCAGCTGCATCCGACATCACGCCCTTCGGCGTGGAGACGATGGAAACGCCCAGCCCGTTGCGGACACTCGGGATGTCCTTGACGGAGGCATAGACGCGGCGGCCCGGCTTCGAGACCCGCTTGATTTCGCGGATGACGGGTGTGCCTTCGTAGTACTTCAGGCTGATTTCAAGCTGCGGCAGGCCATCGGCGTCCGTCGCGGCTTCGTAGCCGCGGATGTAGCCTTCGCCGGCCAGCACATCCAGAACCCAGGCGCGAAGCTTGGAGGCCGGGGTGCGGACGGTGGACTTGCCACGCATCTGCGCGTTGCGGATGCGGGTCAGCATATCGCCGAGAGGATCGTTCATCATTTCTCGGTCCTCCTTACCAGCTCGACTTCACCATGCCGGGGATCTGGCCCATCGAGGCGAGATCACGCAGCATGATGCGGCTGAGCTTGAGTTTGCGGTAATAGGCATGGGGACGGCCCGTCAGCTGGCAGCGGTTGTGGATCCGCGTTGCCGAAGAGTTGCGGGGCAGTTCAGCCAGTTTCAGCGTGGCCTTGAAGCGGTCTTCCACCGGCTTCGACTGGTCTTCGATGATCGCCTTCAGTGCGGCGCGGCGGGAAGCATACTGCTTGACCAGCTTGGCGCGCTTCACTTCGCGGTTCACCATGGATTTCTTTGCCATTCGTCGTTCCTCCGCGATCAGCTGGTGAAGGGCATGTTGAATTGCTTCAACAGCGCCTTCGCTTCCGCGTCGGTCCGCGCGGTGGTGCAGATGATGATGTCCATGCCGAGCACTTCGTCGACCTTGTCGAAGTCGATCTCGGGGAACACGATCTGTTCCTTGAGGCCCATGGCGTAGTTGCCACGGCCATCGAACGAAGAGCCCTTCACGCCGCGGAAGTCGCGGACGCGGGGAAGCGCCACGTTGATGAGACGGTCGAGGAATTCGTACATCCGGTCGCCGCGCAGCGTGACCTTGCAGCCCAGCGGCATTTCTTCACGGACGCGGAAGCCGGCGATGGATTTCTTCGCCTTGTTGATGACGGCCTTCTGGCCGGCGATCAGGGTCAGTTCCTCGGCGGCCTGTTTCACCTTCTTGGTGTCCTTGACCGCTTCGCCGACGCCCATGTTCAGGACGATCTTGTCAAGCTTCGGAAGCTGCATCTCGTTCTTGTACGAGAATTCTTCCATCAGCGCCGCGCGGATCGTCGAGGCGTAGAGCGCCTTGAGACGCGGGGTATAGGTTTGAGCGTCGAGCATCAGATCACGTCTCCCGTGGTCTTGGCGAAACGCACCTTCTTGTCGCCTTCCATGCGGAAGCCGACGCGGGTGGCCTTGCCGTTCTTGTCCATCACCGAGAGGTTCGACAGGTCGATCGGCATTGCCTTCGGCTGACGACCGCCCTGGTTCGACTGGGACTGGCGCGTGTGGCGGATGGCGACGTTCACGCCGTCGACCACGGCCTTGTTGGCCTTCGGGTCAACGGACTGAATCTCGCCCTGCTTGCCCTTGTCCTTGCCGGCAAGGACGACGACCTTGTCGCCTTTACGGAGTTTCGCAGCCATCACAGCACCTCCGGCGCAAGCGAGATGATCTTCATGAAGTTCTTCGCGCGCAGTTCGCGAACGACCGGCCCGAAGATACGGGTGCCGACCGGTTCGCCCTGGTTGTTCAGGATGACGGCGGCGTTGCGGTCGAAGCGGATCGACGTGCCGTCTTCACGACGGACTTCTTTGGCGGTGCGCACGACGACGGCCTTGCGGACGTCACCTTTCTTCACGCGACCGCGCGGGATGGCTTCCTTCACCGACACCACGATGATGTCGCCGACGCTGGCGTAGCGACGGTGGGAACCACCCAGGACCTTGATGCACTGAACCCGGCGAGCGCCGGAGTTGTCAGCTACATCCAGATTGGTCTGCATCTGGATCATTTGGTTTCTCCCGACCTTTGGAGACCGACTTTATTCCGCGGCCCCAGGGTTTCGATTGAGCTGGATATGGTCTTACGCCGAAGCGTCGAGCACCACGGTCCAGCGTTTCGTCTTCGAGATCGGCGCGCATTCTTCGATGCGCACGGTGTCGCCGACCTTGAATTTGTTATCCGCGTCATGGGCGCGGTATTTCTTCGACTTCCGCACCGTCTTTTGCAGCAGCGGATGCTTGAAGCGGCGCTCGACCAGGACGGTGATCGTCTGCTCGTTCTTGTCCGAGGTCACGACGCCTTGCAGGATACGTTTGGGCATGTCTCGTGTTCCTCAGTTCGCCGCCGCTTCAGCGGCTTTCTGGTTCAGAACCGTCTGGATGCGGGCAACGTCACGGCGGACGACGCGCATGCGGGCGGTGTTCTCAAGCTGGCCGGTGGCCTGCTGGAAGCGGAGGTTGAAGGCCTCCTTCTTCAGCGCGACGAGCTGGTCACGCAGCTGGTCGGGCGTCTTCGTCTTCAGTTCCTGGGCGTTCATCTCGCCTTTTCCCTTTCAACATCACCGGAGGGACCCTTGACTGGGTGACCCTCGGTCCGGTGGAGTCAATGATTGACCTACGAATCCGGGAGACCCGGAATCGCAGGATGCGTCCCTATAGGGGAGGGTCGCGGGGAGGGCAAGGGAAAGTTTGGGCGGGGGCGTAGGATGGGCAGGACTGCCCATCCTACCTGGCCGGAGATTCACGACCGGCCCAGAAACAAATCCATGAATGGCCCGATGGCGCGGAAGTCGCGTTTGTCGTGGAGAAGCCGACCGAGCGGGCGCAGCACCGGGCCGAGCCAGCGGAGCCGCCGCACCCGGCGTTCGGCAAGCTCCCAGTGGCCGTGCTTGTCCTCGGCGCGATAGGCGTCCCGCGCGGCGAGGACGGTTTCGTCAACGCCCCCGATGTCTCCAGCGAGATTGTAGAAGAACACCAGCACGTCCCAGACATGACCCTCGGTCCGGTTGCCTCTGTCGCCATACTGCTCCAGGTCGATGAAGGTAATGGTGCCGTTCTCCCAGCAGATGTCTCGCGGCGCCGGACGACCGTGGCTGACCCCGGCATCGTGCAGCCTGGCAAGCGCGACCGCCGCCGCTTCGACACCTTCCCGAAAGTTGGGCGAGTCGAACCCTTCCGTCAGCGCGATATGCCTGAGGCTCGGCCCAGCGTCGGAGATAACGAAATGGTCCGGCCCTTCCTCGATGATCTTGGGAAACGGCAAGTCGGCGCGCTGCACTGAACGGTAGGCCTCGCGCTCGGCCTCGAACAGACGGCGAGGATCGCCCTTGAGGAGCCGCATCCTCAAATCGACATACTCGCGTCGCTTCTTCCATCCGGCGCGGCCATCAAGCTCAACGCGCTCAACTCTTGCGACAGAAATGCTCGCCTCCATCATCAACGCGGAAAAAACTTCCCGAGGCAGATCAATGCTTACTTCTGATCGTACAACCATTCTGCCATCGCCGCATTCATGAAAGTGTCATGTTCCGCCGTGGCAAACCGTCCCGGCCGCCACGCGCCTGGCATGAGGTTGCGCCCGAAAAGACAAAGGGCGGGGTTTCCCCCGCCCTTCCTGATCTTTTCCGGCAGGCTGGAGGACTTACCAGTCCTCGCGCACCACGATGCGGGTCGTGACCGGCAGCTTCATCGCGCCGAGGCGCAGTGCCTCGCGGGCGATGACTTCGCTCACGCCGTCGATCTCGAACATGATCCGGCCCGGCTTGACCTTGGCCGCCCAGAAGTCGACGGAGCCCTTGCCCTTACCCATCCGCACTTCGGTCGGCTTGGAGGTGACCGGAACATCCGGGAACACCCGGATCCAGACCCGGCCCTGACGCTTCATGTGGCGGGTGATCGCGCGGCGGGCCGCTTCGATCTGCCGCGCGGTGACGCGCTCGGGTTCGGTCGCCTTGAGGGCGAAACCGCCGAAGTTGATCTCGAACCCACCCTTGGCCTCGCCATGGATACGGCCCTTGAACTGCTTGCGGAACTTCGTCCGTTTTGGTTGCAGCATCTTCTCTACTCCTTACCGGGCGTCGCGACGGTCGTCACGGCGCGGGCCGCGCGGTGCCGGACCGTCCTGGGCCTCGGCGGCCTTGCGGTCGCGGGCCTGCGGGTCATGCTCCATGATCTCGCCTTTGAAGATCCAGACCTTCACCCCGATGATGCCATAGGGGGTGGTCGCTTCGGCGAGCGCATAGTCGATGTCGGCACGCAGCGTATGCAGCGGCACGCGGCCTTCGCGGTACCATTCGGTCCGGGCGATCTCCGCGCCGCCAAGGCGGCCGGCGACGTTGACCCGGATGCCAAGGGCACCCATGCGCATCGCGTTCTGCACGCCGCGCTTCATGGCGCGACGGAAGGACACGCGGCGCTCAAGCTGCTGGGCGATCGACTCGGCCACCAGTTGCGCGTCCAGTTCGGGTTTCCGCACTTCGACGATGTTGAGGTGCAGTTCCGACTTGGTGAAGTTCGCGAGCTTCTTGCGCAGCGTCTCGATATCCGCGCCCTTCTTGCCGATGATGACACCGGGACGGGCGGTATGGATGGTGACGCGGCATTTCTTGTGCGGACGCTCGATGATGACCTTCGAGACTCCGGCCTGCTTGGCGTATTCACGGATGAAGTCGCGCATCTTGAGGTCTTCAAGAAGCAGGTTACCGTAGTCCTTGCTGTCGGCATACCAGCGGCTGTCCCAGGTGCGGTTGACCTGGAGGCGCATCCCGATCGGGTTGACCTTCTGTCCCATTACGCTTGCTCCCCGGCGGTTGCTTCGACTTGCCGGACCTTGATGGTCAGCTCGCTGAACGGTTTCATGATCTTGCCGAAGCGGCCGCGCGCACGCGGACGGCCACGCTTCATCACCAGGTTCTTGCCGACCCAGGCCTCGGCGACGACGAGACCGTCGACATCAAGCCCGTGGTTGTTCTCGGCATTGGCGATGGCCGACTGCAGGCACTTCTTCACGTCAAGCGCGATGCGCTTTTTGGAGAAGGTGAGGTCGGCAAGCGCCTTCTCGACCTTCTTGCCGCGGATCAGGGCGGCGACGAGGTTCAGCTTCTGCGGCGAGGTACGCAGCATCTTCGCCTTGGCGAAGGCTTCGTTATCGGCCACGCGGCGCGGATTCTTTTCCTTGCTCATGGCTTACTTCCTCTTGGCTTTCTTGTCGGCTGCGTGACCGTAGTAGGTCCGCGTCGGCGAATATTCACCGAACTTCTGGCCGATCATCTCTTCGGTCACGGCGACCGGGATGTGTTTCTGACCGTTGTAGACCCCGAAGGTGAGGCCGACGAACTGCGGCAGGATTGTAGAACGGCGCGACCAGATCTTGATCACTTCCGACTTGCCCGACCCTTGTGCCTTTTCCGCTTTCTTCAGCAGATAGGCATCAACGAAGGGGCCTTTCCAAATGGAACGCGACATGGATTAACGCCCTTTCTTCGCATTGCGCGAGCGAACAATGTACTTGTCCGTCGTCTTGTTCTTCCGGGTCTTGTTGCCCTTCGTCCCTTTGCCCCACGGGGTAACGGGATGACGGCCACCGGACGTCCGGCCCTCACCACCACCATGCGGGTGGTCGATCGGGTTCATGGCGACGCCGCGCACGGTCGGGCGAACGCCCATGTGACGCTTGCGGCCGGCCTTGCCGAGGTTCTGGTTCGAGTTGTCGGGGTTCGACACCGCACCAACCGTCGCCATGCATTCCTGACGCACCATGCGCAGCTCGCCCGACGACAGGCGGATCTGGGCATAGCCGCCGTCACGGCCGACGAACTGGGCATAGGTGCCGGCGGCGCGCGCCAGCTGGCCGCCCTTGCCGGGCTTCAACTCGACGTTGTGAACGATGGTACCGATCGGCATGCCCGAGAAAGGCATCGCATTGCCGGGCTTCACGTCGGTCTTGGCACCGGCGATGACGCTGTCGCCCACGCCCAGGCGCTGCGGCGCGAGGATATAGGCCTGCTCGCCGTCCTGGTACTTGACCAGCGCGATGAAGGCAGTCCGGTTCGGATCGTATTCGATCCGCTCCACGGTCGCCGTGACGTCGAACTTGCGACGCTTGAAATCCACGATGCGGTAAAGACGCTTCGCGCCCCCGCCCTTGTGCCACGAAGTGATACGCCCGGTGTTGTTCCGGCCGCCCGTCTTGGTCAGACCCTCGGTGAGGGACTTGACGGGGCGACCTTTCCAAAGCTCCGAACGGTCGATCAGAACCAGCCCACGCTGGCCCGGCGTCGTCGGCTTATACGACTTGAGTGCCATGCTCTCTGTCTTCCGTTGCTTTGGACCATATGGTCCGTTGAAGTCAGGGCCCCGAAGGTCCCAAAGGTTAGAAAATCGAGCGGCCCCGGAACCCGGGGCCGCAAGATTCGGCGCCTTCTATCAGAGCCCCGAAGAGACGTCGATAGTGTTCCCCTCCTCGAGGGTCACGTAGGCTTTCTTCACGTCGCTCCGCTCGCCGGGACGGCCGCGGAACTTCTTCGCCTTGCCCTTGGTGATGGTGGTGTTGACCGCCTTCACCTTGACACCGAAGACCGCCTCGACCGCTTCCTTGATCTGCGGCTTGGTCGCGGTCTTCGCCACCTTGAAGACAACCGCACCGGCTTCGGAAGCAAGCGTGGCCTTCTCGGTGATGATCGGCTTGACGATCACGTCGTAATGTTCGGGTTTCACGCTCATTTCAGACGCGCCTCCAGAGCTTCGACACCCGCCTTGGTCAGCACGAGCGTATCGCGCTTAAGGATGTCATAGACGTTGGCGCCCATCGACGGCAGCACATCGATGCCTTCGATGTTGGCCGCCGCGCGGGCGAAGTTTTCGTTCACATCGGCACCGTCGATGATGAGGACGCGCTTCCAGCCCAGCTCCTTGGCGGCTTTCGCCAGGAACTTGGTCTTGGCGTCCGACATCTCGAGGCTGTCGAGGATGACGAGCTGACCGGCGCCGGCCTTGGCCGACAGCGCATGCTTGAGGCCAAGCGCCCGGAACTTCTTCGGAAGGTCATGGGCGTGCGACCGCGGGGTCGGGCCCTTGTAGACGCCACCGTGACGGAAGATCGGGGCCTTCTTGGAACCGTGGCGGGCGCCGCCGGTGCCTTTCTGGCGATAGATCTTCTTGGTCGAGTAGCTGACTTCCGATTTGCCGAGCACCGAGTGGGTGCCCTGCTGCGCCTTGGCGCGCTGCCAGCGCACCACGCGGTGCAGGATATCGGCGCGCGGCTCCAGCCCGAAGATCTCGTCGGAGAGATCGATCGAGCCAGCCTTGCCGGCGTCGAGCTTGATCACGTCAAGTTTCATCACTTCTCTCCTTCGCCGGCATCGGCGGACGAATCCGCGGCGATCGAGGCTTCGGCTTCCTTCAGCGCGGCTTCCTGCGCTGCGGCTTCGGCTTCGGCCGCGGCCTTGCGGGCGGCTTCTTCCTCGGCGGCGGCGGCAGCAGCAGCGGCTTCGGCGGCCTTGCGGGCAGCTTCGGCAGCGGACTTCAGCCCGGCGGGCAGGATCGCGTTGTCAGGGAACGGCTTTTTCACCGCGTCCTTGACGGTGACCCAGCCACCCTTGGAACCGGGGACCGAGCCCTTGACCATGATCAGGCCGCGGTCGCTGTCGGTGCGCACGACCTGCAGGTTCTGCGTGGTCACGCGGACGGCGCCAAGATGGCCAGCCATCTTCTTGCCCTTGAACACCTTGCCCGGGTCCTGGCACTGGCCGGTGGAGCCGTGCGAACGGTGGCTGATCGACACACCGTGCGAGGCCCTGAGACCGCCGAAGTTGTGCCGCTTCATGGCACCGGCGAAGCCCTTACCGATCGAGGTGCCGGCGATATCGACGAACTGGCCCTCGAAGTAGTGGTCAGCCGTGATCTCTTCGCCGACGCCGATCAGGTTGTCCGGGGAAACCCGGAATTCCGCGATCTTGCGCTTCGGCGCGACACTGGCCTTGGCGAAGTGGCCGCGCAGGGCGGCGGTGGTCCGCTTGGCCTTGGCCGTGCCCGCGCCGAGCTGAACGGCGGTGTAGCCGTCACGCTCAGCCGTGCGCTGCGCCACGACCTGAAGGTTGTCCAGTTGCAGGACGGTCACCGGAACCTGCCGGCCGTCCTCAAGAAACAGCCGGGTCATGCCCAGCTTCTTTGCGATGATTCCAGAGCGCAACATATCCCTTGCCCTCCTCAGTTCAGCTTGATTTCGACGTCGACGCCGGCGGCGAGGTCGAGCTTCATCAGCGCGTCCACGGTCTGCGGGGTCGGATCGACGATGTCGAGAAGGCGCTTGTGCGTACGGATTTCCCACTGGTCGCGCGATTTCTTGTCGATGTGCGGACCACGGAGAACCGTGAATTTCTCGATCTTGTTCGGCAGCGGGATCGGCCCGCGGACCTGGGCGCCCGTGCGCTTGGCCGTGTTGACGATCTCCTGCGTCGAGGAATCCAGGACGCGGTAATCGAAGGCCTTGAGCCGGATACGGATATTCTGACTGGACATTCTTCTGCCTCTTTCGGGGCTTTCAGTTGAGAGGCAGGCGGGACCTCATGCCCCGCCTGCTTCGAACCGTAGGTAGTTTGCGCATGGTGGGGTGGAACCCCAACCTACGGCATCACTTCAGGATCTTCGACACCACGCCGGCGCCGACGGTGCGGCCGCCTTCGCGGATGGCGAAGCGGAGCTTTTCTTCCATCGCGATCGGGGCGATCAGCTCGACCTCGAACTTCAGGTTGTCGCCCGGCATCACCATCTCGGTCCCGGCCGGAAGCTTCACCGTCCCGGTCACGTCCGTGGTGCGGAAGTAGAACTGCGGGCGGTAGTTGGCGAAGAACGGCGTGTGACGGCCACCC
>JAIUPC010000001.1 GCA_020161655.1 Pseudomonadota bacterium
GCGGCCGAGAAGGATGTGCTCGCGCGTCTGCGGCATCGGGCCGTCGGCGGCGTTCACCACGAGGATCGCGCCGTCCATCTGCGCGGCACCGGTGATCATGTTCTTCACATAGTCGGCGTGGCCGGGGCAGTCGACATGGGCGTAGTGCCGCGCGGGCGACTCATATTCCACATGCGCCGTCGAGATCGTGATCCCGCGCGCCTTCTCTTCCGGCGCCGCGTCGATCTGGTCATAGGCCTTGAAGTCGCCGAAGTACTTCGTGATCGCCGCCGTCAGCGTCGTCTTGCCATGGTCAACGTGACCAATGGTCCCGATGTTCACGTGCGGTTTCGTCCGTTCAAACTTTGCCTTTGCCATCATGGCCTCCTGTTTCGTTCGGTGGTGCCGGGGTGAACCCCGGCCTACGGTCTGGTAGGGCGGGGTTCACCCCGCCACACCGTCATGCGTATTTCTTCTGAATCTCTTGCGAGAGGTTGTCCGGAACCGTGTCGTAGTGATCGAATTCCATCGAGAACACCGCACGGCCCGAGGTCATCGAGCGCAGCTGGTTGATGTAGCCGAACATGTTGGCAAGCGGCACCATGCCGGTGATGACGTTGGCGTTGCCGCGGCTGTCCTGACCGTTGATCATGCCCCGACGCGAGGTCAGGTCGCCGATGACGCCGCCGGTATATTCTTCCGGCGTCACGACTTCGACCTTCATGATCGGCTCCAGAAGCTTGGCGCCGGCCTTCTTCAGGCCCTCGCGCATTGCAGCGCGCGAGGCGATTTCGAAGGCAAGGACCGAGGAGTCGACGTCGTGGAACGCACCGTCGATCAGCGAGACCTTGAAGTCGATCACCGGGAAACCCGCCAGAGGACCGGAGTCCATGACCGACTTGATGCCCTTTTCGACGCCGGGGATATATTCCTTCGGCACCGCGCCACCGACGATCTTCGCCTCGAAGGAATAGCCTTCGCCCGGCTCGGTCGGGGTGATGACGAGCTTCACGCGCGCGAACTGGCCGGTACCACCGGTCTGCTTCTTGTGCGTGTAGTCGATCTCATGCTCGCGCGAGATGGTTTCGCGGTAGGCCACCTGCGGCGCACCGATATTCGCCTCGACCTTGAACTCGCGCCGCATGCGGTCGACGAGGATGTCGAGGTGAAGTTCGCCCATGCCCTTCATGATGGTCTGGCCCGACTCGATGTCGGTCTCGACGCGGAAGGACGGGTCTTCGGCAGCCAGACGCGCCAGAGCGATACCCATCTTTTCCTGGTCGGCCTTGGTCTTCGGTTCGACCGCGATCTCGATGACCGGGACCGGGAAGGTCATGGTTTCGAGAACGACGGGCGCCGCCGGGTCACAAAGCGTGTCGCCGGTGGTGGTTTCCTTCAGACCGCCAAGCGCGATGATATCACCGGCGAAAGCTTCGGAAATCTCTTCCCGGTCGATCGCATGCATCATCATCATGCGGCCAACGCGCTCTTTGCGCTGCTTGGTCGCGTTCATCATCGCATCGCCCTTGGCGAGCTTGCCCGAATAGATCCGGGTGAAGGTCAGCGAACCGACGAAGGGGTCGTTCATGATCTTGAACGCCAGCGCCGAGAAGGGCTGGTTGTCATCGGCCGAACGGGCAATGTCACGGGTTTCCGTCTCGTCGCCCGGCTTGAAGCCCATGTAGGGCGGCACGTCGAGCGGCGACGGCAGATAGTCGATCACGGCATTCAGGAGGGGCTGAACGCCCTTGTTCTTGAACGACGAGCCGGCCATCACCGGGATGAAGTCGATCGCCAGAGTCGCCTTGCGGATCAGGCCGCGCAGCGTCTCCGGGCCAGGCTCATTGCCCTCGAGATAGGCCTCCATCGCGTCGTCATCCTGACCCACGGCGGTTTCCACCAGGTTCAGGCGCCATTCATCGGCTTCCGCCTTGAGACTTTCGCGGATCGGCTGGCGTTTCCAGGACGCGCCCAGATCTTCGCCCTCGTAGACCCATTCTTCCATGGTCACGAGGTCGATGATGCCCTCGAGCTTGTCTTCCGCGCCGATCGGCAGGACGACGGGCACGGCATTCGCGCCGGTCCGGTCCTTGATCATGCGGACGCATTTGAAGAAGTCCGCGCCGGTCTTGTCCATCTTGTTGACGAAGACGATGCGCGGAACCTTGTAGCGGTCAGCCTGACGCCACACGGTTTCGGTCTGCGGTTCCACGCCGGCGTTGCCGTCCAGAAGCACGACAGCACCGTCGAGCACCGCCAGCGAACGTTCGACTTCGATGGTGAAGTCGACGTGGCCGGGGGTGTCGATGATGTTGAAGCGGTACTTGTCAGCCGCATTGCCGGTCGCGCCGGAATCGACGGTGCGGTTCCAGAAGGTCGTGGTGGCAGCCGAGGTGATCGTGATGCCACGCTCCTGCTCCTGCTCCATCCAGTCCATCGTCGCGGCGCCGTCATGGACTTCGCCGATCTTGTGGGACTTGCCGGTGTAGTAAAGGATACGTTCCGAAGTGGTGGTCTTGCCCGCGTCGATGTGGGCAATGATCCCGAAATTTCGGTAACGTGTGAGCGGATATTCGCGTGCCATTTCTCGGTCCTCGTGCTGGCCGTATTACCAGCGGTAGTGGCTGAATGCCTTGTTGGCATCGGCCATCTTGTGGGTGTCTTCGCGCTTCTTCACGGCGGTGCCGCGGCCGTTGACGGCATCGGCAAGTTCGCCCGCGAGACGCTCTTCCATCGTGTTCTCGTTGCGGTTCTTCGCAGCGGTGATGAGCCAGCGGATCGCCAGCGCTTCACGACGCTCGGGGCGAACCTCGACCGGAACCTGATAGGTGGCGCCGCCGACCCGGCGGGACCGCACCTCGAGCGATGGCTTCACGTTGTCGAGCGCTTCGTGGAAGCATTCCACCGGCGAGCGCTTGAGCTTTGTCTCAACCCGCTCGAACGCATTGTAGACGATGCGCTCGGCGACGGACTTCTTGCCGTCGACCATCAGGTTGTTCATGAACTTGGTGAGAACCCGGTCACCATACTTGGCATCGGGCAGAACTTCGCGCTTTTCGGCGGCGTGACGACGAGACATCTGGTGATCTCCTTATTTCGGACGCTTCGCGCCGTATTTCGAACGACGCTGGCGACGGTCTTTGACGCCTTGCGTATCGAGAACACCGCGCAGGATGTGGTAACGGACGCCCGGAAGGTCTTTCACCCGGCCGCCACGGATCAGGACCACGGAGTGTTCCTGAAGGTTGTGCTTTTCACCGGGGATGTAGCTGATTACTTCGAAGCCGTTGGTCAGGCGCACCTTGGCGACCTTCCGCATGGCGGAGTTCGGCTTCTTCGGCGTGGTGGTGTAGACGCGGGTGCAGACGCCACGCTTCTGCGGGCATCCTTCCAGGTGCTGCGACTTGGACTTTCTCGCGTTCGCTTCCCGCGGCTTGCGGATCAGCTGTTGGATCGTCGGCATTAATCTCGCCCTATCTCGTTTGCGGCCCGATCAACGACCGTTCGTCAACGGCGTTTCCGGGGGCTTTCTCACATGTCGTGCCCTGCGCGTCCGCAAAACACCAAAACCGCATTCGTCCCCTGCGCGGGGGCGACGCGGTGGAATTCCAGAGGATCGGGGCGCGGGGCCCGGATCGTGACCACTTCAGTCCTGATACCCGATCACGCGGAACCAGCCCGCGAGTTCAGGTGGGCGCCGTATAGGGGGAGTCGCGGGGGTTGTCAACACGGGGCCCGGTCAGCTCTCCCGCCGCCTGAAGAGCAGCCGCGTGAGGACAAGGGCGATCCCGCTGACAAAGAGAACGGCAAAGACGGTGTCAGAAAGGAAGTGCCGACCGAGCATGACGCGAAGCGCCATGCCGGTCAGCGGTATGGCAATGGCAAGGGCGACGTAAAGCCGGAAGAGCGTCGGTGAAACCCGTAGCCGCACGGCCGGTGCGATGACCAGGAAAGCGATGGCCAGCGCCGCCGCCGCCGCCCCCTCCCCCGAGACGAAGGAGCAGTTGCTTTCGCATTGATCGGCGGGAACGAGGGGCGGCGTGAACTGCTGGGTACCGCCGAAATCCTCGATATTCGCTGGGCGTGCCCGACCCCAGAAGCGCTTGAGGAGCCCGTCGACCAGAAGCACCGGCCCGAGGAGGTACATCAGGAGGATGAAGACAGCCCGACGAAGTTCGAGAAACGGCTTGCCGGCAAGGGCGGCGAGGATGGCCAGCACGACGAATCCCACCATCAGGAGGCTCAGCCCCCAGATCGCCTCGCGGAGGATGTCGAGCGCACGGGAGCCTGCGAGCGCAAACCCGCTTCCCGGCGTGAAGAACCAGCCGGACACGGCGAGGTCGACGCCCGGCCAGAGCTGGAACACCGCCGCCGACAGTGCCAGGGCGACGCACCAGGCGACGGCGAGCCGCCTTTCGTCACTGCGCGACATCAAGGCAATCCCCATCGACGAGATAGCCGGCCAGTGCCCGCCCGGAATAGGTCCCGCCCTCGGTACCGAAGGTGATCTGCGGCTGTGCGGCCACAGCACCGCAAACTGGTGCGGTCCCGCCCACGTAAAGCACCTGCCCCGCGCCAGCAGGAAGCGGATAGGTCTGTTCGTAGTAGCTGTCGGCCCGGCCCCCGCTTTGCGGGACACGGAAGGCAAGCCCGCTGTCGCGCCCGGTGTAGAAAAGGTCCGCCAGCACCCCGCGATCCGCCGCCACGACCGTCGCGACCCCGGCCTCCTTTGCGGCGGCGATGATCTCTCCACTCAGTTGTGATTGCCCGATGTAGCGCGCCAGGAGCGGTTCGCCCCTCACCACGGGCCAGGGCGCAAGGACGGTCAGCACCGGCAGGACGAGGCAGATCGCCCCGTTGACCGCAAACGAAGCCCAAAGCAGCCGGCGCGCACGGTTGAGGAGTAGCGGCACCGCGATCAGGAGGCCGGTGAAATAGGTGGCGACGGCCCAGTTGGCATAGGCCCGCGACATCAGCGCCTGACCGCAGACGATGACGAGGGGCGGCAGCGAAAAGGCGGTCAGCGCCGCGCGGGCGGACACGCCGCCCCTTAGCCAACCCCAAAGGAGAGCGCCGAAAAGGACGGGGCCAAATACCGCGAACTGGGCAAAGAAGAACTCCGCCAGCCCCGCCGGGTTCAGTCCTGCGAAAGCCGATCCGCCCCGGACCCAGCCAACGTTGTCCATCGTATGTTCGACCGTCGTCAGGTCATGGGTGAGGTTCCAGATGACGTTGGGTGCGATAGTCAGGGCGAAGGCGGCGAGCATGGCCAGCCATTGCCGCGCCGAAAGCCGGGCTTCGGGCGCGGTCACGGCTGCGAGCGCCGCGCCGAGAAGGAAGTAGACGGCAGCATACTTGGCGAGAAAGGCGAGGCCGATGCAGAGCCCCGCCAGCGCCGCCTCACCCGCCCGCCGAGTCTCGACCGCGCGGAAATGGAAAAGGAGCGCCGCCGCAAAGAAGGGCGCCATGATCGTGTCGGTCGAAATGAGGAGGCTGCCGAGCGCAACGAAGGGAAGCGTGATGTAGGCGGCAGCGACCCACACCGCCACGCGCCCGCCAGAAATCTGCGCCGCCAGCGCGCCAAGGATCAGCGCCGTCGCGGCATGGAAGACCGCCCCCGGCAGGCGGACCCAGAACGCTGCATCGCTTCCCGCCAGCTCCGTCACCGCCCGGATCACCCAGCCGATCAGCGGCGGCTTCGAGTAATAGCCGAAGTCGAGGTTCTGGCCCCAGAGCCAGTACTGGCTTTCGTCCACGAAAAGATCGGTCCGGTCAAACCAGAGTGCGGCAATCCTGAAAAGCGTGATGGCGCCCACGACCCAGAAGGCGGCGGGCAGCCATTCGCGGCTGTCAGACATCCGCCTTACCCTCGCTTCGGATCAGCCAGAGATTGCGGGCATAGATGAAGACGCCCAGCGACTGGCCAAGGACGAAGACCGGGTCCTTGCGATAGACCGCATAGGCCAGAAGGATCAGCCCGCCCGCCATCGAGAAATACCAGAAGATCACCGGCACCACAGACCTCTTCGCCCGCTCCGAGGCGATCCATTGCACAAGAAAGCGCCCGGTGAACATGAGCTGGCCGAACAGCCCGAAGGCGACCCACCAGAACTCCGTCCAGCTGTCGACGTGCAGGATGGCGAAGATCTTTTCCATGGTCCGCCCCTACCCTTTCGACACTTCCGCCGGGCGCGACTTCTTGCGCCGCCGCAAGAGCCACATCACGCCCAGAAGGTCGACTGCGCCGACAAGGCCGCGCTGAAGGTTGTTGTAGTTCGACCGCCCCTCGCCGCGGGGCCGGTGGCTCACGTCCACATGGGCGACCTGCCAGCCGTCGCGGGCGAACAGCGCCGGCAGGTAGCGGTGCATGTGGTTGAAGAACGGCAGCCTCAGGAAGGCGTCGCGGCGGAACCCTTTGAGCCCGCAGCCGGTGTCGCGGGTGCCGTCGTTCAGCGCCCAGGACCTCAGGTTGTTGGCAAAGCGCGAGGCCATCTTCTTCGACATCGTATCCTGCCGCCCGACGCGCTGGCCGGCGACGATGCCGATCGCCTCTGACCCCGGCGCGAGAAGTGGCGCGAAAAGCTTCGGCAATTCCTCAGGCGGGTTCTGGCCATCACCGTCGAGCGTGCAGACGATACCGCCCTTTGCCGCAAGGACGCCGCTATGGACGCCCGCGCTCTGGCCGCCCGACACGTCATGCCGCAGAAGCCTGAGGTTCGGATGGCTCAGCATCCGCGCGCGGACGAGATCGCCCATGCCGTCGGTCGAACCGTCATCGACGACGATGACCTCATACTCGGCCTTGCCGGCGCAGGCGGCGTCGATCCCGTCAAGCAGGCCGACGATATTGCCGGATTCATTCTTCGCCGGAATGACGATGGAGACCTGAACCATGACGCTGCGGATCCCGAAAGCCGCGAAGGGCCTGTTCCGGGCCGTGGTAGCGGATGGGGCGGCGCTTGTAAATGTACGGCTGGGTCCGGCTCAGGCGGCGGGGGCCGCCTGCCGGGCCAGACGCCTTTCGCGGTGGAAGGTGTAAAGCCCGGTCGCAATGACGATACCGCCGCCGATGAGCGTCAGCATGTCGGGGAACTGGCCGAAGGCCGCCCAGCCGAGCACGACGGCGAAGACGAGCGAGGTGTAGCGGAACGGCGCCACAAGGCCGATGTCACCGGTCCGCGTCGCCATGACGATGACGATATAGCCCATGATGAGAAAGGCGGCCGCCCCCGCGATCAGCGCCCATTCCTCGGCTGTGGGTGTGCGCCAGCCGGTGAAGGGCAGCACCACAAGGGCCGTCAGCGTCACCGCCGTGGCCGAGGTAAACGCCACTGTGACCGAGGTCAGGCCCGAGGACATGCGCCGGGTGGAGAGGTCGCGCAACACGACGAAGGCGACCGAAATCACGCCGAGTACAGCCCAGCGGTCGAACCCTTCCGTCCCTGGCCGGATGATGAGAAGGACACCGAGAAAGCCGACGCAGATCGCCGTCAGCCGCCGCCAGCCCACCGGCTGGCTGAGCCAGAGCGCCGCGCCAAGGGTAACGGCGAGCGGCAGCGACTGCATGATCGCCGAAAGGTTGGCGAGCGGCATGTGCCGAAGGGCGGTCAGGAATGTCACCGTGCTGCAGATCTCGCCCACGGTCCTGAGCCCGAGCCAGCGCAGATCCTCGCGCGGAATCCTCAAGTTGAGCTTGCCCGACCGCAGGCCGATGATCGCGATGGCAATCGTGGCGGCAAGGCCGCGCAGGAAGATCGACTGGTAAAGCGGCAGGCTCTCGGTCACCGCCTTCATGCAGGCGTCGTTCACGGTGAAGGCCGCCATCGCAATGGTCATCCAGAGCGCGCCACGGGCGTTTTCCGACAGGTTCATGGTCAATTCCAGCCGCCCGCGCGGGATGTGGCGGGTCTTTCGCGCTTACCGCCCCGCCCTGCCACGGGCAAGGGCGCCGCCCGGCAAGAATTGTACCGCATACAAATGAAACGGCCCGCGCGAGGGGCGCGGGCCGTTCCGGTGTTGCTTGTTCGCCTGCGATCAATCGCGGCTTTCGTAGGTGTCCACGAGGCCGCTTTCGGCTTCGATGTCGATGACATCATCGATCACCGCGTCCGTCGGGGCAGCCAGCGCGGCGGCCTTCTCGGCCTCGTTCTTCCGCGCCTCGATCACCTTGTTGTCACGCTCGGACGCGATCTTGCGCACGCGCATGGTCGCGCCACCGGTGCCGGCCGGGATCAGGCGGCCGACGATCACGTTTTCCTTCAGACCGACGAGCTTGTCGCGCTTGCCCTGCACCGAAGCCTCGGTGAGAACCCGCGTGGTCTCTTGGAACGACGCCGCCGAGATGAACGACCGGGTCTGCAGCGAGGCCTTGGTAATGCCCAGAAGCACAGGTTCGCCAGATGCAGGGGTGCCGCCCCTGGCGATGACCTTGTCGTTCTCCTCGTCGAACTCGGCCTTGTCGACGTTCTCGCCCTTGAGAAGGGTCGTATCGCCCGAGTCGAGGATCTCGATCTTCTGCAGCATCTGGCGAACGATCACCTCGATGTGCTTGTCGTTGATCTTCACGCCCTGGAGCCGGTAGACGTCCTGCACTTCGTCGATGAGGTAGTCGGCCAAGGCCTCGATCCCCATGATGCGCAGGATGTCATGCGGCGCCGGGTTGCCGTCCATGATGTAGTCGCCCTTCTGGACATGGTCACCTTCCTGAACCGGAATGTGCTTGCCCTTCGGCACCATGTATTCGACGGGCTGGATCGTCTCGTCCGAGGACTCGATGGTGATCCGGCGCTTGTTCTTGTAGTCCTTGCCAAAGCGCACGTAGCCGTCGATTTCGGCGATGATCGCGTGATCCTTGGGGCGACGGGCTTCGAACAGTTCCGCCACGCGGGGAAGACCCCCGGTGATGTCCTTGGTCCTTGCACCTTCGCGCGGGATACGCGCCACCACGTCGCCGGCCTTGATGTCCTGCCCTTCCTCGATGGACAGGATCGCGTCCACCGACATCGGGTAGCTGACCGGGTTGCCGGCATCGTTGCGAACGGGCTCGCCCGTCGCCGGATCCATGATGATGATCTCCGGCTTCAGTTCGTTGCCCTTCGGCGCGGTACGCCAGTCGATCACGATCTTCTGGGTCATGCCGGTCGCTTCGTCGGTCTCGTCACGGACAGCGATGCCCGAGATGAGGTCGACGAACTTCGCGACACCCGCCTTTTCGGCGATGATCGGCAGGGTATAGGGGTCCCATTCGAAGAGCTTGGCGCCACGCTTGACCGCCTGGCCGTCCTTGACGTGGATCTTCGCGCCATAGCTGACCTTGAACGACACCCGTTCCTGACCGGCCTCGTCAACGACCGCGATCTGCATGTTCCGGCCCATGACGATCTGTTCGCCATTGGCGTTCTGCAAGAGCATCGCGTTGCGGAACTCGACCTTGCCCTCTTGCGAGGTTTCCTGGAACGACTGCTGGCCACCCTGGGCGATACCGCCGATGTGGAAGGTCCGCATCGTCAGCTGGGTGCCCGGCTCGCCGATCGACTGGGCGGCGATGATACCCACCGCCTCGCCGATGTTGACGAGCGTACCGCGGGCGAGGTCACGCCCGTAGCACATGGCGCAGACGCCTTCTTCGGCCTCGCAGGTCAGGGCCGAACGGATACGGACCGAGGCAACGCCCGCCGCTTCCACGGCATCGGCCTTGCGCTCGTCGATCAGCTCGTTCCGGCGCAGGATGACGTCGTCGGCACCCGGCACCACCACGTCATCGGCGGACACACGGCCAAGGATACGCTCGGAAAGCGGCGAGACGACTTCACCGTCATTGACCGCCGCCGAGGCGGTGATCGCCCGGTCGGTGCCGCAGTCGAGAAGCCGCACGATGCAGTCCTGCGCCACGTCGACCAGACGACGGGTCAGGTAACCCGAGTTCGCCGTCTTGAGCGCCGTGTCGGCAAGACCCTTCCGCGCGCCGTGGGTGGAGTTGAAGTACTCCAGCACGGTGAGGCCTTCTTTGAAGTTCGAGATGATCGGCGTCTCGATGATCTCGCCCGACGGCTTGGCCATCAGGCCGCGCATACCGCCAAGCTGCTTCATCTGCGCGGGCGAGCCCCGCGCACCGGAGTGCGACATCATGTAGACCGAGTTCGGTTCCTTCTCGGCCCCGGTATCGTCCTTACGGACGGCCGAGATTTCGCCCATCATTGCGGCAGCAACCGCATCCGAACATTTCGACCAGGCATCGACGACCTTGTTGTACTTCTCACCCTGGGTGATGAGGCCGTCCATGTACTGCTGTTCGAATTCCTTCACCTGGTCGCGGACCTCGTTGACGATGGTCCACTTCTTCTCGGGGATGACCATGTCATCCTTGCCGAAGGAAATGCCGGCCTTGAAGGCTTCGCGGAAACCAAGACCCATGATCTGGTCGCAGAAGATCACCGACTCTTTCTGGCCGCAGTAGCGGTAGACGGTGTCGATGACGTTCTGCACGTCTTTCTTGCGAAGCAGCCGGTTTACCAGTTCGAAGGGCGCCTTGGCGTTCTTCGGCAGAAGCGTGCCAAGCCTGACCCGGCCCGGCGTCGTTTCGAACCGCTTCACGACCTCGTTGCCTTCGTTGTCGATCTGCGTCAGCCGCGACGTGATCTTGGCGTGGAGATGCACCTCGCCCGCGTCGAGCGCGTGCTGCACCTCGTCGGCATCGGCGAAGACCATGCCCTCGCCCTTCATGCCCTCGCGCTGCATCGAGACGTAGTAGAGGCCAAGGACCATGTCCTGCGACGGCACGATGATCGGCGCGCCGTTGGCAGGCGACAGCACGTTGTTCGTGGACATCATCAGGACACGCGCCTCAAGCTGGGCTTCCAGCGAGAGGGGAACGTGAACGGCCATCTGGTCGCCGTCGAAGTCGGCGTTGAAGGCCGAGCAGACCAGCGGGTGAAGCTGGATGGCCTTGCCTTCGATCAGAACCGGCTCGAACGCCTGGATGCCGAGGCGGTGAAGCGTCGGCGCGCGGTTGAGAAGCACCGGATGTTCGCGGATCACCTCGTCGAGGATATCCCAGACCTCCGGGCGCTCTTTCTCGACCAGTTTCTTCGCCTGCTTGACGGTCGAAGACAGACCCTTCGCCTCAAGCCGCGAATAGATGAACGGCTTGAACAGTTCGAGCGCCATCTTCTTCGGCAGGCCGCACTGGTGGAGCTTCAGTTCCGGGCCGGTCACGATGACCGAACGGCCCGAGAAGTCCACGCGCTTGCCGAGAAGGTTCTGGCGGAAGCGGCCCTGCTTGCCCTTCAGCATGTCGGAGAGCGACTTCAGCGGACGCTTGTTGGCACCCGTGATGACGCGGCCGCGACGACCGTTGTCAAAGAGGGCATCGACCGATTCCTGCAGCATCCGCTTTTCGTTGCGCACGATGATGTCGGGCGCACGAAGCTCGATCAGGCGCTTCAGGCGGTTGTTGCGGTTGATGACCCGGCGGTAAAGGTCGTTGAGGTCGGAGGTGGCGAAACGGCCGCCGTCCAAGGGGACCAGCGGGCGCAGTTCCGGCGGGATGACCGGAATGACGGTCAGCACCATCCACTCCGGGCGGTTGCCGGATTCAAGGAACGACTCGACGATCTTCAGCCGCTTGATGATCTTCTTCGGCTTCAGCTCGCCCGTGGCCTCCTTCAGCTCCTCGCGAAGCTGCTCGGCGGTCGCCTCAAGGTCGATCGCCGCCAGCATTTCGCGGATCGCCTCGGCGCCGATATTGGCGGTGAAGGCGTCGGCGCCATACTGGTCCTGCGCGTCGAGATACTCTTCCTCGGTCAGAAGCTGGCCGTAGGAAAGATCGGTCAGACCCGGCTCGATGACGACATAGTTTTCGAAGTAGAGGATGCGCTCAAGATCGCGCAGCGTCATGTCGAGCATCAGGCCGATACGGGACGGCAGCGACTTCAGGAACCAGATATGCGCAACGGGGGCGGCGAGCTCGATATGGCCCATCCGCTCACGACGCACCTTCTGGAGCGTGACTTCAACGCCGCATTTTTCGCAGACAACGCCGCGATACTTCATGCGCTTGTACTTGCCGCAAAGGCATTCGTAGTCCTTGATCGGGCCAAAGATACGCGCGCAGAACAGACCGTCACGTTCCGGCTTGAACGTGCGGTAGTTGATGGTTTCCGGCTTTTTGATTTCGCCGTAGGACCACGACAGGATGCGCTCGGGCGAGGCGAGCGAGATCTTGATCTCGTCGAACGCCTTCGGCGCGGCCAGCGGGTTGAACGGGTTGGTCGAGAGTTCCTGGTTCATCTTCAAATCCTTGAATTGGGGCGGTGGAGGGCAGGATGGGCAAGATTGCCCATCCTACGGATGAGACCGGGTCTCACTCCTCCTCCGCATCCAGGAGTTCCATGTTGAGGCCGAGGCCCCGCACTTCCTTGACGAGAACGTTGAACGATTCCGGCACGCCGGCTTCGAAGTTGTCCTCGCCCTTGACGATGCTTTCGTAGACTTTCGTCCGGCCCGCCACGTCGTCCGACTTGACGGTGAGCATCTCCTGCAGGGTGTAGGCCGCGCCGTATGCTTCCAGTGCCCAGACCTCCATCTCCCCGAAACGCTGGCCGCCGAACTGGGCCTTGCCGCCCAGCGGTTGCTGCGTGACGAGGCTGTAAGGCCCGGTCGAACGCGCGTGAATCTTGTCGTCGACAAGATGGTGAAGCTTCAGAAGATACTTCACGCCCACGGTGACCTTGCGCTGGAACTTCTCGCCCGAGCGGCCATCGAACAGGTCGGACTGGCCCGACTGGTCAAAGCCCGCACGGCGCAGCGCGTCGTTCACGTCGGCTTCCTTGGCGCCGTCGAAGACCGGCGTTGCGATCGGAACGCCGCGCTTCACGGTGTCCGCCCGTTCGACCAGATCGCCTTCGTCGAGGCCGGCGAAGGCCTCGCCATAGGCCTCGTCGCCATAGCCGTGCTTCAGCGCGTCGCGCACCGGGGTCAGGTCGCCGGTGCGGCGATAGTCCTGCAGCGCGTCGTCGATGCGGATGCCAAGGCCGCGCGCGGCCCAACCCATGTGGGTTTCAAGGATCTGACCGACGTTCATCCGGCTCGGCACGCCCAAGGGGTTCAGCACCATGTCGACGGCAGTGCCATCGGCAAGGAACGGCATGTCCTCGATCGGAACGACCTTGGACACCACACCCTTGTTGCCGTGACGGCCGGCCATCTTGTCGCCCGGCTGCAGCTTGCGCTTCACCGCGACGAAGACCTTGACCATCTTCATCACGCCCGGAGGCAGATCGTCGCCCCGGCGCACCTTCTCGACCTTGTCGTCGAACCGGTGCTCAAGCGCGCGTTTCTGCGCTTCGAACTGCGCGTTCAGCGCCTCGACGTTTTGGGCGTCCTGCTCTTCGGAAAGAGCAAGCTGCCACCACTGGCCGCGGCTCAGGCTTTCCAGAAGCTCGGCGTCGATCACCGCATTCGGCTTGATCCCCTTCGGCCCCTTCACCGCGGTCTTGCCGAGGATCATGGACTTCAGACGCGCGTAGATGTTGCGCTCGAGGATCGCCTGTTCGTCGTCACGGTCACGCGCCAGACGCTCGACTTCCTCGCGCTCGATCTGGAGCGCGCGTTCGTCCTTGTCGACGCCGTGGCGGTTGAAGACCCGCACTTCGACAACCGTGCCGAAATCGCCCGGCGGCAGCCGGAGCGAGGTGTCGCGCACGTCCGAGGCCTTTTCACCGAAGATGGCGCGGAGAAGCTTTTCCTCCGGCGTCATCGGGCTTTCCCCCTTCGGGGTGATCTTGCCGACGAGAATGTCGCCCGGGCCTACTTCGGCGCCGATATAGACGATGCCCGCCTCGTCGAGGTTGCGGAGCGCCTCCTCGCCGACGTTCGGGATGTCGCGCGTGATCTCTTCCGGCCCGAGCTTGGTGTCGCGGGCGGCGACTTCATATTCCTCGATGTGGATCGAGGTGAAGACGTCGTCGCGCACGATGCGCTCGGAGATCAGGATCGAGTCCTCGTAGTTGTAGCCGTTCCACGGCATGAAGGCGACGATGACGTTCTTGCCAAGCGCCAGTTCCCCCATGTCGGTCGACGGGCCATCGGCCACGACCTCACCCTTGGCAACCCGGTCGCCCACCTTGATGAGCGGGCGCTGATTGATGCAGGTGTTCTGGTTCGACCGCTGGAATTTCCGCAGACGGTAGATGTCGACGCCGGGATCGCCCGGCTCAAGGTCTTCGGTCGCACGGACAACGATCCGCATGGCGTCGACCTGGTCGATGATCCCGCCACGGCGCGCCATGATCGCGGCGCCGGAGTCCTCGGCCACCTTGGCCTCGATCCCGGTGCCGACGAAGGGCGCATCCGCCTGCAGAAGCGGCACGGCCTGACGCTGCATGTTCGAACCCATCAGCGCGCGGTTCGCGTCGTCGTTCTCAAGGAACGGGATCAGCGAGGCCGCGACCGAAACAAGCTGCTTCGGCGACACGTCGATGAGGTCGATCACATCCGGCGGGTTCAGCATGAATTCGCCCGACTGGCGGGTCGAGACGAGGTCGTTCTTGAACCGGCCATTTTCGTCAAGGTTGGCGTTGGCCTGCGCCACGGTGTGGCGCATTTCCTCGGTCGCCGACATGTATTGAACGTCGTCGGTGACCTGACCGTCCTTCACCTTGCGGTAGGGGGTTTCGATGAAGCCGTACTTGTTCACCCGCGCATAGGTCGCGAGCGAGTTGATCAGACCGATGTTCGGGCCTTCCGGCGTCTCGATCGGGCACATCCGGCCATAGTGGGTCGGGTGAACGTCGCGCACCTCGAAGCCTGCGCGCTCGCGCGTCAGACCGCCCGGCCCGAGGGCCGAAAGACGCCGCTTGTGGGTGACCTCCGACAAGGGGTTGGTCTGGTCCATGAACTGCGAAAGCTGCGAGGAACCGAAGAATTCCCGCACCGCCGCCGCCGCCGGCTTGGCGTTGATAAGGTCCTGCGGCATGACCGTGTCGATCTCGACCGAGGACATGCGTTCCTTGATCGCCCGCTCCATGCGCAGCAGGCCGACGCGGTACTGGTTTTCCATCAGCTCGCCGACCGAACGCACCCGGCGGTTGCCGAGGTGGTCGATGTCGTCGATCTCGCCCTTGCCGTCGCGCAGTTCCACTAGCGCCTTGATGCAGGCGGTGATGTCGCCACGGTCCAGCGTGCGCTGGGTATCCGGCCGGTCGAGGTTGAGGCGCATGTTCATCTTGACCCGGCCAACGGCCGAGAGGTCATAACGCTCCTTGTCGAAGAAGAGCGTGTCGAAGAGCTGCGACGCGGCTTCGACGGTCGGCGGTTCACCCGGACGCATCACGCGGTAGATGTCCATGAGCGCGCCATCGCGGCCCATGTTCTTGTCCGCCGCCATGGTGTTGCGGATGTAGGGGCCGACGTTGACGTTGTCGATGTCGAGAACCGGGATCGTGGTGATGCCGTTGTCCAGCAGCACCTTCAGCGAACCGCCCGAAACCTCGCCGTCACGGTCGAGCGTCTGGGTCAGTTCGTCACCCGCCTCGACATAGATCGCGCCGGTCTGTTCGTTGATGATGTCCTTGGCGACGAAACGGCCGAGGATATGGTCGAAGGGCACCAGAAGATCGGTGATCTTCCCGTCTTCCTGCCATTTCTTGACCATGCGCGGGGTGACCTTCTCACCCGCCTTGCAGATCACCTCGCCCGAGGCGGCATCGACAAGATCATAGGTCGGACGGGTGCCGCGCACCCGCTCGGGGAAGAACTTCGTGACCCAGCCCTTGTTCTTCTGAAGCTTGAACTCGACCGTGTTGTAATAGGCATCCATGATGCCTTCCTGGTCGAGGCCGAGCGCATAGAGCAGCGTCGTCACCGGCAGTTTCCGGCGGCGGTCGATGCGCGCGAAGACGATGTCCTTGGCGTCGAACTCGAAGTCGAGCCAGGAGCCGCGGTAGGGAATGATCCGGCAGGCGAAAAGGAGCTTGCCCGAGGAATGGGTCTTGCCCTTGTCATGATCGAAGAACACGCCGGGGCTGCGGTGCATCTGGGAAACGATGACCCGCTCGGTGCCGTTGACGATGAAGGTGCCGTTCGGCGTCATCAGGGGCATGTCGCCCATGTAGACGTCCTGTTCCTTGATGTCCTTGACCGACTTGGCGCCGGTATCCTCGTCGATATCGAACACGATCAGGCGCAGCGTGACCTTGAGCGGCGCGGCATAGGTCATGTCGCGGCTCTGGCATTCGTCGACGTCGTATTTCGGCTTCTCAAGCTCGTATTTCACGAACTCGAGAATGGCGTTCTCGTTGAAATCCTTGATCGGGAAGACCGACTGGAAGACACCCTGGATGCCTTCGCCATCGGCGGCCTTCGGACCGTCGCCGGATTTCAGGAACAGGTCGTAGGAGGATTTCTGAACCTCGATGAGGTTCGGCATTTCGAGGACTTCGCGGATTTTGCCAAAATACCTGCGAATGCGCTTCTGGCCTACGGTCGCTTGAGCCATGCTCGTCGTCACCTTTCGTCTTTTCGCGGGGGCGTGCCGTCGGGGTCCGGCGCGCACCGCATGCGAATGAAGGGGGTCGGCCCAATTCATGGCTCCCGTCCCACCGGAAGCCTCCCGAGCCTTTGAAACCTCGCCTTGGAAGGGGCATCAGGGGCCGATGCCCCTTCCAAGACAGGTTTGGCCGGGCCCGGGGAAGCCCCGGACCCAGCCTGAATGTCGCGTCGGGACCGAAGTCCCGGACGATTACTTGAGCTCGACCTTGGCGCCAGCCTCTTCGAGCTTCTTCTTGATGTCCTCGGCTTCGGCCTTGGACGCGCCTTCTTTGACCTTGCCGCCAGCTTCCACGAGGTCCTTGGCTTCTTTCAGGCCAAGACCGGTGATCGCGCGCACTTCCTTGATCACGTTGATCTTCTGTGCGCCGGCGTCGGTCAGGACGACGTCGAACTCGGTCTTTTCCTCGACAGCTTCGGCAGCAGCCGCAGCCGGACCGGCAACCATGACGGCGCCACCGGCGGCCGGCTCGATGCCGTACTTGTCCTTGAGGATGGTTTTCAGTTCCTGCGCCTGAAGAAGGGTCAGACCCACGATTTCTTCGGCAAGTTTGTTCAGATCAGCCATTTCTCTGTTCCGTTCCTAAGTTTGTGTTCCAACGTCGGGTTTCAAGCCCCACGAAGACACGAAGTTGCTCACGCGGCCTGACGCTCTTCGAGCGTAGACAGGATGCCCGCGATATTCGAAGCAGGTGCGCCAATGGCGCCGGCGATGTTCGAAGCAGGCGCCCCGATGCACGACACGATCTGAGCGATAAGCTCTTCACGCGACGGCATGGCGGCGACGGCTTTGACACCGGCGGCATCCAGAGCCGAGCTGCCCATAGCACCACCGAGGATCACGAATTTCTCGTTCCCCTTGGCGTACTTCTCCGTGACCTTCGCTGCGGCGACAGGATCTTCGGAGTAGGCCAGCACGGTCATGCCCGTAAGAAGTTGGCCGATGCTTTCGCAGGGCTTGCCTTCAAGGGCGATCTTGGCGAGCCTGTTCTTGGCGACACGGACGGACCCACCCGCTTCACGCATGGATGCGCGCAGGTCCTGCATCTGAGCAACTGTCATGCCTTCGTAGTGGGCAACCACCACGACGCCAGAGCTTTCGAAGATCTGGCCGAGTTCATCGACCACTTTCTCTTTCTGGGCTCTATCCACAGTTTCACTCCAAGTGTGGGGGTTTCCCCCCGGCTCAAGTCAGCCCCGGATCTTGTCCGGAGCGTTCGGGTCCGTGATGGTCCCGAGGCCAGGATCGCCCGAGGTCAGCCCCCGGGAAAATCTCGTCTCGTTTCCCATCTCAGGAAGGATTTATGGAGTTTCCCCCACCCTCCGTCTCGGACAGGACAGGGCGTTTTGCGCCCCGCCATCCCCGGCGAACCGGGGATCTCGTGGTAGGATGGGCACTACTGCCCATCCCACGAATTTCAGGCCGTCGCCGAAGCGAGGTCGACAGACACGCCCGGCCCCATGGTCGAGGAGAGCGAGACCTTCTTCAGGTACGTGCCCTTCGCGCCCGAGGGCTTGGCTTTCGACACCGCGTCAACGAAGGCGCGGATGTTCTGGGCAAGCTTGCCCTCGTCGAACGACACCTTGCCGACGCCGGCATGAATCACGCCGGCCTTCTCGACCTTGAACTGGACTTCGCCGCCCTTCGCCGCTTCGACGGCGGTTTTCACGTCCATCGTCACGGTGCCGACCTTGGGGTTCGGCATCAGGTTGCGCGGGCCGAGGATCTTGCCGAGACGGCCGACGAGCGGCATCAGGTCCGGCGTCGCGATGCAACGGTCGAACTCGATCTTGCCCTGCTGGATCGTCTCCATCAGGTCTTCGGCGCCAACGATGTCGGCCCCGGCGGCCTTGGCCTCATCAGCCTTGGCGCCACGGGCGAAGACCGCCACGCGGACCGTCTTGCCGGTGCCGTTCGGAAGCTGAACCACGCCGCGGACCATCTGGTCTGCGTGACGCGGATCGACGCCGAGGTTCATCGCAATCTCGACGGTCTCGTCGAATTTCGCGGTGGCAGCGCCCTTGATGAGCTTGACGGCGTCTTCGACCGTGAGGTTCGTCTTGCCGTCGAAGGCGGCGCGGGCCGCCGTGGTGCGTTTACCGAGCTTGGCCATGATTACCCCTTCACCTCGATGCCGCAGGACTTCGCCGAGCCGAGGATGATCTGCATCGCGGCTTCGATGTCGTTCGCGGACAGGTCTTTCATCTTGGCTTCGGCGATCTGGCGCACCTGGGCGACAGTCACGTAACCGGCCACGTCGCGGCCCGGCTTTTCGGAACCGCGCGGACGGTTGCGCTTGCCTACCGGCTTCAGGCCGGCGGCTTTCTTCAGGTAGAAGGACGCGGGCGAGGTCTTCAGCTCGAAGGTGAAGGACTTGTCGGCGTAGTAGGTGATGATGACCGGAGTCGGCGAACCCGGCTCAAGCTCCTGGGTCTTCGCGTTGAAGGCCTTGCAGAATTCCATGATGTTGATGCCGCGCTGACCGAGCGCGGGACCGACCGGCGGGGAGGGGTTGGCTTGCCCCGCCTTGATTTGCAGCTTGAGGCTGCCGACTACTTTCTTGGCCATCTGGCCTCTCCTTTGTCACTGGCACCCCGGGGAGTGCAGTTTAGTGGTTCGGTCCGGGCCGTAGCCCTCGCCTCCCACGGCTCACACGTCAGGCGACTTTCTGCACCTGCGTGAATTCCAGCTCGACCGGCGTCGGCCGGCCGAAGATCGAGACCGTCACCTTCAGGCGGCTCGTATGTTCGTCCACATCCTCGACCATGCCCGAGAAGCCGTCGAACGGCCCGTCGGTCACTTTCACCTGCTCGCCGATCTCGAAGCGGATCAGGTTGCGCGGGGCTTCCTGGCCTTCTTCGGCGCGCTTCAGGATGCCGTTCACTTCGGCATCCCGCATCGGCATCGGCTTGCCCTGCGGCCCGAGGAAGCCCGTCACCCGGTTGATCGAGGTGATGAGGTGATAGCCGCGGTCGGTCATGTCCATGTGCACCAGCACATAGCCCGGCATGAAGCGCCGTTCGGACGTGACCTTCTTGCCGCGGCGGATCTCCAGCACCTCTTCGGTCGGCACCAGAACCTCGTCGATCTCGTCCTCAAGGCCCTTCTCGGCCACGGCATGCTTGATCTGTTCGGCGATCTTCTTCTCGAAGTTCGAGAGAACGCTCACCGAATACCACCGCTTCGCCATCTGCCTTCGACCCCGCTCAACCGGCAGCGCGCCACCGGATTATTCCATGATTTCAATGGGTTTCCCCATCTTTTCCCGAACAAAAAACAGCGCGCAGACCGAATCGCTGCGCGCCGGTGTCGGGAAAGTTGGCCTCAACTACAGGGCTTGTCCCCTGATTTCAAGGCCGATCGGCGCGCCCCGGTCAGCCGATGATCGCGGTCAGGCCCTGCTGGATGACGAAATCCACGAGGAAGAAAAAGACCGAGGTCAGGGCCGCCATGATGAAGACCATTACCGTGGTCAGCATCACCTCGCGCCGGTTCGGCCAGACGACTTTCGCCGTCTCGGAGCGGACCTGCTGAAGAAACTGCAAGGGATTGGCCATGTCTGTCTTTCGTCCCGGAATGCTGCAATTGCACTGGCGCCAGATACGCGGGCTTTATGTCGATTTCAAGCCCGCCCTGAGGGAATCGGCGGTTCGCCGCGCGTCTGCAACAGGTATGGCATCCGTCGGGTATCCGTCCCGACAAGCGTCGGGCATTCGGGGCGACGGGCGCGGCGCTATCGGGCTGAGTCGCGGGAAGCCGAATGCCCATCCGTCGCGCTGTCGATGCGCGATAGTCGGAAGAAAGGTGATCCGGGAAAGTGGCAGGGGCAGCAGGGTTCGAACCCGCGACCTACGGTTTTGGAGACCGTCGCTCTACCAGCTGAGCTATACCCCTAAGGCCGGCCTGTCACCTACGGCACCGGGCGGGCGAAATCAAGCGGGCTTTTCGCGCGCGAGGGCGGTTATGTCGCCCGAGGCGAGATGCGGGATTGCGCGGGCAATGGCGGCATCGGGCCAGTCCCACCAGGCGAGGTCGAGAAGCATGGCGATGGCATCCTCGGGAAAGCGGCGGCGCAGGACGCGCGCGGGATTTCCGGCGACGATGGCATAGGCCGGCACCTCCTCGGCGACGACCGCGCCCGCCCCGACGATGACGCCGGGCCCAAGCCTTGCGCCGGGGAGGATCAGGGCGCCGTGGCCGATCCAGCAGTCCGGCCCGATCACCGTATCGGGCAGGCGGCCGATGCTTTCGAGGAAGCCGGCCCGATTCTCGGGGTCGAAGACGTCGAAGGGATAGGTCGAGAGGCCACCCATCGGATGATTGGCCGAGGCGGTGATGAACCTTGCGCCATGGGCGATCTGGCAGAAGGCGCCGATCAGCAGGCATTCCGGCGCGCCGGGATACAGATAAGGCGCAAGCCGGGCCGCCCAGTCCTCGGGAGGATCGAAATCGTTGGCATAGGCATTGCGGCCGACCTGCCAGTTCGGATGGTCGACCGCGACGGCGAGGTTGGCCATCTGGCGGTGTTCCGCGCCGTCGGGCTGGACAAGGGGATAGTGCGAATGGGCGTCGGGAAGACGGGGCATGAGGCATCCTTTCTGAAACGCAAGGGTCGCGGGATCAGGAAAGGTGCAGGTCCATCATCGCCTCCATCGGGACGCCTGCATCTTGGCGCATCACGCCGCAGGGGTCAACGAAACGGCGCGCCGGAGGGCCGGCGCGCCGATGTATCGCAACGTTCAGCGCAATCCGCGCCCTTGTTCCGGCACCGGTGCCTTCGACCGCCTCGTCGATGAGGTCGGCGATCTCGGCCGGATGCGAGGCGAGCGAGGCATGGCTCGCCGCGAGATGGATCGTCGCGCGCGGGTTCATGCGGGCGGCCATCTTCGCCTGGTTGTCGGGATGGATCATCCGGTCATGGGTCGAGATCTGATACCACGACGGTTTCTTCTTCCAGGCCGGCGCGGTGATCGCATCGCCGAAGGTCGAGGCGAGCGGCGCCTTCTGGGTGACGGCCATGACGAGCGCGTCGTCCTCGCTCAGGTCCTGGCAGAAGCTTTCATGGAACTTGTCCTGCCTGACCCAGAGATAGCCGTCGCTGTCGGGCGCGAGGTTCGGGAAGGCTTCGGGCGGCATCCCGGCGCTGATGGAGCCGGGGCTTTCGCCGGCATCGGGCGCGAAGGCCGCGACATAGACGAGGCCGGCGACATTCGGCAGGTCGCCCGCCTCGGTGATGACGGCGCCGCCGTAGGAATGGCCGACGAGGATCACCGGCCCCTTGATCTGCTTGACCATCTTCTGCGTGCGCGCCACGTCGTCGGCAAGCGAGGTCAGCGGGTTCTCGACGGCATGAATGTCGCGGTAGCCGCGCTTGTGCAGCAGGCCGATGACATTGGCCCAATGGGCGGCCCCGCCCCAGAAGCCGTGGACGAGCACGATGGCTGGTCTTTGTCGCATGATTCAACCTCCTGAAGTCCTGTGCGTCGGAGGAAGTTAGGAGAAGTCATCGGGAGGGTGAAGTGGGTGGAACCAAGAATCCAAAGCGCTTCGGACAAAGGTGACGCTAGGTCATATGGGCGCAAGGCAAAAAGGCCGCCCCGAGGGGCGGCCTTTGTTGTCGTTGCGCATGGCGGGGTGGAACCCCACCCTACGGCATCACTTGAGGATCTTCGACACCACGCCGGCGACGCCTTGAGTGTCCAAAATCCTCACTTGAGGATTTTGGAGACGACCCCTGCCCCGACGGTGCGGCCGCCTTCGCGGATGGCGAAGCGGAGCTTTTCTTCCATCGCGATCGGGGCGATGAGCTCGACCTCGAACTTCAGGTTGTCGCCCGGCATCACCATCTCGGTCCCGGCCGGAAGCTTCACCGTCCCGGTCACGTCCGTGGTGCGGAAGTAGAACTGCGGGCGGTAGTTGGCGAAGAACGGCGTGTGACGGCCACCC
>JAIUPC010000011.1 GCA_020161655.1 Pseudomonadota bacterium
CCGTAGTGCCGGGTGGCACGCAGGGTTTCGTTGCGGGCGATCGCGGCCGGGCAGTCCTCTTTCCAAGGGCGTCCGTTCTTGCGGATCGGGATGATCGGCGTGGCTTGGCGGTCAATGATGGCGGTGTGGCAACGGCGCGTGTCATAGGCGCCATCGGCGGTCACGGTGCCGATCTCTTCACCTTCGTGGATATGGTCGAGCAACTCCGGCAGCACAGGGCTGTCGCCGTCGCTGCTGGGGGTAAACTCCACCACCCTGATGTCCGAGGTGGCAGTGTCCAAGGCCAGATGCACCTTGCGCCATTGGCGTCGGCCCTGAATGCCGTGCTTGCGGGCCTGCCATTCGCCATCGCCGAGGAACTTGATCCCGCGCTGTCGACGAGCAGGTTCGAGGGGCCATCGGCGCGCCGATAGGGGATCTGGACGGCCCACGCGGTCAGCGCGGATCGTCACAGGTTCACGGCAGGGCCCGGCGCAGTCCAGGTCGCGCGGGCCGTGGCGGCGATGGAGACGAACTCGTCGATGAGCGCGTCGGTATGATCGGCCGTCACCTGCAGGTTCCAGCGGCAATCGTTTTTCGCGACCAGGGGTTCCTCGACCAGGTTGACGATCCCGCCCGCCGACTGGACAGCCGCGGTCATCCTGCGCGCCAGCGCCGCTGAGCCGAGCCGCACCGGGACCATGGCGCCCGGCTGCCCCGGAATCTCGAACCCCGCCGCGAGAAGCCCGTCGCGGAGCCGGGTCGCGTTGGCCATCAGGCGTTCGCGGCGGTAGACGCCTTCGCCGCATTCGACGATATCGAAGGCAGCAATCGCGGCGGCCGCCTGCATCGGCGACAGCGCCGAGGAGAGGCCCTGCGCGCCGGTAGCCAGACGCAGCGCCGGTTTCAGCGCCGGGTGATCGGTGGCGACGAAGCCGCCGTTCGAGGCGAATGTCGCGGCAAAGCCGCCGACCACCACATCGACCTTGCCGAGCATGTTCTGCACCTCAAGCACTCCGCGCCCCATCGGGCCAAGCGCGCCAAGGTCGCGCGTGACATCGACAAGAAGCGTGGCGCCAAACTCCCATGCCAACGCCTGAAGGGCGGCGATGTCGGGGCTGTCGCCATCAAGGCCGAACACGCCTTCGGTCACGATCAGTATCCCTGCCCGCGGCTCGCTCTTCCTGAGCCTGAGAAGCTTGCGCTCGACCGCTTCAATGGAACAATGGGGAAGGCGGTGCACCTTCGCCGAAGCCGCCTCGGCGGCATCCTTCAGACCGGCATCGGCGTGACAGTCGATCAGGATGTGATCGCCGGGACAGACCAGCGTGCGGATGACCGCCTGCCGGGCGATAAGGCCGGCAGGAAAGACCGTGGCGTCGAACATGCCGAGGAAGCGGGCAACCCGTGCCTCGAGTTCAAGCATCAGCCCGGTCAGACCCATCTGCGCGGCGGGGCCGGCGGAATGCACGCCATACTGAAGTGCGGCATCCGTCGCGGCGGCGATGACATGGGGGTGCGACGACAGCCCGAGGCTGTCCTGCGAGGCAAAGTTGATGCCGCTGAAGCGATTTCCGGCACGGTCAAAGCCGCGGGCACGGGGACCGACCCGCGACGCAAGGGCCTTGCAGGAGGGATCGACCCCTGCCGAAAGCCGCAAGGTCAGCCAGTCGCGCATCGGCTGCCAGCGGTCGAGAAGATTGGGGTTACCGGCGTCGTGATAGTCCGAGGCCACCCCGTCGAGAACGTCGATCGTGCGGGTTACGTCATACATGTCAGTGCTCCCTTCCCCTTTTTGGCGCGCGGCGAACGGCAGAGTGGCGATTCGCCCGTTGCTGGCCCCGGGTGTCGCACAGACCCCGCAGGCGGGCGTTATGACCCGGCATAACGCCTGGATAACGCCCGGTGGTGCAGTCACGGATGAATCGGAAGGCGGTGGACTGGCCGATGAGCTTCACGTTTGCGATCAGGTGCAGGCTTAGGCAGCACGGCCGCGCGACAGGCGCCGGCCCGCGCGGCTGGCTGGAGAGGATGCTGATCGTCACCCGGCTTGAATACCCCCATGACATCATCTCGCTTTCGGACTGCGATCCCGCCCAGTTGACGGGTGACACATCCCCCAAGGCCAGGTTCTCGCTCCTCGGCGCCCCGTCGCCGCACCGGTCGGATGCGACCCGCTTCTCGTTTCTTGCCGAGGCGCCACCGGACGTGCGGATTTCGGCAAGGTTCCTGCCGGCCTCGGGCAACCTGCGCTTGCGCTGGGGCCGCGAACCGCCCCGTGTCTCAGCCAGTTTCGGCGCGCCGCTGTCTGATTGCTTCATGCCCTCTGAGGCGAGGACGCACTGGACGCTCGCGGGGGTCTATGTGGCGTGGCGGGGCGAACTTCTGCCGGGGGCAATACGTCCATGACTCTCACGCCCTTCGGAGATATACTGATACCCGCCAGCCCTGTGACCGCGATCACCTCGGGCGACGGCTTATGCCTGGGGAGGCGCATGGAGGCTGAGAAGCCACAGGATAGCCTTGTCCTGTCCCTTGCGGGAACATTCAGGCTGCGGACCCGCAGCGGCATCCAGATCCCGATCACCGGTGAATATCCAAAACGGCTGATCGCAATTCTTGCGCGATCGCCCAGCATGAGCCGCTCGCGCGACCAGCTCATCGACCTTCTCTGGGACACCAGCAAGAACCCGGCGTCGAGCCTGCGCCAGCTTCGCCATCAGCTGTCGCACATGATCGGGCAACACGGCGCCTCTATCAGCGCCTGCGGCAATGTGCTGACGCTGCAAGGCGTGAGCGATGAAACGGGTACCTCTGCCCCAGCGGGCGTGGATTTCTTCGAGGATGCCGGCTTCGGGACCGAGGCCTTCGAGGACTGGCTGCGGGTGGAGCGGATGGCCTTCACCGTCACGCGCCTGGTCGCAGGGTCGAAAGTGGCGCAGCTATCCCCGGCGCGGCGGCAGCGGCCGCGGCTTGGGCTTCTGCCGCCGGTCTCGAGCGGCATCGACACGCGTGGCGCCGTGGTCGGCGACTGGATCTCCACCTCGCTCCGCAACACATTCATCGCCAACGACTTCGTGGACTTTTCCGATCTGCGGCAAGGCGGCTTCACTGGAAGCGATCTTGATGCCGTCTCGGAAGTGCGCGTCACCCAGATGGGGGCGATGATGGATGTCGCCATCGCGGCCTTCACCAATGCCTCAAGGCAGTGCCTCTTCAGCCAGAGCCTGACGACGCGCGCCGACCGCACCTTCTCCCCGAACCGGCAGGATGTGGCGGAGTTCATCGTCAATGCCACTTCTGGCATCGAACGCGCCATGGCGCGGCTCGCACGGTTCGACATGATCCCCTGGCACGAGGCACCGCTTTACGAACTGGTGACACGCATGTTCCGCATGACGCGGACGGACGTGCTTGCCGCGACTGCGGCGCTGGAGTCCTTCGAAAGCGAACAGAACCCGGCATCGGTCCTCGCCTGGCGCGGCTTCGGCAAGATGCTTCTGAACGGGGAGCGGCTGACCGAGGACCGCGCGGCGACGCTTGCCGAGGCTGGCTCCCTCATCTCCCGCGCGCTTGAGACGGACCCGATGAACCCGACCGCGCTTTCAGTGGCGGCGCATCACGCCTCATACGTCCTCAGGGATTTCGAATGCGCGGCGGAGCTTTCCGACGCCAGCCTCAGGATCGCGCCGCATTCGCCCTTTGCCCGCGACGTGCGCGCGACGCTGGAGATCTATGCCGGCAACATCGCCGAGGGCGCCCGGCAGGCGCAACTTGCCGCCAGCTTCGCCCAGAACGGGCCGCTCCGGCACTATGTCGAGGGGTCGATCGTGATCGCGGCGACCCTGTCCGGGCAGCACGACACCGCCGTGCGCAAGGGCCGCGAGATCCTGCGCGCCCGACCGCATTTCCTGCCGGTGATGCGCCACCTTTTCGCGAGCCTCGCCCTCAGGGGCGACATCGGCGAGGCGCGGGATCTTCTCACCGCGATACAGGAGCTTGATCCCGCCTTCGGCACGGATGCGATGGGGTCGCCCGACTACGGCCTGCCATCGCAGGAAAGCCGCCGCCTTGTGACCGAGGCGGTGCGGATCATCAACAAGCGTTCCGGGGTGGGAGGATATCATGGAGGACAACACCGATCGTGAAGCCGGCGCCGAAGGCAGGTCGGCTGTCGAAGCGCTGTTCAGGGGTTTGCAGGTCTCTCTGCGCAAGGAGGCAGGGAACGGGTTTCCGGCCCTCTTGCCCGCTGTCGAGGGCACCGGACGTTTCCGGGAAGCTTCGCTCGAACGGCTCTACTTCGCCAAGGCGAACGCCGGCATCATCCCGCGCGGATCGGTCGTGCTGATCCCGCCGCCTGACGGGGGGCAAGGATCATGACCAAGACAAAAACCAAGACGAAAACCAAGACGAAGACGAAGACCAAGACGAAAACCAAGGCCCGCGTGGCCGGTGAAAGAGGGCAATCCGGCCTCAACCTTGATGCATTCGCGGTCGAAGAGGCGAAATATGTGCGGCGCCTGCACGACAACTTCCACCTTATCCTCGCCGCCACCGACGAGCTGCTGGCGCCGGGCGGAGGCCCGGCCATGCCGCCAACCGTGATCCTTGAGCCACCGGCAGAGATCGGCGACCGCCTTGCCGAAGAGATCGCCGAGGTTCTCGCGTTTCAGGCCCTGCGCGACAGCGCTGCACCGGGCGCGGCGGCCCGGTTGCAGGAGGCGGTCGATCAGGCGGATGACATCATCACGCCCTTCTTTGCCAGCTTCGTGAATGCCGCCGGCATTCCCTCCGGCCTCTTGCGGCTGGCGAGCCTGATGGAAACCGCCGGCCATTTCATCGTTGCCCATTTCAAGGAGAAGTTTAACCGGACCCGCCCGTTTCTGGCGGATGCGCGGATCAACCCCGCCATCCCGGTCCCCAACCATGCAAGCTACCCCAGCGGACATTCGCTCCAGTCGCATCTGGTCGCCTATGCGCTTGTCGATGTGACCGGCGACAACGGCCAGCTTTCCGCCGACTTCATCGACACCGCCGCGCGGATCGCCGAGAACCGCGAGTTCCTCGGCGTCCATTACCGGACCGACAGCGAATCCGGCGAGTTGATCGCGCGCCTCGTGTTCCCGGTCCTCAGGACGATCTTCTGGGATGTTTTCGACGCAGCCGTCGAGGATTGGTCCGCCCAGAGCGACGTAGGCGGCCAATTGTCGCGCAAGCAGGCAACGCTTTGGCGATATGGCGAAACCGGCCCGGCGGGCGCGCCACCGCCTCCGCCAGACTGGCACCTGACCGCGATCGGCCTCAGCGCCGAAGCGGGTTCTGCGTCCGGGGGCGGGTCGCATCCGGTCGTTGCCATGATCGACACCGGTATCGACATCGGCCACCCCGATCTCGTCGATGACAACGGCCAGTCGGTGGTGCTGAAGGACCGCCGATTCAACGCCGACTTCCCGGTGCCGGAACGGGAATGCACCGCTTTCGGGTCATCGGGAACCGGCCACGGCACGGCCATGGCCGGCATCATCGCGGGACAGGGCAGACATGCGCCGCCCGGTGTCGCGCGCAGCGCACGGATCAGCGCCGCGCGCATCCAGACGCTTCTGAACGACAGCCACGAAAGCCGGCTGACGCTCGCCTCGCTCGTTCTCAACATGCTGCTTCTGGAGGACCGGCGGCCTTGCGTCTTCCTCGTCGCGCCCGACTTCCGCCACCCGGAGCCGGAGGAATTCCTCAGCCGGGCAGAGCTTCTGGACATCGCGGCGAAGCTGCCGCAGGAGTTGGGGACGGTCGAGGGCATCACGGCGGCATGGGCGGCCTACGGGCAAAGCGAAAAGCCGATCTGCGATCCTTTCCTCCTGTCGCTGCTTCTCGTCAGCGATCTGGTGCCGGTGGTGATCCCGGCGGGGAATGACGGTACCTCCAGCCTCTCCTATCCCGGCAATCCTGCGGACTATGCCCGGCTTTTGCAGGCGACCTGGCCCGGTGAAAGACAGGCCGAGACGGCAGGCGACTTCGCGCGGCTGACGGCACTTTGCCGGCTGTTCGCGCATTTCCTTCTCTTCGAGGCCGCTTACGGCGATTTCGACACCGTGATGCAGGAAGCCGGAACGACCGGCCATCTGCCCTTCGGCACCAACATCATCGGCCATCTCGGCGGGTCGGTGCTGCGCCGTTCCGACATGGTCTTCGGCCCCGATCCCTTCGCCGGAACCGGGATCATCGTCGTCGGTGCCGGCGTGCCGGAGGACCCAGCAGGCGCAGGTGCCAAGGTCCTCCGCCGCGCCGCCTACAGCCAGTTCGGCCCCGGCCTTGCGCTTCTGGCGCCAAGCGGCGGCGACCTGCCGCTGGCCGCAAGACCGGCGCTGCCCGACCCAGCATCGCCGCTGACCTATGGCGCATCCATCGCGGCACCTGACCTCTTCGGCCATGCTGGCTTTGCCGCCGATCCCGGCGCGGCCAGCTCCTCCACCGCCGAACCGGCCGGCTTCGGCGGCACTTCCGCCGCTGCGGCCATCGTTACCGGCATGATCGCGAGACTGGTCGAAAAAGGGCTCATCGACCCGAGGGCGGGCGGGGCTGCGGCAAGGCAAGAAGTCCTGCGGCGCTGGCACCCGGCAGACGCAGGCACCGTGACGTGGAAGGGAGTGCTCCGCTTTGCCGAGGGCGATTTCTGACAGGAACCCGGCTGGCCGGTGCTTGCTCCGTTTCAGGCGGCGTGGCGCGCAAGGTCACGCGCGAGCGCGGAAACGAGGTCCGAGCGGGTCACGATGCCGATGATGCGCTCGCCCTCCGTCACCGGGACGGCCTCGGCCTGACCATCCTCGAGAAGCGGCAGAAGCGCGCCGGCGGGTGTGTCCTTGCTCACCGTCGGCAGCCCGGTCGACATGATGTCCCGCGCCCTCGGCACCGCCTTGCCGCTCGGTCCGCTCAGCCGGGCCAGCATCTCGAAGTACCCGCGTTGATCCCGCTGCGCGGCGCGGCGGGCGCTGCGGATGAGGTCGATCTGGAAGATGACGCCCTTCAGCACATCGCCCTTCTCCACCACCGGAATCGAGGTGAAGCCATGCGTCCGGAAAAGCGCCGCCACCCGTCCGGCGGGCGTGTCGGGCGAGACGGTCACGAGGTCGCGCGACATGAAATCCTCGCAGCGGAGGTCATGCATGTTGTGCGCCGCCGCAAGCTGTTCCGCAGCGGCGATGAGCCGCCCCAGATCCTCGACGCCAAGGTTCGTGGACTGGCGATAACTGTCCAGAATCTGGCGCAGGTCATCGGTGCCGAGGCCAAGTCGTTGTGCGGGCGGCTTGTCAGATGTGTGGTGCGGGCCGGCATCGGCGGGCTGGCGGAAGGGATAGACCCGCCCGGTCATCAGGTGCCAGAGCATGGCGAGGCCGACCAGCACCGCCGTTCCCGCAATGACCGGGGCAAGGACGAAGCTGAAGCCAAGTCTGTCGACGATACTCGGGTCAAGGGCGGCCAACAGCGCCACCGCGCCACCGGGCGGGTGCAAAGCCCTGAGAAGGATCATCGCAAAGATCGCGAGGCTGAGCGCGATGGCGACCGAGGCCACCGGATCGCGCACCAGCTTCAGGACGGCGACCGCCATGAAGGCGGAAACGCCATTGCCGACGATCGCCGACCAGGGCTGCGCCAAGGGGCTGTTCGGCACGGCGAAGAGAAGGACGGCGGAGGCGCCGAAAGGGGCGATGACGAAGAACCCCGCCCCCCGGTCCAGCCCCGGCAGCAGGAGAAGCGCCCCGGTGGCGACAAGGGCAACGCCGGACCCGAGAGGACCGCGCGCAAGATCGACAAGCGAGCCCGCGCCGATGGCCGGTCCCAGGGCCGCCAGTAGGCGGCGCAAGCTCGATGTTCCTTCGCCTCGCTCGCCCATGTCCCGCCCTGCCTCGCGGGACTTTGACCGCGCCGGATTGCCAGAGTCCAGTCCCGATTGGCGGGTGGAGGAATGCCCTTCAGCCAGTGCGGCGCGGCGCGACGAAGGTCGATTGCCTGAGAATCTTGCCCGCTCCGTCCACGGTCAGGCGGAAGGTCCGGCCATCGTGGAGAAAGGTCAGCCGCCGGCGGCCGGCATCCGCGTCGACACCGGCCTCGCAGCGCGAGGTGATGCGACCGTCGCGCATCATCTGGCGGACGTCCGCCACCGGAAGGCCGAAAGCGCGGGAAAGGAGCGCTGCATCGACGATGAAACCGTCGCCATCGCGTTCCACGACTTTCATCATCTTGGCCCCTATTGGCGTGCGGATCGCGCCCGGGCGTGTTGCGATAACCGTCGCAGCCGAGGTTCTTGCCGAGCGGTTGCAGATCGCACCGGAGCGCCTCGATACCGCATGCCTCGTTCTCGAAGCCCCGTTCCGCATCCGGCGGCGCGGTGTCGAGACCAGGGTCGTGCTCGGCGAGCGCCCGGCTGAGATCGACAGGGTACTGATCCGCAACCTGATGAAAGCACGGGGCTGGCTCACGGCGCTGACCCGCGGCGAGGCCTGTGCCGAGATCGCCCTGCGCGAGGGCGTCTCCAAGCAGCGCATCCAGCGGCTGCTTCCCTTGGCCTTCCTCGCCCCCGACATCGTGCAGATGATTGCCGAGGGCCGCCAGCCGCTGGATCTGACAACGGAATGGCTGATCAATGCCGACCTGCCGGTCGGCTGGGCCGATCAAAGCGCGCTCACCGCCCGGCTCTGACCGGCCGCTCAATCGACAACCCCCGAAAGCGCAAACAGAGACGGGCGGCACTTTGCGCCGGATTGGCGCGCTCTGCCGGCGTCTCGGGATTGGTCATTGTCCTCGCAACTCCCCGCGATTGCGCGGCGATCGGTCTCAAGGGCCAAGCGTCTCGGTTTGCGTGGGAAGGCTGGCTGTGCTGCCAGTTCTGAGCTAACCGGTCTCCACTGCCGACAACAATAAATATCTCGACTTTACAGACTGTTATGGGTGGTGCGGTTTGGGTTGCGCGGGGCTGGCGCGGCAAAATCCCGCGCGTTGAGCGGGATTTTGGGCGATTTTGTTGTCGGCAAGCCGGATCGGATTATCGAGAAGGCGGACAGAATTGTCGCGAAGCCGGACGAGATTGTCGTGAAGCGCGGAGGAAGTGCAGTGAGCTTTGCCCGGCTGCACTCTTGCCGGTGCAGAATGCGAGGAAGGTCGGAGTTGATGCGTTGAACCGGGCCGCAATTGCATTGTTCTGAGGGCTGCCCGCGTTGCGTCAGCGCAGGTCCCGGCCGGCCTGGATGAAGGTCTAAAGCAAAGGTTCCAGGTACATCCTGCGCTGGACGCCGGGGTGGTACTCGGTGGGCATGACCTTGCTTGCGGGCAGGTGTCGAAGACCCTGTTCGACGGCTGGTTAAGGGCTGCATCAACATGATTGATAGCGCGTTCCTGGGCGGCGTGAGACGCCTTCACTTCGGCCAGGGTGCCGGAAATGAGCGGGGCGACTTTCTGTCAAGGACTGACCCCGCAGACTTGAGTTCTCGTTGGAGCATGATTGCCCTTCTGCTCTGGATGACGACCCTGGAAATGCGGGTTCCAGGATGCCGCCGCACGGCGCTAGCACATGAGGGGCACCCCGACCCTCCGTCATCCAATTAATCACTTGAACTTGCGGCTCTGGATGACCAGTGCTCTCGGTCGGCGCCGTCATCGCAACTGACCTGCCACGGGATTTTTCCTCCATCTGCGACTAGAGTCCGCCCCAAGGAAGGGACGGACGATGAAGCGAACGATACGAAGCGAAGAGCAGATCATCGGCATCTTGCAGGAGCATGAGGCCGGAGCGAAGTGCGCGGA
>JAIUPC010000012.1 GCA_020161655.1 Pseudomonadota bacterium
AGAACCACGCTTCTTCAGCGAGGCGGTGTAGCCGGACCAGTTCGTGGGGCGGTAGCGGGCAGGTGATGGCTTGCTCATGCCGCCTGCCTAACTGCATGGATTCGCGATGTGAATCCTACAACGTCAGAGTTGTGCAACAACACCTGGCTGTGATCGATTCAACTCGCAAACAGCCGAAAAAGCGCGTTAACGCACCGCTTCCAACCGCGCGGCGATCTGCTCGAAAAGACGCGCCACCGCTTCGGCGCCGGGGTCATTGTGTCCGGCAAGACTTTCGGCGGCGAGATAGGAAGCACGTCCCGCCCTCGCCTGGGTGATCGTTGCGGTCATGTCCGCGCCTTTTCGCGCCGCCGCTGCCGCCGCGACGAGGCCGTCGGGCAGGGCGTCGAGCGCGGGTTTGAGCGCGTCGATCATGGTGCGATCGCCGGGCTGTGCACCGCCCACCTGCTGGACCCTGTCGAGCCCGGCCTTGAGCGCCCCGACAAGGCCGGCGCCACGCGCCGATGCATCGCCGGCCGCGACGAAGAATATCGCGAGGAGAACGCCGGAAGACCCGCCCATGGTTTGACTGAGCTCGAGCCCGATCGCACGATACAATTGCGTCAGATCCGCGAGCGGCAGCCGCTCGAGCGCATCGAGAAGCGCCCGCGCCGCGGTCGCAAGCGTCGACCCCGTATCGCCATCGCCCGAGCGCGCATCGAGCTTGTTCAGTTCGTTCTCGGCGGCGATCAGGATCGAGCAGCATTGCTTGATGAAGGCTGCCGTCTCGGGGCTGCGCGATGGGATCGGCTGGATCGGGGTGAGGCCGTCCGGCAGCGGCATGAGTTCGATCTGGCCGACCCTGCTGCACCCGGGCCAGGCGCGCGGCGCGACCGGCGCATGGAGCGCGTCGTCCTCGGTCGAGCCCAGCGGCAGAAGTGAGATCGAAAAGCCCTGCATGTCGAGCGAGGTCATCATCGCCGCGGGCCCGACAACCCACTGGATCCCCGTACCAAGCGAGGACTTCAGCAGTTCCTCGGTAAGCACGGCCATTTCGAGCGCAGTCGCCCCGCCGAGGTTGTTGATCAGCGCTACATGCGGTCCGGAGCCAACCTCGGGTGCCAAGCGCTCAACCACCATGGCCACGGCTTCGCGCGCGCTCCTGTAGTCGACCTGCTCGATGCCGGCCTCGCCGTGGATGCCGAGACCGAGCTCAGCATTGCCGGGGCGGATGCGGTTCTCCTTCGACGAGCCCGGCACCGTGCAGGTGTCGAGCGACATGCCGATCGAAACGACACCGTCGATCACCCGTTCCGCTGCTTCGGTAACGCGGTCCAGATCGGCGCCGGCCTCGGCCATTGCACCCGCGATCTTGTGTACGAACAGGGTTCCTGCCACGCCTCGGGGCTGCGGCGAGTGCGGCAGGGCGACATCATCGTCGACGATGACCATGTTCACCCTGACCCCGAAGGCACGCGCGCGTTCGGCCGCGAGACCAAAGTTCAGCCGGTCGCCGGTATAGTTCTTGACGATCAGCAGGCATCCGGCCTTGCCGGTGACCGACAGGATCGCCGCCAGCACCGCATCGACCGAGGGCGAAGCAAAGACATCACCACAGACCGCAGCAGTTAGCATGCCCCTGCCGACGAAACCCACATGGCTCGGCTCGTGCCCCGATCCGCCGCCCGAGACCAGCGCGACCCTGGACTTGTCCCAATCCCTGCGCACCACGACCTTGATGTGCGGATAGCCGTCGAGACGAACAAGTTGCCCCCCGCTGGTCCTCAGCGTGCCGTCGATGGCTTCGGTGACCAGGGTTTCCTTCGTATTGATGAACTGGTTCATGTCTGGCCTCTCCTCAGGCGATCCGCTGGCCGCTGGCGTCGAAGTAAAGCGGGTTACGGGGATGGATCTCGATGGTTTCGCCCGGCTCGGGTTCGCGTCCACCATTCCTCAGCGTCACGATGTCGTGTCCGTCGAGCCTCAGGTGCAGGCGGGTCTGGTCGCCGAGGTGCTCTACGCGCATGACTTTCGTGGACCGCCCGGCGCCCGTCTCGATATGTTCCGGCCGCAGGCCGATGGTGCGGGCACCCTTCGGGGCACCGGCGAAGATTTCCGCCGGCAACGTGTTGATCCTCGGTAAACCGAGCCGGCCGGCGACGTACAGGCTGACGGGCGCTTCGTAGATTTCGCGCGGGCTGCCGAACTGGACGAGCCGGCCCTGGTCGAGCACGCCAACATGAGTCGCCATCGTCATCGCCTCGATCTGGTCGTGCGTGACGTAGAGGACCGTCGCGCCGAGGTCGGACTGGATGCGTTTGAGCTCAACCCTGAGCTCGGCCCGCAGCTTGGCGTCGAGCGAGCTGAGGGGTTCGTCCATCAGGTAGATCGCGGGCTCGCGCACCAGCGCGCGGCCGATCGAGACGCGCTGCATCTCTCCGCCCGACAGTTCCGTGGCGCGATTGTCGAGTTTGTGTTCGATATGCAGGACTTCGGCGATGTGCCGGATCTTGCGGGCAATTTCATCCTCCGGGGTGCGCAGGATAGGCGAACGCAGCGGAAAGGCGAGGTTGTCGCGCACGCTGAGATGCGGATAGAGCGAATACTGCTGGAACACCATCGCGACGTTCCGACGTGCCGGTGTGTCGGCGGCGACCGAGCGTCCGTCGATCAGGATGTCGCCGGCGTCCGATCGCTCAAGACCCGAGATCAGCCGCAATACCGTCGTCTTGCCCGCGCCGGTCGGGCCGAGCAGGACGACGAAGGCGCCGTCAGGAATGGACAGGGTGACGTTGTCAACGGCCAGCGTCCTGCCGAACCACTTGCTTACGTTTCTGAGGGCGACTTCAGACATGGGAGAGCACTCCCTCATTCAGGTCGGAGCGCAGCGCGCGGCCGCTTTGGTTGTCGAACAGCGTGATAGTCGCGGGGTCGAATTCCAGCCCGACGTTCTCGCCGGTCCGGGCATAGATGCCTGAGGCTATGCGCGCCTTCACATCCCCGTTTTCGGTGGCCACGGTCACGATCTGGGTGGTGCCGAGGTACTCCGTCGCCCGCACCTGCCCGCGGATCTCGGCGCTGTCGCTGAAGCGGATGTGCTCGGGGCGGACGCCGACCACCATGTCGCCATCGAAGGGCTCGCGCATCTCCGGCACGGCCATCGTCCGCTGATGGAAGCGGATGGAGGTCGCGCCCGCCTCGACGCTTCCACGAACGCGCAGGAAGTTCATCGGCGGGTCGCCAATGAAGTTGGCGATGAACATGGTCGCGGGCTTGCTGTAGATGTCCTGAGGCGTGCCGAACTGTTCGATGACCCCGTGGTTCATCACCACGATCTTGTCGCCCATCTGCATCGCCTCGAGCTGGTCGTGGGTCACGTAGACAGTGGTGGCACCCATCCGGTCGTGCAGCGCGCGCAACTCCTCCGCCATGTGCTCGCGGAACTCGGCGTCGAGCGCGCCCAAGGGCTCGTCCATCATGAAGGCCTTGGGATTGCGGACGATGGCACGGCCAAGCGCCACGCGCTGGCGGTCACCGCCGGAGAGGCCCCCCACGGGACGGTCGAGGATGCCCTCGATGCCGAGGATGCGCGCGACCTCGGCAACCTTTTCGCTGACCTGGCGGCGGGACATTCCCTGGCTGACGAGAGGATAGGAGATGTTGCGCCGCACGTTCATGTGCGGATAGAGCGCGAACATCTGGAAGACGAAGGCGATGTCGCGCTGGCTTGCGGGTTTGCGGCTGACCTCCTCGCCGTCGATGTAGATTTCCCCCGAAGTTGGCAGTTCGAGCCCGGCGATCATCCTCAGCGTGGTGGTCTTGCCGCAGCCGGACGGGCCGAGGAGCATGAAGAATTCGCCGTCCTCAATCTTGAAGGACGAGGACCGCACTGCCGTGAAGGCCCCGAATTCCTTGCGCAAGTTGCGGATTACGATCTCGGCCACGGTCTCACTCCGGGAAATGGCTGACGACGATGAACATCACCGTGCCGATCAGCGTGACGATGAAGGAGGCGCTGAAGAGCGCGATCATGAAGGGCTGCATCAACATCGCCACGCCGAGCGCGATCAGGATCGAGGCGACCATTTCCCAGGGGCCGCGGCGCAGGTGCAGAAGCCCGTCGATGAACGTTTTCATTTCCGCACCGCTCCGAAGGTGATGCCGCGCAAGAGGTGCTTGCGCAGGATGATGGTGAAGACCATGACCGGCACGAGGAACACGGTGGCGCCCGCGGCCACGGCCGGCCAGTCCTGTCCACCGACTCCGATGATCGTCGGGATGAAGGGCGGCGCGGTTTGGGCCGTTCCGCTCGTCAGCAGCGCCGCGAAGGCGTATTCGTTCCAGGCGAAGATCAGGCAAAAGATCGCGGTCGAGGCGATGCCGGTCGCCGCCTGCGGCAGCACGACCTTGTAGAAGGCCTGGAAGCGGGTGTATCCGTCGATCAGTGCGGCCTCTTCGTATTCGCGCGGAATCTCGTCGATGAAGCCCTTGAGCAGCCAGACGGCGAGCGAGATGTTGACTGCGGTATAGAGCAGGATCATTCCGAGGTGGGTGTCGGACAACCCAAGCGAGCGGAACATCAGGAAGATCGGGATTGCCACAGCGATGGGCGGCATCATCCGCGTCGACAGGATGAAGAACAGAAGGTCGTCCTTCAGCGGAACCTTGAAGCGCGAAAAGGCGTAGGCCGCGAGCGTGCCGAGGAAGACCGAAAGGAAGGTCGAACCGAAGCCGATGATGACCGAATTCAGGAACCGTTCGCCATAGCGCGAGGGGCCGACGATCACCATGTCGTATTTGCGGACGATCTCCTCGTACCATGTCTGGGGCGGATGGGCCGCGAGAAACTCCTGGGTCTGCCGCGTCCGCGTAGTGAAGAGGTTCACATAACCTTCCAGCGAGGGCTCGAAGATGACCTTCGGCGGGTAGGCGATGGCATCTGCCGGCGTCTTGAAGCCTGTCGTCAGGATCCAGATCAAGGGCAGGATGGTGACAAGTGCGTAGCCGACGACAAGGATGCCGGCGACCCACTTCTGCCGCGGCGTGGGTTCGGTGATCGAATTGCTCATCTTTCCTTCACCTTGTTCAGCGCCTTCACATAGATCGACGCGAGGCCGAAAATGGTCACGAACAGGATCACCGCGTAGGCCGAGGCATAGCCGGTGCGCCACTTCTCGAAGGCTTCGCGCTTGAGATTGATTGAGGTGAGTTCCGTGGTGGAGCCAGGGCCGCCGCCCGTGAGCTGCACGACGAGGTCGAACATCTTGAAGTTCTCGATGCCCCGGAAAAGCACCGCGAGCATGAGAAACGGCAACACCATCGGCAGCGTGATCGTCCAGAACTGCCGCCATCTCGAGGCGCGGTCGATTTCGGCCGCCTCGTAGATGTAGCCGGGGATCGAACGCAGCCCGGCGAGGCAGATCAGCATGACGAAGGGCGTCCACATCCATGTGTCAACGATGACGATAGCCCAAGGCGCCAGCGGCACGTCGCCGATCATCTGGAACGACGCCGGGTCGACGCCGGTGAAGAACGAGACGATGTAGTTGAAGAAGCCGATCTGCGGCTGGTACAGGAAGGTCCAGAAGTTCCCCACCACCGCCGGGCTCAGCATCATCGGCAGAACGATGATCGTGGTCCAGAGGTCGTTGCCCTTGAACTTCCGGTTGATGAGCCAGGCCAGCGTGAAACCGATGAGCACCTGCAAAAGTATCGTCCAGAACAGGAAATGCGCGGTCGCCTGCATCGTCAGCCAGATGTCGCCGTCCGTCAGAATGCGCTGGTAGTTCTCGAACCCGACATACTCGATCGCTCGGTTCGGCCGGTTGGCGCGGAAATTGGTGAAGCTGAGGTTGATCGTCCAGATCAGCGGGAAGATGTTCACCGCGAGCAGAAGCAGGATTGTCGGGGAAACAAATATCCAAGCGACGGTCCGGTCCGACAACCCGCGGATCCGGCGCGCGATCTCGGGCGGCGTCGCCCTGGCCGCGCGTTGCATCGGTGAATCGAACACTGGCCTTCCTCCCGTTCCGGACTTGCCGCGCTGAGGCTGCTCCCCGCCCGGTCGTCCGGGCGGGGCCAGTCGCGTCGGGTCAGAGCAGACCTTCGTCCTCGAAGATCGCCGTCCAATCCTTCGCAAGGCTGTCGAGCGCCTCCTGCGCCGTGCCTTGCCCCGCGACGACATAGTCGTGCACGCGCTTCTGCATCGCGAGCATAAGATCGGCATAGGCGGGCTCTGCCCAGAAGTCTTTCACGATCGCCATCGAGTCGAGGAAGGTCTGCGCATAGGGCTGGCTGGTGGCGAAGGCGGGATCCTCAACCACGGCCTTGAGCGCGGAGTAGCCGCCCAGTTGCCACCATTTCGCCTGCACCTCGGGCTGCGCGAACCATTTGATGTATTGCAGCGCCGCATCCTTCTGGTCGGAATTGGCAACGACCGAGATGCCCTGCCCGCCAAGTTGCGCGAAATGGCCGCCGGGACCCGCCGGGTTCGGGAAATAGCCGGACTTGTCGCCGCCCACGTTCGCATCCGCGTTCACGCCGGGCCAGATGAAGGCGAAATTCATCTGGAGCGCCACCTGTCCTGACTTGTAGGCATCGATGTCCTCGGACATGTACCAGTCCGACGAGCCCGGCGGCGTGCAGCAATCGTAGAGCGCCTTGTAGAACTCGAGCCCCTTCGCCGCCTCGGGCGAGTTGACGAAGCCTTGAAGCTCATAGGGGTTTGCCGGGCTGCCGTATTGGAACCCGTAGTTGTAGAGCGCGTTTGTCACGCCCATGGTGATCCCCTCCGAGCCGCGCTCGGTATAGATCGCGGCGCCGTAGACGGTGGTTCCGTCGATCTCGCGGCCCTGGAAGAACTTGGCGATGTCCATCAGCTGGTCGAGCGTCTCGGGAACACCGAGGTCGCGGCCGTAGGTTTTCTTGAACTCGGTCTGAAGCTCGGGCCGCGAGAACCAGTCCTTGCGGTAGGTCCAGCCCACCACGTCGCCGAAGGCTGGCAGCGCCCAGTAGTTGGGGGTGTTCTTGGGCCATTCCGCATAGCCAACGACGGTCGCCGGAATGAAATCGTCCATCTTGATGCCTTCGGCATCGAAGAAATCGTTGAGCTTGATGTAGTTGCCGTTCTCGGCCGCACCACCGATCCACTGGCTGTCGCCGATCATCAGGTCACAGAGCTTGCCGCCGGAGTTGAGTTCGTTGAGCATCCGGTCGGCGAAGTTCGGCCACGGCACGAACTCGAAGCTCATCTTGTGGCCGCTCTGGGCCTCGAAGTCCTTGGAAAGCTCGACCAGCGCGTTCGCCGGATCCCATGCGGCCCAGCATAGCGTCAGGTCATCGGCGGATGCCGCAGTGGCCGCGAGGCCGGAGACCGCCGCAAGGACGGGCGCCGCGAGGCAGCTGGATGTCTTCATGGTCATCTTCCTCCCTTGGTTGTTGGTCGGCCGGGTAACGATGCGACTCGGCTCCCTGCCGAAGGTCGACTCAGATCATAAATGATGTGCGTACCTCAAATCAAGCGCCAATCAAGAGGTACGCAAGTCATTCTGCGCGCGGCCCTGAAGGGTTCCGCGTTCAAGATGTGCTTCGGGACATCCACACCGGCGAACGGCATTGAAGTAGCCGCGAATTTGTCCGGCCTGTTGTCGCGGCGGCGATCTCCGCCCCCGGCGCAATCACAGACGCGGGCTTGGTGCGGATCCTGCTCGTTCCGCCCGCTGGACAGGAAAAGGAAGCGACATCTGCGCCCGAAGGAAGCGAATCGGACGGGTCAGATAAGATTTTCGCGGATGACGATTTCGATCCGGATCTTTTCCTGCGACTCGACGATGTCGACCCCATCGCATTTGGCCCGCAGGACGCGGGCAGCGCTCCGGATCAGGTGACCTACGTTCTGCGTTATGATGACGTCGACGACGCCCCTTTGCAGCGCCTCGCGGGACAAAGGCGTGAGTTCATGGCCGACGACGGTGACGCGCCCGGCCATCGACCGTTCTTCGAGCACTTTCGTTACGCTGCGCAATCCCGCCCCGGCGCAATAAAGCCCGATGACGTCCGGGTGGCGGTCGAGGCAGGCGCGCGTGATTTCGGCCGGCAGATCCTGCTCGCCGCGACCTTCAAGCGACGGAAGGGTAGCCAGAAGCGGAAAATCCCGTGCAATTACAGCGTCGAAGCCAAGCCGGCGCTCAGCCATATCACGCTCGTTGGTGGAATTGACCACCACGGCGATCTTGCCTTCCCTCTGCCCGAGGAAGCGCCCCATCAGTACGCCCGCAGTGCGCCCGGAGGCCACGTTATCCACGCCTACGAAGTGATCGCGCTCCGATTTCGGCTGGTCGGTCACCAGTGTCACCACGATGCGTCCCGCCTGCTTGATCCGCATGATCATGTCGCGCACGGTCGGAGTTTCGTTGGCCATGATCGCAACGCCGTCGATGTTCTTCTCGAGAATTTCCTGCTGCACCCGCATCATCGACAGCGGATCCTGCAGAGATACGTTGATGACACGCATTTCCGACCTGTCGGCGATGTTCGACACGGCCGCCTCGGCGATTGCGCGACGGATCTCCTGCAAGAACTGGCTTTGACCCTCGGGAAGCAGGAAGGCGAAGCGATACTGGCGCTGCCGGGCGAGGTTGGCGGCCGAGATGTCGCGAACATAGCCGAGGCTGCCGATCGCCTTCTGGACCTTCTCGACGGTCTTTCCGCGGACCCCCGGACGTGCGTTCAGGACACGGTCCACCGTCGCGAGACTGACGCCTGCTTCCTTCGCGATATCATGAACCGTCGGCTTGCCCATCTGGCCCTCCTGGTCCATGAGTAGCCAGAAGGGTGAGGTACGTCAATCACCGCTGAATGCAACAAGTAGCCGGGGAGGTGTCAGAGCGATGCGGCTTGAGGTGGGTAGGGCGACTGGATAGCCTGCCGGCATGACAAGACGCAGTCCCTTTCGCTACTTCCGCACCGGCCCCGAGATCATCCGCCTGGCGGAGATGATGTACATCCGCTTTCCGCTGTCGCTACGAAACGTGGAGGACCTCCTGCACGAGCGGGGGATCGAAATCAGCCACGAGACGGTGCGCTTCTGGTGGTTGCGTTTTGGCCCGATGTTCGCCGCCGAGATCCGGCGGAGGCGGAGCTGGGGACTTCGGTCTGCGAGCCGCTGGCACTGGCATCTTGACGAGATGTTCGTGAAGATCATCGGCGAGACGCACTACCTCTGGCGCGGGTACTGTCAGAGCAATCGTCGCCATCCGCCCACTCCCGCCGCCTCCCTCGGGATTCGGACAAAATAAACTGATCTGTAAGGAAATTCCCCTTCCAGAGCGGCGACGAGCGGAACAACCGGGCGCCTCGAACCCTATCAGAGCGGTTTAATCTGACAAGACCGGCTCGAGGACTCCCATTTTCCAGTCGGCGAGATCATCAAGATCCTAAGATGCGCCAGACAGAACTCCATCGTGTCGGGTGACGACGGTCAAGAACCGGCACTGCGAGAGCGATGCCGACTTCATGCCCTAGCCGAACCGGCCGAGGTCATCGCGAGCCCGTTCATCGTCGGGATTGGTGCTGGCGGGTCGCATAGTCCGATGCAGCTCGTTCGCCGACATTCCGGACCCATCATCCAGAATCCTGACCTCGGGCCCATCATCCTACCGGATGCATTTAATTTCGATACTACGTGCTTTTGCCTTTATGCTGTTGTCCAAAAGATCGGCAAGAGCACTCGACAATTCGTAGTTCCCAAAGCTCCGCGCCGACGTTATCAGCGCAGAGGCGTCTGGTGGGTATTGTCAGAAGAACTTGGCTTGAGCGGTCCAAGGCGTTTGACTAGCCTCCCACGATGACCAAGCGCTCCCCCTTCCGCTACTTCAAGACGAGCCCCGAGGTGATCCGCCTGGCGGTGATGCTCTACATCCGGTTCCCGCTGTCTTTGCGTAATGTCGAGGACCTGCTTCATGAGCGCGGCATAGAAGTCAGCCACGAGACGGTGCGGTACTGGTGGCACAGGTTCGGGCCGATGTTCGCCGCCGAGATCATGGGAAAGCGTGTTGAGGCGATGCGCGCCCACCGCCATTGGCGCTGGCATCTGGACGAGGTGTTCGTGAAGATCAACGGCGAGACGCACTACCTCTGGCGGGCCGTCGATCATGAGGGCGAAGTGCTGGAAAGCATCGTCACCAGAACGAGAGACCGCAAGGCAGCTCTGAAGTTCTTGAAGAAATCGATGAAGCGGCATGGTCGGCCCGAGACCATCGTGACGGACAGGCTGCGTTCCTACGGCGCTGCGCTGAAGGAGCTCGGCCGTGGCGACGATCGCGAGATGGGCCGCTGGCTCAACAACAGGGCGGAGAACTCGCACCTGCCGTTCCGACGACGGGAGCGGGCGATGTTGCGGTTCCGGCGCATGCACACGTTACAGAAGTTCGCTTCAGTGCATGCCTCGGTCCACAACCACTTCCCGACGGAGCGCCATCTCCAAAGCCGCGACACCTACAAGACGAGCCGCGCCGCCGCTCTCGCCGAGTGGCGCGGCCTTCTCGCTGCCTGATACCCGAGCGGGGGAGGGGGAACGGAGACTGGTTCGCATTCGTCTGACAGCACCTGCCAAAAAGCTGGAGGCTTGGCGCAGATACTACGCAGATACTACAACGTGGAGCGGCCACACCACCCGATCGGCAACAAGTTCCCGATCACGCTGGCGAAATCGGGAGGCGTCACCAGCCCGCCACCCTGAGCGAGGCCGGAAAACTCTGCTTGCGGCCGGTCCAACTTTGGGGGTCGGATCAAATGACAGCCGGTCTCCGGTCGTGGCTGGATGATTGGTCATTGGCAGGCCATAGTCAGCGCGGTCGCCCCTGTTTCGGCGGTGATCGCTATCCATAGGCCGGTCAGATCCAAAACAGAGATCACGAGCAGCATCATGCCGCGAGTGCTCGGAGAACCCAAGCATACCGGCTGTTCAGATTTCGCCAGCCACCAGCAACGGTGGGGTACGCATGGTCTGCCAGCACCGGCCCCTCCCGACCTGACCACAGCAAACCGCTTGCGGCGCTTCTGATGCTTCGTCAGACTGCAGGCAGTTTGGGGGGGCGCGCGATGCGAAAGAATCGTTCGCGTCGTGGGGGGAAATGTCACACGCCTTTTGGCCACGCTAGAGTCGCCCCACGAAATGTGTCCCGCACCCTTGCCTGAAGAAACGTCCCGCGGCTTCATCATCCCCATCGGCGGCGGCGAAGACCGCGTTAAGGAGCGCCACATCCATCGCCGTTTCGTGGATCTTGCAGGGGGCAAGGGTGCCGACATCGTCGTCATTCCGACCGCGTCCGAACTTGAAACCACGGGCAACGACTACAAGCGCATGTTCCTCGGCCTTGGCGCCTCGGCGGTCGATTTCCTGCCGATCACCAAGCGCGCCGATTGCGACAATCCGCGCTATGTCGACATGCTCGACAGCGCCACGGGCATTTTCCTCACAGGCGGCAACCAGCTAAGGCTCTCCACCATTCTCGGCGGCACCGGCATCGCGCAGAAGATCCGCCGCCGCAACGCCGCAGGGGTGCCGGTCGCGGGGACCTCTGCCGGGGCTTCGATCATGTCGGAACACATGATCGCCGGCGGCGAAAGCAATTCGGCGCCGACCGTCGGCTCCGTGAGCCTTGCGCCCGGCCTCGGGCTGACCAATGCGGTCATCATCGACCAGCATTTCACCGAACGGAACCGGCTCGGGCGGCTCCTGACCGCGTCCTCCTACAACCCCTTCCTGATCGGCCTTGGCATCGACGAGGACACGGCGGCCTTCATCGGGCCGGATGGCGTGTTCGAGGTGGTGGGGTCTGGCACGGTCACGGTGGTCGATGCCTCGGGCCTCACGCATTCGTCGATGTGGGATGCGTCGCCGGGGCAGGCGCTGACGCTTCTGGGGCTGAAGGTACATGTTCTTGGCGAAGGATGCCGGTACGATCTGGTCGGCCGTCACGCCTATCCGCCGGATCAACTTGCGGCGTTCTGTTCGCTGCTTGACGACAAATCAAAGGTTGGCTGAACTGAAGGCCGACAACACGGGGGGAAGCGTCATGAAAATCGTTTCAACGAATGTCTTTGTCGGTCCGAACGTCTGGGCGAGTTTTCCGGTCATCCGCCATGTGATTGATCTTGGCGTCCTGGAAGACTGGCCATCGGTCCGCATCGGGGAACCCTGGATCGAGGCGCTGGTCGAGGCGCTGCCAGGGCTTCGCGAACACGGCTGTTCCTACCGCGAACCCGGCGGCTTCATCCGGCGCCTGCGCGAAGGCGAGGGGACTTGGCTTGGCCATATCGCGGAACATGTCGCCCTTGAAATCCAGGGTGTCGCGGGATCGGACGTGACCTTTGGCCGGACCCGCGGCACGGGCGTTCCGGGGCAGTACAACCTCGTCTACGAATATCGCCAGCGCGATGTCGGGCTTGATGCGGGCACCCTCGCGATCCGCCTCCTGATGCATAATCTGCCCGACAGCCTGAAAGCGCAGACGGACTACGAGTTTGACCCGGAGTTCGATTTCCCCGCCGAGCTGAAAGACTTCGTTCTCTCGGCGCAGCGGCGCGAGTTCGGCCCCTCGACCGCCTCGCTCGTCAAGGCGGCGGAAGAGCGGGACATCCCGTGGATCCGGCTCAACAACAACTCGCTCGTCCAGTTCGGCCACGGCAAGTTCCAGCAGCGCATCCAGGCGACGATCACCAGCCAGACAAAGCATATCGCGGTCGAGATTTCCTGCGACAAGGAAGACACCCACAACATGCTGAACGACCTCGGCCTGCCGGTCCCCCAGCAGCGTCTGGTCTATTCGCCCCGCGAGGCGATACGGGCGGCGCGACGGATCGGCCATCCGGTCGTCGTCAAGCCGCTGGATGGTAACCACGGGCGCGGTGTCTCGATCAACCTGTCCGACGATGCCGCGATCGAGACGGCCTTTCACGAGGCGAAGTCCCATTCCAAAAGCCGGGGCATTCTGGTCGAGCAATTCATCACCGGGATGGATCACCGGATGCTTGTTGTGAACGGCGAATTGGTCGCCGTGGCCAAGCGTGTACCCGGCCATGTGATCGGCGACGGCAAGCACACGATCGCACAGCTCATCGACATCGTGAACAGCGATCCCCGGCGCGGCATCGGCCATGAAAAGGTGCTGACCAATCTGGAACTCGACAATCAGGCCGAACGGCTGATGGCCGACGCGGGCCATAGCGCGGAAACCGTGCTGCCGAAGGGCGAGGTGTTCTTCCTGCGCTCGACCGCCAACCTCTCGACCGGCGGCACGGCCATCGACATGACCGATGTCTGCCATCCCGACAACAAGGACATGGCGGAACGGACGATCAAGGCCGTCGGCCTTGATGTCGGCGGCGTGGACTTCCTGACCTCCGACATCACGTCAAGCTACAAGGACATCGGCGGCGCCATCGTCGAAGTGAACGCCGCACCCGGCTTCCGCATGCATGTCGCACCCTCCGAGGGCAAGCCGCGCGATGTTGCCGGCAAGGTGATGGACATGCTCTTCCCGCAAGGCACGCAGTCGCGCATCCCCATTGCCGCCATCACCGGCACCAACGGCAAGACCACGACCTCGCGCATGGTCGCCCATATCATGAAGTCGTCGGGCAAGATCGCCGGCCTCACCTCGACCGATGGGGTCTATGTCGATGGCAAGCTGACCGTGAAGGGCGACATGACCGGCCCCGCCTCGGCGCAGATGGTGCTGCGCGACCCCTCGGTCGATTTCGCGGTGATGGAGACGGCCCGTGGCGGCCTCGTCCGCGCCGGCCTCGGCTATCAGCGCTGCGATGTGGCCGCTTGCCTCAACGTAACCTCGGACCATCTCGGCATGGGCGGCATCAACACGCTTGAGGAGCTTGCCGTCGTCAAGCGCGTGGTGGTCGAAACCGCGACCGATACGGTGGTGCTGAACGCCGATGACCTTCTTTGCCTGCGGATGGCGGATTTCTGTCACGCGGCGCACATCTGCTATGTGACGACGAATTCCGACCACCCGCTCGTCAAGGAACACATCCGCGCCGGCGGTCGTGCCGTGGTTCTGGAAAAGGCCATGAACGGCGATATGATCACGATCTATGCCAACGGGCTGCACATGCCCGTGCTCTGGTCGCATCTCATCCCGGCGACGCTTGAAGGCAAGGCGCTCTACAACGTCCAGAACGCGATGTTCGCCTGCGCCATGGCCCATGCCTTCGGCCTTGACCTCGACAATATCCGCCATGGCTTGCGGACCTTCGACACCTCCTTCTTCCAGGTGCCGGGCCGCACCAACGTCTATGACGAACATCCGTTCAAGGTCATCCTCGACTACGGTCACAATTCGGCGGCGATTGCCGCCATGGCGGGCCTTGCCGACCGGCTCGACGTGAAGGGGCGGCGGCTCGTCGTGGCGGCCATGCCGGGCGACCGGCGGGATGAGGATATCCTCGCCTCGGCCCGCGAACTTGCCGGCCATTTCGATCACTACTTCCTCAAGCCCGACGACGACCGGCGCGGGCGGGGCGAGATGGAAGTGCCTGGGATGCTTCGCGATGAGCTTCTGAAATCGGGCGTTCCCGCCGATCAGATCACCCTGATGCCGAGCGAGATGGAGGCGATCGACCTCGCGCTGGGAAGCGCGCAGCCGAACGACCTTCTGGTCATTCTGGCGGATGAACTGGCGCGGTCCTGGAAGCAGATCATCTATTTCCAGAAGGCGGAGCGGGAGGCCCTCCTCTCGGCCAAACCGAAGCGCCCCGAGCCACAACCAACCGGGTTCGAGGAGCTGATCTCGGAAGGCGACCAGCTTATCCGCGACGAACGCGGCGTCAGGCTGGCGCGGGTCGAAGTCGAACAGTCCGACTGACAGAGGCACGCCTTGGCGCGATCCGAAGAGCTTCAAGATGCGCTGGTTATCCCGGTCCCCGAGGACCCGGGGCTGATCCTCGACAGTTGCCGCCGCTTGCTTGGCCCGAACCTTTACGGGGCAGGGCCGGGGGCGGTTGGCGATTGTCTGGTCAAGGTGCATGATCCGACTGAGGTGGCAGCCCTATGGCAGGGCCGTCTTGCCCAGATTCTCGGCGCGCTGGGCCTTGCCGCGGCGGAAGTCCGCACGCGCCTTTTCGACGGCGGCGCGAGCCTTTTTGCTCCGGCGCCGATAGACCAGCTTTTCACGGCGGCGTATGCCATCGAGTCGGCCTGGTACTTTGCCGCGACCGAACTGCTCGGCCAGGCGCAGATACCTTTCGAAGACCTCATGGCCGGGTTGCAGCGCGTCAGCGCCCTTGAGCGTGCCCCCCGGCTCGTGGCCCTCGCGGCGGAGGCTGCGAGGCGCGGCGTCGACCGTCTTCTCGACGACGATGCACTGACGCTGGGACATGGGGCCGGGTCTGCAACCTGGGCGACCGACCAGCTTCCCGATACGCCGGACTGGGCCGGCCTTCATGACATTCCGCTGGCACTCGTCACCGGCACCAACGGCAAGACGACGACGACGCGCCTGATTGCCGCGATGGGTGCCGCCGCAGGAAGGGTCTCGGGCCTTTCCTCGACCGAGTTCGTGAAGGTCGGCGGCGAAATCCTCGATCGCGGCGACTATTCCGGGCCGGCGGGTGCGCGCCTCCTTCTGCGCGACAAGCGGCTGGTACTCGGGGTACTTGAAGTGGCGCGCGGCGGCATCCTGCGCCGGGGATTGCCCATCGGACGGGCGCGCGTCGCCGTTGTGACGAATGTGGCGGCTGACCATCTCGGCCAGTACGGGATCAACACGGTCCCCGATCTGGCGCAGGTCAAGCTTTCCGTCCACCGGGCTCTCATCCCCGGCGGGCACCTTGTCCTGAACGCCGACGACCCCATTCTCGTCGTCGCCGCAGACATGATTGACGCCCGTCCGGTCTGGTTCTCGCTCGATGCCCGCACGCCAGAGATCGCCCGCGCACGGGCGCTGAGAGCGCCCTGCGGTTGGCTTGAGGATGGCCGGATCGTGCTTTCCGACGGAACCGGGGCCACGCCGCTCGTCGCGGTCAGCGATGTGCCGCTCACCCTCGGCGGCGCCGCGCGCTACAATATCGAAAACGCGCTGGCGGCGGCGCTGGCCGCGCGCGGCCTCGGCTTGCCAGATGACGCGATCCGCACCGTCTTGCGGAGCTTCCGCAGCGATCCCATCGACAATCCGGGGCGCGCCAACGAGTTTTCGGTGAACGGCGCCCGCGTCTTTGTCGACTTCGCCCATAATCCGCATTCCATCGCCGCCGTGACCTCGGCGCTGGCCGCCCTTCCGGCCAGGCGTCGCTTCGCACTCATCAGCCACGCGGGCGACCGGTCGGATGCGGATATCCGGGGCCTGACGCAGGGCCTTTTCGCGCTGAGGCCGGATACTGTCGTGGTGGCCGAAATCGCCGGCTACCTCAGGGGTCGCCAGCCCGGCGAGATCCCTGCGCTGATCCGTCAGGCCAGCCGGGATTGCGGCCTGCCCGACGACCATATCCTCTCGGCGACAAGTCCCGCGGACGGTGCGCGGCAGATTCTGGAGCGTCTTCAACCCGGCGACCTTGCGCTGCTTCTGGTGCATGACGAGCGCGCCGCGATTTTCGAGATGATCGGATCGCGAGCCAGCACTTAGTTCGGTCGAGCCAGCGAGCGGAAGCGCCGGTGGCAAAGACCGCAACTACACAGAGGCCCGGCATCTGTCGCTGCTTCAGAATCCGGGCGCAGATCGCCTGCATCGCAGTCCTGATCCCCTTGCGACGCATTGGCAGCAGAGCCCGGCCTGTTCGTGGCAGGCACATTCGCAACGTTTGGCCACGAACCTGTGGTCGCCATTCAGGTACCTCTAGGCGACCCCCGAGATCATCGGCCTGGCGGCAATGATTTACATCCGCTTTCTGCTGTCTCTGAGGATCGTCGAGGATCAGGTCCGCGAACGCGACCCGAATCTGACCCTGAGCGTAGAAGGGTCGTCGCACCCGCGCGATCTTTTCCACTCCTGCCAACTCTTCCTGCCGTGGCTGATCCGCAACCAACGTTGCGGCGAAGCATCTGGGGGCAGAACCGGGCGCCGATGAGGGATGAGTTTCGCGCGCCGGTTCACACCTTGCCGAGACTGGGGCGAGTTCGTCTGACTCTTCAAAACACGTCGCGGCATGCTGCGGCTCGATCAAGCAACGTCAGAAATATTCCACGCTAAACGACTTGCAAGAAAACTGACCCATGCTAGATTCCTCGCCGGCAGCACAGGCGCTGCGCGGGCAGGGGGACGGATGAGCGATCACGACGTGCGGGGGCAGGCGCGCGGCCCCGTGACCATCGACGGCGCGGAGCTGCGTCTGGTCCGGCTGCCGCTCGTCACGCCCTTCGTCATCGCCACCGGGACCATGCGTGAGAAGGTCTTCCCGCTGGTCCGGCTCTTTTCCTCAGGTTTCGAGGGGGTCGCCGAAGGGGTGATGGACCCCTTGCCGGATTATCTTGAGGAAACCACCGCCGGGGCGGTGGAGTTCCTGTCCGCCGTCCTTCTGCCCTCTGTCGTCGGCAAGAGCTTTGCCAACCCCGAGGCACTGGCGCGGCATCTGGCGCCCTGGCGCGCGAACCACATGGCGCGGGCGACGGTCGAGATGGCCTTCTGGGACCTCTGGGCGCGCTCGCTTCACCTGCCGCTCCAGACCCTTCTTGGCGGTGAGGGCGAGGCGATCGACGTCGGCGTATCGCTCGGCATCGCCCCGGTCGATACCACCATCGGTCGGGTCAGGGACCATCTCGATCAGGGCTACAAGCGCATCAAGCTGAAGGTCTGCCAGGGCCATGACATCGCCTTTGTCCGTGCGGTGCGCGAGGCCTTCCCGGAGGCCAAGCTGACGGTCGACGCCAATTGCGACTACACGCTCGCCGACAGCGCGCTTCTGGCGCGGCTCGACGATTTCGCGCTGGACTATGTCGAACAGCCCTTGGCCTGGGACGACATCCACGACCACGCCGCCTTGCAGGCGCGGATGCGGACGCCGCTTTGCCTTGACGAGTCGATCCGCACCCCGGCCCATGCAAGGAAGGCGCTGCAATCGGATGCGGCGCGGGTCATCAACATCAAGGTCGGGCGATCCGGCGGGCATTGCAATGCGAAGGCCATCCATGACCTTTGCGCCGCCTTCGACGTGCCGGTCTGGTGCGGCGGGATGCTGGAAGGCGGTATCGGTCGCGCCCACAACATCCACCTTTCGACCCTGCCGAACTTCACCAAGCCGGGCGATACGTCGTCCGCCAGCCGCTATTTCCACCGCGACATCATCGTGGAGAAGCTTGAGGCGGTCGGAGGCCGGATGCCGGTGCCGAAGGGGGCAGGGACGGGCGTCACTCTCGACCACGATTTCCTCGCCAGCGTCAGCACCGATCTCAGGAGGTTCGACCGTTGAGCGACGTGACCTTGCGCGACCTTCACGGCATGGCCGAGTTCCTCGCGGCGGAACGGCTGCAACGCGCGGTCTGGGGCCAGGATGACAGCCCCGATCCCGCCGACCTGATGATGGTGGTGCAGGCCGAGGGCGGGCTTTGCGCCGGCGCTTTCCGGGGCGGCGACCTCATCGGCTATGTCTTCGGCTTCCCGACGCGCGATCCTGGGGTCCAGCATTCGCACCGGCTGGCGGTGGCCTCCGAAGCGCGGGGGCTGAAGCTTGGCGTCAGGCTCAAATGGTATCAGCGGGACTGGTGCCTGAGGCATGGGGTCGGGCTGGTGCGGTGGACCTTCGATCCCCTGCGGCGCACCAATGCGACGCTGAACATCGACACGCTTGGCGCCTCTGGCAATGTCTACCACACCGACTATTACGGCGACATGGCGGGCATCAACGCCGGCGCGCCCTCCGACCGGCTGTCGGTCGAATGGCGGCTCGATGCGCTGGGCGTCAAGGCTCGGGCCGAAGGCCAACGGCCCCGGCCCGGTGCGGGCGGCATCAAGGCCCGCGTCAACATCCCGGCAGATTTTGCGGCGCTCCTGTCCGGGGCGTCGGAGGTTGCACTTTCCGAACGCCTTCGCGTCCGCGACAGCCTTCAGGCGGCCTTCGCCGACGGGCTTGAGATCGGCGGGTTTGACCGCGAGACGGGCGATTACCTGCTCGTGAAGCGCGGCGCGGCGACCTAGAGCCCGGCGTTCCGCTTCAGACGGTCGCCGACCAGCTTCCCGACCTCCTGCGGTTCTCCGGGTTCCTTCGGCACTCCGGTCTGGGCATACTGGTAGTAGAGCGCGGCGACTTCCTCTCCCTGCGCCCAGCATTCTTCATGCAGGCCCGATCCGTGGGTCCAGCCGCCGGCGTAATAGATGTTCTCCATGCCCTGCAGCGAATGAATCTGCGACTGCGCCTGCAGCGTGGCGAAGTCGAAGTTGTTGTGGCGGAGGTTCGCGACGGCGGGATTGCCGCCCGCATCCTTCAGGATCATGTTCTCCGGGATCGGCTTGTGCGGGTTGCAGGAGACGAAGAACTGCGGCAGCCCGAACTGATCGTAGGCGGGATTGGCCGCGTCATTCTGGTGGCGATTGGCCACGTAGTTGATGACATAGGGTTTCAGCCCGGCCGAGCCGGGATCGTGGATCAGGATGTTGTAGGTGCACCAGCAGTTCGAGTTGACCGGCAACACCCGGCTGTCGGTATGGGCAACCGAGATGCCGTTGTTGTAGCGGATGGCGCCCATGACCGCGCTGGCGGGCGCAGGCATGCCGATGAAGGCGGTCAGGCAATCGTCGGCATGGGCGGCAAGAACGATGGTTGTCGCCATGGTCTGAGTTGGATTGTCGCTGTAATCCTGGACCAGATACATCGGGTCTGCGGTCCTGACCTGGGCGATGACCGCCTGATAGTTCAGCATGAAGGTGATGTTGGGCATGTTCCTTTGCATGTACCCGACCAGGGCCGTGATCCAAGCACTGGCACCGTCCACGAAATAGCAGCGGTACGCGGGCTGGCCGCCCGCACCCTCCTGTATGGCGTAGTAATGCATGACGGCGAGAAAGGGCATGCTGCGCGGTCCAAGCTCCGACACGAAATACATGCCGTTGATCCGCGGATAGATCACAAGGGGGCCGAGGTCGGGGTCCCAGGGCGGGGTCTGCAGCGGGCCCTGTTCGTTGATGTACTTCTCGATCGTGTAGTTCTGGAACTTCGTCGCATTCTTGGTGGCGTCATTCCCGGCCACGGTCATGAAACTGTTGGCCGAGTCCAGGAGGCTCTGGCTCATCCCCGTGCCCCACCAGGGAACGGAGTTGTCGGTGAAGGCAAGGCTGCCGTCGGCGGTGAAATAGCAGGTCGTGTCCTCAAGCGGCTTGTAGTCCACGCCCTGCTTGAAGCCGATGGTGTTCATCACGCTGACGATCTTCGTGTAGGCGGTCACGTTGAAGTCGTTGACGCCAAGATCGCACCAGCGGTCCAGCGGCTTGCCATCCGGGCCGGTGCCGAAGGTGAAGCTGAACGTATCCGCATTGCCTCCCCAGCGGCCCGAGGCTTCCGCGAGCATGATGCTGGGCGGCTTGCCCCCATTCTGCAGCGCCTGCGCCGTCAGGTTCCAGGCCACGGCAAGCCCGCCCACGCCGCCACCGACCACCACCACATCCACATTTGCTGGAGCCACCATTCCCGATCTCCCTTGCTGGATTGCTCTCACTTCACGTCGTTCATGCCTTCTCTTCTGCCCCGGCCAGCATTCGCCCGATGTGCTGTCGGGCGGTGATAAGCCCGGCGCGCTCCGCTTCGGCGGCAAGCCGGCCGAGCCTCTGTGCTGCATCGTGGTGGTTGTCGAGAAGGTCCGCGCCGGCGCGGCCGAAGGCGACGTAGAAGTCCGACCAGGGCGTGGGTTCGGCGGAAGTGTACTCAGACAGCGCATCGCAATAGCGCCGCGCCCGTGCGACCTCGCCCCGGTTCAGGCAGCCGATGATGCCGTAGACGTAGAAGCGGAAGTAGTTGTGGCCGACGCAGCCGGCCTTGAGAAGCGCCTCGCCTTCATCGAGAAGCGCCGCTGCGGCGGGACCGTCCTTCGTCCAGGCCGTCGTGGCAAGAACCCACGGGCCGATGAAGGTCATGGCGCCGAGGTCGCGTGTCTGCGCCAGAACCTCATCGGCGACCGCCGCCGCTTCGTTTTGATGGCCTTCCGAAACGAGGATGCGGACGAGGGTTTCCTTCAGAAAGGGCTCGAAGCGCTTGGCGCCAAGCTGGCGGGCGGCCTCAAGTCCGCGTTCGACCTCGGCCCGCGCCTCGTCGCGCCGGGCAAGCGACTGGAGAAGCCATCCCGCCGTCAGCCTCGACACGATCTCGGGCCGCAACTGGCCGACATCGCTCGCAAGCTCGGCCGACCGCCGGGCCTCGTGCAGCGCCGCCTCTGTCTGGTTCATGTAGATCTTGACGGTGCCGAGCATGAAGCGGTTCGCGGCCTCCACCGCGCCAAGGTCGTAGCGGTTGCAAAGGTCGAGGCATTTCTCAAAGACGCCATGCGCCCGGAACATGCGGCCTTGCGCATAATAGGCGTCGCCCTGACCGCTAAGCGCCCGCGCCATCAGTTCGGGGTCGCCAACCCTCTCGGCGTGGTCGAGCGCGATGCTGTGCGCTTCAAGGCAGCCGCGGAAATCCCCCCTCGGAAAGCAGATCGCGCCCTTGAGGTAATGGAGTTTCGAGAGGTTGGCATATTGCGCGTTGGCCTCGGCAATCGCCACCGCCTCGGCGATTATCGACTGCGTCTCATCCAGGCGGTCCATGATGCGCATGGTGCCGATGAGGCCGATCCGCGCGGCGACAACCGCCGCCGGATCGCTGGTGTCGTCGAGGACTGAGCGGAAGGCGGTGATCGAGGCCTCGCCACGCCCGAGATCGCGCAGGATGTCGCCGGCCAGAAGGTTGAGGCTGGCGCGGACATCGGGGGCCGGGTGGTGGCCGAGGCCCCTTTCGATAAGCGCAAGGGCCGCCGACATGCGCCGGTTCGCCGAAGCCTCTTCGGCGGCGCGGGCGAATGCGGCCGCCGCCGCCTCGCTTCCGGCCTTTTCCAGATGTTCGGCATGGAGGAGCGCATCGCTCGGCTCGAACCATGTGGCAGCGCTTTGGTGAAGGCGCTTCAGATCGTTCCTGAGGATCGTCTCATAGACGCCATCGCGGATCAGGGCATGGCTGAAGAGAAGATCGCTGTCGTATTTGCGCACCAGCCCGGCCTCAAGAAGCGCTCCCGCGTCGTAGATCGGGATGCCGGCAATCGCTGTCGCCGCGTCGATCCGGAAGCGCTGGCCGATGACGGCGGCGGCGTAAAGAACGTTGCGGTCATCCGCAGAAAGCCGGTCGATCTTGGACTGCACGAGGCTCTGGATCGTTCCGGGAACGGCGTCCACCTCGGCGTCATTGGCGTGATGCAGAAGCTGGGCGAGAAACAGGGGATTGCCCTCGGCCTTTTCAAGGCAATTCCGGACGAGGTCGGATTTCGGCGCATGTAGCAGGGTGGCAAGCTCGGTCGCTTCTGACTGGCTGAGGGGCGGCAGCGCGAGGGTGACGAAGCGGACGTCCGGAAACCTTGCGTGCCAGTCGCCATCGAACTGCTGGCTCCCCTCGCGTGAGGTCAGCACCATGAGGACCGGGGCATTGCCGGTGACGCCGGCGAGGTGGGTGACAAGGCCAAGGGTCTCCGCATCGGCCCAGTGCAGATCTTCCACCGCGATCAGGCGCGGGGCCTTGGCGGCTTCGGCCATCACGAGGCTGGTGATCACCGCATTCACCGCCTCGGCCAGTTCCCGGTCGCTGAGCGTCCCGACATAGAGCCGCGCCGCGCCTTCGGGCCTGACGCCCATCGCGTGGCTGAAGATATAGGCCGCCCGTTCGGACAGGACCCCGGTCTGCCGCAAGCCGCGCGACACCGCCTCGATGGCGCTCAGCGTGGCGCCGGTGCTGAGCCCGGTAAGCTGCGCCAGAAGCGAGCGGACCACGGTTTCCTCGCCGCCAAGGCCGAAGTCGAGAACCAGCATCCGGTGAACGCAAAAGCCCCTGCCGACCGCCCGCCGCCCGATCTGATCGAGAAGCGAGGTCTTGCCGATGCCGGCCTCCCCGGTCAGGTGGAGGACTTGGCCGTTCCCTTGCGCGAGGCACAGGTCAAGCGCCCGTTCGGCAAGCCCAAGCTCGGCGGCGCGACCGACGAAGCGCTGGTCGGGGCGGCGGGACCGGAAGCCGAGAAAGCGGTAGGCCGTTACCGGCGTGGCAAAGCCCTGCGCCTCGACATTCTCGACCGCTTCGGCGTCGATGAGGCCGCGCAGTTCCACATAGGTTCGGTCGGAAATCAGGGTTTCGGTGCCTTCCGCCTTGTCGGCAAGGCGCGAGGCGAGGTTGATCGTGCCGCCGGTGACGGTGAAGCCGGATTCGGCCAGCGCACCCTGGCCCTTGCTGGAATAGAGCACCCGGCCGGCGGCGATCCCGACATGGACCGAAAGCGTCTCGCCGTGCATCCGCGACAGGTCGCGCATCACCTCGTGCATCTCGGCGGCGCAGCGGAGCGCGCGTTCCAGATCGTTGCCGTAGGAAACCGGCGCGCCGAAGACCGCCATCACGCAGTCGCCGATATGCCGGTCCACCGTGCCGCCCATGCGGCGGACGATGCCATCGAAGCGGTCGTACATGCCCGAGAGGATGTCGTGCATGTCCTCGACCGCCAGCCGGTTCACCAGCCTGGTGTAGCCGGTGAGATCCGAGAAGAGCACCGCAACCTCGCGCCGCTGCTCTGTCATGTCCTCGGCGGGGGGCGCCTTGGTCTCCGCCGGTGCTTCCTCGGCTTTCAGGGCCTTGATCGCGGCGAGGATCTTCTTGCGGTGGCCAAGCGAGGTGACGCCCAATTCCTTCAGGTCGTCAGCCGTAAGGCCGGCGAGGATGTCGTCATCGACATTGTTGTCGCGAAAGGCAGCCAGATATTCGGTCAGATCCAGTTCGCGCAGAAGATGTTCGGCCTGAAGCATCCGTCAATCTATCCAGTCGAAAGAAATGCCTGATGCCCGCCGGCGATAAGGCCACCGGGAAAAAGTATGACCAGCGCACGGGTTACGGTCACATCTTTGGGCTTGCCCGAGGGTTCGCCCAATGCAGCCGTGCCTCGGAACTGGTGGCTGCAAAGCAATGCCTGGCAAAGCATACCCGCACGGCGCGATTCGTAACGCCTGATGTTTCGCTCAGAGGTGGAACTTCAGCAGGCAATGCCGGGCGAAAGGTGGCGAATTCCCGCCTCAGCGCACCACGAAGCCGTGGGCGTAGGGGTCGCGGTCGTCGATGAAGATGGTGTTGATGCCGGTCTGGCGCGCCCAGCCGCCGATGGAGGGGATGATGGCGGGCTTGTTCGCCACCGTCACCGCCGCCTCGACCCGGCCCTTGAAGATCGAGCCGATGATGCTCTCATGCCAGAACTCGTCGCCGACCTTCAGCTTGCCCTTCGCGGTCAGCTGCGCCATCCGCGCCGAAGTGCCGGTGCCGCAGGGCGACCGGTCGATGGCCTTTTCGCCGTAGAAGACCGCGTTGCGGGCATGGGCGCCTTTGACGGTCGGCTTCCCGGTCCAGAGGATGTGGGAAAGGCCGCTGATCGCCGGATGCTCGGGGTGGATGAAATCGTATTTCGCATTCAGCGCGGCGCGGAGCTTCGGCGACCAGCCGACGAGTTCGCCCGCCGAATGGTCGGCAATGTCGCGGAAATTCTTCTGCGGCTCGACGATGGCGTAGAAGTTGCCGCCATAGGCCACGTCGACGACGATCTCGCCCAGACCCTCGACTTCCGCCGTCAGGCCCTCGGCATGAAGGAAGCCGGGGACGTTGGTCAGGCGCACTTCCTCGACGAAGCGGCCTTCCTGCCGGTAGGAGATATCGACCTTGCCGGCGGGCGCGTCGATGGAAAGCCGCCCCAGTTCGCGCGGCGTGATGAGGCCGTTTTCGATGCCCATGGTGATCGTGCCGATGGTGCCATGGCCGCACATCGGCAGGCAGCCGGAGGTTTCGATGAAAAGCACCGCCACATCGCAATCGGGGCGCGTCGGCGGGTAGAGGATCGAGCCGGACATCATGTCATGGCCGCGCGGTTCGAACATCAGGCCGGTGCGGATCCAGTCGAATTCCCGCAGAAAATGGGCACGCTTTTCGAGCATGGTCGCACCTTCCAGCCTCGGGCCGCCGCCCGAGACGAGGCGCACGGGATTGCCGCAGGTATGCCCGTCGAGGCAGGAGAAGGTGTGCATGGCCATGGCTAAAACCTTTGCGGCGAGAACGGGGTGAGGTCAATCGCGGGCTGCTGGCCGGTGACGAGATCGGCGACGAGCCGGGCGGTGCCGGCGGATTGCGTCAGGCCGAGGTGGCCGTGGCCGAAGGCGTAGATGACGCGTGGCGTAGTTCGAGCCCGGCCGATGGCGGGGAGTGAGTCGGGGAGCGAGGGGCGGAAGCCCATCCACTGCGTGCCGCCCTCGGGCTTCAGGCCCGGCAGGAAGTTTTGCGCCTTCCGCAGCATCGCCTCGGAGCGTTTGAAGTTCGGGGCCAGGTCGAGGCCGCCGAGTTCGACCGCGCCGCCGACACGGATGCCGGTCGAAAGTCGCGTGATGACAAAGCCATGGCCGCCGAAGGTGATCTGGGTTCTGAGGTCATAGGCATCGGCGGGCAGGGTGGTGTTGTAACCGCGTTCGGTCTCAAGCGGGATCCTCTCACCGAGGGTTGCAGCCAGACGGTGGGAGAAGGCTCCGGCAGCGACGACGACATGCGTGGCCTTCAGCGTAGAGCCAGTCGCCAGCCGCACCTCGCCCTCGCCAAGCGCCACCGCCTCCGCGCGTTCGATCTGCCCGCCTTGCGCGCGGAGCCGTTCGGCCAGCGCCAACGTATAAAGCTTCGGATCGGCGATCGAAAACCAACCCGGAGTGAATGTGCCGTGGGAGAAACGCGGGCTAAGCCCCGGCTGCACCTCGGCCATTTCTTCCGGCGTCATGTGGCGGAATTGGATCCCATGCGCCTCTCGTGCCGCCCAGCCGGGCAGCGAGGCGTCGAATTCGGCCTGCGATTCATAGACCTGAAGGTTGCCGTCCTTCCGTAGCATCGGCAGCGTGCCGGTCGCGGCCAGGAAGGGCTCAAGTTCGGCCTTGGAAAGGTCCATCAGCGCGGTCTGCGCGGCGGTCGATGCCGCGACTCGCGAAGGCGAACAGGCGCGCCAGAAGCGGTACATCCAGGGTGCGATCTGCAAGGCATAGGCCGGCGGCACCGACAAGGGACCGAGCGGATCAAGGAGCCATTTCGGCGCCTGTCGCAGGATGCCGGGCGAGGCGAGCGGCAGGATGTCGGTGAAGGCGAAGGCCCCGGCATTGCCCGCCGAGGCGCCCGCCGCCGGCCCCTCGCGGTCGATCACCGTGACCGATAGCCCCCGCGCCTGAAGCGCCAGCGCCGCCGAAAGCCCGACGACGCCAGCCCCGATGACGATGACGTCCATCAGCTCAGGCCGCGAACTTCCGCGCCTCGGTCTGCTTTGACCAATCGGCATACCAGCCGTCGAAAAGCGCAAGCTGGGTTTCGATGAAGCCCTTCTGGCTTGCGCTGAGGGCATCGGTCTCGACGAAGTGGAGCGTGTATTCCTTCTCGCCCCGCTGCACCATCATGTGCTTGAAGAAGAGAACGAGGTCCGGCCCGGCATCCACTTTCGACAGCACCTGCATCGCGTCATCCAGTTCCTTCGCCAGACGGCGCGCGGTGGCGTCGCCCTTGGCGGCGGCGCGGCAAAGGGCCGTGAGGTGCAGCACCTCGCGCGGCAGGACGTTGCCGATGCCGGTGATCGCGCCGGTCGCGCCGCAGTTGACGAAGCCGTGGTAGACGGCGGTATCGACGCCGATCATCAGGGTGACGTTTTCATCCTGCGAGGTGATGTTCTCGGACGCATAGGAAAGGTCGTCATAGCCGCCGAATTCCTTGAAGCCGACGAGGTTCGGATGTTCGGCCCTGAGCGCGAAGAATAGGTCGGCGCGGGTGGCGAAGCCGTAGAAGGGGCTGTTGTAGATGACCGCCGGCAGGTCGGGGGCTGCTCCGAGGATCGCCTTGAAATGCGCCTTCTGCGCCGCGATCACCGGCCCGCGCGACAGGACGCGGGGAATGACCATCAGGCCCTTCGCGCCAACCTTCTGGGCATGGGCAGCAAGGGCCACGGCGCTCGCCGTGTTGATGGCACCGGTGCCGACGATGACCGGGATGCCGGCCTTGGCGAGCCGCTCCGTCCCCTCCATCCGCTGCGCATCGGTCAGAAGCGGCCAGTCGCCCATCGAACCGCAGTAGACGACCGCCGACATGCCAAGCGCCATCAGCTCCTTGCCCTTGCGGACCAGCGCATCGAAATCGGGGCTGCGGTCGGCCTTGCAGGGGGTCATCAGGGCGGGGACCGTGCCGTGGAAAATGCTGGTCTTCATCTGTCGCTCCTCTGGCGGGGCGGCGCCATCGGGCGTCCGCGAATCTTTGGGTGTGAGAGGCACTATAGTGTTTGCATTTTATTTGTCGACAAGAATTTCAGGCGCGGATCGAAGCCCGGCAAAGGCGGGCAGGGGTCAGAGGTCGATGGCCTGCCGGCGGTCGCGGGCGATGAAGGTCTGGATCTGTTTCACGATCCGGTCGGCATGGGCAGTGGCGAGGCGGTCCGCCGTCGCGACATCACCGGCGGCAATGGCAGCGATCATCGCCTCATGCTCGGCCACGACGCTTTCCGGGAGCCGGTCCCCGTAGGAGGCATAGTAGATCGGCATGATCCGCCGGCCTTCGTCCAGAAGCCGCCCGAAAAGCGCGGTGTAATAGGGGTTTCGCCCGGCCTCGGCGATGGCGATGTGGAAATCGCGGTTGGTGGCGATCATGCCGAGCTCATCCTCGGCCCGCACCGTCCCGACATAATCTGCTTGCCGCGCCCGGATCAGGGCGAGGTCGCCATCTGTACGATACTCGGCGGCCAGCCGCGTGGTGACGCGGTACATCAGCGTGATCGCATCGAAGAAGGTGTGCAGGTTCTGGAAGTCGATGTTCGACACGATGGTCGAGCGGTTGGTGAGCGTCGTCACCAGCCCCTCTGCCGCGAGCCTGACCAGCGCCTCGCGGATCGGGGTGCGCGACATGGCGAGCCGCTCGGCCAGTTGCACCTCGTCGATGGGCGTGCCGGGGGGAAGGACAAGGTCGAGGATTTCGTTCCTCAGGATGTCATAGGCGAGCTTGACGCCTGAGCCGCGCTTGCGATCGGTGGGCAGGCTTTCCTGTTCGTCATCCATCATCGCGCGTTCTCCCTCAGCTCCGGGATACGTGAAGGCGGGGCGCCGATCAATCGCGGCAAGGGAAGACGCGGATACTGCCCCTGCCACTTTTTTGGGCTAAGGTGGGGGTATTGCTGCGGGCGACCCCGCCCCGGTGCCAAGTCAGACAGGTGACGCCATGAACATGCCCAAAGTCCCGACCGAAGTCAGCTTCCGCGAATCCGTCGATCTGATGTTCCGCCGCGCCACGGCGCTGATGGACCTGAGCCCGGGGCTTGAGGAAAAGATCCGCGTCTGCAATTCGACCTACACCGTGCGCTTCGGCGTCCGCCTCAGGGGCAAGATCGAGACCTTCACCGGCTATCGCTCCGTCCATTCCGAACATATGGAACCCGTGAAGGGCGGCATCCGCTATTCGCTCGGCGTCAGTCAGGACGAGGTGGAGGCGCTGGCGGCGCTGATGACCTACAAGTGCGCACTGGTGGAAACCCCGTTCGGCGGCTCGAAGGGCGGGCTTTGCATCGACCCGCGGGAATGGGACGACCACGAGCTTGAGCAGATCACCCGGCGCTTCGCCTATGAGCTTATCAAGCGCGACCTCATCAATCCGGCCCAGAACGTGCCGGCGCCCGACATGGGGACGGGCGAACGCGAGATGGCCTGGATCGCCGACCAGTATGCGCGGATGAACACGACCGACATCAACGCCAAGGCCTGCGTGACCGGAAAGCCGCCCCATGCCGGCGGCATCCAGGGCCGGGTCGAGGCGACGGGCAGGGGGGTGCAATACGCGCTGCGCGAGTTCTTCCAGCACAAGGAGGATGTGGCGGCGGCCAAGCTTTCGGGCAAGCTTGAGGGCAAGCGCGCCGTGGTGCAGGGCCTCGGCAACGTCGGCTACCACGCGGCGAAGTTTCTGTCGGAAGAGGACGGGGTAAAGATCATCGCCGTGGCAGAACGGGACGGCGCCGTCGTCAACGAGGCCGGCCTGCCGATCGAGGAACTGCGCCAGTGGATGAACCGCAACGGCGGGCTGGTGAAGGGCTTCCCGAACGGGGCCTATGTGGCAGATGGCGCCAAGGTTCTTGAGATGGACTGCGACATGCTCATTCCGGCGGCGCTTGAGGGCGTAATCAACAAGGGCAACGCGGCACGGATCAAGGCGCCCCTAATCGTCGAAGCCGCGAATGGCCCCGTGACCTATGGCGCGGATGAGATCCTGCGTGGGAAGGGCACGGTCATCATCCCCGACATGTATGCCAATGCCGGCGGCGTGACGGTTTCCTATTTCGAATGGGTCAAGAACCTGTCCCACATCCGCTTCGGCCGGATGCAGCGGCGCGCGGAAGAGGGGCGGAGCCGGATTCTCGTGGAAGAGCTGGAGCGGCTATCGGCCGACAAGGGCCTTGGCTGGACGCTGGCGCAGGACTTCAAGGAGAAGTTCCTGCAAGGCTCGGACGAACTTGCGCTTGTGCGCTCCGGTCTCGATGACACGATGCGCACCGCCTATCAGTCGATGCGCGAGGTCTGGCACGGGCGGCCCGAAGTCGGCGACCTGCGCGTGGCCGCCTATATCGTCGCGATCAGCCGGGTCGCGGCGACCTACCGGTCCAAGGGCCTCTGACGCCCCCGCGGCATTCACCAGAAAGAAGCGAATCAGTCCTCCCGCGACGCCGCGTCGCGGGTGCGGAAGGCCATTGTTCCTGTATCGGCGACAGCCGCCAGGCCCGATTTCCGCCTCTGCACCAATAAGATGAACGCTGGATGAACGAAGTCAAAAGTTAGATGAACGGTAGATGAACGGAACGCCAATCGGCGCGAATTTCGTCGATTGGCACTGCTTTCGAAAACCGATGCCACAATCTTGCCCAGTTCCAAGCGGTCTTCTGGAGGGGAGAATTACGCAAACTGGCCTGCGGGGGCGGCCCAGGATCGCAAAAGGCGCGCCAATGAAGAAGTTCAGAGCCCTAAAGTTCTTTGTTCGCCGCAAGGCGCGTGACGAAAGCGGTGCAGCGACGGTCGAGGCAATCCTCTGGCTGCCGATGTTCTTGTACATTCTTGCGCTCTCTGTGGACGTGACCATGGTCTTCCACAGTTACAGCCGCATCATCCGCGTGGTCGAGGACGTCAACCGCGGCCTTTCCGTCGGCCGGATCAAGACCATCGACGAGGGCAAGGCGCGGATCACCGCCGATCTGTCGAACTATTCGGGCGTCAAATCCGACATCAAGATCATCGACAACGTCATTCTCACCAACGTTTCGGTTCCGGTCACCAGCCTCGCCTTCCTCGGCGCGGTCCGGCCGATGATGGACAAGAACGTCATGGTGAAGACTCAGCAGTATGTGGAGTACTGACCATGGCCAGCCAGCGTATCAGACAGTTCACGCGGGATACCGAAGGCGCCATGGGCGTCTGGGGCCTGATCCTGTTCATGACGATCTGTGTGGTCATCGGCCTTTCGATGGACGTGTCGAACGCGTTCAAGGTGCGCAGCGAAATGCAGGTGGCCGCCGACGCGGCGGCGCATGCGGCGCTCGTCTCGCGCGTGAAGTACGGCAAGGAAAAGGCCATCGAGAATGCTGTGGCCGTTGCCAACAACAACCTCAGCACTTCCCCGGGATCCACTAACGCGATCAATGCGTCCGACATCGTCTTCGGCTACTGGGATGCGGAGAAGCGCGTGTTCACGCCAGACGCCAATTCGATCTCGGCCGTGATGGTCAAGGCACGGCGCAACAACAGCCGTGCCAACGGGGTCGATACATTCCTGCTCAGCTCGGTCGGCCTGACCTCCTGGGATGTGTCGACCAATTCGGTGATGGAAACCTATCGTCCCGGCTGCCTCCGCGAAGGCTTCGTTGCCGAGAGCATGGTCGACATCCAGAGTAACAACGGCTTCGAAAAGGGCTTCTGCATCCACTCGAATGCCGGCATCTCGATCAACCAGAACAACACATTCGAGGCCGGGACCATCGTGTCGATGCCAGATCTCGATGACCTGCAGATCGCGTCATCGGGCTTCGTGAAGAACAACGGTCTTGTCGAGGCGCTGCGCGAGTCATTCTACAAGATCCGCGTGATCAAGCGCATCGACGACATCATCACGGCACTCCAGACCGGCGATCTTACCACGCTGAAGCAGATGACCGCCGGCGATCCCGGCTCGGCGATGGGCTATCTCACCAGTGGCACGCCGCTCACCGTCAACACCTGCAACCTGACGATGGGCAACCTGACCAGCGGACGCATCCACATCGTCTACTGCACCAGCACGCTGAAGCCCTCTGGCGACTTCAAGAACGTCGCCATCGTCACGTCCGCGCCGATCCAGTTCGCCAGCGGCAGCAGCTTCGAAGATGCCGTCCTCGCCACTTCCAGCACGGATGCGCAGTCATTCAAGGGGCCGTCAGGGCAAAACAACAAGATCACCTTCGGCAAGAACGACGGTTGTGCGACGGGAGGCGGCGTCCAGCTTGTGACCAAGGGCGGCGCGAAGTTCGCCGCCGGGCTGAACATGTACGGCTCGCAGTTGCTGGCCGCCGGCACCATCAACTTCGCTGCCAATGCCGACGGTGTCGAAGGTGTCTCCCTCGTGTCGGGCGATACGGTGTCGGGCACGTCGAACATGAAGATGGGCTATTGCGGCATCGGCATGGAGGCGAATTTCGAGGTCGACTACTACCGCCTCGCCTACTGACGAAGGCCTCATCGCAGACAGGAAACCCCGGCTTTGGCCGGGGTTTTCCGTTTCAGGCGACAGCCGCCTTACGCGCCGCGATCTTCGCCTTCATGTGCTGGGCCGCAATGGCATAGCCGCCGCCGCCGCCATCGACGAGGTGCATGTGGTCGCGGCGCCGGTGCGACGGCACGATGCAGGTCAGAAGTGCGGACGGTTGGCTGTGGAGCCCGTAGTCGCAGACCCCGCGCGCCGCGGCATCCTCGAGGAGCGCCTCGATCTTGCCGAGGCCCGCTTGGTCGATGTCGATGGTCATCTTCAGCCCGTCGTCGAACTTCCTGAAATCGGTGTTCCGCGCCAGCTCGCGCAGGTAGCGCCGCGCGTTGAAGCCGCCGAGCGTGAGGCCGGTGGCCTTTGACAGCCGCGTCATCGCGAACTGGAAGAGGAGCCGCAGCCGGACCATTCCCTGCCGACCTTCGGGGGCGAGCGCGCGTGCCTCGGCATCAAGGCCCGCGCGGCTCAACGATGGCACAAGCCTGTCGGCCTCGATCGGCGCGCCGCCATCGCCGCGGCTGCCGGCCAAAGCGACCACGTCGGCCACCAGGCGGGCGAAGTCGGCGGCTGCGGCGGCACTGCGCTGCACCGCGATGACGGAAACGATCTGGCCGTTCCGCGCCTCGATCGGGTTCCAGCGGCAGGACAGGCCGGTGAGGTCGGCGCGGGTGCCGGGAGGGGCGGCGGGGATGGCATAGTCCCCGGCTTTCACCCGCGCTTCGGCCCAGGCGGCGCCGCCACCGGCGAGCATGGCGAAGGTGAGGTCCGGGCTTGACTGCAGCCGGGCGACGAAGACATCGCGCCCGGCCTTGCGCACATCCGCCACCGGGACCAGCGCAACCCGCATCTCAAGCGACAGGTCCTCGGCGATCCAGCGTGCGACGGCGGCAAGCGCGTCCCGCACCGCCGCAGCGCCGCTGCCCGGAAGGGCAATCACCGCGCCGTCGCCGCCGAAGACGAAGGGATAGTCATGCCGGCCAAGCGCGTTCAGGACCGCCGTGATGACCGAGGCGCCGGCCATGTTGACCATCTTGTAGCGCCCGTTCCGGATCGCCACGCCGGAAGAGACGACATCGGCCACGGCGAGCATCCAGTCAGCCGGCAGGGGGCGGTAATGGTCGAGGTTCACCACGTCCTCGAAAGCGTCGAATACCGGGATTTCGGCCAGGAAGTCGGGCGTTGCATGGTCCATCGTCAGGAAACCCCTTCGCGCGGCCCGAGCGGCCTGTCGTCACTTTAGGCCCGGATGTGGCGATAGGGAATGACTGGCGCAACGGCGTCACAGGTCCTTGATCGCGGATTGTGTTGGGCCCCGGTCGCCGCCATGATCCCGACTGCCACCTGCCGAAGGACCGGACCATGCCCGACCCCGCCGCCAAGAACCGCCTCACCGCCCGGGTCGGCGCGGCGCTTGAGCTTGCGCGCGGGGGCAGGGTGGCGGAGGCCGAGGCGGCGCTGCAAAGCATCGCGGACGATCCCGAGGCGGCGGCACTTGGTGCCACGACCGCGCTCGGCTTGCCGAGGAAGCTTCATTCCGCCTGGGTCCGGCTCGCCAAGATCGAAGGCGACCTCGTGCGGCTGACCGGGTTCCGGGCGACAGCGGTTCCGCCCGAGACGCTCCTCGCCGATCTCTTTGCCGCCGATGCCCAAGCCCGGGCCACCCATGCCGCCGCCGCCGCGCATCCGGTGCCGCGCGTGATCCACCAGATCTGGATCGGTGGCCCGCCGCCCGCCGCGTGTGCGGCATGGTCCGGCTACGCCCGGCGCCACGGCTGGGCCTATCGGCTCTGGGATGAGGCGGCGCTTGCAAGGGCGTGGGTCACCGCAGACCCTTTGTGGACAATGATGCGAAAGGCAGGCGATCTTCCCGGCGCGGTGGACATTGCCCGCTACCACCTTCTGGCGCGCGAGGGCGGGCTTTACCTTGATTGCGACTGGTATCCGGCGGCCGCCGCGATGCCGCCCGAAGCCGTCCTTCCGGCGCAGGGCCTGTCGGTCATCGCCGAGCCTGCGCCGCGTCTGGTGGCGGGGGGGAGCCTGCTTCTGTCGAACGCCCTCATCGCCGCGCCCGCCGGGCATCCCGCCCTTCTCCATCTGATCGCGGCCCTGCCTGCCGTGGCGGAACGCCTGCCGAAATCCCCGGCCTGGTGGGTCACAGGCCCGCTCGCCTTCACGCTCTCCGTCCGGCGGGGACCGGTCAGCGTCCTCAACGCCGGGCTCGTCGCGGGAGTGGTGCCGCAAGGGGTTGCGTGGCAGCCGGAAGTCGAGGCACTGGCCGCTAAAAACAGCGCCGAAGGCGGCGGCGGATTCCTCATCGCATGGAAAGGCTGGTGACGATCGGGCCACGGTCATCCGGATTGTCGTCGCGTCAGTCCGTCGCGATGTCACATCAGTTGCGTTGACGGTGGCGCGCTGTATGCTCAATGTCGTGATCGCCGCACAAGGGGGTGCCGGCCGCGTTGAAGCAAGGATTGTCGGGCTTTGCTGCTGAATGACGAAGTGAACATGCTCAAGCAGGTGCCGCTTCTGGCCGGCATCGCTCCGGCCAAGCTGAAGCTTCTTGCCCTGACCTCGGAACGCCTGACCTATCGCCGGGACGAGATGCTGTTCCGCCAGGGCGAACCCGGCGACGCCGCCTTCGTGATCCTGCAAGGCACCGCCAATGTCCTTGCCGAAACGCCGCAGGGGGAGATCAAGATCGCCGAGTTGTCGGCGAACTCCGTGGTGGGCGAGATTTCGATCATCTGCAACGTCGCCCGGACGGCGACGGTGCGCGCCGAGACGCAGGTCGAGGTGCTGAGGATCACCAAGGAAAACTTCATGCGGCTTCTGGCGGATTTCCCCGAAGTTTCGCTGGAGATTGTCCGGGTGCTCGCCTCGCGGCTCAGCCAGACGACGATGGAGTTGACGGCAGAGCGCACCCAGAGGAGCCAGGGGCTCCATTGACCGTCAGCGGAAGCAGTTCGGGCCGGAAGTGACGCAAGGGATGGCGGGCGAAGGGCTTGATCTGAAATTCTGGGGCACGCGCGGCAGCCTGCCGACGGCATCGCCGGAGCACAGCGAATTCGGCGGCTGCACCATGTGCGTCGAGCTTCGGTTCGGCGAGGCCGTGATCTTCTTCGACGCAGGGTCGGGCCTGCCCTTTGCCGGCAAAGAGCTTTGGGCCGAGGGCCGGCGCGATTTCCACATCTTCTTCACCCATGGCCATTACGACCACATCATGGGCCTGCCGTTCTTCCTGCCGGTCTACAAGCCCGAGACGCGGCTGACGATGTGGTCAGGCCATCTCGGCCCCGGCGGGACCACGGCCGAGATGGTCGCCGATTTCATGCGCCAGCCGTTCTTTCCGGTCGGGCCGGAGGTCTTCAAGGCGAAGGTCGAGATGCGCGACTTCAACGCGGGCGATACGCTCACGCCGGTCGAGGGGCTGACCATGCGCACGGCGATGCTCAACCATCCCGGCGGCGCGGTCGGATATCGGGTGGAATGCGCGGGCAAGATCATCGCCATGGTCTTCGATACCGAACATGAGCCGGGGCAGGTTGATCCGGTGGTCCTCGACCTGATGCGGGGGGCCGACCTCGTGCTTTACGACAGCAATTTCACCGATGCCGAGTTCGATTGCTTCCGCACCTTCGGCCATTCGACCTGGCAGGAGGGCATTCGGCTTGCCAAGGCCGCCGGGGCGAAGCGGATCGCTTTCGTCCATCATTCGACCTTCCGCACCGATGCCGAGCTGCTCGAGATCGAGACGGAAGCGCAGAGGCTTTTCCCCGGCGCCTTCTGCGCGCGGGACTTCCAGGTGGTCAGCGTTTAGAACCGGCTTGGTTGAGCGGGAACAGACGGCGCCACCGGCGCCGGCCCCGCTCATGTGGAAACGCTGCCAAGAGACCGTATCCGCACATGATGACGGAGGGCAGCGCCCGTCCTGGCGGGCGAGAAGCGCCCGCCGTGGGCGGGGCGGGCGCTGCCCGGTCGCTTTGGGCGACCGGGCGTCAACTTGCGCCGTTCCCAATCGGCATGTGCGATGGCACATGCCGATGGCTCGGCCATCAGCCTCTTTCAGCGTTTAGCCGCCACCATTTCCGCAATGATCTCCGCGCTGCGCCGCGCGCCATCGGTCGCCACTTTCGCCGGTCCGGCGGCAATGTCCTGCGCCAGTGCTGCCTCGATCCCCGTGGCGATGGCGGGGCCGGAAAGGTCGGTTTCCGCCAGCATGACGGCGCGGCCCAAAGCCTCCAGCTTCGTCGCGCGCGTTGTCTGCTCGGTCTCGCCCTGCGCGGCATAGGGGATCAGAAGCGCCCGGCAGCCGGCCTGCAATATGTCGGCGACGGTGTTGTAGCCGGCCTGCGAGACCGAGACGCGGGCCGAGGCGAGGAGGCTGGTGAAATCGGTGCGGAAGCGGTGGAGCGTCACATTGGCCGGTGCGCTGGCGGCGAAGGCGTCGTAGTCGGCATCGGGCAGGTTTGGCCCGGTGATGACCGACCAGCGCCGGAGATGTGGCATGGCCCGCGCCGCCTCGATCGCCGCGCCGACCAGCGCCGCGCCAACCGCGCCGCCGCCGGCAGAGACGACCACGTCGTTCTGCTCAGCGGAAGGGACCGGCGGCGGCGGGCAGACGAGGCCGGTATAGGCCACCTTGTCGGCAACCCCGGCGGCGAGGCGGAAGGTATCCTCAAGCCGCACGAAAGACGGATCGCCATGGACCAGCAGGCGGTCGTAATGCGCCTGCACCAGTTCCACCGTCTCCTCATCCCGGCCCGGCTTGGTCTTTTCCTGAAGGATGTCGCGGACCGAGGCGACGAGAAGGGGGCGCGGACGCCGTGCCTCGATCGCGGCCATCAGCGGCAGAAGCTCGAACCGCATCTGGCGGCGGCCGAAGGGGAAGGCCTCGGTGATGACGACATCCGGCGCCGCGTCATGGAAGGCGGCAAGGAGAAGATCGCGGCGGCGGTCGAGGAAGGCGGCATCGGCGCGGTTGCCGTCGGCATCGACAAGGCCGGCGAAGGCGCCATCGCCGACAGCAACGGCGGGGAGCGCGACGTGATCCACGTCCGGGCCGGGAAAGCCCTTGACCGGCATGCCGCCGGTGACAAGCGTGATCTCCATGCCGGCGGCCTTGATCGCGCTGGCGATGCGGCTTGCGCGGGCGAGGTGGCCGATGCCAAGCAGGTGCTGGACGTAGAAGAAAACCCGTGTCATGCGCATCTCCTTTCCTCGGTGGGGTCGATGAGCGCGGTCAGATCCGCGATGCTGGTCTGGTAGTCGAAATGCCGGCGCACCCGGACTTCGGCGGCGGCCCCGCGTGCCGCGCGCGCGCCGGGGTCGCGGATCGCTTCGGTCAGGGCAAGGGCCAATGCGGGGGGGTCTTCCGGCGGGAAGAGCCAGCCGCTTACCCCATCGGTGACAAGCTCCGGAATACCGGAGATGTTGCTGGCGACGGAGGGCAGGCCCTGACTTGCCGCCTCGACGATCACGTTCGGCAGCCCGTCGCGGTCGCCGTCCTTGGCGATGCGGCTCGCCAGTGCGAAGAGATCGGCCTCGCGGTAGGCGGCAATCACCTCGGTCTGGTCGGCAGCGCCGCGCCAGGTGCAATGGCGCGCAACCCCCAGCTCATCGGCGAGGCGCTTCAGCTTCGCCACCTCGCCGCCGGAGCCGAGATGGGTGAAGCGCCAGTGGAGGTCCGGCGGCAGCAATGCGAAGGCGCGCAGAAGGATGTCGTAGCCCTTCTTCGGCACCGCGCGCCCGACGCTGACGATGCGCACCGGCTGGGTGGGATCGCTGCCGTCGTGGGACGCGCGGAGCCCGTCGAAATGCGGGAAGCGATCGAGGTTCAGCCCGTGGTAGCTCAGATGCACCCGGCCCGGATCGGGGGCGAGCGATTGCAGGTGGCGATGCCCGCTTTCCGTACAGGTCACGGTCCAGCGCGCGCGGCCAAGCTTTCCCGAAAGCTCCCAGTCCGGTGAGGTCCAGATGTCTTTCGCATGGGCCGAGATCGACCAGTCGCGCACCATGATGCGGGCCGCATAATCCGCGACTGAAGCCGGCGTATGGATGAAATGGGCGTGAAGCCAGTGCCCGCCCTCGGGCCATTCCCGGACCAGAACCGCCGCCTGTCCAAGCCTGCGCAGGCGGTTGCGGCTGATGTCGCGGCGAAGGTCGCCAAGGAAGGCGCGGAAGGTGGCGCGGAAGCCCGGCTCTTTTCGCGCGGACCACAGGCCCTTCAGGACGCGGATCGGTTCCTGATGCAGATACTCCGGCAGGTAGAGCACCTTGGCCCGAATCTCCCCGTGGACCGGATGGCCCTTCTTGTCGGTCGGGTGGCGGAGCGAGACGATGACGAGATCGAAGCCCTGAAGCTCAAGCCCGCGCAGTTCCTGGGCGATGAAGGTCTCCGACAGCCGCGGGTAGCCCTTGACGACGACGACCAGTTTCGGCCCGGCCTTCGCCGTCACGTGATGACCCGCAATGGTGCGGCAGTACGGCTCCTGTCCTCGCGGCGGCGCAGGTCCTCGGCGACGCGGGCGACGATGTTCGGCAGCCCCTCCATCCGCACCCGCGGCGCCGACTGCGAGGGGCGCTTGCGGCCAGCGACGGCGCGCAAGGCGGCAAGCATCCGGGCGGGGTCGCGGGAGTCATCGGGATGGAGCATGTCGATCACGCCAAGCTCGGCGGCGCGCATGGCGCGGATCAATTGCTCCTCGCGCGGAGAGACGCGCGGCACGATCAGCGCCGGTTTGTCGAAGGACAGGATCTCGCAGAAGGTGTTGTAGCCGCCCATGCCCACGACGGCGCGGGACCCGGCGATCAGCCCCTCCATATGCATGTCGAATTCGATGATCTCGACCTGCGGGATATGCTGGCCCCGGTCCATGTATTCGGCCCGAAGCTCGGCCTTCATGTAGGGGCCAAGCACGATCAGCGCCTTCTGGTCAAAACCCGGATCATGCTCATAGGCGGCGAGGACATCGGCAACAAGATCGCCGCCATCGCCGCCGCCGCCGGTGGTGACAAGAAGGTAGTCGCCAAGGCTCCGCTGCTGGGGCGGCACATCCTCGTTCACGCTTCTTTGCAGGAAACCGACGAAATCCATCTTCTCGCGCACGGTGGGGGGCACATCTAGCCCGGCGAGCGGGTCGCAGAAATCCGGCGGGCCATAGACCCAGACCCGGTCATAGTACTTCTCGATCTTCGTCAGGTTGTCGTTGCTGCGCCATTCCTTCTCCAGGAGATGCGGCGCGTCCATCACGTCGCGCAAGCCAAGGACCAACGTGGTGCCCTGGGCCTTGAGATAGGCCAGCGTCTCCTCGACCTCGCCCCTGAGGCCCATGGGTTCCTTGTCGACGATGAAGATGTCGGGCTGGAAGGATTGGGCCGTCTGCCGGATCATCGAGCGCCTGAGGTCGACGGTATCCTTCAAATCGATGTGCTGCGAGAGCGAGGTATATTCGCCGTTCCGAAGCTTGATGACGCTTGGCACTTTCACGAAATCGACGCGCGACTTGTAGTCGAAGGCCCCGGCGATCTGCGAGCCGGAGATGATGAGAACCCGCATCCCGCTGAAATTCTCGACGAGCGCATTGGCGATCGTCCGGCAGCGCCTGAGATGGCCAAGCCCGAAGGTGTCGTGGCTGTACATCAACACGCGGTGCTGTTTCACGTCGGGCATCCTTTGCGACGGCCGATGGCGCCGAACCCCGCCCGTATCCCGAAGGTCCCGCAACTCTGCAGAACCCTATTTGTACGGATCGGCGGCATCGCGTAATCCGTCTCCGAGGAAATTGAAAGCCAGAATGACGAGGATCACGGGAACGACCGGCAGCATCAACCAAGGGTAGAGTGCGATGATATTCACGCTTCGCGCCTCGGTCAGCAAGATGCCCCAGCTGGTGATCGGCGGCCTGAGGCCGATACCAAGGAAACTGAGCGCGGTTTCGCCAAGGATCATGCCGGGGATGGTCAGGGTGGCGGATGCGATGAGATGCGACATGAAGCCGGGGATCATGTGCTTGCCGATGATCCGCGCGCTGCCGGCGCCCATGAGGCGCGCGGCCAGCACGTAATCTTCTTCGCGAAGGGCCAAAAGCTTGGATCTTACGGCCCGTGCAAGGCCGGTCCAGTCGAGCATGCCGAGGATCACGGTGATGCAGACATAGACGAAGATCGGGCTCCAGGTCACGGGGATGATCGCCGCCAGCGCCATCCAGAGCGGGATCGAGGGGATCGACTGGAGAACCTCGATCACCCGCTGGATCACCGCGTCGAACCAGCCGCCGCGATAGCCGGCGATGCCGCCGATGACGATGCCAAGGACGAAACTCATCGTCACGCCGAGGATGCCGATGGTGAGCGATATGCGCGCGCCGTAGATGATCCGCGACAACACGTCGCGGCCGAGCCGGTCGGTTCCGAGCAGGAAGAACTCGCCGTCCTCCGCCGGACAGACGAGGTGCAGGTTCCCCGGAATCAGCCCCCAGAAGTTGTAGTCGTCGCCGCGGCAGAAGAAGCGCAGCTTTTCGACCTTGGCCGGATCGTCGGTGTAGTTGCGCCGCATCGTCTCCATGTCGAGCGTCATGGTGCGGCCGTAGACGAAGGGGCCGACGAAGGCGCCGTCGTTGAACAGATGCACCCTTTGCGGGGGCGCATAGATGTGATCGAGGTTGCGGGTGTCCTGCTGGTAGGGCGACAGGAACTCGCAGATCAGGATGCCGGCATAGACCACGGCCAGGAAAACAAGCGAAATCAGCGCAACGCGATGGCGCTTGAACTGCCACCACATGAGCTGGCGCTGCGTCGCCTCGGCCATCGCATCGACGCGGCCTTCGGCCTCGTTCGGATCGAAGGGCCGGTCCGAGACGAAATGGGCGAGGGGGGCGCCGGATTCGGGCAGGCCATTGCGCCGGAAACTGCTGTTGCTCATTTCGCGGTCCCTACGCCAAGCCGGATGCGCGGGTCGAGAAGTGCCAGCGCGATGTCTGAGACAAGGACGCCGACCACAGTCAGGAAGGCGAGGAACATCAGGAACGATCCCGCCAGATACATGTCCTGGCTTTGCAGCGCCCGGATCAACATCGGGCCGGTGGTTTCAAGCGACAGGACGATGGCCGTCACCTCGGCGCCCGAGATGATCTGCGGCAGGATCGAGCCGATGTCGGAGATGAAGAAGTTGAGCGCCATGCGCAGTGGATATTTCCTCAGCACCTTGCCGGGCGGCAGGCCCTTGGCGCGGGCAGTGATGACATATTGCTTCTGGAGTTCGTCCAAGAGGTTGGCCCTCAGCCGCCGCACCATGGCGGCGGTGCCGGCGGTGCCGATGATGATGACGGGGATCCAGATATGGGCGAGGACCGACTGGAACTTGGCCCAGCTCATCGGCTCGCCGAGGTACTGGCTGTCCATCAGGTTGCCGATCGAAAGCCCGAACCAGACGTTGGCGAAATACATCATGACGAGCGCCAGCATGAAGTTCGGGATCGCAAGCCCGATGAGGCCAAGGAAGGTCAGCCCGTAGTCACCCCAGCTGTACTGATGCGTCGCCGAATAGATGCCGATGGGAAAGGCAATGGCCCAGGTGAATAGGATGGTCACGGTCGAAAGCAGGATGGTCAGCCAGAGCCGGTCGCCCACGACCTCGTTCACCGGCATGCGGTACTCGAAGGAATAGCCGAAATCGCCCTGAAGCATCCCGCCGACCCAGCGGAAGTAGCGGACATACTGCGGCTGGTCGAAGCCGTATTTCTCACGCAAAAGGTCGATCTCGGCGAGGTCGGCATCCTCGCCCAGCGCCTTCAACTCGGCGACATAGCTTTCGAAATAGTCGCCGGGCGGCAGTTCGATGATGGTGAAGACGAGGATCGACGTCAGAAACAGTGTCGGGATCATGGTCAGGATGCGCTTGATGATGTAGCGGAACATCCTAGGCCTCTTCGAAAAAGAAGGTGTCGGGCAGGTAGGCGCCGAAGAAGCTCAAGGGCTCGAAGCCGAACAGCGCATCCTCGGGTACATTCTGCAGTCGCGCCGAACGGACCACCGGTTGCAGCGCGCCATTGACGGTGCCGATGGAAAAGACCTGATCGGCCCAGATGGTCAGCATCCGGCCCCAGACTTCGGCACGCTCGGATTGTTCGGCGCTGTCGCCCCAAAGCTGGAGAAGCCTCAGAAGCTCAAGCACCTCGGGCAGTTTCGGCGCCTCGCCAGTCGACCCGGCGGCGGCGTGCCAGCTGCCCCAGAGCGGCCATTGCAACTGATCGCCGGTGCTGGGCGCGATCTCTTCCGGCGACATGTCGGCGGTGGGCACGCCATTGTCGAGACCGGACCAGACCGACATCTGCACCTGCCCGGCAAGGGCGCGGCTGCGGAAGACGTCACGCTGCGAGGTGCGGATGTAAAGCGCCAGTCCAACCTCGCGGAAATGGTCGCGGACAAGCTCGAGCACATCCGTCTCAAGCGGGTTCTCGCCCGCCGATTCCACCACGATGCCGGCCTGCCGCCCGTCCTGCAGGCGGCGGATGTCGCCCGGGCCCCGGACATTCAGCCCCAGCTCGTCAAGAAGCTGGTTGGCAAGGTCGGGATCATACTGCGCCCAGGCGCTGGCATATTCCGGCTTGAAGAGCGGGCTTTCCGGCAGCACCGTATCCGCGCTTTCGCGGCCAAGGCCGAAGAAGAGCGCCTTGTTGATCTCTTCCCGCTTGATCGCCACCGACATCGCCCGACGCATCCGCACATCGCGGAACAGTCCCTGCCAGACCGGATCGACGCAGTTGAGGTTGGGCAGAAGCGTCACCGCCGAGCCCTGGCTCTTGCGCCACAGCGCCACCTTGAGGGGGTGGGTCTTTTCGGCCTTCTTCAGGAAGGTGTAGTCGTGAAAGCCGAGGCTTATCGCCTGAAGGTCGCTTTCCCCCGTCGCGGTCTTCGCCATGATGACTTCTGACGAGGCGACGTTCAGCGCCACCTGGTCGAGATAGGGAAGCTGCGTTCCGGTCTCATCGACGCGGTGGAAGTAGGGGTTGCGTTCGAAGATGAACTGTTCGGCCGGGGGTGCGGTGCGCGGGCGCCAGGCCTCAAGTGTCGGCAGTTCGGGGTTTTCGGGACGGATGGAGCGCGACATCTTCAGGTGCAGCCGGCGCCAGTCGTCCACGTCCTCTTCCTCGGCGCGCTTTTGCAGCACCGCTTCGTCGGTGTAGCGGAGGTGGAACTGCTTGAGGTAGCCCGCCGGCATGAAGAGGACGAGGGGCAGGGGGGCGGCAACCTTCGGCAGGAAATCCGGCATCGGCGCCACGAAGCTGTAGCGGACCGTGATCTCGTCGATGATCTCGAACGTCGCGACCTGACCGTGGGAGATCAGGTCAACCGGCGGCCCGCCCTTGTAGAAGTCCTTGTTGTTGATGACGTCTTCCCAGGCGTAGCGGAAATCCTCGGCGGTGAAGGGGGTGCCGTCGGACCAGCGGTGACCTTCGCGGAGGTGGAAGGTATAGATCCGCTCCTCCTCAACGTCGCAGGCGGCGAGGATGTCGGGGCGAAGTGCCAGGTCCGGCCCGTAGCACATCAGCCGGGAATAGCTGTAGATCGGGATGATGCGGATGTCGCGCTGGCCGCCAACGATGGTGGTCAGCCTGCCACCCTGATGGCCCGTCTTGCGGCCCATGCCGGCAACGTTGATGACACGCGGGTTCTTCGGGAGCCGCGCCGCCTCGGGCGGCAGGTCGCCCTTGACCACCGCCGGGTTCAGAATCGGAGATTCTGCCCGCGCCACCAGCGGCAGGAAAAGGCCAGCCGCCGCGCCCGCGATCACCTGCCGACGCCGGATCATGCCCGTACCTCCGCCGCATTGGCCACCGGGCGCGCCAGAACATAATGGCCATCGCCCATGTCGAGCGGCTGAAGATCCACCCCCTCCTCTGGGCGGAAGGCCGGCGCCCAGGTGGCGCTGGCCGTGGCGCCGGACTTGCGCGCCACGGAAAAGTCGAGCGGGCGGTCAAGGTCGGGGTAGGGCACCGAGGCTAGAAGCGCACGGGTATAGGGATGGACCGGCGCGGTCATGATGACCTCGCGCGGGGCAAGCTCCACGATCTGACCCGCCCACATCACCGCGACCCGGTCGGCCATGTAGTCGACGACGGCGAGGTTGTGCGAGATGAAGAGGTAAGTGAGTTTAAGATCGCTCTGCAAGTCCTTCAGGATATTTAGAATCTGTGCCTGAACCGAGACATCCAGCGCCGAGACCGGCTCATCGCAGATCACCAGACCCGGCGCCAGCGCCAGCGCCCTTGCGATGCCGACCCGCTGCCGCTGGCCGCCGGAAAGGCTGTGTGGGAAGCGGTTACGGGCGCCCTTTTCAAGGCCGATCATCTCCAGGAGCGAAGCCGCCGTGGCGCGGCGGCTGTCGGGCGTGCCGATGCCGTGGATGGCGAGCGGTTCGCTCAGGATCTTGCCGACCGGCATCCTTGGCGACAGCGAGGATACCGGGTCCTGGAATACCATCTGCATCCGCATCCGAAGCCGTTGCAGCGCGGCACCTTCGGCCTTCAGCACATCGACCGGACCTGATCCGTCGTCAAAGATCACCGACCCGGCATCGGGCGTCACCGCCCGCATCAGGATCTTGCTGACCGTGGTCTTGCCGCAGCCGCTTTCACCGACAAGGCCAAGGCATTCGCCGTGGCGGATGTCGAAGCTGACCCCGTTGACCGCCGGCGCCGCGCGGGCCTTGGTACTGCGCAGCTCCCATTGCTGGGAACGGGTATGATAGGTCTTGTGGAGGTTGCGGACCGACAGAAGCACCTCGGGCGCGCCCTTGGTCGGCGGCGCGCTGACCGCTTCGGCAGAGGCGAGGGCGGCATGGACGCGGGCGTGATCGACGCGGACATCGCGCAGGGGTTTCAGCCTTTCGCCGCGCTTCATGCCGAAATGCGGGATCGCCGTCATCAGGCCCTTGAGGTAGGGATGCTGGGGCTTCTGGAAGATCGCCTCGACCGGCCCGGCCTCCATCACCTCGCCGCGGTAGACGACGACGACCTCATCCGCGACATTGGCCACCACGCCAAGGTCATGGGTGATGAGGAGCATCGCCATGCCCAGCCGCTGCTGCAGGTCGCGCAGAAGTGCCAGGATCTGCGCCTGGATGGTCACGTCGAGCGCGGTGGTCGGTTCATCGGCGATCAGAAGCGAGGGGTTGCAGATCAGCGCCATCGCGATCATCGCCCGCTGCCGCATCCCGCCCGACAGCTCGAACGGATACATCTTGAGGACGCTGCGCGGGGTCTTGAAGCCGACGAGGCTCAGCATTTCCTCGGTCTTCTCCATCCGCTCCTGCGCCGAAAGCGGCGAATGGATGGTCAGCATCTCTGACACCTGGTCGCCGATGGTATGGAGCGGCGAGAAGGAGGTCATCGGTTCCTGGAAGATCATCCCGATCTCGCGGCCCCGGATGTCACGGATGCGCTTGCCTTCGCGCGGCAGCGACAAAAGGTCGATCGGCGCCTGGCTGCCGTCACGTCCGCAGAAAAGGATGCGGCCGGAGGTGCGGGCATGCTTCGACTGCAATCCCATGACGGTCTGGCCGAGAACGGATTTGCCCGAACCGGATTCGCCTACCAATGCCGTGACCTTGCCGGGAAGGACGCGCAGGCCGACGCCTTTCAGCGCCTCGATCTCACCGCCCGGCAGGGGAAAGGTGACGCGCAGGTCCTCGATCCGCAGAAGATCGGCCCGCTTGTCGGGAGGCGATGATGTCAAGCTGGTATCCCCTTACGAAGGAACGAACTAATGCCGTTCGCTCTCGCCCACGTGAGTCAGAACCTATCCGAGCGATTTTTACCTGTCTATCGCTGAGTCCGATGGGGCGATGGGGCTCTCAGGCGTCTTTCAGAAGCTGGTCGAGTGAGGTCCAACGGCAGCCGGGATGGCCGCGCGTCAGCTCGAAAAGGCTTTCGAGGAACGACCATGCTGCAGCGTCATGGACGAGGTGGTGGCCGAGAATGCCGATCGGGTCGTCGCCGGGGCGGGCGAGTTCGCGGGCGAGTTCGGCATAAAGCGCATCGGCTGGCCGGCCGCCGCGCGTGCCGTGCCAGTCGATGAGGTCGACATGGGTGTTGATGACGGCGAGAGGTGCGGGTTTCGGCGGGCCGTAGACCGAGAGGGCGCGGAAGCCCAATGCCGGCAGCCCGGCCACGACATCGGGCGAGATGCGGTTCCATGGCGGCACCAGCACCGGCGCGAGGCGGGGGCCGTGAAGGCCGCGCAAGGTATCGAAGCCCTGCGCGAGTTCCGCGAGCACCACCGGGGCCGGGCGATGCGCGCCAAGCTCGGCCTTCTTCTCGCCGGAAGGCGCATGGTTGCGGTGTGCCCAGCCGTGGACGGCAACCGTGGTCAGGTTTTCGCCCTGAAGCCGTTCGGCGAGTGGGGCGCCGGTCCTTGCCGGAATTGCCGCGAGGGCGAGCGGCACCTGCCATGTCTGCGACAGAAGGAGCATCCGGTCGAGCGCTGCCGTGGGTTCCACGGCGTCGTCATCGCGCCACCAGAGCCGGGCGGGCCTCCCCTCGGCGGCGCGGCGGTCGAGCGCCTGCAGGACCGTATCCCTCATCGCTTTGCCTCCATGACCCCGGCGATTAGGTCGCCAAGCCGCGCTGAGGCTGCGGGGAAGGAGTGGCGGGCCTGGGCCGCCGCCCGCGCCTTTACGCCAAGCCGCGCCGCGCCGACCGGATCAGTCAGCAGACGCGCCACTGCATCGGCCAGTGCTTCGGTATCGCCCGCTGCCACCAGCGTTCCGCCTGCGTCTTCGGAGACGACCTCCGGCACCCCGGCAACGCAGTAGGCGACCACGGGAAGACCCGCCGCCTGCGCCTCAAGATAGGCGAGCCCGTAGGCCTCGCCGCAGCCGGGCCAGAGAAAGAGGCTGCCGCGTTTCAGGAGGGCCGCGACCTCTGTCGGGGGCAGCGCGCCGAGCCAGTTCAGGCGCTCGGCGGGCAGGCCGGCGAAAAGCGCCTCGACCTCGCCCCGCGCCGGGCCGTCGCCGGCGATGCTGAGGCGCCAGTCGGTGCCGGAAGGCAGGCGCTGCAATGAAGCCGCAAGGTGGCGGTAGCTTTCAAGCTTGTCGCCGGGCCGCATCATCGCGACCGCGACGATATGGCCGGGTTCCGGCTCAGGCGGAGCGCCGAAGGGCGTGGTGTCGATGAATGGCGCGAACCGCGCCACCCGCGCCTCCGGCACCGCACCATGAAGGCCCGCCGCATCGCGGGCGGTGAAGCTGAGGTTCAGCGCCGCATCGCGAACGCCTTGCCGGGCGATGTCTTGCGCCTCGGCCCAGATGCCTTTGTTGCGGCGGTCGGAATAGGAGGCCTCGCAGGTCATGTACGGGATGGCGAACGCGCGGGCGAGGGGGTGGCCGACGAGGTCGGGGGACTTGTAGTAATCGTGGTAGCAGAAGATCAGGTCCGGCATCCCGCCGCGCCATCCTTTCGCGATGCGGTCGCGTTCGGCCTCGGCGTCAGCCTGAAGCAAAGCCCAGCGGCCTGTATCATCGGGGACGGGCAGATAGGCACGCAAGGCAGAGATCACCTCGACCCGGTGCCCCGCGCGTTCAAGGCAGGCGATCAGCATCCGCGCCATCTGCCGGTCGCCCGAAGGCACCGGATGGTCGGGCGACTTCAGGGGCGCGTAGAAGGCAATTCTGAGGTGGCGGACAGACACTTGAAGGGCCTTTTCCTCGTCGTTCGGACCCCGTGCTTAGATCATTCCGCTGCCCGCAGCCAATCTATTCCGCCAGGGTCATGCCGTCGCGGGCCTCCGGAAAGGGATTGCCTGCCGCCCCGGATCGGACCAGAGAGGCACGGGACGGAAACCGGAAGGATCGGACATGAGCCGCCTCGACAGCTTCATCCGCCGCCTCGTGGCGCAGCGCGACATCCTGAACCATGTGGCGGCGGACCTGCCGTTGCCGGCGACGGGCGCGATCATGGAGCTTGGCCTTGGCAATGGCCGCACCTTCAACCACCTGCGCGAGATATTTCCGACCCGCCGCATCATCGCCTTCGACCGGGCGCTTGGCGCGCATGGCTCCTCGATCCCGGACGAGGGCAACCTGATCCTTGGCGAGATCCGTGATACCGCCGCTGGCTTTGCCGGGACCGGGGCGGCGCTTGTCCATGCCGATATCGGCACCGGATACCCTGAAAAGGATGCGGTGACGCTGACCTGGCTGCCGCAATTGGTGGTGTCTCTGCTGGCCAAAGACGGCGTGGCGCTCAGCGGCCTGCCGCTCGACCAGCCGGGCCTCAAGCCGTTGCCTTTGCCGCCGGGCATCGCCGGGGACCGTTATTTCCTCTACCGCCGCGCCTGATCGTTGCCGTCAGGCCGGCACCTCCGCCCCCGGCAGTTGCGTCGCCCGGCGGATCGCATGGACGAGGACCGGCTGGGCAAAGCCGCGCACCTCGGTCAGTTCCGGGCGAAACTCCGGCGTTTCGGCCAGGCCTGCGCGTTCGGCGGTGGCGGCGGAGAGGACGACTTGAACGCCCAGTTCCTTCGCCTTGCCCTCAAGCCGGCTGGCGAGGTTCACCGTCTCGCCAAGGGCAGTCAGCCGCGCGCCGCCGCTTTCGTTCTGCTCGACCGCGCCGATGCGGCCAAGGATCGCCGGGCCGGTATGCAGGCCGATGCCCATCGACATCGGCGCCGGCAGGGCCTCATGCAGGCTCTGGTTCAGGGCGTCGAGAACGCCGCCCATGGCGCGCACCGCGGCGATGGCCTGACGGGCGCCGTCATCGGCCGAACTGTCCTTGCCGAAGATCGCCATGATCCCGTCGCCCATGAACTTGTCGACAAAGCCGCCGGTATCCTCGATCGCCTCGGCCATCCGCCCGAGGAACTGGTTGAGGAGGAACACCACGTCATAGGTCAGGCGGCCCTCGGACATGCTGGTGAAGCCGCGAAGGTCGCAGAACATGATCGTCACCTCATGCTCCACCCCCCAGAGATACTGGTCGAAGGTCTGGCTGCCGCCGCGTGTCATCTGCGCGGGCAGCAGCGTCGAGATGGTCATGTCGCCGGTCGGATAGACCTGGCAGGCAAGGCGCACGTTCGGCGGCGCACCCACCCGCTTCAGGACCTGCAATTCCCGCTCCGAGGGCGGCGCGAGGTTCTCCTGCCCGGTCAGCACCCTGACCCGGCAGGTGGAACAGCGCGCCCGCCCGCCGCAGACCGAGGCATGGGGGATGTTGTTGATCCGGCTGATCGCCAGCAGCGAAAGCCCGCGCGGCACCCGCACCGTGGCGCCGCTGGTGTAGCTGATCGCGATGCGTGAACCGAGCCGGTTGGCAACGAGAAGCATCGCCCAGGCGAAAAGCGCGAGGCCGAGCACGATGAGGTAGCTTGCGCGAAGATCGTCGATCAGCCCCAGCGCCCGCGCATACTGCTCAGGCTCGATCGGGTCCGGCACCCGAAGTTCAAGCCGGACTTTCTGCGCGGCGCTGATGTAACCGGCATAGGCGAGCGCCGGGATCAGCACCGCGAGCCCGTACCAGAGCCAGAGCTGGTTGTGATACCAGGCCTTGCCGGCAAGCCAGTTGTTCAGCCCGATGCAGGCATGGACCCAGCCGAGGGTGATCATTAGGGCGAGGTTCCAGCCGTCGCCGGGCCAGCTGGACCAGAGCACGAAGACATAGTCGTCCTGGATACCAAAGAGCTCATTGACGCCGCGCGTCCCGACGACGTGGCGGATCAGGAGGAACGGAAAGAGCAGGCCAAAGACCAGTTGCACGATGCTCCAGCGGCCGATGCGCCAGGTCTGCACCTGCATCAGCCGGCTGATGCCGAGGACGAAGTGGACGGTGGCGGCAAGGATCAGGATACCGGTGCCGAAGGGATTGCGGGTGATGGTGATCCGCACCTGCCGCATCGCCTCCATCGCGTCGATCGAGACAAGGCCGAGCGAATGGTTGATGAGGTGAAAGAGCAGGAAGGTGAAGAGGACGAGCGCGGAGATCGTGCGCAGGCGCGCCGCGTTGAGGCCGCCCCGGCGCGTCATCTGCCGTCGCGCGCCACGCAGCCACATCGCCACCGAGCGGTTGGTTGCCTCGTCGCTCATCGGGTTGCGCCCGTCCTATGCCCGGTGCCGGTCATGCCAGCACCACGAGGTCAAGCTGGCCGGAGAAGCCGGGGATATGCCGGCCGCGCCGGATCGCCACGACCTTGTCGTCGAAGCCCTGCGCGACGGCGCGGTCATAGGTCCGGCCCTCGGTCAGAGCCCGGCTGACCTCGATCTTGTTGGCGGCCTCAAGCTTGGCGGCGAGGTTGACGGGCGTGCCGATCACGGTGAATTCGAGCCGGTTCCGGGCGCCGACCACGCCCACAGTCGCGGTGCCGCAGGCGGCGGCACAGCAGGCATGGAACGGTCCGATCCACCCGGCGGCGCGCACCTCGGGCTCCACCGCGTCGATGGCGGCGACAAGCGCCGCCGCCGTTCGGAGGGCATCGGCGGCATGGGTCGGGCTTTCCTCGACCGCGCCGAAGGTGGCGAGAATGCCGTCGCCCATGAACTTGTCGATCTGCCCGCCATGACGCTCGATCTCGCCCACGGCTGCCTGCTGGTAAAGGCCAAGCACCTTCATCACCGTCTCCGGCGAGAGGCTGGCCGCCGAGGTGGTGAAGGACCGAAGATCGACGAAGAGGACCGAAACCTCGCGCGTCTCGGACCGCCCGGCCATCGGCAGGTCTTCGGAGCCGGTGATCGTCTCGGCGACCGCCGGATCGAAGAACTGCCTGAGGTCCGAGGCGGCGGCATTGCCGTGGACGGCGTTGACGAGTGCGGCCCTCGCGCGGACAAGGGCAAGCGAAAGCACCAGCGTCACCCCCATCAGCGACAGCATCTTGGTGACTTCCACGTCGATGAAGATGCTGTTGGATGTCAGGTAGATGACCATGTTGTTCGTGATGTACATGTCGCTCTGCTCGGACTGGACGGCGTAGGTCACGAGGGCGAACCAGCCCACGGTCGAGGCAAGCCCGGTGATGAGGACAAAGCGCGGGTCGAAGCGCAGGGCGCGGACACCGATGAAGACGAACATGTAGATCATGTTCGGGGTCTTCAGGTAGAAGGACGGCGGCTGGTTGTATTGAAGGTGGAGCGAAAAGATCAGCGCGCAAAGCAGCGTGACGTCGGCAAGGATCGACAGCACCAGAAACCATGTCGGCAGCGTGATCCGGTAGGAAAGCCATAGCCGGAAGATGGTGAAAGTCAGGTAGAGCGACAGCGCCACCGGCGTGAAGTTCGCGCCGCTGCCGCCGACCAGGGGCCGACCGCCGATGAAGTACACTGTGCTGAAGACGGCCATGAGCGCCAGCTGGACCCAGCCGATCAGCCGTTCCGCGATCTCTTCGCGGCGGGTGATCTCGGCGCGTACGCGGGCGGGAATCTCGCTTTCCGACGGGCTTGCGAGCATCGCCTTGAACGTCCTGAGGAGGCCTTCGGAATTTCCGGTCAAGCGCGGTTTCCTGTCACGCGGTACTGCGGGAATCATCTTACATCTTTCACGAACGGTTGCATCCGGGATGCGGGGCCTGCCCGCCGCCGTCATCCCTGAGGCGGGGCCAGTTCGTCGATCGCTCCGCCGGGGCGCAGGCGATAGACGACGCCCTGCGGCGCAGGAAGATGCACCGTATCATCCAGCGAGAGACCACCATGCAGCCCGCGGATCAGCCGGCCGGAGATGCCGTGGCTGACAAGGACCACATCGCCGGGATGGCCTGCCGCATCCTTCAGGACCGAGGCGAGTCGCGCCGTCAGGCCGTCGAGACCTTCGCCCTCGGGAGCATTGAGCTTCCACTGCCGCGGCGGGTGCTTCTTGCGGATGCCGGGCCAGCCGGCGTCGATCTCGGTCCGGGTCAGGCCTTCCCAGATGCCGAAGGAGGCCTCGGCCAGTCGTGGTTCAACCTTCAGTGCCGCGCCGGGCAGTCCGGCGGCCACCAGACGCGCGGTTTCCGCGGCCCGGATGAGGGGGCTCGTCCAGATCGAGGGGGCTGTAACCTCCGCTGCGATCAGCGCGCCGCAGGCCCGTGCCTGGTCGCGCCCGAAGTCGGTCAGGGGCGAATCCATCTGCCCCTGCAGCCGCCCTTCAAGATTGAACTCCGTCTGGCCATGCCTGAGGAGGTAGATCATGCCCTGGCCCGTGCCTTGCCCTTCGCGACGGTGCGAAGCTTCCTTCTATCTGGAACACGGCCCGACCAGAAGCCCGATCAGAAACGTCACAAGGAAGTGACGCCGTTGCGGGCAGGGGATGAAAACACTTGCAACACCGGGCCTGCTGAGCGAAGCCTGCGACGTTGCCGGCGTGAAAATCGGCTATTCCAGTTGAGTTTGACGGCGGGGGGCGAGAATGTCCTGCCTGCCAACCCGGTGACCAGACAGCATCGGTGCCCGACGAGCGAAGCGCGATGGAACGAAACATCTTCCGATACATCTGGAATTTCTCGCGCCCCGAGCAGGTGGTCGTTGTGATGCTCGTCGTCATCTCGATGATCCCCTACTACCTGGCCTTCGACCTGCCGAAGCAGATCGTCAACGGGCCGTTGCAGGGCCAGGGTTTCGATACGCCGGGCAGCACCCAGCCCTTCATGGCGCTGTCCTTCGACATACCGTTCATCGGCACCATCCATCTGACGGATGGCGTCCAGCTTGAACGCCTCCCGCTTCTTGTCGCTCTGAGTTTCACCTTCCTCGGGCTGGTCATCGTCAACGGCCTCTTCAAATACGTCATCAACACCCGCAAAGGGATGCTCGGCGAACGCCTGCTTCGCCGCGGCCGCTACGTCCTCATCGACCGCATCCTCCGGTTCAAGCCGGGCCGGGTGGCGCAGATGAAGTCGGGCGAAGTCGCCAGCATGGTCAAGGACGAGATCGAGCCCTTGGGCGGCTTTTCGGCCGATGCCTTCACCCAGCCGGTGCTTCTCGGCGGGCAGGCGATCACCGCGCTGGTCTTCATCTTCGTCCAGCACTTCTGGCTCGGTACGGTCGCCGGCGTCCTTGCCGTGGTGCAGGTCGCGATCATCCCGCGCATGCGTCGCCGGCTGATCTTCCTTGGCCGGGAACGCCAGCTTACGGCGCGTGAACTGGCGGGACAGGTCGCCGAGATCGTCGACGGCATCCAGACCATCCACGCCAATGACGCCAGCAACCTCGTCAGGGCGCGGGTTTCCGCGCGGCTCGGGCGGATCTTCAAGATCCGCTACGACATCTACCAGTGGAAGTTCCTGGTGAAGTTCATCAACAACTTCATCGCCCAGATCACGCCCTTCTTCTTCTACCTCATCGGCGGCTACCTGACGATCATCGGCTCGCTCGACGTGGGCCAGCTCATCGCCGTCATCAACGCCTACAAGGAACTGCCCGGCCCGATGAAGGAACTGATCGACTGGGACCTCGCGCGGCAGGACGTGCAGGTGAAGTACGAGCAGATCGTCGAGCAGTTCGATGCCGACGAGATGATCGACCCCGAATTGCAGAGCCTCGATGCCGAGGTGCCGCCCGGCAGCCTCGATCCCCTTGCCGCGCAGCGGCTGACGGTGCTTGGCGGCAACGGCGTCCAGATCCTCGACAATGTCAGTTTCGCCGTCAACGAGGGCGATTTCACAGCGCTCGTCGGCGCATCTGCCGATGGCGCGCCGGTTCTCGGCGATGTTCTCGGCGGGCAGGTCGCGCCGAGCAGCGGTTCGATCATGCTTGGCGACCATGATGTGAGCCAGCTGCCCGAGCGGGTGACGGGCCGGGTGATCGGTTACACCGGGCAGTCGCCGTTCCTCGAGTCCGAATCCGTTCTCAGCAACGTGACCTACGGGCTGATGCGGCGACCGGCACCGATACCGGAGGGCGAAGAACCGGCGATCCGGGAACATCGCCTCTGGGCGCACCGCGAATCCGCGCGCACCGGCAACCCGGTCCTCGATGTCGATGCCGACTGGATCGACTATGACGCGGTCCAGCCTGTGCCGGGCAAGGAAAACCTCATCGGCTCCGTCTGCGAGGTTCTCGATGTGGTGGGACTGGGCGAGGACATCATCGGTTTCGCGCTCCGCTCGCGGCTGAATGTCAGCAAGCAGCCGGAACTGGCGGAAGAGGTGCTGGCGCTGCGCCGTGCGCTCAGTGGCCGCCTTGCCGAACAGGACCTCGCCGATATCGTCCACCCGTTCCGGCCCGACCAGTACAATTCGGAGGCGACGACCCTTGAGAACCTGCTCTTCGGCGTACCCTCGGACGCCTCGACCTCGGCCGACGACATCCTCGCCCATCCCTTCTTCGAGGCGACGCTGCGCGACACCGGCCTTGGCGCGATGCTCTTCGATCTCGGCTGGCAGTTCGCCAGCGATACGGTGGAGCTTTTCGAAAGCTCGCAAGGCAACCCCGAGATGCTGCAATGGCTGACCCATGTCCGGCCCGAGGAATTGCCCGCCTACCAGCAGACATTGGCCCGCACCGCGCCGGGCGGAGTGGCGGCCGCCACGCGCGAGGATGTCACCCGGCTGATCCTCCTGGCCTTCCAGTATGTCGAACCGGTCTACCGTTTCGGCCTTCTCGACGACGCGCGGCGCGACAAGCTCATTGCCGGGCGCGAGGCGCTGGCCGACCGGGTACCGGCCGACCTGCGCGGGCGGCTGCAACGCTATGACCCCGACGTCTACCTGAACAACGCGACGCTGGCCGACAACATCCTCTTCGGCAAGCTCAACCGGCGTTTCGTGCGGGCGGAAGAGAAGATCGACGAGATCATGCGCACCGCGCTGCGCGAGCTTTTCGACCGCAAGCCCGCGGTGCGGGACGAGATCATGTCGGTCGGCCTCGGCTATTACGTCGGGCCGAACGGTCGCAGGCTGACGCAGATCCAGCGCCAGAAGATCGTGCTGGCGCGGTCGCTGATCCGCAAGTCGCGCTACTATGTCTTCAATGAACCCCTGGCTGGGGCGGACCCCGGCCTGCAGCGCCGCGTCATTCGCCACATCCTGCGATTCCTCGCCGCGCAGACGCCACGGCCCGGCGTCGCCTGGGTGCTGACAAACGCAGATCTGGCCGCGGATTTCGACAGGCGGGTGGAACTGCAGAAGGGCCGTATCGTGGCGGAAACTCAGGCCCGCGAGGAGAACGCGGCAGCGGTCGTCTGAGCCGTTCCTGCGAGGAAGCCCGGCCTTGCGACAACGCGGTGCCGAGTCTCGGCAACTCCCGCAAAAGCCGAGACGCGGAGCACTTCTTCTGCTCAAGGTCGTTCTTGCGGCACTTGGTTTACCGCTAACATCCAGTCAGATGCTGGTATTTTGCCGGTTTGGTCGCGGCGCGCGACGGCATTCCGGGCAAGCCAATTGCCGCAAAAGCCTTTTTCTGCAACATTATGATCATTAACGCCGAAGGGTGGGGCGTATCGCTGCCGCATGATCGAGCCGCGCGGTCGGTTTGAACTTCGCTTACTGCATCGGTGGTTGCGACGTACAGGTGCATATTTTTGTATCCCATGAGCGTCGGAGTGATCTGCGATGGCGGTACCTCTTATTGTTGCGCTGTTGTTCATTGGTTCATTGGTTTTTCCCGCTGCTCCTGTCCTGGCGCAGCCGGTGGGCAGCGTGGTCCGGGTCGTGCAGGGCGCGACACTCGAAAGGTCCGGGCAGGCGGTGAGCCTTCGCGCCGGTCAAACGATCGAAAGCGGCGACGTGATCTCCACCGATCGTCGGGGACAGGTCCAGCTTCTTTTCAATGACGACACCCGGATTGCCGTCGGCCCGAACTCGTCGATGGCGGTCGATGACATCCGCTTCAAGCAGAACGGCAAGGCCCGGAAATTCGCGGTCTCCGCCGTCGCCGGTGGTTTCCGTTTCCTCAGCGGCACAAGCGCACGGTCGGCCTACGCGATCAGCACCCCCACCGCGACGATGGGCATTCGCGGCACCGCCTTCGACTTCGTGGTGCGCAACACCGATGGCACCGACCTCATCATCTTCTCCGGTCTCGTCAACATGTGCGGGGGGGGCGGCTGCTACCAGGCAGCGGGTGGCTGTGACGCTGTGCGGCTCGATGCGCGCGGGAACTTCGCCCGCATCGAGCAGAAGAAGGACAAGCGGGAACTGATCAACGACGGGTTCTACTTCGTGACCCAGCAGCAGAAGCTTCGTCAGGACTTCCGAACCAATGTGCGCTCCTGCGGGCGCGATGTCATCTCAAGGCCGGTGCCCAAGGCCGGCGACCGTACACCTCCGCCGCCACCGAAGGGGCCGCCCGTGGAACACGGCCCAACATAGCAGGGGCTGACCGCGCGCCCGGCAGTCCCAGATTGCCGTGCGAGACGGTCAATGGTTCTGATCGGGCCGAAAGGCAGCCGCCCGCGAAGCCGGGCAAGCTGCCCGGTCGCGCCGGGGGAAATCGGAGTTAATGCAGCGCATCGGGTTCATCGGCATCGGCATTCTGCTTCTGATCCTGATGGTCGCCATCCGGATAATCGACCCCTACCCGGTGCGGGCGGTCAGGCTTTTCTACTTCGACTATGCGCAGCGCTTCGACCCGCGCGAATACGCCAACCTTCCTGTGCGGGTGGTCGACATCGACGACGCCTCCCTGACGCTGCTTGGCCAATGGCCTTGGCCGCGCGACCGGATCGGCGCCCTTGTCACCCGACTGACCGAGGACTACGGCGCTGCCGCCGTCGTCTTTGACGTACTCTTTTCCGAACCCGACCGCCTGTCGCCGGCGCGGATCCTTATCCGCCCGGAGATATCCAGCCTCCTCAAGGCCCCCCCGAGGGAGGAACAACTCGACGCGCTCGACAATGACAAGCAGCTTGCGCGGGCGATGGAGGGGCACAATGTGGTGCTCGGGCTTGCCGCGGCGCCGACGGACCGGCCGACTTCGACGCCGGGAAAAGCCGGCGTCGTGCAGATCGGGGCGGAGCCGGGGCAGGGGCTGATCACCTATCTGGGCACAACGTCGATCGTGCCGGACCTCTGGAATGCTGCTGCGGGCATCGGCGCCATCAACGTCAGCCCGGTCGACGCCTCCGAAACGGTGCGGATGGTGCCGGTGATGTGGAACTCCCCGCAGGGCATCCTTCCCGGCATGGCTTTCGAGGCGCTGCGCGTCGTTCTGGGCGAAAGCACCATCGTCATCAACGGCCCGTCGGAGGCACCGGGCGTCACCACCTCGGTCCAGATCGGCGACTACGAGATTCCGACGACGCCGGATGGCCAGGTCTGGGTCCGCTACCGCCATGAGGACCCGGCCCTCTATGTTCCCGCCCGGGCGATCCTTGCCGCCGGCTATGACGAAGCGATCCGCGCCAAGCTGGAGGGCCAAATCGTCTTCGTCGGCACCTCCGCCGCCGGCCTTCTCGACATCCGTTCGACCCCCTTGGGTGAGAACGTGCCCGGCGTGTCGATCCATGCGCAGATCCTCGAACAGGTCCTGACCGGGGAATATCTGGTGCGGGACGATTACATCTCGGGGCTGGAGATCATCGCCTTCATCTGCCTTTCCGGCATCATCATCGCCGTGATGTCGATGGCCGGACCGGCGCTGTCGATGGCCGTGGGCGGGGTCTCGGCGCTGTTCGTTCTCATCATCAGCGGTGTCTTCTTCCAGCGCGGCGTTCTTTTCGACGCCACCTTTCCGATGTTCGGCGGGCTTGCCGTGTTCATGGTCCTCGCCTCCTACCAGTTCATCATCGCGGATCGGGAGAAGCGCCTGATCCGCAAGTCGTTTTCCCATTACGTGGCCCCTTCCGTCCTGAAGGAGATCGAGAAAAGCGGCCATGAGCTTGAGCTTGGCGGACAGGTGCGGAACCTCACTGTGATGTTCTGCGACCTGAGGAACTTCACGCCCCTCAGCGAAACCATGCAGCCCGCCGATCTGGTGTCGATGCTGAACAACCTCTTCAGCCAGTTCTCCGACTGCGTTCTTGATGAGCAGGGCACGATCGACAAGTTCGTGGGCGATTCGATCATGGCCTTCTGGAATGCGCCCCTGGAGACCGAGGATCACCGCCGCATGGCCTGCCAAGCTGCCCTGAACATCCGCAAGGCGCTGGTGGAGTTCAACACGCCGCGGATCGAGGTCGGGCTGCCGCGTCTTGCCGTTGGCGTCGGGCTATGCTCCGGCCCGGCCTGCGTCGGCAATATCGGTTCACGCCAGCGCTACAGCTATTCGGCGATCGGCGACACGGTGAACGTCGCGGCGCGGATGGAGGCGAGCTGCCGCTACCTTGGCTATGACGTGGTGATCTCCGAAGACACGCATTCCGGCATCCGCGGCATGGCGGCACTTCCGGCCGGAAAGATCGGGCTCAAGGGGAAAACCGAACGGGTGCCGATGCACGTCCTTGTCGGCGATAATGCGGTGGCGGCAAGCCCGGGATTTGCCGAATTGCAGGCGCTGCATCAGGCGCTGATGGAGGAGATTTCAGTGACACGGAGATACGGCCAGGAGGCTTTCGAGCGCTGCCGGGCAGCGGCGATCCGGGTCGAGCCGGGGCTGCAGAAGTTCTACGACAAGCTTTCGGAGAGATTGCTGGATTTCTGAGGGTTGGCGTGCGGAGTTGATGCTACTCGGCAGCCAGCCGCTGGGGGCGATGGCGGTCGATGAGTTGCGCCAGCTCGGGCCGGCAGGAACCACAGTTCGTCCCGGCATTGAGCGCCGCACCGATCTCGGCCACGGTCAGGCAGCGGCCCGAGGCAACCGCGCCGGCGATGGTGTTGACGCCGACGTTGAAGCAGGCGCAGACCACGGCGCCCGCGTCCGGCGTCTCTGCCCCCGGCTGGCCCGACAGCACCGTCGCGCCCGGTTCCGCGCCGATCTGGGCTGCAAGCCAGGTCCGCGCCAAGGCGACGGGTTCCGGTGATACGAAAAGTGCTGCGATCAGTCGACCATTCTCGGTGAAGGCGATGCGGAAGTGGCCCCGCGCGCAGTCTTCATAGCGATGCGCTGCGACATTGGCGGAGAGGCCGAAGAGGCGTCGCGCCTCGCTGTCCCAATCCTCTGGCACGTCGGTTCCGGCAAGCTCGGCGCGCATCCCTTCGGCCATGGGGCTCGTCGCCCAATAGCCGCAATCGGGGCGGAAGGCTGTACCAGAAACGGCGAACCCGTACCACATGGCCGGGACGGGCGCGATCTGCACCGCCGCCCCCTTGCTCTCTGGTTGGCCCGACACCGGATCGGTGCGGGCAGGGACGACGGCGTCGATGCGCCCGGTCGGGCCGGTCTCGCCGGTCCAATGCATCGGTGCGAAGGGGTGGCCGGGCTGGACCCGGTCGGTGATGAGGGTGCGCAATACCGCGCAGCCCTCGGGACTTGTCACTTGGGCGAGGGACGCCGGGGCGAGGCCAAGGCGCGCGGCATCCTCGGGGTGAATTTCAAGGAACGGTTCGGCCAGATGGCTGCCAAGGCGGGGCGAAAGCCCGGTGCGCGTCATCGTGTGCCACTGGTCGCGGATGCGGCCGGTGTTGAGCCGGAAGGGGAACTCCAGGCGCGTCGGTTCCGGTCCGCGCGGGACGACCGGGATCATGCGCGCCTTGCCGTCGGGCGTGTGGAACGTCCCGTCGCCAAAGAAGCGGCCACCGCGTTTTCTCGGGTTGGCGGGCCAGAGGAAGGGCTTCAGCCTGTCATAGGCGGCCTTGCCGATGCCAGCGTGGTCCGAGATGTCGAAGTCGCTGCCGAGAGTTCCGGCGACGCCGGAGAGGGCGGCATACTCCGCGAAGATGGCGTGGGGACCGGACCAGTCGAAACCTGAAAACCCCATGCGGACAGCTACTTCCGCGATGATCTTCCAGTCCTGAATTGCATGGCCGGGGGCAGGGCGGAAGGGCCGCTGCCGGCTGATCCGGCGTTCGGAATTGGTGACGGTCCCGTCCTTTTCGCCCCATGCGGCGGCGGGAAACAGGACATGGGCCAGCCGGGCGGTATCCGTAGCACCAGTGACATCGGAAACGACAGTGAAGTCGCAGGCCGCAATCGCCTTCGCCACGCGGTCGGCTTCGGGCATGGTGACGGCGGGGTTGGTGTGGATGATCCAGAGCGCCTTGATGCGGCCTTCCCCGACCGCGCGGAACATGTCCACCGCCTTCAGGCCGGGCTTGCCGGCGATCCGGGGGCTTTGCCAGAAGCCCTGCACGGCGGCGCGGTGGGCCGGATTCTCGATCTCCAGATGGCAGGCCAGCATATTGGCCAGCCCGCCAACCTCGCGCCCGCCCATGGCGTTGGGCTGGCCGGTGACGCTGAAAGGACCCATGCCGGGCCGGCCGATCCGCCCGGTGGCAAGATGGCAGTTCAGGATCGCGTTCACCTTGTCGGTGCCGCTTTCCGACTGGTTGATGCCTTGCGAATAGACGGTGACGACCTTCTCGGTGCCGATCCAGAGGTCGAGGAAGGCGGCAAGGTCGGTTGCGCTCAGGCCGGTCGAAACGTCAGTCTGTTCATGTAACGCTGAAGCTGCGCCGTCAAACCCGTTGACTTGGCTCATGAATGGCGCATCGACCGCCCCGCGCCGGACAATCTCCGCCAGAAGCACATTGAAAAGCGCGGCATCCGACCCCGGCGCAAGCGCAAGATGAAGGTCGGCGAGATCGCAAGTCGCGGTGCGGCGCGGATCGACGACGACGAGGCGCATGGAGGGGCGGCGCGCCTTGGCGGCGGCGATGCGCTGGTAAAGCACCGGATGGCACCAGGCGAGGTTGGAGCCGACAAGGACGATGAGGTCGGCCTCCTCCAGGTCCTCATAAAGCCCCGGCACGGTGTCCGAGCCAAAGGCGCGGCGGTGGCCCGCCACCGAGGACGCCATGCAAAGCCTTGAATTCGTGTCGATATTGGCGCTGCCGATATAGCCCTTCATCAGCTTGTTGGCGGCGTAGTAATCCTCGGTCAGCATCTGGCCGGAGACATAGAAGGCAACAGCATCCGGCCCGTGCTCGGCGATCGTGTCCGAAAAGCGCCGCGCCACAAGGCAAAGTGCTTCGTCCCAGCCGGCGTCGCGGCCATGGATGCGGGGGGAGAGAAGCCGCCCCGCAAGGCCAATGGTCTCGCCCAGCGCCGTGCCCTTGGAACAAAGCCGCCCGAAGTTCGCCGGATGCTCGGGGTCGCCGGCGATGGTGACGCCGCCACCCGCGCCGGGTGTCGCCAGCACGCCGCAGCCGACGCCGCAGTAGGGGCAGGTGGTGCGTACGGTGGCCGCCTCCGTCATGGCGCGGTGGCCGGGGCGCGGCCCAGAAGCTCGCCCGCGTTCAAGAGAACCCGCCCGCCATCGAGCCGCGCGGTGAAGGTCGTGACATGACCCTTGTCCGCGCCCTGCGCCATGCCGGTGGTCATGTCGAAGACCCAGTTGTGCAGGGGGCAGGTCACTTGCCGGCCGTGGACGATGCCTTCGGACAGGGGACCACCCTTGTGCGGGCAGCGGTCGTCCATCGCAAAGACCTCGTCCGTGGCGGTGCGGAAGACGGCGACACATCCCGCCGCCGTCCTGACCACGCGGCCGCCTTCGCGGGGAATGTCGGCCAGCGGGCCGATGTCGATCCAGGTTTCGGATGCCATGTTCATTCCGCCGCCTCCCGGCTCAGGTCGTAGATCGGGGACCAGTCCTTGCGGACCGGCGGTTCCGCCGCCCAGGGATCGCTCTGGTAGACCGATTGCGACAGCATGAAGCGGTCATGAAGCGCGCGGCGGTTGGCGCGGTCCTCGACCACTTCAGCCTTGCACCAGTCCAGCCCGACCTTCGCCACCCATTTGTAGATGCGGTGGAGGTAGCGCGCGTTCTCGCGGTAAAGCTGGACGAAGGCGGCGACGATCTCCAGCACCTCTTCCTCGGTGGCGACGGTGCAAAGCAGTTCCGTCTCCTTCACGTCCATCCCCGCAGCGCCCGCCACGCTGATCTGGTAGCCGGAGTCCACGCAAACGACGCCGATATCCTTGCAGGTCGCTTCGGCGCAGTTCCGCGGGCAGCCGGAGACCGCGAGCTTGACCTTGGCGGGCGTCCACGAGCCCCAGAGAAGCTTTTCAAGCCGGATGCCGAGGCCGGTCGAATCCTGCGTCCCGAAGCGGCAGAACTCGCTGCCGACGCAGGTCTTTACCGTCCGCAGCCCCTTGGCATAGGCATGGCCCGAAACCATGCCGGCGTCATTGAGATCGGCCCAGATCGCGGGCAGGTTCTCTTTCCGCACGCCGAGAAGGTCGATGCGCTGGCCGCCGGTGACCTTCACCATCGGAACGCTGTACTTGTCGGCGGCATCGGCTATGGCGCGCAACTCCGCCGGCGTGGTGACGCCGCCCCACATGCGGGGCACGACAGAATAAGTGCCATCCTTCTGGATGTTGGCGTGGTTTCGTTCGTTGACGAAGCGGCTCTGCCGGTCGTCGCGGTAATCCATGGGCCAGTCCGACAGCAGGTAGTAGTTGAGCGCCGGGCGGCACGATGCGCAGCCGCCGACCGACTTCCAGCCAAGCTCCTGCATCACCGCCGGGATCGACTTCAGCCCTAGTGACTTGATGAGGCGGCGCACGTCCTCATGCGTGTGGTCGGTGCATTTGCACATCGGCGGATTGGCATTGGCCTGAAAACCGCCCCCGAGTGTCAGCGCCATGACCTGTTCGACAAGGCCGGTGCAGGTGCCGCAACTGGAACTCGCCTTGGTTTCGGCCCGCACAAGGTCGAGCGTGTTGGCGCCGCCACCGATGGCCTCGATGATCCTGCCCTTGCAGACGCCGTTGCAGCCGCAGATTTCCGCCTCAGGCGGCAAGGCTGCAACGGCCGCCATAGGGTCCGCGCTGGACCCTCCGGCGAAGGCGGGGCCGAAGATGAGCGTGTCGCGCATCGCGGTCACGTCGGTGCCGTCCTTGATGAGGCCGAAGAACCACGATCCGTCGGCGGTGTCGCCGTACATGACGGCACCGATGAGCTTTTCGCCCTCAAGGATCAGGCGCTTGTAGACGCCGCGCCCCGGATCGCGGAAGACGATATCCTCGCGCCCTGGCCCCTCGGCGAAATCGCCGGCGCTGAAGAGGTCAACGCCCGTGACCTTGAGCTTGGTCGCGGTCTGGACCGGCTGGAAGGTGGCGGCTTCGCCGGTCAGCGTCCTGGCGAGGATCTTCGCCTGATCGTAGAGGGGCGCGACAAGGCCGAAGAGCTGCTTCTCATGCTCGACACATTCGCCGATTGCGAAGACCGAAGGGTCGGAGGTCCGAAGCTGGTCATCGACCACGATGCCGCGCGCGACCTCAAGATGGGCGTCGGTGGCGAGCCGCGTCTCGGGCCGGATGCCGACCGCCATGCAGACGAGGTCGGCGGGGTAGACGGTGCCGTCTTCCAGCAGCACCGCCTCGACCCGGTCATGGCCGAGGATCGCCTTGGTGGCGCCCTTGCAATGCACGGTGATGCCCTTCTTTTCGAGGTCCTTCTGGAGGAGATAGCCGGCGGCGGGATCAAGCTGCCGTTCCATCAGGTGGCCCATCAGGTGAATGACCGTCACCTTGGCGCCCCTGAGCGCCATGCCCGCCGCCGCCTCAAGCCCCAGAAGCCCGCCGCCGATGACGACGGCATTGGCGCCGGGCCTCGCCGCCGCGATCATCGCGTTGGTGTCCTCAAGATCGCGGTAGCTGACGACGCCGCTCAGGTCCTTGCCCGCGACCGGAATGATGAAGGGGGCCGAGCCGGTGGCGATGACGAGCCGGTCATAGGGCGTCTCACCCTTGGCCGAGACCACCATCTTGCGATCACGGTCGATCTTCGTCACATGCTCGCCGAAGCGGCAGGCAATGCCATTGGCCGCGTACCAGCCGGCATCATGGGTCACGATGTCTTCGAAGGCCTTTTCGCCGGAGAGGACCGGCGACAGCATGATGCGGTTGTAATTGCCGCGGGGTTCGCCGTTGAAGATGGTGATGTCATAGCAGCCGGGGGCGGCTTCGATCAGATGCTCCAGCATCCGGCCCGAGGCCATGCCGGCCCCAATGATGACAAGGCGTTCGCCCATCACGCGGCCTCCTTCTTTTTCGCGCCGTGTTCGTATTCCTCAAGGAAATCCATGACTTCCTGGCGGTAGTGATAGTAGTCCGGATGGTCGAGAAGCGCCTTCCTTGTGCGCGGGCGCGGCAGTTTCACCTCGGTGATCTTGCCGATGGTGGCGCGGGGGCCGTTGGTCATCATCACCACGCGGTCGGCCAGAAGGATCGCTTCGTCCACGTCGTGGGTGACGCAGATCGCGGTGACGCGGGTGCGGGACCAGACCTCCATCAGCACTTCCTGCAACTCCCACCGTGTCAGGCTGTCGAGCATCCCGAAGGGCTCATCGAGGAGGAGGAGTTTTGGGCTAAGCGCGAAGGCGCGGGCAATGCCGACGCGCTGGCGCATGCCGTTCGACATGTCCGCCGCCGGGCGGTCCATGTGATCGGCAAGACCGACGCGTTCGAGGTAGTATTCGACCACCTCCTGCCGCTCGCCCTGCGTCGCCTTCGGGTAGACCTTGTCGACGCCGATGGCGACGTTTTCCATGGCCGAAAGCCAGGGAAAGAGGTTCGGCGACTGGAAGACCACGGCGCGTTCGGGGTCGGCACCCTCCACATGATAGCCGTCGAGCTTGATCGCGCCCTTGGAGATCGGGTTCAGCCCGGCGGTCATGCTGAGGACGGTGGACTTGCCGCAACCGGAATGGCCGATGAGCGAGATGAACTCGCCCTTGTGGAGCGTCAGGTTCACATCCTCGACCACGGTCAAGGGGCCTTTCGGTGTCGGGTAGACCTTGTGAAGTTGCGAGAATTGCAGATAGCGCGCGTCAATGGGGCTGGCCGAGGCCTTGGCATAGGCGCGGGGCAGCGCGTGGCGCGGGGTGACGTCGGGCATCGTCCGGGTCTCGGCGGCCTTGGCAGCCATGCCCACGTCCATGAGGTAAGCGGTGATCGCGGCGCGGAGGCGCTTGTAGCTGTCGTTTTCGGCCATGGCATGGCGCTCGCGCGGGCGCGGCAGGTCGGTGCTGAAGACCTCGCCCAGGGTGCCGTCCGGGTTGAGGCAGGCGATGCGGTCGGCCAGCACCAGCGCCTCATCGACGTCATTGGTGATGAGGACGACGGTGCGGCGGTCCGCCTCCCAGATCGCCTCGATCTCGGCCGCGACATTGGCGCGGGTCAGCGCGTCGAGCGCCGACAGGGGTTCGTCCATCAGGATCACCTCCGGCGCCATGGCGAGCGCCCGGGCCACGGCGACACGCTGGCGCATCCCGCCTGACAACTCGGCTGGCCGGCGGTCGGCGGCATGGGCAAGGCCGACCATGCCGATGTACTTCGCGACCAGAGCCGCGCGCTCGGCCTTCGACACCTTCGGGTTCACCGCATCGACGGCCAGCGCGATGTTCCCCGCCACGGTCAGCCAGGGCATCAGCGCATAGGACTGGAACACCAGCCCGCGCTCCGGTCCCGGCCCGGTGACGGGCTTGCCCTTGAAAAGAACCTGGCCCTTGTCCGGCATGGAAAGCCCCGCCATCAGGTTGATGAGCGTCGTCTTGCCCGAGCCGGAAAAGCCGAGGATGGCGAGGAATTCACCCTCCTGCACGGAAAGATCAAGGTGGCGCAGCACAGGATGGTCGCCGAAGCCTTTGGAGACGTTGCGGAATTCAAGGATGCTCATGGCGTCACCGGTTGTTGGTGAAGGTGAAGGCGGATTGCAGCGCATACATCACCCGGTCGAGGAGGAAGCCGATCAGGCCGATGGTCAGCACCGCCACCATGATTCGGGCGAGCGACTGCGATGAGCCGTTCTGGAACTCATCCCAGACGAATTTGCCGAGGCCGGGGTTCTGCGCCAGCATCTCTGCCGCGATCAACACCATCCAGCCGACGCCGAGCGACAGCCGCAGCCCGGTGAAGATCAGCGGCAGCGCCGAGGGCAGGACAAGCTTGGTGATCTTCGTCCAGGGGCCGAGCTTCAGCACCTTGCCGACATTGACGAGGTCCTTGTCGATGGAGGCGACACCAAGGGCGGTGTTGATGAGCGTCGGCCAGAGCGAGCAGAGCGTGACGGTGATGGCCGAGATCAGGAAGCTCTTCGACATCGCGCCTTCGCCGCCGGCATAGACCGCCGAGACGACCATGGTGACGATCGGCAGCCAGGCCAGAGGCGAGACCGGCTTGAAGACCTGCACAAGGGGGTTGATCGCCGCATTGGCCGTGGGTGACAGGCCCGAGACGATGCCCAAGGGCACGGCGACGGCGGTGGCGATGAGAAAGCCGAAGAAGACGGTCTGGATCGAGGTCCAGATCTGTTCGTAATAGGTGGGCTTGCCGGTATAGGCCCGCGTCTTGACCTTGTCGGATTTTCCTTCGGCAATCAGCGCGGCGTTCTTTTCCGCCTGTCTGGCATAGAAATCCGCCTCCTTCGCTTTCTCGGCGGCGGCGTCGGAATGAAGGACCAGCGCCTGTTCCCAGACCGCCTGCGGGCCGGGGATGGCGCCGAGCGAGGTCTGCACCATCGGCGCGAGCGCGGACCAGAGAAGAAGGAACCCGGCGATGGCTGTCAGGGGCACGCCGAGAAGACGCCAGATGTCCTTCAGTTGCGCCTTCGGGGCGTCCCCGGCCACCAGACGCAGGACCGGCGGCATGAAGGGCAGGCCGAGGGCCTTGAACCAGCCTTCCAGCTTGCCGATCCGGGCGATGCGCCGGGCGCGCCGGTCTTCGGCGGCCTTCGGATCGGCGGCGAGCGTACGGTGATCTATGGCGGTCATCGTGTCGGTCCTTTCGAAGCCTCAAGGCTCAGTTGATGACGGCGCCATTGGCGACGGTCTGGCCGGACTTGAGGCCGATGGTGAGGCTGTCGATGTAGGCGTTGGGCTTGGTGCCGTCGTAACCCATGCCGTCGATCACATCGGCGGCGGGTGTGGCCATGCGGTAGCCGTCCGCGTCGAAGTCGAACATGTCCGCACTGGCGTTGCCGTCGGCGATGACCGCCTCGGCCGCGGCCTTGTAGAGATCGGGGCGGTAGACCTCTTTCGCGGTAGCGTCATACCAAGCATCGGGCTGATCTTCGGCGATCTGGCCCCAGCGGCGCATCTGGGTCAGGTACCAGACGGCGTCGGAGTAGTAGGGGAAGGTGGCGTTGTAGCGGAAGAAGACGTTGAAATCCGGCACGTCGCGCTTGTCGCCCTTCTCATACTCGAAGGTACCGGTCATCGAATTGGCGATCACGCCCGGATCGGCGCCGACATATTCGGGACGCGACAGGATCTCCACCGCCTCGGCGCGGTTGGCATTGTCGTTCTCGTCAAGCCAGATCGCGGCGCGGATCAAGGCCTTGGTCAGGGCGAGGACGGTATTGGGGTTGTCCTCGGCGAAGCTTGCGGTCAGGCCGAAGACTTTTTCGGGGTTGTTCTTCCAGATCTCGTAATCCGTGATCACCGGCACGCCGATGCCCTTCAGGACCGCCTGCTGGTTCCACGGTTCGCCCACCGCATAGCCGTCGATGGTGCCGGCTTCGAGCGTCGCCGGCATCTGCGGCGGCGGCGTTACCGAAAGATAAGCCTCGGCGCCGATCTGGCCGGAGACATCTTCGGGGCTGTAGAAGCCGGGGTTGATGCCGCCGGCGGCGAGCCAGTAGCGGAGTTCGTAATTGTGGGTCGAGACCGGGAAAACCATGCCCATGTTGAAGGGCTTTCCTTCGGCCTTGTATTCCTCGATCACCGGCTTCAGCGCGGCGGCAGAGATCGGATGCTGCGGCCTGCCGTCCGCATCCGTCGCGATGTTCTCCTTCATTAGCGCCCAGACATCGTTCGACACGGTGATGCCGTTGCCATTCAGGTCCATCGAGAAGGGCGTGATGATCTTCGCCTCGGTGCCGTAGCCGATGCTCGCGGCGATGGGCTGGCCGGCGAGCATATGGGCGCCGTCCAGTTCCCCGGCGATCACCCGGTCAAGAAGCACCTTCCAGTTCGCCTGCGCCTCAAGCGTGACGTAAAGCCCTTCCTCCTCGAAGAAGCCCTTTTCCTTGGCAATGGCGAGGGGGGCCATGTCGGTCAGCTTGATGAAGCCGAGGGTCAGCTCGTCCTTCTCGATGCCGGGGGTTTCGGCGAAAGCCGGCTGGGCGAGGATCGTGGTGAGGAAGAGGATCTTGCGGATCATGGTCGGGCTCCTGTGCGAAGGGATGGGGGCAATCGAACGAAAAAGGGCCGCGTGACACGCGCCGCTGGGGATGCGGCGGGGTCAGGCGGCCTTGCCTGTCGTCCCGGACTGTCGGGAGGAAACGGAACGCCATTGTCCCGTCTTGAGGTTGAGCTTCCGCGTCGTCGCGGCCCCGGTCAACGGTTCAGGGGCCTGGATGCTGCGCGGCGGCTTCGAATTTCGCTGCGATGCAGCATTCTGCCGCTTTTTTGGTCAGCCAGCGGGGAAGGGGTCGAAAATAGCGCCGTCGAAGAAACGGTTCCGCGCCAGAATCAGGTGGCCATGGACGGCGGGCAGGGTTTCGTCACGGCCGAGCGCGCCTTCGAGCTTGTCGGAGGCGCGGGGCAGGGGAACGCCGATCGGGGCGAGGTGCTGGCGGAACAGGTCGCTGCGGAAGACCGCCCGCGCCCTGTCCATTGCGCTTGCCCGGTCAAGGCCGAAGCGACCGGCCAGCCGGGCGCCAATCCAGGCGGCCTGACTGCGCCAGGGGAAATTGGCGAGGCCGTCATGGAAGGTCTGGAACTGCGGCACCTCGACCTCTGGCCCCGCCCGTGTCACCAAGAGCCGGTGCGAGAGGGCGCGGTCGATGAGGTCGGGCGCAAGGTCGAGATAAGTGGCGCGCGACAGGACTTCGGCAAGCGTCGTCCGGTTCGCCGGATTGCCGGCCCAGCGGCCTGCCCTCCAGAGCGCGCGGAGGAGGCGGCCCGCCAGTTCCGGCTCGGCCTCGGCCCAGCCGGCGCGGGTGGCGAGCACCTTTTCCGGCGCCTGCGACCAGATGGCGGAGCCGGGGATGACCAGCCGCGCGCCCGCCGTATCGACCGCATGGCTGCCCCAGGGCTCGCCCACGCAGAAGCCGTCGATCTCGCCGGCCTGCATCGCTTCGGCCATGCGGGGCGGCGGCACCGTCCGCACCTCGACCGCAGCGGCGCCGGCGCGTTCGGTCCAGTAGGTCAGAAGTTCCGCCTGCATCGAGAAAGGGAAGGGGACGCCGATCCTGAGCGTGCGGCCAAGTCGTTGCAGCGCCGCGCCAGTCGCCACGGGGTCGCCGAAACCGATGTCGGGAAGGTCGGCGGAAAGGCCGATGACCTGCCCGTTCAGGCTGAGGATCAGCGGCGTCTCGAGGGGCTCGGTGCCGCCGCCAAGGCCTAGCGCGCGGGCCACCGGCACGACCGACAGCATCTGCGCCGCCGCGACCTGTCCGACGTCGAGCATATCGCGCAACATCGACCAGCTGGCAGCGCGGACAAGCGCAAGATGCAGCCCCTCTTCCTCGGCAAAGCCGAACTCCGCCGCGACGATCAGCGGGGCCGCATCGACAAGCGGCATGTAGCCAAGCGCCACCTCCCTCATTTCAGAAGCTCCGCCGCAGTGACGATGGCGCCTGCCACTTCGGAAAGGCGCTTGCCCTGATCCATCGCTGCCTTCCGCATCAGCGCATAGGCCTGATCCTCGCTCAGGCCCTTGGCGCGCATGATGAAGCCCTTGGCGCGGTCGATGACCTTGCGCTCTTCCAGCGCGGCCTTGGTGGCGGCAAGCTCGCTCCGCATCCGGCTGAAAAGGTGAAAGCGCGCGATGGCCGCGTCGAGCACCGGGCGGATGCGTTCGGGCCTGAGGCCGTCGACGACATAGGCGCTGACCCCGGCCTCGATGGCGGCACGGGTCAGGCCGCTGTCGCTTTTGTCCACGAAAACCGCGACAGGCCTTTCGGTCGGGCCGGAGGCGAGCGCCAGTTCCTCGAGCATGTCGCGCGAGGGGCTGGCGATGTCGATGAGGACGAGATCGGGGCGGATATCGGCGACGCGCCGGGCAAGGCCTGCACCGTCGCCGAGCACATGGACCTGATGACCGGCGGCGGCGCTCAGCGCATCCACGATCTGAAGTGCGCGCTGTCGGTCAGGTTCGACCACGATGATGGTTAATGTCTCGCTCATGCCGCCTTCGCTGGTGCTTTCACTGTCATCCCGCGCGGAGACGCGCTTGTCATTGCTGCGCTGCGGCGATCCACTGTTGGTCGTCCAAGCTGCCCTGAAAACCGGCAAGTTGCGCCCAGGTGATGAAACCTTGGGCGACGCAGAAACGCCGCCGCTCAGGGGCTGAAGCGCCAGATCGCCGGACCTTGGTCCGATGACAAGAACCGCCCGAGATTCGAAGATCGGCGCTATGAAGTCCAAGGTGCGCGGCCAAGGGCCCGGGGCGGCTTCGCGCGGGGCGTCGGAGGCCGAAGGATAAGCCCAATGCCGGCGAGTCGAAGGAAGGGATCGAGAAGGGTCGCAATGAACGCAAGGTCAGCGCCGGTCGGACAGTCGTGGCGCGCGCGGCGGTCAGGGGGAATTTCGACCGGCTTTCGGCACTGTTCCAATGGGTGACCGCATGTAAGATCATGGCGCCGCACGGCTGAAATGGCTGAAGGAGGCTAGGGCGAAAGGTGCTCGGGCGAAGGACGATGCTGGGACTTTGGGCTGCAGCCATTTGGGCGGCGCCTCCGCTTGCCAATTCGGTTGCCGGCGTCGCGCGCGGGGCTGCCTGGGCCAAAGGCGGCTCCAACGCCGGCTCAGGCAGTTCGGGAAGCGGCTCCGGCAGTGGTCCCGATGATGACGACAACGACAATTCCGGTCCCGGCGGATCGTCGGGCACCTCCGGCAAGGGCAAGTCGGGGAAGCCCGGCACCCCCATCGGCAAATCGCGCCGGCTGGACTTAGGTGGCGACGGCATTCACATTCAGTTCTTCGACGGGCATATCGAACGCATCCGCGCTGGGCAGTTCGAGCTTGTCGACAAATCCGGCGCGCTCGTCGATCGTCATGCCTCTACAGCGGGCGATCTGCGCCGGCTGCGCTCACTCGAGGCGGATTTCGCCGCGCGGGGCAGGGCCAGCGGAATTGTAACGGTTGCCGAGATTGATGAAGGCTCCGGTCGTGTCGATATCACCGATTTTCGCGGCTGGCGCGAGACGCTGAACCTTACTCGCTACGAGCTCAGCGATCCGAACGGCCGCACCGTCATGCGGCGGCCGCTGACGCCCGCGGATATCGTGCGCGTGCGCACGCTGCTCTTTCTGAACTGAAGGCGGGCCTCAGGTCTTCCAGTGGCCGCGCGCGATCACTGCCGCCTCGACCCGGTTCCGGGCATGAAGCTTTTGCAGGATCGAGGTCATGTAGTGCTTCACCGTCTTTTCCTGCAGGTCGAGCGCGAGGCCCACCTCCTTGTTGCTCTGCCCCTCGGCGACGAGCCTCAGGATGTCTTCTTCGCGCTTCGAAAGATCGTCGATCGGGTTCGGCGCCTTCCGCGCCGCGCCCTCGCGCATGGCATTCAGGATACGTCCGGCGAGGGTCGGCGAGACATAGGTCAGACCGCGCGCCAGGTCCTTGACGATGGCGACCAGCTCGCGCGAGCCGATGCCCTTGAGGAGGTAGCCCGCAGCGCCGGCCTTCAAGGCGCGCATCACGTCGTCGTCGTCCTCGGACACGGTCAGGATCGCGACCTTCGGCGGCGCGTCCTGCGCCCGGATGCAGCGCAGCGCCTCGATCCCGCCGCCGCCGGGCATGGAAAGGTCAAGAAGGACGAGATCGGGCTTGAGTTGATGTGTCAGCGCGACGGCGCTGCCGGCATCCTCGCCCTGGCCGACGACCTCGATCCCGGGATCGTCGGCCAAGGCCCGTGCGACCCCCTCGCGGTAAAGGGGATGATCGTCCGCGACGACGATCCTGATCCGCCCGCTACCGCTCATGCGACCTCCAGTTCCATGATGATCTCCGCGCCCGGTCCGTCCTCGCGGTTCTTTGCGGTGAAGACGCCGCCGAGGCTTTCCACCCGGTCGCGGAGTCCGGCAAGCCCCATGCCGCCGCCATCCTCTGCCGATGCCGGGCTGGCGGGGAAGCCGGGGCCGGTATCGCGCACGGCAAGCCGGAGCCGCCCGGCGCCGCAGGACAGGCTCACCTCCTGACCCGCTACGCCGCCGTAGCGCCACGCATTGCTGAGGCCCTCCTGCACGAAGCGGTAGAGGCAGATCTTGGCGGCGGTCGAAAGCGTGCAGTCCGGCGTAACATCGCAGTTGACGGCGACCTGTGCGGCGGTGCGTGCGCGGTGCGCCTCGGCGACGGACTGCACGATGTCGGCGGCACTCCGCGTCTCGATGTCGGGCAGCGACAGCCCGCGCGAGATGGTCCTGATCTCCCGTATCGCATCCTTCACCGCCCGCTCGATCGGTTCGACCTCGCCCGCGTCCGCCGCTGTCTCGCGCAAGGCATCGAGCCTGAGCGCCACATAGCCGAGAAGCTGCGCCGGCCCGTCATGGAGGTCGGCGCCGATACGCCTCAGCGCCTGATCGTTCATGGCCGACGTCCGCGCCGCCGCCCCTTGCACCCTTTCGCGCAAGAGCCGGTTGCGGTCGTTGAGCGCCTGCACCTCGAGCAGCCGCTCGGTAAGGGCCGCGCGCTGGCGGTCGATGGTGCGGCTGCCGCCGAGCACGATGAGGTAAAGAAGCGCACCGATCGACGAGAAGATCAGCGCCACGGCGAGCCAGCTGTTCTTGCGGGCGGAGGCCAGATCCTCCTCAAGGTGGGTGGCGACCTCGTAGAACTCCGCCGCGCCGATGATCTCGCCCGACCAGACCTCGCGGATCGGGCTGTAGATTTCCAGCAGTGGAACGCCAAGGGCAAGCTCGCGCCTGTCCTCCGTATCGGAGAGGTTCTCGAACGAAGCGCTGACCTCGCCGGCGAGCGCGCCGCGAAGGTCATCCGACAGCGGGAAACGCTTGCCGACCAGGGCGGGATCGCTGGCTTCGACGACAAGGCCGTCGGGCCGCCAGAGCTTGAAGGATACCACACGCTCACCAAGCGAGGTGCCTTGGAACAACTCTTCGATGGCCCGTTTTGCCCCCGGCGCCAGCACGTCGGAATCGGCGAGGTCCTGGCTCAAGGGCGCGACGATGCTGTCGATGTACTGCGCCGACGAGAGTGCGGTGTTGCGCACGACGCTCTCCTCGATCCGGTTGGCGACAAGGCGCCCGACAAGCGCCATCGACAAGAGCATGACGCAGCCGCCGGCGATGGCGAACTGCGCGGCAAGAGAGAGCGACCTCCAGGGCTTGAGCGGCAGCACCATCTGATCCGTTGTTTCCGGTGCCCCACCTTCGGCGAAAATCGCGGCAATGAATACGGTCTTTGGTCTGATGAACAGCGCTGCATCGCGACGTTGCCGGGTCATGGCGGACGGGCAGGTGAGGGGCCCACCGGGCGGAGGCCCAGGTGCCTCGTCGCTGGAAAGGAATCATCCGGCGGTGGTTGAGGCGCGAAGATGTGGCGTTTTCTTGCCCTCGCCGCGCCATTGGCTGCGGCTCTGCATCAATCAGGAAAAATCACGATGAATGAAACGTTTACTGGAACCGGGACATGTCCGAAAAGCCAAGTGGTCAGCTCAACCTGAAGGAGGTATCACTGCACGTATTGAGAGAGTGAAGATTGTAAGTGGTCATTCAAGTTTGTGTCGTGACGAGTGCCGCAGTTTGCAAACTCGTGCCCATGAGGACCTGTGTTTTTTTGGTCTTCATGGGCACGGATGTTCCCCCATGAGATCAAGCTCCAGTCAGCGGACGAGCCGGAGCCTTGTGCTTGTTTAGGTCTGATCTGTCGTCAGAGAGGGGTCTGACACCGGGCCTGTCCAAAACGGCCCTCAGGGAGAGCCAGAACGCCAAGAACCGGCGCCACAGCGCGGGTTCTTCAGTCCTGACAATCGGTTGATTTGGCTCCGGCGGTAGGGATCGAACCTACGACCAATTGATTAACAGTCAAATTCCAACACCAAACCTAGTCTAACGATGTAAAACTATCCAATGCGAAAAAACCATTACATCGCTTGACTTTGCAAGCCTTCGGCCCAACTATTCCTAACGCGGGGTAACACTACATATCGGCGCAATCCGTTACCCCAGTGTTACCCCAGAGGACAATTTGACATGGCGAAGGCGCTGACGACGAAGGGGATCGACGCACTGAAACCGGACCCGGAGCGCCGGGTTGAAGTTCCCGATCCTTCCCTGTCCGGCCTTTATCTCATCGTCCAGCCGAGTGGCGTGAAGTCGTGGGCGCTGCGCTACCGCGTCGCAGGACGGCCTGCCAAGCTGACGCTCGGGCGCTGGCCTGTCATGCAGCTTGCGGCGGCACGGGCGGCGGCAAGCGCGGCAATCGAGGCGGTGGAGCGTGGCAACGATCCTGGTGCCGACAAAAAGGCGACGAAGGCCGCGCGGCGCGACGCGCACCTTACCGAACGGGACAAGATCAAGACGCTTGTCGGGCAGTTCGCCACCCGCCACCTGTCGGGCCTCAGAAGCGGCGCACACGCACGCCAGTTCCTTGATCGGTTCGTTGTCAAGGCATGGGGGGATCGGGACATTCACACCATCACCCGACGCGACGTGATCGACTTGCTGGACGGCATCGCTGACAGCGGCAGGGGCGTCACCGCGAACCGTGTTCTGGCGCATACGCGGAAATTCTTCGCATGGTGCGTTGAAAGGGACGTGCTGGCGGCGTCGCCGGTTGCGGGCGTCAAGCCCGTGGCGAAGGAAGCGAGCCGGGAGCGCGTGTTGAGTGATGATGAAATCCGATTGTTCTGGCGCGCCTGTGAGGGCGTCGGGGAGCCGTGGGGGCCGCTCGGCAAGATATTGTTGCTGACGGGCCAGAGGCTCGGGGAAGTCGCCGGAATGCGGGAGGCCGAGGTTGCGGGCGAGGTATGGCACTTGCCAAGCGACAGGACGAAGAACGGGCGGGCGCATGACGTGCCTCTGTCGGCCGCTGCGCGCGACGTGCTGGCTGGGAAGCTGCGGATCGCGGGCGAGGCGGGGCTGATCTTCACGACGACCGGCACAACGCCGGTCAGTGGCTACCATAAGGCGCGGAACGGCATCGCCGACGCGATGGCCGAGATCGCGTCCAAAGAGGCCGGCAAGCCGGTCGAGATTCCGCACTGGACCTTCCACGACCTCAGGCGGACGGCGGCAACCGGCATGGCCCGCCTCGGCATCGCAGTTCGCGTCACCGAGGCGGCTTTGAACCATGTCAGCGGCACCGGGGGCGGGATCGTCAGTGTTTACCAGCGCCATGACTATGCCGAGGAAAAACGGCAGGCCCTTGAGGCGTGGGCGCGGTTTGTCCTTTCGCTGGCGGACGGCGGTAGCGACAATATCGTGAGGCTTGCCCATGCCTGAGACCCGCATTCAAGACGCGATGAGCGTGTGCGTCACAAAGGATCTGGAAAGCGAAGCCGACGTGGTCTCGGCCATCGAGGCCATAAACGCGGCCTTTCCCGCTCCAATCGTGGCGCTGAGTGAAATCCGCCAGAAGTTGGCGGCAGTCATGATGAAGGCGGGCTTTCCCCCGCCTGACAGCCTAGTATTTCATAAGGGAAGATATTGGTGCGCCTACACAGAAGGCGACAGGCCAAGAGGGAAAGCCCTGTCTCCGGGCTGGTCATTCACCACGAAAAAGGCCGAACCGCTCAGCCAAGAGCACGAAGCGGCCATCATCTATCGGAAAACTGTCGAAGTTGAGGGCGCGCTTACGACCGCCAACGTCGAGGCGCTATACCACCACGCTTTCAGTTTGGGAGTTGCAGTTGATACCTTCAACAAACGGCGGTTGCATCTGCGAAAGGTTGCAATTGGAATGAAACAACTGGATGCGGGCAAATCCGGTGGGGCACAAAGGACTGCTGAAAGCTTTAAGTCAATACATGGTGCCGAAGCGCAGTTGATCGCCGTCCAAATTTCCCGAAAATCACCAAACTTGTCGTGGGCCGCAATTCGGAAGGTGATCGCGGCCAAATACCAGGTGAGCGACAAAACCGTGAAGGACGCTCTGAGGAACCCGAAAAAACAAGGGTAAGACCCCGCGAATTGCCCTGTAGCGGGGTCCTAAATCGTTTGCACAGATTTTAACTCTGCAAGCGAGGTAGTCAAATGAACGAAGAAAGGATCACGGCAGCGGCGGCGCGCGAAATGTGCGGCGGGGTGTCGGATATGACGTTCTGGCGGTGGCTGCATGACCCCGCCATGAATTTCCCAAAACCGGACTACATCAGGAAGCGGCGCTACTGGCGCAAGGCCGATCTTGTCGCATGGCTCCAAACGCAGGCAGAGGCCGCGTAAGCCATGATGATTGAGCAGCAGAAAAGCGAAAACCCCGGTGCGCTGGCGGGCGCGACCGGGGCCGTTCCGAAAAAAAACGACATCGTTGGGGCAGGGTACAACGCCTTGTCGGCGGAATCGACTGCAAAAACGCCTCCCGCGAATACGCCGCAGGAACGGTGGCGGGCGCGAAACGTGAAAGCGGCATGGGCGCATAGCGCAACCCGCTCCGCAATCCGTCTTGGCCTGATCGTTCGCGAGCCTTGCCAGGTCTGCGGCGCGGTCAAGGCGGACGCGCATCACCCTGACTATGACCGGCCCTTGGTGGTGCGATTCCTGTGCCGCAAACATCATAAGCAAGAGCACTCGGGGGGCAAAAATGGGTCGTGATCGCAAGAACGAGCGGCGCGGCACCAAGGTCGGCGGCCTATTCGTGCCGATCCTACATCAGACGCTCGATTGCGACGCTTGGCGCGCGCTCGGGCTGTCCGCGCGGTTGCTCTACATCGCCCTGCGCCGCCGCGCGCGCCCCGAGACTAACGGGCGTACCTTTCTCAGCGTACGCGATGCAGCAGAGGAAATAGGCGTCGCGCGGAACACGATTGCCGAGGCATTCCGCGACCTTCAGCGGCATGGCTTCATTGTTGCAACGCAGGTCGGTCGTTTGGGCGTGGACGGCCATGGCAAGGCTTCGACGTGGCTCCTGACCGAGATGAAGGCACCGAACGAACAGAGTCCGCCCAAGAACTATTTGGCGTGGCGCGCCGGGGCGGACTTTCCGGTCGCGAAGGGGTCTGCGCCTGTGCGGAAAAAACAGAACCCTGTCGCAAATTTTGCGCGTCCCCGTCGCAATAGCTGCGATGTTTCTCCGGCTCAGGTCACCAAGGCCGGGCCATCCTGTCGCAATCCCTGCGACGTTTTGGACAAAACCAACGCCGAGCCTGTCGCAATAGCTGCGCCACATCTAGAATCTGCCATGCAAGGTAGCGCCTTCCGCTCGTTCGCAGTCGTAACTCGCGGCACGGTTTCGCGCATCGGCGTTCGCGTGGCCCGCACGGCAAACATGCGCTTGGCGGATGCTTCGGAAATCTCGCCCGGTGCTTTTAAGCCGGTGCATCTTGAAACACTTCAACGGAGGACAACCCAATGAGTACCGAAACCTTCGGTAACGCCAAGTTTCAGACCTGTCTGGAGAGACAGGCCAGACTTCTCATCGACGCCCTGATTGAGCAGCAGCGGCAACGTTGCACCTCGGAAGGCGCGCTTGGCCTCATAGCGCTCGCGGTGGAAATCAACCGCGCCGGGCGCGCCATTCTCAGCCAGATCGAAAGGACCGAACGATGAGCAGCGTTGAGTCAGCCGCCGCCGAGATGTGGAAAACCCTCTGCGAAGAGCTTTCGCGGTCGATGGTTGACCTGGTCCTGGCTGAGGCCAAGCGGAACGGCATCGCCGACGCTGAGGCGGCCAGGAGCCTCCTTTCCTTCGCAACCGAAATGGAGCGCGAGGCGCAGGCGATACTGGATCAGGTGGGAGGGCCGAAATCTTGACTTTACGCCCGTGCCCCTCTACCATGGCTTGTGTGATTGCATCCGTTTCGAGGGGCAATCACACAAGCGACGCCGGATCGCTCTATTTCCGGCACCCGCTGTCCGTTCATGCCTGGCGCTGTTCGGAAGGCGAGGCTCGGCAACCTGGCCGAGCGAGGCGTACGCATGACGCTGCGCTCTGAACACTCCCAAAGCCAGCGCCCAATCAGGGCAACAGAGGAATTGCGCCATGCAGATGCGCCATACACGTACCCCTAACCGGTATCGCGGCCTTTCCGGCATCAACGCCGGGCCGCTCGATCCGAACACGATGCTGAAAGACCTCAACGATGCGTTCGAGGATTTCAAGGCGAAACGCGACAAGGAAATCGCCGATCTCCATGCTGGCATGGACGCTCAGGCGAAGGTCCTTGCCGCGATGAAGATTGGCGGCGGCGGCTCCCTTATGACGCCTGGCGATTTGCCCGGGCGTGTTTCGACCGACGATGCGGCGGCCCTGGCCACCTTCGGTCGAACTGGCAGCATGGGTTTCAGGGCTGCGCTCTCGTCCGACTCTGACGGAAAAGGCGGCGTGGTGGTCTTCCCGTCCGTATCGAGCATGTTGCAGATGCGGCAGTTCAACCAGTCCGCGCTTGCCCGGCGCGCTCGCCGGGTGACGATTGAGAGCGGAGATTCCTTTGAGGAACCGTGGGATCTCGGCGACCCTGGCTCCGTATGGGTCGGGGAGCGCGAGACGCGCCCCGAGACGACCAACCCGGATTTCGTGCTCAACAGGGTGATGTTGCAGGAGGTCTACATCTCACAGTCGATCACTCAAAGGCTCCTTGATGACGCTGCCTACCCGCTCGGGGAGTGGATGGCCGAGCGGATCGCGGACAAGATGGGCAGGGCGTCAGGCGAAGCATTCGTGACCGGCGATGGTGTCAACAAGCCGCGCGGCATCACGCAATACGCCCTTTCGACGGCGGTCGATGCTTCTCGACCTTGGGGAACGATCCAGTCCGTCAAAACGGGTGTCTCCGGCGCATTCGCGGCCGCGACGACCAGCGTCAGCCCGGCTGATGTGCTGGTCGATACGGTCTACGCCCTCAGAGCGACGTACCGGCAGAATGCGTCCTGGCTTATGAACTCCAAGACCGCAGGCGCATGTCGGAAGATGAAGGATGCCGATGGCCGTTTCATTTGGACCGACAGCCTTGTGGTGGGGCAGCCGCCGATCATGCTCGGCTACCCTGTCGAAATTGACGAGTTCATTCCCGACATCGGGGCGAACGCTCCGGCGATCTGGTTTGGCGACTGGGCGCAAGGCTATGTGATCGTAGATCGGCCCGGCGTCCGTCTGCTTCGCGATCCCTACACCAACAAGCCCAATGTAATCTTCTACGCCTATCAGCGTGTTGGTGGCGGGCTTCAGAACAGTGAAGCCATCAAGGCCGTGGTGTTCGGCACCTGACAACCAAATGGCGGCGGGTGATGGCTCCTTCTCGCCGCCATCTCGCCGGGCGATGTCATGCTCGCCCGGCGACGCTTCCTGCCTGCGGCTCGACACGGATTACGCGGGCAGGAAGCCCACCCCCGGGGGCAAAACTTCCCGGGTGGGGGCCGCTGGACCGCTTGGGGGACTTCCTCTTCATAAACCGTAACAAACGTGGAAGCTGAAAATGGGCACTAGAGGGCGAAAATCGGCGGCAGAACTGGCGGTGGCAACGCCGCCCGGCCTGATCGTCACGGCGCGGCAGGATGCGCCCTACGATCTTCGAGACGAAGAAGCGGATGTATGGCGCGGCATCGTGGAAAGCCTGCCCGCCGACTGGATCGCGCCCGGTTCTGTGCCTGTGCTTGCCGCCTATTGCCGGGCAACCGTATCGGCGCGCCGTCTAGGAATGCTGATCGTGGCTGTGGAGACGGGAGAGGGCTATGACGCCGACCAGCATATGAAACTGATCCGGGCACATGGGCAGGTCGCTCAGGTACTCAAGACCCTCGCCACGGCGCTCAGGCTGACGCCGCAGAGCCGTTACACGCCTGCGCGGGCAGGCAACCAGAGGCCCGAGGGGTCGAGGCCGTGGGAGTTTAGTCATGGGTGAACTTTCCGCCCTTCACGTCAAGATCACCGGCGACGCCAACGGACTAAAGGCCGCAACGGGCGTTGCTGTTGGTGCCATCGAGAAGGTGGGCAGGTCCGCCGAGGATAGCGCGCGGGTTTTCGAGCGGGCCTTCAAGAGCAACGAAAAGAGCCTTGAGCAGCTTCGCCGTGCCATTGATCCGCTCTATGCCGCGTCCAAGCGGTACGAGACGGCTGTAGGGACGCTCGACAAGGCGCTGAAGCTTGGCAACGTCACGCAGGCGCAACACGCGCGGATGCTGGACCAGCTTGGCACGGCCTATCTGAGGACGGGAGATCAGGCACAGACGGCGGCGGCACGGACTGGCAGCCTTGGCGGGGCGTTCGGTCGGCTTGGCAGCATGTCGGGGGAGACGCGAAACAGGCTGCGAAACGTTGGCTTCCAGCTTCAGGACATTGCAATTCAGTTGCAGATGGGAACGAACGCCAGCGTGGTCTTTGCTCAACAGGGTAGCCAGATCGCAGGTGCCTTCGGACCGGCGGGGGCCATAATCGGCGCTCTTGCAGCGATCGGCATCCCGGCGCTGGCATTCGCGTTCTCGTCGCTCAGCACCGAAACGCAGAGTTTCGATGATGTTCTGAAGCGGGTGGATGAAAGTCTGAACCGCTTGAGGGAAACTGCGGCGATCTTCTCCGCCGAAGGCATTCAGGGGCTGATCGACAAATACGGTGAGTTGAACGGCGAGTTGCTGCAATTCATCGAGCGCCAGCGTGAAATGGCCGTGATGGACGCCATGCGGACTGCGACCGAGGCCGTTTCTGCGCTGCGCGCTGAATTTGGGGCGTCTCTGGCGGCCATTGAGCAGCAAAGCATGGCCGGTCGCATCGCCATGGATGGCCTGAAAGCATCTACTGGGCTGACCAATCAGCAAGTCCGCGACCTCAAGCGGGCATTCCAGGAGCTGGATGCGGCTCAGACGCTTGATGGGCAAGTCGCTGCCCTCACGAAAATCCGAGAATTGCTGGCCCAAGGCACAATGAAGGGCGGCGAATTCTACACCAAACTTCTCGCCGCCGAAGATGCCCTTCGCCAGATGAACGCCGAGGGTGCGAAGGCGGGCGGCTGGATTGATGCGGCCATCAGCGGCGCGGCCAATCTCGCTTCGCAATTCTGGGATGCTGCACAGGCCGCAGCGGCCATGCGGTCGGCAAGCGCGAGCGGCGGCCCGACCGGCAATGTCTCAGGGCTTGGCGTGTCGCAGAACCCCTTCGACACGCAGCGCGGCACGGTCGTTCCCTTCGTTCGCCCCAGTGGCGGCGGTGGTGGCGGAGCGCGCGGCGGGGGTGGTGGTTCGGTCAACCCGATCATCGCGGAACTGGAAAGCCTGCGTCAATCGCTCCTGACTCAAGAGGAAATGCAAATCCAGAGCTTCACGCGGCAGCAGGAAACGCTCCGCACGGCCTTGGAACAGCGGCTCATCACGCAGCAGGAATACGCGGCGATGATGGAGGAAGCCCAAACCCGCCATTCCGACGCGATGACGCGCCTCGATTCCTACCGATACGGGGATGCGCTGAGCAAGGCGGGGACGTTCTTCGGCGACATGGCGGCTGCCACGGCGCAGGGCAACGACAAGATGCTGAAGATCAGCAAGACGTTTGCGGCGGCGCAGGCGCTGATCAGCACCTATCAGGGCGCGGCGAAGGAACTGGAGAAGGGCACCTTCGGCTTTGCCTCCGCGATGCGGGTCATCGCGCAGGGTATGGCCTTCATCAGCGCGATCAGGGGCGCTGGCAATGGCGGTGGTGGCGGAGGGCGCAGCGTCGGCGGCGGTGGAGGTGGCGGGGGTGGCGGTGCGGCGAATTCACCGGCAGCGCCAAGCACTTACTTCAACGTGCAACTCACCGGCGGCGACAACTTCGGCAAGGGCCAGGTTCGCGATCTTATCACGGCGATCAACAAGGAAATCGAGAGCGGGGCCGTCATTCGCGGCATCCGCGCAACGTAGCCCTGCGCGCGCGCGGGAAACCCATTCTGGCGGTGCAATTGCGGAACCGCCAGAGGAGAAGCACGTAGCCCTGCGCGCGCGCGGGAAATCCTGTGTTAGCGTTAAGAGACAGTCCCCCAAGCGGTACATTAACCCCCAGCGCCTGGACTTTGCGCCTACCCCTCCAATTGAAAGCCAGAGGGCGAGCGTTGCGGCAAGGCTGGCGAACATGGAGCGCGGCGGAGACAGGCGTTCGGGTGGCGATCAAACTGCAAATTTGCAGTTTGAAACCGCACCACCGCCGCCCGCGCCGCCGAAATGCTCAACGTTTCGGAGCGCAGCGTCAAGATGGGGGCGGTGGCAATATCAAGGTGCAAATTTGCCCCTTGTTCCTCAAACCGGCAAATTTGCCGGATTTGCCGGGCATCCCGCTTTACGTCTTCCGTAGCCTGACACCTGCGCCGCCGCCATTTTCAGCGATGAACTCCACACCAGCAGTTTCCAAGGCTGCGCGGATGGCGGCGACGGTGCTTTCGCGAAGATCCTCACCGCGTTCGAGGCGGGCAACCGTGTTCGGCGAAACTCCGGACGCTTCAGCTAGTTCCCGCACCCCGAGGCCGGTTGCCGCTCGCGCCATTTTGCACTGCTTCGCGTTCATATGATAACCCTGTTACCTTTTCTCTTGCAGATCAAGAGCAATCCGGGCTAGAGTAACAGCGTTACTAATTCAGCGCAACGGAGAACACCATGACTACCAACAACCCCGCCTTGGGGACCGATGCCGGCTGGCCGAAACCCACGATCCCGGAACACCAGCGCCACAACCACGAGAAAACCGATTCAGGCCTGATCCGCATGGAAGGGTTGATCTGTGCCATTGAAGTCCTGACGAACGATATGGGGCCAGTAATTCGCTGTTCAGACAAGGAGTGGACGGCACTCACTGCCGTTGCCGATCTGCTTGCCACGCAGGTTGAGGAAGTCTGGCGTCTGCGCCGCCTGGAATGGGTGGGCCTCGGCGGCAGCACTCAAGGACTGGCCGAGGCCGACGTCGCGAAGGCGCGGGGCGATGTGTCCGCGTCAGACGCCAAGACCGGCAAAGCCACGGAGGAAGCCAAATGACTAGCAACACCGCATCGGCGAGCGCTACCGCCTTTCCTGCCGCCCGTCGCAAGCCCAAGGGCGTCTTGACGCAGCACGAATGGGACGAGATGCACGACGCCCTGACACTGGCGCTAGACGCGCTCGGGGACGGGCCAGATGACGTGGATCGCGGCTTTCTGGTGAATTCGATCCTTCACCAGCGGATCGCGCTGCGGATCGCCCACAAGCGGCACGAGAGGCTAAAGGCGAGTTGAGCCACTGACAGCTTTCGCCGTTCGACTTCTAGCCCGCTTCGGCGGGCTTTTCTTTAGTCGAATCTGTTACCCCAGATGTTACCCCAGAAGGAAATGACCTCGGCGCATCCTGCCGAGGATTTCCTAACTATCGGAGGTTATTGAGATTTTTGGCTCCGGCGGTAGGGATCGAACCTACGACCAATTGATTAACAGTCAACTGCTCTACCGCTGAGCTACGCCGGAACACGGAGGCGCGTATAGCAAGGGGCGGCGGGGGCGTCCAGAGGTTCTGTCACAATATTTTCGCGTCGTCAGTTCGGCAAAAAATACTGGCGGTGCGGAGGGGCGTGTCGCTGGTCGCGAGATTTCTTTCCGTCAGATCAATGAGATGGGCAAGGACGTTGCGGGCGGCGGCGGGAAGAAGCATGGCGGGCGTGTCAAGATAGATGCGCCGGGCGAGGCTGGCGGCATCTGACGGGCCATCGGCAAGGGCGGCAAGGATCTGCGCCTCGCGGGCGCGGCGGTGGCGGATGAGTTCGGCGAGGCGCGCCTGCGGATCTGGGATCGGGTCGCCGTGGGCGGGGTAGTAGCGTTCCGCCGGTTCTCGTCCCAACCCGTCAAGGCTCTGAAGGAAGGCGCCCATGTCGCCGTCCGGCGGCGAGACGATGGAGGTCGACCAGCCCATGACGTGATCGCCGCTGAAGATCACCGGGCTACCCGGAAGATCGGCCGCGAAGCTCAGGTGGTTGCCGATATGGCCGGGCGTGTGGATGGCGCGGAGCTGCCAGCCTTCGCCCTCGGTCACGGCGCCGTCGGCGAGGAGGATGTCGGGGTGAAAACCGGCGTCGATGCCTTCGCCGCCGCCGATGCCGCCCTCGGCGGCGAGGGCCGCCATGATCGGGGAACGCCCCGCACTTGCATCGCCGAAGGCGAGGACGGGCGCCCCGGTCCGCGCCGCCAGCCGGTCGGCGAGGGCGGAATGGTCGAGATGGGCATGGGTGACGAAGATGTGGCTGATCCTCTCGCCGGGGCCGAGTGCATGAAGGATCGCGGCGAGATGGCGGGGATCGTCCGGGCCGGGGTCGATGACGGCAACCGCGCCTTTGCCGAGAAGGAAGGTATTGGTGCCGTGCAGGGTCATCGGCGAAGGGTTGGGCGCCAGCACCAGCCTCAGGCCCGGTTCGGGACATTGCAGGACGCCGGCCTCGATCTGGTATTGCGGGCCTTCTGCCATCTTCCGCTTCCGCTCGTCCGCCGCCGTCGCTAGTCTTTGGCCATGCTGTCGCAATGGCTCAAACAGTTCATGCCGCGCGGTCTTTACGGCCGCGCCGCGCTCATCCTGATCCTGCCCATCGTCACCATCCAGCTCGTGGTGTCCATAGCCTTCATCCAGCGTCACTTCGAGGGTGTGACGCGGCAGATGACCGAAAACCTTGTGCAGGAGATCCGCCTGATCCTCGACCGGGCCGAGGCCGCGCCCGATCTTCTGGCGGCGCAGACCGAGATCGCCGGCCTTGCGCCAGCGCTGGAGCTTGCGGTAACGCTGCCGGCCGAAGCGCGAAGCGGCGATACGCGCGTCTTCTACGACCTTTCTGGCAGGGTCATCATCGCCAGCCTGCGCGGCGCCTTTCCCGGCATCAGCGCCGTTGATCTTGCCGACCTGCGCACGGTGCGCATCACGATGGCTACATCGAAGGGGACCCTTCAGGTCGATCTTCAACGCCGCCGCGTCTCGGCCTCTAACCCGCACCAGCTTCTGGTGCTGATGCTCCTGACCGGGCTCCTGATGACGGCCATCGCCTATGTCTTCCTCCGGAACCAGCTGAGGCCGATTCGGCGGCTGGCGGCGGCGGCGGAAGCCTTCGGCAAGGGCAGGGTGATGGCCTATCGGCCCGTCGGCGCGTTGGAGGTGCGCGCTGCGGGCAATGCCTTTCTCGACATGCGCTCACGCATTGAGCGGCAGATGGAGCAGCGCACGCTCCTCCTGTCAGGGGTGAGCCACGATCTGCGGACGCCCCTGACGCGCCTCAAACTCGGTCTGTCGATGCTCAGCGACGAGGCTGAGGCGCGCGACATCCGCCGCGATGTCGAGGAGATGGAGGAGCTTCTGAATTCCTTCCTGAGTTTCGTCCGCGACGATGCGCTTGAAGAGGAAGCACAACTGATCGACCCTGTGCCCCTGGCGCGCTCCATCGTCGAGGATGCGCGGCGGGGCGGGCAGAATGTGCTTCTTGGTGCCGTCGAGGGCAGCGGACAGGCACGCTTGCGCGAAACCGCTGTCCGCCGGGCGCTCGCCAACCTCATCGGCAATGCGGTTCGCTACGGCACGAAGGCCGAACTGTCGCTGGCGATCCTGGATCGTTCCGTCCGCTTCACGGTGGAGGATGACGGCCCCGGCATCGCCAAGGACCGCCGCGATGAAGCGATGCAGCCCTTCACCCGGCTCGATTCCGCGCGCGACCCCAATCGTGGCGGCGGGGTCGGCCTTGGTCTTGCCATCACCGCCGACATCGCCCGGAGCCACGGAGGCTCCTTGCGCCTTGGCGACAGTCAGAAGCTTGGCGGGCTGCGCGCGGATCTGGTTCTGGCGCGCTAGGCCTCAGGTCAGCGCCATCCAGGCGATCACGCCCCAGATGGCGAGCGACATCACCAGCGCCGGAACGATCCACCAGCCGGGAGGAAACGGGCGGTCATATTCCGCCTCGATCCCCTCGTCCGGCGGTGCCAGTTCGGATTGCTCCTGTTCGTACCAGCGCCTGAGCGCCTCGCCCCAGAGATTGTCAGACGGCTCCGCCGCCTGCGGTCGCCCCGCATGCTTGCCCATCACGATTCCCCTTTTACCCGCATCCAGAAGTATCGGAGGGCGCTTTCGCGAATCTTAACGGCTTCTGGCGGGGGCAGGCCGTGCCGCACCGTCGCGGCAATATTTGGGGCCTGCGGCTTGCCAGACTCGCGCCGTGCCTCTATCTGGCAAGCCAGTATCGCCCATGACCCAAGACCGTCAGACATATCCGGGCGACTCCGCCCTGCCGAAATCCGGGGACCTGTCCGATCGTCTGATCTGGCGCCTGATGAAGGACGGTTTCCGAACGCAGGGCTGGACCTACGCCGTCGCCATCGTCGCGATGTGCGCCGTTGCCGCGACCTCGGCGATGACCGCCTGGGTCATGGAAGCGATCATCGACGCGCTGACCGAACCCGACAACCGGGCGCGGGTCACCGGCGTCTCGCTTCTCGTCATGGCGATCTTCTTCGCCAAGGGCATCGCTTCCTACGTCCAATCGGTGGCCATGGCCAAGGCCGGGAACCGGATCGTGGCGGAACAGCAGCTGAAGCTTTACCGCAAGCTGACGCAGCGCGGCGTCGCCTTCTTTTCGGTGACCGATTCCTCGGACATCCTCCTCAGGGTCACGCAGAGCGCCCAGCGTGCGCGGGTGCTCATTGACCTTCTGGTGTCCACCTTCACCCGCGATCTTCTGACCCTGATCGGCCTGGTCGGGGTGATGTTCTATCAGCAGCCGCTTCTTTCCGCCGCCTCGCTGATCGTCGGTCCGGTGGCGCTTCTTGGCATCCGCTACATCGTCCAGCGTGTGCGCGGGATCGCGGCGCAGGAGATGACCTCGCTCGGCGAGATCATGAAGGTGATGCAGGAAACCGCGAAGGGCATCCGCGTCATCAAGATCTTTGCGCTCGAACCCAAGATGAAGGAGCGGATGGACAATGCCGTCCGCCAGGTCGAGGCGCGGTCGAACGCCATCACCCGGCTCCAGTCGATCACCGGCCCGCTGATGGAGACGCTCTCGGGCTTTGCCATCGCGCTTGTGGTCTGGATCAGCGCCCTTGGTGTCCTCGGGGGCGAGCCGACGACGCCCGGCCAGCTCATGTCCTTCGTGACCGCCCTTCTCATGGCCTATGACCCGGCCAAGCGGCTGATGCGGATGCGGGTTTCAGTCGAACAGCAACTGGTCGGAGTGCGGATCATGTTCGAGCTTCTCGACCAGGAGGATGTGCTGACCGAGGCGCCGGACGCCGTGCCCCTGAAGCCGGGACCGGGTGCGGTGGAGTTCCGCGATGTCGGCTTTTCCTACGAAGGCAACCAGCCGGTTCTCCGCGACGTCTCGATGGTGTTCGAACCCGGCAAGACAACCGCGCTCATCGGCCCTTCGGGCAGCGGCAAGTCGACGCTCCTCAACCTCGTCATGCGGCTTTACGATCCTGTCGCCGGCTCTGTCCTCGTCGACGGGCAGGACCTGCGCGGCGTCACCTTCGCCTCGCTCCGCGACCGCATGTCCTTCGTCGGGCAGGACACGTTCCTGTTCTCGACCAGCGTGCGGGAAAACATCCGCGTCAGCCAGCCCGATGCCACCGAGGATGAGATCGTCGCCGCCGCCCGCGCCGCCCATGCGCATGAGTTCATCGAGACCCTGCCTGAGGGCTACGACACGCCGGTGGGCGAGAACGGCGCCTTCCTGTCGGGCGGCCAGCGCCAGCGCCTGTCGATCGCGCGGGCGATCCTGCGCCGGGGGGAGATCCTGCTTCTGGACGAGGCGACGAGTGCGCTTGACGCGACTTCGGAAGCCTACGTGAAGGATGCGCTGAAGACCCTGACCGAGGGTGTGACGACCATCGTCATCGCGCACCGCCTTTCGACCGTGATCGAGGCCGACCGGATCGTGGTGATGGATCAGGGCCGCATCGTCGAATCCGGTACGGCGGCGGAGCTTCTGCAGGCGGACGGCATGTTCCGCGACCTCTTCCAGAAGCAGTTCGGCGGCGCGGATCTGATGGGGCCGGCGGGGACTGGGGAATAGCCCCAGGTTGCAGTTCTCCGGTTGCAGCGCCTGCCACCGCCCGGTCGCCCAAAGCGACCGGGCCGCGCCCGACCCGCCCCCAGGGCGGGCGCGACGGCGCCCACCCTCGGGTCAGGCGCAACCCTCTGTTTCGCCTAAGGGTCAGGTCGATGGCAGGGGGGCAATGCCCCGCCGCCGTCACACCCCGTCGTCGAAGGGAATGAAACTCTTAGAACTCGACCGCCGCCAGCGCTTCAGATAGCCGAACCTCTCGTCGTCCTCGCGCAGAAGGAAGCCGACCGGCATGTAGGGATAGACATCCTCGCCCGTCACCATGTCGCGGTCATTCTCGCGCATGAGAAGGTGGTGGGGCAGGAAGCCGCTCGGATGCGTGAGGCCCGCCGCGCCGGTCATGTCGCCCAGCGCCTTCATCGTGTTCTTGTGGAAGTTGTAGACCCGCTCGGCCTTGTCCGGCACCACGAGCGCGCGGTAGCGCTGCGGGTCCTGGGTGGTGACGCCGGTCGGGCAATGGTTGGTGTGGCAGGCCTGGGCCTGGATGCAGCCGATGGCGAACATGAAGCCGCGCGCCGAATTGGCCCAGTCGGCCCCGAGCGCCAGCGCGCGGGCGATGTCGAAGGAATGGATCAGCTTGCCCGAGGCGCCTATCCTGATCTGTTCCCTGAGGCCCGCGCCCCTCAGCGTGTTGTGCGTGAAGGTCAGCCCCTCGACCAGCGGCATCCCCATGTGGTTGGCGAATTCGAGGGGGGCCGCACCGGTGCCGCCTTCCTTGCCGTCGACGACGATGAAATCCGGGGTGATCCCGGTCTCCAACATGGCCTTGACGATGCACATGAACTCGCGCCGGTGACCGATGCAAAGCTTGAAGCCGACGGGCTTGCCTTTGGCCAGTTCGCGCAGTCGCTGGATGAATTCCATCATCTCGATCGGCGTGGTGAAGGCGGAATGCGAGGCGGGAGAGACGCAATCGACACCCATCGGCACGCCCCGCGCCTCGGCAATTTCCTCGCTGATCTTCGCCGCCGGCAGGACGCCGCCCTGACCGGGCTTGGCGCCCTGGCTCAGCTTCACCTCGATCATCTTCACCTGATCCCAGGCCGCGACCTCGGCGAATTTCTCGGCGCTGAACGATCCGTCGTCGTTGCGGCAGCCGAAGTAGCCGGACCCGACCTCGAACACGATGTCGCCGCCGCCCTGGCGGTGATAGCGGCTGATGCCGCCCTCGCCGCTGTCATGGTAGAATTTCCCCATCTTCGCGCCGGCGTTGAGCGCATGGATGGCATTGGCCGAAAGCGCGCCGAAGCTCATCGCCGAGATGTTGTAGATCGAGGCGTCATAGGGCTGGGTGCAGGCCGGTCCGCCGATCTGCACGCGGAAATCGTGGTTCTCGATCTTCCTCGGGCGGATCGAATGGGTGAGCCACTGGTAGCCGCCGTCATAGACCCGCTTCTTGGTGCCGAAGGGGCGCTTGTCCTCGACGTTCTTGGCGCGCTGGTAGACGATGGCGCGCGCCTCGCGCGAGAAGGGGACCTCTTCCTCGTCCGACTCGATCAGGTACTGGCGGATCTCCGGCCGGATCAGTTCGAAGAAATAGCGGATATGGCCCAGCACCGGGTAGTTGCGCAGGACGGCGTGGTTGGACTGCGTGAGATCGCGGAACCCCATCACGACGAGAAGGCCGAAGAGCAGCGCCGGCAGCAGGTACCAGGCCGACCAGAAGACGCCGATCAGCGACAGCAGGCTGAGCGCGATGCAGATCACGAACGGCGAAAACCGCAGGTAGGCGTTGAACATGTCATCTCCCTCGTCGCCGGCTTTTGAACGCCGGTCATCTTGGCTGAGTATTCGCGCAGAAAACGGGCAGACTGCAACCACTTCCCGGTTGCAGTCTTGATAATCATGCTGGCGGGGCAGTCGGTCGTCAGGAAAGCCTGACCTCGATCAGTGACGGCCCCGCAAGCCCGGCGGCGCGCTGAAGCGCGGCCTTAAGCCCCTCCACCGCCTCAAGCGCCTCGGCCGGCATGCCATAGGCCCCGGCCACCGCGACGAAATCCGGGGCACTCGGGCGGACGCCGACCGGGGTTATGGCGTTCTCGATCATGTAGTTTTCGATCTCGCCGTAGCCTTGGTTGTTCCAGACGAGGAAGATCACGCGGGCTTTCTCGTCCACTGCCGCGCCGATGTCCGAAAGGCAGAACTGGAAGCCGCCGTCGCCGACAAGGCAGACGACCGGGCGCCCTTCGGGGTCAGCCAGCGCCGCGCCGATGGCGGCGGATGGGCCGTAGCCGAGCGAGCCGAAGCCGGTCGCGGCATTGAACCAGGCGCCGGGGCGGTCGATCTCGGCATAGAGGTTGCCGGCATAGACAAGCTGGGTCGAGTCCCCGACGATGGCAGCGCCGGGCAGGGTTTCGGTGATGGTGCGGATCACCCCGACCTCGCCCTTCATCTTCGGCGCGAGCCCGTCGAAGGCTGCCTTGCGCGCCGCTGCGGCCCGCGCAGCACCGTTACCCGCAGTGCGCGGAGCAATCCGTGCGGCCAGCGCTTGAAGCGCCTTGCCGGCATCGGCGAGGATCACCGCCTCGGCCGCGGCGCCGCGCGTGGCTTGCAGCGCATCAACGTCGATGCGGATGAGGTGCGCCATCGTCGGCATCCCGCCATCGACGTTCAGGTCATAATCGGTCGGGCCAATCTGGGTGCCGACGGCGATCACGAGATCGGAGGCGGCGATGAGGTCGCGCACCGGACCAAGCGAGGGCGAGGCGGGGACTTCAAGCGGATGGCCGGCCATCAGACCGCGCCCGTTGATCGTGGTCACCACCGGCGCGTCAAGACGTTCGGCAAGCGCCCGGAGTTCGGCATCTGCCGACTTGGCGCCACCACCGGCGAGGATCACCGGCGCGCGGGCAGCGGCGGCCGAAGCGGCGGCAGCCTCGACCTCGGCGGCCCCCGGTTTGCGGGGGGGCAGGGGCAGCGGGCGGTAGGCAGGAAGCTCCACCATCTCCGACATCACGTCGATCGGCACTTCGATATGCACCGGACCGGGCCGGGCTGAAAGCATCGCCGCATAGGCGCGGTCAAGGACGGCGGGCAGGTCGGCGCCGTTCAGAAGCGTATGGGTGTAAAGCGCCACCGTCCGCATCATCCCGGCCTGATCGGGAAGCTCGTGGAGATGCCCGACCTCGTTCCCCAGCGTCGCCCGGCGGTTGACGCCCGAAATCACCAGCATCGGGATCGAATCCGCCCGCGCTTGTCCCATCGCGGTGATGGCGTTGGTCAGCCCCGGCCCGGTGATGAGAAAGCAGACGCCGGGCTTGCCCGAAACACGGGCATAGCCATCGGCCATGAAGCCGGCGGAGCCTTCGTGGCGCGGCGTAACATGGCGGATCTTCGAGGTAGCAAGCCCCCGGTAAAGCTCAACCGTGTGGACGCCTGGAATGCCGAAGACCACCTCGACCCCGCGCGCCGCCAGAAGGTCGACGAGATGCTCGCCGACGGTTTTCCGAACGCTCATTCCGCGACCTCCTTCACGCCTTGCGCCACCGCGAAGCGGGTGATGCGGCGGCAGGCCTCGGCCAGCGCCGCATCGGGGACAGTCAGGCTGAGGCGGATGAAGCCTTGCGCTTCCGCGCCAAAGGACGAACCCGGCATCACCGCGACCGCCTCGGCTTCAAGCAGACCGCGCGCGAAGGCGTCGCCATCAAGGCCGCTGCCGCGCACGTCGATCAGGATGAACATCCCCGCTTCCGGCGGCAGCGCCTTCAGTGCGGGGCAGGGGGCGACTGCGTCGGAGACGATCCGCGCCCGGCGCCGGTAGGCGTCTCGCAGAAGCGCCGCCGTCGGAATGTCGTGGGTCAGGGCATAGGCAGCCATGTCGGCGATGAAGGGCTGGCCACCGAACAGCATCATCTCCGACACCGGCAGGAGCCTTTCGCAGAACTCCGAAGGCCCGATGGCCCAGCCGCTGCGAAAACCCGGTGCAGCATGGGATTTCGAGATGGATGAGACGACGATGGTCCTGTCGGCCAGATCGGCCATGTCGAAGGGCGAGGCGAAGGTGCCGCTGAGGATCAGTTCCTCATAGACCTCATCCGCGACGATCCAGAGCCCGTGCCTGCGGCAGACGGCACCGATCGCAGCAATCTCATCCGCGGTCAGCACCGCACCGGTCGGATTGTGCGGCGTGTTGAGGAGGAGGACCTTGGTTTCCGGCGTGATAGCCGCCTCAAGATCGGCGGCCTGAAGGTGGAAGCCCTTCTCGGCCCGCGTCGGCACCGGCACGATGGTGGCGCCGGTCGCGCGCACCACGCCTTCATAGGTCGCGTAATAGGGATCGGCGATTAGGACGGCATCGCCGGTCTCAACAAGGCCGGTCATCACCGCGTAAAGGGCCGATTGGGTGCCGGGAAAGCTCAGGACCTGATCGGTGCCGATCTTGCGCCCGGTGCGGCGGCTGTACTTCGCGGCGAGGGCGGCAAGAAACGCCGGCTCCCCCCGCCCGGTCGAATAGCGCGTCCGGCCCGCGCGCATCGCATTGGAGCAGACGTCAAGAAGTGCGGGATCGGTCGGGATATCCGGCTCGCCGATGGTGAGTTCAATCACATCGCGGCCCTCGGCCTTCATCTTGCGGGCGCGGAAATGAACCTCCCACTTGCCGGAGCCAAGGCCCGCAAGCCGTTCAGTAATGGATGCATAGGTCATGGCCGGGTCTCCTCAGGGTCGGTCAGTGTGGTGTTCAGGATGCGCCCGGCGCCGTCGAGCGCGAGGCGGGCAAGTTCGTTATCGGCGAACAGTTCGGGCGCAAGGCAGCCTTCCAGCCAGAGCCCGTCAATCAGGGCTGCAATCTGGCGCGCCTGCCGGGCAGTGTCGCCGCCAAGGGCAAGGCCCGCGATCGCAGTTTCGAGATGGGCGCAGAAGCGCTGATAGCCGGCGCGGTGGATCGCGGCCATCTCGGGGTCGCTCCGGACATGGCCGACAAACCCGGCCCAGGCGGAAAGCGAGCCCGCGTCAAGGACCGGCGGGCGGCAGTTCGCGGCGATGAAGCTGGCGAGGCGAAGGGCGGGCGGCGCCTCGGCGGCGGCGTCTTCCGCCGCCCCGGTCATCTCCTCGACCAGCGCCTTGTAGGCGGCGAGGACCAGCGCTTCCTTGGTGGCGAAGTGATGGCGGATGAGGCCGTTCGACACCCCGGCCCGCGCCGCCACCTCGCGCACCGTTGCCGCCGCGACACCGCCGTCGGCAACGCAGTCGATGGTCGCGCGGATCAGGTCGGCGCGCCGCGCCTCTTCGGGCGCACGCTGCCAGACACGCTTCGCGGCGCTGTCGGGAAGGGTGGAATCGGGCAAGGGCACCTCCGGTCAGGCGGCTATTATGCATACGCATAATAAGCGGCGCAACCGAAGTTGATCCTTAAGGCGCGGGAGTTTTCGGGCACCGCACCAGACCTTCCCGCGAAGGGAAAGGAGGCGGTCGCCTCAGGCCTGCTTCGGCAGGTCGAGGATGCGGCGGATTTCGCCCGACCGCGTGACCCCGCGACCGGCGAGAGTTTCGTCCGAGGCATGGCCGAGGCGCTGGAATTCCCGCATCTGCCGGCGAAGCGCGGTAGCCGAAGTCAGGACGGCAAGAAAGGCCGCAAGTGCCGTGGGGAAAAAGCCGGGGTTGGACATCGCATATCCTTTCGCAAGTCGGATCTTCTCTTGCAAGGATAGCTGTGCCTTGGCAGCGGATCGTGCAAGCTCTTGATCGGAATGCCGGATGTGCGCCTGGCGCATGGGTCGCGCCGGGTCTGTGGCTATCTCGGTCCCAGACCCGGCCCGCGCCGGGCGAGGCGGAGGGCGTTCGACTTGGTGCGGCGGCGGACCGGGTTGAGCGCTGCCTGGGCGATGGCGGCGGGGCTTTCCCCGGCAGCGATGGCCCGGCCCGCAGCCATGGCGGAGGCCTGTGCGGCATGGGTCTTTTCGCGGACCATGCGGGTCTTCTCCGCAGGCGTGACGTTCCAGAACCCGGCAAGTCCGCAGACCCGCATGAAGATCACCATATTGGCCTCGGCGAGCATCATCGTCATCTGCGCCGAAAGCTGCGCAAGCTGCAGTCCGGTCTCAAGTGGGCCATGGGTGCGCATCGGAATATCCCTGTTGCTGCGGTGTTGATGCCGGAGGCGCTGCATCCGCCCGGTCGCGGGACCGAAGGCGGGGGCAACATGACAGTGATTGGCGTCAGGCACCAGCCCGTCGCCGGCGTGGCGAAAGAATCACACCGCAGCGGCGCTCTCGCAGCGGGGCTGGCGCGCCTTCGGGTCCGGCACCGGCCTTCTGAATCTGCCGGGCCGCCCCTGTTTCCGATTGCACGCCAACCGGGCAATCCTCCAAAGCGCTTGCAGTATCGGCGCGCGAAGCCCGTCCTTCACTGCTCGACCGGTTTCCACTTCCTGCCGTCAGAACGCTGCGGCGCGGCAATAACTGGCGAAAACGGCGACAATGATGGCAATCGACGCTCAAAGCGCCGGTTCCGCCGAAGAACAGGGCTTCACAGCCGCAAGGGCGCGTGCAACGATCCGGCTTCCAAAGCGCTTGCAGAGATGATAGCGGTAACATGAAAAAGCAGAACGGCCCGTTCGCTGGAGACACGACGAACTCGGATTCGCGAAGATCGCCAGCTAGGCCGTTGCCGCCTGACGGAGTAGAGACTTGAAAGACATGACCGCGCAGCCGCTCAGCAAGGACGTCTTGCGTGCAGACATTCTGCGCCACCTGACCTATACGCTCGGCAAGGATGCCGACCACGCCTCGCATTACGACTGGCGCATGGCGCTGTCTTTCGCGATCCGCGACCGGATCGTCGGGCCATGGTTCGCCTCCACCCGCCGCACCTGGGCGGAAGAGCGCAAGCGCGTCTACTATCTGTCGATGGAATTCCTGATCGGCCGCATTCTCGAGGATGCGACGATCAACCTTGGCCTGCGCGACATGGCGGCGGAGGTTCTCGCCGAAGCGGGTCAGGATTTCGCCGTTCTTGCCGGTGAGGAGCCGGATGCTGCCCTTGGCAACGGCGGGCTTGGCCGGCTTGCCGCCTGCTACATGGAGAGCATGGCGACGGTGGGTTGCCCCGCCTATGGCTACGGCATCCGCTACGAACACGGACTTTTCCGCCAGCGCTTCGAGGGCGGCCAGCAGGTCGAGGCGGCCGAGGACTGGCTGACCCAGCGCAATCCCTGGGAATTCGAGCGCCCGGAAAGCGCCTACACCATCGGCTTCAAGGGCGAGGTCGTGGAAAAGGGCGGCAAGAGCCTGTGGACGCCGGGTGAAACCGTCATCGCCTCGGCCTATGACACGCCGGTCGTCGGTTGGCAGGGGCAATGGGCCAACACGCTCCGCCTTTGGGGCGCGAAGCCCACGCAGCTTTTCGACCTCGCGCGGTTCAACCGGGGCGACTATACCGCCGCCGCCGAGCCGGAGACGCTGGCGCGGACGATCAGCCGGGTGCTTTATCCCGAGGATACGACTTATCAGGGCAAGGAACTGCGCCTGAAGCAGGAGTTCTTCCTGACCTCGGCGGCGATCCAGGACATCCTGCGCCGCTTCCTGAAGAACCATTCCGACCTCCGCGACCTGCCGAAGCACGTCGCGATCCAGATGAACGACACGCACCCGGCGCTGGCCGGGCCAGAGCTGATCCGGCTTCTGACCGACGCGCATGGCATCGCCTTCGACGAGGCGGCGGACATTGCCCAGGCCTGCCTCGGCTATACCAACCACACGCTTCTGCCGGAGGCGCTGGAGCGTTGGTCGACCTGGCTCGTCGGCAACATCCTGCCGCGCCACATGGAGATCATCGAGCGTCTCGACCAGCGCCACCTCGCGCAGAACCCGACCCGGCCGCATTACGTCGGCATCGTGAAGCATCACGAGGTGCGGATGGGCGAACTGGCCTTCGTCACCGCGCATCGGGTGAACGGGGTCTCCGCGCTCCATTCCGATCTGGTCAAGGACCGGCTTTTCCCCGAGCTGAACGCGCTCCACCCCGGCCGCATCGTCAACCAGACGAACGGCGTCACGCCGCGCCGCTGGCTGAGGATGGCGAACCCGGCGCTGTCGTCGCTCATCACCGAGACGATCGGGGCGGGCTGGGAAAGCGATCTCGACCGGCTGCGCGAGCTTGAACCGCATATCGAGGACAAGGGCTTCCGCGTTGCCTTCGCGGCGGCGAAGCGTGCCAACAAGGCCGCGACCTCGAACTGGATCAAGGACACGACCGGCATCACCGTCAGCCCGGACGCGCTTTTCGACGTGCAGGTGAAGCGCTTCCACGAATACAAGCGCCAGCTTCTGAACATCCTCCAGACCATCGACGAATGGCACCAGATCCGCGAAAACCCGAACGGCAACCATGTGCCGCGCGTGAAGATCTTCGGCGGCAAGGCCGCACCCGGCTATGCAGTGGCGAAGGAAATCATCCATCTTATCAATGACGTGGGGACGGTCATCAACAATGACCCCAAGGTCGGCGATCTTCTGAAGGTGGTTTACCCCGCGAACTACAACGTCTCGATGGCGGAACGGCTGATCCCGGCGGCGGACCTGTCGGAGCAGATTTCGACGGCGGGCAAGGAAGCGTCCGGCACCGGCAACATGAAGCTGTCGCTGAACGGCGCCCTGACCATCGGCACGCTCGACGGCGCCAATGTGGAAATCCGCGATGAGGTCGGGGCCGAAAACTTCTTCCTCTTCGGCCTCACCGCCGAGGAAGTGGTCGAGCGGCGCAAGGACGTCGAACATGCCCGCCACGCGATCACCGCCAGCCAGTCGCTGCAGGACGTCCTCCAGATGATCGCCGAGGGCCGCTTCAGCCCGACCCAACGCGACCGCTATCACGGCGTCGTCGACCGGCTCTGGAACCACGACTATTTCCTCGTCACGTCCGACTACGCCTCCTACGTGGCCGAACAGGGCGAGGTCGACCGCACCTACCGCGATGCCGATGACTGGACGCGGAAGGCCGCGCTCAACACGGCGCGGATGGGCTATTTTTCATCGGACCGGGCGATCCGGGGGTACATGAAGGACATCTGGGACATCGGCTCGGCTCTCTGAGGGAGGGGACAGGATGGCGCGCAAGGCGACGACGACGGACGCAGTGACCCTGCCCGAGGCTGACGCGCGGGCGCTGGCCGAGGGCCGGCACGGCGATCCCTTCTCGGTTCTCGGGCCGCATGGCGATGTAGCGCGGGCGGTCATCCCGCATATCGCGAGGCTCTGGCTGGTGCAGGGCCGGGCGAAACCGGTCGAGATGGTCCGCCATCCCGATCATGGCGAGCTCTTCGAAGGCCCGGTGAAGGCCGACAAGTCCTACCGCTTCCGCGCCGAGGCCGAAGATGGCACCATTTGGGAATTCGAGGACCCCTACCGCTTCGGCCCGGTCCTTGGACAGATCGACGAATACCTGATCGGCGAGGGTAGCCACCGCCGGCTCTGGCAGAAGCTTGGCGCCCATCTCATCAGCCATGAGGGCAGCGACGGCGTCCATTTCGCCGTCTGGGCGCCGAATGCCGAACGGGTCTCGGTTGTCGGCGATTTCAACGCCTGGGACGGGCGCAGAAATCCGATGCGGCGGCGCGGGGCAACCGGCGTCTGGGAGATATTCCTGCCGGGCCTTGGCGAAGGCACGATCTACAAATACGAAATCCGCGGGCAGGGCGGCCATATCGGCCCGCTGAAGGCAGATCCGGTCGGCTTCGGCAGCGAACACCCGCCGCGGACGGGCTCCGTCGTGCGCCGCGCCGGTACGCCAGAATGGACCGATGGCGACTGGATGGCTACGCGGGCGCAGGCCAATTCCGTCGATGCGCCGGTCTCGGTCTACGAAGTTCATCTCGGCAGCTGGCGGCGTACCGACAATGGCGAAAGGCCGCTCTCCTACCTCGAACTGGCCGATGAGCTTGTCGATTACGCGCTCTGGATGGGCTTTACCCATCTGGAACTTCTGCCGGTGTCGGAACATCCCTTCGACGGCTCCTGGGGCTATCAGCCCGTCGGCATGTATGCGCCCACCATCCGCTACGGCACGCCCGCCGAATTCTCGGCCTTCGTCGATGCGGCGCATCGCAAGGGCCTCGGCATCCTCTTTGACTGGGTGCCCGGCCATTTCCCGACCGATCCGCACGGGCTGGGCCGGTTCGACGGCACTCCGCTTTACGAACATGCCGATCCGAAGGAAGGGTTCCATATCGACTGGAACACCCTGATCTACAACTATGGCCGCGCCGAGGTGCAGAACTACCTCATGGCCAACGCCTTGTATTGGCTTGAGGAATACCATCTCGACGGGCTTCGCGTCGACGCCGTCGCCTCGATGCTTTACCGCGACTATTCGCGCAAAGAAGGCGAATGGGTGCCGAATGTCCACGGCGGGCGCGAGAACTACGAGGCGATCCAGCTTTTGCGGGACGTCAACACCTTCGCCTATGCCGAATGCCCCGGCATCATGACGGTGGCCGAGGAATCGACGGCCTTCCCCGGCGTCTCGCGCCCCGTCGATACCGGCGGGCTTGGCTTCGGCTTCAAGTGGAACATGGGCTGGATGAACGACACCCTGTCCTACATCCAGAAGGAACCGATCTTCCGCCAGTACCACCACAACCAGATGACTTTCGGCCTGGCCTACGCCTGGACGGAAAACTTCATCCTGCCGATCAGCCATGACGAGGTGGTGCATGGCAAGGGCTCCATGCTCGGCAAGATGCCGGGCAGCGCGTGGGAGAAATTCGCCAACCTGCGCGCCTATTACGGCTTCATGTGGGGCCATCCCGGCAAGAAGCTTCTCTTCATGGGGCAGGAGTTCGCGCAAGGCGCGGAATGGAACCACAACAAGAGCCTCGACTGGCATCAGGCAAACGATCCCCAGCACAAGGGCATCCAGTCGCTGGTGCGCGACCTGAACCTCCTCTACCGGCTGAATCCGGCGCTCCACCTCAACGACTGCCGGCCCGAGGGTTTCGACTGGCTTGAGGTCAACGATGCCGAAAACTCGGTCTTCGCCTTCGTGCGGAAGGGCAAGAAAGGCGACCCGATGATCGTCGTGGCGGCGAATTTCACACCCGTGGAACGCGGCGCCTACCGACTTGGCTTCCCGGCGCCAGGGGTCTGGGAAGAGGTGATGAATACCGACGCATCGGTCTATGGCGGCGGCAACCGGGGCAACCTCGGCGGCGTCACGACCGAAGCGGAGGGCTGGCACAATCAGGCACAGTCGGCGGCAGTGGTGTTGCCGCCTTTGTCCGTGGTCATGTTCCGCCAGGCATAAGCGCCGGCGGTTTCGAGGGAGGAAAGAAATGCAGCCTAAACCCAATCAGCGCCTGTCGTCGCAGGCGATGGCCTTTGTCCTCGCCGGCGGACGCGGCAGCCGGTTGAAGGAACTGACCGACAAGCGGGCAAAGCCTGCCGTCTATTTCGGCGGCAAGACCCGGATCATCGACTTCGCGCTGTCGAACGCCCTGAACTCGGGCATCCGGAAGATGGCCATCGCCACCCAGTACAAGGCGCATTCGCTGATCCGCCACATGCAGCGCGGCTGGGGATTCTTCCGGGCGGAACGGAACGAATACCTCGACATCCTGCCCGCCTCGCAGCGCGTCGATGAGAACAAGTGGTATCTCGGCACGGCGGATGCGGTGACGCAGAACATCGACATCGTCGACAGCTACAACGTCAAATACGTCGTCATCCTCGCAGGCGATCACGTCTACAAGATGGACTACGAGATCATGCTTCAGCAGCATGTCGAAACCGGCGCCGACGTGACCATCGGCTGTCTCACCGTGCCGAGGATGGAAGCCGTGGCCTTCGGCGTGATGCATGTCGACAAGAATGCCCGCATCACCGATTTCCTTGAGAAGCCGAAGAACCCGCCGTCGATCCCCGGCGACCCGGACAATGCGCTCGCCTCGATGGGCATCTATGTCTTCAACTGGGACTTCCTGCGCGACCTTCTCATCAAGGATGCGGAAGACCCCAATTCCAGCCACGACTTCGGCCATGACATCATCCCCGACATCGTGAAGAACGGGAAGGCCATCGCGCATCGCTTCTCGGACAGCTGCGTCCGGTCCAGCCTTGAGGAAGAGCCATACTGGCGCGACGTCGGCACGGTGGATGCCTTCTGGCAGGCCAATATCGACCTCACCGACTTCATCCCGAAGCTCGACCTATATGACAACAGCTGGCCGATCTGGACCTATGCCGAGATCGTGCCCCCGGCGAAGTTCATCCATGACGAGGACGGGCGGCGCGGGTCTGCCGTGTCGTCGCTGGTGTCGGGCGACTGCATCGTCTCCGGCTCCGAGGTCAGGAACTCGCTCCTCTTCACCGGGGTCCGGTCGCATTCGTTCTCCACGCTCGACAATGCGGTGGTGCTTCCCTACGTCACCGTCAACCGCAAGGCGGAGCTGAAAAACTGCGTCATCGACCGCGGTGTCATCATCCCCGAAGGGCTTGTCGTCGGGCAGGACCCGGTCGAGGATGCGAAGTGGTTCCGCCGCGAAGACTCAGGCATCGTCCTCATAACGCAGGACATGCTCGACCGGCGGTCGGCGGCGAAGGGCTAGGAGCCGGGCAATGGCGGCAGAGGGCAGGGTACTTTCGGTCGCCTCCGAGGCGGTGCCGCTCATCAAGACAGGCGGCTTAGCCGACGTGGCAGGCGCGCTGCCCGAGGCGCTGGCGCCCGAAGGCTGGGACATGCGGGTGATGATGCCCGCCTATCCCGGTCTTCTGGCCAAGCTTGGACTGGCGGAGGAAGTCTGGGCCGCGCCCGACCTATTCGGCGGTCCCGCCCGCGTCATGAAGGGCCGGGCGGGGGAGGTGACGTTCCTCCTCCTCGACGCGCCCCATCTTTATGACCGGCGCGGCGGCCCCTATTCCGAAGGCGGCCACGACTATGCCGACAATCCAGAACGCTTCGCCGCTCTGAGCTGGGCGGCGGCGGAGGTTGCCCGGAATGGTGCTGCGGACGGCTGGAAGCCCGAGATCCTGCACGCCCATGACTGGCAGGCGGGGCTTGCCCCGGCCTACCTGCGCTACGGCCCGCAGACCGGGGTCAAGACCGTCCTCACCATCCACAACATCGCCTTTCAGGGCATCGCCGCGCCCTACAAGCTTGGCGTGCTGCGCCTGCCGGGCTGGGCCTTCTCGGCCGAACAGATCGAATACTACGGGAATATCTCCACGCTGAAGGCGGGCCTGGTGACGGCGGATGCGATCACCACCGTCTCGCCGACCTATGCCGAGGAACTGATGCGGCCCGAGTTCGGCATGGGCCTGCAAGGCGTCATCGCCGCCCGCGCCCGCGACCTACACGGCATCCTGAACGGGGTGGACGAAGGGGTCTGGTCGCCTGAGAGCGACCCCAACGCCACCCCTTATTCCTCAAAGGACCTGAAGGCCAAGGCCGAGAACCGCGTCGCCCTTGCCGCAGAGTTTGGCCTGACACCGGGCGAGGGGCCTCTGGCCATCGTCGTCAGCCGCCTGACCGACCAGAAGGGCATCGACCTTCTCGTCGCCGTCCTGTCCGATTTCATCGAGGCGGGGGGCAGCCTTGCTGTTCTCGGCTCCGGCGATCCGGTGCTCGAAGCGGCGATGCGGCGTGCTGCGGATCGCTGGCCGGGCCGCGTCGGCGTGCGCATCGGCTATGATGAGGCGCTGTCGCACCGGATGTTCGCGGGCGGCGATGCCGTCCTCGTGCCATCCCGGTTCGAACCCTGCGGGCTGACGCAGATGTACGGCCTCCGCTACGGCACGCTGCCGGTGGTGGCGGCAACGGGCGGGCTCAACGACACGGTGATAGGCGCCACGCCCGCCAGCCTCAGCGGCAAGGCCGCGACGGGCATCACCTTCCATCCGGTCGATGCCGGCGGCCTTGCGGGTGCGCTCCGCCGCCTGACGGAGCTTTATGCCGACCGGGCGCTCTGGACGCAGATGGTCAGGCGCGCGATGAAGGCCGAGGTCGGCTGGGCCGAGCCCGCCGCCCGCTACGCCGCGTTGTACCGGAGCCTGATGACGTGAACGCCTCCCGACCGAACCGCGCCCCCGATCGCCTCGCGCATCGGCGCGTCCGCACGGGCCGGTCCTGGCCGCTTGGCGCGACCTTCGACGGGGCAGGGGTGAATTTCGCCGTCTTTTCCGCCCATGCGACGAAGATCGAGGTCTGCCTTTTCTCCGACGACGGCCGCAAGGAACTGGCGCGGCTCGAGCTTCCCGAACGTGATGGCGACATCTGGAACGGCCATGTGGAAGGGCTTCTGCCCGGCACGCGCTATGGCATTCGGGCGCACGGACCTTACGACCCGAACGCCGGCTACCGCTTCAACCACAACAAGCTTCTTCTCGACCCCTATGCCCGGCAGATCGTCGGCCAGCTCAGATGGTCGGACGCGCTGATGGGCTACCGGGTTGGGCACCCTTCGGGCGATCTTTCCTTCGACAGCCGCGACAGCGCCTTCGCCATGCCGAAATGCGTGGTGGCCGACACCACCTTCGACTGGGGCGGCGATCATCCGCCGCAGGTGCCGACGCGCGACAGCCTGATCTACGAGGCGCATGTGAAGGGCCTGACCGCACTTCACCCGGATGTGGAACCGGGCCTGCGTGGCACTTTCATGGGTCTCAGCTCCGACGCGGTGATCGAGCATCTCCTGAAGCTCGGCGTCACGGCGATCGAGCTTCTGCCGGTCCATACCTTTCTCGACGACCGTTTCCTTGAGGCGCGGCGGCTGAAGAACTACTGGGGCTACCAGACCATCGGCTTTTTCGCGCCGCAGCCGCGCTACATGAGCCAGGGCGCCATCTGGGAGTTTCAGGCCATGGTCCGGCGGCTTCACCGCGCCGGGATCGAGGTCATCCTCGACGTGGTCTACAACCATTCCGGCGAGGGCGACGAGTTCGGCCCGACGCTGAGCTTCCGCGGCCTCGACAACCGCAGTTACTACCGGCTGGCGGGCGGCGGGCGGCATTACATCAACGATACCGGCACCGGCAACACGCTGAACCTGTCGCACCCAATGGTCCTCAGGATGGTGATGGACTCTTTGCGCTACTGGGTCGAGGTGATGCATGTCGACGGCTTCCGCTTCGACCTTGCGAGCGCCTTGGCACGCGGGCCGAACGGCTTCGATCCCGGCACGGCCTTCCTCGACACGATCCGGCAGGACCCGGTCCTGTCGCATGTGAAGCTGATTGCCGAACCTTGGGACGTCGGGCCGGGCGGCTACAGGCTTGGTTCCTTCCCGCATCCTTTCCACGAATGGAACGACCTCTTCCGCGACGGAGTCAGGAAATTCTGGAAGGGTGACAAGGGGATGGCACCCGATCTTGCGAAGCGTCTTCTGGGGTCGGCGGAGAAGTTCGATCATTCCGGCCGCCCCGCGACGGCCAGCGTGAACTATGTCGCGAGCCACGACGGCTTCACCCTGACCGATGTCGTCTCCTACGTCGAGAAGCACAACGGCGCGAACGGCGAGAACAACCGCGACGGCCATAACGCCAACCACAGCGACAATTTCGGGGTGGAGGGGCCGACCAACGACCCCGCGATCAATGCCGCCCGCGATCTTCGCCGCCGCAACCTGATCGCCACCCTCTTCCTGTCACAGGGCATCCCGATGCTTCTGGCCGGTGATGAGGTCGGCAACAGCCAGTCCGGCAACAACAACGCCTATGCCCAGGACAATGCGACAAGCTGGATCGACTGGGACGCCGCCGATAGCGAGTTTCAGCGGTTCGTAGCGCGCCTCTCGGCGCTTCGGCGCGAATATCCCGTCCTGTCGCAGCGCCGCTTCCTTCACGGTCAGCCGCGCGAGAAGGACGGGCGCCCCGATCTCGAATGGCGCCGCATCGACGGCAAGGAACCGGTGCCGGCAGACTGGAACAACCCGGATTTCCGCACGCTCTGCGTGGTTTTCCGCGAAAACGCCGAAGCGCCGCAGCGGCGGGGCGAAGCAACGGTCTTTGTCGTCTTCAACGCTGACGGGCCGGGCAACGTGACCCTGCCCGAAGGCCGCTGGGTCTGCGCGCTCGACACCACGCGGCCCGATGGCCTGCCGGTGCCGGTCAAAGGGTCTTCGGCGCAGATGCCGGCGAATTGCACAATGGTCTTTATCCGCCCGGCCGAGGCCGGGTGAGGCGACAGGGAGAGGAAGCGATGTCCACAGTCAGGGCGACAAAACCGATCGAAGGGCAAAAGCCCGGAACCTCGGGCCTGCGGAAGAAGACGCGTGTCTTCGCCGCGCCGGGGTATCTTGAGAATTTCGTCCAGGCGATCTTCGACGCCATCGGCGGCGGTGAGGGCAAGACCTTCGTTCTTGGCGGTGACGGGCGCTATTTCTCGGACCGCGCGGCGCAGGTGATCCTGAAGATGGCGGCGGCCAACGGGGCGGCGCGGGTCATCGTCGGGCAGAATGCGGTGCTTTCAACTCCGGCGGCGAGCCATCTGATAAGGCTCAACAAGACCGATGGCGGCTTCATCATGTCGGCCAGCCACAATCCCGGTGGCCCGGATGAGGATTTCGGCCTGAAGTTCAACGCCGCCAATGGCGGCCCGGCGCCCGAGGCGCTGACGGATGCGATGTTCGCCGTGACCAAGACCATCAGCGAATACCGGATCGTCGATGCGCCCGATGTGGATATCGCGACGGTCGGGGAAACCACGCTCGGTTCGATGAGGGTCCGCGTTGTTGACTGCGTGGCGGATTATGCCGCGTTGATGGAAACGCTCTTCGATTTCAAGGCCTTGCGGACGCTCTTTGCCGGTGGGTTCCGGATGCGCATGGATTCGATGAATGCCGTCACCGGGCCCTATGCGCGCGAGATCCTCGAAAATCGTCTTGGAGCGCCGAAGGGGACCGTCACTCATGCGGTGCCCTTGCCGGATTTCGGCGGCATGCACCCCGACCCGAACCCGGTCTGGGCGCATGAGCTGATGGACGAGATGTTCGGCGCGAGCGGCCCCGATTTCGGTGCCGCTTCGGACGGTGACGGCGACCGCAACATGGTCGTGGGGCGCGGTATCTATGTCTCGCCTTCGGACAGTCTCGCGGTCTTGGCGGCCAATGCGCATCTCGCGCCCGGCTACAAGACGGGGCTGAAGGGCATAGCCCGGTCGATGCCGACCTCGGCGGCCGCCGACCGGGTGGCCGCGAAGCTGGGCCTTGCCTCTTATGAGACGCCGACCGGCTGGAAGTTCTTCGGCAACCTTCTCGATGCCGGCCGCGCCACGATCTGCGGCGAGGAAAGCTTTGGTACCGGCTCGGACCATGTGCGCGAGAAAGACGGGCTCTGGGCGATCCTCCTCTGGCTCAACATCCTTGCCGAACGCAAGGAAACCGTTGAGGAAATCATGAATGCCCATTGGCGCGCCTATGGCCGGAACTACTACAGCCGGCATGACTATGATGCGCTGCCGGTCGAAGTGGCGGAAAGAGTCATGGGCGGGCTTCGCGCCGCGCTCGGGTCGCTGCCGGGCAGGAAGGTACAGGGCATGACCGTCGCCCATGCCGACGATTTCGCCTATAATGATCCGGTCGATGGCTCTGTCTCGAAGGGCCAGGGGCTGCGCGTCAGCTTCACCGACGGCTCGCGGCTGGTGCTGAGGCTGTCGGGTACGGGAACCGAAGGCGCGACGCTAAGGCTATACCTCGAACGTTGTGCGGCGGGGCCGGAGGGGCTGACCGAGGATGTGCAGGCGGCACTCGCCCCCGTCATCGCGGCGGCGGAGGAGCTGGCCGGCATCCGGGCGATCACCGGGCGCGAGAGACCGGATGTTGTGACCTGAGGCGAGGCCGGGGTTCCACCCCGGACCCCGAGGTATTTTCGGCAAGATGAAAGGGTGGCCATGGCGGCTGAATGGTGGCGTGGCGCGGTGACCTATCAGGTCTATCCGCGGAGTTTTCAGGACGACAACGGCGACGGGGTGGGCGATCTGAACGGGATCACCAGGCGGCTTGGCCATATCGCCGATCTTGGCGCCGATGCGGTCTGGCTGTCGCCGGTCTTCACCTCGCCGATGAAGGACATGGGTTATGACGTCTCGGACTACCGCGACATCGACCCGGTCTTCGGCACGCTTGCCGATTTCGACGCGCTTCTGGCGCGGGCGCATGGGCTTGGCCTCAAGGTCATCGTCGATCAGGTGCTGTCGCATTCCTCGGACCAGCATCCCCTGTTCCGCGAAAGCCGCCGGAGCCGGGACAATGACCATGCCGACTGGTATGTCTGGGCTGATCCGAAGCACGACGGTTCCCCGCCCAACAACTGGATGGCCATTTTCGGTGGCGGCGGCTGGAGCTGGGAGGCCCGGCGGCATCAGTATTATTTCCACAACTTCCTGGCCGAGCAGCCGGATTTCAACTTCCACAACCGGGATGTGCAGGACTTCCACCTCGACAACATGCGTTTCTGGCTTGAGCGCGGGGTGGACGGATTCCGGCTTGATACGATCAACTACTATTTCCACGACAGGCTTCTGCGGGACGATGCCGCCGACTTCCGGGTGAAGAAGAAGCACGAGGCCAATCCCTACAACATGCAGTATCACCTCTTCTCGAAGAACCAGCCGGAGAACCTTGATTTCCTTGAGAGAATGCGGGCGCTGACGGATGAGTACGATGCCCGCATGATGGTGGGTGAGGTTGGCGACAGCCATCATGCGATCGAGCTGATGGGGCAGTATACCTCGGGCCGCCGCGTGCATCAGTGCTATTCCTTCGAGATGCTCGGGCCGGACTTTTCGGCGAAGCATTTCCGCTCGAAGGTCGAGGGGTTCTTCAAGGGCGCGCCGAAGGGCTGGCCCTGCTGGGCCTTCTCGAACCATGACGTGAACCGCCACGTCACGCGCTGGCAGGCGCATGGAGCCTCCCGCGAGGCGTTGGCCAAGCAGGCGGCGGCCTTGCTCCTGAGCCTGCAGGGCTCCATCTGCATCTATCAGGGCGAGGAACTGGGCCAGACCGAGACGGAACTGAAGTTCGAGGAGCTGACCGACCCGGCGGGGATCAACTTCTGGCCCGAGGAGAAGGGCCGTGATGGTTGCCGCACCCCGATGGTCTGGCAGGATTCGGCGCCGAATGCCGGGTTCTCCTCCGCCAACCGCACCTGGCTGCCGGTAAAGCCGGAACAGGCCATGGTCGCCGTCGACCGTCAGGGCGCCGGGTCGGTCATGGGATTCTACCGGCTGATGCTGGCGCTGAGGAAGGCGCGGGCGGATCTGGTCGGCGGGGCGACGGAGTTCTTCGATCTGCCGGAGCCGGTTCTGGGGTTCCGGCGCGGGGCGGGGACTCTCTGCCTCTTCAACCTGTCGCCGAGGCCGGTGCAGGTTCCGCTGAGCGGCGGCACGATCCTGCTGGCCCAAGCGGCGGATGCCGGCAAGACCGGGCTGACGCTCGGCCCGAACGGCTTTGCCATCCTCGATGGCGGCGAGGTCGGCTGACTATTCGCCACGGGGGAAGCGCTTGGCTTCCTCCAGCACGTTCAGGTCCATGTGGTTGCGCATGTAGCGTTCCGAGGCGGGGCGGCGGGGGTCATGGTCCCATGAGGTGTAGGCACCCTGCCTCAGCGCCTCATAGACCACCCAGCGACGGGCCTGGCTTTCGCGGACCTCGGCGTCATAGGCGGCGAGGTCCCAGTAGCCGTCGGCCTGGCGGCGCATGTCGGCGAGCGTCTCGGCGGCCTCAGGGACATTGCCGAGATCGGGCAGGGTGAGGAGGTTGCGCCTTTCCTGCAGGTCGGAGGGAAGGTGGAAGAACTGCTCGGGATCAGCGGTGCAGCGGGTGTATTTCCAGTCCCCGTCGATCAGGCAGACCATCGGGCTGACGGTGCCCTCGGCGGCGTATTCGATGCGCACCGGATCAACGCGCAGCCCGCGCGGGTCGAAGAGCGGCACGAGGCTGGCGCCGTCGACCCAAGGCTCCACCTCGGCCATGTCGATGCCGGCAAGCTCCGACAGCGTCGGCGTCAGGTCGATGGTGGAGACCGGGCGCGTATCGCAGCGCGGCTCGACGCCGGGGGCCGAGATCATCAGCGGCACGCGGGAGGAGCCTTCGAGGAAGCTCATCTTGAACCATAGCCCATGTTCGCCGAGCATGTCGCCATGGTCGGAGACGAAGATGATGACCGCTTCCTGCCGTGTCGCCTCAAGCACCGCGAGGATCTCGCCAACCTTGTCGTCGATATAGGAGATATTCGCGAAATATCCGCGTCTTGCACGGCGCACCTGATCTTCGGTCAGAGGTGATGATCGCCAGTCGCAGGCATCCATCAGGCGCTGCGAATGCGGGTCCTGATCCTCATAGGCGACCGCCTCGCCCTCGGGCAGGAGATGGGCGCAATCCTCGTAAAGGTCCCAGTACTTCCGGCGGGCGACATAGGGGTCGTGCGGATGGGTGAAGCTGACCGTCAGGCACCAGGGGCGGTCGTCGCCGCCGCGCGACAGGTCGTAGAGCTTCTGCGTGGTCAGATGCGCGACATCGTCGTCATACTCAAGCTGGTTGGTGATCTCGGCCACCCCGGCGCCAGTGACGGAGCCGAGGTTGTGATACCACCAGTCGATGCGCTCGCCTGGTTTGCGATAGTCCGGGGTCCAGCCGAAATCGGCGGGGTAGATGTCGGTCGTCAGCCGTTCCTCGAAGCCGTGCAATTGATCGGGGCCGACGAAATGCATTTTTCCCGATAGGGCAGTATGATAACCGGCGCGGCGAAGGTGATGCGCGAAGGTCGGAATGCCGGAGGCGAACTCGGCCGCATTGTCATAGACCCGGGTGCGCCGGGGCAGGAGACCGGTCATGAAGCTCGCCCGTCCCGGCGAACAAAGCGGCGAGCCGGTATAGGCATTGGCAAAGCGCAAGGACCGGGCGGCGAGCGCCTTGAGGTTCGGCGCATGGAGCCAGTCGGCGGGGCCGTCGGGAAACAGCGTCCCGGTCAGCTGGTCGACCATCAGGATGAGAATATTCGGTCTGTCCGTCATCGTTTGCCCCGCCTCTCGCCGCTTCTTGCTGCCCGAGCTTGCCGGGTCGTGAGATGCCATTCGCGACGGGAGCCGTCAGTTTGCGACGGACCCGTCGGCCCAAACTGGACTTTGGTCGCAATATGGTAATGACTTGTCGGTATCGGCACGCAAGAATCTTTCTGCTTGGGTTTTGTGCCGGCAACAAAAGTGTCGGGAGGATGGCGTGCCGATGTTTCCCTACGAGGTCAGCGAAGACCCCGACATGGGCATCGTCCTGTCCGATGGCTGCCGCCTGTCTGCCCGCGTCTGGATGCCGAAGGATGCGGCGCGCAGTCCAGTTCCGGCCATCCTCGAATACATCCCCTACCGCAAGCGCGACGGAACCCTGCCGCGCGATGAGTTGATGCATCCCTATTTCGCCGGTCACGGCTATGCCGCCGTCCGCGTCGACATGCGCGGCAATGGCGACAGCGAAGGGCTGATGACCGACGAATACACGCAGCAGGAGATGGACGACGCCTGCGAGGTCATCGCCTGGCTTGCGGCGCAACCCTGGTGTTCGGGTGCCGTCGGCATGATGGGCAAAAGCTGGGGCGGCTTCAACTGCCTCCAGACCGCCGCACTGCGCCCGCCGGCGCTGAAGGCCATCGTCACCGTCTATTCCACCACCGACCGTTTCGCCGACGACATCCACTTCAAGGGCGGCTGTCTTCTCGGCGAGAACTTCGGCTGGGGCGCGGTGATGCTGTCCTATTCCTCGCGCCCGCCGGATCCGGCGCTCAGGTCCGACTGGCGGGAAGACTGGATCAGGCGGCTTGAGGCTGAGGCTTTCCTCGCGCCGAAATGGGCCGCCGAGCAGGCGCGCGGGGCCTATTGGAAGCATGGTTCGGTCGGCGAGGATTACCGCGCGATCCACGTCCCGGTGCTGTCTTTCGGCGGCTGGGCCGACAATTACATGAACACTGTGGCGCATCTTGTTGAAAACCTGAAGGTTCCTGTCAGGGGGATCGTCGGGCCATGGGTCCACCAGTATCCCCACACTGCTGTGCCCGGCCCGCAGATCGGCTTCCTGCAGGAGGCTTTGCGCTGGTGGGACCGCTGGCTGAAGCAGGCGCCGAACGGGGCCGAGAAGGACCCGGCCTACCGCGCCTACATGCTCCATTCCGAACCGCCCGATGCTTCGGCGAGGGTGCGCAAGGGCCATTGGGTCGCCGAGGCTGCATGGCCCAGCGACCGCGCCCGGCAGGAGGCCTGGATGCTGTCCGCCGACGGCCTCCTTGGCGGGCGCGAGTTGGAGATGGAGAAGGTGATCGCCACGCCGCAGCATCTGGGGATGCGCGCGGGGGAGTTCTTCCCGATGGGCCTCAATGCCGAGATGCCGGGCGATCAGGCGCACGAGGATGCGCGGTCGCTCTGCTTCGATTCAGCGCCCTTGGACACCGGGATGGACCTTCTTGGCGCGCCGGTCCTGAGGCTCCAGCTCTCCTCGGACAAACCCCGGGCGATGATCGTGGCGCGGCTTTGCGACGTCGGTCCCGATGGCAGTTCGGTGCGCATCTGCCACGGAATGCTGAACCTCTGTCACCGGAAGAGCCGCGAACATCCCGCGCATCTGGTGCCGGGCGAGACTTTCACCGTCGACCTGACGCTTGACCAATGCGCCTACCGGCTGGCACCGGGCCACCGCCTCAGGATCGCGCTGTCGAACAGCTACTGGCCCTTCGTCTGGCCATCGCCCGAACCCGTGCGGCTGATGCTGAAGGCGGGGGAGTTGAACCTGCCGGTGCATGAGGGCAGCACGACAAACGAATGGACCTTTCCGCCGCCCGAGATGGCGCCAGCCTGGCGTCACAAGGTGCATAAGCCGGGCCGGGTGGCGCGGCGGATCGAGGGCGATCTCATCACCGGGCGGGTAAGTCTCGTGATCGAGGACGAGGGGCCGGAAACCGAAAACCTCGACCACGGCCTCGTGACGCGCGAAACGATGCAGGAGCGCTGGTCGGTCCACCCCTCGGACCCCGCCTCGGCAGTATCGGAAATCCGCTGGACCCAAGCCTTGTCACGCGGCGGTTGGAACGTCGGGACAAGCGTTGAAGCAAAGATGAGCTGCGATGCGCAACATCTTCATTTCGAAGCGGAACTTGTCGCGACGGAAGATGGGCGCGAGGTGCTGCGCCGGCGCTGGCACGACAGTTTGGAAAGGCGGTTTGTATGATTGATCCGGCGATCAATAAAAAACATTGCCGGCCTTCGAATGTGCGCGCTATCAATTCAAGGACAAGACCCGCCCGAACGGCGGTAACAAAACAAGCAGGGAGAAAGCAATGAAAGACCAACTGGACCGCATCATAGAGGCCACCCGCCGGGGCAGGATGTCCCGCCGCGAGTTCATTAGCCGGACCACGGCGATGGGCATTTCCGCCGGCCTCGCCTCCGCGCTCTACGGCAAGGCCGCGCAGGCGCAGGAGCCCAAGAAGGGCGGCATCATGCGCATGGGCATGGCCGGTGGCGAATCCACCAACTCGCTCGATCCGGCACTGGCCGCATCCGAAGTGCCGTTCCAGGTCAACCTGACCTGGGGCGAAACGCTGGTCGACGTGGCACCGGATGGCACCCTCGAACTCCGGATTGCCGAGGAGGTCTCTTCTTCCGCCGACGCGAAGGAATGGAAGTTCAAGATTCGCCAGGGCGTGGAGTTCCACGACGGCAAGACCCTGACCGCCGAGGACGTGGTGGCAACGCTGAAGCGCCATACCGACGAAAAGTCGCAGTCGGGCGCACTTGGCATCGTGCAGGGCATCGCCGACATGAAGGCCGAAGGTGACATGGTCACGCTGACGCTGGCATCGGCCAATGCCGACCTTCCGTTCCTGATGGCGGATTATCACCTCGTGATCCAGCCCGGCGGCGGCATGGACAATCCGGCGGCGGGCATCGGCGCGGGTGCCTTCCGGGTTGATGTCAACGAACCGGGCGTGCGTCACACCTTCACGCGCTTCGAGAACTACTGGGATGCCGGCAACGTGCATCTCGACGGCACCGAATTCTACGTGATGAACGACAACACGGCCCGCACGGCTGCGCTCCAGTCGGGGCAGGTCCATGTCATCAACAGGGTCGATCCCAAGATCGTCGGCCTCCTGCAGGGGGCTGCCGGCATCAAGATCCGCTCCGCTGCCGGTCGCGGCCACTATGTCTTCATCATGCATGTCGACAAGGCGCCGTTCGACAACAACGATCTGCGCATGGCGCTGAAATACGCCATCAACCGGCAGGAGATGGTCGAGAAGATCCTCGGTGGCCTCGGCACGATCGGCAACGACTTCCCGATCAACAAGGCCTATCCGCTTTTCGACGACACCATCGAGCAGCGGGAATACGATGCGGCGAAGGCGGCAGAGCATTACAAGAAATCCGGCCACGACGGCAGTCCGATCATCCTGCGCGCGGCCCCCGGCGCCTTCCCCGGTGCGGTGGATGCGGCGAACCTCTTCGCGGCATCGGCCAAGGCCGCTGGCATCCCGCTGGAAATCAAGCTTGAGCCCGATGACGGCTACTGGACCAACGTCTGGAACGTCGAGCCGTTCTGCGCCTCTTACTGGGGTGGCCGTCCGGTGCAGGACCAGATGTATTCGACCGCCTATCTTTCCACCGCCGACTGGAACGACACCAAGTTCAAGAACGCCAAGTTCGACGAGCTTCTGCTGGCGGCACGGGGCGAGCTCGACCAGGACAAGCGCAAGGGCATCTATTCGGAAATGGCGCATATCCTGCGCGACGAAGGTGGCCTGATCCTGCCGATGTTCAACGACTTCGTCTGTGGCGTCAGCGATCAGGTGCAGGGCTGGATCGACGATCCGAATGGCGAGCTGATGAACGGCCGCGCCTCGGGCAAGTGCTGGCTGGCCTGACGGCAGTGACGGCGGGTCGACCGCCGCGCTGCTGACATGAATGGTTCGTGGGGCGCGTCTAAGCCCGCCCCACGACAGCTTTTTTCCGTACGTCTGGCCGCGGGGCTCCGAAGCTGCCAGACTGAAAGCCTTAACCGAAGGAGAGGTACCCATGAAAGACCAGCTCGACCGCATCATAGCCGCGACCCGCAAGGGCGCGATGTCCCGACGGGAGTTTCTGGGCCGCACGACGGCGATGGGGATCTCTGCCGGCCTTGCCGTGGCGCTTTACGGCAAGGTAGCGAACGCGCAGGAGGCCAAGAAGGGCGGCGTGATCCGCGCCGGGGTCTATGGCGGCGAAAGCACCAACTCGCTCGATCCCGCGCTTGCGGCCTCGCCGGTTCCGGTCATCACCTGTTCGACCTGGGGCGAGATGCTTTGCGACGTGACGCCCGAAGGCGGGCTTGCGATGCGGATCGCCGAAGAGGCGACATCTTCGCCCGACGCCAAGGAGTGGACCTTCAAGATCCGTCAGGGCGTCGAATTCCACAATGGCAAGACGGTGACGGCGGAAGATGTCGTCGCGACGCTGAAGCGCCATACGGATGAAAAGGCCCAGTCGGGCGCGCTTGGCATTGTGCAGGGCATCGCCGACATGAAGGCCGAGGGCGACAAGCTGGTGCTGACGCTTTCCTCCGCCAACAGCGACCTTCCATACCTGCTCGCCGATTATCACCTCGCCATCCAGCCGAATGGCGGGATCGACAATCCGGCCGAAGGCATCGGCGCCGGCCCCTACAAGGTCGAAGCCTTCGAGCCGGGCGTGCGCACGGTCTTCACCAAGCACGCGAACTATTTCGACAGCGAAGTCGGCCATGCCGATCAGGTCGAGATCCTTGTCATCAACGACAACACTGCCCGGACGGCGGCGCTGCAATCCGGTCAGGTCCACATGATCAACCGGGTCGATCCGAAGATTTCGGAACTCCTCAAGGGCACCGAGGCCGTCACGATCAAGCAGACAGCCGGGCGCGGGCATTTCGTCTTCATCATGCATTGCGACAAGGCACCCTTCGACAACAACGACCTGCGCATGGCGCTGAAGCTGTCGATCAAGCGGCAGGAGATGGTCGACAAGATCCTCGGCGGGCTTGGCTCGATGGGGAACGACTTCCCGATCAACGCCTCCTATCCGCTCTTTGACGACACCATCCCGCAGCGGGAGTATGACGCGGCGCAGGCGGAGGAGTTCTACAAGAAATCCGGCCATGACGGCTCTCCCATCATCCTGCGTTCCGCCCCCGGCGCCTTCCCCGGTGCGGTGGATGCGGCGAACCTGTTCGCGGCGTCAGCCAATGCCGCAGGCATCCCGCTGCAGGTGAAGCTTGAGCCGGATGACGGCTACTGGACCAACGTCTGGAACGTGGAACCCTTCTGCGCCTCCTACTGGGGCGGGCGCGCGGTGCAGGACCAGATGTACACCACCGCCTATCTTTCGACCGCCGACTGGAACGACACCAAGTTCAAGAATCAGGAGTTCGATGATCTTCTGGTCGCGGCGCGGGGCGAGCTGGACGAGGCCAAAAAGAAGGCCGACTATTCGCGCATGGCCAATATCCTGCGCGACGAGGGCGGGTTGATCCTGCCGATGTTCAACGATTTCGTCGAAGGCGTGCGCACCGATATCGGCGGCTGGTTCGACGATCCGAACGGTGAACTGATGAATGGCCGCGCATTGTCGCGCTGCTGGCTCGGGTAAGGGATTGCGCATGCACCCACTCCTCAAACTGGTGATCCAGCGCCTCGCGCTGGGTTTCCTCCTTCTGCTCGTCGTCTCGGCGGTGATCTTCCTCGGGGTCGAGGCATTGCCGGGCGACACGGCGCAGGCCATCCTTGGCCAGTCGGCGACGCCGCAGGCGCTTGCCAACCTGCGTGAGCAGATGGGGCTGAACGATCCGCCACTGACGCGGTATTTCGACTGGCTCGGCGGTGTCATGACCGGCGATCTCGGCAAGTCGCTGACCAACGGTGCCGACATCGCGCAGGCGATCGGGCAGCGTCTGGGCAACACACTTTTTCTTGCTGCTTGTGCGGCGGTCATATCGGTGCCGCTGGCGCTGATCCTCGGCCTCATCGCCGCCCGCTATGCGGGGAAATGGCCGGACAAGGTGATTTCAGCGATCACGCTGACGACGATCAGCCTGCCGGAATTCGTCGCCGCTTACTTCGTGATCTACCTGCTGACCCAGGTGATCCCGCTCTTTCAGCCCGTCGCCATGGTCTTTCCAGGGATGAGCTTCGGGGCCAAGCTTCATGCCGTGGCGCTGCCGGTCATCGTGCTGGTGATGGTGGTGCTGGCGCATATGATGCGGATGACGCGGGCCGCGATCCTGAACGTGATGCAGTCGGCATATATCGAGACGGCGGAGCTGAAGGGCGTGCGTCCGATGCAGATCATCTGGCGCCACGCCTTCCCGAACGCCATCGCGCCCATCGTCTCGGTCGTGGTGCTGAACCTTGCCTACCTTGTCGTCGGGGTGGTCGTGGTCGAGGTCGTCTTTGGCTACAACGCCCTTGGCCAGTTCCTCGTCGACCATGTGACCAAGCGTGACCTTCCGGTCGTGCAGGCGGTCGGGCTTGTCTTCGCCGGCGTCTACATCATGCTCAACATCCTCGCTGACGTCATTGCGATCTTTGCCAACCCGCGTCTGAGGCATCCGAAATGAAGCTGACCCTATCGGCCACAATCGGCATCTGCCTGACCGCGCTATTCGTGCTTTCGGCGATCTTCGCGCCCTGGATCGCGCCCTATCCCTTAGATCTCGCGGTGGGCGGCGTGTGGGAAGACCCGTCGTCGCAATACTGGCTCGGCACCGACACCATCGGGCGGGACATCCTGTCGCGCCTGATCTACGGCGGCCAGATCACCATATTCGTGGCGCTGGCCTCCTCGCTTCTCGCGTTCTCGCTCGGGGCGTTCTTCGGCTTTCTCGCTGCGGTGAAGGGCGGCTGGACCGACCAGATCCTGAGCCGGATCGTCGACATGATGATGGCGATTCCATCGCTGATCGTCGCACTCGTCATCCTCTCGGTCCTGCCCTTGAACCTGACCGTGCTGATCTTTGTCATGGGCATCCTCGATTCCACCCGCGTCTTCCGCCTTGCCCGAGCCGTGGCGATGGACATCGCGGTGATGGACTATGTCGAGGCCGCGAAGCTTCGTGGCGAAGGTCAGGGCTGGGTGATCTTCCGCGAGATCCTGCCAAACGCGCTGTCGCCCCTGGTGGCGGAGTTCGGCTTGCGCTTCATCTTCGCGGTGCTCTTCATCTCCACGCTGTCCTTCCTCGGCCTCGGCATCCAGCCGCCGCTCGCGGACTGGGGCGGCATGGTGAAGGAAAACAAGGACGGCCTGATCTACGGCAAGGCCGCGGCGCTGATGCCCGCTGCCGCCATCGCCGCGCTGGCCATTTCGGTCAACCTCGTCGCCGACTGGGTGCTTGGCCGTACCACGAGCCTGAAAGGGGGACGCGGTGGCTGAACCATTGCTCGACGTCAGGAACCTCAAGATCGGCGCCACGGTCTATCCGCCGGGGGAACCGCCAGAGGACATCACCATCGTCCACGGCGTGTCCTTCACGCTGGAAAAGGGCAAGGTGCTGGGCCTGATCGGCGAAAGCGGCGCCGGCAAGTCGACCATCGGCCTTTCGTCCATGGCCTTCGGCCGGGGCGGCGTGCGCATTACCGGGGGCGAGGTCTTCGTCAACGGGCGCGATATCCTGAAGCTCGACCATGGCGGTTTGCGAAAGCTCAGGGGCGACGAAGTGACCTATGTCGCGCAGTCGGCGGCGGCGTCCTTCAACCCGGCCAAGACGCTGATGGAACAGGTGATCGAGACCTGCCTTCTCCACGGGCTCTGTGACCGGGCCGAGGCGGAAAAGCGTGCTGTGACCTTCTTCCGCAAGCTTGGCCTGCCCAACCCCGAAACCTTCGGCAACCGCTATCCGCACCAGGTCTCCGGCGGCCAGCTTCAGCGCGCGATGACGGCGATGGCGCTTTGCCCGAAGCCCGATCTCGTCGTGTTCGACGAACCGACCACGGCGCTTGACGTGACGACGCAGATCGACGTCCTTGCGGCGATCAAGGAGGCGATCCGCGATACCGGGGTCGCCGCGCTTTACATCACCCATGACCTTGCCGTGGTGGCGCAGGTCGCCGATCACATCATGGTGCTGCGCCACGGCAAGAAGGTCGAATACGGCACCACGAAGCAGATCATCGAGGACCCGCACGAGGATTACACCAAGGCGCTCGTCTCGGTCCGCTCCATCGAGCATGAGGAAAAGCGCCCGACACCGGCGCCGGTCCTGAAGATCGAGAATGTGACGGCGCGCTACCGGGGCACCAATTTCGACGTCCTGAAGAACATCTCGGTTGATCTCCACCCCGGCCAGACCCTTGCCGTCGTCGGCGAAAGCGGCTCGGGCAAGTCGACGCTCGCCCGCGTCATCACCGGGCTTCTGCCGCCCTCGGCGGGGCGCATCACCTTCGCCGGGCGCGAATTGTCGCGCGAACAGACCGCGAGGAAGCGCGACGACTTGCGCGAATTGCAGATGATCTACCAGATGGCCGACGTGGCGATGAACCCGCGCCACACCGTCGGCACCATCATCGGGCGGCCTCTGGAATTCTACTTCGGCCTCAAGGGCGACGCGAAAAAGAAGCGGATACAGGAGCTTCTCGACGAGATCGAGATGGGCAAGGGCTTCATCGACCGCTATCCGGCGGAACTCTCGGGCGGGCAGAAGCAGCGCGTCTGCATCGCCCGGGCGCTGGCGGCGAAGCCCAAGATGATCATCTGCGACGAGGTGACATCGGCGCTCGACCCCCTTGTCGCGGACGGCATCCTGAAGCTTCTCCTCAATCTTCAGAAGATCGAGCATGTGGCTTATCTCTTCATCACCCATGACCTTGCGACGGTGAAGGCCATCGCCGATTCCATCGCGGTGATGTACCGGGGGCAGGTGGTGCGCTACGGCTCGAAGTCGGACGTGCTGGCGCCGCCATTCGACGACTACACCGACCTTCTGCTGTCCTCGGTGCCGGAGATGCGGCTCGGCTGGCTGGAAGAGGTCATAGCCCACCGCAAGATGGAAAGCGCCGGGAACTAAGTCTAAGTGGTCCCGTCGCGCAACGAAGGGCTGCGCCGGCCCGCGGGGTGGCGCCATCGCGCCGCCCCGTGGGGGCGGGACGGCGCGGCCCGGTCGCTTTGGGCGACCCGGCGGTGGAGAGACCTGCTAACCAACAAATCAAGCAGAGCTGACTACGGAACGAACATGAACAAGAAACTCCTCCTCATCATCCTTGACGGCGTGCCCTACCGGAACTGGCGCCGCCTCTTCGGCAACCTCGAAGGCTGGGTCGCCTCCGGCGAGGCGCGGGTCTGGCGGATGCGGGCGGTGCTGCCTTCGACCTCGGCCTCCTGCTACGCCTCGATCCATACCGGGGTGACGCCCCAGGTCCATGGCTGCACCGGCAACGGCAATGTCTTCCGCGTGAAGGAACCGGACGTGTTTTCCGAAGTGCGGAAGGCGGGTGGCGTCACCGGGGCGGTGGCGCATTCCTTCTGGTCGCAGTTCTTCAACCGGCACCCTTTCGACATGGTGCGCGACATCGAGTATGACGAGCCGGAAAGCGCCACGATCAACCATGGCCGCTTCCACACCATGACCGGCTACGGCGACATCAACCAGATGACGCCCTCGGACGTCGACCTTTTCGCGACGCTGACCTCGCTGTCCGCCCGTTTCGGTCTGGACTACGGCATGCTCCACACCTGCACTCTCGACAGCATGGGGCACCGTTTCTACCACGACTGCGAGGAGATGGACCACGCCTGCTACGTGATGGACGAGATGTTGGGGCCGTTCATCCCGCGATGGCGGGCGATGGGATACGAGGTCATCGTCACCGCCGACCACGGTCAGGACGCCCGCGGCCACCATGGCGGCACCGGCGAGGACCAGCAGGACTTCGCGCTTTACTACTTCGGCGAGGGGCAGGGGCCGGGGAAGGACGTACTCCTGGACCAGTTGCAGCTTGCGCCGACGATCCTCTCGCGGCTCGGTGCGCCGATCCCGAAGACGATGAAGGCGAAACCGTTCCTGAAGTGATTACGCCGCCGCCTCGGCCTCGGCCATCGCCTCGGCGGTGGCTTCGAGCGTCAGGAGGATCGAGGCATGGCGGTTCTTGTAGTCGCGCGCGGGTTCCAAGACCTCATAGCCAGTGAAGGGGGCGGCGGGCGGCGGCGCGCCGTCCCTCAGCATGGCGCGAAGCTCGTCACGGGCCTTTTCGACCTCGGCGCGGGTCCGGCCGATCATGTGACTGCCGGCGATGGCGGCGGAGGCCTGGCCGAGCGCGCAGGCCTTCACGTCCTGCCCGTAACCGGCGATCCGGCCACCTTCCACCACCACATCCACCGTGACAGTGGAGCCGCAGAGCGGCGAGCGCTTCCTGACCGTGGCCGTCGGTTGATCGAGCCGCTTCGCGTGGGGAATATCCGCCGCGAGCGCGAGGATGCGCTGCGAATAGAGCTTGATGAGGTCAGTGTCGCTCATGTCTTTCCCCGGCTGGGCTTTGCCCCTAGATAGGACGGCTGAGGCAGGTTGGAAAGGTGCGACATGGGCTTCGATCCCGCGACATTGGTCTACGACAGCCGTGGCCTGATCCCCGTCATCGCCCAGGACCACGCTTCGGGCGAGGTGCTGATGATGGCCTGGATGAATGCCGAAGCCGTGACGCGGACGCTTGAGACCGGGCGCGTGACCTACTGGTCGCGGTCGCGGGCGGCCTTCTGGGTCAAGGGTGCGACTTCGGGTCATGTGCAGAAGCTGCTGGAGATGCGGCTCGACTGCGACCGGGATTGCCTTCTGGTGCTGGTCGAACAGGAAGGGCCAGCCTGCCACACCAACCGGCGGACGTGTTTCTACACGGCGGTCCGGGGCGGTGCCGAGGTGGAAATCCTGAAGCCGGAGGCCTAGGGTTCAGACTCAATCAAGTCCACCATATGACGATGGCGGCGATGGCGACGGCTGATGCGAAGTTGATTGCGAGCTTGTCATAGCGGGTTGCGATGCGTCGCCAGTCCTTCAGTCGGCAAAAGGCCCGCTCGATCAGATTTCGGTCGTGGTAGGCTTCGGCATCGTAAGGGATCGGTGCTTTACGCGATCTGGTCGAGGGGATGACGGCCTCGGTTTCCGTCGCCGCGAGACGGTCGCGCAGGCTGTTGGCATCATAGCCCTTGTCGGCCAGCAGGCGGGTTGGGGCAGCGCATTTGTCCAGAAGCGCCGGGGCTTCCGAGATGTCGGCGTGGTTTCCGGGGCTGAGGGTGAAGGCCACCGCCCGCCCGCAACCGTCTGTCAGGGCATGGATTTTGGTGGTTGGACCCCCACGCGAGCGCCCGATGGCCTGAATTTTCGCCCCCCTTTTCCGCCGTGTGCCGAGCGGTGGGCGCGCACGGCAGTGCTGTCGATACTCAGGTCGCCCGGCAGTTCCGCTTGTGCGGCGAGGGTAGCGAAGATGCGCCCCCAGAGGCCGCGGTGGCTCCAGCGGTTGAACCGGTTGTAGATCGTCGTCGCGGGGCCGTAGCCAGGCGGGCAGTCCTCCCAGCGACATCCGATCCGCAGCACATGGATGATCCCGCTGATGATGCGGCGATCATCCACCCGCCGCGCCCCCGGCTGGTTTGTCGGCAACAGCGGCTCGATTGCCTCCCACGCCCGGTCCGATAGCCAAAATCCGCCCGACATTGATCACCTCCCCGCACGACGTGGCGAAGTGAATCAGACATAAAAAAACAGATCAATAGGTTGATTGGGTATCGACCCTAGGGGCTGCGGCGGATGCCTCCGGCGGAGGTATTTCTGGCAAGATGAAAGTGCAGGGTCAGGCGAGGCCGACCATGCGGCGGATGTCTGTCGGGGTGGCGCCTTCGGCGCGGTACTTCGCGATGGCGCGGGCGTCGTCGCGCTTGGCGAGGCGCTTGCCCTGATCGTCGCGGATCAGCGCGTGGTGGTGGTAGATGGGGGTCGGCAGGCCGAGGAGGCGTTGCAGGATCACCTGGATGGGCGTGAAGTCGAAAAGGTCCGCGCCCCGGATGACGTGGGTGATCTTCTGATCGGCATCGTCGAAGGCGGAGGCGAGGAAATAGGCGACGATGTTCTCGCCCTTCCGGCCAAGTACGACGTCGCCGATGCTGCGCGCTGATGTCTCAAAGTCGATCCGGTGGATGCCGGCGTGGTGCGGTCCGGTTTCGGTGAAGGTGAGCCTATCGGCGTCGAGGGCCGCAAATGCCTTTCTCAGGTCAAGCCGCAGGGCGTCGCCGGGCTGCCGCTCCGCCGTCGGCCTTTGGCGGCAGGTGCCGGGATAGACCTGATGCGGCACCCCTTCTTGCGGGGCGGCGAGGGCGGCGCGGATGTCGCTCCGCGTGCAGGAGCAGGGATAGAGAAGGCCGCGGGGCCCGAGGGTTTCGAGCCGGGCGTTGTAGGCGTCGATATGGTCGGACTGGCGATGCACCGGGCCGTCCCATGTGAGGCCGAGCCAGGCGAGATCATCAAGGATCAGCGCCTCCCATTCCGGCTTCGCGCGTTCGAGGTCGGTATCCTCCATCCTGAGGAGGAAGGCACCACCCGCCGCCCGCGCCATGTCATGGGCGAGGATCGCGGAATAGGCGTGGCCAAGGTGCAGGGGGCCTGTCGGCGAGGGCGCGAAGCGGGTTACGAAAGCCATTCGGTGAAGGCGGTCTTGGCGCGGTCGGTATAGGCCTTGTAGCGGTCCTTGCGACCCCGGCGGCCCCCCTTGGCGTCGATCGGCGGGAAGAGGCCGAAGTTCACGTTCATCGGCTGAAAGGTCTTGGCCTCGGCCCCGCCGGTGATGTGGGTGACAAGGGCGCCCATGGCGGTTTCGGGCGGCGGCGGCGGCAGGTCTTGTCCGAGGATTTCTGCGGCGGCCATGCGGCCCGCGAGAAGCCCCATCGCGGCGCTTTCGACATAGCCCTCGACCCCGGTGATCTGGCCGGCGAAGCGGATATGCGGGCGGCTGCGCAGGCGCATCCTGTCGTCGAGCAGCGTCGGCGAGTTGATGAAGGTGTTGCGGTGGATGCCGCCGAGCCGGGCGAAACTTGCCTCCTCCAGGCCGGGGATCAGGCGGAAGACCTCTGTCTGGGCGCCGTATTTCATCTTGGTCTGGAAGCCGACGATGTTGAAAAGCGTCCCGAGCTTGTTGTCGCGGCGAAGCTGCACGACGGCGTAGGGTTTAACGTCCGGGCGATGGGCATTCGTGAGCCCCACCGGCTTCATCGGCCCGAAGCGCAGCGTCTCGCGGCCGCGTTCGGCCATGACCTCGATCGGCAGGCAGCCGTCGAAATACTTCGCCGTCTCGCCCTCATGGAACTCGGTCTTGTCGGCGGCGAGGAGGGCGTCGACGAAGGCCTCGTACTGCGCCTTGTCCATCGGGCAGTTGAGATAGGCGGTGCGCTCTTCCTCTGTCTCGCCCTTGTCGTAGCGCGACTGCATCCAGGCGACGGACATATCGACGCTTTCTGCATAGACGATGGGGGCGATGGCGTCGAAGAAGGCCAGCGCGTCGGCCCCGGTGGCGGTGCGGATCGATTCAGCCAGCGTGCCGGAGGTGAGGGGACCGGTGGCGATGATCCAGTGGCCGTCTTCGGGAAGGGCGGTGATCTCGCCCGCTGCGATCTCGATCAGGGGATGGGCGCGGAGTTCTGCCGTCACGCCTTCCGCGAAGGGATCGCGGTCGACGGCGAGGGCGCCGCCGGCGGGCAGGCGGTGGCGGTCGGCCATGCCGATGACGAGGCCTTTCGCCGCCCGCATCTCCCAGTGGAGGAGCCCCACGGCATTCTGTTCGTCGTCATCCGAGCGGAAAGAGTTGGAACAGACCATCTCGGCCATGAAGCCGGTGCGATGGGCGAAGGTGCCGACGGCGGGGCGCATTTCGTGGATGGTGACCGGCACGCCCATGGTTGCGGCCTGCCAGGCCGCTTCCGACCCGGCCATGCCGCCGCCGATGATGTGAAGCCGTTTGTCCATGGCCCCGGATTTAGGCGGATCGGACGGCGATGAAAAGGGGGGACGCGGACGCCGCGGTTCAGGAGGCGAGCGCCAGATCGGGATCGTCGCGGAAGATGTTGTCGCCGGGCGCCGGAGTCTCGGTCGAGGCGACGAGGTGGAGGCCGGGCGCGGCGCGGCTGGTCACGAGCCGGCGAGGCGTGACGATACGCGTGGGTGTGACGTGGCGGACCCGTCGCGACCAGCGGATTGCGGCGCGGCGGTTCGCGGCGCGGGGAAGGGTCTGGGTATAGGTCAGGATCAGCGCACCGATCAGCGCCAGATCGCGCCAGAATCCTTCGAGATTGCCGACACCGATGTTCTCGATATAGCTCGACCAGAAGAGCACCGTCGCGAGGATCAGCGCCGACAGGCGCAGCCAAACCCCGATGAGGACGAGATAGGCGGCGGCGAAGACGATCGCCGTGCTCGCAGCGTCTGCATAGGGCGCGGGCAGGAAGGGCTCGGTCAGGGGCAGGGCGCCGGTGCCGGGAATGAGGCCAAGCGCCACCGCGATGAAGTAGGAGGCGATCACCACGCGGACGAGGTTCTGCCCACTTTGGCTGAGAGTGCTGTCTTGGGACTGGCGCTTCGGCATGGCGAGCTTCCTTCGCAGTGCAGCAAGGGGGAAACCGTGACAACTCGCAAGCCGATCAACTCTCGGTAAGTGAATTGTTAATCTTCAAATCGTCTAGAAGTTGTAACCTTCGCGGCGAGATCAAGGAATCTCGACCCCGGTTCGGCACCGATCCGTGGCGCGAAGGGCAGATAGACGCCTGAGCGGCAACAACAAAAAAGGGCACGGCGTCAGCCATGCCCCTGTTGTCGTTCTACGCTGGTGCGTTTCAGGCGAGCGACGGCGACTTGCGACCGAGAAGCGCATCGACCGAATAGGCCCCGGCGCCCTGCGCGGCGAGGAGGAGAAGGCCACCGCCGATCGCCAGGTTCTTCATGAACGTGATCATCTGCATTTGGTCGGCCGGGACGTAGTGGAACATCAGCGCCGCAAGAAGCGTGAAGCCTGCGAGGGCCAGCGCCACCGGGCGGGTGAAGGCGCCGACGAGGATGGCGAGGCCGCCGAGGAACTCAAGCGCGATGGTCGGCCAGGCGAAGATCGCCGGCACGCCGCCGGAGGTCATGTAGCCGGTGAAGCCGGCGACGTCCTGAAGCTTGCCGAAGCCCGAGACGATGAAGAGGATGCTGATAAGGACGCGCGCCAGAAGGGTCGCGCTGGACGTGAGCTGGGTCAATCTTGATCTCCGTTTCAGCGCCGATGGTGGCGCGAACGGGGATGTACTCCAGTTCACCGGGTCGGGATAGGCGGAATTCCAAACAGTTTGTGTGCGGGCGCGCGCAGATGGCTGCGCCCGCGCGGCGTCAGAAACTGACGCTGATGTCGATGTCGCGGAGATAGTCCTTGTCGGCGCCCGTGGGTGCCGGCGGCAGCGAACGTTCTTCCTGCGGGGCATGGCGGAGGCTGATGAAGGCGGCGTGCAGCCTGTCACCGAGGGCCATGAGCCCGGACAGTATCGCCGGAGCCTGCGTCGCGGGCGTGCCGTGCGTCAGCGTGTAATCAGATTGCGCCATTCTCAGTCTCCCCTTCAAGATCCCAGACCGCGGCGGCTTCAGACTTCTTTCCAGCAGGGCCGCCCGGTCTTACGCATCAACATTCCCTACGAGTGCTAAGAGGGCGTTAAAGCGTGGCGAAAGTGGGGCAACATTCTCGCCTTTGCCGGGAATCTTCGGGACGAAATTCAGATAACCCCTTTTATGTGCCGGAAATGGCACAGCCGAAGAGGAGGGGAAGTCATTGAAAACGCTGGAAACAACCGTTGAAAGAAAAAAGCCGCGCCCTGATGGCGCGGCCGCAATACAACCATAAGGAGAATCACCCATTTGAAGGGCAGATTACTCCGCCTCGTCATCCTCGCCCTGATCGGCGATGCGCGCGACAGAAACCACTTCCTCTCCGGCCGCCGTATCGAAGACCTTGACGCCGCCGGCCGAGCGGGAGCGGAAGCTGATGCCATCGACCGGAACCCGGATCGACTGGCCGGTCGAGGTGGCGAGCATGATCTGGTCCGAACCTTCCACCGGGAAGGAGGCGACGAGCGCGCCGCCGCGCATCGCCTTGTCCATCGCCGTCACACCCTGGCCGCCGCGTCCGCGCACCGGATAATCGTGGCTTGAGGAAATCTTGCCGGCCCCGCGCGCAGTGATCGTCAGGATCAGATCCTCCGCCGCCGACATTTCGGCGTAGCGTTCGGTGGACAACTGCCCCTCGGCCACGGGTTCTTCTTCCTCGTCGGCCTCGTCCTCGGTCACGCCGGCCATCAGGCGGCGCTGCTTGAGATAGGCCGCACGCTCCTCGGCGGTGGCCTCGAAATGGCGGATAACCGACATGGAGACGACGCTGTCACCCTTGGCCAGCTTCACGCCGCGCACGCCGGTCGAATCGCGGCCCTTGAAGATGCGGACCTCGGTCGTCGGGAAGCGGATCGCCCGGCCAAGCGAGGTCACCAGCATGATGTCGTCATTCTCGTCGCAGATACGTGCGTTCACGAGGGCGACGCCCTCGGGGAGTTTCATCGCGATCTTGCCGTTCGACTTGACGTTGGTGAAATCAGAAAGCGCGTTCTGGCGCACGTCGCCGTCCGAGGTGGCGAAGAAGATCTGCAAGGCTTCCCATTCCTCCTCGGCCGCATCGACGGGCATCAGCGCGGCGATCGACACACCTTGCGGGATTGGCAGGATGTTGATGATCGCCTTGCCCTTGGCGGTGCGGCCCCCGAGGGGCAGCCGCCAGGTCTTGAGCTTGTAGACCATGCCGTCAGTGGTGAAGAAGAGAAGCTGGGTATGGGTGTTGGCGACGAAAAGCGTCGTCACCACGTCATCTTCCTTGGTGGCCATGCCCGACAGGCCCTTGCCGCCGCGCCTCTGGCTGCGGAATTCGGCGAGGGGCGTGCGCTTGATGTAGCCGCCCGAGGTGATGGTCACGACCATGTCCTCGCGCTCGATCAGGTCCTCGTCGTCCATGTCGCCGGCCCAGTCGACGATCTCGGTCCGGCGCGGCACGGCGAAAAGCTCGCGCACCTCGCGCAGCTCGTCCGAGATGATCGCCATGATCCGCTCGCGCGAACCGAGGATGGCGAGGTAATCCTTGATCTTGGCGGCAAGTTCCTGCAGCTCGTCCGTCACTTCCTTGACGCCCATCGCCGTCAGGCGCTGGAGCCGAAGGTCGAGGATCGCGCGGGCCTGCGTCTCCGAAAGGTTATAGGTCCCATCGTCGTTCATCTTGTGGGTCGGGTCGTCGATCAGCCGGATGTAGACGGCGATGTCATGCGCCGGCCAGCGCCGGGTCATCAGCCTTTCGCGGGCCTCTGCCGGGTCGGCCGAGGCGCGGATCGTGGCGACGACTTCGTCCACATTGGAAACAGCGACGGCCAGACCGCAGAGGATATGGCTCCGCTCGCGGGCCTTGCGAAGTTCGAAAGCCGTCCGCCGCGCAACCACTTCCTCGCGGAAGCTGATGAAATGGGTGAGGAAGTCGCGAAGTGTCAGTGTTTCCGGTTTGCCGCCATTCAGCGCCAGCATGTTGCAGCCGAAAGAGGTCTGCATCGGCGTGAAGCGGAAAAGCTGGTTCAGGACCACTTCCGGCGTCGCGTCGCGCTTCAGCTCGATCACCACGCGCACACCGATCCGGTCGGATTCGTCCTGCACATGGGCGATGCCCTCGATCCGCTTGTCGCGGACCATCTCGGCGATCTTCTCGATCATCGAGGCCTTGTTGACCTGATAGGGGATCTCATCAAGGACGATGGCATAGCGGTCCTTGCGCAACTCTTCGATCCGGGTCTTGGCGCGGATGATGACCGAACCCCGGCCTTCGAGATAGGCCTTCCGCGCGCCGCCGCGACCAAGGATCATGCCGCCGGTCGGGAAGTCCGGGGCAGGGATATATTCCATCAACCCCTCGACCGACAGGTCAGGGTCGGCGATCAGCGCCAGCGTGCCGTCAATGACCTCGCCGAGGTTGTGCGGCGGGATGTTGGTCGCCATGCCGACGGCAATGCCGCCGGCGCCGTTGACCAGCATGTTCGGAAATCGCGCCGGAAGGACCGTCGGTTCCTTGTCCTTGCCGTCGTAATTGTCCTGGAAGTCGACCGTGTCCTTCTCGATATCGGCAAGAAGGAAGTTGGCGACCCGCGCCATCCTGACTTCGGTGTAGCGCATGGCCGCGGCGCTATCGCCGTCCATCGACCCGAAGTTGCCCTGGCCGTCAAGGAGCGGCAGCGACATGGAGAAGCTCTGCGCCATCCTGACCAGCGCGTCATAGATCGAGGCGTCGCCGTGCGGGTGGTATTTACCCATCGTGTCGCCGACTGGGCGGGCCGACTTGCGGTAGGGTTTGTCATAGGTGTTGCCGGTCTCGAACATCGCATAAAGGACGCGCCGGTGGACCGGTTTCAGCCCATCGCGCAGGTCGGGAATGGCGCGGCTCACGATCACGCTCATCGCGTAATCGAGATAGGCGGTCTTCATCTCGGCCGCGATGTCGACCGTCGGCCCGTCATAGGCCGGTCGCTTCGGCATTTCGTCAGCGTTATCAGGGGTTTCCGGGGTGTCTGACACGGATGCTCGCCCTTGGTGTTTTGGGGCCGGGGAACGGCCCAGATTTTGTTGCGCCGGACTATACCCCATGCAATCCCTAGGGTGCAATGGCGCCAGAGGCGGTTTCGGGCGCCCACCGGAGGTTATTGGTAACACAATGTTAACACAGTCTTTTCATCGCCGTTAACCGCGACTCGGTTAGAGTGGTCGTACGGGGCACTGACGGAGGCACCCATGCGGGCGGACAAGCCGGGGGCCGAGACGGAGCTTATGCTGAGGGGCTATGGGCTCACGACGGCGGAACTTTACTATCGGATGCCGGATTACCGGCATGTGCTGAACAGCTTCATCTGGCAGGAATACGACCTTGCCCCGGACTATCCGGAACTGTTCCGCTTCATCGAATTCTGGCAGCAGAAGATCGATGGGCCGCTGCATTCGGTGCGCTTTTCGCACCGCAAGCTCATTGCCCCCGGCGAATGGCGCAATGTGGTGGGTGAGTTCCGGGTTCACTGAGGGTCGGGACGGTGGACCTCGGGCCTCAGATGCGCTAGGAGGGCGGCCTTCTGCAGGGATCGGACGGGACCATGGATCGCGCATCAGCCGGGAAAGCGGACATGCTTCGCCGCTCCGCGCGGCTGTCGGTCGCCCCCATGATGGACTGGACCGACCGGCATTGCCGCTTCTTCCACCGCCAGATCAGCCGCGAGGCGCTGCTCTACACCGAAATGGTGACGGCCCCCGCCGTGATCCACGGCGACCGCGACAGGCTTCTGGGCTTTGACGCCGCCGAACATCCGGTGGCCCTCCAGCTTGGCGGATCGGACCCTGCGGAACTGGCCGAGGCAACAAGGGTGGCGGCGGGCTTCGGCTATGACGAAATCAACCTCAACGTCGGCTGCCCCTCCGACCGGGTGCAGTCGGGCTGTTTCGGCGCGGTGCTGATGGAGCGTCCGGGCCTTGTCGCCGATTGCGTGGCAGCGATGATCGCGGCAAGCCCGGTCGAGGTTACGGTCAAGTGCCGGATCGGCGTCGACGATCAGGTGCCGGAGGAGGTGCTGCCGGACTTTCTTGCGCGTGTCGCGGCTGCGGGCGTCACCCGCGTGGCGATCCATGCCCGGAAGGCCTGGCTCAAGGGCCTCAGCCCCAAGGAAAACCGCGACATCCCGCCGCTCGACTATCCGCTGGTCGGGGCGATGAAGGCGGCCTTCCCGCAGCTTCATGTCTCGGTCAATGGCGGTATTGCCGGGCTGGCGCAGGCCGAAGGCTTCCTTGCCGAGGGTCTCGACGGAGTGATGGTCGGCCGCGCCGCCTATCATGAACCCTATGAGGTTCTCGGCCGTGCCGATGCGGTGATCTTCGGCGGCGCGGAGGGCCCGGACCGTTTCGAGGTGATCGAGCGGATGCAGCCCTATATCGCCCGCCATCTTGCGACGGGTGGCAGGCTTCACCAGATAACCCGCCACATGCTCGGCCTTTTCCACGGCCAGCCCGGCGCCCGGCACTGGCGGCGCATCCTCTCGGAACGCGCCAACCGGCCCGGCGCCGGGCTTGAGGTGATCGAGGCGGCGCTGGACCCGGTCCGGGCGGAGGCGGCCTGATCAGCCGAGGCCGTCCTCACTGGTAAAGCCCGGCGACACTTGCTAGCGATGGGCATGCCCGAGGAAGGATGCCGCCGATGCCTGCCATAGCCGACCTATTGCCGATGGCTCTCCTGCTCTTTGCCATTGGCGGCGTCGCAGGCGTGATCGCCGGTCTCCTTGGCGTCGGAGGCGGCATCATCCTTGTGCCGGCCTTCTATTATGCCTTTTCCGGCCTCGGCTACGGTGGGCCGGACCTGATGCAGGTCTGCCTGGCAACCTCGCTTGCCACGATCATCGTCACATCCGTCCGCTCGGTCATCTCGCACAACCGCAAGGGCGCCGTGGACTGGGAGATTCTGAAGACCTGGGCCATCGGCATTGCCATCGGTGCGGCCATCGGCGTCTTCGTGGTGGCGCAGCTGCGGACCCCGGTCCTGCAGATGACCTTCGGCAGCCTCGCTTTGCTTGTGGCCTTCTACCTCGGCCTCGGCCGGCCGGAATGGCGACTGGGAAGCGCGATGCCTGTGGGCATCCTGCGGGCGATCCTGTCGCCGGTCGTCGGGTTCTTTTCGGTCCTGATGGGGATCGGCGGCGGCTCCTTCGGGGTGCCCTTGATGACGCTTTACGGGATGCCCATTCACCGCGCCGTGGCGACCGCCTCGGGCTTTGGCATGGTGATCGCGGTCCCTTCCGTCATCGGCTTCCTGATGACGGAGGTGGAAGGCGCGCCGCCCTATACCTTCGGCGCGGTCAACCTGCCGGCCTTCCTCATCGTCATCGGCACGACGTACCTGACTACGCCCTATGGCGTGAAGCTTGCGCATTCGATGGACCCCAAGCCCCTGCGCCGGATCTTCGCGGTGTTCCTGACCGTGGTCGCGATCAACATGCTCGGCAAGGCAGCGGGATGGTAGGCGACTTCACGCGGCAAGGCTGGCTCAGGTTCGGGCCTGAGGCGGCGGTCGCCGGTTGGGCGGCGGCGGCGCTCGCCAGCCTGAAGGGCCGCCCGCTCACCGACCTGAGGCTTGGCGGCACCTGGGATGTCGGGCTTGAGGCCTTGCCGAACGACGCGGCGGGCGCGGTCTCCGGCGTGCCGCTTGCTGGCCGCGCCGCAGAAGCCGCCCGCGCGCTGGCGGGCAATCTGCCGCTCCACCGGGCGCAGGTATCGACCGTTTTGCCCGGCTATCCGCAGCCATCGCCCGATGAAAGTGCCGCCGCCTTCGCCTACCGGCGCGACCGCGATTCGGCGCATGTCGACGGCATCCTGCCGATCGGGTCGGAAAAGCGGCGGATGGTGCGTGAACCCCATGCCTGGATTCTGGGCCTGCCCCTGACCAATTGCGGTCCGGGGGCGAGCCCGCTTGTCGTCTGGGACGGCAGCCACCGCATCATGGGCCGCGCCTTTGCGGCAGCACTTGGCGGGGTCGCCGAGGAGGACCGGCCCTTCACCGACATCACCGATGCCTATCAGGCGGCACGACGCGAGGTCTTTGCCAGTTGCGCGCGGATCGAGCTGCACAACCGCGCGGGGGAGGCGGTACTTCTCCACCGCCACGCCCTTCACGGGATCGGCCCGTGGCAGGACGGGGCGGAAGCCCCGCCCGAGGGCCGGATCGTCGCCTATTTCCGTCCGCTGCTGCCGACTGTCGGCGTCTGGGCTGCGACCTAGCCGCCCGAACCTGCCGGGGCGGGTGACAGCCGGATGATCCCTGTCGCCGCCGCACGTGCCAGCGCGGGGTCAAGCGACATCGGCACATATTCGCCGCGCCGCCACAACTCGCTCATGTCGTCATAGTAGCGGCTGAGCGGGTGGCCGGACTGGCCAGTCGAGATGATGAAGACCGAAGAGTCGGGATCGGCGAAGTCATAGACGCCGCGATAGCCGGCACCGTTGACGTTGAGATAGGGGTCAGGCCCGGTACCGTCCATCAGCCCGCGATTGAGCGTATCATCGCCGCCGCTGGTCGATTGCCGGATGTTGACCACCCATTTCAGGACCGGGGTATTACCCAGAACCTCGTGATCCTGCCGCGCCTCATGTGCATCACCCCAACGCCAGCTTTCGACATTGCGGCCGTATTTCTCGGACAGCTCCAGAAGCGCATCGTCGAGCGCCATTCGTGCGATGTCGGTGCAGGTTTCCTCGGGCGCGGATTGCATGATGTCACACCAGCGGGCAGCACCGTCGATGTCGCGGTAGACCCGTTCGATGAAGAGGGGCTGCACCGAGGTGATGCTGTCGGCGAGGGGGCCAAGCTCGTCGCGCACGAGCCGGTTCTGCAATGCCCGCATCCAGGCGGCATAGATCAGCGGTTCCGGCAGGTGTTCGTTCATGTCGCCATCCCATTCCGCGAGAATGGCGAGCGCGCGTTGCCTGAGCCGTTCCGGCGTGCCGTCGGGCGCGGCCTCTCCGGTGAACCAGAGATCGGCGGCCACCAGCGGCAGCAGCGTCCGTGCGGCGGGCGAGGTTGTGTCGAGCTGTGCCGCGATGAAGCTTTCGCGGCTATGGACCTCGCGTTCCTGCATGAGGCGGGTCCAGCGCTGGATGCGCTGGGTATCGCCCCAGTCGAAGCTGACATGGCGCGGGAAGGCGGTGTCCACGGTCTTGTTGTTGGTATTGCCGACGATGCCGCCCTCAGGCTTGAGGAACTGCGGATTGTCGGCATAGGGCAGGCGCGGCCCCCAGCGGTTCCCGGCCATCCAGCCGAGCGAGGGGAGCCGGCCCTGGCCCTGCATCTTCGGATCGCGGCCGGGTAGTGCCCCGAACATCGCCATGGCGATGCCACTCTGGTCCGCCATCACCACGTTCTGCGCCGGGGCGACGAAATCCTCACCCGCCGCGATGCCCTCGTCGATGGTCTTCGACCGCATCAGCTTGAAGGCCGAGGTCATCGAACGGTCCGCAGGGTCGAGCGCGGTCCAACTCAGCGCCGCGACATGCTTCGGCGGCGTGATCGAGGCAAGGTCGTAGTGCGAGCCGGGCAGGACCGGGCCGTTCTCTGTCCAGCGCAGCGTGATGGTGATCGGCTGGGCATCCTTGACGTCGATGATGGTGCGGCGGTTCACGAAGGGCTTCCAGCCTTCCGGCGTGCGGTAGCGCTCAGGGTCGGCGGGGTTCAGCTCCTCAAGCTTGATGTCCTGATCGTCGGCCCAGGCGGCGGCGATGCCCCAGCCGAACTCGGCATTCCGGCCCGCAAGGATCGCCGGGATGCCGGGGATCGTCGCGCCGATGATGCCGCCGGAGGTCAGGTCGAGCCGGGCGAGATACCAGAGCGAGGGGGCCGAGAAGTCGAGATGCGGGTCATTGGCCAGAAGCGATCCGCCTGCCGCCGACCGCGCCGGCGCCGCCGCCCAGGCATTTGACGCGGCGCCGAAGGGCGCCTCCGTTCGTGGCAGGAAGGGCAGGGTTTCCCGCGAAAGGGCCGCGTAGCTGGGCCTGACGCCGGGCACGAGGCTGGCGAAGGGCGGCAGTGCTGCGGTGCCGGGGCCGGGGACATCAGGCATCAGATCCTCGGCCCAGCCGCTGCCGAGAAGAGAGAGCCGGGCGCGCAGCACCTCGGTCCCGATCTGGCTGGCTGACCGGAAGGCCATCAGTTTCAGGATCGCGAGGCTGTCGGCGGGCTGCCAGTAGGCGATCTGGTTGTCGAACAGAAAGAACTCCGGCGCGCCGCGTCCGCGCGCCTCGGCGTTGATGATGCCGATCCAGGCGTTCACCCCGCGTGCATAGGCCTCAAGCGCTTTCTGCACGTCCGGGTCCTGCGCGGGAAGCGACCGCGCCGCAAGCCCGGCAAGGTCGAGCCGCCGCATCAGCTCATCGGTCTTGACGGTGCGCTGGCCGAAGACCTCGGAAAGCCGCCCCTCGACGGTGCGGCGCAGGATCGTCATCTGCCAGAGCCGGTCCTGCGCATGGGCGAAGCCCAGCGCGAAATAGACGTCATCATCGCTCTTGCCGAAGATATGCGGCACGTCGGCGGTGTCGCGGACGATTTCGAGCGGCGCCGAAATCCCCGTGACCTCAAAGCTGCCATTGTAATCGGGAAGAGAGCGCGAGGCGAAGTAATAGACGAGCGTCACGGTGAGGACGGCGAGAACGGCCATCACCGTGAAAATGCGCAGGAGCCAGCGAAAGGTCGTAAGCATGATGATCCGCGAAACCCGTTCGTGGCACTAATGGAACCATCCCTGCCGCCAAGCGGCGGTTGACGGCCCAGACAGGGCGGTTAACTAGGACAGTTGAGCGGGTTCCGCAATGCGAATGGGGGCGACGGATGGCAAAGGTAGCGTTTCTCGGGCTGGGCGTGATGGGCTTTCCGATGGCAGGGCATCTTGCCGCCAAGGACCATGAGGTGACGGTCTACAACCGTTCGCCGGAAAAGGCCGCGCGCTGGACCACGACTCACGAAGGTGCCGCCGCTGCCAGCCCGCGTGCGGCGGCGGCAGGAAAGGCTTTCGTCATGGCTTGCGTCGGCAATGACGACGACCTCCGCGCGATCTGCCTTGGCCCGGACGGCGCCTTTGCCGGCATGGACCGGGGCGCGGTCTTCGTCGATCACACCACCGTCTCGGCGGCCGTCACGCGCGAGCTTGCAGGCGAGGCTGAAGCGCGCGGCCTCGGCTATGTCGATGCGCCGGTCTCGGGCGGGCAGGCGGGGGCCGAAAACGGCGTCCTTTCCGTCATGTGCGGCGGGGCGGAAGGCGCATATGCCGCCGCCGAGCCGGTGATCGCCGCCTATTCCCGCATCTGCCGGCTTCTTGGCCCCGTAGGCTCCGGGCAGATGGCGAAGATGGTCAACCAGATCTGCATCGCGGGGCTGGTGCAGGGGCTTTCGGAGGGGCTGAACTTCGCCGAACGCGCCGGGCTGGACGTGGAGCGGCTGGTCGAGGTCATCAGCCAGGGTGCCGCCGGGTCGTGGCAGATGGCCAACCGCCACAAGACCATGGCGGTGGACAAGTTCGACTTCGGCTTCGCCGTCGACTGGATGCGCAAGGATCTCGGCATCTGCCTGAAGACGGCGGACGAGATCGGCGCCAGCCTGCCGGTCACGGCGCTCGTCGACCAGTTCTACAAGGATGTGCAGGCGATGGGCGGCAATCGCTGGGACACGTCGAGCCTGATCGCGCGGCTCAGGAAGTCGTCCTGAAGCGCCTGGATTCTTCGTTGCGAAAATACCCCGGGAGGGTCCGGGAGGGCAGCGCCCGCCCGGCGGGTCGATCCGGCGCGAGCCCGACCGAAACCCTCACGGAATGATGCGGGTGTACTTCGTGCCCTTCAGCGTCGCCCCTGCGATGAAGCCGGACTGGCCGAAGATGTAGCCGATCACCGGGTCGAGCGTCGTGGTGGTGTCTACCCCGGCCGAGCCGCCCCGGTCTGGAAGCGCGTAGGTGATGTCGGCGCCGGCTTCCCAGCCTTCCGCGCGGCGGAAGTCGGCCAGCGCCTCGGGCGTCATGAAGAACAGCGCATGGGCATATTGCTGCGCGCCGACCTGCAACCCCCAGCTTGCTTGCGTCGCCGAATAGTAATCGACGGTCGCGTCATTGATCCTGAGCGCGCCCTGACCATAGGCGCCCCCGATGATGAGGCCGGCCTCGGTCACCAGCGGGATGTAGAGGATGCCGGAAGCCTTCGGCATCAGGTCGGCCACGCCGGGATAGTTGCTGCGAAGATAGTCGCGCGTCGCATCCACGCGCCCGTCAAGCTTTGCCGCGCCCTGGCTGCCGATGCCGTTGCCGCAGGCCGCGAGGCCCAGAAGGGAACCGCCGGACAGGATCAGCCCGCGCCGTGAAATGTCGCTCATGAGATGCCTCCGCTCAAGCCTCGTCCGGCCTTTTCTAGCCGGTTCAACACCATCTATAGGTCATTGCAGCGACAGTGTCATTAAGTCTTGTGCCGGGGCAGAAACAATCGGCGCTCACGCGCCGAGGCTGCGCGCCACTTCGGGGGCGAAGTAGGTCAGCACCCCGTCGCAACCCGCGCGGCGGAAGGCCATCAGGCTTTCGAGGATCACCTCTTCCCGGACCCAGCCGTTCAGGATCGCGCCCTTCAGCATCGCGTATTCGCCCGAGACCTGGTAGGCGAAGGTCGGCGCGCCGAAGGCGTCCTTCACGTCGCGGCAGATGTCGAGATAGGGCATCCCCGGCTTGACCATCACCATGTCGGCGCCCTCAGAGAGATCGCGGGCGACGAGGCGCAGGGCCTCATCCCGGTTCGCCGGGTTCATCTGGTAGGTCTTCTTGTCGCCCTTGAGTGCGCCCGAGGCGCCGACGGCGTCGCGGAAGGGGCCATAGAAGGCGGAGGCGTATTTCGCGGCATAGGAGAGGATCGCCACATCCTTGTGGCCGGCCTGTTCCAGCCCCACACGGATCGCCCCGATCCTGCCGTCCATCATGTCCGACGGCCCGAGAATGTCGGCCCCGGCCTCGGCCTGGGCCAGCGCCATCCTGACCAGGCATTCCACCGTCTCGTCATTCAGGATCACGCCGTCCCGCACCAGCCCGTCATGACCATTGGCGTTGTAGGGGTCGAGCGCGATGTCGGTCATCACCGCGATCTCCGGCACTGCCGCCTTGATGGCGCGGATCGTGCGATTGGTGATGTTCCGGGGGTTCCACGCCTCTTCGCAGGCGTCGGTCCTGAGCGAAGGATCGGTAAAGGGGAACAGGCAGATCGCCGGAATGCCGAGCCTTGCCGCCTCTTCGGCCGCGCGGATGGTGCCATCGACGGTGCGGCGCGTCACGCCGGGCATCGAGGTGACCTCCACATCCGCGCCCGGCACGTCGGTGACGAAGACCGGCCAGATCAGGTCCTTCGCGCTCAGGCGCTCCTCGGCCACGAGGTCGCGGAGCGCGGCCGTCCGGCGCAGGCGGCGGAAACGTGCAGCGGGGAAGGGGGCGTGGATCGGTGTCATGGCGGGCCTCCGGCCGGATACTCGCTTCCGGTGCCATGCTTTTTAAACCATCTCAAGGGTGGAATCCGTCGCGGGGCGCAGGTAGCATCACGCCAAGCGCCGAAAAGACCGCGCGAGCCCGGGGGCAGGAATTGGACTGGACGGTACTGATTTTCGATCTGATCGACCTCAGGTCCTTTTCCAACCTGTGGTACTGGATCGCTCTTGCGGTTGCCTGGTCCTCCGCCTCGCACTGGGTTCTCGGCATCCCCTATGACATGGTCCTGCGCGCGCGCCGCGTCGGCGGGCAGGCCGAACAGGACCTGACCGACATCACCCGCGTCAACGTCTCGCGCATCCTCTACATCGTCGACGAGGCCGGGGTGATCCTGCTGGCGCTTCTGGCCTTCGCCGTGACCACGCTGATCCTGACCGGCTTCGTCTATGGGTCCGAGTTTGCGCAGGCGCTGGTCCTGATTCTTCTGCCCCTTTCGATCGTCGGGATGATGAGCGTCGCGACCGCCCGCAAGATCCGCCACAGTGGTGAGGCCGGCGAGGCACTTCACCGCCGGCTGGCGCTCCACCGGATCACGGTGCAGGTGATCGGCATGATCTCGATCTTCGTCACCGCCTTCTGGGGGATGCTCCAGAATTTCAACATCTCGATCCTGCCCGGTTGACACCGGCGCGCTGAAGGCTAGGTGACGGGCATGAACGCCGCCAATCACATCACGCTGTCCGGCGCCCCCGAGGGCTTCGACTCCCGCCTTCTGGCCCGCGAACTGGCCAAGGGCACGCCCGTCATCCATGTCGCCCGCGACGACCGGCGGATGGAGGCGATGCGCGCCGCACTCGCCTTCTTCGCGCCCGATGCGCTGGTCCTGACCTTCCCGGCCTGGGACTGCCTGCCTTACGACCGGGTTTCGCCCAATGCCGATGTCTCCGCCACGCGGATGGCGACGCTGGCCGCCCTGGCGCAGGGCCTGCCGCAGCCCTTCATCCTCCTGACCACGCTCAACGCCGCGACCCAGAAGCTGCCGGCGCCCGAGATCCTGCAGGCCGCCGCCTTCACCGCCCGCGTCGGGACCCGCGTCAATGAGAAGGCCTTGCGCGATTTCCTTGTCCGCATGGGTTTTTCGCAATCGCCGACCGTGACGGAGCCGGGCGACTACGCCGTGCGCGGCGGCATCATCGACATCTATCCGCCGGGCGAGGGCGGGCCGGTCCGGCTCGACCTGTTCGGCGACGTGCTGGACGGGGCAAGGCGGTTCGACGCGGCGACCCAGCGGACCACGGAAAAGCTGACGGTGGTGGAGTTCGCGCCGGTTTCCGAGGTGATCCTTGATGAGGCGGCGATCACCCGGTTCCGGCAGAACTACCGGATCGAGTTCGGCGCGGCAGGGACCGACGATCCCTTGTATGAGGCGGTCAGCGCGGGCCGCAAACACGCCGGGATGGAACATTGGCTGCCCTTCTTCCATGAACGGCTCGAGACGCTTTTCGCCTATCTTCCCGGCGCATCCGTCATGCTCGACGATCAGTTAACGCCGGCCCGCCTGTCGCGTTGGGAGGGGATCGAGGATCAATACGACGCCCGCCGCGAGGCGATGAAGCGCAAGGACCGGATGGATACGGTCTACAAGCCCTGTCCGCCCGCGCTCCTCTACCTTGACGACGCCGGCTGGGAGGCGGCAATCGCCGGCCACCGGGTGATCCAGCTTGCTGCCCTGCCGCAGGCGACCGGGCCGGGGGTGCTGGACGCCGGGGGCCGCATCGGGCGCAACTTCTCGCCTGAACGCGCTCTGGAGAACGTCAACCTTTTCGGGGCCTTGGCCGATCATGTGAATGCCCGCCGTGCGGATGGCCAGGTCATCGTCGCCTCCTATTCCGAGGGCGCCCGCGAACGGCTGAAAGGCCTTCTCGAAGACGAAGACCTCGTTGGCGCCAAGCTGATCCGCGACATCCGCGAGGTGCCGGAGGGCAAGGGCGGGCTTTATCTTGCCGTCTGGGCGCTGGAACACGGCTTTACCGGCCATGACCTGACGGTCGTGTCCGAACAGGACGTTCTGGGCGAACGGCTCATTCGCGGCGCCAAGAAGCGCCGCAAGGCCGAGAACTTCCTGACCGAAGCGCAATCCCTGACGCCCGGCGACCTTGTGGTCCATGTCGACCACGGCGTCGGCCGCTACAAGGGGCTTGAGACGATCACCGCCCTTGGCGCGCCGCATGACTGCGTGTCGCTGGAATATGCTGGCGGCGACCGCCTGTTCCTGCCGGTCGAGAATATCGAGCTGCTCAGCCGCTATGGCCATGAGGAGGGGCTTCTCGACAAGCTTGGCGGCGGCGCCTGGCAGGCGAAGAAGGCCCGGCTGAAGGAACGCATCCGCCAGATCGCCGAACGGCTGATCCGGGTGGCGGCAGAGCGCTACCTGCGGAAGGCGCCGATCCTTGAAGCGCCGCATCACGAATATGACGCCTTCGCCGCGAAGTTCCCCTATCAGGAAACCGACGACCAGATGTCGGCCATCGGCGATGTCGGCACTGACCTGACCGAGGGCCGGCCGATGGACCGGCTCGTCGTCGGCGATGTCGGCTTCGGCAAGACCGAGGTTGCGATGCGCGCGGCCTTCATCGCCGCCATGTCCGGTGTACAGGTCGCCGTCATCGCGCCGACGACGCTTCTTGCCCGCCAGCATTTCCGCACCTTCTCGGACCGGTTCCGAGGCACCGCGATCAACGTCAAGCCGCTGTCGCGCTTCGTCTCGGCCAAGGATGCCGCGAAGACGCGCGAGGGGATGGCGGATGGCACGGTGGATATCGTCATCGGCACCCATGCGGTGCTGGCCAAGGGTGTCACCTTCCGCAACCTCGGCCTGCTAGTCATTGATGAGGAACAACATTTCGGCGTCCAGCACAAGGAACGCCTGAAGGAAATGCGGTCCGATGTCCATGTCCTCACGCTGACCGCAACGCCGATCCCGCGCACGCTGCAACTGTCGCTGACCGGGGTGCGCGACCTGTCGATCATCGGCACTCCGCCGGTCGACCGCCTCGCGATCCGCACCTATGTGTCGGAGTTCGACTCCGTCACCGTGCGCGAAGCGCTTTTGCGCGAACGCTTCCGGGGAGGGCAGAGCTTCTACGTGGTGCCGCGCATCAAGGACCTGCCCGAGATCGAGGAGTTCCTGAAGACCCATGTGCCGGAAGTCAGCTATGTCGTCGCCCATGGCCAGATGGCGGCGGGTGATCTCGACGACCGGATGAATGCCTTCTACGACGGCAAGTATGACGTGCTGCTGGCGACGACGATTGTTGAAAGTGGGCTGGATATTCCCGCCGCCAACACCATGATTGTCCACCGGGCGGACATGTTCGGCCTGTCCCAGCTCTACCAGATCCGTGGCCGTGTCGGCCGGTCCAAGGTCCGGGCCTATTGCTACCTGACGACGAAACCCCGCGCACCGCTGACGCCCAATGCGCAGAAGCGGCTCAGGCTGCTCGGCTCGCTCGACAGCCTTGGTGCGGGCTTCTCGCTCGCGTCCCAGGACCTCGACCTGCGCGGCGCTGGCAATATCCTGGGTGAAGAACAATCCGGCCATATCAATGAGGTAGGCTACGAACTTTATCAGGCGATGCTGGAGGAAACGATCTCCCGCATCAAGTCCGGCGATCTGGAAACCCCTGCCGAAAACGACGGCCAATGGTCGCCGCAGATCAACCTTGGCGTGCCGGTTATGATCCCGGAAAGCTATATCGCCGATCTCGATGTGCGGCTTGGCCTCTACCGGCGGCTCTCCTCCCTCACCACCAAGGTGGAGATGGAGGGGTTTGCCGCCGAACTGATCGACCGCTTCGGCCCGGTGCCGAAAGAGGTGAATACTCTGCTGGTCGTCATGCGGATCAAGGCCATGTGCCGGCGCGCCCATATTGCCCGGCTCGATGCCGGGCCGAAGGGGGTCACGGTCCAGTTCCACATGGATAAATTCCCCAATCCCAAGGGCCTGGTGGACTTTCTTCAGGGCGAGAAGGGGCTGGCGAAGATCAAGGACAACAAGATCATCATCCGCCGCGACTGGACGAAGGACGCCGAGAAGATCAAGGGCGCGTTCGCCATCGCCAAGGATCTGGCGGAAAAGGCCGAGGCACCGAAGCCGGTGCCTCAGCCTTGAGGTTCAGAACCGCTTCTCGCTCCGGTGCATCAGCCAGAAGCAGAGCGCCGAACAGACCACCGCGCCGATGATCGCCGGAATTGCGGTGCCGTTGTAGGCGAGCCCCACCGGCCCTGCGATGAAAGCCGCCGCCACGGTGGAGATCGCCGTGATGACCGAGGTCGCCATGCCGGCGATATGGCCCAGCTTCTGCATCGCCAGCGCGTTGAGGTTGCCGAAGGTGAGGCCGGCGATGAAGAAAACGCTCGTCGCCCAGATGTAGAAGACCGCGAAGGAAGCCATGCCGCTGACCAAGCCCGAGCCGATCAGCGCCAGTGCGAAAAGCGACAGGACCGCCGAGCCGCCATAGGCGATGGTGGCGAGCCGCCGCATGCCAACCCGCATCACGAAGCGGGAGTTGATGTAGGAGGAAAGCGCAGAAACCGCCGCTATCCCTGCGAACCACAAGGGAAAACTGGCAGCGAAGCCATAGGTCGTGTCGAAGATCGGCTGGATCGACGACAGAAGCGCGAACATCTGGCCGAAGCCGAGCGACATCGCCAGGATGTAGACGCGGACCTCGGCCGAGGACAGCACTTCGACAAGGCCCGACCAGAGGTTCGCCCGCGTCATCGGGCGCCGGTCGGCGGGGGCGAGGGTTTCGGCTTGCCGGAGCGAAACCCAGGCCAGCGAGACGATCGCAAAGAGGATGTAGGCAAGGAAAATCGCGCGCCAGCCAAAGGAACCGATGATGAGCTGGCCGACCAGCGGGGCGAGGGCCGGGATCACCATGAAGACCATCATCACGAAGGACATGATCCGCGCCATCTCACGCCCGGCATAAAGATCGCGGACCAGCGCCATCCCGGCGACGCGCGGGGATGAGGCGCCAAGGCCCTGCAGAAAGCGGGCGACCAGCAGCGCCTCAAGCCCGGCGCCATACCAGGCGAGCACGGAACCGGCGACATAAAGCGCAAAGCCCCAGGCAATGGTGATCTTGCGCCCGATGGCATCCGAGATCGGCCCGACGAAAAGTGTGCCGACGCCCATCCCGAGGACGAAGGAGGAAAGCACAAGCTGCGCGTTGTTGACGGCATCGGGCGAAAGCTCTGCCGCGATGGCGGGGAGAGCCGGCAGCATGGCGTCGATGGAAAAGGCGATGGTCGCGAAAAGAAGCGCGAGCATGGCGGTGAATTCGCCCACGGCCAGGCGCCGGACGGGCTGTTGCGTGGCGTCAAACATTCCGCGCTTCCTTCATGTTATCAATTGTTTCGTCAATGATATTCAACCAGTTTTCAGTGGGCTGCGCGCCCTGAACCGCATAGCGGTTGTCGATGATGAAGGTCGGCACGCCGGAAACCCCGCGCGCCCGTGCATGGGTGTCGCGAGCCGCAATCTCGGCGCGGTCGCCGTCACCTTCCAGAAGCCGCGCGATCATCGCCCGGTCAAGGCCATTCTCTGCGGCGATCTCGGCAAGCACGCCTTGATCGCCGATGTCGCGCCCCTCGGCCCAATAGGCCCGGAAGAGGGATGAGACGACCGGCGTCTGCCGCCCCTCAAGCCCGGCCCAGTGAATGAGGCGATGCGCGTCGAGCGAATTCGGCGTTCGCGTGATGCGGTCGAGGTTAAAGGTTACGCCGGCCTTTTCGGCATGCTCCAGAAGCGGCGCGTGGACACGAACGACATTGTCGCGGTCGCCAAACTTCAGCGCCATGTACTCCCGACGGTCCATGCCGCCCCTTGGCATGTCGGGGTTCAACTGGAACGGGTGCCATTCGACGGCAAAGGGATGGTCGGCGCGCTGTTCAAGGGCGCGGTCGAGATAGGATTTGCCGACGTAGCACCAGGGGCAGGCCACGTCTGAAATTATGTCAAGATTTATCATGTTGTTACCTTCCACTCTTCACGCAGGGCGCGACGATTGATCTTGCCGTTCGCCGTCACTGGCAAGTGGTCCCTTGCCAGATAGAGGCGCGGTTGCTTGTAGGGCGCGAGGCAGGTACGGGCATGGGCCTCAAGCGTCTCTGCCTCGGCGGTGCCGGTATAGGCGAGGGCGATGACGGTGACATCCGGCCTGACCGCCAGCTCCACTGCCGCGCTCGCCGTGACGCCGGGATGGGCATTCATCGCCGCCTCGATCTCACCCGGCGAGACGCGGAAGCCGCCGGCGTTCAGCATGTCGTCGCCGCGCCCGAGGCTTTCGACTGCGCCGTCCTCCGCCATCGTCACAATGTCGCCAGTCTGGAACCAGTCGCCTTGTAGGACCGTGATCGTTTCGCCAGCGAGAAAGCCGAGGAACAGGCCGGGGTCTTCGCGATGGACCGACAGCACACCCGGCACTCCGCGTTCCACGGGCGCGCCATCCGCGCCCAGAACCGCGATGCGCCGCCCCGGCTGGGCATAGCCGGTCGCGCCGTCGGGCGCGGGGCGGGTGGGGGAGGAGGACAGGAAGGTCGAGCATTCCGACATGCCGAATGCTTCATGCAGATCGGTGCCGGTTGCCGCGCGCCATGCGGCCCGAAGCGCGGGGGGCAGCTTTTCGCCCGCCGAAAGTCCGTGGCGAAGGTGGGGCAGAGAAAGCGTCGGGCTATCGCTGAGGATCTTGCGGTAAACCCCCGGAACAGCAGCAAAAATACTGACCTGATGGCGTTTCAGGAGAAGCGGGATTTGGGCCACGCCGGTGCCCTCGGCCAGAACCATGGCGGTGGCCCCGACGGCCCATGGATCAAGAAGCCCCACGCCAAGCGTATAGGTCCAGTTGAGCGCGCCGGCGTGGAAAAGCCGGTCCGTCGCGCCAAGCCCCTGCCAGCCCTGATGCATCATCCGCCGCGCCCAGACCACGCGGTGGGCATGGGCCACGGCGCGGGCCGTACCGGAAGTGCCGGAGGTCATGACGACATAGGCAAGCCGGTCGGGATCACCCATCGCCCAATCGGCACGCGCGCCGCCTTCGAACCCGCGGAGGTCGGCCTCAGGCAGTACCGGAACAGTCAACGGATCGGGCAGGGCGATGCCCGGCCCGGCGACGATCATCGCAGGGCGGGTCAGGGCCACCACCCGCGCCACTTCGGGCGCGGTCAGGCCGGCCGGCGTCGGCACCGGCACGATGCCGGCAGCGATAGCCCCGAGGAAAGCCAGGGGAAAGCCCACGCCATTGCCGAGCCGCAGAAGCAGGCGGTCGCCGGGCCGCAGCCCCCGGTCGAGAAGCCCGCCGGCGACAGCCAGAACGGCATCGGCAAGACGCCCGTAGGTCCAGCGTTCGGCCCCGCCGGCGCGCAGGAACACCAGCGCAATGCGATCCGGCGTGGCGCATCCGGCCGCCAGCACATGCTCCGCCAGATTGAACGGAGACGGGCAGGGCACCGGGGCACCATTGTCGACAAGGGACAGCATCCGCCTTGGCTACGCCTCCCGACCGGGCGTTGCAAGCCGGTGCCGATTGGCGTTAATGCACAGGACCACCGCAGGAGCCGCACAGATGAGCGACCTCGACCCGACCGGGATCATCCGCATCGCGCGGGCCAATGGCGAGACCGCCGAACGGGCTGAGCCGGTGAATCTTGGCCTGCGTGTGCGGGAACTCAGGAAGGCCCGCGGCTGGACGCTGGAACAGGCAGCGGTGCAGGCGGGGCTGGCACGCTCCACACTGTCCAAGATCGAGAACGGCCAGATGTCGCCGACCTATGAGGCGCTGAAGAAGCTGGCCGAAGGCCTCGACATTTCCGTCCCGCAGCTTTTCACGCCGCCGTCGAAGGCCCAGGTCTCGGGCCGCATGGCGGTGACGAAACAGGCCGACGGCCATGCCCATGCCACCGCGACCTATGAGCACCGGCTGCTGGCGGCCTCCCTCTCGACCAAGAAGATGCTGCCTTATACCGCCCGCATCCGCGCCCGCGCGCTTGAGGAATTCGGCGGCTGGGTGCGTCATGACGGCGAGGAATTCCTGATGGTGCTGACCGGCGTGATCCGGCTTTACACCGAGTTTTACGAGCCGATCGAACTGCGCCGCGGCGACAGCGCCTATTACGACGCCACCATGGGCCATAACGTCGTCTCCGTCAGCCCGGAGGATGCGACGATCCTCTGGGTGACGAGCCTGACTTAGGGTTCTTCATTTCCGCCTGTCTTGCGACAAAACCGGCTTCCACTTTTGTCTGACAGGCTTCAGCGCAACCGCTTACCATCCTTGTCGAAGCGGTAGACATGGCCCGGATCGTAGCCGAGCACCACCTTGTCGCCGACCTTCTCGGGGTGCTGGCCGAAGAGCCGCACGGTGAGGATGCCCTGCGCCGTCTCCACCAGAAGGTTGGTATCGCCGCCCAGCCGCTCGACATGGGTGACGGTGCCGGGCAGGGTGCCGGTCGCCGAGATGGTCAGATGTTCGGGCCGGATGCCAAGGGTGCCGCCCGCCTCACTGGGCAGGAAGTTCATCGACGGCGCGCCGAGGAAACCGGCGACGAACTGGTTGTCGGGGTCGTTGTAAAGCTCCATCGGGCTGCCGACCTGTTCGATCCGCCCGTCGCGGAGAACGACGATGCGGTCGGCGAGCGTCATCGCTTCGGTCTGGTCATGGGTGACGTAGATCATGCTCGCCCCAAGCTCACGGTGAAGTCGGGCGATTTCCACCCGCGTCGCCATGCGAAGCGCCGCGTCGAGGTTGGACAAAGGCTCATCGAAAAGGAACAGTTCCGGTTTCCGCACGATGGCGCGGCCGATGGCCACCCTTTGGCGCTGGCCTCCGGAAAGCTCCGCCGGGCGGCGCTTCAGATAGGCCTCAAGCGACAGCATCTTCGCGGCCACGCCGATGCGCTCGTCGATGACTGCCTTCGTCTCGCCTGCCTGCTTCAGGCCGAGCGTCATGTTCCCGGTCACGTCGAGATGCGGGTAAAGCGCATAGGACTGGAACACCATCGCGATACCGCGTTTCGCCGGCGGGGTCTGGGTGACCTCCTTGCCGCCGATGCGGATGGTGCCGGAAGACGCATCCTCCAGCCCGGCAATGGTCCTGAGAAGCGTGGACTTGCCGCAGCCCGAAGGCCCGACGAAGACCACGAACTCACCCGGCTCCACGGTCAGGTTGATGTCCTTCAGAACATGAACGTCGCCGAAGGATTTGTTGATCTTTTCAAGGGATAGCGCGGTCATCTTCAGGTCCTGAGATCAATGGGTTTGCCGGCACGGATGCTCTCATCCGCCGCAAGGCAGATGGCGAGAGAGGTCACGGCGTCCTCCATGTGGCGGGAAAGGTCGGTATCCTCGGCGATGGCGCGGATGAGGAAATCCTGTTCGGCGTCGCAAAGTTCCTGGTGGCCGGGCTCACCGGGGAAGTCGATGTCGCGGTTGGCCTCGCCGGAGCGGTGGATGCGCAAGGCGCCGACCTTGGTGTGGCCTTCGACCGAATCCGTAGCAGGATGCATCCCGGACATGATCGACACGGCGCCCCTGGGGCTGATCACGTCCTTCACGAAATAGGCGACCTCGGACATCATCGGTCCCCAGCCGGCCTCATACCAGCCGACCGATCCGTCTTCGAAGACGACCTGGAACTGCCCGTAGTTATACATGTTTTCGGCGATTTCCTCGGAAAGGCGCAGGCCCATGCCATTGACCCTGACGGGCTTGGCATCAGTGATCTGGCACATCACGTCGACATAATGGACGCCGCAATCGACGATGGGCGGGGTGGTCCGCATCAGCGCCTTGTGCGTCTCCCATGTCTCGCCCGTCGATTGCTGGTTGAGGTTCAGGCGGAAGACATAAGGCCCGCCCAAGCCCCGCGCCTCGGCGATCAGCCGCTGCCAGGAGGGATGGTGCCTGAGGATATAGCCGACGACGAGTTTCCGCTTCAGCCGCCTCGCCGTCTCGACCACGCACCGCGCATCCGCCACGGTCGTCGCCAGTGGCTTTTCGACGAAGACATGCGCCCCGGCTTCCATGGCGGCGATGGCGAAACCGGCATGGCTGTCGGAATAGGTGGCGACGACGACAAGATCGGGTTTCGTCGCCTCAAGAGCCTGATGGAAGTCGTTGAAGAACGGATAAGATTTCAGCTCCTTCGGCAGCGGCACCGAAGACCGGTTCACCAGCGCCACGATCTCGACCTCCGGGTGGTGGTGATGGGCCAGCGCATGGCTCATCCCCATATTGCCAAGGCCTGCGACGAGAACCCTCATTTCACCGCTCCCGAGGTGATCCCGCGGATCAACTGCCGCGAGAAGATGACATAGAGCACCAGCACCGGCAGAATCGCCAAAGACAGCGCCGAGAGAACCGCGTTCCAGTCGGTCACGAACTGCCCGATGAAGACCTGGGAGCCGAGCGTCAGCGTCTTCGTCGCCTCGGAAGGTGCCAGGATCAGCGGGAACCAGAGGTCGTTCCAGATCGGGATCATGTTGAAGACCGCCACAGTCGCCATCGCCGGCCGCACCAGGGGCAACACCAGTTTGAAGAAGATCGCATATTCGCTCATCCCGTCGATGCGACCGGCGTTCTTCAGGTCATCCGACACCTGTCGCATGAACTCCGAAAGGATGAAGACGGCCAAGGGCAGGCCTTGCGCGGTATAGACGAGGATCAGCGCCGTCAGCGTGTTCACCAGCCCCGTTGCCACCATCATCTGCAGGATCGCCACCGTGCCGATGCGGATCGGGATCATGATGCCGAGGGCGAGGTAGAGGCCCATCAGCGTGTTGCCCTTGAAGCGGTATTCCGAAAGAGCAAAGGCCGCCATCGCCCCGAAAAGCAGGATCAGGAACAGCGAGACGACGGTGACGATCATCGAGTTCTGGAAGTAGAGGAAGAAATCCCCCTGCTTCATCACCGTCTGATAGCCGATCATCGAAAAGCTCTCGCCCGTGGGCAGCGCCAGCGGCTCGCGGAAGATCGCCTGGCGCGTCTTGAAGGAGTTGATGAGGATCACCACCACCGGGAACAGTGCGATCACCGTCCAGAGGATCAGCGCGCCATGGGCGGCGATGGAATTCAGCGGGCTATGGCGGGCCTTGTGCATTTTCGTCCCCTCAGAACTGATAGCGCCGCATCCGGGTCTGGATCAGGAAGAGATAGATGCAGACCCCGGTGAGGATGATGAGGAACATGGCCGTCGCGATCGCCGATCCCATGTAGGGATCGCCAAGCTGCAACTGAAAGCCGAAGAAGGTGCGGTAGAGGAAGGTGCCAAGGATGTCGGTTGAGAAGTTCGGACCGGCAAGCGCCCCTTGCGCCGCATAGATGAGGTCGAAGGCATTGAAATTGCCGACGAAAGTCAGGATGGAGATGATCCCGATCGAGGGCAGGATCAGGGGCAGCTTGATCTTCCAGAAGGCCGCCCAGCCGGTCAGCCCGTCGATCTCGCCCGCCTCAAGAACCTCCTCGGGGATCGACAGCAGGGCGGCATAGATCAGCATCATCGGGATGCCGACGAACTGCCAGACCGAGATCAGCGCCAGCGTCGTCAGCGCATATTCCTCTTTGCCGAGCCAGGGCGCGAAGAGCGACTTCAGGCCGGCCGCGTCGAGCATGGAGGGCGCGATGCCCCAGATCGGCGAGAGGATCAGCTTCCAGGCAAAGCCGACGATGACGAAGGAGAGGATCGTCGGGATGAAGAATGCCGAACGGTAGAGCGCCGCAAACCTCAAGCGTGGATGCGACAGGATCGCCGCCAGCGCCACGCCGATCGGGTTCTGAACCACCATATGGATGAAGAAGAACCAGAAGTTGTTGCCAAGCGCATTCCAGAACGAGGCCGACCAGCGCGGATCACCGAAAAGCGTATGGAAGTTCGAGAGGCCAGAAAAAACGGGCCCAGACTCGCCACCCGTATAAAGAGACAGCCGCAAGGTATTGAAAAGCGGCCAGATCATCACCGCGGTATAGACAAGAACCGCAGGCGCCAGAAATACCGCTATGTGTAGGCGCGACCTCTGTGCCATGCCCTGTCCCTTTTCATCTTGCCGGAAATACCTTCGGGGGGTGCGGGGGGCAGAAGGCCCCCCGCTTCGGTCGCCCCGGATTTACTCCGGGGCGAGGCCGGATCACTTCGCCTTCTGCGGCTCGTACCAGGAGGCAAGACCGTCCTGCAGGCGCTTGCCGGCATCCTCGGGCGTCTCGGTGCCCTTGATGACATTGGCCGAAGCATTCCAGGTCTCGTTCTCAAGGTTCGGCGTGCCGCGCGACAGGATCTGGTAGGTCGAGCGGATCGTCGGTTTGCACTTCTCGCGCCAGCTGACGAATTCCTGCGCCAGGGGGTCTTCCATCGTCACCGGGGTCGAGTTGAGCGAGAAGAAGCCCGGAAGCGCGTTTGCATAGAGGGTCGCGAATTCCGGCGAGCCGACCCATTCGAGGAAGGTCTTGGCCTCATCGGGATTGGCGGACTTGGCGTTCATCCCCAGCCCGATGTCGGTATGGTCGGAGATGTAGCACTCATCGCCCGCGTTCGGCACCGGCGGCGGGAAGGCGCCCATCTTGAACTGGGCTTGCGTGTTGAAGCCCGAGATCTCCCACGAGCCGGCCGGATAGATCGCCGCACGGCCGAGGGTGAAGAGGTTCTGGCTGTCGGGGTAGGTCTGCGCCTCGAACCCGTCGCCCAGATAGTCCTTCCATTTTGCCAGTTCGCGGAACGGCGCGACCCAGGCCTCGTCCGTCAGCTTCTGTTCGCCCTTGATCAGCGCCAGGCGGCCCTCTTCGCCCTTCCAGTAATTCGGCCCGATGTTGTTGTAGCCCATCGTGGCGGCTTCCCACTGGTCGTTGGTCCCCATCGCCATCGGGATATAGGTGCCGTCGGCCTTGATCTTGTCGAGCGCGGCGTAGAATTCCTCGTTCGTCGTCGGCACGGCGATCCCGAGCGCGTCGAAGGCGTCCTTGTTGTAGATGAAGCCGTGGATGACGGAGGCCATCGGCACGCAGAAGGTGGCCGCGCCGTCATCGGTCTGCCAGGCAGATTTCGCCACGTCGGAGAAATTCGCCATCGCGGCGAGCGAGGTCAGGTCGGCAAGCTGGCCCTTGTCGTAAAGCGCGAGCGATGCGTCGAAGGGCCGGCAGGTGATGAGATCGCCTGCGGAACCTGCGTCGAGCTTCGAGTTCAGTGCGGCATTGTATTCGGCGGGGGCGGAGGGCGTGAACTGCACCTTGATGCCCGGGTTGGCGGCCTCGAAGGCCGGGATCAGCTTTTCCTGCCAGATGGTCAGGTCGTCATTGCGCCAGCTTTCGATGGTCAGCGTCACTTCCTGTGCGCTTGCCGCAGTGCCAAGCACGGTCGAGGCCAGAAGAAGGCCCAGAAGTCTCGTTCTCGTCATCTCAATCTCCCAGTTGCTGTGATTTTTCGCCGGAGGGGGTCCGGCTGCTTGCTTCCCACTGCGCAAGTGCTGCGCGGAGAATTCCGTTATGTGCGTGAAGAAGCGCCGTCGCTTGCGCCGCATCGGCGCCGCGGGCGATGAGGATGGCGGGCTTGACCGCTCCTTTCGCGGCGGCGAGAGCCTTCGCTGCCGCATCGGGCGCGACGCCGGCGATGTCGGCAACCACGCCGGCGGCGCGGACCTTCAGCTTGGCATTGTCGGCGACGAGGCCGACCATCCGCCCGTCATGGACCTGGCCCAGCCGGATGCCGGCGAGCGTCGAGATCATGTTGAGCGCCGCCTTCTGCGCCGTACCCGCACCCATGCGGGTCGAGCCGGCGACGATCTCTGCCGGGGTGGCGAGGGCGATGGCGACATCGGCCTTGTCGAACAAGGGCGCGCCGGGATTGTTGGCGATGGCGACGACCTTCGCGCCCCTGGCGCGCGCGGCTTCGGCCACGGCGATGGGGTAGGGGGTCCGCCCCGATGCGGCGACGGCGATGACGAGGTCGCCCGCGCCGATCCCGGCGGCATCGCGCGCACCCGCTGTCGCGTCATCTTCGGTTTCGCCCGGCATCCGCGCGTCGCGCGGCAAGCCGCCCGCCATCAGCAGGCGGATGCGGTCCGGCGCAATACCGAAGGTGCCGTGCAGCTCAAGCCCGTCCGCGACCGCCATCAGCGCCGAAGACCCGGCGCCGGCATAGATGAGGGTGCCACCGCCCCGGATCGTCTCGGCCATCAGCGATGCGGCGCGGGCAATGTCGGCAAGGGCAGGAGGGATCGCACTGAGTGCTGCAATCTGTCCATCAAGGATATGTCCGAGGATGGCCACGTCCTCAAGAAGGTCCAGCCCCCTGGCGGCAGGATGCAGGTTTTCGGTCGCGGCAGCGGTCATCGAATCTCCCCCTCTCGGCAGATAATACCTTTATAATACCTTTTTTCCAAGAAATTCTTCGAGACAGCACGGACTGGCGCGAAATCATCCGATTTTTGCAAGAAATTCGCTTCTCAATAGTAGACAGGTATTATATAGGTATCTTCATGACGCATCGGCCCAAGCACATCCTGGCGATCGACGGCGGCGGCACTTCCTGCCGCGGGCGGCTCTTTGTTGCGGGCGGGGCGGTGGAGGCCCGGGAGGGCCCCGCCAATGTCTTTTCCGATTTCGAGGCTGCCCTCGGGCGCATCCTGAAGCTCATTGGCGCGCTTTACGACAAGGCGGGGCTGGGGCCTCAGGGCTCTGCCGAAACGGTTGCGCATCTCGGCCTTGCCGGGGTGATCGACGCGGCGGGGGCTGAGGCGGTCGCGGCGCGGCTGCCCTTTGCGCGCACCGTCGTCACCAGCGACCAGCCGACGATGATCGTCGGTGCCCTTGGCGGTCGCGACGGTGCGGTGGCCGCGATTGGCACCGGGTCTTTCGTCGGCGTGCAGTCCGGCGCTTCGGTCAGGGTTCTTGGCGGCTGGGGCCTCGCCATCGGCGATCAGGCCTCGGGCGCCTGGCTTGGGCGCGAGCTTCTGAAGCATGTGATCCTCGTCGGTGACGGCATTGAGGCGGCCTCGCCGCTCGCCACCCGGTTTCTCGACCGGCTGAATGGCGTTCCCGGCGTCACCCGCTTCAGTCTCTCCGCGCGGCCCGCTGACTATGGCCGCTTCGCGCCCGAAGTGGTGGCGGCGGCGGAAGAAGGCGACCCTCTGGCGGCGCGGCTGATGGGCGAGGGCGCGGATTACATCGCCGCCGCCCTTCGCACCCTTGGCTGGAGCGCGGGCGAACGGCTTTGCCTTTCCGGCGGCCTTGGCCCCGCCTATGCGCGCTGGCTGCCCGAAGGCATCACGGCGGGCCTTGCCGCCCCGGACGGAACCGCGCTCGACGGGGCCGCGATCCTCGCACGGCGGTTGGCGGAGAATGCGGCATGAACGTGCTCGACTATCTCGCGCCCGACCAATGGATGAACCCGGCGCAGGGGCCGCTTTACGTCCAGCTTCGCCGCCGGATCGAGGCCGGCATCGCCAGCGGTTTTCTTGCCCCCGACACCTCGCTGCCGCCGGAACGCGAGATCGCCGCGCTGACCGGCCTCTCCCGCGTCACCGTGAGGAAGGCCATCGCCGAGCTTGTCGGGCGCGGCATGATCGTGCAGCGGCAGGGGTCTGGCTCGGCGGTCGCGCCGCTTCGCCCCAAGGTCGAACAGTCCTTGTCTCGGCTCACCTCCTTCACCGAGGATATGGCCCGGCGCGGCCTGAAATCCGAAGTCGAATGGCTTGAGCGTGGCCTTGTCGTGCCCTCGCCGGAAGAGGTGCTGGCGCTGGGTCTGAGGTCCGGCGACCCGGTCGCGAGGCTGTCGCGGCTCAGAAAAGCCGACGGAAGGCCGATGGCGATCGAGCGCGCCTCGCTGCCGCATGACATCCTGCCCGATCCCGGTTCCGTCACCCAATCGCTCTATGACGTCCTTGGCCGGAGCGGCAAGCGCCCGGTCCGCGCCGTCCAGCGCATCAGCGCCATCAACCTTGGCGAGGCGGATGCCGGTCTTCTCGGCGTCCCTGTCGGGGCGGCGGGTCTCAGGATCGAGCGCACATCCTATCTGCCCGAAGGTCGGGTGGTCGAGTTCACCCGTTCCATCTATCGCGGCGACGCCTACGATTTCGTGGCCGAGCTACGCCTACCGGAGACGCTTTCATGACGAACCACAAGAGCTTGATGTATCAGGAAATTCGCGAGATTCCGGCGGCCGTTCAGCGGCTTCTCGACGAAAGCGGCCCGGCGATCCGCGAGGCCGCCAACGCGGCCCTGACGCTCGACCCTTCGGTGATCGTCACCGTCGCGCGCGGGTCGTCGGACCATGCCTGCACCTACCTCAAATATGTGGCGGAACTGACGCTTGGCCTGCCCGTCGCCTCGGTCGGACCTTCGGTCAGCTCGATCTATGGTGCCAAGCTTAAGCTGCCGAATGCACTTTGCATCTCGGTCTCACAATCCGGCAAAAGCCCGGACATCGTCGACCTTGCCGGCGCGGCGCGGGCAGGGGGGGCGATGACGCTTGCGATCACCAATGACGCCGCCTCGCCCTTGGCGCAGGCAGCCGACCGGGTCATCGACATCATGGCCGGGCCGGAGCGGAGCGTGGCGGCGACGAAAACCTTCGTGACTTCCGCCGTAGCCGGCCTCGCGCTGCTGGCCGAATGGCAGCAGGACCGCGCACTTCTGGCGGCCATCGCTGCGCTGCCGGAACGGCTCGCGCGGGCCTGCGCGGCGGACTGGGGCGCACTTGGCGCGGTGATGGCGACGGAATCCTCGCTTTTCACCATCGCCAGGGGGCCGTCCTTCGCGATGTCGGGGGAAGCCGCGCTGAAGTTCAAGGAAACCTGCCAGGTCCATGCCGAAAACTATTCCTCCGCCGAGGTGATGCACGGGCCTGTCTCCATCGTCGGCGATGGCTTTCCGGTCCTGGCCTTCGCCGCCGCCGATGCCGCAGAAGAGGCAGTTGCCGGGATTGCCGACGCCATGGCGGGGAAGGGGGCGCGGGTCTTTGCGACCACGAACAAGGTGAAATCCGCTTCCGTCCTGCCCGCCGTGCGAACCGATCACTGGCTGACCGACCCGCTCGCTCTCATCGTCTCCTTCTATGCGATGGTGGAGAAGGTGGCGATTGCGCGCGGCATCAACCCCGACGCGCCGCGCCATCTGCGGAAAGTGACGGAGACGGTGTGATGGCTCTGCACCTGACCGGCGCGCGGATCTTCGACGGAGAGAACCTTGGGCCGGGCGATCTTCTGATCGAGGGCGGCGAGGTTGCGGCCTTGCTGCCAGTAGGAAGTGCCGTGCCGGGGGCCGAGGTGCTGCGGCTGGATGGCGGCATCCTTGCCCCCGGCTTCGTCGATCTACAGATCAACGGCGGCGGCGGGCTGATGCTGAACGACCGGCCAGAACTGGCGACGGTCGAGCTTATGGCTTCCGCGAATGCCGGCCTTGGGGCGCTGACGATCCTGCCGACGCTCATCACCGATACGCCCGAAGTGACGGAGGCCGCGGTTGACGCGGTGGCGGATGCGGCGGCGAAGGCCGTGCCGGGTATTGCCGGGCTGCACCTTGAAGGCCCGCATCTCAGCCTCGCGCGGAAGGGCGCGCATGACCCTGCGCTGATCCGGCCGATGACGGAAGCGGACCTCGGCTTTCTTCTCGACGCTGCCCGGCGGTTGCCGCGGCTTCTGGTGACACTGGCGCCTGAAAGTGTCGCGCCGGAGCAGATCGCACGGCTTGCCGGTGCGGGCATCATCGTTTCGCTCGGCCACAGCGATTGCAGCTACGCCGACGCGCGGGCGGCGATCACGGCAGGCGCCCATGTCGCCACGCATCTTTTCAACGCGATGAGCCAGCTTGGCAACCGCGAGCCGGGGCTCGTCGGCGCCGTCCTCGACGATGGCCGCATCTCCGCCGGGCTGATCGCCGATACCGTCCATGTCCATCCGGCGGCGATCCGGTCGGCGCTGGCCGCGAAACGCGGGCCGGGCGAGATTTTCCTTGTGACCGACGCGATGGCGCCGGCCGGGACCGATCTTGCGAGCTTCACCCTGAATGGCCGCACGATCCGGCGTGAGGATGGACGGCTGACACTGGCGGACGGCACGCTCGCCGGCGCCGATCTCGATTTCCCGCGCGCCTTGCGGGTTCTTCGCGATGAGGTCGGCGTGCCGCTCGACCGCGCGCTCAGGATGGCGACGCTGACGCCAGCGCGCGTGATCGGGCTTCAGGATCGCTGTGGCCGCATCGCTGTCGGACGCCGTGCCGATCTGGTGCATCTGTCGGATGGGTTGAAGTTGCAGGCGATCTGGCAGGGCGGTCAGTCACTGCAACTGTCGCCGGGACTCGCGGCCTGAGGCCGAGGCGGGGCCGGCAAAGGCATGTCTGTTTATCCGATAAGCAGAATTATGTAATAAATGTATGCCAACCCGTGCGGCGCTACTGCTTCTGGACCATGCCCTCGCTTTGGCGCTATGGAAACGCCAAACCCTCCCTTCCGCAACCGGAGCTGCCATGACCTTCGACCGCCGCATCAAGATTGCCCCGTCGATCCTTTCCGCCGACTTCGCGAATTTCGGCGCGGAAATCCGGGCCATCGAGGATCAAGGCGCCGACTGGGTTCACATCGACGTCATGGACGGCCACTTCGTGCCGAACCTGACCTTCGGCGCGCCGGCGGTCGCAGCGTTCAAGAAGCATGTGAAGACGGTCATGGACGTGCATCTGATGATCGCCCCGGTCGATCCCTATATCGAGGCCTTCGCCGCTGCCGGTGCCGATTACATAACCGCGCATTTCGAATCCGGGCCACACATTCACCGGACCTTGCAAGCCATTCGTGCAACAGGGAAAAAGGCCGGCCTGGCGCTCAATCCCGGCACGCCGGCATCCGTGGCCGAGAACCTGCTCGACCTGACCGACCTGATCCTCGTGATGACGGTGAATCCCGGCTTTGGCGGGCAGAAATTCATTGAAAATCAGGTGGATAAGATACGAACCTTGCGCAATTTGATCGGCGACAGGCCGATCCATATCGAGGTTGATGGCGGCGTGACCGTGGAAACCGCGCCGAAGGTCGCGGCGGCGGGTGCCGATGTTCTTGTCGCCGGCTCCGCGGTCTTTTCGGGCGGTACGGTTGAAACGCCCGAGGTCTATGGCCAGAATATAGGGAAGATCCGCGCCGCCGCCGAGGCCGCGCTCAGCTAAGGAACCCGCCATGGCAGTTTCGCCCCCCGTCTGCGATTTCGGCTGGAAAGCCCCCGGCTTCACCCTGCCCGGCACCGATGGCCGTGACTGGACGCTAGAGCAGATCGCCGGGCCGAAGGGCACGCTTTTGATGTTCATCTGCAACCATTGCCCCTACGTGCAGGCGGTGATGGACCGGATGGTGCGGGACGCGAAAGATCTGCAGGCGCTCGGGATCGGCGTGGCCGCAATCTCGGCCAATGATGCCGAAGCCTATCCTGCCGACAGCTTCGACATGATGAAGGCCGAGGCGGCGCGCCGGGACTTCACCTTCCCCTATCTCTATGACGAAAGCCAAGCCGTCGCAAAGGCTTACGACGCGATTTGCACACCGGACTTCTTCGGTTTCGACGCCAGGGGCGGCTTGCAGTATCGCGGCCGGCTCGACGCCTCGGGCCGCCAGCCGGCGGCAGCGGATGTCCGGCGCGAGCTTTTCGAAGGCATGAAACTCGTCGCCGAAACCGGCCAAGGCCCGCGCGATCAGGTTGCTTCCATGGGCTGTTCGATCAAGTGGAAAGCCGCGTGACTTCGGTCATCTTCGATCTCGACGGAACGCTGATCGATTCCCTGCCCGACATCCACGCGGCAGTGAACCGGCTTCTGGCGTCCGAAGGACAGGCGCCGATGGCACGGGCAGAGGCGCAGTCCTATGTCGGTGACGGCGCGCCGGTCCTGATCCGGCGGGTGATGGCAGCGCGCGGGATGGCGATGGCGCGGCATGGCGAACTCGCCGCCCGCATGGTCGCGGATTACACGGCGCGGTCATCCGAGGAAACCACGGTCTATCCCCATGTCGCCGAAGTGCTGGCGGCGCTGAAGGCCGATGGCTGCCGCCTCGGGATCTGCACCAACAAGCCCGAAAGCGCCACGCGCGCGGTTCTGGCTGAACTGGGCCTTGGCCAGTTCTTCGAGGTGATTGTCGCGGGTGATACCCTCCCCGAACGCAAACCCGACCCGACGACCCCCCTCCTCCACGCCGCCCGCCTTCTGGGGCCCGGCCGCGCGGTCTTCGTTGGCGATAGCGAGGTTGATGCGCGGACGGCGGAAGCCGCCGCCCTGCCCTTCATCCTCTTCACCGAGGGCTATCTGAGGGTACCGCGCCATGAGATTTCGCCAGTTGCGGAGTTTTCCGATTATCGGGAACTTCCAGCGCTCCTGAACGTCGGCGCCACGGCGGACTGAACCGTTTCGGCTGCGATAAGCATTTGTCGCGGCTCGGATTCTGAGAGAGAATGCGGCACGGGAGGTGGCGCCATGGAACATCAGGTCAAGCCGCTGGTAACCGGTTTCTTCGACGAGGCGACGAACACCGTCACCTATGTGCTCCGCGACCCCGGCAGCAAGGCCGCCGCGATCATCGATTCGGTCTTGGATTTCGACTATTCCTCGGGCCGGACCGATACCCGCTCTGCCGATGCCGTCATCGCCCATGTGAAGGCGGAAGGCCTTGATGTGGAATGGATTCTCGAAACCCATGTCCATGCCGATCATCTCTCGGCCGCGCCCTATATCCAGGAAAGGATCGGCGGAAAGATCGGCATCGGCGAAAAGATCACCGTGGTGCAGGACACTTTCGGCAAGGTCTTCAACGAAGGGACGGAGTTCCAGCGCGACGGCAGCCAGTTCGACAGGCTTTTCGGTGAGAGCGATACCTTCGGCATTGGCGCGCTTGAAGGCCGGGTCATGCATACGCCGGGCCATACGCCTGCCTGCCTCACCTATGTGATCGGCGACGCGGCCTTTGTCGGCGACACGCTCTTCATGCCCGACTACGGCACCGCGCGCTGCGACTTTCCTGGCGGTTCGGCGGAGGCGCTGTACCATTCGATCGAACGCATCCTCACCCTGCCGGACGAGACGCGGATCTTCGTCTGCCATGACTACAAGGCACCGGGGCGCGAGGAGTTCGCCTGGGAAACCACCGTGGCCGAGGAACGGGCGCGCAATGTCCATGTCGGCGGCGGCAAGCCCGAGGCGGAATTCGTCGCCATGCGCGAGGCGCGGGACAAGACGCTTGGCATGCCAAGGCTCATCATCCCCTCGCTTCAGGTCAACATGCGCGCGGGCCAGATGCCGCCCCAGGACAAGGACGGCAAGACCTTCCTCAAGGTGCCGGTAAACGGCCTCTAATGAACGGCATCTGACCGTCAGACGATGGCGCGTTCGAGGAACGGGCGGTTGTCGAGGATGCGCTGCGGCGACAGCGGCGCGAGGTCGATGGTCTGGTAGCTGCCGGTCAGCATCAGTTCCGACAGCCCGCGCCCGACCGCCGGCGACTGTTGCAGCCCGTGGCCGGAGAACCCGCCGCCGATGTAGAAGTTCTCATAGCCCGGCCAAATCCCGATCACCGCGTTCTGGTCGAGGCGGTTGTAGTCGTAATGCCCGACCCAGAAGCGCGTGACCTTGACCGCATCGAAGCCTTCAGAGCGGTTGTAAAGCCTTTCCCAGATCAGGTTCTCGAACTGGGCATGGTCCGGCTCCCAGTCGTCAAGCGCACAGGGGCCGTCGTCGTCGGGCACCGTGGCGGTGATCCACTGGCCATGCTCGGGGCGGAGGTAGATGCCGGAATGGTCGATGATGAGGGGCGCATCCGGGTGGCGGGCGTTCGGCGCGTCGATCACGAAGACGGTGCGCTTTCTCGGCTCGACCGGCAGATCGGCGCCGGCCATGGCGCAGATGGCGGTTGCACCAGTGCCGGCGGTGCAAAGCACCTGCCCTGCCCCGACCGTACCGCCGGATTTCAGCGTGACGCCAGTGATGCGCCCACCCTCGCGCTGAAGGCCGACCACCTCGTCGCGGAGGAAAACCGCGCCCCGGGCGATGGCCGCCGCGCGGAAGCCGCCCAGAAGCCCCATGTTGTCGAACCAGCCCTCGTCGCGCGGGCCGAAACTGCCGGCGACCACATCGTCGAGCACCATCCACGGGAACTTCGCGGCGAGAGCGGCGCGGTCGAGCACTTCGGTCGCGGCGCCTAACCCGCGCTGCATCCCGGCGATTTCCTCCATTACCGCCCGACCCGCCTCGCTGCCGGTCAGGAAGAGGTAGCCGTTCTCCTTCAGGCCGAGCGAGGGCACCCCGCCCTCAGGCCCGACGCGGTCGGCGAAGTGGCGGATGAAATCCACGCCAAAGCGGGAAATCTCGACATTCACCGGATTGGAGAACTGCTGGCGCACCGAGGCCACCGACAGCGCGGTCGCCGCAAAGGCATAGGTCGGGTCCTTTTCGACGACCAGCACCCTGAGGTCGGGCGCCGCCCCTTTCAGCCACCAGGCCGCCGAGGCCCCCGTCACCGCGCCGCCAATGATAACCACGTCCCAGTTGCCGCTCATGTTCCCAATGCCTCTTTCTGCACCACCACAGTCTCTCGACAGATGTCACGCCGCGTGGCAGAAAGTTATGGGGATTTTGTTGGATGTTCGAGTGTGACTTTGCCCTTGGAGCACAGGATCACTCGGTTTTTCCCGCGCGTCACGCGCGTCGGGTTGCGTAGCCGGTTCTCCTCCCCGGGTTTAAGTAGCTGAAGGGCGTCCTTTATGACGAATAACAGCCTTCTCGTTCCGCATCTGGAGCGTGTGCTTGAAGCAAAGAGCATTCAGGAGATATGGGATCTCCATCTCGACAAGATGGCGGATTACGGGTTCGACCGCCTGATCTACGGCTTTACCCGCTTCCGCACCTCGCAGACGCAGTTCGGAAGCGCGGACGACGTGCTGATGCTGTCGAATCACGACCCCGCCTATATCGAGGCCTTCATCCACAGCGGCCTCTACAGCCACGGTCCGATGGTGCAATGGGCGCTTGAGAATGAGGGCCCGGCCTCCTGGCGGCTGATCCAGCAGGTGGCAGCGGGGCAACTGACATCGACCGAGCGCAAGGTGCTGGAATTGAACGCACGTTTCAATGTCCGCGCCGGCTATTCGATCAGCTTCCGCGACCATTCCATCCGTGCCAAGGGCGCCATCGGGCTTTGCGCCCGGCCGGGCCTGTCGCAGAACGATATCGACGACATGTGGCAGATCCACGGCCGCGAGATCACCATCATCAACAACCTCGTCCATCTGAAGCTGACCTCGATGCCATTCGCCTCGTCGCGCCGCGCCCTGACGCCGCGCCAGCGCGAGGCACTGGAATGGGTGGGCGACGGCAAGACCATGCAGGACATCGCCACCATCATGGGGCTCACTCCCGCTACGGTTGAAAAACACCTTCGGCTGGCGCGTGAGGCGCTGGATGTCGACACCACGGCGCAGGCGGTCCTGAAGGCCTCCTACCAGAATCAGATTTTCATCGTTCCCGTCTGAGATCGGCCCCGATCGGCCGAGCCTTGGGCATTTGCCCGGGGTTGCGGCAAATGTCATGGCGAATCCACCATTTACGGCGGCTTTTTGAAATAAAGTTTTCTGATGACGCTATGACAGGTAAGGATTCTCTTACTTTCTTTACGTAGCGTTAATCGACACACTCGCCTGGTTCCGTGAGTGGTGGCATTAGCCAGGAACATGCAACCTGAACCAGCCCGGAATTTGCGGGGGAACGGGGAGCACCGGGAAACCGGACGTCGGGCCTGTCGGGTGCATTTAACGTCCGGCAGGTTCGGCACCAGACGCGCCCTGTCCTCATCCCCAACAGGTGCGGCGCGTTATGGGGGCGGTGTGTGCTTTGGTCGGCATGCACCGCTTTCCTGTTTCTGGAGAATGGCTGGGTAGTCCCGCCCCCGGAAATGAAAACGGCCGGGCTCGATGGCCCGACCGCTTCCGCATTTCTCAGGAAGCTTAAGCCCCGAGGGTCTTGGCGACCTCGGCGGCGAAATCCTCTTTCTCCTTCTCGATGCCTTCGCCGACCATGACGCGGGCATAGCCGGTGATCTCGACGCCGGCGTCCTTGGCGGCCTGCTCGACGGTGACGTCCGGGTTCACCACGAACTGCTGGCCAAGAAGCGTGTTCTCGGACAGGAACTTCTTCATCCGGCCGGGAATGATGTTGTTGTGGATCACCTGGTCGGGCTTCGGCTTGGCCGAGGCTACGTTTTCCTCAAGCGCCTTGGCGGTCTGCACCGCCAGTTCACGCTCCAGCACCACCGGGTCAAGCTGGGCTTCCGAGAGCGCCAGCGGCGAGGTCGCGGCGATATGCATGGCGAACTGCTTGCCGATCGCTTCGGCCTTGTCCTTCGGCCCGTTCAGCGCGACGAGGACGCCGATCTTGCCCATGCCGTCGGTGGCGGCGGAATGGACGTAGGAGACGACGGTATCGCCTTCCAGAACGTGCAGCCGGCGCAGCGTCATGTTCTCGCCGATGCGCGCGATGGCGTCGGTCAGCACTTCCTCGACGGGCTTGCCGTTGAGGTGGGTGGAGCGCAGCACTTCGATTTCGTCCGCCGAGGTCAGGGCGACGTTCGAAATCGCACGCACCATTTCCTGGAAGTCGGCGTTCTTGGCGACGAAGTCGGTTTCCGAGTTGATCTCGACTGCAACGCCACGGCCATCCTTCACGGCGACGCCGATCAGGCCTTCGGCCGCAACGCGGTCGGCCTTCTTGGCGGCCTTGGCGAGGCCCTTGGTGCGCAGCCAGTCGACGGCGGCTTCCATGTCGCCCGCAACCTCGGTCAGCGCCTTCTTGGCGTCCATCATGCCTGCGCCGGTAGCTTCGCGCAGCTCTTTCACCATCTGAGCGGTGATCGACATCTCGGATCTCCTTCCGAATCTCTTATCAACGGGTCAGGCGGGGCTTACCCCCGCCTGATGAATTTCCGGCGACAGGGACCGAAGGCCCCTGCCCTGCCTCATATGGCGTCTCAGGCGACGGTTTCTTCCTCGGGCGCCACTTCAAGTGCGCCAAGGTCGATACCGGCGGCGCCCATCTGCGCCGACATGCCGTCAAGGGCGGCACGGCTGACGAGGTCGCAGTAAAGCGCGATGGCGCGGGCCGCGTCGTCATTGCCGGGGATGACATAGTCAACGCCCTTCGGCGAGCAGTTGGTGTCGACGATGGCGACGACCGGGATGCCCAGTTTCTGCGCTTCGAGGATGGCGAGGTCTTCCTTGTTCACGTCGATGATGAACAGAAGGTCGGGCAGATGGCCCATCTCGCGGATACCGCCGAGCGAGGCCTGAAGCTTCGCCTGCTCGCGCTCCATCCCGAGACGCTCTTTCTTGGTCAGGCCTTCAGCGCCCGCACCCATGATCTCGTCGATCTGCTTCAGACGGTTGATCGACTGGGAGACGGTCTTCCAGTTGGTCAGCGTGCCGCCGAGCCAGCGGTGGTTCATGTAGTACTGCGCGCATTTCTCGGCAGCTTCGGCGATCGCCTTCTGCGCCTGGCGCTTGGTGCCGACGAAGAGGATACGGCCGCCCTTGGCGACGGTCTCGCGCACGACATTCAGTGCCGCGTCCAGCATCGGAACGGTCTGCGTCAGGTCGATGATGTGGATGCCGTTACGGTCGCCGTAGATGTATTCGGCCATCCGCGGGTTCCAGCGTTGCGTCTGGTGACCATAGTGTACGCCAGCTTCCAGAAGCTGACGCATAGAGAAATCAGGGAGCGCCATGTCCATTTCCTTTCCGGTTTCGCGCCTCGGCGAAGCCATCATCCCCGATCAAGTCGGGGACAACCGGCGGACGTAGCGGGATTTCTCCCCGCCAAGCCCAAGCCTCGCCTGTGAAGTAGCGCGCGTTTAAACGATGCGCGCAGGAATGGCAATGGGCGACGATATTGCCTGCGTTGGCGCGTCAGCCCGCCGCATGGGCACATTGCCCGGCAATCGCCGCGACATGGCGCACATCCGTGCCGCAACAGCCGCCAAGAACGCGAAGGTTGGGAAGGATCGTCATCAGCGCCCGGTAGTCGCGGGCAAGTTCGGAAATGTCGCCCGCATCAAGCTCGGTCGAATTATCAAGCTCGGCATGGCTCTTGCGCGAGGCATTGGCGCGCACCTGACCCATGCGGCCAAGCCAGTCGCCGGCCAGCGTCTGGCGGAAATGATCCGGGTGGGCACAGTTCACGCCGTACCAGGCGACGCTGCCATCCGTCGCTGCATCGGTTTCGGCAATCGCCTCGCCAAGCGTCTGGCCGGTCAGAAGCCGGCCATCGGTCTCGACAGTGAAGGAAACCACGACGGGGACATCCGCCCTGATAGCCGCCCGCGCGATGCCGATGCCTTCGGCCGGGTTGGCGATGGTTGTCGCCGTCACGAAATCCACTCCGGCACCGGCGAGCGAGCGGACCTGTTGCCCATGCGCCTCCTCCGCTTCGGCAGCATCCAGCATCCGGTCCGGCGCATAGGCATCGCCATGCGGCCCGACCACGCCCTCGAAGACTATATCCACGCCACGCGCCTCGGGTGAGGCGGCGATGGTCCGGGCGAAACTCACGGCGTCCCGATTGATGGCCTCGATGTCACCCTCGGACAGCCCCATGATCTCGCCCCAGCCCTTGCCGGATCGCCAGGTGACCGTGCCAAGGACAAAGCCCGCGCCATGCGTCCGCGCTTCGGCCAGATAGCCGGCGAAGTAGCGCCTTAGGCTCTCGCGGCCCGCCTCGCTTTCCAGAAGCGGGAAAGACGCGAAATGCGGCAGGTCGATCCCGTCGAGAAAGATCAGCGTGGTCTCCATCCCGCCATCGGAAAGCCAGACCTTGTCGGACATGCGCGCCTGAAGATCGCGCAGCTTGAGGCTCTGCATATCCGTTTTCCCTTGGCTCTGGCTCAGACCCGCTGGGCAGCGGGGGCTGACCGCAAGACGCAACTCACTCGGCAATGGCACGAAAGGCTTGTCCCTGGATCGGCACAGGGCCGCTCAGATCGTGTGGACCCACTGGACCAGCGGCATCAGTCTCCGGCAGCGGCTCAGGACCTCGTCCACCGCCTCGGGGCCATGGATCCAGTTCGGCATGATCTGGCTGTCCATGGTGCGCACGACCAGCCCCTTGTAGCGCAAGAGGAAGTCCCATTCCGGTTCGTGGTCATGGCCCTTGGGCACCGTCTTCAAGGGCGGCTCGTCAAGGTAGCAGCCGATATGGCGCGCCTCCTCGATGGCGGCGAGAAGCTTATCGCGCGCCTCCTTGTTCTGGAGCCTCTGGCGGTAGTGGCCAAGGACCGGCCCGGCGAAGGCAAAGCGTCCGGCACCGTAGCCGATACCGTCTGGGCGGATGACGAAATGGAAGCCCGCGCCGCGGTTCGGATGGTCGCCCGGCCAGAAGATCAGGTGGAGCCATGGCTCATAGGGCGCCTTGTCGGCGGAAAACCTCGTGTCCCGATTGATCCGGCGGAGCGAGGCATTGACCTTGGCCTCGGCCTTCATCTCAGGCGACATCGCCGCCATGCCGGGGGCGAGCGCCTTGACGAAGGCGACGGCAGGCCCAAGCCAGTAGGTCTCATACCGTTCCTTGTTGGCCTCGAACCATGACCGGCGGTTATGGGCCGAAAGCTCGGTGAGGAAGGCAAAGGTTTCGGTGGGGAAACCGGTGAAGCTGGACATGGCAGGCGGTCCTTCCTTGTCACGGGCATTCGATGATCCGAGTATACGCGCATCCATCGAAAGGACCAGATCATGCCGCTGCCCGAATTCATCCGCGCCTTTCCCTCCGTCGCCCTCCCCTTCCCCGACGAGGTCGTCTCCACCAACGTCCTCCGCTCGGGCGCGGGCCTCGCGGTCTTCTTCACCTTTCACCGCGACATGGACCTGCCCTTCCATTCCCACAAGGCGCAATGGGGCACGGTGCTTGAGGGCGAGATCGAGTTCACCATCGGCGGCGCAACGCGGACCTACCGCGCGGGTGAGAGCTATTCGATTGGCGCGGGCGTCGTCCATGGCGGGAAGATCAAGGCCGGGACCGTGGCGCTCGACATCTTCGAAGAGCCTGACCGCTATCCCTTGCGCTGATGGGGCGGTCTTGCCGGGCAGAAGAAAAGCCGGCATGACGGCGGGATGAGCGCGCCCGTCGACATCCTCTGCATCGGTTCGGTCCTTTGGGACATCATCGGCCGCACGCCCGCGCATATGGCGCCTGGCGCCGATGTGCCGGGTCGGATCACGCGGCTGCCCGGCGGCGTCGCCATGAACCTTGCGATGACCTTCGCCCGCTTCGGCCTTCGCCCCGCTTTGCTCAGCGCACTTGGCCGCGATGCCGAGGGCGACGATCTGGTGGCGGCGGCGCAAAGGCTCGGCCTTGTCACCGACCATCTCTATCGGTCGGAGGACCTGCCGACCGACCGCTACATGGCGGTCGAGGGCGCGAACGGCCTGATCGCCGCCATCGCCGACGCCCATTCGCTTGAAGCGGCGGGGGCGAAGATCCTGCAACCGCTCGGCGACGGAACCCTTGGGCGTGAGGGCGCGCCGTGGAACGGGTTGATCGCGCTCGACGGCAACCTGACGACCGGGCTTCTCTCTGACATCGCCCGCTCACCGCTTTTCGCCGCCGCCGATCTGCGCGTGGCGCCCGCCAGCCCCGGCAAGGCCGAACGGCTCCTGCCGCTCCTGCCGCTCGCCAATGCCACGCTCTACGTCAATCTCGAGGAGGCAGGCATCCTCTGCCAGACGCGGTTCGCCGCGGCGCCTGAGGCGGCGGCGGCGCTGCTGGCCCGCGGCGCCCGGCGCGTCCTTGTGACGAATGGAGGCGGGGCAACCGCCGATGGCGCGCCCGAAGGCGTGATCGCCGCCGAACCGCCGCCGGTCCTCGTCACCCGCGTCACTGGCGCCGGCGACACCTTCATGGCTGCCCATGTCGTGGCCGTAAGGCGCGGCGCGGACCGGACGGCAGCCCTTCAGGCCGCGCTCGATGCCGCTGCGCAATATGTCTCAGGAGATATCGGATCATGACCGCCCTGCCCCTCTCGTTTTCACCGGAAGTCGCGGCAGCCCAAGCCAATGGCGCGCCCATCGTGGCGCTTGAATCGACAATCATCACCCACGGCATGCCATTCCCGCAGAATCTGGAAACGGCACGGCGGGTGGAGGCAGAGGTCCGCGCTGCCGGTGCCACTCCCGCCACCATCGCTGTCATGGCGGGCCGCATCCATGTCGGCCTTGACGACGGCACGCTCGAACGCCTTGCCCGCACCCCAGATGCGATGAAGCTGTCGCGCGCTGATCTCGCCGCCTGCCTCACCTCGGGGCGGACCGGCGCCACCACCGTCGCCGCCACGATGATCGGCGCCCATCTCGCCGGGATCGGCGTCTTCGCCACCGGCGGCATCGGCGGCGTCCATCGCGGCGCGGAGACGAGCTTCGATGTCTCCGCCGATCTTCATGAGCTGGCGAAAACCCCGGTGACCGTGGTGGCCGCCGGCGCCAAGGCGATCCTCGACCTGCCGAAGACGCTGGAGCTTCTGGAAACCCTCGGCGTGCCGGTCATCGCCTTTGGTCAGGACGACTTCCCCGCCTTCTGGTCGCGCGCCTCGGGCCTTACTGCCCCCCTCAGGATGGACAGCGCGACCGAGATCGCTGCCGCGCAGATGATGCGGGCGCGGCTTGGCCTCATCGGCGGCCAACTTGTCGCCAACCCGATCCCTGAGGCGGCGGAGATCCCGCGCGAGGAGATCGTGCCGCATATCGAACGGGCGCTGGCAGAGGCCGCCGCCCAAGGCATCGCCGCCAAGGCGGTGACGCCCTTCCTACTGCAACGCATCTTCGAACTGACCGGTGGCCGCTCGCTTGAGGCCAATATCGCCCTTGTCCTCAACAACGCCCGGCTTGGCGCGGCCATCGCCCGCGCGCTTGCATCGATGCACTGAAACAACGACGACCGGCGGCAATTGCAGAGACCCGGCGCTGCCCTTAGTGTCGCACCGTTAGTGGGGACTGCACATGGCCAATGAAACAAAGGCGTCAGAGCCGCAGATACACTTGCGCCGACGCGGACCGCTGGGCGCCTTTCGCTCGAACTTCCTGACGGGGCTTGCCGTTCTTCTGCCCATCGGCCTGACGATCTGGCTCATCTGGGTGGCGGTCGGCTGGATCGACAGCTGGATCCTGCCGTTCATCCCGCACGCCTGGCAGCCGGACACGCTGATGGAGCGCTACTTCGGCGAGAAGCCACCCTTTTCCATTCGCGGCGTCGGCGTCATCATCTTCCTCGTGTTCACGGTCCTCGTCGGCTGGATCGCCAAGGGCATCATCGGAAGATCGCTCATCGCCTGGGGCGAAGGCATCGTCGGCCGGATGCCCTTCGTGCGGTCGATCTACAACGCGCTGAAGCAGTTCGCCCAATCCGTCCTGACCCAGGGCGACGCCAAGTTCGACAAGGCCTGCCTGATCGAGTACCCACGGAAGGGCGTCTGGTCCGTCGGTTTCGTCTCCACCCCCGCCCGCGGTGAACTCGCCGAAAGCATTCCCGACGACGATGATATCCTGACGGTCTTCCTGGCGATGAATCTCCTGCCGCCGTCGGGGTTTCTGGTCTTCGTGCCGCGCCGCGACGTGATCATCCTGAACCGGATGACGGTGGAGGACACCGCCAAGCTCGTCATCTCCGCCGGCCTCGTCTATCCGGAGCCGAGCGGCGCGCCCTCAACCAAATAGAGCCGGCAGGTCGACCGTGCTCTTGCGGTTGATCTCGCCCGCGTCTTCCGCAAGGAACCGCTCCGCCGCCGCCTGCCCTGCCTCCTTCAGCGCGAAAAGAAGCCCCGGCCAGGGCGTCAGCTTGCTCGACGCCGTCAGCGATCCCATCAGCCCGTCATCGGCGATGAGATGGACAAGCACATCCTTCATCACGCCTTCCTGCACCTGCCCCTTCGCGATCAGCTCATTCACGAAATGAATGGCGCGAAACTCCGACAGGAGCGAGGCGTTGAAGCTGATCTCGTTGATCCGGTCCTGCACATCGGCAACGCTGTGCGGCACTGCCTCACGCACCAGGGGGTTGATGTTGATGACGACGATGTCGCGCGGGAGCGCAAGGTCGTAAAGAGGGAAGAGCGCCGGGTTGCCGGTATAGCCGCCATCCCAATAGGCCTCGCGCCGCCCGGTCGCCGCATCGACGATCTCGACCGCCTGGAAGAGTGTCGGCAGACAGGCCGAGGCAAGGATCGCCTCCGCCGAGATATCGGCCCCGGAAAACACCCGGATCTTGCCGGTCCGCACATTGGTCGCGGCAACGAAGAAGGCCGGGCCGTCCAGGTCGGTCATGTGGCGGCTGTTGAACTTCTCGGCGATGGGCGCCAGCGGGTTCGAATAGAACCAGCCATAGTCATAGGGGCTGAAAAGCCGCGCCCAGGTCTCGGCGGGCGAAAACGGCGCGAAACGCTCGGTCAGGTCGCCCCAGACCCCGGCCAGCGGCAGCATGGCCCGGAACCAGCCCGCCATCCGCATGTCGCCGACGGCGCCGATCTCGCCCCAGAGCCAGTCGAGGTTCTCCCGCGCCGCCTCTCGCCCGCCCATCATCAGCCCGCATTTCAGCGCAGCCCCGTTCAGCGCGCCCGCCGAAGTGCCGGTGATCCCGGCGATCTCGATCGTCTCGTCCTGCAAGAGCCGGTCGAGCACACCCCAGGTGAAGGCGCCATGCGCCCCTCCGCCCTGCAATGCGAGGTTGATCCGCCGGGTCTTCATCCCCGCCATCTCCATTCATCTTGCCAGAAATACCTCGGGGGTGTGGGGGCAGCGCCCCCACCGGATCGCCCCGGACTTGATCCGGGGCGAAACCCCGTCACATCGCGGTCCAGCCGCCGTCGACGCTGATCGTCGTGCCGGTGATCTGCGCCGCCGCGTCGGAACAGAGGAATACCGCCGTGCCGCCGATCTCCTCCACCGTGGCGAACTGGCGCGAGGGCTGGCGTTGCAGCATGACCTCGCGGATCACCGTCTCGCGGTCCATGCTATGCGCCTTCATCTGGTCGGGGATCTGCGCCTCCACCAGGGGCGTCAGCACATAGCCGGGGCAGATCGCATTGGCGGTGATGCCCTTGCCCGCCACTTCCAGCGCCACGGTCTTCGTAAGGCCGACGACACCGTGCTTGGCCGCGACATAGGCCGACTTGAAGGGCGAGGCGGTCAGCCCGTGCGCCGAGGCGATGTTGACGATCCGGCCCCAGCCCTTGGCCCTCATCCCCGGCAGCGCCGCCGCCGTGGTATGGAAGGCCGAGGTCAGGTTGATGGCGATGATGGCGTTCCACTTCTCGACCGGAAAATCCTCGATCGCCGCGACATGCTGGATGCCGGCATTGTTGACGAGGATGTCGCAGCCGCCGGCCTTCTCGACCAGCGCGCGGCAATCCTCGCCCTTCGACATGTCGGCCTGGATGTAGCGCGCCTTGACGCCGAATTCGGCGCCGAGATCGGCGGCAAGCTTGTGATCGGCCTCGCTGTCGGTGAAGGAGTTCAGGACCACATCCGCCCCCGCCCGCGCCAGTTCGCGGGCCGCGCCAAGGCCGATGCCGGAGTTGGAGCCGGTGATGATCGCAGTCTTGCCGGAAAGCATGGGAAACCTCGTTTCTGCAAATGTCCGGCAAAGGTGTAATTGCTGCGCCTGCGAAATGCACCCCGAATCCGGCGGCGTCACGCGGTGTTGTCAGCCCGGGATCTTCTCCCATGGGGCGAGCCTTCCGCCGCTGCCTGCACCGGACGGGGAATAAAAAAACGCCCGCACGAAGCGGGCGTTAAGTTATTGAGGCAGGTTTCATACAGGCAAGAAACCTATCGAGCAGTGCCTTCTTTATACGCGCTCCTTTGCCGCTGTCCAAGCTAAAAGTTTGAAAAGCCAAGGAAGCCCGGCTAGCTTCGGGCCAACAAACCTCGACATGGGCAGTGTCTTCAAAATGAAAACGGCTTTCCTTCGCAACCTCGCGTCCGCCTTCACGGCGGCGCTGATCCTCCTCGTGCCTGCGGCAAGCCTTGCCGAACCGCTGCACGGCATAGCTATGTATGGCAAGCCCGCCCTCCCACCCGATTTTGTGTCCCTGCCCTATGCCAATCCGGATGCGCCGAAGGGCGGCCGGCTGCTTCTCGGCGAAGGCGGCAGTTTCGATTCCTTCAACCCCTTCATCCTCAAGGGCACCGCGCCCTCGGGTGTCTCGCTCTATGTCGTCGAGACGCTGATGGGCCGGTCCATCGACGAACCCTTCAGCCTCTACGGCCTTCTCGCCGAATCGGTGGACACCGACCCCGAGCGGACCTGGGTCGAATACACCCTCCGCCCCGAGGCGAAGTTTTCCGACGGCAGCGCCGTCACCATCGAGGACGTGATGTGGAGCTATGAGACCCTCGGCACCAAGGGCAGCCCGCGCTATGCCGGCGCCTGGGCCAAGGTGGCGAAGATGGAACAGACCGGGCCACGCTCCGTCCGCTTCACCTTCACCGAAAAGGACCGTGAGCTTGCCATGCTGATGGGGATGCGGCCGATCCTGAAGAAGGCCCAGTGGGAGGGCAAGGATTTCACCCAAAGCTCGCTCGATGCGCCCATCGGCTCCGGCCCCTATGTCATCGACAAATTCGAGGCGGGGCGCTTCGTGTCCTACAAGCGCAACCCCGACTACTGGGGCAAGGACCTGGCCATCAACCGCGGGCGGCACAACTTCGAAGAGATCCGCTATGACTTCTTCTCAGACGAGAATGGGCTCTTCCAGGCTTTCACCGCCGGTCTCATCAACAGCTACCGCGAGACGAACGCGGCCAAGTGGCAAAGCCAGTTCAACTTCCCCGACGTGCAATCCGGCGCGGTGGTGAAGGCCGAGATCCCGCATCAGCGGCCCTCGGGCATCGCCGGTTTCGTGATGAACACCCGCAATCCGATCTTCGCCGACTGGCGCGTGCGCGAGGCGATGATCCTCGCCTTCAATTTCGAATTCATCAATACCACGCTGAACGGCGGCACCGAGCCGCGCATTACCTCCTATTACTCGAACTCCGTCCTCGGGATGGATCACGGGCCTGCGGCCGGGCTTGAGGCAGAGCTTCTGACGCCCTTCGCCGCCGACCTGCCGCCCGGCACGATCGAGGGCTATTCCCTCCCCGTGGGCGATGCGGGCCAGGCGCTTGACCGCAAGGCGCTGAGGCAGGCGCGCGCCCTGCTGGAGGAGGCTGGCTGGACCGTGCAGGACGGCGTCCTGAAGAACGCCGAGGGCAAGCCCTTCACCTTCGAGATCCTCCTTGCCGCCAGCGCCACCGAAACCCAGTCGATCATCGACATCTATGTCGAAGCGCTGAAGAACCTCGGCATCAAGCCGACCGTCACAGTCGCCGATACCGCGCAATACAAGGAGCGCACCGACCAGTACGCCTTTGACATGGCCTATATGCTCCGCGCGCTCAGCCTGTCGCCGGGCAATGAGCAATACCTCTACTGGGGGTCGAAGGTCGTCGACCAGCCCGGCGCGCGGAACTGGATGGGGATGACCTCGCCGGCGGCGGAAAAGGCCATCGATACCATGCTCAATGCCACCAACACCGACGATTTCATCGCCGCCACCAAGGCCCTTGACCGGGTGCTGACGGCGGGGCGCTATGTGATCCCGATCTGGTTCTCGAAAACCGGAAAGATTGCCCATTCAGCCCATCTTCACTACCCGACCCGTATTCCGCTATACGGCGACTGGCCGGGCTTTCAGCCCGAAGTCTGGTGGTATGGGGAATGAAGATGAGAACCATCGCGCTTATCGTGATCCTGTCCGCGCTCGCGGGTTGCAACACCATCGCCGGCGTCGGTGATGACGTCTCGGGCGGCGCCCGAACGGTGCAGGGCTGGATGTAGACCCACAGGAATTTTCCTGACAGCGCTTCCGCCCCGGGCGGAACGGGTGCAGACTATTACCTGTGATCGGGACAGACGGGACGACGACGATGAAGTGGCATCACGTTCAGGAAAACTGGGCCGCCTTCTACGAGGCGATCATGGACAAGTGGTCCGATGCCGATGAGGCGGAACTGGACGAGATCGACGGCGACCAGCGCGCCTTCGTTGTCTACATCGCCGAACTGACCGGCCAGGAGCCTGCCGATGCCCGCGACGAGATCCGCGAATGGCTGGCGGGGGAACTGCCGTCCGACGTGGTGATGGACCCGCGCCACGACGACCACTCGATCCGGCTTTCCGGCAAGTATGTGCCCGAAGGCGAGGACGAGTCGGACGACGATGCCCGGTTCGGGGATGACGGGTAGCGCCCGCCCTCACCCCAGCGCGTAGCCCGCGCCGCGTACGGTCCTGACCGGGTCCTCGCCGCCATGCGCGCAAAGCGCCTTCCTCAGACGCCCGACATGGACGTCGACCGTCCTTGTATCGACATAGATGTCCCGGCCCCAGACCCGGTCGAGAAGCTGTTCCCGGCTCCAGACCCGACCCGGCTTTTCCATGAAGGTGGTCAGCAGCCGGAATTCGGTCGGGCCGAGCTTCAGGACATTGCCGTCGCGGTGAACCCGGTGGGTTTCGGGGTCGAGCGTGATGTCTGCAAATTCCAGCGTCTCGCCCATGCTCGACGGGCGCGACCGGCGGAGCTGGGTGCGGACGCGGGCCATGAGTTCGGCCACCGAATAGGGCTTCACGATGTAGTCGTCCGCCCCGGTCTCAAGCCCGCGCACAAGGTCGGTTTCCTCCGACCGCGCCGAGAGCATGATGATCGGCACGTTCTTCGTGTCGGCGCGCGACTTCAGCCTACGGCAGACCTCGATCCCCGAGACGCTCGGCAGCATCCAGTCGAGGACGATCAGGTCCGGCGCGCCCTCGGCGACGATCAGAAGCGCCTCTTCGCCATTGTCGGCCTGCTGGACGCGAAACCCCTCGGCCTCAAGGTTATAGGCCAGCACTTCCCGTTGCGCGGGTTCGTCCTCGACCACCAGAACTGAGGGCGCCTGCATCCTCAGAGTTCCTTCACGCCGACATTGGTCACGCTTTCCGCCTTCGGCCGCGCCTCATCGGGGAAGCTGCCGGTCACAAGGTAGATCACCTGTTCCGCGATCGAAGTGGCATGGTCGCCCATCCTCTCGATGTTCTTGGCGATGAAATGCAGGTGCATGCAGGCGGTGATGTTGCGCGGGTCTTCCATCATGTGGGTCAGAAACTCGCGGAACAGCGCGTTGTACATCTGGTCGATGTCCTTGTCGCGGTTGCGCACATCCTCGGCCAGGGCCACATCGCGGTGGATATAGGCGTCAAGCGCATGGCCCAGCATCTCGGCCACCGCCTTCGACATGCGGCGCAGCGACCCGCCCGCCCCGCCGATCGCCGTCATCTGGCCAAGGACGTTGGCGCGCTTGGCCATGTTCTTGGCATAGTCGGCAACCCGTTCAAGGCTGGCCGCGATCTTCATCACGCTGAGAACGGTGCGGAGGTCGGATGCCGTCGGCGCCCGAAGCGCGATCAGCCGCGCGGATTCCTCATTGATCCGCTCTTCCAGCGCGTCGATGGCCTTGTCGCCCTGACGGACCCTCTCGGCCAGGTCCTCGTCGCGGGTATCAAGCGCCTGTGCGGCGTCGAGGATCGCGGTTTCGACCATGCCGCCCATCTTGACGATCATCGCCTGGATCGCCTCGAGGTCACGGTCGAAGGCGCTGAGAATATGTCTTTCGCTCATCTGGTTCCCCAAAGGTCAGCCGATACGGCCGGTGATGTAGCTTTCCGTGCGCGGATCGCGGGGTTTGGTGAAGATCTGGGTCGTCTCGCCGAATTCGACAAGGTTGCCGAGATGGAAGAAGGCGGTGCGCTGGCTGACGCGGGCGGCCTGCTGCATCGAATGGGTGACGATCACGACCGAGAACTGGGCACGAAGCTCGTCGATCAGTTCCTCGACCTGCGCGGTGGCAATCGGGTCGAGCGCCGAACATGGCTCGTCCATCAGCAGGACCTCGGGCGAGGTTGCGATGGCGCGCGCGATGCAGAGCCGCTGCTGCTGGCCGCCGGAAAGGCCGGTGCCGGGCTGGTGCAGCCGGTCCTTGACCTCTTTCCAGAGGGCGGCGCGGCGGAGCGAGGTTTCCACCACCTCGTCAAGTTCGGCCTTCGACCGGGTCAACCCGTGGATACGCGGGCCGTAAGCGACATTGTCAAAGATCGACTTCGGGAAAGGGTTCGGCTTCTGGAACACCATGCCGACCTTGGCGCGCAACTGCACCGGATCGACGCGCTTGTCGTAGATATCCTCGCCGTCGAGGGTGATGCGGCCCTCCACTCGGCAGCTCGGGATGGTGTCGTTCATCCGGTTGAGGCAGCGGAGGAAAGTCGACTTGCCGCAGCCCGAGGGGCCGATGAAGGCGGTGACCATGCGGTCGTGAATGTCGACGTCGACATCCTTGATGGCGTGGTTGTCGCCGTAATAGACCTGCGCGTTCCGCGCCGAGATCTTGATCGCGGTGGCGGTAATCTCGGCCTCGCGGCGTGTCATATCGTTCATGGTCAGGCTCTCCGTCGGCATCTTACCAGCGCCGCTCGAAACGGCGGCGCAGCAGGATCGCGGCCGCGTTCATGGTTACAAGGAATATCAGAAGGACGATGATCGCGCCCCCTGCCCGTTCGACAAAGGCCGGGTCGGCGCGCTGGGTCCAGTTGTAGACCTGCACCGGCAGCGCCGAGGCCGGGTCGAAGAAGCCTTCGGGCGGCGCGCCGGGATACTCGCGGACAAAGGCCACCATGCCGATGAGGAGGAGCGGCGCCGTCTCCCCCAGGGCCTGCGCAAGGCCGATGATCATGCCGGTCAGGATGCCGGGTGCCGCCAGCGGCAGGACATGGTGAAAGACCGACTGCATTTTCGACGCGCCGACGCCAAGGGCCGCATCGCGGATCGAGGGCGGCACGGCTTTGAGCGCGGCGCGGGCCGGAATGATTATCCGGGGCAGCGTCATCAGCGTCAGGACCAGCCCGCCGACGATGGGCGCCGACTGCGGCAGCCCGGCGAAGTTGATGAAGATCGCAAGCCCAAGGATGCCGTAGACGATGGAAGGCACCGCGGCGAGGTTCGAGATATTCACTTCGATGAGGTCGGTGAAGCGGTTCTTCGGCGCGAATTCCTCAAGATAGATCGAGGCAGCGACGCCGATGGGCAGCGACAGCACCAGAACCACGATCATCATGTAGAGCGAGCCGAGGATGGCAACGCCAAGCCCCGCCGCCTCGGGCCGCTGTTCGGAAGCGTCCGGCGCGGTGATGAAGCCCATGTTGAAGCGGCTGTGAAGGATGTCCGCCTCCTTCAGCGCATCGGCGAGGGCAAGCTGTTCCGGGCTGACGTTGGAATCGAGCTTGGCCGATTCCATGGTCACCCGGCCCTTGAAGTAGCCGTCGATCCGGCCCGAAGCGAGCGCTTCGAAGCTGATCGTCTGGCCGACGAGCGTGGGATCGGCCAGCACCATGTTGCGCAGCTGCGCCGCTGCGTCCTGGCTGATGAGCGCGCCGATGGCCTTGGCCTTGAGGCCTTGGTCGGAGATGCCGTTTTCCTCCATCGCCGCCTGCAGGCCCTTGGTCAGCAAAGGCGCATAGCCAACGGTCGTGACCTTGGCCATGACGGCAGGATCAAGCTTGCCCGACTTGTCGAGCTTCGCGGCATCGAGCGTCACCGGGATCGCGACATAGGTCTGGCGGAAGGCGGAAACCCCGTTGGCGAAGATCGAAACCAGAAGAAGCGCCAGCGCGATCAGCGCCACGGTGACGGCGGCCAGCCCGTAGAGCCGGAAGCGTGCCTCGGCGGCATTGCGGCGCCGCGTGCGGTCGTCGACGGTCAGGAGAGAGCGCCTGCCGGGAACGAACTCAGCGGTTGCGTCGGTCATTCGTACTGCTCCCGGTATTTGCGCACGATGTAGAGCGCGAAGATGTTCAGCGCGAGCGTGATGGTGAAAAGCGTCAGCCCCAGCGCGAAGGCGACAAGCGTTTCGGGCGAGGCGAATTCGGTATCGCCAGTCAACTGGCTGACGATCTTCACCGTCACCGTCGTCATCGCCTCGAAGGGATTGAGGCTCAGCTTTGCCGCCGCCCCTGCGCCCATCACCACGATCATCGTCTCGCCGATGGCGCGGCTTGCCGCCAGAAGGATGGCGCCGACGACGCCCGGAAGTGCTGCCGGAAGGACCACCTGCTTGATCGTCTCCGAAGGCGTGGCGCCAAGGCCGAGCGAGCCATCGCGCAGGGACTGCGGCACGGCGTTGATGATGTCGTCCGACAATGAGGAAACGAAGGGGATGACCATGATCCCCATGACCAGCCCCGCCGTCATCACCGAGGACGAAGACGAGCCAAGTCCCAAAGGCTGGGCAAAGTAGTCGCGCAGCATCGGCCCGACGGTAACAAGCGCGAAGAGGCCGTAGACGATGGTCGGGATGCCGGCGAGAATCTCGATCGCCGGCTTGACGATTGTCCGCGTCCGCTTGGAGGCATACTCGGACAGGTAGATCGCGATCATCAGGCCGATCGGCGTTGCGACCAGAAGCGCGATCAGCGAGACATAGAGCGTGCCCCAGAGGAGCGGCCAGATGCCAAGCTCGGACCCGCCGCGGAACTGCGGGTTCCAGGTCAGGCTCAAGAGGAAATCCTTGATCGGGTAGAGCCGGAAGAAGTTCAGGCTTTCGAAAAGCAGCGATGCGATGATGCCGACTGTCGTCAGGACCGCGATCAGCGACGAGCCGATCAAGAGCGCGAGGACGAAGCTCTCCGAGACGTTGCGCGCCCTGAGGTCGGGGCGGATGCGGCGGAGCGACAGGAAAAGGCCACCGAGTGCCGTCAGGGCCACGGCGACGGTCATCGCCGTCCGCCCGCCCCGGGTCTCGGTGCGGTAAAGGTTCGCGGCCTCGAAGACGCCCGGGCCTACCTCGCCGCCAAGGGCCACACCGACCGCGCCGAGACGGTCGCGCAACCCGCCGCTGTCGGCGCCAAGGGCGGCGACGCCGGCCTCGCTCAGCCCCTCCCGCGCGGCAAGGGCGTCAAGCCCGCCGGCGATGCGGCGTACGTCGCTCATCACCAGGGCGGCGGAACTGCCCGAAGGGATGTCGGCGGGAGTCAGCACCGCAGCGGCATTGCGCTCGATCACCGCCGGCTGGATCAGAACCCAGCCCGCCATCAGAAGAAGCGCCGGCACCGCGGTGAAGAGAAGGACCATCTGGCCGTGATAGCCGGGCAGCGAATGAAGGTCGCGGGGATCGCCGCCAGCGGTCTTCAGCGCGCGGGCGCGGCCCGCCAGAAACCCCGTCGCAGCCAGCGCCAGCACGACGAGAAGGATCATTCCAAGGCTCATTCCACCCACCAGTCAAGAAGGCTCCGGGCGGCGAAGGCCGCCGCCCGGCATGTCAGTCGCTTATTCCAGCGGCCCCATCGGGGTTTCTTCGGCAACGGCGGCCTGCGTCGCGGCCAGTTCCGGATCAGAGACGAGGCCGTATTCGGCAAGCGGGCCATCAGGGCCGGCCATGTCGTCGGAGACGAAGAACTCGATGTATTCCTTCAGGCCGGGGATCACGCCGAGGTGCGCCTTCTTCACGTAGAAGTAGAGCGGGCGCGACACCGGATAGTCGCCCGAGGAGATCGTCTCGACCGAGGGCGTCACGCCGTCCATCGTCGCGACCTGAAGCTTGTCGGTGTTGTTCTGGTAGAACGAAAGGCCGAAGACGCCGATGCCGTTCTTGTTGGCCGCGATGCGGGCAAGGGTTTCGGTGTAGTCGCCGTCGATGTCGACCGAGACACCATCGGTGCGGGTGGTCAGGCAGCCCTTCTCGGCGTCCTTCTTCTTGGCGTCGTCGTCGGCACCAGCCGAAGCGGCGAGGAAGAGGTCATAGGCGCCGTTGGCCTTGCAGCCCGCGAGAAGCACCTCGGTGTCGAAAACTTCGCGGGTGCCGTGCTTGGTGCCGGGGATGAAGGCGAGGATGTCCTGCGCCGGCAGGGCTGCGTTCACCTCCGCCCAGCTTTTCGCCGCGTTGTCGGCCAACGCGCCATCCTTGGCGACCTTGGCGCCGAGCGCGAGGAACACATCCGCGGGGGTCAGCGCGAAGGCAGCGCCGTTGATGTCGCTGGCAAAGACGATACCGTCATAGCCGATCCGCACTTCCATGATCTCGTTGACGCCGTTCTGGGCGCAGAGGTCGATGTCGGACTGCTTGATGCGCGAGGAAGAGTTGGCGATGTCGATGGTGTTCTCGCCCACGCCTTCGCAGAGCTTCTTGCGGCCAGCGCCCGAACCGCCGCCTTCGACAACCGGGGTCGGAAATTCGAAGTTCTCGCCGAAGGCTTCGGCGACGATGGCGGCATAGGGCAGCACGGTCGAGGAACCAGCGATCTGGATCTGCTCGCGGGCGTCGGCGGCACCGGCGGCAGCAGCCAGCGCGAGAGCCGATACGGTGAATTTCACAGCGTTCATTGCATTCTCCTGCAAGTCCTTGGTCGGCCCCCGATCCGGCGGCCATGGCAGCCGTCTAGGCGCTTGCAGCTATGCTTTTGTGACGCTTGCGTAACACATTTATGACAGCGCCCGGCGCCCCTGTCGCAAAGCATCCCCGGACACGGGTAGCGGGGCTCAGCCGACCGGCAGTATCACCATGAAATTGCTGCCTTTACCGGGCTCGCTCACGATCCTGAGCCGGCCACGGTGGCGGTTGACGATATGCTTGACGATCGCAAGGCCAAGCCCGGTGCCGCCCTTTTCGCGGCTCCGGTGGGCATCGACGCGGTAGAACCGCTCGGTGATGCGCGGCAGATGCAGGGCATCGATTCCCTCGCCCCGGTCGATGAACTCGATCTTCACTGCCGGGCCGCGGAGAACTGGCTCGTGGTCGATCTCGGTCAGCCGGATCTTGACCTCCTTGCCCGCACCGCCGTATTTCACTGCATTTTCAATGAGGTTGTAGAAGACCTGCGTAAGCTGGTCGCCATCCGCCTTGATCCAGACTGCCTCGCGCGCCGCCTCAAGGGTGAGGGCGACGCCGGCGCCCTCGGCCTGTTCGCGGTGGGTGACGAGGGCCGATTTCAGTAGCGACAGAATCTCGACTTTCTGGTCGGGCCGCCGCCGCTCCTCCGATTCCACGCGCGACAGCGACAGAAGATCGTTGACGAGACGGATCATCCGGCCCGCCTCGCGCTCCATGATGCCAAGGAAACGGTCGCGCGCCGCCGCATCGTCGCGGGCAGCGCCCCTCAGCGTGTCGATGAAGCCGACGAGTGCCGTCAGCGGCGTCCTGAGTTCATGGCTCACGTTGGCCACGAAATCGCGCCGCATCGACACCGCCTGTTCCTGTGCGGTCAGATCTTCGAAGGCGATCAGCGCGCCCTGCCCGGCCCCCTCGGATTCGAAGGGGCTGATCGTCACCGACAGATGGGTTTCGCCAGCGCGGGTCGCCGCCATGACCCGCGCCGTCGTGCGGCCGCCTTCGTTCAGGCAAAGCTCAAGCCCGTCAAGAAAGGCCGGGTGGCGCAGGAAGGTCGGAGCCGTGCGCCCGACCAGACCCTCGCCGAAAAGAACCGCAGCCGGGTCGTTCGCCGCCAGAACCCGCTGGCCGGCGTCGACCAACACCAGGGGCATCGGGATCGCGTCAAGGACGGCTGCGACAGTCGCGGGCATCGGCAAATGATCCTGGTGGGGGAAATCGCTGCGGCTTACGCTGCGGTATCGGCGGCAAAAAGTAAATCCGGCCCCGGCCCCTTTCCCAACTCGCCTCCTTTGGTTAAACCTATGGGTGAAAGAGGCTTCGCCAAACGCTTCATGGGGGAAGGGCGTGCGGCACAGGACAAGACAGAAGGACCGACGATGGCAGATCGCCGCCGGGGCACGACAAGCTCCGCTCTCCTTGGTGGTGGCGATCCCGGCGACCGCCGCATTCTGCTGGTCGAGCTTCCGGCCGAAATGATCGCAGCCCTGCCCGAGCTGACCGACACGGCACCGGTAAGCACCAGCTACCGCGCGCTGAACATCGACCTCATCGCGAAGCACGATCCGCATATCGTCATCGCACCGCTGGTCGGTACCGGTTTCGACATCCTCGATGTCGGCGCGCAGCTTCTGCGCTCAGGCTTCACCGGTTCGCTCCGGGCGCTGACGCTGCCGCTGCCGAACCTCGCCGCAGTGCGGACCGAGGTCAAAGGCCACTTTTCCGATCTCGACGTCGATCTCGTCGTGGTCAGTCCGCCGGCCGAAGCCGGCCACTGATCAGGCTTCCTCGACCACCATCAGGTCGCGTTCCGACGCGCCTTTGGCATGGGCCAACGCCGCCTGATAGGCGCCGCTCTGGTAGCAGGCGACGGCGGCTTCCAGCGACGGGAACCGCGCCACCACGTTCCTCGGGCGGTCGTTGCCCTCAAGCTGCACATAGCGCCCGCCCCGGGCGAGGAAGACCCCGCCGTGGGCCGCGATGGCCGGGCCAGCGAGCGCCGCGTATTTGCCGTAAGCCTCGGCGTCGAGAACCTTCACATGCGCGATCCAGAGCGCGGATTTCGCCTCGCTCATGCCGCGCCCCCGATCACCGATTCCGCAGCCTTCACCGCCTCTTCGGCCTTCGACGGGTCCGCGCCGCCGGCCTGCGCCATGTCGGGGCGGCCACCGCCGCCCTTGCCGCCAAGCGCTTCCGCGGCCGCCTTGACGATCTCCACCGCCGAAAGCCGCCCGGTCAGGTCTGCCGTGACCCCCGCCGCGACCGCGGCCTTGCCGCCGGTATCGGCGACGACCAGCACCGCGCCCGACCCGACCCGCGATTTCAGTTCATCGACCAGCGCCGGGAGGTCCTTGCCCGACACGCCCGAAACGATCTGGGCCACGAACTTCACGCCGCCGATGTCGCGCGCCTCGGGGCCGCCCGCAGATTTCCCGCCCATCGCAAGGTCGCGGCGAAGCTGCGCCACTTCGTTGGCCAGCGCCTTGCGGTCGTCCATCAATGCCTTGACCCGCTCGACCACATCGCCCGGCTGCGCCTTCAGCGCCGAAGCGATCTCGGCAAGCCGTCCGGCCTGCGCCGCGAGGTGGTCAAGCGCCGCCTGCCCGGTCAGCGCCTCGATCCGCCGCACGCCTGCCGAGGACGCAGAGTCGCCAAGGCAGACGAAGGCGCCAATGTCACCGGTCCGCGCGACATGGGTGCCGCCGCACAGTTCCAGCGAATAGGTGTTGCCGCCCTGCCCCTTGCCGGAACCGCCAAGCTTGCCCATCGAGACGACGCGCACCTCGTCGCCGTATTTCTCGCCGAAAAGTGCCTGCGCACCAAGGCCACGGGCATCGTCCGGCGTCATGATCCGGGTTTCGACGGGCGAGTTCTGGCGGATGAAGTCGTTGACCTCGGCCGAAACCTTGGCAACTTCCTCCGCCGAAAGCGCCTTCGAATGGCTGAAATCGAACCGGAGCCGGTCCTCGGCGTTGAGCGAGCCCTTCTGCGCCACATGCTCGCCAAGCGCCCGGCGGAGCGCCTCATGCAGAAGATGCGTCGCAGAATGGTTGGCGCGGATCGCGCTGCGGCGGGAATGCGAAACCTCAAGCTTCGCCGGCTGGCCGCGCGCGATCTCGCCCATCGTCACTTCGCCGATGTGGAGATAGACGCCCGCCGATTTCCTGGTGTCGCTGATCCGGACCATGCCGGTGTCGGTGCGGATGATGCCGCTGTCGCCGACCTGACCGCCCGATTCCGCGTAGAAGGGCGTCTGGTTGACGACGACCTGAACCGTCTCGCCTTCCTTCGCCGATCCGATCTCCTTGCCGTCGCGGACAAGCGCCGTGATCTGGCCTTCCGCCGTTTCGGTGTCATAGCCGAGGAACTCGCTCACCCCGTGCTTCTCCGCGAGGTCGAACCAGATCGCGGCGTCCTTGGTTTCGCCCGTCCCGGCCCAGGCGGCGCGGGCCTTGGCCTTCTGCGCCTCCATCGCGTGGTCAAAGCCGATCACGTCCACGGTACGGCCCTTCTCGCGCAGCGCGTCCTGCGTCAGGTCCAGGGGGAAACCATAGGTGTCGTAAAGCTTGAAGGCGGCGGCCCCCGGCAGCGGCTGGCCATCGCCAAGCCGGCCAAGCTCATCGTCCAATAGCTTCAGCCCCCGGTCGAGCGTCTGCTTGAAGCGCGTCTCCTCAAGCTTCAGCGTCTCGGCGATCAGCGCCTGCGCCTGCGGCAGTTCCGGATAGGCCGCGCCCATCTGGCGGACGAGCGCCGGGACGAGGCGGAACATCACCGGGTCCTGCGCGCCGAGCATATGCGCATGGCGCATGGCGCGGCGCATGATCCGGCGGAGGACATAGCCCCGACCCTCGTTCGACGGCATCACCCCATCGGCGATGAGGAACGACGTGGACCGCAGGTGGTCGGCGATGACCCGGTGATGGACCTTGCCCGGCCCGTCCGGGTCGGTCGAAGTCGCATGGGCCGACGCCTCGATCAGCGACCGCATCAGGTCGGTGTCGTAGTTGTCGTGCTTGCCCTGCAAAAGCGCGCCGATCCGCTCCAGCCCCATGCCGGTGTCGATTGACTGCATGTCCAGCTCGCGCGTCGTGCCATCCGCGAACTGCTCATACTGCATGAAGACGAGGTTCCAGATCTCGATGAACCGGTCGCCGTCCTGATCGGCGGACCCGGGCGGGCCGCCCCAGATCTTGTCGCCGTGGTCGTAGAAAATCTCGGTGCAGGGACCGCAGGGGCCGGTCGGACCCATGCGCCAGAAGTTGTCGTCATTGTCGATGCGGATGATCCGGCTTTCGGGCACGCCGACCTTCTTCCATATCTCGAAGGCCTCGTCATCGGTGTGGTAGACCGTCGTCGTCAGACGGTCCCTGTCGATCCCGAAATCCTTGGTGATGAGCTCCCATGCAAAGGGGATCGCCTCCTTCTTGAAATAGTCGCCGAAGGAGAAATTCCCCAGCATCTCGAAGAAGGTATGGTGCCGCGCGGTATAGCCCACGTTGTCGAGGTCGTTGTGCTTGCCGCCGGCGCGGACGCATTTCTGCGCCGTCGTGGCGCGGACATAGTCGCGCTTTTCGACCCCGGTGAAGCAGTTCTTGAACTGCACCATGCCGGAGTTCGCAAACATCAGCGTCGGATCGTTCCGGGGCACCAGCGGCGACGATGCCACCACCCGGTGATCGTTGCGCTCGAAGTAGTTCAGGAAGGTCGAACGGATGTCATTCAGGCTGGCCATCGGGTGGATGTTCCTATCGGCAGGCGGATTTCAGCCCGCCCGGTTTAGCGCCGCCCCGCCCCCCTGTCCAGCAAGGGTTTCTGCGGGCGCAACATGGCTCCGGGCGGGATCGGTTGCCAGACTTCGGTCGTCCGCGCCACGTTCGCCAACACCTTACCGCCGCCCATGCCCGGCCATCACGCCGTCAGGTGAAGAAACACCTTCGCCACGATCCGCCAGCGCCCTTCGTGCTGCAGGAGTGTCAGCGTGTCGCGGAACTCCTCGCCCGCCCAATGGTTCACGACCCGCACGACGGCGGTGTCGCCGGCGACGGCGATCGACTCGATCTCCCAAGGCGGCACCGGGTCGCCTTCCGGGACAGCCGCATCAAGGCAGGCTGCGGCGAAGTCCACGATAGCCATCCATTCAAGGGCGCCGTCGTAATGCCCGATGGAGCTTGCCTGCGGGTGGAACGCTTCCGCCAGGAGCTTTGCGTCACCACGCGCCATGCCGACGACATAGGCTTCGACGGTCTTCGTGATCGCGCTGAACTCGTTCATCCCGCTCTCCATGCAAGGACAAAAGCGGCCACCACAGGCGGCCGCTTCCTATACTGGTACGGAACTCCGTGGGGCCGAAGCCTCAGGCCTCCATCACGTCCTCGCTCGGTCCGTCTTCCGAAGCGCCGAACTCAAGCCCGTGGCTGGCGCGGATCTTGTCCTCGACCTCATAGGCCCGGTCGGGGTTGTCCTTCAGGAACTGCTTGGCATTCTCGCGACCCTGGCCGATCCGCTCATCGCCGTAGGAATACCAGGCGCCCGACTTCTCGATCACCCCGGCCTTCACGCCAAGGTCGATCAACTCGCCGGTCTTGGAGATGCCCTCGCCATACATGATGTCGAATTCGACCTGCTTGAAGGGCGGTGCCACCTTGTTCTTGACGACCTTCACCCGCGTCGTATTGCCGACAACCTCCTCGCGGTCCTTGATCGCACCGATGCGGCGGATATCAAGCCGGACCGAGGCGTAGAATTTCAGCGCATTGCCGCCCGTCGTCGTCTCCGGGCTGCCGAACATCACGCCGATCTTCATCCGGATCTGGTTGATGAAGATCACCATGCAGTTCGACCGGCTGATCGAACCTGTTAACTTGCGCATGGCCTGGCTCATCAGGCGGGCATGGACGCCGACATTGCTGTCGCCCATGTCGCCCTCAAGCTCGGACTTCGGCGTCAGGGCCGCGACCGAGTCGATGACGACAAGGCTGACCGCGCCGGAACGCACCAGCGTATCGACAATCTCAAGTGCCTGTTCGCCGGTGTCGGGCTGCGAGATCAGAAGCTCGTCAAGATTGACGCCCAGCTTCTTGGCATATTGCGGGTCGAGCGCGTGTTCGGCATCGACAAAGGCGCAGACGCCGCCCTTCTTCTGCTCTTCGGCCACGACATGCAGCGTCAGCGTGGTCTTGCCCGAGCTTTCCGGCCCGTAGATCTCCACGATCCGGCCCTTGGGCAGGCCGCCGATGCCAAGGGCGATGTCGAGACCGAGCGATCCGGTCGAGGTCGCCTCGATCTCCATCACCGGATTGTCGGCGCCAAGCTTCATGATGGAGCCCTTGCCGAACTGCCGTTCGATCTGGGCGAGCGCGGAATCCAGCGCCTTTTGTTTTTCTGCCGAGCGTTTGTCGTTCATGTCAAAAAGGTTCGTCACTGCCATGGGTCGCATCCTTATTTCACACCCTGCCGGGCGCAGCAATCTTTGCCTGTGTTCGCCTCTTGTTCTCACATCTATGAGACCAAATCGCGAACATTTCAACAGCATTCTCTGAAAATCAAGCTTTCCTTCTCTTGGTAAATCCTTAGTTAATCGCCGCCGGGAAAAGTGCGGACGGTTGCGGAAAGGCGAAGAATGCTGGTGTTCTGGAAGGAAAGGCTGGTCTATCTGGCCACGCCGAAGACCGGCTCGACGGCGATCGAGGCCGCCCTCGGCCCCCTTGCCAGCGTCGCGATCCAGCGCCCGCCGGTCCTGAAGCACACCAGCGTCCGCCGCTACTGGCAAAGCTTCGCACCCTTCCTCGAGAATGCGGCCGGAGAAGGTTTCACCGTCGTCGCGATGATGCGGGAGCCTGTCGACTGGCTTGGAAGCTGGTATCGCTACCGCCAGCGCGACGGGATGCGGAAGCCGGAGAACAGCACCAGGGGCTTGAGTTTCGATGATTTCGTCGAGGCTTATCTTTCAAAGCAGCGCCCGCCCTATGCCGATGTCGGCCGCCAGGGCGCCTTCCTCGCCCCAGAGGGGGCGCGGGGCGCCGACCGCATCTTCTGCTACGAGCGCATCGGGGGTCTCGTGGATTTTCTGGAAGACCGGCTCGACTGCGAGATCGTCCTGCCGCGCCTCAATGTCTCGCCGCCCGGCGCCGTCGCGCTCAGCCCGGATACCGAAGCGCGGCTCCGCGAAAGGCTCGCCGAGGATTTCGCGCTTCACGCCTCGCTGACCTGATCCCGACCGCGGCAGGCCCAGCTAGTGGATCTGCCCCTGCACCGTCGCCGTCAACTCACTGAGCGAGAAGGGTTTTGGCAGGAACACCGAATTCGGCACCCTCTCGCGGGTTTCGGTCAGGCTTTCCTCGGAATAGCCAGAGACGAAGACGACGCGGGTGTTGGGCCGGGTCTTCAGCGCCTCCTTCACCCAGGTCGGCCCGTCAAGGCCCGGCATGATCACGTCCGTCACGAAGACATCGACGTTGAGGCTGTCGTCCTCAAGCGTCCTCAGCGCCTCTTCGGCATTCTCCGCCTCCAAGACGGTGTAGCCCCTGAGCCTCAGCGCCCGGCTGGCGAAGGCGCGCACCGGCGCCTCGTCCTCGACCAGAAGCACGACGCCGTCGCCGCTTTTCTGGGTCCGGCGCGCCGGGGCCGCGGGGCGCGGCGCGACCTCGGCTTCGGTCGAAGGTTCGTAGGCCGGGAAGTAGAGCGTGAAGGTTGTACCCCGGCCAACAACGCTGTCGCAGAAGATGAAGCCGCCGGTCTGCTTAACGATGCCGTAGGCGGTCGACAGGCCAAGCCCGGTGCCCTCGCCCTGGCGCTTGGTGGTGAAGAATGGTTCGAAGATCTTCGGCAGCTTGTCCGCGGCGATGCCGCAACCGGCGTCAGAGACGCGGACCACGACATAACGCCCCGGCACCACCGTCGCGCGGTCGCGCAGCAGGGGTTCGCGCAAGGTGACCGTCTCCGTCTCGATCCTGATCTCGCCGCCATCGGGCATCGCGTCGCGGGCGTTCACCACGAGGTTCATGATCACCTGCTCCAACTGACGCTTGTCGGCGCGGATGGTCCCAAGTTCCGGATCATGCGCGAAGGAAAGACGCACCCTTTCGCCGACGAGGCGATTGAGAAGGTGGGTGAGGTCGGCGAGCGTGTCGCGCAGGTCGATCGGCTGCGGTTTCAGCGTCTGCTTCCGCGAGAAGGCGAGAAGCTGGCCGACGAGGCTCGCGGCGCGGTTGGCGTTCTGGTTGATCTGGAGAAGGTCGGCATAGTCCGGGTCGGTCTTGCCGTGCCGTAACAGCAGCAGGTCGCAATGCCCTGAAATCGCGGTCAGAAGATTGTTGAAGTCATGCGCGACGCCGCCCGCAAGCTGGCCGATCGCCTGCATCTTCTGGCTTTGCACGAACTGCGCCTCAAGCGTCTTCAGCTGGGTCGCGTCCGAGAGGATGGCAATGAGGCCGGGCCGCCCATGATCGAGCGTGCGGGTCAGCGTCACCTGGAGGAACAGGTCCTGATCGTCGCGGTGAAGCCGCAGCACCTCGGGTCTCTCGCCGCCACGGCCCGCGACGGCATCGGCGAGCCAGTCAGCGACCGGACGCCCCAGCCCTTCGAGAAGCGTGGCGAGCGCCGCCCCCGCCGCATCCTCACCCAGAAGCCGGCGCGCGGCGCGGTTGATCTCATGGATGGTACCATCGGCGCCCATGCGCAGGAGCGCGACCGGCAGGCTTTCGAAAGCGGCGGGGTCGCTGCCCTGTCCGGCGCTCGCAACTTGCGCGGGCAGGAAGTACAGTTCGCGCCGCCCGCCCGGCCCCTCGACTTCGACGACGAGGGCGCGGACCACGCCCTCGGCGCCGCGAATCTCATGCTCCTCGCCGGCCCGGACCGGCAAGTCGGTGAAGATGCGGTCAAGCGTCTTCACGCGTTCGCCCACCAGCCGGCGCAGGGATTCGTTCATGAAAAGGATGGTCCCGGTGCGCGAGACGGTGAGCATCGGCAGGCTGATCGTCTCGGCGCCGCGACCGCCAATGGCACGCTCTGCCATATCCTCAAGCCGCCAGAGAAAGGCGGTTTCGCCGATCCGGTGCACCGAAAGGCGGACGTGGCCGCGCCGCGTCACCAGATCCTCGCGCGCAGCACCGGCCGTCTCCGCTCGGCTCTGCAGCCGGTAGAGGACGGCGGCGGGATCGGCGAAGACCTCGCGCAGCGCGCGGGCCAGCGTCTGGCCGCCCCGGCTGCCAAAGCGTTCGAGGGCGGCGCGGTTCTGCGTCTCAACCTCACCCGCGGCATCGGTGGTGAAACTTGGCGCCGCGTCATGTTCGATGAACCGGGCGATATGGCCCCTTATGCCACGCTCCTCAACCTTCGCGCGGGCGCCGAACGCCCCGGTTATGAGGGCGACCGCTGCGAAGCTGGCCCCTGCGGAAAGGAGCGCTACCATCGGCAACGTAGCGTCGAACCAGAGCGCCACCGCGCCGCAGACCGCTGCGGCAAGAACAAGAAGCACTGCGCGGGGCGCCACGGCCAGGGCGGTTCGGGTCACGGGATCGGGATAAAGCGCCGGATGCGACACCGGAGGACTCCTTCGAATTCGGTTCTTTCGCATTCGCGCGAGAAAATCTTAAGTGCGGCTTAACCGCCCTCGTTTCACAATCTAAAATTGTGCAAATATTAAGTCACACGCGCGACAGATGTGCAGTATAGAAGCCGTCCCCGCCTTCAACCGGCGTGATGAGGCGTTCATGCCGCAGCGTGAAGTCGGGATTGCGGGTCAGGAAGGCGTCGATCTGGTCGCGGTTCTCTTCGGCAAGCAGAGAACAGGTCATGTAGATCAGCCAGCCACCCGGCGCGCAAAGGACCGCCGCCCGGTCGAGAATCGCCGCCTGCACCTTGAGGAGGTCTGCCAGCCGCTCCGGCGTCAGCGTCCATTTCGCGTCCGGTGCCCGGCGCCAGGTGCCGGTGCCGGTACAGGGCACATCGGTCAGGACGAGGTCGAAGGGCGCGTGGCGGGCAAGGTCGCCGGTCGCCAGCGCCGTCACTCTGACGCCGGCGCGCGCGGCCCGCGCCGGAAGATCTGCCATCCGCTGTGGGGCTGCGTCATGGGCGAAGAGCTTCAGCTTCGCCCGCGAGCCCATGGCGAGCGTCTTGCCACCGCCGCCGGCGCAATAGTCGAGAACCCGCATCCTGTCCTTCAGTGGCAGCGCCTCAACCGCCGCCTGGGGGGCGGCATCCTGCAGTTCGACCAGCCCGGTCGCGTAGGCGGTCGAGTTGCGGATTTTCGGCGCGTTCTCCGTGACTTCCAGCGCGAAGTTCGCCAATGGATGCGCTTTGGTGGCGATGCCGTCCCCGGCGAGGCTCGCAATCGCGTCGGCAACGGTGGCCTTGCCTGCATTCACCCGCAGGATCGCCGGCGCCCGTTCCCGCATCCGTGCCAGAACCACGTCGGTCTCTGGCCCAAGCGCCCGTTCCAGGTGCGTCCCGATCCAGTCCGGGCAATCGAGTGCCGCCCAACGCGGGATGGCGGCTGGCTCGGCAAGTTCAGCGCCGGTCAGCTGAGCGGGCGCGTAACCCTCACCGGTGAAAATCGTTGCCGGATCAGTGCCCGAGGACCGCAACAGCCCGATCATCAGCCCGCGCCCGTCGGCGGCACCACCCAGTGCGGAGAATGACCGAAGGCAGCGCAGCGCATCGAAGACGAGGTCGCGCACCGCCGCGCGGTCGCGCGAGCCGGCAAAGCGGCTGCCGCGCCCCCACCCGGTCAGGGCCTGCTCGGCGGGCGAACCGCCAAGCACCCGGTCGAGAATCCCGATCGCAGCGGCGATCCGCGCCGCGGGCGTCATCCGCCCTACCCGACCCGGTAGTTCGGGCTTTCCCGGGTGATCTGCACGTCATGGACATGGCTTTCCTTCAGCCCTGCCCCGGTGATGCGGACAAAGGCGCAGCGGGTGCGCATTTCCTCGATTGTGCGGTTGCCGGTATAGCCCATGGCGGCGCGCAGGCCGCCGACCATCTGGTGAATGACCGTCGCCGCCGGACCCTTGTATGGCACCTGCCCCTCGATCCCTTCGGGAACGAGCTTGTCGGAGGCCGCGTCCTTCTGGAAATAGCGGTCGGCAGAGCCGCGCGCCATGGCGCCGAGGCTTCCCATGCCACGGTAGCTTTTGAAGCTACGGCCTTGATAAAGGATCATTTCCCCGGGACTTTCGTCGGTGCCGGCAATCGCCGAGCCGACCATGGCGCAGGAGGCGCCCGCCGCAATGGCCTTGGCAAAGTCGCCGGAAAACTTGATGCCGCCGTCGGCGATGATCGGGATCTCGCCCGCCGCCCTTGCGCTGTCCATGATCGCCGTCAGCTGCGGCACCCCGACGCCCGCGACGATCCGCGTCGTGCAGATCGACCCCGGACCGATACCGACCTTGACCGCATCTGCGCCAGCGCCGATCAGGGCGCGGGTGGCTTCCGCCGTCGCAACATTGCCGGCGACGACCTGCACCGCGTTCGACAGCGCCTTGACCCGCTCGACGGCCTTGGCGACGCCTTCGGAATGGCCGTGCGCGGTGTCGATGACGACCATGTCGACACCCGCCTCGATCAGCGCGCGGGACCGCTCGAACCCGGCATCGCCGACGGTGGAGGCCGCGGCGACGCGCAGGCGGCCCAGTTCATCCTTGCAGGCATGGGGGTTGAGGACCGCCTTTTCGGTGTCCTTCAGCGTCAGAAGGCCGGTCAGCTTGCCCTTGCCGTCCGTCACCAGAAGCTTCTCGATCCGCCGGGCCTTCATCAGGCTTTTCGCCTGGTCGAGGTCGGCAGGTTCATGCAGCAGCGCGAGGTTGTCCGAGGTCATGACCACGCGGACCGGGGTCTTGTCGTCCGAGGCGAAACGCATGTCGCGGTTGGTGACAATGCCGACGACGCGACCGTCTTTGTCCACAACCGGAAAACCGGTGACGTTGTATCGTTCCTGCAACGCGCGGGCATCGCCGACGGTCTGGTCGGCGGTCAGGGTGATCGGGTTGTAGACGATACCGCTTTCGAAGCGCTTGACCCGGCTCACCTGCACCGCCTGTTCCTCGATCCCGAGGTTGCGGTGGATGACGCCGATGCCGCCGGATTGCGCCATGGCGATCGCCATGCGTGCCTCGGTCACGGTGTCCATCGCCGAACTCAGAAGCGGGATGTTCATGCGGATGGAGCGGGTGACAAAAGTCGATGTATCGGCATCAGACGGCAGGACGTTCGATGCCGCCGGCACCAGAAGAACATCGTCGAATGTGAGAGCCTCGCGAATCTCCATGGCGCACCTCGTGGGGAGTTTTCGTTTGGCGCTTCCCTGTTTCACGCGATCAGGGCGAGTGCAAGGGCTAAACCATCGATTCCTGACTTGTGCGGCGGGCGCGTTGATGCTGCAAGGAGCGCATGAGAGATGGAGGCGGAATGCGCGTCGCGGTGGTTCACAACATGGAGGTCTCGCACTCCGGCCAGGTCGGCGTGGCGCTGGCCGAGGCGGGCGCGAAGGTGGCGGAGTATCGGCCCTATCGCGATGGAAACCTTCCGGCGCCCGACCAGCATGACGGGCTGGTCGTCCTTGGCGGCGAACAGAACGCCCTTGACGACAGCGCCCATCCCTATCTCGCGCGCCTCCCCGGGGTGATGCGCGCCTTTACCGTGGCCGACAAGGCCGTACTCGGCATCTGCCTTGGCAGTCAGGTGCTTGCGCGCGCGCATGGCGGGCAGAACCAGATCGGCACCGCGCGCGAATTCGGCTGGACGCCGATCCGCCTGACCGATGCCGGAGAGGCGGACCCCGTGCTTTCCGCTGCCGGTGCGGCCTTCACCAGCTTTGAGTGGCATTCCGACACCTTCACCCTTCCGCCGGGCGCCGTCCATCTTGCGACAGGCAACGCGGTTCCCGCGCAGGCCTTCCGCGTCGGTCGCGCCAGCTACGGCATGCAGTTCCATTTCGAGGCGAACACCCGCGTGGTCCGTGACTGGACCTTCGTCTTCCCCGAGGCGACCGAAGGCATGCGGCCGGGCTGGGTGGCCGACCATCCGGGCGAAGAGGCACGCCATGCGGAGGCGGCGGATGCAGCGGGGCTGGCGATTGCCCGCGCCTGGGTGGCGCAGGTCCGGTAAGGGCTTCAGGCGATCGCGGCGTTGGTCTTGATCGCAAGCTGGCCGCGTGCCCAGGACCTCAGCACCTGCCAGACGATCGGCGGAACTACGATCGTGGCGAAGACCAGCGCCGCAAGGCCGGGCCAGAGCCATAGGCCGCCGAGCGTCAGCCAAAGTGCCGCCGTCGCCGCCAGGGGGAAGGTGAAGGCGCCCCAGAGCGCCGAGAAGCCCGCCTCGGTCAGCCAGAACGCCCGCGCAACGAGCCAGACAAGCATCAGCGCCGCCACCCCGCCGCAGCCCATCGCCACCGCGTCGAACTCCATCCCCGCCGCGACAAGGCCGATCAGCGCCACCGGCGCGAGGTGGATGGCAAGGAGCGGGCGCAAGGGCGGCGGCACATCCTCGCGCACGATCTGCTCAAGGCTCACCGCCCAGATGAAGGCGGCCATGAAAGCCGTGAGGCCGAAAAGGATTAGCGCCATGCCCCAGGATTGCAGGCCGACAGCGGCAAGTGCCGCGATGATGAAACCGGTGAAGGTCAGGTGCCAGACCGGCGTGACCCGCCGCTGTGCTGCAGGTCCCGTGGCGAAGACGGCGATGACCACGGTGACCAGAAGGACATGGAGCGCGAGGCCGGCATAGAGGACCACCCGCGCCAGGTCGGGAGTGTAGGGCATGACCGTCAGCGAGACGAGATAGACCGACAGGACTGCCGACGCCACGCCGGCCCGTCCGGGCAGGATGCGCAGGTCTTCGACCAGAACCTTCGGGCGGCGCAGGACCTTCACCGTGTAGGCCATTGCAGCGAAAAGGAAAAGCAGCGTCACCGCGCCGAGAATCGCTTCGCCCGGCGCATCGGTGAAGCCGAAGGCGGAAATGGCGCGGCGCCAGGCAAGACCAAGCCCGAAGAGGCCCATGATCGCGGGGAAGATCGCCGGGGGGGTGCGCCGCCACAGGCCGGGCGGCGTCGCTGCCGGAGGGTGAAATGCCATGTCTGCCTGCCTCTTGGAGCTTTTTCCTCATCTTGCACGTTTCCACTGAGTCGGACGAGCGGCAAATTTCCTGAGCCTCCGCGCCCGCCCCCTTCGGCCCGCGCCGGCTGGACAATGCCTCCCCGAGCGGCGATCACTCGGGCCGGCCAGCCCGGCCACCCCGGAGACCCGATGGACACCCCGCACCGCCCCCTCGCCGCTGCGCTCTGGATGAGCGGCTCGATCATCGGCTTCTGCGCCATCGCCATTTCCGGGCGGGAGATTTCGCCCGATCTCGATACGTTCGAGATGATGCTCTACCGTTCGGTCATCGGCTTCGCGATCATCCTCGGCTGGATATTGATCGCAGGCCGGCAGTCCGAGATCAGCGCCCGGCGGCTCGATCTTCAGCTTCTGCGCAACCTCGTGCATTTCGCCGGGCAGAACCTCTGGCTTTACGCACTGCTCCTCATCCCGATGGCGCAGCTTTTCGCGCTGGAGTTTTCCGCGCCGATCATCGTGGCGCTGGTGGCACCGTTCCTTCTTGGCGAACGCCTGACCCCGACGCGGCTCTTCACGGCGGCGCTCGGCTTTGCCGGCATCCTGATCGTGGCTCGGCCCTTCGGCGCCAGTGGGCTTTCGCTTGGCCTTGTCGTCGCCCTCGCCTCTGCGGTCAGCTTTGCCGGTGCGGCGATCCTGACCAAGATCCTCACCAGGATCGTCCCGGTCCTCAACATCCTCTTCTGGCTGACGCTGATGCAAACCGGTTTCGCGCTCATCTGCGCAGGCTGGGACGGCGACATCGCCCTGCCCACGGCCCGCGCCCTGCCGTGGGTCTTCGTGATGGGCGTCGGCGGCATCGTCGCGCATCTGAGCCTGACCAAGGCGCTGTCGCTCGCCCCCGCAACCATCGTCACCCCGGTCGACTTCCTGCGCCTGCCGCTGATCGCCGTCGTCGGGATGCTGTTCTACGCCGAGCCCTTCGACCGCTGGGCGCTGATCGGCGGCGCGGTGATCTTCCTGTCCAACTGGATCAATCTCAGCGCCGAAACCCGCGCAATGAGGTCACAGATCAAGATCACGTGAGTCAGAACGCAACGTCACACGTTGACGCAAGATTGTGACCGCGACAATTTGTCCCTACCACACACTACACGTTAGGGATGAGGACAATGGGACGTGTTCTATTTTCAGTGAGCGTTCTCGCGCTCAGTACGAGTTCTGCCCTGGCGGGTGGGATTGAAAGATCAACGCAGTCGGTCGCACCGCTGTTCGAGCCTGGCGAATACATGGAGTTCAGCTTCGGCTCGTTCGACCCGTCGGTCAGCGGCGTCTTTGGCGGCGGCCTGTCCAGCGGTGACATGGCCGGCAGCTATGGGACCTACTCCTTCGCATACAAGCGCGCCCTGAACGACCAGCTGGACGCGGCGATCATCGTTGACCAACCGGTGGGCGCCGATGTCGACTATCCGGCTTCCTCGGCACCCTACCCCTTCGCGGGATCGAATGCCGAGGTTCGCTCCACCGCCGTCACCGGTCTGCTGCGCTACAAGATGCCGTCGAACTTCTCGGTCTACGGTGGTCTTCGCGTGGAATCGGTCAAGGGCAATGTGCAGATCATTGCCCCCGCGCTGTCACCGGCCTTCACAAACTACCAGCTGGACGCCGACAAGGACTGGTCGCTCGGCTATGTCGTCGGCGTGGCTTGGGAAAAGCCCGAGATTGCCGCGCGGGTTGCCCTGACCTACAACTCCGCAATCAAGCATACGCTTGACACGACAGAGACCGGCCTGGCGCCGATCGCGCTCAACGGCACGCTCGATGTCGAAATTCCGCAATCGGTGAACCTCGAATTCCAGACCGGTATCGCCAAGGACACGCTGGTCTTCGGTTCCGTCCGCTGGGTGGACTGGACCGCTTTCAACATCACGCCGCAGTTTCTCGGTCAGCCGATCGTGTCGAACGATGACGACACCTTCTCCACGAGCCTCGGCATCGGTCGGCGCTTCAACGAAAACTGGTCGGGCGCGATCATCCTAGGTTACGAAAAGACCCAAGGTACGCCGGTCGGAAACCTTGGCCCCACCGATGGCTACAAGAGCATCGGCATCGCAGCGACCTATACGATGGACAACATCAAGATCACCGGCGGCGTCCGCTATGTCGACATCGGAGATGCGACGACCTCGACCATCGGTTCGAACTTCAACGACAACGACGGTATCGGCGTCGGCTTCCGCGTCGCCTACAGCTTCTGACGCACCCGCGTCGGCATGACGGAACGGCCCCGCCATCGCGGGGCCGTTCGCGTTTCGGAATGACCGATATCACAAGAAACGGGTGGCGGCGGAATCTGGCCGCCGCTAGCGTCGCGGCATGACACAAGCCCCGACCCAGCAAAGCCTGACGCCCCGTGCCTGGGGGCTTCTCATCCTCCTCGCCCTGATCTGGGGCGCCTCGTTCCTGTCGAACCGCGCAGCGCTTGAGGAGGTCGGGTTTCTCACCACCGTCGCCTTCCGGGTCGGTGGTGCTGCGCTGGCGCTCTGGCTCTGGATCTGGTGGCGCGGGCTGCCGGTGCCGCGCGATCCCCGATACGTCAGGCATTTCCTCATCATGGGAATCCTGAACAACGTGATCCCCTTCACGCTGATCGTCTGGGGCCAGACGCGCGTCGATTCCGGTCTGGCCTCGATCCTCAATTCCACGACCGCGATCTTCACCGTGATCCTGTCGGCCATGGTCTTTGCCGATGAACGGATGACGGCGCGCAAGGCCATCGGCGTGGCGCTCGGCTTTGCCGGGGTGGCGATGGCGATGGGGATCGGCCATCTCTTCGCGCTCAATCCGGCCTCGCTCGGCCAGATCGCGATCCTTGGCTCCGGGATTTCCTACGCCATGGCGGCGGCCTATGCCCGCGGCGCCATTCGCGGCCTCCGCCCCGAAGTTTCGGCCGCGGGCATGCTGACCGGCGCCTCCATCGTCATCGTGCCCCTCGCGCTCTGGGTCGAGAGCGTGCCGACCTTCGACTACATGCCGGCCACTTGGGCGGCGCTCGCCTATCTGGCCCTCGCCGCCTCCGCGCTTGCCTATCTTCTCTACTACGCTGTCCTGCAGGCGGCGGGGGCGGGCAACCTCAGCCTCGTCACCCTCCTGATCCCGCCCTTCGCCATCGTCCTCGGCGCCCTCGTCTATGACGAGTCCCTGCCCTTCGGCGCTTACGGCGGCTTTGCCCTTCTCGCCATCGGCCTTCTCATCCTCGATGGCCGGATCGGGCCGAAACCCCGGCCGAAGCCTTGAAGAAAGCGCGTGAAATCGGCTTCTGTTCCGGCTAGGCAAGGGCCGACGGTCCGGGATGGAAACGATGATCTACGCCAATGCCAAAGACTGGCGCGCCGCGCCGCGCAAGAAAGTCCTCTTGTTCGGCATGTCCGGGCTGGGCAAGACCCATGTCTCGGCGCTCCTCAGGGGAAGCGGCGACTGGTTCCACTACTCGATCGACTACCGCATCGGCACCCGCTACATGGGCGAGTTCATCGCCGACAACTTCAAGCGCGAGGCGATGAAGGTGCCGCTTTTGCGGGAACTTCTGATGACGGACTCTGTCCACATCAGCTCCAACATCACCTTCAACAACCTCGCCCCCCTCTCCACCTATCTCGGCAAGCCCGGCGATCCGGCGAAAGGCGGCCTGCCCTTCGCCGAATATCGCCGCCGGCAGGACCAGCACCGGGGTGCGGAGGTGTCGGCACTTCTCGACACGCCGCATTTCATCGAACGCGCCGACGAGCTTTACGGCTACCGGAATTTCGTCTGCGACAGCGGCGGTTCGATCTGCGAGGTGGTGAACCCCGACGATGCCGCCGACCCGGTGCTGACGGCCCTTTCAGGCGCTGCCCTTCTCGTCTGGATCAAGGGCAGTGACGCACATACCGCCGAGTTGATCCGCCGCTTCGACAAAGCCCCGAAGCCGATGTACTACAGCCCGGCCTTCCTGACCGAAGCGTGGGACAGCTACCGCGCCGAAAAGCGGGTCGATGCGGCGAAAGTCGACCCCGATGATTTCGTGCGCTGGACCTATGCCCGCGCCCTCGCCCACCGCCAGCCGCTCTACAAGGCCATGGCGGAAAAGTGGGGCGTGACGGTCACGGCCGAGGATGTGGCCGGCATTTCCACCCCCGCCGGCTTCGAAGACCTCGTCGCCCGCGCCCTTGAGGAACGCGGCTAGCCGGATTATCTCACCGGCTTCGCCCCAGGAGACCACCATGCCCATCACCCTGCCCGAGACGCTTCCCGCCTTTGACGTGCTGTCGAAGGAAGGCGTCATGGTGATGTCGCCGGACCGCGCCGCGCATCAGGACATCCGGCCTCTGCGGATTGGTCTTCTCAACCTGATGCCGAAGAAGATCCAGACGGAGAACCAGTTCGCCCGTCTGATCGGCGCCACGCCTCTCCAGATAGACTTCCAGCTGATCCGCATGAGCGAGCATCAGACCAGGAACACCGCCGCCGAGCATATGGCTGCCTTCTACCGCCCCTTCGAGGAGGTGAAGGAGGAAAAGTTCGACGGCCTCATCATCACCGGCGCCCCGATCGAGCATCTGCCGTTCGAGGACGTAACCTATTGGGATGAGCTTTCCGAGGTCATGGACTGGACCCAGACCAACGTGCAGTCGACCTTCGGCGTCTGCTGGGGCGGGATGGCGATGATCCACCATTTCCACGGCGTGAGAAAGCACATGCTCGACCACAAGGCCTTCGGCTGCTTCCGCCACCAGAACCTTGCACCGGCCTCGCCCTATCTGCGCGGCTTTTCGGATGATTTCGTGATCCCGGTCAGCCGCTGGACCGAGATGAAGGACGCCGAGATTGCCGCCGCGCCGGGCCTGAGGACGCTTCTTGGCTCCGACGAGGTCGGCCCCTGTCTTGTCGAGGATGCGGGGCACCGCGCGCTCTACATCTTCAACCACTTCGAATATGAAAGCGGCACGCTGAAGGAAGAGTATGACCGCGACGTTGCCGCCGGCACGCCGATCAACGTGCCGATGAACTACTACCCGGATGACGATCCGTCGCGCCCGCCGCTGAACCGCTGGCGCAGCCACGCGCATCTTCTCTATGGCAACTGGATCAACGAGATCTACCAGTCGACGCCCTTCGACCTGAATGCGATTGGTGCGTAGCCTGCTGATCCTCGGGCTTCTTCTCGCCGGGTTCTGGGGGGCGACACTCTGGCGCGCCTCGGTGCGCGAGGCGGAAGCCGAGGCGGCCTATCCGCCGCAGGGGCGGTTCGTGACCGTGGACGGAGTGCGGATGCACGCGGTCGTCGCCGGTCAGGGCCGCGACCTTGTGCTGATCCACGGTCTGTCCGGTTCGGCGCGCGACTTCACCGCCGGTTTCATCGCGCGACTGGCCGACCGCTACCGCGTCATCGCCGTGGACCGGCCCGGCTACGGCTGGTCCGGTGCGGCAGAGGGTCCGGGCGGCATCCATGACGACGCGCGCCTGGTCCGGGGGGCCGCAGCGGCGCTGGGCGCATCCCGGCCCATCGTCCTTGGCCACAGCTACGGCGGCGCGGTGGCGCTGGCCTGGGCCGGCGATGCGCCGGAGACGATGGCGGCGCTCGTCCTCGTCTCCGCCCCGTCGCAGCCCCGTGACACGCCGCTGTCGACCTACTACCGCCTCACCTCGACACCCTATCTTCGCCGGATCGCGGTGCCGCTCATCACTGCGTGGCTGCCCGATCCTGTCGTCGAAAGGGCCGCCGCCGAGGTCTTTGCGCCGAACCCGGTGCCGGAGGGCTACCTCGCCGGTTTCGGCGCCGTGATGACGCTGCGCCGCCAGACGCTTTACATCAACGCCGCCGCCCGCGCCGCGCTCTTGCCGCAGATCGGGGCGATGGCGCCTGGCTATCCCCGCCTCGCCATGCCGATAGAGGCCGTCCACGGCGATGCCGACACCACGGTCGGGCTTCCCATTCACTCCGTCCCCTTGGCCCGGCAGGCGGCGACGGTTAACCTGACGGTACTGCCCGGCATCGGCCACATGCCGCATCATGTCGCCCCCGAGGCCGTCGTCGCCGCCATCGACCGCGCCGCAGCCCGCGCGCCCGAATGATTGCGGCGGCGCGCCAAATCGCCATACTGGCCGCACCCGGTCCGAGGAGCACCCCGTGATGGCAAAAGCGAAGCAGAAACAGGCAGAAGCGGCCACCGACAAAGCTGCGCCCGCCATTCCCTTTGTCGGCGACATCACCAAGTTCCTTGAGACCGGGGCGCCGGCCGACATCCGCGAGGCGATCGCCAAGGCGGGCAAGGACGACATCCTGTCGGGGACATTTCCCTACGACGAGGAGATGAAGACCAAGGATTACGACAAACACATGGAGAAGCTCCAGGTGGAGCTTGTGAAGATGCTTTACGATCTTCTCTCCACCGGCAAGCGCCTCTGCGTCCTCTTCGAAGGCCGCGATGCCGCCGGCAAGGGCGGCGCCATCGAGCGGATGCGGGAAAACCTTAACCCGCGGAGCGCCCATATCGTTGCCTTGCCGAAACCGACCGAGCGTGAGGCGACGCAATGGTATTTCCAGCGCTACACCGACTGGCTGCCGGCGGCGGGCGAGATCGCGCTTTTCGACCGTTCCTGGTACAACCGGGGCGTCGTCGAACATGTCTTCGGCTTCTGCACGCCCGAACAGCGCAAGCTCTTCTTCCGGCAGTTGCCGGATTACGAGAAGATGCTGGTCGATGAGGGCATCATCCTCGTGAAGCTCTGGCTCAATGTGGGCCGCGCCGAACAGCTACGTCGGTTCCTCGCGCGCGAGGCCGATCTCTTGAAGCAGTGGAAGCTGAGCTGGATCGACGTCGAGGGGCTGAAGAAATGGGATGCCTATACCGATGCGATCCGCGAGACGCTGGCGAAATCCCACACCGATGTCGCGCCCTGGACGGTGATCCGCGCCGATGACAAGAAGCGCGCCCGGCTTGCGGCGATCCAGACCGTGCTGAACGCCGTCGACTATGCCGGCAAGGACAAGAAGGCCATCGGCAAGATCGATGGCAGCATCTGCGGCGGGCCGAAGATCCTCGATGCCTAAGCAGGGCTACCACCACGGCAATCTCAGGCAGGCGCTGGTCGATGCGACGCTGAGGCTGATCGCGGAACAGGGGCCACGGGGCTTCACGCTTTCGGATGCGGCAAAGCTGGCAGGCGTGACCCCTGCCGCCGTCTACCGCCATTTCGCGGGACGGGAGGACCTTATCGCCGAGGTGGCGCGGCAGGGGTTCGAGATCTTCGCCGACCTGATGGAGCACGCCTACAACGGCGGCAAACCCACGGCGCTCGTGGCATTCGAGGCGACAGGCCGCGCCTACCTCGCCTTCGCGCGGAAGTTTCCCGGCCACTACCCGGCGATGTTCGAAAGCGGCATATCGCTCAATGCCAACCCCGATCTTGCCCGCGCCGCCGAGCGGGCGCGCGGCGTTCTCCTGCGCGCCGCCCAGCAGCTTTCCGAACATATCCCCGCCGGCCGCCGCCCGCCCGCCTCGATGTTCGCCAACCACATCTGGGCGCTGAGCCACGGCGTGGTCGAACTTTTCGCCCGCGGCGCCCCCGGCACGCGGGGGCCATTCACGCCCGAGGATCTACTGGAAAGCGGCATCGGCATCTATCTGCGCGGACTAGGCCTCGTGCCGCCGGACGCCTGAGCGCCGATTGTGACGGCGACAATTTAACCGGAGCGGAGCGGCGAACGTCCCTTGCCGCCCCCCGGCATGGGCGGATAGGGATTTCGCCATGAGTGCGACCGATCCCACCCTCGCCGATCCCAATGCCCGCGCCCGCCGCAACGTGGCGGTGCTGGTGGCGGCGCAGGCGGTCCTTGGCTCGCAGATGCCGATGATCTTCGTCGTCGGCGGGCTGGCGGGGCAGATGCTGGCGCCGAACCCCTGCTTCGCCACGCTGCCGATCTCGATGATCGTCCTCGGCTCCATGCTCTCGGCCACGCCCTTGTCGGCGCTGATGACCCGGCATGGACGGCGCGCCGGGTTCTGGGTCGGTGCCCTTGGCGGGGCGGCGGGTGCCGCCGTGGCGGCCTGGGGGCTGGCCTCGGGGTCGTTCCTGATCTTCCTCGCCGGATCGCTCCTGACCGGCATCTACATGTCCGCCCAAGGCTTCTACCGATTCGCCGCCGGCGACACCGCAACGCCGGATTTCCGGCCGAAGGCCATCTCCTGGGTCATGGCGGGGGGGCTCGCCTCGGCCATCGTCGGGCCGCAGCTTGCCACGGCGACCGCCGACATCCTGCCGGTGACGTTCTACGGCACCTATCTCGCCGTCGTGGCGCTGAACGTCGCCGGCGCCGCGCTTTTCTTCCTTCTCGACATTCCGCAGCCGCCGAAGCCGGCCCCGGGCAGCGCAAACGGTCGCAGCCGGGGCGAGCTTTTCCGCGATCCTGTGATCCTCGTGTCGATGATCTGCGCCATGGTCTCCTATGCGCTGATGAACCTCGTGATGACCTCGACGCCGCTCGCCGTCGTCGGCTGCGGCTATGACAAGGCGGATGCGGGCAAGGTCGTCACCGCCCATGTTCTGGCGATGTTCGTCCCCTCGTTCTTCACCGGCAATCTCATCGCCCGGTTCGGGGCGCCGCTGATCGTCGGCATCGGCCTTGCCATCCTCGGCGCCGCCGGGGCGGTGGCGCTGACCGGGGTGGAGCTTGAACAATTCTACCTGACGCTGATCCTCCTCGGCCTCGGCTGGAACTTCGGCTTCATCGGCGCCACGGCGATGCTGACCTCGGCCCATGCCCCGGAAGAGCGTGGCCGCATCCAGGGCATCAACGACTTCGTCGTCTTCGGCGGCGTCACCTTCGCCTCGCTGTCGTCGGGCGGGCTGATGAACTGTTCGGGGACCAGCGTCATTGCCGGCTGGCAGGCGGTGAACATCGCGATGCTGCCGTTCCTTGTGCTGGCGGGTGGAGCGCTGATCTGGCTGGTGCTGAGGCCGCGCGCCGTCTGAGGCGGCCGGGGGCGCTGCCCCCGGACCCCCGGGGTACTTTGGCAACGAAGAAGCAGGGTCAGAACCTGCCGGCGACGGCGTTCCAGGCAAGGGCGGCGCTTTTCAGGAAGGGTGATGTGCCGAGGGTGCCGCCAGCAATGCGGGTCGGATCGGTCTCGGCCTGGCGGAGGATGGCGTCGGCCTCGGGCGCGGTCCAGAGCGCGGGGCGGGCTTTTCTCGGGATGGAACCGGCGGCGGCGCGGGCGCGGGCGATGCGGGCGCGGCCTTCGGTGGCGAGGGCTGCGAGGATTTCGGGCCGGCCATCGACGAAGGGGAAGCGGCCGCGCGCCTCAAGTTCCGGCGCGGCGCGGAGCCATTGCGAGAGGCCGGCGCCCCAGGCGAAATCGCGGGTGGCGGGTTCGGCGCTGGCGGGGGCGCCGAGGGCGCGGGCGGCGGCCCACATGAGGTTGCCGGCGGTCGCGTCGAGATAGGCGTCGAAGGCGGCTTGGGTTTCGAACGGCTCGCGCCAGCAGTCCCAGCGCCGCGCCTCGGCGTGGGACTGGAGGAGGCGGGCGAGGTCGGGATCGGCGGAAAGCATCGGCGCCAGCGCCTCTGTCACCGCATGGCCAGAGCGTTGCCGCCCTTCGGCGAGTTCCCCCAAGGTGTCGATCCACCATTGCAGCCGCATCTCGGCCACCATCGGCTCGGACGAGGCCCAGGGCGCGCGGGCGATCTCGAGGTTCGCGGCGTAGAGCGGCCAGAGCTTGGCGCGCACCGCGGGCGGCGCGGCCATCGTCGCGGCGAAGCGGTCGGGGTCGCCCTTTTCGACCAGTTCCGCGCAGGCGGTGTGGCTCATGCCGGTTTCGCCCTGTCGCGGATCAGCTTCCAGGTGATGGCGTCGAGCAGCGCCTCGAAGCTCGCGTCCACGATGTTCGGGGAAACGCCGACCGTCGACCAGCGGTGGCCGGCGCTGTCCTCGCTGTCGATGATGACGCGAGTCACGGCTTCGGTGCCGCCCTGGGTGATCCTGACCTTGAAGTCGACCAGCTTCATCTCGTCGATGTAGCGCTGGTAGGGGCCGAGGTCCTTGCCGAGCGCCTTCGAAAGCGCGTTGACGGGTCCGCGGTCGGAGCCCGTCTCATCCATGCTTTCGCTCACCGACAGCATCTTTTCGCCGCCGATCTTCACGACGACGACGGCTTCGGAGAGCGTCACCATCTGGTTGTACTTGTTCTTCCGCCGCTCGACCGTGACGCGGTAGCGCTTGACCTCGAAGAACTCCGGCAGCAGGCCAAGCTCGCGCCGGGCCAGAAGCTCGAACGAGGCCTGCGCGCCGTCATAGGCATAGCCCTGATCCTCGCGCGCCTTGATCTCATCCAGGATGCGGGCAAGGGCCGGGTCCTTCGGCGCAACCTCGATTCCCGCCGCGGCGAGGCGGGCGCGCAAGTTCGATTGCCCGGCCTGGTTCGACATCGGGATCACCCGGTCGTTGCCGACAAGGGCCGGGTCGACATGTTCGTAGGTCGAGGGGTCCTTCAGGATGGCGCTGGCATGGAGCCCGGCCTTGTGGGCAAAGGCCGAGGCGCCGACGTAGGGGGCGCTTCTGAGGGGCACCCGGTTCAGGATGTCGTCAAGCATCCGGCTCGCCTTCGTCAGCCCGGCGAGGGCCGCGCGGGTGACGCCGATCTCGAACCGGCTGGCATAGGGTTCCTTCAGGAGAAGCGTCGGGATCAGTGTCGTCAGGTTGGCGTTGCCGCAGCGTTCGCCAAGGCCGTTGAGCGTGCCCTGGATCTGGCGCGCGCCGGCGGTTACGGCGGCGAGGGAGTTCGCCACGCCGAGGCCGGCATCGTCATGAGTATGGATGCCGAGATGGTCGCCGGGAACGCCGGCGGCGATCACCGCCTTGACGCCGGCCTGGATGTCGGGCGGCAGGGTGCCGCCGTTGGTGTCGCACAGCACGATCCAGCGCGCGCCGGCGTCGAAGGCGGCCTTGCAGGCGGCGACGGCATAGCCGGGGTTGGCCTTGAAGCCGTCGAAGAAATGTTCGGCGTCGAAGAGCGTCTCCGGGCCCTTCGCCACGGCATGGGTGACGGAGGCGGCGATGTTGGCGAGGTTTTCCTCAAGGGTCAGCCCAAGGGCGGTGGTGACGTGGAAGTCATGGGTCTTGCCGACGAGGCAGACGGCGCGGGTCCCCGCGTTGAGGACGGCGGCCAGCACGTCGTCATTGTCGGCGGAGCGCCCTGCCCGCTTGGTCATGCCGAAGGCGGTGAAGGTGGCGCGGGTTGCGGGCCTCACCGCGAAGAAGTCGCTGTCGGTCGGGTTGGCGCCGGGCCAGCCGCCCTCAATATAGTCCAGCCCGAGGGCGTCGAGCGCGGTGGCGATCTGGACCTTGTCGGCGACCGAGAACTGGACGCCCTGCGTCTGCTGCCCGTCGCGGAGCGTGGTGTCGTAGAGATAGAGGCGTTCGCGGGTCATCTTGGCGCACCCGAGGACCGACAAGGGAAAGGTCCGGTGGACCTTTCCCCGGTCCGATTGGCACTGACGCAAGGAAGCGCCAAGGGGCCATCTGTTTGCGCCGACGCCGGAGCACGGATGGTCCCCGCCCCGGTGGGGGCGAATGCCCCCGCCGCCCGGGGGGCGGGGGCCGGCCGTGCTTTTGGAGCACGGCCGGGAAAGCGGAAGCCGGTCGCGGCGCCCGAGGCGATGGCCTCGGGCTTTGTCAGGCGGCGGGTCATTTCAGGGACTCGAGTTTGGCGGGGTCGAAGTCGGGACCTGGTCGGAGTTCGATTGCATCTTTCGACATACGAACTTCTACACCTGCCGCAACGAGTGCTGCCTTCAACGAGTCGAGATCAGAAAAGTTGCCGGTCTCTTTTGCCGCCACTCTTTCTTCGACCAGTCGGAGCTCGAAATACTCAATATTCCTTGATGGCACTTTGTCGCGTTCAAGTTTGGCCAGCTTAACGAGGTCAAAGCCAACCAATGCCGCCGTCGCAATGAACAAGCAGTCCTCGCGGTACTGCGCCCTTTCGCTCAAGCTTAGGTATTCTGGACTGTTGTCAATGAACCGACCGAACGCTCTTAGCTTTGTTAGGGCCAGCGAGGAATTCAGATCATCAGAAAGCGCGGCAAGTACCTGATCATCAACGCCGAAGTCATCCAGCGGTCTGTCCAGAAGATCATGACGATTTGCCAACGTACTCGACCAACGGTCAATCTCGTTCCTCGCCGCCCGCGCCTTCTCCTCCGTCCAGTCCATCGGCTTGGAGTAATGCGTCTGCAGGAACACGAACCGGATCACCTCCCCCGGTATCCCCTTGTCCAAGAGATCCCGCACGGTGAAGAAGTTGCCCAGGCTCTTGGACATCTTCCTGCCCTCGACCTGCAGCATCTCGTTATGCATCCAGACCTTGGCGAATTCCGCCTCCGGGTGGGCGCATTTCGACTGGGCGATCTCGTTTTCGTGGTGGGGGAACTGGAGGTCGATACCGCCGCCGTGGATGTCGAAGCTCGTGCCCAGCAGCTCCTCGGACATGGCGGAGCATTCGATGTGCCAGCCGGGGCGGCCCCGGCCCCAGGGGCTGTCCCAGCCGGGCAGGTCGTCGTCGGAGGGCTTCCAGAGGACGAAGTCCAACGGGTCTTCCTTGAAGGGCGCAACCTCCACCCTCGCCCCGGCAATCATGTCATCGACCGAGCGGCCCGAAAGCCGCCCGTACTCGGCATAGGACCGCACCCGGAAAAGGACATGGCCGTTCTTCGCATAGGCATGGCCCGAACGGATCAACCTCTCGATCATGCCGATCATCTGGCCGATGTAGTCGGTCGCGCGCGGCTCCATGTCTGGCCGCATGGCCCCCAAGGCGTCCATGTCGGCGTGATACCAGCCAATTGTCTCCTCGGTTCGCTCGCGGATCAGCGCCTCAAGCGAGCGGGGATCGCCGAGGGATTTCCGCCGCTGCGCCTCGGCGTTGATCTTGTCGTCGACGTCGGTGAAGTTCCGCACATAGGTGACGTGATCGGCCCCATAGACATGGCGCAAAAGCCGGTAGAGCACGTCGAAGACGATCACGGGCCGGGCGTTGCCGAGATGGGCGCGGTCGTAGACGGTGGGGCCGCAGACATACATGCGCACGTTCGAAGGGTCGATCGGGGCGAAAACCTCTTTCGCCTTCGTCTTCGTGTTGTGAAGCCTGATCGTGGTCATGCCTTCCCCTCACGCGCAATCCCGGCGGCGGGCTTACCAAGGTCTTCGATCTTTGGGAACAGAAGAACGCCCGCCTGACGATGGTCAGCCGGTAATGCAGCAGATGATGTTGCGGTGCGTTCTCATGGCATCGTGATAGCGGCAAATGCCCCGGCCTGTAAAGGCTTTCGCCGGCGGCCATGACGGGGCATGATGTGACGATGATCCGCGCCATGACCCGAGCCTTGTGCGAAACCCTGCCCGGCGCCGAAGTCTCGGACCCCTGGGGCGGCGGCCACGATGCCTGGAAGGTCGGCGGCAAGATGTTCGCCTGCATCGGCGCGATCCAGACCGGGGTTTCGGTCAAGACCGACGGGATCGAGATGGCGGAGATGCTGATAGAGGCCGGGGTCGCCGAACGCGCGCCCTATTTCCACCGCTCCTGGGTGCATCTGCCGGAAGGCACGGCGGCAGACGAACTGCACCACCGACTTCTCAGGTCCTATGACCTGATCCGGGCGGGCCTGCCGAAGAAGGTGCAGGCCGCGCTGCCGCCGCGTAGCTGAGCGACGCCTCAGCCGCCGATACCGCTGAAGGTCCGCCGCGCATCCGGGCCGAGACCGAGGAGGCCGCGGATCGTCTGGGCGACATGGGCGGTGATCTGGCTCTTCTGGCTTTGTCCCGCGACACGGGCACGCGCCATCTGCGCGCCGGTCATCGCCGGGAACGAGGCCTCTACATGTTCAGGGCCGAAGAGAACCTCACCGGTGCGGGCATCCTTGACCTGGAGGTCGAACTCGACATCGTGGACGCCACTCGGCGCCTGGGTCTCGGCCTTGAAGGTCATTGCGTGGAACCGGGTCACCGTCGCCTCGATCCTTACCGGACGGCTGCCTTTCAGCCCGCGCGCGCCCTGCGCGATCGCGTTTTCCATGATCGCTTCGACCTGCTCATAGCGATTTCCGGTGGAGAGATCTTCGCGCCAGACGATGTCGGCCTTGGGGATGAAGACCTCTGCCTCGGAAACCACCAGGCTCCGCGGCGCGGTCACCGTGACCGACGACAACCGCCAGTTCGCCGACTGCGCGGCGGGAACCCCTTCCGAATAGGAGGTGCGGAACGTCCCGCCGCAACCGGCCAGGAGCATCAGCGCCAGTACGCCGGTCAGTTTCGCCAAACCAAGGGAAAATCGCATGTTCTACTCCACTCCCGCCCCGACCCCGTGGGCGAATCGCCGTCTGCAGGCTCCAGTCTGGCGCGAATTAGCTGCCGAATGGGTAAGAAAAACGCCGCAAAGTGGGTGATCGCATGGCATGAGTTGTGTCAGAGTGACGCTTCTGCCACCGTATTTCGCGTTTCAGGGCATCTGCGACCGCCCGGCACACGCGACGGGCGCCCGCGCAAGTGTTCGCTGCGTCTCGTGATTTGACGCGCGCTGCGCGATGGTGAAGATAGCGCAATCACTCGCTGTAGCGGAGTTCAGCATGTCGCGCTTCACCGCGCTCTTGATCGGTCTTCTCTGGTTTCCCCCCCTCCTTCATGCCGAGGAATTTCCCGCGCCGTCGGACCCCTATGTGACTGACATCGCCGACCTCCTGCCAGAGCAGGCCGAAATCCGGCTGAGATCAAAACTTGCGGCGCTGAGAAGCGATACCGGCATCGAGGCGACGGTGGTCACGATCCCGACCCGCAGCGTCTACACGCCGCAGGCGCCCTCGCTCGAAGCCTTCGCCACCGGGCTCTTCAACACCTGGGGCATCGGCCACTCGGCGCGCAACGACGGCATCCTGCTCCTGGTCGTTCCCGAGGACGAGGAGACCCGGCTTGAGCTTGGCGCCGGCTACAACCAGGGATATGACGTCCTGGCGCAGGACATCGTCAGCCGCTGGCTGGTGCCGGCCTTCCGCGAGGAGGACTATTCCGACGGGATCGAAGCCGGGATGGACGCTGTCGTCGACCGGATCGCGCGGCGCCATGTCGCCCGGCTTCCACCCGAGGCGCTGCCTGACCGTCCGGGCAAGATGTGGGACAACCTCGGGGCCTGGGTCTTCGGCGCCTTGTTCTCCCTCGTCGCAGGGTTCGCCATCTTCGGGCGCCAGATCAGCGACCTTGCCGCCGGACTGAAGCGATGCCCCAAGTGCGGCTCCAGAACGCTCTCGCGGACACGGACAACACTTGTTCATGCCGGCCCCGGCGTGCCGGGAACCTCGCGCATCGTCACCTCCTGCAGCACCTGCGGCAACCGCGACGAACGCGAGGAGCGGATCGGTGCCGTGCGGCGCGGCGGCAACGGCGGTGACGGCGGTTTCGGCGGGGGAAGGTCGTCCGGAGGCGGCGCCAGCGGGCGCTGGTAAATCCGCCGGCGAAAGGAAACGGGCCGCCCCGAGAAACGGCCCGTTCGACACGCGGTGGCCTTCTGGATCAGAAGCGGAAGGCCACGCCGACAGTGGCAGTGGTCGCTTCAAGATCGGTGCCGAGATTGTCGAAATCGTCGAACTGGTTCTTCAGCACTTCGCCGTTGACCGACCATTGGTCATTGATCGCGTATTCCACGCCAAGACCGGCGAACCAGCCGTTGTCCGAGCGGCTCACACCGGCGATATCCGCCTCGGCACGGGCGCCACCGGCGGTCGCGTAGACGAGGGTGCGGCCGAAGTCATAACCGCCGCGGAACTTCAGGCGGGCAATCGAGTCGATGTTGGTGCCGCCACCGAGGTCGATATCGGTCTTGTCCCAGTCGAGCCCGGCACCGACGACCCAGTTGCCGAAGTCCCAGTCATAGCCGCCACGGACACCGTAGCTGACATTGTTGTCGCCGGTCGCGCCGTATTCGCCATCGGCATAGCTGAGCTGGCCGCCGATGTAGCCGCCGGTCCAGTCATGGGACGGCGCGACCTGAACCACGGGCGCCAGCGGCGCGGGTTCGGTCACCGGGGCGTTCAGGCCGCCGGCGAAGGCGGGCGCGGCAAGGGCTGTACCAAAGGCCGTACCGAGGAGGATTTGCTTGTAGCTCTTCATCTCTGTCTCCATTTGTTCCGTTTCGCTGGCCCGCCGGAATGCGCAGGGGGGCCTCCCGTCTCGTCCCTCGCGTGGCGTGCTCAGTGACAGGTAGAGGCTTGCCAATCGGTTCCAAGGCTTCTCACGGTCGCGTGAAGCCCTGTGCGGCCATTGTGACGCCACGTTGCGAAACTCCGCCGGGTGACGCTGGGTACAACCGGCAGGACTCCGCCCTTGCCATCGCTCCCGCTAAGGTTATGAAAAGCGGAGGGGCGGTTCTGAAGAGCGGGAGACGGGAAATGCAGATCGGAAATGCGGCGGCTCTTGTCACCGGCGGCGCCTCGGGTCTTGGTGCGGCAACGGCCACGATCTTTGCCGAGGCGGGGGCCGAAGTGACCATCGCCGACCGCGATGCCGAGACCGGGCGCGCCTTGGCAGACAGCATCGGCGCCCATTTCGTCGAGGTCGACGTGACGGACGAGGCTTCGGCCCAGGCCGCGGTCGACACGGCGGCGGGCGCCATGGGCGGGATCACTGTTCTGGTCAATTGCGCCGGTATCGCCATTGGTGAAAAGACCCTCGGCCGCGACGGCCCGCACCGGCTGGAAAGCTTCCGCCGCACCATCGACATCAATCTTGTCGGCACCTTCAACATGATGCGGCTTGCCGCCGAGGTCATGGCGAAGAACCCCGGCGAGGAAAAGGGCGTGATCGTCAACACCGCCTCGATCGCCGCCTTCGACGGGCAGAAGGGCCAGGCGGCCTATGCCGCCTCGAAAGGCGGCATCGTCGGGCTGACCCTGCCCGCCGCCCGCGATCTTGCTTCGTCAGGCATCCGCGTCTGCGCCATCGCCCCCGGCATCTTCGCCACGCCGATGCTGAAGGGCCTGCCCGCGGATGTGCAGGCGAGCCTTGCCGCCGAAGTGACCTACCCCAAACGCCTTGGCGATCCGGCGGAATTCGCGTCGCTCGCCTGCTTCATCGTCGAATGCGGCTATCTCAATGGCGAGGTGATCCGCCTCGACGGTGCGCTCAGGATGCGCTGATGTCGCGCCGGAACCGCGTGACGCCCGCGGGCCGGATCATCTCCGATCCGGCGAGGGGCATGTTCACCGGCAATCGTGGCATCCTTTGCGATGAGGGCGGCGCGCTTTGCCGGACGTCCCGGCACCGCGCCTGGATCTCATGCGTGCTGGAGTGGAAGGGCAACCGCCAGCCGCTGTCCTCCGCCCATCGCTGGACGCCGCTCTTCTTTCTCGATGAGGCCGTGTCTATGGCCGCCGGACACCGCCCTTGCGCCACATGCCGCCGAGAGGCCTACAACCGTTTTCGCATGGCATGGGCCGCGGCAAGCGGCGCTTTGCCTTCGGCCAAGGAGATGGACGCGGCGTTGCACCCCGCCCGCATGGTGCCGCGCCAGCGGATACAGGTCACGCATGAGGCGGAGATCGAGAGCCTGCCCGATGGGGCGTTTGTGCGCTGGAACGGCTCTCCGGCGCTGGTGCTTGGCGAAAGTCTCCGGTCCTGGACACCATCCGGCTATGGTGCAGCTGACGAGCGACCTGCCTCAGGCAAGGTGACAGTCCTCACCCCTGCCCCGATGGTCGCGGTCCTTGCTGCGGGCTACCGGCCTGTCCTGCACCAGTCAGCAGGCTAACCCCATCTCTCTCTATCCAGCGCAACGTGGCCCCCGCCCGGTCGCCCAAAGCGACCGGGCCGCGCCGTCCCGCCCCCACGGGGCGGAGCGACCCTCTGTTTCGCCATGGGTTCGAGGCGCCCTACCGCCCCTTCCAGACCGGATCGCGCTTTTCGGCGAAGGCGCGTGCGCCCTCCAACTGGTCTTCCGACGAATAAAGCCGGTCGACCGTCGCCATCTGCCGCTTGGTGATCCGGTTCAAGGCATCCTGAAACCGCATGTCCTCGGCCTCGCGCACCACTTCCTTGATCGCGGCATAGACAAGCGGCGGCCCGCTTTCCAGCAATCTCGCCAGATCCCAGGCCTTGCCCAGAAGCTCCGCCTGCGTCGTGATCTCCTTCACGATGCCCCAGCGGAACGCCTCCTCGGCATCGAACCAGCGGCCCGTGAGCAGCAGATCCATCGCCACATGATAGGGAATGCGCTTCGGCAGCTTGATCGAGGCAGCATCGGCCACCGTCCCCGACCGGATCTCCGGCAGCGCGAAGGTCGCATTGTCGGAACAAAGGATCAGGTCCGCCGAGAGCGCCAGTTCCAGACCGCCGCCGCAGCAGATGCCGTTCACGGCGGCAATCACCGGCTTGTTGAGGTTCGGAAGTTCCTGAAGACCGCCAAATCCGCCGACGCCGTAATCGCCATCGACCGCATCGCCATCCGCCGCCGCCTTCAGGTCCCAGCCGGGGCAGAAGAACTTCTCGCCCTCGGCCCTGAGGATGCAGACGCGCAGGCTGTCATCGTCGCGAAACTCGCGGAAGGTCAGCCCCATGATCCGGCTGGTCCTGAGGTCGATCGCATTGGCCTTCGGCCGGTCGAGCGTTACCTCCAGGATCGCGCCCTCGCGCCTTGTCCTGATCGGCCCCTCCGTCTTCATCTGCATCGTCATGTCCTCGCCTCCCGCACCAATGCGTCCACCGCCACCGCGCCCGATTGCCGGACGAGGATCGGGTTGATCTCGATCTCCTCAAGCCCCGGCCGGTCTAGCATCAGCTGACCGAGCCGCGCCGCGATCCCCGCAAGCGCCCCGACATCGGCCCTGGGCCTACCCCGGTAGCCATCGAGCAGCGGCCAGAGCCTGAGGCGCGCCAGCGCAGCCGTGATCTCAGGTTCCGTCACCGGCAGGACCAGCGTCACCGTATCGGCCAGAAGCTCCGCCGTCACGCCGCCGAAACCGAGCGTCAGCGTCACGCCATAGACAGGATCGCGCCTGAGGCCGAGCAGGATCTCCGCCACCGTGCCCGTCACCATCTCTTCCGCGAGATAGCCGGCAGCGCCGGGCATTTCCGCCTCTTTGTCAAGCGTTTGCAGGCCAAGCCTCACCGCCCCTGCCTCGGTCTTGTGCGCAAAGCCGAGGCCCTTCAGCGCCAACGGCGGTGTCAGGTCGCTTGCCTTTCCCCGCAACTCGGCGAGCGTCGTGGCCGTGACCGAACGCGGCACAGCCACGCCGGCTTCGGCCAAGAGCGCCTTGCCCTCCGCCTCACTCAGCATCCGCGTCTCGCGCATCGGCAGCGCAGCGACGGGGCGCCAATCCGGTTGACCGGGCGCGGTTTGCGCGGCCCGGATCGCGCCGAGTGCGGTTTCCAGACCCATCAGCGGCGCGATGCCCTCGTCGATCATGGCGATGGCGCGATCCTCGTCGAAATTCTCGGGCAGTGTGGCGACCGCGAAAGCCGGCTTGCCGGTTGTCCTCGCGGCAGAAACGATGGCATCAAGCGCAGGCTGAAAGGACGCAGGATCGCAACGATCCGGGCGCGGCGGGTCGATGATGTAGATGCCGGCGTCATAGCCCGACAGCATGGTGGTGAAGACATCCGTGGTGCGCGGCCCGTCGCCCCAGATGAAGGTGTGATAATCCAAGGGGTTGGCGATGGTCACGATCGGCCCGAGGATCTCCCCCAGCCGCTGGCGCTGGGCGTCGGAGGGCGGTGGGAAGTCGATGCCGAAAGGCTGCGCGAGGTCAGAGACCAGCCCGGCCTCGCCACCCGAACAGGAAAGCGAACAAAGCCGGGTTCCAAGCTTAGGCCCATGAACGTGGAATATCTTCAGCGTTTCAATGAGTTCCGGCAGGGTATTCACCTCTGCCACGCCGGCCTGCCTCAGGAAGGCCGATGACGCCACGCCCCCGCCCGCAAGCGAAGCGGTATGCGAGGCGGCGGCGGTGCGCGAGGCTTCGGTCTTGCCGGACTTCACGCAGACCACGCCCTTGCCGGCCATGCGCGCAGCCTCGGCCAGTGCGGCAAAGGCCGGCGCGTCGTCGATGCCCTCGACATACATGCCGATGGCCGTCACCCGGTCGTCGGCCAGAAGCGCGCCGGCCAGTTCCGCGAGCCCGATCTGCGCGGCATTGCCGAGGCAGGCGACGTAAGCGACCGGCAGTGCGCGGGCCTGCATCGTCAGGTTGATGACGATGTTCGAGGACTGGCTCAAGAGCGCCACGCCCTTTTCGACGCGCCGCCCGCCATGCTGGTCGGGCCAGAGGAGCGCGCCGTCAAGATAGTTGATGGTGCCGTAACAGTTCGGCCCGAGGATCGGCATTTCGCCGGCTGCGGCAACAAGTTGGTCCTGCAACTCCGGCTCGCCCGCCTCCGTCCAGCCGGAAGCGAAACAGATGGCACCGCCAGCACCCATTGCGGCCAGTTCAGAAACCACCTCGACCGTGGCATGGCGGTTGACGCCGATGAAGGTGGCATCCGGCGCGCCGGGCAGGTCGGCGAGCGAGGCGAAGGCCTTGAGGCCCCCGATGGTCGCCTTGGTCGGGTGGACCGGCCAGACCGGGCCCTGAAACCCCATCTTGCGGCACTGGGCGATGACGTTCTCAGCCCAGATCGACCCCATCACGGCGATGGAACGCGGGCGGAGAAGGCGCGAAAGGTCGCGGCTCATGGTGTTTCCTTCTTGCGGTCGGCATGGCCAAGGTCACGTTCCGGCCAGACATGGTCGCGAAGCCGCTGCTTCAGCACCTTGGCATCAGGGAAGCCGCCGTCCTTCACCCGCTCCCAGATCTCCTCTCCATCGACCGCAATGCGGAAGACACCGCCGGTTCCAGGCACCAGCGTTACTGAGGCGATGTCCTGGCCGAAGGTCGACAAAAGCTCCTGCGCCAGCCAGCCGGAACGCAGAAGCCAGTTGCATTGCGTGCAGTAAGTTATTGTGATCGACGGGTTTCTCAACTCACGCCCCATATGGCCGCAGCAGTTCCCGGCTGATGATATGGCGCTGGATCTCGCTGGTGCCTTCCCAGATCCGCTCGACGCGCGCATCTCGCCAGATCCGTTCCAGCGGCAGTTCGTCCATCAGGCCCATGCCGCCATGAATCTGGATCGCCTCATCGGCGACCATCGCCAGAACCTCGGTGGCCTTCAGCTTGGCCATCGACATGTCGGCCTCGGTCACGGTGCCCTGGTCGTACTTCCAGGCGGCTTCCCGCGTCAAGAGTTCCGCCGCTTTAAGCTCCATCGCCATGTCTGCGAGTTTGAAGGATATTCCCTGAAACTTGCCGATCTTCTGGCCGAACTGCTCCCGCTCTGCCGCGTAGGAGATCGCGTGGCCAAGCGCGCGTTCAGCGCGGCCGAGGCAGGTCGAGGCGACTTGCAACCGGGTGGCGCCGAGCCAGCTATTCGCCACCTCGAAGCCCTTGTGCGGCTCGCCGAGGATCTGGCGCTTGTTCACCCGGCAGTCGTCGAATTCGAGGACGGCATTGGTGTAGCCGCGATGGCTGACGTTCCGGTAGCCCTCGCGCACGTTGAAACCCTTGGCGCCCTTGTCGACGAAGAAGGCGGTGATCTTCTTCTTCGGGCCGCGCGGGGTCTGTTCCTCGCCTGTCGCCATGAAGGCGATGGTGAAGCCGGCGATGTCAGCATGGCTGATGAAGTGCTTGGTTCCGTTGAGAATCCAGTCGTCTCCATCCTGGCGCGCGCTGGCCTTCATGCCGCGCAGGTCGGACCCCGCGCCGGGTTCGGTCATCGCAAGGCAATCCCAGGTCTCGCCCCGGATGCAGGGGTAGAGGTACTGCTGCCGCTGCTCCTCATTCCCCGCCAGAAGGATGTTCGACGGTCGCGCGACGCAGGTCCAGTGGAGCGCATAGTTGGCGCGGCCAAGCTCCTTTTCGTAGAGGAGCCAAGAGAGCGTATCGAGACCGGCGCCGCCGACCTCCTCGGGCATGTTTGCCGCATAAAGACCGGCGGCCATCGCCTTGGCCTGCAGTTCTTTTATCAGGTCCATGGAAAGGTGGCCGGAGCGTTCAACTTCGGCCTCATGGGGGTAAAGCTCGGTCTCGACGAAGCTCCGCGTCGTCTCGACAATCATCCTTTGTTCGTCGGTCAGTCCGAAATCCATCTCATGCCCTCCTTTGGCCGACGTGGCGCCCGGCACTGGCGGGCTTTGGAAGCGCCTTGTGGGCCTCGGCGATGGGCATGAGCTTCGCCAGCACCTCAGGCGCCGCCGCACAGGTCTTGCCGGCCTTCATGTCGACATGGAGGAGGATCTGCTCGACCGTCGCAACCGGCTCATCGCCCTTGAGGATCGAGATGAAGACATGGAGGCGCTTGTCGTCGGCATGAAGGACCTGAAGCGTGCCGGTCAGCCGGTCGCCAAGCTTCGCCTCGCCCGCGTGGATGATATGGGACTCAGCCGTGTAGTAGGAATGGCCGCCCTTCACATAGTCCATGTCGGCGCCGATCAACCTCAGGAAGTTGTCGCAAGTCTCCGAACTCGCGAACAAATACCGGCTTTCCGTCATATGGCCGTTGTAGTCGATCCAGCCCGGCAGCACCTGCATATGCGCCATCACCAGCGCCTCGGCCTTCGGCGGCGCGGGGAGTTGTGCAGCGAGCATCCGGTCATGTTCCTTCAGCACCCGGCCCGCGCCCCAGTCGCGGTCCTTAAGTACCCGGAGGAAACCGATGAGGTTGCCGTCGCGGATGCGCTCTAGCTCGCGGATCGAGTATTTGCCCGACTGCGCGTCGGACTGGCCGGCGATCAGATCGACCAACTCATCAGTGAATTCAGGCACATCCATGAGTTTGGTCCAGGGCCATTTCAGGCACGGGCCGAACTGGGCCATGAAGTGCTTCATGCCGGCCTCGCCACCTGCCACACGGTAGGTCTCGAAGAGGCCCATCTGACCCCAGCGGAGGCCAAAGCCCATGCGGATCGCCTCGTCGATCTCCTCGGTCGTGGCGACGCCGTCCTTGACGAGCCAGAGCGCCTCGCGCCAGACGGCTTCGAGGAAGCGGTCGGCGATATGGGCGTCGATTTCCTTCCTCACATGGAGCGGAAACATGCCGATCTCTCGGAGGATTTCCTTTGCCTTTTCAACGACTTTCGCGTCCGACTTCGGGCTTGGCACAACCTCGGCCAGGGGCAGAAGATAGACCGGGTTGAAGGGGTGCGCGACGAGGATCACCGAAGGATCGGCGGCGTTTTCCTGTAGCTCCGAGGGCTTGAAGCCGGAGGTGGAGGAGCCGATCGGCACACCATGCGAGCTCTGCTGGATCTGGGCGAAGACGCGGTGTTTCAGCTCAAGCCGCTCTGACACTGATTCCTGAATGTAATCAGCGCCTTCCACGGCTTCCGTGATAGTGCCGGCGAAGCTCAGGGTGCCTTCCGGCGGCAGGGGAACATCCGAAAGTGCGGGCAAGGCGGCGCGGGCGTTGGCCATGACCTCGCCGATCTTGCGCTCCGCTTCCGGGTCCGGGTCGAAGACCGCGACGTTCCAGCCGTTGAGGAGGAACCGTGCGGCCCAGCCGCCGCCGATGACCCCGCCCCCGATGATTGCCGCCTTGCGCGCCATCTCCCGCTTCCCTTCCATTCCGAGGCCCGCACGGGGCCGTCCCTTTTCCGTACCGCAAGCGTCGGACATCCGTCCCGACAGCTGTCGGGCATTCTGCCTTACGCTTTCAGCATTTCCTTCAGCCGCGCCGCGACGGCTGATCCAAGCGTTGCATGGGCGCTTTCGTTCAGATGCACGCCGTCGAGCGGGTCGACGGCGATGATCTCACCTGCGTCGATAAAACTGACACCAAGCTCTGCCGCCATGGCCTTCATGTGCCCGGCGACAGACCGCCCCCGTGCCTCGGCGCCTTCGAACATCTCGGCGAGGCAGCCGCGTTCCAGGGGCGGCGGCGGACAGATCCAGAGGATGCGCTTCACATGGCGTGAGGCCTGCATCTCTTCGATGAGCCGCAGCGCCCCGGAGGCAATGTCAAAGCCGTTCAGGGCGAAGCGGTTCTTGTGGTCATTGGTGCCGAGCATCAGGACAGCGAGGTCCACCGGCCGGTGGCTTTCGATGATCGCCGGCAGGATGGTGAGGCCGTTCCGATGCGCGCCCTCGACCGGGTCATCATGAACCGTGGTGCGGCCCGGATGGCCTTCCGCGATCACGGTGACCTCCGGCCCAAGCGCCGCCCGCACCACGCCCGGCCAGCGGGTCGCGGCATCGAAGCGGCGGTCCTCGCCCAGGGATGCCATCGGCGGGGTGCCGAAGGTGTTGCTGTCACCGTAGAGGAGGACGGTCGGCATCCTAGCGCGACCGGGGCGCACGCTTGGTCAGGCCAAGACGGGTCCGCACCTCGGCGGGGGTGATGACACGCGCGCCCATCGTCTCGATCACGGTCACCGCGCGCTCGACAAGCTGGGCGTTGGTCGCAAGCTGGCCCTTGCCGAGCCAGAGGTTGTCCTCAAGCCCTACCCGCACGTTGCCGCCGGCAAGGACCGCCGCCGCGACATAGGCCATCTGGTCGCGGCCAAGCGAGAAGGCCGACCAGTTCCAGTCGGAGGGCACGTTGTTGACCATGGCCATGAAGGTGTTGAGGTCATTCGGCGCGCCCCACGGCACACCCATGCAAAGCTGGACGAGTGCCGGGTTCTTCAGCACGCCTTCCTTCACCAGTTCCTTCGCGAACCAGAGATGGCCGGTGTCGAAAGCCTCGACCTCAGCCAGGACGCCAAGGTCGGTCATCATCTTGCCCATGGCGCGGAGCATGCCGGGCGTGTTGGTCATCACGTAATCGGCTTCGGCGAAGTTCATCGTGCCGCAGTCGAGCGTGCAGATCTCAGGCAGGCAGTCGGCGACATGCTCCATGCGCTCGGTCGCACCCACCATGTCGGTGCCCTTGACCGGCGGCAGCGGGCTTTCGACGCCGCCGAAGACGATGTCGCCGCCCATGCCGGCGGTCAGGTTCAGGACGACGTCGGTGGCGGAATCGCGAATGCGTTCCGTGACTTCGCGGTAATACTTCAGATCGCGCGAGGGCTTGCCAGTCTCCGGGTCGCGGACGTGGCAATGGACGATGGCGGCGCCGGCCTTCGCTGCGTCAATGGCCGAATTCGCAATCTCAGCCGGCGAGCGCGGCACATGCGGGCTGCGGTCCTGCGTGCCGCCTGAGCCGGTGACGGCACAGGTGATGAAAACCTCGCGATTCATGGTGAGCGGCATCCGATTCCTCCTTGGCTTGGCAGGGAGTATATCGCCGGTCGCGGGCATGGATTTACACATTGCGAAAGAGATTTAGCGAAATTCGAAGAAACCCCGGACCGGGCGGCGCTGAAGATTGTTCCAGATCGGGCGACAATCCGGCAGTTGACCAGTGCTTTAACCATTCCACTTTGGGTCAGCCCCCTAGCCCGCTGAATTTGCAAGGATTCGCGAATTGAGTAGACTAGAGTTCCGCCATTCGAGTCGGCGACCCCGCCGCAGGGGTCTTCCTTTTCTCGCGCCGTGGCGCCCGGGTTTGCATGATGAAGAAGATCACCATCGTATCGCCTTGCTACAATGAAGAAGACAACGTCGAGACCTGCTACGAGACGGTCAAGGCGATCTTCGACCGCGACCTGCCGAATTACGAGCGCGAGCATATCTTCGTCGACAACGCCTCTTCCGACCGGACGATCGAGATCCTGAGGGCGATCGCGGCGAAGGACCCGACCGTCAAGGTCGTGATCAATGCCCGCAACTTCGGCGTCTACAAGTCCACCTTCAACGGTCTGAGACATGCCACGGGCGACGCAACGCTCTGCATGCTGCCGGTCGACCTGCAGGACCCGCCAGAGCATATTCCGGAATTCGTGAAGCTTTGGGAAAGCGGCTATGACGTCGTCGCCGGGGCGCGTTCGACGCGCGAGGAAGGCTTCGTCTTGCGCACGGCGCGCAAGATCTTCTACCGGATCGTCAACTGGCTGTCGGATTTCGAACTGTCGCCGGACGTGGGCGAGTTCCAGCTAATCGACCGCAAGGTGCTGGACGCGGTTCTCAGCCACAATGACCACTATCCCTATATCCGGGGCATCATCGCCTCGGTCGGTTTCAGGAAGGTCATCATTCCCTATACCTGGAAGGCGCGGAAGCGCGGCGTCAGCAAGCACAACCTGCTGATGCTGATCGACCAGGCACTGAACGCGATCTTTGCATTCACCAAGGCTCCGATGCGGTTCTGTACCTTTGTCGGTTTCGGTATCGCCATCCTGTCGATCATGCTCTCGATCTTTTCGGTCCTGGCGTGGCTGGTGGGATTCGGCGTCGCCCCACGCGGGACCACAACGATCATCGTGGCGCTTTTCTTCCTGTCGGGGGTCCAGCTTCTCTTCATTGGCATGCTTGGCGAATACATCACGGCGATCCACAATCAGGTGCGCGGCGGGCCGAGCGTGGTCGAAAAGGAGCTGATCAATATTGATGAAACGGTCGCGACCGCAAGCAAGGCAAGCGGCAGCGTCACCAAGCTGACGCCGCGCAAAGCATGAATTCACTGCCCTCGTCGCTGCTGCGGATGTCCGCCGGCCTCGCGATGATCTCGGCGCTGGCGCTTGTGGCCGGGACCGTGCTGGTGCCCGGCATGGCGCCTGACCGGTTTGCGGCCTCCGGCTTGCAACCGATGCACCTCTGGGCTCTGTCGGTGCTGGCGGTGGCGCTGTACGTCTTCGGCTATTCGGTCAGGCGCGGCGCTCCGGTCTTCGGGCTCCTCGCCGCGACGCTGATCCTCGGCGGCGGCGCGCAGCTTTACCTCACCGATCCGCTCTGGTTCCCCGGCCTCAAGCTGAGGCCCGGCGGCCCGGTTGACTGGCTGATGGTGGCGGTGCTTGCGGCAGAGGCGCTGGTGGCGATCGTGGCGACCGTCAGCCTCGGACCCGGTCGCATCGCGGCGCTGGCGAGTGCGCGGCTTGGGTCGGGCAACGTTCTTCTCTTCATGGCTCTGACGACGGCATTCGCGGTACCGATCCTCGGCTACCTCGGTCACGGCTCGCTTCTGTCCTACCTTGCTCATGTCGCGATCGGCGGCGCGCTGATTGCCACGCACTTGGCCATCCTCTTCGCCATGACGCAGGTCCGGACCCCGATGACCGGGGTGACCCGCATCTCCCCGATCGTTCCGGCGGTCCTGACAGTGATCGCCTCGGCGGCGCTGTCGTGGTTCGCGTTCGAGCGGATGCCGCATGTCGAGGACGAGGTGGCCTACCTCTTTCAGGCGCGGACCTTCGCGAGCGGCGCCCTGACGTTGCCTGCCCCGCCCGAGGCGGCCTGGCCAGGGCTCGACTACTACCTCATCGAGGTGCAGGACGGGCGCTGGTTCTCCTCGACCCAGCCGGGATGGCCTGCATTCCTGGCGCTTGGCATCCTTGCCGGGGTACCATGGCTTCTCAATCCGCTCCTTGCGGGGCTGTCGGTGCTCCTCGCCTATGACATCACCCGCCGCCGCGCGGGGACGGATGCGGGCGATCTGGTGGCGCTGTTGATGGCCACGTCGCCCTGGCTTCTGTCGGCGGCAGCCTCGCTCATGCCGCATACCATGACGCTGGCGCTGATCCTTTTCGCCTGGTGGCTGATCCTCCGGTCGGAGGACACGGGCAAGCGGTCTGCCCGCGCCATGGTCATCGCCGGGTTGGCGATGGGCCTGATCTTCGCTGCGCGGCCGATGGACGGGCTGGTAATCGGCATCCTCACCGGCCTCTGGATCGTCACCGGGCGACGGCAGCCCTGGCTTCGGGCGATACAGTACTCGGCAGGCTGCATCGCCGCGGTGATGGTGTTTCTTGCCTACAACGCGCTTATCACCGGACATCCGCTGCTCATGCCCCTGAGCGACTACATCAACCGGACCTGGGGGCCGGGTGCCAATGCCTACGGTTTCGGGCCCGACATCGGTCCTCCGGGCGGCTGGCTAGCGCTCGACCTCTGGGTCGGGCACAGCCCGCTTGAGGCGGTTCTCAACACCATCAACTCGATCGTCAGCCTGCAGTTCGAGATGCTGGGCTGGCCGATCGGATCGCTGGCGCTGCTTTTTGCCTATCTCATCTGGCAACGGAAAGGTGGCTTTGACCTCGCGATGATCCTCGTCGCGGCAGTCGTCATCGTGGTGATGGCGCTCTACTGGTATGGCGACACCTACCATCTGGGGCCGCGTTACTGGTTCATCGCCGCCTTTCCGTTCTTCTACCTTTCCGCCCGCGGCTGCGAAGCGCTGTGCGCCCGGGTCGCGCGGCGCGACGGAGCGGAGTGTCTCCGCCTCGATGCGGCGGTGGCGGTCTGCTGTCTCTTCGGGATACTGGTCTTCATGCCCTGGCGCGGCGTTGCGAAGTTTCACGACTACAACGGGTTCTACAGCCTGTTCCGAACCGAGGAGGCCCGCGGCACCTTCGGCAATGACATCGTCCTGTTCACCGAGGTCGGCGATCCTGGAAGCGCACTGATGTTGAACGATCTCAACCTGGCCGGCAGCGGACCCATATACCTCCGTGACACCGGCACTATGGATTTGGAGGCGCTGAAGCAGGCCTTCCCCGGCCGGCGCATCCTGCACTACACGCCGGACTGGGTCCGGCCGGGAGCACGCAGGCGATGACCGGCGTTCTCGAAGTGTCCGCCTTTTGCGGTTCGTCTGCTTCCGGAAAGAGGTAACGGTCGGTCAGGTTGGACGGCGGCGATCATGCGGTGAAAAGACAGGCAGACAGCATCCTTGAGGCTTTCCAGGTCAGATACTGTAAACAGTCATGCGCACTTCCTCCCCAAAAACCCCGATTGTTGCGTTCCTGCGATCAAAGCAAGGCCGCTGCTTCGTCTTCGAAGACCTGCTTGCCAAAGCCGCTGCCCGCAACCCACTGTATGCAAGATGACAGGGGCATCAGGCATTGCTTCGGTTCCGGAGTGCGCGCCGGGTGAAGGCGGGAAGAGATTGAGCGATTGGAACCCACACGTGGCACCAACCGGCCGACGCGGCCCTGAGATTGCGGCCGGTTTCCACGGCTGGAAGCTTGTTCCTTTGCGCGACGTCGCTTGCCGGGAAGAGCCGGCACAGGGCATATGTGGGCGGGCCGCCTTAATCCGGTGCCACGATCCAGCGAGAATAACGAAAGGGAATTCCCGTTGATGTCCGACCTGAAGCGCAGATCCGTGAACTGGCACTGGCTCCACTCTGTCTTCGGCCTGACCTTGTCGCTGTATCTCGGCTTCATTTTCATCACCGGGACACTTCTGGTGTTCGCAAATGAGATCGACTGGCTGCGTTATTCAGCGATGCGGGTCGTTCCGGCGGAGGGTGGCAAGCTGCCATGGGGCCGCGTCTACGACGCGGCTGCCGCAGATCGACCCGGTTGGTCGATCGTGCGGGTCGTTCGGGATGAGGGGCCGCGAACCGCCGACCTGGTGGTGATGCTGAAACCCGGCGATCCTGGCGACCATTTCATCTGGGTCGATCCCTACCGCGCCGTCGTGCAGGGCGAGACATCGACCTTCAGTTTTCATAACGCCTTGCTGGTGCTCCATGAAAGCCTGTTCATCGAAGGGCGCAAGGGCAAGTTCCTGGTGACGGTCCTTGCCTTGCCGCTGACCGCCGCGGTGATCGCGGGGCTTTGCACCTATCGGCGTTTCTGGGCCGGCTTTTTCCGGATGCCGCGCTTTGGCGGGCGGCGCCGGGCGACGCTGAGCGACCTGCACCGGCTGATTGCCGTCTGGTCGCTGATTTTCTTCATTCCCTTGTCCGCCACGTCGCTGTGGTACTTCGTCGAAAACCTCGGTCTGGGTGCGCGGACGGAGTTCTCGCACAGGACCGAAAAGCGTGCCGGCCTGTTGCCGGCAGGTTTCGACGGCGCCCGGCTGGATGCAGCGGTGCAGGTGGCAGAGGCAGCCATGCCCGGCTTTAACATCTCGGCAATGTCACTGCCGCGCACGGTATCCGAGCCACTGCTTTTCCAGGGCCAGATGACCGCGCTTCTGGTGCGGGATACCGAAAATTCGGTCCATGTCGATCCGACGACACTGGCAGTTGTCGCGACCTACCGTGGCGAGGATCTGTCGCTGCACCAGCGCGTGTCTGCCGCCGCCGATCCGATCCACTTTGGCTATTTCGCGGGGCTGACAACGCGCATCCTCTGGTTTGTGTTCGGCATCGCCCTGACCGCGCTGGTGGTGGCGGGCATCCTCATCAACGCCACACGTCTGGCAGCGATGGCCGAGAAACGGTCCGGCAGCCCGACGCGCCCGGGCATCGCGCGGTCGCTTCTCGCCATGGGTCCTCTGGGCGCGGGTGCATGGCTATCCGTCGCCCTGATGCTCTGGGGGCTTTACCAACTTGTACGGAATTTCTTCGCGGCCTGAACACGGCGCCGCAACGGCACTCAGTCCGTGCCGGCCTTGCCCAGCCCGGCAAAGGGCAACCGACCGGTCAGCGCCAGCGACACGAGGACAAAGGCCACCATCGCAATCGGCAGGACGAGGATTGCCTGCGCCCAGAGATCCGAGACCCCGAGGTTGTCAATCAAGACGTGGAGCGCCAGCTTGTTGATGGTGTAGATCACAACATAGGCAAGCACATAGAGCGGCAGCCGCCGGAGGCCTTGGGTCATGAAGACGATCTTGCCGTGGGTCATGAAATTCCAAAGGACCCCGAAGATGTATGAGACGGCAAGCGCCCAAGCCCAGGGCAGATGCACGACGCGCAGGAAGAAGGCATAGGCAAGAAAGCCGAAGGCGGTGTTGAGAACGCCTACGAACAGGAACTTGACGAACCGCCAGAGGCCGGGGCGCGATTGCAGCGCGGTGATCATGCAGGCATCCCTTCGGCGGTGAGGACGGCGCGGATGCCGCTTTCGATGTCATGAACCGGGCGGAAGCCGGTCGATGCAAGCCGCGTCACATCTGCCTCTATCAGCGGCGGGTCGTCAAGCGGTCGCGGCCTTGCGCCAAGGCGGATCAGGTGTTCGCGGCCAAGCGCGCGGGCGAGCGTGCCGATCATCTCGCGCACTTCGACAGCTTGGCCGGAGCCTATGTTGACCGGGCCTTCAAGGCCCGAGGCCAGGAGGTGCACGAGCGCCCCGGCCACATCGGCGGCATGAAGGAAGTCACGCCTTTGGAGGCCATCGGTGCAATCCACCGTCTCGCCGGCCGCAAGTCCCTTGAGGATGTCGCCGAAGAGCCGGCCCTTTGGTTCACCCGGCCCGTAGATGAAGAAGGGCCGCGCCCAGACCAGCGACAGCCCCAGAGATCCGGCAAGGCCGAGGGCGGCGATTCCGGTGCCGGCCTTGGCGGCACCGTAGGGGGTGGCGGGCTTCAGGAGCGTGTTCTCGGACAGGCGCCCTGCCCCGGACCAGTCGTATTCGGCGCAGGAGCCGACCATGACGGCACGTTTGCCGCCCCGTGCCGCGAAGGCGCGGAGAAGGCGCAGGGACGCCACCGCCCAGTCGAGGTTTTCCGGCGCCGTCATCCGCGCGACAGGCGCATCATGCCAGGCGAGGTGGATGAGATGTGTCGCCCCCGCCCGTTCGACCACGCCCTCAGGGTCGGCCAGAAGATCGCCGCTCACGTCGCCACCGGACCGGCTCAGCGTCACGACCTCAATCCCGCGCGGGATGAGCGGCGCGGCGAGATGCCGCCCGATCAGCCCGGTCGCGCCGGTGACGAGGACGCGCAGGACGCTCATGCCGAAATTGTGGTCTCGGGCACGGCGGTCACGAAGCGGGTTCCCTGCCTGCGGAGATCGGCCAGCTGCCGGATCACCTCATCCTTGAGGTTCCAGGGCAGTATCAGCACGAAATCGGGCGCATTCACCCGCAACAGCCCGACATCGTGGACCGGGATGCGGCTACCGGGCAGGAGCGTGTTCTGCTTGGCCGGGTTCTTGTCGACGCAATAGGCGATGAGGTCCGGCCCGATCTGGCAGTAGTTCAAAAGCGTGTTGCCCTTGGCCGCCGCGCCATAGGCGGCGACGGTCTTGTGCTGGTCGCGGGCGCTGTTGAGGAACTCCAGAAGGCCGTGGCGGACCTCCTGCACCTTTTCGGCAAAGCCCTTGTAGCCTTCCGGGCTGTCGAGCCGTGCCGCCGCCTCGTCGGCGCGGACCTTGGCGACGCCCGGTTCTTCCCTGTGCGCGGCCTCCTTCCGGCAGGCATAGACGCGGAGAGAGCCGCCATGGGTCGGCAGTTCCTCCACATCAAAGACGCGCAGACCCTTGTCGGAAAAGACCTTTTCGACCGCGAGAAGCGAGAGGTAGGAATAATGTTCGTGATAGATCGTGTCGAACTGCACCTCCTGAATGAGGCGCAGGAGATGCGGGAATTCGACGGTGTAGATCGCCTCCCCCGTCAAAAGCGTGGCGATGCCTGCGACGAAATCGTTGATGTCGGGGACATGGGCGAGGACATTGGCCGAGCAGATGAGGTCGGGGCGGCGGCCATCGTCGTAAAGCCGCTTCGCGAGCGCCTCGCCGAAGAATTCGACGATGGTCGGCACGCCGATCTTTTCCGCCGCCGCTGCGACCGAACCCGAAGGCTCGATGCCAAGGACGGGCACGCCCGCGGCAACGAAGTTCTTCAGCAAGTATCCGTCGTTCGAGGCAATCTCGATCACGAGGCTTTCGGGCCCGAGGTTCAGCCGCTTCGCCATCATCTCGGCATAACGGCGGGCATGGGCGAGCCATGAGTCCGAGAAGGAGGAGAAATAGGCATAGTCTGAGGTGAAGATCTTGTCCGCCGGCACATCCTCATCGACCTGCACCAGCCAGCAGGATTGGCAGACGCGGGTGTGCAGTGTGTATTTCGGCTCAGGCTCGTCCTTCCTGGCGAAGGGGACGTAGGAATTGGCCACCGCCGAAAGCCCGAGATCCACGAAGGTCATCGGCATTTCGCTGCCGCAATGGCGGCATTTCGGGAATGTCGTCACGCGCATCTCCTGCATGAATGCGGTCCTTACCAGATCTTCCACGGCGCCTTGCCGCTCGCCCAATGCGCCTCAAGCTCCTGCCGTTCGCGGATCGTGTCCATCGGCTGCCAGAAGCCCTTGTGTTCGTAGGCCATCAGCTCGCCATCGCGGGCGAGGCTCATCAAAGGCGCGCGTTCCCAGATCGTCGCATCATCCTCAAGGTATTTTGCGACCTTGGGCGACAGGACGAAATAGCCGCCGTTGATCACGCCACCGTCATCGGCGGGCTTTTCGGAAAACTCGCGCACGCCGCCGTTCTGGATGTCCAGGCGACCAAAGCGGGCGGCGGGCGGCACGCCGGTGACGGTGGCCATCCTGCCATGCGACTTGTGAAAGGCCAGAAGGCTGGTCACATCGACGTTTCCGACACCGTCGCCATAGGTCATGCAGAAGGCTTCTTCATCCTTCAGGTAAGGCATCACCCGGCGCAGTCGCCCGCCGGTCATCGAATCCTGCCCGGTGTCGATCAGCGTCACACGCCAGGGTTCGGTCTGGTTGGTAATGACCTCGGTCGTGCCCTTCCTCAGGTCAAAGGTCACGTCGGCGCCGTGGAGGTAATAGTTCGCGAAGTATTCCTTGATGACATAGCCCTTGTAGCCGCAGCAGATCACGAAATCGGTGATGCCGTGGGCGGCGTAGATCTTCATGATGTGCCACAGTATCGGCCTTCCGCCGATCTCGACCATCGGCTTTGGAATGCGCACCGTTTCCTCTGCCAGCCGGGTGCCCAGCCCGCCGGCCAGAATGACGCATTTCATCAAAACGCTCCTTCCAAAACCCGGGCCGAACGGAGACAGAAATCGCCCGGCCGACATCTTGTCCTGACCGCCCCCGATCCCCCCCGGACCGTTTGCGGCAGCGTCAGCCCCCGGTCGTCGGGGTAGCACAAAGGCCGCTTGTTCGCTACAGCTATGCCAATGCAGGCCGTTGACGTGACACGGTTTGTCGCCAGTTCAGGCATTGGCTGCCGATCGTTTCGGCGCGCGCATTGTTCGGAGGACGTTTGCCAAGATGAAGATCCTGCTTGTGGGGCACCGGGGCTATGTCGGGCCGGTTGCCGCCGCCCATCTGGTCCGGGCCATTCCGGGCGCGGAAGTGCATGGAATCGATGCAAACTGGTTCGACGGTTCAGAAGCAGCGGGCTTTCCCGACAGCGTTTTCGCCAGCCAGCGCAGCGCCGATGTGCGCGACCTGAAGGCAGATGATTTTGCCGGCTACGATGCGGTCGTGGCGCTTGCCGCGGTGTCCAACGACCCCATCGGCAAGGAGTTCGAGGCGGCGACGGCGGACATCAATTCCGAGGCGGTTCTGGCCGCCGCGCGGGCGGCGAAAGCGGCGGGTGTGAGTCGGTTCGTCTTTGCCAGTTCGTGTTCAATGTACGGCGCCGGATCGGACAGTTTCCGGAAAGAGACCGACACGCTGAACCCGCTGACCGCCTATGCACGGTCAAAAGTGGCGACGGAAGTCGGCTTGCGCCCCATCGCGGCGGAGGGCTTTACGGTCACTTCCTTGCGTTTTGCCACCGCCTGCGGCGCAAGCCCGATGCTGCGCCTCGACCTCGTCCTCAATGACTTCGTCGCGACCGCGCTTCGGACCGGGCGGATCGAGGTCCTGTCGGACGGCTCGCCCTGGCGGCCATTGATCCATGTCGAGGACATGGCACGGGCCATCGAATGGGCGGTCACGCGTGGCGGCGACCGGATGGTCGAGGTCAATGTGGGGTCGCAGGCCTGGACCTGGCAGATCGGGCAGCTGGCGAAAGAGGTGGCCGGCGTCCTTGGCGGCGTCGCGGTCGAGATCAACACCAATGCCGCGCCCGACAACCGCTCCTACCGCGTCGATTTCTCGAAATACGCGGCACTTGCGCCGAACCACCAGCCGCGGAAGGATTTTTCCGAAGCCGTACTTCAGCTTGCCGATGAGGTTCGCGTAATAGATTTCGCCGACCAGTCGGTCCGGGACTCGCGCTTCATCCGTCTCAACGTTCTGCGCGGCCATGTCCGCGACGGGCGGCTTGACGGAGAATTGCGCTGGACGCGCTGAGGTTTTTCCGGGTCAGCCGATCAGCGCGAGTGCGGGGAAGGTTTCGAGAAGCCAGTAGGAAAACTGGCTGAAGCCGCCTGTCAGCATCAGAAGGCCGATGGTCCATAGGAGAAGGCCCATGATCCGCTCGATCCGGCCCATGTGGCGCTTGAGGAACCCGAGCGCGCCGGTCAGGCGCGGGAAGAAGGCTGCGACGAGAAGGAAGGGAATGCCGAGGCCGATGGCGTAGATGCCCAGAAGCCCGAGGCCGCGCCCGACGGAATCCCCTTGCGCGGCCAGCGACAGGATCATGCCAAGCTGCGGGCCGATGCAGGGTGTCCAGCCGAAGGCGAAGGCGAGGCCGAGGACATAGGCGCCGAAGGCCGACCCGCCCCGGTCGCCGGCATCCATCCGTATCTCGCGGTCGAGAAAACCGATGCGGAAGATGCCGAGGAAATGCGCGCCGAAGACCATGATGGTGATCCCGGCAATGAGGTTGAACCAGTCGAGCCACTGCGCAATGTACCGCCCGAAGGCCGAGGCGGCGAAGCCTAAAAGCAGGAAAACGGTCGAGAGGCCGAGGACGAAGAAGGCCGCAGCCGCCAGCGTCCGCCACCGCGCGGCGCGATGGTCGGCATCCTCGGCCGCAAGGTCGCGCATGGAGATGCCGCCCATGTAGGCGATGTACGGCGGCACGATCGGCAGCACGCAGGGGCTGAGGAACGACAGGACACCAGCCAGCAGCGCGATCAGCGCCGCCAGCCCGAAGCCGCCCGTGATGATGCCGGTCTCCAACATGGATGTGAGGCTTAGCCGATGCCGCGCCCGCCGTCACGGGACATTGCGTCGCGGTTGTTCACAAGAGCGTCGGGCCTTCCTGAAAAGACGAACGCCGGGCGCATGGCCCGGCGTTCTTTGGTTTCTGTGGCGCCTTCAGCGACCGAGCGACCACCAGCCACGGCGACGGGGCTTGTTCTCCGCCTCCGCTGCCTCGCCGGGATCGGCCTGCGGGCCGTCCTCGGGCCGGTGCGGCGCGGGTTCCGGCATCGGCACCGGGGCGACGGCGACGGCCGCGCTTTCGGTGACAAGCTCGGCCACCGGTTCGGCAATGGCCACGGGCGCCTCGTCGGTCTTCTTCCTGCGCGACCGGCTGGGCTTCGGCTTGGCCTCGGCGTCGGGCGCTGCGGCTTCGTGCGCGGCAGCCTCGGCTTCCGCCGGGGCGGCATCGGCCTTGGGCTTGCGGCTCCGCGAGCGTGACTTCGGCTTTTCCGTCACCTCGGCAGGTGCCTCGGCGACGACGGCCTCGGCGACCGCTTCAGGCGCGGCCTCGGCAGGCTCGACCTTCGACTTCCGGCTGCGCGAGCTGCGACTGACGCTGCGCTTCTTCGGTGCCGGCACGTCCTCGACCGGAACCCCGTCGGCGGGCGTCGCCTCGGCTGCGGCATCTTCGCCGTCGGCCTCGCTGCCCTCGTCCTCATCGTCGCTGTCGGAGGAACCGGCCTCGGCGCCGTCGTCGCGCTGATTGCCGTTTCCACCCTTCCGCCGACGCCGACGCCGGCGCTTCTTCTTGCGGCTGGGATCGGTTTCGCCCGAAGCGGCGGGCTGCGCCTCTTCGGCCTCATCCGCATCTTCGGCGACTTCGACGATGTCTTCCTCTTCCTCCGCCTCGTCCTCGATCCTGAGGGCATCGACAGAGACGACCGGACTTGTCACCTCGGGGACGCTGCGCGTCGCCGTCTTGAACTTCTCGATCTCGTAATCCGGGCTGACGAGCGACGGGACCGCCTCGAGCCGCACGGCCATGCCGTAGCGAAGCTCGATCTGGGCGATATGCTCGCGCTTCTGGTTGACGAGGAAGTTGATGACCGCGACCGGCGCTTTCAGCAGCACCTCGCGCGAGCGCTTCCGGGTGCCCTCCTCTTCCAGTTGGCGCAGGATCTGCAAGGCCAGGCTGTCGTCGGAACGGATGATGCCGGTGCCGTGGCAATGGGCGCAAGGTTGCGTCGTGGATTCCAGCATGCCGGGCCGCAGGCGCTGGCGGCTCATCTCCAAGAGGCCGAAGCCCGAGATGCGGCCAACCTGGATGCGGGCGCGGTCGGTCTTCAGCTTGTCCTTCAGCCGCTTCTCGACGGAGGCGTTGTTCTTGCGCTCCTCCATGTCGATGAAGTCGATGACGATGAGGCCTGCAAGGTCGCGGAGGCGCAATTGCCGGGCAACTTCTTCCGCCGCCTCAAGGTTGGTCTTGAGCGCGGTTTCCTCGATCGAGCCTTCCTTGGTGGCGCGGCCGGAGTTCACGTCGATGGCAACCAGCGCCTCGGTCACGCCGATGACGATGTAGCCGCCGGATTTCAACTGCACGACCGGGTTGAACATGCCGGCAAGGTAGCTTTCGACCTGGAAACGGGCGAAGAGCGGCAGCTGCTCGCTGTAGTTCTTCACGTTCTTGCCGTGCGACGGCATGATCATCTTCATGAAGTCCTTGGCGGCGCGGTAGCCTTCCGCGCCCTCGACCAGAACCTCGTCGATGTCCTTGTTGTAAAGATCGCGGATCGACCGCTTGATGAGGTCGCCTTCCTCGTAGATCGGCGCCGGGGCGATGGACTTCATCGTCAGGTCGCGGATCTGTTCCCAGAGCCGCATCAGGTATTCGTAGTCGCGCTTGATCTCGGCCTTGGTGCGCTGCGAACCGGCGGTGCGGATGATGAGACCGGCGCCCATCGGCACCTCGATCTCGCCGGCGATTTCCTTCAGCTTCTTGCGGTCGGCTGCATTGGTGATCTTGCGGGAAATGCCGCCACCACGCGCGGTGTTGGGCATCAGGACGCAGTAGCGGCCGGCGAGCGACAGGTAGGTGGTCAGCGCCGCGCCCTTGTTGCCGCGTTCTTCCTTGACGACCTGCACCAGCATGATCTGGCGCACCTTGACCACTTCCTGGATCTTGTACTTCCGCGGCCGGGGCTTTCTCGGCTGGCGGATTTCCTCGGCCACATCCTCTTCGGCGATGGATTCAATCTCATCATCGGTGTCCGAGGCATGGTCGGCGGCGACATAGGGTTCGTCACGCTCGCGCCGCTCCTCGCCCGCCTCGGGCTGGGGCGCGGCTTCGGCTGCCGGTTCGGCTTGCACCTCGGCTTCGGGTGCTGCCTCATCGGCCTCGCCGTTTTCGTCGCTCAGATCGACGACGGCCATGCCGGGGATGTCGTCGCTCGACACGACCTTGTCCTCGCTGGCCACCGCCTCGGGCTGCGCCCGTTCAGAGCGGCGCGAGCGGCGACGCCGCGAATCCTCGGCGTCCATCTCGGCGGCATAGGCGCGCTCTTCTTCCAGAAGCGCCTGCCGGTCGGCGACCGGGATCTGGTAGTAATCCGGGTGGATTTCCGAGAAGGCGAGGAAGCCGTGCCGGTTGCCGCCGTAATCGACGAAGGCCGCCTGGAGCGAGGGTTCGACGCGGGTAACCTTGGCGAGGTAGATGTTGCCGGCTAGCTGGCGTTTGTTGACGGTCTCGAAGTCGAATTCCTCGACCTTGTTTCCGTCCACCACCACGACGCGGGTCTCTTCCGCGTGGGTGGCGTCGATGAGCATTTTCTTGGCCATGTATACTTTCCGAACGCAGGCAATCGCGCTGGCCCCGAAGGGCCTGAGGAAGGTCTGCGTTCAATCGCTGAGGCGATGACTACCGGGGAAAGCATGGGTGCGGCGGCCATCGGCCTGATCCGCTCTTCCTGCTCTGCCCTCTCGCGTTTCATCGCGGTTTTGTCCCGGACGCCCGGCGGGCGCCCATTCGGGCCCCTGCCCTCATCAGGGCGCGGGGCGATGTGTTCGGCCTTGCGGCCATTCGGCCTGCCGTTCCCGCGCCCTCATGGCTAATGCCCGGACGCCGGAAGGCAGAGAATCTGGTGATGCGGACCGTCGCCAAAAAGGCGGGATCAGCGCCTCCGCACCTTAGCGGGGAATGTCACAAAATGACAATATCAAATCGGGTCGGCTCGCGGGGGGCGGGCATATGCCGGGGCGGGTGACATCGGGTTTCGGATCGGGCAGTCTCGCGTCAGATGCCGCGCTCAACGCCCTGTCGTTCCCGTCCGGCGGAGGTATTCCGCCCCCTGCCCTGCATCGCCGAGGGCGTCCTCGCCGTTGCGGCGCGGTCGGCGCGCGCCTTTCCGCGCCACAGCCACGACCAGTTCGGGATCGGGCTGATCCTGCGGGGCGCGCAGGCCTCGGCCAGCGGTCGGGGCGAGGTGGAATCCGGGCCGGGCGCACTTGTCACCGTGAACCCCGGAGAGGTGCATGACGGCCGCCCCATCGGCGGCGCGCGGGTCTGGACCATGCTCTATCTCGATCCCGGACTGGTGGCCACCGCCCGTGCGGGGCTTGCTGGCGGCACCGGCGAGGAGTTCACCCGGCCGGTGATCGAAGGGACGGACCTGCCCGGACTATTCGATGAGCTTTACCGCGCGGCGACCGGGCCTGCGGGCGATGCCGGCCGGATGGCCTTCGACGCGGCCCTGGGCGAAGTAGTCCTCCGGCTTTGCAGCGGGCGGTCAGCGGCAGAGCCTTCGCATACGCCCGGCGTGCTTATGGCGCGCGACTATCTCCATGACCGGCGCGACGATGGGGTGAGGCTGGCCGACCTTGCCGCCGCCGCCGGCCTCAGCCCCTTTCACCTGACCCGCGCCTTTCGCGCCGCTTTCGGCCTGCCGCCCCATGCCTATCTTCTGCAACTGAAGGTGGCGCAGGCACGGCGGCTGATTGCATCGGGCTTGCCCTTGTCGCGTGCCGCCGCCGAGGCGGGCTTTGCCGATCAAAGCCACTTGACGCGGATCTTCACCCGGCAGTTCGGCTATTCGCCGGCGGTCTTCGCACGGTCCCAGCGCAAGAACGTTCAAGACCGGGGGCGGCGGCGGTCCTAGCCTTGGCGCGACCCAACGAAAAGGCGCGCCCATGTCCACCCTCTCCCCTGAGTTTCTTCTTACTTCGTTCCTCATCATCGCCTCGCCCGGCACCGGGGCGCTTTACACCATTGGCGCCGGCATCTCGCGCGGACCGAAGGGCGGCGTCCTCGCGGCCTTCGCCTCGACCCTCGGCACCGTTCCGCACATGCTGGCGGCGGTGACAGGGCTGGCGGCACTTCTCCACACCAGCGCCGTCCTTTACGAAGCGCTGCGCTACGGCGGCGTCGCCTATCTGCTCTGGATGGCGTGGCAGGTGCTGCGCGATGCCGGCCCCCTGCGTCTGGCCGAGGGCGGCCCGACACCGTCGGCGATGCAGGTCGTGGCGGCGGCTGTCGCGATGAACCTCCTCAACCCGAAGCTCTCGATCTTCTTTCTCGCCTTCCTGCCGCAGTTCATCGACAGCAGCGGCGCGCATCCGGTGACAGAGATGCTGTGGCTGAGCCTCGTCTTCATGGCGATGACCTTCGCGGTCTTCGCCGTCTACGGCCTTGCCGCCGCGCGGTTCCGGGCGCATGTCCTGTCGCGGCCCGCCGTGGTGACCGCGCTTCGCCGCATCTTTGCCGCCGGGTTCGCGGCGCTTGGCCTCAGGCTCGCCCTCGCCCGGATCTGAGGTCAGAGATAGTCCGACCGCTGCAACCCGTATTTCGCCATCTTCTCGTTCAGGGTCCGGCGCGGCAGGCAAAGTTCGTCCATCACCGCAGTGATCGAGCCCTTGTGCCGCCGCATCGTGTTGTCGATCAGCATCTTCTCGAAGCTTTCGACATAGTCCTTGAGCGGCTTGCCCTCGGTGGTGATCGTCGGCCCCGCCTCTTCGTTCTCGGACATGAGGAGCGAGGCGATGGAGCCTGAGCCGCGGCGGTTCTGGAGGACCGCGCGTTCGGCGACGTTGATGAGCTGGCGGACATTGCCGGGCCAGGGCGCCTGCAGAAGCTGAGCAGCCTCCTGCGCGGTCACCTGCGGCGCGTCGCAGCCATATTCATCGGCGAACTGTTCGCCAAGCCGGGTGAAGAGCGTCAGGATGTCTTCCCCACGGGCGCGCAGAGGCGGCAGCGTGATCTTCAGCGCGGCAAGGCGGTAGTAGAGATCGGGGCGGAGCGCGTCTTCGACGGTGCGGCCCTGTTCGTGGTCGTTGCAGATGCCGACGATGCGGGTTTCGGCGGGCGTGCCCTGATCGTTGATGAAGGTCAGAAGCCGGGCCTGCAACGGCTGGCTCAGTGCCTCGATGTCTTCCAGCACCAGCGTGCCGCCCCTCGCCTCTTCCACCAGCGGAATTTGCCCGCCTTCGTCCATCGGGCCGAAAAGCCGGGTCGCGAGCATGTCTTCGGCGAAGGCGGCGCAGCTGATGACGAGGAACTTCTTGCCCGCTCGCGGCCCGACCGCATGGAGCGCATGGGCGACAAGGGTCTTGCCGGTGCCGGTTTCGCCGTCGATCAGCACATGGCCATCGGCCTGGCCAAGATCGAGGATATCCTCGCGCAGACGCTCCATCGCCGGCGAGGTGCCGATCAGCTTCTTCATGATGGTGGAGCCATCGGCCAGCTCGCGCCGGAGCGCGCGGTTGTCGAGCGTCATCCGCCGCGACTGGCTGGCACGCTTGGCAAGCTCGGTCATGCGGTCGGGATTGAAGGGCTTTTCAAGGAAATCATAGGCGCCGACGCGCATCGCCTCGACCGCCATCGGCACGTCGCCATGGCCGGTGATCATGATCACGGGCAGGCCGCTATCAAGGCTCATCAACTTCTTCAGGAAGGCCATTCCGTCCATGCCGGGCATCCTGATGTCGCTGACCACGACACCCGGCCAGTCCGCTCCGATCGACTTCAGCGCGTCCTCGGCGCTCGAATAGGTTTCGGTGTCGAAGCCCGAAAGCGCCAGCCACTGGCTGATCGACTGCCGCATGTCCTGTTCGTCATCGACGATCGCCACTTTCATCGCGCGCGCCATGGGTCACCTCATTCCGCTGCCTGGGAGCTTGCGCTCAATATGGGGAGCTGAACCTCGAATACAGCCCCCCCGCCCGTCGCATTGCGCGCCGTAAGTCTTCCGCCGAAGTCCTTCACGATCCCGGAGGAGATGGCAAGACCAAGCCCGACGCCCTCGCCCGGCTTCTTCGTGGTGTAGAATGGCTCGAAAAGATTATCGAGATCGGTGATGCCGTGGCCGTTGTCGCGGACCGCAAGCGAGGCCGTTTCCCCCGCCGAAAGGGAGATGTCGATCTGCGGCATGGCCACGTCCTTGGTGGCGTCCAGCGCGTTCCTCAGAAGGTTGATGATGACCTGTTCCAGCCGCACCCGGTCGGCCTGCACCTTTACCGGCACCTTCGGCACGTTGCGCGAGATTCTGACGGCACGGGTGCGCAAGGTCGGCTCCATCATCGACAGGGCCGAGGAAAGACAGAGACGAAAGTCAACGGGTTCAAAGGCTTCGCCACCCTTGCGGGCATAGCTTTTCAGTTGCCGGGTGATCGCGCCCATGCGTTCGATGAGGTCGTCGATGCGCTGGAAGGACGAGAGCGCCTCTTCCGGGCGCTTGCGCTGCAGAAGAAGCTGGGCCCCGGCGAGGTAGGTCTTCATCGCGGCCAGGGGCTGGTTCAGCTCATGGCTGACGGCGGCCGACATCTCGCCCAATGCGGCAAGCTTGGAGGATTGCGCCAATGTCTGCTCGGCCACGGCGAGGTCCTTTTCGACCTTTTCGCGTTCGGCGATTTCCCGCTTCAGCCGGGCATTCAACTGGCGCAGTTCCGCCGACTCGCGCCGGAAGGCGGCGGACTGGCGGCGGGCGCGGCGCGACAGGATGTAGAAGATCAGCGCCAGCAGGACGGCAAAGCCCATGATCTCAAGCGCCAGAACCGCGTTCACCTGATCGCGGATCGACGCATAGGTGGTGAAGCTGACCAGCCGCCAGCCGCGGAAGGGGATGCGCGCCTCGTTGCGGATCACCGCCTCGCCGCCGACATAGGCGTCCGGCGATGGCCGGGTCCAGTCCGAGGTCGCCTGGAGCGCCCGTTCAAGCGCGTTGGCGGGCGGCGGTTCGGTCAACGCCTCGTCCAGGGGCTTGCTGCGCCAGCGCGGTTCGGTCGAAAGGATCACCTTGTTCTCGCTGTCGATCAGCGCCACCGCATCGGCGATCCCGCTCAGCACCCGCTCGAACTTCGCCAGTTCGACCCCGACGATGATGACGCCGACGACGCGGCCTTCCGACAGGACGGCGCGCGAATAGGAAAAGTCATAGGCGCCCGTCGGCCCTTCGCTCAGCGTAAAGACGGTGTCCTTGGAGCGGACAGCATCGACGAAAGCCGGGCGCTGCGACTGGTTCGCGGTGATCTGCATGCGGTCGCTGGCCGCCACGACGCGACCGGTCACGTCGAGAAGGATGATCGAGGCGGCGCCGATTTCAGTCTGCGCCGACATGATCCGTTGCGATGTGACGGAATATTCGCTGGTGTTCAGCGAGGAGATCAGCAGCGGATCGCGCGCAAGAAGAAGCGGCACCACCGAATTCCTCTGCAACTCGCTCATCACGTTGCCGGTGAAAAGTGCGAGCCGCACCTCGGCGCGGTTGCGGGTCGTCTCGGAAAAACGGTCGGTGAGAAGAGTGTTGGTGGTCCAGATGACGCCGATGGCTGCCAGGGCGAAGATCAGGACGACGAGGCGAATCCACCACGAAACCTTGCCGGGCCGCGCCAGGCTCGCACGCGCCGGGGGCGTGCCCGTGCTTCTGGGGCGCGCGGCGGCGCCATCGTCCTTCGCTGCTGCGGGTTCTTCTGCCATCGCGCAATTTTATGCCGGCAGCGGCCCCGCCTCAAGCGGTAGTATGTCAGGCCAGCGCCATCGCCGACATGAGCGAGCGGAAAAGCACCGAACCATCGGTGCCGCCCTGCTGGGTTTCCACCATGCGCTCGGGGTGCGGCATCATGCCGAGAACACGGCGATTGGCGGAAAGCACGCCGGCGATGCTGTCGAGCGAGCCGTTGGGATTGTCGGCATAGGTGAAGGCGATGCGATCCTCGGCCTTCAGGCGCTGCAGGCCCTCGGCGTCGATGACGTAATTGCCGTCGTGATGCGCGATCGGCAGGGTGATACGGTCGCCCTTCGCCCAGAGGCCGGTGAAGGCGCTGTCGGTGGTGGCGACCGAAAGCGTCAGCGATTTGCAGATGAACTTGAGCCCGGCGTTGCGCATCAGCGCGCCGGGCAGAAGGCCGGTTTCGGTCAGGACCTGAAAGCCATTGCAGATGCCAAGCGCATAGCCGCCGCGTTCGGCATGGGCCTTGATCGCGGCGGCGACCGGCGATTGCGCGGCGATGGCGCCGCAGCGGAGATAGTCGCCGAAGGAAAAGCCGCCGGGGATCGCCACGATGTCGGTCCCCGCCGGCAGGCCTGCGTCCTTGTGCCAGACGCGTGTGACTTCCGCGCCGGCTTTCTCGAAGGCGACGGCAAGGTCGCGGTCGCAGTTCGATCCGGGGAAGGTGATGACGGCGGCTTTCATCGCGAACCTCTTTGGCATGGCGGGAACCCGGCAGGGGGATGCCGCCCCGATTACCGCAAAGACGGTCCGAGTTCCAGAATGGAAATGGCGCTTTCGTCAGGCGCCGAGCGTGTTCTTGTAGACCGTCCCGCCCTTCATGATGACGCGGAAATTCGCATCGGGATCGGCGACGAAGCCGAAGTCGGCGGTCGGGTCGCCATCGACGATGAGCATGTCGGCGTAGGCCCCCTTCTCGATCACGCCGAGTTTTCCCGCCGTATAGGGATTGCGCGGGCCGGACATCCCGAGGATGAAGGCATTGTCCGAAGTGGCCGCCTTGGCGGCACCAGCAGGCGTATACCAGCGGGTCATCGCGGCGAGCCATACGTTCTGCAACTCCGCCCCCACCGGATCGAAAAGGAAGTCGGTGCCGAAGCCCAGCGGCACCTTGTACTTCGCCGCAAGCTCATAGGCGCGGTCGGTGCCCTCCCACACCGCTTCCCATTTTTCGCGCCGCTCCGGCGGCAGGGCGTCGGGGTTGGCGTGGAGGTCCTTCACGAAGGGCTGGAGGCTCCAGACCGCGCCCATGTCGGCCATCATCTTCACCGAGTCCTCATCGGCCAACTGCCCGTGCTCGATGGATTTCACCCCGGCCTTCAGGCAGCGCTGGATGCCGGTGGCCGTATAGACATGGGCGGAGACATAGGTGCCCCAGTCGGCGGCGGCGAGGACGGCGGCCTCAAGCTCTTCGGGCAGGAATTCGGTCACGTCGATGGGGTCGTAGACCGAGGCGATGCCACCGCCGGCGACGAGCTTGATCTGGCTTGCGCCCTGCATCAACTGCTCGCGCGTGGCCTTCAGCACCGCGTCGCGGCCATCCGCCAAAGCGGCGGCATTCAGCACCTCGGCCCGCGACAGGGTGCCGGGAACGCCGGGAAGCTCCCATATGTTACGGAAATCGCCGTGGCCGGAGGTCTGCGAGATCAGCGCGCCCGAGGGATAGATGCGCGGCCCGGCGACGATGCCGCCGTCGATGGCGCGTTTCAGCGCGAAGGCCGGTCCGCCCATGTCGCGCACTGTGGTGAAGCCCCGCATCAGCGTCCGCTCGGCCTGTTTGGCGGCGGCGAAGTGGATGTCGCCTTCGGCAAGCGACAGGAGCGCCTGGATCGGCAGCGCCGCAATCATCGTGTGCCAATGCGCGTCGATGAGGCCGGGCATCAGCGTCCGACCGGCGCCGTCGATGACCGTGGCACCTTCGGGCGGTGTGAAATCGCCGGTGACGATATCGGCCACCATCCCGCCCTGCACGACGACAGTGACCCCGACCTTGAGGTCGCTGTCCATCCCGTTGAAAAGATTCACGTTCGTGACGGCCGTGACGGGGGCGCCCGCCTCCTGCGCCCGGACCGGCCCGGAATAAGCCGCAAGACCCAGCAGTGCGACCGAGGCACTGGCCCCGGCGACAAATCCGCGGCGAGTGAGGTCGTGGTTCACCCGCTGGGTAAGCTGCGTCACCTCGGCTGAGCAGCATGCGCAATTCGGCCGCGCCACGACATGGTTGCAGCCTGCCGACCTTGAACGAAAAAGCATCGCAATCCCTTCCTGCAATACGTCGCGCCATGGCCCGGCCAGGGCGTCGAACATGCCAAAGGCGCGATGTCTGCCGGCGGTACAAACGCCCAGACCCGAACCCCGGTCCGCGCCAACCGCGACCGGGGGTTCGTCAAACTACGCTCAATTTTCAGCAATCATGGCGCTGCGCAGGCCGTCCTGACGGTCAGCCCCCGCGTCGCGTCCGCTCGTCTCCCTGAGGGGGAGACTAATGACAGCGGAGCTTTTCTGTAAAGTGGGCTGTGGTCGCAGACAGCAAGGCCTGCGACGGCCGCCAGTTCAGGCGATCTCGACCGTGTATTTCTCGATCACCGTGTTGGCGAGGAGCCTTTCGCACATCGCCTTCACTTCGGCCTCGGCGGCGGCCTTGTCCTTGGCGGCGAGATCCAGCTCGATCACCTTGCCCTGGCGCACCGCCTCGACCCCCTGAAAGCCGAGCGTGCCAAGCGCGTGCTTGACCGCCTCGCCCTGCGGATCAAGTACGCCGTCCTTCAGCATGACATGGACACGGGCTTTCATTGCTTCAGGGCCTCTCAGTTGATAAGCGTCGGTTTGGTCAGATGCGTGGTCTGCGCCGGCAGGACGCCAAGGCGGCGGGCCACTTCGGAATAGGCATCGGTCAGGCTGCCCAAGTCACGGCGGAACACGTCCTTGTCGAGCTTCTGGCCGGTCTTGATGTCCCAGAGCCGGCATGAATCCGGGCTGATCTCATCGGCGACGATGAGGCGCATGAAATCGCCTTCCCAGATGCGGCCGATCTCGATCTTGAAGTCGATGAGCTTTATGCCGGCGCCGTAGAAGATGCCCGACAGGAAGTCGTTCACCCGAAGGGCGATCTGCACGATGTCGTCAAGGTCCTGCTGGTTGGCCCAGCCGAAGGCGACGATATATTCCTCGGACACCATCGGGTCGCCAAGCGCGTCGTTCTTGTAGCTGTATTCGACGATGGGGCGCGGCAAGGGCGTGCCTTCCTCCATCCCGAGGCGCTTGGAGATGGAGCCGGCGGCGAAGTTGCGCACGATCACCTCAAGCGGAATGATCTCCACCTGGCGGATCAGCTGTTCGCGCATGTTCAGGCGGCGGATGAAGTGGTTCGGGATGCCGATGTTGGTCAGCCCGGTCATGAAGAATTCCGAAAGGCGGTTGTTCAGGACGCCCTTGCCCTCGATCGTCGCCTTCTTCTGGGCGTTGAAAGCGGTGGCGTCGTCCTTGAAATACTGGACGAAGGTGCCGGGCTCGGGGCCTTCGTAAAGGATCTTGGCCTTGCCTTCGTAAACCTTCTTGCGACGCGGTGCCATTCAGGATGCCCCTTCCCGGTGAGCAAGGCCCGGCAGGGCCTTTCGCGCCCCTATAGGCCAAGGCGACCCGAGCCGCAAGGATCAGCCGCCTCAGGTGGCGCGGGATGGCAACGCCCTTGCCCGACGGTTGCAACTCTGGCAATAGAACCCCAAATTCAAAGCTCCCCCGGCCCCAGAAGACAGGACGCCCCATGACGACTTTCGACGACCGCGAAAACGCCTTCGAGAACAAGTTCGCCCATGACGAGACGCTGAAGTTCAAGGCCGAGGCACGGCGCAACAAGCTGCTCGGCCTCTGGGCCGCCGGCCTGATGGGCAAGAGCGGCGATGCTGCGGCGAGCTATGCCAAGGACGTGGTGGCCGAGGATTTCGACGAGGCGGGGGACGAGGATGTCTACCGCAAGGTGGCCAAGGATCTTGGCGCGCTCTCCGACGAGACGACGATCCGCACCAAGATGTTGGAGCTGATGGCCGAGGCCAAGCGCCAGATCATGGAAGAAAGCTGATCGCGGACCCGCGCCGCAAGCGATTTTCGAAACTCCGCGCTGGATGGAACTGCGGCTTGGCCGTAGACTCAAGGCTTGGCGCCCGCTGACGGGCATGGCTGCGATCTGGCGATCCAGAAAGGTGATGAGATGAGCGATGCCCTCTCCCGGCTCCTGTCCGAACGCGACTGGCTGATGGCCGATGGCGCGACCGGCACCAACCTTTTCAACATGGGCCTGACAGCCGGTGAGGCGCCAGAGCTGTGGAACACCGACCAGCCGGGAAACATCACCACGCTTTATCGCGGCGCGGTCGAGGCCGGCAGCGACATCTTCCTGACCAACACCTTCGGCGGCAACGCCAGCCGGCTGAAGCTCCATGGCGCCGAAGGCCGGGTGCGTGAGCTGAACCGCGTCGGCGCCGCCCTTGGCCGCGATGTGGCCGACGCCTCGGGCCGGACGGTGATCGTTGCCGGGTCCGTCGGCCCGACGGGTGAGATCATGTCGCCGATGGGCTCGCTCACCCATGACCGCGCCGTCGAGATGTTCCACGAACAGGCCGAGGGGCTGAAAGAGGGCGGCGCCGATGTCCTCTGGCTTGAGACGATCTCTGCGGCCGAGGAATTCAAGGCGGCGGCGGAAGCCTTCGACCTCGCCGGCATGCCCTGGTGCGGCACGATGAGCTTCGACACGGCAGGCCGGACCATGATGGGCATGACCTCCGCCCAGATGGCCGCGATGATCGACAAGCTGCCCAACCCGCCAATCGCCTTCGGCGCCAACTGCGGCGTTGGTGCCGCCGACCTGATGCGCACCGTCCTCGGCTTTGTCGCGGCGGGGCCGGAAAAGCCGATCATCGCCAAGGGCAATGCCGGCATCCCCAAGTATCACGACGGGCATATCCATTACGACGGCACGCCGGACCTGATGGCGGAATACGCGGTTCTGGCGCGCGATGCCGGCGCCACGATCATCGGCGGCTGCTGCGGCACGATGCCTGAGCATCTGCGCGCGATGCGTGCCGCCCTTGAGACCCGTCCGCGCGGCGCGCGTCCGACACTCGACGAGATCACCGCCCATCTCGGCGGGTTCTCCTCGGCCTCCGACGGCACCGGTGATGCGCCGGAAGCCAGCCGCGAGCGGCGGGGACGCCGGCGCGGGTGAGGCGCACTGGAAATTCCGGAGCACCGTCAGATGCGATGGCCTCTGACGCGAGCTTCGGACCGTCAGTCTCACTCACCCCGCCTCAATGCAGAACCAGCACCGGCAGTTTCGACTTCGCCAAAAGCCGTGCGGTTTCGCTGTCGACGGAGCGGCCGAGAAGCGTGTAGCGCTCATGCGCGGGCATGATGATGAGATCGCAGGACTGCGCCTCGGCGGTGGTGCGCACCGCGTCGGCAAGGTGGTAGTGCTCGGCCACGACATGGCTGCAAGACACCCCTGAAGCACGGACCATCCGTTCGAGGTGGTCATCGGTCAGCCTGTGGTCCTGCTGGCGATCCTTGAAATCGGTTTCCAGATCGAAGCTCTCCGGCACCATCTCCGGCGCGAAGGAGATCGGCTGGAACGCCTGAAGGACGGTCAGGATTGTCAGCCGGGCATTGACGGCGCGGGCGATTTCCAGGCCTTGTTCAACTGCGCGGACGCCGGCCTCGGTACCGTCCGTCGGAACAATGATGTGCTTGTACATGCCGCCTCCAGCCTTTGGCACGGACGGATTGTCTGCACGCGCTACATATCACGAATTGGGCCTTCAGAACAGCGAGAGCTGATCGCCGGGGCGCGCAGGCCGGGCGAAGCGGCTGCGGTCGAGGCGCGGCAACCGACCATCGAGGCCAAGCCGTTTTGCCGCCACCTGAAAGCGGCGCTGGATAAGGTCGGCATAGGGCCCCTCGCCCCGCATCCGCTTGCCCCATTCGGCGTCGTAATCCGCCCCGCCCCGCATGGCGCGAAGCCGGTTCAGCACATGCTCCGCCTGCTCCGGACAGGCGCGCGCCAGCCAGTCGCGGAAGAGGGGCGCCACCTCGTAGGGAAGGCGGAGCAGAATCCAGCTTGCCGCCTTTGCGCCAGCCTTCGCCCCGGCGGCCAGGATCGCCTCAAGCTCCGGCTCGGTCAGGACCGGGACCACGGGGGCGGCCATGACACGGACCGGCACCCCGGCACCGGCCAGCCTTTCGATGGCGGCAAGGCGGCGTGCCGGGGTGGGCGCGCGCGGCTCCATAGCGCGGCTCAATGCGGGGTCGAGCGTCGTCACCGAGACCCCGACATGGGCGAGGCCCCGCGCAGCCATGTCGGAAAGGATGTCGATGTCGCGTTCGATCAGCGCGCCCTTGGTCACGATGGCCACCGGATGGTTCCACTCCGACAGCACGGTGAGGATGCCGCGCATGATCCGGTAGCGCGCCTCGATCGGCTGATAGGGGTCGGTGCTGGTGCCGATGGCAATGGGTTCCACGCTGTAGGCCTTGCGCGCCAGTTCACGGGCAAGCAAGGCCGGCGCGTCGGGCCGGGCAACGAGCTTCGTCTCGAAATCGAGGCCGGCGGAGAGGCCGAGATAGGAATGGGACGGCCGCGCGAAGCAGTAGGAACAGCCATGCTCGCAGCCGCGATAGGGGTTGATCGTGCGGTCGAACGGCAGGTCCGGCGAGGAGATATAGTTGATGAGCGACCTTGGCCTTTCCTCGCTCACCTCGGTCCTGAGAAGCCGCTCCTCCTCCGGCAGGTCCCAGCCATCGTTTTCGGCAGAGCTTTCCCGAGCCTCGAACCGGCCCGCCGGATTGGTTGCGGAACCGCGCGCCTTGAGGCGCAGGAAGGGATCGGGCGGCGGCAGGGGCATTGGGGCGCATCTCCCATGTATGGGAGAAGACCAGCCGCCGGACGTACTACGGTGAGGTCCGGCGCTTCTGCGGCAAGCTCGTCCCCTGCCGACTGGCCTTCATAATCTTGTTTGGTGTGGCTGTCGCAGTCCAGCATCTTCAAACTGAAACCGACAGGAATCCGTGTTGGAATATGGAACATTTAGTGAACATATGGCAATACCCCACTGCTTGCCAATTGCCCCCACGTCGCCTCCGCGACGGCGCATGTCGCAATTTGCCAAGTGACATTGGGGCATTGGTCGCATTAAGTCAGTCAGAACCGCCAGGAGACACGAGATGGCCGACGACGACGAAATCATCCTCAGCGAGCTTGATGACGAAGAGCTTGTCCTGCAGATGCACGACGACCTCTATGACGGTCTGAAGGAAGAGATCGAGGAAGGCGTCAACATCCTTCTTGGGCGCGGCTGGGCACCCTATGACGTGCTGACCAAGGCCCTCGTCGCCGGCATGACCATCGTCGGCGCCGACTTCCGCGACGGTATCCTCTTCGTGCCGGAAGTGCTTCTCGCCGCGAACGCGATGAAGGCCGGTATGTTCATCCTGAAGCCGCTTCTGGCCGAAACCGGCGCGCCGCGCGTCGGCAAGATGGTGATCGGCACCGTCAAGGGCGACATCCACGACATCGGCAAGAACCTTGTCGGCATGATGATGGAAGGCGCCGGCTTCGAGGTCGTCGATCTTGGCATCAACAACCCGGTCGAGAAATACCTTGAGGCGCTAGAGCGCGAAGGGGCCGACATCCTCGGCATGTCCGCGCTTCTCACGACGACCATGCCCTACATGAAGGTCGTGATCGACACGCTGAAGGAAAAGGGCATGCGCGAGGATTTCATCGTGCTCGTCGGCGGTGCGCCCCTGAACGAGGAATTCGGCAAGGCGATCGGCGCGGACGCCTATTGCCGCGACGCCGCCGTCGCTGTCCAGACCGCCAAGGACCACATGGCCCGCAAGCACAACAAGGTCGCTGCCGGCTGAGCGGGCTCTGAGAGTTTGCGGAAGGCCCCGGCGTCAACCCGGGGCCTTTTCGTTTGGCGCTTTGCATTTCGGCGCCGGATGCCCAGATTGAGGGAAAGGAGTTGCCCATGCCGCCTGCCCGCTTCGCTGCCCTTCTTGCCGTCGTCCTTGCCGCCGCCGCGCTGACGGTCGGGCTTGCCGCACTGGCCGCACCTGCGGGCATCTCGGCGGAATGGATGCTGCTGCCCCTTCTCGCGGCAGCGGCTTCGATCTTCTGGAGGCGGTCGTGACGCTGCCCGATGACCGGACCCTGACCGAGGAAGGGCTGAGGCCCGAAGCGGCGGGCCGCGTGCTGCTGATCGCCTGCGGTGCGCTGGCGCGCGAGATTGTCGACCTCAAGGAAGCCAATGGCTGGACCCATCTCGACCTGACCTGCCTGCCGGCCAAGTATCACCTCTGGCCAGACAAGATCACCGTTGCCGTCACTGAAACAGTGGAACGGCACCGCAATGATTATGCGTCGATCTTCGTGGTATACGCCGATTGCGGCACCGGCGGCCAGTTGTTCGAAAAGTGCAAGGAACTTGGCGTCGAGATGATCGAAGGCCCGCATTGCTATTCGTTTTTTGAAGGTAATGCGGCCTTCGCCAGCCATATCGACAGCGAATTCACCGCCTTCTACCTGACCGACTTCCTCGTGCGCCAGTTCGATGCCTTCGTCTGGAAGCCGATGGGCTTTGACCGGCACCCGGAGCTGATCACGATGATGTTCGGCAATTACGAAAAGCTCGTCTATCAGGCCCAGACCGACGACCCGGCAATCGATGCGAAGGCCGAGGAATGCGCCCGGCGCCTTGGCCTCGCCTATGAGCGCCGATTCACCGGCTACGGCGATCTGAAAACCGCGCTGGCCCGGCTTTAGGCCTCAGGCCGCTTCGGCAGCGGTGGCCAGCACGCGGATACGGCCGATCATGGCGCGAAGCCCGTTCGACCTTTGCGACGAGAGATGCTTGTCGAGGCCAAGCCGCGCCAGTTCCCCCGTCGCATCGACACGCAGCACCTCGGAAACCGGCAGCCCGGAGTAAAGCGCCTTCAGGATCGCGATCAGCCCGCGCACGATCATCGCATCGCTGTCGCCGTCAAAATCGAACCGCGCCGCAGCGCCCTGCCCGTCTATCCTCGGCAGGAACCAGACCTGGCTCGCGCAGCCGTCAACCTTGGTCGCCGGCACCTTCACCGCATCGTCGAGGGGCGGCATCGCCTTGCCCAGTTCGATGACATGACGGTAGCGGTCTTCCCAGTCGTCGAGGAATTCGAACGTCTCGGCGATGTCTTCAAACGCTGTGGTGGCCATTCGTCTCTCCTCATCGCTATCGAGGTAATGCCGGATTGGCCCAAGGTCCAGCCCCGCCGCCTCTTTTCAGGCGTCCGCAATTCGGCTACCCAAGGCAGGAACGAACGGGGGAATAGCATGACAAGAACCATCGCCGCCTTGCTGGTCGCCGCCTTGGCCGTGACCGCCTGCGGGCGCATCCGCGACAGCAAGATCAACCCGTTCAACTGGTTCGGCGGATCAGAGGAAGAGGTCGTGCAGGTCGTCGACGGCGTGCCGCAGGACCCGCGCCCCGTTGTGCAGGAAGTGACCGGGCTTGAGGTCGCGCGCCAGCCCGGCGGCGCCATCGTCACCGCTACCGGCGTGCCGCCGACGCAAGGCTGGTGGGATGCGGCCCTTGTCCCCGACGGTGACGGGAGCGTCAAGGACGGTGTCCTGACCTACCGCTTCGTGGTCGAAGCGCCATTGGAGCTGCGCCGCACATCCACCCCGCAATCGCGCGAGGTGACGGCGGCGGTCTACCTTTCCGACATCCGGCTGCAGGGCGTGTCGAAGATCGTCGTGCTTGGCGCCAGCAACAGCCGTTCGACCAGCCGCTGAGGCCTCATCAGACCTGAATGACCCTGACCGCGCCCCCGCGCGCGGAAAGGGCAATCTCGCCCTTGCAGAGCCTCAGCGCGTCCTTGCCGAAGACCTCGCCGCGCCAGCCCTTCAGCGCCGGCACCCCGCGTTCGCCGGCTGCAATCGCGTCTAGATCGGCGGATGAGGCGATCAGCTTCTGCGCCACGCCCTCTTCTTCCGACTTCGACTTCAGGAGAACGCGCAAAAGATCGGCCAACGCCGAATCCACCTGGATCTGGTCGCGGCTGGTATCAGGCTTGGGGAAATCCTCTGGCTTGGCGTCCATCCCGGCCTTGACGGCGGCAAGGATGCCATCGGCGATTTCGGTCTTGCGGCCTTCGCGGAGGAGAAGCCGGGAGCGGCCAAGCTCCTCAAGGTTCGTGGGCCGGGTCGAGGCAAGCTCCAGGAGAGCGTCATCCTTGAAGACGCGGCTTCTGGGCACGTTGCGGGTCTGGGCATAGTCCTCGCGGAAGCGGGCGAGTTCCTTCACCACCGCAAGGAAGCGGCCCGAGGTGGTGCGGGTCTTCACCCGTTCCCAGGCCTCATCGGGGCGAGTGATATAGGTTTCGGGGTCGAGAAGGATGCCAAGTTCCTCCTCCACCCATTTCTGCCGCCCGGTGCGCTGAAGCTCCTTGGCGAGGAATTCGTAGATCACGCGAAGATGGGTCACATCGGCCAGCGCATAGACCTTCTGCGCCTCGCTCAAGGGTCGGCGCGACCAGTCGGTGAAGCGCGAGGTCTTGTCGAGGTTCTGCTTGGCGATCTTCCTGACCAGCGTCTCATAGCCGACCTGATCGCCAAAGCCGCAGACCATGGCCGCGACCTGCGTGTCGAAGAGCGGCTTCGGGAAAACATTGCCCTCGACGAAGAAGATCTCAAGATCCTGCCGCGCCGCGTGAAAGACCTTCACCGTCGCCTCATGCCGGAAGAGGTCATAGAGCGGGTCGAGCGACAGGCCACCCGCAAGCGGGTCGATCAGGACCGCCTCGCCCTCAGCGCCCGGAAGCGCCATCTGGATCAGGCAGAGTTTCGAATAATAGGTCCGCTCGCGCAGGAATTCCGTATCGAGGGTGACATAGGCTTCGGACTTGGCGGCTTCGCAGAAACGGGCAAGTTCTTCGGTCGTGGAAATGGTGCGCATGGGCTTCCGTTCGGCGCGGGGGCATCCCGCAGGGTTTGGCCGTCATAGGGCAGTCGTCCGGGGTTTTAAAGGGCGGGCGCGCGGAATTTTCCCGCGTCGGCACGAAGGTTACAGGTAGAGGGGCCGGCGGTCGCCCTCGGCAAAGCGGCGAAGGACGGCGGGGTAGAGCCGATGCTCTTCACGCAGGACGCGGGCGGCGAGGGTTTCGGCGGTGTCGCCCGGCATGACCGGCACCCGCGCCTGACCAAGGATCGGGCCGTCGTCGAGGACCGGCGTCACCTCATGCACGGTGCAGCCGGCCCCATCATCGCCAGCGTCGAGTGCGCGCTGGTGGGTATGCAGGCCGGGGTACTTGGGCAGGAGAGATGGGTGGATGTTCAGCATCCGCCCGGCAAAGTGTCCGACGAAACCGGGGGTCAGGACGCGCATGAAACCGGCAAGGCAGATGATGTCGGCTTCGGCTTGAAGGATCGGTTTCAGCAGTTCCGCCTCGAAGGCGGCGCGGTCCTTGCCGAAGGGGCGGTGATCGACGGCGGCGGTCGGGATGCCGCGCGCGGCGGCCTTCTGCAAACCGGCGGCTCCGGGATCGTTCGAGAGGATCAGCACGGGCCGCGCCGGGTGGTCGCCCGTCATGCTGTCGGCAAGCGCCAGCATGTTCGAGCCGCCGCCCGAAATCAGGATCGCGACACGCTTCAAGCCAGCGTGCCCTTGTAGCGGACCCCCTGCCCTTCGATGACGGTGCCGAGCGGGATCACAGTCTCGCCAGCATCCGCCAGAAGCGCCGAAAGCGCAGTTTCGCGGCCAGCGTCGACCACAAGGATCAGCCCGATGCCGCAGTTGAAGGTCTTGAGAAGCTCCGCCTGCGCCATCCCCGCCGAACGGTTCAGCCAGTCGAAGACCGGCGGCAGTCGCCAGGCCTCAAGGTCGATCTCTGCCCCCAGCCCCTCGGGTAGGACGCGCGGCAGGTTCTCCGTCAACCCGCCGCCGGTGATATGGGCAAGGCCGTGGACTCCGCCCGACCGGATCGCCGCCAGCGCCTGCTTCACGTAAAGCCGCGTCGGGGCCAGAAGCGCCTCGCCAAGCGTGCCAGCCCCGAAGGGCGAGGCCGCGTCCCAGCCAAGACCCGAAACCTCGACGATCTTCCGGACCAGCGAATAACCGTTGGAATGCACCCCGTTCGAGGCAAGCCCGATCAGCCGGTCGCCCTTGACCACGCCCTGCGGCAGGTCCGCGCCCCGCTCCATCGCGCCGACCGAAAAGCCGGCAAGGTCGAAATCGCCGCCGTGGTACATGCCCGGCATTTCTGCCGTCTCGCCGCCCACGAGCGCGCAGCCCGACTGCGCGCAGCCCTCGGCGATGCCGTTGATGATCCGCGTCGCCTGATCGACATCGAGCTTGCCGGTGGCGAAATAGTCGAGGAAGAACAAGGGCTCCGCGCCCTGGCAGACGAGGTCGTTGACGCACATGGCGACAAGGTCGATGCCGATGGTGTCAAGATGCCCGGTGTCGATGGCGATGCGAAGCTTGGTGCCGACCCCGTCCGTCGCAGCCACAAGGATCGGGTCCGAGTAGCCCGCCGCCTTCAGGTCGAAAAGCGCGCCGAAGCCGCCGAGGCCCGACATGGTGCCGGGCCGCTGCGTCCGCTTCGCCGCCGGCTTGATCCGCTCCACCAGCGCATTGCCGGCGTCGATATCGACCCCCGCCTCAGCATAGGTCAGCCCATTCTTTCCGTCCGTCATCGTCGTCCCCCCGGGGGCCACCAGCCATTTCGGCGCGGCATACAGGATTGCACCGCCCCCGGCAACGCCGCCCGGCGTCACGGCCTGAGGAATCTCACCCGCCCTTTCGCTTGCCCTTCTGCTTGACCGTCAGGCGCAATCTGCTAGCAAGTCCCCCGTGGCCGGGCCTGTAGCTCAATGGTTAGAGCAGGGCGCTCATAACGCCTTGGTTGGGGGTTCAAGTCCCTCCGGGCCTACCACTCATGTCCAGCCAGTCATGGTCATTGCGCTCGCAGTCCTGCAAGGACCAGCGGAGGGCCGTCCCGTCACCAGAAGTCCTTGTGACCGCTGACGATCTCCTGTTCGAGGTCCGGGAACGGCCCCCGGACCTCGACCCGGCGCCGCCCTGCCGCGAAAACCTGATGGCAGCTCAGATCGAGGGTCAGATTTTCGGGATTCTCCCCGGTCAGTTCCGCGAGACGCCTCTCGCTCAGCCCGTAGACCACGGCACCGATGCCGGCCCAGTAGCAGGCCCCGGCGCACATGCAGCAGGGCTCTACCGAGGTCACAAGCGTGCATCGTTCGAGAAAGGCCGGATCGTAGAGTTGCGCGGCGGCGCGGGCGACGTTCGCCTCGGCGTGGCCGACGCCGCGATCCTGCGCGTAGGTGTTGCCCGACGAAAGGAGCACGTCACCCTCCGGCCCGACGAGAAGCGCCCCGAAGGGATGGTTGCCACTGGCCCGGCTCTTGGCGGCAATTTCAACGGCAAGACGCAGATACCTGGTATCGTTGCTCATGGCCGCCCCCCTCGGATGCCCAATAGCAGTTACAGGAGCAACGCCCCCTCACCCGTGCTTCACCATCACATGCCGCACGACAGTATAGTCCTCCAGCGCGTACATCGACATGTCCTTGCCGTAGCCCGATTGCTTCAGCCCGCCATGCGGCATCTCGTTGACCAGCATGAAGTGGGTGTTGATCCAGGTGCAGCCGTAGCGGAGCCTTGCCGCGGTCGCCATCGCCCGGCCAACATCCCTGGTCCAGACCGAGGACGCGAGGCCGTAGTCGCTGTCATTGGCCCAGCCCACGGCCTCATCCACGTCCGAGAAGGGCGTGATGGAGACCACCGGGCCGAAGACCTCGCGCCGGACGATCTCGTCGTCCTGCCTTGCGCCGGCGATGACCGTCGGGCGGTAGTAGAAGCCCTGATCCATCACCTGGCCGCCGGTCGTGACCTCGACATGGTTGAGTTCCCGCGCCCGGTTGACGAAGGAGGCGACGCGGTCGCGCTGGCGGAGGCTGATGAGCGGGCCGATCTCGTTCAAGCTGTCATCGGCATTGGCAAGGCCGATGGTGGAAACGGCGGCGGTCAAGTCGGCGACAAGCTTGTCGTAGACCTTCCTGCCGGCATAGATCCGGCAGGCGGCGGTGCAGTCCTGCCCGGCGTTGTAATAGCCGAAGGCGCGCAGCCCCTCGACCACCTCACCGACATCGGCATCGTCGAAGACCACGACCGGGGCCTTGCCGCCCAGCTCCAGATGCGTGCGCTTCACCGTCTTCGCGGCGGCATCGAGCATCTTCCGCCCCGTGGCCACATCGCCGGTCAGGGAAATCATGTCGACGCCGGGATGGTTGATGAGATAGCTGCCGACCGTCTGGCCGCGCCCGGCGATGACGCTGACGACGCCTTCGGGGAGTTCCTCGGCCAGGATATGCGCCATCTTGAGCGCGGTCAGCGGCGTCTGTTCGGACGGCTTGAAGACGACCGTGTTGCCGCCGCCGATGGCCGGGGCGAGCTTCCAGGCCATCATCATCAGGGGATAGTTCCAGGGGGCGATGGAAGCGATGACGCCGATCGCGTCGCGGCGGATCATCGAGGTATGGCCGGCAAGGTATTCGCCGGCAAGCTGACCATGCTGGGTCCGGACCGCGCCGGCGAAGAAGCGGTAGCAATCGACGATGGCGGGGATCTCATCGTTCCGGGCAGCGCCGAGGGGCTTGCCGCAGTTCAAAGCCTCAAGGGCGGCGAAGGCATCCGCTTCGGCCTCAACCCGGTCGGCGATCCTGAGAAGCGCGGCCGAACGCTCGCCGGGGGTCGTCCGCGACCATGTCTCGAACGCCTTCCGCGCGGCGGCCACGGCCTTGTCGACCTGCGCGGTCGACGCCTCGGGCACGTCGAGGATCAGGGCGCCGGTGCGCGGGTTCAGGACAGGCTCAGGCGTTTCCTGCCCCGCCTGGAACTCGGCGCCGATCAGAAGCGCGGTGTTGAACTTGGTCATGGGTTACTCCCTCATTTTCCGCCGCCGGCGGTCTGGTCGCCGTCGCGGGTCAGGTAATAGGCGCAAAGGATGGGCAGGAACGTCACCATGAAGACCACGATGGCCACGACATTGGTGACGGGCCGCTGGCGCGGGCGTACAAGTTCCTGCAGCATCCAGATCGGCAGGGTGGACTGCTGGCCCGCCGTGAAGGTGGTCACGATCACCTCGTCGAAGCTCAGGGCGAAGGCGAGCATTCCGCCGGCCAGAAGCGCGGAGCCGAGGTTGGGTAGAAGCACATGGCGGAAGGTCTGGAAGCCGTTGGCGCCAAGGTCGGAGGACGCCTCCAGAATGCCGCCCGAGATGCGGCGGAAGCGGGCGACGGCGTTGTTGTAGACGATGACGATGCAGAAGGTCGCGTGGCCGAGGATGATGGTCCAGACCGAATAGGGAATGTCCATCACCGAGAAGGCCGAGCGGAGCGCCATGCCGGTGATGACGCCGGGAAGTGCTATGGGCAGCAGGATCAGGAGCGAGATCTGCTCGCGCCCGAAGAACTTCGTCCGTGACATGGCGGCGGAAACGAGCGTGCCGAGGATGATGGCGACCACGGTGGCGATGGCCGCAACCTCCAGCGACAGGATCAGCGGCGGCCAGATGTCGTCCCGGCCCCAGGCGACGCCGAACCATTTCAGCGTCAGGCCCGGCGGCGGGAACTGGTAGCTCTTTTCCTCGGTGGTGAAGGCATAGAGGAAGATCAGGAGGATCGGCAGGTGCAGGAACAGCAAGCCGGTGATCGCGGCGATCTTCAGGCCTAGCGAGGCGCGGTCAGAGTGCATTCTTAAGCCATCCAACTTCTGCGTTTCCTTCTGCCAAGCGTCTCTTCGTGCTCTCTCTCATTTCCTCCGCTACTAGGTCGACATCTTCTTGTTTTAACTCTGGCAAGCCAATGCTACGCAGGAAGCTATGCGTAGCTGCTTCAACCAAACTTTCTGTTTCCCTTATTTGGTGTCTAGCTTTCTGCAGTCGATGCATTAGCAGAGCGCAACCGCGCCTGTCGGAAAACAAATCGGCATCAACGCGCATAAAATGGTGCGCGAAGTAGTCTCGGAGTTTCTTGACCTCTTCAAGCGGACCACCTAGATTGCGAAATCTCGTGTGCTCTAGTATCGCTTTCTTCAAATTTCCAAAGGTTTGCTGTGTTGCATACTCAAAATTGCTGTCAATCAAGTCACTCCAGGTCGAAGCGTCTCTAACTTTCTGTTTTTTGAACTGTCGCGCAGATCTTGTAAGCATAACCAGATTAATCATCCCGTGCTCTAGAAGCGCTATTCCCATAAAGGTAAGGCCGAAGTGCGCGAATACTTCCTTTTCATAGACAATCCCCTCACCATCTAACTCCGGAAACTCTTCCAGGAGTTCTTTCAGATATGCCTCAGAGTGCATCGAAGGCCCCCATGCGCTTGGCGATGGTCAGGTAGATGAGCATGATGATGATGGGCACGACCGCGAAGGCGGCGGCCAAGGGGATGTTCCCCGCCGTCCCCTGCAACTGGTAGACCGCAAGCCCGATGAAGCGGGCCGAGGTGCCGATGATCTGCGGGATGATGTAGTCGCCCAAGGTGAGCGAGAAGGTGAAGATCGACCCGGCGATGACACCCGGCAGGGCCAAGGGCAGGATCACGGTGCGGAAGGTCTGCCCCCCGCTCGCGCCAAGGTCGGCCGCCGCCTCCAGCATCGACCCCGGCACGCGTTCCAGCGAGGCCTGCATAGGCAGGATCATGTAAGGCAGCCAGATATAGACGAAGACGATGAAGGTCCCCATCGGCGAGGTCGACAGGGAATTGCCCCCGACCCCCGGCAGCGCCAGCACGGCATCAAGGAAGAACCCCATGCCGGCGCCCTCGGCCGCCCAGGTCACGATGCCTTCCTTCGCGAGGATCAGCTTCCAGGCGTAGACCTTGACGAGGTAGGAGGACCAGAGGGGCAGCATGACGCCGAGGTAGAAAAGCGCCTTCCAGCGGCCCTTCGCATAGCGGGCGGCGAAATAGGCGATCGGGAAGGCGATCACCGCGCAGGCGAGCGTCACCAGCGCCGACATGAGAAGCGTCCTGACGATGATGTCGAGGTTCTGCGCCCGGAACAGTTCGGCATAGGTCTTGAGGGTGAATTCCTCTTTCACCACGCCGGAAAACTCGTCGATGGAATAGAAGCTTTGCAGGAGAAGCGCCGCGAGCGAACCGAGGTAGACCACGCCAAGCCAGAGGAGCGGCAGGGCGAGCAAGAGCCCGAGAAAAGCTTTGGGATGGCGCCAGAGCGCGGCGCTGATCCGGTCGGCAAGGCCCCTGTCGGGCAGGATGGCGGGGGCGTCGCGCATCACGCCTCCATCACGTGAAGGGCGGTGGGGTCGAAGGCGATGGCGGCTTCGGCGCCCTCACCCGGCAGCGGTTGGCCGGCAGGCACAAGTGCCGCAACTTCCGTCCCGCCGATGTCGAGCACGACGCGGGAGCCGGCGCCAAGGTAGCGGATCGCCGTCACCCTGCCTCGGCCCTGCCCCTCAGCGCTCAGCCGCACGGCTTCCGGCCTGAGGCTCGCCCATTTCGCCGGGCCACCAAGGGCGCGGGTCAGGCCGGGCGGCAGGACGTTCGACGATCCGACGAAATCCGCGACGAAGCGGCTTTGCGGGCGGGCGTAGACATCCTCGGGCGTGCCGATCTGCGCGATCTTGCCGTCCGAAAACACCGCGAGCCGGTCGGCCATGCTCAAGGCCTCATGCTGGTCGTGGGTGACGAAGACGAAGGTGATGCCAAGCCGTTTTTGCAGCGCCTTCAGCTCATCCTGCATCGCCTCGCGGAGTTTCAGGTCCAAGGCGCCAAGGGGTTCGTCGAGCAAGAGCACGCGCGGCTCATTCACCAACGCGCGGGCCAGCGCCACCCGTTGCCGCTGGCCGCCCGAAAGCTGGCCGGGCTTGCGGTCGCCGTAGCCCGGCAGCTTGACGAGGCCGAGCATTTCCTCGGCTTTCGCAAGCCGTTCCGCCTTGCCGATGCCCTTGACCATCAGCCCGTAGGCGACATTGTCGCGCACCGTCATATGCGGGAAAAGCGCGTAATCCTGAAAGACCGTGTTCACGTTGCGCTTGTTGGGCGGCACGTTGCTCACGTCCTGCCCGAAAATGCTGATGGCGCCGCCGCTTGGTTGTTCAAACCCCGAGATGAGCCGCAGGCAGGTGGTCTTGCCCGACCCGGACGGCCCGAGCATGGCGAAGAACTCGCCCTCGGCAATGGCAAGGTTCACGCCATCGACGGCGCGGACATTGCCGAAGTGCCGGGTGACGTTCTGGAATTCGACGGCTGCGGTCATGGGAAAATCCGGTAAAGGGTACCCAAGCCGGCGAAACGTGTCCGCCGGCTGGAAGGTAGGATGGGCAATATTGCCCATCCTACGGGGTCAGAGGGTTCAGCGCCCGCCGATCACGCCGATGTAGTCAGAGACCCAGCGGTAGTAGGGCACGCAGGCGCCCTCGCCTTGCGCGCAATTGGCAGTCGGCGTGGTCCAGAAGCGGATGCGGTCGAAGTCCTTCAACCCGTTCGCGTCACAGCCTTCCTGGGTCTGCATGCCGCGCTTGTCGGTGCAGGCGGCGGGGACCGAAGGCACCGCGCCGAACCAGACCGAAAGGTCGGATTGCAGGTTCGAGGACAGCTGGTGGTCGAACCACATGTAGGCGCAGTTCGGGTTCTTGCTGTCGGTGTGCAGCATCGTCGTGTCGGCCCAGCCGGTGGCGCCCTCTTCCGGAATCGTGCTGGCGACGGGCTGCTTGTCGCCCTGGAGAAGGTTGACCTGGAAGGGCCAGGAGCCGGAGGCCACGACGCCTTCGTTCTTGAAGTCGTCGATCTGGATGAAGGCATCGTGCCAGTAGCGCCCGACAAGCGTGCGCTGGACGCGCAGCAGGTCAAGCGCCGCCTTGTACTGATCCTCGTTCAGTTCATAGGGGCTGGTGATGCCAAGCTCGGGCTTGTGCGCCATCAGGTATTGCGCCGCGTCGGCGATGTGGATCGGCCCGTCATAGGCCTGCACCCTTCCGGCGTTGGGCTTGCCGTCGGGCAGGTCCATCGCCTCGAAGACCACGTTCCAGGACTTCGGCGCTTCCTTGAACACCTCGGTGTTGTACATGAGGACGTTCGGCCCCCACATGTAGGGTACGCCGTAATGCTTGCCGTCGACCGTATGCCAGGGCGCGTCCTGCAGGCGCGGGTCTACGGTGCCCCAGGACGGGATCAGCGCGGTGTTGATCTCCTGCACCTTGCCGCCGGCGATCAGCCTGAGCGAGGCGTCGCCGGATGCGGTCACCAGGTCGAAGCCGCCCTCGTTCATCAGCGCCACCATCTCGTCCGAGGTGTTGGCGGTCTTGACGCTGACCTTGCAGCCGGTCTTTTCCTCGAACTTCGTCACCCAGTCGAAGGCCGGGTCGGACTCGCCGCGCTCGACGTAGCCTGCCCAGGCCACGATCGACAGCGCCCCTTCGCCTGCGCCGATCTCGGTCATCTGCGCCAAGGCCGGGGTCATGCCGGTGGTGAGCGCCAGTGTCGCCGCTCCGGCAAATCTCATCCCGTTTCTAATCGTCATGCTGAAGCCCCCTGTCTGGATTGCGCCATGCCGCACGGGCGGCAGGCGGTGCCGGTCTTCCGGTCGCTGACATGCTGATCCGGGCGAGAAGCTTTCGCAAACACAAAAATGTGATTGCATGTATCGGTTTTTCCGAAAGGTCAGCCTTCCGCGAGGCCGGCCTGCGCCGAGCGCACGAAATTCAATGCCGGGCCTGAGAGCGGCGCCCCCTTCCGCCAGGCGAGGCCGACCTGCACCGAAGGGAGGTCGCCCGACACGTCGCGGATGTCGATGCGGTCGCCTTCCAGCGACCAGGGCCGGTAGACGAGGCTCGGCAGGATGGCGAGGCCGGCGCCGGTCGCCACCAGCGAGCGGACGGCCTCGACGCTCCGCGTCCGAAAGGCGATGGTCGGCTTAACCGGCAGCGCATTCGTCAGCCGTTTCATGCTTTCCTCGATCTCGTCGACCATCAACTGGATCATCGGCCGCCCGGAAAGCTCCTCAAGCGCGATGGCCTCCTGCTGCGCCAGAGGATCTCCCAAGGGCAGCCAGAGCCGGTAGGGCGAGACCACCAGCGTCTCCACATGCAGCGCCATCCGGTCGCGGACGGAGGAAGTGAGCATCACCGCCACATCAAGCTCGCCACCGATGAGGAGATGCTGGAGATAGTCGCCGGTATCCTCGATCACATTGAGCTCGATCCGGGGGAAGGCGCGGCGGAAGCGTTGCAGGATGTCGGACAGGACATAGCCCGCGACAAGCGAGGTGACGCCCAGCGACAGCCGCCCCGCCACCTCCTCCGCCTCATCGCGGAAGGCGGTCCGCGCGGCAGAGACATCGGCGAGGATCTGGCGGGCATGACGCAGGAAGGCAGACCCCTTGTGGGTGATGAGCAGCCCGCGCGGCTGGCGGTCGAAGAGGACGACACCGAGATCGCCCTCTAGCGCCTGGATCGCCTCTGTCACCGAGCTTTGCGAGATCGACAACGCCTTGGCCGCGCCCGACACGCTTCCGGCCTCGGCGGCGGCGATGAAGAACTGAAGCTGGCGGAGGGTGAAGGCCATCGGCGTCCGGCTGACAGGGTTTGCGCAGCTTTCACAAGTTGCGGGCGACAATCAACGCCGGAATCGCCGCCCGCCCGTCTGCCAGGCCCGCCGGGACCGGAGCCTGCCCGGTTGTTGTATTTCCCGCAGTGAAATGAGAACATCCTCGACAGTCGGCTGGCGTTCACTGAGGGGGGTGTCGTCATGAACTACCCGGTTCCCGACAATGAGGCGGATCGACTGGCCGCCCTTCAGTCCTACAATGTCTACGGGACCGAGCCGGAGGACAGCTTCGACGACCTGACCGACCTCGCCGCCCAGCTGACCGGGGCGCCGATCAGTCTTGTCAGCATCGTCGGGGATGCGAATGTCTGGATGAAGTCGCATCACGGCACGCCGGACGGTCTGTCCGAGCTGCCGCGCGGCACAGTCTGCTGCGCCCATGCCATCTGCCGCAGCCACCTTCTGGTGGTCCCCGACACGCATGCCGATGACCGCTTCAAGTCGCTGCCATTCATCAGCACGGAACCCTATGTGCGCTTCTACGCCGGAATGCCGCTCATCAACTCCAGCGGCTACGCGCTCGGAACGCTCTGCATCATGGACCTCGCGCCGCGGGATCTCAGCTTCGAGGTGACCGAGGGCATCCGGCGCATCGCGCGGCAGACCGTGGCCCAGCTCGAACTGCGGCGGAAACTCTCCGAGACGCTGCACGCCCAAGAGGCGCTCGCAGCGGAAAAGGCGCGCGCGGACGCGCTGGTCCTGAACATCCTGCCGAAGGAAATCGCCGCCGAACTGGCCGAGAAGGGCACGGTCGAGCCACGCTTTCACCCTTCCGCCACGATCCTTTTCACCGATTTCGTCGGCTTCACGAGAGCCGCCGACACCCTGTCGCCGCGCGAACTGATCGACGATCTGCACGGCTACTTTTCCGCATTCGACACCATCGTCGCGGAGCACGGGCTAGAGAAGATGAAGACGATCGGCGATGCCTACATGGCCGCCGGCGGGCTCAGCGGACGCTCAAAGGACCATCCGGTGAAGGCATGCCTCGCGGGGCTGGCCCTCAGGGAAACGATTTCACGCGCCAATGCGCGGCGGGAGGTCGCAGGGCTGGCGCGCTGGGACATCCGCATCGGCATCCATACGGGCAACGTGATTTCCGGGGTCGTCGGCAAAGCCAAGTTCACCTACGACGTATGGGGGGACGCGGTGAACGTCGCGGCGCGGATGGAAAGCGCCGGCGAGCCCGGCCATGTCAACGTCTCCGACCGCACCTGGCAGCATGTGAAGAGCTATTTCGAGGGCCGCCCTCGCGGCAGCGTCGAGGTCAAGCACAAGGGCCTGATCGAGATGCATTTCCTCGACCGGCTGAAGCCGGAGTTCTCGGCCGATGCCGAAGGCGTCCGGCCCAACGACCGGTTCGCGGCTGCCATGTCGGGCAACGTGGCCACCTGGTCCCTGACCTAGGTTGCGCGCCTATCTGGCCGGAAGCGGTCGTGCTACGCTCCCCCTTGCGAACAAGGGAGAAAACCATGGCTTCCAAGGATCTCACCATCCTCGTCGGCACCACCAAGGGCGCCTTCCTTGTGGACGGCGGCAAGGACCGTTCCGGCTGGACGGTGCGCGGCCCCTTCTGCGACGGCTGGCCGATCAACCATGTCATCGGCGATGCCGCGACCGGCACGATCTGGGCCGGTGGCGGCGGCGACTGGCATGGCGCGGGCGTCTGGCGGTCGGGCGATGGCGGCGAGACGTGGGAGGTCGCGCGCCTCAGCAAGGGCCAGATGGACGAATGGGCGGCGAACGATGCCGACTTCGCCGCGATGATCGGCTGGACGGAGGAGGCGCTGCCCTTCGAGGGTGTCTTTTCGCAGATCTGGTCGCTTGGGCAGGCGGGCGACACGCTGCTGGCCGGCACCAAGCCCGCGAACCTTCTAGCGAGCAAGGACGGCGGCAAGACCTGGGAACGGCTCGAAGGGCTGACCAATCACCCTTCGTCGGGAAGCTGGAGCCCCGGAGCGGCCGGCCTTGTCCTACACACGATCCTCTCCGATCCCGCCGATCCGAAGAAGCTCTGGATCGGCATTTCCGCCGCCGGGGTCTTTGCCTCGGAAGACGGCGGGCAAAGCTGGGAACGCCGCAACCGGCTTTCCAATGCCGAGTCCTGCGCCCATCACGATCACCCCGCCGCCCCGCGAGACGGCGAGACCGGGCACTGCGTCCACAACATGATGCGCGCGCCGGGGACCGAAGATGTGCTTTACCAGCAGAACCACCACGGCGTCTGGCGGTCGGCCAATGGCGGGCGAAGCTGGGACGACATCACCGAGGGGCTGCCCTCGACCTTCGGCTTCCCGATCCGCGTTCACCCGCATGATCCCGACACGCTCTGGACCCTGCCCCTGAACGGCGACAGCGCAGGCCGCTTTCCGCCCGGTGCTGCGGCGGCAGTCTGGCGGTCGCGCGATGCCGGGCGGAGCTGGCAGCCGATGCGCGCCGGGCTGCCGCAGACGGGTTGTTTCTTCACGGTGCTGAGGCAAGCCATGGCCGGCGATGCGCGCGCCCCGGCGGGCGTCTATTTCGGCACCAACTCAGGTTCCGTCTTCGCCAGCCTCGATGAGGGCGATACCTGGCAGGAAGTTGCCCGCCACCTGCCGACGATCCTTGCCGTCGAGGTTCTCGACCGGGGTTGAGCCCGCATCCGACCGACAATCCGCGATCTGCCGTTTTCAGGCCGAGAACCGTCGCTTCTGCGGCACAATGCCACCTTAGCGCGAATTCACGTTGATATTTCCCTCGCCCGGCAGAAAATGCCGGTGCGCGCGGACATTACCAATAATAAGAAGGTTCAGAACGCCATGTCTAAATACCCAATCATTTCCAGTCTGTCGGGGAAGGCCCGTATCGCAACATCCGTCATTGCCACGGCTTCGGCGCTGGCCGGGCCCGCCATTGCCCAGACGGCCGAAGGCACCGCTGAGAAGCCGAACATCCTCATCATCTATCCCGATGATGTCGGCTGGACGAACGTCAGCGCCTACGGGCTTGGCGTCATGGGCTACACCACGCCCAACATCGACCGGCTTGCGCGGGAAGGCATAATGTTCACCGAACATTATTCCCAGCCGTCCTCGACGGCGGGTCGCGCATCGCTCATCACCGGGCAGTATCCGATCCGCTCGGGCATGACGTCGGTCGGGCTTCCCGGTTCTCCCCTTGGACTTATGGCAGAATCGCCGACACTGGCCGAAGTCCTGAAGAAACAGGGCTATGCTACCGGCCAGTTCGGCAAGAACCACCTGGGCGACACCAACTCGGCCCTGCCGACGGTGCACGGCTTCGACGAATTCTATGGCAATCTTTACCACCTCAATGCCGAAGAAACGCCCGAGCAGCGGGACTATCCGCAGGATCCGGCGTTCAAAGAAAAATACGGGCCGCGCGGCGTGCTGCGCACCTGGGCCACAGATGTCGATGACGAGACGGTCGATCCGCGCTTTGGCAAGGTCGGGAAGCAGCGGATCGAGGATACCGGTCCGCTGACCATCGAACGGATGAAGACGATCGACCAGACCTTCATCGACGCCAGCCTCGATTTCGTGAAGCGCGCGGACGAGGCCGACAAGCCCTGGTTCGTCTGGCTGAACCCAAGCCGGATGCACCTTTTCCAGCACCTTACGGACGAGAACCAGTATCTCGCGCAGGAAGCGACCATGTCGGATGACGTCTATGGCTCGGGCCTGATCGAGCATGACATGCAGGTGGGTGACATGCTGGCGAAACTGAAGGAGATGGGGCAGCTCGAAAACACCATCGTCATCTGGTCCACCGACAACGGGCCGTCGCACAATGCGCGCATCTACGGCGGCACCACCCCCTTCCGGGGCGAAAAGATGACGACCTATGAAGGCGGTGTGCGCGTGCCCTTCATTGTCTGGTGGCCGGGTCAAATTCCGGGAGGGCGGGTGATGCAGGGGATCCAGGCGAACATGGATGTCTTCACCACGCTGGCCGCAGCGGCCGGGGTCGAGGATGTGGCGGCCGACGTGCTGGCGGAAAAGAACCAGGTGATCGATGGCGTCAACAATCTCGACTGGTGGCAAGGCAAGTCCGATCGCTCGAACCGCAACGATTACATCTATTACGAAGGAAATGATGTTCGGGCGGTCCGCCTGGGGAAATGGAAGATGCATTTCGCCACCTCGGAAGGCTTTTATGACTCGTGGAAGGAGCTGAAGTTCCCGATGGTCATGAACCTCCACTTCGATCCCGCCGAGTCCTTCGACACCGTCACCGACCTGACCTATGGCAATGAACGCAAGCAGTGGCTGATGGGGCCGATCCAGGATCTTCTGGCCGCGCATGTCAAGTCGCTGATCGAACATCCGCCGCTACAGGTCTCGCCGTCCTTCGACCTGTCGAAGTCCATCCCGGAGCCTAAGTCAGGCGCCAACTGATGCAACGGGGCGTCACCTTCGGGTGGCGCCCGCCCTGCCCGATCAGGACCATCACATGACCGTTCCCGCCCTCGACAAAGCCAGCCTCATCAAGGGCCGGACCTACCGTTTTCACGCCATGGTCAAGCCGACGGGGGCGGAATGCAACATCGACTGCACCTATTGCTTCTATCTCCACAAGTCCGGCCTGCTGCACCACCCCGCCCATTCGCGGATGAACGAGGAGGCGCTGGAGCAGCACATCCGCCAGTACATCGAAGGCCAGACCGGCGAGGAGGTCGTCTTCTCATGGCAGGGTGGCGAGCCGACGCTGATGGGCCTGCCCTTCTTTGAAAAGGTCGTGGCGATTCAGGCGAAGCATGCCCGGCCCGGCCAGCGGATCGAGAATGACCTTCAGACCAACGGCCTCTTGCTCGACGCCCGCTGGATCAGCTTCCTGAAAGAGCATCGCTTCCATGTCGGCCTGTCCATCGACGGCCCGCGCGACCTTCACGACCGCTTCCGCGTCACCAGGAACGGCAAGCCGACCTTCGACCTCGTCATGGCCGCGGCGAAAATGCTGCGCGAGGCGGACATTCCCTTTGCCGCGCTCTGCGTGGTCAACCGCGAAAACGCGCGTTCCCCGCGCGAGGTCTACCGTTTCCTCGTCGATGAGGTCGGGACCTGGCGCATCCAGTTCACCCCCGCCGTGGAGCCGCGCCAGTTCGAGACCGACGCGCCGGCGCTGATGAAGGACCAGCCGCGCGAGGGCGATCCCCGCGCCCGCCCCGGACGCGAGGATTCCATCGTCACCGATTGGTCGGTCGATCCGGTCGACTACGGCACGTTCCTGTCGGAAGTCTGGGACGAATGGCTGGCCAGGGACATCGGCCGCGTCCATGTGAACCTTTTCGAGACCGCCGTGGCCCAGGCCGCCGGGTTGCCGGCGCAGATGTGTACCCAGGCCGAGTTCTGCGGCAAGGCGCTGGCCGTGGAGCACGACGGCGAGGTCTATTCCTGTGACCATTTCGTCTATCCCGAATACCGGATCGGCAATATCGCGGAAACCCATCTCGGCAACCTCGCCTTCTCGCCGCGCCAGCAGGATTTCGGCCGCGCGAAAAGCGCCACCCTGCCGGGGAAATGCCGTTCCTGCGCCTATCTCAAGCTTTGCTACGGCGAATGCCCGAAGAACCGCCTGATCCGCACCCGCACCGGCGAGCCGGGCCTCAACTACCTCTGCGCCGGGCTTTACGCCTTCTATGACCACATCGGCCCGGATGTGGTGCGCATCCTGCAGTCAATGCGGAAGATCTGAGCAGCTCGGGCGCGCGAGGCCCCTCCTCCGGGCCGCGCCCGCTGATTTTCCTTCTCTCAAAGGCACTTATGCGCTAAGCTGCATCCGTCCACGACATTGTCACGAGTGCCCGTGCATGGTTGCGCCAATCGCTCACCGGCACCCTTCGCACGTCTGAAACAGACGGCGGCGGCGGTCCGGCAGGGGGACGGAATGCAGAACGGTCCTTGGGGGAGGCCCTCTGTCGCCGGATGCCTGAAAGGCATCTTCCGGTCTCTTCCTCTATTCTCTCATCCCGGCACTTTCCCGTTCGCGCTTTGCCAGGGCGGTCAGCCGCCTCGGTGCGGTCAACCGCGCGCGAGCGGTATCGGCCCCCGTAACTCCGGGTCCGTGCCCAGTTGCCCAGTTGGTTCCTCGTACCTTCACCCGCGCCACGCGCTCCAAAGAGGATGACATGACAGAAAAGACCAACTTTGACGCCCCGGCCTGCAGCGCCGAAATCAGCCGGCGCGATATGCTTGCAGGTTCGACCGGCTTGCTTGCCGCCATCGCCGGATTCGCGGCCTTGAGCCGGGGGGCAGAGGCGGCCGACATCCAGCGCCCGCATATCGTCTACATCGTCGCCGACGATCTCGGCTATGCGGATGTGGGCTTCCACGGCTCGGACATAAAGACCCCCAACATCGACGCGCTGGCCACGGAAGGCGCGCGCCTCGGCCAGTTCTACACCCAGCCGCTCTGCACCCCGACAAGGGCCGCGCTGATGACCGGGCGTTACCCTATGCGCTACGGGCTTCAGACAGGCGTGATCCCCTCGGGGGCCAGCTACGGCCTGAACACCGACGAAGTCCTGCTGCCGCAGGTCCTGAAGAGCGCGGGCTACCGCACGGCGCTGGTGGGCAAATGGCATCTCGGCCATGCCGACCAGAAATTCTGGCCGCGCCAGCGGGGATTTGACAGCTTCTACGGCCCGCTGGTCGGAGAGATCGACCATTTCAAACACGAGGCGCATGGCGTCACCGACTGGTACCGCGACAACGACCTCGTGGTCGAGCCGGGCTATGACACCGAGCTTTTCGGCGCCGATGCCGTCCGGTTGATCGAAGGCCATGACATTGCCACGCCGCTTTATCTCTACCTCGCCTTCACCTCGCCCCATACGCCCTATCAGGCGCCCGAGGCCTATCTCGACCGCTACCCGGACATCGCCGATCCGGGCCGAAAGGCCTATGCGGCGATGATCTCCTGCATGGACGACCAGATCGGGCTTGTGGTGAAGGCGCTTGAGGCGCGCGGAATGCGGGAAAACACGCTCATCGTCTTCCACAGCGACAATGGCGGCACGCGGTCGAAGATGTTCGCCGGGGAATCCGCCGTGGCGGGCGACCTGCCGCCGCGCAACGATCCTTTCCGCGAAGGCAAGGGCACGCTTTACGAAGGCGGCACCCGAGTCGTCGCTCTGGCCAACTGGCCCGGCCATGTCGCCGCGGGGGATGCAGACGGCGTGATGCACGTCACCGACATGCTGCCGACGCTTTCAACCCTTGCCGGGGCTGACACGTCCGGGACGAAACCGCTCGACGGGCTCAATGTATGGCAGGCCATCTCCGCAGGCCAACCCTCCCCGCGCGAGGAGATGGTCTACAACATCGAACCGACGCAGGGCGCGCTGCGCTCCGGGGACTGGAAGCTTTACTGGCAGCCGATCCTGCCGCCGAAGGCGGAACTTTTCAACCTCGCGGCGGACCCCGGAGAAGCGACGAACCTCGCCGAGACCGAACCGGCGAGAGTGGCGGAAATGCAGGCGCGCATGGTGGAACTCGCCCGCGAAATGGCGCCGCCGCTCTTTTACGCAAGCGCCCTTCAGGCAACCCTGTCTGCCCCGCTGAAGACACCCGGCGACGCCGTTCAAGCCATGACACAGGGAGATGACTGATGCTTTCCCGAGCGAGAGTTCTCATAGCGGCGGGCCTTGCCGCTACGATTGGATCGGCGGCTTTCGGGCAAGGCCTCGCCATGAACGACGACGAGCGGCAGTGGTTCCTCAGCGGCTATATCTTCGCCAGCGGCATCACCGGTGATGTCTCGACCGTCGGTCCCTTGCCGGACGCGAGTATCGACCTGAAGTTCAGCGACCTGATCCAGGATCTTGAGGGCGGCGTGATGGCCATGGTGGAGTACCGGAGCGGGCCGTGGAGCCTGATCGGCGACCTCATGCACAGCTACACCCGGCCCAGCGGCAATCTGCCCGGGTCGCTGATCGACGATGTCGAACTCAAGCAGCGGCAGACGACGCTGCAGGGCAATGTGCTTTACCGTGCCTATGCGACACCCGACATGCGCGTCGATGTCGGGGGCGGTCTGCGCTACTGGAACCTCAACAACCAGATCACGGTGACCTCGCCCGTCGCTCCTACCGTCACCGGAACGCAAGAGAAGGACTGGATCGACCCGGTGGTCGCGGTGCGGTTCCAGACCCGGATCAACGACAAGTGGCGCGCGACCTTCTTCGCCGATTACGGCGGCTTCGGCGCAGGTTCCGACGAGACATGGCAGATCGTCGGCACGTTCGACTACAGCCTGAACGAAAAGCTTCTGCTGCGCGCCGGCTACCGCGTGCTTTCGACGGACTACCGGGACGGCAACTTCAGGTATGACGTGAGGATGCATGGCCCGCTGATCGGGCTGACCTACCGGTTCTGACCGGCGGCGCGTGACCTCAGAACTGGGTCTGGAGCCTCAGACCAAGCACGACCGCCTCGTCCATGCCGGGATTTGCGGGGCGGACCCATTGCACATCGGCCGAGAGCCGCAGCCACGGCGTCAGCGCCGCGTTGTAATAGGCCTCGATCCCATATTCGTCCTGCAGGCCGATCCCGAGCGTGGACAGGCCCGAAACCAGATCGTCGCTGATCCCGTTGCGGAAATAGGCCACGCCCCAGCGGTCATGCGGATCGCGCGCGGTGCCGGTGCCGCCGACCCCAAGGACGGCATGCCAGCCGATCGGGTTGGGATTGCCGTCCGAAATGCCGAAATCGCCGAAGAGGCCCCAGCCGTTGCCGGGAAGCGACGGGTCCTCCGCCAGGTAGTGCTGAAAGCTCACCGAGGCATAGCGGTACCCGTCCTTGCGAAGGATGCCCGCGGCCTGACCGGGCAAGAGGAGGTCCGGGACGCTGTCGAGGTCAAGCCCGTTGGCGCTGCTGTAAACCCCGCGCAAGGTGACGAAGGTGGTCCGCCCGGCGAGTTTCGTAGGGATGGTTGCCGAGAGGCTGTAGCTCACGCCATCGGCGAAAGGATCGGAGATGACGTCCCAGTCCTGCGCACTGCGCGGATCGTAGATCATCAGCGAGTAGATTGCCGGCGCCGTCTTCCAGGTGCTGACCGCACCAAAGACATAGGGCGGCGTCACCCCGTCTATGGGCGCCGCGATCGACGTGTTCATGAAGGTCTCAAGCCCGCCGCCACCGACAAGCGGCGTCTGGGCGGCGATGTCGAGCATGTTGAACTTGCCGAAGCTCAGGCTGAACTCGTCGCTGAAGGTCTGGTTGAAGACCCAGGAGACTTCGGCATCGTGCTTGCCAAGCCTCGGGAAGGCGAGAAGGGTGTTCGTCGGCACCAGAAGCCCGGCGCCGGTCCGGTTGGTGCTGCGCCCGAAGACCAACTCCGGGTGGATCGACACCGAAAACCCGTCCCAGAGGCCAAGCTTCTCGCCATCCAGCCCGATCCAGATGTCGGCCCTGCCGCCATCCCGCCAGTCCTTGGCGCCGTCGCCAGAGACAAGGCCGCCGTAGGTCAGGGCGAGGCTGCCCTTGATGTCGATACCGGCGCTCTTCAGCCCGTCGAAAGGGCTGCCTGGATAGCTCAGAAGCCGCGTGCGCTCGACCGGGGCCGGGGCCACTCCGGGGGGCGCATCCTGCGCGCTGGCTTCAATCCCGAGACTTGCGGCAAGAACGGCGAGTGCGGCGGGCGCTTTCATGGCGATGCAACCCATGGGTGTTTCGTTCAGACACCGATCCCGCAACTCGGGCATCTAGGCAATGTGACAAACTCGACCGGCCATGCGAACGCAGGGCCAGAAACCGGCGCGTGCTGCCACGGGTGAAACAGGAATGGCTGGCGCACCCAGCACGATTCGAACGTGCGACCTTTGCCTTCGGAGGGCAACGCTCTATCCAGCTGAGCTATGGGTGCCTGTGGCGGTCTATAGCCGGACCACCGGGTCTTCGCAAGCGGGCAGCGGCAGCGGGATGGGGAACTTTCCGGATGCCGAGGGGTTTCACCAGGGTCCCCCGCCCCCATGCGAACTTTGATGGGTCTGAGCCGCGCCATGACCGTAACGATCACCATCTTTTCCTTGCTCCTGATCGCTGCGACCGTGCTGCCGCAAGTGCAGATCAGTCATGGCGCGTTCCGCTATCTCGATTTTCCGCGCGCGCAATTCCTGTTCCTGATCCTCGCGACCCTGCCCTTCGCCGTCATCGCCGTCGCACCACCCTGGGGGTTTCTCATCGGCGTGGCTCTGGCCGGCGCGGCCGTCGATCAGGCCCGGCACATTGTCCGCTTCACCCCGCTCTGGCGACCGCAGTCGATCAGGGCAGAGGAAACCCGCGAAGAGGCGCAGGTCTCGATTCTCGTCGTGAACGTGAAGCAGTCGAACCGCGCCTATGACCGCCTTCTCCGGCTGGTCGACGACATCGGCCCCGACATCTTCGTCGCGCTCGAGGTGGACGCGGACTGGGTGGCGGGTCTTCACCCTCTGACCGAGGGCTTCCCGGAGCGGATCGACCGGCCGCAGGACAATGGCTACGGCCTTGTCCTCTGGTCGAAACTGCCGCTTGAGGACACGAAGGTGCGCGAACTTCTGGTTCGTGACGTCCTCTCCGTCCGCACCACGGTGCGCCTGCGCGACGGGCGGCCTTTCGCGCTTTTCGTCCTGCATCCAGAGCCGCCGGTGCCAAGCCACGACACCGACGGACGGGATGCCGAGATCGGACTGGTGGGGATCGAGACAACGGAGACGCCTCTCCCCTCCGTCGTGACCGGCGATCTCAACGATGTCGCCTGGAGCGGAACGACCCGTCGTTTCCAGCGGCTGTCGGGGCTTCTGGACCCCCGGGTCGGGCGCGGGCTTTACGCCAGCTTCGACGCACGGTTTGCCTTCCTGCGCTGGCCGCTCGATCATATGTTCCACGACCCACGCTTTCGTCTTGTCAGCATGGCGCGGCTGCCTGACGTCGGTTCGGACCATTTCCCGATGACCTTCACGCTGCAACTCGCCGAAGCGGAGGCGCAGGGCGAGAAGATCGAGGAGGAAAGGCCCGAGGACAAGGCCGAGATCCGCGAGATGGCCGCGAAGGAGGCGCGCGAGGACCGCAATCCCATCGGCGGCGACTGGGAGGTTTAGCCGCCCGTCAGGCAAAAAGCTCGTGGCAAAGCTCAAGGCCCGAGATCAGCGCATCGACCTCGGCTTCGGTGTTGTAAAGTCCGAAGGAGGCGCGGCAGGTCGCGGTGAGGCCGTAATGCGCCAGAAGCGGCATTGCGCAATGGGTGCCGGCCCTGACGGCGATGCCCCGCTGGTCAAGGACGGTGGAGATGTCATGCGCATGGGCCGGTCCGTCGAGCGTGAAGGAAAAGATCGCCCCCTTGCCCGGCGCGTCGCCCTGAAGGTTCAGCCAGTTGAGGCCCCTCAGCCTTTGGCGGGCATAGTCGCGCAACGCCGCCTCATGGCCCGCGACATTCTCCATGCCAAGCGCCATCAGGTATTCGAGCGCCACGCCCATGCCGATCTGCTGGACGATGCCCGGTGTTCCCGCTTCGAACTTCATCGGCGGGTCGGCATAGGTGACACTGTCGCGGTGGACCTCGCGGATCATGTCACCGCCGCCCATGAACGGGCGCATCTCGCGCATCCTGTCCTTCGAAATCCAGATCGCGCCGGAGCCCGAAGGGCCGTAGAGCTTGTGGCCGGTGATGGCGTAGAAATCGCAGCCGATCTCGGCGATTGACACCGGCCGATGGACCGAGCCTTGCGAGCCGTCGACGAGCACGGGCACACCCTTGGCCCTCGCCCCCCGGCAGATCGCCGCCACATCGACGAGGGTGCCGGTGACGTTCGACATATGCGTCACGGCGACTAGCTTGGACTTCGGCCCGATGGCGTCGATCACCTTCCCAGGGTCAAGCGCGCCGTCCGCCTCCGGCTCCACCCATTTCAGGACCACGCCCTGCCGTTCGCGCAGGAAATGCCAGGGTACGATATTGGCGTGATGCTCCAGAAGGCTGAGCACGATCTCATCCCCGGCCTGAAGGCGCGGCGCGGCCCAGCCGTAGGACACAAGGTTGATGCCCTCGGTCGTGCCGGTGGTGAAGACGATCTCTTCGGGGTCGGGCGCGCCAAGGAAGCGGGCGACGATGCCGCGCACCGCCTCGTATTTCTCGGTGGCGATGGTCGAGAGAAAATGCAGGCCCCGGTGGACGTTGGCATATTCCTCCTCATAGGCCTTGTTCATCGCGTCGATGACCACGCGCGGCTTCTGGGCCGAGGCGCCGTTGTCGAGATAGACCAAGGGCTTGCCGTTGACCTTGCGCGAGAGGATCGGGAAGTCGTCCCGGATTTTCGCCACGTCATACATCTTCAGACCCCTGCCGTTTGCGGCGTTATGCCGAGGACAGCCAGCACCACCGCCGCGAGGACGACCACAACCACAAAGCCGACGATGAGCGCAAGCACCACCTGCCCGAGGTTCTTCAGACCATGCAGCGCCGCGGTGAAATGGACCATCAGCCAGACGAAAAGCACCAGCGAGGTGATGGAGACGAGAAGCGATAGCGGCGGCAGGACCAGCATCGAGACGATCTGCACCGCCTGCGCCACCACCATCACGAACTCGATCCAGGTCACCAGCGTCAGCGCGTCGGCATAGCCCCCGCTGCCGCCAAGAGGGCGGCCCGCGCCCGTCATCACCCCTGCGAGGATGAGGATGGAGACCACCTGCAGCGGCAGCCCGAGCCAGGGGTTCGCCAGCACCGAAAAGATCGAAGGCTCCGTCTCCGGCACCATCCAGAGCGCGACTTGAAGACTGATGACCGCAAGCACCGCGACCAGAAGGACCGCGATCCAGCGCGCCTCGACCGGAATATCGAGCGCGAGGAGCCGCCGCGCGGCTTCCTGCGGGTCGCGCAATGTCCTGAGAAGAAGCGACTGGCCGTCGTCGGCAGGCGTCATCGCGCGCCTCCGAATTCGGCGATCCTGAGGCCGGTGATCCAGAACCAGAGGAAGACGGCAAAGACCAGCACCCCCGTCAGGGTCAGCGCCGCCCCCGGCCCGGAGAAGGCTGCCACCAGCCCCTGAAAGAGCATCAGCGGCGTAGTGGCGAGAAGCGCCCAGAAAAGGACGATGCGCGCGGCGAAATAGCTGCCCGTGCCGCCGAAGGCGCGCGAGACAAGATGCGACAGCCCGGCAAGGCCGTAAAAGACCGGAACCGCCGCCAGCACGGCAAGGAAGGCCGCGAACATGCGCTGCGCCAAGGGGACATCGGGTTCAAGGAAGGCCGCGCGCGACATGCCGGGCCATTGCGCGATGTGGATCACCAGCACGGCGGCCAGAAGATAGGCCAGCGCCCGCGCCTCGTGCCGCTCGCCCTCAAGGACCGAGCGCATCACCCGGGCAGGCGACCGGTAGGTCGCCAGTATATCGTCGGTCACGGCCATTCAGTGCTTCCTGCGCGCGAGCCAGTCTTCGATCCGCGCCTCGATGTCGGCGGCGAACTCCGCGTTCTCGATCTCGGCAATGGCATCGGCGACGAAGGAAAGGACCAGAAGCGCCTCGGCATCCGCGCGCGGCACCCCACGCGAGCGGAGGTAGAAAAGCGCCGTCTCGTCGATCGCCCCCGTGGTGGAGCCATGCGAGCATTTCACGTCGTCGGCATAGATCTCCAGCTCCGGCTTGGCGAGGAACTGGCTGTCCTCATCCAGAAGCAGCGATTGGCTGATCTGGTAGCCATCGGTCCTTTGCGCGCCCGGACGGACGAGGATCTTGCCCTGGAAGATACCATGCGCGCCGTTCTTCAGGACCTTCTTGAAGACCTGACGGCTTTCGCAGTCCTCGGCCCCGTGGTCGATGAAGATGGTGTCGTCATGGTGATAGGGCCCGTCCACCCCGTCGCCAAGGGCGGCGCCGGCGATATGGGCGACGGCCCCGTCACCGGCAATGCGGATCACCGCTTCGTTCCTTGTCATGCGGCCATTCGCCGTCAACGTGAAGGACTTGAAGAGCGCGCCTTCGGCGACACGGGCGAAAAGATGGGTGATCATGGCGCGGTCAAGCGCCCTGCCCTGCGGCCGGAGGTGGTGGAAGCGCGCGGCTTCGCCGACCTCGACCTCCATCACCACATTCGACCGCGCGCCGGGCGTGCCGGTCTCCAGAAGCGTAAGCTCCGCCCCCTTCTCCAGCCGCACGACATGGTGGAGCACGACGTCGGAATTGGTGGCACTCTGCCGGTAGGAGATATGAAGCGGCCGCGCCGCCTTGCCAGTGACGCGGATCAAAAGGCCTTCGGTCGCGGTGGCAGTATTCAGCGCCGCGAAGGGTCGCTCGACGGGGACCTGCCCATCGGCCTCAAGCGCGCCGTAGAGCGCCTTGGCCCAGTGGATGTCGGCGCGGTCGGCTTCGGCCAGCCGCGCAATCTCCACCCCGGCAATCGCCGGATCGTCGGAGGCTGCGGCATCATAGACGCCATCGACGAAGACCAGCCGCACCTTGTCGCGACCCTCGAAGATCGGCTTGTCGACGCGGAAGGCATCGCCAAGCTGCGGTTCGACGCCAGCGAAAAGCGCCGGATCGGTCCAGCGCCAGTATTCATCGCGCCGCCCCGGCAGGCCCATCTCGCGGAATCGCGCCAGCGCCGCCGCCCGTGCTGGCGCCGTGAACCCGCCCTTCGGCAGGTCCAGCGCCGCGATCCGGGCCTCCGTCGCCTCAAGCCGCGCCGCGTCGTTGCGTTTCGGAGCCGCCATCATGCCTTCTCCCTCAGGATGTCGGCATAGCCGTTCTCCTCGACCTCAAGCGCCAGTTCCGGGCCGCCGGTCTTGATGATGCGGCCATCGGCCATGATATGCACCACGTCCGGCTTGATATGGTCGAGAAGCCGCTGGTAGTGGGTGATGACCAGGAAGGCGCGGCCCTTGTCGCGGAGCGCGTTCACGCCGTCGGCCACCAGCTTCATCGCATCGACATCAAGGCCCGAGTCCGTCTCGTCGAGAATGCACATCTTCGGTTCCAGCACCGCCATCTGCAGGATCTCGTTGCGCTTTTTCTCGCCACCGGAAAATCCCACATTGACCGGACGCTTCAGCATCTCGGCGTCGATCTTCAGCGTCTTGGCCTTTTCACGCACCAGCTTCAGGAAATCGCCGGCGCTGATCTCCTCCTCGCCGCGCGCCTTCCTTTGCGCGTTGAGCGCGGTGCGCAGGAAGGTCATGTTGCCGACGCCGGGAATTTCGACCGGATACTGGAAGGCAAGGAAGAGGCCCGCCGCCGCCCGCGCCTCGGGCTCCATCTCCAGAAGGTCTTCGCCATCCATCGTGGCGCTGCCGCCTGTCACCTGATAGCCGTCGCGGCCCGAGAGGACATAGGACATGGTCGACTTGCCCGAGCCGTTCGGCCCCATGATCGCATGGACCTTGCCGGCCTCGACGGTCAGGTCGACTCCTTTCAGGATCTGCTTGTCCTCGTCTTCCAGACGGACCTGAAGGTTTTTGATTTCCAGCATGGCTTACCTCGCAAAATGATTCTGGCGGCCTCTGGGCACATGGCCCGGGCCGCCGGTCGGTCGGATGATCGGATGGGTCAGCCTTGCGGCGTGACGCGGTAGTCCTTGCCCTCTTCGGCCATCAGGGCGGCATAGTCCGCCGAGAACATGCTCGACCAAAGCTCCGGCGCGTTCGACGCAACGGCCGCCTCGCCGTAATGCATGACCAGGCTGCCGATGAGCAGCGCCGAAAAGCGCTGTTTGGAAAAGAGGTGCAGAAGCGCCATCATCGTTCCCGCAAGGACGAGCGCAAAGAGCATCATCCCCCGATCTTCGAGCTTGTAGAACGCCTCCGGGAAGCCCTGCATCTTCGACATCTTGAAATAGATCAAGCGCCCCAGAAGCACGGCCGACATGCCGGAAAGAAAGGCGATCAGAACCATCAGGTTGTCGGCAAAGGTCCGCTTCGGCTTTCGCGGCTTGGTGCCGAACTGGCGCTTGAAGGCCTTGTGAGTCGACTTGCCCGCGACGTCGGCATGTTCGAACTGCTGGCCCTTGTTGATACGGTTCAGCCGCGCATGAAACGCCGATTTCTGATCCGCCGCCACAATCATCCGCACGCCCCGAGAAGTTCTCATTCCACGCCCGTTGTTGTGACGGCGCTTTGGGGCAAAATTGCGGTTCGGATTCAGGGGATTTCAAGGCTTGGCCGCCACCCTCATGCCGCAGTTCGCGACGTGGCGTCACAACTTTCGGTTGCGCATCACAGCACGAGATGCCGCGCAACCTGCCGCCGGACACCATAGATGTAGCAATGCCGGCCATCATCCCTGTCCGAACGTCACCGCGGTGCCGGAGGCCGTCACCATCAGCATGTTGTTGATGACCTCGTAGTCGAGGTCGACGCCGACGATGGCATCGGCGCCGAAACCCTGCGCCGCGGCCTCCATCTCGGCCAGCGCTGTCGCCCGCGCACGGCCGAGTTCCTTCTCGTAGGCGGCCGAACGCCCGCCGACCACGTCGCGCACGGCGGCGAAAAGATCGCGGAAGATGTTGGCGCCAAGGATCGCCTCACCGGTCACGATACCGTGGTACCGGGCGATGCGGCGGCCCTCGACGGAAGGGGTGGTGGTGACGATCATCGCGCGCCTTCAGTTCAGCAGCATCGCCGTGGCCACCCGGCGCACGAATTCCGCCATGCCTTCCGGCCCCGAGGTCCGATCCTTGAGATGGATCGACACATCCGGGCGGATCGCGGCGATGACGCCGACGAGATCGCCCCTGATGCCGTCGTCAAGGCTCGCGCCCATGATGACCAGTGCTATTCCCGGCTCCTTCTCAAGCTGGTGGACGACCTCGCCATGGTCATGCGCGCCGAGCCAGCGGATCGGCAGATCCTCAAGCTGGTCGGCCAGATGCCCGACGATCCCCGGCAGCTTGCCGATCAGCAGGACGACAGGTTTCATCACCCGACACTCCCCTCCAGTGAAATCGCGACGAGGCTCTGCGCCTCCATGGCAAACTCCATGGGCAGCGCCTGCAACACCTCGCGGCAGAAGCCGTTGACGACCAGCGCCACCGCCTCTTCCTCGTCCATCCCCCGCGACCGGCAGTAGAAAAGCTGGTCGTCATCGACCTTCGATGTCGTCGCCTCATGCTCCACGCGGGAGGAGTTGTTCTTGACCTCGATATAGGGAACCGTATGCGCCCCGCACCTGTCGCCGATGAGAAGGCTGTCGCACTGGGTATAGTTGCGGCTGTCCTTGGCCTTCGGGTGCATCGAGACAAGGCCACGATAGGTATTCTGCGCCTTGCCGGCAGAAATCCCTTTCGAAACAATGCGTGAGCGGGTGTTCCTGCCAAGATGGATCATCTTGGTCCCAGTATCCGCCTGCTGCATGTTGTTGGCGATGGCGATGGAATAGAACTCACCCTGCGCGCCCTCGCCCCGAAGGATGCAGGACGGGTACTTCCAGGTGATCGCCGATCCGGTCTCCACTTGCGTCCACATCACCTTGGCCCGGTCGCCCCGGCAATCGGCGCGCTTGGTGACAAAGTTGTAGATGCCGCCCCGGCCTTCCTCGTCGCCCGGATACCAGTTCTGCACGGTGGAATACTTCACCTCGGCATCGTCGAGGATCACGATCTCCACCACCGCCGCGTGCAGCTGCGCGGTGTCACGCTTCGGCGCGGTGCAGCCCTCTAGGTAGCTGACGTACGATCCCTTGTCGGCGATGATGAGCGTCCGCTCGAACTGGCCGGTATTCTCGGCATTGATGCGGAAATAGGTCGACAGCTCCATCGGGCAGCGGGTGTTCGGCGGGATGTAGACGAAGGACCCGTCGGAAAAGACCGCCGAGTTCAGCGTCGCGAAGAAGTTGTCGGACTGCGGCACGACAGAGCCGAGATACTTCTTCACCAGTTCCGGATGCTCGCGGATCGCTTCCGAGATCGAGCAGAAGATGACCCCGGCCTTCCTGAGTTCGTCCTTGAACGTGGTCCCGACGGAAACCGAGTCAAAGACCGCATCGACCGCCACCCGCCGCGCATCGGCAGGCGCATCTTCCGCCCCCTCGACCCCGGCCAGGATCATCTGTTCCCTCAACGGGATGCCAAGCTTTTCGTAAGTGGCGAGAAGCTTCGGATCGACCTCATCCAGAGACTTCGGCTTTTCGGCCATGCTCTTCGGCTTGGCATAGTAATACTGCGACTGGTAGTCGATCGCCGGGTAATGGAGCATCGCCCAATGCGGCTCCTCCATCTCCTGCCAGCGGCGGAAGGCCTGAAGCCGCCAGTCGGTCATCCACTCCGGCTCGCCGTTCTTGGACGAGATCAGCCGGACGATATCCTCGTTGACACCGATCGGCGCATATTCCGTCTCGATCTCGGTTTCCCAGCCGTATTTGTAGGCGCCCATGTTCTGGACGGTTTCCACCGTCTCGCGGTCGACGCCGTCGCGTACCTCGATCTCAGCGGTCTCGTTCTTGTCCAAAGCCATCGCCTTCTTCTCACTTCTATCCATCGTCGTCGTCATCGCTCAGGCGGCCCGTGCCCGGTGCCGCCCCAACGCCGAAAGCCAGGCGCCCGCGAAGCGGTCAAGCTCGGCTTGCGTCGTCGCCGGGCCGATCGAAACGCGGATCGCCGAACCGGCGCCCTGCTCGTCATATCCCATCGCGCCAAGCACCCGGCTGGCCCGGACCTTCCCCGAGGAACAGGCCGACCCGGCCGAGATCGCGAAGCCCTGCAGATCCATCTGCATCACCTGCGTCTCACCCTTCCAGCCCGAGGTCATCAGGCAGGAGGTATTGGGCAGACGCGCGGCCCCCTTCCCCACAAAGATGGTGTCGGGCGCGCCTGCTGCAATACGCGCTTCGAGCGCATCACGCAATTCCGCCACCTGGGTCCAGATACCATTGGCCAGATCGGCCACCGCCGCCTCTGCCGCAGCGCCGAAACCGGCGATGCCGGCGACATTCTCGGTCCCCGAGCGCCGCCCCTGCTCCTGCCCGCCGCCGGGCCGCAGGCTGGCGATGTCGACGCCCTCGCGGATGATGAGCGCGCCCACCCCCTTCGGCCCGCCAAGCTTGTGCGCCGAGAGGATAGCAAAATCCACACCCGACCAGCCAAAGGCAAAAGGCACCCGGCCCACCGCCTGCACCACATCCAGCAGAACCGGCCCGTCCCATTCGGGCACCTCTGACAGAAGCCCGGTCTCGCCATTGGCGAGCCCAAGCGCCAGCACGCCGCCCTCGCCGCGCCGATGCGCCCAGAGGCAGTCATGCGCCGTCCGCTCCACCGTCACCGCGCCGAAGCCGGCCAGCACCCCCGCCGCCTCTGTGGCACCCGAGGTGAAGACCACTTCCCGCGCCTTGCAACCGACCGCCGCCGCCACCTGCTCCCGCGCCCGCTCGACAATGGCCTTCGCCGCCCGCCCCTCGGCATGAACCGAGGACGGATTGCCCGACACCTCAAGCGCCGCAACCATCGCCGCCCGCGCCTCGGGCCTCAATGGCGCCGTCGCATTCCAGTCGAGATAGATCCGGCCCGTCACGCCTTCCCCACTTTCTGTCCAAAAAAACTCCCGCCGGAGGCACATCGAGCCGAAGCCGCAAGGCGGAGGCGAGAGGAATGGAATGGCGCGGAACGCGCCGCACTATGCAACGCTGCCGTCATTCGTCGACCACATGCAAAAGCACCGGCACCGCCGGGCAGGGTTTCAGCCCGTTGCCGATCACATCGGCGAGCGTGGTCTGGTGCAAAAACACATAGACCTGCGCCGACAGCCCCTCCCAAAGCCGGTTGGTCAGCGACTGCGCCCGGCTCCCCGACACGCCGCCGGAAGCGCCGGCGCCGGTGTGAAGCGCACTCACCGTCTCGTCCACCGCCTCAAGGATCTCGCTCACCCGGATCACCTCGGGCTCGCGCGCGAGCTTGTAGCCACCCCCCGGCCCCCGCACCGATTCGACGAGGCCCGCACGGCGAAGCTTGACGAAAAGCTGCTCGAGATAGGGAAGCGATATGTCCTGCCGGCGCGACACTTCGGCGAGCGAGGTCAGCTGATCGGCGCGCGCTGTCGCCAGATCGGCCAGCGCCACCATCGCATAACGTCCCTTCGTGGACAGTTTCATCGCGTCAAGACTCCGCAAAAACATTGACGCCGGGGGCGCGGCTGCTTAACTCCAACCCACCCGGTCACCGGCCCGCCGCCGGTATTTAGAACTGTTCTAGGGTGTCTGAGCAAATCAGTCAAGAATGGCCGCGCCATTTTACCGCTGAAGCCGCCCCCCTTGACGAGAGAAGGCAGACGATGCCCGAAGTGATATTCTCCGGCCCCGAGGGTCGTCTCGAAGGCCGTTACCACCCGCAGAAACAGCCCGACGCCCCGATCGCCATCGTGCTGCATCCGCATCCGCAGTTTGGCGGCACGATGAACAACCGCGTCGTGCACCGGCTGCACTATGCCTTCCACGAGCTTGGTTTCACCGTGCTCAGGTTCAACTTCCGTGGCGTCGGCCGCAGCCAGGGCGAATACGACCAGGGCATCGGCGAACTTTCCGACGCCGCCTCGGCGCTCGACTACCTCCAGGCGATGAACCCCAATTCCAAGCATTGCTGGGTCGCGGGCTTTTCCTTCGGCGCCTGGATCGGCATGCAGCTTCTGATGCGGCGGCCCGAGATCACCGGCTTCATCTCGGTCTCGCCGCCGGCGAACATGTACGACTTTTCCTTCCTCGCCCCTTGCCCCTCCTCCGGTCTCATCATCAACGGCACCGCCGACCGGGTGGCGCCGCCGAAGGACACGCTCAGCCTTGTCGGCAAGCTGCGTGAGCAGAAGGGCATCACCATCACCCATGACCAGGTCGAGGGTGCGGGGCATTTCTTCGAGAACGAGGAAAAGCACATGCAGCCGATGATCGGGACGGTGCAGGACTATGTCCGCCGCCGACTCGGCGAACAGACGCGGTGACGCCATGCCCACGACCGAGGAACTTGGAAACCGACTGGCCGAGGACGTGCTGAAAGCCGTGGCCGAAACCGGGGACGATGGCCTTGTCAACGAGGTCAACAAGATCGTCGAGGCTGCCTCCTCGGCCTTGCAGGAGGCCTATATGGCCGCCGTCCGCGCCCAACGGGCCGAGGCCAAGGCGCGCGCCTTCCTGAACGCCCGGCTGAAGCAGGTGCGGGCCGCCCACGCCACCGCCCGCCCGGCCGCCCCCAAGATCGGATGAGCGGGCGGCTCGCCGCCCAGATCGCCTTCCTGAATGAGGCCGACCGGCTGAAGCAGGTCCTGCGCGCCACGCCGCTTTGCGATGGCTCCCGGAGCGAAAACTCGGGCGAGCATTCCTGGCATCTGGCGCTTTACGCCCTTGTCCTCGCCGATCAGGCAATTCCTGGCGTCAGCATCGACCGGGTGATCCGGATGCTCCTGATCCATGACCTCGTCGAGATCGACGTGGGCGACGTGCCGATCCATTCCGCGAACGGCACCGCGCATGGCTCGGACGCGACCCGCGCCGCCGAGGCCGTCGCTGCGGACCGCATCTTCGGTATTCTTCCCAATGATATAGGAGACGATCTTCGAGCGATCTGGGAAGAGTTCGAGGCCGCAGAAACTCCTGATGCCGTCTTTGCCAAGTCGCTCGACCGGGTACAGCCGGTCCTTCAGAACATCGAAAGCGGTGGCGGCAGTTGGATCGAGTACAATGTCACCCTCGATCAGGTGGAAGCCCGAGTCGGCACCAAGGTCGCGAGGGGCGCCCCCGCGCTCTGGGATCATGTCCGCGGCAGGATGCAGTCCTTTTTCGGGAGGTAGTCGATGCGCCGCGCCTTGCTGACGGCCATGCTCCTTCTTTCCTCGACCGCGATGGCCGGGGCGCAGTCCTGCGCCGGCGGCATCTGCATCGGCACCCTGAACCCCGGCGCCGGCCTGCCCCGCGCCATCGCCGGCGGCGCGCTCGGCTCGCCAAGGGGATCTCTTGGACAGTACGCCTATGATTTCCGCACCGATGCGCTGGGCGTCACCCGTGATCCCTCTGGCAATGTCCTGCCAAAGGACGGACTTGGGTTGAAGAGAACGCGGGACGGCAGGGTCTGCATTGCCGATGCGAACGGGATGCTGAACTGCCGCTGAAGACCCGCGATGGCTAGACGGTGCGAAACTGGCTGTAATCCCTGATGCTCGCCAGATCGAACCGGCCAAGATCGCGGTCGAGCGGCGAAAGCGTCTTTGGCCTGTAGGCCTTGCCCTGCCAGTCCGCCGGAAAGCGCTCCGCGCGCCAGCGTCCGACGGCGGGGTGCGAGACCATGCCGATCTCGCCCGGCCCCTCGCGGGCGGCGCCGGCGAGGCCAAGTATCTTTTCGCCGGCGGACCTGCCGCCCGACTGGTTGTAGAGCGGCCCGAGAAGGTTGCAGCCCTTCTGCGTCTCCTTCAGCGCCCCGGCATCGAAGGCCAGCCCCTCGGCCATCGCCCCGTCGGCGATCCAGAGAAGCGCCAGCGCCGACAGCGCCACGATGTCGCCACCGCCACCGACCGACCCGTGAACCCCGGCGAACCATTCCTGCCTATAGTCGCCCTCGGGGTTTTCCACGCGGAGCTTGGCAAGATTGGTCCAGAGCGTCGGCACGAAGGTCCGCCTCTCCTCGTCGATGGCGACGGCATGGCGCGCGGAGCGGACGCTGCGCGACAGCTCGGTGTCGTGGAAGCGGTATTTCTGGTTCATCACCCGCGCCGGCAGGCCCCAGTGCGACGGGATGCCGAGCGCGCCCACCGTGTCCCAGACCCCCATATAGGTGATGCGGAAGGGATGGCCCGCCGGAAGACCCTTTGCCGCCCGCCAGGCGACTTCCTCGTCGCCGGTGGTGACCTCGGGCGACACACGGTAGCGGAAGGCCATGCTCGCCTCGCTCGCGGGCGATGTCGCGTCGGTGCGGTCGCGGTAATGGCCGAAACAGGCGCGGACAAGATCGGGCGACGGGTTCCGCGGCAGGCCGGCGTTGCGGATCAGACCGGCGAGCGACCGCGCGGTATAGGCGCCCCGCGAAAAGCCGAAGATGTAGACCTCATCCCCCGGCTCGTAGTTGCGGCCGAGATGGAGGTAGGCGACCGCGATCTTGTTGTCGAGACCCACCCCCATCGCCCCGCCGGAGAGCTTCTCGTCCAGCCTTTGCAGCCAGGTCCCGCTTTCCGGGACGCCAACGCCCTGAAAGTAGAGCGTGACCTGTTTCACCCCGTCACGCCCCGCAGGCGGGACCATCATCGCCAGACGCCGCACATTCGTCGGATGGGGTTGATCGGCCTTGTTCCAGGTTCCGTCGCAGAAGACCGCGATACGCTTCATGGGAATGCCTCGCTGAAACTCGCGTAAAGAATGTGGTGATTGTCCGCTCTCCCTGACCGTCTGGCAACGCCCAAGGTTGCGGCATTTTTGTATACCACCGCATACCGGCTTCCCTGCCCGCCGGATTTCGGCTATGTGACCGGCAACGAGTCACCTTACGCGGAGTGGAAGATGTCGAAGATCAAGGTAGCCAACCCCGTCGTCGAGCTCGACGGCGACGAGATGACCCGGATCATCTGGGACTTCATCAAGAAGAAGCTGATCCTGCCCTATCTCGACATCGACCTGAAGTATTACGACCTCGGCATCGAGGAGCGTGACCGCACCAATGACCAGATCACCGTCGATGCGGCCAATGCCATCAAGCAATACGGCGTCGGCGTGAAATGCGCGACCATCACCCCCGATGAGCAGCGCGTCGAGGAATTCAACCTCAAGGAAATGTGGAAATCGCCGAACGGCACCATCCGCAACATCCTTGGCGGCGTGATCTTCCGCGAGCCGATCATCTGCAAGAACGTGCCGCGTCTGGTGCCGGGCTGGACCAAGCCGATCGTCGTCGGCCGCCATGCCTTCGGCGACCAGTACCGCGCCACCGACTTCCGCTTCCCCGGCAAGGGCAAGCTGACGATCAAGTTCGTGGGCGATGACGGCACGGTGATCGAGAAGCCGGTCTTCGACGCGCCCGGTTCGGGCGTGACCATGGCGATGTACAACCTCGACCAGTCGATCATCGACTTCGCCCGGTCCTCGTTCAACTACGGTCTGGTGAAGAACTGGCCGGTGTATCTTTCGACCAAGAACACCATCCTCAAGGCCTATGACGGCCGCTTCAAGGATCTCTTCCAGGAGGTCTTCGACGCCGAGTTCGCCGAGGAATACAAGAAGCGCGGCATCACTTACGAACACCGTCTGATTGACGACATGGTGGCTTCGGCGCTGAAATGGTCGGGCGGATATATCTGGGCCTGCAAGAACTATGACGGCGACGTGCAGTCTGACACCGTGGCCCAAGGGTTCGGCTCCCTCGGCCTGATGACCTCGGTCCTGATGACGCCCGATGGCAAGGTGGTGGAGGCCGAGGCCGCCCACGGCACGGTGACGCGCCACTACCGCGAGCACCAGAAGGGCAAGGCGACCTCGACCAACTCCGTCGCCTCGATCTACGCCTGGACCGGGGGTCTGAAGCACCGCGCCAAGCTCGACGGCAACGCCGCCCTCCTGAAATTCGCCGAGACGCTGGAAAAGGTAACGGTCCAGACCGTCGAGGACGGCCACATGACCAAGGACCTCGCCCTTCTTGTCGGGCCGGACCAGAAATGGCTGACCACGATGGGCTATCTCGAAAAGGTCGACGAGTATCTGAACAAGGCGCTGGCCTGACGGGTTTCGCCCCGGACCATCGGTCCGGGGCTTTCTTGTCTCGGGGCCAGAGAGAACCCCCGATCCGGCCCAATCCCGCCGCATTTTCGGGCGAGCTTGGCGCCCGATGACCTTGAGCGAACCTTCCCTGCCGCCCCTTGACCGCGCCGATGACGGCACGCGGTCCGGGTCCTTATGGCTGACAGGCTTCTCGGTCGCCATGCTTCTTGCGCTCGCATTGCAGTTGTCGGTTCTCTTGGCGACGGCCGGAGCGGGCGGCCATGACTGGATTCACGGCGACTGGCTTATCAATCTCGCGGGCGGCCCGATCCGGCGCGGTGCCTTGGGCAGCACGATCCTTGCTCTCAGTGACGTGACCGGGCTTTCCCCGCTCGACATCGTCATGGCGATGCAGGTTGCGCTGGCATCCGCGTTTTTCCTCGGCATCGCCTTTCTGCTTTTCGCGCAGACCTCGTCCGGCATGTCGCTGGCGGTGATGAGCCCCGGCATCTTCGCCCTGGTCTGGACGCTTGCCCCGATGGCGGCGGGCCGGAAGGAGCTTTTCGGCCTCGTCGCGCTCCTCCTTCTCGCGCTGCCGGGCGGCAGGTCCGGCCGGATGATCCTGTCGGCGCTGCTCCTTGCACTGGGAGGCATCGGCCATGAGGTAAACCTGCTCCTCTTTCCGGCCTGGGTTGCGTTTCTCTTTCTCTTTCCCCGGCCCGTCAGCGTGGCGGGCCAGCGGGTGATCATCGTCGCCCTTGGAGGGGTCGTCGCCTGGGCCGCGGCCTATGCCCTCATCCATGCGCGACTGGCCTCCAGTGACGCGATCTGCGCCGCCCTCACCGACCGCGGGCTAGACGGGTCTCGCCTTTGCAGCGGCGCCATCGCCTGGCTGTCCGAACCCGCGAACGGCATGGCCAGCGTCGGTGAGGCTCTGGCGAAGGTAAGGAACCCCGGCCTGCTTCCGATCTACTGGCTCTGCTGCGCCCTGCCGCTTCTTCGGCTCTGGCTGGTCAGCAAGCCGCCACGCCTTGCGCTCATGGTGCTGGCTGTCGGGATCGGGCCGATCTTCCTTCTCTATCCCGTCGCACTCGACTGGGGCCGCTGGGTTGCGATCCAGACCACGGTCGCGGGGCTGATCCTTCTTGGCCTTGGCGCACGCGGCCGCGTTCAGCCGGTGCGCCCGATCTCCCTGCCCGAGCGCATCCTCTGGCTTGCCAACACCCTGGCCTGGACACCGCTTCACGTGATCGGCGTCGCCTTCGGCGGTCTCTTCGCGCTCGCCATCTGAGATGCGGCGGAGCGCCGCAGCCGGCGGGCTGGACGCCGCCCCCGGTTCGCGGCATGTCCAGCCCATGACCGATCCGAAAAAGCACAGCCTTGTCGAAGATGCCCAGGGCATCGCCTATGGCGCCGGGATGGCGGCCTTTGCCATCACCATCCTGACGCATCTGGGGCTGGTGACTGGGCAGACGGCGGGGCTTGCCGTCCTCATCTCCTACGCGACCGGCTGGGGCTTTGGCCCGGTCTTCTTCGCCGTCAACCTGCCCTTCTACTGGCTGGGGTACCAGCGGATCGGCGCGGCTTTTGTCCTCAAGACCTTCCTTGCGGTCGGGCTGATGTCGGGCCTGGTCATGCTCTTCCCGCGCTGGGTGGACTTTGCCCATCTCGATCCGATCGTCGGCGCCGTGCTTTTCGGCGCCATCTCCGGCTCGGCGCTTCTGGCACTTTTCCGGCATGGGGCGAGCCTTGGCGGCGTCGGGATCGTGGCGCTTTACCTGCAGGACAAGACCGGATTCCGCGCCGGCTGGACCCAGCTTCTCTTCGATCTTCTGATCTTTGCCCTGGCGCTGACCCTGAAGGACGCGGCGACGGTGGCGATCTCGGCCCTTGGCGCCTTGATCGTCAACCTGACCATTGCCGTCAATCATCGCCGCGACCGTTACGTCGCGACCTGATTGGCACTGGTCTTTGGGGCCGATTTCCTCTATCCCGCCGCCAACCTCAGGAATTGGCGGACCCATGGACCTTCGCAATATCGCGATCATCGCGCACGTTGACCACGGCAAGACGACGCTCGTCGACGAACTTCTCAAGCAATCCGGCGCGTTCCGGGAAAACCAGCAGGTTTCCGAACGCGCCATGGATTCCAACGACATCGAGCGTGAGCGCGGCATCACCATCCTTGCCAAGGCGACCTCGGTCGAATGGAAGGGCACGCGGATCAACATCGTCGACACCCCCGGCCACGCCGATTTCGGCGGCGAGGTGGAGCGTATCCTGAACATGGTGGACGGGGTCGTCCTTCTCGTCGATGCCGCCGAAGGGCCGATGCCGCAGACGAAATTCGTGACCTCGAAGGCGCTGGCGCTTGGGCTTCGCCCCATCGTGGTGCTGAACAAGGTAGACAAGCCCGACGCCGAGCCTGACCGCGCGCTGAACGAGGTCTTCGACCTTTTCGCCAACCTCGGCGCCGATGACGACCAGCTCGACTTCCCGCATCTTTACGCCTCGGGCCGCGCCGGTTGGGCGGATACGGAGCTTGACGGGCCGCGGAAGGACCTCTCCGCGCTCTTCGATCTCGTCGTGAAGCACGTCCCCGCGCCGCGCCAGATCGCCGATGCGGAGAAGCCCTTTCGCATGCTGGCGACGACGCTTTCTGCCGATCCCTTCATCGGCCGCATCCTGACTGGCCGCGTCGAAAGCGGCACGCTGAAAGTGGGCGAGCAGGTCAAGGCGCTGAACCGCAAGGGCGAGCGGCTGGAACAGTTCCGCGTGACCAAGATCCTCGCCTTCCGTGGCCTTGCCCAGCAATCCATCGACGAGGCTTCGGCGGGTGACATCGTCACCATCGCCGGCATGACCAAGGCCACCGTCGCCGACACGCTCTGCGATCTGTCGATCGACGTGCCACTGCCGGCGCAGCCGATCGACCCGCCGACGATCTCTGTCACCTTCGGCATCAACGACAGCCCGCTGGCCGGCAAGGACGGCAACAAGGTGCAGTCCCGCGTCATCCGCGAGCGGCTGATGAAAGAGGCCGAATCCAACGTCGCCATCAAGGTCGAGGATACGCCCGGCGGCGATGCCTTCATCGTCTCGGGGCGCGGCGAATTGCAGATGGGCGTTCTGATCGAGAACATGCGCCGCGAAGGGTTCGAGCTTTCGATCTCCCGCCCGCGCGTCATCTTCCGCGATGAGGGTGGCGAACGGATGGAACCGATCGAGGAAGTCATCGTCGATGTGGATGACGACTATTCCGGCGTGGTCATCGACAAGCTGACCGGCCAGCGCAAGGGCGAGTTGGTCGAGATGCGCCCCGCCGGCGTCGGCAAGACAAGGATCGTCGCCCATGTGCCCTCGCGCGGCCTGATCGGCTATCACGGCCAGTTCCTGACCGACACCCGCGGCACCGGCGTCCTCAACCGCATCTTCCACGGCTGGGCGCCGCACAAGGGCGCCATCGAGGGGCGGCGCGTCGGCGTCCTCATCTCGATGGAGAACGGGGTTTCGGTCGCCTATGCGCTCTGGAACCTCGAAGAGCGCGGCAAGCTTTTCATCGGCGCGCAGGAGCAGATCTACGAGGGCATGATCATCGGCGAGCATAGCCGTGACAATGACCTTGAGGTGAACCCCCTCAAAGGCAAAAAGCTGACCAACGTCCGCGCTTCCGGTACGGACGAGGCAGTGCGCCTGACACCGCCCGTGCGGATGAGCCTTGAAGAGGCCATCGCCTATGTCGAGAATGACGAGCTTGTGGAGGTGACGCCGAAGATCGTGCGGCTCCGCAAGCGCCATCTCGATCCGCATGAGCGCAAGCGGCAGGCGAAGGCAAGCTGAGGCGGCGACAGCGATAGCCCAACTGGGCTATTGCTTTGTCACAGCGCCGTGCCATGCTCCCTGATCGGGGGGTATGGCATGGCGCAAAGTCTGGCAGCCGACGCGGCTTTCGACCAGATCGCCTTGGCGGTGTCGCGCGCCGCGCTTGATCCCTCGGGCTGGCTATCGGTTGTTCGAGAATTCGGGCAACTGTTTCCCGGTCTTCGGTCCCAGATGATCGGCTGGGACATCACCCAGGAAAACAGCATCCCACAGTATCACGACGGCTACCCCGAAGAGTTCGCCACCTCCTACGTGGCACATTTCCAGTATCGGAACCCCTGGATATCGGGATGGTCGAGGGCGCCGGTCGGCATCGTCATCAGCGATACGCAAGTCCTGAGCGAGGCTGACCTGATCCGGACCGAGTTTTACAACGACTGGATAAAGCCGCAGGAAGACATGCGCGCCTGCGCCGGCGTAGTTCTGTTTGCCGATGCAAGCCGGAATTTCCTGCTGGGTGGCAACATCCCGAAGAAGTATCAGGAACGCTATCAGGATGATTTCCGGCAGCTCGTCATGCGCGCGACACCGCTGATGCAGCAGGCGCTGGAGGTCAACCGCGCGCTGCTCGGACTCAGGCTCGATGCGTTCGCGCTGCGCATGGGGATCGAACCTGCGGGTTCGGCGGTTCTGGTTCTGGGCGAAGGGCGCACCCTCATCCATGCCAGCGACCTTGCGCAGGAACTGCTCGCGAAGGGCGAGGTTCTGCGGCTTTCCCCGCGCGGCCGGGTCGAATTCACCGAACCTGCGGCGCAAGCGCAGCTTGAACGTGCGGCGCGAAGCCCGGCAGACTCTGGACCGGTGACTTTTGCGGCAGGCGATCTGGCCCCCGCACCGTTGGTCCGGGCAGTGCGGCTCTCAGGACAAGCCGCCGAAGGGCTGAACCTCGGCGCGATCGCGCTGTCGCAACGCCCTTCGCTGGTGCTGATCCTCCAGTTCCCGTCCGAGAACCGGGACAGCCTTTCCGCGCATCTGCGGCAGACGGCGGGCCTGAGCCGATCCGAGGCGGAAATCGCCGTCGCCCTCGGTGACGGCCTGACCCTGTCCGAAATCTCCGAGATGCGGCGGGCCAGCATCCACACCGTCCGCAATCAGGTGAAGTCGGCCCTGTCGAAGACCGGATCGCGGCGGCAGGCCGATCTGGTGCGGCTGGTAGAAAGACTGCGGCAGGGTGGTGCTGCGCGCTGATCCGGGAGACAATCGGGACACCTCCAGAAATCCCTCAAGGATGTGGCGGATGGGCATAGCTCATTTGCGTCATTGCCTGATGATACCGGCAGTGCAAAGCTGACATGGTAGATTGCATCCGGTGACAGGGTTTGCCCATGTGCGCGTCGGTTACGGTCGAGGAGCTCAATCGGCTCACAACGCAAGTATACGCCGCATGCCTTGACTGGCACCGATGGTCCGACCTGTTGACGTCGGTACACGGGCTTTCAGGCGGTGCGCGCTGCGCGTTGTTCGGCTTCGACATGCAGACGGGAACGCCATTCAACGTTCTTCACACCAATTTTGCCCCGGAGTATGCCGACAGCTATTTTGAATATTACGGCGGTATATGCCCCTGGCCTGCCGCCCTGGGCTTGGTGCCGGTCGGCGCCACGATGTCTGCTGGTAGCCTCGTTCCCGATCCGGTCCTCCGGCAATCGGAGTTCTACAACGATTGGGTCAGGCCGCAGGACGACATCGCCTGCGGCGGCGGCGTGACGCTGGCACGCGACACCGACCGTGTTGTGGTGTTCACCGGAAATATCCGGCGCAAGGACGCCGACCAGCTTGAGAAGGACTTCCTGCGCCTGATCGGATTGCTGACTCCACATCTGCAACAGGCGCTCGACATCGGCCGGTTGCTTGCGGGTCGCTCGTTCGAAGACGCGGCGAAGGCTGAGGTGGACTCCGGCGCGGCTTTGCTGGTTCTGTCCGCGAGCGGCAGGATAATTTTCGCCAACAGGCAGGCCGAAGCGCTGATCGAAAGCGGGACGATTGTCGGACGGGATCTGCGCGGAAGGATCCTCTTGCCCGCAATTCTTCATCGGGCCGTCACTCAGTCACTGGCGGAATTGTCAGGCGAGAAGATGCCTGCGCCAAGATCGGCGCTACTGACCGACGCCCATAGCCGCGATTGGCAAGTCAAGATCGCAGCCCTCGACCCGCGCGGACAGGACCACTCGCCCTTCGGTGTCCTTTGTGGCTTTGCCGGCCGTTGTCTTCTCCTGACACTGGCGTCGCGGACTTTCGATCCGGAATTTGGCAAAAGACTGGTGCAGGAACTTGCGCTGACCGAAGCCGAGGCCGCAGTGGCGCTCGCCATGTGTGAGGGCCTTTCCCTCACCGAAATCGCCGATGCGCGGCGGGTCAGCATTCACACAATTCGCAATCAGGTGAAGTCGGCGCTGTCGAAGACCGGTTCGCGGCGGCAGGTCGATCTGGTTCGGCTGGTCGAGCGGTTGCGACGGGGTGGCGGGTTTGGAAAGTAAAGCCGCGACAGAATACCCCGCCCGGCTGTGCCGCGCGGGGCAGGAAGGGTTCTCAAATGCTCGCCGTTAAACTTCGCTGATCCGCTTCGATTTCCGCCGCTTCAACAGGTCCAGCCCGCCGAGCGCCGCAATGAGGAGACCCGCACCCGCCGGCAGCGGCACAGGGGCGATGCCGACGGCGGAGACGGAGAAGGACGCGATTTGCAGGGCACCCGCTGTGTAACTCGTATAGCCGAGCAGAGGGTCGTAGTCGTAAAACTGAAAGTAACCGCTTGAGCCCGGATTGGACCCGGTCGAGTAAGGCGCATCCAGATTGGCCGGGATCGCGCCAGCGACATCCTGAATTGACGCTTGGAAATAAGAGAGATTCTGAGTTACGCGAGTCTGCGGATCATAGACATAGTCGTTGAGAAACTGGTTGAACTGGCTGTAGCCCTGCGTCGCATCATCGGTTGCATACATGGAGGAATAGATTGCCGAACCGATGGTCCGGCTGATGCCATTGATGGTCAGCACGGCGGACAAATAGGGATCTGCGGCACCAATTGCACTGCCGCCCTGCAGCGAGTCGATGGTTTGCGTTCCCTGGACCCCGGTGAAGCGCGTCCCCACCGACGTGTCATAGGTCGTGGTCATCGTGAAACTTAAGCCGTCCAGCGACGAATTCGCCCCGAGCCCGAACATGCCGGTCATGTCCGAACTGCCGAAGACCGTTCCGGTATAGATCGTCTGCATCGTCGCGGCACCTGCCGTGACCGGGCCGAGGCAAAGCGCCACCGCGACCGCATATTCCTTCCACATTTCCACCCCTCCTTCGCGCAAGCTTCACGCCAGCATGGCATTGCCGGGCGTCCAGCGCATGATCCAGTCGGGCTATGGCCGTCCGAAGTCTCGACGCCTCCTTGGAAACAATGGTTACGCCAAATGGCACCAATAGCGCTTGCCTGCCCCCGAAACTCGCCTTGTCTAAGGCCGCACCGCGCTACGATGCCCGAGGATAGGCCAAGGCGAGCTGAGGGGGCGGAATAGCTTCCCCTGCCTTCGCGATGTGCTAGTCTCAGCTGGACGCACAACGCGAAGGAGCACCTGATGGAACCTGTCGGACTTATCGCCATGCTGCTGATCGGCGCCATTGCCGGATGGCTCGCCGGGCAGATCATGAAGGGCTACGGGTTCGGGCTTGTCGGCAATATCGTCGTCGGGATCGTCGGTGCCTTCGTGGCAGGCCTGATCCTGCCACGGATCGGCTTCGCGCTTGGCGGCGGTACGCTGGCGGCGATCATCCACGCCACCATCGGCGCGGTGATCTTCCTCTTCCTGCTGCGCCTGCTGAAGTCAGCCTGACGCGCCGGTATCCACCACCTCGAACCCGTGCGTGACCTCTGCCACCGCCGCCATCATGGCGGAGGCGGAGCAGTACTTCTCTGCCGAAAGCTGGACCGCGCGCTCCACCTTCTTCGGATCAAGCCCCCGGCCCTTCACGGTGAACTGCATGTGGATCTTGGTGAAGACCTTGGGGTCGGTTTCGGCGCGCTCGGCGCTGAGGTCACAGATGCAGTCCTCCACCGGCTCGCGCCCCTTTTCAAGGATATGGACCACGTCATAGGCCGAACAGCCCCCCGTGCCGATCAGCATCAGCTCCATCGGGCTCGGGCCCGGCTTCGGGCTGTCGCCATGGGCATTGCCGAAGGCGATGGTGTGGCCGGCCTCCACCGATCCCAGAAACGTCCGGTCGCCGGCCCAGGTCACGCGCGCTTTCATCTCAACTTCCCCTTGTTCGTGCCACCCGCATCATTGCCGCCTTGCGCCGGCGGCTTCAAGGCAGGCGCGCCGCAAAATGAAACGGCCCCCGGAGTTTCCCCCGAGGGCCGCTTGCCTTGAGTGCGAAGGGTCAGGCCGCCGAGACGGCGCGGCCGGTCAGGACCTTCACCAGATGGGCGCGGTAGGCGGGCGTTCCGTGGAGATCGCCGATCATGCCGTCGTCCGAGACCTTCAGCCCGGCGATGGCGCCGGCCGCGAAGTTCGACGACAGCGCCTGTTCTGCGTCGGTCCAGCGGAAGACGCCATCCTCGGAGGCGCCCGTCACCGCGACCCTAACCCCGCCCGCCGTCTTGGCGACAAAGACCCCGGTGAGGGCAAAGCGCGAGGCCGGCTGCTGGAACTTCTGGTAGTTGGCCTTCCCGGGGATCGGGAAGCGGATCTCGGTGATGATCTCGCCGGCTTCCAGCGCCGTGGTGAAGAGGCCCTGGAAGAAGTCATCCGCCGCGATCTGCCGGGCGTTCGTCACCACGGTCGCGCCCGAGGCAAGGACCGCCGCCGGGTAATCCGCCGCCGGGTCGTCGTTGGCGACGCTGCCGCCGATGGTGCCACGGTTCCTGACCGCCGGATCGCCGATGGCCCCGGCAAGGGCCGCGAGCGCCGGATAGGCCCCCGCCTCTTTCGCGACCACGGCATGGGGCGTCGCCCCGCCGATGATGAGCGTGTCGCCTTCCTTGCGGACGCCGATCATCTCCTTGATGCCATTCAGGCTGACAAGGACCGAAGGCGAGGCAAGGCGCTGTTTCAGCGTCGGGATCAGCGTCTGCCCGCCGCCCAGCGCCTGCGCGTCCTCACGCCCCAAAGCCTTGACCGCCTCGGCGATTGTCTTGGGCCTTTCGAAATCGAATGCGTACATCTTTTCCTCCTCAGCCCTGAATTGCCGACCAGACCCGCGACGGCGAGACCGGCATGTCGATATGTTTGACTTGCGTGTGACCGCCGCGATGAAGCGCGTCGATCACCGCGTTGACGACCGCTGGTGGCGAGCCGATGGCTCCGGCCTCGCCGCAGCCCTTCACCCCGAGCGGGTTGTGGGTGCAGGGCGTCTGGCAGGAATAGTCGACCTGGTAGAAGGGCACGTCCTCGGCCCTGGGCATCGCGTAGTCCATGAAGGACCCGGTCAGGAGCTGGCCGTTTTCGTCATAGGTCGTGTTTTCCAGAAGCGCCTGGCCGATGCCCTGCCCGACCCCGCCATGCACCTGACCATCGACGATCATCGGGTTCATGATGTTGCCGAAGTCATCGGCGCAGACGAAGGACAGGATATCCACCTTGCCGGTGTCGGGATCGACATCGACCTCGCAGATATAGGCCCCCGCCGGATAGGTGAAGTTGTTCGGGTCGTAGAAGGCGGTTTCCTCAAGCCCCGGTTCCAGCGTCTCCAGTGGGTAGTTGTGCGGTACATAGGCCGAAAAGGCGATTTCCCCGAAGGTCTTGGCCTTGTCGGTGCCGGCAACCGCGAACTTGCCGTCCTCGAAGGAGATGTCCTCCTCCGCCGCCTCGAGCATGTGGGCCGCGATCTTCTTGCCCTTGGCGACGATCTTGTCGATCGCCTTGGTCATCGCCACCCCGCAGACCGCGAGCGAGCGCGAGCCGTAGGAGCCCATGCCGAAGGGGATCTTCGAGGTGTCGCCATGGACGATCTCGACCGAGCTTTCGGGAATGCCGAGCTTGTCCGCCACGATCTGGGCGAAGACCGTCTCATGCCCCTGCCCGTGGCTATGCGCCCCGACCATGACCGAGATATTGCCGGTCGCGTTCACCCTGACCGTCGCCGCGTCATAAAGGCCGACGCGGGAACCGAGGACACCGACGAGGTGCGAGGGCGCGATGCCGCAGGCCTCGATCCAGGTCGAAAGACCCATGCCCCTGAGCTTGCCTTTGGCCGCCGAAGCCGCCCGGCGCTTTTCAAAGCCGGACACATTGGCGATCTCCATCGCCTTGTCGAGGGTCGCATGGTAGTTGCCGGTGTCGTAGGGCAGGCCCACCGGGGTCGTGTAGGGGAACATGTCGGTGGTGATGAAGTTCTTCCGCCTGACCTCGAACGGGTCGAGGTTCAGTTCCCGGCACATCTTGTCAACCACACGCTCAAGGCTGAAGGTCGCCTCGGGCCGACCGGCGCCGCGGTAGGCATCGACCGGGGCGGTATTGGTGAAGACCGTCTTCACGTTCACATAGACGTTCGGCACCTTGTAGGGACCGGCCATCAGTGTGCCGTGGAGGAATGTCGGCGTCGCGGTCGAGAAGTTCGACAGATACGCACCGACATTGGCCAGCGTCTCGGTCCGGAAGGCGATGAAGGTGCCGTCCTTTTCGCAGGCCAGTTCGATCTTCGTCACATGGTCGCGGCCGTGTGCGTCGGAGAGGAAGCTTTCCGTCCGCTCCGCCGTCCAGCGCACCGGGCGCTTCAGCTTCTTGGCGGCGGCAAGAACCAGCGCCTCTTCGCCGTAGTGATAGATCTTCGAACCGAAGCCGCCGCCCACGTCGGGTGCCACGACCGTCAGCTTGTTTTCCGGGATGCCCATCACGAAGGCCGCGACCAGCAGCCGGGTCAGGTGCGGGTTCTGGCTTGTCGTCGTCAGCTTGTAGTCGCCGGTGCCGGGGAAATACTCGCCAATGGACGCGCGCGGTTCCATGGCGTTCGGAACGAGGCGGTTGTTGATAAGCTCAAGCGTCGTGACATGGGGCGCGTTCCGGATCGCCTCATCGACCTTGGCGCGGTTGTCCTCGATCCAGCCCCAGTCGAAGCAGAGGTTGTCGGGGATCTCGTCATGGACGCGGTTCGATGCGTCGGCGACGGCGGCGGCCATGTCGACGATGGCCGGCAGGTCCTTGATCTCGGTATCGGCCGCAAGTTGTTCCGCCGCGTCCTTGGCTTGCGCATGGGTTTCCGCCACCACGGCGGCATAGGCGTCGCCGACATGGCGGACCTTGCCATGGGCCAGAACCGGGCGCTTCGGTTCGCGCATCGGCGTGCCGTCGCGCGAATTGATGAGCCAGCCGGCGGGGTTGCCGCCAACGTCCTTGAAATCCTCGCCGGTGAAAACGGCCAAAACGCCGGGCATGCCGGCGGCGTTCGACGTGTTGATCGACTTGATTTTCCCATGCGCCACGGTTGAGCGCACGATGACCGCATAGGCCTGACCGTGCAGGTTCAGGTCGTCGGTATAGACGCCCTGGCCGGTCAGAAAGCGGATATCCTCGCGCCGCTTCGAGCTGGCGCCAATTCCATGATCCTTAGGCATCGTGTCCCCCCCTCACTCGGCCGCGATCTTCGACACGTCCTGCCCGGAAGCGGCGAGGACGGCCTTGACGATGTTGTGGTAGCCGGTGCAGCGGCAGATGTTGCCTTCGAGATAGTGGCGCACCTCCATTTCCGTGGGCTTCGGGTTTTCGGCCAGAAGCGCTGCCGAGGACATCACCATGCCGGGGGTGCAGAATCCGCACTGAAGGCCGTGATGGTCCTGGAACGCCTGCTGGATCGTGCCGAGCGAGCCGTCCGCGTTCGCCATGCCCTCGATCGTGGTGATGCTGGCGCCGTCTAGATCGGCGGCGAAGGCGGTGCAGCTTTTGGCCGGCTGGCCGTTCACATGCACCACGCAGGCGCCGCACTGGCTGGTATCGCAGCCGACATGGGTGCCGGTCAGGCCCAGCCCCTCGCGCAGGAAGGAGACCAGCAGCGTCCGCCCCTCCACCTCGCCCGAGACGGCCTTGCCGTTCACGGTCATCGTGACTTTCGTCATCCTTCGTCCTCCCTTGTTGTCTCTGGGTTCAGCCGCCGACGAGGCGCTTGAACCATCCTTTTTTCGGCTCTGCCCCGTCTTCGGCCACGGCGTCCGCCGCATCGGCAACCACGGTCTCGGCCTCGGCGGGTTCGAGCGCCGCCTTGAAATTCTCGAAGAACTGGTCGGCCATCTTCTTGGCGAAACCGTCGATGATCCGGCTGCCAAGCTGGGCGATCTTGCCGCCCACATTGGCCTCGACCGTGTAGGTCAGCCGGGTGCCGTTGCCTTCAGGCGCAAGTTCGACCCGCGCGCCACCCTTGGCAAAGCCCGCCGGGCCGCCCTTGCCCTCGCCGGTGATGTTGACGCTTTTGCCCGGCACCATGTCGGAAAGCTTGACCGCCCCGGTGAAGCGGGCCTTCACCGGCCCGACCTTCTGCACGACGACCGCCTCGAAGCCCTCTTCGGGCGTTCCGGTCATGCTTTCGCAACCGGGCACGCAGGCTTTCAGAACCTCGGGGTTGAGAATGGCCGCCCAGACGGTGGCGGGGTCGGCGGCGATGTCGCGGTGATCGGTGAGCTGCATGAAACCTCCCTACGAATTGGCCGGAAGCTTAAGGTGCACATCCGGGCCGCGCTATCTGACCTTGGTCGTACTTTACCCGGCATGGCCTCTGGCTTTGGTCCGGAAGACATGCGACTTTCCGGCAAGAGACTGGCCGGCCTTGGTTTGCTAGCTTTGTCCTCACCCGATTTTCAGGCCCCACCGGAGCAGGCCAACCCGATGCCCACCATTCCCTTTCCGGCCCCCGAACCGCAGATGCGCAAGGCGCTCGTCATCGACGATCATCCGCTGTTTTGCGATGCCCTGTCCATGACTTTGCGCACCTTCGTCGGGATTGCCGAGGTGGAGACTGCCGACCGGCTGTCGGTGGCGCTGGACCGGATCGACGCGGGTGCCCGGCCCGACGTGATCCTTCTCGACCTCAACCTGCCGGACGTGGACGGGATGGACGGGCTGGTGCAGCTTCGGCAGGCGACAAAGCCGGTGCCGATCCTCGTCGTCTCCTCTCTCGCCGATGCCCGCGTCATCAGTGCCGCCCTGAGGGCCGGGGCGGATGGCTTCATCCCGAAGCACAGCCCGCGCGAGATGTTCCGCGCCGCCTTCGATGCCTTGGCTGCCGGGCGACGTTATATTCCGGAAAGCTATGTCCTGCCCGAAGACAGCGGCGCCCCGGCCAGCCCGCAGGAAGATGCAGTGGCGCGGCTCTCGCTTCTGACCCGGCAGCAGACGCGCATTCTGCAACTGATCTGCGAGGGGCGGCTCAACAAGCAGATCGCCTATGACCTTTCCATCGCCGAGACGACGGTCAAGGCGCATGTCACCGCGATCATGCGCAAGCTTGGCGTTCAAAGCCGGACGCAGGCGGTTCTTCTGGCCAAGCAGGCAAGCTTCGCCAGCCTCTTGCCAGAGAACACGAACCCCGCATAGTTTTCCCGAAGGGGAGGAACGCGATGGCTGTGCCGATCACAGCGCCGGAGATCTTGCGCCGGGCTCATGCCAGCGCGCGGGATCCTGAGGCCTTGGTGCGGCTGGCCGAGGCGCTCGGTCCCGGCCCCTTCGCACTGGTCATCCTCTTTCTGTCACCGGATGCCGTCCTTGCAGGGCTTGCCGAACGCGCCGGCGCGGCCTTCGGCGACAACCCGGTCGTCGGCTGCACCACGGCGGGCGAGATCAGCCCCGACGGCTATTCCGAAGGCGGCATCGTCGCCCTTGGCCTCCCCGCCAGCCACTTCGCGGCTGAGACGATGCTGGTCCCCGACCTTCAGGCCATAGACGGTCATGCGCTGATCGGCGACACCATCCGCACAAGGCAGCGGCTCGCCCGCGCCTGCCCCGACTGGGAAAACGAGTTCGCCTTCCTGATGGTCGACGGCCTTTCGGTGCGCGAGGATGAGCTTGCGGCCAGCCTCGCCTCCGGCCTTGGTCCGGTGCCGCTTTTCGGCGGCTCCGCCGGCGACGGCACCCGCTTTGCCGCAACCTATGTGCTCCATGACGGCAAGCTCGCCCAGAACATCGCCAGCCTCAGCGTCATCCGCACCCGCTGCCCGATCCGGGTCTTCAGCCTTGACCACCTCAGCCCCTCCGAAGAGCGCATGGTCGTGACCGAGGCCGATCCGGCGCGGCGCCTCGTCCGCCAGATCAATGCCGAACCGGCAGCGCAGGAATATGCAAGGCTTCTGGGCAAAGACCCCGGCCAGCTCACCACCTTCACCTTTGCCGCCCATCCCCTCGTCGTCCGCATCGGCGGGCGCCACCATGTCCGCGCTATCCAGCGAGTGGCGCCGAACGGCGATCTCGTATTCTTCTCGGCCATCGACGAGGGGATGGTGCTGACGCTGGCCGAGGCGCAGAACATGGCGAACCATCTTGAGGGCGAGCTTTCCCGCCTTGCCGGCGACGGCGAGCCTGCGGCGATCCTTGCCTGCGACTGCGTGCTGAGGCGGATCGAGGCCGAGGAAAAGCAGATGTTCGGCCAGATCTCCGACATCCTCCGCCGCCACCACGTCACCGGGTTTTCGACCTACGGCGAACAGCTTGGCTCCGTCCACGTCAACCAGACCATGACCGGCGTTGCGATCTATCCGCCGAAGGACGGCTGAGATGATGCCGAATACCATCGTCAACCCCGCCGACACGCCCGAACGCCAGCACGAAAAGCTTCTGACCATCGTCGCGGCGCTGATGAAGCGGGTGGAACAGGCTACCGACGACAGTGGTGCCGCCTATGCCCAGTTCCAGCGCGCGGTGCTCTTGGAGGATCAGGTCCGCGACCGCACCCGCGACCTTGAACATGCGCTCGATCTTCTGAACCAGTCGAACGCCCAGCTTGAGCTTGCCATGGGTGCCGCCGAGGCAGCGCGGCGCAACCTTGCCGACGCGATCGAGACCATCCAGGAAGGCTTCGGACTTTTCGGCCCGGACGATGTTCTCGTCCTCTGCAACTCGCGCTTCGGGATGCACATGCCCGATGTCCGGGTCCAGCTTATCCCCGGCATGACCTTCGGCAACTACATCGACGTGGTCAGCCGCTCCACCCACCTCGTGCTGCCGCTGCATGAGACGCGCGAGGACTGGGTCGCGCGGCGGCTCCGGCGCCATGCCGACCGCCATGTGATGTTCAACGCCGAGATGATCTGGGACCGCTGGGTGCAGGTCTCCGAACACCGTACCGCCGATGGCGGCACCGTGGTCCTGCAGACCGACCTTACGGACGTGATGCGCTTTGAACGCGAAGAACGTGACCGGCTGCTGGACGATCAGGCCCGCCTCGTGCGCGCCACGCTTGACCATATCAGCCAGGGCGTCTGCATCTTTGACCGCGAGGGGCGGATGGTCGGCTGGAACCGCCGACTGGCCGAACTTCTGTCGATCCCGGTGGCGGGAGCGCGGCGCGGCGTCACCTTCTCGACGCTCCTCGGGATGTTGCAGGGCCGGGCGTCAATCGGGCCCGGCATGACGGTGGCGGCTCTTGAGGAATGGGCGCAGAGCCGGGATCGCCGTCCGCCCCTGACCTTCGACCTCCGTTCCGGCGCCGACATCATGCTGTCGGCCTTCGCGCAGGAAATGCCCGACGGCGGTTTCGTGATGAGCTTCACTGACGTCACCGCCGAACGCGCCGCAGCCGAGGCGATGGAGATGGCGAACGAGTCGCTCGAACGACGGGTGCTTGAGCGGACGCTGGAGCTTGAGGATGCGCTGACGCAGGCGGAGCGGGCCAACAGTGCGCGGTCGCGCTTTGTCGCTGCGGCGAGCCATGACCTTCTGCAACCGCTGTCGGCGGCCAAGCTTTTCATGGCCTCCCTGTCCGACGGCGGGCTTGGCACCGATGCCGAGATCACGCTTGCCAAGGCGCAGAACGCGCTCGTCAGCGTCGAGGGCATTCTCGGCGACCTTCTCGACATCTCGAAACTGGAAGCCGGCAAGGCGGCGCTGAATGTCGGCTCGGTGCGGCTCGGCCATATCCTGCGCCAGCTTCACGACGAGTTTTCTCCGGTGGCCACGGCCAAGGGCCTCAGGCTCAACCTGTTGCCGACATCGGCCGTCGTGACTTCGGACACCACCTATCTCAGGCGCATTCTGCAGAACCTGATCGGCAACGCGATCCGCTATACCGAGGAAGGCCGGGTGCTGGTCGGCGTCCGCCGCAGCCGCAACCGGGTCCGCGTCGCGGTGATCGACACCGGCCCCGGCATACCCGAAGAGGAACAGGAAAACATCTTCCGCGAGTTCCACCGCCTCAATGCCCGCGCCTCGGCGGCGGAGGGCATGGGCCTTGGCCTCGCCATCGTCGAACGCGCCTGCGCCCTCCTCGGCCATCCCCTTCTGCTGACCTCGGAGCCGGGGCGCGGCACTTCCTTCGTGCTGACCCTGCCCCTTGCGGCGCAGACCGGGCATTAGCCGCCCGTCGCGAACACCACCTTACCCGCGAAATTCCCTTCCCCCGCCGCAATCCCGCCCGCATTGGCCGCGACAGTGATCGCACAAAGGGGATGTACCATTATGTCTTTTCTGAATCTTGTTTCGTTTGATGAAATTGCCGCCAGCCTCCTGCTGTGCCTCGTCGCGCGGGAACTGATGATCCTCGCCCTGCCCGATCACATCGCCGGCCCCGGCGGCTGGCTGATCGACACCGGCGAAGAAGAAGCCTGACGAAACCGGCCCGCCGACCGTCGCGATTGACGGTTCCCCTCGCCCGCCGAAGCGTCATATATCGGGGGCGATGATCAAGCATGACAACATCGGGACATCCGAGATCTGGACCGAGGCCGAGGGCGCCGATGGCGCGCGGCGGCTGAGGACGGCGCTTGGCCGGTATGCGACCGGCGTGACGGTGGTCACGACCGAAGGCTCCTCCGGGCCGCTCGGGATGACGGCCAACAGCTTCACCTCGGTCTCGCTCGACCCGCCGCTCATCCTCTGGTGCCCGGCGCGCGCCTCGACCCGGTTCCCCGATTTCATGGCGGCCGATCACTATGCCGTCCATATCCTCTCATCCCACCAGCTTGCGCTGGCCCGCCGCTTTTCGGCCAGCGGCAACGACTTTGCCGGGATCGACCTTGGCCTGACGCCGGAAGGGCTGCCGGTGATCCCCGGTTGCGTCGCCCGCTTCGACTGCCGGGCCGAGGCGCGGCATGACGGCGGCGATCACGCCATCCTCGTCGGCCGGGTCCTGCGGGCCGAGACGCGCGCCGGCGATCCGCTTCTCTTCTGGAACGGCCGCTACGGCGATTTCCTGCATCACGGATAAGGCCCGGCCCGACGCCGTTGCCCGTGAAACCGCCAGCAAGGAACGGATGGTGGGTCGTGAGAGGCTCGAACTCCCGACATCTTCGGTGTAAACGAAGCGCTCTACCAACTGAGCTAACGACCCGCTGGCGGGCGGGATAGCCGGTCTTGGCGCGCAAGGCAAGCGTCGCAGAGACTGGCGGGCGCTGCTCGATTGATGAGTTCGCAAGGCGATGGCCAAGCGCGCCCCTGTGCCTTGAGTTGGACCGAAAGCGGCGCAAGTCGGCGGTCCCCCCGCCCGGCACGATGCCCGAAAATGCGTAAAAGACAGTTGAAACAGACAGTTTCCGTTTTCGCTTCCGTGCAGTGCCATGAAATTGCCACAATTGACGCCCCCTCGCGGCCCTGGGATCGGTTTCGGTTTGTAAACAGTCTGGCTGCTTCGCTCCCCCCCTCGACCATGCAACTTGTCCATTTGGACAGGTTTTGTTTCGATCCTTCAGTGGAGGATTGGACCACTCGCCCCTAAGTGTAGTGTTTGCCTTGCGGAGTCGCGCACAATATCCGGATAAACCGGACATAAACCAGCCAGATTTCGGGAACATCCATAGTCTCAGCCGGGTCGTGTTCGGGTCTGGCGGTGTAGTTGGTTATGGTTTGCTTGGGTGTACGAGTGAGTATGGTTTTGGATGCGGCATTGCTGCCGCGTCGGTGCGCTGACCGGGGCTTGCAGCTTTGCCCCGGTCACGCAGCCGATGAACTGTGTTGAATGTGACTGGAGTAACGATTGCATCGCGAAGTGATTTTCGAATGTCGTGACGGCGCCCATTCTGGTGTCACGGCGGTGGCCCCTGTCGGGAGGGGCCGCCGCCCTACCCCCCAGGCGATTGCCTGGACCCTTCCGGGCTTTGGCGAGAATGCGCGGGTCACCACCTCCTTCGGCGACCTGCCGCTGCAGGCGCTGAGAAAGCGCGACCCGCTCAGAACCGCCGAAGGCGCCAACCGGCTTGTCCACTGGTGCGACCGGCTCCGGCTCGACAACGGGTTCCTGACCGCCAATCCTGATGCCCAGCCGATCCTGATCCCTGCCAATGCGCTTGGCAACGGCATGCCCCGCGCCGACATCCTGGTGTCGCCGCATCAGCGCATCGGCCTCCTCCCGCCGGGGTACCAGCAGGAATACCGGCTTGCGCGCGACCTTCTGGGCCGTCCCGGCATCCTGCGGCGCCCGCAAGAGACGATGGCCTATTGCCTCTTCCATTGCGAACAACCCGCAGTGGTGATCGTCGAAGGTGTCGCCGTCGCCGTCGCGCCCTGAGACCTGCTAGGCGAGCGTGTTCTTGTAGATCTTGCCCGCCTTCATGATGATCTTGAAGTTGGTCTCGGCATCGGCAACGAGGTCGAGGTTCTCGGTCGGATCGCCCTCGACCAGCAGCATGTCGGCATAGGCGCCCTTCTGGATCACGCCAAGCTTGCCCGGATAGGGGTTGCGCGGCCCCGACATGGCGAGGATCGCGGCATTGTCCGCCGTCGCCTGCTTCAGCGCCTGCGCCGGCGTGTACCAGCGCTTCATATAGGCCAGGACCTTGCCCTGCCGGGTCGCCGCCGGCGCGTCGAAAAGAACGTCGGTGCCGAAGCCGGTCAGGATCTTGTACTGCTGCGCCAGCTTGTAGGCCGTGTCGGTGCCTTCCCAGACGATCATCTGCTTGGCAAGCCGCACCGGATCATTGGTCGGGTTGGCGTTTTCCTGCACCAGGGGTTGCAGCGACCAGACTGTACCGGCATCGGCCATCATCTTCACCGCCTCTTCGTCGGCGATGTTGCCATGCTCGATCGACCGCACGCCCGACCTTATGCAGCGCTTTATGCCTTCGGCGGTATAGACATGGGCGATGACATAGGTGCCCCAGTCCGCCGCCGCCAACACCGCCGCCTCGATCTCTTCCGGCAGGAACTGCATCACGTCGATCGGGTCATAGACCGAGGACGCCCCGCCACCGGCGACGATCTTGACCTGGCTCGCGCCGAGCATCAGCTGTTCCCGCGTGGCCTTCAGCACCGCATCGCGGCCATCGGCCAGCGCCGCCGCCCCGAGCACATCGGCCCGGCTCAGCTTGCCTTCATAGCCCGGAAGCTCCCAGATGCTGCGGAAATCGCCGTGGCCGGAAGTCTGCGAAATCATCGCGCCGGAAGGAAATATTCGCGGCCCGTCGACGATTCCGCTGTCGATGGCGCGCTTCAGGGGAAAGGCCGGCCCGCCGGCGTCGCGCACCGTGGTGAAGCCGCGCATAAGGGTGCGGCGCGCCTCGGCGGTGGCCATCAGGTGGATGTCGCCTTCCGCCGCCGTCAGCATCACCGGCAAGGGCGTCGCGGCCAGCATCGCATGCCAATGCGCGTCGATGAGGCCGGGGATCAGCGTCCGCCCGCCCGCGTCGATGACTGTGGCGCCCTCGGGGGCCGCTATGGCGCCCTGCACCACATCGGCGATCATCCCGTCCTGCACCAGAACCGAAACACCCTCCCGCGTGTTCGGCTCCAGCCCGTCGAAAAGCCGCGCGTTCTGGAAGAGGATCGCCGGGTTTCCGCCTTCCTGCGCCTTCGCTGGATCGGCATAGGCGGCAAGGCCCAGCATGGTGACCGCAGAGGCTGCGCCCGACAGGAACCCTCGCCGCGAAAGGTCGGCATTCACCCTGTGGGTGATTGTGCGGATCTCCTGCGAACAGCAGGCACAACCGGGGCGCGCCACAATATGGCTGCACCTCGGATCGGACTGGTAACGAAACATCGCGAGCCCCCCTTTTTCCCGGCTGTTCCGGTTTTTGTGTTTTGAAGTCCGTCGCGCCGGGCCAAATCAGGGCCGCATGGCGCGGGTCGGGCACCAGAGCACTCGTCCTGCCACTGGCCCCGAGATTAAATCTAAATTACCGTTTTGGAAGGAGTTACATTGCGCGGCTCATGTGAAAGCCGCCGACGGCGACGGGAACCCCGCGCCACTCAATCGGCCTCACGCAGATGCCCCGCCCCGAGGCCGCATTTCAGGGCAGGCCGCGCCTCAGCCGAGGTCTTCCTCGTCCACCGCACCCGCCGCTCCGGGCCGCCCGCGAAAGCCCGTGGCCACGACGAACTTCTCGGAACTGTCCGACCGGCTCGCCGGCGGTTTCACGTTCGCGACCTTGGTGAAGGCGCGCTTCAGGATCGCCTGCAATTCGTTCTCGGCACCCCCCGCCAGAACCTTGGCGACGAAGGTGCCGCCCTCTTCCAGCACATCGAAGGCAAATTCCGCCGCCGCCTCGCAAAGCGCCACGATGCGCAGGTGATCGGTGCCCTTGTGGCCAGAAGACGCCGCCGCCATGTCGGACATGACCACATCCGCCGGCCCGCCGAGCCAGTCCTTGACCTTCTGGTCGGCATCATCCTCCAGAAAGTCGAGCTGGTGCAGCTCCACCCCCGCAATCGGATCCACCTCCTGCAGGTCGACGCCAAGGACGCGGCCCACTGCCTTCCCTGACTTCTCGCCAAGCGCATTGACCCGCTGAACCGCTACCTGGCACCAGCCCCCCGGCGCGCAGCCAAGATCGACCACCCGCGCGCCCGGCACGAGGAACCGGTAGCGGTCATCAAGCTCAAGGATCTTGTAGGCCGCCCGCCCACGGTAGCCTTCCTTCCGCGCCCGCGCCACGTACGGGTCGTTGAGCTGCCGCTCAAGCCAGAGCGTCGAGGAAAGCTTGCGCCCCTTGGCGGTTTTGACCCGCACCTTCAGATCGCGCTGGCCGCGCCCCGATGTATTGCCAGACGGCGTCTTGGCCATCGCGCGCTCTCCTGCACATTCACCTTGCAGCAAATACCTAATGCCCGCCGCCACCGCAACCGCACGGGTCCGAAGCTCAGAACGGCCCTTCCTCAAGGACACCGTCCGCCGACATCTGCGCGTAGAGCAGCCCCTCGCGCAGCCCCCGGTCGGCGACAGAAAGACGATCCGTCGGCCAGATCCGCATCAGGGCTTGCAGGATTGCCGCGCCCGACATGATGAGCGAGTGGCGGTCGCGGCCGATGCGCGGATCATTCCGCCGCCCGTCGGGGCCAAGCTGCAGGTAGCCCTGGATCACCCGGTCGATCTGGTCCGAGGTCATCCGAAGCCCGTCAACCTTGGTCCGGTCGTAGCGCTTGAGGCCCAGATGGCTCGCCGCCACCGTCGTCACCGTGCCCGAAGTGCCGATGATCTGGAAATTCTCGCGCGGCTGGCTGGCGTTATAGGGCGAGAAATCGGCGAGGTTTTCCTCGAAGAACCAGCTCATCAGCGCAAAGCGGGCACCATCATCCTCGACATCGCCGAACTGGTCCTTGAGCGTGGCGACGCCAAGCGGCACCGAGATCCAGTCGACCACCTTGGCCGCCGGGAACGGGCTTTCCGGCGGATGGAAGCCCGCATGCAGCCGCATGATCGCGCGCGGCCGGTCGGCGCGCGGCACCGCGGAAAGGTCGATCCAGACAAGCTCGGTCGAGCCGCCGCCGATATCGACGACCAGAAGCTGTTCGGTCCTGGTCGAAACCAGCGGCGCGCAGGAGACGACGGCAAGCCGCGCCTCTTCCTCGGGCTGGATGATCTCCAAGGGCAGGTCGGTCTCGCGCTGCACGAAGCGCAGGAACTCACCGGCGTTCTTCGCGCGCCGGCAGGCCTCAGTCGCGACAAGGCGCATCCGCTTCACGTCATGCTGTTCAATCTTGCGGCGGCAAATGTGCAGCGCCTGCGCCGCCCGCCCCATCGAGGCACGGCTGAGCCGCCCCGAGGCCTCAAGCCCGAGGCCAAGCTGCACCGATTTGGAGAAACTGTCGACGACATGGAACTGACTGCCCTTCGGCTGGGCAATCAACATGCGACAACTGTTGGTCCCGAGATCCAGCGCCGCATAGAGCTGCGCCGGGTCGGGTTTTGGGGTGCCAAGCGGCTCGACCGGGATCGGGAACGCGCCGGCACCTCCGGGACGCCTGGGCGCCATCATCGCGCCCTCCGATTTGCTGTTGGGTTGAATGTAGTGGCGGAAACCTGCCGAGGCAAGCGAGGGATCAGCCCGTGACCTGACAGCAACGACCATGACGCGGCGGTGAGGCAAAGTCGCTTCGGCGACAAGCCATGTCGAAAATCGTCACCGGCGGCGTCGTTTCCCGGCGTATTCAGGGCGGAAGGAACGCGAAGGGAATCGTCATGGCGGAAGTCACCATCGTCTACTGGCGCGACATCCCGGCCCAGGTGATCGTGGGCAAGGGCCGCCGGGGCGCGAAACGGGCGCTGCCGGAGCGGTTCGAACAGGCCATCGACCGCTGCGCCATGAAGATCGGCGCGCGCGACACGGATGCCTATCTTGCCGAATGGCGGAAGGCAGCCCCGGTCACGGTCGAGGGCGAGGATGAGGCGGTCGCGACGGCGGAAGCCGCGCGGATCGACCGCGACTATGACACCGAGCGCCTGAAAGCGCTCATCGCGAATGATGGCTGGGCGTGACCCCCCCGTTTTGGAGTAAGGCAATGGCGCTTCTGAACTTCCGCCGCAAGGACACCTCGGCCGCGAAAGCGCCGGTCACCGACCGCGCCGCCACCGAGGCCTTCCTCAAGGGCTATTCCATCGAGGTGATGCCCCGCACCGCCGAGAAGGTCGAGGATTTCCGCGCGCTCCTCCCCGCCGGCACCCGCGTCTATATCGCCCATATCGACGGCACGCCGATCGAGGAGATGGTGGCGACGGCGAAGCGGCTGAATGCCGAAGGCTTCCCGGTCATGCCGCACTTCCCGGCGCGGAGCATCCGCGACAAGGCCACGCTCACCGACTGGATTGCCCGTTATCAGGGCGAGGCCGACGTTCGCCAGGCCCTGCTCCTCGGCGGCGGCATCGCCACGCCCTCGGGCGATTTCGACAATTCGATGCAACTGATCGAGACGGGCTGTTTCGACGGGTTCGACAGGCTCCATGTCGCCGGCCACCCGGAAGGCAACAAGGACATCGACCCCGATGGCTCCGACCGCAACGTGCTTGAGGCGCTTCGCTGGAAGCAGGCCTTCAGCGAGCGGACCGATGCGAAGATGGCGATGGCTACCCAGTTCTGCTTTGAGGCTCAGCCGGTGATCGAATGGGTCAACCGCCTGAACGCCGAGGGCATCAATCTCCCCGTCCATATCGGCGTCGCCGGCCCGGCGAAGCTTCAGACCCTGATCAAGTTCGCCATCGCCTGCGGTGTCGGCCCCTCGCTGAAGGTGCTGCAGAAGCGCGCGATGGATGTGACGAAGCTCCTCCTGCCCTATGAGCCGAACGACTTTGTGGCCGAGCTTGCGGCGCACAAGGCCGCCAATCCTTCCTTCGGCATCGAGGCTGTGCATTTCTTCCCGCTCGGCGGCATCAAGACCAATGCCACCTGGGCGATCGAGAACGGCGGCGCCTCGGCCCGTCCGGCTGCCGCCTGACAGCGCCCTTGACCGGAAGTGACGCGCAAGGCATGAGCAAGGTCATGGCGGAAGCGGCACTTCTTTTCGATCTGGACGGCACCATGCTGATGACCGATCCGATCCACATGGGCGTGTTCGCCGATCTTCTCGGGCCGCGCGGGTTTACCGTGGATGAGGCTTTCTACATGAAGCACATCCACGGCCGCCTGAACCTTGATTTCTTCGCCGAGTTCCTGCCCGACGAACCCGACCCCGAGGGCCTGTCGGACCTGAAGGAGTTCGAGTTCCGCCGCCGCCTGCCGCGCCCCTACCCGGCGATGCCAGGTGTGATGGCGGCCTTGCAGGATGCGCAGTCCCATGGCTGGGCGCTTGGCGTCGTGACCAATGCCAAGCGCGACAATGCCGAGGCGATGCTCGAAGCCATCGGCGCGCGGCATTTTTTTGACGTGATCGTCTCGGGCGAGGAATGCGAAAAGGGCAAGCCGCACCCGGCGCCCTACCGCGAGGCCCTGCGCCTCGTCGACATTCCCGCCCATCGCGCCATCGCCTTCGAGGACAGCCCCGCCGGCGTCCGCTCTGCCGCTGCGGCGGGCATCGTCACGGTCGGCATCCGATCCTCGCTCGATGACGCAGCACTCCGCGCTTCGGGCGCCGACATGACCATCCAGGATTTCACCGACCCCGCGCTGGGGCCAATCCTCCAGCGCCTGACAGGAGTAGACGCATGACCCGCACCGTCCTTGAATCGAAAACGAAAACCGTCGTCATCGGCTTTGACGAACCCTTCTGCGTGATCGGCGAGCGGATCAACCCGACCGGGCGCAAGAAGCTTGCCGCCGAGCTTGAGGCCGGCAACTTCTCCACCGTCGAGAGGGACGCGCTGGAGCAGGTTGCCTGCGGGGCCATGGTTCTCGATGTGAACGCCGGTGTCGTCTACAACTCCAACCCCAACCCGAACGAGACCGAGCCGCCCCTGATGCGGAAGATGATCGAGCTGGTGCAGGGGCTGGTCGAAGTGCCGCTTTGCATCGACTCCTCGGTCCCCGGCGCGCTGATGGCCGGGCTTGAGGCCTGCCAGGGCCGCCCGCTTTTGAACTCGGTCACGGGCGAGGAAGACCGGCTGGAACTGGTCCTGCCGCTGGTCAAGAAATACAACGTGCCGGTGGTGGCGATCTCGAACGACGACACCGGCATTTCCGAAGACCCCGACGTGCGCTTCGAGGTTGCCCGCAAGATCGTCCAGCGCGCTGCCGATTTCGGCATTCCGGCGCATGACATCGTCGTCGACCCGCTGGTCATGCCCGTGGGCGCCATGGCGACGGCGGGGCGTCAGGTCTTCACGCTGGTGAAGCGCCTGCGTGAGGAACTGGGCTGCAACACCACCTGCGGCGCCTCCAACATCTCCTTCGGCCTGCCGCAGCGCCACGGCATCAACGCCGCCTTCCTGCCGATGGCCATTGGCGCCGGCATGACCTCGGCGATCATGAACCCGGTGCGCCAGGTCGAGATGGAAGCGATCCGCGCCGCGAACTTCCTGATGAACCACGATGCGAACGGTGGCGAGTGGATCCGTTTCTCCAAGGTCATCGAGGCCGTCGAGGGCGGCATGAGCTTCGCCGAAGCCTCGGCGAGCCAGACCGCCGCCGCCTCGGGCCGCCGTGGTGGCCGCCGCGCGCGGGCCTGAGCCGACCCCACGCCGGAACCCGCAAGACAGAGGCCGCACCCGAAAGGTGCGGCCTTTTCGTTGCGGTCTGGAATCCCGGACTTTGGTGACGCTACTTCAGGTTGTATTCTCCCATTGCTCTCAATTTCCGGGAGCACCCATTCCTTGGGAGAAATCCATGAAAAAGCCCTTTGATCCCGTCATCGACAAGCAACTGATTTTCGATCCCGACTGGGTGTCCGACCCGGTTCCGCCGTGGCTTCGGAACCTTCTGGACGACAGGCAGCTCAGGCAGCTGTTCCAGGTCAAGCTCGACAAGATCGAGGCGAACCTGAAGACCGAACTCGAAACCGTTGCCAGCATTCGGAAAATCATCGGCTGATCGCCGGATGATCAGCGGGCACCGGCCGGGTTTTGCTCCTCCCCCCGGTCCGGTGCCCCCTGCTGCTTCACGCGGAGGCTTTCATGAAGACCACCTTCACCGGGCCCGACGCCGCGCGATTTGCCGCGCGCGACCGGGCGACGGATCGTCCCGTCCTGCTTGTCGGCTTTCAGAAACAAAGCAATCTCGGCCTTGGCTACCTCGCCTCGGTGCTGCGCGCCTTCGGCTACCGGGTCATCATCGCCGATGTGACCGCAGCACCCGAGGATCTGGCGCGCATCGCCGCGACCGAACGGCCCCTGCTGATCGGCTTTTCGCTGATTTTCCAGTTCTACATCCGCCGCTACCGCGCGCAGGTCCGGGCGCTCAGGGCTGCGGGTTATGACGGTCACATTACCATGGGCGGCCATTTCCCGTCCCTCAACCCGCCGGCGGCGCTGGCCGAGGTGCCGGAACTGGACAGCGTCTGCCAATACGAAGGCGAGCTGACGTTGCTCGACCTTGCCGATGCGCTCTCGACCGGCGGCGATCCGCGATCGGTTGCGGGGCTGATCCATGCCGGCGAGGCAACCCCGTCCTGCGGCGACACAAGGTCGCTTCTCCATGACCTCGACGACCTGCCCTGGCCGGCGCGCGAGGTCGAACCGAGGGCGATTCTTGGCCAGCGCGCCGCCTCGCTTCTGGCAAGCCGGGGCTGCGCGCGGACCTGTTCCTTCTGCTCGATCCATACCTTCTACCGTTCCGCCCCCGGCAAGGTCGTGCGGCTCCGCGCGCCCGAGAAGGTGGTGGAGGAGATGGCCTATCTTCACCACGACGAAAAGATCAGCGTATTCCTGTTCCAGGACGACGATTTCCCGATCTTCGGACCGAACTGGAAGAAATGGGCGCGCCGGCTGATCGGCGAGATCAAGGCGGCGGGTCTTGCCGACCGCATCGCCTGGAAGATCAACTGCCGGGCCGATGCCGTCGATCCCGAACTGCTTCTTGAGATGAAGGCGGCGGGGCTTTTCCTCGTCTACATGGGCCTCGAATCCGGCGACAACGGCGGGCTTGACGTCCTGGGCAAGGGCATCACCGCCGAACAGAACCTCGCCGCCGTGCGGACGTTGAAACGGATCGGGCTCAGGTTCGAATACGGGTTCATGTTGCTTGACCCCTCGTCGAGCTTTGCCTCCATCCGCGCCAACCTCGACTTCCTGCGCAAGGTGACGGGCGACGGATCGGTCGCGGCGACCTTCTGCCGGATGCTCCCCTATGATGGCACGCCGATCAAGGACCGGCTGGTGGCCGAGGGGCGCTTCCGCGGCGATGTCTGCGACCCCGACTATGCCTTCCTCGACGACCGGCTCGACGGGTTCAACGCCGACATGAACCGGCTTCTGAACGTCTCGGGCTGGATCCACGGGACGGCGGCGCTTTCGCCGTCTCTCAACTGGGCCTGGGATGAATTCGCGGTCCTCGCCCGGTTCTTCCCGGCGCTGACCGGGCTTGAGAGCTATCGCCGCGCGCTCGCCCGGCTGACGGCGGCGGCGAACCGGGTGGTGCTTGGCGCGATGGATACGCTCGCCAACCATCACGAGACCGGTGCCGCTGCTCCGGACGAAGCGCAACTGACCGAGACGGCGCGCGACCTCAACCAGCGGCTCCTGAACCTGCGCAACGCCTTCGTCTTCCGCCATCAGGAGAAGATCCTGGCGGGCGCCAGCCTTGCGGCGGCAGCACAGGCCTGAAGATAGCGCCGGCGCCCCGGTCACGCCGGGGCGTCTTCTCTCTCGCTACCCGGCGATCAGCCGCAGCGACCGCGCCCTTGCCGCCGGAACCCGGTCGACCTCCAGCGCGGTGAAGACATGCATCGTGTCCAGTTCGGCATCGACGACGGCATGGTCGCTGACCCAGCCCCCCATCGCCAGATAGCTCCTGAGCAAGGGCGGCATCTGCGCCTGCGCCGCCCTCGGATTGGCGGGCCGCCCTTCCGGACCCTGCCCGAACCGGATGACGCTTTGCGCCTTTGTACCGGGCAACCAGCGCCCCGGCCCGAGGTGGTTGGCACGCAACGTCGCGAAGGCATCGGGATAGGCCGAAGGATCGGTCCCCCGGAAGGAGACGCAGCCAAAGAGCATTCCGGCCTGCTCCTGATCCACGCAGGCGGTGATCGCACCCCAGGCGAGGCGCAGGATGTCGGGGTCGTGCCGGTCGGGGTGCAGGCAGAACCGGCCAAGTTCCACCATCGCGTCAGGAAAGCCTGAAAGTGGCGACAAATCATAATATTGCGCGGCATAGCTCAGGTGAGTATCGGCCCCCGAACGGAACACCCTGAGCCGCAGGGTAGCGACCAGTCCACCCGCCGCCTCCTCGATCATCAAGTGGCGGCAGGCGGCATCATGGGCATCGGCATCAGCGCTGCCATCGCCCCGGAACGCCAGCCCCCTGAGCGCCTGCGCGCGGGCCACATCCTCCCCCGAGGAGGCGAAGCGCACCAGGTAGCGCCCCCTTTTCAGTTCCGGCATCTACGTCTTCTCCCACGGGCCGGGCTTGGCGTTCCGCGGCGCGCTCCCTACATTCCATGACAACCGGTCAAGACACCAGAGACCGCGAGAAATGCAACGATCCGAGAAGGGGAAGCCATGCCTGACAAAGTGACCAAGACCGATGAGGAATGGCGCGGCCAGTTGTCGGACCTCGCCTATCAGGTGACGCGCAAGCAGGCGACCGAACGCGCCTTCTCCCATGCCGAGTTTCCGAAAGGCCCCGCGACCTTCACCTGCACCTGCTGCGGCGCGCCGCTCTTCGATGCCGAACAGAAGTTCGATTCAGGCTGCGGCTGGCCAAGCTTCACCGCGCCGGTGAGCGAAACGGTGGTCGAGGAACAGGCCGACGACAGCTGGTTCATGCGGCGGACCGAGGTGCATTGCGCCGCCTGCGACGCCCATCTTGGCCATGTCTTCCCCGATGGGCCGGGGCCGACGGGCCTGCGCTACTGCATCAACGGCGTCGCACTCGACCACAAGCCGAAAGAATGAGACGGCGCCGGCCCGCGCGGCCGGCTCCGCTGGCGCTATTCCGGCGAGTCGATGAACTGGCCGGCGCTGAAGTTGCCGACGTTGGACAGAAGCTGGCGGACGATGCCCAGCCCCTTGACGCTGCTCTTTGTCACGCGGCGGGAAATCACGACGACTTCGCCACGCTCGAGGCCGAAGTATTCGACGTTCTCGACAACGCCCTGATCGTCGAAGCTGATCACCATGACCTGGCGTTCCACTTCCTTCGGGGCCCGCGCGCCGTAGTGGCGGAACTTGCTGCCGACGTAGTACCAGGCACCGCCGGTCAGAAGGCCGGTGGAGGTCGGGCGACCGACATCGCGGGCGACTTCGGCCTGGGTCGACTCCCCGACCGTGACCTTGGCGACGTCTTCCTTGTTCGGAATATAGCCGTGATTGCGGTAGATGGTCGTGCAAGCGGCAAGCACGATGAGGGCAGCAAGAATCGCCGCCCGCCTGATCCCGGAACCCACCCTAGTCATCACCGCCCCTTGCCTCGCCCTGCGCTGCCTTTTATCCGGCTTATAACACGCACGGGGGTGCCATCAAGGCGGATGGTTCACCGGACCCCGCGACCTGAACCCGACAGGAGACCTGACGATGACCGCGAACCAGTCCCAGACCTTGCGCCTTTCGGACCTTTCGGCGCGCAAGCCGACGCGCTTCGCCCTGACCCCCGGCGCGGAGGAGCGTGCGGCCATTGCCGCCGACCTTGGTATCCTCGGCATCGAGGGCTTGAGCTTTCGCGGCGCGCTGACCCCGCGCGGGCGGACGGACTGGGCGCTTGAGGCCGACCTCGCCGCCCGCGTCGTTCAGCCTTGCGTGGTGACCACCGATCCGGTGACGACCGACATCGCCGAGAAAGTGGCGCGTTCCTACGTCGCCGACCTGCCCGACGTCGATGCCGAAGAGGTGGAGATGCCGGAAGATGACAGCATCGAACCCCTGCCCGCCACGCTCGACCTTGCCGGCGTGATGGCCGAGGCGCTGGCCCTTGCGCTGCCGCTTTACCCCCGCGCCCCCGGGGCGGAGTTTGCCGCCATCGACCACGCCGCGCCGGGTGTCGATGCGTTGACGGACGAGAGCGTGAAGCCCTTTGCCGGGCTTTCGGACATTCTGAAGAAGGCCCCCGGCAAGGACGATTGAAAGGCGCGGGATGCCCCGCCGTCACCCCCCGCGAGGGCCGCGAGAAAAGACTTGCGCCTGCCCGGAATCGCAGTATGTTCCCGGCCTCGCTTGAACGTTGGGTTCGCACCCGACCGGTCCCCGGTCGTCCCGTGTCGACATCCCAGGAAAACCGGGGCTATGCCCCCTGAATAACCCGAGGTTGAGACATGGCTGTCCCTCAGAACCGGACCACGAAGTCCCGCCGCAACATGCGGCGCGCCCACGATGCTCTGGTCGCTGCTAACCCGAACGAATGCCCGAACTGCGGCGAGCTGAAGCGCCCGCACCACGTTTGCGCTTCCTGCGGTCACTACGATGACCGTCAGGTCGTCGCGCAGGCCGCCGAGGTCGATCTGGACGAAGACGCGGCCTAAGGCCCGCGTCCCGTTCCTGGCAGATGACGTCACGGACAGACATGCAGCCTGAAAGCCGCTCAACCGCGCTTTCGGGCCGCATTGTCATTTCCATCGATGCGATGGGCGGCGACCGTGGCCCGGTCGCCGTGATCGGCGGCCTTGCCGAAGCGGCGGGCCGCAACCCCGATGTCGAATTCATCCTGCACGGCCCCGAGGAAGAACTGACGCGCCTTCTGGCCAAGCGGCCCGAGGTTGCGGCGCGCTGCACCATCCGTCATGCCGCCGGCGTGGTGACGATGGAGGACAAGCCCGGCCAGGTCATGCGCCACGGCGAAGGCACCTCGATGTGGTCGGCCATCGAAAGCGTCCGGAACCGCGAGGCGACGGCGGCGGTCAGTTGCGGCAATACCGGCGCGCTGATGGCGCTGTCGGTGATCCGCCTCAGGAAGCTGCCGGGCGTCAATCGCCCCGCCATCGCCTGCCTCTGGCCGTCGCGCAACCCGGGCGGGTTCAACCTGATGCTCGACGTCGGCGCCGACATCAAGGCCGATGCACCCGACCTTCTGCAATTCGCGCTGATGGGCACCTCCTATGCCCGCAACGGCCTTGGCCTTGCCCGTCCGCGCATCGGGCTTCTCAACGTCGGCACCGAGGAACACAAGGGCCGGGCGGAACTGAAGGCCGCGCATGAGCTGATCGCCGGCGCGACCGAGCTTGGCCAGTTCGACTACGTGGGCTTTGTCGAGGGCGGTGATCTGCCCTCCGACCGCGTCGATGTCATCGTCACCGACGGCTTCACCGGCAATGTCGCGCTGAAGACCGGCGAGGGCACCGCCCGGCTGGTCGGCGATTTTCTTCGCGAGGCCTTCAATGCGGGACTCCTGTCGCGCTTCGGGGGGCTCCTTGCCCTTGGCGCGCTGGAGCGCCTGCAACAGCGCATCGACCCGCGCCGGGTGAATGGCGGCGTGTTTCTCGGCCTCAACGGCACCGTGGTGAAATCGCATGGCTCCGCCGATGCGACCGGCGTTGCTGCGGCCATCGACCTTGCCTTCCGCCTTGCGAAATCAGGCTTTCAGGAGCGTCTCGCGGCGCGGGTTGCCTCTGTCGCACAGGCAAGGCAGGATGCCGCCGAAGGCGGAACTACGAACGGAACTTCCGAATGACAACGCGTGCCGTGGTTCGTGGCGTCGGGCACTACCTGCCCGCCCGCGTGGTCGAGAATTCGGAATTCGAGGCCTCCGTCGAAACCTCCGACGAATGGATTCGCGCCCGCACCGGGATCGAACGCCGCCATTTCGCGGCCGAGGGTGAGACGACCTCCGACATGGGCGCGGCGGCGGCAAAGGCGGCGCTGGCCGATGCCGGGCTGACGGCGGATGACGTCGACGCGGTGATCGTCGCCACCTCGACCGCCGACCTGACCTTTCCCTCTGCCGCCACCATGGTGCAGTCGAAGATCGGCATGACCAAGGGCTTTGCCTTCGACGTCCAGGCGGTCTGCGCCGGCTTCGTCTTCGCCCTGTCCAATGCCAATGCCCTGATCCTGTCCGGGCAGGCGAAGCGCGTCCTCGTGATCGGAGCGGAGACCTTCAGCCGCATCCTCGATTTCACCGACCGCTCCACCTGCGTCCTTTTCGGCGACGGCGCCGGCGCTGTGGTGGTCGAGGCGCAGACCGGCGCCGGCACCGCAGATGATCGCGGCATCCTTGCCACCGACCTCAACAGCGACGGCAGCTACCGCGACCTTCTCTATGTCGATGGCGGCGTCTCGACGACCGGTACCGCCGGGCATCTTCGGATGCAGGGCAACCAGGTTTTCCGCCATGCGGTGGAGAAACTGGCGGCGACCGCCCATGCCGCGCTCGACAAGGCGGGACTTGAAAGCGGCGATGTCGACTGGATCGTGCCACATCAGGCCAATATCCGCATCATCGAAGGTACGGCGAAGCGGATGCAGGTGCCGATGGAGCGTGTCGTGGTCACCGTTCAGGACCACGGCAACACCTCGGCCGCGTCGATTCCCCTCGCCCTGTCGGTCGGCAAGGCGCGCGGCCAGATCAAGGAAGGCGACCTCGTCGTCACCGAGGCCATCGGCGGGGGCTTAAGCTGGGGTTCGGTCGTTCTGCGCTGGTGAAAACCCGCTTGAAAGCCCCTTCCCAAGTCATTGATATTGACTCGGAAATCTTATCCGCACATCCTCTCTCAAAATCCACGGGGGGACGTGATGAGCGAAAAGACCTTGACACGCATGGATCTGAGCGAGGCCGTCTTCCGCGAGGTTGGCCTTTCGCGCAATGAATCCGCCCAGTTGGTAGAGCATGTGCTGCAACATATGTCCGATGCGCTGGTGCGCGGCGAGACGGTCAAGATCTCGTCCTTCGGCACCTTTTCGGTGCGTGACAAGGCCGCCCGCGTCGGCCGCAACCCCAAGACCGGCGACGAGGTTCCGATCCATCCGCGCCGCGTCCTGACCTTCCGTCCCTCGCACCTGATGAAGGAACGGGTCGCGTCGGGCAACAAGGGCTGAGGCAGGAACGCATGGAGAAATCGGCTGACGCCTTTCGGACCATCAGCGAAGTCTCCGAGCTGTTGCAGACGCCCGCCCATGTGCTGCGCTTCTGGGAAAGCCGCTTTGCGCAGGTGAAGCCTGTGAAGCGCGCCGGCGGACGGCGCTATTACCGGCCATCCGATCTGGCGCTGCTTGGCGGCATCAAGCGGCTGCTTCACGACGAAGGCATGACGATCCGTGGCGTGCAGAAGGTTCTGCGCGAACAGGGCGTGCGCCATGTCGCCGCGCTGTCGCCGGTGGAGGCCGGGCAACTCTCTGACCAGACCGACGAGGGCGGCGGCTTTGCTGCCCCGGTGCCCGAACGAAAGCCCGCCCGCCCCGCCGCCACGGTGACGCCGCTCTGGCCCGTCTCGCCCACGCCAGAGGCCGCGCCCGAGGGCGACCGGCTGCAGCCCGATCCCGACGATCTCGCCGCTTCCATTGCCGAGGAAGCCCCGATGATGGTCGATGTGGAGCCTCTGCCGGAACCGGCAGTCGCCACGCTCCACCGCTTCCGTACGGAGAGCGCGCCAGAGCCAGAAACAGACCTTCCCCCGCCCGCCGCCGCGATGCTGCGGGCGATGGACGCGCTCCGCGCGCGTGACCATCAGGAGGAGCTGGCCTCGATCCACGGGCGGCTTCAGGGCCTTCGCGACCGTCTGGCGCGAAGCCGCGATCCGGGCCGGGACTGACCCTTCCGATGCCACGCTGCGCGCGGTGACGGAGGATGTGTTTTGTCGCTTGCCCCCGCCCCGGCAATCAGCCTATACCCCGCTTCGTCGGGCCGTGGCGCAGCCTGGTTAGCGCGTCCGTCTGGGGGGCGGAAGGTCGTGAGTTCGAATCTCACCGGCCCGACCAACACCGAAACGCCCACCCCTGTCCGGGGGTGGGCGTTCGCATATCTGGAGCCATGAAATGACCGGCACGGGCGTTCTTTCCGACAGCGCGATCCGCGCGATGATCGCCGCCGGCGAAATCTCGGCCCATGAGCCGATCCCCGAAGCGCAGGTGCAGCCGGCGAGCCTTGACCTGAGGCTTGGCAACACCGCCTACCGGGTCCGCGCCTCGTTCCTTTCCGGCAAGGGCCGGACGGTGGCCGAAAGGCTGGCCGAGTTCGAGATGCACCGCGTTGACCTGACGACGGGGGCGGTTCTCGAAAAGGGCTGCGTCTATGTCGTGCCGCTGATGGAAAGCCTGGCACTTCCCGCCGGTCTGACGGCGGTGGCCAACGCCAAAAGCTCGACCGGACGGCTTGACCTTCTGACCCGCACCATCACCGATGGCGGCACCGAATTCGACCGCATCCCGGAGGGCTACAAGGGACCGCTTTACGCCGAAATCTGTCCCCGCTCATTCTCGGTGCTGGTGCGCCCCGGAATGCGGCTGAACCAGATCAGGTTCCGCAACGGGCAGTCTGTGCTGAGCGATGCCGAGCTTCAGGCGCTCCACAAGGAAAGTGCCCTCGTCTCCGGTGTGCCGGTGATCTCCGAGGGCCTCGGGTTCTCCGTCGACCTCAGGCCGGCGAATGGCGACCTCGTCGGCTACCGGGCGAAGCCCCATACCGGGGTGATCGACCTTGACCGGCTGGGGCATTACGACCCGGCGGAGTTCTGGGAGGAGGTGCGCACCAAGGACGGGCGCATCATCCTCGACCCCGGCGCGTTCTATATTCTGGTAAGCCGCGAGGCGGTGACGATCCCGCCCGACTATGCCGCCGAAATGGCGCCCTACCTTGCCATGGTGGGAGAGTTCCGCGTGCACTACGCCGGCTTCTTCGACCCCGGCTTCGGCTTTGATGGCGCCGGCGGCGCAGGCTCGCGCGGCGTTCTCGAAGTGCGCTGCCACGAGGCGCCCTTCGTGCTGGAGGATGGCCAGGTCGTCGGGCGGCTCGTCTACGAACGCATGGCCGAACGCCCTGCCCGGCTTTACGGCACCGGCATCAAGTCGAACTACCAGGGTCAGGGTCTGAAACTGTCGAAGCATTTCCGGGCGGGGTGAGCGCGCCGCTACCGCCCGATCCGCCGCGTCAGCTTCGCCGCCTGACGGGCGCGCTTGGTGGCCGCGCGCATTTCCTGCTTCAGCTTTTCCTCACCGCTTACCGGCGGCGGCTTCGGCGTGCTGGGCCGGTTGAATACCTCGATGCCCTTGTTGATCGCGGCGTTGATGGCGCGGCGGGTGACGATGTTCACGACCATGTTGAGAAAGCGGGTGAGCTTCATCGCGCTCAGTCCTCGAACATCTCGGTCTGGCCGGCCAGATCCTCGCCTTCGTCGTCGCCGGCAAGCTGCGCGCCCGGCAGGGGCCGGTTGTCGAGAAGCCCCGCGGCGCGAAGCTCCTTCAGGCCCGGCAGATCGCGGGCGGATTCAAGCCCGAAGTGGTCGAGAAAGCCCTGCGTGACGACATAGGTCACGGGCCGCCCCGGCGTCATCCGGCGGCGGCCGAAGCGGATCCATTCCAGTTCCAGAAGCTGGTCGATGGTGCCACGGCTGACGGCGACACCGCGGATTTCCTCGATCTCGGCCCGTGTCGCGGGCTGGTGGTAGGCGATGATGGCGAGCGTCTCGATCGCGGCGCGCGACAGCTTCCGCGTCTCGAACGTTTCCTTCTGCATCAGGAACCCGAGGTCGGGCGCGGTGCGGATCGCCCAGGCGTCGCCGACCTTCACCACATTGACGCCGCGCCCTTCGTAGCGCTTCCGCAGATGCACCAGCGCCTCGGCAGGATCGGCGCCATGCGGCATCCGGCCCGCCAGTTCGGCGACCGTCACCGGATCGGCGGAGGCAAAGAGGATCGCCTCGACCATACGCTCCTGCGCGCCCATCGGCGGCGCTTCGAAGAGGCTCTTCTCGCGGGTCTCGCTCTCGCTCACGTCGGTTTCCGCCTGATGGAGATGGGGGCGAAATTCTCGCCCTGCCTGAGTTCGATCTGCCCCTGCTTGGCAAGTTCCAGCGTTGCCGCAAAGGTCGCCGCCGTCGCCGAGCGGCGGCGCGAGGGATCGGCGGTCCAGCCATCGGGCAGGTAGGAGGAAAGGTCGGTCCATTCCCCGGCAAAGCCGATCAGCCCGCGCATCCGCTCAAGCGCCTGTTCCATGGTGAAGATATGGTCGCGGTCGAAGGCATAGGGGCGGAACTCGTCACGGGTGCGGATGCGGGCATAGGCCTGCATCAGGTCGAGAAGCGTGGCGCTGTAGCTGACGCGGCGGACGCGCATCACATCCTCGGGGATGCCGCGCGCAAAGAAGTCGCGGCCCATCTGGTCGCGCGCCATCAGCCGCGCCGCCGCCTCGCGCATCGCCTGCAGGCGTTCAAGCTGGAAGGCGAGATGCGCGGCCAGTTCCTCGCCCGATGGCCCCTCGTCGGTCGGGTCCGGCGGCAGGAGAAGGCGCGATTTCAGGAAGGCGAGCCAGGCCGCCATGACGAGGTAGTCGGCGGCCAGTTCGATCCTCAGCGTCTTCGCCTTGTCGACGAAGCCAAGATACTGCTCGGCGAGTTGCAGGACCGAGATCCTGCGCAGATCGACCTTCTGCGTCCGGGACAGCATCAAAAGAAGATCGAGCGGCCCCTCGAAGCCGTCGACATCAACGATAAGCGCCTCGGCGGCAAGCCGGTCGCTGACGGAGGTGACATCTTCCTGAAACCCCTGCGGGTCAGACATGGGCGCTGGTTCCCAGAAGCGCCTCAAGTTCTGCCGCGAGTGCCACGCTGTCAATGGCCGTGGCGGCGGGCCGGCGGGCAAGCGCCGCCTCGGCACGGGCAAGTGCTGCGCCGGAAAGCGAGCCGGCGGCAGCGACCACATGCTCCATCTCCTCGCGCTTGCCGTTGCAGTGAAGGGCGATGTCGCAGCCGGCCTGAACCGCGCGGGCGGCGCGCTCACCCAATGTGCCGGAGAGCGCCTGCATCGAAAGATCGTCGGTCAGGATCAGACCGCCAAAGCCGATCCTCTCGCGGATATGGCGGATCACGATAGGCGAGGCGGTGGCCGGTCTTTCGGGGTCGAGCGCTTCAAAGACGATATGCGCGGTCATCGCCATCGGCAGATCAGAAAGCGCCCGGAAGGCCTTGAAATCGCTGGATTCCAGCACGTCGATGGCCGCCGTGGACCGGGGTAGTTGGTGGTGGCTGTCAAGCGTGGCGCGGCCATGGCCCGGCATGTGCTTCATCACCGGCAGCACGCCGCCGGCCATCAGCCCTTCGGCACAGGCGCGGGCGGCGCGGATCACCGTGTCGGCATCCTCGCCGAAGCAGCGGTTCCTCAGGAACGGATGCGTGTCGGCAAGGGCGATATCGGCGGAAGGCGCGCAATCGACGTCGATCCCGACCGCCCGCAACTCCTCGGCGATGAGTTGGTAGCGAAGGCGGATGCCCCGCTCCATCCCCGGCCCTGCCGTCCGCGCCACCTGATCCAGCGGCGGCAGGTATTCGCGCCAATGGGGCGCGCGGAGCCGCTGCACCCGCCCGCCTTCCTGATCGACAAGGACCGGCGCATCGCGGCCCACGGCGGCGCGAAGGTCGCCCGTCAGGCGACGAAGCTGGTCCGGCGTCTCGACATTCCGCGCGAAAAGGATGAAGCCCCACGGGGCGGCATCCTGGTAGAATGCCGCCTCGTCGGCGGTAAGCTGCGGGCCGGAACAGCCCAGAACCGTCGCCGACAGCGCCATCACTTCACCACGGCGGGAACGCAGACCGCGTTTTCGACCTTGAGCGCCGCACAGAAGGCACGCGCATCCACGGCATCGGTGAAGCCTTCGACGCGAAGCCGGTAGAAGGTTTCGCCGCCGCTTTCCGAAGGTTCGATCACCCGGCGCTTGCCCAGCATCAGCGGGCCGAAGCGGGCAACGGTGGTTTCCCAGTCAAGCCGGGCATCCGCCTCATTGGCGTAGGAGCCGATCTGCACGACCCGCGTTCCGGCGCTGAGTGTCCCGGGATCGACGTCGATCGCCGCGTCGGGCGCAAGCGCCATGGCCACCGCCGCCGCCGCCGCCTCTGCCATCGCGTCGACGCCGTCGCCGTCGCCGTCGCCGGACGTGGCCGCCGCAGCGCCCGAAGGCCGGGCCAGGGGCTTCAGCGAGGCTGAGACACCGGGAATGTCGGTGGAGATCACGTCAGCCGCGACATAGGGCTGCGCTGCGATCTCGCCATCCTCAAGGTTGATCATTTCAACCGGACCTTCCGGCAGCGGCTCGATGGGGCGCATCGCGGCGGGGGTGATCGCCTCGCCGACCACCTGCGGGTTCGCGGGTGACTGCGGCGCTTCGACGGATTCGGCCCCTGTTTTTGCCAGCCCGCCCATCGCGGTATCTTCCGTGCTCAGGTTCGCGGCGCCGGGCGCGAGCGTCAGCCGGTCGGCAGGTTCCGCCGCCGTGCCTTCCGCCGCGATCCGATTGACCGCCATGCCTTGATGCAACGCCAGCTCGCCGCCGGGGTTTTCCGGCGCGATCCGCGCCGGACCCTCAAGCGCCTGAATGACCGGCACTCCGTTGACGTCGCGCACGGCAAGCCTGTAGGCCCAGACGCCGATACCTGCGATCAGCGCGAGCGAGGTCAGCGCCCCCGCGACATTGACCAGCCGCTGCCAGCGCCCGCCCATGGGGGCGTGGCCTTGCTGGGCGTCATAGCCAGCATAGTCGTAAAAATCGTCGTAATCCGCGTCCGCCATGCTCTGCCCCGCTCGACCGGGCGCTTCCTGCGCCGCATCTCTTGCCTGCTTCGCCCCGGACATGGCGCCTTTCGTCAGCGCATTTCTTCGGCCGGAGTGACGCCAAGGATACCAAGACCGGCGGAAATAACAACGCCCGCGGCCCGTGCCAGAGCGATTTTCGCCTGAGATGTTGCGGTATCCTCCTGGATGAACCGCAAGGTGATGTCCTCATTGCCCCGATTCCAGTGGGCGTGGAGGTCGGAGGCGAGCTCGTAGAGGTAGAAGGCGATCCGGTGCGGCTCCTGCCCTTTCGCCGCGATCTCCACCAGACGCGGCCATTCGGCGATCTTGCGGGCAAGCGCCAGTTCAGCCTCATGGCCAAGCTTGCCAAGGTCGGCCCCGGCAAGGGTCGCGTCATCGACGGCGATCCCGGCCTCGGCGGCCTTGCGGAGTACGGACCGCACCCGGGCATGGGCGTATTGCACATACCAGACCGGGTTGTCCTTCGACTGTTCCAGCACCTTGTCGAAATCGAAGTCCAGTGGCGCGTCGTTCTTCCGCGTCAGCATGACGAAGCGGGTCACGTCGGCGCCCGCCTGTTCGACGACATCGCGAAGGGTGACAAAGGTCCCTGCCCGCTTCGACATCTTGAAGGGCTCGCCATTCTTGAAGAGCTTCACGAGCTGGATCAGCTTGATCTCCAAGGGCACCCGGCCTTCGGAAAGTGCAGAGACAGCCGCCTTCATCCGCTTGACATAGCCGCCATGGTCCGCGCCCCAGACGTCGATCAACACGTCAAAGCCGCGTTCGACCTTGTCGTAGTGATAGGCGATGTCAGGCGCGAAATAGGTCCAGCCGCCGTCCGACTTCTGCACCGGGCGGTCCTGATCGTCTCCGAACTCGGTGGAGCGGAACAGGGTCTGCTCGCGCTCTTCCCAGTCGTCGGGAAGCTTGCCCTTCGGTGGCTCCAGCTTGCCCTGATAGACAAGGCCAAGGCCCCTGAGCCGCTCAAGCGCCGCCTCGATCCGGCCCGTGCCGTAGAAGGATTTCTCCGACGAATAGATGTCCATCTCCACGCCCAGAAGCGCCAGATCCTCGCGGATCATCTGCATCATCGCGGCGGTGGCGTATTCGCGCACATCCACCAGCCAGACCGATTCCGGCTGGTCGAGAAGGCTGGCGCCGTACTTCTCCTTCAATGCCTCACCGACCGGGATCAGGTAGTCGCCGGGGTAGAGCCCCTCGGCGATCTCGGGCGAAAGGCCGTTGGCCTCGCGGTAGCGTTCGAAGGCCGACCGCGCCAGGACGTCAACCTGCGCGCCGCCGTCGTTGATGTAGTACTCCCGCGTGACGCCGTAGCCCGCGAAATCGAGAAGCGAGGCCAGCGCATCGCCGAAGACCGCGCCGCGGGTGTGACCGACATGCATCGGCCCGGTGGGGTTGGCAGAGACAAACTCGACATTGACCTTGGTGCCGCGGCCAAGGTCGCTTCGGCCAAATTTGCCGCCGTCGCCCAGCACCGCACGCACCACAGCCTGCCAGCTTGCCGGCGCGAGGCGCAGGTTCAGGAAGCCCGGACCGGCCACCTCGGCCGAGGTGATGCCGCCCCGGCCCTTCAGCCGCGCCGCCAGTGTCTCGGCAATGGCGCGCGGCTGCATCGCGGCGGGCTTCGCGAGCACCATCGCGGCATTGGTCGCCATGTCGCCATGCGCCGCGTCGCGCGGCGGCTCCACCGCGACAGCGGCGAAGTCGAGCCCTGCGGGCAGTTCGCCCGCCGCGACCATGTCGTTCAGCGCACCGATGACCAGCGCACGGGTTTCGGCAAAAAGGTTCATGTTTTGCTATCCCTGACCTGGGCCCGGCAATGCCAGAGGCGGATCGTGGCGTCAATGCCGGGAAGGCCCCCGCCCTACCGGCCCGCTATTTCGCCGAGGCTGCCGGCGCCAGAGAGATCACGCGACTGCCGGATGGAAGGTCGGGGTCCTTGCCGCCGTCGTGTATCCGCGGCGTGCTGCGCGGGTCGAGGCTGCACAGAAGCACCGCATCGGGGTTCATCGCGCGCCAGTCGGCGACGCCGAATTCCTCCGTCATCCGGGTCGCACGCACCGTCCAGCCCTCGGCCATCATCGCCTCAAGCTCATCTTGGGTGCGCCTGGCCGCGAATGGGCGGCCACCAAGCTGCGTCGGCAGCGCATGGCGCGAGCTTTCCGAACCTGCACGCGCGATCTGCCAGCTGTTCTCGCGCCCGAACTCCGGGCCGAAATCGGTGGTGACGAGGGTGTTGTAGGCGTCATTGTCGGTGGCGGCGATGATCGTATTGTAGCTCAGAAGCTCAACCTGATGCTCCGCCGCCTCCGACAGGATGTCGCCGTAGAAGACGTCAAGCCCGAGACGGCGCGCGCCAAGGAGGTTGGTCCGGTTCGCATCGGTCACGACAACCGGCATTCCGACCTTCTTCAAGGCCTCGGCAAGTCCGGTGGTGAAGCGGGAGCCGCCGACAAGGATCACACCCGGCATTTCCGCACCCGCGAGGCCAAGCCTGCGCGCCACGGGTGCCAGCGAGAAACCGTGCAGGACAACCGTCACAAGGACGAGCGCGAAGGCAAGCGGCCCCACGACCGCGCCATCCTCGATCCCGGCATCGGTCAGCCTTTGCGCGAAAAGCCCGGCCACCGAAACCAGCACCACGCCACGCGGGCCGGTTGCGGCAATCAGGATCTTTTCCTTGCGCGGCAGATTGCTGCCGATCAGCGAAATCAGCACCGTCAGCGGCCGGACAATGAAGATGACCGACAGGATCAGCACCGCCGCCCGCCAGTTCAGATTGGCAAGACTGGCGAGGTCCATCGAAGCGGCCAGAAGGATGAACACCCCCGAGACAAGGAGGATCGTCGCATGTTCCTTGAAGCGGCGCAGTTCCTCGAAACTCGGCAGGTCGGAATTGGCGATCACCACGCCCATCACCGTGACGGCAAGAAGCCCGCTTTCGTGCAGGATCGAATCCGACAGCGCAAAGACGCCGAGAAGGACGACGAAAAGGATCGGCACCTTCATGTATTCCGGCACCCAGCCGCCCCGGAACCCCCGCGCGACGAGATAGCCGACGGCGAGGCCAAGGACTCCGGCGAATACGGTGCCGAGCACGAAATGCAGGGCGGCGCTGTCGGCGTCGATCTTCGCCGCGCTGATCTGGATGATGCCGAAGGCAAGGACGGCGGCGAGCGCGCCCAGGGGATCGGCAAGGATCGCCTCCCATTGCAGAAGCTTCGCCGGCCGCCCGGCAAGCCGCGCCTGCCTCAGAAGCGGCGCGATGACGGTCGGGCCGGTGACGATCATGATGCCGCCGAAGACGCTGGAGCTGGCCCAGCTGAGGCCGGCGACATAGTGCAGCGCCAGCGCTGAGAGAAGCCAGCCGATCGGCGCGCCGACGAGGACAAGGCGGAAGACCGCCGCCCGCGCGTCCCCAAGCTTGCGGAAATCAAGCGTCAGCCCGCCCTCGAAGAGGATCACCGCGACTGCCAGCGAGACAAGGCTTGAGGCGATGGGGCCGATGTCGCGCATCGGATGCACGACCCCGAGGATCGGGCCGAACAGGATGCCGGCGCCGAGCATGATGACGATGGCCGGCATCCGGAAACGCCAGGCGAGCCATTGCGCGCCGACGCCGAGAACCCCGATCAGGGCAAAGGCTGTGACGGGGGAAAGCGCACCTGCCGCCTGTTCGACTGCCATCCCGTCCCCCCCGGCAAATTTCAGCCGCCCCGTTCCGGGCGCAAATGTCTTGCCGCTACACTCAATCTCCGGCTGCTGGCCGTCAAGCGTCTCGGCGCGAAGCGATGCGGGGCCTGATGCCGCGCAACGCCTTCCGTCCGCCGTCAGCTCGGCGCGAAAAGGCGCTCATGCTCCTGAATGGCGAAACGGTCGGTCATCCCCGCCACATAGTCTAGAACCACGCGGGCGAGCGCGGTCTTGTCCCTGGCGCGGGCGACATCGGCCTGCCATTCCTCAGGCAGAAGCGCAGGGTCGTTCAGGAACAGCGGGAAAAGATCGTCGATCATCGCCGTGACCCTTTGCCGTTCGACCACCACGGTGGGGGCACGGTACATGCGGGTGTAGAGGAAGGACTTGATCGCCTTGAGGTTCTGATAGAGCGGCTTTGAAAACCGGATGATCGGCCCCGGCATGTCACGGATTTCCTGCGCCGATTGCGGCATCGACGATTGCAGCCGGTTCTGCGCCACCGCGATCACGTCCTCCACCATGACGCCGAAGACGCGCCGAAGCGCCTCATGCCGCCGCCGCGAGGGATCGAGGCCGGGATAAAGCCGGTCCACCTCGGCGAAACAGGGGCCCGTCACGGGCAGGTCCATCAGGTCGGCCTCGATGAAAAGCCCGGCGCGCAAGCCGTCGTGAAGGTCATGGTGGTTATAGGCCACGTCGTCGGCCACGGCGGCCACCTGCGCCTCGGCACTCGCCTGCGTGTCGAGCTCCAGATCATACTGGGCGTTGAACCCCGCCAGCGCATAGGGCAGGAGCGCCGGATCGCCCACCGCATGCGAGCCTGAGGCATTCGGGCCGATCACCGGGCCGTTGTGCTTGGCGATGCCTTCCAGCGTCTCCCACGTCAGGTTCAGCCCGTCGAAGCCGGCGTAGTGCCGTTCAAGCTTGGTCACGATGCGGATGGCCTGGGCGTTGTGGTCAAAGCCGCCGTAGGGCTTCATCAACTCGGCCAGCGCATCCTCGCCCGTGTGACCGAAGGGCGGGTGGCCAAGGTCATGGGCCAGCGCCACCGCCTCGGCCAGATCGGTGTTGAGGCCGAGGTGTCCGGCGATGGTCCGCGCCACCTGCGCCACCTCGATCGTATGGGTCAGGCGGGTGCGGTAATAGTCGCCCTCATGCTCCACGAAAACCTGCGTCTTGTGCTTGAGGCGCCGGAACGCGCTGGAATGGATGATCCGGTCCCGGTCACGCTGGAAAGGCGAGCGGAAGGTGGACATGGTTTCAGGATAAAGCCGGCCCCGGCTTTGCTCCGGCTGGCAGGCATAGGGTGCGAGCGTCATTGGCCGCCTGTTCTTGTCGCCACTGTCGAGGTTTCATATATTGAAAGCGTAATGAAATTGACACCGGCAAAGCCATGAACCTCACCCTGCCCCCGAAAGTCACCGACCGAGCCTTCGCGCGTCTGGCCGAGATCAACGGCGAGGCGGGCGCTGCGAAGGCGCTGCGCATCGCGGTCGAGGGCGGCGGCTGCTCCGGCTTTCAATACGACATCAGGCTCGACGATCCGGCGGCGGATGATCTGGTGCTTGAGAAGGACGGCCAGAAGGTGCTCGTGGACAGCGTCTCCCTGCCCTTCCTCGCCAATGCTGTGATCGACTTTTCCGAAGAACTGATCGGCGCACGCTTTGTCATCAACAACCCCAACGCCACCGCAAGCTGCGGCTGCGGGACAAGCTTTTCCATCTGACGCGCTTTTCCATTAACGGGGCTTCGCGTAGTCTCAGCGCGAATCCTGCAAGGCTGACATGTTTCTTGAAATTGCTATCGTGGTGTTGCTGACGCTCGTGAACGGGTTTCTGGCGATGTCTGAACTCGCCATCGTCTCGTCCCGGCCGGCCCGGCTGAAAACCATGGTGGAACAGCACCGCCGGGGGGCGCAGACGGCGCTTGACCTGCAGGAGCATCCAGGCCGCTTCCTTTCCGCCGTGCAGATCGGCATCACGCTGGTCGGCGTCCTCTCCGGCGCCTTTTCCGGCGCCACACTCGGCGCCCGTCTTGCGGCGGCGCTGTCCGAGGCGGGCTTCAGCTATTCGACATCGCAGACCCTCGGCGTCGGCATCGTCGTCGCCGCCATCACCTACATGTCGCTGATCGTCGGCGAGCTGGTGCCAAAGCAGATCGCGCTGAAGAACCCCGAAGGGGTCGCGGCCAGCGTCGCCCCGGTGATGCGGGTTCTGGCTTTCGTGACACGGCCCGTCGTGGTGATCCTCGATCTTTCGGGGCGGGCGCTCCTCTTCCTGCTGGGTCAGTCCGGTGTCTCCGGCCAGTCGATGACCGACGAGGAGGTGCGCCTGACCATCGCCGAGGCGGAAACGGCGGGCGTCCTGACCAAGGGCGAACGCCAGATGATCGCCGGTGTCATGCGCGTTGCCGACCGCAGCGCGCGGGCGCTGATGACACCGCGGACGGATGTGGAGGTGGTCGATCTCGCCGCCGGCGGACAGGCGGCGCAGCGTCAGGCCCGCGCCTCGCAGCGCGCGATCCTGCCCGTCAGCGACGGCAGCCCGGACGAAATCATCGGCGTGATCCCGGTGCGCGACCTTCTTGTCTGGAAGCCCGCCTCGGGCGGGTTGCGCAGCCTTGTCCGCGAGGTGCCGGTGGTGATCGACATCGCCGACGCCTCGCAGGTGATCGAGCAGCTGAGGGCCAGCCCGCTCAACATGGTTCTGGTCTTCGACGAATACGGCCATTTCGAGGGCGTGATCACGCCAATGGATGTGCTTGAGGGCATCACCGGATCCTTCGAGACGCCGGGCGAGGATGAACCCGACCTTGTCGTGCGCGACGACGGCTCCTGCCTCGTCTCAGGTTCCATGGCGGCGGATGAGTTTGCCGAACGCATGGGGCTCAGGATTCCGGAGGATCGCGAATACGAGACGGTCGCCGGCCTCGTCCTCGACACGCTCGGCCATATCCCGCGCCTTGGCGAGAAACTGAAGGTGCAGTCGGTGGAGATGGAGGTTCTCGACCTCGACGGTTTCCGCATCGACAAGCTTCTGGTGCGGCAGGTCTGAGCGCTTGCCCCTCGGGGCGCGGCCTGTTCAGATGGGCCGGACGGGAGAAGCAACATGAAGATCGCGACATTCAACATCAACGGCATCAAGGCGCGGGCCGAAGCGCTGCCCGCATGGCTGGATGAGGCCGCCCCTGATGTTGTGTTTCTGCAAGAAATCAAATCCGTCGATGAGGGTTTTCCACGCGAATTGTTCGAAACTCGCGGGTATCAGGTCGAAACCCACGGCCAGAAAGGTTTCAACGGTGTCGCCATCCTGTCGAAGCTGCCGCTTTCCGGCGTGACGCGCGGCCTGCCGGGTGACGAGACCGATGAACAGGCGCGCTGGATCGAGGCGACGGTGACGGGGCAGCGGAAGGTCCGGCTCTGTGGCCTCTACCTGCCGAACGGCAACCCGGCACCGGGTCCCAAGTACGACTACAAGCTTGCGTGGATGGCGCGGATGCGCGACCGGGCGGCGGCGCTTCTGCAAGGCGAGGTGCCGGTGGTGATGGCGGGCGATTACAACATCATCCCGCAGGCCGAGGACGCGGCAAGGCCCGAGGCCTGGCGCGAGGATGCGCTTTTCCTGCCGGAAAGCCGCGCTGCCTACCGCCGCATCCTCAACCTCGGCTTCACCGAGGCGATCCGCACCCGCGATCCCCGCCCCGGCGTCTACACCTTCTGGGACTACCAGGCCGGCGCCTGGGAAAAGAACAACGGCATCCGCATCGACCATCTCCTCCTCAGCCCGCAGGCCGCGGATCTTTTGCAGGGCACCGGTATCGACAAGGACGCGCGGGGACGCGAAAAGCCATCCGATCACGTCCCCGCCTGGATCGACCTCGCCACCTGAGGGTCAGCCCTCGCCCTGCCCGCCGGTCACGTCATGCCGGTAGAGCCAGTCGAAGCGCCGGAGCAGCGACTTCGGCGCGAATCGCCCGGCGAGCTTCAGCCCGGCATGGGCGATGTCGCGGGAAAGACCGCTGAGGTGATAGTTCCGCGCGTTCTTGTTGGCCGCCTCGACGATCCGCTCGCAGCGCCCCTGCCTTTGCACCTGATAGGCCGCAAAAGCTTCCTCAGGCGGCCGCACCGCCATGCAGGCGGCCAGAATCCAGGCATCCTCAAGCGCCATGTTGGCACCTTGGGCCAGGAACGGCAGCGTCGGATGCGCGGCATCGCCGAGAATCACCGCGCCATGCCCATGCCAGCGTTCCGCGACCGGATGGCGGAAGAGACCCCAGAGCGCCGGCCTCTCGATCCGGTCGAGCCAGCCGCGCACCTCGGGCACGAAATTCTCGAAGGCGATGCGCAAAGCCAGCGGATCGTCGGTCAGGGACCAGCTTTCCTCGACCCATTGCTGCCGCTCCTCGACCGCGACGATGTTCCTCAGACGCCCGCCCCTCAGCGGATAGGTCACCAGATGCCGCCCCGGCCCCATGAAGACGCGGGCGCGGGGCGCGATCCCCGACTCGGCGGGCAGCGTGGCGCGCCAGGCGACCTGGCCCGTGAAGAAGGGCGCGACCTTGCCGTTCAGCGCAGCCCGAACGCGCGAATGAAGCCCGTCGGCGCCGATCAGCACCCCGGCCTCCTCGACCGCGCCATTGGCCATCGTCAGGCGCGGCGCTGCACCCTCGGCCAGCGTCACCTCGGCGACCTGCTGCAAAAGCCGGATCTCGACCCCAGCCGCCCGCGCCGCATCGGCCAGGACCATGATGAGGTCGGCGCGGTGGACGAAGCGGAACCGCTCCCCCATGCCCATCTTGGCGAGGTCGAGCGAGGTGACACGCCCGCCGCTTTCGCCGTCGATCAGCTCCACCTCTTCGCCACGGATGCTGACCGCATCAAGCGCTGCACCCAGCCCCAGCGCCGATAGCACACGCGCGCCATTCGGCGAAATTTGAAGGCCCGCGCCGACCTCGCGAATCTCGGGCGCCTGTTCGAGAATCCTCACCTGCGCGCCCTTCAGCGCAAGCGCCCGCGCCACGGCAAGCCCCGCGACCCCCGCGCCGAGAACCGTCACTGCCCGGTCTTTCAGCATCCCGCCCCCGCAACACAGAAAAGCACCGGCGCAGTCAAGCCCCGGTGCTGTCGCTTTTCAGTCCCGCAGATCGGGATCAGTCGTCGCGATGCACCCGTTCGCGCCGCTCGTGCTTTTCCTGCGCTTCGAGCGTCATGGTGGCGATCGGACGCGCATCCAGCCGCTTCAGCGAAATCGGCTCTCCGGTCATTTCGCAGTAGCCGTATTCGCCATTGTCGATGCGACGGAGTGCTGAGTCGATCTTGGAGACGAGCTTGCGCTGGCGGTCCCGCGTCCGCAGTTCCAGCGCCCGGTCGGTTTCCTCGCTGGCCCGGTCTGCGATGTCGGGAACATTGCGGGCGCTGTCCTGCAGCCCTTCCAGCGTTTCCGCCGATTGTTCCAGCAGTTCTTCCTTCCAGGCAATCAGCTTTCGGCGAAAATATTCAAGCTGACGCTCGTTCATGAAGGGTTCGTCTTCGGCCGGACGGTAATCGTCGGGAAGAAAGACCTCAGGCTTCATTCCTTTTCCCTTCTGCCGGCCGGTCACAGATTCAGTATCGTTAATCATTTCCGGCACCTCACGGGCCGTCCCATAGCCGAAGCGCCGGGGGATGTCACTAGGGCTAGTCCGTCCTTGCGGCAAATTCATGACGCAGGTAGGACTTGCTCCAACCGTCTGCCGCAAAGTGTTGTTAGCGCCCATGAAATTCCAAGGTACAGAAACATATGTCGCGACCGACGATCTGACCATGGCGGTCAATGCGGCGGTCACGCTGGAACGGCCGCTTCTGGTCAAGGGTGAGCCGGGAACGGGCAAGACCGAGCTTGCGCGGCAGGTTGCCGGGGCGCTTGGTCTGCCCATCGTCGAATGGCATGTGAAATCCACGACAAGGGCGCAGCAGGGGCTTTACGAATACGACGCCGTCAGCCGGCTGCGCGACAGCCAGTTGGGCGATGAGCGGGTCCATGACGTCGCGAACTACATCCGCAAGGGCAAGCTCTGGCAGGCCTTCGAGGCGGCGGGCAAGACTGTCCTTCTGATCGACGAAATCGACAAGGCCGATATCGAGTTTCCGAACGACCTCCTTCAGGAACTCGACCGGATGGAATTCTTCGTCTACGAGACGGGGGAGACGATCCGCGCCAGGCACCGGCCCATCGTCATCATCACCTCGAACAACGAAAAGGAACTGCCGGACGCGTTCCTGCGCCGCTGTTTCTTCCACTACATCCGCTTCCCCGAGGCCGACACGCTGAAGCGCATCGTCGATGTGCATTTCCCCGGCATCAAGAAAAGGCTTCTCGCCACCGCGCTGACCCAGTTCTATGAGATCCGCGAGACGCCGGGGCTGAAGAAGAAGCCCTCCACCTCGGAGGTGCTGGACTGGCTGAAGCTGATCCTCGCCGAGGATCTGGCGCCCGAGGACCTGAAGCGCGATCCGAAAAGCCTGCTGCCGAAGCTCCATGGCGCGCTTTTGAAGAACGAACAGGATGTCGCGCTGTTCGAGCGTCTGGCCTTCCTCGCCCGCAGCCGGGGCTGACCCGTTATCCCTTTGCAACTCCGGCGGGTTTTCTTCCATCCGCCGGGCATTGCCTCTCTGGCGGCACGCGGCAAGGCAGGCTAGCCTCGCGCCAAAATGGAGGCGAGCATGTCCCCGACCGAAACCCTTGTGATCCGTCCCATCGCGGCCAGCGACGAGGCCGACTGGCGCCGGCTCTGGCGCGCCTACCTCGCATTCTACGAAACCGAACGCCCGGAGGAGGTCTATGCCACCACCTTCGCGCGGCTTCTCTCCGGCGGACCGGGTGAGTTTCGCGGCTTCATCGCGCTGAAGGATGGCCGCGCCGTCGGGCTGACGCATTACGTCTTTCACCGCACCTGCTGGGCGATCGCCGATACCTGCTACCTTCAGGACCTTTACGCCGACCCGTCTGTGCGCGGCTCTGGCATCGGCCGGGCGATGATCGAGGCGGTCTACGGCGCTGCCGACGCCCATGGCGCGGCGGGCGTCTACTGGCTGACGCAAGAATTCAACGCGACCGCCCGGCAGCTTTACGACCGCATCGGCAAGGTCACGCCCTTCATCCGCTATGTGAGGCCATGACCATCTACCGCGCGCTTGGCCTCGCGCTTTTCCTCGCAGGTTGCGGCGCGGCACCCGCGCCCGAAGCTGACCGGCTCTCGGTGGCAACCGGCCCCCTGCCCGCGATGCAGCAGTTCAGCGGCAATGCCGGCGAGGCCCCGCAAAGATCGAACGCCGACATGGTGCGCGATTTCCTCGACCTCAGCTTCCGGCTTGAGACCGGGCGCGACCTGCCGGTCCTGACCCGTTTCGAAGGACCGATGACACTGCGCGTCACCGGCCCGATGCCCAAGGCCTCCGGGCGCGATCTCGACAGCCTTCTTGGACGCCTGAGGCGCGAGGCCGGGATCGACATCGCCCGCAGCAATTCGCCCGATGCCGCGATCACGGTGGAGTTCATCAGCGGCCGGCGGCTTCACGGCTTCGTGCCGCGCGCCGCCTGCTTCGTCGCGCCCCGCGTCGGGTCATGGGCCGAGTACCGCAGCGCGGGCCGCGCGACGCTCGACTGGGCCACCCTGACCCGGCGCGACCGCGCGGCGATCTTCATCCCCGACGACACCTCGCCGCAGGAAATCCGCGACTGCCTGCACGAGGAACTGGCGCAAGCGCTCGGGCCGCTGAACGACCTTTTCCGCCTGCCGGATTCGGTCTTCAACGACGACAACATGAATGCCGTGCTGACCGGCTTCGACATGCTGATGCTGCGCACGACCTATGCGCCGGAACTGGCCAGCGGCATGGGCCGGGATGAGGTCGCGGCCCGCCTGCCCGGCATCCTCAACCGGCTCAATCCCGGTGGTGCCGGCCGGACCGCCCGCTTCCCCGGCCCGACGCCCGATGCCTATGGCCGCGCCGTCGAGACCGCGCTTGGCCCCGGTGCCGGGCGTGGGGCGCGCAAGGTGGCGGCACGATCCGCCGTCAATATCGCCCAGTCCGAAGGCTGGAACGACACCCGCGCCGGCTTCGCCTGGCTGATCCTCGGGCGGCTCTCGCTGACCGAGGACCCGGTCGGTGCCGCCGGGGCGCTGATGCGGGCCGCGGCGATCTATCACAACGATCCTCTCCTGTGGGTCCAGTCCGCCCATGCCGACATGCAGCTTGCGGCCTTTGCCCTGACCCAAGGCGACGCCGCACAGGCGCTCGGCCTTGCCGACCGGGCCTTGCCGCGCGCCGCGGCGGCGGAGAATGCGGCACTTTTGGCCAACCTCATGGCGGTCAAGGCCGAAGCGCTCGACCTCATGGGCCAATCGGCGGAAGCCGCCAGGGTCCGGCTCGACAGTCTCGGCTGGGCGCGCTATGGCTTCGGCGGGGATCAGGAGGTCTGGCGTCAGGCCAGCGAGATCGCCTCCCTGTCGCCCCGCAACCGCTAGAGGCCAGCATGATCTTCTACGCCGCCGTCGTCATCGGCGCCCTTGTCGGATATCTCCGTGCCGCCCGGCGCGGCGGCAACCTGTTCGACCGCCTGCAATATGCCGCCGCTCACGCAATTTTCCTTGCGATCATAGGCCTTTTCCTGACGATCTTCATCCAACGCATGAGCTAAGCCCTTGTTCCTCTCCTTCTTCGAAACCCTCCGCAGAACCGGCGTTCCGGTCACCTTGCGCGAATATCTGGGGTTTCTCGAAGGGCTGGCGGCGGGTCTGGCGACCTATGACGCGGAAGCGTTCTACTACCTCGCCCGCACTGCGATGGTGAAGGACGAACGCCATATCGACCGCTTCGACCGCGCCTTCGCCGAAAGCTTCAAGGGGCTTGAGGGGGTGACGCCGGAAGCGGTCCTTGCCGCAATCGACCTGCCGCGCGACTGGCTGGAAAAGCTGATCGAGAACAACCTGACGCCGGAAGAAAAGGCGCAAGTGGAGGCGCTCGGCGGCTTCGACAAGCTGATGGAGACGCTGCGCCAGCGGCTCGAGGAGCAGAAGGGCCGCCATCAGGGCGGATCGAAATGGATCGGCACCGGCGGCACCTCGCCCTTCGGCGCCTATGGCTACAACCCCGAAGGCGTCCGGATCGGGCAGGACAAGTCGCGCCACCAGCGCGCGGTCAAGGTCTGGGACAAGCGCGAGTTCCGCAATCTCGACGATCAGGTCGAATTGGGGACGCGCAACATCAAGGTCGCGCTGAAGCGCCTCCGCCGCTGGGTGCGCGAGGGGGCCGATGAGGAGCTTGACCTCCCCGGCACGATCCGCGCCACGGCGGAGCATGGCTGGCTTGACGTGAAGACGCGGCCAGAGCGGCACAACGCGGTCAAGGTGCTCCTCTTCCTCGATGTCGGCGGCTCCATGGACCCGCATGTGAAGGTGGTGGAGGAGCTTTTCAGCGCCGCCCGCGCCGAGTTCAAGCATCTCGAATACTTCTACTTCCACAACTGCCTTTACGAGGGCGTCTGGCGCGACAACCGCCGCCGCTGGGACCAGCAGACTTCGACCGCCGAGGTTCTGCGCACCTATGGCGGCAGCTACAAGGCGATCTTCGTCGGCGATGCCGCGATGTCGCCTTACGAGATCCTGCAACCGGGCGGCGCCAACGAACACTGGAACCCCGAATCCGGTCAGGTCTGGCTGACGCGGGCCTGCCAGCAATGGCCGAAACATCTCTGGATCAACCCGGTGCCCGAGGCGCATTGGGGCTATTCCCAGTCGACCCGCCTCATCCGCGACATCTTCAACGAAGCCATGGTGCCGATGACGCTCGACGGAATTGCGAGGGGTACAAGACTCCTTCAGTAGAGGCATGGACTTCACCGAAGGCCCGGCCTAGCGTCCGGCGAACCGGAAAAAGCCCATGACCGCCATCGATCAGCCGCAGGCCCCACCCGCCCAGCAGACGACCTTCGCCATCCTCGTGGCGATCGGTCTTTGCCACATGCTGAACGACATCATGCAGTCGCTCCTTTCGGCGATCTATCCGATGCTGAAGGACGATTTCGCGCTGGACTACGGCCAGATCGGGCTTCTGACCCTCTGCTTTCAGGTCACGGCCTCGCTTCTCCAGCCTGTCGTCGGCATCTTCACCGACCGCAAGCCCCTGCCGAAGTCGCTGCCCATCGGCATGGGATCGACCTTCTGCGGGCTAATCCTTCTGGCCTTCGCGCCGACCTATCCGATGCTTCTCGCCGGGGCTTCGCTGATCGGCATCGGCTCGGCGATCTTCCATCCGGAGGCGAGCCGCGTCGCGCGCATGGCATCGGGCGGGAAGTTCGGTCTGGCGCAGTCGCTCTTTCAGGTCGGCGGCAATTTCGGCACCGCCATCGGCCCACTCCTTGCCGCCTTCATCGTGGTACCTTTGGGCCGTCCCTCGGTCGCCGCCTTCTGTCTGATCGCCGCCCTAGGCATCTTCATCCTCGGCCGGGTCAGCCGCTGGTATGCCGGCGCGCTGACGGCCGCAAAAGGACGCAAGCCGGCGGACAAGACGCTGCCGCTGCCGAAGGGCCGCATCGTCACGGCGCTTGTGGTCCTTGCCTTCCTGACCTTCACGAAGAACATCTACACCGCCTCGATCTCGAGCTATTACACCTTCTACCTGATCGAGAGCTTCAGCCTTTCTACCCAGCAATCCCAGATGATGCTGTTCCTCTTCCTCGCGGCGATGGCGGCGGGGACGATCCTCGGCGGCCCTATCGGCGACCGCATCGGACCCTTGGCGGTGATCTGGGTCTCGATCCTCGGCGTCCTGCCCTTCACGATCGCCCTGCCCTTCGCCAACCTCTTCTGGACAGGCGTCCTCTCGGTGGCGATCGGCCTGATCCTCGCTTCGGCCTTCCCGGCCATCGTGGTCTTCGCGCAGGAGCTTCTGCCCGGCCGGGTCGGCATGGTGGCCGGCATCTTCTTCGGCTTCGCCTTCGGCATGGGCGGCATCGCGGCTGCGTTTTTGGGGACGATGGCCGACAACTACGGCATCGCCTTCGTCTATCGGGTCTGCGCCTGGTTACCGGCGATGGGGCTGCTGACGATCTTCCTGCCATCGCGGCGAAAACTGAGGGTCGCGGGCTGAGGCGCTTTCAAGAGCCTCGGACGCGCCCCATATTCATCCCATGCTGAAGCTGACCCCGATCCTTCTGGCCGTCCTCTACGCCGTCCTGATGTACCAGTTCTCGGTCTGGCGGACGAAGAGGGTGCTCGACGCGCAGTCGCGCCGCCTGGATGAGCCGGGGTTGAAGGGAGAGATTGACCGCTTGGCCCGGGCGCTCGACCTCAAGCATATCCCCGTCCATGTCTATGCCATCGACCCGGTGAACGGGCTGGCGGCACCGGACGGGCGGATCTTCCTGACCGAAGGCTTCCTGAAGAAGTACCGCGCTGGCGAGGTGACGGCGGCGGAGCTTGCCAGCGTCGTGGCGCATGAGCTTGGCCATGTCGCGCATGGCCACGCGCGGCGGCGGATGATCGATTTTTCGGGGCAGAACGCCATTCGGGTGGCGCTGGCCACCGTGCTTGGCCGCTTCATCCCCGGCGTCGGCATCTACCTTGCGGGGTTCCTCACCTCGCTCCTCGCCGCGCGGCTCTCGCGGCAGGATGAATATGAGGCGGACGAATGGGCCTCCGCCCTTCTCGTCAAGGCCGGAATCGGCACCGCGCCGCAGAAGTCCCTTTTCCGCAAGCTCGAGGCGCTGACCGGGTCGGCAGGCGGCGGCTCTCCGGCCTGGCTGCTGAGCCACCCGAAATCCGCCGAGCGCATCGCCGCCATCGAGCGGAACGAGGCGAAATGGGGGATTGGGCGAAGGTGAGGTCAGGCGCGCCGCAGTCCCGGATCAAGTCCGGGACTGCGGCGCACCCAAAATCTTCCCGAGCCGCGGCAACCTTGCCCGCTTCAGAAGCGCCCGCATCGGCTGCGGCTCCCCCGACAGCCGCTCCGCCGTGGCGCGGACCTCTTCGGCGGCTTCAGCCACAGCCTCCGGCGCGCGGCCCCAGATCTCCCGCAGGAATTCATCGGCATCCATCCGGGCCAAGCCCTCTTCCGCCAGCACATGGCGCGGAAAGTCCTGTGCGTTGAAGGTGACGATCACATCCGCCCCGCCGGAGATGGCCGCCGCCAGCACATGGATGTCATCCGGATCAGGCAGATGCAGCCGCGCCTCAAGCCCGGCCTTGGGCGCAACGCTCGCCCCCGGAAACTCCGCCTTCAGCGCCGCCACCTCGCCCCGCGCGATCTCCTCCGCGCCGGGGCCGAGCTTCACCGTCGCGCGCGCCCATTCCTCAAGGATGCGGTCGGACCAGAGCGGCGTGTAGATCCCGGTCCTTGCGACAGCGATCAGGATCTCGCGCAGGACCGTGGGGTAAAGGACGTTGGCGTCGAGAAGCGCCTTCATCCGTCGAGCCGGAAGAAGAGCGCCTTGAGGTACGCCGTCTCCGCCAGTTGCGGCAGTTGTGGATGGTCTGGCCCGGCAAAGCCGGTGTGAAGAAGCTGCCCCCGCCGCCCGCCACGCCCGATGCCGCGCGCCGAGGCGTTGCGGAACTGGGTCAGGTCGGCGGCGTGCGAGCAGGAGCAAAGGACAAGGTAGCCCCCCGGCTCCACCAGAGGTGCCGCAAGGCGCGCCACCCGTTCATAGGCGCGCAGGCCCGCCTCCAGCGCGGGCTTGGCCGGCGCAAAGGCGGGCGGGTCGCAGATCACGAGGTCGAACTGGGCGCCCTCGGTGGCCAGCGCCTCCATCGTGGCGAAGGCATCGCCCTTGCGGGTGGCGAAGCGGTCGCCCACCCGCATCGCCGTCGCGCCACTCTCGGCAAGGCCGAGTGCCGCCGCCGAGCCATCGACGGCCAAGGCACTTTCCGCCCCGGCGGCGAGCGCCGCGAGGCCAAAGCCGCCCACATGGGAAAAGACGTCGAGCACCCGCGCGCCCTTGGCCAGACGCGCGGCGAAGGCGTGGTTCGGGCGCTGGTCGTAGAAAAGCCCGGTCTTCTGGCCGCCGAGAAGATCGGCGAGGTAGATGGCGCCGTTCATCGGCACCTCGACCGGGCCATCCATCGCCCCCGTCAGAAGCCCGGTCTCCTCGGCCAGCCCCTCAAGCCCGCGCGCCCGCCCGGTGCCGTTCTTGACGATGGCCTTGACGCCGGTCACGTCCTGAAGTGCCCCCGCCAGATCGCCGATCATCGCCTCGGACCAGGCCGCGTTCGGCTGGATCACCGCCGCATCGCCGAAACGGTCGATGATGACGCCGGGAAGGCCGTCCGCCTCGGCATGGATCAGACGGTAGAAGGGCGCGTCGAAAAGCCTCTCGCGAAGGGCAAGCGCCCGGCTCAGCCGCGCCGCGATCCAGTCGCGGTCGATCGCGGCCCCCTCATCGCGGTCGAGCATCCGCGCGATGATCTTCGACTTCGGATTGACCGTGACCACGCCCATCGGCCGGTGCGCGTCATCTTCCAGCACGGCGATGGTGCCGGGCGCCATCCCTTGGGTCCGGCGGTCCATCACCAGCTCATCGGCATACACCCAGGGAAACCCATGCCGGATGGCGCGGGCATCGGCCTTGGGCCGGAGACGGACGACGGGATATTCAGCGGTCATGGCGGAGCCTCGGATTGGATCGCTCCCTCCCTAGTCCGAAGGGCGCAAAAGCGAAAGCCCCGCCGGGTTGACGCCCGCCCCGCGAGGCGCGAGCATGGGAGCGGGGCCGAGTTTCCGGCAGAGACCGCATGATTGCTTGGCCGGGCGGGTTGTTAGCGCTAACGCAATGTGCTACACCGCCGCCGAACCCGGAATCCCCGAACTGCGGTTCCGCATCGGCGGAACCGGTAAATGTCAGGAGGCAGCCATGCCGATCCAGCCGCGCCTTGAAGAGATCACCGCCCGCATCCAGGCCCGCTCCGCCACGACGCGCGGCATCTACCTTGACCGGATGCGCCGCGCGACCGAGGAAGGCCCGGCCCGGGCGCATCTTTCCTGCGGCAATCAGGCCCATGCCTATGCGGCGATGACCGAGGACAAGCCTGTGCTGGCGGCGGGGCGGGCGGCGAACATCGGGATCGTGACCGCCTATAACGACATGCTTTCGGCGCACCAGCCCTATGAGGATTACCCCAAGATCATCCGCGAGGTGGCGCGCGAGCTTGGCGTGACGGCACAGGTCGCCGGCGGCGTCCCGGCGATGTGCGACGGCGTCACCCAAGGCCGCGCCGGGATGGAGCTGTCGCTCTTCTCCCGCGATGTGATCGCGCTTGCCGCCGGCGTCTCGCTCAGCCACAACTGCTACGATTCCGCGCTTTTCCTCGGCATCTGCGACAAGATCGTGCCGGGCCTCATCATGGCCGCCGCCACGTTCTCGCATATCCCCGCCGTCTTCGTGCCTGCCGGGCCGATGACCTCGGGCCTGCCCAACGACCAGAAGTCGAAGGTTCGCCAGCAGTTCGCCGCCGGCGAGGTTGGCCGCGACAAGCTGATGGAGGCAGAGATGGCCTCCTATCACGGCATCGGCACCTGCACCTTCTACGGCACCGCCAACACCAACCAGATGCTGATGGAATTCATGGGCCTGCACCTGCCGGGTGCCTCCTTCATCAATCCCGGCACGCCGCTCCGCGACGCGCTGACGAAAGAGGCGGTGCGGCGGGCGGCGGCGATCACCGCCCTTGGCAACGACTACCGCCCGGTGGGAGAGATCCTTGACGAACGCGCCTTCGTCAACGGCATCGTCGGGCTGATGGCGACGGGCGGGTCGACGAACCTCGTCCTCCATCTTCCCGCCATGGCCAAGGCGGCTGGGATCCTGCTGGAGCTTGAGGATTTCGCGGCGCTTTCCGACATCGTGCCCCTGATGGCGCGGGTCTATCCGAACGGCCTTGCGGATGTGAACCACTTTCATGCGGCAGGCGGGCTTGCCTTCCTGATCGGGGAGTTGCTTGAGGGCGGACTTCTTCACCCCGATGTCAAGACCATCGCCGGCGACGGGCTTTACCGCTACGCGCAGGAGCCGAAGCTGAAGGATGGCGCGCTCGTCTGGGAAGAGGGTACGGGCGAGAGCCTGAACGACAAGATCGTGCGGCCCCTCAGCGATCCGTTCCAACCGATCGGCGGTCTGAAGGAGCTGACCGGCAATCTCGGTCGCGGAGTCATCAAGGTTTCCGCCGTGGCGTCCGACCGGCATGTGATCGAAGCCCCGGCGCGGGTCTTCCATGACCAGAACGCCGTCAAAGCCGCTTTCCAGCGTGGCGAGTTCACCACAGACACCATCGTCGTCGTCCGCTTCCAGGGGCCGCGCGCCAACGGAATGCCGGAGCTGCATTCGCTGACGCCGACGCTCTCGGTCTTGCAGGACCGGGGCCTGCGCGTGGCGCTCGTCACCGATGGCCGCATGTCGGGTGCTTCCGGCAAGGTGCCGGCGGCGATCCATGTCAGCCCCGAGGCCGCCTGTGGCGGCGCCATCGCGCGGATCAGGGATGGCGACATCATCCGCCTTGATGCCGATGCCGGGCGGCTTGAGGTTCTCGGCGTCGATCTTTTGATGCGCGACCTTGCCACCGCCGATCTCAGCCAGAATGAACATGGCACGGGGCGCGAGCTTTTCGCCTGTTTCCGCGCCCATGTCGGTGCCGCGCCGGAAGGCGCCGCCCTCGTCGTCTGATCTTCAGGAAGGACTGCCCATGACCCCCGCCGAACAAAGCCTCAAGGCCGCCGAAATCTGCGCCCTCGCCCCGGTCGTCCCGGTGCTGGTGATTGACGATGTTGGAAGGGCCAAGGGGTTGGCCGAGGCTCTGGTCAAGGGCGGGTTGCCGGCGCTTGAAGTCACGCTCCGGACGCCTGCCGCGCTGGATGCGATCCGGGCGATGGCGGAGGTGCCGGGCGGTGTCGTGGGCGCGGGGACGCTTCTGACACGCGCCGATGTGAAGGCAGCCAAGGCGGCGGGCGCGAAGTTCGGCGTCTCCCCCGGTGCCACCGACCGCCTGATCGACGCCTGCGCCGAGGAAGACCTGCCGCTCTTGCCGGGGGCTGCGACGGCGACCGAGGTGATGATCCTTCTCGAAAAGGGCTTCACCGTGCAGAAGTTCTTCCCCGCCGAGGCTTCGGGCGGCGCACCGGCCCTTGCCGCCATCGGCGCGCCGATCCCGCATGTCAGGTTCTGCCCGACGGGCGGGGTGAGCATGAAAAACATCGGCGATTACCTGAAGCTGTCCAACGTGATCTGCTGCGGCGGAAGCTGGGTCGCGCCGAAAGCGTCGGTGGCCGCCGGCGACTGGGCCGAGGTCGAACGCCTGGCCCGCGAGGCGGCGGCTCTGCCGCGCTGAAGGGCAGAGTATCGTCCGCGAGGCCCGGTCGCATTCGGCGACCGGGCGATGGAGGGACCAGCGCCATTCAGCGGATCCGCCCCGCCATCGCCTCATCCAGCGCACGGTGGATCAGCCCGGCGCGTCCGCCCGCCAGCCCGATGATGACCCAAGCCAGCGCGAAAAGAACCGCCGCCGCTATGCCGATCCTGACAGGCCCGGCGCTGTAGCCCGTCACCAGCCCGGCACTCCGCGCCGACATCTCGGCCCCCGCCGCCAGCGCAGCACCGATCAGCCCGAAGCCCAAGGCATAGCGGAACCGATTGCGGCGAAGGTGCAGAACGCGGTCGATCAGCGGCGTGGCGCAGGGATGCCTGAGCCCCCATTCCGCCGCACCCTCGACCGCCAGCGCATAGGCCAGGGTGCCGACCACGATCTGGATCGCCGCCGCATAGCCCGGTGCCTCAGCCGAGGTCAGGTGGCCAAGGCCAAGCGCCAGCGCGCCCGCAGGCAGGTAAAGCACGAGAAACGCGGCAAGGGGAAAGTGCGGGCGGGCGTTCGGCATGATGAAAGGCATTCCCAGAAGAATGCCCTTGCGTAACCCGCGATCACGGCCAGCATGGGGCCTTGGCCCGGAATTCTCATGGCCTAAATCGGACCGTGTCGGTCAGGTCGCGACCCGCGCCGCCCGTCCGCCACGCCGCCTCGGCGCCTCGCCCGGCGCCAGCCCGTCGGTCAGGACGCCGTTCATCGGATGGCCGGGATTGGCTTCGGCGTAATGGACCAGAAGCGCCCGCATCGCCTCGCGCGGGTCGGTCTGTGCGGCAAGGCTCAGCGCCCAGTCAAGGAAGATCGACCGGCATTCGCCAAGGGTGATGCCCTCGATCGCATAGGATTCGCGGATCAGTCCCTTGGGGTCGGCAAGCGTCTTATCCATCACTTTCCTGCCCATTTCAGGCGAAGTCCCGTCATTATGTCGTCTCGACCGGGCCGAGGACAGTCTCGATGATCCCTTCCGCCCGCCCGGCATGCGCCGCAAGCAGCGACGCAAGATCGGGCAAATCCGACGCGCCCGTCTCTCGCAGCAGGAAAGCCTGCGCGCCAGCACCCACCGCCGCCATGTCGAGCGGCCTTTCGGTCAGAAGCCGCCCGCCCGCCTGAAGCCGCCAGAGAAAGCGGTAGGCCTGCTGGAGCGCGTCTTCGGTCGCCGCGTCGAAATGGCCGGCGGCCTTGCCGGCGCGGAGCTGCTGTTCCACTCGCCGCGCCGGCGATGCGGCCCGCAGGGCCGAGGCCTGCGCCACAAGCTCGATGTCCTGCAGGCGGCCGGGGCCGATCTTGGCCTCCCATTCGCCGTCCGGGGCCTTGGCCGCGAAGATGCGCGCCCGCATCTCAGCGGTATCGGGCAGGATGGCGGCGCCCGGCGCCTTCGACGCCAGCACCCGCCGCCGGATCGCCTCGACCTCTTCGGCCAGGTCCGGATCGCCCGCGACGGGGCGGGCGCGGGTCAGGGCGAGATGCTCCCATGTCCAGGCCTCGTCCATCTGGTAGCTCTCGAAGGACTGGACCGAGGTTGCCACCGGTCCCTGCCGCCCCGAGGGGCGAAGCCGCATGTCGACCTCGTAAAGCCGCCCGTCCGCCATCGGCGCGGAGAGCGCTGTCACAAGCGCCTGCGTCAGCCGCGCATAAAAGGCCCGCGCCGCGAGAGGCCGCTTGCCGTCCGAACTTTCCACCCCGTCCGCGTCATAGACCACGATCAGGTCGAGGTCCGAAAAGGCATTCAGCCGTTCTGCCCCGAGCGACCCCATCCCAAGGACCACCGCGCCCCGGCCCGGCATCGCGCCATGCTTGGCGGCGAAATCGGCGACCACCGCAGGCCAGAGCGCCTGGATGACCGCCCCGGCAAGATCGGCATATTCGCGCCCCGCCTGGGCGGCGTCGATCAGCCCGCGCAGGTGATGGACACCGACGCGGAAATGCCATTCGCGCTGCCAGCGCCGGGCGGCGGTCAGCTTACCCTCGTAATCCGGCACCGCCTCAAGATGCCTTGCCAGAAGCTGCGCCAGCCCCGCCTGCCCCGGCCAGTCGGCAAAGAAGCCACCGCCGATGACCGCATCGAGCACAGCGGAATTGCGCGACAGATAGGCCGCCAGCCCTGGTGCTGTTGAGCAAATGTCAACTATAAGGTCGATCAACTGGGGATTGGCGTCAAAAAGCGAGAAAAGCTGCACGCCCGCCGGCAGCCCCGCCAGAAAGCCGTCGAACTGCCTGAGCGCCTCCTCGGGGTTGGCGGCGCGGTTGAGGCGCGAGAGGATCTCGGGCTGGACCCGCTTGAAGATCGTCACCGCGCGTTCGGAACGAAGCGCGGGATAGCCGCGCCAGCCATCGACGATGGCGCGGGCCTCGGCACTCATCTCGGGCAGGGCGCGGGCCTCGCCGGGGGCGAAAAAGCCCTCGGTCAACTCATGGACACGCTCCAGCCGCGCGCGGAGCGCTTCACGCCATTTGCCGGTGTCGGCCTCGCCCATCATCCGGGCGATGCGGTCGATGCCCTCGGCGCTGGTCGGCAGGTCATGGGTCTGGGCGTCGTTCACCATCTGGATGCGGTGTTCGACATCCCGGTGCGCGCGGTAAAGTCCAGTCAGTTCCGCCGCATCCGTGTCCGGCACCCAGCGCTTTCCTGCCAGCGCCGCCAGCCCCTCGACCGTGCGCCGGTCGCGGAGATCAGGGTCGCGGCCCCCGGCGATCAACTGCCGGGTCTGGGTGAAGAACTCGATCTCGCGGATGCCACCACGGCCAAGCTTCATGTTGTGGCCTTCAAGGACGATGGCGCCGTGCAGGCCCTTGTGGTCGCGGATGCGAAGCCGCATGTCATGGGCGTCCTGGATGGCGGCAAAGTCGAGGTGCTTGCGCCAGACGAAAGGCGTCAGCGCCTTGAGAAACCGTTCGCCAGCAGCGATGTCGCCCGCACAGGCCCGCGCCTTGATGAAGGCGGCACGTTCCCAGGTCCGCCCCTGCGCCTCGTAATACTGTTCCGCCGCCGACATGGAGATGCAGACCGGCGTGACCGATGCATCGGGGCGGAGCCTGAGGTCGGTCCGGAAGACATAGCCTTCGGCGGTGAGGTCAGAGAGAAGCCCGGTCATCCGGCGGACGACCCGGATGAACGAGGCCCGCGCCTCCTGCACGTCGTCGGCGTCATAGCGGCTGTCGTCGAAGAGGCAGATGAGGTCGATGTCGGAGGAATAGTTCAGCTCCCCCGCGCCCATCTTGCCCATGGCGATGGCGGTGATCCCCGCCGCCGTCGCCGCATCCTCAGGGACAGCCCCCGGCACCTTGCCTCGGCGGATTTCATCGGCGGTCAGTGCCACCAGCGACGCATGGACGGCCTTGTCGGCCAGCGCCGTCAGCGCGCCCGTCACCTCCTCAAGCCGCCAGACGCCGCCAAGATCGGCAAGGGCTGCGAGAAGCGCCACGCGCCGCTTCGCTTGCCTGAGGAGCGGGCCGAGCGCTTCAGTCCCCTGCCCGTCCGGCGCGGCGAGCGCTTCGGCCAGCGCCGCCTCGGGGCTGCCGGCGAGCGTGGTTTCCAGCCAGTCGGCCTCGCGCTCCATCAACCCGGAAAGATAGGGGCTGCAACCGGCGGTCCCCTCCAGAAGCGCCACGATCTCAGGCGGTTGCGCGGCAAAGCGCGCGCAGAGATCGGCCGAGCGGGCGGGTTCGAAGGGGATCGGTGCGCGGGTGATGCGGGAAGCGAAATTCATGGGGCGACAGTAGCGGCGCGCGCGGCAGCGTCAACGCCGCCTGCTTGCGTCCGGCGGGGGGCCGGGCTTCAATGGCGGGGCGATGGAGGCGAAGATGAGCAAAAGCGTGAAACGGGTGCGCGAGGCGCTTGAGGCGGCGGGGCTGGCAACGGAAATCCTCGAGATGGCCGAGGGGACGCGAACCGCCGAGGATGCAGCGCGGGCGGCGGGATGCGCGGTCGACCAGATCGTAAAGTCGATCATCTTCAGGGGCGAGGAGACGGGCCACGTCGTCCTTTTCCTGACGGCCGGCGGCAACCGGGTCAGCACCGACAAGGCGAGCGCCGTCGCCGGACAAAGGCTCGGCAAGACCGATGCCGACCTGATCCGTGCCGAGACCGGCTTTGCCATCGGCGGCGTGGCGCCCCTTGGCCACCACTCCCCGGTGCGCAGTTACTTCGACCCGCGGCTTCTCGACTTCGGCGAGGTCTGGGCCGCCGCCGGGACGCCGCGCCATATCTTCGCGGTGTCGCCCATGGCGCTTCTGGCGGCGACAGGGGCGGCGGTGGCGGAGTTCACCGAATAGCGCGTCTGAGCAAGGAACCGCCGCGCCGCATCGCAGAATGTAAAATAGTTTAACATACCTCTTGACGCAAACCCTGCGCGATCCGATCTTCCCTCATGTGAAGAGCGTTCACATGCAAACGGAGGTTTCAAATGTCCACCATCGCTGCCTGGCCGTCTCGGGCGGAACTCTGGCTCGACCAGCGCGGCAAAGGCGCGTGGATCGCCGCCATTGTCCTTGGCTTCATCGCCTTCTGGCCCATCGGCCTCGCCCTTCTGGCTTACATGATCTGGAGCAAGCGGATGTTTTCGAAGTGCCAGGGCCGGCTGGCCCATCAAGATCACCATTCCCACATGAACAGCATGCGGATGCGCCGCTACGGCATCCGGCCTTCCGGCAACTCGGCCTTCGACGCCTACAAGGCCGACACGATCGACCGGCTTGAGCATGAACAGGACGAGTTCGAGGCCTTCCTGAAGCGCCTGCGCGAAAGCAAGGACAAGGCCGAGTTCGACGAATACCTGAACGACCGCGCCCGCGCCGCGAAGGAAACCCCCGAAGAGGGCGGCGAAGGCGAAGGGACCGGCAAGTACTGATCCCGGCTACGCGACAATCGAAGGGACCGGCCCGCCCGGTCCCTTTTTTCTTGCCTGACAAGCCCGCCGCCTGCGGCGCGCGCCCGAAGACCCAACTTGTGCTTGGCGGATTTGTGCGGGCTTGGTAACGTCCCGACACCACGTGATTGTTACCTTAACCGGCCAGACGTTCAAACATGCGCCACACGCTGCCCATAGCGCCCCAGTTCTATGTGACGGCACCGCAACCCTGCCCCTATCTGGGCGGGCGGTTCGAGCGCAAGCTTTTCACTGCCCTTCAGGGCGAGAATGCCGAACGCCTGAACGACGCCCTGTCGAAGCAAGGCTTCCGCCGCTCACAGAACGTGCTTTACCGGCCCTCCTGCGCGGAATGTTCGGCCTGCATGTCGGCCCGCATCCGTGTCGCCGACTTCACCCCGAACAAGAGCCAGCGGCGCACGATCAAGCGCAACAGTTACCTCCGCCGCGACGCGACCAGCCCCTGGGCGACCGAGGATCAATACGCGCTCTTCCGCCGCTATCTCGACAGCCGCCATTCCGACGGCGGCATGGCCGACATGGACATCTTCGAATTCGCCGCGATGATCGAGGAGACGCCGGTAAAGAGCCGGGTCGTGGAATATTCCGCCGCCGCCCTGCCGGGCGAGATCCGCCGCAAGCTGACCGCCGTCTGCCTGACCGACGTGCTCGATGACGGCCTCAGCATGGTCTACAGCTTTTACGAGCCGGAAAAGGCGGGCGACAGCCTCGGCACCTATATCATCCTCGACCATGTCGAGATCGCCCGCACCTCGGGCCTGCCTTACGTCTATCTCGGCTACTGGGTGCCCGGCAGCCGCAAGATGGGCTACAAGGCCGCCTTCGGCGCGCTGGAAATCTACAAGAACGGGCGCTGGCAGGATATCGGCGATCCCGCCGAACATTCGGCCGAAACCCATCCCCTCTCCGTCGACCCGATCGCGGAGCAGGTGGCGCGGATCGCCCTTCCCGACACCCGATCCGGCCGGACGTGAGCGCGAGGCAACGGCTTTTCGCGGTGACGCTGGTGGTGCCGGATTATCAGGCAGCGCTGGATTTCTATGTCGGCAAGCTCGGCTTCGAGGTGATCGAGGACGTGGATCAGGGCCTGAAGCGCTGGATCAGGATCGCGCCGCCCGGCGTTGCCTGTGGTCTGTCGCTTGTCCTCGGGCGGGCCGAGGATGATCGCCAGCGCAGGGCGATCGGCGACCAGACCGGCGGGCGGGTGTTCCTATTCCTGGAAACCGACGATTTCGCCCGCGACCATGAAGCGATGATTGCCGCCGGCGTCAGCTTCGACGAAGCCCCGCGCGATGAAAGTTACGGCACCGTCGCGGTCTGGCGCGACCCCTTCGGCAACCGCTGGGACCTGATCGAGCGGATCGATGCGGGATCAGGGCCAGCAGCGGCCAGTGGTGCCGGCTAGCGGCCCTTCTCAGAACCGCTTCGGCGGCAGTTGCACGAAAGGCTTCTTCGGAATCTCATGAAAGCGCGGGTTGCTTTCGTGGACATAGAACGTGTCGTAAAGCGAGTTCTTCACGAAGTGATAGCCGTTGCGGAACAGAATCTCGTTCAGCTCCGGCGTCGGCCGTTCGATGGTCAGCGCGAGGAAGCGGTAGCGATCGAAGGGGAAGTTCCTGAGGATGCGGGTTTCGGAACCTTCGACATCAAGGCTGAAATAGTCGATATCCGCGGGCGCGTTGTAGCGATCGAAGATTTCCTCAAGCGGCAGGGTCTCCACGGTGACGACCTTGCCCTGCTCGCGATAGCGGGCAACCTTGGCCGCGCGGCGGTCCGTCATGTTATCCGCCTCCTCGACGAGAAGGCTCGACAGCTGGCCATCGACCATGAATTCGAGCTTGCCGGGGACAGGATCGACGGCGAGTTGTACTGCGGTTGCGGTTCTTCGGTGCGGCCCCTTGATCTTGGCATGGTTGATCGGGTTCGGCTCGATCAGAAGCCCTGTCCAGCCGTAGTGCTTTTCCAGCGCGAAGGTGTTGGAATCGGAAAATCCGTCCGCCGCCCCAAGCTCGACGAAAAAACCGCCGCGCTTGCCGTTGAAGACCTCATTGATGACCCACATGTCCTGGCCCCGGTCGGAGACACGCTTCGGCAGGTAGCCGAAGTTCCGCACCGCAAAGCGCAGGATGATGTTCTTCGTGACGTCAACGCCGATATAGGCCAGATAAACAGGCTTCTGCAGCGATGGATGCTTTTCGATAAGATTTGCGATGCTCTGCTTGACTGCTGTGACCATGTCTCAATCCCGTTCGCTGTCCAAATTCTGTCCCTTGCCGCGCCGTCTACCTCAGCCCGGCGATTTGCGCGAGATCCCAGATCGTGCGGGACTTGTCGCGAAGGCCTTGGCCGAAAATTGATTCTCGCCTGACCTGGAAGGCGCGGGCGATCGAAACCGGTCGACCCTCGGCAGTGCGATCTTGCGTCACGATGGCGGGATCGCGGACCACGAGGACCAGGCCGTTCACCGCCGCGCCCAGCACAACCGCTCCCGCAGGAAGCGGGTGGCCCTCGGACTGGATCATGTAATCAGGCGCATAGCCTTCCGGTTTCGGACGCGTGGCGTAGACAAAGGCGGCGGTCAGCTCCGGGGCATAAAACTCCTGCACCGCCGCGTCGTTCCACGGGGTCTCGAACCCGGCATTCATCAACGCGCTGTAGGTGCCGAAGGCGGTCGGATCGGTGAACGGGTCGATGGGCTCAACCAATGCCAGCCGCTCTCCGAAGGCCCGGTTTTCGAGGTTTGGCGCAAGGGTGTCGGGCCATGCGATCCATGCTGCCACCGCGACACCGCCGAGTCCGGCTGCCAAAGCGGCGACAGGCGCCGCGGCAACCGGCCGCAGCCGCCAGAATACGATGATCGGCAGGATGGCGGCGGGCGAGAAGTGGTGCGGCAGGATGCGGTAGGCCTGGACGTAGAAGAACAGCACATAGACGACGGCCGTCAACGTCAGGCAGCGCGACAGATGATCCTGCCAACGCCACGCCAACAGCGCCAGCCCGGGCAGGATACCGGCAGGCAAAAGCCAGAAAAGCATCCGCTGGAAATCGAAAAGCGTTATGAAACGCAGCCGCCGCAAGATGCTGTCGGACCCAAATTCGGTTCCGCTCTGGGCAACTCCGGTCTTGTCGAGAACCATCATGGCGAGCGTTGCAAGCATGACGACGGCGATCGTCACGGCGCCGCCGACGATCACCTGTCGCAAAGGCAGGGGCCGGGTCAGCAGAAGATAGGAGGCAAAGAAGAACATCAGCAGCAGCAGAGCATTCGGCGCCGAAAGAAGGCCAAGGCAGCCGACGACGGCCATCCAGAAGTAACGTCTCTCAAGGAAGAAGATCACGCCGCCGATGAAGCCCACAATGATGAGTGGCTCTCGGGTCATCGGCAGCGCCACATCGGCAAAATACGGATTGTACGAAGGATTGAACGCCATGACGAACGAGAACAGCAGAAGCTGTGCACCGATGCCGGTGGCGACCGATCCGCGCGTGGCTTCGCCCGGTCGCCGGGCGAGGCCGAGGAGCACGCCGGCAAGTACCGAGATACCGGGCAGATACGCAAACCGCAGCGCCGATTCATAGGGTCCGAAGAAGCGGACGAACGCCGTCTGCACGAAGGTTTCCGTCATCATCGTCGTGGAAGGATAGCCGATCAGCCCGGTGTCGCCCGGCGGCCACAACGGCAGGTCGCGATGAATGAAAAGAAGGGCGCCAAGAAAGGAATGCGCGCCGTCGTCGTTGAAATTCTCCCAATAGAACTTCGGTGACATCAGGACGAGGACGGCGGCGGGCAATACGATCATCAGCGTGATGTCCCAGAACCGCCCGCGCAACAACATTGCGCCTCCCTCGGAGCCGCCACCTCGTGCCGCGACGATCCAGGCACCGGGAAGACAAAGGATGACGAGCAGGACAATGAAGCCGCCTCCCGTCATGTCGAGCCCGGTTGTGGCATGCACGAGCGCTGCGACGGAAGACACGCCGAACACCGAAAGCGCGAACCCCTTGAGAAGCCAGGTCTCGAAGCGGTCGTGCAGTGTCGCAAGGCCAAGGGCCAGGGTCAGGCCGGGCGCAAGAAACAACGCTGTCGCGCAAAGCGCGACGAATGGCACCCAGAGATAGAGGAATGCCGCCTGTCCGGCGATGAAGTAGGGCGACGGCCCGGTCGCGGCAGACACCATCCCGTCGAGCGCAACCGACATGTGCCGACCGAGCATGACGAACACCGCTGCCGCAATGACGGCTGAAAGGATGCGCAGGGACGTCGCCATCAGGTTCGCTTCACGTTCTGTTCAACCACGTCGCCCTGCATCGCAGCGCCCCGAAATACACGCTGGGGCAGAAATCTGAAATTCACGCCCGATCCTAACATGTGTGCGGGACCTGCAAAGGCTGTTTAGCTCCGCCCGCTCCAATTTGCCCCAGTTTTCCGGAATCTGCCGGGTCATTCCGTGCGCCCGGAAACAATTTTGCCTGCGCTCCGAAATTGTTCGTTCTCCGCCCGCAGGCTCATGGATTCTTCTTTGTTGACCGGGCCTGTCCCTGTCGGTGGTGATGAACACACAATCGGCATGCAGGCGAGCGCAGAGCGACGTCGGGTCAACCTTGGGCTGAATGCGTTGTTCAGAGACAATGGTTGCAGCCGGACGCCAATTCATCGCACGATGCCCGGAAAAATCAGCGGCACGAATCCAACTCGGCCCACAGGGGGATCTTCAATGCAAGCATTGCTGGCGCTCAGCCGCGCCATAGACCGTATCAATGAGGTGATAGGCAAGTCCGTCGGCTGGTTGATCCTGGTCGCCATCCTCGTCAGCGCGGTCAATGCGACGGTCCGCAAGGTCTTCAACACCTCGTCGAACGCCTGGCTCGAACTGCAATGGTATCTCTTCGGCGCGGCCTTCCTCCTTGCCGCGGCCTATACGCTGAAGCAGAACGAACATATCCGCATCGACATCGTCTACGGCATGTTCTCGCGCCGGGTACAGCACTGGATCGACCTTCTGGGCCACATCCTCTTCCTGATGCCCTTCGTGATCCTGATGATCGTCTATTTCATTCCCTATCTCAGCCAGTCCTACAATTCGGGCGAGGTTTCGAACAATGCCGGCGGCCTGCCGCTCTGGCCGGCGAAGTCGCTGCTGCTGATCGGCTTTTCGCTGCTGGCAATCCAGGGCATCTCGGAAATCATCAAGAAAATCGCGGTGATGCGCGGCATAATCCCCGACCCCACACCCTTTGTCTCGCACCACCAGGCGGCGGAGCAAGAGGGTGAGGCACTGGCCGGGGAGATCCGCAAATGATGGAATTCATCGCGCTGAACATGGCGCCAATCATGTTCGCCTCGCTCGTGATCTTCCTGCTGCTCGGCTATCCGGTCGCCTTCTCGCTGGCCGCCAACGGGCTGCTCTTCTTCTTCATCGGGGTCGAACTCGCTCCGCTATCGGAAGGGGCGATCTCTCTCTCATGGCCGCTCCTCAACACGATGCCATCCCGGTTATGGGGGCTCTTGTCGAACGAGACATTGCTGGCCATTCCGTTCTTCACCTTCATGGGGATCGTCCTTGAACGATCCGGCATGGCGGAAGACCTTCTCGACACGGTGGGCCAGCTTTTCGGCCCGATCCGCGGCGGTCTGGCTTATGCGGTGATTTTCGTCGGCGCCCTTCTCGCGGCAACCACTGGCGTCGTCGCGGCCTCCGTCATTGCCATGGGCCTCATCTCGCTGCCGATCATGCTGCGCTACGGCTATGACCGGCGCGTGGCCTCGGGCGTCATCGCCGCCTCGGGAACGCTGGCGCAGATCATTCCGCCGTCGCTTGTCCTCATCGTGCTGGCAGACCAGCTCGGCCGGTCGGTCGGCGACATGTACAAGGGCGCGCTCATTCCCGGCCTGGTGCTGACCGGGCTTTACATGGGCTACATCTTCCTCGTCTCGGTGCTGAAGCCTTCCTGGGTTCCGGCGCTTCCGATGTCGGCGCGCACCCTCGGGTCGGGCGTGATGTCGCTTGTCGTCGCGGTCGCTGTGGCGGTCGCCATCGCTTACGGCGCCCATGTCTGGCTGACGCCGACCCAAGGCTCGAACGCCGACATCCTCGGCACCGTTGTCGGCGTGCTGGCGGTCTACGTCTACACGATCCTCGACAAGGCGATGGGCATCAACCTCATGTCGCGGCTGGCGCAGCAGGTCATCATCGTGCTGATCCCGCCGCTCGCGCTCATCTTCCTCGTCCTCGGCACGATCTTCCTCGGCATCGCCACGCCGACCGAAGGCGGCGCGATGGGCGCGGTTGGCGCGCTGATCCTCGCCGCGATGAAGCGGCGGCTGACGATGGATGTCATCACCCAGGCGCTCGCCTCGACCACGCGGCTTTCGGCCTTCGTCATGTTCATCCTGATCGGCGCGCGGGTCTTCTCGCTCACCTTCTACGGGGTCAATGGCCATATCTGGGTCGAACATCTTCTGGTGTCGCTGCCGGGTGGCGAGACGGGCTTCCTGATCTGGGTCTCGGTCCTCGTCTTCCTCCTGGCCTTCTTCCTCGATTTCTTCGAACTGGCCTTCATCATCGTCCCGCTCTTGGCACCGGCGGCAGAGCGCATGGGGATCGACCTGATCTGGTTCGGCGTGATCCTTGGCGTCAACATGCAGACGAGCTTCATGCACCCGCCCTTCGGCTTCGCGCTCTTCTACCTGCGATCTGTCGCGGCGCGGGTGCCCTATCTCGACCGCATCACCGGCAAGCAGATTGCGCCGGTGACGACGGGGCAGATCTACTGGGGCGCGGTGCCCTTCGTCGGTATCCAGCTTGTGATGATCGGCCTCGTCATCGCCTTCCCGCAGATGGTCATGCACTACAAGGGGCCGGTCGTTGACACCACGAACGTCAAGATCGAGATGCCGGCGCTGGGCGGTGGTCTTGGTGGCGGATTGGGCGGCGGTCTTGGTGGCGGTCTTGGCCAGCCGGGTGGGCTCGCCCCTGCGCAGCCCGGCACGGCACCGCAGCCGGGCGGCGCGCTGGGCCAACCGGGGGCGCTCCAACCGGTAACGCCTGCGCCGGCTCCTGCACCGGCCAACTGAGGAAGACGGCCCAGCTTTGGGATGAGGGGGCACCAGCGCCCTCATCCCAAGTTCCGCTCGGGCGCAACGCCCGGACCCGGAATTTCGGCGATATGACGAAATTCTGATGTGCCCGCCCCCCGGGCGGCGGACACATTCGTGCCCACCTGGGCGGTCCCATCAGAATTTGGCGCTCTCTGCGCTGCGGATAGCCCCTTGCCCTGCGGCTTGCGCCTAGGGGCAACGGCGCGGGTGTCTTGCCACTGGCAAGCCACCTTGTCGCGCCGAAACAAAGCAAAACCCCCGGCGTCTCGCGGCTCCGGGGGTTTCCTTTTCTGCGGTGGGGCCCCGCCTGAAGGCGGGGCACGCTATGTCTCAGAGCTTGCCGGCGTTCTGCTGGAGCATCATGAACGTATCATAGTTGTACTCGGCGATCTGCGCCCAGGTGTAGTTCTCCGACCGGAAGGCCTTGATCGAGCCCCAGAGCTTCGCGAAGGCCGGGTTGCTGGCTTCCATCTCCGCGTAAACCTCGTTCGCGGCATTGAAGCAGGCTTCAAGGATCTCGGCGCTGAACGGACGCAGTTGCGTTCCTTGCGCAACGAGCGACTTGATCGCCACCGGGTTCAGCCAGTCGTATTTCTGCAGCATGTTGGCATCCGCCGCCTGCGCCGCCGTGCGCAGCACGGATTTGTAGGCCGGCGGCAGCGCGTCATGCGCCGCAGTGTTGAACATGAAGTGGACGGTCGGACCACCTTCCCACCAGCCGGGATAGTAGTAGTAGGGCGCCACCTTGAAGAAGCCGAGCTTCTCGTCATCATAGGGGCCGACCCATTCGGATGCGTCGATTGTGCCCTTCTCCAGCGACTGGTAGATTTCGCCGCCCGGGATCTGCTGGGGCACGACGCCAAGCTTCTCGACCACCTTGCCGGCAAAGCCGCCGATCCGCATCTTGAGGCCCTTCAAGTCCTCGACGGTGTTGATTTCCTTGCGGAACCAGCCGCCCATCTGCACGCCGGTATTACCGCCGGGAAGTGCAAAGAGGTTATGGCCGGCAAGGAACTCGTTATAAAGGTCGATGCCGCCGCCGTGGTAGTGCCAGGCATTGATGCCGCGCGCCGAAAGCGAGAAGGGGATGGCCGCCGCAACCGCGAAGGTCGGGTCCTTGCCCCAGTAGTAATAGCCGACCGTGTGGCAGGCCTCGACGTTGCCGGCGCCGACTTCATTCGCGGCTTCCAGCGGCGGCACGATCTCGCCGCCGGCGAAGACCTGGATGGTGAAATTGCCGTCCGTCGCCTCGCTGACCATCTTCGACAGGACCTCGGCGCCGCCATAGATCGTGTCGAGCGACTTCGGGAAAGACGAGGTCAGACGCCAGGTGACTTTCGGTGCGGTCTGCGCGATGGCCGGCGCGGCAAGCGCCGTCGCGGCTGCCGCCGCGGTGCCGCCGACGGCGGCCTTTGTCAAAAAGGAACGACGATCCATGAATTCCTCCCGTTGCAACTTTTCTGAGGGGCTCACCGGCAGGACGCCGGAGGCTCGGAAGACCTTTGCACGGTCCTAAACCCTTGTCCAGACAGAGGGATCGCCAACGGCACTGACTTAGCGTCAAGCGCCCTCGGTCAGCCGCGTTGCGTAAAAATTACGCCGGCAGCCATCAGGGCGAGGCCCAGCCCGCGCATCGGCGTGATCTGCCGCATCATCGCGCCGAGAAGCCCGAACTGGTCGATGATCGCCGCTGAAATGAGTTGGCCGAGAAGCACGCAGGTGATGGCGTTGCCCAGCCCGAAACGCGGCGCGACCAAGGTGATGGAAAGGACGTAGAAAGCCACGAGAAGCCCGGCGAGGAAGAGCTTCGGCGGCTGGCCGGGGGCGGCGGCAAGCGCCCCTCCTCCGCCGGTTGCCACCATGGTCAGGACCGCGCCGGCGAAGGCCACCGCGAAGAGGATCACCGCCGCCGCCGCGGGCGAGCCGATGCGCCCGCCCAACTGGGCGTTCAGCGCTGCGAGGACCGGGATGCCGATCCCTGCGGCGAGCATGATGAAGGCGTAACGCAGGCTGTCCAAAGGCTTCTCCCTGACAGGACCGGTAGCGGCGATGTCGCCCGCCGTAGCCCGTTTCCTATTTCGACTGAGCGCGAAGGCTTGCCCGGTAGTCCTCAACCGGCAGGCCGCCGATGCCCCAGTCTTCCATTGCCACCTCGTCGATGACAACAAAGGTCGTGGCCGGCGACTTGTCCAGCACCTCGACAAGAAGCCTGGTGACGCCCCGGATCAACTCCGCCTTCTGCGCCGCCGTCGCGCCTTCGCGGGTGATCTTGATGTTGACGTAGGGCATCAGGCAACCTTCCTCGGTTCGTGGTGGAAGACCTTTGAGATGACCTGCCAGCGATCATCCACCTTGATGAACGTCAGCCAGTCCGTGAAGAACTTGTCACCGATGGCGCAGTTGAGCGTCGCGCGGGCCGTGAACGGCCCGGCGAATTCGATGGACAGGATGCGGTCGGCCCGCGCCTCTCCCCGCGACGCCGGAGAGGGACGCGCGTCGACGACCGGAAGATACTCCTCCACCGTCCGGTAGAGGAGCGTCCCGTCCGTGGCGCTGACATATTGCGCCTTCGGGTGAAACACCGACCGCAGGCGCCCGGTGTCAGAGTGATGGAGGCCATCGAAATAGTCGGCGATCACGCCGGCAACGGCCTCGAACTCCGCGGCGTGCCCGGTCACGCGATGAGGCCTTCGTCCTTAAGCGTCTTCTGCACCGCAGGCCGCCCCGCGACACGGGCCACGAATTCCTTCACCTTCGGCCAGTTGTCGAGAGAGACGCCGACATGGCCCGACCAGTTCGAGACGACGAAGGCATAGGCGTCAGCAATGGTGAACTCCGCCCCGGTCAGGAAGGCGCGGCCATCGGCGAGTACACTTTCCAGCCAGTCGAGCTTCTTGCCGACATTCTTGCGCGCGGCCTCCTTGCCGGCATCATCGAGCGCGGGGTTGAAGAGCGGGCTGAAGGCAGGGTGAAGCTCGGAACTCACATAGGTCACGGCCTCGTTCACCCGCGCCCGCGGAAAGCTCCCGGCTTTCGGTGCGAGCTTTTCGGCACCGGCGGCATCGGCGACGTATTGCAGGATCGCCGGGCCTTCGGTCAGGACCTGGCCGTCGACCTCAAGTGCGGGAACCTTGCCCTTGGGGTTGATCGCCCGGAAGTCCTTGCCGGTCGCGGTCTTCTTGGTCGATGTGTCGACACGCTCTGTCTCATAGGGCTTGCCGATCTCGTTCATCACGATATGGGATGCCATCGAACAGGCGCCGGGAGAATAGTAGAGTTTCATCGAATTGCTCCATCTCAGGGGGTGATGCGGATGACCTAGCAATTGCAGTTACCGATGGAAACTATAAAACTTGTGGTAACTTCCAGAATGCGGTATCCGAAAGGTAACTGAGACCACGCCCGAGAGGTTCCCGATGGCGCTGAAACTTCGCAAGAATCCGGTGTCGCCGCCGGCCTGCCCGATCAGCGACTGCATGAAGTTCCTCGGCGGCGCCTGGACGCCGAACATCTTCTGGTATCTCTCGTCCGGGCCGCGCCGGTTCTCGGAACTCAGGCATGACATTCCCGCCGTCTCGGCCAAGGTCCTGACCCAGCGCCTGCGCGACATGGAGGAACATGGGCTGGTCCTGCGCCGGGTGATGCCGACCTCGCCACCCTCGGTCGAATATGAGCTGACGGAGCTTGGCCGGGAACTCCTGCCAGCCATCGCGGCAATCATGTCGGTCGGCAAGCGTCTGAAGCAGCGGCGGGATGGGCTTGCCGCCTGAGGCGTTCGTGCGGCGGTTCGGCCCCTCCGGGCGGCCATCATGTCGCGAATTGACGCGAATACGAAAGAAAAGAAGCCGCAAAGCCACTCAGGCGACACATTATTCCGAATTTTGCCGGTTGACGCCCCCGCGCGGCCTGCATAATGTCCGCTGCGCAGCAGCAAAGGACCCTCGGTCAATGGCACCGATCCTGGTACTAGTAGAGACGTGGCGCATGGGCCGGTAACGGTTGACCATAGTGGTTCCCATGCGCCCCGGATCAGCTCCGGGGCTTTTTGTTGCGCGGACTTGGGTTGGATGGAGATAAGGCACGATGTCACGGCAGATGACCGGCGCGAGGATGGTGGTTCAGGCGCTCAAGGATCAGGGCGTCGATGTGGTCTTCGGCTATCCCGGCGGCGCGGTGCTTCCGATCTATGACGAAATCTTTCAGCAGAACGACATCCGCCACATCCTTGTCCGCCACGAACAGGGCGCGGTCCACATGGCCGAAGGCTATGCCCGTTCGACCGGCAAGCCGGGCGTGGCGCTTGTCACCTCCGGCCCTGGTGCCACCAATGCCGTCACCGGCCTGACGGATGCGCTGATGGATTCCATTCCGATTGTTGTTCTGACCGGACAGGTCCCGACCTTCATGATCGGCACCGACGGCTTTCAGGAGGCCGATACCGTCGGCATCACCCGGCCCTGCACCAAGCACAACTGGCTGGTGAAGGACACAGAGACGCTGGCCCAGACGCTGCATCAGGCCTTCCATGTCGCGACCAAGGGCCGTCCCGGCCCGGTGCTGATCGACATTCCGAAGGATGTGCAATTCGCCACCGGCACCTATCAGGGTCCGCGCGAGGCGAAGCAAAGCCGCTATCAGCCGAAGGTCAAGGGCGACATCGACGCCATCACCAAGCTGGTCGAGATGATGGAAAAAGCCGAACGCCCGGTCTTCTACACCGGCGGCGGCGTCATCAACTCCGGCCCGGCGGCGAGCCAGCTCTTGCGCGAACTGGCAGATGCGACCGGCATTCCCGTCACCTCGACGCTGATGGGTCTTGGCGCCTACCCCGCCTCGGGGAAGAACTGGATCGGGATGCTCGGCATGCACGGGCTTTACGAGGCCAACCTCGCGATGCACGACTGCGACCTGATGATCAATCTCGGCGCGCGGTTCGACGACCGCATCACCGGGCGGATCGCGGACTTTTCGCCCCGCTCGAAGAAGGCCCATGTCGATATCGACCCGTCCTCGATCAACAAGGTCATCCATGTCGATGTGCCGATCGTCGGCGATGTCGGCCATGTGCTGGAAGACCTTCTGAAAGTCTGGAAGGCGCGCGGGCGCAAGGTCAACAAGGAGGGCCTTGCGAAATGGTGGGGCCAGATCGACCAGTGGAAGGCGAAGAACTGCCTGTCCTACAAGCCCTCGCAAAAGACCATCAAGCCGCAATACGCGCTTGAGCGGCTTGAGGCGCTGACGCGGGGCCGCGACCGCTACATCACGACCGAAGTCGGCCAGCACCAGATGTGGGCCGCGCAGTTCCTGCATTTCGACGCGCCGAACCGCTGGATGACCTCGGGCGGCCTCGGCACCATGGGCTACGGCCTCCCCGCCTCCATCGGCGTGCAGATCGCGCACCCGGATGCGCTTGTCATCAACGTCGCTGGTGAGGCGTCCTGGCTGATGAACATGCAGGAGATGGGAACGGCGATGCAGTTCCGCGCGCCGGTGAAGCAGTTCATCCTCAACAACGAACGCCTCGGCATGGTGCGCCAGTGGCAGCAACTGCTGCATGGCGAGCGCTATTCCAGTTCCTGGTCGGAAAGCCTGCCGGATTTCGTGAAACTGGCCGAGGCATTCGGGGCAAGGGGTGCCAAGGTCGAAAGTCCGAAGGACATGGATGACGCCATCATGGCGATGATCGAGTATGACGGGCCCTACATCCTCGACGTGATGGTGGAAAAGCACGAGAACTGCTTCCCGATGATTCCCTCCGGCAAGCCGCATAACGAGATGCTTCTCGGCGATGCATCGACCGAAGGCGCGATCCAGTCCGGCGGCGCCGTGCTGGTGTGAGACGGCCGGGGGCCCTGCCCCCGGACCCCCGGAGTATTTAAGAGACAGAAAGTGAAGGCAGGGACATGTCCGCACTGAACATCAAGAAGGGCTCGTCGAGCCATTCCGCCTATGACCTTCGCGATCCGAATGCGCAGGTGACGGAGAGCCACACGCTCGCCGTGCTGGTCGATAACGAGGCCGGGGTGTTGGCGCGGGTGATCGGCCTCTTTTCCGGGCGCGGTTACAACATCGACAGCCTGACGGTGGCCGAGGTCGACCATACCGGGCACCGCTCGCGGATCACGGTGGTGACGCGGGGCACGCCTTCGGTGATCGAGCAGATCAAGGCGCAGCTCGGCCGCCTTGTGCCGGTGCATGAAGTGCATGACCTGACTGTCGAAGGCCCGAGCGTCGAGCGGGAGCTCGCGCTCTTCAAGGTGGCGGGAACCGGAGAGAAGCGGATCGAGGCCTTGCGGCTGGCCGAGATCTTCCGCGCCAATGTGGTCGATTCCACGCTGCAGAGCTTCGTCTTCGAGATGACGGGGACCCCGGCGAAGATCGACGCCTTCGCCGAGTTGATGCGGCCCCTCGGCCTCGCCGACGTGGCGCGGACCGGCGTTGCGGCGCTGGCGCGCGGCGTCTGATCCGGGGGCAAAGAAAAGCCCCGGGGAATCTAAGGCTCACCCCGGGGCTTTGAATTTCTGAAGCGCGCCCTGGATCAGGCGGCGAGCGTGCCCGTCTCGCGTGCGGCCTGAAGCTCATCGGCATCGACCTGGCCGTCGGCGTTGATGTCTACCGAGGTGAAGGTCGCTTCGTTCAGGTCGGGATAGGCGGCCTTCAGTTCCTCGAAGGAATAGGTGCCGTTGCCATCCGTGTCGCTGACCACGGTCTGCGCCATCGCTTGCGTCGCACCAAGGGCCATCACGGCGCCAAAAGCCAGTACCAGTTTCTTCATCGGTCTTTCACTCCTCCGGGTCGTTCCCAGGACTACACGGGACAAGACATAGTCAAACCTGCCGCGTTATCCAATAACTGGCCCCTGCCCCGTTGATTTTCAAGGGCATCGCCCCGACCCCATGCTCGCCAGGAGAGGCGTTCCGCCCTATCCCACCTGCCAGATCTTCTCGCGCGCATCCACGACACGCCGGCGCATGTCGCCCGCGAAGAGCGAACGGGTGAAGCGGCCGAGGCCCGCAGGATGCTCGCCGAAGGTTTGCAGGCGCTGGGTCAGAATCGCGCGCGCGCGAGGATCGATGGTGGTGGCGAAGACCTGCGGTTCCGCGAAGCGGTAACTGGCGAGGGGTCGGGCGAAATCTGCCGCCGCCCAGGTCTCTACATCGTAGGAGGTGACCCAGTCCGGTGTGGCATTCAGCGCCCGTGCGAAAGGGCTGTCGAGCATGACAGCAGTATAATAGCCAGTCAGGCTGGCCAGCATGTCCTGCGCCTCGGCTTCGGGTCCGATCATGTCGGAGATCGTGTCGTGCAGGAAGGCGAGCGCCTCCTTGAGAACGAAGAACCGGCCTATCATCGAGTATTTCGACAGAAGGTTGCCGCCGAGCTCGCCCGAGATCAGCCTGTCGTAATTCTCCTCCGCCCAGGCAACGCATTCTTCCCGGCTTTCGAAAAGCTCGGCCTGGTTTTCGGCGAGGTAGTCGGCCACTGCATCACGGAAGGCCTTTGGCGCTTCCTGAAGCCGCTTCTGCGCATGGACGACGATCTGATAGGGGCGCAGCCCCATTTCGCGGCCGAAACGAAAGAGATAGGCGAAGTTGTCCTCGTAGTAATAGATCGTGAGCAAGAGGTGGAAGACCCGCGTATCGAGGTAATCCTGGAAAGAGAAACTCTCGCTCTGGACCACCATTTCCTCAGTCTCGACGACGGTGCCGCCAATACCATAGTCGCCAAGACAGCGCGCGACGACGCGGTAGAGTGTCTTGAACCCGAACTTCTGTCTCTGATCCGGATTGGCGAGCGGCGCCCCGTGAAGAAGCATCAGTTGATGCGCCGCGACACGGGACACACCGGTTTCGATAAGCTGATCGACCGCGTCCATGAAGGACTGCTTGGTTTCACCCGGCATGCACAGGATCAGCTCGCCATAGGATTGCATTCCTTTCGCGTGCAATTCGGCCTGAATCTGAGCGTAGGTTTCCAGCTTGATGTTGTCGCGCTGGATATTCTTCAGGACAATCGGGCTCAGCGACTGGACGGCGGCCGTCATCGGCAAACGTCCCTTGGCGCGTTTCATCACCTCGATGATCCGTTCACCCTTGTTCTTGCCGGTGGTGGTACGGATGTATTTCGGCCAGTCGTGACGGTCCATCAACTGGCCGAGATAGTCGGCCAGTTCCACATCCTGAAGATACATGCCGAAATTGTCGTCAGCAAAACAGAGCGGCGAAGCGTGATCGATCCGCGCAACGATATAGTCCAGATCCGCCCTCATGCGGTCGAGCGAATGGCGGAATGCCTTGGAGTTGGAGTTGACCGAAGAGTTGCAGAACTGGCAGGTGAAGGGGCAGCCCCGGGTCAATTGCAACAGCGCAAATAGCCCCGTCGGAAAGAACTTGTCCATGAGGCCCGTCTGATAAGGGCTTGGAATTTCGTCAAGATCCCGTATCCTCGGCACCTCCGGCCCGCGCACGATTTCACCCGTCGCCGGCACGACCCACTGGTTGCCAGGTAACGCTTCCGCCATCACGCCGGCGATCGAGCCGGTGTCGATGAAGCGCTGCAGAACGGCGAGGAAGGCCCGCTCCCCCTCGTAGGTCGGCCCCCGGACATGGATGTCGATCTCCGGCATCGTCCGCATCCAGTCGTCCTGTTCTTCCGTGGTAAGCGGGAAGTTCGGCCCCCCCATCAGGGTAAGCATGCCGGGCGCGCGGGCCTTTGCGTATCGCGCGAACTGAAGCGCAAGATGGTGGTTCCAGGAATAGCTCGACAGGCCAAGGAGATCGGGCGCTGCGGTGTCGATGGCCTGCTTCAACTCATCTGGATCGCGGAATATCCTGATCTCGAGCGGTTCATCAGATTTTGCGTAAGCCTTTGCAAAGGCTGCCAGATATCCAACGCCCAGAGGATAGGTATCGGACGTCACCGTCACCAGATTGTGGCCAAGGTCGGCAAGAAAAATCCTCAATCGGCACTCCATGGGCAGCATAAGAGTGTACAATGTTTGTCGAGGTTATCATCACTTCTGACCGTCGCCTACGATTTTGGGAGAAACAGTGGAGGGGCTTACGGCATTGTTTCCAGGACGGCTGAAATAAAAATGGGACCCGCGAGGGTCCCATGTAGTTTCGCCGCTCAGGCTCATCATTTACCGCCCGTTTTTTCTCGCCTGCGGCCTGAGCGCCGTCGGGGGCGAGCGCACCCGCCCCGTGTCCGAAAAACCGTATGTCTGCTGACGAAGACCCTAGCCGAAAATGCGCCTTCGCGTCATCCGTTTTGTACCGGCGAGAGGCCGCGTGGGGCGAAATAAATGTGGGTCGGAACCCAATTTCGCCACGATATGTTGTGTTTTGAGACTTGACACACACCTACCGGCTGTAGTCCCCCGAGTCGCATGCCCGGATGCCCCCGCCCGCGGAGAATCGCCCCGGTACCCTGCCACTTTTCCGCCCCGCCGAATTGCCTTAAGCCTGAAACCGAACGGGTCCGGAGTGCGCATGAGCCAATCCATCATCGACCGCTGCGCCGCCAAGGGGCTGCGGCTGACCGAACAGCGCCGCGTCATCGCGCGGGTCCTGGAGCAATCCGCCGACCACCCCGATGCGGAGATTGTCCATGCCCGCGCCGCGGCGATCGACCGGCGCATCTCGCTCGCGACGGTCTACCGGACCTTGCGGGTCTTCGACGAGGCGGGGATCCTCGACAAGCTCGAATTCGGCGACGGCCGCGCCCGCTATGAGGATGCCGAGCGCGCCCATCATGACCACCTGATCGACCTCACCTCGGGCCAAGTCATCGAGTTCGTCGACCCCGAGATCGAGGCCTTGCAGGAAAAGATCGCGCGGAGGCTTGGTTACCGGCTGAAGGGCCACCGGCTTGAGCTTTTCGGCGTGCCCGCCAAGGGCGCGGCGCGGAAGGGCGAGCAATGACCATGGCAGCCAGTACCGCCGAAGCGGGCGCGGAGCGCGACAACCTGCGCGGCATCGGCCTCATGGTCGCGTCGATGGCCGGTTTCGCGCTTGAGGACATGTTCATCAAATGGGCCGCAGCCGACCTGCCGCCGGGCGAGATCCTCTTGGTCATGGGTCTTGTGGGGGCGCCGATCTTCGCCCTCATGGCCGCTGCGCAGGGCCGGTCCGTCTGGTCCGCTGCGTTCTTCAATCGGGCCGTCGTCGCGCGCAACTTCGGTGAAATGATCGGAACCTGGGGCTTCATCACGGCGCTGGCGCTGGTGCCGCTTGCCACCGTCTCATCGGTCCTGCAGGCGATGCCGCTGGTCGTGACCTGCGGCGCGGCACTCTTCCTAGGCCAGACGGTCGGCTGGCGCCGCTGGTGCGCCATCCTCGTCGGCTTTGCCGGTGTGCTCATCGTCATCCGGCCCGGAATGGCGGGGTTCGACCCCAAGGCGCTCTGGACCGTCCTTGCCGTTCTCGGCCTGTCGCTGCGCGACCTTGCGACCCGCCGCGTCCCGGCGACCATCGGCACGATGGAGGTCGGCTGCTGGGGCTTTCTCGCCGTCGCCATTCTTGGCGCGATGATGCTGGCGGCCTCGGGCGGATTTGTCGTGCCGACGCCCGCGCAGTCGTTCTACCTTTTCGGGGCGCTGGTCTTCGGGATGGCGGCCTACTGGGCGATCACCGCCGCGATGCGGGTCGGCGAGATTCCCGCCGTCACGCCGTTCCGCTACGCGCGACTTCTCTTCGCGCTCATCATCGGCGTTACGGTCTTTGGCGAAAGGCCAGACGCCGCAACGTTGGTCGGGGCTTCGCTCATCATCCTCTCCGGCCTTTACATGTTTGCCCGGGAACGCCGGATGATAGCGCTAACTCTTTCCAAGAAGGCCGCTTCGCAGTAAGAGCGGGTTGAACCATCCCCCGCGCCGGTCTAGGCGAAGAGCACATATCCCCCCAGGAGGTCCCATGAGCACGATCATCGACATCCACGCCCGCGAAATCCTCGACAGCCGTGGCAATCCCACGGTCGAAGTGGACGTCACGCTGGAAGACGGCACCATGGGCCGCGCCGCGGTGCCTTCGGGCGCTTCGACCGGCGCGCATGAGGCGGTGGAAAAGCGCGATGGCGACAAGAAGCGCTATATGGGCAAGGGCGTTCTGGAAGCCATCGCGGCGGTGAACGGCGAGATCGGCGAGGCCATCGTCGGCTATGACGCGACCGAACAGGTCACCATCGACCGCGCGATGATCGAGCTTGACGGCACCCCGAACAAGGGCCGGCTTGGCGCCAACGCGATCCTCGGCGTCTCGCTCGCCGTGGCGAAGGCGGCGGCGGAATACACCGCGCAGCCGCTCTACCGTTATGTCGGTGGCACCAATGCGCATATCCTGCCGGTGCCGATGATGAACATCATCAACGGCGGCGAACATGCCGACAACCCGATCGACATCCAGGAATTCATGATCATGCCCGTCGGCGCGGAAAACATCCGCGAGGCGGTGCGCATGGGGTCCGAGGTTTTCCACACGCTGAAGAAAGAGCTTTCGGCGGCGGGCCTTGCCACCGGCGTCGGCGACGAGGGCGGCTTTGCGCCGAACCTGTCGTCCACCCGCGATGCCCTCGACTTCATTCTGAAGGCCATCGAGAAGGCCGGCTACAAGCCCGGCGGCGACATGTTCCTGGCGCTGGACTGCGCCTCCACCGAATACTTCAAGGGCGGCAAGTATGTCCTGTCCGGCGAAGGGAAATCCCTCTCGCCCGAGGAAAACGTGGCCTACCTCGCCGCACTGGTGAAGGACTATCCAATCATCTCGATCGAGGATGGCTGCGCCGAGGATGACTGGGCGGGCTGGAAGCATCTGACCGACGTTCTTGGCAAGAAGGTCCAGCTTGTCGGCGACGACCTCTTCGTCACCAACCCCAAGCGTCTTGCCGATGGCATCAAGCAGGGCTGCGCCAACTCGCTGCTGGTCAAGGTCAACCAGATCGGCACCCTGACCGAGACGCTCGATGCCGTGCGCATGGCCGACCGTGCTGGCTATACCTCTGTCATGAGCCACCGTTCCGGTGAGACCGAGGATGCCACCATCGCCGACCTCGCCGTTGCGACGAACTGCGGCCAGATCAAGACCGGCTCGCTCGCCCGCTCGGACCGGCTGGCGAAATACAACCAGCTCATCCGCATCGAGGAGATGCTGGGCGAGACGGCGGCATTCGCCGGACATTCGATCCTGAAAGGCTGATCTCGCAGCCCCCGAGGGTCGTAGAGACGAATGTCGAATATGGGCGCGCCAAGGTGCGCCCTACCCTCCCCACCGCCGCACCCGGGCCGAGGAAACGCCCCGGGGCGGCCAATGGGAGGGACATATGAACATCATCACGGCTCTGGCCATATCCATCGGCGTCCTCGCCGCCCTGGCCACCTATCTATGCCTTGGCACTTCGCTCGGCCTGCAAGTCTGGGCGCTTTTCGTCGGTTGGGGCAGCTTCTACCATACCGGCGGCAAGGCTGACGGGCTGACGAAATCCGCGATCAACCACGCCTGGGGCGTCGTTGTCGCGGCGGTCACATTGTTCATGGTAGCCGTTGTCGGCGGGTCGGTTCTGGTGACCTCGATCATCGTCGGTATCTCGGTCGTGGTTCTGGTGCTCGGCGCGCATGTCCCGGTCCTGGCGACGATCCCGGCGGCGGTCTACGGCTATGCTTCCACGGCGGCCTTCACGCTCTTGAGCGGGGTGGCGCTCGGCGATCTCGGCGCGGTGCTGAAATCGGCGGTGGTGGTGCTGGCGTCGCTGGTGATCGGCAATCTCTTCGGCTTCGTGTCGGAGAAGATCGCCGGCGGCATGGCGAAGGCGGCCTGAGCCTTGGGCCGGGCGTTCGCCGCCCGGCCTTTCGTTGGCTAGAGAGCCACCTTGTATTCCTGAAGCGTGTTGCCGCCGTCGACGACGATAAGCTGGCCGGTGACATAGCTCGCCTCTTCGGCGGCAAGGAAGAGGACGGCATGGGCCACCTCATCGGGCCGGCCGGGGCGGCCGACCGGGGTGTGGTGTCCGGCGGTGATTTCAGCCGCGCTTGACGATTCCGTCTCGATCCAGCCGGGGCCAACCGCGTTCACGGTGACGCCCAGGGGCCCGACCTCAAGCGCCAGCGCCCGCGTGAGACCCATCAGCCCGGCCTTTGCAGTGGCGTAGATCGAGCTTCCGGCGATGGCGACAACCGGCCCGGTGACGGAGGAGGTATGAACGATGCGGCCATAGCGCCGGTCGACCATGCCGGGCAGGATCGCGCGGGTCAGGCGCAGGACGGTGCCAAGGTTCATGTCGAGCCCTCGGCTCCAGGCCGCCTCGTCCAGCGCCGTGAAATGGCCGCCGGGCAGGCTGACGCCGGTCTGGGACATGCCGGCGTTGTTGACGAGGATGTCGATGGGGCCGAGCGCGGCTTCCGTTTCGGCCACCAGCCGGGCGACATCCTCGGGCCGGGTCAGGTCGGCGGTGGTGGCGAAGACATCACCGATCTCTCGCGCGCGGTCATGGATGCGGTCGGTCGTCGAGGTGATCGCCACCTTTGCCCCGGCGGCATGAAGCGCCCGCGCGATGGCAAAGCCGATCCCGCCCGCGCTTCCTGCCCCCGTCACCAAAGCCACCCGTCCCTTTACGCCCGCCATCACTCTCTCCCCGCTGTTGCGGCCAGCCTAGAAGCGGTGGGACCAGATGCAAGCGGGGACCGCGCCGGCGCGGCGCGAAGGGGGCGCTGCCCCCTGTCCCGGAGCAAGTCCGGGACTCCCCCCGGAGTATTTCGGGACAGAAAGTGAAGGAAGGTGTGCAGGCGGAGCCTTGGCATTGCCGGGACGAGGGGCGAGACTGGCGGGACGCCAGCGGAACCGAAGGCATGACCGACCACAAGAGCTTTCTCGCCCGGCTTCCCGCCGCGACCCGCACCGACCTGACCGAGCGGAGCGACCGCGCCGGGCTTTGGCATCTTGCCGGGCATGGCGGGCTGATCCTGCTCACTGGGGCGGCGATTGCGGCGAAGCTGCCGTTCTGGCCGCTCCTCTTGCCGGTACAGGGGATACTGCTCGCCTTCCTTTTCACGCTTGAGCATGAATGCACGCATCGCACGCCCTTCGCTTCGGACCGGCTCTCTGACTGGGTCGGGCGGGTCTGCGGGCTGGTGCTGATCCTGCCCTTCGAATGGTTCCGGTCCTTTCACCTTGCCCATCACCGTTTCACCAACCTGCCGGGCGAGGACCCGGAACTGGACGCCCCGAAGCCCGAGACTGCGGCAGAATGGGCGCTTCATGTCAGCGGCCTGCCCTACTGGTGGTCGGCCCTGAAGCTCATGGCGCGGCTCTGCATGGGCCGAGAGGAGGCGCGCTATCTCGCGCCGCGCGCCCTGCCAAGGATGCGGCGCGAGGCGCGGGTGATGGTGGCGCTCTACGCCTTGGCGGGGGCCAGCCTGCTGGCCTCGCCTCTCCTTCTCTGGCTCTGGATCCTGCCGGTGCTTCTCGGCCAGCCCTTCCTCCGGCTCTATCTTCTGGCCGAGCATGGCGACTGCGCCTTTGTCGCCAACATGTTCGAGAACACCCGCACGACTTTCACCAATCGCCTCGTCCGCTTCCTCGCGTGGAACATGCCCTACCATGTCGAGCATCACGTCTTCCCCGCCGTCCCCTTCCATCGCCTGCCGGACCTGCACAGGGAGATGCAGGACGAGTTGAAGGTGACCGCCGACGGCTATGCCGCCTTCAGCCGCGACTACCTCGCCCGGCGCCGCTAATGTAGCGGTGACAATCCCGGCATGGAGGCGCGCCCCTTGATCTGCTAGGGGAACGCCAGCACAAGGACCCCCGCCATGCAAGACCAGCCCGCCGCCGCCCCGCAATCCGGGGACAGCCTCAACGGCTTTTTCTACGCGCTTGCCGCCTATCTCCTCTGGGGCTTCCTGCCGCTTTACATGAAGGCGCTGGCGCATGTGCCGCCGGTCGAGGTCATCGCCCATCGCATCCTCTGGTCGGTTCCGATCGCGCTCGCGATCCTCGTCGCGACCGGGCGGACAGCGGACCTGAAGCGGGCCTTGAAGACGCCGAAGATGCTCGGCATGGCGGCGGTGACGGCGGCCTTCGTGTCGGTCAACTGGGGCATCTATGTCTGGGCCATTGGCGCGGGCCATGCGCTGGATGCGGCCCTTGGCTATTACATCAACCCGCTCTTCTCCGTCCTTCTTGGCGCGGTATTGCTTCGCGAACGACTGCACGCGGCGCAATGGGCGGCCATCGGGCTTGCCGCCATCGCGGTGGCGATCCTGACCTGGGATGCGGGGCAGTTGCCCTTGGTGGCATTGGGCCTGACGCTGACATGGGGCGTCTATGCTTTCCTCAAGAAATGGCTGCCCATCGGCCCAAATCAGGGCTTCACGCTCGAGGTCCTGCTGCTGACGCCACCTGCCCTTGCCTATGTCATCTGGCTTGCCGCGCGGGGGGAGAGCCATTTCGCGCAAGGCGTGCCTTATGACACCTGGCTCCTGGTCGGGACCGGCCTCGTGACAGCGATCCCGCTGATGCTTTATGCCAATGGCGCCAAGGGGTTGAAGCTTTCGACCATCGCCATCATGCAGTATATCGCGCCGACGATGATTTTCCTCACCGCCGTCTTCATCTTCGGCGAGCCTTTCGGGCGGGCGAAGATGATCGCCTTCCCGCTGATCTGGTCGGCGCTGGTGATCTACACCGGCGCGATGCTGCTGCAGGCGCGCGAGGCGCGGGCAATGCGGCGGTCAGCCGAAGCGGCCGGGGCGGTAGGGGGCAAGTAGCGGCTCGTCTTTGCCATCGAGGATTTCCTTCGCGGCAAGTTCGCCGGCGAGGGCGGCGAGCGTGGCGCCGGAGTGCATGACGGCAAGGTAAAGCCCCTCCACAGCCTCGCCCATCACCGGCAATCCGTCACCCGGCACCGGGCGGAAGGCACGGAGCGCCTCCTGCCACCGAGGCGCGGCTTGGGGCAGAAGTTCCGCGATATGGCGGATGGATTGGTCGGCGAGGTCTTCGGGCGGCGCGCTGAATGCGGTGGAGTCGTCGGCCTGATGATTTGGCGAGGTCGGCGCCAGAAGGCGGCCATCGGCTTCCTGCCTTATCTCCATCGCCGGGGTCACGAGGATATGGCTCAGGAGCGGCGGCAGGGGCTGCGTCTTGAGGATGATCGCGGGACGGTGCAGCATCGGCAGGCCAAGGCCGAGGGGCGCGAGGAGCTCCAGTGTGCCAGTGCCGGCGGCGAGAACCACGCGATCGGCAGGAAGCGGGCCTTCGGCGGTCTGGAGGCCGGAGACCCGGCCGCCATGGGTCAGGATGCCGGTGACGGGCAGGCCGAGGAGGATGCGGGCGCCGTGCCGCCCTGCCCCGGCGATCAGGCGGTGCGTCAGGCTGGCAAGGTCGGTGACGCCTTCGGTCGGGTAATGCAGTGCGATTTCGGGGGGAGTGGCGATGGCGGGTTCCATCCTGCGGAACTCGGAACGGCTCAGGCGGCGGACGGGATAACCGGCCTCGGTCAGGCGGGCGAAGGTCCGGTCCTGCGCCTCACCAGCCTCGTCCCAGGCGAGCGTGCCGGGCCAGGTGGTCGGGGCATCGCCAAGGTCGGTGCCAAGCCGGTGATGCGCCGCCATCGCCGCGACGCGCAAGCCGAAGTGATGGACGTCGAGCGAGAAGCTGGCGTTGATCCATCCGAAGGAGCGACCCGAGGCACCGGAAGCGGGGGTGGCGGCGTCGACCAGCGTCACATCGGCCCTGCCTTGCGCCAGCTGGAAGGCAATGGCCGCGCCGATGACACCGGCGCCGACGACAAGGATGCGTTCGGTCATTCCGAAGGCCCCGGCCGGCTGATCCTGCCGCCACCGACGGCTGCAGCGACGCCGGTGGTGCCGGGGCAGGACGTGGGCAGCCCGCGCGCCACCCGAACCGCGAGATGGGCGAAGGCCTGTGCTTCGAGCATGTCGCCATCAAGGCCCACGCCCTCCACCGGTTCGACCGGGCAATCCATCCCGGCGGCGATCATCTCCATCAGCACCGGGTTGTGACGCCCGCCCCCGGCGGCGAGGATGCGGGTGACGGGGGCCGGGAAATGCTCGGCCCCGAGGACCACGGATGTCGCGGCGGCGGCGGCAAGCGTGGCGGCGGCATCGGCGTCGGAGAGGTCCGCGACGGCGTCGAGGAGCCAGTGGAAATCCTGCCGGTCGAGCGACTTCGGCGGCACCTTGCGGAAGTAGCCCTGTCCTTGCAGGCGTTCGATGATCGCCTCATCGACGCGGCCTTTCCGGGCGAGCGCACCGCCCTCGTCACGGGTCAGTCCCAACCGATGGCGCAGGAGATCGTCGATCGGCGCATTCGCCGGGCCGGTGTCGAAGGCGAGACAGGCGCCGGGGGCGTCCGGGGCCGGGGCCGAGGGATCGAGCCAGGTGAGGTTGCCGACCCCGCCGAGGTTGAGAAACGCCACCGGCTTCGTGGCACCAATGAGCCGGGCACAGGCGAAATGGTAGAAGGGCGCGAGCGGAGCCCCCTGACCGCCCAAGGCCACATCCGTCGAGCGGAAATCCCAGACCACGGGGACCTGCAGGATCTCGGCGAGGACGGCGCCGTCCCCGGCCTGATGGGTGCCGCGTCCGCGCGGATCATGGGCCAGCGTCTGGCCGTGGAACCCGGCAAGGCCAGCCCCCGCCGCGAGCGGCGACATCACCGCGGCATGGGCCGTCTCGACCACCTCTGCCGCTGCCTCCACCCCCGCCTCGCCAGGCCAGCGGCCAAGGGCGGCGCGCAAGGTGTCACGCTCCTCCGCCGTATAGGGCCGGTAGGCGGTGTTGCCGAATTCATGGATCGTCTCGCCATCGGTCTTCAGGAGGGCGGCATCGACGCCGTCAAGCGACGTGCCCGACATCGTGCCCAAGGCCCAGACCACGCCCGGTTTCAACATGCCCTTCCCCTTGACCTTCCCCGCCGGTATAGCGGGCGCGTTGAGAATGGACGAGGCCGATATGACCTACCACCCGAAATCCGACTTCATGGCGATCATCATGGAACGCGGCTTTCTTGCCGACTGCACCGATTATCAGGGGCTGGACGAGGCATTGGTGAAGGGGCCGGTGACGGCCTATATCGGCTATGACGCGACGGCGAAGTCGCTGCATGTCGGGCATCTTCTCAATGTGATGCTGCTGCGCTGGTTCCAGAAGACTGGCCACAAGCCGATCACGCTGATGGGCGGCGGCACGACGAAGGTCGGCGATCCGTCCTTCCGCGCCGAGGAGCGGCCGCTGCTGACCACGGCGCAGATCGACGAGAACATCGGCGGCATGCAGAAGGTCTTCGACCGCTACCTCGCTTACGGCGAGGGCAAGGCGACGATGCTGAACAATGCCGAATGGCTTGACGGGCTGAACTACCTCGATTTCCTGAGGGATATCGGGCGGCATTTCTCGGTCAACCGGATGCTGTCCTTTGAAAGCGTCAAGTCGCGGCTTGACCGCGAGCAGTCGCTGAGCTTCCTCGAATTCAACTACATGATCCTGCAGGCCTATGACTTCCTTGAGCTGAACCGGCGCTATGGCTGCCGGTTGCAGATGGGCGGGTCCGACCAGTGGGGCAATATCATCAACGGCATCGACCTGACGCGCCGGGTGCTGGATCAGGAGATCTACGGGCTGACGACGCCCCTGCTCACCACCTCGGACGGGCGCAAGATGGGCAAGAGCCAGGGCGGCGCGGTCTGGCTGAATGGCGACATGCTAAGCCCCTACGAGTTCTGGCAGTTCTGGCGCAACACGACGGATGCCGACGTGGGCCGGTTCCTGAAGCTTTATACCGAGCTTCCGGTGGCGGAATGCGATCGCCTAGGAGCGCTTGCGGGGTCCGAGATCAACCATGGCAAGATCGTTCTCGCCAACGAGGTGACGCGGCTTCTGCACGGGGCCGAGGCAGCAGCGGCGGCGGAAGCCACGGCGCGCGAGGTCTTCGAGAAGGGCGGCATGGGCGACGACCTGCCGACGCTGACGCTTTCGGTCGCCGATGTGGCCGAGGGGATCAGCGTGGCGCAGCTCTTCGTCCGCTCAGGCCTGGCGAAATCCGGCAAGGACGCGAAGCGCCTGATCGCCGAGGGCGGCGCGCGGCTGAATGACGACGTGGTCGTCGATGCCGGGCAGATGATCGGCGCCGGGGAACTGGCGGGTCCGGTCAAGCTGACGGCGGGCCGGAAGCGCCATGCGCTGGTGGTGATGGAATAGAGGGCGGCGCCCGACTGCCCCTTGATTCCGGGCGGGACCATCGCGGAGCGTGACAAACAAAAACCCGGCCTTCAACGGGCCGGGTTTCCTGTTTCTTCGGGGCAGTTCAGCCCTATTCCTGAACCTTGACCGTGACCATCCGGTCGGGCTCGACCACCGCGCCGTTCGCGTCGGGGTCGCCCTTCTTGATCTGGTCGACGACCTCCATGCCCGAGACGACGTGACCGACGACCGTATACTGGCCGTTCAGGAATTCACCCGGCGCGAACATGATGAAGAACTGCGAATTGGCGCTGTCGGGGCTGTTCGACCGGGCCATGCGGACGATGCCGCGCATGAAGGGTACGTCGGAAAACTCCGCCGGGATGTCCGGCAACTCCGATGCGCCTGAGCCTGCGAGCGACAGGTCGCCGCCGAACTTGCCGTTCGCCACATCGCCGGTCTGCGCCATGAAGCCGTCGATCACGCGGTGGAAGACCACGTTGTCATAAGCGCCGGTACGCGCCAGTTCGGTGATCTGGGCCACATGCTTCGGCGCCTGGTCGGGCAGGAGGTCGATGACGATAGTGCCGTTCGCCTCCCCTGCGACCTCGATCACGAGGTTCGGGCCAGGCCCGTCCTCTGCGGCGAGGGCGCTTTGCGTGCTCTGCCCGTAGATGAACCACGCGACGCCGATGGCGGCGAGCCCGGCGCCCATCGCGCCAAGGAAGACCCGCGTGTCAGACATCGGCCGCTACCTTGACCGAGATCATCCGGTCGGGGCTTGCCGGCGGTTCGCCGCGCTGGATCTTGTCGACATGCTCCATCCCCGAGATCACCCGGCCATAGACGGTGTACTGGCCGTTCAGGAAGGAGTTGTCCTTGAAGTTGATGAAGAACTGGCTGTTGGCCGAATTCGGGTTCTGCGACCGCGCCGCACCGAGCGTACCCCGGTCATGCGGGATGCGCGAGAATTCCGCCGGCAGGTCCGGCAGGTCCGAGCCGCCGGTTCCGGCGCGGCGGGCATTGTAGTTCGGCGCTTCCATGTTGGCATGTTCGACGTCGCCGGTCTGGGCCATGAAGCCGTCGATGACGCGGTGGAAGGCCACGTTGTCATATTTGCCGGCGCGGGCCAGTTCCTTCATCCGCTCGGAATGCTTCGGCGCGACATCGGGCAAAAGCTCGATCACCACGGGGCCGTCCTTCAGCGTGACGATGATGGTATTCTCGGGATCTTTGTATTCAGCCATGCTGGCCTCCTCGTAAGCTTCGCCGGAACCTAGTCGCCCCTGCCGCCCAAGAAAAGGGCAAAGCGCGCGGGATCGGTTGCAGATCGGTTGACTGGGCCCCCGCCTTCGGGTGATTTGGCGCTGACCGGCGGTCCTCCGCCACCTGCGAGAAAGGATGCCCGCCATGGACTGGAAGACGCTCGACGACCTCGACCTCAAGGACAAGCTGGTGCTGGTGCGGGTCGATATCAACGTTCCGGTCGAGGCGGGCCGCGTCACCGATGCGACGCGGATCGAAAAGATCGTGCCGACGATCAAGGATATTCTGAAAGCCGGCGGCAAGCCGATCCTTCTGGCGCATTTCGGCCGGCCGAAGGGCGAAGTGGTGCCGGAGATGAGCCTGCGCGTCACCCTTCCCGCCCTTGAGGCGGCACTTGGCCAGAAGGTCAGTTTTGCCGAGGATTGCGTCGGCGTCCCGGCGAAGAAGGCCGTGGCGGCGATGCAGCCGGGCGATGTCCTCCTTCTGGAGAACACCCGCTTTCATGCCGGCGAGGAAAAGAACGACCCCGGCCTTGCCGCCGGGATGGCCGCGCTTGGCAATGTCTATGTGAACGATGCCTTTTCGGCGGCGCACCGCGCCCATGCCTCGACCGAGGGCATTGCCCATCTGATGCCCTCCGGCGCCGGGCGGCTGATGGAGGCGGAGCTGAAGGCGCTGAACGCCGCCCTTGGCCAGCCGCAGCATCCGGTCGTGGCGGTGGTCGGCGGCGCCAAGGTCTCGACCAAGCTCGACCTTCTCGGCAACCTCGTGAAGAAGGTCGACCATCTCATCATCGGCGGCGGCATGGCCAATACCTTCCTCGTCGCCAAGGGCGTCGATGTCGGAAAATCCCTGGCCGAACGCGACATGGCCGATACGGCGCGCGAGATACTGAAGAAGGCCGACGCGGCGGGATGCCGGATTCACCTGCCCATCGACGTCGTGATCGCCCGCGAGTTCCGCGAAGGTGCGCCCTCCGAGACGGTGGCGGCCGATGCTTGCCCCGCCGATGCGATGATCCTTGATGCCGGGCCGAAGACGGTCGCGGCCATCGGCAAGGTCTTCGAAGACTCGCGCACGCTGATCTGGAACGGCCCCCTTGGCGCCTTCGAGATCGCGCCCTTCGACAAAGCGACCAATGCCGCGGCGCGCAAAGCGGCGGACCTGACCAAGGCCGGTGCGCTCGTCTCGGTCGCGGGCGGCGGCGACACGGTCGCGGCGCTGAACAAGGCTGGCGTCGCAGATGATTTCAGCTTCATCTCCACCGCCGGCGGCGCCTTCCTTGAATGGATGGAGGGCAAGGAACTGCCCGGCGTCGTCGCGCTCGAATCCTGATCCCCCAAGGCAAGGCCTATGCGAATCCCGCGCCCTCGCGTAGCTACGAAGCGGGGGCACGGGAGCTAAGACTAATGGCATCGAAATGGACGCTGATCACCGGCGCCTCCGAGGGGTTCGGCGTGGAATTCGCCCGGCTGGCTGCGGCGGAGGGCCGTGACCTCATCCTTGTCGCGCGGCAGGCGGCGAAGATGGAGCGGCTGGCCGCCGAGCTGCGCGCAAAGCACAGGATCGCGGTCGAAGTGATGCCGACGGATCTTTCCGACCCCGAGGCAGTCGAGGCGCTCTGGCGCAAGGTCAGCCTGAGGCGGCATATCGACATCCTCGTGAACAATGCCGGCCTTGGCTACAACGGCCCCTTCGCGGCAGGTGACGGCGCACGGGAAATGGCTTCGGTCATGGTGAATGTCGTCGCCGCGACGATCCTGATGAAGCGCGCGGTCGCCCATATGGCGCAGCAGGGCGGCGGCAGGGTGCTGAACGTGGCATCCACCGCCGCCTTCATGCCGGGGCCGAACATGGCGGTCTACCATGCCACCAAGGCCTATCTTCTGACCTTGAGCGAAGGAGTGGCGGAGGAACTGAAGGACAGCCCGGTCACGGTGACGGCCCTTTGTCCCGGTGCCACCAAGACCAACTTCGCCGCCGACGCGAAGATGGAGGGTGTGCGCCTTTTCAAGGCGCTGCCCGTCCCGGCGGCGAGCAAGGTGGCGAAGGCAGGCTGGCGGGCGATGCACAAGGGCGAGCGGATTCGCGTCACCGGGCTTGCGAACAAGGTTTTCGCCTTTGCCCCGCGGCTCGTGCCGCGCCGTCTGGTCGCCCGGATCGCCGGATTGTTTCTGAAACCTGCCGAAGGCGGAAAGCGTTAGCGCAACCACCTTTGCAAGGGTCCGCAGCCTCCCCTAGAAGCGAAAGGAAACGGGCGCGCCCGTCCACCCAGTCAAGCGAGGATCAGCATGTCACGGCAAAAGCAGGCGGAACAGATGCGCGGCGGCAAGGGCTTCATCGCGGCCCTTGACCAGAGCGGCGGGTCGACCCCGAAGGCGCTGAAGCTTTACGGCCACAAGGATGGCGACTGGTCCGACGATGCCGGAATGTACGGCCTGATCCACGCGATGCGCGCCCGTATCGCCACCTCGCCCGCCTTTGACGGCAAGCGTGTGGTGGGGGCGATCCTCTTCGAAAAGACCATGGACGCCGAGATCGGCGGCAAGCCGGCCGCTGCCTATCTGTGGGAAAAGCGCGGCGTGGTCCCCTTCCTCAAGATCGACAAGGGGCTTGAGGAGGAAAAGGACGGCGTGAAGCTGATGAAGCCGATCGGTGGGCTTGACGACCTGTTGAAGCGCGCCGTCGCCAAGGGCATCTTCGGCACCAAGGAGCGTTCGGTCATCGACGCCGCCGACAGGAAGGGCATCGCCGCCATCGTGGCCCAGCAGTTCGAGCTGGGCGACAAGGTGCTTGCGCATGGCCTGATGCCGATCCTTGAGCCGGAAGTCACGATCTCCATACCCGACAAGGCCGAGGCGGAAGAAATGCTGAAGGAAGAGATCCTGAAGCACCTCGACAGGTTCCCGGCGGGCAAGGAAGTCATGCTGAAGCTGACGCTGCCAACGAAGCCCAACGCCTACAAGGCGCTGGTGGACCACCCGAAGGTGATGCGCGTGGTGGCACTGTCGGGCGGCTACACCCGAGACGAGGCCAACCGGATTCTTGCGCTGAACAAGGGCGTCATCGCCAGCTTCTCGCGCGCACTGACCGAAGGGCTTTCGGTCGGGCAGTCGGATGCCGCGTTCAACAAGGCACTCGACGGCGCCATCGGGTCGATCTACGAGGCCTCGGTCGCGGGCTGAGGCCCCCTGCCCCCGGCGGCGCGAAAATCGCCCTCGCCGGGGATTCACAAGCACTCGCGGATGTGACATGATTCGGTCACATGGCCCGTGAGCGGCTGGACTGAGGCAGAGCATGAACGCACCCCGGAGCAAGCCCGCCATCGGCATGGCGTTTTACCTCGTCATCGTCGGCGGGCTTGGGTTCTACTTCACCTTCGCCGCCGTCCAGGGTGATTACGGTGTCTTTCGCCGGGTGCAGGCCGAGGCCGAGCGCCAGACCCTGACCGCAGAGCGCGACCGGCTGAAGGCCGAGGCGGCGAAGATGGAAAACCTGACTCGGCGTCTGTCGGATGGCTACCTTGACCTCGATCTTCTCGACGAACGCGCCCGCAATGTGCTGGGCGTCATCCGTTCCGACGAGATCGTCATCCACTGACCTGAAGGCGCGCCCGTTCCGGGCGCAATTTCCACCTCTCGTCGAAGGCCTATGGGCCTTCTCCTCGGCATGCCTCCGGCGGGAGTATTTTTTGGACAGAAAATGCGTGAAGGCAGGATGCAGCCGCCGGCCTGTCGCAGCGGAAATAGTGCTCGCGGTCCGAAGCGCTATGGGTTAATTGATAGTTTAACACTGAACCAGTTTCACGGCATTGGGAGGAGCTTGCGATGGCTGCGCGAAAGCCTGCTCAGAAATCAAATACTTCCGGGGAAGATCTGCTGAAGTATTACCGCGACATGCTGCTGATCCGGCGATTCGAGGAGAAAGCCGGTCAGCTTTACGGCATGGGCCTGATCGGCGGGTTCTGCCACCTCTACATCGGGCAGGAAGCGGTGGTCGTCGGCCTTGAGGCGGCGACCGAGGAAGGCGACAAGCGCATCACCTCCTACCGCGACCACGGGCACATGCTGGCCTGCGGCATGGACCCAAAGGGCGTCATGGCCGAGCTCACGGGCCGCGAGGGCGGCTATTCGAAGGGCAAGGGCGGCTCGATGCACATGTTCTCGAAAGAGAAGCATTTCTACGGCGGTCACGGCATCGTCGGCGCCCAGGTGCCGCTCGGCGCCGGCCTTGCCTTTGCCGACCAGTACAAGGGCAACGGCCGGGTCACCTTCGCCTATTTCGGCGACGGTGCGGCGAACCAGGGCCAGGTCTACGAGACCTTCAACATGGCCGCGCTCTGGAAGCTGCCGGTGATCTTCGTGGTCGAAAACAACCAGTATGCCATGGGTACGGCGCAGAAACGCTCGACCTCGACCCCTGAACTTTACAAGCGCGGCGAGGCCTTCGGCATTCCTGGCGAGACGGTGGACGGCATGGATGTGCTGGCGGTGAAGTCGGCGAGCGAGAAAGCCGTCGCGCATTGCCGGGCCGGCGACGGCCCCTACATCCTTGAGGTCAAGACCTACCGTTACCGCGGCCACTCGATGTCGGACCCGGCGAAGTACCGCACCCGCGAGGAAGTGCAGAAGATGCGCGACGAGCGCGACGCCATCGAACATGTGCGCGAGCTGATCCTGCAGGGCAAGCACGCGACCGATGACGACCTGAAGGCGATCGACAAGGAGATCAAGGCGATCGTCAACGAGGCCGCCGAGTTTTCAAAGGAGAGCCCCGAGCCCGCGCTCGAGGAACTCTGGACCGACATTTACGCGTAAGGGGGACCGCAATCATGGCAACCGAAATTCTCATGCCCGCGCTGTCGCCCACGATGGAAGAGGGCACGCTGGCCAAGTGGCTGGTCAAGGAAGGCGATGCGGTGAAATCTGGCCAGATCCTGGCCGAGATCGAGACCGACAAGGCGACGATGGAATTCGAGGCCGTCGATGAAGGCATCGTCGGCAAGATCCTCGTGGCCGAGGGATCGGCGGGGGTGAAGGTGAATACGCCCATCGCTCTGCTGGTGGAAGAGGGCGAAAGCGCTGATGTGGCGCCCGCTCCGAAAGCGGCGCCCGCCGCTGCCCCGGCCCCAGTCGCGGCGAAAGCTGCCGAGCCTGCGCCGGTGGCACCCAAGGCCGACACCTCGCCCGACTGGCCCGCCGGCACGGCGATGAAGACGATGACGGTGCGCGAAGCGCTTCGCGAGGCGATGGCCGAGGAGATGACGCGCGACGGCGACGTCTATCTGATGGGCGAGGAAGTCGGCGAGTACCAGGGCGCCTACAAGATCAGCCAGGGGCTTCTCGACCAGTTCGGGCCGAAGCGGGTGATCGACACGCCGATCACCGAACATGGCTTTGCCGGCATTGCGGTCGGCTCGGCCTTCGGCGGCCTCCGGCCTATCGTCGAGTTCATGACCTTTAACTTCGCGATGCAGGCCATCGACCACATCATCAACTCGGCGGCGAAGACGCTTTACATGTCCGGCGGCCAGATGGGTTGCCCGATCGTCTTCCGCGGCCCGAATGGCGCGGCGGCCCGCGTGGGCGCTCAGCACAGCCAGGACTATTCCGCCTGGTATGCGCAGGTTCCCGGCCTCAAGGTCGCCATCCCCTATTCGGCGGCGGATGCGAAGGGGCTTCTGAAGACCGCGATCCGCGATCAGAACCCGGTGATCTTCCTTGAGAATGAGATCCTCTATGGCCGGTCCTTCGAAGTGCCGGACCTGCCCGATTTCACCGTCCCCTTCGGCAAGGCGAAGATCTGGCGCGAGGGGTCGGATGTCACCATCGTCTCCTTCGGGATCGGGGTGAGCCATGCGCTCGACGCCGCCGAAAAGCTGGCTGCCGAAGGGATCAGCGCCGAGGTCATCGACCTTCGGACGCTGCGCCCGCTCGACACGGCGACGGTCATAAACTCCGTGATGAAGACCAACCGCTGCATCACGGTCGAAGAGGGCTGGCCGGTCGCCTCGATCGGCAACCACATCTCGGCGGTGCTGATGGAGCAGGCCTTCGACTATCTCGACGCGCCGGTCATCAACTGCACCGGCAAGGACGTGCCGATGCCCTATGCGGCAAACCTTGAGAAGCACGCGCTCATCACCCCGGACGAGATCGTCGCGGCGGTGAAAAAAGTGACTTACCGGTAAGGAGATAGCGACATGGCAACCGAAGTTCTGATGCCCGCCCTTTCTCCGACGATGGAGGAAGGCACGCTGGCCAAATGGCTGGTCAAGGAAGGCGACGCGGTGAAATCCGGCGACATCCTGGCCGAGATCGAGACCGACAAGGCAACGATGGAATTCGAGGCCGTCGATGAAGGCATCGTCGGCAAGATCCTTGTCGCCGAAGGGACGGCCGGGGTGAAGGTCAACACGCCCATCGCCGTTCTGGTCGAAGAGGGCGAAAGCGCCGATGCGGCACCGGCGCCGAAAGTCACGCTGGCAGCTCCGCCGAAAGCGGAAGTTGCGGCACCTGCGGCGGTCGCTGCGGCACCTGCCCCGGCTGCGCCGAAAGCATCGGGCGCGCGTGTCATGGCCTCACCGCTCGCTCGTCGCCTGGCGAAGGAACGCGGCGTCGATATCTCGGCGCTCGCCGGATCGGGCCCGCACGGCCGGATTGTCAAGGCCGATGTCGAGGCAGTCGGCGCAGGCCGCGCGGTAAAGCCCGCCGCAGCGCCCGCGGCGGCACCAGCCCCTGCCCCGGCGGCAGCCCCCGCCGGCCCTTCCGCCAGCCCGGTGGCCAAGCTCTACGAAGGCCGGGAATACACCGAGGTCACGCTCGACGGGATGCGCAAGACCATCGCCGCCCGCCTGACAGAGGCCAAGCAGACCATCCCGCATTTCTACCTGCGCCGCGACGTCCAACTCGACACGCTGATGGCGTTCCGCGCCGAACTCAACAGCAAGCTTGAATCGCGGGGCGTGAAGCTTTCGGTGAACGACTTCGTGATCAAGGCCTGCGCCAACGCGCTCCAGCAGGTGCCGGATGCCAACGCCGTCTGGGCCGGCGACCGTATCCTGAAGCTGAAACCCTCCGACGTGGCCGTGGCCGTCGCCATAGAAGGCGGTCTCTTCACGCCGGTCCTGAAGGACGCCCATCAGAAGACGCTTTCGGCCCTTTCGGCCGAGATGAAGGACCTCGCCGCCCGCGCCCGAAACCGCAAGCTTGCGCCTCATGAATACCAGGGCGGCACCTTTGCAATATCCAACCTCGGCATGTTCGGCATCGACAATTTCGACGCCGTCATCAACCCGCCGCATGGCGCGATTCTTGCTGTCGGCGCCGGGGTGAAGAAGCCCGTCGTCAAGGCCAATGGCGAGATTGGCGTTGCCACGGTCATGTCGATGACGCTTTCGGTCGATCACCGCGTGATCGACGGGGCGCTCGGGGCGGAACTTCTGAAGGCGATCGTCGAGAATCTCGAAAACCCGATGGCCATGCTGGCCTGACGGCAAGTAACGAAAAACAGAGGCCGGGCATCGCTGCCCGGCCTTTCTCATTTCCCGCTTCGCTTGGCTTCAGTGCCGGCTGTCGATCAGCTGATCCATACTCAATGCCGGCTGCTCGCAGCCCGCGCCGCCGATCACCTTGGCCGGAACACCTGCCACCGTCTTGCAAGGGGGCACATCCTGCAGCACCACCGAACCCGCCGCGATCCGCGACCGGTTGCCGACGTGGATATGGCCAAGCACCTTCGCCCCGGCTCCGATCAGCACGCCGTCGCCGATCTTCGGATGCCGGTCGCCATCCTCCTTGCCGGTGCCGCCCAGCGTAACGGAGTGCAGCATGGAGACATTGTCGCCAACAACCGCAGTCTCACCGATGACGATGGAATGGGCATGGTCGATCATGATGCCCTTGCCGATCACGGCACCGGGATGGATGTCGACCCCGAAGGACTCGCTCACCCGCATCTGCACGAAATAGGCAAGGTCGCGCCGTCCCTGCTGCCACAACCAATGGCCGATCCGGTAAGCCTGAACCGCCTGGAAGCCCTTGAAGTAAAGAAGCGGCTGCATGAACCGGTGGCAGGCCGGATCACGGTCATAGACCGCAACGATATCCGCCCGCGCCGCCTGGCCGAGTTCGGGGTCCGCCGCATAGGCCTCATCGGCGATCTCGCGCAGGATCTGCTCGCTCATCTCCGCCGAAGTCAACTTCATGGAAAAGCGGTAGGATAGCGCCCGCTCAAGCGTCGGGTGATGCAAGATGCCGGAGTGGATAAGTCCGCCCATCAAAGGCTCGTCGCGAACAGCAGCACGCGCCTCGTCGCAGATATGGGTCCAGACCGGATCGACCCGCGATATGACAGCTTTCTTCTCGGCCATGGCATGTCCTCCAGATTTGCCGTCTCTATAACAGATAGAGCTGCGCGCCGGAAAGAAAAGCCTCTCGCCATAACGCATTGTCATGAATCTCTCCGCCGCCAGCGGATCAGCGCTTCAAGCGCCGCCACCAGCGCCTCGGCATAGTCGGGGTCGGACAGGCGGGGTTCGGGCCAGACCGGAATGTCGCAGAGTATCGCGCTCATCAGGCTGCCATTGCCCCAGCGCGGATGCACCCTGCCCATGCGCTTGCGGTACCGATCGGCGGCGTGTGCGCGGTCAAGGTAGCCCGCCAGCCAGCCATCCCAGGTTTCGGGCGGCCGCGTTCTCAACGCCGACGCCGCCGCCACCGCGTCGCCATGGGTAAACTCCCGCATGGATCAAAGATCCGGCAGGCCAAGTTCAAGATAGTGAACCGCAAGCCGCACGGTCCCACCCGCAAAGTCTCCGCCAATGGCGTCGAGTTGCAGCATCTCGGGCGCGTAAAAGGTCATGGGCGCGGACAAAAGCCCCCGCACCCAGGACCCGCCCGAAAGACCGAGACCCGAGCCAAAGCGCCCCACAGCACCGGGATTGCCAAGCGACCACCCCGTCAAGGTCCCGGTGATCGGAGAGATCACCCGCCCGGTCACACCGACGACCATCGCATTCGACGGAATGACATAGCCGGTCAGTGAAACTGGACCCGCCGTCACGACATGGTCCGTCTCGACCGTCCGCATCGCCATCCCGGCATTATGCGAGGAGAGCGTCACCATCCCCTCGCGCCAGTCCGACCCGTCGAAGACCGCACCCGCCCCTCGGTCGACAATATAGGCACGCCATCCCCTGAGCGGCTGGACAAAGTCCCAGCCGCCGTTCGTCCCGATGGCAATGGAGCCGTCACGCCCGCTCCAGGCATTCACCGCACCAAGGGGCACTGAATAGCAGGCGCCATCGACGACGAGAGTAGGCGGGATCGCCAAACTTTCGGATTGCAGGACGAGGTTCACCAGCCCGTCGAGACGCACCAGCGCCTCGTTCACGGTCACATGCTTCTGCGCCTGAGCCGCCTGAACCAGGGGCAGGCCAAGCCGAGCGGTATTAGACATTGACGACCATCCTCGCAAAAGGCCCCGGCCCGAACTGGTCGGACAACTGGGCGATGTGAATTTCGAAACTCTGCACGACCCCGTCGGCGGTTATCTGCGCCGCCGCATAGGTCCAGCGCGGTTGGCTCACCACATTCTCACGCAGTATAGCGCTGCCGGCCAAAACCCTGACCTGATAAGCCTCAAATGCCTCGCCGAGCGGCACGTCCAGCCCCGACCAGCTATCCCCTCCGACCCGCGTCCGCCGTATCCAGGACACTGAAAGATCGCCACCAGCCAGACGGACCGCCTTTAGGTGAACGGGCGCATAAGGCCTGAGCCCGATCCCCGCGAAGGCCTCCACCACGTGAGTGTAGGACGGATCGTCGTACCCCCGCCGTGACGGCCCGATGCGGAAATGCCGCGCAAGGTCACGGGCATTGGCCGCAAGGGCGATCTGCGTTGGCGCGCCGTTCAGCAGGACGACATTGCTCCCGACCGGCCAGCCGGCAGCCCCCGCCGCTTCAGTGCCGGTCTGGCCGCGCAAGAGATGCGACAGATCATAGGTGTCAGGGGCAACCAGTTCGGCATTGGCGAACTGGAACAACTCCCACCCGTCCGACGACCCGTCGCCAACTGCCATCAGGTTGGCTCCGTTCAGAAGCTGCGCGACCCCCACCGAACTCAGCGACCCGCCACTGATCTTCACCCGAACCGGCTGCGATCGGTCCCAGACACCGCCCGTCGCCGGGGCCATCAGGCTCTCCGTCTGCCCGATCACCGCCTGGCTGGAGATCAGCCGGTTGAGCGTATAGCCCGCATCCTGGTCCGAACTGAACACCGCGACCGATCCCGGCCAGGGCTGCGCTGCGACGGCCAGGTGCGGCGCATGCGGCACCTCTTCCCCCGCCATCAGCGGCAGGTCGAGAAACAGCGCGGCCACCGGCGTCGGCGCGACGAAGGTTCGCGCAGCCACCGCCACTTCTGCCTCGTCCGAGGGCACGTAGACGGCAGGCTCCACCCGGACCGCCTCAAGCCCGATCGCGCCGGCCTGCTCTGCCCGGTCGATTCGGTAGAGCTTCGGTACGCCCGCGCCGATTGCCACCACATCGCCGACACCGATATCGCCTAGCGACGGCGGCAGCGCGAACCGCGCACCATCCCGCGCAACCCGCGTCTCGGTCAGCCAGCGCTCGGCAATCCGCTGGGCCTCGGCCTGCGTCAAGGCAAGCGCAAACTCCGATTGCGAGACCGATTGCAAGTCGCCCGCCGGATGCACCGCCTCCACGGTGCGGGCTTCATAGTCGCCTTCGGCCTCGACATAGCTCACCCGCACCCTGCCGACACTGTCCGCATCCGTTGCGCGCGTGGTCTCGATCCAGCCGTCCGTCTCACTCCCGACGGCAAGATCGTCTTGCCCGATCCCCGCATCCGCAACACCGTCACGCATCCGAAAGCGCAGGGCGCCGTCGCGTTCCAAGGCATCGAACCCGTAGCTCAGCATGAGGGGCTGCAGCGCGCTGCGACCGCTCCCCGTCTCCTGGACGCTGTATCCGCGCACGATCCCGAAAAGCCCCGCCACGTCCACGTCCCGCACACCCGAACCTGCACAGATCTCGGCCACGACATTCGCCAATGGCTGCGCCGTCGTGCGGCCGTTCAACCAGTGGCCGCGCGCATAGTTCGCCCCATCCGCCCAGAGATCGCGGTTGTTCGGAAACTGCGGGAAAGGCCGCGCGTCCCAGGCCCAGACATGGGCACGGCTCATGTCGACCATCGGTCCGCCGTAGACCTCGGACACCGGGTTGTTCACCGGATCGCGCCAGTATTCGACCGTCGCGCGCAGATATTGCATCTGCATCAGGTCATCGCGCCGCCCGTTCGATTGGTAGGGAAGACCAGACTCGGCGGACTTGGGGTCAAGGAACCGGTTCGGCTGGTTCGCCCCCTTGTCGATGGCAGCGCAGCCATACTCGGTGAACCAGACCGGCTTCGACCCCGGCACCCAATCAGTCTGTGGCCCCTTCAGACCCCCGAATCGGTCGTGATGCGGATTTTCCCACCAGCTTTTGATGTCCTTGATCCGCCAGACCCAATCCTCGCCAAAGGCTCCATCGGTGATCGGTGTCCTGATCTGCGCTGCCCGCTCCTGATCGCTGGCATAGTACCAGTCATAGCCTTCGCCGCCGCCGATATTGGCCTTGAGGTAATCGAGGTTGTAGATCGACCCCCAGCCGGCATCGGCATGGCCCGCACCATCCCGCCAGTCGGCGGTCGGCATGTAGTTGTCGATGCCGATGAAATCGACATTGGCATCGGCCCAGAGCGGATCGAGATGGTAATGGAGGTTGCCGGCGCCATCCTGATAGCCTCCATATTCCGACCAATCCGCCGCATAGCCGACCTTGACCGAAGGCCCGAGGATCGCACGCACGTCCGCCGCAAGCTGCCGCATCGCCGCCACCGCGGGAAACGTGCCCCCCGCCCCCCGGATCTGCGTCAACCCGCGCATTTCTGAGCCGATGCAGAAGGCCCCGACGCCGCCCGCAAGGGCGCAGAGATGCGCATAATGCAGGATAAAGCGTCGATAGGACCACTCCGCAGGGCCGGAATAGCTGACGCGACCCGCCGCCACCCCAAAGTCCCCAGGTTCGGCCACACCGAAGAATGCCGCCACCTCTGCCTCGGCTGTCGCCGTCCCGTCCACGCTCCCCGGCTGACCCGCCGCGACCGACTGCGTAATCCGCCCTCGCCACGGAAGCACCGGCTGATCCGCCGCTCCCGTCCAGGGGTCATTGCGCCCGTTGCCGGCGAGCAGTTCCATCAGGATGAAAGGATAGAAGACCACCGACTTGCCGCGCGCACCCAGGTTTCGGATCGCCTCGACCACCGCCGCGTCCGCGGGTGTGCCGCCATAGACCGGCTTGCCATTGTCGCGCGCAATCTCCTCCGCCTGCGACCGCCCGATGCCACCTGAACGCCACGGCATTCCAGCGCCGTCAAACGAGTTGTCCTCGACCTTCGGGCGCAACGTGCACTGCCCGCAGCGCAGATCGTTGCCGAACCAAGACACCACGAGCGACACCGAACCGCAGTTCGGCAACTCCTCCCCCAGTGCGTCGAGAGAACGTGCCAGATCGGTAACACCTCCTGGGGAATGCACATTGGCCGACACGCTGCGACCAAGCCCGTAGCTGTAGTGAACCGGCGTCGTCGCCAGCGTGTACTCTCCGGTCCCCGGTATCAGCGCCACCCCTTCGATGGCGAGGGTCAGGTCCGGTATCGCGTCGATCCCCTCGCCCTGCGCCGGGCGGAATACCTCGAAACTGAACTGCGGCACGCGGTTGCCATAGGGCGCAAGTGGCAGATCCTCGAAGACGACATAGGCGAGCCCGCGATAGGCCGGAGCCAGACCCGCACCCTCAACCGCCTCGATCTTCGCATCGGGCACCTGGTCCTCGCCGCCCCTGTAGACGCGCATCTGCACGTCCTTCAGCGAAATCTCCGTCCCATCCACCCAGACGCGGCCAATGCTGGCGATCTCGCCTTCGCAAAGTGCCACGGCGAGGCTGACAAAGTAGCTGTGCTCGGTCACCTTCGGTTGCGACGGCGCACCCTTGCCGCCGCCGCTCGTCGTTGCGCGGTCAAGGAAGCGCGACGCCCAGACGATCTGCCCCGACACGCGCATCCGGCCCCAGACCTGGCCGATGGGTGCGCCCTCGCTGGCGCCGGTCAGGCGGAAGCGGTCGACCTTTCCGGTCTCGACTGCGCGCGATCCACCCCCCATCACGCGCTGGTCGATGACACGACCAAGGGTAGCCCCGACCGCACGCCCGATCACGGCCCCGGACAGCCCAAGGACCGATCCCCCGAAACCCGCGCCGAGCGAGGCACCGACGGCCGAAAGCACAATTGTCGCCATCAGAAGGCTCCTTCAAGGAAATTCGAACCGCGCTGCGACCCGTCGCAGCCAGGGCGCCGACAGCGGGCTTTCGACGACCGAATGCCCGCTGTAAGCGTGAATGAACGTCGCCACCGGCGCGACCTCCGCGACGATGCCCAGATGCTTGGCCACCGCGTCATCGCGCATGCGGAACAAAAGCACCTGCCCCGGCGCCAGTCCGGCCTCCCGGTCCACCGGGTGAAGATGCCTGAGCGCGGCCTGCCACAGCCGCTCCATCCCTTCGGGCTCGCTCCAGTCGGCAGTATAGGCCGGCACCGCCTCCGGCTCCCTGCCAAAAAGCTCGCGCCAGATGCCACGGATCAGCCCAAGGCAATCGGTCCCCGCCCCCTTCGTCGCGGCCTGATGCCGGTAGGGCGTGCCGATCCAGCCACGCGCGGCCTCGACCGCCTGAACCCCATGCGCAGTCATCGCGAAAGGCTCCCGCCATCGTTCCGGCCGGCGCTCGTCGGGTAGGACATCACCCAGTCCTCGCCGGGTATATGCGGAAAGCCGCGGAAATTGAGGAAGTTGGCGAACTTCAGACGACAGGTCTCCGCCCGCCGGTCACACCCCGCCTCGATCCGCACCATGTCACCCGCCGCGGGCACAGCGCCCAGCGACTGCCAAAGCTCCACTTCACGGCCTGACGCCCCACGCAGCCGGTCGTTCTTGACTGACCCGACCAAACCGGCTGCCTTGCCGGACAGGACACGAAAGCGCCCCTTCTCGAACCAGCGATCCTCATAGCCGGCGAAAGACGCGAACCCGAACACCCGGCCATCCTCCACCGCCTCCACCGGACGCTCTTCCGCGTATCCGGGCTGATCCAGATCGAAACGGCAACGCCTGTCGCCAATTACCGCCGAACAGCGGGAATGATAGATCATCCCCACCGGCTGGTTCAGCGCCTCGCTCAGCCCTCTGAGTTCGGCGGTGAAAGCCCCGCCCGTCCGCGTGATCTCCCCCAGCGTCCCCCGGAACTGGAGCACCCGCATTGCAGGATCGACCCAGTTCACCAGCCAGGCTTGCACCTCCGCCCCGTCATACCGGCCGGCGAGAATATCCTCCTCGACGATTGCATCGGACCTGAGGGCGCCGAAAGCCTCGGTATTGTCCACCGCAAGCCCGGTCGATTGCTGCAGCGCCTTTGCCGTCAGACCGCTGTCGGCGCGAAAGGTGATCCCCTCGAAGCTGAGGTCGCGGTCGTGATCAGTAAAGCCGAGCACCATCCCGTCCTTGCGCGTCACAGCAAAGGCCCGCGCCAAGGTCGTGGCCCCACCGGCAAGATGGGTCTTCAGATCGTCTGGATAGCTCATAGCCGCACCTCGACCACAGGCACCTGCGGCACTTCCCCAGCCTGGAACGAGGCTACGGAGACCTGGATGCTGTCGGTATCGAACCGCACCGGCACGTCGAACTCGAACCCGGCGGTCACACGCTCACCTTCAGCGGGCGCGCTCAGAAACAGGATCACACCGCTTTCGTAGTCCACGACGTAATGCACCGCCTCGGCCAGTTCGTCGCCCTGAAGCCCCACGCGCACCGTCCCTTGAACCGGCTTGGCAATCACCCGCCGCTCCGACGCAGCGCCCGAGGCATAGGTCTTTGACAGCTGGAACGACCGGGTCAGACCATCCCCTACGCCAACCTGCTGGTCCTCGTAGGTGATCGTCACCGAGGCGGCGCAGGACTTGTAATCCGCCCAGTCCTTCCAGCGGAACCCGTGCAACTGACCCCGGCGGGCTTCGAAGAACGCGATCAACTCTCCGATATCGTCAAGGCTCCGCAGGCTCAGCCCCGCGTCATAGCGCCGGCGCGACTGCGCCCAGGGCGTGTTGCGCTCCTCGAAACCGTTGGTCAGCTGCACGATCTCGGTGCGCCGCTCCGGCCCGCCGACCGAGCCGAAACTCAGCTTGGCCGGGAACCTTACGTCGTGAAATGCCATGCTTCGCCCTCACCTGTTCCTGTCGCCGCGCGCCAACGCCCGCGCCATCTGCGCCGCGATCTGGCTCTGGCTGCGGGCAAAACCCTGCACGTCCGGGGTGGTCACGTTCATCACGATGCTGACCGACCTGCCGCCGCCCCCCGCCTGCACGCCAAGCCGGCCATCGGCGCCACGCGCCAGCGGCATGATCGCCTCCGGCCCCGCCTCGCCCATCAGCCCGCGCCCATTCCGCATCGGGAAAGTGGTCGGTGACGACACCACGCCGCCCTTGGCAAAGGGCATGACCCGGCCCTGCGCAAAGGTGCCGCCCTTCTCGAAGGGGAAAAGCCCGCTCAGCAGGCCGTTGACGCCATTCGCCACAGCGCCACCGAAAGCCTGCTGCACCGGCCGCATGGCGATGTTGTAGACGCTGTCCACCATCGTCTGCGCCACGGATTTCAGCGCATCCGACAGCTTCATCCCGTCGAAGACGAGGCCATCGAAGGCCCGCCTGAGCCCGCCACCGATGCTCAGGGACAGCGATGAAACCTCGCGCCCAGTGAACATCATGCTTTCGCGCATCCGGCCAAGTTCCGCATCAAAGGCCGCCGCCATCAGCTGCGCGCCGCCAAGCGACTGCTCAAGCGCCGCCGTCTGCTGCGCGAGGCTGTCGAGTCCGTCCGTCATTGCCATCCCCGTCCTCCTTCATCTGTCCGGCGCAATCTTGTCAGGCCAGGCGCGTACCAGTTCGGCCAGCCGCCCCCGGCCAAGGGGCGCGGCGGCACCCGGATCGCCCAGCATAAACACCAGTTCCGCCGGCGTCAGCCGCCAGAACTCCTCGGGTCTAAGGCCAAGGCCGCCGATGCCGGCCCGCATCAACCCCGGCCAGTCGAAAGCGCTCATCGCGCCTCCGGCACCGTGAAAGCGCGCGCCAGAAGCTGTGCCGCCGCCTGCGCCGCGCCGACCGGGCCGCCGCCGATCTCCACGGCGACAAGGTCCGTCGCCTGCCCCGTCCAGCCACCACCCCTGAGGCCGGCAACCACCAGCATCAGCACGTCCCGCGTGGAAAACCGGCCGGCCTCGAACCGCTCGACCAGTTCCACCAGCGTCCCGGACCCAAGCGCCGCCTCAAGCTCCGCCAGCGTCCCCAGCGTCAAACGAGCCTGATGTGGCACACCGTTCAGCGCGATCTCGACCTCACCGGCCCAGGGGTTCGCCATCAGATCGCCGTGAAGCTCAGGGCGCCGGCCGAGGCGAGCGAAAGCTCGTAGGTCGCCTCGCCATTGTAGCTGCCGGCATATTCGATCGCGGTGATCTGGAACGGCCCTTCGACGATGCCGAAATCCGGGATGATGACCTGGAACTGCTCCACCGTCCCGGCGAAGAAGATCTGACGCGCCCGCTCATCAGTCGCGCTGTCGACAAAGACGCCGGAACCGGAGACCGAGGCCGAACGCACCCCCGCGCCGCCCAGAAGCTCGCGCCATCCGCCTTGGCTTTCAAGGTTGGTGACATCAACCGTTTCGGCGTTGAAGCTGATCCGCGTCGCACGCAGGCCCGCGATGGTGGTGAATTGCCCGCCCCCGTTGAGGTCGAGCTTGACAAGAAGGTCCTTGCCATTCTGCGCAGCCATGAGAATTCTCCGATTTGTGCATTCTGACGGCAGCAAATCAACTTATGCAGCCGCGAGTTGTTCGATTAATGCAGTAAGGCGAATGCCGCCTCACGCCTCCACGCGCGCCCTGAACGTCAGGTCGATACGCCGGATATCGGCCTTCTCGACCCGCCGTGCCCGCGCCGACAGGAACCAGAGGCCCACGAGCCTGCCCCGCGCCAGCACCAGATCGGCATCGGTCAGCGCGTCGGACACCGCCGAGGCGACCGCTTTGGCGCTCTGGAACCCCGCCTGATCCGTCACCACCGAGACGGTGAACTCATGCACCGCGCCGCGCCCGACCTGGTCAGAGGCATCGCGCACGTCCTCCGGCCCGAGCGAGACATAGGTTCCCGTCACGGTCCCGGGCGGGACAGAGTCGTAGATGGCACCGGCGACAAGCGCCTCCAGCGCGGTATCGGCCACCAATTTCTGATAAACGGCAGCCTGAAGCGCGGCCCCGACAGAATAGCTCATGCCACCACCTCCTCGACGGCGGAGCAGAGAAGATACCGCCCCTCCGCATCCGCCTCGGCGACACCCGTGATCCGATATGTCCTCAGCCCATCGCGAAAGCGCTGGTCCGGCTTCGGCCGCGACGGCGCGCCAAAAGGCGACCCGCGCACCGTGATCCGGCAGGCCACCGACGACATCGTCGCGAACTCCGCTGCCCGTTCCCGCGCCGCACCCTGCTGGATCGCCGCCCAGACGACGCCGCGCACCACCCAGGTCAGGGTGGAGCCGCCGGCGCCGTCCGGCACCCGCAGCGCTTCTTCCAGGATCAGCCGCCTGTTCAACCTCGGCGCCGTCATGCAGCACCTCCGCCAAGCACCCGCACCGTGCGCCAGCGCTCGATCAGCGCGGTCACGCCAAAGGGTATCCCCCGCGCCGCGCCCGCGTCATGACGTTCTTCGTGATAGGTCGCGGCAAGCAGGAACACCGCCTGCGCCAGATCGGCGGGCACATCGCTCCAGGAGGGCCCGAACCCGGCGCTGAACCGGATCTCGATCCGCCCGCCCTGCGGCACTCCCGGCAGGACCGTTCCCGCCGCCGCGATCCTTGGCCGCTGCATGTCCGCCACCAGCCGGTAGCGCGCCGGCGGGATCAGCTCTGCCACCCCGTCCCGGTCAAGTACCGTGACCGAGGCCAGCGCCGCCACCGGCGCGACCGGCAGGGTCTGGCTGTCGGGCCAGCGCCAGTCGGGAAGCGTCAGAAGAAATGCCCGCTCGATCAGCGCCTTGCCGGTCCGCCCCTCGACCGCCGCCATCGCGGCACGAAGGTAGCTTTCCGCCAACGCATCCTGCACGCCGTCATCGGCAAAACCGGTGCCGAGCCGCAGATGGTCCTTGAACTCTGCCACCGGCAGCGCCCCTTGCGGCACCGGCATCACTTCGCTCAGCATCATGGAAAACTCCGAAATTTCGCGCCCTCCCCCAATAGGAACGGGCGCGGGCCAGCCCCGCATTGCTCGGACGGAGGGAGCAGCTAGACAACACGGGGGGTAATGAAGTTGGCCCGCGCCCGCATTCCGGGGCGTTTCCGCCTCGGCCTGCGCGCCGCCGTCAGGAGACGGCGAACTTCAGAAGCTTGATCGCGGCGAAATCGCTCACATCGCCGCCCACGCGCTTCGACGCGTAGAAGAGGACATGCGGCTTGGCCGAGAAGGGGTCACGCAGCACCCTGAGATCGGGGCGCTCCGCAACGGTGTAGCCGTTGTGGAAATCGCCGAAGGCGATGGCATGGGCATCGGCGGCGATGTCGGGCATGTCCTCGGCAACCAGCACCGCATAGCCCATCAGCCGCGCCGGTTCGCCCGCCTGAAGGCCGTCGGACCAGAGGAAGCGGCCATCGGCGTCCTTCATCTTGCGCACGGCACCCGCGGTCTTCGAATTCATCACGAAAGCCGCGTTGGCCCGGTATTCGGCATTCAGCGCATAGACGAGGTCGATGATCGCGTCCGAGGCGTTGGTGGCGGCAAAGTCGCCCGCAGCACCAGTCGCCACATAGCCAAGCGAACCCCAGGCCCAGACGTTATTGGCGACCTTGCTATGGGCAAGGAAGCCCTTCGGCTTGTCGATGCCGTCACCACTCACGAAGGCGCCCGCCTCGGCACGGGCGAACTTGTCGGCGATGCGCTCGGCCAGCCAGCCCTCGACGTCGAAGGCGCTGTCGTCCAGCAGGCGCTGGCTCGCCTTCGGCATCGCCGAAAGCTCATGCAGCGGGATCGAGATGCGGTCGATCTGCGGCGTGCCCGTCTCGGTCAGCGCCGCCGTCTCCGTCGCCCAGCCCGAGCCGAGATCGGTGTGATCGACGAGGACATCGAACGAGGTCGCCTCGACATTGACCACATTGGCGATGCTGCGGATCGACGAGGTCGATTTCAGCACGCCGCGAATGCGGTCCGAGGTCTGCGGATCGACGAGGAACCCGCCATCGGCATTGACCTGGGTGTTGAGAGCCTTGCCCTCCAGCACCAGCCCGCGAAGGGCGTCATCGTCGCCGGTGCGAAGATAGGCGCCGAAGGCCTTCTGATGCGGCAGCACCAGGTCGGCGGCGGTGGAAAGCGCCGGACGCCCGGCAGTGACAGATTTGCGATCCAGCATGGTCAGTCGGTCTTCCTGTTGTTTGAGCCTGGTAGTCATGTCGTCCTGAAAGCCCTTGAACTCGCTCAGGAAACCCTGAAGCGCGGACTTCACTTCCTCGGCCGGAGCGCCGGACACGCCTTCCCCGGCCCGAGCCTTCGTCTCGGTCGTCTTCATACCCATCACCTCATGTCAGGGGTTGCGTTCTGGGGGCGTCAGCGCCGCCCCGCCAAGTCCCGCCGCGCTTCCTCGAAAAGCGCCGCCAGTTCACCCAGCACCGCCTCGGGCGCGGCACTCTTGGCGCCGACCCGCGCCTCGGGCAGCATCGGGAAGGTGACAAGCGACACCTCCCAAAGCTCCACCTCGCGCAAGAGCCGCTGGCCCTTGGCATCCTTCTCCGCCGTGATCGTGCGGTAGCCGATCGACAGCCCGTCGATCGCCCCGGCCGCGACCAGCGCCGCCGCCTCGCGGCCCTTCTCGACCTCGGTCAGGATGCGGCCCTTGACGCGCAGGCCGCGGCCATCCTCGGAAATCTCGTCCCAGACGCCGATGGGCTGCGCCGGGTCATGCTGCCAGAGCATCCTGACCACGCGCCCCTCGCGCTTCAGCCGGTCCAGCGACTTCGCATAGGCCCCCGCCATGACGACATCGCCGCCCTGATCTGTGAGGCCGAAAAAAGAGGCATAGCCCTCGATCCGGCAGCCGTCCGTCACGGCGATATCCTCGCCCAGCCGGCAGAACTTGGTCTCCAGCCCATAGTCGTTCATCATCCGCCTCATCCTATTTCGGCCCGAATTCCAGCAGCGACTGCACCGCCTGGCTCAGGATCACGCCGACGACCCCGAAGACCGTCATCCAGAGCCGCTTTTCCACGCCGATGATCATCGCCTCGATCCGCTCCAGCCGCTTCTCGACCGTCCCGAACTGCAGGGCCATGATCCTCTCGGTCGCATCGAAGCGGTGCTCATGGGCGCATTCGAACGGCTCCTTCAGGTAGCGCGAACCTGCCGCCGCCATGCTCACGCCCCGTCCGCCAGCGGCGGCAAGCCAAGGATCGCCCGCTTTTCTGCGTCCGTCAGGAACAACGCCTCGCCGACCCGCTTCCACTGCTGGTCACGCTCGGCGGCCAGCGCCGGCACCTGGTCAAGGTCGGGGCGAAGCTCCACCTGCTCACCCAGATGGGTCGAAAGCCAGTAGGCCACCGCCGCCGTCACCCGCGTGGCCAATGGCAGCACCGTCAGACGGTAGAACGCGCGGTTCGCCTCCTGATAATTGGCGTAGGTCGCATCGCCCGGAATGCCCATCAGCATCGGCGGCACCCCGAAGGCCACCGCGATCTCCCGCGCCGCCGCCTCCTTGGTCTTCTGGAACTCCATGTCCGACGGGCTGAACCCCATCGGCTTCCAGTCGAGCCCGCCTTCCAGCAGCATCGGCCGCCCGGCATTGCGGGCCCCCTGATGATGCATCTCCATCTCGTGGATCAGCCGGTCATACTGGTCCGGCGACAGGGCCCCCTGCCCATCCGCACCCTTGTAGAGGATGGCCCCCGAGGGCCGCGCCGCATTGTCGAGAAGCGCCTTCGACCAGGCCGAGGCGGAGTTATGGACATCGACCGCCACTGCCGCCGCCTGCATCGGCGAAAGACCGTAGTGGTCGTCCTGCGGATGGAAGCTCCTGATATGACAGATCGGATCGACCGGCCCCGCCATGTCGAACCGGTGCTTCCGCCCGCCGACCGTGTAGTCATAGGCCACCGGCCAGCCATCGGCGCCGGGGACCAGTGACATCCGGTCCGACCGCAAGACATGCAGCTCCGCCGGCAGCCCCGAACCGCCGACCGCCTCGATATAGCCATTGCCGCTCAGAAGCATCTGGCCGTAGAGCGCCTCAAAGAGCTCTGCCCGCCCCTGCGCCGGGTTGGGCCGCCGCATCAGCTCGATCAGCGGATGCACGTCATAGCGCCGGTCGCGGTCCTGACAGACGAGCGGCAGCGCCGCCGCCGCTTCGGCCACCAGCTTCACCGCGCGGAACCCCACCGGATTGCCGGAAAACCCGGTCCGCGTCAGGCTCGCCGTGTCACGCGGGCTCCAGGCCACCCGGCCCGACGAGCCCCAGGCGATCACCCGCCCGGTAGCCGAAGCCTTCTGCTCCGGGACCGCCGCTTCGGCCCGCCGGAAGATGTTCCATGCCATCGAATTTCTCCTCGCTCGGCCACGACGGCAGAAGGCGCGAGAAGCACCCTCATTCATCTTGCCGGAAATACCTTCGGGGGGAGGCGCGTCAGCGCCGGGGGGCTGAAGGCCCCCCCGGTCCGGTCACAGTCCCCGGATCTGCGGCCGCAGGATGCGTGCCGCCGGCTCCACGATCAGCTCGGTCAGCGCCCAGACCAGCGCATCCACCCGGTCGGGCGAGCCCTTGCCATCATAGCCGTGGATCGTCATCCGGCACATCTGGTCCTCCAGGGGCCCAAGCCCGCGCACATGCGCCACCCGCCCCTGTTCGTAAAGTGCCGCCACCGGCTCGGCCCGCGCCACCTTCCCGCGCGAGGCGTGGACAGCGCGGAACGGCACCGTCGGATCGACCTGCCGGATCACGCTTTCCACCATCAGCCCGCCCTGATTGACCTCGGCCACCAGCCGGTCGGCGCCATGCCGCCCCATCGCCGCAATTGCCGCCCGCGCCCAGGCATCGGGCCGCGCCGCGCTGACCGTTGCATCCTCCAGCACCCAGGCCCGCCATTCGGACGGCGGCCCCTCGGTCAGTGCGCCGACAACGACGATACCGCATTCGTCCGACCCCTCATGCCCCGTGGTCGGCGGATCGACCGCCACCACGACCCGGCTCAGCCGCTCAGGCGCAGCCGACCGCGCCGCCTCCAGCATCGCCGAAGTCCAGAGCGCCCCGTCGGCATCCTCCAGCAAGACACCGTCCAGCTCCTGCCGCCCCGTCCGCGTCCCGGCATAACGCGCCCGCACCTCCTCGAGGAAGGATGCGGCGAGATAGGCCCGGTTGGCCTCGGTCGGCGCCTGCGTCACCACCGTCGAGGGGTTCTTCAGGATCGCCTTCAGCGCGCCCACATTCTTCGGCGTCGTCGTCACAACCTGGCGCGGATCGCGGCCCAGCCTGAGCGCGAACTGGAGCATGTCCCAGGCCTCGCCCGCCTTCGGCCATTTCGCCAGCTCATCCGCCCAGGCCGCATCGAACTGAGGGCCCCGAAGACTGTCCGGGTCATGCGCGGAATAGACCTCCGCGATGGCCCCGTTCGGCCAGACGAGCCGCCGCTTCGTCGCCTCCCACACCGGCTTCCTGTCGGGCGGGGAACAGGCCATGATGCCGCTGTCGCCAAAGATCATCACCTTCTGCACCTGCTCCAGCGTCTCACCGACCAGCGCCACCCGCTTCGACCGTCCGGGGTCCATCGGCCTTGCCCCCTCGACCTCCGCCCTCACCCATTCCGACCCGGCGCGGGTCTTGCCGGCACCGCGCCCCCCCATGATGATCCAGGTCTTCCAGACCCCCTCGGGCGGCAACTGGTGCGGCAAGGCCCAGAACTCGAAGAGCCAGGGCAGCGCCATCAACGCCGCATCGCTCAGGCCGCCCAGAAACTCATCGACCGTCTCCGGCGTCGCGGAGGCAAGCCAGGCGGCGGCAGATTTCATCCCGCGCGGCTCCGAAGTCGAGCGCGTAGTCATAGACGATGCCGGCGTCGTCTTTGCGGAGTTTTGCAATCCTGGCCCTTTCCTCTACCGCAAGCTGATAGGCCGCGCGCATGTCGCGGATCTGCTTGGCCATCTCCCTGGCATCGCCCATATCGCCCGCCCTCAGGCGGCGCAGCGTCTCACCGAGTTCATTGGCAATGTCATTGACAAGCTCCCTGACGCTCAGCACCTCGGCGCTGGCGTCGATCTCTTCCTCCGAAATCCTCGTGAACATGCAGTCTGGCCCGCCTCCCATGCCGGTCCGCACGAGCGAAACGAAAAAGCGGCCTCAAGGGTCGCCCCCCGGCCGCTCTCCCACTTCTTCTAGCTTGCCTGAAGGTATATCCACGGCCGTTCGCAGAGTCAAGAATAATCGTGTTTTATCAAATGGTTGGCGAGCGATCCAATAACCTTTCGTTAACCTCCGCCAGACCCTGCGCCGGCCAGACCTTACTCGCTCAGCGTCTCACCACTACCGCCAAGGTCCGAAGGGAAATCGCGGAACTTCGGCAGTCCGTCCTTCATCGGCAGTACCGTCTGGGCATAGTTCACATGCACACCCGGCTTGAACGCCATGCCCGGCACGGTCGCCGCATAGACATCGGTGATGCCCCATACCGGATGGTCATTCATCAGATGCCCGCCACAATCCTTGCAAAACATCCGCACCGAGTTTTCGGTCTTGGCAAACCGCCCGATCCGGTCCGCGCCCTTGGTGATCTCCACATTCTCCGGCTTCCAGAGCGTAAAGGCATTCACCGGCCCCGCCGACCAGGACCGGCAGGAGGCGCAATGGCAATAACCCATCGCCAGAGGATCGCCCGAAACCTCAAGCGCAACATTCCCGCAAAAACATGCTCCACTATGGCTCGTCATGAAATATCTCCCACCGGGCCAAGGCTGGCGGGACCGTTCCCGCCGCCCGGGCCAGCGAAGAACATATCAGACCGCCTGCCGCCTGTCGTCTTGCGCCAAAGGCGAGGGATCAGTTCCCTGATCCGCCCTGCTCGGCCTCGAGCGCGCGGAGCTGCTCGACGTTCTGATTATGCTCCGCCAAGGTCTGCGCAAAGACGTGCCCGTCCGATGGAACAAGGCTTTTCGCCACGAAGTAGAGGAAGTCCGAAGTCTCCGGGTGCAACGCCGCCGCGATGCTCTCGCGCCCCGGATTGGCGATCGGCGTCGGCGGCAGCCCGTCGATGACATAGGTGTTGTAGGGCGTCCGCCCCCTGAGCTCGCTGCGCCTCAGGCCCCGCCCGAGGACACCCTGCCCCTTTGTGATGCCGTAGATCACCGTCGGGTCGGTCTGCAGCTTCATGCCATCCCGAAGGCGGTTGATGAAGACGCTCGCCACCAGTGGCCGTTCAGAGGCGATGCCGGTTTCCTTCTCGACGATGGAAGCCATTGTCAGCGCCTCATCCGGCGTGGCATAGGGCAGACCTTCGGCCCGGTCCGGCCAAAGCTCGGCCAGGATCGCTTCCTGCCGCGCCTGCATCCGGGCCAGAAGCTCGCCCCGCGCCGCGCCCTTTGTCACCTCGTAACTGTCAGGCGACAACATGCCCTCGGGAGGAACATCCCCCGCCTCGCCGGCCATGAACTCGGCCCGCTTCAGCGCCTCGACGACCTGCCAGCTTGTCACGCCCTCGGCGAGCGTCACGCGGAACCGCACGTCGGCATCATCGACGGCATCGGTGAACTCCTGCGGCGCCGCACCTGCGGCCGGATCGAACTTCACCACCTCGACATACTCGGATGTCGCGGGATCAAGCTCCCGCAGCACCATGTTCGACCCGTTGACGCCGATCTGGTAGTTGATCTCGGTGCCGCAGGTCGACTGCCCGCCCTTTGTCACCGCATCGACGATATCGCTCATCGACGCGCCAGACTGGACAAGGAAGGACCCGGCCTTCAGCGACTGCGCCTTGCCCTCGTATTCCGCCCCGACCTTCAGGACATAGGCCGAACTGATCGCCCCCCTGCCAGCCAGATCATCGGCCACCTTGCCGAAAGTCGACCCCGCCGGCACCTTGAGACAGATCGCCTCCGCCAGAGGACCCGGCCCGGCATACTGCGCCTTGCCCCAGGCAATGACCCCCGCCACCCCGGCCAGAAGCACGATGGAGATGGTCAGGAAGTTCGAGGCAACGCTCCGCCACATCAGGCTTTGACCTTGCCAAAAACCAGCGAGGCATTGGTCCCGCCAAAGCCGAAGGAGTTCGACAGCGCCACGTCGATCCTGCGCTTCACCGCCTTGTTCGGCGCCAGGTCAAGCTTCGGCGCTACCGCCGGATTATCAAGGTTGATCGTCGGCGGCGCGATCTGGTCACGCAGGGCAAGGATGCAGAAGATCGCCTCCACCGCCCCCGCAGCCCCCAGAAGATGCCCGATGGAGGACTTGGTCGAGGACATCGTCGCCTTCGACGCCGCATCGCCCATCAGCCGCTCGACCGCGCCAAGCTCAATCGTATCGGCCATGGTCGAGGTGCCATGCGCGTTGATGTAGTCCACATCGGCAGGCTCCAGCCCGGCCCGCTTCAGCGCCGCCGACATCGACCGGAAGCCGCCATCGCCATCCTCGGACGGTGCGGTGATGTGATAGGCGTCGCCCGACAGGCCATAGCCCAGCACTTCGGCATAGATCTTGGCCCCCCGCGCCTTGGCGTGCTCGTATTCCTCAAGCACAACCACGCCGGCGCCCTCGCCCATGACGAAGCCGTCACGGTCGGCGTCATAGGGCCGCGAGGCCTTGGCAGGCTCATCAGGCCGCTTCGTCGACAGCGCCTTGCAGGCGTTGAACCCGGCAATCCCGATCTCGCTGATCGGCGCCTCGGCGCCGCCCGCGACCATCACATCGGCATCGCCCCACTGGATCAGCCGCGCCGCATCGCCGATGGCATGGGCGCCCGTCGAACAGGCCGTCACCACCGCATGGTTCGGCCCCTTGAAGCCGAAACGGATCGAGACCTGCCCCGAGATGAGGTTGATGAGGCTACCCGGAATGAAGAAGGGCGAAACCCGCTTCGGCCCCTTTTCCTTGATGAGAACCGCCGTCTCGGCGATCGAGGTCAGCCCGCCGATCCCCGATCCGATCATCACGCCGGTGCGGCAGCGGTCCTCTTCGGTCTGCGGCTCCCAGCCGGAATCCCGGACCGCCTGAACCGCCGCCGTCATGCCGTAAAGGATGAAGTCATCGACCTTGCGGCGGTCCTTCGGCTCCATCCAGTCGTCCGGATTGAAGGTGCCGTCGGTGCCATCGCCGAAAGGGATCTCGCAGGCATAGGTCGTGACCACATTCGCGGTATCGAACCGCGTGATCGGCCCCGCGCCCGACTGCCCGTCGAGAAGCCGCTTCCACGTCTCCTCGACACCGCAGGCAAGCGGCGTGACCATCCCAAGACCCGTGATAACGACCCGCCTCATGCCCACTTCTCCGGCCAGTTTTTCTGCCGCCCGGTGATACACGCGGGGGCGCGGCTCTGCAACGCCCGTGACCTGCCGTCCTGCCGCCCGCGCAGCATCACGCCGGGCCGAGGGATCACTTGCCGAGATGGCTCTCGACGAACCACAGATCCTTGTCGAGCTGGCGCGACAGGCCGACCAAGACATCGACCGTCCCCTCGTCGCCCGCTTCCGAGATGACCTCGATGGATTTCCGCACCCGCTCGCCCACATCCGCGAGCCGCTTCGACACTTCTTCGACGTGCTTTAAATCCTCGACGACATTCGTGGGATAGGCCTTCATCTTCGCAGCACCTGACACGACCTCGACCGTCCCAAGCGCGGCACCGCCGAGGATCTGGACCCGCTCCGCCACCACATCCACGCCATCGGCCACGCGAGCATACACCGCGTCGAATAGCTCATGAATGCCGATGAAATTGCGGCCCTTGACGTTCCAATGCGCCTGCTTCAGCGCCAGCCCAAGTGCCACGAGATCGGCCAGGCAGGCGTTCAGCGTCTCGATCGACGTCTTGATGGCGTTGTCCTTCAGACCCTTCACGGGCATGGGAATCTCCCTCGGTTTCAGCGCATCCGCGCGCCTCTGCATGCCGAAAGAACCCCTCGCAGACGCGCAGGGTTCCCTCACACGACCTGAAAGGATGCGCTCCCCGTCAGAAGGATCGCTGTCGCCGCATCAGCATGACCCGGTCGCCGGTATACTCGGCCTCGCGCATCGGCTGATAGCCCAACCGCCGCGCCACCGCGAAGGAGGCCTCATGCCCGACCTCGATCATCGCGTGGCTGACGCCGCCGAAAGGCTGCGCGTCGAACCAGCCATGCGCCGCCGCCACTGCCTCGCCGCCAAGCCCTTGACCATGGGCCGACGATGACAGCACCCAGCCGCTTTCCGGCGCCGCATCGAAATCCGCGCCGATCCCCCGCTTTGCCCAGAAATGCCCGGTCTGGCCGATGATCGCGCCATCGCCGCGCCGGGTGATCGCCCATTGGCCGAAGCCTTCCATGCTCCAGTGCCCGGCCAGCCCGAGAAACCGCCCCCAGCTTTCGCTTTCGCTGCGCGGCGCGCCGCCGACGAAGCGGACCACCTCCGGCTCCTGCCAAAGCGCGACATACGCGGGGAAGTCCGCCCGCGCGAAGCCCCGCAGAATCAGCCGTTCCGTCTCGATCACCGGGACCATCGCACCCCCCCCAAATGGAAACGGCGCCCCGAAGGGCGCCGCATCACAAAACACGTCTGCGGCGCTATCAGGCGCCGGCAGAGATGAACTTCACCGCGTCGCCGACGGTCTGGATCTTTTCGGCGGCATCGTCCGGGATCTCGATCCCGAACTCTTCCTCGAAAGCCATGACCAGTTCGACCGTGTCGAGGCTGTCTGCGCCGAGATCGTCGATGAACGAGGCGTTCTCGTTGACCTTGTCTTCTTCGACGCCGAGATGCTCGATGACGATTTTCTTAACGCGTGCGGCGATATCGGCCATGTCAATTCCTCATGTTCGCGGGTCTGCCCCGCTCTGCTATCCTGCTCGTTCCGAGCGGTTGAATGCCTGCCTTCACGGCAGGCCACCGATGTGGGCCCGAAGGCCCCCCCGGCCGGTCAGCGTCGGCTATATCACAGTCTAAACACGGTGCAAACGCTTTCGCAATCTCGACGCCGCGACCCTCAGACCATGGCCATGCCGCCGTTCACATGCAGTGTGGCGCCGGTCACATAAGCCGCCTCGGTGCTGGAAAGATAAAGCGCCGCCGCCCCGATTTCCTCGGCTGTCCCCATGCGCCCGGCGGGAACCTGGGTCAGGATCTTGCCCTTCTGCTCCTCGGTCAGCTTGTCAGTCATCGCCGTGGTGATGAAGCCCGGCGCGATGCAGTTGACCGTGATCCCCCGGCTCGCAACCTCATAGGCCAGCGACTTCGACATGCCGGTGAGGCCGGCCTTGGCGGCGGCATAATTGCCCTGCCCCGGATTGCCCGTCGTCCCGACGACCGAGGTCACGTTGACGATCCGCCCCCAACGCGCCTTCATCATGCCCCTGAGGACACCGCGGCAGAGCCGGAAGGTCGAGGTCAGGTTGACGTCGATGACCGACTGCCACTCCTCGTCCGACATCCGCATGAAGAGGTTGTCGCGGGTGATGCCGGCGTTGTTGACAAGGATATCGACCGATCCCATCGCCGCGACGGCCGCTTTCGGCAGGGCCTCGACCGCGGCCGCATCGGAAAGGTTGCAGGGCAGCACATGCGCCCGCCCGCCCAGTTCCGCCGCGAGTTCCGCAAGCGGCCCCTCGCGCGTGCCCGAAAGCCCGACCGTCGCCCCCGCGCCATGCAGAGCCCGCGCGACCGCGCCGCCGATGCCGCCCGAAGCGCCGGTGATGAGCGCCGTCTTCCCCGTCAGATCGAACATCCGTCCGCTCCCCTACTTTCTGTCCAAAAATACTCCGGGTGGGGTCCGGGGAGGGCAGCGCCCTCCCCGGCCTCTCCACCGCAACAACGTCAGCCCTTTGCCGCGACGACATCCTCGGGCGCGCCCACCGCCCGCGTCCCGGCCTCTTTCGCTATGCGCCGGATCATGCCCGACAGGGCCTTGCCCGCGCCGATCTCCCAGAACTCGGTGACACCTTGCGCCACCATCCATTCGACGGATTCGCGCCAGCGCACCGATCCCGTGACCTGCGCCACCAGAAGCTCGCGGATCAGCGCTGGATCGCTGACCGCCTCGGCGCGGACATTGGCCACGACCGGCACCACCGGCGCCTTGATCGCCACATCCGCCAGCGCCGCCGCCATCGCCCGCGCGGCAGGCTCCATCAGAGCGCAGTGGAAGGGGGCGGAGACCGGCAGCAGGATCGCCCGCTTGGCGCCCTTCGCCTTGGCGATCTCGACCGCCCGCTCGACTGCGCCCTTGTGGCCGGAAACCACGACCTGTGCGGGATCGTTGTCATTCGCCGCCTGGCAGACCTCGCCTTCCGCCGCTTCCCTCGCCACCGCGTCGGCAGCGGCGAAATCGAGGCCGAGGAGTGCGGCCATCGCGCCGACACCGACCGGCACCGCCGCCTGCATCGCCTGCCCCCTGAGCCTGAGAAGCCGCGCCGTGTCGGCAAGGCTGAGCGCACCGGCCGCGCAGAGGGCCGAATACTCGCCAAGCGAATGGCCGGCGACGAAGGCCGCCGAAGTGACCGCGATCCCCTCCGCCTCCAAGGCCCGCATCGCGGCGAGAGAGGTGGCCATCAGCGCCGGCTGGGCGTTCTGTGTCAGTGTCAGGGTATCCTGGTCGCCCTCCCAGATCAGCCGCGACAGCTTTTCGCCAAGGGCGTCGTCAACCTCATCAAAGACCGCCTTCGCCGCCGGATAGGCCTCGGCCAGCGCCCGGCCCATGCCCACGGTCTGCGCCCCCTGGCCCGGAAATACGAATGCGCGCGTCATGGATCATCCCCCTTGGAGTTTTGTCCACCTCTATCCGCAGCGCGGGCCTGCGACAAGCGAAGCGGGGGCCAGCCTCCGCACCCCCGAGGTATTTCAGGCAAGATGAATGGGGGGTAAAGGCCCGCGCTTGCATCCCCCACGCTTTCCTCTATAAGGCCGCATCCTTCCGCAATCACGGGAACCGGCAGTGCCTCTCGTGGCGGGCAGCGGAAGGTGTCGCCCGCCTATGAAGCCGCCTGAGACGAAAAAGGAGCATACATGCCGCTTTATGAGCATGTCCTCATCGCGCGTCAGGACCTTTCCAACGCGCAGGCCGAAGGCCTCATCGAACATTTCGGCACCGTCCTCGCGGACAATGGCGGCAAGGTCGTCGAAAGCGAGTACTGGGGCGTCAAGACGATGGCCTACAAGATCAACAAGAACCGCAAGGGTCACTACGCCTATCTCCGCACGGACGCGCCCTCGGCCGCCGTCGCCGAGATGGAGCGTCTGGCTCGCCTCCATGACGACGTGATGCGCGTCATGTCGCTCAAGGTCGAAAAGCACGAGGAAGGCCCCTCGGTGCAGATGCAGAAGCGCGACGAGCGTGGTGAGCGCGGCGACCGTGGGGATCGTGGCGACCGCGGTGATCGTGGTGACCGCGGCGACCGCGGGGATCGTGGCGACCGCCGCGAACGCCGTTGATCAAAGACCTGAGGAAAGGAACCTAAACCATGGCGAACAAACCGTTTTTCCGCCGCCGCAAGGTCTGCCCCTTCTCGGGCGACAATGCACCGAAGATTGACTACAAGGATGTCCGTCTTCTGCAGCGTTACGTGTCCGAGCGTGGCAAGATCGTGCCCGCCCGCATCACCGCCGTTTCGGCCAAGAAGCAGCGTGAGCTTGCGCGTGCCATCAAGCGCGCCCGCTTCCTCGCCCTTCTGCCCTATGCCGTGAAGTAAGGGAGACGAGAACAATGCAAGTCATCCTTCTGGAACGCGTGGCCAAGCTTGGCCAGATGGGCGAAGTCGTCAAAGTCAAAGACGGCTACGCGCGCAACTTCCTGCTGCCCCAGGGCAAGGCGCTCCGCGCCTCGGAAGACAACATCAAGGGTTTCGAGACCCGCAAGGCCCAGCTTCAGGCCCAGAACCTCGAAACCAAGAAAGAGGCCGATGCGGTCGCCGCCAAACTCGACGGCCAGATCTTCGTCGTGATTCGCTCGGCCTCCGACGCCGGCGCGCTTTACGGCTCGGTCACCACCCGTGACGCGGCCGATGCCGCGACCGCGGCGGGCTACACCGTCGACCGCAAGCAGGTCGTCCTGATCCGTCCGATCAAGGATCTCGGCCTGCACGATGTCTCGGTCGTTCTCCACCCGGAGGTCACCGCGACCGTCACGCTGAACGTCGCCCGTTCGGTCGAGGAAGCCACGCTTCAGGCGTCCGGCAAGTCGATCCAGGAACTGGCCGCCGAAGCGGAAGCCGCCGCGAACTTCGAGATCGCCGAGCTTTTCGACGACATCGGCGCCGCCGGCCAGGACGACGACCTCCGCTAAGTGGAAACTTCGTCACGAAACACACCGCGCCGGGGCAACTCGGCGCGGTTTTTTTGTTTTCAGGCGCAGCGTTGGGGGTCTAGCATAGATAACCGCTTTTATGAGTCAGACGATGCGCGCACCGTTGTATTACCTTAGATTTGTTTTTGTCCTTCCGGTCCTCGTCGCTTGCACGCCGACCGGAACGACCTCGACAGCCGGCCCGTCCTACGCGCCGGCGGGGCTAAAGGATGAGCAGGACGCAAACGCATTCCGCCTTTCTTTGGATGCGCTTGACCAGGATCCCCTCTTCGTTGGCCGCTCTGATGGCCGAAAGGTCTGGCGGGTCGCCGAGTTTGGCACAGGAGAAACTGAATTCGACGAAATTACCGGACGAGACTATCGCGTTCGCAGGAGCCTGGTTCTCACGGTAAATCCCGACGGATCTGCCACCGCGATCTATACTCGCCCTCGCCCGCCTTCTGATGCGCTTGAGGAACGGATACAAAAGTCAAGCATTTGGCATGACGTCTGCACCGACGGATCTGCGGATACGGTCTATGCGCCCGTGCGAGAAAAGATCGATTGCAGCAAACCCGTTCCCCGGATCAATGGCCCGCTCTATCGCTACACCGGGGTAGTTCCCCAAAGGGATGTTGCGCGGTTCGCCGCGGCGTTTGCCGCCGCACCGGTCTGCGGCCCGCACAACCCGCTGGGTGATAACATAATTGACGGTAGGGATACTCTTTTCGAATTCTTGGATGCCAATCGTTATTGCGCCGAAACGAAAATTTCGCCCACAACTGGTCCGTTCGCCCAGATAGTCGAGGAAAATTACCGCATCGTCGAGATGATCACGAAGTAGGGGCAGGTGCGACACTTATCGGCGGGCGATTTCCGTCACGCCCATGTCGGCTTCCGATCAGCCAGCTGCCCTTATCCTTCCTAGCCTCTCTTAAAGATCATTGCGAAAGCCCTTTCCTTGGCCGACATCGCCAGCCCTCTTTCCACAGCCCGCCCCGGTGCTGCCGGCGTCCCCTATCTCATCGCGGGCCTCGCGGTCTTTTCGGTGCAGGACCTGATCCTGAAGCTGCTGAGCGGCAGCTACCCGCTTTATGAGGCGATGATCCTCAGAAGCCTTACCGCTGCGCCGCTCCTCTTGCTCCTCGCCCATCTGAACGGCGGCCTCGGCACCCTTTGGACGCCGCGCTGGCGCAAGATGCTCCTGCGGGGCTTCCTGCTCTTCGGCTCCTATGCGGCCTTCTACCTCGCCATCGCCTCGCTGCCGCTCGCGACGACGATCGCGCTTTTCTTCACAGCACCCCTTTTCATCACCATCCTTTCGGTGCCGCTATTGGGTGAACATGTGGGCCCGCGCCGCTGGTTCGCGGTGATCGTCGGCTTTGCCGGCGTCCTCTTCATGGTCCGCCCCGGATCGGACGTCTTCGACTGGGCGGCGGTTCTCGCGCTGGTCGCGGGGCTTACCTATGCCCTCTCGATGGTCACGGCACGTCGCATGGGCGCCACCGAAACCGCGCCGGCCCTCGCCTTCTGGGGCAATGTCGCCTTCCTCGCCTGCGCGCTGGCGCTGGCGGCGGTCTTCGCAAGCGGCGACCATGCCGGCGAAAGCCACCCGAGCCTTGGGTTCCTCACGCGCGGCTGGGTCACGCCGAGCCTGCGCGATTTCGGGCTGATGGTGCTCTGCGGCTTCATTGCGGCGGCAGGGCTGACGCTTCTGACCCAGGCCTACCGCCTGTCGCCCTCATCCGTCGTCGCACCCTTTGAATATTCCGCGATGATCTGGGGCGTGCTCTGGGGTTGGCTCTTCTGGCAGCAATTGCCGGATGCCGAAGGCTGGACCGGCATCGTCATCATCGTCGGCGCCGGGCTATATGTCCTTTACCGCGAGGGACGCCAGAAGGGCTGACCTTCGTTTTTGCGCTTCATTGACCGGCGGTGACGCGCTATCGCTGCCTCCGAAGGCAGAGGCAGAGGGCGGAGATGCTGCGAAGCTATACGGCGAAGGACGGCAAGCTCCTTCCGGTCGAACCCGATGGCGGCGCGATCTGGTTCGACCTCCTCAACCCGACCCTGGAAGAAGAGCACGCGCTGGAGACCCATCTCGGCATCGAACTGCCGACCCGGGACGAGATGCGCGAGATCGAAACCTCCTCGCGCCTCTATTCCGAAAACGGCGGCACCTACCTGACCGCCCTTGTCTTGTCGCATTCCGATGGCGACGACATCGTCATCGACCCGATCAGCTTCATCCTGAGCGGCAAGCGCCTTGTGACCATCCGCTACAGCGAGCCGCGGGTCTTCACCGGCTTTCCCGCCCGCGCCGAGAAGATGCAGCTTGGGCTGAAGGACGGCCAGGATGTGCTGATGGCGCTGCTGGAGGCGGTGGTCGACCGGCTGGCCGACATTCTCGAACGGACCGGGCGCGACATCGACGAGATTTCGCGCAACATCTTCGGGATCGGCGCCGATGTGGCGCGCAAGGCCCCCGACTACAAGGCGATCCTGACCCGGATCGGCCGCAAGGGCGATCTCATGTCCCATATCCGCGACAGTATCGCCACGCTCGAACGGCTGACCGCCTATGTCGGGCCGAAGCTGAGCGGGCTTGATGTCGAATGCCGCGAACAGCTTGGCGCGCTGGCAGCAGACATCCATTCGCTCTCAGACCACCTCGAATTCATCGCGCAGAAGACCACCTTCCTCCTCGATGCGACGCTCGGCCTCATCAACATCGAGCAGAACGGCATCATCAAGATATTCTCCGTGGCCTCGGTCGTATTCCTGCCGCCAACGCTCGTCGCCTCGATCTACGGCATGAACTACAAATACATGCCGGAGCTTGCCTGGCCCTACGGTTATCCTTTCGCCATCGGACTGATGATCATCTCTGCCGTCCTGCCATTCCTCTATTTCAAGAGACGCGGCTGGCTCTGAACTTTGCGCGATTGCGCCGGCCGGGCCTCGATCCACCGTTGCGCCGCGCCGCATTCGCCGTCAAAAGAGACGACAATAACAGATAACGGATCGGCGCCTGCCAGATGTCCATGCTTGCAACATTCATCAAACCCATGCACCGCGAGGGCTACCGCTTCGTCGGCATCTTCGCCGCGGTGACGGTCGTACTTTTCCTGATCGCCGAACCTCTGGGCTGGATCGGTGTCGGGCTGACGGTCTGGTGTTACTACTTCTTCCGCGATCCCGACCGGGTAACGCCAGTGCGCGATGGGCTTGTCGTTTCGCCTGCCGACGGCGTGGTGCAGATGATCGAAGCAGCGGTGCCACCGGCGGAGCTTGGCCTCGGGGCCGAGCCTTTGACCCGTGTTTCGGTCTTCATGAACGTCTTCAACTGCCACGTGAACCGCGCGCCTGTCGCCGGACAGGTGGAAAAGATCGCCTACCGCCCCGGCAAGTTCTTCAACGCCTCGCTCGACAAGGCGAGCGTCGACAATGAACGCAACGGCCTGACGATCCGCATGGAGGATGGCCGCCGGATCGGCGTCGTCCAGATCGCCGGCCTCGTCGCCCGCCGCATCGTCTGCGAGGTGAACGAGGGCGTCCATCTGATGACCGGCCAGCGCTTCGGCATGATCCGCTTCGGCTCGCGCCTCGACGTATACTTGCCGGCGGGTGTGGCGCCCCTTGTCACCGTAGGCATGACCACGGTAGCGGGCGAAACCGTCATCGCCGACCTGACCTCGACCGAGCCTGAGCGGCGCGGGGCGGTGCGGTGAACATGGCGCAGGACCCGAAACGGGACAGCGACAGCGACAGCCTGCCCTTCATCACGCTTGCGCCGAACATGATCACCACGATCGGCCTTTGTTCGGGCCTGACCGCGATCCGCTTCATCATGTCCGGGAACTACGGTCTTGCCGTGGCGCTGATCCTCTTCTCCATCGTGATCGACGGGCTGGACGGCCTTGTCGCGCGCCGGCTGAAAGCGACGAGCGAGTTTGGCGCGCAGCTCGATTCCCTGTCCGACTTCCTGAACTTCGGCGTGGTGCCGGGGCTTCTGGTTTACAAATACGCCCTTCTGGAGGCCCCGCACACCGGTGGCTGGGTCTTCGTTCTGGCCTATTCGGTCTGCTGCTGCATGCGCCTCGCGCGGTTCAACGTGGCGCAGTCGCAGGCGGCAGCAAACGGACTTTCGCCAGCCAAGCACTTCACCGGCGTTCCCGCGCCGGCGGGCGCGCTGATGGCGCTCTTGCCGGTCTTCATCGGGTTCGAGACCGGGATCGCCGTCTCCAACTACCCGCTCGCCGTGGGGCTTTACCTCGGCACGGTCGGCGCGCTGATGGCGAGCCGCATCCCGACCTTTTCGCCGAAATCGCTGCGCATCGCGCGCGACAAGAGCATCTGGCTCCTGATCGCGATTGCCATGGTGACGGGCTTCATGCTGACGAATTTCTGGATGTCGATGATCGTCTTCGTTGCGGCTTATTCCGCCAGTATCCTCTATTCGATCATCAAGAGCCTGCGTAACCGCGGCGCGTGAGCCCTATCGTCCTGCGGCGAATGGGCCTTTCACCTGACGCAGCGCTTACGTCGCCCGGGACGCCCAAAGCGTTCCGGGCCGCGCCGTTCGTCGGGCTTACGCCGCGCCACTGGCGCGACGGTCCCTCCTCACCGCCCCCAGGGCGGGCGCGATGGCGCCCACCCTCGAGTCAGGCGCAACCCTCTGTTTCGCCTGTGATTTAAAAGACATTCAACGCACCCGAAAACAAAAAGCCGGCGCGACCACCTGTCACGCCGGCCTTCGATTTCAGCCTCGGAAGGCTCAGAGTTCGTCGAGCGCCTCGACAGCCTTCTGCAGCTTTTCCTTGGTGACTTCCTTGTCCGTCACCTTGGCGCCGGCGAAGACGAGATCCACGACCTTGTCCTCGAAGATCGGCGCGCGAAGCTGCTGCTGCATCTGCGGGTTCTTCTGCACGAACTCGAAGAAGGCACGCTCCTGCCCCGGATACTGACGGGCTTGCGTCAGCACGGCTTGGGTCATTTCGGCATCGGTCACCTCGACCTTTTCCTTCTGGCCGATCTCGGCAAGAAGCAGGCCAAGCCGCACCCGGCGTTCGGCGAGCGACTTGTGCTCGTCGGTCGGCTCGATGGCGCCGTGGTTGTGGCCATGGTCATGCGGGTTCTCGTCGTGCCAGATCTGGTGGGCGATCTGGTTCGCCTCGGCCTCGACTAGGCTCGGCGGCAGGTCGAACTTCACCAGCTTGTCGAGCTGGTCGAGCAGTGCCCGCTTCATCACCTGACGCGAGGCGCCAGTGTATTCAGCCTCAAGCCGCTCACCGATCTGGCCCTTGAGCGCGTCGAGGCTTTCGGCGCCGAAGCGCTTGGCAAGCTCGTCGTCGATCGCGGAGGCCTTCGGCTCTTTCACCGCCTTCACCGTGCAGTCGAAGATCGCTTCCTTGCCGGCAAGGTGCTTGGCGCCATATTCGGCCGGGAAGGAGACCTTCACCGCAACCTCGTCACCCGCCTTGGCGCCGACGAGCTGGTCCTCGAAGCCGGGAATGAACGAACCCGAGCCGAGCTCCAGCGGATAGTCCTCTCCCGCGCCGCCTTCAAAGGCCTCGCCGTCGATCTTGCCAACGAAGTCGATGACGACCTGGTCGCCCGACTTGGCCTTGGAGCCCTTCTTGCGGTCCTCGAAATCCTTCGACGACTTGGCGAGGTTCTCAAGCGCCTCGGTCACCGACTTGTCGTCAGCCTTGACCACCAGCTTGTCGAGCTTGACCTTGGACAGGTCCACTTCCGGGATCGCCGGCAGCACCTCGTAGGACATTTCGACCACGACATCCTGGCCCTTCTGCCATTTGTCGCCGTCCTTCATCTCGACCTTCGGCTGCATCGCCGGACGCTCGCCCGAAGCATCGAAATGCGCCTTCATCGCGCCGTCGATGGCTTCCTGCATGGCATCGCCCATCAGCCGCTCGCCAAACTGCTTGCGCAGCATCGGCATCGGCACCTTGCCCTTGCGGAAGCCCTTCATCTCGACCTCGGGCTGCGCCTCGACGAGCTTTTCATTGACCTTCGCGTCTAGATCGGCGGCCGGCACGGTGATCGTGTAGCTGCGCTTCAGACCGTCCTTGAGGGTCTCGATGACCTGCATTCCTTCGTCCTTTTCCATCGTGGTGCGGGTGGAGGGACTTGAACCCCCACGCCTCGCGGCGCCAGAACCTAAATCTGGTGCGTCTGCCAATTTCGCCACACCCGCAAAACCCAAGGGAGGCCACTGGCATGAACCTCCCCCCAAATCCGCGCCCTTCTAGCAAGAAGCCGGATGCGATGCGAGGGCAAAATACGTGGGCGAAACCGGGCGGCTTCACCCTATTATTGCCACAGTCCCGTTGAAAAATGACCATGGGTAACGAGGGGGTGGTCATGACGGCAGGTGTGAGGGGGGGCAGGTCCGGTCCAAGGCTGGTGCCGGGGCTGCGGGCCGATGAAACCGGACTGGCGGCGGGAACTGTGGTGATGACCGCCGACGGGGCGCTGCCGGTCGATTTCCTCGAACCCGGCGACCAGATCGTCACCCGGTCAGGGATGCGCGCCCTTCGCGAAATTCACCTTCGCCGCTATTCCGGGCCTGCGATCCGCATCCGCGAAGGCGCCCTCGGCCATGGCCGGCCCGACCAGGCGCTGGTGCTGCCCGCCCATGCGCCGGTCCTCGTCCGCGACTGGCGGGCAACTGCGCTCTTCGGGCGCAAGAGCGTGGTGATGGAGGTCGGCAGCCTCGCCGACGACGAATTCATCGTGCCGACCGAGGCCGTGAGCATGCGGCTTTTCGACCTGCGCTTCGATCAGCCCGAGATCGTCTATGCCGAAGGGCTTGAGATCGCCTGCGCCGCCGCAGAAACGGCCGTGCGGGTGGCGGCCGAGTAGGTCAAAGTCCGAGATCCCGGAACACCGCCGGCAACTGATCGGGCAAGTCTTCGGCAATGAGGCCGGGGCCGAATTTCCGGGCGCATTCGACATGGAGCCATGCGGCGGTTTCGGCCGCCTGCATGGGCGCGAAGCCACGGGCGAGAAGACCGGTGATGAAGCCCGCAAGCACATCGCCCGACCCCGCAGTCGCAAGCCAGGGCGCGGCGCGGTCGTAACAGGCGGAGTTGATGGATGCGCGGCCCGAGGGGTCGGCGATGACGGTGTCCGGCCCTTTGTAAAGGACGACACAGCCCGCCCGCTTCGCCGCCTCGCGCGTCGCATCCACCTTGGAATAGGCCGGGCCTTTCGTGGCGGGGGCGGCGAGTTTTTCGTCAATGTCGGGGAAGAGGCGGGCGAATTCCCCGGCATGGGGGGTGAGGACGCAGTTTATGTGGAGGGCCGCGAAGAGGTCGGGGTTTTGCGACAGGAGGGTAAGGGCGTCGGCGTCGAGGACGAGTCGGGGCTTGCCCCGACTCTGCAACGCCACCACCAGAAGCCCCCGCGCCCGCTCATCCAGCCCCAGCCCGGGCCCGAGGCAGAGCGCATTGATCCGGGGATCGGCCAACGCCTCGGACAGCACATCCCCATCCGCCACCGCCTTCAGCATCACCGCATCGAGCCGCGCGGCATTTTCCGCCAGCGCCTCCGGCGGACAGCCCACCGTCACCAGCCCCGCCCCGATCCGCAGCGCCCCCCGCGCGGCGAGCCGGGCGGCACCGCCCTTGCCGGAGGGGCCGGAGAGGATGAGGGCGTGGCCGTGGGTGTATTTGTGGCTGGGAATCCCCCAAGCCCCCTTTAGCAAATCGAAAGAATACTTCGAGCGCGCGCCCGAAGCCTCGCTCACTAGTTCGACATGGACGCTGCGTTGCCGCTCGAGACTTCCGAGACCAATGCTTTTGACCACCAGCTTTCCGCAAAGACTCGGCCCGTCGTCGAGCAAGTGACCCTGCTTCGGCGCATGAAACGTGACAGTAAGATCAGCCTGTGCAGACGGCACGGCTGCGACATTTTCCGCCAAACCACGAAAATCCGGCGACTTGAGAGCACGCCCACTGTCGCTGCACACCCCGCTCGGCAGGTCGATCGCCACGCAGGCGATGCCAATACGGTTGTTCGGCCAAATAGATTGGCGCGCCTCTGCCAAATCTAGAAATGTCGAACCAAGGCCATGAACCGGACGGGAAAGGCCTGTGCCGAAAAGGGCATCAACGACAACGCTTGGCTTCCGCGAAGAAACCGCGAACCCAGAGGCCAGCGCCGCCACCTCCCCCATCCCCAACCACCGCTCATAGTTCACCCGCGCATCCGGCGGCAGCTTCTCAGGCTCCCCGTAAAGAAAAACCTCCACCTCCCAGCCCCACTCTTTCAACAACCGCGCCACGACGAACCCGTCGCCGCCATTGTTCCCCGGCCCACACAACACTACCGCCCGGAACGACCCCGCCTTCAGCTCCGGCCATTCCTCGAAGATCGCCTCGACCACGCCCCGCCCGGCGCGCTCCATCAGTTCCAGCCCCGTCACCTCGCCGGAGGCGATCGCGGCCTCTTCGATGGCGCGCATCTGGGCGGCGGTCAGAAGCTCGGTCATGGTTTTCCCCGCAAAGTTCTCAAACTGCCCGCACGGCGATCAATCTGCACAAATTTTAGGCATCACCGCAGGTTTCCCCGGCCGGCGCCCTGCCCCCCGGAGCCTAGCCAATTGTCCCTGCACGATGAAAGTGGTGACAGGGGCCGACCAGCGAAAAAGCGGCAGGGAGACTCAAGGCCCATGAAGAAGATCGAAGCCATCATCAAGCCCTTCAAGCTCGACGAAGTGAAGGAAGCCCTTCAGGAGGTCGGCGTGCAGGGGCTTTCGGTGATCGAGGTCAAGGGCTTCGGTCGCCAGAAGGGCCATACCGAGCTTTATCGCGGCGCCGAATATGTAGTGGACTTCCTGCCCAAGGTGAAGATCGAGGTGGTCCTTTCCGACGACATGGTGGACACCGCCATCGAGGCCATCATCTCCGCCGCCCGCACCGACAAGATCGGTGACGGCAAGATCTTCGTGACCCCCGTCGAACAGGTCATCCGCATCCGCACCGGCGAGACCGGCGAGGACGCGATCTGAGTTTTCGGGCAGAAGCCCGGCCCTATCCAAACGAAAGGACACCAAGGATGAGCAAGGTAAAGGACGCCTTGAAACTGATGAAGGACGAGGAGGTCGAATATGTCGACATCCGCTTCACCGACCCCAAGGGCAAGCTGCAGCATGTGACGCTGGTGGCCGATCTCGTCGATGAGGACTTCTTCGAGGAAGGCTTCATGTTCGACGGTTCCTCCATCGCCGGCTGGAAGTCGATCGACCAGTCCGACATGAAGCTCATCGCCGATGCGGGTTCGGTCTATATCGACCCGTTCTACGCCGAAAAGACCATGTGCGTGCATTGCAACGTGGTGGAGCCGGATACGGGCGAGCCCTACAGCCGCGACCCGCGCGGCACCGCGCTGAAGGCCGAGGCTTACCTGAAGTCCTCCGGCGTCGGCGACACCGCCTATTTCGGCCCCGAGGCCGAATTCTTCATCTTCGACGACGTGCGCTATTCGGTGACGCCGGCCAAGGTTTCCTACCAGATCGACGCCCATGCCGCCGCCTGGAACACCGACACCGAATATGAGATGGGCAACCAGGCCCACCGCGCGCTCCACAAGGGCGGCTACTTCCCGGTGAACCCGATCGACGAGGCGCAGGATCTGCGCGGCGAGATGCTGTCGACCATGAAGCGCATGGGCATCAAGGTCGACAAGCACCACCACGAGGTTGCGACCTGCCAGCACGAGCTTGGCATGATCTTCGGTGGTCTCGTCGAGCAGGCCGACAACATCCAGAAATACAAGTATGTCATCCACAACGTCGCGGCCGCCTATGGCAAGACCGTGACCTTCATGCCGAAGCCGATGAAGGGCGACAACGGTTCTGGCATGCACGTCAACATGTCGATCTGGAAGGGCGGCAAGCCCCTCTTCGCCGGCGACAAGTATGCCGACCTTTCGCAGGAAGCGCTCTACTTCATCGGCGGCATCCTGAAGCACGCCAAGGCGCTGAATGCGCTGACAAACCCGGCGACGAACAGCTACAAGCGCCTGATCCCCGGCTTCGAAGCCCCGGTTCTGCGCGCCTATTCCGCCCGCAACCGGTCGGGCTGCGTTCGTATTCCGTGGACGGAATCGCCGAAGGCCAAGCGCGTCGAGGCCCGTTTCCCCGATCCGTCGGCGAACCCCTACCTCGCTTTCGCGGCGCTCCTGATGGCCGGTCTCGACGGCATCAAGAACAAGATCGACCCGGGTCCGGCTTCGGACAAGGACCTCTACGATCTGCCGCCGGAAGAACTGGCCGAAATCCCGACCGTCTGCGGTTCGCTCCGCGAGGCGCTGGAGGAACTGGAGAAGGACCACGACTTCCTTCTGGCCGGCGATGTCTTCACCAAGGACCAGCTTGAGGGCTACATGGCGCTCAAGTGGGAAGAGGTCTATGCCTACGAGCATACGCCTCACCCGATCGAGTACCAGATGTACTATTCCTGTTAAGTGCGGCGGGCTGAAGCCCGCCCTGCGGGGAAAAGGGCGCCTTCGGGCGCCCTTTTTCGTGGCGCCGGGCGGTCAGGAATGGTGACAGCCGCGCCGACCTGTGGTCTCTTGCCGTCGAGGCTCCGCGAGAGAGCCAAGGGGAGTGAGGCTCATGAGTCCGACCAGCAAACAGGACCCGCCCGTCAAACGGCGCTGCCACCGTTGTCACGGCTCGGGCCGTACGCCCTGCCAGATCTGCCGGGGCACGGGCCAGGTGGTGCGGGGCGTGGATCTGCGCGGCAAGCAGATCCTCGACCGCTGCGTCGGCTGCTTCGGCGTCAAGACCACGCGCTGCCCGACCTGCGGCGGCGAGGGTTTCGTCTGAGGCTTTGGCTTGGGCGTTTCGCCATCTGCGCGCCTGATTTCCGGGCATTTTCGCGCGCGATGGCTGTCGTCGCCGGAAATCCATCCCGAAAGCGTACCGTTGCCGGCGGAATTCAGCCTGAATCGCTTGTTAACCAGATACTGGGTAAGACGGCTCGGAGGAGTCACGGGCATGGCATCTTTTCACAACCCCTCTCAGGTTCCGGCGGGAACGCCGCAGCCTTTCGTCATCGCCTGGGCCGCGCGCCGGGCCGGCATGATCGAGGCGACGATGCGCGCCTGCGAACTGCCAAGCACCGTGGACATCGCCAAAAGGCCCGGCACGGCCGAGCAACTGTCGCGCCTGCTCGACCTCTGAACGGGAGGCGGGCGACAGCGGGCTTCGCTTTTCAAGTTGCCTCGCAGAGGACTTTGCCTGACCGCGAGCGACTATTCCGACGCTTCAGATTTGTACCGCGGCGCGACAAGGTGGCCGTCCAGTGGACGGACACCCGCGCCGTTGCCTGAAGGCACAAGCCGAAAGGCAAGTGGCTTTCCGCCCGCGCAAGGGGTGCCAAGTTCTGATGAGTCCGCCCAAGGTGGGCACGAATGTGCCCGCCGCCCGGTGGGCGGGCACAGCAGAATTTCGTCATACCGCCGAAATCCTGCGGGTTGCGCTCCAATGGCATGGATTGCCGGGGAGATTTTCAGGCCACCGGGATTGACTCCCAAGCATTGCCTTTCACGTTCAGATGCTTACCGCACCTAAACCACCCGCCTTATCACCGTCGTATGGATCGCGAAGACCACCGCCCCGCTTTCCGGCAGGCGGATTACCGTCTGCCGCTCGCTCCGCTCAAAGGGGCTGTCCGGGGCGCCGACCTTGCGCTTCTGCGCCTCGGTATAGGGCTGGAAGAGGGCGAAATCGTCGTAGCGCAGCAGGTTCGCGCGCCACACCGGGCGGCCCGGCTGCACCCCGTCGAACAGCCGCTGCACACGGCGGGCGATATCCTCGGTATAGGGCGCCACCGGCACATGGATGCCGGTCAGCGGGCGGCCGATCTTTTCGGCCAGCGTCCAGGCGGCGGGAAAGCAGAGAAGGGCGGCAGTCAGCACATGCTCCTCGCCCCGCTTCTCAAGGATACAGAAATCCTCCTGCACCAGCCGTGAGAGTGTCAGAAGCGGGTCGACGCGATCCACCGCGACGACCGCCCCATCGGGCCGCCTGACACTTTCGCCCTCGACCGCGAAATCGGGTCGCGCGGCAAGCGCCGCGACCACGCTTCCAAGAAGCTCCCCGAGCGCCGCCTCGGCCCCCGGCAGGACGGCGATCACCCTGCCCCGGTCCGCCACGATCAGCCGCGCCTTTTCGGCAAGCTGGGCCGAATAGGCACCATCGACGGTCAGCAGCGCCCCCGCCGCCACCGGCTGCATCGACGGTAGCCGAAGAGCGGCGGCGGCGCGCTGCGCTTCGGGAATCTCGGGCTGAAGGATCGGATGGGCTTGCATGGCCCCTCTCTACCGGAGCCTTTGGCGAATTCCAGCCCTGCCGATGTCGCGAACGGGCATGCCGCCGGACCCGCCGCCTTCCAGCATCGGCGCGACGGGAGGAGCCGCGCATGACCGACCACTACAGCGACCGCCGCAAGATCGACCCGAACCGGGGGACGCTTCTCGGCGACGGCACGCCCAATGACAACGACCGGGTGGAGATCGGGCCGACGCAGCTTGCCTTCCGCGAATGGGAGGCGGCGGGGCTGACGCTGCCGAATCTTCAGAAGATGCGGGAATACCGCTGGCGGCGGCTGACCGATGCCCTTGTCGCCCGCGACTGGGGCGGCATCCTGATGTTCGACCCGATGAACATCCGCTACGCCACCGACACCACCAACATGCAGCTCTGGAATGCGCATAACCCGTTCCGGGCGGTGCTTCTGTGCGCCGATGGTCATATGGTGATCTGGGAATACAAGAACTCGCCCTTCCTCGTGACCTTCAATCCGCTGGTGAAGGAAATCCGCGCTGGCGCCACCTTCTTCTATTCCTGTTCCGGCGACCGGGGGGCGGAGGATGCCGGCGCCTTCGCCCAGCAGGTTGATGAGGTGATGCGCGCCCATGCCGGGACCAACCGGCGCATTGGCATCGACAAGATCATGCTCCACGGGCTGCGCGCATTGGAGCGTGCCGGCTTCGAGGTGATGGAAGGCGAGGAACTGACCGAGCGGACCCGCGCCATCAAGGGGCCGGACGAAATCCTCGCCATGCGCTGCGCCCATCACGCCTGCGAAAGCGCCATCGCCGGGATGGAGGCCTTCACCCGCGAGAACGTGCCAAAGGGCGGCGTCAGTGAGGATGACACCTGGGCCGAGCTTCACAAGGGCAACATCCGGCGCGGCGGCGAATGGATCGAGACGCGGCTTCTCGCCTCCGGTCCCCGCACCAACCCGTGGTTTCAGGAATGCGGGCCAAGGATCGTGCAGCCCGATGAGATCGTCGCCTTCGACACCGACCTCATCGGCGCCTACGGCTTCTGCATCGACATTTCGCGGACCTGGTGGGTGGGCGACGGCAAGCCGCGCCCCGACATGATCGCCGCCATGAACCACGCGCTTGACCATATCCGCGACCATCAGGCGCGGCTGAAACCCGGCGTGTCGATCCGCGAGCTGGTGCATGGCGGCCATCAGCTGGCCTCCGAATACTGGCGACAGAAGTATTCCTGCAAGATGCACGGCGTCGGGCTTTGCGACGAATGGCCCTATGTGCCCTATGCCGACGGCTGGAATGACGGCGCCTTCGAGCATCTTGTCGAGGAAGGCATGGTCCTTTGTACCGAGGCGCTGGTCAGCCCCGAGGGCGGCGATTTCTCGATCAAGATCGAGGATCAGGTGCTGATCACCGCGACGGGTTGCGAGAACCTGACGAAGTATCCGTTTGATCCGGCGTTGGTGGGGTAAGGATAAAGTTCTTCCTTTGTATTTCGCCCCATACATGAGAGAGGGCCGCGCCTGACCCGAGGGTGGGCGCCATCGCGCCCGCCCTGGGGGCGGTGAGGAGGGACCGTCGCGCCAGTGGCGCGGCGCAAGCCCGACGAACGGCGCGGCCCGGAACGCTTTGGGCGTCCCGGGCAGTGGATAGACCAGTTCTCCTTATTCTTTCGCTACTCCGCCACGAACCCCGCCGCCTTGTGGCTGCCGTCGCAATAGGGCTTGTTCTGCGAATGGCCGCAGCGGCAGAGAAAGACCTGCCGCACCTTGTTGACCGTGCGCCCGGTGCCCGAGACGACCTCAAGATTGCCGACGACCTTCAGGGGGCCGTTCGGCTGCGGCTGAAGGTCGACCGGGCCGTTCCGCACCTCAAGTGCTGGGGTGTCCTTGGCCACCGGCTCCCCCGTCGCAGTGAAGCCTGCGGCAGTATGGGCGCCATCGCAGAAGGGCTTCCGTGCAGAATGCCCGCAGCGGCAAAGCGTCGCGCGGACGCTGTCGTGGGGCTGCCCGCGCAAAAGAAGCTCCGCCTCGATCGCCAAAGGCCCGTTTTCCCGCACGAAGACCATGTTGACGACCGGCGGCTGGTTGGAGCTCGCGACCGGGCGGCCATCGGTCCTTTCCACCCGGATCGCGCCAGAAGGGCACATCTGGCCGATGCGGATCACCTCGTCGGCGGGGGCGGCGTCGGGGTGGATCCACTCTCCCTTGACGTTCGGCACGAAGACATCGGGGTGATGGAGGACGCAGTTCCGCGAATGGATGCAGCGCGACCCATCGAAATGGATGGTGACGTCGCGCCCCTTGACGGTTTCGACCATGACTACCTCCTCCTTGTCTCGTCTCCCCACGCTCGCCCGGAGGACCGCCCCGGTCAAGCGCGGCGATACAGCGACAGCATCGTGTAATCCTTGCGCGGCCCGCAGACCGTCCATTCCGCCTGCCACTCCGGCCAGCCGGCGAAAACGTAGCGCACGGTGTAATCGTCGGCGATGCAGAGGTGATGCGCGGCTGGTGCGGCCGGGTCGAAGCCATGAAACGGCCGGCCATCGGCGAAATCGACGATGATCCGCCCGTCCGTCTCGCGCCAGAGATAGCTGCGCTCGGCGGTGAAGGCGGGGCCGCCCCCTAGCCTCAGCTCGCCCGTCTCGCGGTAGGTCAGCCCCCCATGCCCGTCCGGCGCAAAGACCGCCTCACCGTCAAAGCGCCCCTCCGCCCGCGCCAGCCTGTCCTCGATCCGCCGCCCGATGCTCCAGCGCCCGGCGAAATCCGCCAGAACCGGCACGAAACGCCCCTGATCCTTCCCCGAAGTCACCCGCACGCCCGCCGCCTTCTTGCCCTTCCGCCCCCCGCAGTCTAGGACACGCCCGCGTCCCCCGAAAGCGAAAGGCCTGCCGATGATCCCCCGCTATTCCCGCCCGGAGATGGTTCAGATCTGGTCGCCCGAGACAAGGTTCCGCATCTGGTTCGAGATCGAGGCCCATGCCTGCGACGCGCAAGCCGCCCTCGGCGTCATCCCCAAGGCCAATGCCGAGGCGGTGTGGCGCGCCAAGGACGTGGAATTCAACGTCGCCCGCATCGACGAGATCGAGGCGGTGACGAAGCATGACGTGATCGCCTTCCTCACGCATCTCGCCGAACATATCGGCGCCGACGACGCCCGCTTCGTCCATCAGGGCATGACCTCGTCGGACGTTCTCGACACCACGCTCAACATCCAGCTCGTCCGCGCCACCGACATCCTGCTGGCGGATCTGGACCGGGTGCTGGCGGCGCTGAAGACGCGCGCCTATGAGCACAAGGACACGCTCAGGATCGGCCGCAGCCATGGCATCCATGCCGAGCCGACGACCATGGGCCTGACCTTCGCGCGCTTCTACGCCGAGATGGACCGCAACAAGGCCCGCCTTATTGCCGCCCGGGACGAGGTTGCGACGGGCGCCATCTCCGGCGCCGTCGGCACCTTCGCCAATATCGACCCGGCGGTCGAGGCGCATGTCTGCGAAAAGCTCGGCCTCCGCCCCGAGCCGATCTCGACCCAGGTGATCCCCCGCGACCGCCATGCCATGTTCTTCGCCACGCTCGGCGTCATCGCCTCAAGCATGGAAAACATCGCCATCGAGATCCGCCACATGCAGCGGACCGAGGTTCTGGAGGCCGAGGAGTTCTTCTCCCCCGGCCAGAAGGGATCGTCAGCGATGCCGCACAAGCGGAATCCGGTCCTGACCGAGAACCTGACCGGCCTTGCCCGCCTTGTCCGCATGGCAGTAGTCCCGGCGCTGGAAAACGTTGCCCTCTGGCATGAGCGCGACATCAGCCATTCCTCGGTCGAGCGCGCCATCGGCCCGGATGCGACCATCACGCTCGACTTCGCGCTGAACCGGCTGGCGGGGGTCATCGAAAAGCTGGTGATCTATCCTGAGAACATGCTGAAGAACATGAACAAGTTCAAAGGCCTGGTGATGAGCCAGCGGGTCCTTCTGGCCCTGACCCAGGCCGGCGTCAGCCGCGAGGATTCCTACCGCCTCGTGCAGCGAAGCGCCATGAAGGTCTGGGAGAAGGGGGCCGATTTCAAGACCGAGCTTCTCGCCGACCCCGAGGTGACGGCAGCCCTGTCCCCCGCCGAGATCGAGGAAAAGTTCGACCTCGGCTACCACACCAAACACGTCGACACGATCTTCGCGCGGGTGTTCGGGGCCTGACGCGGCGCGCACACGATTGCGTGAGGGGCCGATCCGGGCTTGCCGCAGGGGCAGGCCCGCTGGCACACTTTCCGCCAGAAAGGAGCATGCCATGATGAAACACGCATTCGCTGCCCTGATCGCCCTCGCCGCCTCGGTCGCGCCAGGCTTTGCTGCCGGGGATTGCAACGGTCGCGACAAGCAGGCCTCGATGAGCTGCGCCGAGGGCACCTCCTGGGACGCCGCGACCCGGACCTGCATCAAGCTCGAAAGCTGATTTCCCGGACCGGGTAAAGCGCCGTTAACCCAAGCCTGCGACCGTCGCCCGACAGCGGCGGAGGGAATCAATGACGGCCATCGCAAAGCCCGAAACATTGCGGACCGACGCGGCCCGCCCGGTTCCGCGCGTCATGACCGGGCGCGAAAAGGCGGCGATCATCGTGCGGCTTCTTTTGACCGAGGGCAGCGGGCTGCCGCTGAAGGCGCTGCCGGATGATCTTCAGACCGCGCTGACCGAACAGATGGGCGCAATGCGCAGCGTGGATCGTGCCACCCTTCGCGCCGTGGTCGAGGAATTCGTGTCCCGGCTCGATTCGGTCGGGCTTTCCTTCCCCGGTGGGCTGGAACGCGCGCTCGACCTCCTTGAAAGCCATATCTCGCCTGCCGCGGCCACCCGCATCCGCAGCCAGCGCGCCTCGAATCCCAATGCCGACCCGTGGGAGCGGATCGCAGCCCTTGGCACCGACCGCCTGCTCGCCGCCCTGAACGAGGAAAGCACCGAGATCGGCGCCGTGCTTCTGTCGAAGCTTCCCGTGGCGCAGGCGGCGGAGCTTCTGGGAAAGCTTCCGGGCGACCGCGCCCGCAGGCTTGCCTACGGCGTCGGCAAGACCGGCCATGTCCAACCCGAAACCGTGCGCCAGATCGGCCTTTCTCTGGCCGGGCAACTCAGCGCCGCCCCCGCCCGCGCCTTCGGCGGCGAACCTGAGGATAGGGTCGGCGCGATCCTCAACATCGCCCCGGCCCTCACCCGCGATGAGGTTCTGGCCGGCCTGAGCGAGGATGACGCGGAGTTCGCCGACCGTGTGCGCCGCGCGATCTTCACCTTCGCCGATATCGCGACCCGGATCGAAGGGCGCGACATCCCGAAAGTCACCCGCAAGGTCGACCAGGCGCAACTTGTGACCGCCCTTGCTTCGGCCACCGCCGGCGACGACGCAGCCAGCGCCGAGTTCATCCTTGCGAGCCTCTCGCAGCGCATGGCGGCAACCCTGCGCGAAGAGATGGCGGCGCGCGGCGCTGTCAGGACCAAGGATGCCGACGCCGCCCAGACCGCGATCATCGCCGCGATCCGCGAATTGCAGGAGGCCGGCGAACTCGCGCTGAAATCCGAAGGCGAGGGGGAGGAGTGACGCGGCGGCGCGCCCCGCCCGCCTTGCCAGCTTCCGCGCCCGCCTCTATGTCTTTCGCCGGAATGCACGGGGTCGGGCAACGCCCCGCGCGCAAGTGAAGACGGCATGGCCAGACCGCAGAAGCTCAGTCCCACCGCAAGCGACCGCTTGGTCGACCGCGCCTTCCGCGTGCTGCTCTGGTGCGCGCTACGCCTGCCCTATGCCGTGCGCGTGCCGGTCGCGGGCTGGGTCATCTCGCGCCTCGTCGCCCCCCTTGCCGGTTATACCCGAAGGGTGCGCGAGAACCTCGCCCTCGTCTGCCCCGACCTGCCCGAGGCCGAGGTGCGCCGCCTCGTCCGCGCCGTGCCCGACAATGTCGGCCGCACCACCATCGAGCTTTACTCCGGCAAGGATTTCATCGACCGCATCCGCGATCTGCCGCTCACCGGCCCGGGCGCCGCAGCGCTTGAGGCTGCCCATGCCGAGGGGCGCCCCGTGATCCTCGCCACCGGGCATTTCGGCAATTACGACGTGGCGCGCGGGGCGCTTGTCGCGCGTGGCTACAGCGTCGGCGGGCTTTACAAGCCGATGACGAACCCGCTTTTCAACGCGCATTACGTCGCCGCCATATCGGAGATCGGCAAACCCCTCTTCCCGCGCGGGCCGCGCGGCCTTGGCGACATGGTGCGCTTCTTGAAATCCGGCGGCATGCTCGGCATCGTCATGGACCAGCGCATGATCCACGGCATCCCCGCGACCTTCTTCGGCGCCCGCGCCCTGACCGCGACCTCCGCCGCCGACCTTGCGCTGAAATACGGGGCCGACCTGATCCCGATCTACGGCATCCGCCGCCCGGACGGGCTCAACTTCGACATCCATGTCGAAAAGCCGATCCCGCACAGCGATGCCGCCACCATGACCCAGGCCGTCAACGACAACCTCGAAGCACTGGTGCGCCAGCACATGGACCAGTGGTTCTGGATTCACCGCCGCTGGAAGTGATCGCGCGCGCGGCGGCGAAGATTGTCATTGTGGCCGCCGGCGTTTTGTGAAGGTTTCATGACAGTTTTGTAACAGCCCACGACTCGGGCGCATCGGAGCCACCTTGAGCAGTTCTTCCCCCCTCCTCTTCCTCCTCCATGTCGCCGGCGCCGCCGCCCTTCTGATCTGGTCGGTCCGGCTGGTGCGCACGGGGGTGGAGCGGGCCTGGTCGGTGCAGCTTCGCCGCTGGCTGAGGAAGGGTGAACGCAACCGCCTCCTCGCGGCCGCGATGGGCATGGGGGCGGCGCTTGCCCTGCAAAGCGCCACCGCCGTCGCCATGCTCACCACCGGCTTCATCGCGGCGGGCACCCTCAGCGCCGCCGCCGGCCTCGCCATCCTTCTCGGCTCCGATGTCGGTTCAGCGCTGGTGGCGCAAGTCCTGCTGTCGCAGGCGGACTGGGTGGTGCCGCTCCTCCTCGTCGCCGGGGTCGGGCTTTTCCTCCGCGCGCGCCGGCGCGACTTCCGCATGGCGGGGCGGGTGCTGATCGGGTTGGCGCTGATCTTCGTCTCGCTGTCCCTAATCCGCGACGCGACCGAACCCCTCCGCGACAGTCCCGCCATCGGCTCGGCGATGCGCTACCTCGGCGGCGATCTTGTCACCGCCTTCGCCATCGGCGCGCTTCTCGCATGGCTCGTCCATTCCTCGGTCGCCGCCGTTCTCCTCTTCGTCACCTTCGCCGCGCAATCCATGCTGCCGGTTCCGGCGGCGGCGGCGATGGTGCTTGGCGCCAATCTCGGCGGCTCGTTCATCGCCTATGTGCTGACCCTCGGCGCCGATCTTCCGGCCCGCCGCGTCATCATCGCCAACCTCGCGCTCCGCGGCGGCGGCGCGGTCGTGGCGCTCCTTCTCCTCCAGCGCTTCGGCGCCTTCCTCGACACGCTGGGCGCAACGCCGGCGCGGCAGGTCATCAACCTCCATCTCGCGTTCAACCTCGCGGTGCTGATCCTCGGTCTGCCGCTCACCGGCCTCGTCCTCGGCATCGTCGGCAAACTCGTCGCGCCCCCGCCCCGGTCCGCGACGCTCGACCGGATCAGCGCCCTTGACCCGGCCTCCCTCGCTGATCCGAACCGGGCCTTGAGCTGCGCCACGCGTGAGATCCTGCAGATGGGCGAAGGCGTGGAAACGATGCTGCGCTCGGTGATCCGGCTCTACGGCCAATGGGACGACACCGCCGCCGATGCGATCCGCGCCAAGGAAAAGGACATCGACGCCCTCCACATCAGCATCAAGCTCTATCTCGCGGGCCTGCGACGCGCCAGCAAGGACGAAGAGGTCGACGCCCGCGCGCTGGAACTCGCCGACATGGCTGTCAATCTCGAAAGCGCCGGCAATGTCATCGCCGACACCATGCTCGGCCTTGCCAAGAGGCTCGATCAGGGCGGCGTCGCCTTCTCGCCGACCGGCAACATGGAGATCCGCGATTTCCACGACCGCGTGCTCTCGAACGCGCAGGCCGCCCTCAATGTCCTGATGACCTCAAGCCCCGATGCGGCGCGGGCGCTGGTCGAGGAAAAGGACCTTGTCCGCGATCTGGAGCAGACGCTGCAACGGTCGCATCTTGAGCGTCTCCAGCAGGGGTTGAGCGAAAGCATCGACACGTCGAACCTGCATCAGGAAACGCTCCGGGCGCTGAAACAGGTGAACTCCGCCTTCACCATGATCGCCTACCCGATCCTGTCGGAAACCGGCGACCTCCTCGCAAGCCGCCTCTCGCGCCCGAAACCCTGACACACTTTCTGTCTCTAAATTACTCCCGCCGGAGGCACCCCGAGGGGCAGGCCCATGGGCCAGCCCCGAGACATCGCTTGCGCCCGGAACGGGCGCGCCTTCGGATCAACCCCTGATCCGCAGACCTTCCGGATCAAGGAAGGGCCGAAGCCCGATCCGCGCCGGGAAGACCTCGCTTGCAACCACAAGCTCATAGCGGCCCGTCATCAGGAACTCGTCCGTCACCCCGGCCCCATGCCGCACATAGCCGCAGCCGATGCTCTGCCCCAGAGTGTAGCCGTATCCGCCCGAGGTCAGGTAGCCGACCGCCTCGCCGTCGCGCAGGATCGTCTCGCGCCCGACCAGCACCACATCGGGGTCGTCGAGCGTGAAGCCCGCGAACCGTTTGGCAAGTGGCGCGCCCGCAACCGCATCCAGTGCCGCCCGCCCGATGAAGTCGCGCCCCGACCGCATCTTCACCGCCCAGCCGAGCCCCGCCTCGAACGGCGTGTCATTGGGGGTGATGTCCGATGACCAGGCGCGATAGCCCTTCTCAAGCCTGAGCGATTCCAGCGCCCGGTAGCCGACCGGCCGGATCCCCGTCCCCGCCCCCGCCGCCATCAGCGCGTCGAAGACCGCCCCGGTCGCCGTCAGCGGCACATGCAGTTCCCAGCCAAGCTCGCCGACATAGGTCACGCGCAGCGCCCGGACCACCGCCCCCGCGATGCCGATCTCGCGGACATGGCCGAAGGGGAAGCCCGCGTTCGTGACATCGGCATCCGTTACCCGCGCCAGCACCTCGCGCGCCTTCGGCCCCATCAGCGACAGCGTGCCCCAGTCCTCGGTGATGTCCCGGATCGCAACTTGCCCCTTCGGCAGATGCTCCGCGATCCAGGCCAGGTCATGGGTACGGAACCCGGTGCCGGTGACGATGTAGAAGCGGTCCTCCGCCAGCCGCGCCACCGTCAGATCGCATTCGATGCCGCCGCGCGAGTTCAACAACTGGGTATAGGTCAGCCGTCCCGGCGCCTTCGTCACATCGCCGGCGCAAACGTAATCAAGCGCCGCCGCCGCATCCCTGCCCGTCACCTCGTATTTCGCGAAGGACGACTGGTCGAAGATGCCCACCGCCTCGCGCACATGCTTGTGTTCCTCGCCCACCGCCGCGAACCAGTTCTGGCGCCCCATCGAATAGATGTCGCGCGGCTCCTTCCCCTCCGGCGCGAACCAGTTCGGCCGCTCCCAGCCGAGTTTCGATCCGAAGACGGCGCGATGCGCCTTCAGCCGGTCATAAAGCGGCGAGACGATGCGCGGCCGCCCGCTTTCGTATTCCTCATGCGGGAAACCCACGGTGTAATGCTTGCCGTAAGCCTCGCAGGTCCGGTCGCGGACCCAGGTACGGTCCCGGTGCATGCCCGAGAAACGCCGGATGTCCACCGCCCAGAGGTCCAGCGGCGCCTCGCCCCGCACCGCCCAGTCGGCCAGCACCCAGCCCGCGCCCCCCCCCGACGCGATGCCGAAGGCGTTGAAGCCGGCGCCGACATACATGTTGGCGCATTCCGGCGCGGAGCCGAGGATGAAATTCCCGTCTGGCGTGAAGCTTTCCGGCCCGTTGATCATCTGCTTGACGCCCACGCGCTCAAGCGCCGGCACCCGGGCGATCGCCTGATCCATATGCTGTTCGAAATGGTCGAAATCGTCGTCGAACAACCGGAACTCCCAGTCGTCGGGCACATCGCCGGTGGTCCAGGCTTGCGGGTTCGGCTCATAGCCGCCCATGACAAGGCCGCCGACCTCCTCCTTGAAATAGGTGCGGCGGTCGGGGTCGCGGATCGTCGGCGCATCCGCCGCCAGCCCTTCGATCCGCTCGGTGACGATGTACTGGTGCTTGACCGGCTGCAGCGGCACGTTGATCCCGGCCATGGCGCCGATCTGGCGCGCCCACTGCCCGCCGCAGTTCACCACCGTCTCGCAGGCGATCTCGCCTCGCGTCGTCCGGACCGAGGTGATCCGGCCGCCCGCCATGCCGAACCCCGTCACCCGCACGCCCTCGAAGATCTTCGCGCCGTGCATCCTGGCACCCTTGGCAAGGCTCTGCGCGATGTCCGAAGGCGAGGCCTGGCCGTCCGTCGGCAGCCAGCTTGCGCCGACCAGATCGCCGACCTCCATCAAGGGCCACATCCCTTTCACCTCGGCAGGCGAGATGAGATGCATCTCCATCCCGAAGCTCCGCGCGGTGGTGGCAAGCCGCCGGTATTCGGTCCAGCGGTCCTCATTGGTGGCAAGCCTCAGGCAGCCTGTCATCTTCCAGCCGGTCTCAAGGCCCGTCTCGGCGGCCAGCCCCTTGTAGAGATCGACCGAATATTTCAGCACCTTGGTGATCGAGGCCGAGGAGCGGAGCTGCCCGACCAGCCCCGCCGCATGCCAGGTGGAACCAGAGGTCAACCGGCCCTGCTCCAGAAGCACCACCTCGGCCTTGTGGTCGCGGGCGAGGTGATAGGCGGTGGAACAGCCGATGATGCCGCCGCCGATGACGACGATGCGGGCGTGGGTGGGCAGGGTCATGACGGGATCTTTCCGTGAAGGGTCTGGTAACGGTCAAGCGCGGCATCGAGCCGGCCGAGATAGTCGCGCGCATGGGCGTCGTAATCGGCCCCGGGGGCGGCAAGGAAGATCTCCGACACCATCGCCCACATCGCCTCGCGCGCAAGGCTCGCGCATTGCATCGCGTCGAAGGCCCAAAGCGTGGCCGCATCCGGCGCCTGACCGAAATAGGCCGCGAGCAAGACCCCGGCCTCCTCCGCCGTCATTCCGGCATTGGAGGCCGCGCCCGCAAGGTCGAACATCGCCGTGCCGAAGCCGGCATATTCATAGTCGATCAGCCAAAGCCGCCCGGCCCCGTCCTCAAGGAAGTTTGCCGGCAGAAGGTCGTGATGGCCATAAACGATGGGCAAGGGCACCTGCGCCGCCTCCATCGCATCCGCCACCGCGACCAGCGCCGGAAGCTGCCCCGCGAACCGGCTCCCCGTCGCCGAAAGGGTCCGGGCATAGTCGCGGATCACGTGAAAGACCCAGAAGATCGCCCCCGGTCCCGTGACCTCGCGTGGCATCGCCTCGTGAAACGCCCGCAGGTAGCGCCCGACCCGCGCCGGATCGGCGCGCACCTCCGCCTCGCCCCAGGTCCGCGCCCGGAGAAAGGCAGAGACCATGACCCCCGGCGCGGCGAACTCCACCTCCGGCGCAAAGCCCGCCCGATGCGCCGCCCGCGCCGCCATCACCTCATTGGCGCGGCTCACATGATGGAAGGGAAAATCCTCGCCGAAGCGCACCACATGCTCCCCCGCCGCATCCGTCACCTTCCAGCTTTCGTTGGAAAGTCCGCCCCTGAGCGGCTCGGCGACGATCTCGCCCCGCCAGCAGGGCAGTTCGCGGATACGTTCAACGCCCATCTTCCCCCCCGACCCGACACCCGCCCAAATAGGGACGAGCCCGCCGCTTTCGTCAATCACCGACCTCCCTGCCGCTTCTTCGTTGCGAAATCACCCCCGCCGGAGGCACCCGAAGCCGGGCGGCGCAAGACGCCCTGCCGAGACAGGAACAATGGCGCCGCAAGGCGCCGCCGGATGCTGCACTGCAGTATGAAATTTTCTGCGCGACAAAAATTTTTTTACTTACTAGGCTTCCCGCCATTGAAAGGGATTCGTCCGAAGTGAGCCAGAGCCAGCCGCAGACCACGCCGACGCTCGGCCCGCTGATCCGGGCCCGCCGCCGGCAGAAGTCGATCACGCTGCAGGATCTCAGCGACCGCTCCGGCGTCTCAGTCGGCTACCTTTCCCAGCTTGAACGCGACAATGCGACGCCGACGCTCGGCACGCTGGCGCAGATCGCCAAGGCGCTTGGCGTCGGCGTCGACTACTTCATCGCCACGCCGCGGCCCGCCGACGCCCTCACCGTCGCCGACCGCCGGATGCGGTTTTCGATCGACGGCTCATCCGTCGTCTACGAACGCATCGGGGCGGAGTTTGCCGGCAGCGAGATGTCCTCCTTCATCATCCACGTCCCGGCTGGCTACCGCTCCGAGACGATGAGCCATGCCGGCGAGGAGATTGTCTATGTCCTCGAAGGCAGCGTCGTGCAGCTTCTCGAAGGCGAGGAGTTCCGCATGAACCCCGGCGACAGCCTGCATTACCGCGGCAACCGGCCGCATGGCTGGTACAATGACAGCGGCGCACCGGCGAAGCTTCTCTGGACCGGTACGCTCGAACTTTTCCACGGACTGCGCGGCCCCACCGGCTCGAAGGAGGCGGACGCAAACCAGCAACGATGACCTTGCGGCAGGTCCGGACCGGGAAACCGGTTTTCGGCTTGCAGGAAGAAAAAGGGACGCCTTAAGTCTCTCCTATTGGGCTAAAATCTCGAAACACCCAGTCTATGCGGAAAGTTGTCCGCCAACACGGAGGAAGAAGATGAACCTCAGAACCACCCTCGCCACCGGCCTCGTGCTGACCGCCCTTCTCGGCGGTGCGGCTTCGGCCAAGACGCTGGTCTATTGCTCGGAAGGCTCGCCCGAAGGCTTCGACCCGGCGCTCTACACGTCCGGCACCACCTTCGACGCCTCGTCGCACCCGGTGTTCAACCGCCTCGCCGAATTCGTCACCGGCACGACCGAAGTGGAACCGGGCCTTGCCGAAAGCTGGGAAGCCTCGGAGGACGGCCTCGAATACACCTTCAAACTGCGCCAGGGCGTGAAGTTCCATGCCAGCGAAAAGTTCACCCCGACGCGCGATTTCAACGCCGATGACGTGATCTTCTCGTTCGAGCGTCAGTGGAAGGAAGACAACGCCTACTTCAAGGTTTCCGGCGGCACCTGGGAATACTTCAACGGCATGTCGATGACCGACCTTCTCAAGAGCATCGAGAAGGTGGACGACTACACCGTCAAGTTCGTCCTGAACCGGCCCGAAGCGCCCTTCATCGCCAACCTCGCGATGGACTTCGCCTCGATCCAGTCCAAGGAATATGCCGACGCGCTCGTCGCTGCGGGCACGCCCGAACTTCTGAACCAGGAACCGATCGGCACCGGCCCGTTCCAGTTCGTCGCCTACCAGAAGGACGCGGTGATCCGCTACAAGGCCAATGCCGACTACTGGCGTGGCAAGGCCGCGATCGACGATCTCGTCTTCGCGATCACGCCGGACGCTTCGGTGCGCTACCAGAAGCTGAAGGCCAACGAATGCCACGTGATGCCCTACCCGAACCCGGCGGACATCGAGGCGATGAAGGCGGATGCCGATATCACCATGCTTGAGCAGGAAGGCCTGAACGTCGGCTACCTCGCCTACAACACCAAGCAGGCGCCCTTTGACAAGCCCGAGGTGCGCAAGGCGCTGAACATGGCGATCGACAAGAACGCCATCATCGACGTGGTGTTCCAGGGCTCCGGCAAGGCGGCAAAGAACCCGATCCCGCCGACCATGTGGTCCTACAACGACGCCGTGGTGGACGATGCCTATGATCCCGAAGCCGCCAAGAAGATGCTGGCGGATGCGGGCGTCACCGATCTTTCCATGAAGATCTGGGCGATGCCGGTGCAGCGGCCCTACAACCCGAACGCCCGCCGCATGGCCGAACTGATGCAGGCGGACTTCGAGAAGGTCGGCGTCAAGGTCGAGATCGTGTCCTACGAATGGGGTGAGTACCTTGAGCGTTCGAAGGCAGAGGACCGCGACGGCGCGGTGCTTCTGGGCTGGACCGGCGACAATGGCGATCCGGACAACTTCCTCGCCGTTCTGCTTGGTTGCGACGGCGTCGGCGGGTCGAACCGCGCGCAGTGGTGCTACCAGCCCTTCGAGGATCTGATCCAGAAGGCCAAGGTGACCTCGGACATGGCCGAGCGCACCAAGCTTTACGAAGAGGCGCAGGTCGTCTTCAAGGAGCAGGCGCCCTGGGCCACGGTTGCCCATTCGGTGGTCTTCATGCCGGTCCGCAAGGAAGTGACCGGCTACAAGGTCCATCCGCTGGGCAGCCACATCTTCTACGGCGTCGACATCGCCGAATGATCTGAAACCGGCGCGGGGCCTCTTCGGGGGCCCCGCGTTCCCCTATTCGGGCGCAAAATTCCACACATGACAGACCGTTACAGAGATTTCCGCCGGATCGCCGCCGGTCTTGGGACCGAGGCCGTTGCGCTGGTTCCGGGGGCGAACTTCACGCGCCTTTTCGGCCATGAGTTCGGCACCAATGAACGCCCGCTCGTCGTGGTGATACCCGTCGAAGGGGCGCCCGCCGCCGTGGTACCCAATCTGGAACTGACCGGCTTCGCTGCCCTCAAATTCGAGGGCGAGGTCTTCGACTGGCGCGACCAGACCGGCTACGCCGACGCCTTCAAGGCGCTCGCCGCGCATATGCCGCTGAAGTCGCTCGCCGTCGAAGGCCAGACCATGCGCGTCTTCGTCCAGCTTGCGCTGACTGGGGCGCAACCGGCGATGAAGATCGTCGATGGCGAAACCGCGATCACAGGCCTGCGCTACCTGAAGACGCCGGACGAGATTGCCGCGATGGTCCGCGCCATCGCCATTTCCGAGGCCGCGCTGGGCGAGACTCTCGATGGCGTCCGCATCGGCCAGACCGATAAAGAGATCGAGCGGATGCTGGTGCAGGCGATGTTCTCGCATGGCGCCGAGGAACTGGCCTTCGGCGCGCTCGTCGCCGCCGGTCCGCATTCCGCCGCCTCCCATGCCCATGCCCGCGATGTCGCGATCCGCTCCGGCGATCCACTGCTTCTCGACTTCGGCGCCCGCTGGGGCGGGCTTTGCGCCGACATCACCCGCACGGTCTTTGTCGGCCATGTCACCGATGAGGCGGCGGCGGTCTATGAGGTCGTCCTAGCCGCCAACCAGCGCGGGCATGAGGTCACGCGCCCCGGCCTGACCGCGCATGACGTCGACGATGCCGTTACGTCGGTCCTCGAAGCCTCGCCCTATGCCGACCGCATCCGCACCAAGACCGGCCACGGCCTTGGCCGCGACGTGCATGAGGCGCCCTACATCATGCGCGGCAACCACCAGATCCTTGAACCCGGCGTCGTCTTCACCAATGAACCCGGCCTCTATGATCCGCGCTTTTTCGGCATTAGGATCGAGGATGACGTGCTTGTCACCGAAACCGGGAGCCGGTCCCTGACCAGCTTTCCCAAGGACATCAGGATTGTCGGCTGATGCTCAGATACATCGTCTCCCGCCTACTGACCTTCCTGCCGACCTTCTTCGGCGTGACGCTGATTTCCTTCGGCTTCATCCGTGTCCTGCCCGGCGACCCGATCGTGGTCATGGCCGGCGAACGTGGCGTCACGCCCGAACGCTACAAGGAGCTTGTGGCGCAATTCGGCTTCGACCGGCCCCTCCTCGTCCAGTACTGGGAATATCTGAAGGGCGTCCTGCAAGGCGACCTCGGCCAGAGCTTCGTCACCAAGAAACCGGTCTGGGATGAGTTCTTCGCGCTCTTCCCGGCGACGCTTGAGCTGTCGCTCTGCGCCATCGTCTTCGCCATCGTCCTCGGCCTGCCGGCGGGCGTCATCGCTGCGGTGAACCGGGGCAAGTTCTTCGACCGGGCGCTGATGTCCTCGGCCCTTGTCGGTTATTCGATGCCGATCTTCTGGTGGGCGCTTCTCCTCATCATCGTCTTCTCCGGCTGGCTCGGCTGGACCCCGGTTTCAGGCCGGATCAGCCTGATGTACTTCTTCGATGGCGGCACCGGCTTCATGCTCTGGGACGCGCTCTGGTCGGACCAGAAGGGGGCTTTCCTTTCGGCGCTCCATCACCTGATCCTGCCGACCATCGTCCTTGGCACCATCCCGCTTGCGGTGATCGCGCGCCAGACCCGATCGGCGATGCTTGAGGTGCTGTCTGAGGATTACATCCGCACCGCCCGCGCCAAGGGCCTCTCGCCCTCGCGCGTCAACTTCGTCCATGCGCTGAGGAACGCGCTCATTCCGGTCATCACCGTGATCGGCCTGATGGTCGGCACGCTACTTGCCGGCGCGATCCTGACCGAGACGATCTTTTCCTGGCCGGGGATCGGCAAGTGGATGGTCGATTCCATCTTCCGCCGCGACTATCCGGTCGTGCAGGGCGGGCTTCTTCTCATCGCCGTGATCGTGATGATCGTGAACCTGACCGTGGACATGCTCTACGGCTTCATCAACCCCAAGATCCGGAAGCGCTGATGGCCGAGACAATGACATCCGCCGCCGCCCCTGCCGCCGCGCCCCGTCCCGGCCGGCTGAGGGAGTTCTGGTACTATTTCCGCGAGAACCGCGGCGCCGTCATCGGCTTCTGGGTCTTTCTCGCCTTCATCGTCCTCGCGCTTTTCGCCCCGGTGATCGCGCCGCATGACCCGACGCAGCAGTTCCGCGACGCGCTTCTTAAGCCGCCGTTCTGGCAGGAGGGTGGCAGCCTCGCCTACCCGCTCGGCACCGACGCGCTTGGCCGGGACATGCTGTCGCGGCTTATCCACGGCGCGCGCTATTCCTTCTATGTCGGCATCGTGGTCGTCGCCATCGGCGCCTCGGGCGGCATCGTCATCGGACTTCTGTCGGGCTTCGCCCCGCGCTGGCTCGACACGATCATCATGCGGGTGATGGACATCATCCTCGCCTTCCCCTCGCTTCTTCTGGCGCTTGTCCTCGTTGCCATCCTCGGCCCGTCGCTGACCAATGCGATGATCGCCATCGCCATCGTCCTGCAACCCCATTACGTGCGCCTGACACGGGCGAGCGTCATGTCGGAACGCACCAAGGACTATGTGACGGCCGCCCGCGTCACCGGCGCCTCGACCGCGCGGCTGATGTTCGCGACGGTGCTGCCGAACTGCCTGTCGCCGATCATCGTGCAGGGGGCCTTGTCCTTCTCCACCGCCATCCTCGATGCCGCGGCACTCGGCTTTCTCGGCATGGGCGCGCAGCCGCCGACGCCGGAATGGGGCACCATGCTCGCCGAATCGCGGGAGTTCATCCTGCGCGCCTGGTGGGTCGTGACCTGGCCCGGCCTCGCCATCCTCATCACAGTCCTGGCCATCAACCTGATGGGCGACGGGTTGCGCGACGCGCTCGACCCGAAACTGAAGCGGAGCTGACGCCGATGCCCCTTCTCGACATCCGCAACCTTTCGGTCGATTTCGCCACCGCCTCGGGCCAGTTCCGCGCCGTGGACGGCGTCGACGTGTCCGTCGATACCGGCGAGATCCTGTCCATCGTCGGCGAGAGCGGTTCCGGCAAGTCGGTCTCGATGCTCGCCATGATGGGGCTCCTGCCCTGGACCGCCACGATCACGGCAGATGTGATGAGCTTCGGCGGCCAGGACCTGCGCGGCCTGACGGCCCGCGCCCGGCGCAGGATCATCGGCAAGGACATGGCGATGATCTTTCAGGAGCCTATGTCCTCGCTCAACCCCTGCTTCACCGCCGGCTTCCAGATCAAGGAGGCGCTGCGCATCCACCTTGGCCTTGACGCCAAGGCCCGGCAGAAACGCGCGGTGGAGCTTTTCGAGATGGTCGGCATCCCGGCCCCCGAAGAACGCCTAAAGGCCTTCCCGCACCAGCTGTCGGGCGGCATGAACCAGCGCGTGATGATCGCCATGGCCATCTCCTGCAACCCCAAGCTCCTCATTGCGGATGAGCCGACGACCGCGCTCGACGTGACAATCCAGGCGCAGATCCTTGATCTTCTCACTGGCTTGCAGCGCGACACCGGCATGGCGCTGATCCTCATCACTCATGACATGGGCGTGGTGGCCGAAACGGCGGAACGCGTCTCGGTCCAGTACGCCGGCCAGAAGGTGGAGGAACAGCCGGTCGCTGACCTCTTTGAAACGCCCCACCATCCCTATACGGCGGCCCTTCTCGCCGCGCTTCCCGAACGCGCCACCCAGCGCCACCTGCCGACGATCCCCGGCGTCGTTCCCGGCCAGTTCGACCGGCCGAAGGGCTGCCTCTTCAGCCCCCGCTGCCAGTTCGCCGATGACCGCTGCCGCACGGTGCCGCCGGTTCCCGACAGTCGCGAGATGGGCTTCGCCCGCTGCCACTATCCCCTCTCTGCCCCCGCGGAGGCCCAGGCATGACCGAACCCGTCGTCGTCGCCGACAAGCTGACCCGCCATTACGAGGTGAAGGGCGGGCTTTTCGCCGCCCCCCGCATCGTCAAGGCGGTGTCCGAGACAAGCTTCACCCTCGACCCCGGCAAGACCCTTGCCGTCGTGGGCGAGAGCGGTTGCGGCAAGTCCACCCTCGCCCGCGTCGTCACCATGATCGAGGAGCCGACCTCGGGCAGCTTCTCCATCGGCGGCCTTGACGCCATCCCGGCCAACAAGGCGCAGCTTCGGACCGATGTGCAGATCGTCTTTCAGGACCCCTACGGCTCCCTGAACCCGCGCCAGCGCATCGGCTCGATCCTTGAGGAACCGCTGAAGATCAACCGCCCGAACATGTCCGCCGCAGAGCGGACCGAGAAGGCCCGCGCGATGCTGGCGCTTGTCGGCCTCAGGCCCGAGCATTTCGACCGCTATCCGCACATGTTCTCCGGCGGCCAGCGCCAGAGGATCGCGGTGGCCCGCGCGCTGATGCTGGAACCGAAGGTGCTGGTCCTCGATGAACCCGTCTCGGCCCTCGACCTCTCGATCCAGAGCCAGATCCTCAACCTCCTTGTCGACCTCCAGGACCGGATGGGCCTCGCCTATCTCTTCATCAGCCACGACCTTTCGGTGGTGAAGCACATGGCGAATGACATCATCGTCATGTACCTCGGCCGCGCCGTGGAAAAGGGCCCGAAGGAGATGGTCTTCGACCATCCCCGCCATCCCTATACCAAGGCGCTTCTTTCGGCGACGCCGGTGGCCGATCCGAAGGCGGCCAAGCAACGCATCAAGCTCGAAGGCGAGTTGCCCTCGCCCCTGAACGTCCCGCCCGGCTGCGCCTTCGCGCCGCGCTGCTGGAAGGTCCAGGCCCGCTGCCGCACCGAACGCCCCGAACTGGAAGGAGCACCGCAGGCCGCCGCCTGCTTCTTCCCCGAAGGCTGAGACCCGCTAAATTCGTTTGCCTGCAAACGAAACCTGTGGAAGCATTGGGCCTGCATCCAGCGATGAAGGAGACCGCGCCATGGCCGAAGCAGCCGCCGCCCCCACGGGCAAGACCAGGCTCGTCATCCGCAACATCGGCCAGATCCTCTCGGGCCGGATCGAGGAACCGCTGATCGACGGCGATTGCGTCATCTGCGAGGGTGACCGCATCACCGCTGTCGGCTACGAGAAAGACCTTGATACCGGCGAGGCGACGACAATCGTCGATGCCAAGGGCGTCACCCTCTGCCCCGGCCTCATCGACAGCCATGTCCACCCGGTGATCGGCGACTACACGCCGCGCCAGCAGCAGCTGAACTGGATCGACAGCTGCCTCCACGGCGGCGTCACCACGATGATCTCCGCCGGTGAGGTCCACGCGCCGGGCCGGCCGCGCGACATCGTCGGCCTCAAGGCGATGGCGATCGCCTCGCAGCGCTGGTACGAAAACTTCCGCCCCTCCGGCGTCAAGGTCCATTCCGGCGCCCCGGTGATCGAGGAAGGCATGGTCGAGGAAGACTTCCGCGATCTCGCCCAGGCCGGCGTCAAGCTTCTCGGTGAGGTCGGCCTCGGCTCGGTCAAGGCCGGGGAGACGGCGGCCCAGATGGTGAAATGGGCGCGCAAATACGGCATCCAGTCCACCATCCACACCGGCGGCCCCTCGATCCCCGGCTCCGGCCTCATCGACAAGGACGTGGTCTTGGAGGCGGATGCCGACATCATCGGCCATATCAACGGCGGCCATACGGCGCTGCCCGACGACCAGATCACCTGCCTTTGCGAAAGCTGCCTCCGGGGGATCGAGATCGTTCACAACGGCAACGAACGCGCCGGGCTTCTGGCGATGCGCACCGCCTTCGAGCTGAAGCAGCCGGAACGGGTGATCCTCGGCACCGATGCGCCCGCGGGCTCGGGCGTCCAGCCCTTGGGCATCCTCCGCATGGTGGCGATGCTCTCCAGCCTCGGCGATGTCCCGCCCGAGATCGCCTTCTGCTTTGCCACCGGCAACACTGCGCGGATGCGCGAGCTTGACTGCGGCATCATCGAGGTGGGCCGGGCGGCGGATTTCGTCTTCCTCGACATGGCCCAGCACGCACCGGGCAAGACCATGCTCGGCTCGGTCCATCAGGGCAACCTGCCCGGCGTCGGCATGACGGTGATCGACGGCATCGTCCGCACCACCCGCAGCCGCAACACCCCACCCGCCACCCGCGTGCCGGAAGTGGTCAAGGGCTGATCCCCCCACTTTCTGCCCGAAAAATACTCCCGCCGGAGGCGCCCCGAGCCTGCAGGCGAAGGCCTGCGGGCGAGAGAAAAACTCGCGCCCGGAACGGGCGCCCCGCACCCTTCCATCACAATGCAGGGATCGGCCTGCCCTGCGCCTTGCCAGCCGCCCCCTGCCCCGCCATCCTCGCGGCGCCTTGCACTGTCCCTTCGCCGGGCCTATTGCGGACCGAACCCATTGACGCGGAGACTGAGATGAAACTTGCCCCCCTTGCCGCCGTCGCGCTGATCGGCCTCACCACGCCCGCGCTGGCCCTTGACCTCAAGGCCATGTCTGAGGAGGAGAAGGCCGCCTTCGGCGAGGCCGTGCGCGGCTATCTTCTTGAGAATCCCGAAGTACTGAGCGAAGCGATCGACGTCCTCAACCAGCGTCAGGCCAGCGCCGAGGTGGAAAACGACAGAACCCTCGTCAAGACCAATGCCGATGCAATCTTCGAGGATGGGGTGAGCTATGTCGGCGGCAACCCGGAGGGCGACATCACCGTCGTCGAGTTCATCGACTACAACTGCGGCTACTGCAAGAAAGCCCATCCCGATGTGATGGAGCTTATCGCGACGGACGGCAACATCCGCTACATCGTCAAGGAATTCCCGATCCTCGGCGAGCAGTCGGTCCTCGCATCCCAATTCGCCATCGCCGCCCTTCAGGTCGCGGGACCGGAGGCCTACGAGAAGATCAACGCGGGCTTTTACGAATCCTTCCGCGGCGACAAGACGCCCGACACGCTGGCCGCCTTCGCCCGGGACCTCGGTCTTGATCCCGCACCGATCCTCGCGAAGATGGACACGCCGGAGGTGAACAAGATCATCGCGGACAATCACGCGCTGGCGCAGCGGCTGAAAATCTCCGGCACGCCGACCTTCGTGATGGGCGGCCAGATGATCCGGGGCTACGTGCCGCTGGCCACCATGCAAGAGGCCGTGGCCGAGGAGCGCGGCTGAAAAATCAGGCCGGAATGCGCGAGGCGATGTAGCGGGCGAATTCGAAGTTCGGCCGCTCCAGATGGCTCAGCGGCCCCGGCTCCGACATCCCTGCCGTGATGCCCTGATAGACACGCTCGGTGCAGCCCTTGTCCTCCATGTTCACTTCATCGAGGAGGGTCTTCAGCCGGTCGAAATGCTCGCGCGATTTCGGGTCGGTGGCGAATTCCGGCGCAAGGCCGCCGCCGTAAAGGACGTTGACATGGCCCGGCCCATCGGGCGTCAGCGACAGATACCAGAAATATCCCGGCGTCAGCGTGATCATCAGCGAGGGGTAGATCGACAAAAGCCAGGTCGTGCGCCGCTCATCGCCCTCAAGCACGGTGTTGGTCGGATGCGCCAGCGTCAGGTCGAGCGCGTCGTTCTTCAGGATGAAGTGATAGTTGAAGGCGGCGTCACCTTCCGGGCAGGTCATCTTCAGAAGGTCGACATGGCCACCGATGGTGCCTTCGTGGCAGACGGGCAGATGGTAGCTTTCCATGAAATTCTCGGCCAGCACCTTCCAGTTGGTGCCCCAGCGGAAGGTTTCGCGGAAATCCTCGTGGTAGTTTTCCATGTGGTACTTGCCGATCAGCGCCTCGACGCCCGCAAGCCTTTCGGCGGGGGCCGGCGCGTCCGGGTTCAGCGTCACCATGATCCAGCCGAGCCAGACCTCGCAGCGGATCTGCGGCAGGGCGATGTCGTCGCGGCAGAAGCCTTCGTTCAGCGTCATCGCCGGCGCGCCACGTAGTTTGCCGTCAAGTGCATAGGTCCAGGCGTGATAGGGGCAGACGATCAGCCGGGTGTTGCCGCGCCCTTCCAGCAGCGTGGACATGCGGTGGCGGCAGACGTTGGACATGGCCCTGATCTCGCCGTCGCGGTCGCGAAGCACGATCACCGGCTCTCCGGCGATCGTCATCGTCAGGTAATCGCCCGGGGTGGGCAGCGCCTCGGCCCGTCCGGCGCAGAGCCATTCCTGGGCGAAGATATGCGTCTGCTCCTGCGCCAGGAACTCCGGCGAGGTATAGACCGATTTCGGCATCGCATGGGCGCGCTCGAAGGGAACGGAAACGTTGGCGTGAAGTTCGGCAGCGGGTGACAGCGGCTTGTTCATGGCGCACCTCCAGGGCGGGATAGCTGAGGCTCGCGCCTAATGGGCACTTGCGTCAAGTCCGTAAGCGACATTTCATATGTCTACAAACAAAAATAATCGCACCTGGCCCGCATCTGGCGTGGCCGGCGTGCCAGAGTTTTGCTTTCCGGAACCGCCCCGCCGCAGACGATCTTGCAGCCGCGCGCGGCCTGCGCTTTCTTCTCACCGAACAGAGACGCGAAAGGAAACCCGATGCCCCTTGCCCTGCGGCCCATGCGCCCGCGCGATCCTCACGAACACCACCGGGTCGCGACAACGCTGGAGCTTTTCTTCGACCTTGTCACCGTTCTCGCCATCGCGGCGGCTGCGGCGGGCTTCCATCACTCCATTTCCGCAGGCCACGGGCTTGAGGGGCTGCCGCGTTTCGCCTTCCTCTTCATGGCCATCTGGTGGGCCTGGATGAACGTCACCTGGTTTGCCTCGGCCTTTGACAATGACGATGCCGTCTATCGCATCCTGCTGATGGTCATCATGGGGGGCGAGCTGATCTTTGCCGGCACCGCAACCCGTATCTACGAAACGATGGACCTTGGGCTTGGCATCATCGGCTGGGTCATCATGCGCTTCGGCATGATCGCGCTCTGGCTCCGTGCAGCAGCGGGGAGCCCGGAACACAAGACCACGGCGCTGCGCTATGCCGGCGGCATCTTCGTGGCGCAGCTTTACTGGGTCATGCTCTACCTCTTCGTCGATCCGGCTTCGCCCTGGTTCTACGTGATCGGTTTTGCGGGCTACATCGTGGAGCTTGCGGTGCCGGTCTATGCCGAACGCGCCCGGCAGACACCCTTCAACCGCCACCACATCATCGAACGCTACGGGCTTTTGATGATCATCTCGCTGGGCGAGATCGTTCTGGCCATTTCATATGGCTACGGGCTTCTGAACGAGGCCGAAAGCCCCTTGGCGGTCGCACTTTGCGCAACCTCGGCGCTGGTCATCGTCTTTGCGATCTGGTGGGTCTACTTCTGCGAGGACGAGCATATGCCGAAGACCGACCTGACCCATGCGATCCTCTGGGGTTACGGCCATGTCTTCATCTTCGCCGCCACTGCCGCACTTGGATCGGCCATCGCCGCCTCACTCGATGTCGCGGCGCAAGAGGCAGAGACAATCCAGGCGGAAGTGTCGAAATGGCTGGGCATCAGCCTCGCGCTTGGCACCGCAGCGCTCTGGTTCGTGCGCGACCGACATCACCGGCTTCCGGGCCTTGTCGCGCTGTCGCTGCCGGCGATGTCGGTGGTCTATCTCATTGCCGGGTTCCTCGGCCTGCCGGTCTGGGGTTTCGCCATTCTTGCCGTCGTCACGGTCATCTGGAGGTCGCCGCCGGCCCGCGCTGACGCGGCCTGACCCTGCCATGCCGCTTCAGGAACATTGCCCTTGCCGCAAAAGGGCTTAGATAGACATGCGAACAGACTGAAAGATGCAGGCATGGCCGACGACGCGCTGGTGATCTTCACGCCCTCCGGCAAGAGGGGGCGCTTTGCCCATGGCACCCCGGTCCTGACTGCCGCGCGGCAGCTTGGCGTCGATCTCGATTCAGTCTGCGGTGGGCGCGGCATCTGCTCGAAATGCCAGATCACACCGGGTTATGGCGAGTTTCCGAAGCATGGGCTCCATGTCAGCGAAACCGCCCTCTCCGAATGGAACGAGGTCGAGGCGCGTTATGACCGCATCCGCGGCCTGAAGGAGGGCCGCCGGCTTGGCTGCCAGGCAAAGATCATGGGCGACGTGGTGATCGACGTGCCGCCCGAAAGCCAGGTCCACCGCCAGGTGATCCGCAAGGCGGCGACGGCGCAGGTCATGATCATGGACCCGGCGACGCATGCCTATTACGTCGAGGTGGCCGAGCCTGACATGCATGAGCCTTCGGGCGACTTCCAGCGGCTGGAAGCGGCGATGAAGGAGCAATGGCAGATCGAGGGGCTTGAGGCCTACCCCGTGCTCCTCCGCCGCTTGCAGCCTATTCTGCGCAAGGGCGAGTGGAAGGTGACGGTGATCCTTTACAAGGACCACCACGGCAAGGCCCGCATCCTCGACATCCATCCCGGCTTCTGGGAGGGGCGGCTTTACGGTCTTGCCATCGACCTTGGCTCCACCACCATCGCCGCGCATCTTTGCGACCTGAGGAACGGCAACGTGCTGGCGTCATCGGGCCTGATGAACCCGCAGATCCGCTTCGGCGAAGACCTGATGAGCCGGGTCAGCTACGCCATGATGAACGCCGGCGGCGATGTCGAGATGACAAAGGCGGTCCGCGCCGCGATCAACGATCTTGCCACCACCATCGCGACCGAGGCGGGCGTGAACCCGAGGCAGATCGTCGAGACGGTCTTCGTCTGCAACCCGGTCATGCACCATCTTCTTCTCGGCATCGACCCGGTGGAACTGGGCCAGGCGCCCTTCGCGCTTGCCACATCGGAAAGCCTCTCGATCCCGGCGCGCGATCTTGAACTGGACGCGATCCACGAAAACGCCCGGCTTTACATCCTGCCCTGCATCGCCGGGCATGTCGGGGCGGACTGCGCCGCCGTGGCGCTGGCCGAAGAACCGAACAAGTCCGAGGACATGGTGCTGATCGTCGATGTCGGCACCAATGCCGAGATCCTTCTGGGCAACAAGGACCGGGTGCTGGCCTGTTCCTCGCCCACCGGCCCCGCCTTCGAAGGCGCGCAGATCTCTTCCGGCCAGCGCGCCGCCCCCGGCGCCATCGAACGGGTCGAGATCGACCCCGTGACGAAAGAACCGCGCTTCCGCGTCATCGGCTCCGACCTCTGGTCGACCGATCCGGGCTTTGCCGAGGCGACGGCGCAGACCGGCATCACCGGCATCTGCGGATCGGGCATCATCGAAGTGGTTGCCGAGATGCGCATGGCGGGCCTCTTGGACCCGAGCGGCCTCATCGGCTCGGCCGAGCAGGCCGGCACCGCGCGGCTGGTGCCGCAGGGCCGGACCCACGCCTATGTTCTTCACGACGGCACCGCGACGGGCGGGCCGCTCATCACGGTGACGCAGGGCGACATCCGCGCGATCCAGCTGGCGAAGTCGGCGCTCTACGCCGGCGCCCGGCTTCTGATGGACGAGTTGCAGATCGAGACGGTGGACCGGATCGTTCTTGCCGGGGCCTTCGGTGCGCATATCTCGCCCAAGCACGCGATGGTGCTGGGCATGATCCCCGACTGCCCGCTCGACAAGGTGACGTCGGCGGGGAACGCCGCCGGCACCGGCGCACGGATCGCCCTTTGCGACATCTCGGCAAGGGCCGCGATCGAGGCGGAAGTGCTGCGTATCCACAAGGTTGAAACCGCCATCGAGCCGCGCTTTCAGGAACATTTCGTCGCCGCCAACGCGATCCCCCATGCTACGGCGCACTTCCCTGAGCTTGCAAAGATCGTTACCCTGCCCGATGTCGGCTTCAATACCTCAGGCACAGAGGGCGGGCGCCGCCGCCGCAGGGGATAGCATCACGCATGGCGGATGACCCGGTCGCAGAACTGATCGCCGCCACCGCGCGCGCCGACCGCGCCGCTTTCCGCGCCCTCTATCACGCCGCCTCGGCGAAACTTTTCGGCACCTGCCTTCGTATCCTGAAGGACAGGGGCGAAGCCGAGGATGCCGTGCAGGAGGTTTTCACCAGGGTCTGGCTCAACGCGCGCCGCTATGACGCGACGAAGGCGCGCGGCATGACCTGGCTGATCGCCATCGCACGGAACCACGCCATCGACCGGCTCCGCGCCCGACCCGCGACCGCTGCCGCTGATGATACCACCACCGATCTTCCCGACCGCAGCCCCGGTCCCGAAGCGCAGGTGCTGGCACGAAGCGAGGCGCGGCGCATCGCCGACTGTTTCGACACGCTCGAGCCTTCGCGCGCCGAGGCGATCCGCGGCGCCTATCTTGGCGGCCTGAGCTACGAGGATCTGTCGCGCCACCACGACGTACCCCTGAACACCATGCGGTCATGGCTGAGGCGCGGGCTGATGAAACTGAAGGAGTGCCTTGAGGCATGACCGAGCCCGGCGATCATATGCCCGACCGCGAGGCGCTGGCAGCCGAATATGTGCTCGGCACCCTGCCCCATGCCGAACGGCTCAGGGCCGAGGCACTGATCGCAGAGGACGCCGGATTCCGTGCCCTTGTCGAAGGCTGGCAGAACCGCCTCGCGCCCCTGAACGACGACTACACCGAAGTGCCGCCGCCAGAGGAGTTGCTAGGCCGCATCGAGGACCGTCTCTTCCCCGCCCCCGAACGCCCGCACAGCCGGGGCTGGCTCTGGGGTGCGCTCGCAGGTCTGGCGGCAGTCGCCCTCGTCGCCTTTGTGATTCCCGCCATCCTGCCGCCGTCCGGACCGCCTGCCATCACCGCGACCTTGACCGGCGACGGCCAGCCGCTGGTGATCGCCGCGAACTATGACCCGGCAACGTCTGAACTGACCGTCGAGCGCACCGCCGGCCCCGCCGCCGAGACGGGCAAGGACTATGAGCTATGGATCATTCCCGCCGGACAGGCTCCGATCTCTCTCGGAGTTGTAGGTGAGGGTGCATCGGTCCTGCAACTGGCCGACCTTCCCGCCGGCAGCACGCTTGCCATCACGCTGGAAGTCGCGGGCGGCTCGCCCACCGGCGCAGCGCAAGGCCCGCTCCTCGTCGCCGCCGTCATCGGCGACAGCTGAAAAATTTCTTCGCGGCCCGCTGCAACTTATCCGAAACCGGCTTCGTAGCTTCCGGCACATCCGGGGGAATGGATCCCCCGGACCCCAACTGGGAGCTACAAATGTTCTTCAAACCCACCGCCATCGCACTCACGCTGACCGCTTTCGCCGCGCCCGCGCTGGCCGCCGAAAACCCGATGGTCGGCGGTGCCGCGATGTATGACACCAAGAACATCGTCGAGAATGCCGTCAACTCCGCCGATCACACCACGCTCGTGGCCGCGGTTCAGGCGGCGGGTCTGGCCGAGACGCTGTCCGGCGAAGGTCCCTTCACTGTCTTCGCGCCGACCAACGAAGCCTTCGCCAAGCTGCCCGCGGGCACGGTCGAGAACCTTCTCAAGCCCGAGAACAAGGAGATGCTGACCAAGATCCTGACCTGCCACGTGGTCGCTGCCAATGCCTCCGCAGAGGCGATCATGGGCATGATCGCGGATGAGGGCGGCAAGCATCCGGTCAAGACCGTGGGCGGCTGCGAATTCACCGCGACGTCCAAGGATGGCAAGGTGATGCTCGAGGATGGCCAGGGCAACATCGCCACCGTCACCATCGCTGACGTCAACCAGTCAAACGGCGTGATCCACGTCATCGACACTGTGCTTCTGCCGAAGATGTGAGGGGGAAGCGGTTACGAGTTCGGGGGGCGTCCGTCGGGGCGCCCCTTTTTCGTGCCTCAGGCGCCGGCCTTTTCCTCAAGCTCCAGCCATTCTTCCTCGGCGCTGGCGAGGGTCGCCTGCCGTTCCGCCAGCCCTTCGGAAGCGCGGCGGAACTTGTCTGGCGCGGTCTGGAAGAGGTTCGGGTCAGAAAGGAAATCGGAAAGCCGGCCGATCTCGGCCTCAAGCTTCTCCATGATCCCCGGCAGCGCGTCGAGCCGGTGGCGTTCGGTGAAGGTCAGGCCGTTCGCCGCCCGCTTCGGCTTTGCCTCGGGCGCGGCCACGGGCTTTTGCGCAGGCTTCGGCGCGACGACAGGCGCCGCCTCGCCCTTCTGCGCCTGATAGTCGCTCCAGCCGCCGGCATAGGCGGTGACGCGCCCCTCGCCTTCGAAGGCGATGGTCGTCGTCGCCACCCGGTCGATGAAATCGCGGTCGTGGCTCACGAGCAGAACGGTGCCGTCGTAATCGCCGAGGATATCCTGCAGAAGGTCCAGCGTCTCGACATCAAGATCGTTGGTCGGCTCATCGAGGATCAGAAGGTTCGAGGGCTTGGCCATGATCCGCGCCAGCAGCAGCCGCGCCCGTTCCCCGCCGGACAGCGACCCGATCGGCGCCCGCGCCTGCGCCTCGTCGAAAAGGAAGTCCTTGAGGTAGGCGACGACATGCTTCGGCTGGCCGCGCACCATGACCTGATCGGCCCGCCCCGACACCCGCATCTCGGGGTCGTTCACGAGCCCGTCCCAAAGCGACATCTCCAGATCAAGCGCCGCCCGCGCCTGATCGAAGACCGCGATGTCGAGATTGGTGCCAAGCCGGATCGTGCCGGCATCAGGCGCCACCTCGCCGGTCAGAAGCTTCAGAAGCGTGGTCTTGCCGATCCCGTTCGGGCCGACAAAGGCGACCCGGTCGCCACGCAGCACGGTCAAATCGAAGGGCCGCAGGATCACCCGGTCGCCGAAGGCCTTCGAAATCCCCTTCGCCTCAATGACGAGCTTGCCCGAGACCTGGCCCGCGTCCAGCGCCATATCCGCCGTGCCCTGCCGCCGGATCATCGCGGCGCGGTCGTCCCGCATCGCCTGCAATGCGCGCACCCGGCCCATGTTGCGCTTCCGGCGCGCCGAGATGCCTTCGACCGCCCATTTCGCCTCGGCCTTGATCTTGCGTTCAAGCTTGTGGCGGGCGAGGTCTTCCTCGGCCCAGGTCGTTTCGCGCCAGTCCTCGAAGGCCTCGAAGCCGCGTTCGTTGCGGCGGACCTCGCCCCGGTCGATCCAGAGCGTGGCGCGAGTCAGCGCCTTCAGGAAGGCGCGATCGTGGCTGATGAGGACGAAGGCGGCCTTCGTCTCCCTCAACCGTGCCTCAAGCCAGCCGATCGCCTCGATATCAAGGTGGTTGGTCGGCTCGTCGAGAAGCATCAGCTCCGGCGCCTCGGCCAGAAGCTTCGCCAAGGCCGCCCGTCGCCGCTCACCGCCTGAGGCCGCAGTGACCGCCGTCTCGGGATCGAACTTCAGCCCCTCTGCCGCCACAGCGACACGGTAGCTTTCGCCTTCCGGCAGGCCGGAGGCTGCGAAATCGCCAAGCGTCTCGTAACTGGCGAAATCCGGCTCCTGCTCCATGTAGCCCACGGTCACGCCGGGCGGCACCACCCGCTCGCCCTTGTCAGGCTCGGCCAGCCCCGCCATGACCTTCATCAGCGTCGACTTGCCCGAGCCATTGCGCCCGACGAGCGCCACCCGGTCGCCGGGCTGGATCGTCAGGCCAAGCCCGTCGAAGACGGGATTGCCGCCGAAGGTCAGGGAGATGCCGGAAAGCTGGAGAAGGGGTGCGCGTGCCATGGGCGTGAGCTAATGCGGGGCCGGAGGGCCGTCAACGCCCCTCCTTTCATCTTGCCTGAAATACCTCGGGGTGCGGGGTGGAACCCCGCTACTCCGCCGCCTCACGCGCGTCGATCTCGGCGGCGCGCGCTTCGACCAGCCCGACGATATGGTCGATCATCCGGTCGTTCGACAGTTTGTGGTCCTGCTTGCCGGCCAGATAGACCATGCCTGACCCGGCGCCGCCGCCGGTGAAGCCGATGTCGGTCATCAGCGCCTCGCCCGGACCGTTGACCACGCAGCCGATGATCGAAAGGCTCATCGGCGTCTTGATATGCTCAAGCCGCTTTTCCAGCGCCTCGACCGTCTTGATGACGTCGAAGCCCTGCCGCGCGCAGGAGGGGCAGGAGATGATCTGCACGCCGCGGGTCCGAAGGCCGAGCGACTTCAGGATCTCATAGCCGACCTTCACCTCCTCGACCGGATCGGCCGAAAGAGAGACGCGGATCGTGTCGCCGATCCCGGCCCAGAGAAGGCTGCCAAGGCCGACCGCCGACTTGACGGTGCCGGACATGAGGCCGCCGGCCTCGGTGATGCCGAGGTGGATGGGCGCATCCGTCGCCTCGGCAAGCTGCTGGTAGGCGGCGGCGGCGAGGAATACGTCCGAGGCCTTGCAGGAGATCTTGAACTCGTGAAAGTCGTTGTCCTGCAAGAGCTTGATATGGTCGAGCCCGCTTTCGACCATGGCATCGGGGCAAGGCTCGCCGTATTTCTCCAGAAGGTGCCGTTCCAGCGATCCGGCATTGACGCCGATGCGGATGGAGGCGCCGTGGTCCTTCGCGGCGCGCACCACTTCGGCCACGCGCTTCGCGTCGCCGATATTGCCGGGGTTGATCCTGAGGCAGGCCGCGCCCGCCTCGGCCGCCTCTATGGCGCGCTTGTAGTGGAAATGGATGTCGGCGACGATCGGCACCGGGCTTTCGCGGACGATTTCCTTCAGCGCCCGCGTCGATTCCTCATCCGGTGTCGAGACGCGCACGATATCGGCCCCGGCGGCAACGGAACGCTGGATCTGCTCCACCGTCGCCTTCACGTCGGTCGTCAAAGTGTTGGTCATGGTCTGGACGGTGATCGGCGCGTCGCCGCCGACCGGCACCTTGCCGACCATGATCTGGCGCGACTTGCGGCGCATCACGTCGCGCCAGGGGCGGATCGGATTATGGGACATGGCGGGATTCATCCAGAGTTCGGCGTCCGGCCCTAGATAGACCCTGCCACCGCCTTGGGCAACCGTCCCCGGCGCTTACTCGGTGACCGGCTCGGTCGCGACGGCAGAGGTTGCGTCGGCGGTCGAGAACTTCACCAGATCGGCGTCGCCGGTCATGTCGGCCACGGTATAGGCCGTGGTCAGCGCCTCGGGCGAAAGGGTCACGTTCTTGGTGACGGAGCCGCGCGCACCGGCCGGCCCGTAGGTCTGTCCATTCACCGCGAAGTAAAGCGCACCGGATTCGCCGACCCGAAGGATCGGCGCCTCTTCCAGCTTCGGCAGCGGATAGCGCTCGCCCGCGTCGAGGATCTTCTCGAAGATCGTGGTGCCGTCGGCAGAGGTGATCCTGACCCAGGCGGGACGCACGGCCAGAAGCTCGACCTGTGCGGCGTCGGAGGCGATGACCTGAACCGGCGTCTCGCCCAGCGCAGGTGCTGCATTGGCGGCGACGGTGGCGGTTTCCTCGACCGGCTTCGCAGCGACGCCGGCAAGGGCGCCCACGGTGCGCGGGTCGATGGCGGCGATCGGCCCGTCGCGGGCGACGAGCACCGGCACGTCGAGTGCCTCGGGCCGGTAGAGCCGGTCGAAGGCCTCGGGCGCCGGGGCGGCATCGGTGGCGGGACGCTCGGCAAGGGCGATGTCGGTCGCCTCGGCCTGATTGGCACTGCCGCCGCCGGTCGCGGAGAGGGGATCAAGTTCGGCGATGACGCCGGGGGATTGCTCTGCCGGGGCGAGCTGCACCCTTTGCACTTCCTGCAGCACCGTCCAGCCGCCATAGCCAAGACCGCCGATCAGCGTCAGGAGGACGGCGATGGAGCCGATGGCGCCGGGCTGGATGCCCGACCAGAACGCCTCGCCCTGCGGCACGAAGGGCGCCTTGGGGTTGGCGAGCGGATCGGCATAGGCCGGGGCGCGGGTATTGCCAGTTTTCTTCAGGCCGGAGGCCGCAGCCGACATGCCATGGGCGACGGTGAAGTTTGCTTCCTGGCAGAAGCGCTGGAAGGCCCATTCCGGGTCCATGCCGAGATAGCGTGCGTAGGAGCGGACATAGCCGGCAACGAAGCCCGGCGTTTCAAAGGCCGAAACGTCGCAATTCTCGATCGCGGCGATGTAGCTGGCCTTGATCTTGAGTTCGCGCTGAACGTCGAGCAGCGACTTGGCGAGCGTCGCACGCTCGCCCCGCATCACGTCGCCGAGCCGCAATTCGAAATCGTCAAACCCCTTGGGTTTGCTTTCGTCTTGCGCCGAAGGTGGGACCCTCCGCCCGATCATGCCACTGCCCCGTACCTATCCCCTGGACGGCCGACGATTCGTCGCCCTGTGTGCCGTCCTATTGTCCGTTTGATACCACAGGGCAAGGCCGAATGCGACCTTTGATGACCTCAGGCCGAGAGTTCAGCGCGATTCAGCGCACAGTGTGACCAGAGTTTATCCATGGCGCGGACGAGATGGTCGATGTCGCCCATGGAATGCACCGGCGAGGGCGTGAAGCGCAGCCGTTCGGTGCCGCGCGGCACGGTGGGGAAGTTGATCGGCTGCACGTAGATCCCGTAATGCTCGAGCATCATGTCGGAAATCAACTTGCAATGCACGGGGTTACCGACATGCACCGGGACGATGTGGGTGCCGTGGTCGATGATCGGCAGGCCAAGCGCGCGGAGCCGGGCCTTGAGGACGCGGGCATGTTCCTGCTGCTTGTCGCGGAGATCCTGCGCCGCCTTGACGAAGCGGACCGAAGCCGCCGCCCCTGCCGCAACGGCAGGCGGCAGCGAGGTCGTGAAGATGAAACCGGGCGCGTAGGAGCGGATCGCGTCGACCATCCTGGCCGAGGCGGCGATATAGCCGCCCATCACGCCGAACGCCTTGGCGAGGGTGGCGTTGATGATGTCGATGCGGCCCATCAGTCCGAGCTTTTCCGCCACCCCTGCCCCGCGCGGCCCGTACATGCCGACGGCATGGACCTCATCAAGATAGGTGAGCGCGCCAAACTCCTGCGCCGCGTCGCAGATCGCTTCCATCGGGCAGATGTCGCCGTCCATAGAATAGACCGATTCGAAGGCGACGAGCTTCGGCGCCGCCGGATCGTCGGCGGCCATCAGTGCCTTCAGATGCGCCACGTCGTTGTGGCGGAAGATGCGCTTTTGGCCGCCGTTGCGCTTGATCCCCTCGATCATCGAGGCGTGGTTCAGCTCATCCGAATAGATGATGAGGCCGGGGAAAAGCTTCGGCAGCGTCGAAAGCGTCGCGTCATTGGCGATATAGGCCGAGGTGAAGACGAGCGCCGCTTCCTTGCGGTGGAGATCGGCAATCTCGGCCTCAAGTCGCTTGTGATAGACCGTGGTGCCGGAAATGTTACGGGTTCCGCCCGAACCGGCGCCGGTGGCGTCGAGCGCCTCGTGCATCGCCGCAAGCACGACGGGATGCTGGCCCATCCCGAGATAGTCGTTGCCGCACCAGACCGTGATCTCCTTCTCGGACCCGTCGGGCCGGGTCCAGATGGCCTTCGGGAACTGGCCTTTCCGCCGCTCGATGTCGATGAAGGTGCGGTAGCGGCCTTCGTCGTGAAGCCGCTTGAGCGCCATATCGAGCTGCCGGTCGTAGGTCATATCCGTCTCCTCTGGCTCTGATCCGCGATCAAAGCCCTAGGTTCCCTGTTCGCATTGTGCCTTGATAGAGGTCAAGTGCGACAAAAGGCAGTGTACATATTGCCGCTGACATTTGCGCGAGAAAGCAGGGGGCGCTGCCCCCTCTGCGGGCCGTCCCGGCCCGCATTCACCCCCGGGGTATTTGGGGCAACGAAGAAGCCGGGAGGGTTCGACGGGGGGCGGCGGGGCGGTCTGGACACCGGCGGCGGCGCTGCTAGGGTCCGGGGCGATCCAGATGAAGGAGACGACCCATGAGCCTCGACGCTGTTCTTGCCCGTATTGACGACACCTTGCCCGAGGCGATGGAGCGACTTTTCGGCCTTTTGCGCATCCAGTCGATCTCCACCGATCCGGCCTTCAAGGCGGAATGCGCCAGGGCCGCGGACTGGCTGGTCGAGGATCTGAAGTCGCTCGGCTTTACGGCGGCGGCGCGGAAGACGCCGGGGCATCCGATGGTGGTCGGGCATGGCGGCGGCGCGGGCAAGCATCTGCTCTTTTACGGCCACTATGATGTGCAGCCGGTCGATCCGCTGAACCTCTGGAACACCCCGCCCTTCGAGCCGCGGATCGAGGAGACGTCGAACGGCCCGGTGATGCGCGGGCGCGGCACCTCGGACGACAAGGGACAGCTCATGACCTTCATCGAGGCTTGCCGCGCCTGGAAGGCCGTGCATGGCACCCTGCCGGGCAAGCTGACGATCTTTCTTGAGGGCGAGGAGGAATCGGGTTCGCCCTCGCTGATCCCCTTCATGAAGGAGAACGCCAGGGAACTGACCGCCGAGATCGCGCTGATCTGCGACACCTCCATGGTGTCGCCGGGCGTGCCGTCGATTGCCGGCCAGTTGCGCGGGATGCTGAAGGACGAATTCACACTCCACGGGCCGCGGATCGACCTTCATTCCGGCCATTACGGCGGGCCGGGCCTGAACCCCCTGCGCGAGATCGCCAAGATCGTGGCGTCGTTCCACGATCCGAAGACGGGCCGGGTTGCGGTCGAGGGCTTCTATGACGGCGTGCATGAGGTGCCGGCCGCCCTTCTGGAACAGTGGAACAACACCGGCTTTGACGAGAAGGACTACCTGTCCAGCGTCGGCTATACCGTTGCGCATGGCGAGGAAGGCTATTCCACGCTGGAACAGCAATGGGCGCGCCCGACGCTTGAGATCAACGGCCTCTGGGGCGGCTATCAGGGTGCCGGGTCGAAGACAGTGATCCCCGCCGAGGCGCATTGCAAGATCACCTGCCGTCTGGTCGGCGACATGGACCCCGACGACCTCCGGCGGAAGATCCGCGCCCATGTCGAGGCGCGGTTGCCGAAGGATGCCCGCGTCACATGGGACAACAGTCTCGAAGGGTCGCCTGCGGCGGTGATGAACACCGACCGGGCGGAGTTTGCCACCGCGAAGCAGGCGCTGTCGGATGAATGGAACCGCGAGGCGGTGATCGTCGGGATGGGCGGCTCGATTCCCATCGCCGGGTTCTTCAAGGAAGTCCTCGGCATGGATGCGATGCTGATCGGCTTTGCCAATGATGACGACGCCATCCACAGCCCGAACGAAAAGTACGACGTGAAGAGCTTCCACAAGGGCATCCGCTCCTGGGCGCGCATCCTCGCCGCACTGAACGGATGACGGGGTTTGCCGACCATCGCCTTGCGGTGAACGGGCAGGAGATCGCCTGTTCGGTCGGGGGCGAGGGGCCGCCGGTCCTGCTTCTTCATGGCTTCCCGCAGACCCGCGCGCTCTGGTGGCGGGTGGCGCCGGTGCTGGCCGGGCGTTTCACCGTCGTCACCGCCGACCTGCGCGGCTATGGCGCATCATCGAAGCCCGAGGGCGTCGCGGCATACACCTTCCGCGAGATGGGCCGCGACATGGCGGCGCTGATGGCGGTACTCGGGTTTCCCCGGTTCGACCTTGTGGGGCATGACCGGGGCGCGCGGGTGGCGCACCGGATGGCGCTTGACGATGACGGGGGCCGGATCGGGCGGCTGGTGCTGATGGACATCGTGCCGACGCACCACCTTCTGTCGCAGCTCGAACGGAAGGTGGCGGCGGGCTATTACCACTGGTTCTTCCTGGCCCAGCCATTTCCCCTGCCGGAGCGCCTGATCCTGTCGGACCCGGATTTCTACTTCGAATCCTGCCTCCTGGGCTGGGGCGCCTCGCGGCTTGAGGATTTCGACCCCGGCCAGTTGACTGCCTATCGCGCGGCATGGCGCGACCCCGAAACCGTGCGCGCCATGTGCGACGACTACCGCGCGGCTCTGAAGCTCGACTTTGCGCTTGATGCCGCCGACCTTGGCCGCAACGTGCCGCATCCGGCGCTGGTGCTTTACGGGGCCGAGGGCGCGATGGCGCGGGCCTATGACGTGCCGGCGACCTGGGCCGGGAGGCTGGCCGACATGCGCGCGAAAGCCGTGCCGGGCGGGCATTTCTTCATCGACACCGCGCCGGAGGAAACCGCCGCCGCGCTAATGGAGTTCCTGGCATGAGCGGCTTGATCCTCCGCGACGCCGCGCCGGAGGATGAGGCCGCATGGCGCGGGCTTTGGCGGGACTACCTCACCTTCTACGACCATCCCCTGTCCGAGACCGTGACCGCCATGACCTGGGCGCGACTGATTGACACCGACTCACCCCTGAAGGCGCGGCTTGCCTTGATCGGGGGCGAGGTCGCGGGATTCGCCATCCACCGGCACCACCCCTCGACCTGGGTGGCGGGCGATGACTGCTATCTTGAGGATCTCTTCGTCGACGCCACCCGGCGCGGCGCCGGGCTTGGCCGGGCGCTGATCGACGACCTGATCGCCTTGGCCCGCCCGCGGGGCTGGCAGCGGCTCTGCTGGCACACGGGGCGCGACAATGCCCGCGCCCGCGCGCTTTACGACGGTTACGTCGCCGAAGACGGGCATGTCCGCTACCGCATGGATCTTTGAGGAGAAGTGGCGCGGTTGACGGGGCTCGAACCCGCGACCCCCGGCGTGACAGGCCGGTACTCTAACCAACTGAGCTACAACCGCGCATGGTCAGCTCTCGGGCGATCCGGGTGGTGGTGGCGCGGTTGACGGGGCTCGAACCCGCGACCCCCGGCGTGACAGGCCGGTACTCTAACCAACTGAGCTACAACCGCATAACCACCGCCCGGATCGCCGCCCGAGCGTGGGATGCGTAATAGGCATGCGCGCGGGTGGCGTCAAGCGCGTGGGCGCGCTTTTTCCGCAGCCCCGATCATCAGGCCAGAAGTGTCGCCAGACGGCGGAGCGCCAGCCCGTAACCCTCGGTTCCGCAACCCGCAATCACGCCATCGGCGCGGAGCGAGACATAGGAATGGTGGCGGAAGCTTTCGCGCTTGTGAATGTTGGAGATATGGACCTCGATCACCGGGCCGTCGAAGGCATTGAGCGCATCGAGAATCGCGATGGAGGTGTGGCTGTAGGCGCCGGGATTGATGACGATCCCGGCGGCCTTGTCCCGCGCTTCGTGAATCCAGCCGACGAGCTCGCCCTCATGGTTGGACTGCAGGGGCTTCACCTTCAGCCCGACCTCGGCCCCGGTCTTCGCCGCCGCCGCCATCACGTCGTCAAGGGTGGCGCTGCCGTAGATCTCTGGCTGGCGCTTGCCGAGAAGATTGAGATTCGGCCCGTTCAGGATGTAGATCGGCTTGGCCATACGCCCGCCCTTCCGCGCTTGAGGCTTTCGCGCCTCTGTAGCGCGCTTCGGCCCCGATTGCACCGCCCCGGCGGGAAATCCTCCGCCGGAGTGGCGCTTGCGCGTCAGGTGGCCCCAACCTCAGGCCTTGATCGCGCCCCTGAGGCCGATGCCGATGAGGCCCGCGTTGATGAGAAGATAGGGCGAGGTGCCGCCGAAGGCGAGGCTCAGCGCCTTCGACCAGTCGGTGAAATGATGGACCGGCTCGAAGGCGATGAAGACCCCCGCCCCGAGAGGCAGCGCCGAGGCGAGCCAGGTGAGAGAGGCCGGTTTGATGTATTTCTGCCGAAACGGCATGGGAACCCCCGCTGAAAAGCAGGGGCCATGAGAGCAGAGCCGCCTGAGCGCGGCGTGAACGGGGCGCGCGCCCTTACTGGTCGAGGAAGTTCGGCTGGCCGTTCGAGGCCGACAGCCCGCCATCGACCGGCAGGATCACGCCGTTCACGAAGGCCGCATCCGGCCCGGCGAGGAAGGACACCACGCTCGCCACCTCTTCCGGCTCCACGAGGCGGCCCATCGGGATACGCTTGTGCAAGGCCTCGATGGCCTTCGGCGCGCCCTTCAGCGGCTCCGCCAGACGGGTGTTCGTCGTCGCTGGCGCCACGGCATTCACACGCACCCCGTAGCGGCCAAGGTCAAGCGCCATGGCTTGCGTCATCAGCGAAACAGCACCTTTCGAAGCGTTGTAGCCATACATCGCCCAGTCGCCGCGCATCCCCGAAACCGAGGAGACGTTGACAACATTGCCCTTCGACTTGCGCAGCTCCGGCAGCGCGGCGAGAGTGACGTTGCGTACCCCGCCGACGTTGACCGCCATCATCCGGTCGAAATCCGCGTCCGCCAGCATGTCGGCGGTGCCGGGCAATACGACACCGGCATTGTTCACCACCACATCGACGCCGCCAAAGGCCTTGACCGATGTGGCCACGATGCTTGCGGCTTCGTCGCGCTTCGACACGTCGGCTACTGCGACGACGGCCTTGTCGGCGCCGATCTCTTTCGCTATCTCTTCCAGCGGCCCAGGGCGGGTGCCGTTCAACACCAGATTGAAGCCGTCCTGCGCCAGCCTCAGCGCGGTGGCCCTGCCGATGCCGGTGCCGGCGCCAGTCACGATGGCGGTCTTGCGAGCGTTCATCTCAAATCTCCTTCGACAATCAGAATTTGCTTAACTGCCGCCGGGGTCCGGGTCGGACACCTCAGGCGGCGCGCAATTCAGATGTAGGGATGCGGGCCGCATGATCCAGACGCGACGGCCGATGACGCGACGTTGCCCGGCGATTTGCCCGACGGCGGCCAGCGAGACGGCCGGGGGCCGTCTTGCAGGGTGGTTCTTGCGCGAAGGAGACGATGGTGGGTGATAAGGGATTTGAACCCCTGACATCTTCGATGTGAACGAAGCGCTCTACCACTGAGCTAATCACCCGCGCATCGTGGCGGTGCTAATAGCCTGTCATCGCGGGGGCTTCAAGCACCGAGTTCGGCCTGTTTTCTGGCGATGAGGAAAGCCGCCCGGCGCCAGCGATATTGACGCCCCAATGGAAACGATCCGTTTCCAGCCTGACAGGCGGAACCCCAGTCGCGCCATAGTTGAGTCCAACATTCGGGCTCCGGGGCGCGCAATATGGTCGCGCCCGCAATGCGTCCAGCGGGGGAAGCGTGACCGGCACACATGGGGCGTGCCGGCGAAAAGGTGCGATGCTGAAACCTGTGCTGGCCTTTCTGCTGCTTGTGGTGGCGCTCTGCGCCGCCGGCTCGCCAGCCGTAGCCGTCACCATGCCCTGGGCACAGGAGGAAGAGGCTGCGGCAAGCCACCTCGCCGTTGATCTCGGCGCGGTATCGCGGGCCGTCGCGCTGGCCAGCGCGCAGGGCTTCAAGGGTCTCCAGGCCAGCAGGCAGGAAACGGCCCGGTCCAAGGTTGTGGCGCTGCTGCGCGCGGCACTGCGCAAGGCGCCCTGGCTCGGCGACGGGCGGGCGATGGGGCTTTGGACCTGGCAGCGCAACCCTGCGCTCGGGGTGGCGGTCTACGGGCCGGGAATCGGTGGCTACAGCTCCTTCTCCTGGACGCGGCAACGCGGTCCGGCGACCGGCCTGGACACGGCGGCCAAGCTGCGCCCTCTGACCCAGCAGGAGCTGCTTTTGCAGAAGAGTGGACGCGGTGGCGGACCGGTGCCGGTGCCCCTGCCCCCGGCGGCGCCCATGCTGCTGGCGGCAGTCGGAATCACGGCCCTGCTGCGCCGGCGACGGGCCGGTGGTGGCAACGGGGCCTCGCGCCCGACCTGACCTTCGCGACGCAGGCGCCGGGGGTCGACGACCCTCCGAGACCAAACGAAAAGGGCGCGGCAGACGCCGCACCCCTTTTGTTTTCCGGTGAGGATCAGTGCGCCGTGGCGCCGAGGTTGTCACCCTTGTCGGCCGGCGCCTTGGCGGCGGCAGCTTCCTCGGCCTCGGCATCCCACACGATCGGCTCCGGCTGCCGCACGAGGGCGTGCTTCAGCACCTCACGCACGTGGCTGACGGGAATGATCTTCATCCCTTCCTTCACGTTGTCCGGGATCTCGGTCAGATCCTTGGCGTTCTCCTCGGGGATCAGCACCGTCTTGATGCCGCCCCTCAGCGCCGCGAGAAGCTTTTCCTTCAGCCCGCCGATCGCCGTCGCATTGCCGCGCAGCGTCACTTCCCCGGTCATGGCGATGTCCTTACGGACCGGAATGCCGGCCAGGACCGAAACGATCGCCGTCACCATGGCAAGACCCGCCGAAGGCCCGTCCTTCGGTGTCGCGCCATCGGGAACGTGGACGTGGATGTCGATCTTCTCGAAGACCGGGGGTTTCACCCCAAGCTCCGGGCTGACGGAACGGACATAGCTGGCCGCCGCCTCGATCGATTCCTTCATCACGTCGCCAAGCTTGCCGGTGGTCTTCATCCGGCCCTTGCCCGGCAGCTTCAGCGCCTCGATGGAGAGGAGATCCCCACCGACCGAGGTCCAGGCCAGACCGGTGACGACACCGACCTGATCGTCCTTTTCGGCCAGACCGTAGCGGAACTTCTTCACGCCGAGGAAATCCTCGAGGTTTTCGGGCGTAACCTCGACCGAGGCCACATCCTTGCGGATGATCCTGGTCAACGCCTTCCGCGCGATCTTGGAGATCTCGCGCTCAAGGTTCCGCACGCCCGCTTCGCGGGTATAGGTGCGGATCATTTCCTGAAGCGCTTCTTCGGTCAGCTTGAACTCGGCCTTCTTCAGGTTGTGGTTCTTCACCTGCTTCGGGATGAGGTGCTGCTTGGCGATCTCGCGCTTTTCGTCCTCGGTGTAGCCGGCCAGAGGGATGATCTCCATCCGGTCGAGAAGCGGCCCCGGCATGTTGTAGCTGTTGGCCGTGGTCAGGAACATCACGTTCGAAAGGTCGTATTCCACCTCAAGATAGTGGTCCATGAACGTGTTGTTCTGTTCCGGGTCCAGGACCTCCAGCATCGCCGAAGCCGGGTCGCCACGGAAATCCTGCCCCATCTTGTCGATTTCATCGAGAAGGATGAGCGGGTTCGTGGTCTTCGCCTTCTTCAGCGCCTGGATGATCTTGCCGGGCATGGAGCCGATATAGGTCCGCCGGTGGCCACGGATCTCCGACTCGTCCCGGACACCGCCGAGCGAGATACGGATGAACTCGCGCCCCGTCGCCTTCGCGACCGACTTGCCAAGCGAGGTCTTGCCGACGCCGGGCGGGCCGACGAGGCAGAGGATCGGACCCTTCATCTTGTCCGAGCGTTGCTGCACCGCAAGATATTCGACGATCCGCTCCTTGACCTTTTCCAGACCATAGTGGTCGTTATCAAGGACTTCCTGGGCTTTCTTCAGATCCTTCTTGACGCGGGACTTCACGCCCCACGGCAGGCTCAGAAGCCAGTCGAGATAATTGCGGACAACCGTCGCCTCGGCCGACATCGGCGACATGGAACGCAGCTTCTTCAGCTCGCCCTCCGCCTTGTCGCGCGCTTCCTTCGAGAACTTGGTCGCCTTGATCTTCTCGGCCAGTTCGTTGATCTCGTTCTGGCCGTCCTCGTTGTCGCCAAGCTCGCGCTGAATGGCCTTCATCTGCTCATTCAGGTAATACTCGCGCTGAGTGCGCTCCATCTGCGATTTGACGCGGGACTTGATCTTCTTCTCGACCTGCAGGACCGACATTTCGCCCTGCATCAGCCCATAGACCTTCTCAAGCCGCTCGGCGATGTCGAGCGTTTCCAGAAGCGCCTGCTTCTGGCTCACGTCGATGCCGAGATGGCCGGAGACGAGGTCGGCAAGCTTGCCGGGTTCACGCGCTTCGGCCACGGCGGAAAGCGCCTCTTCCGGCACGTTCTTCTTGATCTTGGCGTAGCGCTCGAATTCCTCGGCCACCGAACGCAAAAGCGCCTCGACCGCGGCTTCATCGCCCGGCAGTTCCGAAAGCGGTTCCGCCTCGGCCTCGAAATAGGCGTCGTTGTCGATGAAACCGGTGATGCGCACCCGCATCTTGCCCTCGACGAGAACCTTCACGGTGCCATCGGGCAGTTTCAGGAGCTGCAGGACATTGGCGAGAACGCCCGAACGATAGATGCCATCCGTCGTCGGATCATCGACCGTCGGGTCGATCTGGGACGACAGGAGTATCTGGCGATCCTCGCGCATCACCTCTTCCAGCGCCCTGACGGATTTTTCGCGCCCGACGAACAACGGCACGATCATGTGGGGGAACACCACGATGTCGCGCAGCGGCAGGACCGGGTAGCTGGGAGCCAGTTTCTGTGTCATTCGCGTTTCCTAACTTCAGCAAGACCGCTCCGGCCCCGGGTATCGGCAGCCACCGGCGGTCTCCGTTCAGGCTTCATATCTAGGCGGGCAGGACCACTGCTTCAACCTCGCCCTGTCCCGCGGGTCGCGACACCATAGCCCCGCTGTCGCGGGGCGCAAGGGTGGCGTCACGGCGTCGGGCTAGATCAGGCCATAGCCCGCAGCACATGACACCGCCTGCGAGGCGGTCTTGGCGCGGAGCTTTTCCTTGGCGCTGCGGATGCGTTGCTTGATGGCACCCTCCGTCACGCCAAGCCGGCCAGCGATTTCCTTCAGGAGAAGGCCTTCCCGCATCATCGCCAGCGCCTCGATCTCGGCCTTGGTCAGATTGGTGGGCGGCATGGTGCCGACATGCATTTCCGAGAAGCGTTCCTGCAGCAGGCGCAGCTCGGCTTCAGTATATTCGCGGTCGGACCGGGCAAAGGTCGCAAAGCTGCGCTGACCGTCCTCGTCGATTGGCGGGCAAGAGACGGCGGCCCCGAAGCGCATGCCGTATTCCGCGGCCTCGCCCATCACGCCGCGCGTGTCGTGCAGCCTGATCGCGCTCCACCGGGTGACGCCGTCATGGCTGTAGACCCAGCGGATCACGGGATCATGCACCAGATAGCCACGCCGGGTGTAGCGATCTATCCAAGCCTGTGGCATCGTATTACGCTCACTCGCCGGCAGGATGAAGCCGACGCGCAATGCAACGTAATAGCCTGCGGGGGCCAGTTCACCAAAGCTTCGCTCGCAATCGAAGGACGCCATTGCCTAAAGGCTCCAGACATACAGAATGTAACACGCAGTCTTGCCTGCGGCTTGTCCTGCAGCCCCGCATATGCCACGGATTTGGGAAGTGTGAAAGACGAGTAAGGTGACGATAATTATGCCTGAGCGGATTATCGGCGGAATCGTTGAAAATTTAAGCCGCGCGGGCAGCGCCGGTTTTGCGATCGGCCTGCACCTGACCTTTACCTCCCCGCGCTACATGCTCCAGTCCTACCCCGCGTCATGGAGCGACCGCTACGCTCGCAACGGATATCTGGTGAATGATCCGACCGTTCACTGGGGGCTTGAGAATCATGGCTGGGTCCGCTGGACCGATCTCGCCGATTACGACCAGTCCGGCATGTTTGCCGAAGCCGCCGCGCACGGGCTTTCCTACGGCGTCACAAGCTCCATCCTCGCCCGCGGATCGCGCAGCATCGCCGGCTTTTCACGCGCCGACCGGGAGTTCACTGATGGCGAGGCGGCAGATATTCACGACCGGATGGGCAAGTTGCACGACGTGACGCTGCATGTCCATTCGCTGCCGCCGGTGCTGCATGATCTTCTCCGGCGGCTGTCGATCATCCTGACCCAGCACTGAAAAGGCTTCGGGGTCAGAGCGGCTCGATATCGCCTGCGGCCCGCACTGCATGGAAATCGGAGACGAAGGCCGAAAGCCGGTTCGCGGCGATGGCATCCCTGAGGCCCTGCATCAGTTCCTGATAGTAATGCAGATTGTGCCAGGTCAGGAGCATCGAGGCGATGATCTCCCCCGCCCGCATGACGTGATGCAGATAGGCCCGGCTGTAGTTCCGGCAGGCCGGACAGGTGCAGGCCTCGTCGAGCGGGCGCGGGTCGTCCTGGTGGCGGGCGTTCTTGATGTTGACCTGGCCACGGCGCGTCCAGGCCTGGCCGGTGCGGCCGGAACGCGAGGGCAGCACGCAGTCCATCATGTCGATGCCGCGTTCGACCGCGCCGACGATGTCGTCGGGCTTGCCGACGCCCATCAGGTAACGCGGGCGATCTTCCGGCAGGAAACCCGGCGCATAGTCGAGGACGGAGAACATCGCCTCCTGCCCCTCGCCCACGGCAAGGCCGCCGACGGCATAGCCGTCAAAACCGGTGGCTGTCAGCGCTGCCGCACTTTCCTCGCGCAGTTCGCGGGTGACGCCGCCCTGCATGATTCCGAAAAGCGCGTGACCCGGCCGGTCGCCGAAGGCGTCGCGCGACCTTTGCGCCCAGCGCATCGAAAGCCGCATCGACTTCGCCACTGCCGCGTCGGTTGCGGGGAGCGCGGGGCATTCGTCGAAGCACATGACGATGTCGGAGCCGAGAAGCTTCTGGATCTCCATGCTGCGCTCGGGGGAGAGCATGTGTTTCGAGCCGTCGATATGCGAGGAAAAGCGCACGCCTTCCTCGGTCAGCTTCCTGAGGTCGGCAAGGCTCATCACCTGAAAGCCGCCCGAGTCGGTCAGGATCGGCCGGTCCCAGTTCATGAAGCGGTGAAGGCCGCCAAGCCGGGCAATGCGTTCCGCCGTCGGGCGCAGCATCAGGTGGTAGGTATTGCCCAGAAGGATGTCGGCCCCGGTGGCGCGGACATTCTCGGGCAGCATCGCCTTCACCGTGGCGGCGGTGCCGACCGGCATGAAGGCGGGTGTCCGGATCTCTCCCCGCGGGGTCGAGATGACGCCGGTGCGGGCCTTGCCGTCGGTGGCGTGGAGTTTGAAGGAAAAGCGCTGGGTCATGGCCGGCGCTCATAGCCCCTTGCCGCGCCAAGTGGAAGCCGGGTGATCCGAAGGCGCGCCCGTTCCGGGCGCATTCGATCTGTCGCGGCCCCGCGCGGCGCGGGCCCGCTCCGCCTGCCTCCGGCGGGGGGTATTTCAGGCAACGAAGAAGCTGCGGACTTCTTTACGTGCCGGGGTGAATTCCCTATATAATCGCTCAACAACTGACGGGACCCTGCGATGACCGCCGAAAGCAAAGATCCGATCGAGGGCACGCCCCTGATCCGCCCCTCTACGACCGACCACCCGCTTTACGACGGCGTGGTCGAGGCCTGCCGGACGGTCTATGACCCTGAGATTCCAGTCAATATCTATGACCTCGGCCTGATCTACACGATCGACATTTCACCCGAGAACGCGGTCAGGATCATCATGACCCTGACCGCGCCGGGCTGCCCGGTCGCGGGCGAGATGCCGGGCTGGGTCGCCGATGCGGTGGAGCCCCTGGACGGCGTGAAGCAGGTTGACGTGGAGATGACCTTCAACCCGCAATGGGGCATGGACATGATGTCCGACGAGGCGCGGCTGGAACTTGGATTCATGTGAATCAAGTAACCTGACTTGATTTTATCTTATTAAGTGTTATAGCTTGATTTATAACAGTCAAGGCAAAAGGCTTGACATGACAGCCAATCAAGCGGTCCTCACCGGCGATCTGATTGCCTCGACGCAGGCCAGCCCCGAGGCTGTGGATCGCGCAATGGCCGTCCTTGCGGCGGCGGCGGACGAGATCGCGGGCTGGCGTCTCACCGAAAACACCAAGGTCGGCGACACCCATTTCACCCGCTTTCGCGGCGACGGCTGGCAGATCATCGTTTCTCTCGCCCGGTTCGGCCTCAAGGCTGCGCTTCTGATGTACGCCCGGCTTGCAGCCGACCCCGGCCTGCCCCTGACGCGGGTCGCGGTCGGCATATCGACCATCGACCGCATCTCCGGCCCCGACCTGTCGGACGCCTATGGCGCCGCCTTCGCCGTCTCGGGCCGCGCGCTGGGCGAGATGGAGCGTGGCGAAAGGCTGCGGGCGGATGGGCATGGCGTCACGCCGCGCGATGCCGCCCTGATCGCGCTCCTCAATGACAGGATCTCTGACTGGAGCGCGGAACAGGCCGAGGCCATCGCCCATGTCATTGCACCCGATGCGCCGACGCAAGCCGCCATTGCCGGCAGGCTTGGCATATCGCCACAGGCACTGAGCTACCGGCTGACGGGCGCGCGCTGGCCGACGCTGAAGCGAGTGCTGGCCGCATGGGAAGAGCCTGAGGAGGAAATGCCATGATCGAAACCTTCGCCGCCCTCCTTTTCGCTCATGTCATCGCCGATTTCGTGCTGCAGACCGGCTATATCGCGATGAACAAGCGCCGGGCCGGGGTACTGCTTCTGCATTCCGTCATCGTCCTGATGACGGCGCAGGCGGCACTTGGCCGGGTGGACGCCTGGGAACTGGCGGTTCTTGCGCTGGTCCACGGGGTCGCGGACTGGGCCAAGGCGCGGTTCGGCAGGCCGGGGCTTGGCCCCTTCCTTGCCGATCAGGCGGTCCATTTCGGAACCATCCTCCTTCTTGCCGCTCTCAGGCCCGGTCTCTGGGCCGGCGGTCTCTGGGCCGGTCCTGGTGCCGACTGGCTGCCCGGCCTGATGGCCCTGATCGCGGGGGCGATCCTTGCCACCCGCGCCGGCGGTTTTGCCGTCGGCCTCCTGATGCAGCCCTGGGCCAGTGCCGATCTGCCGAAGGGGCTGACGAATGGCGGCAAGCTGATCGGGCTTCTCGAACGCGGGCTGATCTTCCTTCTCGTGATGGTCGACCAGCCGGCCGGGATCGGCTTTCTAGTCGCCGCGAAATCGGTCCTCAGATTCGAGACGACATCGAAGGACCAGCAGGCCGGCGAATATGTCATCATCGGCACGCTTGCCTCCTTCGGCTGGGCGATCCTTTTGGCCTATGCGACGCGCCTTCTGATGGGGGCTTTGCCGCCGCTTGGAATTCCTCCCGTTAATCCTTAGATTAAACGTCAGGAAACGGAGAAGCGAGATGTTCGGCATTCCCGGCAAGGCCCCGGTCACGATCACCCCCCGTGCGGTCGCGCAGATCGCGCGGCTGATGGCGCGCGACAAGGCCTACGGCCTCAAGCTCGGCGTCAAGAAGGGCGGCTGTGCGGGCATGGAATACACCATGGAATTCGCGGCGGAGCCCGGCCCGATGGATGAAGTCGTCGAACAGGACGGCGCTCGGGTAATGATTGCCCCAATGGCGCAGATGTTCCTCTTCGGGACCGAGATCGACTATGAAACCTCGCTTCTCGAAGCCGGGTTCAAGTTCAACAACCCCAATGTCGCCGAAGCCTGCGGCTGCGGGGAATCGATCAAGTTCAAGGACGCGCCCGGCCCCGCCGAAGCCAAGGCATGAGCGTCTCCGACGCCGACATCGCCTTCGCGCGCGAGATTTTCGCGGGCCTTGGTCCCCTCTCGCACCGCAAGATGATGGGCGGTCTCTGCCTTTACCGTGACGGCACGATCTTCGCGATCCTCAGTGCCGATGGCTCGATCTGGCTGAAGGGTGCGGGCGATGCCGCCGCGCACATGGTGGCTGAGGGCTGGGAGCGCTGGACCTATACCCGCAAGGACGGCAAGGAAACCTCCATGCCGTACTGGCGCCTGCCTGACGCGGCCCTTGACGATCCCGCCCTTGCCTGTTCTTTGGCGCGCGACGCAATTTCCGCACTTTGAGGGTTGGGACCATGTCGAAAAAGCTCGCCGCCGGGAACTGGAAGATGAACGGTCTGGCCGCGAGCCTTGCCGAGATCGATGCGCTGGCGGGTGCCGTGAAGGGCGCGGGATGCGAGGTTCTGATTTGCCCGCCGGCAATCCTGATCGCGCAGATGGCCGCGAAGGCCAAGGGCAGCAATGTCTTCGTCGGCGGCCAGGACTGCCACCCGAAGGTATCCGGAGCCCATACCGGCGATGTTGCCGCAGCGATGCTGGCCGATGCCGGGGCCTCCCACGTGATCCTCGGCCATTCCGAACGCCGCGCCGACCACGGCGAGAGCGATGCCGACATCCGCGCCAAGGCCGAAGCTGCCGGGGCGGCGGGCCTTGTCCGCATCATCTGCGTCGGCGAGACGGAAGGCGAGCGTGACGCCGGCCAGACGCTCGCCGTGATCGGCACCCAGCTTGACGGCTCCGTCCCCGATGCGGCGACCGCCGCCGATACGGTGATCGCCTATGAGCCGGTCTGGGCGATCGGCACCGGCCGCACCCCGACGCTGGAGCAGATCGCCGAGGTCCACGACTTCCTCCGCGACCGCCTGACCCGCCGTTTCGGCGCGGACGCCAGGGGGATGCGGCTTCTCTACGGAGGCTCGGTGAAACCCTCGAACGCCGCCGAGATCTTTGCGGTATCGAATGTCGACGGCGCGCTTGTCGGCGGTGCCTCGCTGAAGGCCGCCGATTTTGCAGGCATCGTGAGCGCCCTTTCCGCCGCCTGAGAACGACCTTTCTGTCGCACGCAGGCCTGCGGCCCCGCCGGCGCGCCGCCATCCTGAGCCGACCTTTGAGCACGGACCCCGCGCGTGACACTCCGCATCGAACAGGCCCCGGAGCCATCGTACGTGATGGCCGCCAACCTGATCTGCATGGCCTCCATGCTGATATGGGCGCTGGCCTTTCCGGCCGCCGATCACCTCCTGAAGATCTTCTCGCCCCTGCCGCTCAGCGCGCTGAGGATGATCCTTGCCGCCCTCTTCCTCCTGCCGCTCTGGGCGGCCCGGGACGGGTGGGCGGCGGTCAGGGACGCGCCCTGGGGCAAGGGCCTCTGGGTCGGCGGGATCGGCTTCGGCCTTGGCGCCTTCCTTCTCGTCTGGGCGCAGAGCCGGACGGATGCCGTCACCACCGCCGTCATCGCCGCGACGATGCCCGTCATCGGCATCACGCTTGAACGCCTGACCGACCGGCGCCCGGTGCGGGCGCGCCTCATCCTCGGCCTTCTCCTCAGCCTCGCGGGCGGCATTTTCGCCTATCTAGCCCGCCTCGACGGGTTTTCCATCGGCCTTGGCGCGCTCGCGGCCTTCGGTTCGGTCCTCGTCTTTTCCTGGGGCTCGCAGCGCGCGGTGCTCGATTTCCCGGGCCTGTCCTCGATCGGGCGCACCACCGTCACCTTTGCCGGGGCGGCATTGGTCATGGCGGTGGCGTGGATCGCCGGCGCCGCCTTCGGCATGGCCGAGGTGAACTGGCCGGCCATCGGCACGACCGAGATCGCGGCGCTGGCGCTTTACGGCATCGGCTCGCTGGCGCTGTCGCAGATCCTCTGGATCGTCAGCGTGGAACGGCTCGGCATCGGCATCGCCAGCATGCATATCAACGCCGCCCCCTTCTACGTGATGATCTTCGCCACCCTCCTTGGCGCGCCGTGGAACTGGGCGCAGGCGGCGGGGGCGGGCATCGTCGTCCTCGGCGTCCTCATCGCGCAAGGACGGAAGGCTTGAACTTCGCCGCCGCCCGCGTTCATCTGGCACCATGATAAAGCTTGCCCGCCTCGACCAATCGCCGACCGATCCCGGCTTCGTCCAGAACCCCTACCCGTTCTACGAACGCGCCCGCAGTCTCGGTCCCTTCTTCCACTGGCAGGACTATGACCTGACCTGCGCCGTCTCTGCGGCGACCGTGGGCGCGATCCTGCGCGACCGCCGTTTTGGCCGCGAGGAGCCGGCGGAGCTTCGCAAACCGATCCCGGACCACCAGAAGCCTTTCTACGCCGTCGAAGCCCATTCAATGCTGGAACTTGAGCCGCCCACCCACACGCGACTCCGGGGCCTCGTCCTCCGCGCCTTCACTTCGCGCCGCATCTCCGCGCTCCAGCCCGAAATCGCCGCGCTTTCGCATCAACTCATCGACGCTTTCCCGGCGGGTGACTTCGACCTCCTGACCCATTTCGCGCAGAAGCTGCCGGTCATCATCATCGCCCGCTTCCTCGGCGTGCCCGAGGAGCGCGCGGGCGACCTTCTCGCCTGGTCGAACGCCATGGTCGGCATGTACCAGGCCCGCCGCACCCGCGCGATGGAGGATGCCGCCGCAAACGCCGCGCAGGCCTTCGCCGACTTCATGCGCGCCTATGTCGAGGAACGAAGGGCAAGCCCCGCCGACGACCTCATCACCCATCTCATCAGCGCCGAGATGGAGGGCGAAAAGCTCTCGACCGACGAGCTTATCACCACCTGCATCCTCCTCCTGAACGCCGGGCATGAGGCCACGGTCCATACATTAGGAAACGGCGTCAAAGCGCTCCTGGAAAACGGCTTTTCCGGCGACGCCCTCACGCCGGACCGGGCCGCCGGCACCGTCGAGGAAATCCTGCGCTTCGACCCCGCTCTCCATCTTTTCACCCGCTGGGCCTATGAGGATATCGAGCTTTCGGGCCACACCTTCCGCCGTGGCGACAGGGTCGGCTGCCTTCTCGCCGCCGCCAACCGCGATCCGCAAATCTGGGACGGCGCGGCGCGCTTCGACCCGGCGCGCGCCGTCAAACCCAACTTCACCTTCGGCGCCGGTATCCATTTCTGCGTCGGCGCCCCGCTCGCCCGGCTCGAACTCCAGACCGCGCTGCCGATCCTCTTCGAGCGCCTGCCCGACCTGCAATTCGCCAAGCCGCCGCGCTACGCCAACCTCTATCATTTCCACGGGCTGGAAAGCCTGATCCTGAAACCCTGACCCTTTCATCTTGCCCCAAATACCTCGCGGGTCCGGGGCGCGCAGCCCCGGCTACGTCACAACGGCAGCAAGGTCGTCGACTTGATCTCTTCCATGCTGAGAAGTGCGGTCACGTTGTGGATGCGCACTTCCGAGATCAGGGCCTGATAGAATGTGTCATAGGCGCGGGCGTTCTTCACCCGGACCTTCAGGATGTAGTCGATGTCCCCGGCAAGCCGGTGCGCTTCCAGCACCTCGGGGCGTTTCCGCAATGTTTCCAGGAACTTGCGCTGCCAGTCGGACTCGTGTTCGCTGGTCCGGATCAGGACGAAGAAGCAGGCCTCCAGCCCCAGCGCCTCGGCGTCGAGAATGACGGTCTGCCGGCCGATCACGCCGGCCTCCTTCAGCTTGCGGATGCGGTTCCAGACGGGGGTCTTGGAAGAGCCGACCTTGCGCGCTATGTCGTCCAGCGACTGACCCGCGTCCTCCTGCAACTCGCCAAGAATTTTCCGATCCATGTCATCAAGACGGACTGACATTCGCTTTTTGCCTCCTTGGCGGAACAGGGGTTCCGGTCGCCTACCTATACGGAACAATTTTCCTTATTCGCAAGGGTGTATGGCGCGGATACGGGAAAATTTCCTATATTAGACGCAGAATTACTGACCCGCCCAGCAGGAGCTTCAGGATGGCCCGCGCCTTCATACCCAAAGTCGTCACCGCGAATGCGCTGATCGAAGGCGATGTCGTCTATCTGACCGCGGACGACATCTGGAGCCGCAACCACGCCGAGGCCGAGCTGATCGAGGACGAGGCCCATGCGCAGCTTCGGCTCCTCAAGGCCGACCGCCAGCGCGACCGCGTCGTCGGCGCCTATCTCGCCGATGCCCGCATGGGCGATCACGGCCCCGAACCCATCCATTTCCGCGAAGCCTTCCGCACCCGCGGGCCTTCGAACTACGCGCACGGCAAGCAGGAGGCCGGCAATGTATAACTATACCGACTTCGACACCGCCTATGTCGCCAGCCGCAACGCGCAGTTCCGCCGCCAAGTGGAACGCCGCATCTCCGGCGCGCTGACCGAGGATGAGTTCCGCCCGCTCCGCCTGATGAACGGCCTCTACCTCCAGCTTCATGCCTACATGCTGCGCGTGGCGATCCCCTATGGGACGCTCAAGTCGGACCAGATGCGCCAGCTCGCGATGATCGCCGACCGCTGGGACAAGGGCTATGGCCATTTCACCACGCGCCAGAACATCCAGTACAACTGGCCGAAGCTTTCGGACGTGCCGGATATTCTCGACGCGCTCGGCGAAGTGCAGATGCACGCGATCCAGACGAGTGGAAACACCATCCGCAACGTCACCGCCGACCATTTCGCCGGCGCCGCCGCCGATGAGATCGGGGACCCGCGCCCGACGGCCGAGCTTGTCCGCCAGTGGTCGACCGACCACCCGGAATTCCAGTTCCTCCCGCGCAAGTTCAAGATCGGCGTCTCCGGCGCCGCGCATGACCGCGCCGTCACCAAGTCGCATGACATCGGCCTGCGCATCGTCCGTGGCGGCAATGGCCAGACCGGCTACGAGGTTTTGGTCGGCGGCGGCCTTGGCCGCACGCCGATGGTCGGCCAGGTGATCCGGCCCTTCCTGAAGAAGGAAGACCTTCTCCCCTACCTCGAGGCCATCGTCTCGACCTACAACACGATGGGCCGGCGCGATAACAAGTACAAGGCGCGGATCAAGATCACCGTCTTCGAGAACGGCATGGAGAAATTCCGTGACGCCGTCGATGCGCGGTTCGAAGAGGTCAAGCGCGACTGGACCGGCGTGAACCCCGAGGTTCTGGCCCATATCGAACAGTCGTTCCTGCCGCCCGCCTTCCGTAACGCGCCCGTCGATGGCTATGAGACCGCCCGCAAGGCCGATCCGGTCTTCCGCGCCTGGACCGACACCAACCTGACCGAGCATCGCCAGCCGGGCTATGCCATCGTCACCGTCTCGCTCAAAGCGCACGGCGCCACGCCGGGCGACGCGACCTCGGCGCAGATGCGGCTGCTGGCCGATCTGGCCGACAAGTATGGCCATGGCGAGCTCAGGATCAGCCACGAACAGAACGTGGTCCTGCCGCATGTCCACAAGTCCGACCTCTGGGCGCTGCACGCGAGCCTCAAGACCGAAGCCCTCGCCACCGCGAACTTCGGCCTTGTCTCCGACATCATCGCCTGCCCCGGCATGGATTACTGCGCGCTGGCCACCGCCCGCTCGATCCCCGTCGCGCAGGAGATTGCCACCCATGTCCAGGCCATCGGGCTGGAAGAGGATATCGGCGCGCTGAAGATCAAGATCTCGGGCTGCATCAACGCCTGCGGCCATCACCATGTCGGCCATATCGGCATCCTCGGCCTCGACCGGGCGGGCGTCGAGAACTACCAGATCACGCTTGGCGGCGATCATACCGAAAACATGGTGATCGGCGAACGCGCTGGCCCCGGCTTTGCTTATGATGAAATCGTGCCGGCGATCGAACGGCTGCTGCGCGCCTATCTCGACGTGCGCGAAGATGCGTCCGAGACCTTCATCGACGCCTACCGCCGTCTTGGGCCGGCGCCGTTCAAGGCCGCGCTCTACCCGGATGAGGCGGCGCGAGATGCTGCTTGAACCGATCAGGCCATCGCTTGACGAGCGGGTCCGGGCGCTCAACGAAAGCTATCGCCACCATTCGGCGACAGCGGTCCTTGAGCGTGCGCTGAACGACCCGGCCGTCGGCAACCTTGCCCTCGTTTCCTCCTTCGGGGCGGAGTCGGTGGTGCTTCTGCACCTCGTCTCGGTGGTCGCCCCCGGTACCCCGGTGATCTTCATCGACACCGAAATGCTCTTCCCCGAGACGCTGGAATATCAGCGCGAGCTGGCTCAGAAGCTGAACCTGACCGATCTCAGGACCATCCGCGCCGACCGCCGCGACACCAGTTTCGAAGACCCGGACGGCACGCTCCACCAGTTCAACACCGATGCCTGCTGCAACTTGCGCAAGGTGGTGCCGCTGGAACGCGCGCTGAAGGGCTTCGATGGCTGGATCACCGGCAGGAAGCGCTTTCAGGCCGGCACGCGCGCCGCGCTCGAATTCTTCGAGAATGAGGAAGACAAGCGTCTGAAGGTCAACCCGCTGGCCCATTGGGGCCGCGAGGACATCGAGGATTACATGGTCAACAACCGCCTGCCGCGCCACCCCTTGGTCGCAAAAGGCTATCCCTCGATCGGTTGCGCCCCCTGCACCAGCCCGGTGAAGGAAGGTGAAGACCCGCGCGCAGGCCGTTGGCGCGGCTCGCAAAAACAGGAATGCGGCATCCATTTCGTGGGCGGCAAGGCCGTGCGCGGCCCGGTGACGCAAGACACTACCAAGGAGAACGCGGCATGAGTGTCATCGTGCGCGACGACGGCTTTCATGCCGAGGATTACACCGGCGAGGCCGTACTCGACATCTCGCAGGATACCCAACCCGACGCGCTGCCGAAAAGCTTCGCCGGGATCGAGCTGATCCGTGTCGCCTTTCCCGCCTTCAACGATGGGCGCGGCTTCACGCTCGGCAAGCTTTTGCGCCAGAATGGCTATACCGGGCGGCTCCGCGCCAAGGGGCCGGTGATCTCGGACCAATACGCCATGGCCCGCCGCTCGGGCTTTGACGAGGTGGAGATTCCGGACGAACTGGCGGCGCGGCAGCCTGCCGGGGAATGGGTCTTCCGAGCCGACTGGCGCGACCACGACTATCGGTCGCAGCTCAGGGCCTGAAAAACCCTTTCCAGACTCTGCAAATCTCTGTAAAAGCGGGGCCAGACAGGCCCCGATTTGTTTCTACACTAACAATTCCGCCGAGGCTCCCCGTGAACGAGATCGCCCCCGCCCCCGTCAAGCACCTGCCCGATGCCCAGACCGTGACCACGGTCAGGCACTGGACTGACCGGCTCTTTTCCTTCCGGGTCTTGCGCCCCGCCTCGCTCAGGTTCCGGTCGGGCGAGTTCGTGATGATCGGGCTTCTCGGCGACAATGGCAAACCGCTTCTTCGGGCCTATTCCATCGCCTCGCCCTCCTGGGACGAAGAGCTTGAGTTCTATTCGATCAAGGTGCCCGACGGCCCCCTGACCTCGCGCCTCCAGCACATCCAGCCGGGGGATGAGATCATCCTGCGCCCGAAGCCGGTCGGGACGCTGGTCCTTGACGCGCTTCTGCCCGGCAAGCGGCTCTGGTTCCTGGCCACCGGCACCGGCATCGCCCCCTTCGCCTCGCTGATGCGCGATCCTGAGACCTATGAGAAATACGATCAGGTCATCATGATGCACACCTGCCGGTCTTGCGCCGAACTCGACTACGGCCGCGAACTGGTGGAAGGGCTGAAGGACGATCCCCTGATCGGCGAGATGGTCGGCGACAAGCTGAGATACTACCCGACGACAACGCGCGAGAATTTCAGCCACATGGGCCGGATCACCGACAACCTCACTTCGGGCAAGGTCTTTGCCGATCTCGGCATCCCGCCGATGGACAAGGCGCATGACCGCGCCATGGTCTGCGGCTCCCTCGCTTTCAACATCGACGTGAAGGCGGTTCTTGAAAGCTTCGGCCTTACCGAAGGCGCCAATTCCGATCCGCAGGAATACGTGGTCGAAAAGGCCTTTGTCGGCGACGGCATCTGAAACAGAGGGCCTCCGAAATGATGAATGCCGCGCGGCAGACCGCGCGGCATTCCAGTGTTCATGTCCCGAAGGATCAGAGGCCGAGCGCGGTCTTGACCTGCGTGAGCGCCGCGGCCAGCGCCTCGGGGCTGTCCTTGGCGGCTTCGAGCGCGGATTTCAGCGTCGCCTTCGTCGCATCGTCGATCGCCGCAGCGTCGATGGCGGCGGTAACCGCAGCCGCGTCGTAGGTCGCCGGATCGAGGGCGGCCTTCACGGCGTCGGACACGGCGGTCGCAGCTGCGCCGGCGGCTTCGGTGGTTGCGGCGGCAGCATCGGTCGCGGCATCAGCCGCGCCCTCAACGGCCGTGGCAGCGGCGGCGGCGGCCTCTTCAGCGGCCTTGGCGGCAGCTTCCTCGGCGGCTTTCGCCTCTTCCGCAGCCTTCGCGGCGGCTTCTTCCTCAGCCGCCTTGGCGGCAGCTGCGGCATCGGCCGCAGCCTGCTCCGCAATCGCCGCCTCCTGAGCGGCCTGCTGGCTGCTGTAGAACCAGTAGCCGCCGCCGAGCACGACCACGATCAACGCGATCAATACGTTCCTGTTCATCTCGGGTCCTTTCCCCATAGGATCATTTGCCTTGCCGTTTTCATGCCAGATCAGGCCGCAAAGGGAAAGCTTCTATCGCGCCTGACGAGGAATGCCGCTTGAATCAGCCGGTGCGCACGACTAGTTTGCCGGCGGCCCAGCGCCTCAACCACAAAAGGATTCCCACCATAGCCCGCAGACCGCACAACGCCCCGCCGCAACGCGACACCGGCCCCCGTATCAACGACCGCATCCGTGCCCCCGAAATCCGGCTCATCGGTGCCGATGGGGAGAATGTCGGCGTGGTGACGCCCGCCCGCGCGATGCAGATGGCCGAGGAAGCCGGGCTTGATCTGGTCGAGATTTCGCCGAACGCGGTTCCGCCGGTCTGCAAGATCATGGATTTCGGCAAGTTCAAGTACGAGAACCAGAAGCGCGAGGCCGAGGCGCGCAAGAAGCAGAAGATCATCGAGATCAAGGAAATCAAGTTCCGTCCGGGGACTGACACGCATGACTATGACGTCAAGATGCGCTCGGTGAAGAAGTTCCTTGAGGAAGGCGACAAGGTGAAGGTTACCCTGCGCTTCCGTGGCCGCGAGATGGCGCACCAGGAGCTTGGCTTGGACCTTCTGAAGCGGGTTGCCGCCGATGTAGATGACATGGGCAAGGTCGAGAACATGCCGAGGCTCGAAGGCCGCCAGATGGTGATGATGATCGGCCCGAAGTAAGGGGCTGTCACTTGGGATCGCGGCCCTCCCCTCGGGAGGGCCTTTTCATTTTCGGGGAAGGCGGATGCTCTCCTACCAGCACATCTACCATGCCGGGAACATGGCCGACCTCCACAAGCACGTCCTGCTTGCGGCGATGCTCGATTACCTGACGGCCAAGGATAAGCCGCTGAGCTACATCGAGACCCACGCCGGGCGCGGGCTTTACGACCTGACCTCGCCCGAGGCGCTGAAGACCGGTGAGGCGGCGGAAGGCGTGCTGCGGCTTGGCGACCGCCTCGATGCCGCACATCCCTATACCCGCGTCCTCGCCCGCATCCGTGCCCTGCATGGGCAGGATGTCTATCCCGGCTCGCCCCTGATCGCGGCGGAGCTTTTGCGCGCTGGCGACCGGATGACGCTGGCGGAACTGCATCCGCGCGAATTCGCCGGCCCTCGGGCGGCGATGGCGCCCTATGGCGCGCAGTGCCGTCAGGAGGACGGGCTGGCGCTGGCGCTCAGCCTGACGCCCCCCGATCCGCGCCGGGGCCTGATGCTGATCGACCCGAGCTATGAGGTGAAGGCGGATTACGCTGCGCTGCCGCCGCTTCTCCGCAAGGTCCATGCGAAGTGGAATGTGGGCGTGCTGGCGCTCTGGTATCCGCTGCTCGCCTCCGGGGCGGAACGCGGCATGGTTGCAGCCCTCGACGCGCTCGGCCTGCCGAAGGCGCTGCGGCATGAGCTGCGCTTCCCGCCGGCGCGGGAGGGCCACGGGATGATCGGGAGTGGCATGTTCGTGGTGAACGCGCCCTTCGGGCTGGCGGAAGAGGCGGCGCGGCTGGATGCGGTGGTTGCGGGGCTTTGGTGAGCGGCGCTGGAGCGAAGTACGTTCTTAGGGTCGCCGCCGAAACAACGGCAGATGCCATCGCATCTGCCGCGCGGGAACGATGACACATGGACACCCGGGGGCCCAAAGCCCTCGGGCAGCGCCTGCCCTGCCCCCGGCAGGCGCTTCTCGCCCGCCGGGTCAGGCGCTGCCCTCCGTGGTCTCTGGCTGAAACGATCTTGCTGCAGCGTTTCCGCGTGAGCGGGGCCGACGCCAGTGGCGTCGTCATTTCCCGCTCAGCTTGAACCTGCCTACCCCTTCCGGTCCCTCGGCTCCGGCCTTATCGGGATTTCCTTCAAAAGCCCGCCAACCCCCATCGCGGCGATATCCTCGGGCGAGGGCATGATCCCGCAGGCGATCCGCTCCAGCACCCAGTCGGCGCCGTTGAGCGCCGGCGACCGGGCGCAGCCGGGGAGGCCGATGACCGGACGATTGCCGAGGGCGCCGTAGAAGAGAAGGTTCCCGGGATCGACCGGCATCCCGAAGCGCGCCACCGTTCCACCGGCCCGGCGCAGCGCCTCGGGCGCCACATCATGGCTGTCGGACGTCGCCGCACCGGTCAGGATCAGCGACAGATCGCCCTTCAGCCGAGGAAGTGCCGCCGCGATCCCGGCCTCCTCATGCGGCACCGTCACGACCTCGGCCAGGTCCATCCCGAGCCGGATGAGCCGCGCACGCACCGCCTCTTCGGCCTTCGGCCCGAGATCCTTCGCCTGCCCCGGCGCGTCCGTAAGGATCAGGCCGGCGCTTGCCATCCTGACGGGATGCACCCTCAGCGCACCTGGCGCCACCGCCATGGCGCGGCCCAGAGCCGCCTCGGCCACGGCATAGGTGATGACCTTGACCGTCGCCACCATCGTCCCCGCCGCCACCCGCGCGAAGGCGGGCAGCACGGCAAGGGTCAGCGCCGGGTCGATCATGTTCAGCGCCCGGATCGCGGCGGGGTCGAGCCCGACCACCCCCGGCCCGAGCGCATGAAGATTCACCCGGCCCTTCTGTGGCGCAGTCAGCCTCAGATGCGCCGAGGCCGGATCGGGGACCATGGCCTTTGCCAGAAGCTCCGCCGCCCGATCCTCGCCCACATCGCCGGGATCGAACCGGGCGACGACGATCTCGGCAATCCCGGCGGCAGTGATCGCGGCAAGATCGGCCGCCGACAAGATCCGCCCCTTCGGCATCTTCTTCCGGCCAAGCATCAGCGAATGCGCCAGAACCGCGCCCTCGCCCTCCGCCACCGGAACCGTGCCGAACCGCATCAGCCGCGCCTCAGGACCTGCGTAACCTGCGCCATGATCGACACCGCGATTTCCGCCGGGCTTTTCGCGCCGATGTCGAGACCGACGGGCGCATGGATGCGGGCGATCTCGGCCCCGGAAAACCCTGCCTCCTCAAGCCGAGCGAGCCTTTTCGCATGGGTGCGGGTCGAGCCGAGGCAACCGAGGTAGAAGCTATCCGACCTCAGCGCCGTCTGGATCGCCGGATCATCAAGCTTCGGATCATGCGTCAGGGTGACGACGGCGGTGCGCGCATCGAGGCCAATCGCCGCCATCGCCTCATCCGGCCAGTCATGGCTGATGACCTCTCCGGCGAAGCGCGCCTCGGACCCAAAAGCCTCGCGCGGGTCGATGAGCAAGGGGTCATAGCCGCAGCTTCGCGCAATGCCGACAAGCGGTTGTGCGATATGGACGGCGCCGACGATGATCATGCGCAAGGGCGGGTTGTGGATGGCGACGAAAAGGCTTTCGTCGATCCCGGACTTGTCGGCGCGAAACCGGTCGCGATGCGGGCCGTCGCGTGGGGTCAGGCTCCGGTCCCAGCTTTCCATATTGACGGCATAGGCGATCCCGACCCGACCCGCGCGGGCAGTCACAATATCGGCGAGCATCGCTTCGGGCAGTGCCTCGCCCACCGGCTCCACCAGCACCCGGATGGTGCCGCCACAGGCGAGGCCCACGGCGAAGGCATCGTTGTCGGAGACGCCGTAGGTGAGGACACGGGGCTTCCCGTCCTGAAGCGCCGCTTCGGCCTCGGCCACCACTGCGCCCTCGACGCAGCCGCCGGAGACGGAGCCCATCATCTCGCCCGCGCCCGACACGGCCAACTGGCTGCCCACGGGCCGGGGGGCAGAACCCCAGGTCTCGATCACCGTTGCCAACGCCGCGCCCTTGCCGGCGCGGTGCCAGTCGAGCGCAATCTCCGGTATCCTGTCGTGCGCGGCGCGGTCCATGGGCGATCCTCCGCCGCCAATATGGGGCGGGGGCAAGGGCGAGGCCAGTGGCAAAAGGTCGGACCCGGCTAGTCGCGCAAGGTGACTGGCGCCCGCCGGATGCGGAGCTGGAAGCAGTTGTTCCGGGCGGAGCGGACATCGACATAGGCGATGCGCGGGTCTTCGAGAAGACTGGCGGCATAGCCCTCGATCTCTGCCTGCTGTACGATGCGGCCCGAGCCGTAGAATATCCGGTGGCCGTGGGTGTAGCCCTTCAGAAGGTAGTCCGGGCTTGTCCTCAGGATCGGCGGCACGCCCTCGCCCGCCCAGGCCTCGCAATCATCGGCGCACAGAAAGATCGGTCCGGTTTCGGCATAGGGCTGCGGCACGGGAAACGGCCGGTGGGCGAGGATCAGGTACTCGCGCCCGGCCTTGGTGTTCTGCAAACAGTGGCGGCAGGGTTCGCCCTTGCCGCTCGCCACCGCGCCCCGTTCGGCGGGCTGGCCATTGGCGTCGGGCGCGCCGGCGCGAAGGGCGCGGGCAAGGTCGGTCGGGATCGGTTCGCAAGTAAGGTCCATGGGGCATCTCGCTTTTCGAAAGATGCCCCATGGTGGGGTCGGGCGGGGACACACTCGACCCGTAGTTTGCGCATTCGTCAGTCGGGCCGTCAGCCGGCCGTCAGTTCGACGCCTGCCGCAGAAGGTCGGTGATGCGGCGAACGCTGGCGCGGCGGTTCGCGCGTTCGGAGCCGCCGGTTTGCACCTTCAGGAACTCCTCGCCATAGCCCTGCACCACCATGTTTTCCGGCGGCACGTCGAAATACTCGGACATGGCCAGCGCCACCGATTCCGCGCGCCGGTCGGAAAGCGCGAGATTGGAGGCCGCCGAACCCACGGCGTCGGTGTGGCCTTCGATCAGGAACATCTCGCGCGGATTGGCGTCGATGTAGCTTTTCATCAGCCGCCCGAGCCGCGACAGTTCTTCGGCCTGATCGGGCCGGATCGCCGCCGATCCCGTCTCGAAGGTGATCGCGGTCAGGTCGATCACCGGCACCAGCGCGCGGACCTCTTGGATGTCGCGGACCTGCGCCAGCGAAAACTCGCGGTCGAAGGCGGCCTGGCGCGACAGGGCTTCGCGGAGCGCATCCTCGTCGCTGTAGCTGTCCACCTCGATGATGGGCGCGGGCGGCGGCAGGCGCGTCACGTCGACGGGCTGGTACTGGACCGTATCATCGACAAGGAGGGTCTGGCGGCCATCGCGGGAGATATGGACGCGGCGCAGCACGCGGTATTCCGCATCGCGGATCGTCACGATGCGCGAGCCGTCTTCCCGCGTCACCGTGGTTCGAGAGGAGCCGTCATCGAAGCGTTCCGTCCGCACGGTGGAGCCGGGCTGGCGCAGCAGCGCGTTGTCGTCCTTGATGATCTGATAGGTGCCATCGGGCCGTTCCACGACGACACGGTCGCCGGAGTTCAGCTCAACCTTGCGGTTGTTCGAGATCATCGCGCCGACGGCAAGCGCGCCGAGGCCGAGAAGGATCGCCTTTTCGCCATCCGAAAGGCCCTTGTCCTTCTTCTTGGCCGAGGCGGCAGCGGTGGCCGTCGCGGCGGCGGCGGGCTTGTTCACCGGGTTGGCGAAATCCTCGCTCGACGAACGCGCGGTGTCTTCGGTGACGACTTCCTCGACCACCTCGGCATCGGCGGGGGCCTCAGCCTCGGGATCGGCGCTCGCGGCGGCGGCGACCGGGGCCTCGCCGGTGGCGGCGTCAGGCTGGACCGGCAGCACCGGGACAGCTTCCTCGGCGGTGACTTCAGTGGAGGTTTCGGCGCTCACTTCGGCTTCGGCAGCGGGCGCGGGTTCTTCCGCAGGCTCGGTGCTGGCCTCGGTATCCGTCGCCTCGGCGGCGGGCGCAGCCTCGGTCGGGGCTTCCTCGACTGGAGCTTCCTCGGCAGCGGGCGCATCCGGGGCCGGCTCGCTCGCGACCGGCGCATCCGGTGCGGGCGCTTCCTCGGTCACGGCAGGCTCTTCGGGCGCGGCTTCTTCAACCGGCGGAGCAGGCTCTACCGCCGTCTCGGGGGCGGGCTCGGGCGCCGCCTCGGCGGGAGCAGCTTCTGCCGGGGCAGCCTCGGAAGGGGCTTCCTCAGGCGCCGCGGCCTCGGGCGCGGCCTCGGCGGGCGCTTCAGCGGCAGGGGCTTCCTCGGGTGCCGGTTCGGGCGCCGGCGCGGCCTCAACAGGTTCTTCCGCCGGTGCAGGCTCTTCCGCCGGCGCGGCTTCCGGTGCGGGGATCAGTTCCACGCCCTCGGCGCAGGGCTGCGGGTTGCCGTCGGCGCAGACCATCGTCGGATCGGCGGGGGCCGTTTCCTGCGGATAGACGGGACCGGCTGCCAGAAGCGACAGGCTCGCAATCAGCGCGGTCGAGGTATTGAGGCTTTTCCGCATGTAGTTCTCCTTCCCGGAAAGTCGCATATTCGTTCGGTCCCCAACGAGCGGGGCCGCCTTATGGTTCCGAGACTTAGGGCAAGACGCCCTGTTATGCGATAGCGGCAGGGCGCTAGCCGTCTGCAAGAAGCCGCATCAGCCGGTCCTTCTCGCCCGCGTCGCGCGCCCGGCCGATGGCCTCGCCCAGGGCTTCGAGCGAGGCGATGGAATGGCCGGCGCGGAAGCTGTCGACATGGGGCAGCATGGCGGCGATCCCGCGCGCCTTCGGCATGAACCCGTCCCAGCGCAGCAAGGGGTTGATCCAGATGAGGCGGCGGGCGGAGAGGTGGAGCCGCTCCATCTCGCGCGCAAGGTCGTGGCCCATGTCGCGGTCAAGCCCGTCGGTGATGAGAAGGACCACCGCCCCCTGCCCCATGACCCGGCGCGACCAGTCGCGGTTGAAGGCGTGAAGCGAGGCGCCGATCCGCGTGCCGCCCTGCCAGTCCTGCGCCTCGGCCCCGGCGGCGGCAAGGGCGGCATCGACGTCGCGCTGCTTCAGGTGCCGGGTGATGTTGGTGAGGCGCGTGCCGAAGGTGAAGGCATGGACGCGCGCCCAGCCCGCGCCCTTCTGGTTGGCGACGGCATGAAGGAAATGGAGGACCATCCGGCTGTAATGCGACATGGAGCCGGAAATGTCGCAAAGGACGACAAGGTTCGGCCAGCGGGTGCGGCGGCTTTTGGTGGCGAGGTCCGCAACCTCACCGCCCCGCCGCATCGCCGCGCGCATGGTGCCGCGCCAGTCGGCAACAGCCCCCCGCGCATCCGCCTTCATCCGCCGCGAGGCGAGCGGCCGGACGGGCAGCGACAGCCGCGCGATCATCCGTTTCGCCTCGGCGATCTCCTCCGTCGACATCTGTTCGAAATCGAGGGTCTTCAGGCGTTCCTTGGCGGAGATCGTCGCCGTCGCATCGGCCTCGATCTCGATCTCGTCTTCGGGCCCGTCCTCGCGGCCCGGTATGTCGCGATCGACCCCGTCGAGCAGCGCCTCCGCCGCGCGCTTTTCGGCGGCAGCGGCGGCGCGGTCCTCCTGTGCGCCATGAACGGCGGGAAGCATCAGGCTCATCATATGTTCAAGGTAGCGCGGGTCGCGCCAGTAGAGCCGGAAGACCTGGTGAAAGACCGCGCGTTCCTCGGGGCGCGAGACGAAGGAGGCGTGAAGCACCCAGTAGAAATCGGTCCGTTCGGAAAACCCCGCCGCCTCGACCGCGCGGATGGCGTCGATCACCCGGCCCGGCCCGATCCTGAGGCCGGCCTTCCGCAGGGCCCGGGCGAAATGGGTGATGTTGTCGGCAAGCCTGCCGTCCTCGGGGATGTCGGGGGGATCAGCCGTCATCGTCCGGAGCAGGGGCGCTGCCCCCGCACCCCCGAGGTATTTTTGGCAAGATGAATAGGCAGGCGGTTCATCGGGGTCAGGCCGGGCTGAGTTCGGCGCGGATCTCGTCGAGGATCTTCTTCGCCGGGGCGCCCGCGATCTTCTGGATGTCGTCCTGATATTTCAGGATCGCGCCCAAAGTGTCGGCGATCACCTCGGGCGAAAGAGCGATCACGTCGAGCGCCAGCAGACACTTCGCCCAGTCGATGGTCTCGGCCACGCCGGGGCGCTTGAAAAGGTCTTCGCCGCGCAGTTTCTGGACGAAGGCCACCACCTCGCGGCTGAGGGTCTCGGCGGCTTCGGGGGCGCGGGCGCGGACGATCTCCATCTCGCGGGCGAAGGAGGGGTAGTCGACCCAGTGGTAGAGGCAGCGGCGCTTCAGCGCGTCATGCACCTCGCGCGTGCGGTTCGAGGTGAGGATCACGATGGGCGGCTCGGGCGCGTGAATGGTGCCAAGCTCGGGGATCGTGACCTGGAAATCGGAGAGGGCTTCGAGAAGGAAGGCCTCGAAGGGTTCGTCGGTGCGGTCAAGTTCGTCGATGAGAAGGACGGGGGCGCCGCCGGGTTGCGGCCGCATCGCCTGAAGAAGCGGGCGTTCGATGAGGTAGTCTTCGGTGAAAAGCTCAGTCCTCAGCGCGTCCTTGTCGGCCACGCCCGAGGCTTCGGCGGTGCGGATCGCGATCATCTGGGCGGCGAAGTTCCATTCGCAGACCGCACTTGCGGCGTCGAGGCCTTCGTAGCACTGAAGCCGGATCAGTCGCCGGCCGAGGCCCGCGGCGATGGCCTTGGCGATCTCGGTCTTGCCGACGCCCGCCTCGCCTTCGAGGAACAAGGGCCGGCCGAGTTTCAGGGCGAGGAAGACCACCGTCGCCAGCGCCCGGCCAACGACATAGTCCTGCCCGGCAAGCAGCGTCTCGACCGCGTCGATGCTTTTGGGGATATCGGTCACGGGGTGGCGGGCCTCTCTGGCATTCGCCGCCATGCTGGGGGGCGGCAAGGGCCGGGTCAAGGGGAGCGGGCGCATCAGGTCATGCGACTTAAGGCCTATGGTGGGGTTCAGAGCGCCCGCATCGCGCGGCGGATCGCCGGATGGCCGCCGTTCTTCAGGACCCAGCGCCCGACACGGCGCGCGAGGCCGGGGCGGCCCCGGGCCAAGGCGCGCTGGAAAAGCTCCCACTGGTAGCGCGGGAAGCGGTGGCGGGCGCGGAGGCGGCGGTGGAAGTCAAGGGGTGTCAGCCTGCCGTCGAGGGCGGCGAGGATCACCGGGCTCAGCACCCCCATCTGCTGAAGCGCAGTGCCGAGCCGGTGCCCGACGAGCGGCACCCGCAGCTTTTCGACGTTGGCGCCGGTGAAGCGGTCGGCATGGGCGGCGTCGAGGCGGGCATAGGGATCGTAGAACAGAAAGACCCGGCCGGCCTTGGCCGAGACGGTGGCGGCGTCGCCGTAAGGACCGGAGAAGTCATAGCCCCAGGCGGCGCGGTAGCGGGTTTCCCACGGGACGAGCGCATGGTCGAGCGTCGACTGCGGGCTGATGGCCACCACATCGGCGCCGGGACAGGCGGGCGCGAAGGCCGCAGCCGCATAGCCGCCCATCGAGGCGCCGTAGAATACGACGCGGCGGAAGCGGGCGAAGAAGCCCTCGGCCCTCAGCCGGTCGAATTCGGCATGGACCCAGGGGTCGCGGTACCAGGTCCAGCCGCCGGCCATGACGCCGAGCATCGACCACCCCTGTTTCTCGATGAACTCATAGCCCCAGGGGCGGCGCTCCTCGCGCTTGGTCATGGCGATGTCGAGGTTGTCGAAGGTAACGACCAGGGTGTCGGCGCTGCGCGGAACGTAGAGGAAGGAATGGGTGCCGCCGTCTCGGAAGAAGCCCTCGGCCCCGGCGAGGCCCGTCGCTATGGCTGCCCAGCTTTCGTCGGAGGCTACGGGCGCGGGCGGATTGGGGCGGAAGAGGACGCGCGCGACCGGCGCCCGGCCATCGTGGCGTTCACCGATGGTTTCACAACTGCCGCGCCCCTTCAGGAAGGGGAAGGCGCCCGATCCCTTACGTATCTCGGTGAGAAGAACGCTGTCGGCGTGAAGGCCCTTCTGCAGGATCGGCGCCAGCGCGCGGGCGCCGTGATGAACGCCGAAGCCATCGAGATTAATGACGATATCCCATGGCTTTATGGCGCTTTCCTTGGAGATTACATCAATGCGTTTCGCCGGCACACCGGCGGCAATCAACTCCTTGCGGCAGGTGGCGATCCAGGGCGACGGCTTCGCCGGAAAGCCACCTTCGGCGGTGAGGTCGACAAGCGATATGGTGCAGTCGTGGCGGGCATGAAGTGCTGCCGCAACCCCGGCACCATTGCCGTTGAGGTCGGCGACACGGGCGATGGCCATGTCGCCGAAGGCCGCCAGCAAGTCAGCGGCTTCCGCAGTCTGACCGGCGGCGGCGATCACGTCTCTTCCTCCGCATCATCGGGGTCGGGCTTGCCGCGGATCGGGGCGGCGGCGGGGTCGATCCCGTGCTTGCGCAAAAGCTTGCCGACGACGCTCCGCGGCCTTGGCACCCCGTCCCAGACCGCGAGCAGGCGCGAGCGCATCCGGCGGCCGTAGAAATGGATCGAGTAGGTCTCCTCCGTCACATAGGCGCTGTCGTCGAGGCCGGGGCGGAGCAGCAGCTTTCGGTCCTTGTATTCGAAGGGATAGAGCGCCGCGCGCGGCAGGGCATGGCGGATCTCGCCGGTTTCCTTCAGGAAATGCGTTAGGGCATGCGGCCCCCAGACGCCCCAGGGCATCTCGCCGGCATGGACCGGATTGCCCGCGGCCTTCAGCGCCTCAAGTTCCTTGCGGTACTTGTCGCCGTACCACACCGGGATGGCGTATTCGTCCGAGGTGAAGTCAAGCAAACGGTCCAGCGCCTCGCTGTCCTTCGGCAGGCCGAGGACGCCGCCGTTGACACCCGTCTCGCTTTCCCAGGCGAAGAAATGGCCGGTCTCGGTGCTAAACCGCTTCACGCAATAGGCATCGGTATCCGCCCATATTGTGCGGTCGCATTTCTTCAGGAGATGGTAGCGGAAAAGATCGGAATGGAGCGCCGGGCTGCCGGTGCGGCCATGGCGGAGAAAGCCTTCCTGCGGAAGAATGTCGCGGGCATCGGCATGGTCGACGCCGTCAGGGGCATTGCCGATCGGTTCATAGGAATAAAGCGTGAGGTCATGCCCGGCATCGAGGAAGGACTTCAGGCACAGTTGTTCCAGATAGCTGAGATCGCCGCCGATCCACAGCGCCGCGATCCGGTAGTCGCCTGCCATGATTGCCTGTCCTCCTGCCGGTTCTTGCGCGGCACTTCGCGCGATTGTGGCCGAGAAAGCCGCGCTTGCCAATAAGGTCGGAGGGATCGGTCCGCATCGGTTTGCGGAAAGCCTTCGCTGTGCTATCGCTCGGGCAGGCAAGAACAACCGGCAGGCCCGACATGAGCCGCCCCACCCCGACGCGCGTGATGCGCCGACCGCTCCTTGCCGGAGCGGCGGGGGAGTTGCCTGTGTTCGACGCGACTGTCTGGGACGAAGGCGACGCTCGCGCCTTCCGTATCCTGACGCGCGCCGGAGTGTCGGCCGGGATGATCGGCGGGATGCCGGACGGGACGGAACTCCGCGACGTGTCGGGGGCGTTGCTGATTGCCGGAACTGCGCCCGACGAAGGGCCAATCCGGCTGCCGCTTGCCTCGGGTAGCGTGGTGGAGGTCAGCCCGGCCCCTGCCGAATGGGAGATTCTCGCCGGAAGGAACTGTCTTCTGGGCGTCAGGCTTGAGGAAAGCGCCGATGTGGTGGCCGACTGGCTGCGCTACCACGCCCGCCACCACGGGGCGACCGGCGCTGTCATCATCAACCGCGCTCCGCCCGAAAGCCCCGCCGGAAGTGCCGAGGATTTCGCCGAGATGCTGGAGGAGGCGCTTTTCGACTGCCCCGGCCTTGCCGTGGTGGTGCTGGAAAGCCCGGTCCCCCTGGGCAAGCCCGGCCTTGGCCCCGAAAGCAACGCCTACCTCGCGCCCGATGCGCCGGGGAAGGACCGGATGACGGTCCCTGCCCCCGACCCCTGGCGCGCTCCCTTGGGCGAGCCCCTGATCTACGAGGCGGCCAAGTGGCGGTTTCTGGCGAAGGCGCGGGCCGTCCTTTGCCTTGACGTGACCGATCTGCTGGCGCTTGGGAGCGCCAGTGCCTTCGACCTTTGCGCGGACGCGCGGCACGGCGTGACACTTCTGGCCGGGCACCGCATCTATCCCTGGCGCATCCGCAAGGGCCGCGCCGCGGCCTTCGGCGACCACATCTGCCGCCCCTTCGACCGGCGACGCGGCATCGCCCGCTGGGGCGTGGCGCCCGAGGTTGCCGGCCTCGACAACACCTGGCGGGCGATCCGCGTCGCCTTCGCCAAGCCCGATCAGGGCCAGCCCGTGCCGTTCTGGCGCGCCATGGCGATCCGGGTTCCGGGCTGCCGGGCGGGGGAGCTTGCGCCGAAATCCGCGCTCATCGAAGACCCGGAACTTGTAGCGTTGGCGGCGCTTTTCGACCATCAGCCGGTGCATCCCCCGGTCTCGGCCCCGCGCGCGGTTGTCGCCGGGGCGGCAGCGGGAACCCGGACCTGCATCGTAACCACGATGAAGAACGAAGGCCCCTTCATCCTTGAATGGATTGCCTATCACCGCGCCATCGGGGTCGAGGATTTCCTCATCTATACCAATGACTGCACCGACGGCACCGACCGGCTTCTGGACGCCCTGCAGGCAAAGGGCATCGTCCAGCACCGCGACAACCCCTTCCGCGCCGCACCGGGGGTAAAGCCGCAGCACGCCGCCCTCCAGGCCGCCGAAGAAGAAAAGGTGGTGCAGGACAGCGCCTGGGCGATCTGCATGGATGTCGATGAGTTCATCGACATCAAGATCGGCGACGGTACGCTGCCAGCCCTTTACGCCGCGATGGGCGATGCCAACATGATCGCGCTGACATGGCGCTTGTTCGGCAATGCCGATGTCGCAGGATATGAGGACCGCTTCGTCACCGAACAGTTCACCCATTGCGCGCCGGAGCTTGTCCGCAAGCCGCATCAGGCCTGGGGCTTCAAGACGCTTTTTCGCAACATCGACATCTACAGGAAGCTTGGCGTCCACCGGCCAAAGGGGCTGAGGCCTGACCTATGGGATCAGGTGCGCTGGCTGAACGGTTCCGGCCGGCCCCTGCCGCGCGAGATGTTCAGGAACGGCTGGCGGTCGTCGGTCGAAACCTATGGCTACGACTGGGTGCAACTGAACCACTACGCCCTGCGCTCGGTCGAGAGCTTTCTCGTCAAGCGCGACCGGGGCCGGGTGAACCATGTCGACCGCGATCAGGGGCTGAACTACTGGTTCCGCATGAACCACAACGCGGTGGAGGATCGGTCGATCCTGCGCATGATACCCGCCGCCCGCGCCGAGTTCGACCGGCTGATGGCCGACCCCGAGATTGCCGCGCTGCATGAAGGTGCTGTGGCGGCACACCGGGCCAAGATCGCGGAGCTGATGGCGGTGAAGGCCAACCGCGCCCTCTTTGCCGACCTGACGGGGGAAAGGCTTCGCGCGCTGTCGCGGATGCTGCAATCCTTCGGCTCTGCGGTTTTCAGCGCCGGCCCCGGCGTGATCCCCCCCGACTTGCACCGCCGGGAACTGCCGCCCGGCTTCTTCTTCACCGTGGAGCATGAAGGCGATGCCGAACACTGATCCCCGTTGCCTCGCGGTCCTGACTGTCAAGAACGAAGGCGCCTTCCTGATCGACTGGCTGGCGCATCACCGCGCCACCGGGTTCACGGATTTCCTCGTCTTTTCAAACGACTGCGCGGACGGCACCGATGCGATGCTCGACCGGCTGGCCGCATTGGGCTGGCTCACCCATGTCCGCAACCCCGGCCCCCATCCGAACGGCCCGCAATGGGAGGCGTTGAAGCGCGCGACGCAGCACCCGGCGCGGGCCGCGGCGGACTGGACGCTGGTTCTCGACATCGACGAATTCGTGAATGTCCACGCCGGGGACGGTACTTTGTCGGCGCTCTTCGCCGCCCTGCCCGAGGCGACGGCGATCCCGCTGACCTGGCGGCTTTTCGGCAATGCCGGAATCCGCGATTTCGAGGATCACCCGGTGCCGGAGCAGTTCACCCGCGGCGCCCCCGCCGTCATGCGCTGGCCCTGGCGGGCGGCGCTGTTCAAGACGCTCTTCCGCGACGACGGCAGCTACCGCCGCCTTGGCGTTCACCGCCCGCAGGGGCCTGACGAGGGGCGTTTGGCGGGACAGCGCTGGTTCGACGGTTCGGGGCGGGAGCTGCCCGATACCTTTCATACGGCCCGCATCTTTTCCGACTACGGGCGCGACAACTACGGCCTTGTGCAACTGAACCACTACGCGCTCGGCGCGATGGAAAGCTATGTGCTGAAGGCCGACCGCGGCCGCGCCAACCGCGAGGCCTCGGCCTTCGACCTCTCCTACTGGGTCGAGCGCAACTTTTCGACCGATGAGGACCGGACGATCCTTCGGCTGGAACCGAAGGTTGCCCCGCTCCGCGCCGGGCTGCGCGCCGATCCGGTACTTGGCCCCCTTCACGACACCGCCGTGCGCTGGCGCCGCGACCGCTTCCTCAAGCTGATGGAGGAGGAGGCCTATCGCAGCCTGATTGGCCGGCTCATGCTGACGCCTCCGAGCGTTCCACTTCCGGTTGAGCAACAACGATTCCTTGCCCGCTTTGCACGCGCACCGCTTTTCCCGCCAAGTCAGGAAACAGACGCGCCGCGCGCATCCGATTGAAAAACAACACAGAAACAGTCACTGCGCAAAACGCGACGAAACCGCGATCCATCCATGCACCGGCTTGCGCGCCCGCGCCCTGCCCGCGCAGTATGCACACGGGAAGGGTACGGGTGTCGGGGGCATGCAACGTGAAATGACGGAGGCAACCGGCCGTGTGCCGGCGGTCGATGGCGACTGGTTCGCCAGGATAGAGGAGATCGGCGAAGAGGCCGGCTACTTCCAACGGCTCGGGCCGCACCATTCTGTATTGTTCCTTGATGAAGCGCCTATCCTCCTCGTCACTTTCGAAACCGTCCAGTCGATCCGCCAGACCCAGCCGGGGCAACTGCCGGTCGGCTACCAGATCGCCAAGGGCCGCGGCTGGTCGCATCTTTGCCTGATCGCCGACGGCGACACCTGGTACCGCGACAAGGCCGTCTATGCCTATTTCGACCGCCTCGTCGATGACGCCTTCTTCGAGGATTTCGATCAGGTCGTGTTCTACGGGGCCGGCATGGCGGGCTATGCGGCAGCGGCGTTTTCGGTCGCGGCGCCCGGCGCCACGGTGATCGCCGTCCAGCCGCAGGCAACGCTTGATCCCACGATTGCCGGTTGGGACCCGCGCTGGCCCGAGATGCGGCGGATCTCCTTCACCGACCGCTACGGCTATGCCCCCGACATGATCGAGGGCGCGGGCCAGGTCTTCGTGATCTTTGATCCCGAACTGGTGCTTGACGCCATGCACGCAGCCCTTTTCACCAAGCCATTCGTCACCCTCCTGCCCTGCCGCCATCTTGGCCGCGACATCGGCGCAGCGCTGGACGAGATGCACATCCTGCAATCGATGCTCGCCGCCGCCTGCTCCGGCGCCTTCGACGCGCATATGTTCGCGATCTTCTACCGTGCGCGGCGCAACTACCGGCCCTATCTGCGCGGGCTTCTCACCCATCTTGACCGCGACGGGCGCGCCTTCCTCGCGGCCCTGCTCTGCCGCAACGTGATGGGCCGGATGGAGGCGCCGAAGATGAAGGCACGGCTTGAACAGCTTGAGAATGATCTGAAGATCATGGGGCAGTCGCTGCCCTCGCCGCGCACAGAGCGATAGCCGCCCGTCAGCAGCGGTAGGCGACTGCGTGCACCTCATAGACATCCGCACCGGGGGCGACGGCGTCGAAGATGATGGCGTTGGCGCCAGCGTCCCGCGCATCCGACATCACCTTGTTGCGGGCATAGCGCAGGCCCTGCCCGGCCAGGGGACCGTAGACCCCCGGCGTCATGCGGAAATCGCTGACATAGCTGCAACTTGCGGCCTCGGCAGAGGAAATCTCGCGCACCCCGCCGACCCCGGTGAAACCGGGATCCGAGGTGCAAGCGCCCAACGCCAGAAGCCCCGCCGTAACCAAGCTTGACCGTTTCATTCCCTGCTCCCGCTGCCTCGCGGGGGGAAGTCTGGGGCAGGCCCGGACAGGTTACAAGCCCGGCTTGGCCGGTTCGTCCCGGAAGGCGACGGCCCGCCGATAGAGGTGCCAGGTGGCATGGCCGAGGATTGGCAGCACCACGGCAAGGCCGAGAAGGAAGGGCGCCGCGCCAACCGCCATGGAGACGGCGACGATCAGCCCCCAAAGCCCCACCGTCACAGGATTTTCCCGCGTGACGCGGAGCGAGGTCATCACCGCCATCGGCAGCCCGACCGGCCGGTCAAGGAGCAGCGGAAAGGAGACGACCGTCGCCGCCAGCACGACGGCGGCGAAGATGAAGCCGACTGGCATCCCGATCAGGATCATCGCCCAGCCCGCCTCGGTCCCGAAAAGCGCGCCGAGGAAGGACATGACCGAGGTTGGCATGTCGGGGCCAAGCGTCGCGGCGTAGATCCACTGCGCCACTACGATCCACATGAAGAAGATCATGAAAAGTGCTGCGGCCAGCACCAGCATCACCGCGATGCGCGGCGAACCGAGCACCCGGAAGGCATCGCCCCAGCCGGCCTTCAGACCCACCTCGCGCCTCCGGCTCATCTCGTAAAGCCCGATGGCGGCGGCGGGACCAAGAAGGAGGAAACCCGACAGGAGCGGAAAGATCAGCGGCAGTGAATTGGCATGGAACGCCGCCCAGATCAGCGCCAGCCCGATCACCGGGTAGAGGAGGCAGGCCGCGATCACATCCGTCCGCAGCGCCGCGAAATCGGCGACGCCAAGGCGCAAGGCGTCCATGATGTCTTCCAGCCCGATCCGCTGGACGATGGGTTCGGCGGATGTCCGTCCCCCAAGCTCCCGCGCGACCTCTGCCACGTCATGCCCCGCGACCCCGAGGGCCTGTGCGCCCCAGGACAAGGGATTGCCGATTGTATTGGCCATGGTTTCTCTCTCCCGCTCTGCCATGTGGCGGTGCGGCCGGTTTCGGGACCCGGACCCTGATCGGGTCACGGGGGTTAACCGGACGACACCGACAGGGTAAGTCTATCACGACCTTGGGCTTTTTGCGCGCAAATCTCTGCGACGGGGGCGTCAGTCCGGCGATGTCCGGTCGAAAGCGGGATCGACCGGCACCTGAAGCGCTGTCGCCAGGGCATTGGTCTGATGCGCCAGCGCGATCACCGCCAGAAGCTCGCCATGCTGGGCATCCGTCATGCCCTTGGCGCGGGCGGCGGCGGTATGGGAATGGACGCAGTAGCTGCAGCCGTTGGTGGCCGAGACGGCGACATAGATCAGCTCCTTCGTCAGGGGATCGAGCGCGCCGGGCGCCATCACCGACTTCACCCTGTCCCAGACCGCCGCAAGTAGCGCGGGATCGGCGGCGAGCGCCCGCCAGAAGTTGTTGACGAAGTCGGTCTGCCTTGTGGCGCGGATGTCGTCGAAGACGGCGCGGGCCTCCGCCCCCGCCGCCTCGTCGCTAAAGGTCGGAACCGTCGCCATCAGATCACGGCCATCACGCGGGCCGGGCCGCCGGTGCCCCTGGCGTGTTTCGGCGCGCCGATGAAGATCGTCGCACCCTTGGCCGGCAGCTTGTCGAGGTTGGCGAGATTCTCGATCCCGAACCGCCCGCCGGGCAGCCATGAGAAATGCACCGCAAAATCGGCCGAATTGCCGGGATCGAGCGACAGCGTGTCAACGCCGATCGAGCCTGCGCCAAGTTCGGCGAGGTAATCCGTCGCCTCCTTGGAAAAGCCGGGGAAGGCGAGCTTGCCATCGGCCGTGTTGCGGAACGTCGGATCGCCGAGTTTCGCCGCCCAGCCGGAGTTCATCGCCACGCAGGCGCCCGCCGGAATCGCGCCATTCGCGGAAATCCAGGCGTCGATGTCATCCTTCATCACCATCGCATTGGCGTCGTCCTTGGCCTTCGCGGTCAGGTCGAGCACGCAGAGCGGCACCATCAGGTTCTCGACCGGCAGATCGGCGACCGAGGTGCCGTCCTTGGTGAAATGCAGGGGCGCGTCGATATGGGTGCCGGTGTGTTCGTAGATCGTCAGCTTCCAGAGCTGGTAGCCGTTCTTGTCGAAATTCACCGCTTCCTCATAGGCAATGCCCGGTGTCCCGTCGAAAGTCGGAAAGGTCTCGTCATAGGTATGGGTAAGGTCGATGACTGTGCCTGCGGACTGCGCCAGGGCCTGACGCGCCGGCAAGAGCCCCGCCCCTGTGGCGGCAAGCCCGACAAGGGCTGCGCCGCGGAAAAGGTCGCGGCGCGAGAGCATGGACTTGCGGACATCTGCGATAAGGCAGGCTTGACACATGGCTTTCCCTCCGATGGCTGGACCAAGCGCGATCCGAAGGGCCGCAAATGCACCACCGGAGACGCGAACGCCCCGACGATAGCCCCGGTCGGGCGTGCGGGCCAAGGATTCGTGCGGGCCAGGGATGGCGCGGCGCGGCGCGCGGGTGTAGGCCAAGGCGATGAGCCAGACCCTGACCCTCCGCCGCCCCGACGACTGGCACCTGCATCTGCGCGACGGTGCGATGCTGGAAGCCGTCCTGCCCGAAAGCGCCCGCCATTTCGGCCGCGCGATCATCATGCCGAACCTCGTGCCGCCGGTCGTGACCGGCGCCGATGCCCGCGCCTACCGCACGCGGATCATGGAAGCGATGCCGACGGGCGCGTGCTTCACGCCCCTGATGACGCTTTATCTGACCGAGGATACCGATCCTGCGGATGTCGCCGCCGCCCATCGGGCGGGCCTCATCTCGGCGGTGAAGCTTTACCCCGCCGGGGCAACGACCAATTCGCATTCCGGGGTACGCGACTTCGACAAGGTACGCGGGGTTCTGGAAAAGATGGCCGAGATCGGCCTGACGCTTTGCGTCCACGGCGAGGTGACCGACCCCGCCGTCGATATCTTCGACCGAGAGGCGGTGTTCATCGACCGCGTCCTTGACCCGGTCAGGCGGAAGACGCCCGGCCTGCGCGTGGTGATGGAACATGTGACGACAAGCGAGGGCATCGCCTATGCCCGCGCCGGCGGCGACGATCTGGCGGCCACGATCACCACCCATCACCTCGTCATCAACCGCAACCACATCCTCGCCGGCGGCATCCGGCCGCATTACTACTGCCTGCCCGTCGCCAAGCGCGAGACCCACCGGCTGGCGCTGCGCGAGGCGGCGACGAGCGGCGAGGCGCGGTTCTTCCTTGGCACCGATTCCGCGCCGCATCCCGATCACCTGAAGGAACACCCCTGCGGCTGCGCCGGCTGCTTCACCGCGACGAATACGATGTCGATCCTCGCCCATGTCTTCGAGGAGGAAGGCGCCCTTGATCGGCTGGAACGCTTTGCCTCGCTGAACGGCGCTGCGTTCTACGGGCTTCCCCCTGCGGAGACGACCGTGACGCTGGAGAAGCGGGCGGAGCCTTGCGCCTATCCGGCCAAGATCGAGACCGGGGCCGGCACGGTCACGGTCTTTGACCCCGGGTTCCCGCTTTACTGGGCTTTCAAAGACTGACGGCGACCTTTCCGGCGACCGGCGCGAATGGTCGCATGGCGGGACGCTCCGCGGGGAGTATTTTAAGGCAGAAAGTGGCAGGGGCGCGCGCTCTTCTACGGCAAAGGGAGAAGGCCGATGGCGGAGAACACATTCGGGTCGCGGCTGAAGGCACTTCTCCTTGCCCTCCTCAACGCGACGCTGCTTCTGGCGCTGCTTCTCGTCATCGGCCTCTGGCTGCTTCTTGGCCGGGCGCAGGATTTCGTCGCCGACACGGCGGCGATGGCGGCCTCTGCCGCAGGCGCAGAGCTGTGGGAGAAGGCCGGGGCGCAGATTGCCGGGCTGGGGTCGGCGGCGGAAGGGATCAAGGGGATCGAGGCGCGGATCGACGGGGCGATGACCAAGGTCGTCGCCGGCGACAGCGCGGCGGCGACCGAGCTTCAGGGCCTTCGAAGCGATGTCCAGGGCCTCAACGCCACCATCGGTTCTGCCCGTGATACGCTGGTCAGCTTCAGGTCGGATACCTCGGGGTCGCTCATAGAAGTGCTCCGCGCGTTTCTCACCGACCTCGCGGCGCGGCTTGACCCTGCGCCGGCGGCGTCCTGAGCCGCCCCGTCGGGGCTTCAAACCAGCGCGGTTTCCGGCTATGCCGCCCGCGAACCCTTGCCGGAGACCCCCGATGATCCCGAGTTCCTTCCCGCCGAAAGCGGAAATCGCCCGCCTGACGGCGCGGATGCTGCTTGAGATCAAGGCCGTGCATTTCAATGCCGCCGAGCCATTGACGCTCGCCTCCGGCCTGCCCTCGCCGACCTATATCGACTGCCGGAAGCTCATCTCCTATCCGCGCATCCGTTCGACGCTGATGGATTTCCTTGCCGTCACCGTGATGCGCGAGGCGGGCTTCGAGGCTTTCGACAACATTGCCGGCGGCGAGACGGCGGGCATCCCCTTCGCCGCGATGGTGGCGGAGCGTCTGGCGTTGCCGATGACTTACGTGCGCAAGAAGCCCAAGGGCTACGGCCGCAATGCCCGGATCGAAGGCGTGATGACCGAGGGCCAGCGCGTGTTGCTGGTGGAGGATCTGACCACCGATGGCGGATCGAAGCTCTCCTTCGTCGATGCGATCCGCGAGACGGGGGCAACCTGCGGCCATACCGCCGTGATCTTCTATTACGGGATCTTCCCCGAGACGATCGAGACGCTCGCCAAGCACGGTGTCGCGCTCCATTCCCTCTGCACCTGGTGGGACGTTCTCGCCGAGGCGCGCGAATCGGGCGCCTTCGATGCGGCGACCCTGAACGAGGTCGAGGCGTTTCTGACGAGCCCCCGCCCCTGGCAGGAAGCGCGCCAGAAAGGCTGAGGGGATGACCCGGCGGAAGCTGGCCGGCGCCGCCTGCCGCGCCGCGTCGACATGTTGACAGGCCAGCACCCGATGCCGCAGGATGTTGTGGTTCCGATCTTATCCACCGGCCATCCACAGGAATATACAGTTTGCGCGGCAAGGCCGGATCGCGCATATCCCTTCGCCAAGAACGGGGGACAGTGATGACCGAGGTTGCGACGATACGCGCAGTCAAAAGCGCGCCCGAAGAGGATTCGCTTCCGCATAATATCGAGGCCGAGCAGCAGCTTCTCGGCGCGATCCTGACCAACAACGACATCTACGACCGCATCGCGGCGCTGGTGAAATCCGAGCATTTCTTCGAGCCGGTCCACCAGCGCATCTTCGAGGTCGCCATTGCCCGCATCCAGAGGAATGCACTCGCCTCTCCGGTCACGCTCAAGGCCTATATGGAAGAGGACGAGGGCCTGAAGGAGCTTGGCGGCCCGGCCTACCTTGCCCGCCTTGCCGGGGCCGCGATCTCCGCATTTGCGGCGCGCGACTATGCGCAGATGATCTACGACCTCGCCGTGCGGCGCGAACTGATGCAGCTTGGCCGTGACATCACCGACCGCGCCCGCTCCATCGAGATCGACAATGATCCGAAGGAACAGATCACCGAGGCCGAGCAGCGGCTCTATACGCTGGCCGAACAGGGGACGGTCGAAAAGGGCTTCGTCTCGTTCCTGAAGGCCACCACCGATGCGGTGATGACCGCCCATGCCGCCTATCAGCGCGACGGGGCGCTTTCGGGGATTTCGACCGGCCTTGCCGATCTCGACAAGAAGCTCGGCGGGCTTCACCCCTCCGACCTTCTGATCCTTGCCGGGCGTCCCTCGATGGGCAAGACCTCGCTCGCCACCAACATCGCCTTCAACATTGCCAAGGCCTACAAGAAGGGCAAGCGCCCGGACGGGTCGGACGGGGCGGTGAACGGCGGTGTCGTCGGCTTCTTCTCGCTGGAAATGTCGGCCGAGCAGTTGGCGGCACGTATCCTCTCCGAAGCCTCGGAAGTGCCTTCCGAACAGATCCGTCGTGGTGACATGACCGAGATCGAGTTCCGCCGCTTCGTCGAGGCGGCGAAGGCGCTGGAATCCTGCCCGCTTTACATCGACGACACCCCGGCCCTGCCCATCGCGCAGGTCGCCGCGCGCTGCCGGCGGCTGAAGCGGACCCAAGGGCTTGATGTCGTCTTCGTCGACTACCTCCAGCTTCTTCGCGGCACCGGCAAGGGCGACAACCGGGTCCAGGAGATCGGCGAGATCTCCATGGGTCTCAAGGCCCTGGCGAAGGAACTCAGCCTGCCCGTCGTGGCCCTGTCCCAGCTTTCGCGTCAGGTCGAGAACCGCGAGGACAAGCGCCCGCAACTTTCTGACCTGCGCGAATCCGGCTCCATCGAGCAGGATGCCGACGTGGTCATGTTCGTCTTCCGCGAGGAATACTACAAGGAACGCGAAAAGCCGGGCGACCATGATCTTGAAGGCATGGCGAAGTGGCAGGAGGTCATGGAGCAGGTCCATGGCAAGGCCGAGGTCATCATCGGCAAGCAGCGCCACGGGCCGATCGGCACGGTGGAGCTATCGTTCGAGGGCCGCTTCACCCGCTTCGGCAACCTCGTGAAGCCCTGGCAGCAGGGCGACGGCAGCTTCTGACTTCAGCATTCGTGATTGGACAGGGGGGGCGTCTTCGGGCGACCCTTCCTTCATGCGCACGCCGATGATCCCCCTTCTGGCGTTTCTGGCCATGCCCGCCGAAGCAGCGGAAGAGGTCGATCTTGAGCTTTTGCTGATGGTCGACGTCTCCCGCTCCATGTCGTCTGCCGAGCTTGAGATTCAGCGGCAGGGCTATGTCGCGGCCTTGCGGAGCGACAGCGTGGCCGCCGCCCTTGGCCGGGCGCTGACGGGCAAGATCGCGCTCGCCTATGTCGAATGGGCCGGGGAGAAGCGCCAGCGCATCATTCAGGACTGGGTGCTGATCGAGGGCCGCGAGGATCTTTTCGCGGTGGCGGAGGTGTTAGAGAACGACCAGAGCACTACGCAAAGCCGCACTTCGATTTCCGGTGCGCTCCGCTATGGTGCGGCCTATCTAGATGCGAACGAATTCAACGGGATGCGGCGCGTCATTGATATTTCAGGTGATGGGCCGAACAATCAGGGCGGTGAGGTGACGGCGGTCCGCAATGCCGTGGTGGCGCGGGGCATCACCATCAACGGGCTGCCGCTGATGACCCAGGACGGCGTCTTCATGCGCATCCCCGATCTTGACGCCTATTACCAGAATTGCGTGATCGGCGGGCCGGGCGCCTTTCTGGTGCCGGTCTACAAATGGGAGGATTTCGGCCCTGCGGTGACGCAGAAGCTGGTCCTTGAGATTGCCGGCCTGCCGCCGGAACGGCTGATCCCGGCGCAAGGAGCAGCGCCCTATGATTGCGAGGTTGGCGAGAAGCTTTGGCGCCGGATGCGGATGGACAGCGATTTCTGAGGTTCCGCCGACCCTTGCCACACCCCGCCCGGCCTGCCAAAAGACGCGCCATGGCACAGGCGATCCTTACCGTTGATCTTGGCGCGATCACCCGCAACTGGCAGGCGCTGGCCGGGCTTTCGGGCCGGGCCGAGGCGGGCGCGGTCGTCAAGGCCGATTGCTACGGCCTTGGCACCGAAAGGGTTGCCCCGGCGCTTGCCGCAGCCGGTGCGCGCCGCTTCTTCGTGGCCGAGGCTTCCGAGGGTATCGCGGTCCGCCGCGCAGTCGGTCCGGGGCCGGAGATCTACGTCTTCGCCGGGCATATGGCGGGCGACGCCAGCGTCATCGCTGGCGCCGACCTCATCCCCCTGCTGAACGCCCCCGAACAGATCGCGCGCCACCGCGCCGCGCTTCCCGGCCACGCCTTCGGCATCCAGTTCGACACCGGCATGAACCGCCTCGGGATCGAGGAAGCGGACTGGCGGGCGCTCTCCTCCGACATTCTCAGCGCCAACCCGCGCCTCCTCATGTCGCACCTCGCCTGCGCCGATGAGCCGGGCCATGCGATGAACGCCAGCCAGCTTGCGGTCTTCCGCCGGATGACGGACGGCCTCGGCCTGCCCCGCTCCTTCGCCGCGACGGGAGGTATCCTCCTAGGGCCGGAGTATCACTTCGACATCACCCGCCCCGGCATCGGCCTTTACGGCGGCGACCCTTTCGATAGCGCCGAAGCCGTCGTCCGCCTGTCGCTGCCGGTGATCCAGACCCGCACCATTCCGGCGGGCGAGACGGTCGGCTACGGCAACTCATGGACCGCGCCCAAGCCTTCGCGCATCGCCACCCTTGGCGCGGGCTATGCCGATGGCCTGATCCGCGCCATGACCGGCAAGGCGCGGGTCTGGCACGGCTCCACCCCCTGCCCGGTCGTCGGCCGCGTGTCGATGGATTCGATGGGCGTCGACGTGACCCACCTGCCCGATACGCCCGGAGCGCTCGACATCCTCTGCCCCGCGCAGGGCGTCGATGCGCTGGCCACCATGGCCGGCACCATCGGATATGAGATTCTGACCTCGCTCGGCCACCGCTACCGGCGCGACTACACCGGGGGTGCCCGATGACGCTGACCTATCCCTTCGCGGTTCTCGGCCGTCAGGTCCTCGGCTTTCTTGCCGCCGTGGGCCGCATCGCGATCTTCGCCCTGACCGGGATCAGCCACCTCTTCCGCCCGCCCTTCTACCCGAAGGAATTCCTCACCGCGCTCCTCCAGATCGGTTATTTCAGCCTGCCGGTCGTCGGTCTGACCACGCTTTTCACCGGCGGCGCGCTCGCCTTGCAGATCTATGCCGGCGGCGCGCGGTTCTCGGCGGAATCGGTCGTGCCCTCCATCGTCGCCATCGGCATGGCGCGGGAGCTTGGCCCCGTCCTTGGTGGCCTCATGGTCGCCGCCCGCGTCGCCTCCTCCATCGCGGCAGAGATCGGCACGATGAAGGTGACCGAACAGATCGACGCGCTGACGACGCTTTCGACCGAGCCGATGAAATACCTCGTGGCGCCCCGGCTTCTCGCCGCCACCCTCGCCGTGCCGGTCCTTGTCGGCATCGGCGACAGCATCGGCATCATGGGCGGCTATCTCGTCGGCATCACCCGGCTGGATTTCAACCCCGCGACCTACCTCAAGAACACCCGCGAATTCCTCGAATTCTGGGACGTGGCTTCGGGCCTCTGGAAGGGCGCCGCCTTCGGCTTCATCGTGGCGCTCTGCGGCTGCTACTTCGGCATGAACTCCGCCCGCGGCGCGCAAGGCGTGGGCCGCGCGACGAAGACCGCCGTCGTGACCGCCTCGGTTCTGATCCTCGCCGCGAACTATGTGCTGACGGAGGTCTTCTTCTCCGCATGATCGAGCTTCGCGACGTCCACAAGGCCTTCGGCCCGAACCATGTCCTGAACGGCGTCAACCTGGCGCTGCCGAAGGGTGAAAGCATGGTCATCATCGGCGGCTCCGGCACGGGGAAGTCGGTGCTTCTGAAATGCGTCCTCGGCCTTGTGACGCCTGACAAGGGGGAAATCCTTGTCGGCGGCGCCCCCGCTGACAAGGGGTCGCGCGACGCCTTCCTGGCCCGCTTCGGGATGCTCTTTCAGGGTGGTGCCTTGTTCGACAGCCTGCCGGTCTGGCAGAACGTCGCCTTTCGGCTCTTGCGCGGCGCGCAGAAGCGACCGAAGGACGAAGCCCGCGCCATCGCCGTGGAAAAACTCCGCCGCGTCGGCCTGAAACCCGCCGTCGCCGACCTTTTCCCGGCCGAGCTTTCGGGCGGGATGCAAAAGCGTGTCGGCCTCGCCCGCGCCATTGCCGCCGAGCCGGAGATCATCTTCTTCGACGAGCCGACGACCGGCCTCGACCCGATCATGTCGGGCGTCATCAACGAGCTGATCCGCGAGATCGTGGTCGAGATGGGGGCGACGGCCATGACCATCACCCATGACATGACCTCTGTCCGCGCCATCGCCGACCGGGTGGCGATGCTTCACGGCGGGGTCATCCGCTGGACCGGCCCGGTTTCCGAAATGGACGCAACGCCAGACCCTTACGTCCAGCAGTTCATCCACGGCCGCGCCGAAGGGCCGATCGAATCCGTCCGCTGACCTCGCGGCAATGTGACAGCCGTGGCCCCCCGCCCGACCATCAAGGTTTGACAACCCCGCCGTGTGATCCTACCCTCAACAGGCAAGAAGTCGGAGCTTGGACATGGGTTCAGGAGCGGGATTGTTCCCCGACCTCTTTATCCTCGCGGTCCTTGGTTGCGTGCCGCCCCTTCTGGGTCTGCTCGCCAGCCGGCGCCGGCTGGTGCGCGCCCGACAAAGCAGCGTAGCGCCGGGGTGGCTCCAAGGCGCCCTGATCGTCTCGGCCGGGGCCCTCCTTCTCAACCTCACGCTCGTGACCATCAGCGCACTCACCCTGTCCGAAGGCCTCGGCTGGAGCCGGCTTGAAGCGGCGGTTCTGCTGATCGGCTGGATCGCGTTCTGGCTCTGGATCGTGGTGATCCTCCTGCCGCGAGAACATCGGCGACGCGAGATCTACTAGCGGCTTGGCAGCAGCATCCTGACCGGTTATCCCGCACAAATGCTGCGTGCCGCGAACCTCCTGCTCCTCATCCTTCTCCCGGTCGCCTGGTTCGCGCCCCTCCTGCGCGCCGGTCTCCTGCCGTTCTTCGACCTCGACGCGATCTCGGTCATCTCGGGCCTCGGCGCGATCTGGGACAAGGACGTTCTCCTCGCCCTCGTCGTCAGCTTCTTCGCGATCGTTGCGCCCTACCTCAAGACCATCGGCCTCGCCCTGGTGCAGTTCGGCCTCGCACCGCCGCGCCTTCTTCCGGTCATCAGCTTCTTCGGACGCCTCGCCATGGCCGACATCTTCCTCGTCGCCATCTACATCGTTCTGGCCAAGGGCGTCGGCGTCGGGCGTCTGGAAACCGGCTGGGGGCTTTACCTCTTTACCTTCTGCGTGCTGGCGAGCCTCGGCCTTTCGGCGCTGGAAAAGCGCCGCGCCGCCTATTGACGGATGAGCCCCGCCTCCGCCGCATCGGCCACCGCCCAGCCGGTGAGCGCTGCAAGGATCGCCGCCTGCATCATCGCCCGCCACTCCGGATCGTCGAGCCGCACCCGGTCGCGCGCCGAGGACAGGAACCCGACTTCAAGCAGCAACGACGGAATGTCGGGCGATTTCAGCACCGAGAATGCCGCCCCCTGGATCGGGTGGCGATGCATCTTGCCGCCGCGCGCGCCGATCTCCCTGACCAGCGCCTGCGCCAGCCGGTCGGCGCGCGGCTGCGTCTCGGCCCGCGCCAGATCCATCATCACCGAGGCGAGGACATCGTCCTGCCCGGTCAGGTCGATCCCGGCGAGAAGATCGGCGCGGTCATGGCGCTCGGCGAGCCGGGCCGAGGCGGCATCGGTCGCCTCTTCGGCCAACGCATAGACCGTGGCCCCTGTCGCCTCGCCTTCCGCCAGCGCATCGGCATGAAGCGACAGGAAGACATCGGCGCCCGAGGCGCGGGCGATGCTGATCCGGGTTTCAAGCGGCACGAAGACATCCTCTTCCCTGGTCAGGACCACATTCATCCCGGCACGGCGCAGGACCTCGGCAAGCTCGCGGGCAAAGGTCTGCATCACCGCCGCCTCGACCTTGCCGCCCGCCTCGGCACCGGGGTCGATTCCGCCATGACCGGGGTCGACCACCACGACCAGTGGCCGCTCGCCGGTCTGGCGCCGCTTCGGACTGTCGACAATCGCCGCCGCCGGCAGCGACCAGCGCGCCTCGGGCGCTATCGCTTCGGCGGCAGCCCGCGCAAACTCCTTTTCCGTCGCCGGTAGCAGGCGGACGCCGATCACTGCGCTGCCGCCTTCGGCCACCCGCTCCTCGGCGCTCTCGATCCGGTAGGGACGGTCAAGCACCGCCACCAGCCGCGACCAGCCCGGCCGGATCGGCCCCCAGCCAAGGTCGGTGACGCCCGCCGCCCCTTCGATATCGCGCGGACGAAGGGGGCCGAAATCGACCTCGGAGAAATCCATCACGAGGCGCGGCGGCCCTGCCATGAGGAAGGCGCGGTAAGGCACCGGCTGGTCAAGCGCCAGGTCAATGGCAATGCCGTCCCCGGCATTGCTCACCCGCGAGGCCGCCGGATCGAGCCGGGCAAGCGCGGTGAGGTCTTGGCCATGCAGCGGCAGCGCCGCCGCAATGACCAGCGCAAAGACCATGATAAGGAACCGCATCGCCCGCCCCGCCTGTTTTTCCGCCCATCATAGGGCGGCAGGGCGCGGCACGATACTCCCCCTTCCTCACTTTCTGTCTCGAAATACTCCGGGGGAATCCCCGCGCATGCGGGGATGGGGGCAGCGCCCCCTACTTTGCCCGCGGAATCCGCCGCTCGATCTGGTCGGCGATCTCCTCGACCCGGCGCACCTGCCCCATATGGCCGCCAAGGGCCGCATAGTCCGACAGGCGCAGCGTGAACTCGATGGGCGCCACCAAGGCCGGCGTTGGCACATAGCCGAAGGCATTGGCCGGCATGTCCATGACATCGGCCATGAAGGTGATGCCGCCGCCGGGCCAGACATAGCATTCCGCCCCGCCGCAGGTAACCTTCGTCACCGCCTGCCGCACCGACCGCGTCAGCCTGACCGGGTTCTCCGTCACCCCGGCGCGCAACGACCCGCCCGCTCCGCCCATGAAGAGTACCGAGGCAACCGAGGGTTCGCAATTCTCGGCGATCCGCTCCACCGACTGCTTCAGCGCCGCCGGCAGTTCCGCCTTCACCGGCACCCGGTTCTCGTCGAGCTCGTAGTAGCCCCATTGCTCGCCGGTGGTGGACACCATCAGCAGGCGCAACCCCGCCCGCGCCGGATCGCGCCAGGGGCCGAGGATCGTCAGCGGGTCCTCGATATTGGTGCCGCCCCAGCCGGTGCCGGGTTCGGCGACACGGAAATAGCGGCCCGGCGTCGACTTGTGGCCGAGGATCTTGATGCCCGTCGGCGGCACGTCGAGAAGCTTGCCCGCCTGATGCTCTGACAGAACCCCGGTGATGTGGTCATCCACCACCACCACCTCGTCCACCAGCCCGTGCCACTGCTTGGCGAACATGCCGATGGTGGCCGAACCGCAGCCGACCCGCATCAGATGTTCCTCGACGCCGTTCACCACCGGCGGCTGGCCGGCCTGAAGCACCACCTCGGCGCCGCCGTCGATGGTCAACGTCACCGCCTCGCGGTTGCAAAGCCTGAGGAGCGCATCGCAGGTGACGCGGCCTTCCTTCTTCGAGCCGCCGGTCAGGTGATGAACTCCGCCCAAGGACAGCATCTGCGAGCCATACTCGGCGGTCATCACATGGCCGATGGGTTCGCCATCGACCCGGACGGGCGCGGCCTCGGGGCCGAGGAAACGGTCGGTGTCGATCTTCACCTTGGCGCCGCAGTAGGAGAAGATCCCCTCGGTGACGACCGTCACCATGTCGACGCCGTCATGATCCTGCGCCACGATGAAGGGCGCGGGCTTGTAGTCCGGGTAGGTCGTCCCCGCCCCGATGGCGGTGATGATCGGGCGTTCCGATCGCAGGATGTCGCCGTCCCAGTCGCCGGCATCGCCGTCGAGGAACGGCACCACACGGCCATCTTCCTTCGCCGCCTCAAGGACCGTGAAGGGATCGAGCCTGACGAGCTCGCCGCCCTCGTTGGCATAGCGGTCGCAGGCGCCCGCGCGGCCATCGGCGATGTAGCACATGACCGGGCAGGCATCGCAGCGGATCTTGCCCTCAAGCCGTGATTCCACAGTCTGACGGACCATTCTCAAGCCTCCTTCGCGGCACGGATCGCCGCCAGAACCCGGTCCGGCGTCGCCGGAACTCTTGTGATGCGCGCGCCCGTCGCGTGACGGATCGCCGACAGGATCGCCGGCGCCGTCGGGATCAGCACATGTTCGCCCAGACCCTTGGCGCCGTATGGCCCGTGCGGGTCCGTCACCTCGACGATAAGCGAGGTTATGGGCGGCACGTCACCGATGGTCGGGATCAGGTAGTCATGCAGGTTGTCGGTGCGGCCGGGGATATACTCCTCCATCAGCGCAAGGCCGATGCCCTGCGCCACGCCGCCGTGGATCTGGCCTTCGACCAGCATCGGGTTGATCGCCCGGCCGACGTCATGGGCGGCATGGATGCGGGTCAGCACCACCGTTCCAAGCGTGGTGTCCACGGTCAGCTCCGCCATCTGCGCGGTATAGCCATAGACCGCGTAAGGCACCCCCTGCCCGTTCTTGTCCAGGGGCAGCGTCGGCGGATCGTAGGTTTCCGCCGCCTCGATGGCGTAATCCATTCCTTCAGCCAGCGGCACATGGTGGCGAATGCCGTCGGGTGCTGTGACGGTCAGGCCGCCCTCGAACCCGATCACGCCATCCGCGCAATTCGTCAGCCGCAGCACCTCTGCCCGAAGCGCCAGCCCCGTCAACCGCGCCGCGTTCCCCGAAACGAAGGTCTGGCGCGAGGCCGAGGTCTTGCCGGCATCCGGCGTCACATCGGTATCGGGGCCGATCAGTTCGACCTTTTCCAGCGGCACGCCAAGGGCTTCGGCGAAGATCTGGGCGATGACCGTATTGGCCCCCTGCCCGATATCCATCGCCCCCTGATGAAGGACGATGCGGCCATCACCGGTGATCCCGGCCCGGATCGTCGAGGGGTTGGGAAGCGAGGTATTGCCGCAGCCGTACCAGCCGCAGGCGACGCCGACGCCCTTCCTGAGCGTGCCGCCTTGGGCGTTGAACGCCTCCGCCGCCTTCACCGCTTCCTCCCATGCGGGCTTCAGTGCCTCAAGGCAGGGTTTGATCCCGACCGCGCCGTCGAATACCTGTCCGGTCGCCGTCGGGATGCCGTTGTCGAGCGCGTTCAGAAGCCGGAACTCCAGCCGGTCCATCCCGAGGGCAAGGCAGAGGTCGTCAAAGACGCATTCCTGCGCGATCGCCGCCTGCGGCACACCGAAGCCGCGGAAGGCGCCCGCCGGAACGCAGTTGGTATGGACCGCCTCGGTCCGCGCCACGTAATCGGCATGCGCATAGGGACCGCTGGCATGGACCGGCACCCGGTTCGCCACCGTCGGCCCCCACGAGGCATAGGCGCCGGTGTTGAAGGCGCCGTCGAAGGCGAAGCCCGAAAGCCTGCCCTCCTTCGTCGCCCCGGCGCGGACCCGCATCTGCGCGGGGTGGCGCTTGGTGGTCGAGGACATGCTGTCGGACCGGCTGTAGACGACCCGCACCGGTCGCTTCAGCCGCATCGCGGCGAGCGCCACATGTGGTTGCCATGAAAGATCGAGCTTCGATCCGAAGCCGCCGCCCACTGCCGTCGGCAGGATGCGGATCGCCTCTTGCGGCAGGTTCAGGATCAGCGCGAGCGAGTCGCGGTTCATCTGCGGCGCCTGGGTTCCGCCGATGATCTCGACCCGGCCATTCTCCCAGCGGGCGAACCCGGCCTCCGGCTCGATATAGGCATGTTCGATGAAGCCGGTCTGGAAGCTGCCTTCCGCCGTCACGAAGGCCGATGCGATGGCCTCCTCGGCCTCGCCCTTCTTGACGAAGCCCCGGCACATGACGTTTTCGGCGCGCCCCTCGTGCATCTGCCCTGCGGCCCTGGCGGCCTCGGGCGTCAGCGCCTCGGGCTCCGGGTGCCAACTCACCGGGAAAGCGGACAGGTCGAGCGCCGTCATCCGCGCGGCCGGGCCAATGACCGCCGCCACAGCCTCGCCCCGGAAGCGGGCGGTGCCTTCGGCATAGACTGGCTGGTCGACAAAGGCCGGGATGACGCCGAAGGCGTTGAGACCCGGCACATCGGCGGCGGTCAGGATCAGGTCCAGCCCCTCGGCCTTGGCATAGGCATCAAGATCGCCGAATCCGAACCGGGCGAGGTGATGCGGCGAGCGGATCACCCGGAGGACCAGCGCATCCGCTGGCGGAGCATCATCGCCGAAGACCTCGCGCCCCTCGACCTTCCTCGCGCCGTCGACACGGGCCACCGCCCCGCCGACGCGGCCATCCTGTGGTGCCTCTGCGCCCCGCCAGTCGATCACCGCGTCGATGATCTTGCGGTAGCCGGTGCAGCGGCAGAGGACGCCGCCCAGCGCATCGCGCACCTGCGGCTCATCCGGTGCGGGATTGGCGCGGAGAAGGGCGGCGGCAGAGACGAGCATTCCCGGCGTGCAAATACCGCATTGCGCCGCGCCGTGGCGTTCGAAGGCCTTGGTCAGCTGCGCCACCAGCGGATCGGTGGCATGAAGCCCGGTCAGGGTTTCGACCGCCTGCCCCTCGGCCAGGGTCGCGGGCGTGATGCAGGCGCAGACCGGCGCACCGCCCAGCAGCACGGTGCAGGCACCGCAATCGCCGGCGTCGCAGCCGATCTTCACATCGTGGCAGCCAAGATCGCGGCGGAGCACGGTGGCGAGGCGTTCAAGCCCCGCCGCCCCGGCCTCGGCGGGCCTGCCGTTCAGGGTGAAGGCGATCTTCGTCATGCGGTGCCCCCGAGTTCTGTCAGCGCCCGCCGGATCAGCGCCAGCGCCGCCTCGCGCCGGTAGCCGCCCGTCGCGCGCACATCGTCGATGGGCGTCAGCGCCGCAAGGTGATGCGGCAGGACCGCGCCGGACAGGTCTGACAGCGCCCGCCCCTTCAGCGCCGCTTCGGCTTCGGGCAGTCGCATCGGCACCGGCGAGGCCGCGCCGACCGCGACCCGCGCGCCGGTGACGATCCGCCCCTCGGTCCAGAGGATCACGGCGACGGAGACGATGGAGATGACGAGGTAGGCGCGGCTCCCGAGCTTTTCGAATCGCGACACGGCACCGTCGCGATCCGGCAGGTAAAGCGCGGTCACGATTTCCCCTGCGCGAAGTTCGGTCCGGCGCGGGCCGGTGATGAAACGCCCAAGCGGCATCCGCCGTGTCCCCGCCGCCGAGGCCAGTTCCACCTCCGCCTCCATCGCGACCAGCACCGGCACGCCATCGGCGGCAGGCGAGGCGTTGCAGATGTTGCCCGCAACGGTGCCGGTATTCTGGATCTGCACCGACCCCACCTGCCGCGCCGCCTGCTTCAGCGCGTCAAAGAGCGGCGGCAGGTCGGCGCCGACGATATCGGTCCAGGTCGCGCCCGCACCGATCCGCCAGCCTGCGCCTGTCCGCGAGACGCCCCTGAGTTCGTCGATTGCGGTGAGGTCCATCACGCGCGCCGGGGCCTGCCGGACCCCGAGGGCCGGAAATACATCCGTACCCCCCGCGATCAGCGCTGTGGGTGCCGCCGCAAGTTCGGCCAGCGCCTCGTCGAGATGCCTTGGCCTGAAAACCGTCACCGGAGCCCGTCCTTGCCTTCCGCTTCCTGATGCGTCAGCCCGCCGACCCTTTGCAAAGGCCGGCCGCTGTCGGCCACGGCGACGGCGACGAGGATTTCATCGGCGCGCGGGGCGTCGTTGATGCTGACCTCCATCCCGTCGAAATGCGACCGGACATAGGCCGCGTCCTTGTGGCCCAAGGGCACGTCCAGGGGATGCCCCATCGGCCCGCGCTTCTTGTTCGAGGGCACCAGCGCCGCGCCCTTTTCCACGGCGGCGCGCAGGGGCTTGCCAAGCTTCGGATGCAGGATCGCGGCGGCATGTTCCAGCTCGCCATTCTCCCCCACGAGCGCGGCCTTGCCGTAGCTCTGCGCCTCGCCAGGCGCGATGCCGAGCGCGGCCACGCATTTCTCGCCCAGAAGCGCCCCCAGTTCCTCGCCGATTTCCATGAGATCGTCGAGATCGGCGACATAGCGGCCCGCGAAGGGGTTGGCGATCACTGCGATGGCGGCGGCCCGGCGCGTCGGCGGCGAGACCTTCTGGCCCATCTCGGTCAGAACCTCTTCGACCACGGTCACGATCTTGCGGATATTGGCCTTCGTCATCTTCTGGCTCCTTCCAGCCGGGGAACGGCTTTCGCGGCGAACGGGCCGGCGACGCGCATCTCGCCTTGCAGGCAGAGGAACGCGCCCCGGATCAGGCCGGCGGCGACCATCGCCCCGGCCACGGCAAGTCCGGCCTCCAGCGCGCGGGCGCGGTCTGCGGCAGTAAGGGTGGCGACGCCGGTCGTCACCAGACGGTCGCCGAGATCGCTGTCGGGTGCAAGCGCCCGTGCCGACGCCCGCGTCACGGCAGGCGATCCGGGCAGGTCGACGGCATTGGCGACCATCGTCGCCGCCGCATCGGCGGATGCGGCATCGGCGGCAAGAATCGTGACGGCATCGGCGATGCCAAGCGAATGGCTCCGCCCGCGCCAGCCGCTGGTGGCGACACCGCCAATGCCATCGGCGGCGGTGAGGTCGATATGGGCCGGGAAGCCGCCCTGCCCCAGATCGGCGACGGCGACACGCGCCCGCGTGCCGGGGCCGAGGCGGAGCGCGATGTCGCCGCCGTTGTTCACGAGAACCCGCGACAAGGGGGCCGCCGCCCACGCCAAATCGGCGAGATCGTCGGCCACCGAACCGGCAACCGCCGCCATCGGCGTGATGAAGCGCGCGGCATGGGGCCTGACCGCCGCCATCATCCGCCGCGCGACCGGCCCTTCGGGATCGGGACTTGCCGCGCCCACCTCCGACCGGAGAAGCGGAAGCTCGGCCACAAGGCGGTCGAGAAGCCCGGCGAAGGCATTGCGCACCGCCGCTTCGGCAAGGGCCACGGCGGCACCCTCGCCGGAAAGATCAAGGATGACGTCGATCGGTCCGTGGCGCAGCCGGAGGCGACCCGAGCCGGCGATCCGCCCGGCCACGGCGCGGTCGGTTCCGGTCATCCGCCCTTGAGCGACAGCCGCCATCGCCCCTCCCGCGCTACCTTGATGCCACGGGGTGGATTCGGCCTCGAAATTTGTTTGTTGTCAAACAAATTTTCGCGGCCTTTTCCGGCTTGCCGGCCACCACGCGCCGCAAAGCCGCATTTGGCGCTTGGCGATAGGCCGCCGCAGCGCCTAGGCTGCGGGAAAGCCGCGCACAAGAGGGACATCAAGAGTGGGTGAAACGGACGATTACCGACTGGATCACCAGATCGGCTTCAAGCTACGCGTCGCGAACCAGAAGCATCTGGAGATTTTCACCGCCGCCATGCCCGACCTGACGCCGCGCCAGTTCGCGGTGATGGCGAAACTTCTCGAACAGGGCCCCTTGTCGCAGAATCACCTCGGCCGTCAGGTGGCGATGGATGCGGCCACCACGAAGGGCGTGATCGAGCGGCTCCTCCGCAAGGGCTATGTCCGCTCAGTGCCTTCAGGCAACGACCGCCGCCGTCTGGAAATCTCGCTGACCAGCGAAGGCACTGCCGCAACGCACGAAGCCACCGCCATCGCGCAGGACATCTCGGCCCGCACGGCACGAAACCTGACCGAACGCGAGTTGCAAAGGCTTCTCGCCCTGCTCGACAAGCTCTGAAGGGGGTAGGAGTGGTGCGGTTGAAAGGACTCGAACCTTCACGGGGGTTAGCCCACAGCGACCTCAACGCTGCGCGTCTACCAATTCCGCCACAACCGCACCGGGCCCGGAACATTGCCCCGGGCGAGGTGGGCGCTTCTTAGCCAAAGCCTTTGGCGATGTGAAGGGGCATTTTTGACCCGCCATCAAAAAGCCTTCCGAATGGATGGGCGGGGCCGCACCTCGCGGGCGCGGCCCCGTTTCACTGTCAATTTGCGGTGGCCGCCGGGGCTGTCGTTGCCGCCGGCGCGGCCGGCACCTTGAAGGTCGGCAGCGCGGCGGGCACGGCGGAGGCCGCTGCCTCGTCGTCACGCCCGGCGACGGCATAGGCGGCCTTGCGCACCAGTTCGATCCGCTCCGGCTGGCCGGGCGCGAAGACAGGCGTCGAGCCCTTGGCGGCGGCGTCGACCGCCATGCCGTACCAGTCGAAGGCAAGGTCGGTCCGCTTCGCGGCGCCGTAACCCTGCGACAGGTGATGGCCGAGAAGCTCGCCGTAGCCCGCCTCGCCCAAGCCGGCGAGAAGCAGCGCCGAGGCGACGGCAACGTCCATGTTGTCCCGCGCATAGCCGACCGAGAGGCAGATCTTCGCCGTCGCCGCCAGCTGCGGCGGCGCCATGCCGGTCCCCAGCGCGAAAGCGCGGGTCTGGGCCAGAACGCCTGGCGCAGGCTCAAGCGACAGGGCCGCCGCTTGGGCCTTCATCGCCGGTGCAAAGCCGAGGCATTGCTCCGCGATCTCATCCGGCGTCGTGCCGGGCACCTGCGCCGCCATTTCCTCGCCGGTGGCGATGGCATAGCTCCGCGCCAGACAGAACTGTTCGCCGAGTGCTGCCGAGGCATCGGTCATGTTGGCAACGGTGGTATAGCCGCCGTTGGTCGAGGTCATGAGCGCGATCTTGTTGCAGGCCGAGGCGAGCGAGGCCTGCTGGGCTGCGGCTCCGCCGAGGAAGGTCGGCAGGCCGGGCTCCGCCGGTGCCGCTTCGGGGGCCGCCGCCTCGACGACCGGGGCGGGCGTCTGTGGCATCAGCGCCATCTGCCCCGGCTGCTGGACCTGCGGCATCGCCACGCCCGCAGCCTCGTCCCGCCAGGTTACCAGAAGACCGCGCAGACCCAACGGATTGGCGGCAGCCTGCTGCATGGTCACCGCACCACCGGCGATGGCCCGTTGATAGGAACCGACGAGATGCGTGCGCTCATATTCCGTCAACTGCCCCGTGGGCGGATAGCCGAGCGTCAGCTGATACTCGGAAATCGCCGCGCGCGACTGCCGGCCCAGCACACCGTCCGGTGCGCCGACCGGATAGCCGAAGTAGTTCAGCGCCACCTGAGTCTCACGGTTGGCCTCGCGCTGCGCGGAGTTGATGTAGGTTTTCTGCGTCGTCGCCCGTCGCGTTACCGTCTGGCGCTGCCGGTTCTTGTTCGCCTCGTTGACGATGACCCCGCCGATGATCCCGCCAACAATGCCGCCGACGAGCCCGTCGGAATCCGCTGTCGCCGGCGCCGCCTGACCAAGCATGAGCGCCCCTACGATGCAACCTTTCAGAAGCTTTCCCTTCACCATGGTTCAGTTCCTTCGATGACTTTGTCCCAATGTCTGCCCGCAGATGTCTTGCCGGCGATGCTTGCCGATCTGAATAGCCCCAGTCTGGCGCAGCCGCCGGATTCTGCCAATCGGGCTTTTCGGACAGTTTCGGGGGCCTCAACGATCATAGATATCCCGGTTCATCTGCGCGCTGACGGATTGCAGCGCGGGCTTGGGGACCGGACGCAGCGGCGCGTTTTCAGCCGGTTTGACGTAGTGCGCCCGGTTCATCTGGGCGACTGACGCCGGAAGCTGACGCATCTCTTGCGGGCGCCGCGGCGGAACGAAGACCGACGGAGCCGCCGCCATCGCGGCATAGCTCGCGCGGTTCATCTGCGCGACGGGTGCTTGTGGGTCAACCTCGGCTGCCTTCAGGTAGGATGTGAACAAAAGACCTGTACACATGGCGACCGAAGCCGCCGCGATCTGGTAGGCTCGCATGACAATCTCCATGAAAAATGGCAGGTGCCGGAAAAGTCGGCAGAACGGAAAGCTGGTAATCGCGAATGGGCCAACTATGACGCTGGGGCAGGCACGACGCCAGTCAGGGATTCCTGCCCGCGACGGATCAGCAGCCCTTCCCCGGCAGCGACAGGGCGACTAGATGTGGTCGCGGACAGCGGAACGAGAGAGATGGTCGAATTCACGCATCTGCCGGGGCTTGCCGGCTACGCGGAAACGCTGGCGGCGATGGAGGCGCGCGTGGCCGCCATCCATGACGGCACGGCGGATGAGGCGGTCTGGTTTCTGGAACACCCGCCGCTCTACACCGCCGGGACCTCGGCCAAGCCGCAGGACCTGACCGATCCGGAGCGGTTCCCGGTCTTCGCCGCCGGGCGTGGCGGCCAGTACACCTATCACGGGCCGGGCCAGCGCGTCGTCTACGTGATGCTCGACCTCAACCGCCGCGGCCGCGACGTGCGCCGCTTTGTCGCCGAACTTGAGGCCTGGATCATCGCCGCGCTGGCGGAATTCAACGTCCGGGGCGAAATGCGCGAGGGCCGCGTCGGCGTCTGGGTGGCGCGACCGGACCGGCCCGCCCTGCCCGATGGCACCCCGGCCGAGGACAAGATCGCCGCCATCGGCGTCAAGCTTCGCCGCTGGATCAGCTTCCACGGCATCTCGATCAACGTTGAGCCGGACCTGTCGCATTTCGGCGGCATCGTGCCCTGCGGCATCCGCGAGCATGGCGTGACGAGCCTCGTCGATCTCGGCCTGCCGGTGACGATGGCCGATCTCGACGCTGCGCTGATGAAACACTTTGGCGAGGTCTTCGCCGCCGAGGATCAGAAGCTTTCGTTGCCGGGCTGAATATGCGGCAGGATGTAGCGCGGCACCTCGTCCCACGGCATGATGCCGGGATGGCGCGCAATCCGCAGCGCCTCGCGGCACCCCGGTTCAAGCTTGATCCAGAGACAGCGGCGGACGCGGCAGTTGTGGTCGCCGGGATCACGCGCCAGAAAGGTGACGCCAGAGGCGGCGGGCATGTAGCCAAGCTCGACCGGGCGAATGAAGACGAAGGACAGGATCGCCGAGGGCGGGTTGTGGAAATAGAGCGCCACATAGCCCGTCCGCTGCCTGAGGAGAATGCCGCGGAACTCCCTGTCGCGGCGGGTCTGCTTTTGCAGGTCGAGGTCGACCTGCTTCGGCTGGAGACCCTTCAGCACCCGTGACGCATTGAGCGTCCGAAGCTGGATCAGCCCGACCTGCGCGGAATCTTTCAGCGACATGGCCCCGCGCCAGCGCGCATAGAGGCCGTCCGGCAGCTCCCCCGGGTTGTAGAAGTAGGGATGCTCGCTCCGGCAGGAATAGGCGACCGCTTCCTGCATGGCCAACACCAGGGGCGAGGACTCGCCCGCCGCGTAAAGCCCCTGGCGCATCAGATTGATCTGGCCGTGCGTGAGGCGGTCGGTGAGGATTCGCGCATCGACCGAGAAGTAATCGCAGATGTTTTTCAGGGCGTTCGGCTTGGGGAAGGATTCACCTGCAAGGTACCGGCGCAACTGGATCCGGCTGATGCCGAGACCCTCGGCGACCTGAGTTTGCGATCCATGAAGCCTGACCAGCAGGCTCAGATTACTGCCAAACACACTCAGTACTGACATCGGAAAAGCCTATCGACAGAATAGACGTCGACGTTGGATCATACACCAAGGCGCGCATCAAATGAACAAAACAATGGGCAGAGTACTTGCGTACTCTGCCCGCCAGTTTCCATCGCGAGTGGTGGCGTGAGGACGATGGAATTGGGGCCGCTTTCCCGGTCGATGCGTGACTCGTTAAGGCAGCGACTTCTGTTTTATCCTCTCTTCTTCCCGCAAAGCGCGAGAACATGAACATCACCGCCAAGCCAGGCGATGACAAAGCGACGCATCCGCCCGGCCCGGACGGAGGGCAAGGAGCCATCCGTCCCGGCGCGACTCGCCGCTGGTTTCCTTTGACTTGACGCAGGGTCGGTGTTGGCAGTTCCAGAAGGCGTGCCCCCGCGGAGTTCCGTTGGCATCTGCGGATGTAGGATGCTCGGCATGGTGGCATTCCCCGACAGCGCGATCAGAGTGATCGCTGCTGGAAGAGATACGCAAGCAACGGACGAAAAAGAAGAACCTGGATTGTTTCAGGTTCGACGAAATTGAGCCAGCAGGCGCAGACGGCAGGCTCTGGTCTGCCGGGCGAACCGCTTTGCGCAGGGTCGTGCAGGGCAGCCGTCGCGGCGGGGCAATGGCCTTTCTGCGACCTTCGATCCACTCGCGTTTCTTGCGGGCTTTCTCTACAACGGGGACGGAACGCGCGACCAGTCCATGAAAGAAGGATGTGGAAATGACCCGTATCATCGTAGCGGCTGCCGCCGTGATGTCTCTCGCCGCCCCGGCTTTCGCCGCCGGCGATGCCACCAAGGGTGAGGCCGATTTCAAGAAGTGCAAGGCCTGTCACGCGATCACCGCCGACGACGGCACCGAGATCCAGAAGGGCGGCAAGACCGGCCCGAACCTTTACGGCGTGGTCGGCCGCGCGGCCGGGGGCGTGGCCGATTTCAAATACAGCGAAGTGATGACGGAGGCCGGCGCCAAGGGCCTCATCTGGTCCGAGGAAACCCTCGTCAGCTACCTGCCCGATCCGTCGAAGTTCCTTGAGGAGTTTTCGGGCGACGCCGCGGGCAAGTCGAAGATGACCTTCAAGCTCACCAAGGGCGCCGAAGACATGGCCGCCTACCTCGCTTCGTTGGCGGCGCAGTAGCCCGCGGCGGCCACTAAAGGTCGATTTCCGGTCAATGGCACCGTTTCCGCGATTGCCCAAGCGGATTTCGCCGACTATTAGAACCATAAGACGCGGCGTGGGCACCGGCCCCGCGCCGCACAAGTAACGGGAGAAACGCATGGCCGACGCAGCCGTTCATGGCCACGGGGAACATGCCCATCCGGGGTTCTTCACCCGGTGGTTCATGTCCACCAACCACAAAGACATCGGTATCCTCTATCTGTTCACCGCTGCGGCAGTCGGCTTCATATCGGTCGTCTTCACCGTTTACATGCGGCTCGAGCTGATGAACCCCGGGGTACAGTACATGTGCATGGAAGGCGCCCGGCTCTTTGCCGACGCGACCCAGCCCTGTACTCCGAACGGCCACCTGTGGAACGTGACCATCACCGCCCACGGCATCCTGATGATGTTCTTCGTCGTAATCCCGGCGCTCTTCGGCGGGTTCGGCAACTACTTCATGCCGCTGATGATCGGCGCGCCGGACATGGCGTTCCCGCGGATGAACAACCTTTCCTACTGGCTCTATGTCGCCGGCACCTCGCTTGCGGTCGCCTCGCTTTTCGCGCCGGGCGGCGGCACCTGGGGTGACGGCTCGGTCGCCGGCGGCTCGGGCGTGGGTTGGGTTCTCTACCCGCCGCTTTCCTCGAAGGAAGCCGGCTGGTCGATGGACCTCGCGCTTTTCGCGGTGCACCTCTCGGGTGCCTCCTCGATCCTCGGCGCGATCAACATGATCACGACTTTCCTGAACATGCGCACGCCGGGCATGACGCTGCACAAGGTGCCGCTCTTCGGCTGGTCGATCTTCGTGACCGCATGGCTCATCCTCCTGTCGCTGCCGGTTCTGGCCGGTGCGATCACCATGCTCATCACCGACCGCAACTTCGGCACCACGTTCTTCGATCCGGCCGGCGGCGGCGACCCGATCCTTTACCAGCACATCCTGTGGTTCTTCGGTCACCCCGAGGTCTACATCATCATCGTGCCGGGCTTCGGGATCATCAGCCACGTCATCTCGACCTTCTCGAGAAAGCCGATCTTCGGCTACCTGCCGATGGTCTACGCGATGGTGGCGATCGGGGTTCTGGGCTTCGTCGTCTGGGCGCACCACATGTACACCGTGGGCATGAGCCTGACGCAGCAGTCCTACTTCATGCTGGCGACAATGGTGATCGCGGTGCCCACCGGCATCAAGGTCTTCTCCTGGATCGCGACGATGTGGGGCGGCTCGATCGAGTTCAAGACGCCGATGCTCTGGGCCTTCGGGTTCCTGTTCCTCTTCACCGTCGGCGGCGTGACCGGCGTGGTGCTGAGCCAGGCGCCGGTGGACCGGGTCTACCACGATACCTACTTTGTCGTGGCGCACTTCCACTACGTGATGTCTCTCGGCGCGGTCTTCGCGATCTTCGCCGGGATTTACTACTGGATCGGCAAGATGTCGGGCCGGCAATACCCGGAATGGGCGGGCAAGCTGCACTTCTGGATGATGTTCATCGGTTCGAACCTCACCTTCTTCCCGCAGCACTTCCTTGGCCGTCAGGGAATGCCGCGCCGCTACATCGACTATCCGGAAGCCTTCGCGAAATGGAACTACGTCTCGTCGATGGGCGCTTTCCTGTCCTTCGCTTCCTTCGTGTTCTTCATCTTCGTGGTGCTCTACACGCTGCGTGCCGGCAAGCGCGTGACGGAGAACAACTACTGGAACGAACACGCCGACACGCTGGAATGGACCCTGCCCTGCCCGCCGCCGGAGCATACGTTCGAGACGCTCCCCAAGCAGTCGGACTGGGACAAGGGCCACGCCCACTGATCCCGGCGGAATGAAAGAAAGGCCCCGGAGAAATCCGGGGCCTTTTCAGTTTGTCGAACGCTTTTGATCCGATGGCCCCCGATGAGAGACCCGGTGATGCCCTATGAGTGGACCGACACGAGCCTGGACGACACAACGCTGAAGCTCTGGCCCCATCGCTCGCTCCCCGCACGTGGCTTCGTCCTCTTCATCGCCGCGACCTCGCTGATGATGCTGTTGCCGCTTCTGGCGCTCTTGGGCACGCGGCACCTCTGGGTCATCCTGCCCTTTGCGCTGATCCCGGTCGCCGGCATCTGGTGGGCGGTGCGCCGCAACAACCGCGATGCGGCGCTGACCGAGGTTCTGACCATCGGGCCGGAGAGCATCACACTTGTCCGCCGCGCCCCGGAGGGAACGGAGCAGACATGGCAGGCCAATCCCTACTGGACCACCATCCAGCTTTATCCGACCGGCGGGCCGGTCCCAGCCTACCTGACGCTGAAGGGTGAGGGTCGCGAAGTGGAACTGGGCGCGTTCCTCTCGGAAGAGGAACGCCGCCGGCTGGCCGATGACCTGCGTCAGCGGCTGGCGCAGTTGCGTTGAGACGCCGATTTAGGCGAGCGTGTCTTTCAGCTTCGACCCGACCGCGGCGAAATCCATCTGGCCGGTGTATTTCGCCTTGAGCGCGGCCATGACCTTGCCCATGTCGCGGATCGAACTGGCGCCAACCTCGGCAATCGCCTTGGCAAGCGCCGCCTCGACCTCTGCCGCCGAAAGCTGGCGCGGCAGGAAGCCCTCGATCACCTTGATCTCGGCCTGTTCCTTTTCCGCCAGCTCCAGCCGCCCGCCCTCTTCATAGGCGCGCACGCTTTCCAGCCGCTGCTTCACCATGCGGCCGAGGATGGCGAGAATCTCGGCATCGCCGACGGTTCCCTCGCCGCCCTCGCCCCGAAAGGCGATATCCTTGTCCTTGATCGCGGCATTGATCAGCCGCAGGGTCGACAGCCGGTCCGCCTCGCGCGATTTCATCGCGTCTTTCAGCGCCGCGGCGATCCGTTCTCGCAATGTCATCGGATCGTTCATCCCCATGAGTTCCGAAGGCCCCACCTTATCCTGAACCAAAACCGGAGACAACCGCGACATTTTCCCGTAAGTCATTGAAATCGCTACGTAAGCCGAATCGTGACCCGGCCCTTGACCGCGCCGCCCGCCGCCCGTAGTTTCCGCGAGATTTATCACCCGGGAGTCGCGCCATGCCCGCCAGCCACCAGACCTCGGAGAAGCCCACCGCCTGCCTTGCGCTGGCCGATGGCACGCTCTTTTACGGGAAAGGCTTCGGCGCCGTGGGCGAAACGGTGGCCGAACTCGTATTCAACACCGCGATGACCGGCTATCAGGAGATCATGACAGACCCCTCCTACGCCGGGCAGGTCGTGACCTTCACCTTCCCCCATGTCGGCAACGTCGGCGTCACACCTGAGGATGACGAGACCGCCGAACCCGTCGCCGCCGGCATGGTGGTGAAATGGGACCCGACGGAGCCGTCGAACTGGCGCGCGGCCGAGGATCTGGTGACCTGGCTTGGCAAACGCGGCCGGATCGGCATCGGCGGCATCGACACCCGCCGCCTGACCCGCGCCATCCGCCAGCAGGGCGCGCCGCATGTGGCGCTGGCTCATGATCCCGAAGGGAAATTCGACATCGCCGCCCTTGTCGCCAAGGCCCGGGCCTGGTCCGGCCTTGTCGGCCTCGACCTCGCCAAGGACGTGACCTGCGCGCAAAGCTACCGCTGGAATGAGACCCGCTGGGCCTGGCCGGACGGCTACGGCAAACGCGAAGGGGCGGGCTTCAAGGTCGTGGCGCTCGACTACGGCGCCAAGCGCAACATCCTGCGCTGCCTCGCCAGCGTCGGCTGCGATGTGACCGTCCTGCCCGCGACCGCGACGGCGGAAGAGGTGCTGGCGCATGAACCCGAAGGCGTGTTTCTTTCGAACGGCCCCGGCGATCCGGCGGCGACGGGCGAATATGCGGTGCCGATGATCAAGGGCGTTCTGGCGAAGGATGTGCCGGTCTTCGGCATCTGCCTTGGCCACCAGATGCTGGCGCTGGCCCTTGGCGCCACGACGATCAAGATGAACCACGGCCACCATGGCGCCAACCATCCGGTGAAGGATCTTGAGACGGGGAAGGTCGAGATCACCTCGATGAACCACGGCTTCACGGTGGACAGTCAGACCCTGCCGAAAGGCGTGAAAGAGACGCATGTCTCGCTCTTCGACGGATCGAATTGCGGCATCCGGCTGGAGGACCGCCCGGTCTTTTCGGTGCAGTACCACCCCGAGGCCAGCCCCGGCCCGCAGGACAGCTTCTATCTTTTCGAGCGGTTTGCCGAGGCGATGCGCGCCCGGCGCGGCTGAAATTTCCTGCCCACCCGGTTACGGTTAATCCGCCGTTAACCACTAAGTCCGAGGCTCTGGTCAAACGTGCCAGAGCCCGGACATGCCGCCGCACCATCTGCGCCTGATCGAGACGACCGCGCCAGCCCTGCCGGGACCGGCCCTGCCATCGGCCCTGAAGGGGCCGGTGTTCCGGTCCGTTCCTGCGGCGCTGGTCCCGGCGCGGCGCCCCCTCGGCCAGGTCCTTCTCGACATGAAGGCGGTGGAGCCGGGGAACCTTCTGCGCGCGCTGGCGCTCCGCGACCGTCAGGACATCCGCCTGGGCGAGATCCTCCTGACCCGCGGCTGGGTACGCGAGGCCGACCTGATGGCCGCACTTTGCCAGCAATGGCAGGCGCGTCAGGTCGATCTTGTCGCGAACCCGCCGGACCCGCGCCTTCTGGACCGGCTCGGCCTTGACTTCTGCCTTCTTCACTCGGTGCTGCCATGGCGGCAGACCGGTAATGTCACCGTCATCGCGACCGCCTGCCCCGACACCTTCGAGAGGATGCGCGACGCCTTGCCAGGGGGGATTGGCAAGGTAGCCATGGTCCTCGCCCCCGCCCGCGACATCCAGTTGGCGCTCGTTCGCGCACGCGGGGCGGCGCTGGCGCGGCGCGCAGAGACGCGGGTCGCGCCGGAGGAAAGCTGTCGCGGGCCGCAAGGCCTCCGCGCCCGCCGGATCGCGACGGCGGGTTTCGCCGGCCTCGCCCTCGCCGCCCTCGCCGCGCCGCGCGCGACGCTTGCGGCGCTGTCGCTCTGGGCGATCCTCACGCTCGTCGCCACGACCTTCCTGAAGCTGGCCGCTGGCGCCGCGACCGTCCGCGCCGCCCTCGCCCGGCGGCATGGCGGCCCGCCGCCCGCCCTGCCCGCGAAACTGCCCGTCGTCTCGATGATGGTGCCGCTCTTCCGCGAGGATGACATCGTTCCCCGGCTGATCGAACGGCTCGGGCGGCTCGATTACCCCAAGGGGTTGCTCGACATCCTCCTTGTGGTGGAAGCGGACGACGTGGCGACCCGGGCCGCGCTTGCCCGTCACCGGCTGCCGCGCTGGATGCGGGTGATAGCGGTGCCGGACGGACCCTTGCGCACCAAGCCGAGGGCGCTCAATTTCGCGCTCGATTTCTGCCGGGGCTCCATCGTCGGCGTCTGGGACGCCGAGGACAAGCCCGCCCCCGGCCAGATCACCGAAGCGGTGCGCCGCTTTGCTGCCGCGCCCCCGGATGTGGCCTGCCTGCAGGGCATTCTCGATTTCTACGATGCTCGCCACAACTGGCTGACGCGGTGCTTCACCATCGACTATGCGGTCTGGTTCCGCGCCGTGCTGCCGGGGCTGGCGGAGCTTGGCCTCGTGGTGCCGCTTGGCGGGACCACGCTTTTCTTCCGGCGCGAGATCCTCGAAGAGCTTGGCGGCTGGGATGCGCATAACGTGACCGAGGATGCCGACCTTGGCTTGCGTCTGGCCCGCCACGGCTACCGCACGGAACTGATCCGGACGGTGACCGAGGAAGAACCGAACTCCCGCGTACTTGCCTGGCTCCGGCAAAGGTCGCGCTGGCAGAAGGGCTATGCCATTACCTGGGCCAGCCACATGCGGTCGCCGCGCAGACTCTGGCGCGACCTTGGGCCGAAGCGGTTCTGCGGCGTGCAGGTCATCTTCCTCGGCGGGCTGACCGAAGCGATCCTGACGCCGGTCCTGATGTCCTACTGGCTCGTCGTCCTCGGCCTGCCGCATCCGTTTGCCGGAACCCTGCCGGCTTCGGTCGTCACTGGCGCCGGCTTCCTTTTCCTTGCCTCCGAGGTCGTGACCCTGTCGATCGGCCTCTGGGGCCTCAGCGGGCCGAAGCACCGGCACCTGATCCCCTGGTTGCCGCTGATGCATTTCTATGGGCCGCTCGCCTCGCTCTCCTCCTACAAGGCGCTCTGGGAATGGATCACGGCGCCCTTCTACTGGGACAAGACCGCGCATGGCGTGGTCAGTATGGCGGAAGAACTGCCGGAGCCTTCGGTGCTGGTCCTGACCGACCCGGTCTGGCTGCCGCCCTCGGTCGTGACGCCCTTGTTCCCCACCGGATTGCAGCGGCCACCGCCGGCAGGGCGGCTCCATTTCAGCGCCCTGCCCGCCGACCTTCTGCCCGACCCGCCAACCCTGCCCGTGGCGCGCCCCGGCCTTCGCCTCGTCACGCCCGCCAAGCCTTCGCCCTACGTCCTCGGCTCAACGATCGCCAATGCTTCGCTGCGCCCCGGCATCGAGTTTCAGACGAGTTTCGAAGGCTTTTGAGATATGGGCGCGCAGCGCCGCCTGCGCTGCATCGCCGTTCCCCGCCGCGATGGCCTGCACGATGGCGGCATGTTCGGCCAGCGCCGTCTCGCCCCGCCCCTCGGCGGCGAGCGAGGTCGTCGCCAGAAGCGCCATCGAGCGGTGAACAAGTTCGAGTTGCTGGACAAGGTAACGGTTGTGCGAGGCGAGATGGATCTGCTTGTGAAAGCGCCGGTTGGCGCGGCTTAGCGCGACCGGGTCGCCAAGATGCGCGCGGTCGGCGTCGATGAGGTCGGCGAGAACCTTGACCTCTTCGGTGGTGGCATGCTTGGCGGCCAGCCGTGCCGCAAGCCCCTCAAGCTCGGCCCTGACCACGTAAAGCTCCGCAAGCTGGTTGTGGTCGAGCGAGGCGACGATCAGCGACCGCCCGTCGCGCGCCAGCATTGATTGGGTTTCAAGCCGCTGCAACGCCTCGCGCACCGGGGTGCGCGACACGCCGAACCGCTCGGCCAGTTCCGCTTCGACCAACCGATCGCCGGGACGGTAAACCCCATTGTCGATAGCCTCGAGGATCAGCGTATACGCATCCTTTTGCATTCTAGTCCTTTGGTTGCCCTCCCGGCGCGGCGACCCTGCCGCGCCGCGACGCGGAAGGCAAGCAGCCGTTGCACCGGGAAGGCGCGCCGAATAGGGTCCGGACCCATGAAACGCACCCCCATTCAGGCCGATTTCGCCCATGTGACCACCTGGGTCTTCGACCTCGACAACACGCTTTATCCGCCCGAGGTCCGGCTTTTCGACCAGATCGAACGGCGCATGACCGCCTATGTCATGCGCAGCCTCGGTATCCCGGCAGAGGCCGCCGACCGGCTTCGCGCCGATTACTGGCGGCTTTACGGCACGACGCTCGCCGGCCTCATGCATGAACATGGGCTTGATCCGGTGCCCTACCTTGAGGATGTGCATGACATCTCTTTCGATGCGCTCCGCCCCGATGCGGGCCTGATGGAAGCGATCGCCCGCCTGCCCGGCCGGCGCATCGTCTATACCAACGGGTCCGCCCCCTATGCCGAACGTGTTCTTGCCGCCCGCGGCCTCACGCCCGCCTTCGATGCAATCTACGGCGTCGAACATGCAGATTTCCGGCCGAAACCCGATCAGGCCGCCTTCGAGACGGTCTTTGCCCGCGATGGAATCGACCCCGCCCATGGCGCGATGTTCGAGGATGACGCGCGGAACCTCGCGGCGCCGCACCGGATGGGGATGCGCACCATCCTCGTCGGCCCCGAGGCCCAGCCCGCCCCGCATATCGACCACCATACCGATGATCTCGGCGCCTTTCTTGCCCGTCTCGTGCTATACGGCGCGGCAATTCGCCTGATGGACAGGCGTCAGGAAGCCTCTATGGAAAGCGACGCGAACAGGAGAACCCCCATGTCCACCTTCACCGGCCTCGACCGGCTGCCCTGGTATTACCGCATCCCGCTTTTCGGCTGGATCGCCAAGGATGTGATCCACGGCAGCCGCGACAACATCCTCTATTTCCTCGTCATCGTGCTGACCCTGCTGGTGCTGGCGATGAAGACCTGGGGCCTCGTGGCGCTTGGCCTGACCGCCCTTGCCACGGTGCCGGTGATCTTCACCGTCCTCATCCTCATCACCGTGGGGAAGTGACCGGCGGGACAGCTTGCCGCTTGGACCTTCGGCGCGAAAGCCGCTAGACCTGTCCGCGACTGCGGCGGAGGGCGGCATGGCCGAGAGAACCGATATCCTGATTTCCGGCGGCGGTGTCGCCGGGCTGACTGCGGCGGCGGCCTTCGGCGCGGCGGGCTTCACGGTGATCTGCGTCGACCCCGCCCCGCCCGTGACGGATGCCGGGGCCAATGGCGCAGACATGCGCACCACCGCATTCCTCCAGCCCGCGCGGCGGGTGCTTGAGGAGGCCGGCCTCTGGCCCCGCCTCGCGCCCCATGCCGCCGCCCTGAAGATCATGCGCATCGTCGATGCCGGGGGCGAGGTGCCGGAGCCGCGCCTCGTCAAGGATTTCGACTCGGGCGAGATCGGCGAGGAACCCTTCGGCTGGAACTTCCCGAACTGGCTTTTGCGCCGCGAGGGCGTCGCCCGGCTGGCTGAGTTGCCGAACGTCTCCTTCCGCCCCGGCATCGCCACCCGCGCGCTTCTGACCCGTGAGGGCGAGGCGCGGGTGACGCTGTCCGATGGCGCGCAGGTCGGAGCGAAACTGCTCATCGCCGCCGATGGCCGCGACAGCCCGATGCGGCAGGCGCTCGGGATCAACGTCCAGACCACGCGCTACGGCCAGAAGGCGCTGGCCTTTGCGGTGACCCACCCGATCCCGCATGACAATGTCTCGACCGAGGTCCACCGCTCCGGCGGCCCCTTCACGCTGGTGCCGCTCCCGGACCGCGACGGCCTGCCCTCCTCCGCCGTGGTCTGGATGGAGCGGGGGCCGGAGGTTCTGCGCCTCGCCGCCCTTCCTGAAGCGGAATTCGAGGCCGAGATGCTGGCGCGCTCCGCCGGCCTCTTCGGCCCGCTGACGCTTGCCACCCGGCGTTCGGTCTGGCCGATCATCAGCCAGATCGCCGACCGCTTCGATGGCGAGCGGACAGCGCTTCTGGCCGAGGCCGCCCATGTGGTGCCGCCGATCGGGGCGCAGGGGCTGAACATGTCGCTGGCCGATCTTGCCTGCCTTCTCGACCTATCAAAGGCGGCGCCCGACCGGCTCGGCGACCGCGCCATGCTGACCGCCTATCACCGTCGCCGCTGGCCCGAGGTCCGGGCGCGGGTGACCGGCATCGACCTTCTGAACCGCACCTCGATGCTTTCCGCCCGCCCGCTCCGGGACCTGCGCGCCTCAGCGCTCAACGCGCTCTATTCGCTGAAGCCCGTGCGGACCACGCTGATGAGGGCGGGGTTGGGGATGAAGGGGTAGGATGGGCAATATTGCCCATCCACCGTCAAAGTGCGGCGTCGAGCGCGCGGCGGACCCGCATCAGCGTAAGGTCCACGTCATAAAGCTTGTCGAGACCGAATAGCCCGATGCGGAAGCTGCGATAGGCCTCGCCCTCGCCGACCTGCAAGGGGACCCCCGCCGCGATCTGCACCCCTGCGGCAAGGAACTTCTTGCCGTTCTGGATCTCCGGGTCGTCGGTATAGCTGACGACGACGCCCGGCGCGGCAAAGCCCTCCGCCGCGACAGAAGCGATGCCGCGTGCGGCGAGTTCCGCCCGGACGCCATTGCCAAGCCGCCATTGCGCCTCGCGCAGACGCTCGAACCCGTAGTCCTTCGTCTCCTGCATCGTATCGCGGAAGGCGCGGAGCGCGTCCGTCGGCATAGTCGCGTGATAGGCGTGGCCGCCGCCCTCATAGGCCGCCATGATCGCCCGCCATTTCTTCAGGTCGAGCGCGAAGCTGGACGATGTGGTCGCCTCCATCCGCTTCAGCGCGGCCTCGGAGAACATCACGAGGCCCGCCGAGGGCGAGGCGGACCAGCCCTTCTGCGGCGCCGAGATCAGGACATCGACGCCGACAGCCTTCATGTCGACCCAGACGCAACCCGAGGCGATGCAGTCGAGGACAAAGAGCGCGCCCGCCTCATGCGCGGCCCGTGCCAGCGCCTTCAGGTAGTCGTCGGGCAGGATCATGCCGCTCGCCGTCTCGACATGCGGGGCGAAGACCACATCGGGCTTCACCTCGGCGATCTTGGCCACGACCTCCTCGATCGGCGCCGGCGCGAAGGGCGCCTTCACCTCGTTCCCCGACCGCCGCGCCATGGCAACATGGGTTTCGCCGGCAAAGCCGCCCGCCTCGAAGATCTGCGTCCAGCGGTAGGAAAACCAGCCGTTCCGCACGATGAGCGCCCGCGCGCCAGAGGCGAACTGCCGCGCTACCGCCTCCATCGCGAAGGTGCCGCCGCCCGGGACCAGGGCCACGGCATCGGCATTGTAGACCTCGCCCAGCATCGCCGAAATGTCGCGCATCACGCCCTGGAAGGCGGCGCTCATGTGGTTGAGCGAGCGGTCGGTGAAGACCACCGAAAACTCCTCGAGACCGGTCGGATCGACGTTCGGCAACAATGCGGGCATGACTTCCTCCATCCTTTGCACCGGAGTAGCGCAGCCCCGGGCCGAAGGTAAAGCGGAAGCGGCGGAAGGGGGCTTCCCGCCCCCGCGCGCCCCGGATTTCATCCGGGCCTCCCCCGGGGAGTATTTTTCAGGCAGAAAGTGACAGGGCCTCGCGGCGGGTCAACCCAGCGGCCCGGCCAGCCGTTCCTCGCTGAGAAGAACGTTCGCCTCGACATTGCCGATGCCGGGCAGCGTCATGATCCGGCGGCGCAGCACCCGTTCGAAATCGGCGATGTCGCGGGCGGTGACGCGGAGGCGGTAGTCGTAAAGCCCGAGGACATGCTGCACCACCTGCACCTCGGGGATCGCCGTCACCGCGCGTTCGAAATCCTCAAGGCTGACCCGGCCCTTGGTGGCGAGCTTGACGCCGAGGAACACGGTGACGCCGAAGCCGAGCTTTTCCGCCGCAAGCTCGATCCGCCGCCCGGCGAGGATGCCCGCCTCTTCCATCCGCCTGATACGGCGCCATGCGGCAGGCTGGCTGAGGCCGAGCGCACGGCTGATGGCCCCCGCACCTTGGGTTGCGTCGGCGACGAGCGCCTTCAGGATCGCGCGGTCGGTATCGTCAAGCGCGATCACAGCGGCAGGCTTTCGCTGGATTTGATGGTGGAGACCAGCATCAGGCTTTCGATGTCGGCGATATGCGGCAGGGTCAGGATGCGGTCGCGGTAGATCTCCTGATAGTGCCCCATGTCGCGGGCGATGACGTTGAGGCGCACATCGACGCGGCCAAGGAAGCTCTGGATCTCGATCACCTCGGGCACCATGCGGACGGCGGCGAGGAATTCATCGAAGGCGCGCGGGTTGGTCTTGTCGAGGGTGAAGCGCAGGGAAACCTCGACCGCCCAGCCAAGCGCCCGCCAGTCGATGACCGCATGCTGGCCCTTGAGGATGCCCGCCGCAGTCAGCCGCTCCAGCCGGCGCCAGCAGGTTGCCGCGGTGACGCCCGCCCGTTCCGCAAGTGCTGCGGTGGCGAGGCCGGGATCGGCCAGAAGCTGGCGCAGGATGCGCCGGTCGGTATCGTCGATCTGCATGAAAATTTCACAACTATGGTAATCAGAGAATGACTTCTCTCAGATTGCCCGCAATTCGTCAAATTTTGCACGTCGAATTGGCGTGATCCCCCTATGCTCGCCACCAGCAACATGAAAAGGAGCGCCCGATGCGCGTTTATTACGATCGCGACTGCGACATCAACCTCATCAAGGACAAGAAGGTCGCCATTCTCGGCTATGGCAGCCAGGGCCATGCCCATGCGCTGAACCTGCGCGATTCGGGCGCGAAAAATGTCGTCGTGGCGCTGCGCGAGGGTTCGCCCTCGGCCAGGAAGGCGGAAGCCGAGGGCCTGAAGGTCATGGGCATCGCCGAGGCGGCGAAATGGTGCGATCTCATCATGTTCACCATGCCGGACGAACTTCAGGCCGCTACCTACAAGAAATACGTCCACGACAACCTGCGCGAAGGTGCGGCGATTGCCTTCGCCCACGGCCTCAACGTGCATTTCGGCCTGATCGAGCCGAAGCCCGGCGTCGATGTCATCATGATGGCGCCGAAGGGCCCGGGCCACACCGTGCGCGGCGAATACACCAAGGGCGGCGGCGTGCCCTGCCTTGTTGCCGTGCATCAGGACGCGACCGGCAAGGCGCTGGAACTCGGTCTTTCCTACTGCTCGGGCATCGGCGGTGGCCGGTCCGGCATCATCGAGACGAACTTCCGCCAGGAATGCGAAACCGACCTCTTCGGCGAGCAGGCTGTGCTTTGCGGCGGCCTTGTCGAGCTGATCCGCATGGGCTTCGAGACGCTGGTCGAAGCCGGCTACGAGCCGGAGATGGCCTATTTCGAGTGCCTCCATGAGGTGAAGCTGATCGTGGACCTGATCTACGAAGGCGGCATCGCCAACATGAACTACTCGATCTCGAACACCGCCGAGTATGGCGAATATGTCTCCGGCCCGCGCATCCTGCCTTACGACGAGACCAAGGCGCGGATGAAGGCGGTGCTGCGCGACATCCAGACCGGCAAGTTCGTGCGCGACTTCATGCAGGAAAACGCCGTGGGCCAGCCCTTCTTCAAGGCGACCCGGCGCCTCAACGACGAACACCAGATCGAACAGGTCGGTGAGAAGCTGCGCGCCATGATGCCCTGGATCTCCAAGGGCAAGATGGTCGACAAGGCGCGAAACTGATCTGCACTGTAGGATGGGCAGTATTGCCCATCCTACCCCAACCTCCCCGGGCCTTGCGCCTGAGGCCTTGCGGATGTTTCATCCGCCAAGGCAACGGGGGGCGATGACATGGCAACGATGGGCAGGCTCGCGGGGAAGACCGCGATCATTTCCGATGGCGCGACCGGGATGGGGGGTGCCGCCTCAAGCCTCTTCGCGGCTGAGGGCGCGAGAGTCGCGATAATCGACCTCAACCTGACCCGCGCCGAAGAGCGCGCGCAGATGATCACCGAGGCCGGCGGAATTGCGATCGCGCTCCGCGCCGATGTCTCGAAGGCGGATGAAGTCGCCGCCGCCGTCGCCGCATCAGAAAAGGCCTTCGGTCCGGCGACCGTGCTTTTCAATCACGCCGGCACCATCGTCATCAAACCCTTCCTCGAAACCACCGAAGAGGATTGGGACGGCCTTCACGCCATCAACGTGAAATCCATGTTCCTGATGACCAAGGCCGTCCTGCCGCAGATGATCGCGGCGGGGGGCGGCAGCATCGTCTGCACCTCATCCATCAGCGCCGTCGCCGCCACGCCGATGGAAGTGCTCTATTGCACCACGAAAGGCGCCTGCCACCAGTTCGCCCGCGCCATCGCCGTCGAATTCCGCGACCGGGGCATCCGCTGCAACGCCCTCTGCACCGGTTTCGTGCGCACGCCGCACGGGCTCAGAGAGGTCGCCGACTTGACCCGGCTTGGGGTGGATGTGTCGGAAGAGGGCCTCGCCGCGATGCAGGGCCGGATCGCCGAACCGGACGAGATGGCGCGCGCGGCGCTCTTCCTCGCCTCGGATGAGTCGAGCTTCGTGAACGGCGCGCATCTTTTCGCCGACAACGGCTTTACCGCGATCTGAACCTCAGACCGCCGCCTGAACCGCGCCGACGATATCATCGACGACGCGGGCCAGAAGCGCCTCATCCTCGCATTCGGCCATGACCCGGATAAGCGGCTCCGTGCCCGACTTACGGATCAGGAGACGGCCCGAACCAGTCAGCCGCGCCTCGGCATCAGCTATCACTTTTCGAACATTATCAGCGTCAAGCGGCATCGAACCTGCCGAATACCGCACATTCTTCAACATCTGCGGGATCGGGTCGAACTGATGCACCATCTCGGACGCGGGCCGCCCCTCGTCCGCGAGCGCGGCAAGGAAATGCAGCGCAGCCAGAAGGCCGTCGCCGGTCGTAGCATAGTCGGTCATCACGATATGGCCGGACTGTTCGCCGCCGAGGTTGAAGCCGCCCTCGCGCATCCGCTCCACCACATAGCGGTCGCCGACGGCGGCGCGTTCCAGCACCAGCCCGCGCCCGGTCAGGAAGCGCTCAAGCCCGAGGTTGGACATGACGCTCGCCACCAGCGTCCCCCTGGCGAGCCGCCCCTCGCCTGCCCACCGCGCAGCGAGAAGCGCCATGATCTGGTCGCCGTCGGCCACCTGGCCCTTTTCGTCGACGATGATCACCCGGTCGGCATCGCCATCAAGGCAGATGCCGACATCGGCGCCATGCGCGACCACCGTCTCGGCGGCAAGCCGGGTGCTGGTCGAGCCGCATTTTTCGTTGATGTTGGTGCCGGTCGGATTGACGCCGATAGGGATGATCTCGGCCCCCAACTCCCACAGCACCTCCGGCGCGGTCTTGTAGGCGGCGCCATTGGCGCAGTCGATCACCACCTTCAGCCCGTCGAAGCGCCGGCCTCCGGGCAGCGTCGCCTTGACCCTTTCGTTGTAGCGGAAGCGGCCGTCGTCGATGCGCTTGGCGCGGCCGATGTTCAGCGCCTGCGCAGGCTCCACGCCCTCCTCGACCAAGGCCTCGATCTCCATCTCGGCCTCGTCGGAAAGCTTGAAGCCATCGGGGCCGAAGAACTTGATGCCGTTGTCCTGATGCGGGTTGTGGCTGGCGGAGATCATCACCCCGACATCGGCGCGAAGCGAGGTCGTCAGCATCCCGACCGCAGGCGTCGGCACTGGACCAAGGAGAAAGACGTTCATGCCGGTCGAGGTGAACCCTGCCGTCAGCGCCGTCTCGAACATGTAGCCCGACAACCGCGTGTCCTTGCCGATCACCACCCGGTGCGCCGCCGATCCGTCGCGGCGGAAGTACCGCCCCGCCGCCGCGCCAAGTTTCAGCGCCATGTCGGCGGTCATCGGATAGACATTGGCCGTGCCGCGCACGCCGTCGGTTCCGAAAAGCTTCCTGCTCATGCCTCGTCTCCCAGCGTCACCGCCTGCCAGAGACGGAGCGCCTGTTTTGCCTCGACCATATCATGAAGGCGGTGAATCTGCACACCCTGCTGCACCCCGGCGAGCGTCACCGCCAGCGTCCCCGGCATCCGCCGGTCCGCCTGCCCCGCCGCCTCGCCGCCCGCCAGCGCGCCGATGAAGCGCTTCCGCGAGGCGCCGAGAAGGATCGCGCAGCCAGTCTGGTGGAAAAGCGACAGGCCCCGCAGCAGCGTCAGGTTATGGGCGGCGGTCTTGCCGAAACCGATGCCGGGATCGACGACGATGCGGTCGCGGGCGATGCCGGCGGCCTCGGCCCGGGCGATGGCGGCTTCAAGAAAGTCGTAGACGTCAAGGAGGACATCCGCATAGCGCGGGTCTGACTGCATCGTCGCAGGCGTGCCCTGCGCATGCATCAGGCAGAGCGGAACCCCGGCCTCGGCCGCTTCACGTGCGATCTGAGGATCATGGCTCAAGGCCGCAACATCATTGACGAAACGCGCACCCGCTTCGATCGCGGCACGAGCCACAGGCGCCTTCCGCGTATCGATGGAGACAGGCACCATCACGCCCGCGCGGCGGAGCGCGCGGATCACCGGCGCGGTGCGGGCGGTCTCGTCCTCCACACTGACCTCGGCGGCGCCGGGCCGGGTGCTTTCGCCGCCGATGTCGAGGATATCGGCCCCCGCTTCCGCCATTGCCCTTGCATGGGCAAGTGCCGTCTCTGGCCGGTCAAAGCGGCCGCCGTCGGAAAAGCTGTCAGGCGTCACGTTCAGGATGCCCATCAGGCGCGGGCGGTCCATGGTCAACCCGGCGATCATGGCGCGCGGCCGCGACAGGCGCCGCGCGACGGCGGCCGGCAGGCTCGCCACCGGGACCAGCCCGCGCGAACCTTTTCGCGTCAGATGTTCGGCATGGCTGAACCAGGCCCAGCCGCCGGCAAGCGGCAGTGCGCCTTCGGGGCGCAGGGCATCGGTCTGGGCAATCGGTCGAAAGTAGTCCATGCCGCCTTTTGGTCGTGCCGCGCCGTCTTGGCAAGGGCGCGCCGTCAGGCGCGTTCGACCGGCACGCGGCAATCTGCCGGGATTGTGACAGCGCCGTGAGCGACGAGCCTGACCGCCGCCAACTCTCCGGCCAGCCAGGCGGCGAGCGCCAGCCCGTCTTCGGCGTTCTTCGGGCCATCATGGGCATCGAGCACGATCTTCGACGGTGCCCAGACCACCATCTGTCCATGCTTCATCGCCCAGTCTATCTCGGTCCTTGTCGCCACGACGACGCAGCGCGGGTCGCGCGCGGCCAGACGCCAGGCGTTCTGCTCGATCTCCAACAGGTCGATGCGGCGCTGGGTCGGGGCGTGGCCGGTTGCCGGGCGCACCAGATCGGGCTGGCCGACGGCGAGGATCACCGGTGCGCCCGCCGCCTGAAGCGCATCGAGTTTCGCCGCAAGATCGGGCGCGTCGATGGTGGCATTGTCGAGATAGGCAATCACCGGGCGCGGCGCTTCCGCCGCAAGATCGGCGGTGTCGATATCGGCGCGCGAGCGAACAATTTCCACCCCAAGCGCCCCCGGCCCACGATCCAGCTTCTCGACCCGGAGAAAGACCTTGAGGGGTTGCGGCTCGGCGAGGATGCGGCGCGCGATGCGGTCGGCGAGCGTTTCCAGAAGGTTCAGCCGTTCTGCCGCAAGCTCGGTCGCGATGGCCTCGGTCAGCCGGTCGTAGGAGAGGATACGGTCGACGTCATCGGTGTCGGTCGCGGGGCGGCGCTGCAATTCGACGACGACGTTGAAGCGCAGCCGCTGCGGATGGCCCCTTTCCTGCTGGAAGGCGCCGATATCGGCAAGCGCTATATGGTCGCGCAGGCTGATCCGGTCGGGAACAGGGCCGGAGGCAGTCAGGCCCGCCCGCTCTTCCGGGTGGGCAAAGGCCTGACGGATTTCATCTGACATCGGCATCTCCGCGCGTTCCGCCGCCATCATACGAAGATGCCGCCCGGCCCGGAAGGGCCACGGGCGGCATCCTCTGTCGCGTCTGCGTCAGGCGTCAGTTCATCGCCGAACGGATCGGCGCGCGGTAGAAGATGTGACGACCGATCTGGGCGGTACGCTCGAACTTCCGCGACCACGAGGGCCGCACGGCGGGCGTGTGGAAATAGGTGGCGCCATCGGTCAGGTTACGCGGCGCGCCGTCCATCAGCGCCTTCGCGACCTTTGCCGCCGCATCCCAGGCGCCGCGTTCGCGGACTTTGTCCGAGGCCCCGTCGCAGGTGTAGGAGAACTGGCAACCGCCGCTGCCGCCCTGATTGACGACGCCGCAGATCGACGCCGGAAACAAGCCGCTGTCGACGCGGTTGAGGATGACTTCACCGACCGAGGCCATGCCCTTGCCGCCTTCGCCGCGCGCCTCGAAGTAAAGCGCTGTGGCGAGGCACTGGAACTCTGCCCCGCCGGTCGCTGCCGGCTGCGCCGAAAGCCAGGCGGTGTCATAGGTCAGGGGGTCCCCGGCCTTGGTCTTGACACCCCTGAGAGCGGGCGGCGTGGTCAGCGCCTGTATCCGGGCCGGTGTCACCAGCCCGAGGGCACTCTTTTCCTGACCCAGAAGGGTCGCGATATCGACGCCAAGTGCGGCGGTCGGATCGTTGGACTGGCTGACCGACATCTCGGCGCGCACAGGTCCGGTGAGGGCGAGAGCCACAAGCGTGGCCCCGGTCCAGCACTTCATAACCGACATTCTTCATTCCCGAATTGCTTCGTCGAGCCACAGCCCCCAAGGCTTTGACGGGGTGGGAGATAGACGAGGTTTCGGGGGGCTGTCTAGCCTCGTGGCATTTTTGCCACATCAAACCAGCAATTTTAAGCCGACAATTCTTGGTTGAAAATCATCGACTTGCCGCAGTGCAGCGAAGCATTTTTCCGGCAAGCGCCCGAAATTCAGGCGTTTTCCGGGTTCGGTCGAGGATCGAGAAGTGCAAATTGCGCGGCGGCCAGACGCGCCACCGGAACCCGAAATGGCGAGCAGGAGACGTAGTCGAACCCGGATTTTCTGCAAAATGCGATCGAAGTCGGGTTTCCACCATGTTCACCACAGACGGAAAGTGTAAGATCAGGTCTGGTTCTGCGCCCTCGCGCACTGCCGATGAGCAAAAATTCGCCGACGCCCTCTTCGTCGAGGACGTGGAACGGGTCTTCGGGGAAGACCGCCTTCTGCACATAGTCGCCCATGAAGCGCCCGGCATCGTCGCGCGAGAGGCCATAGGTCATCTGCGTCAGGTCGTTTGTACCGAAGGAAAGGAAGGCCGCGTGATGGGCAATCTCGCCGGCCCTGAGCGCCGCGCGCGGGGTTTCGACCATGACGCCGAGCTTGTAGTCGAAGTCCATCCCGGAGGCGGTGCGGACCGCTGCCGCCACCCCGTCGATGCTGGTCTTGACGATCTCGACCTCGCGCTTGGCCGAGACGAGCGGGATCATGATCTCCGGCACGATGCGGATGCCGCGCCGCTGCACATCGACCGTGGCCTCGAAGATCGCGCGGGCCTGCATCTCGTAGATTTCCGGCATGGTGATGCCGAGGCGGACCCCGCGCATCCCGAGCATCGGGTTGAATTCCGACAGCGCCTCGACCCGGCGGATAACCTCGCTCTGCGGCCGGTCGAGCGCCTCGGCCAGCTCGCGCATCCCCTCGCGGTCATGCGGCAGGAACTCATGCAGGGGCGGGTCGAAAAGCCGGATGCAGACCGGCAGGCCGGCCATGATGTCGAAAAGCGCACCGAAATCCGCGCGCTGCATCGGCAAAAGCCGGTCGAGCGCGACCTTCCGATCCTTCTGGGTGTCGGCGAAGATCATCTCGCGCATCACCGTCAGGCGGTCTTCGTCGAAGAACATGTGTTCGGTGCGGCACAGGCCGATGCCTTCCGCCTCGAACATCCGGGCGGTGCGGGCATCGTCGGGCGTATCGGCATTGGCGCGCACGCCGATGTCGCGGACATTGTCGGCCCAGTGAAGGAGCGTGCGGAACCATTCGTCGAGCGCGGGTTCCAGCATCTCGGCGGCGCCGGCGAGGATCTCGCCATTGGTGCCGTCGACGGTGATGACGTCGCCCTCGCCGAAACTGCGGCCGTCGCGGGTGGTAAAGGTCCGGTCGCGCTGGTTCAGGCTGATGTCTGAGGCGCCGACGATGCAGGGAAGGCCAAGGCCGCGGGCGATCACCGCCGCGTGGCTGGTCATGCCGCCACGTTCCGTCAGGACGGCGACGGCGGCATGCATGCCACGGATATCCTCGGGCGCGGTTTCGCGGCGGACGAGGATGCAGCGTTCGTCGCGCGCAGCAGAGGCTTGCGCGGCGGCGGCGGTAAAGACGATCCGGCCCGAGGCAGCGCCGGGGCTGGCGGCGATGCCCTTCGCGACCCGGTCACGGGGGCCGCGCGGGTCGATCTGGTAGTGGAGAAGATCGGAAAGCGCGCGCGGCTCCACCCTCAGGATCGCCTCGTCACGGCTGATGATGCCTTCGTTGGCCATCGTCACCGCGACCCGGACGGAGGCGCGCGAAGAACGCTGCACCCGAACCGCGTCGATCACGTAGAGCGTGCCGTTCTCAAGCGCGAATTCGACCTGCATCTCCTCGCGCAGCCGCGTCCGGCAATTGGCGCAGTGCTTCTGGAGTTCCGCGAACACCTCGGGTGCCGCTTCTTCCAGCGAATGGCCGCGCTTGTCCTTGACGAGGTAGAGCGTCTCCTCGGCCTTGCGGTTGGCCGGGTTGTGGCCCCGGAACCGTCCGGTGACCTGGGCCGCACCAGTGACGTTTTCAATGAGCTGGATCGTTCCCTGCCCCGAAAGACCCGGCCCGAAGGGCTGCGCCATTTCCTGCACGACAAGCCCAAGCTCGGCATCCGCCGGCGCGCCCTTCGCCTCGCGCAAGAGCCGCGCCGTTGTGCCTTCCCAGGCGCGGGCCATGGAGCGCAGGACCTCGGCCAGTTGCTGCGCGGCCGACTGCGGGAATTCCTCGTCCATCTCCGCCTCATAGGCGGCAAGGACCGCCGCCAGCGCTTCGGACGAAGGCTCAGCCGTGAACATGTCGGGGTCTAGGCGCGCGACGTTGATCGCATAGGCTTGCACGAAGCTGAGATACATGGCATCGGCCAGGGCCTTGCCGTGGCGGTCGCGAATCTCGGCGTGTTTCCGGGCGTTCATGCCGACATTGAGGACCGTCGTCGGCCCGCCCCAGTCGGGGTTCGCCGGCGAGGGCCGGATCGAGACGAGGGCGCCCTGGAAGAAGGCGGCGAGGCGTTCCGTATCGGGCATCTGCCCCGCGGCGATGGCGCGAACGGTGTCGGCGGGAAGCGCCATGGTCGGCGGAACTGGAAGTTCGAGGCGGACCAGCCGTTGCAGGCATTTCGCGCGCCAGCCGTGGCGTGTGGGATCAATCGCCGCGGAGGGCGAGATTTCGGTGAAGGCGCTGAAATCGGCGTGTTTCTGCACTGCGGCAACCTGTGAGTCGGCGGCAGGATACGCGGTTCACGTCACTTGTCCAGCGGCGGGGGCGCCGCCCCCGCACCCCCGGGGGTATTTTGACAACGAAGAAGCCGTCAGCCTTCGAGTTTGGTGAGGTCGGCGACCGAAAGGCAGATCTGGCGAATGCGGCTGAGGAGGTTCAGGCGGTTGCGGCGGACGATCTGGTTGTCGCTGTTGACCTGCACCGCGCCGAAGAAGGCGTCGATGGGCGCGCGCAGCGCAGCCATGGCCGACATGGCGGTGGCGAAGTCTTCCGCCTGCATCGCCGGGGCGATGGCGGATTCGGCCTTGTCGAGGGCGGCGAAGAGGGCGCGTTCGGTCTCGTCCTCGGCAAACTTCGGGTCAGCGCCGAAGGAATATTCGACGCCGTCCTTTGCTTCGGCCTGGGTGAGGATGTTGTTGGCGCGCTTGAAGCCTTGCAGGAGGTTGGTGCCGTCATCGGTTTTCAGGAAGGCGGCCAGCGCCTCGGCGCGTTTGACGAGGAGGGTGAGGTCGTCGTTCCCCGGCATGGCGAGGCAGGCGTCGATGACGTCGTGGCGGATGCCCTGATCCTTGAGGTGGACCTTCAGGCGGTCGTGGAAGAAGGCGAGGAGGTCTGTGCCTTTCCTAATGCCGAGGGTTGCGAGGCCTTGCGCTAGGTTTTGCGTGCTGGCCTGTTCAGAGCGCGATGCAATCAACTCATTGACCATTTGAGATATCTCAGATCGCCTATCTGAAAAATCAGCCAACGCCCCTATGTCTTCTACAACTTTCTCAAACTCCGCTCGCTGTCCTTTCAGATATTGATCAAGCGACGTGGTGACTGTCCGCAGAGCAAAAATGTTCAAAAGGGAAATTCTGGTACTATTCCCCAACACCAACCGGATCACCCCCAACGCCGCCCTCCGCAGCGCAAACGGGTCCTTGCTCCCGGTCGGTTTCTCGTCGATCGCCCAAAACCCCGTCAGCGTGTCGATCTTGTCGGCCAGCGCCACGGCGACGGAGACCGGCTCCGACGGCACCTCATCGGAGGGGCCGAGCGGCTGGTAGTGGGCCTTGCAGGCATTGGCGACGGCATCGGGCAGGCCTGCCGCCTTGGCGTAGTAGACGCCCATGGTGCCTTGCAACTCGGGAAACTCGCCGACCATCGCCGATTGCAGGTCGGCCTTGGCGACCCGTGCGGCTTCGGCGGCGAGGTCGGGGGAGGCGTCGACCAAGGGGGCGATCTCGCGGGCGAGCGCCTCGATGCGCTGGATGCGGTCGGCCTGGCTCCCGAGCTTGTTGTGGAAGGTGACGTTGGCGAGGCCGGCGGCCATGCCCTCCATTCCCGTCTGCGCGACGGTGCGGAGGTCGTTTTCCCAGAAGAACTTTGCGTCGGAAAGCCGCGCCGACAGCACCTTCTGGTTGCCCTTCAGGATGGTGGCGCCGTGATCCGCCGTCACGGTATTGGCGACGGTCAGGAAGCCCTCAATCCGCCCGGTCTTGGGGTTCCGGGCGGAAAAGAACTTCTGGTGTTCCTTCATCGAAGTTTGCAGGACCTCGGGCGGCAGGCCGAGGAAGCTTTCGCCGATCTTGCCCATCAGCACCACCGGCCATTCGACCAGCCCGGCGACCTCGGTCAGAAGGCCCTTGTCTTCGACCACCTCAAGCCCGGCTGCGAAGGCGGCATTCTGGGCGTCGTTCCAGATGTGGCCGGCACGTTCCTCAGGGTCGAGCATGACGAAGGCGCGTTTCAGCTTCGCCGCGTAGTCGTCGAAGGAGGTGACGGTGAATGCGTCGGGGGCAAGGAAACGGTGGCCGCGCGTCTGGTTGCCGGCCTCGATGCCGTCGATGGTCACGGGGACGACCTCGGCCCCATGTTCGTCGGTCAGGAGGCAGAGGATCGAATGCAGGGGCCGTACCCAGCGAAGTGACCCCGCGCCCCAGCACATCGACTTCGGCCAGGGGAAATTGCGGATCGTCGCTTCAAGCACCTCGGCGATGATCGCCGGGGCCTTGCGGCCCGGTTTCTCGATGACGGCGAAGTAAACCTGCCCCTTCTTGTCGTCGCGCTTTTCCAGCTGGTCGAGCGTCAGGCCGGTGGAGCGCAAAAACCCCTGCAAGGCGGCCTCGGGCGCGGTCGTCGCCGGGCCTTTCCGTTCCTCGCGCACGGGCCGGCTTTCCGCCGTCAGGCCTTCAATGGCGAGCGTCAGGCGGCGCGGGGTGGAGAGCGCATGGGCGCCGGAATAGGTCAGCCCGCCCTCGACCAGCCCGTCGGTGACGAGTTTCTTCAGATCCTCGCGCGCCCTGCCCTGCATCCTTGCCGGGATTTCCTCGGAGAAGAGTTCGATGAGGAGATCGGGCATTTACTTCTCCGCGCTTTCGTTCGGCTGCTGCCAGGCGAAGGCCCGGCCATCGGGATAGACGGCGACGACGCGGTCCACGCCGGGGGAAATGTTCTTTTCCGACAGGAAGGCGACGGCCTTGCCGGTGGCGAGGTCCTCGGTCAGCCGGCCGGAATCGAAACAGGTGAACCAGGACGGCGCGTTGAGCGGCGTGGGCTTCGGGTAGATCGCATAGGTCTCGCTCAGCACGGCAAGCGACGTCGGAGTATTGAAGCAGCCGCGGAACCGCAAGGGCGAGCTGTCGGCGTCGATGCCGTCGAAACTGTCGGTCAGCATCGGCTCGGCCCTGCCTTCAAGGTCGGTGATGCGGATCACCGCTTCGGCCGAAGCAGCCTCCACCGGCCGATAATAAGCGTATTCCTGGGCGTAATAGACCACGGCCCCGACGATGAGCGCTGGTATCACGATGAACCCTGCAACAAGCTTGCCATTCACGCTGCGACCCCGCCCGCTTCAGTGGTGACGAAGGCGTCGGCGCATTTCTTCGCAAGCGCGCGGACCCGGCCGATATAGGCCTGCCGTTCGGTGACGGAAATCACGCCACGCGCGTCGAGAAGGTTGAAGATATGCGAGGCCTTGATGCACTGGTCATAGGCCGGATGCGCCATGATGATGGCGCGGCCCGCCTTGTCTGTCGCAGGTGCGGCAAGGATGCGTTCGCATTCCGCCTCGGCGTCCTTGAAATGCTGGAAGAGCATCTCGGTATCGGCCTGATCGAAGTTCCAGCGCGAGTATTCCTGTTCGGTCTGGCGGAAGATATCGCCGTAGCTCAAGGGGATCGGCGCGGACGGATCGTTGAAGGGCATGTCCATCACGTGGTCGATGCCGAGGACATACATGGCCAGACGCTCCAGCCCGTAGGTCAGTTCACCCGAGACTGGGTGGCAGTCATGGCCGCCGACCTGCTGGAAGTAGGTGAACTGGCTCACCTCCATGCCGTCGCACCAGACCTCCCACCCGAGGCCCCATGCGCCGAGCGTCGGGCTTTCCCAGTCATCCTCGACAAAGCGGATGTCGTGGAGGTTCGCGTCGATGCCGATGGCGGCGAGGCTGCCCAGATAAAGCGCCTGAAGGTCGGGCGGCGAGGGTTTGATCAGCACCTGATACTGGTAGTAGTGCTGCAAGCGGTTCGGGTTTTCGCCGTAGCGCCCGTCGGTCGGGCGGCGCGAGGGCTGGACATAGGCGGCAGCCCAGGGACGCGAGCCAAGCGCGCGGAGCGTGGTGGCCGGGTGAAAGGTCCCCGCGCCGACCTCCATGTCATAGGGTTGCAGGATGGCGCAGCCCTTTTCCGCCCAGTAGGTCTGGAGGCGCAGGATGATCTCCTGGAAGGAACGGGGCTGGATCGTGGTCATGGCGCGCCTGTGATGGACCCGGAAAGCGCGTTCTCAATAGGCAACAGGCCGGACAGGGTCAATCGGCGCCGGGGCGTTTGTGGCGTGACGCCGCCGCCCAGCCTGTTAGTTTCCGGGTCGGATTCGCGACGATCGGTAACAGGAAGGCTTTGGACATGCGTTTGGCGGTGCTTTTGGGGGGAATCGTTCTCTGGCTCATGGGGGCGGTTGCGGCACTGGCACAAGAGGCCTGGGTCCAGATCGAAGCGCGCCCGACCCTGGCCGAGGCCGAGGAACGCGCCCGCGCCTATGCGAGCCTTTTTCCGAATGTCGTCGGCTATTCGCTCGACTCGGGCTGGTACGCCATCGCGCTTGGCCCGTATTCGCGCGATGCTGCCTCGGTCCAGCTCAGCCTTCTGAGGGGGGAAGGCCTGATCCCGAATGACAGCTATCTCGCCGAAGCCGATCATTTCGGAAGCCAGTTCTGGCCGGTCGGCGGCGCGGCTTCCGCCCCTGCCCCGGTGACGGAACCCGCGCCCGAGGCGGTGCTGCCCGAAGTTGCGGAGCCAGAGGCGGAAACCGTCCTCCTCGCCCCGATCCCCGACGAGACGCCGGAGGAGGCGCGCGCCTCCGAGGCGGCGCTTACCCCCGAGACGCGCAAGGAGCTTCAGGAGGCGTTGCAATGGTTCGGCCAGTACAAGGGTGCCATCGACGGCGCTTTCGGCGCCGGAACCCGCCGCAGCATGGCCGCATGGCAGATGTCGGAAGGGCTTGAGGGCACCGGCATCCTGACCACCGCCCAGCGCGGCAAGCTTCTGGACGGATTCCGCACTGAGCGGGACGCCATCGGCCTCACGCCGGTCAGCGAGGAAGAGGCGGCCATCGAGATCACGCTGCCGCTGTCGCTCGTGGAGTTCGACCGCTACCAGCCGCCCTTCGCCCAGTACCGCGAGATGGCCGGTTCCGGCTACCGGGTGCTCCTGATCTCCCAGCCGGGCGATCAGGCGAGGCTCTCCGGTCTTTTCGACCTGATGCAGACGCTGGAGATCGTCCCGGTCGAAGGGGAACGCCAGCTCAACCGCAACGCCTTCCTTCTGACCGGGGCGAATGCCGTCTCGGCCTCTTACACGATGGCCGAACTCAGGGGCGGCTTCATCAAGGGCTTCACCCTTGTCTGGCCCGTCGCCGACGCCGCCCGCGCGGCCAAGGTGCTCGACGCGATGAAGGCGAGCTTCCGGCCCTTCGGCGACCACGCCCTTGACGATTCCCTTGGTGAGCCGATGGCAGTCAGCCGCGGCGACCTCGTCGCCGGGCTTCAGGTCCGCAAGCCGATCATCTCGCGCTCGGGCTTCTATGTCGACGGCACCGGCCGGGTCGCCACCACGCCCGAGGTTCTGAAGAACTGTGGCCGCATCACCATCGACGGCGGGATCGAGATGACCGTCGCCGCCGAAGATGCGGCGGGCGGCGTGGCAATCCTCGCGCCCGCGTCGGCTCTCGCGCCCCTCGGCGTCGCGGCGCTCCGCCAGACCACCACCGCCTCTGGCGGTGAGATCGCCGTCGCCGGCTATTCCTACCCCGACACCCTGACCGAGCCGGTCCTGACCTTCGGCACCCTCGCCGATACCAAGGATCTTGACGGCAACGCCGCGCGCGAACGGCTGCAACTCAAGGCGCTTGAGGGGGACGCGGGCGGGCCGGTCATTGATGCGACGGGCCGGGTGATCGGGATGCTTCTGCCCCGTGTTGCGGAAGAAGGCCGCGTCCTTCCCGACGACGTGAGCTTTGCCGCCGACGCCGGGGTCATCCTCCGCGCCCTTGGCAGCGAGGCCACCGCCGACGCCCCGCAAGGCGCCGCCCCGGGCGCCATGGCCGCCGAGGACATCGCCCGGATCGGCCGCGACATGACGGTGCAAGTGTCCTGCTGGGAGTGACGGCCCTCACACCCGCCAGAAGCGCGGCAGGAAGATCACCAGCACGACGAGCAGTTCGAGCCGCCCGAGCAGCATCGCGAAGATCAATATCCACTTCGCGCTGTCATTGAGCGGCGCGAAGTTGCCCGCCGGCCCGATGATCTCGCCAAAGCCCGGCCCGATATTCGCCAGCGCCGTGGCCGCCCCCGAAAGGGCGGTCACGAAATCAAGCCCCGTCAGGCCGAGCGAGGCCGTCGTCAGGCCAAGCGTCACGACGAAGATGCCGAGGAAGGCCATGACCGAGTTCAGCACCTCAAGACTGACCGTCCGCCCCTCGTAACGGGCGGAAAAGACGCCATCCGGCAAGTGGATGCGCCGGATCTGCGCCTTGACCGCCGCGAAAAGGAGCTGGTAGCGGAAGATCTTCACCGAACAGCAGGTCGACCCGGCGCACCCGCCGATCAGCCCGACGAAGAACAAGAGCACCACCGGGAACGAACCCCAGCGCTGGTAGTCGACGCTGGCGTAGCCGGTGCCGGTGATGATCGAGGTGATGTTGAACAGCGCCTCGCGGAAGGCGCTTTCAAGCTGGTCGTTGTTTTCAAGGATGCGGTAGGCGGTGATGATCGCCACCAGCACCGCGATGACCTTCAGGAACGCCTGCACCTGGCTGTCGCGGAAAATCGGGCGGGCGGAACCGGCGGCGATCTGGACATAGCGGACGAACGGCAGGCTCGCGAGGACCATGAAGACCGAGGCGACATATTCCGGCGCCCCCTGATAGACCCCGAAAGAGGCGTCCGAGGTCGAAAAGCCGCCCGTCGACATCGTGGTCAGCGCATGGTTCAGCGCCTCGAACCCGCTCATCCCGACGGTGACATAGGCGATGTGGCAGGCAAGCGTCAGGCCGACGTAGATCCCGGCGATCCGCGCGGCGATCTCGGCCGCGCGCGGCAGCACCTTGCCGCCGGTGTCGAAGGCCTCAGACCGGAAGATCTGCATCCCCCCGACCCTGAGTTCGGGCAAAAAGACCATGGCGACGATGATGATGCCGATGCCGCCGAACCATTGCAGCATCGACCGCCAGAGAAGCAGCCCCTTCGGCAACTCTTCCAGCCTGGCAAAGACCGTGGCCCCGGTGGTGGTCATGCCCGACATCGCCTCGAACACCGCGTCCACGGTGCGCGCCGAGGTGGCGCCAAGAACAAAGGGCACAGCGCCAAAGAGCGGCAGCGCCACCCACACGAGCGTTGCCAGAAGGAAGGTCTGTTGCAGCGTCAGCCGGTCGCGCACGCCATTGGCACAGGCCAGCGCCAGCAAGGTCCCGACACCGCCGGCGATCAGCGCGCTGACCCCGAAGACCTGCCAGTGGAGATTGCCGTACGCATGGTCCACCGCCAGTGGAATGGTCATCGACGCCCCGAGCATCGCCGACAGCAAACCAATGACATAACCAACGGGCCGCAAATCCTGCATGGGTCAGCGTTCGCGTGCCAGGCACGGGCTGTCAAGCCACGCGGCCACCCGTCAGCCGCGCCAGAACTGCGGCAAAAGCAGGATCAGCACGGCGAGAAGGCCGAGCCGGCCCATGATCATGGTGAAGATCAGCACCCATTTCGCGCTTTCGGGGAAATCCACGAAGGTTCCGGTCCTGACGACCATCGGCCCGAAGCCGAAGCCGATATTGCCGATCGAGGTCCAGATCGCGAAGAAGGCGGATTCGATGTCGATGCCGTGGAAGGTCAGCATCAGGCTCAGAAGCCCGATGAGGAAGATGTAGGACGTCAGATGGAGGATGATCGGCCCGACGATATCATCCGCCACCGTCCGCCCGTCATAGCGCACAGGCTCAAGCCGGTGCGGCGAATGGAGAAGCCTGATCCGCGCCCGGATCGCCGCGAAGGCGACCTGCACCCGGAAGACGCTGAGCGCGCCGGAGCTTGAGGAGGTGCAGCCGCCGATCATGCCGACGCAAGCCGCAACGACCACCGCGAAAGGCCCCCAGGACGACACGTCATCCGAGAAAAAGCCGGTGCCCGAGAAGATCGACACGAGGTTGAAGAGCGATGAGCGGACGACCTCTTCCGCCGGGTCGTCGCCGGTCATCAGCCGGTAGACCGACACGGCAGCGACCGCGACGAAGATCCACAGAAGATAGGCCCGGATCTGCACGTCCTGCAGCAGGGGCGCAGCACTGCCGGTCGCCAGCTGCATGAAGCGGATATAGGGCAGGCTACCAAGGATCATGAAGAAGGCGCCGGCATATTCGGACGGCCCCACATACTTGCCGAAGGAAGCATCGGCCGGGGAGAACCCGCCCGTCGCGATCGAGGCCATGGCATTGACCACGGCATCAAGGCCGGACATGCCGAGCCAGAGGTAAGTCAGCGCGCAGACAATCGTCAGCCCGACATAGACCGCGAGCAGCCCGCGCGCGATGTCGACCGCCCTGGGCAGCGTCTTGCCCAGCGTGTCGAAGCCTTGGGCGCGAAAAAACTGCATGCCGCCGACCCTCAGATGCGGCAGGAAGATCATGGCAAGGAAGGCGATCCCGATGCCGCCCATCCAGTTCAGCATCCCGCGCCAGAGGTTGATCCCCGCCGGGAAGTCGTCAAGCCCGACGAAGACGGTGGAGCCGGTGGTGGTGATGCCCGACACCGCCTCGAAATAGGCATCGGTGAAAGACGCCTCCGGCCCGCCGAGCATCAGGGGCAGGCAACCGAAAAGCGGCAGGATCACCCAGATGAGAAAGGTCAGGAGAAAGGCCTGGCGCATGTTCATCGTGCCGGTCACCGAACTCCGGCAGGCGAGCGCGGTCAGCCCGCCGGTCAGCGTGGAAAAGAGTGCCGAGGCGAAGAAGGCATGGGCGTTGCCATTGCCAAGCACATAGTCAAGCGCCATCGGCACGAGCATGCTGAAACCCAGCACCGTGACCAGAAGGCCCATTACATAGCCGACAGGACGGAAGTCGAACATGGCGGGCGCGAGTTGGCTCAGGCGCGGGGCGGAAGTCAAGCGGCGGCGTGGAGGCGGCGTCGCGACGGGGTGGCGACCGTGGTTGCCGGGGCGCATGGTGTGGGGGCGTAGGGCGGGGTTCTACCCCGCCCTTGAGGAACGGTCAGGAGAGTCAGGGTGAAGCCAGACCAAGGCCGCTACTACGGCTCGTTGAGGTTCTCCACGAAGACGCGGTCACCCGCTACGCCCCCCTCAGCTGCACCCGCTCGTGCCGCCGCAGGTGTTGCACTTCATGCAGGTGCCGTTCCGGACCAGCGTGTAGTTGCCGCATTCGCCGCAGGCCTCGCCCTCGTAGCCCTGCATCTTGGCCTTGGTGCGGGCGTCCATCGTCACCGTGCCGGTGGCGAGCGCCGTGGCCCCGACCGCGAACGCCGCCTGTGCCGTCGCCGGCACCAGCGTGTTCAAGGCCGCAATCGGATCGCCCGAAAGCGCGACCGCGCCGACACCGCCCTGCAGGACGATCAGTTCCTGCGGCAGGCGCTTGCGCATGTAGCCGGTCGAGGCGACCTGCTTCAGCACCTCTAGCGATTTCGACGCTGCCCGGTCGCTCGGCTCGGCCACGTTGGTCTGGCGTTCGTCGGCACTTCCGAGGTCGTCGAACGAAGCCCCTTTCGGCACGACATGGGCAAGGTCGGTGCGATCAAGGTAGCTCACCGCCAGTTCGCGGAAGATGTAGTCGAGGATCGAGGTCGCCGACTTGATCGAGTCGTTGCCCTGCACCATGCCCGCAGGCTCGAATTTGGTGAAGGTGAAGGCATCGACGAATTCCTCAAGCGGAACACCGTATTGCAGGCCGACGCTCACCGCGATTGCGAAGTTGTTCATCATCGCCCGGAAGCCAGCGCCTTCCTTGTGCATGTCGATGAAGATCTCGCCGAGCGCGCCGTCCTTGTATTCGCCGGTGCGCAGGTAGACCTTGTGGCCGCCGACGATAGCCTTCTGGGTATAGCCCTTGCGCCGTTCGGGCAGCTTCTCGCGGTGGGAGCGGATGATCTCCTTGGCGATGACCTTCTCGACGATCTTCTCGGCCAGAACCATGGCCTTTTCCTGGTTCGACCCCGAGGCGAGGATCTCTTCCGCCTCCTCGTCATCCTCGACCAGCGCCGCCGCCAGCGGTTGCGACAGCTTGGAGCCGTCGCGGTAGAGCGCGTTGGCCTTGATGCCAAGGCTCCAGCTCAGCTCGTAAGCCGCGAGGGTTTCCTCGATCGTGGCGTTGTTGGGCATGTTGATGGTCTTGGAGATGGCGCCCGAGATGAAGCTTTGGGCCGCCGCCATCATGGTGATGTGGCTTTCCACCGACAGGAACCGCTTGCCGGTCTTGCCGCAGGGGTTGGCGCAGTCGAAGACGGCGTAGTGCGCCGGCTTCAGGAAGGGCGCTCCTTCCAGCGTCATCGTCCCGCAGACATGGTCGTTGGCCGCGTCCACTTGCGCCTTGGTGAAGCCGAGGTGACGGAGGAGGTCGAAGGTCGGGTCGGCGAGCTTTTCCGCCGGGATACCAAGGGTTTCGCGGCAGAAGCTTTCACCCAGCGTCCACTGGTTGAAGACGAAGCGGATGTCGAAGGCCGAAGGCAGCGCCGCCTCGATCTTGTCGAGTTCCGCCTGGCCGAAACCGTGGCCGATCAGCGAGGTGTGGTTGATGCCGGGGCAGTTGCCCAAGCTGGCGTGGCCGACAGCATAGGCGATGATCTCTTCGATCTGCGCCGAACCGTAGCCGAGCGTGGCGAGCGCCGCCGGAACCGAACGGTTGATGATCTTGAAGTAGCCGCCACCGGCCAGCTTCTTGAACTTCACCAGCGCGAAGTCCGGCTCGATCCCCGTCGTGTCGCAGTCCATCACGAGACCGATGGTGCCGGTCGGCGCGATCACCGTGGACTGGGCATTGCGGTAGCCGTGCTTTTCACCCAAGGCCAGCGCCTCGTCCCAGGCGGATTTCGCAAGGGCGACAAGGGATTGGTCGGGGCAGTTCACCTGATCGAGCGGCACCGGCTTCACGTCCAGCGCCTCGTAACCCTCGCTGCGGCCATAGGCAGCGTTGCGGTGGTTGCGGATGACGCGGAGCATGTGGCCGGCGTTCTTGGCATAGCCGGGGAACGGCCCCAGTTCCGATGCCATCTCGGCCGAGGTCGCATAGCTGACGCCGGTCATGATCGCGGTCAGCGCGCCGCAAAGGGCGCGGCCCTCGTCGCTGTCGTAGCCAAGGCCCATGTTCATCAGAAGGCCGCCGATATTGGCGTAGCCAAGGCCGAGGGTGCGGAAGTCATAGGACCGCTGGGCGATTTCCTTCGACGGGAACTGCGCCATCAGGACCGAGATTTCCAGCGTCACGGTCCAGAGCCTCGTGGCGTGGACATAGCCTTCGGCGTCGAACTTGCCGTCCTTGTAGAGCGTCAGAAGGTTCATCGACGCAAGGTTGCAGGCGGTGTCGTCAAGGAACATGTATTCCGAGCAGGGGTTGGAGCCCCGGATCGCCCCATCCTCGGGGCAGGTGTGCCAGGCGTTCACCGTGTCATGGAACTGGATGCCGGGATCGGCGCAGGCCCAGGCAGCGTGGCCGACCTGTGCCCAGAGGTCGCGGGCCTTGATGGTCTTGGCGATCTTGCCGTCTGTGCGGCGGATCAGCTCCCAGTCGGCATCGTCCTTGACGGCCTTCAGGAAGGCATCGGTGACGCGGACCGAGTTGTTGGAGTTCTGGCCGGAGACGGAGGCATAGGCTTCCGAATCCCAGTCGGTGTCATAGGTCGGGAATTCGATCGAGGCGTAGCCCTGCTTGGCATAGTCGAGCACGCGCTTGACGTAGGTTTCCGGGATCGCCGCCTTCTTGGCGCCGCGGATCGCGGCCTTGAGCGCCACGTTCTTCACCGGATCGACGGCATCTTCCGAAGACCCGTCCCAGGCGCGGATCGCCGCGAAAATCTCGTTGAGCTGCCGCTCATGCATCTTCGAGCCGGCGACGAGGCTGGCGACCTTCTGTTCCTCGATGACCTTCCAGTTGATGAAGGCCTCGATATCGGGGTGATCCATGTCGCAGATCACCATCTTGGCCGCGCGGCGCGTGGTGCCGCCCGACTTGATGGCACCCGCCGCGCGGTCGCCGATCTTCAGGAACCCCATCAGGCCAGAGGATTTGCCGCCGCCTGACAGTTTCTCGCCCTCGCCGCGAAGCGAGGAGAAGTTGGTGCCGGTGCCGGAACCGTATTTGAAAAGCCGCGCCTCGCGGACCCAGAGGTCCATGATGCCGCCTTCGTTCACGAGGTCGTCGGAGACGGACTGGATGAAGCAGGCATGGGGCTGCGGATGTTCGTAGGCGCTTTCGGACTTCACCAGCTTGCCGGTGACGTGATCGACGTAGAAGTGCCCCTGCGCCGGGCCGTCGACACCGTAGGCCCAGTGCAGGCCAGTGTTGAACCACTGCGGCGAGTTCGGCGCGGCCATCTGTTCGGCCAGCATGAAGCGCATCTCGTCATAATAGGCCTGCGCATCGGCCTCGGTGGAGAAGTAGCCGCCCTTCCAGCCCCAATAGGCCCATGCCCCGGCGAGGCGGTCGAAGACCTGCTTGGCCGAGGTTTCGCCGGTGTAGCGGTCGGCGGCCGGAAGAGCCTCCAGCGCCTTTTCATCGGGGACGGAGCGCCAGAGGAATTCCGGCACGCCCTTTTCCTTGACGGCTTTCAGCCGCGCCGGAACGCCCGCCTTGCGGAAATACTTCTGGGCGAGGACGTCGGAGGCCACCTGGCTCCAGCTCTCCGGAACCTCGACCGCCTCGATGCGGAAGACGATCTTGCCATCCGGGTTGCGGATTTCCGAGGTGGTCGTCGAAAAGACGATCCCTGCATAGGCATCCTGACCAGATTGCGTGAATTTCCGTTCGATCTTCATCTGCCCCATCCTTTTGCTGTGCCGCGCGCCCTTCGCGGGGCGTCTTGCGGCTATGGCGCCAGCGGGGCAGCAGCGGGCGCACGTCATCACATCGCGGCGGATGCGCCCGCCGCGTCACGGCCGCTGATTGACGCGGCCTGTGTATGTGATTGTGTCCCCGTCGAACCGGCCACTAGATATTGTGGCTTCTCCGTCAGCCCATACAAACTGACGTATGTTCACGGGAGAGGTCAACAGATTTTTGAGGTTTTGCACAGGAGATTTCGGTTGACCGCCCCGAAGGGTTGCGCATGGGGCACAGGGCCTTTGATTCAGCCTCTGCGGCGGTCGATTGCCGCCAATGCAGGAAGTCGTTTGGGCAGGGCAGTTTGGCGGATTTTCTTGAGCGGGAACTTGAATTTATCACCGGGCGCACACCGGAACGCGATAGCCCGCAAACCGCAAAGGCGGTTTGGTGTGACCCAAGGATGGGAAACTGGTCGGGGCGAGAAGATTCGAACTTCCGACCTACGGTACCCAAAACCGTCGCGCTACCAGGCTGCGCTACGCCCCGACGCGGTTGTCTCTAGCGGGTGTCGCGGCGCAGGAAAAGCCCTAAGGTTGCCCACAGGGCCAGACAGCACCCTCCTGCGCGATCCGGGGATGGCGCATCTCTGCCCCCTCGCCCAGACCCAGGCGCGCCGCGAGCCCGCCCTTGATCTCTAGCACCATGAGGGTTTCCGGCGGGCCGGGAATCGGCGTCAGGTCGCCGGGAACCGCCCCGGCATGGACCCCGTTCACCCGGCCGTCGGCGCCGATGAACACCATGTCGAGCGGTATGAGCGTGTTCTTCATCCAGAACGACACCGACTGCGGGCGGTCGTAGATGAAGAGCATCCCGGCGCTTGCCGAAAGCGACTCGCGAAACATCAGCCCCTGTGCGCGCTCGGCGTTGTCGTCGGCGATCTCGACCGCGAATCGGACGCCCCCCCCCGACCAGCGGAACTCTGCCTGATCTTCGGTGCATGCCGCCGCCGCCGGCCCGGCCAGCAACATCGACAGGACGAGCCCATGAAGCAACCGGCGGCTCACTTATGTTCCCGGTGTGCCGCATCCCAGGACGCAACCTGCGCCGCCATGCGGCCACGTTTTCCCTCGATCACCCTGAGGCAGACCGCCTCGCCGGGCTGAAGGTCGGCGAAGCCAGACCGGCGCAAGACCTCGATATGGATGAAGATGTCCTCGGGCCGACCGTAGGCATTGGCAAAGCCAAAGCCCTTGACCTTGTCGAACCACTTCACCCGCGCCGGCTCCAGCGGCAGTGCGGCGATCGTGGCGGCATCGCTGTCGCCGAGATCCTCGATCGGGGCGATGTCTTCCATCTCGGGCGGCAGTATCTCAAGGACCTCGACCGCCTGCGCGCCGCGCTGGGTCTGCTGCACGATCACCCGGATGCGCGCATTATCCGCCACGGAGCCTTGTCCGAAGTTCCGCAAGACATTGGCGTGAAGAAGAATATCCCCGCCGCCCTGCTCGGCGACGATGAACCCGAAGCCTTTGGCCGGGTCGAACCATTTCACGCGCCCAATGAGTTCGTGCTGGTTCGGTTGTTGTTCTGTCATAGTCACGTATTCCCATCCGCACAGCCGGCCATCAAGACCGAGGGCATGAACGGTTGCATCCTTGATCGGGTTGCAGCCGCTTAAACCACACCCGATTGAACTCATACTCAGGGGTACAGGCGCGTCACGGTCCACTCATCGTCAACCGTTTCTCGCCGCCACTGGAACCTGTCGTGCAGCCGGAATGCCCCATCTGCCCAGAACTCGATTTCCACTGGTCTCAACCTTATTCCTCCCCAGAAGGAAGGACGTCTAGGCGCCGAACCCTGCGCCGCAGTAACCTTCGCAACATCGGCAAGCAGCTTTGCGCGCGACGTCAACGGTTCAGATTGACGCGACGCCCAAGCCCCGAGTCTGCTCTGAAGGGAACGCGACGAGAAGTAGGCGTCGGCCTGGCTTCCGTCTTCCCTACTCGTCACACCACGCACACGGATCTGCCGTCGAAGACTCTTCCAGTGTACCACGAAGGCAGCCACACCCGCTGCCTCAATCTCACGCGCCTTCACCGATCCGTAATTGGTGTAAAAGAGAAACGCATCATCCTCAATCTCTTTCAACAGAACCATCCGGGCATTCGGCATGCCCTTTTGGTCAGTTGTCGCAAGGGCAATGGCGTTGGGGTCGTTGATCTCGGTCTTTTCAGCTTCCGCAAGCCAGGCGCGCGCGATGGCAAAGGGGTCTGCGCCCGCAAAAATCCCGCTCCGTTCAAGCATTTCCGTCTTCTCCCTCCGCGCGCGTCGATTGAAGGTCTACCCCCCAACTCGCGCCACGGTTACTCCCCGTCCGGCCCCTTGACAACGGCAGGGGCCGCGATCCGGTCCACTTGATGCCATCAGGAACTTCGCCTAATGCTTCGGCAATTGATACGAAAGCACAGGCGGGGACAGATATGGCAACCAAATTAATGGCGGGCAAGCGCGGCCTCATCATGGGGCTCGCGAATGACAAGTCGATCGCCTGGGGGATTGCCAAGGCGCTGGCCGATCAGGGGGCGGAGATTGCGCTCTCCTACCAGGGCGAGGCGCTGAAGAAGCGGGTGGAGCCTTTGGCCGCAGAAATCGGTGCGACCGAGATCGTCGAATGCGATGTGGCGAGCGCGGAGTCGCTCGACGAGCTTTTCGCCCATCTGAAGAAGGTCTGGGGCAAGCTTGACTTCCTCGTCCATGCCATTGGTTTTTCGGACAAAAACGAACTTCGCGGGCGCTATGTCGAAACCTCGCTGGCGAACTTCCGCATGACGATGGACATCTCCGTCTACTCCTTCACCGCGGTTTGCCAGCGCGCGGCGGGGATGATGCCGGATGGCGGCTCGCTTCTGACGCTGACCTATTACGGCGCCGAAAGGGTCATGCCGCATTACAACGTCATGGGCGTGGCCAAGGCCGCGCTTGAAGCTTCGGTGCGCTACATCGCCGAAGACCTCGGCAAGGACGGCATCCGCTGCAACGCCATCTCCGCCGGCCCGATCAAGACGCTCGCCGCCTCGGGCATCGGCGATTTCCGCTACATCCTGAAGTGGAACGAGCTGAATTCACCGCTCCGCCGCAACGTGAGCCAGAGCGACGTCGGCAAATCCGCGCTCTATCTTCTGTCCGACCTCGGCTCGGGCGTGACGGGTGAGGTTCACCACGTCGATTGCGGCTATCATATCGTCGGCATGAAGGCCGTCGACGCGCCGGACATCGACGCGGTGACGGGGCGCAACGGCAAGGAAAGCTGAAATGAACGATAGGCTGCCCCACGAGAAGGGGTTTCACGTCTCCTGGGACCAGATTCACCGCGACAGCCGGGCGCTGGCCTGGCGGCTTGACGGGCGCGGCCCGGAAGACGGCGCCTGGCGCGCTATCGTCGCAATCACCCGGGGCGGCCTCGTCCCGGCGATGATCGTCAGCCGCGAGCTTGACGTCCGGGTGATCGACACGATCAGCGTGAAAAGCTACGCGCATCAGAACCGCAGCGAAGCCAGGGTCACGAAAAGCCCGCAGGCCGAGCTGATGGGCGATGGCGAGGGCATCCTTGTCATCGACGACCTCGTCGATACCGGCAAGACGCTGGAACTGGTGCGGAAGCTCTATCCGAAGGCGCATTTCGCCACGGTCTATGCCAAGCCCTCGGGTCGGCCGATGGTCGATACCTATATCACCGAGGTCAGCCAGGACACCTGGATCTTCTTCCCCTGGGACATGGCGCTGCAATATGTCCAGCCGTTCCGGGGCGCGGACTGAGGCGCTGACTTGCGCCCCCGGCGCCCGGCGCTACAGTCGCGCCGACCAGACCCGGGAGACACGACATGACCCTGCCGCTGACGCCTTCCATGGCCGCGACCGAAGCCCCCCCCGTGATGGAGGCGCGGCGCTGGCTCGATGGCGTCGTGTTTCCGCCGGAGCGCCCCCTCATCAACGTCAGCCAGGCCGCACCGATGGAGGTGCCGCCACTGGCGCTCAGGGAAGCGCTGGCCGAAGCCGCGCTGAACGACCCTGCCGCCCACCTTTACGGCCCGGTCCTTGGCCTGCCCGCCCTCAGGGCCGAGATCGCATCGCAATGGTCCGGCATCTATGGCGGCGAGATCGGGGCCGGTGAGGTTGCGATCACCCAAGGGTGCAACCAGGCCTTCTGCGCGATAATGTCCACGATGGCCGCAGCGGGGGATGAGGTGATCCTGCCAACCCCATGGTATTTCAACCACAAAATGTGGTTCGACATGCAGGGCATCACGACCGTGCCCCTGACCACGGGCGCCGGGCTGATCCCCGATGCCGCTGCCGCCGAAGGCCTCATCACGCCCCGCACCAGGGCCATCGTCCTTGTCACCCCGAACAATCCGGGCGGGGTCGAATATTCTGCCGCAACCGTCCGCGCCTTCTATGAACTCGCTGAGCGGCGCGGCATCGCGCTGATCCTGGATGAGACCTACCGCGATTTCGACAGCCGCACCGGTGCGCCGCACGACCTTTTCGCCGATCCCGACTGGCGCGGCACGCTTGTCCATCTCTATTCCTTCTCCAAGGCCTTCCGGCTGACCGGCCACCGGGTCGGCGCGATCATCGCTGATCAGGCGCGGCTGGCCGAGGTCGAGAAATTCCTCGACACCGTCGCCATCTGCCCCGGCCAGCTCGGCCAGATCGGCGCGCTCTGGGGGCTGAGAAACCTCGGCCAGTGGGTCGCCGGCGAGCGCGACGAAATCCTTGCCCGCCGCAGGGCACTGGAGGCCGGGTTCGCCAGCCTGCCCGGCTGGCGGCTGATGGGTTGCGGCGCCTTCTTCGCCTATGCCGAACATCCCTTCGACCTCACCTCCCCCGATCTTGCGAAACGGCTGGTGGCCGAAGCGGGCATCCTTCTTCTCCCCGGCACGATGTTCCGGCCCGACGACGACCCACGTGGTGCGCGCGAAGTCCGCATCGCCTTTGCCAACATCGGCGTCACCGGTATCGGGGAAATGATCGACCGGCTTGCTGCGTTTCGGGTCTGAGCCGGCAAGCGGCCTTGCCCAGACCCTTCTCGTGACCTAAACACCCATAAACTCGGCCCCCCGGGAGGGAACCAGACATGTCGACCCCGCTCCGCAGCAAGAAACGCGGAAACACCCTCATCTGGGCTTTGATGGCGATGCTGATGCTCGGGCTCGTCGGCTTCGGGACCGACAACTTCGGCGGATCGACCCAGTCGATCGGCAGCGTCGGCAAAAAGGACATCGACCTCAGGGACTATGCCCGCGCCGTCCAGCGCGAGATGCAGGCGACCTCGGCCCAGATGGGCCAACCGGTGAACTTCGCGATGGCCCAGCAGCTTGGCATCGACCAGAGCGTGCTGGCGCGCCTTCTGGCCTCGGCGGCACTTGAGGGCGAGGCCGACCGGCTTGGCCTGTCCGTCGGCGACGGCGCGGTGCGTGACCGACTCGCCTCTTTCACCGCCTTCAACGGCCTCGACGGCAAGTTCGACCGCGAGGCCTACAAGCTGGCGCTACAGCGCGAGGGGATGACGGAGGGCGATTTCGAAGGCAAGCTGCGCAACGAGGCGGCGCGGACGATCCTGCAAAGTGCCGCCCTCGGCGCCACCACCTCGCCCGCGATCCTCGATGACCGGATCACCGCCTGGGCCACCGAAACGCGGGACTTCACCCTTGCCGAACTGATCCCCTCCGACCTGCCGGCGCCGGTTGCCGCCCCCACCGAGGATCAGATCAAGGCCTATTACGAAGCCCAGCCTCAGCCCTATACGAAGCCCGAGACGCGGCGCATCACCTATGTCTGGCTCTCGCCCGAAATGCTTGCCGACAAGGTCCAGCTTGACGAGGCGGCGCTCCGCAAGAGCTATGAAGATCGCATCAAGGAATTCGTGACACCGGAACGCCGGCTGGTCGAAAAGCTCGTCTATCCCGACATGGCCGCTGCCGAAGCTGCGAAGACGCGGCTCGACAAGGGTGAGGTCGATTTCGCCGGGCTGGCCAAGGAGCGCGGGCTGGAGCTTGCGGATTTGGACCTTGGCGAAGTGTCGAAGGAAGACCTCGGGCCTGCGGGCGATGCTGTCTTCGCGCTGACCGCGCCTGGCATCGCCGGCCCCATCGACACCGACCTCGGCCCCGCCCTCTTCGCGATGAACGGCATCCTCGATGCGCAGGAGGTTACCTTCGAGGAAGCGCGCGAGGATCTGTCCTCCGAAGCGCAGTTCGATCAGGCGCGGCGGATGATCGCGGAAGAGAACGACACGCTTCAGGACCTTCTGGCCAGCGGCGCCACGCTTGAGGATGTCACCAAGGAAAGCGACATGCAGCTTTTCACCATCGAGTTCGACGCGACGACGCAGGACGGCATCGCCGCCTATGCGCCCTTCCGCGATGCCGCGCTGAAAGCGAAGGAAGGTGATTTCCCGGCCCTCACCGCGCTTGACGACGGCGGGGTCTTTGCCCTCAGGCTCGACGGGATCGACCCGCCGGCGCTGAGGCCGCTCGACGAGGTGCGCGATCAGGTGGTGGCCGACTGGGCGAAGGCCGAGACTCTGGCGGCACTTGGCCGGCTCGCGACCGAGACTGCCGGGAAATTTTCCGATCCCACCCTTCTTGAATCCTCGGGCCTCGTGACCACCCGCTATGACGATTTCGCACGGGGCGGCTTCATCGACGGGGCGCCGCCGGAAGTGGCGGAGAAGGTTTTCGTGATGGAACCCGGCAAGACGGCTGTGGTCGAGGCGGCGGGGCAGGTCTTTCTCCTCGGCCTGCGCCAGGTGAACGCCGCCGATCTGGCAACGCCCGAAGTGCAGCAGTTCCACAAGCAGGTGGATGAACAGCTGTCGCAGGCTCTGTCGCAGGACATGTTCCAGCTCTTCACCCAGACCATCGAGACCCGCGCGGGCATCCAGCTCGATCAGGCGGCGATTGCTGCCGTCAACGCGCAACTGAACTGAGGCCATGTCGCTGACCCCTTCCTTCGCAGACTTCGAGGCCGGCTGGGCCGCGGGTCACAACCAGCTGGTCTACACAAGGCTCGCCGCCGATCTAGACACGCCGGTTTCGCTGATGCTGAAGCTCGCCGGAGCCCAGCCGATGAGCTTCATGCTGGAATCGGTGACGGGCGGCGAAGTGCGCGGTCGATATTCGGTCATCGGCATGAAGCCCGACGTGATCTGGGATTGCCGGGGCACCGAAAGCCGGATCAACCGGCAAGCGCGGTTCGATGCCGAGGCGTTCGAGTCCCTGCCCGGCCATCCGTTCGAGACGCTTCGCGCCCTCATCGCCGAAAGCCGGATGGAGATGCCCGAGGGTATCCCCGCCATCGCGGCGGGGCTCTTCGGCTATCTCGGCTATGACATGATCCGGCTGGTTGAACATCTGCCGAACGTCAGGCCCGACCCGATCGGCGTGCCGGATGCGGTGCTGATGCGGCCCACCATTGTCGCTGTCCTTGACGGCGTGAAGGGCGAGGTGACGGTCTGTTCGCCCGCCTGGGCCAATTCCGGCCTTTCGGCCCGCGCCGCCTATGCCCAGGCGGCCGAGCGGGTGATGGACGCGGTGCGCGACCTGGATCGCCAGCCGGCGGGCGATGGCCGCTCGCTCGGCGATGTTACCCATCTCGGCGAGCTTCGGTCGAACTTCACGCCCGAGGGCTATCGCGCGGCGGTGGAGAAGGCCAAGGACTACATCCGCGCCGGCGACATCTTCCAGGTGGTGCCGTCGCAGCGTTGGACGGCCGATTTCACCCTGCCGCCCTTCGCGCTTTACCGGTCGCTCCGGCGCACCAACCCGTCGCCGTTTCTCACCTTCTTCAACCTCGGCGGGTTCCACATCGTCGGTGCCTCGCCTGAAATCCTTGTGCGGCTCCGGGCCGGCGAGGTCACGATCCGCCCCATCGCCGGCACCCGTCCGCGCGGGCTTACCCCTGAGGACGACAAGGCCCATGAGGCCGATCTTCTGTCCGACAAGAAGGAACTGGCGGAGCATCTGATGCTTCTCGACCTTGGCCGCAACGATGTGGGCCGGGTGGCGAAGGTCGGCACCGTGCGCCCGACCGAAAAGTTCATCATCGAGCGCTATTCCCACGTCATGCACATCGTCTCGAACGTGGTCGGAGAGATCCGCGACGATCAGGATGCGCTGTCGGCCCTTCTCGCCGGCCTGCCAGCCGGAACCGTCTCCGGCGCGCCAAAAGTCCGGGCGATGGAGATCATCGACGAGCTGGAGCCGGAAAAGCGCGGCATCTATGGCGGCGGCGTCGGCTATTTCGCCGCCAACGGCGAGATGGACATGTGCATCGCGCTTCGGACCGCCGTGGTGAAGGACGACAAGCTTTATATTCAGGCCGGGGGCGGTGTCGTCTACGACAGCGACCCTGAATCCGAGCTTCAGGAAACCATCAACAAGTCGAAGGCGCTGAAGATGGCGGCGGAGAATGCCGGCCTCTTCGTCGGGCGCGGCAACAGCTGACCCGCAGGCCCGCCCCTCAAGGGGCGAGCACTGCCGACAGCGGGCCGATCACCGCCACTTTCTCACCCGCCTCGATCCAGCCCCTGAGGGCCGCGACCGTCTCGGGGGAGGCCTTGCCGAGGATCACGATACTGCCGCCCCGCGCCGCGTCGAAGGCCGCGCGGTCAAGAAGGCGCTTCATCGCCGCCTCGTCCTGCCCCTCTTCATCAAGCAACCGGGCAATGCCGGCATAGGCGACCCCGGCCCGTTCCGCTGCCTGCCGCCCCGGATTGAGGCCGCGCACGGCGGTGACAAGCCCCCTGCCCTCGGTCGCCAGCAAGGAAGCGATATGCTGGGCGGCGCGCCGGTCGCTGTTCAGGGCCGACCCCGGCCCGGCGACGAGTGCGACGGATTCGGGCAAGGTCTGGACATAGCCCTGATAGCTCACCTCAAGATCGCTGGGCGTGGCACCCTCGGGCATCGCCGGCGCGAGGATCGCGACCTCATCGCCCGAAAGCCGGTAGGTCTGGGCCAGCACCGCGACGCCGGGCTTTTCGGGATCGAGCGCGATGGTCACCGGCGCGCCGATGGCGGCGACCGCCTCGGCGTCGGCTGCTGCACCTGAGCCATCGTCGGTCAGGACGACGGCGATGATCGGCTTGCCCTCGGGATTGTCGAAGGCGGCGCCGAACCGGGCGACGGCGGTATCCGGCGCGACTTCCGCCGCCTCTGCCGGGTCGGCGGCGTCGGGCGCCGGCGCCGGTTCAACCACGCCGATGCGCGGCAGGCGGTTGACCTGCACGCCGGGCACCTTCTGCGTGAAACCTACTTCCGGACCCGAGGCGGCACCGATGGGCGGCTGTGGCGCCACGTCGATGATGATGGGTCCGTTCCCGGTCGCGTTCCCGGCCCCCGGCGAGATGATGCGCGGCTTGATCGCGGCAGAGGCGCCCTCGTCGGGTGCCGGCACGATGGCCTCACCGGTTTCAGGCTGGGCCTCCGGCGCGGGCGTGATGATCTGCGGCAGCGGCGCTGCGATCTCGGCCTCCGGCTCCGGCACGGATTCCTCGGCCACCTCGGGGGCTGGTTCCGGCTGAGGCTCAGGGGCCGCTTCCGGTGCGGGCGCTGGCTGAGCCTCCGCGGTCGGCTGCGGTGCAGGCTCGGCGGTCGCCGCGGTCTCTGTCTCCGGTGCTGCCGGCGCAAGATCAGGCAGGACGGCTTCGCCGGGCGGCGGCACCGGCACGGCGGTGTCGCCCGCCGGAGCCTCGGCAATGGCTTCCGGCTGCGGCGCCGGTTCGGCGATGGCGGCGGGCGCGCTCGCCGGGCTTTCCGGCGGCGCGGCAGGCAGAAGTTCGGTCAATGCCGGGCCGGTATCGGCTGAGGGGGCGACGACTGCCGGCGCAGCGCTGGCGGCGGGTGCTGGCTGCGGCGCCGGCAGGACCGGGGTTTCTTCCGGCTTGGCGCGGTTGAACTCCGACCCGGCCGGAACCTCCACCACCGGGGTTTCAGGCTGCGGCGCGACAGAGGCGGTTTCCGTTTCAGGCGCGGGCGCTTCCGGTGCGGGCGCTGGAGCGGTTGCGGCGGGGGCTGGTTCCGGTTCATCAGTCGGCGCGGGTTCCGCGCTCGCAATGGGCGCTTCGGCACCGGGAGCTTCTGCGGCGGGTGCCACTGGCTCCGGCGCGGGCTCGACCGTCTCTGCGGCAACCTCTTCCGCAGGCGCAGGCTGCGGCGCCTCCACCGGTGCTTCTTCAGCCGGCACCGGGGCCGGCGTGATCGGCACGGCCTCCGCCGTTTCCGGCGCGGGCGGCGCCAGCGGCGCCACCGGCGGCATCATCAGCGAAAGCGCGGACACGCTCACGCTTGAAAACAGCGCTCCGGCGAGCAAGCCGACTACATAACCTCTGCCCACGTCTGCCTCCGACGCCATATCCTTGTTTTGCCCGCATCCTGCCTTGACCCGGCGGCGCGGCTCTGCCCATGTATAGCCCGACATTCAGGCGTATTCATCCCCCGATTGCGCCTGCCCATGACGAAGGCCCGAAGATGCTGCTTCTGATCGACAATTACGACAGCTTTACCTACAACCTCGTCCACTATTTCGGCGAGCTTGGGGCCGATGTCGTGGTGCGCCGCAACGATGCCCTGGACGTGCAGGAGGCGATGGCGATGAACCCCGCCGCGATCATCCTGTCGCCCGGCCCCTGCACCCCGAACGAGGCGGGCATCTGCCTTGCACTGACCGAAGCCGCCGCCGAGACGCGGACGCCGCTTCTTGGCGTCTGTCTTGGTCATCAGACCATTGGCCAGGCATTTGGCGGCGACGTGATCCGCTGCCATGAGATCGTGCATGGCAAGATGGGGACGATGCTCCATGCCGGAAAGGGCGTCTTCGCCGGCCTGCCCTCGCCCTTCCTCGCCACGCGCTATCATTCGCTGATCGTCAACCGCGCGACCTTGCCCGAGAGCCTGGAAGTCACCGCGTGGCTTGAGGATGGCACGATCATGGGCCTCAGGCACCGCGACCTGCCGATCGAGGGCGTGCAGTTCCACCCCGAATCCATCGCCTCCGAACATGGCCACCAGATGCTGCGGAATTTCCTGACGGGCGCGAAGGTGCCGCTGACGGTGCCGGCATGACCATTGCCGACATCCGGCCCCTGATCGGCATCGCCGCCGACCGGCCCCTGACCCGGGCCGAGGCGGAAGCCGCCTTCGAGGCGCTTTTCGAAGGGGCCGCGACGCCGTCACAGATGGGCGGCCTCCTGATGGCGCTCAGGACTCGCGGCGAGACGGTGGAAGAGATTGCCGCCGCCGCCCGCGTGATGCGGTCGAAATGCAATGCGGTGAAGGCGCCGGCGGGGGCGATGGACATCGTCGGCACCGGCGGCGACGGCAAGGGCACGCTCAACATCTCCACCGCGACGGCCTTTGTCGTGGCGGGCGCCGGCGTGCCGGTCGCCAAGCACGGCAACCGCAACCTTTCGTCGAAATCCGGCGCGGCGGATGCACTGACCCAGCTTGGCATAAACGTGATGGTCGGCCCGGAAGCCGTTGAAGCGGCACTGGAAAGTTGCGGCATCGCCTTCATGATGGCGCCGATGCATCACCCCGCGATCCGCCATGTCATGCCGACGCGGTCGGAGCTTGGGACGCGGACCGTCTTCAACCTTCTCGGCCCGCTGACAAACCCCGCCGGGGTGAAGCGGCAGTTGACGGGCGCCTTCGCCCGCGCCTGGATCAGGCCGATGGCCGAGACGCTGGCAGCACTCGGATCGGAGCGCGCATGGCTCGTCCATGGCGGCGACGGCACGGATGAGATTTCCATCGCCGGCGTGACGCATGTGGCCGCCCTTGAGGGTGGTGTCGTGCGCGAGTTCGACCTCCATCCGGAAGAGGCCGGCCTGCCGGTCCATCCCTTCGAGGCGGTCCTTGGCGGCACGCCGGAGGAAAACACCGTGGCGCTCCGCGCGCTGCTGGCCGGGGCAACGGGTGCCTACCGCGATGCCGTCTGCCTGAATGCGGCGGCGGCACTGGTGATCGCCGGCAAGGCCACGGACTTGAAGGACGGCGTAGCGCAAGCGCGGGAAAGCATCGACAGAGGTAGGGCGGCGGAAAAGGTCGCGGCTCTGGCCCGTGCCGTTCCCTTGCAATGATCCGCGAAGGCTGGTCCGGTCTGCCCTTCTTCGCGAAGGATTGGCCGGGCATCGAGGCGCAGCTGGCGGCGGAACCAGGCCCGGTCTATCCGCCCAAGGACCGCATCTTCGCCGCGCTCGATATCTGCCCGCCCGAGGCGGTGCGCGTGGTGATCCTCGGCCAAGACCCCTACCACACCAAAGGCAAGGCCGACGGGCTGGCCTTCTCGATCCCGTCGGGGTTTCCCGGCAGGCTCGACAGTCTTGGCAATATCTTCAAGGAGTTGCAGGCCGATCTTGGCGTGACGCGCACGCGGACCGACCTTGACGACTGGGCGCGGCAGGGCGTGCTCTTGCTCAACACCGCGCTGACGGTGCGCGAGGGCGAGGCGCAGTCCCACAAGAAGATCGGCTGGGAGAAGCTTGTTGCCGAAGTGCTGGCAGAGATCGACCGAAGCCCCCGCGCCTGCCTTCTCTGGGGCGGCCCGGCGCAGAAACTCGGGTCGCGGCATCTGACCAACCCCGGCCATCTGAGGGTCGAGACGGCACACCCCTCGCCGCTGTCCGGCCATCGCGGCTTCTTCGGCTCGCGCCCCTTCAGCCGGGTGAACGGCTGGCTGGTGGCGCAAGGCGGGACGCCGATCGACTGGGGCTAAGGGCGGAAGTGGGTATTTGGGCAACGAAGAAGCAGGGGCTTTTCCGGGCGGGATGCGAAGGGTAAGACGGGGCATGGATATTCTCGAGAAGATCAAGGCCTACAAGCTGGACGAGATCGCCGCCGCCAAGCACGCGCGGCCTTTGGCAGAGGTCGAGGCGGCGGCACGTGCGGCCGGGCCAGCGCGCGGTTTCGACGCTGCGCTGGCGCGGGCTGAGGCGACTGGCTACGGGCTGATTGCGGAGATCAAGAAGGCTTCACCTTCCAAAGGTTTGATCCGGGCGGATTTCGATCCGCCGGCGCTGGCGCGGGCCTATGAGGTCGGTGGCGCCACCTGCTTGTCGGTCCTGACCGATGCGCCGTCCTTTCAGGGCGCGTTGGAGTTCCTGACGGCGGCGCGGGGGGCCGTGGCCATTCCGGCGCTGAGGAAGGATTTCCTCTACGACACCTATCAGGTCGCCGAAGCGCGGGCTTGGGGCGCGGATTGCATCCTCATCATCATGGCCTCGGTCGACGACGCCTTGGCGGCCGAGCTTGAAGCGGCGGCGCGAGACTGGGGCATGGATGCGCTGATCGAGGTGCATGACGAGGGCGAAATGGAGCGGGCGCTCAGGCTTTCCTCGCCGCTCATCGGCGTGAACAACCGCAATCTCAAGACCTTCGAGGTCACGCTTGAGACGACGCGGAGGCTGGCGCCGATGCTGCCGAAGGGCCGGCGACTGGTCTGTGAGAGCGGGCTTTTCACGCCGGCGGACCTTGCCGAGATGGCGGCTTGCGGCGCGCGGTCCTTCCTCATCGGCGAAAGCCTGATGCGGCAGGCGGATGTCGCGGCAGCGACGCGGGCGATCCTTGCCGATCCGGTTGGAGTCTAGGCCATGCCTCTGACGCATTTCGACGATCAGGGCCGGGCGCATATGGTCGATGTCTCCGACAAGGCGGTGACCGACCGTGTGGCGGTGGCCGAGGCTCAGGTCGTGATGAAGGCGGAGACGCTGGCGCTGGTGACGGAAGGCCGGGCGAAGAAGGGCGATGTTCTGGGCGTGGCGCGGCTTGCGGGGATCATGGCGGCGAAGCGGACCTCGGACCTGATCCCGCTCTGTCATCCCCTGCCGATCACCAAGGTTGCGATTGAACTGATCCCCGATGCGGTGCTTCCCGGCGTGCGGATTGAGGCGACGGTCAAGACCACCGGCCAGACCGGGGTCGAAATGGAGGCGCTGACGGCTGCCTCGGTCGCGGCGCTGACGGTCTATGACATGCTGAAGGCCGCCGAAAAGTCGATGCGCATCGAAGGCTTGCGCGTCGTCCTGAAAGATGGCGGAAAATCAGGTCGCTACGAGGCGGAGTGAAACTACCATGCTGACCGTCGACGAGGCGCTTTCGAAGCTTTTCGCCCTTTGCCCCAAACTTGAAGTGGAAACTGTGCCGCTTCGCCGGGCGGCGGGCCGGGTGCTGGCGGCGGATGCCGTGGCGCGCCTCACGCAGCCGCCCTTCGCCGCCTCGGCGATGGACGGCTATGCGATCCGCGAGGCCGATCATTCCACGGGCGCGAGGCTCTCGGTCATCGGCGAGGCGGCGGCGGGACGGGGTTTTGCCGGGACCGTCGGCCCGGGCCAGGCGGTGCGCATCTTCACCGGCGCGCCGGTGCCGGGAGGTGCCGAACGTGTGGTCTTGCAGGAGGATGTGACGCGCGAAGGCGACACGATGACCCTTGGCGACAGGCTTGAGGCCGGCGCCAACATCCGTCCCGCCGGGCAGGATTTCCGCGTGGGCGACCGGCTGACGGCGCCGAAGCGCCTCAGGCCCGCCGACCTTGGCCTCATCGCCGCGATGAATGTCGCGGAACTGACTGTCACCCGCCGCCCCGTGGTGGCGCTGATCGCCACGGGGGATGAGCTGGTGATGCCGGGCGAGGCGCCGGGGCCAGACCAGATCGTCGCCTCGAACAGTTTTGCGCTGGCCGCGATGGCCGAGGCAGAGGGCGCCGAAGTGCGGCTTTTGCCGATTGCCCGCGATACGGAAGCGAGCCTGCGCTACACCCTGTCGCTCGCCGCCGATGCCGACATGATCGTGACCATCGGCGGCGCTTCGGTCGGGGACCATGACATCGTCGGCAGGGTCGCGGGTGATCTTGGGCTGGAACGCGCCTTCTGGCGCATCGCCATGCGCCCGGGCAAGCCGCTGATGGCGGGACGTCTGGCTGGATCGGTGATGCTTGGACTGCCGGGAAACCCGGTTTCATCAATTGTTTGCGGCCATCTCTTCATGCTGCCGATGATCCGCGCGATGCAGGGCCTGCCGGCCCGCGCCGCGCCGCGTCAAAGGGCTCGGCTCGGCCAACCGGTCGCCGCCAACGGCCCACGTGAGCATTACATGCGGGCGAGGTTGCGGCCCGGCGCCGGGTTGCCGGAAATCGTTCCGTTCGAGCGGCAGGACAGCGCGCTCCTCTCGATTCTGACCGAGGCCGATGCGCTTCTGGTCCGGCCCATTGGCGACGGCCCCCGCGTGGCGGGCGATGAGGTCGAGTATATCGCGATCTGACAGGCCGATTGCGCGAGAACCTGCGCAAGTGTTTGACACAAATCGGGAACGCGGCTAGAACATGTCAGGAACAGTCCGCAACCCGGCATGAGGAAAACAGGCACATGCTGACCCGCAAGCAACTGGAACTCTTGGATTTCATTCAAAAGCGGATGGTGCGCGACGGCGTTCCGCCCTCCTTCGACGAGATGAAGGATGCGCTGGATCTGAGGTCGAAGTCGGGCATCCACCGGCTTATCACCGCGCTTGAGGAGCGTGGCTTCATCCGCCGCCTGCCGCACCGGGCCCGCGCGCTTGAGGTGCTGAAGCTGCCGGAGGCGATGGAGAAGCCGGGGTTCAGCCCAAGGGTGATCGAGGGCGACCGCACCGATCCGCCGAAGGGTGCGATGAAGGTGAGCGAGGTTCATGCGCTCGAACTGCCGGTTATGGGGCGCATCGCCGCCGGTGTGCCGATCGAGGCGATTTCCGAGGTTTCGCACCATGTCGCGGTGCCTGGCTCCATGCTCTCCGGCCGGGGCCAGCATTACGCGCTTGAGGTCAAGGGCGATTCGATGATCGAGGCCGGGATCAACGATGGCGACATCGTGGTGATCCGCGAACAGACGATAGCCGACAATGGCGATATCGTCGTGGCCCTCGTCGAAGGGCATGAGGCGACACTGAAGCGCTACCGTCGTAAGGGCGGGATGATTGCGCTTGAGGCGGCGAACCCGGCCTATGAGACGCGGGTGCTGCCTGAGGATCAGGTCAAGGTTCAAGGCAGGCTCGTCGGCCTGATCCGCAGCTACTGAGCCGCGGCAAGGCGCCGCCTCTCATCGGCGGCGCGGCTGTTCCAGAGCCTTGTCCCGGCGACGGCTTTTGCCGTGACGATCTCAGTGCCCTCGCCCGCGTGGCTGAAAGCGAGCGCGCCGGTCTGGCGCAGGCGGGTCTGGTCGAAAACCTCGCAAGCATGCCTGTCCGCGCCCTCCGGCCAATCGCCGTTCAGGACCACCATCGTGCCCGGCGCGGCAGTGGCGCATAGGGCGACGGCGCGGTCGGGGGCGGTCTTGCCGGTCAGGTGATAGATCGGCCTGTCGCCGAAATGCCCCTGCCATTCGCCGCGCCTGACCGGCGCACCACCGCGCGCAAAGGCCGCGTCCTGCAAGGCGGCGTCGCCGTCATCCTCAAGCCAGTTCTTGGCGATGAAGCCGCCGCCCTTCGGCTTGGAGAGGATGCGCCCCCCCTCGCCCATCACGCCGACCAGCCCGCCGTCGCCGGCGATCAGGAGCGCCGGACGCTCTGCCCCGACCCAGAGTGCGAAGGCGGCGGCGGCAAGCGTCGCCCCCCCAGCCCTCAGCCAAATCGGTCGGGCGATGAAGGCGGAGACGCCGCCAAGGCCAAGGAGCGGCAGGACCACCGCAGGCGGCGTCGGCACCGCGCGCACCGCGCCGTCCATTGCTGCAACGTATTCGGCGACCTGAAGGATCAGCGTCGTCCCCAACCCCATTGCCCAGAGCGCCGGCCCGGCAAGGCCGACGGGCGCCAGCACCGCCGCGATCACACCGGCGGGCATGACGATCAGGCCCATGATCGGCACGGCGGCGAAATTGGCGATCAGCCCGTATTCGGCGATGCGGTTGAAGTGGACGGCGGCGATGGGTGCAGTGGCGGTCCCGGCAGCGAGGGAGGACAGGATCAGCATTGCGGCGGGGCGCAGGAGGCGCGGGATCCTCTCCTGCATCTTCGCCCAAGGGCCGAAGGTGACGATCAGCGCGACGGTCGCACCGAATGACATCTGGAACCCCGGCTCGACCAGGCTTTCCGGCTCGATCGCCAGAAGGACGAGGGCGGCGATGGCGACGGAGCGGAGCGAAATGGCGCGGCGGTCGGCCAGCACCGCGACCAGCATCACGGTGACCATGACCCAGGCGCGCCGCGTCGCCACATCGGGCCCGGCGAGGATCAGATAGAGCGTGGCCGCGACGAGGGCGACGGCGGCGGCAAGCTTCTTGGTGTTGAGCCTCAATGCCAGTGGCGGCACCAGTGCAAGCCCATAGCGCAGCGCGCCGAACACAAAGCCGCTCAGAAGCCCCATGTGCAGGCCGGAGATGGAGATCAGGTGTGAGAGGTTCGAGTTCCGAAGCGCATCGTTGGTGGCGGCATTCACCGCCGATCGGTCGCCGGTCATCAGCGCCGCCGCGAAGGCGCCGGACTGACCGCCGATCGCCTTCTGCATTCCTTCGGACAGCCACATGCGGACCCGGAAGGCGGCCAGCCAGAGGCTGTGGTCAGGCGGCTGAAGCTCAAGAACCGGCGTCCGCGAGTAGCCGACGCCGCCCAGCCCGGAGAACCATGCAAGGCGCTGGAAGTCGAAGCCGCCGGGGGCCACCGGCCCGTCGGGCGGCGAAAGATGTGCGGTCAGGATCACGCGCATGCCCGGTTGCAGCCCGGCGCTTTCGGCATCGTCGTGGAGCGCTACGCGGACAAGGCCGGGCGTGCGGTCGGGCGAGGTCCGCGACAGCACCAGCTCATCAAGCGTGATGCGCGGCTGGTCGGAGAAGGACCGGTCGATGTCGACGATGCGCCCTTCGACCGGCCCGTAGTAGCGGAAGGACAGGACGGGCGCGGAGACCGCATTTGCCCGCCAGACCGAGAGCGCGAATCCCGCCGCGACTAGCGCCACCGCCATGGCCGGGACGCGCAGAAGGAGGGGACCGCGAAGCGACATGGCCATTGCTGCCAGAAATGCCACCAGTACCGCGCCCCAGACCAGCCCCCCCGGCTCGGTCGGCAGAAGGAAGTAGGGACCGATCCCCAGCGACAGGAACACCGGCGCCCAGGGCAGAAGGTTTCCCCGCGCCGCATCGAGCGCCTCCAGCGGTCGGATCAGCCGTCGCACCCTTGTTTCCCTGCCTGCCAATGCCTATTGAACGCGCAGTCCAGCCTCTCCGCTCATGGTTTCCGAAAGGTTAACGCGCGTATGTCCGAGATCGTCACCCGCTTCGCGCCCTCGCCCACCGGCTATTTGCATATCGGCGGGGCCAGGACGGCGCTCTTCAACTGGCTCTTCGCGCGCGGGCGCGATGGCAAGTTCCTTCTGCGCATCGAGGATACCGACCGGGAGCGTTCGACCCCTGAAGCCACGGAGGCAATCCTCAAGGGCCTGACCTGGCTTGGCCTTGACTGGGACGGCGATGTCGTCAGCCAGTTCGACCGCAAGGACCGCCATGCCGAAGTCGCGCATGAGATGCTGGCGCGTGGCACCGCCTACAAGTGCTTTTCGACGCAAGCCGAGATCGAGGCCTTCCGCGAGGCGGAAAAGGCGCGCGGCGTCAGTTATCCAGTGTTCCTGAGCCCCTGGCGCGATGCCGATCCGGCGACCTACCCGGATGCGCCCTATGTGGTCCGCATGAAGGCCCCGCGCGAAGGCCAGACGGTGATCGACGACAAGGTGCAGGGCAAGGTCGTCATCCAGAACGCCACGCTCGACGACATGATCGTGCTTCGTTCGGACGGCACGCCGGTCTACATGCTGGCCGTCGTCGTGGACGATCACGACATGGGCGTGACCCATGTGATCCGGGGCGACGATCACCTCAACAACGCCGCGCGCCAGCAGATGGTCTATGACGCGATGGGCTGGGCGGTGCCGGTTTGGGCGCATATCCCGCTGATCCACGGGCCGGACGGCAAGAAGCTCTCGAAGCGCCACGGTGCGGTCGGGCTTCACGAGTATCAGGCGCTGGGATACCCGGCTGCGGCCATGCGCAACTACCTCGCGCGGCTCGGCTGGGCGCATGGCGATGCGGAGTTCTTCACCGACGCCGAGGCGAAGGAATGGTTCAGCCTTGAGGGAATCGGGCGGGCGCCGGCGCGGCTCGACTTCAAGAAACTGGAGAATCTCTCAGGCCAGCATATCGCCGCGACGGCGGATGCCGATCTGCTGCCGGAAATTCTGGCCTTTTTCGGTGCGGCAAAATTGCCAGAACCTTCGCAGTCGCAGAAAGACGGGTTGGCGCGGGCGCTTTTCAGCGTCAAGGAGCGGGCAAAGACATTCCCGGAACTTCTTGATAAGGCACACTTTGTGTTGACCAATCGGCCCATATCCATGGACGAGAAGGCGGCGAAGTCCCTTGATCCGGTATCCCGTCGTATACTGTCAGAATTGACGCCGCAGTTGCAAAATGCTAGCTGGGAGCGCGACAAGCTGGAGTCCACGGTGGCAGGCGTTGCCGAGGCACATGGAATGGGGCTTGGCAAGGTTGCCGGGCCGCTTCGGGCGGCTCTCGCGGGACGCGCGGTCACCCCCAGCGTCTTCGACATGATGCTGGTTCTCGGGCGGGACGAATCCCTCGCCCGGATGAAGGATGTGGCGGACTGAAGCCTTTCGGGCCCTGATCCGCGTCGTTCACAATCCGGCGCTGCCCCCTCGCGGCCGGATCACAAAAGGAGCCCGGGATGGCCGATACGACCAAGACTGCCACGCTTACCCTTGACGGCAAGACCTATGAACTCCCGGTGCTGAAGGGAACCATCGGCCCGGACGTGATCGACATCCGCAAGCTTTACGGCGAGGCGGACGTCTTCACCTACGATCCCGGCTTCACCTCGACCGCGGCCACCGACAGCGCCATCACCTATATCGACGGCGACAAGGGCGAGCTTCTCTATCGCGGCTATCCGATCGAACAGCTGGCGGATCAGTCGCATTATCTTGAGGTCTGCTACCTCCTTCTCTACGGCGAACTGCCCGACAAGGCGCAGATGGCCGATTTCGAGATGCGCGTGACCAAGCACACCATGGTTCACGAGCAGATGCAGTATTTCTTCCGGGGCTTCCGGCGGGACGCGCATCCGATGGCGACCATGGTCGGCGTCGTCGGCGCGATGTCGGCCTTCTATCATGACTCGACGGACATCTCCGACCCATGGCAGCGCGAGGTCGCCGCGATCCGCATGATCGCGAAGCTTCCGACCATCGCCGCGATGGCCTACAAGTATTCGGTCGGCCAGCCCTTCGTCTATCCGAAGAACGCGCTGAGCTATGCCGGCAACTTCCTCAACATGTGCTTCGCGGTTCCGGCCGAGGATTACGTGGTCAACCCGATCCTCGAAAAAGCGATGGACCGGATCATGATGCTGCATGCGGATCATGAACAGAACGCATCGACCTCGACGGTGCGGCTTGCCGGCTCGTCGGGCGCCAATCCCTTCGCCTGCATCGCCGCCGGCATTGCCTGCCTCTGGGGTCCGGCGCATGGCGGCGCCAACCAGGCCTGCCTTGAGATGCTGAAGGAAATCGGCACCGTCGACCGCATTCCCGAATACATCGCCAAGGCGAAGGACAAGAATTCGGGCTTCCGGCTGATGGGCTTCGGCCACCGGGTCTACAAGAACTTCGATCCGCGCGCCAAGGTGATGAAGGAAAGCGCCGATGAGGTGCTGGACCTTCTCGGCATCCACAACAACCCCTTGCTGCAGGTCGCCAAGGAACTGGAGCGTATCGCGCTGTCGGATGAGTACTTCATCTCGAAGAAGCTCTATCCGAACGTCGACTTCTACTCCGGCATCATCCTTGAGGCGATGGGCTTCCCGACGTCGATGTTCACGCCGATCTTCGCCATCTCGCGCACCGTCGGCTGGATTTCCCAGTGGAAGGAAATGATCGCCGACCCGACCCAGAAGATCGGCCGCCCGCGTCAGCTTTACATCGGCCAGACCCGGCGCGACTATCAGGACGTGACCAGCCGCTGAGCGTCCTTCGGGAACAACAGGAAGGCCGCCCCGACGGGCGGCCTTTTGCTTGTCCGGGCACCGGGCTTTACTCGGCGAAGCAGGCGCAGCATGCTGACCCTGCCTTGTCCGATGAGCCATGATGCGCAAAGCCTTCTTCGCCTCTTACTGGTTCTGGCACTGCGGCGAAGGTTTCCAGACCATCCTCTTCACCTGGTACATGGTTTTCTACGCCCGGCTTTCGGCGACCGAGATCGGGTTCTACCAGTCGCTGCAACTCTTCCCGTTCCTGTTCCTGACCGCCATCGGCGGAACCCTGACCGACCGGATCGGCGCAAGGACCAGCTTTGCCGCATCCACCGGGCTTTTCGCGCTGGCCCTCGCCGGTTACGGGATCACCGCCGCGGGAGAGGTGTTTTCGCCCTGGCTCTTCGGCGCCTATTGCCTGGCCTCGGGGGTCCTCAGCGCAATCTCGAACCCGGCCATCGACACCTTCATCCCCGAGGCTTCGCCGCGCGTGCCCGAGGATAACGCACTGATCGCCGCGACCGTCCACAATATTGCGAAGCTGTCGGGCAACGTCGCCACACTTCTCCTGCCGATCCTCTCCGCGCCCGGCGGTTTTGCGGTGAACGGCGCGCTCATGGCGGTCAGCGCAACGCTGATCCTCTGGATGCCGCGCCGGCAGCCTGTCGCCCGCCCGGCGGGCCGGGGCCTGCCGCTGCGCCGGGTCGTGGCGCATTTCCGCGCCAATCCGGTCAGCTTCGACATCCTACTTGGCAGCGCCATGCTCGGGCTTCTCGTTGTCCCCGCCTTCTACGTCTTCAAGCCGCTGACCTTCCGCCTGCGCTTTCCCGGTGAGGGTGACCTTTACGCCCTGACCGGGATCGTCGGCTGGATCGGTGCGATCCTCGCGGCCTCGTTTGCCGTCCGCCTCTCGCCCCGGATCGCCCGGCCCGGTCGCGTCGCCCTTGGCATCTGGGGTGCTTGCGCGCTCCTCGTCCTCAGCCTTCTCGTGGTGCCGGGCTTTGCCGGCTACATCGCCGTCCTCTTCCTTCTCGGCGCAAACCAGGTCGGAAAGGCGCTGATCTATGGCCGCTACCTGCGCGAAGCACCGGCAGAGGATCGCGGCACGCTGATCGGCATCGACCAGACGGCCTTCTGGGGCCTCGCCACCATCGGAACGATATGGCTCGGCTGGCTCGTCGACAGGATCGGCCTGACGGACGCCATGATCGTCAACACAGGGGCCATCCTGGCCTCGATCGCCCTTCTCGCACTCAGGCGCCGCATTTCCGGCATCGGGCGCCGGTCGGGCGATTTCCCCAAGGCATGAACGCCCATCAAAGGGAGGCCGCCGGGAAGCATGGCCCCCGGCGGCCCTCCGACCTCACGCCTCGGCGAACTCCTTCGAAATCCGCTCGGCCTCGCGACCGTAGATTTCCTCGTAATGGTCGAAGGTGCTGTCATACCAGGCGGTGCCTTGCGTCGCACCTCCAAGCGCCATGACAAGGTCATCCTCCGCCGAAGCCGGCAGGAGCGCGCGGAAGAGATCCCAGCCCCGATAGTTGGGGTTGCCCTCAAAGCCCAGCACCTGCCCTTTCAAGGACGAGATCATCGAAACCATCGCCCCGGAATAGACCGAAGGCACATGGATCTCGATCCGCTGTACCGGCTGCAGAAGGATAGGGCCGGCCTTCGGCAAAGCCTCGCGCAGCGCCATCCTTCCGGCGGTACGGAAGGCAAAGTCGTTGCTGTCGACCGCATGGTGCTTGCCATCCGTCAGCGTGACGGCGACATCGGTGACCGGAAAGCCCAACGGACCCTTGTCGAGCGCCTCGCGCGCGCCCTCCTCGACGGAAGGGATGAAGTTCCGGGGCACCGTGCCGCCCTTCACCACCTCGTTGAAGCGGAAGCCGTCGCCACGCCCGGCGGGCTTCACCGTCACCGCCACATCGGCGAACTGCCCGGCCCCGCCCGATTGCTTGCGGTGGCGGTACTGCTCATCGACCGGCTTCGAGATGGTCTCAAGATAGCGCGGGCTTTGCGGCGCCGTCGCCACCTCGATGCCGAAATCATCGCCAAGTGCGGCCAAGACCTGCCGTTCCTGCATCGGCCCCTGAAAGCGCAGGATCGCCTGGCCCGAGCCCGCATCCTGGTCAAGCCGCAGCATCGGATCGGCCTCGGTCAGCCGCGCGAGGGCGGTCGAAAGCCGCACATCGTCGCGCTCATGCACCGGTGTCACTACACGGGCGAGCGACGGCGTGCAGCCCTTGCCCCAATCCGGCACAGGACCGGCGGCGCCCGCAGAAAACACCCGCCCCGCATCCAACTGATCGGATTTCACCGACATGCCGATCTGGCCGGCCTCAAGATGGTCCTTGCCGGGCTTGCCGCCCGGCTCCGCCAGCCCGCCAAGCCCGGCGCCGCCAAGCTGCCCGCCGGCCTTCACACCCTCCGCCAGCGCGCGGATGAAGACGCATTTCCCCAGATGCTTGCGAATCTGGGCATGAAAGCCAACCGCGACCCCGTCCTTGACGCCAAGCCGCGCCTTCAGCGCCGCAACCTCCGGCACCTCATGCCTCAGACCCTTCATCAGCCGCAGAATGCCGTTCCGGTGGCTTGCGGAGCCAAGGAAGGCCGGCACCAGCGCCCGGTCCTGCGTCTCGCGCCGGGCGATCTCGAACAAGGCCCCCTTGGCCGGCTCATGATCCTCGATCAACTCCTCCAGCAGCTTGTCATCGAAATCCGACATATGCTCCAGCAGCTCGGCCCGTGCCTCATGCTCGCGCGGGGCCTCGGCTTTCGGCATCTCGACAAGCTGCGAGGTCTGGCCCTCGCGGTAGCGCCAGGCGCGCTCGGAGATGAGGTCGATGGCGCCGACGATCTGGCCACCCTCGCGGATCGGGATCTGCCGAAGCACGATCGGATGGCCGGAATAGGCTTGAAGCGCGCCGACGATGTCACGGATGCGGCCCTTCGGCGTGTCCATCCGGTTGATGAAGATGAAGCAGGGCACGCCCGCCGCCTCGATGGCGCGGAGCCAGGGTGCGGCCAGCACTGCCTCGTCCGGGTCGGGCGAGACGCAAAGCACCGCCGCATCGGCGGCCAGAAGCGCTGCCCCGCCCATGCGGGCGAACTCCGGCCCGCCGGCCACGTCCAATGCACCCCAGTCCTCGCCCATGAAACGGAAGCGGGTCAGGGAAAGATGGCCGGCCGTCTCGGATTGGGGATGGGCATCTTCCAGCGCTGCAAGCGCCTTCACCAGCTCCGTTTTCCCCGATTGAGACGGCCCGAGTACCGCGACGCAGCGCATGATCTGATCCCCCTGCGGCACAAGTGAGGCGCTTCCGGAAACCGGGCCCCGTGCCGAAGGGCCATGCGCCCTGATGCCCCAACTCTCTGCGCCCGCCGCCGGGCGGTCAAGACGTCAAACGCCTGTCGCTTCTTCGTTGCTGAAATACCCAAAGACCCGAGCTGCCTCGGCTGAAGCCGGGGTGGCGAGAGATATCGTGGCGCGGGGGGTAGCCCCGCGCCTCATTCAGCTAACCTAACGGCCCTCGAACTTTGCCGGGCGCTTTTCAAGGAACGCGGTCACGCCCTCGCGGAAGTCATGGCTCTTGCCGCAATCGGCCTGCAACTTCGCCTCGAGCGCCAGTTGCGCGTCAAGGTCATTGGCATAGCTCTGCCTCAGCGCGCGCTTGAGGTTGCGGTAGGCGACCGTCGGCCCCTCGGCGAGTTGCCCGGCCAGTGCCCTCCAGTGACCCTCGAAGGCCTCGTCGGCGACGCAGTCCCAGATCATCCCCCATTCGGCTGCCTGCCGTGCCATCACCTTGCCGGCGAACAAGGCCGCCCCCATCGCGCGGGGGAAACCCACCTGCCGCGGCAGCCAGTAGGTGCCTCCGGCATCGGGAATGAGGCCGATCCGGCTGAAGGCCTGCACGAAGGTGGCGCTTTCCGCCGCGATCACCACATCGGCGGCCAGGGCAAGGTTCGCGCCCGCGCCGGCAGCGGCGCCATTGACAGCGGCAATGACCGGCACCGGCGCATCATAGATCGCCTTCAGCATCGGCTCGTATTCGTCGCGGAGCGTCGCTTCGAGGTCGATCCTTGCGGCATTGCCGCCATCGGCCAGATCCTGCCCGGAACAGAAGGCGCGCCCCGCCCCGGTCAGGACGATCACCCGCGCTGTCCGCGTGGCCTCGGTCAGCGCGACGGTCAGGTCGCGCCGCATCGCCGAGTTCAGCGCGTTCATCACCTCGGGGCGGTTCATCGTGATGACGGTCATGCCGCCCGTGGTTTCGACCAGAACCGGCTTCTCGCTCATCGGCGCCTCTCCCTCTTGCTCCGCCTAGAGAATGCTGTGGCAGAGGTCGGGGCGGAAGCGTTACGGCACGTCACGACTTCAGAATTTCCGCCAGACGCTTCGCTTCATCATCCGAAAGCGGCGCCACGCCGGCCTCCGGCGCATTCTGGCGGCGGCGGAGGTAGAGCGCCGCCCCGCCAAGCCCGACCAGAAGTGCGGCCGGCCCAGCGATCCAGAGGATCAGGTTCGCGCCGCTGGTGGTGGGGTTCAAAAGCACATATTCGCCGTAGCGGTCGACGACATAGGCCACGACCGCGTCGTCGCTGTCACCCGCCACCAGCCTTTCGCGCACCAGAAGCCTGAGGTCGCGGGCAAGGCCGGCGTTCGATTCGTCGATATTCTCGTTCCGGCAGACAAGGCAGCGAAGGCCGGCGCTGATCCCCCGCGCCCGCGCCTCAAGGGCCGGATCGGCGAGGATCTCGTCGGGCTGGACCGAAAGAGACGGTGTTGCGGACAGAAGCATCAGCGCCAGAAGTGGCGCGGCAAGCCAGCGCAACGCCCCTACTCCGCCGGCTGCGCGGCAGGTGGCGGTGCAGCGCTCCGCGCCCCGGCCGCGACGCGGTAGCGCCGGTCGCTGAGTGACAGAAGCCCGCCCAGAGCCATGATGATGCAGCCGGCCCAGATCCAGTTGGCGAAGGGCTTGATGTAGGTCCGAACCGCCCAGCCGCCGCCCTCCTGCGGGTCGCCGATCACCACGTAGAGGTCGCGGAAGATGCCGTTGTCGATCGCGGCCTCGGTCGTCGGCATCGCGGCCACGGGATAGATGCGTTTCTCGGGGTGCAGAACCACCGTCTCGCCGCCTTCGCGGGTCATGGTGATCTTGGCGCGGGTGGAAAGGAAGTTCGGCCCCTCGACCTCCTCCACGCTGTCGAGCGTCACCTGATAGCCGCCGACGGTGAAGCTCTCGCCCAGCTTTGCGATCCGGATGTCCTCGACATTCCAGGCCATCATCAGGGCAATGCCGATGAAGGTGATACCCAACCCGCCATGTGCCGCCGCCCGGCCCCAGTCGGCGCGCGGCAGCCGCGCGATTCGCGACATCTGCCCGCCTGAGCGCTGCCAGAGATCAAGCGCCGCGCCGCCCAGGAGCCAGCCGCCAAGTGCAACGCCGACCGGCGCCAGGATCGGGCGCCCGGTTCCCACCGCCCAGGCCAGCGCCGCGAGGGCGAAGGCCAGAAGGGCCGCCGGGAGGAGCGACCGCAGCGCGCGACCGGGACGGGCACGCTTCCAGGGGATCATCGCGCCCAGGGGCAGGATCAGGGCCAGAAGCACGAAGAAGGGCGTGAAGGCCGCCTCGAAGAAGGGCGCGCCGACCGACAGCTTTCGGCCGAAGGCAAGCTCGGCCACCAGCGGCCAGATCGTGCCCACGAAGACGACGAAGGCCGCGACGGCGAGAAGCACGTTGTTGAGGACAAGTGCGGTTTCACGGCTGACGATGCCGAAGACGCCCTTCGCTTCCATGGCCGGGGCCCGCGCCGCGTAAAGCGTCAGCGCGCCGCCGACGAATACCGCGAGGATCGCCAGGATGAAGATGCCGCGTTCGGGGTCATTGGCAAAGGCGTGAACCGAAGTGATGACGCCCGAGCGCACGATGAAGGTGCCGATCAGCGAAAAGGCGAAGGCGAGGATCGCCAGAAGAACGGTCCAGCTTTTCAAGGCCTCGCGCTTTTCCACGACGACCGCGGAATGGAGAAGCGCAGTCGCCAACAGCCATGGCATGAAGGAGGCGTTTTCCACCGGATCCCAGAACCAGAAGCCGCCCCAACCAAGCTCGTAATAGGCCCACCATGAGCCAAGCGCGATGCCCACGGTCAGGAACATCCAGGCGGCCAGCGTCCAGGGCCGGACCCAGCGCGCCCAGGCGGCATCGACCCGACCCTCGATCAGCGCCGCCACGGCGAAGGAGAAGGCCATCGAGAGGCCGACATAGCCGAGGTAGAGGAAGGGCGGATGGAAGGCGAGGCCGGGGTCCTGCAAAAGCGGGTTAAGATCGCGCCCGTCGAAGGGCGGCTGGGCAAGCCTGAGGAACGGATTCGAAGTGAAGAGGATGAAGGCTATGAAAGCCACGCCGATCGACCCCTGCACCGCCAGAACTCGGGCGCGAAGCTGGTCGGGAAGCGCGCCGCCGAACCAGGCGGCAGAAGCGCCGAACAGCGCGAGGATCAGCACCCAAAGGAGCATCGAGCCTTCGTGGTTCCCCCAAACGCCCGTAACCTTGTAGAGCATCGGCTTCAAGGTGTTGGAGTTCTCGTAGACGAGCCTCAGCGAAAAATCCGAGGTGACGAAGGCATGGGTCAGTGCGGCAAAGGATATGGCGAGGCAGACGAACTGCAATGTCGCCGCGACCGGGCCGACGGCCATCCAGGATGCCCACCGCATCCGGGCGCCGACAAGAGGAATGACGGACTGCACCAGGGCGAGCGCCAGGGCGAGAACGAGGGTGAAATGGCCAATCTCTGCGATCATGGTGCGAGCATATCGGCTTGCACCGCCGGAGCCAATGGGCTGCGCGCCGATGTCGCGGGGGAGGTGCCGGAAGCGGGGGGCCGTCTGCCCCCCGCCCCCCCGGAGGGTACTTAGGCAACGAAGAAGCTAGCCGGTCTGGCGTTGGCGCCATTCCTCAAGCGCGGGGTTGCCGGCTTTGTCGCCAATCGCCGGAGTTTGCAGGGCAGCGGTGCCGCGCGATGTGCTGCCGGTGCGGAAGTAGTACGCCTCGCGTGCGCCGAAATAGAAGCCGACGATGGCGGCGAGAAGCCACCAGAGCGGTTCGGGCACTTGGTTGAGGCCAACCATCCGGCGGCCGAAGCCCTCGGGATCAGCCATGGCATAGGCGAAAAGCCCGAGCGTGCCGAGCGCCAGCATCGGCCGCGGCAGGCGGTTGAGGCCGTTGACGAAGCGGTCGAACCAGCCGTCGCCCGCCGACTGAAACTCCGCCCCGTATTCGCCGAGAGCGGCGATATAGGCGTCATGCGCGGCCAGCATCTTCCGCGTCGCGTTCGGCACGAAGACCTCGGCCACGCCGGTCGCCGCCTGGCCAAGGGCGGTGGTGGCGGCGGGGGCGCCCAGCACCCTTGAGATCAACCCCATGATGCGGTCCTTTCCCGGTGTTCGGCTTCACTGAGACGGAAGCGCGGCGAGATGAATTCCTCGGACCTCACGATCCAGCCGCCCTTGCCGCCATCGCGGCGCCGGGCGTATTTTCGGCTTTGCGGCCGGGTTTCGGCCAGCGCGTAGTAGTAGTTGCGCCGCGCGATTCCGTAGGCATCGGCCAGCAGTGCCGGGTCGTCGCCGGCGGCAGCTTGTGCCGCCTCGGCAGTCTTGGCCCCAAGACCGCCGTCCACGGCAAGGCTGTGGCCCATCTCGTTCAAAAGACGCTGGAGGATGCGGACGGCGTGGTTGCCGGCGTTGACGTACATGTCGAAGACCGATGCCTGCAGGGCCTCGGGCAAGAGCGCGATGCCGGTCCTGCGGTAGTAGTGTTCGACATAGATCTCCGCCGCCTTGTCCGGCGTCAACCGGCGGAGGTCTTCCACCTCCACCCGCCCGTCACCGGTCAGATCAACCCCGAGCGAGCGGAGCGTCTTCAGCGTGACGCCGTGTTTCGTCGCCCCGCCGGGATCGTCGGGGTCGTTCACATAGCCGCCCTCGCGGGCGACGATTTCCATTGCGATGTCGTTGACGCTTGGCATGGCCCCGTTCCTTGAAAACGGGGTCCAGCCTCGGGCGAAGGGGTTAATTCGTCGCTGCGGCGGCGTTCGGGTCGACGTAGACACCCTGATCCTTCAAGGCGTCGATGACTTCCTTCGGCATGTAGGTCTCATCATGCTTGGCCAGAATCTCGGTCGCCATGAAGCTGCCGTCGACATATTTTCCGGTCGCCACCACGCCTTCATTCTCGCCAAAAAGGTCGGGGAGGACGCCGGTATATCTCACCGGGATCGCGGCATTGGTGTCCGTGACGCGGAACGTGATCTCAGCCCCCTGCCCGCGAACAAGGCTGCCTTCCTCGACAAGGCCGCCGATGCGGAAGGTCTCGTTCGCGCCGGGCGGGTTTTCGACAACCTGCGACGGCGAGCGGAAGAAGTTTATGCCGTCGCGCATCGCGTAGCCGATGAGCGCCGTCGCGATGGCCAGCGACACCACGGCGAGAAGGATGATCTGGATGCGGCGGGTCTTTTTCAGGTTGCGCATGGTCAGCTCACGGGAAAACGGGGGCGAGCATCAGCCCGGCGGTTTCCTTGAGGCCGAGCATCAGGTTCGCGTTCTGGATCGCCTGCCCCGACGAGCCCTTGGTCAGGTTGTCGAGGGCGGCAACGACAATGGCGCGACCGGGGATACGGTCGCCGGTCACGCCGAGATGGACGAAGTTCGAGCCGGCGACGGAACGGGTGGAGGCAAGCTGGCCGAAGGGCAGGACATGCAGGAAGGGCTCGTCCCGGTAGCGGTCGGCCAGCGCCCGCCAGATCGCCTGCGGCTCGCCCCGGACGTAGACGGTGGCGAGGATGCCGCGGTTGAAGGGCATCAGGTGCGGCGTGAACTGGACCATGACCGGGCGGCCGGCGGCCTTCGAGAACTCCTGATCGAATTCGCCCAGGTGCCGGTGGGTGCCGCCCGCCGAATAGGCATGGGTGCCGCCCGAAAGCTCGGCATGAAGGAGGTTTTCCTTCAGGGACCGCCCCGCCCCGCTGACCCCGTTCTTGAGGTCGAGGACGATCTCGTCAAGGTCGATGACCCCCGCCTCGATCAAGGGCCGGATCGCATATTGCCCGGTCGCGGCATTGCAGCCGGTGCCGGCGCAGAGCCGGGCGGTGCGGATGTCGTCGCGGTAGAACTCGGTCAGGCCGTAGACGGCTTCCTTCTGCAACTCGACCGCGGCATGGGGCTTGCCGTACCATTTCTCGTATTCCGCCGGATCGCGGAGCCGGAAATCGGCCGACAGATCGACAACTTTCAAGTCGCGCGGCAGGTCGGCGATGACCGCCTGGCTCGTCGCATGCGGCAGCGCGCAGAAGGCGAGGTCGACCGTGGAAAAGTCGATCTCCTCGATCTTCGTCAGGACCGGCAGGTCAAGATGGGCGAGGAAGGGGAAGACCTCGGCCATCGCCATCCCCGCCTTGCGGTCTCCGGAAAGCGCGGTGATGCGCAGGTCGGGATGGGTGGCGATCAGGCGGACAAGCTCGGCGCCGGTATAGCCCGAGGCCCCGAGGATGGCGACATTCTTCGACATGAACGACTCCCGTTGGTGCTGGGGCGGTCATGTCGCGCCGGGGCGCGGTATTCAACCCAAATCTTCGTGGCAAGGCGGGGCCGCGCCCTCAGGCCGCAGCGCGCTTTGCCTTGCGGCGAAGGGCGCCGAGGCCGGCAATGGCGCCGCCGAGGAGCAGGACCGGGGCCGGCAACGGCACGGCAGGCGGGGCATTGCCCGGCACGCCGATCGAGTAGCTGCCGGCGTTGCCCCAGGAATAGAGCGCGAGATAGAGCGCGCCCGCGAAACCGGAACCGAGGTTGATGGTCACGCTCGACGTCGGCTGCCAGAGGGCTGTCATGAAGCTGCCGGCAAAGGTCCCGTCCCAGTTCCACTGGAAAGGCTGAGTGCTGTAATAGATCGAGCCGCCCGAGGCGTAGGACCAATCGATACCGTTTGGCGCCGCGAAACTGAGCGTCACCTGCTGCGCGCCTGAGGTCATGCCGGTGAAGGCGAGGATATCGTCGTCACTGCCGATCGTCCCGGTGATCGTGTCGAAGCCGTTGCCGATGAGGGTCGGCGCCGTGGCGCTGCCGCTGAAATCACCGCCCGGGAAGCTGCCTTCGTTGATCGTGGCGGCCATTGCCGGCGCGGCACCTGCCGCAATCGCCAGACCAAGTGCAGCAGCCTGCCCAAGGTTGAAAATACCCATACTCATACCCTTCGCAGTGAGTCTCTGGCGGCCAACTTCGCCACCAGTCATTATCAGACAGTGAAAAGGCCACGGCAGGTTTCGCCGCGACCGGAGACAGGCGCGGCCTTCAAACCGTCGCGCGTTTGCCACGCCGCCGCGATGCGCCAAGGCCGGCGACGGCGCCGCCAAGAAGAAGGGCGGTGGCGGGCAGCGGGACCGGCGCAACCGGTGCATTGCCGGGCACGCTGAGCGAATAGCTCGCCCCAGCGCCGTTCGAAAGGTTCAGCGCAACATAGAGCGTGCCTGCAAAGGTCGCGCCGAGATTGAAGGACAGCGTCTGGGTCAGCGAAGAGCCGAGGAATCCGAAGTTGTACATGAAAATGTTGCCGCCGCTGGTCCCGGACGTATTGGAGGTGAACGGTGTCGTGCTGTAGCGGAAACCGCCGGTCCAGAATGTCGACGTTCCGGTCGCAGCAAGGTTCAGGGTCACGCTCTGGGCGCCGGTTGCCAGCCCGGTGAAGGACAGGAAGTCGCGGTCGCCCACACCCAGGGTCCCGGTGATCGTGTCGAAACCGTTGGCAATCGAAGTCGGGGTACCGAAGCCGCCACTGAAATCGCCGCCCGCAAAGCTGCCCTCGTTGACGGTCACTGCGGCTGCAGGCATGGCCACGGCCGCCATCGCGACGGCCAACACTGCGGCGCGCCCGGAGATGAAAATTCCCATACTTGTACCCTTTCTCGTATCGATCCCGCGATCCATTGGCGCGGTGCAATCTGGTCCAACACAACAGTCGCCGCGGCAGGCTTCACCGCGACCGAATTCAGGCGCGGCCTCAGGCGGCCGCGTGCTTGCCGCGACGCCGCGAAGCGCCAAGGCCGGCGATGGCGCCGCCCAGAAGAAGGGCAGTGGCGGGCAGCGGCACAGGCGCAACATTGCCGGGGATGTCCAGCGAATAGGAAACTCCCGTGCCAGTCTGCTGATTGATCGCCAGGAACAACGTGCCGCCGAAGGTCGCGCCGAGATTGAAGCTGAGCGTCTGGGTCATCGAGACGAAGAACGGCGCGAAATTGAGCATGACGATGCCGCCGCCGAACTGGCCGGAGGAGTTCGAGGTGAACGGCGTCGTGCTGTAGAGCAAGCTCCCTGTCCAGACGGGCCCGGCGCCGATCGCGGTGAGGTTCAGCGTCACTGACTGGGCGCCGGTCTGCATGCCGGTGAAGGACAGAAAATCTCGGTCATTGCTGCCGAGGTTGCCGGTGACAGTTCCCACGCCGCTGGCGATCGCGGTCGGCGATCCGTAACTGCTGCTGAAATCGCCCCCGGCGAAACTGCCTTCGTTCACCGTCACGGCGGTTGCAGGGGTGGCGCTGAGCACAATTGCCAAGCCAAGCACTGCCGCCTGCCCGAAAGTGATTATGCTCATATCCGTCCCCTTCTCCAGACACTTCCCCGCAGCCTTCTTTGCGGAGCAATATGGTAAAACGATGGAACGCCCGTGGCAGAATCCGACGCGGCTGAACCCTGGTGAGGCATCACGCCAAACCACGCCGGCGGCGCCGCGACACCGCGCCCAACCCGGCGATTGCCGCGCCAAGCATGAACACCGGGGCCGGAACCGGGACGCCCGGAATGCCGATGTTGCCAGGCACGTAGACCGAATAGCGCATGACCGGCCCAAGAGACAGATTGAGGCTGATGTAGAGCGACCCGGCAAAGGACGACCCCAGATTGAAGGTGATCGTCTGCGGCCCGGGCTGTCCCGGCGTGACCCTGATGTTGCCGGCTCGCGTGCCTTGGTTGGTCAGCGAAAACGGGGTGGTGCTGTAATACACGCGCCCCTGCGCGATGTTCCTGCCCGGCGGAGCGGTGAGCGTGATCGAGATCGTCGTGGCGCCCGGACGCATGCTGGTGAAATGCAGGTAGTCGGTGTCACCGGTGCCGATGCTGCCGTTCACATAGTCATTACCGTACTGGATCGTGGTCGGAGCCGCATAAAGACTGCTGAAATCGCCGCCCGCAACGCTCGATTCAGTCACCGTGGCGGCATGGGACGGGACGGCCATCGCAGCCGCCAAGAGCGCGGCAGCAAGAACAGACCTGGCAATTCCGGACAGATTCACGACACGTCACCCACAACCTCGAGCCCCTTTGCGCGGATGAGTAGCGACGGAATTGGTTAAGAGTAGGAAAAGATTGTGGCAAAAGCCGCGCCGTGATCGCCTCAGGCGGCTTCGAAGGCGATCTTCCGGCGCAGGAACTGGGTGGCCTTGCCTGAGACCCGCGCCGGATTGCCGGTCGTCAGGAATCGCGCCGCCCTGCCCTCGCCCACGAACTCCGGTCGGCGGGCGAGGTAGTCCTTCAGGCTCTCGGCGACGAGCCGGGCCTGCGAATAGACCTTCACCTCGGGCCCGAGCGCGTCCTGGAAGATCTTGTCCATCAAGGGGTAATGCGTGCAGCCAAGGATCGCCGCCTCGGGCTTTGGCATCCGCCTCTTCAAGGCCTCGACATGGCTGCGGACCAGTGCCTCGGCAAGGATCTCATCGCCCTCCTCGATCGCATCGACCACGCCGCCGCAGGGCTGCGCCTCCACATCGACGCCGATGGCGCGGAACGCGAGCTCACGCTGGAAGGCGCGGCTTGCCACCGTCGCGGGCGTGGCGAAAAGCGCCACATGCTTTACCTCGACCTCGCGCGGCGGGGTATTGTCGCCCCATTGCCGTTCGGTCAGCGCCTCGATCATCGGAACGAAGACGCCTAGGACGCGCTTGTCCTTCGGCACCCAGGTTTCCTGCATCCGCTTCAGCGCCACGGCGGCGGCGGTGTTGCAGGCGAGGATCACGAGGTCGCAGCCCTCGGCCCAGAGCCGTTCGACCCCGGCGCAGGTCAGGTTGAAGATGTCATCGGCATCGCGGACGCCGTAAGGCGCATGGGCGTTGTCGCCGTAGTAGACGAAGGCCACATCGGGCAGCGCCTTGGCAACCGCATCATAGACGGTCAGACCGCCGAGCCCAGAATCGAAGATGCCGACTGCCATCCCATGCCCCCTGCCGTGACCTGCCGTTGCGGTTGTTCCCGCCGGTTCGCCGCCGCGTCCGCAAGGGCGCGGCGGCTCCTGGCAAAGTCATAGGCCGTCGGGCGCGGGAATGCCACCGCCGGTTTGCGGCCCCTACTCCGCCGCGGCCTTCAGCGGCGCGCCACCGGCCCGGATCAGGGCCAAGAGTTCCTCGCGCCGCTTCGCCGCCTTCGCCACTGCTGCATCCTTGACCGGACCGTAGCCGAGGATCGACATCGGCAGAAGCGCCAGCGCCCTCACCGCCTCTTCGGTGGCAGGAGTCGCCTTGGGCAGCACTTCGGCCATGTCGGTCTCGAACTCGGTGATGAGCGCGCGCTCCACCTTGCGCTCATGCGAGCGGCCGAAGGGGTCGAACGCCGTCCCGCGCAGGCCCTTCATCCGGGCGAGGAGGCGGAAGGCGTGGAGCATCCACGGGCCGAAGGCCTTCTTCTCCGGGCGGCCATTCGGACCCATCTTGGCGAGGATCGGCGGCGAGAGATGGAAGGTCATGCGGAAGTCGCCGTCGAACTCGGCCTTCGCCTTTTCGGCGGTGTCGAGATGCAGCCGGGCGACCTCGTATTCGTCCTTGTAGGCCAGAAGCTTGTAGTAGCCCTCGGCGACCGGCAGCTTCAGCCCCTCGGGTGCCTGCGCGACAAGACGGCGGAAGCGATCGGCATAGGCGGCATCCTGATAGCCGACCAGCCGCGCCGCCAGCATGTCGATCTTTTCCTTTTCCGAAAAAGGCTTTGCGACCACATCCTCAACCAGTTTCGAAACGTCATCGGGATGCAGCATCACCCAGCGCCCAAGCTCGAAGGCGCGCTGGTTCTTCTCCACCGCCGCGCCATTCAGCTTGATCGCCTCGCGGATCGCCTCGGCGGTCAGGGGAACGAGGCCCTGCTGCCAGGCGGCGCCGAGGAGGAGCATGTTGGAATAGATAGAATCCCCCATCAGCTTCCGCGCCAGCTCTGAGGCGTCGAAGAAGCTCACCCGATCCTTAAGTCGCGCCTGAAGCGAGACGCGCAGGGCGTCCGAGGGCAGATGGAAATTCCGGTCGCGGGTGAAGGTGCCGGTGATGATCTCATGGCTGTTGACCACGGCGCCGGTGCGACCCGTCGTCATCAGGCCAAGCGTCTTCGCCCCGCCGGAAACGACAAGATCGCCGCCGATCAGGCAATCCGCCTCGCCCACCGCGACGCGGATGGCGCTGATATCCTCGGGCCGATTGGCGAGCCTCAGGTGGATATGGACCGCGCCGCCCTTCTGGGCGAGGCCGGCCATTTCCATCATGCCCGCGCCCTTGCCGTCGATCTGCGCCGCCTGCGCGAGGACCGCGCCGATAGTGACGACGCCGGTGCCACCGACGCCGGTGATGAGGACGTTATAGGTGCCGTCGATGGCAGGCAGCTTCGGGTCCGGCATCGCCGGCAGGTCGAACTCCGCCGCTTTCGCCTTGCGGATCTTGGCTCCTTCCAGCGTCACGAAGGACGGGCAGAAGCCGTCGACGCAGGAATAGTCCTTGTTGCAGGACGATTGATCGATGGCGCGCTTGCGCCCCAGTTCCGTCTCGACCGGCACGATGGAGACGCAGTTCGATTGCACGCCACAATCGCCGCAGCCTTCGCAGACATCGGTATTGATGAAGACCCGCTTGTCAGGGTCGGGGAACTGGCCGCGCTTCCGGCGCCGGCGCTTTTCGGCGGCACAGGTCTGGATGTAAAGAATGACCGACACGCCCTTGATTTCAGAACATTTCTTCTGGATCATCGGCAGTTCGTGGCGTTCGTGGAACGGCAGGCTGGCGGGGAACCTGTCGCGGTCCACGTCCTCCTTCTCGTCATAGACGACGAAGATGTTCTCGACCCCCATCGCCTGCACTTCGCGGGCAATACGGTCGGCGGTCAGGCCGCCTTCGTTCGCTTGCCCGCCGGTCATGGCGACGGCATCGTTGAAGAGGATCTTGTAGGTGATCGTGGTCCCGGCAGCGAGCGCCGCACGGATCGCCAGACTGCCGGAGTGGTTGTAGGTGCCGTCGCCAAGGTTCTGGAACACATGCGGCGTCTTGGAGAACGGCGCCTCGCCGACCCAGTTGACGCCCTCGCCGCCCATCTGGGTGAAGCCGGTGGTGTTGCGGTCCATCCACTGCACCATGTAGTGGCAGCCGATCCCGGCATAGGCGCGGCTCCCTTCGGGCACCTTGGTCGAGGTGTTGTGCGGGCAGCCGGAGCAATAATAGGGCAGACGCGCCGCGATTTCCGGGGCGTTGTCGGCGCGGCGGGTTTCGGCGATGGCGGCGAGGCGGGCCTTCACCTCATCGGTGCCACGACCTTCCTCGATCAGGATGCCGCCAAGCTTTTCGGCGATATAGGTCGGGTCGAGCGCATAACGTGTGGGGAACAACTCCTCCCGGTGCATCCCGCCCGCCCCGCCCTTGTACCAGCCATAGACGCGGCGGCCCTTGCGGTCGTCGAAGATGGCTTCCTTGATCTGCACCTCGATCAGCTTGCGCTTTTCCTCGACCACGACGATGAGGTCGAGCCCTTCGGCCCAGTCGTGAAACCCCTTCATGTCTAAGGGGAAAGTCTGGCCAATCTTGTAGGTGGTCAGGCCAAGCCGCTCTGCTTCCGTCTCGTCAATGCCGAGAAGGTTCAGCGCATGGACAAGGTCGAGCCAGTTCTTCCCGGCCGCGACGAAGCCGATCTTGGCGCCGGGCTTGCCCCAGACGCGCTTGTCCATGCCATTGGCACGGGAAAACGCCTCGGCCGCGAAGCGCTTGTAGTCGATCATCCGGGCTTCCTGAAGGACCGGCGTATCGCCAAGGCGGATGTTGAGGCCGCCCTCCGGCATCCTGAACTCGGGCCGGGTGAAGGTCCGGCGGAAGGGGTCGCCATCGACCACCGCTGTCGCCTCCACCGTATCCTTCATCGTCTTGAGGCCGACCCAGACGCCGGCGAAGCGGGAAAGCGCCCAGCCGTAAAGCCCGTAATCAAGAATCTCCTGCACGCCTGCAGGGCTGACCACCGGCATATAGGCGTCGATCATTGCCCAGTCGGACTGGTGCAGAGTGGTGGAGCTTTCGCCGGTATGGTCATCGCCCATCGCCATCAAGACGCCGCCGTTCGGCGAGGTGCCGGCCATGTTGGCATGGCGCATCACGTCGCCCGAACGGTCCACCCCCGGCCCCTTGCCGTACCAGAGCGCGAAAACCCCGTCATGCTTGCCCTCGCCCCGAAGCTCCGCCTGCTGGCTGCCCCAGACGGCAGTCGCGGCGAGGTCTTCGTTCAGGCCGGGCTGAAAGCGGATGTCGTTCGCTTCGAGAAGCTTTTGCGCCTTGGCCATGTTGAGGTCGACCCCGCCCAGGGGCGAGCCGCGATAGCCGGTGACATAGCCCGCCGTGTTCAGCCCCGCCTTCCGGTCGCGCGCCTTCTGCATCAGCATCAGCCGCACAAGCGCCTGGGTCCCGTTCAGAAGAACCGGCGAACGATCCAGGTCGTAGCGGTCGCTCAGCGAAATCTGATGCTTGGTCATAGATGGCCTCCCTCACCTTCGCCGGCATTATAGGTCAATTATGCTGACCTACAAAGCCTGAAATATTGATGAAACCCAATAAAACTCCGGGAGCGCTAACTGTTTTGCTTTCTCGGCGTCAGGAAAACCGTCATAACACGCTCGGTAAAAATTTGACCGAATGTATCAGGATGGACTGGGACAAACTTCGAATATTTCACGCAGTTGCGGACGCCGGCAGCCTCACGCATGCCGGTGACAGCCTGCATCTGTCCCAGTCGGCGGTCAGCCGCCAGATCCGGGCGCTTGAGGAGAGCCTCAGCACCACCCTTTTCCATCGCCACGCGCGGGGACTGATTCTCACCGAACAGGGCGAGTTGCTGTTCGAGGCGACGACCTCGATGAACAAGCGGCTCGAAACCGCCTCCGCCCGCATCCGCGACAGCGAGGACGAGGTCTTTGGCGAACTCAGGGTGACGACGACAACGGGCTTCGGCACGCTCTGGCTCGCGCCCCGCCTCGGCAAGCTTTACGAACGCTACCCCGATCTGAAGATCGAACTGATGCTGGAAGAGCGCGTGCTCGATCTGCCGATGCGCGAGGCCGATGTCGCCATCCGCATGAAGGAACCGAGCCAGGCCGACCTGATCCGCCGACGCCTGATGACGATCCGCATGCGCATGTATGCGACTCGCGAGTATCTCGAACAGGCCGGCACGCTCGACTCGATGGCCGACATGACCGAACACCGACTCATCAGCCAAAGCCCGGACGCGCCGCAGGTCGCCGCGGGGGCGCAGCTTGTGCAGACCATCCTCAGCCACGACATCCGCTCCACCCTGACGGTGAACAACTACTTCGGAGTGCTGCAAGCGGTGCTTTGCCATCTGGGGATCGGCGTCCTGCCCGACTACCTCGCGGAGGACTTCCCCAATCTGGTCCGGGTGCTGCCAGATGTGGAATCCGGCGAAGTGCCCGTTTTCCTTGCCTATCCTGAAGAGCTTCGCCAATCGAAGCGCGTCGCCGCCTTCCGCGAGTTCGTCATGGAAGAGATCATGGCCTACCGCAAACGCAAGGTCGAAGAGGAAGGCGTCTGAGGTCGCCCGAGATGCGGCAACCGCCGGTTGCACTGAGGCATGTGGGCAACGCATAGCGGCCATGTTGCAACTGCGGCATGATTTCCCTTGCCTCGTTAACCTGTCGCACATAAATCGGGCTTGAAGGCGATGGTTGAGGCAACTCTCATCGACTTCTACCTCCCTGTTGGACTTGGGCCGAGCTTTGTCTCGGCCTTTTTTTTCGCCCGGCGGGTTTTGCCTCGGGCCCGCAGTCCGTTAGGCTGTCACCGGTGATCCAACCGGGGGGAATCCGCGATGCCAGCCGACCGCAACCTTGCCTGCCGCTGCGGCGCCATGCACTGGACCATCGCCGCCGATACCCCCGGCACCCATGTCGAATGCTACTGCGCCGATTGCCAGACCTTCGCCCGCCACCTGAAGGCCGTGGACTGGCTCGATGCGGCGGGCGGGACGGAGATCTTCCAGACCCTGCCCTCCGCGGTCCGCTTCACTGAGGGGGAGGATAACCTGCGGCTTCTGAGGCTCAGCCCCAAGGGCCTGATGCGCTGGTATGCCGGCTGCTGCGGCACGCCCATCGCCAATACGCTGGCCACGCCCGGCATGCCCTTCGTCGGCATGATCCTGAAGCCCGGCACGCCCGGCTTCGGCCCGGTCGTGACACATGCCAATGTTGGGGCCGCGCTGAAACCCGTCCGGCAAAGCGGCATCGCGCGGGCGGTCTTCGGCGTCCTCGCCCGCGCCCTTCGCGCCAAGCTGACCGCCTCGGGCCGCGCCACCCCCTTCTTCGGCGCCGACCGCGCCCCGGTTGTCGCGCCGGAAATCCTGACGCTGGCCGAACGCGACGCCGCGCGACCGCCGAAGGCCGGGTAACGGCCCTTCCCACCGACCGCACCTTGCCCTAAAGAAACGCGCGAACCGCTGAAGGACAGGGCAGCCATGCAGGAACCGGCCATCACTCCCGATCTGATCGCGTCGCACGGGCTGAAGCCCGACGAATATCAGCGCATCCTCGAGATCATCGGGCGCGAACCGACGTTCACCGAACTTGGCATCTTCTCGGCGATGTGGAACGAGCATTGTTCCTATAAATCTTCGAAGAAATGGCTCCGCACCCTGCCGACGACCGGCCCGCAGGTGATCTGCGGCCCCGGCGAGAATGCGGGCGTCGTCGATATCGGCGACGGTCAGGCGGTGATCTTCAAGATGGAGAGCCACAACCACCCCTCCTATATCGAACCGCATCAGGGTGCGGCGACCGGCGTCGGCGGCATCCTACGCGATGTCTTCACCATGGGCGCGCGGCCTATCGCCGCGATGGATTCGCTGTCCTTCGGGATGCCGGACCACCCGAAGACCGCGCATCTGGTGAAAGGCGTCGTCGAGGGCGTCGGTTCCTACGGCAATTGCTTCGGCGTGCCGAATGTCGGCGGTGAGGTGCGGTTCCACCCGAGCTACAACGGCAACTGCCTCGTGAACGCCTTCGCGGCGGGCCTCGCCGATGCCGACAAGATCTTCTACTCGGCGGCCTCGGGCGTCGGCATGCCGGTCGTCTATCTTGGCGCCAAGACAGGCCGCGACGGCGTCGGCGGCGCGACCATGGCCTCGGCCGAATTCGACGACACGATCGAGGAAAAGCGCCCCACGGTTCAGGTCGGCGACCCCTTCACCGAAAAGCGCCTCTTGGAAGCCTGCCTTGAGCTGATGGGCTCGGATTCCGTCATTTCCATTCAGGACATGGGCGCTGCCGGTCTCACCTGCTCCGCCGTCGAGATGGGCGACAAGGGCGGGCTGGGCATCAAGCTGCAACTAGACCAGGTCCCGCAGCGCGAACGCAACATGACCGCCTATGAGATGATGCTTTCGGAAAGCCAGGAGCGGATGCTCATGGTGCTGAAGCCGGAGAAAGAGGCGGTGGCGCGGGCGATCTTCGAGAAATGGGACCTCGACTTCGCCATCGTTGGCGAAACCATCGTCGAGGACCGCTTCCTGATCCTGCACGGGAATGAGATCAAGGCCGACCTGCCCTTGTCGAAGCTTTCCTCCTCGGCGCCGGAATATGACCGCCCTTGGGTGCCGACGCCCGCCGCAGCGCCCTTGCAGGATGTGCCAGAGATCGACCCGATCAAGGGCCTGCGCGCCCTCATCGGCTCGCCCAACCACGCCCACAAGTCCTGGGTCTGGGAACAGTATGACACGCAAGTCATGGCCGACACGCTCCGCACCCCCGGCCTTGGCGCCGGCGTGGTCCGCGTCCACGGCTCCGGCAAGGCGCTCGCCTTCACCTCCGACGTGACGCCGCGCTATGTGAAGGCCAACCCTTTCGAGGGCGGCAAGCAGGCGGTGGCGGAAGCCTACCGGAACCTCACCGCCGTCGGCGCCCTGCCCCTTGCCGCGACCGACAACCTCAACTTCGGCAACCCCGAAAAGCCCGAGATCATGGGCCAGTTCGTCGGCGCGATCAAAGGCATCGGCGAGGCCTGCCGCGCGCTCGACTTCCCGATCGTCTCGGGAAACGTCTCGCTTTACAATGAGACCGACGGCAAGGGCATCCTGCCGACGCCGACCATCGCCGCCGTGGGCCTGCTGGCATCGCTCGACGATGTCATCGCGGGGCTTCCCGCCGAGGGCGACGTGGCCGTTGTCATCGGCGAGACCAAGGGCCACCTCGGCCAGTCCGCCCTGCTCGCCGAAGCCTTCGGGCGCGAGGATGGCGACGCGCCGCATGTCGACCTAGCCGCCGAGCGGAAGAATGGCGAGTTCCTGCGTGCGCACCGCAAGCTCGTGCGCGCCGCCACCGACCTTTCCGATGGCGGGCTGGCGCTCGCCGCCTTCGAGATGGCCGAGGGCGCCGGTCTTGGCGTGACGCTTGCGAGCGGCGACACGGGCCAGCTTTTCGGCGAGGATCAGGCGCGGTATCTCGTCGCAGTCGCGCCCGGAAAGGCCGCCGCGCTGATCGCCGCCGCAACGAAAGCCGGCGTCCCCGCAGCGCGTGTTGGCAGCTTCGGCGGCAAGGCCATCGCATTCGGCAGCGCGTCCGCGCCCCTGAGCGACCTTTCGGCCCTTTACCGCAGCGCCTTCGCCAAAGCCGTCGCATAAGGGAAGCCGACCGCAGCCATTAGCACATAGGCATTGCCCGCCGCCGCCTGACATCTAGACTCCGCCCCGAACGCCACGGGAGAGCCAGATGAACGCACCGGTCTACATGTTCGACGCCTCGGAAAAGCCGAGCCTGCCCCTGCATCAGGTGCCTCTCATCATCGCCACGGATGAGACGGTGAAGGGCTATGGCCGGCTCGTCGATGACCCCAACTTCGCCATCGAGATCACCCGCTGGCCGGCGCAGGGTTGGCGCCCGATCGACGAGGGCACCGGCGACGAGGGCGGCCATGTCGAAGGCACCTTCCGCTGCGACTGGAAGGGCGATGTGCTTTACGGTGAGAACGAGGCGGTGAAGGGCCATTACGTGCTCGGCTGGTCGACCGATCCGCAAAAGGCCAGTGCCACCAAAGCGACGACGCCGCGCGACAAGGTCCTGCTCTGGCACATGAACTACCACCCCGATGGCGGCCAGTTCTTCTATCCGCTCGACCGCAAGCCCTTCGTCGTGCCGCTGGCGCTGCCGGGCGACGACCTTTCCCCCGACAAGGTCGTCGCCTTCTGGTGCGACGGCAGCCGTGGTCTTTATATCCATGCCAACATCTGGCACGAGGGCGTCTTCCCGGTTGAGGACCAGCAGCGCTTCCTCGACCGTCAAGGCCGCGTCCATGCCCGCGTCAGCGCCGATATCGGCCAGGAGTTCGGCGTCTATCTCTCCGTGCCCCTCCACCGATAACGGCCCCTGCCCTGCTTTCCCGCGCCGGCCGACCTTGCGGCGCATTGCGGCGCGGCTTACATTCGGCACCAGACAGGAGAACCTCATGCCGATCAGTGCCGAAGAACTCGAAATCCTTATCCGAACCGCCTTTCCGAAGGCGCGGATCGAGGTTCAGGGCGATGACGGCCAGCATTTCGCGGCCTTCGTGGAGGATGAAAGCTTCCGCGGGATGAACCGCGTCCAGCAGCAGCGCGCGGTCTATGCCGCGCTCAAGGGAAAGATGGACGGCGCGCATGGCGAGGTTCACGCCCTCGCGCTGACCACCAAGGCACCGGAGTAACGCCATGACCACCACGACTGCCACCGAACAGATCCGCGAAACCGTCACCTCGAATGACGTCGTCCTTTACATGAAGGGCACCAAGGCGATGCCGCAATGCGGCTTTTCCAGCCGCGTCGCCGGCGTTCTCAACTTCATGGGCGTCGACTATGCCGATGTGAACGTCCTTGCCGATGCCGACATCCGTCAGGGCATCAAGGACTATTCCGACTGGCCGACGATCCCGCAGCTTTACGTGAAGGGCGAGTTCGTCGGCGGCTGCGACATCGTCACCGAGATGACGCTCTCGGGCGAGCTTGACCAGCTTTTCGAAGCCAAGGGCATCGCCTACGACAAGGACGCCGCCGAAAAGATCAGGGCGGCGAACGCGTAAGCGGCGTCTGTCAAAGTCCAGACCTGCCCGGAACGCTTTGAGCGTCCCGGGCTTGCCAAACCTTGCGTCTGGCAAAAACAAGCTGCGTCAGGAGAACAGTCGTTCAAGTGGCTGCCAGCCTTCATGCGGGCAACGTTGATCGAGGTCGAACTGAAACCAGCAGCCGCCACCGTTCGGTCCCTGATCGTAGCGACGGTTGATTGGATGGCCGGACAGTGCGCAGAAAAGCAGCGTGCCCACTCCACCATGTCCGACAAAAAGCACGTCACCCTCGTGGTGTTGCGATAGGCAGGCATCAACCTCCGCCAGAATGCGCCGCTGTGCGTCTTCAGCAGTTTCCCAGCCGCGCACGCTCTTTGCCGGGTTGGCGAAGAACTGGTCCGCAACCTGTTCGAACTCTTTCGGAGGTAAATATCCGGTCGCACTGCGATCATTTTCGTGCATCTTGGGGCGCTCCTCCACGGACAACCCGAGCGCTGCTGCGATCGGCCGGGCAGTTTCAAGCGCTTTTGTCTCTCCGCTACTGATCACCCGCGCGGTGCTTGCTAGTATACCGACGTCACAGGCAAGAGCTGCGACCCGCGCCCGGCCAACTTCATTCAGTGACCAGAGAGGAACGGCAACCTTCGGATCGACCGCGACCTGAGGATGAGTGAGATACCTGACGGTTCTCGGCAGGACCGGACGCCTCGCATTGACGGTATCCAGCGCGCTCACTCCTTCACCCGGCACTCCGCATAAAGCACCGCCTCGGTGTCGGTTTCACCATCCCGCCAGTACAGGGTCGCGGTATCGCCCTTGGTCCACCAGACATAGCCCGACCCGTCCGAGGGCCAGGCGTAGCGGGCACCGGAGGCGGCGGGTTCGTTGTAAAGCGTGATGAGCCGGCCCTCGACATGGAGGACCGCAATCGAACCGTCGTCGGCGTTGACATAGGCCACGGGAATCTCGACGTCCCGATTACAGATGTACGTGCCGCCGCCGGTGGTGAGTTCCGCGAAGGCCGGCAGCGGCATCAGGCCAAGCAGGCAGACCGCGAAACAGCGGTTCATGCCCTGAGCCTTTCCTCCATCCGCTCGGCCAAGGCCTCGGCGCGGGCGGCGATCTCGCTGAAGGTGTCGGTGACGATATCGGGGATCACCGGCACCTCGATCCGTTCGGGATGGGCGCGGGCATCCGCCGCCACCCGTTCGGCGACCATCGCGCGCTCCTCGGCCATGCGGAGCTGATCGTCCAGCCCCGCCGCCTTGTCGGCGAGCATCAGCCCCGCCATGAGAAGCATCCTCGCCTCGGGCATCCGGCCAATCTGGCTGACCAGCGTCTGCGCCTCGTTGTCCAAAAGCCGCGCGGCCGAGCGCAGGAAAGGCTCTTCGCCCTCCTGGCAGGCGACATCGAACTCGCGCCCGCCGATCATGATCTTCAGTTCGGCCATCACGCCACCTCGCTGATCAGGGGTTTCAGTTCCGCCAGGATGCCGTCCATCTCGGCCACATCGGCGGCGCGCGCGGCGCGCAACGCCTCAAGCTCGCTCAGCATCGCGTGGTTGATGAGGCCGGGATCGGCGAGACCGGCCTCGACCGCTGCACCGAGTGCGCGGTTGGCATCCACGAGATCCTGATTGGCATCCTTCAGCCGCTGCAGGTCGATCGTCGCCGCATCAAGCTGGTGGGTCAGCCGCGCCACGTTCTTTTCCAGCGCGCCGACCATGGTTTCCTGCTTTTCCTTGATCGCCCGCACCCGCTCGGTCAGCTGGGCGTTGGTCGTCCGCTCGCTGTCGAGCGCATCCTGCAACTCGGCGATCCGCGTTTCGGCATCGCCGTCCGGTTCACGGTGGCTTTGCGCCGGGACTGCGGCGCCGACGAGATCAATCCCGGCGCCGATCCGCTCCAGCGCCATGGTGATGCGGCGTTCAAGCTCCGCGATGTCGTTCATAGCTCAGACCCCTGTCCTGTCGCCGCGCTGCGGCCCCTCACCGCGCCGTCGCCGTCTCATGCGGCGAATCGGATGGCGTGGCATGGCGTCGAGTTTAGACCAAAGCGCGCGCCGAATTCTGCCCCCTTTCGCGCCAGAGGCTTAGCCGGTGCGCTTGAACTTGCCTTCGATGCTGCTATCACCCCCGAAAGCCGCGACACCGAGGGAAGGATCAGCCATGGACATTGCAATGCTGCGCGACAAGCACCCCGAACATTGGGCGAAGGCCACCGCGATCCGCGTTCTGGCGATGGACGCCGTGCAGGCCGCCAATTCCGGCCATCCCGGCATGCCGATGGGCATGGCCGATGTGGCGACGGTCCTTTTCTCGAAACACCTGAAGTTCGACGCTGGCGCGCCCGGCTGGGCCGACCGTGACCGCTTCATCCTGTCGGCGGGCCACGGCTCCATGCTGCTTTACGCGCTGATGTACCTGACGGGCTACAAGGACATCACGCTCGACGAGGTGAAGAACTTCCGCCAGTGGGGCTCCAAAACCGCCGGCCACCCGGAAAACTTCCTCGCCAACGGGATCGAGACGACGACCGGCCCGCTCGGCCAGGGCATCGCCAATTCCGTGGGCTTCGCCATCGCCGAGGAATCGCTCCGTGCCCGTTTCGGCAAGAAGTTGGTGGACCATTACACCTGGGTCATCGCCGGCGACGGCTGCCTCATGGAAGGCATCAGCCACGAGGCGATCGGCCTTGCCGGGATGCAGAAGCTTTCGAAGCTGATCGTGCTTTGGGACAACAACAACATCTCCATCGACGGCAAGATCAGCCTGTCGGACATCACCAACCAGCGCGAGCGTTTCGCCGCCGCCGGCTGGAAGGTCCTTTCCTGCGACGGCCATGACCCCGCCGACATCGACCGCGCCATGACCGAGGCAAAGACCTCTGACCGTCCGGTGATGATCGACTGCAAGACCCATATCGGCTTCGGCAGCCCGAAGAAGCAGGACACCGCTGGCGCCCATGGCTCTCCGCTTGGCCCCGATGAGATCAAGGTCGTGCGGGAGATCTACGGCTGGCCCTACCCTGCCTTCGAGATCCCGGCCGACATCCTCGACGCCTGGCGCAAGATCGGCGCGAAAGGTGCCGCAGACCGGAAGGAATGGGAGGCGCGTCTGAACGAACAGTCCGGTGCGAAAAAGGCCGAGTTCGAACGGCAGATGGGTCTCGGCGTGCCGAAGAAGCTTGCCGCGACGATCCGCGCGCTGAAGAAGCAGGCGTCTGAAACCGCGCCCAAGGTCGCCACCCGCAAGGCATCGGAAATGGTGCTTGAGGTGGTGAACCCGGTCACGCCGGAAACCATCGGCGGTTCCGCCGACCTCACCGGTTCGAACCTGACGAAGTCCGGCGATCTCGGCATCTTCAACCCGGAAAACCGCAAGGGCCGCTACATCCATTACGGCATCCGCGAACATGGCATGGCGGCGGCGATGAACGGCATGGTGCTGCATGGCGGCGTGCGGCCCTATGGCGGCACCTTCCTGTGCTTCACCGACTATGCCCGCGCGGCGATGCGGCTTTCGGCACTGATGGAGATTCCGACTGTCTATGTCATGACGCATGATTCCATCGGCCAGGGCGAAGATGGCCCGACGCACCAGCCGGTCGAGCATCTGGCGATCTGCCGCGCCACGCCCAACACCTTGACCTTCCGCCCCGCCGATCTGGTGGAAACTGCGGAGGCCTGGGAACTGGCGCTGATGTCGGAAAAGACGCCCTCGGTCCTGGCGCTCAGCCGGCAGAACCTGACGACGGTGCGCAAGACCCATACCGCCAGGAACCTGACAGCACAGGGCGCCTATATCCTCGCCGAGGCCGAGGCGCGGCGCCGCGCGATCCTGATCGCGACGGGGTCCGAGGTCGAGATCGCGCTGGCGGCGCGGGAAATCCTCGAAGGCAAGGGCATCGGCACCCGCGTCGTCTCCATGCCCTGCATGGAGCTTTTCGCGGCGCAGCCGGAAAGCTACCGCAAGAAAGTCCTGCCCGCCGGTCCGGTCCGGGTCGGGATCGAAGCGGCGGTGCGCGCGTCCTGGGACCGTTGGCTTCTGGGTGAGCGCGGGGTCGAGAAGAAGGCCGGCTTCGTCGGCATGGAAGGCTTCGGCGCCTCTGCCCCGGCAGACCGGCTTTACAAGGAGTTCGGCATCACGGCGGAAGCCGTGGCCGCGAAGGTTCAGGCGCTGGTCTGATCCTGGTGGTTGGCATGCGTGGGATGGGCAGAATTGCCCATCCTACCGGGTCCGGTCTTCGTAGGATGGGCAATACTGCCCATCCTACCCCGCGCAATCTCAGTGCGCCGCCTTCCCCGTCAGCTTCGCGATCATCGGCCCGATCACCCGCGTCGCCACCGGGATCAGGATCATCCCGAGCACCAGCCCGATCATGCCGTCGATGGCTGCCGTCACCAGCCAGCCGGTGAAGCCGGCCAGCGCCGGAGGCACCATTTGGGCCGCGGCTTTAGCCATTAGCTTGATCCAGTCGTAGATCGCCGGATAGCCAAGCACATCGAGCCCATGGGTGATGATCTGGCCACCGACCCAGAGCATGGCGAGCGTTCCGACGGTCGAGAGGAACGCCATCAGCTTCGGCATCCCCTTCACAAGGCCCGACCCCAGCCCGCGCCCCAGCGCAGTCCGCGATTCCGCCGCCATATGCAGGCCGATGTCGTCCATCTTCACGATCAGCGCCACCGCCCCGTAGACGGCGATGGTGATGCCCACCCCGACGACGGCGAGCGTGATCGCCTCCATCCAGATCGACCCCGCTGGAATGGCGGCCAATGCAATGGTCATGATCTCGGCCGACAGGATGAAGTCGGTCTTGATCGCACCGGCGACGCGGGTTTCCTCAAGATGCGCGGGGTCCTTCACGTCAAGGTCGGCCTCGACATGTTCATCCCCGTGCGGGAAGAGCTTGTGATACACCTTCTCCGCCCCCTCGAAGCACAGGTAGGCGCCGCCGATCATCAGCAGGGGCGTCACCAGCCAGGGCGCGAAACTGTTCAGAAGAAGTGCCGCCGGCAGCAGGATCACCAGCTTGTTGAAGAGCGATCCCTTGGCGATCTTCCAGATGATCGGAAGCTCACGCTTGGCCTCGAAACCATGGACGTATTTCGGCGTCACGGCGGCGTCGTCGATCACCACGCCGGCGGCTTTCGACCCCGCCTTGGCAGCCATGCCCGCCACGTCGTCGATGGAGGCAGCCGCCACCTTCGCAATCGCCGCCACGTCGTCGAGTAGCGCCAGTAATCCGCTCATAGCCGCCCGTCCCGTTCCTGTTTCCGCGCCAAGTAAGAGAAACCCCCGCGCGAAACAAGGGCGGGAGGTTGATGACAGTAAAGCCTCGGAAGCATGAATTGTTCATCCCGTTTTCGCTAACAACGTTCTGTTTCCGCTAACATACTGAATTTGCGTATTTTATTGCGTCAGAACCTTTGCTAAGCCCAACGGGAACCGGGCAGGGAGAGGGAGTTTCGCATGACCGTCACCATCGGCATCAACGGTTTTGGCCGGATCGGGCGCTGCACGCTCGCCCATATCGCCGAGGCCTCGCGCAACGATGTGCAGGTGGTCAAGATCAACGCGACCGGCCCGATTGAAACCAATGCGCACCTTCTGAAATACGATAGCGTCCATGGCCGCTTCTCAGGTCCGGTAAAGGTTTCCGGCTCCACCATCGACCTCGGCCGCGGCCCGATCGAGGTGATGTCGACCTACAACCCCGAGGAGCTGGACTGGGAGGGCGTCGACGTCGTCCTTGAATGCACCGGCAAGTTCAACGACCGCGACAAGGCCGCCGTCCACCTGACGCGCGGCGCCCGCCGCGTCCTCGTCTCGGCTCCGGCCAAGCGCGCCGACAAGACCGTGGTCTACGGCGTCAACCACCGCGAGCTGAGGCTGGAGCATGAGGTCGTCTCGAACGGCTCCTGCACCACGAATTGCCTGGCACCACTTGCCAAGGTCCTGAACGACAAGATCGGCATCGAGTCGGGGATCATGACGACGATCCACAGCTATACCGGCGACCAGCCGACGCTCGACCGCCGCCACAAGGACCTCTACCGCGCCCGCGCCGCCGCCATGGCGATGATCCCGACCTCGACCGGCGCCGCCAAGGCGCTGGGTGAGGTATTGCCGGAGCTTGCGGGCAAGCTCGACGGCACCGCAATCCGGGTGCCGACGCCGAACGTCTCGGCAGTGGACCTGACCTTTGTGGCCGGGCGCGATGTCACCGTCGCCGATGTCAACGAAGTCGTAAGGGAAGCGGCGGCAGGCTACATGGGCATGGTCATGTCCTATGACCCGGAACCCAAGGTCTCGATTGACTTCAACCACACGCCCTATTCCTCTATCTTCGCGCCCGACCAGACCAAGGTCGTCGGCAAGCGCACGGTCCGGGTGCTGGCCTGGTATGACAACGAATGGGGTTTCTCCTGCCGGATGGCCGATGTGGCCGGCGCGATGGGGCGGCTCCTGCAATAAGGAGCATCGGGGGCCTCGCCCCCGCCCATGACCAACCGAATCGCTGCCGTGATCGCCCTGATGATCGCGGCCTTCTTCCTGATCGACGCGCTCTTCCTGCATCTTGGTGCCGGGCTTTTCCTTGCGCGGCGGATTGCCAACCTCATCGAATATCTCGCCATCTGGCGCTAGCGCCGCTACTCTCCGGTTGACCTCGCGGCGATTTTGCCGATGTTAGCGCCAACATTGCCCCTTGAGGGCGGATTCCCTGCGAAAAAGGAGATGCCATGACGGTCAAGGTAGCCATCAACGGGTTCGGGCGCATCGGGCGCAACGTGCTGCGCGGGATCATCGAGTCGGGCCGGAAGGATATCGAGGTCATTGCCATCAACGACCTCGGCCCGGTCGAGACCAATGCCCATCTGCTGCGGTTCGACTCTGTGCATGGCCGCTTCCCCGGCGAGGTGACGACCGGCGAGGACTGGATCGACGCCGGCCGTGGCCGGATGCGGGTCACGGCGCTCAGGAACCCCGCTGACCTGCCCTGGTCCGATGTCGACATCGTCATGGAATGCACCGGCATCTTCACCTCGAAGGAAAAGTGCCAGGCGCATCTGGAAAACGGCTCCAAGCGCGTCCTCATCTCCGCCCCCGGCGAGAATGCCGACAAGACCGTGGTCTACGGCGTCAACCACAAGACCCTGACCAGGGATGACGTGATCGTCTCCAACGCCTCCTGCACCACCAATTGCCTGTCGCCCGTGGCTTACGTCCTCAACAACGCCATCGGCATCGAGAAGGGGATGATGACGACGATCCATTCCTATACCGGCGACCAGCCGACCTTGGACACGATGCACAAGGACCTCTACCGCGGGCGGGCGGCGGCGCTTTCCATGATCCCGACCTCGACCGGGGCGGCCAAGGCGGTGGGGCTGGTGCTGCCGGACCTGAAAGGCAAGCTCGACGGTTTCGCGATCCGGGTGCCGACGCCGAATGTGAGCGTGGTGGACCTGAAGTTCTTCGCCAAACGCGCGACCTCGGTCGAAGAGATCAACGCCGCGATCAAATCCGCCGCCGATGGCCCCCTGAAGGGCATCCTCGGCTACACGCTCTTCAAGAACGTCTCCTCGGACTTCAACCACGACCCGCATTCGAGCGTCTTCCACATGGACCAGACCAAGGTCATGGACGGCACCTTCTGCTCGATCCTCTCCTGGTACGACAACGAATGGGGCTTTTCCAACCGCATGGCCGATACGGCGGTGGCGATGGG
>JAIUPC010000013.1 GCA_020161655.1 Pseudomonadota bacterium
CAGATGCACCTTGCGCCATTGGCGTCGGCCCTGAATGCCATGCTTTCGGGCCTGCCATTCGCCGTCACCGAGGAACTTGATGCCAGTGCTGTCCACCAGAAGGTTCAGCGGCCCATCGGCACGCCGGAAGGGAATCTGGACTGCCAGCGTCTTCTGCCGTCGGCTCAGGGTGGTGTAGTCCGGCACGGTCCAGTCCAGGTTCGCCAACTTCTGCAGGCTGGCCACCATCCCGGTGGTCTGCCTGAGCGGCAGCTTGAACAGAACCTTGATTGTCAGGCAGAACTGGATCGCCGTGTCAGAGAAGACCGCAGGGCGACCAGGACTGCCGTCATGCCGCGCAAGCCAGGTCATCTCCTTGTCCAACCGGATCAGCAGCGATCCGCGCATGCGGAGCACCGTAGTGTAGCTGGACCAGTTCGTCGTGCGGCAGCAAGCGGGTGTCGGCTTGCTCATGTCGCCCGTCTAACCCCATGGATTCACGATGTGAATCGTCCACAGTCAGAGTTGTGCAACAACGCCCCGTGGACCTGAAACACGTTCTTCGCAAGATCGAGCCCGACCGTGATAATCTCCGACATGACCGCTCTTCTTTGGTGGATCGTCGCAGACCCACCCTGGCACATCGATGCCGTCGGGGGGCGGTCACATCATCAGAACGTAGGCACCGATACCAATGTCTCTGTGCGCGACGTGGTGCGGCTGGGGCGGACACCGCTTCGCTCGACGCTGTCCGGCTGGACGGCGGCGGATGAAGCTTTGGTCTCCGATGCGCTGGAGCAGGTGGACATAGCCGATCGCCGCGCGCAACCTTGGCAAACGCTGTCGGGCGGCGAGCGGCAGCGGGTTCACATCGCCCGCGCGCTGGCGCAAGCGCAGCAGGTGCTGTTTCTGGACGAACCGACCAACCATCTGGACATCCACCACCAGATCGAGATCCTGCGCATGGTACGCGAACTTGACCTGACAAGCATCGTGGCATTGCATGACATGAACCTTGCCGCGATGTTCTGCGACCGGATCTTGGTACTGCAGGCGGGGGCGGTGGTAGCCTGCGGCACGCCAGACGTTGTGCTGACGGAAACGTTGCTGCGTGATGCGTTTCGGGTAAAGGCAGAGGTGAGCACGGGCCCCGCGCCGGATCAGCTGCTTATCCGCTTCAAGGGGCGTAAGGGGCAGACGGGCCTGTCGGATCACCGCCACTCACTCCCTAGTCGGCCCTGCTGCGGTGCTCTGTCAGGTGGCATATCACAGGGCTGCAAGTGCCGAGCGCAGAGAGACGTTTCTGCGGGTCGCCACACAAGTTTGGCAGAAGATGTGGCAGACCGGGTCCGGTGCGGTGTATCTTGCTGACAGAAAGTCGCCATACTATGTCAGGAAGTGCTGTTGCCTCACCAAATTCGGCACCCGGAACAGCGGCCTGGAGAGTGTGCAGATCAGGTGGCAGGCAAAGGAGACTCAATGCGCAAATCCGTTCGCGTGAAATCCTTTGATCTGGTCGCGCAAGATATTTCCGAAGTTGACACTCATCTTCTGCATGCTCTGTCTGCAGGCGTCGGCTGGCCACATCGACCGGCCGATTGGGATTTCCTGCGGAGGGTCGGACAAGGGATCGTCGCCGTTGATGAGATCGGTCGCGTCTTCGGCAGTGCGATGTGGTTTCCGCAGGGCGAAGACTTATCTACGGTCGGGCTGGTGATCACGACGCCGCGCGCGCAGGCGCAAGGGGCGGGCCGTTGGTTGATGGAACAGGTGATGGAACGTTGCAAAGACCGCAACCTGGCCTTGAATGCGACCAAGGCCGCTTATCCGCTTTACCTGACGCTTGGCTTTCAGCAAGAGGCGACGGTTTTCATGCACCGTGGCAATGTGTCCGTTGTGCCGGAGTTGGGCCTGCCACAAGGAACCTTGTCCGAGTTGCCAGCCAATGGGATCGGCGAAATCACAGTCTGCGACATCCTTGGCTTTGGCGTCAACCGCGCGCGAGTGCTGGCGAAGTTGTCCGAGATATCGGCAACCTGCGTGTTGCGGCGAAGCGGCAAGGTGGCTGGCTATGCCATGCGCCGCGCGTTCGGTGGGCTGCAGGTGATCGGCCCGATTGTGGCCGACAACGACGACGATGCGATCCAACTGGCGGCTTGGCATCTAAAGGCGATGAAGGGCCACCAAGTGCGGATCGACACCCGCGAAGAGACTGGCGCTTTCGCAGATCTCCTTGCACAATGTGGCCTTGCTGTCGGCGAGACGACCATCACGATGTCCAAGGGCCGAAGGTTCCTGAATCGCTCGGCAAACGCGCCTTGGGTCTACGCACTGGCCGGACACGCCCTGAGCTGACCACCGAATCCTCAAACCAACATCCAGCGCTGGTGCGAGGCAGGATTGTCGTGGACGGACTGACGCGCTTTTGTCGCGCGCGTCTGAGCACTTTGGCGAAGCGACCTTTCCGATGGGACAGCGGTGCCGCGAGATCGGCCCAGTGTCCGGAGCAAATCCCGTTCCCAACGCGTAAGCACTCCCGGGCGCCCCGATCCCCCAGAATCTTTTCGCCATTGGTCTGCGCGGCGCCGACCCTGCGGTTTCCGGCGGATGTTCGGAAGAAGATGTCGCCAACCGGTACCGAAGCGAAGGATACTGCCGCCGGCAAGCGGTCATTCTATTGCATGAGAGGGCCAGTAGCGGTTGCGGCCTGAAGTCTCGAGCGAGTAGTGATGCCTATGCCAGAACCCAAAGTCGCCAATAAGAACACGCCGTATTGGTGGGAGGAGGCTCCGGTCAAAGAGATGCCGACCCAGCCCCTTGCCAGACATCTTGACGTGGCGATTGTCGGCGGCGGCTATGCCGGGCTGTCTGCCGGCTTGGCGCTGGCACGCGCGGGGCGTTCGGTCGCGGCCTTCGATGCGATGAACCCCGGCGAGGGTGCCTCGAGCCGCAACGGAGGTATGACCAGCGGCTCGATCCGACCCGACAGCGCCACGATCAATCGGCGTTTTGGCGAAGGTAAGGCGCTGGCGATTGAGGCCGAGGGCAAGGTTGCGCGCGAATTCCTGTATGACTTCATCGCGACGGAGGGCCTGGCCTGCGATTTCAAGCAGGTTGGATCGTTCAGCGGTGCCCTCGGGTTCCAACAATACGAAACCAAGGCCCGCGGTGCCGAGGCCTTGGCAAAGAGACTGGGAATTGAAGCCTATGCCGTGCCGCATGCCGAGCAGCGCAACTATATCGGCACAGATTTTTACCGGGGCGGCACGGTCCGCGAGGACACCGGCGGTTTGCATCCGGCCAAGTTCCATGCCGAACTGCTGCGGGTGGCACTCGCCGCCGGCCTGACGGTGCATTCGCATACTCCGGTTATGTCGATTGAACGTGAAGTCAGCGGGTTTCGGGTCAACACGGCAGTCGGGGTTGCGAAGGCGCGGCAGGTGCTGGTCTGCACAAATGGCTATACCGACGGTGCTACGCCCTACCTGCGCCGCCGCCTGGTTCCGGTACGCTCCCGGATGATCGCCACCGAGGAACTTGCGCCTGAAATCATGGCGCGGCTGATGCCGAAGCGGATGATGGTCGGCGAGGGCCGTGAGCTTGGCTTTTACTACCGCCCTTCGCCGGATGGAAAACGCATCCTGCTGGGTGGTCGCGACAGTTCGCGGACCGGTGATCCGGCGGCGCCGACGCTGCGTCTGCGCCGGGGCCTGATCGAGCTGTTCCCCGAACTGGAGGGGGTACGACTGACACACAGCTGGTTTGGCAATGTGGCGATGAACCGCGACATGCTGCCCCGGATCTTCGAGAAGGACGGCGTAGTCTATGCCACCGGCTTCTGCGGCTCGGGGGTTGTCTGGGCACCCTGGCTTGGCACGCGCGCGGCGCATAAGCTGATGGGCCACGCTGTCGAGGCCGTTAGCGCCTTCGACTTCCGCCCGCCCGCCGCCGTGCCACTTTACCGCGGCAACCCGTGGTTCATGCCGGCCATCATTCAGGGATTCGCGTTGCAGGATCGCATCGCCTGGTCGCGCCACAGCCGCTGATTGGCGGAATCAAAATGAACTTTCTCGTCGGATCTCTGCCACTCCGACCGGGTCTCAAGGAAGTACCGCCGATGAAATATCTATCCACGCGTGGCCATCCCGACCGCAAACGGTTCTGCGAGATTCTCCTTGAAGGGCTGGCACCGGAGGGCGGGCTCTATCTCCCCGAAAGCTATCCACAGGTCGATTCCGCGACACTGAACCGCTGGCGCGGTTTGTCGTACCCGCAACTTGCCTTTGAAATCCTGTCGCTTTACATCGACGACATTCCTGCTGCCGACCTTATGGCGATCTGCGAACGCAGCTACACGCCAGAGATTTTCGGGAAACCAGCCATCGCGCCCGTCCGCGATCTGGAGCAAGGGCTTTACATCCAGGAACTGTCCAACGGCCCCACGCTGGCCTTCAAGGACATGGCGATGCAGTTCCTCGGCAACCTCCTTGAATACGAGATGGAGCGCCGACAGGACACGTTGAACATCCTTGGTGCGACCAGCGGCGACACCGGCAGCGCGGCGGAACATGCCTTGCGCGGCAAGAAGCGGATCCGGGTCATCATGATGTCGCCGAAGGGGCGGATGAGCGCCTTCCAGCAGGCCCAGATGTTCAGCCTGCAAGACGACAACATCCACAACCTGGCCATCGAGGGTGTGTTCGACGACTGCCAGGACATCGTCAAATCCGTCTCCGCCGACCTGGATTTCAAGCGCCGCCACAAGATCGGCGCGGTCAATTCAATCAACTGGGCCCGTGTCGTCGCGCAGGTGGTCTATTACTTTGCCGGGTACTTGCAGGTGTCGGCGCAAGGCGTGGCAGAGGTCGATTTCACCGTCCCCTCCGGCAATTTCGGCAATATCTGCGCCGGTCATGTCGCGCGGATGATGGGGCTTCCGATCAAGCGGCTTGTCATCGCGACAAACGAGAATGATGTGCTCGATGAATTCTTCCGCACCGGCCGGTATCGGCCGCGCGGCCGTGCCGATACGCATGAAACCTCAAGCCCTTCGATGGACATTTCCAAGGCGTCCAATCTGGAACGTTTCGTCTTCGACCTTTTGAGGCGCGATGCGGCGCGGACGAAGGCGCTGTTCGACGATCAACTGCGCGCGTACGGACAGTTTGACCTGGGCGATGATCCCGCTTTCGGGCAGGCCGCGACGGTCTTCGGCTTTTGCAGCGGCAAAAGCACCCATACCGACCGGCTGGCCACAATCCGCGATGTCTGGCAGCGCCACAAGAGCGTGGTCGACCCTCACACAGCGGATGGGATCACCGTGGCGCGGCGGCTCGCCGATCCGCAAAGACCGATGATAGTGCTCGAGACGGCCTTGCCGGTCAAATTCGCGGCAACAATCCGCGAGGCGCTGAACCGGATGCCGGATTGCCCGGAGCGCTTCATCGGCATCGAAGACCTGCCACAGCGCCTTGAATACCTGCCTGCCGATGCCGAGGGGGTCAAACGCCACATCGAAACGGTCATCCACAACTCGGCTATAGCGTCCGTCACGAACCATCCCGACAGCGACCCCTCAAACCTGCGCCTTGAAACCCTGGCGACCCCTTGTCTGGTGCTAGACCGCGACCGAATGGATCGCAATGTGGCTCGACTGCGGGCACGTCTGCAGCAGCTTGGCCCCAGTTTGCGCCCGCATCTGAAAACCGCCAAATCACCCGACGCCGCGCGGCGGGTGATGACCACGGCGGCAGGACCAGCGACGGTGTCGACCCTGAAAGAGGCCGAAGAATTTGCCGCCGCTGGCGTCACCGACATCACCTATGCGGTGGGCATCGCCCCGGACAAACTGAACCGCGTGCTGGCCCTTCGGGCGACAGGCGTGGATCTGGCAGTGACGCTTGATACTGTAGAGCAGGCCAAAGCCGTTGCCGAAGCCTCGCGCAAGTCCGGCGACGCCATTCCGGCGCTGATCGAGATCGATTGCGACGGACACCGCTCGGGCGTGCTGCCGGCCGACCGCAGCCAGTTGCTGGCTATCGCCGAGGTGCTGGAAACCGGTGGCAAGCTGCGCGGGGTGCTGACCCATGCCGGAGACAGCTATGGCGCACGCGGCGCTGACGCCTTGCGCACCTGCGCCGAGGGCGAGCGGGCCAGCGCGGTCGAGGCCGCCACTATTCTGCGAGAGGCAGGGTATGACTGCCCGGTGGTCAGCGTAGGCTCTACTCCGACGGCACATTCCGCCGAAAATCTGGACGGCGTGACCGAAGTGCGGGCCGGGGTCTTTATATTCTTCGATCTGGTCATGGCCGGGATCGGTGTCTGCCAGATCGACGACATCGCAGTCTCCGTGCTGGCCACGGTGATCGGGCATCAGCCGGAAAAGGGCTGGATCCTGGTCGATGCCGGCTGGATGGCGATGTCGCGGGACCGCGGCACGTCAAAACAGGCGCTCGATCAGGGCTATGGTCTGGTCTGCGATATCGAAGGCAAACCGCTCGCCGATCTGATCATGGCCGATGCCAATCAGGAACACGGCATCCTCGCCCTGCGGCCGGGTTCCGGAGCCGCGCTGCCCGATCTGCCGATCGGCACCCGCTTGCGCATCCTGCCAAACCACGCCTGCGCCACGGGCGCCCAGCATGACCGCTATCATGTGGTGCAGAGCGGGGACCGCAGCATCGAGGCTGTCTGGCCGCGGTTCGGGGGCTGGTGATGTGCGACAGGCCCATAACCCCGGTTGCCACCGCAAACGCCCCCGCCGCCGGTGGCCATTACTCGCAGGCGATCACGCATGCGGGGCTGGTCTATATCTCAGGGCAACTGCCCGTCGCGCCGGATGGAATCCATCACCCGGAGGCCGATTTCGACACACAGGCCCGGCAGGCGATCCGCAACCTGATTGCCGTGGCCGAGGCTTCAGGTGCGACGCTTGAATCCTTGCTCAGGGTAACGGCCTACATCGTCGATGTCGCCAACTGGCCCCGTTTCAATGCCGTCTATGCGCAGATGCTGGGGGCGGTGCGCCCGGCGCGTACGGTGGTTCCCGTGCCAGAGTTGCACCACGGCTATCTTGTGGAGATCGACGCCATTGCCGCCTGCAAGGACTGACGTGATGCCCGAAAACTCCTTCCTTCCGTCCATTACCCTGCGCTCGATGACCGGGGCGGCACGTGATCTGGACAGCGCTCTGCAACTGTCGCGGGCAGCAGGTTGGGCTTACCGGCTGGAGGATTGGCGCGTCGCCCGGGCAGTGGGACAAGGAATTCTGGCCGAAGCAGACGGTCAGGTGATCGCATCAGCCATCTGCTGGCCTTATGGTGAGTCTCTCGCCACCTGCGGCAGCATCATCGTCGCACCGGCGATGCAAGGCAGGGGGCTGGGACGGGCACTGATGGCCCGGCTATTGGAACTGACCGGCGACCGCGCTGTGCTGTTGAACGCCACCGCCGAAGGGATGGGGCTGTATCAAAGCTTCGGCTTCGAAGCGGTCGGAACCGTCCATCAGCACACGGCGCAGACTTCTGCGCGCCACACAGAAGGCGCAGCCGACCCGCAGGTCCGCAGCGCCCGCGCCGACGACCTTCAGGTGGTGCTACAGATGGACCGGCGCGCCTTTGGAGCCGACCGTAATCAAATGATCGAGGAGATTGTCCTGATCGGGGCTGTCGCCGTCATCGAGCGCGCGGGCCGCCCGCAGGCCTATGCCATCTGCCGCCCCTTCGGTCTTGGCCAGGTGATAGGGCCGGTCGTCGCGGCCGGGATCGAAGATGCCAAGGCGCTGATCCGCCATTTCCTGCGGGTCAATGCCGGACAAATCCTGCGTATCGACATCCCCGGCGACAGCGGGCTTGGCCCGTGGCTGACGGGGCAGGGCCTGCCCGAGGTTGGCGGGGTCACCACCATGATCCGGGGGCAGCGCCCCGCGACTTCCGGACCAGATCGGATCTTCGCTCTGGCCAGTCAATCCTTCGGTTGAGGCAACAGATATGAAACTCGTTCCCTACTGGCGCGACACCGCCCCCGAGTTCCTCGGTACCGAAAAGGGGCCGGTCGAAGGTGATCATGACGTGGCGGTGGTCGGCGGCGGCTTTACCGGTCTCTCCGCCGCGATCACCCTGGCGCGAAAGGGCGCGAGCGTCGTCCTGCTGGAGGCTGACCGGCTTGGCGGCTGCGCCTCGGGCCGCAACGGCGGCATGTGCAACAATGGCTTTGCCCAGGACTATGCCGGCATGGTCGGCAAGCTGGGCGCGGAAACCAGTCTGCGGCTGTACCAAAGCTTCAACACCGCCGTTGATACTGTCGAGCAACTGATCCGCGAGGAAAGCATCGACTGCAATTTCCAGCGCGTCGGCAAGCTGAAGATGGCGGCAAAGCCCGCGCATTACGACAAGCTGGCCCGATCCCATGCGCTAATGGTGCAGGGTGCCGATCCGGAGGCGCGGCTGGTTTCCCGCGCCGACATGGGCGTGGAGGTCGGCACCGAGCGCTACTTCGGCGGGCTGATCTTCCCGCGCTCGGCCCAGATGCATATGGGCAAATATGTTCATGGACTGGCGACCGCCGCCGCCCGTCACGGCGCGCGGTTATATGACAACAGCCCGGTCACCGGGATCAAGCGGCTGAATGGTCAGGCCCACCGGCTGACCACACCGCGCGGTTCGGTCAACGCCCGGCAGGTGCTGCTGGCCACCGGCACTTCCGCCGTCGGTCCGCTGTCGTGGTTCCGCAGGCGCATCGTCCCGGTCGGGGCCTTTCTGATCGTCACCGAACCCTTGTCCAAGGATCAACTGGACGCAATTGTGCCGGGCCGCCGCAACGCCACCGACACCCGTAACTTCGTCAGCTATTTCCGGGTCACGCCGGACAACCGTCTGTTGTTCGGCGGTCGCGCCCGCTTTGCCGGGTCCAACGCCAGTTCGGATGTCAAAAGCGGCACCATCCTGCGGCGCTCGATGATCGAAATCTTCCCGAGCCTGAGCAACACCCGCATCGACTATTGCTGGGGCGGCATGGTCGACATGACCGCCGACCGCCTGCCCCGTGCGGGTGAGCGTGAGGGGCTGTTCTACTCGATGGGCTATTCCGGCCACGGCACCCATATGGCGACTTACATGGGCCAGATCATGTCGGAAGTGATGGATGGCAACACCCGCGCCAATCCCTGGGGCGATTTCGACTGGCCGGCGATCCCGGGGCATTTCGGCCCGACATGGTTCCTGCCCTTCGTCGGCGCTTACTACAAACTGCAGGATTACCTGCATTGACGACGAACGAGGATAGACCGATGGCCATGACCAGAACGCGGCAATTCTACATCGACGGCGACTGGGTCAATCCTTCGTCCGATGGCGTTATCGCCTTCACCGACCCTACGACTGAAACTCAGATCGGCACTATCGCCGCCGGCACTGCCGCCGACGTTGACCGCGCCATCGATGCCGCTCGCCGGGCTTTCGTCAGCTTTTCGCTCACCGAGCCATCAGATCGCCGCGCCCTGCTGACGCGGATAGTGGCGCTGATGGAGGCCCGGGCGGAGGACCTGGCGCAATCGATGACGCTGGAAATGGGGACGGCCATCAGCTTTTCCCGTGCAGCACAGGTGCCGTTCGGCATCGCCCATGTCCGCGCGGCCATCGAGGTGCTGGCTGACTACGATTTCGTCAGCTTGCGGGGGCCAACGGCCATAGTCCGCGAACCGATCGGGGTTTGCGGCCTGATCACCCCGTGGAACTGGCCGCTTTACCAGATCACCGCCAAGGTCGCGCCCGCCATCGCTGCGGGCTGCACCGTGGTTCTGAAACCTAGCGAGATGTCGCCCCTCAGCGCGCTGATCTTCGCGCAGATCATGCATGATGCGGGCACCCCGCCCGGGGTCTTCAATATGGTCAACGGTACCGGGCCCGAGGTCGGGGCCGCCATTGCGTCGCACCCGGGCGTCGACATGGTGTCGATCACCGGATCGGTCCGCGCCGGGGTGCTGGTGGCGCAGGCCGCTGCCGTCACGGTCAAGCGGGTGGTGCAGGAACTGGGCGGCAAATCGCCCAACATCCTGCTGCCCGACGCCGATTTCGCCCGGGTGGTGCCGCTGGGCATCGCCTCGGCCTTGCGCAATGTGGGCCAATCCTGCAGCGCGCCGACCCGGATGATCGTCCCCGCAGAACGGATGGCCGAGGTCGAGGCACTGGCCCGCGCCCATGCCGCCACCATCGTTGTCGGCGATCCCTCTGACCCCGCGACAACCATGGGCCCCATTGCCAACCGTGCCCAGTTCGACCGCGTTCAGCAGATGATCCGCATCGGCATCGACGAAGGGGCGCGGCTGATCTGTGGCGGGGTGGGGCTGCCAGAGGGCGTCACGCGCGGGCTTTACGCGCGGCCGACGATCTTTTCGGGTGTCCGTACCGGCATGCGCATCGCCCAGGAAGAAATCTTCGGCCCGGTGCTGTGCATCTTGCCCTATGCGACCGAAGAAGAGGCGATCGCCATTGCCAACGACACGGTCTTCGGCCTGGGGGGCCATGTGCAATCTGCCGATCTGGACCGCGCGCGGCGCGTGGCGCTTCGGGTCCGGTCCGGTCAGGTTCATATCAATCACCCCGCCTGGGACGCCCATGCCGCCTTTGGTGGCTACAAGCAGTCAGGCAACGGGCGCGAGTATGGCGTCTTCGGGATGGAGGAGTGCCTCGAGACCAAGTCAATTCTGGGATACAACCCGGCCTGACAGACGGCATCACCCTTCTTCAGTAGCCGCGCCTGCGGTCCACCAGACCCGGGATCGGGGTCCCGGCCAGATCGGCGCGGATTGCGCCGATCACATGGCGCGCGCCATCGACCGGACGGGTCTGGCAGGCGACATGCGGCGTCAGGATCACTTGCGGGTGTGACCAGAGCGGATGCCCATGAGGCAAAGGCTCGGGTGCGGTCACGTCCAGTACCGCTGCCGACAGCTGCCCCTCGTCCAACGCCTCGATCAGCGCCGCATGGTCCAACTGCCGCCCGCGCCCGGCATGCACCAGCAGCGCCCCCCTGGGCAGTTTCGCAAACAAACCAGCATCAAGAATGGCCTCCGTTTCGGCGGTCAGTGGCAGCAGGCAGATCAGCAGGTCAGTGCGGGCCAGAAAGGCGTCCAGATCGGTAAAGCACTCCACCCCGTCAATCTGCCGCAGGCTGCGCGCCCAGCCGGCAAGCGGAAAGCCGAAAGGACGCAGCGCCGCCAATGCGGCCTGCCCCAACACACCAAGACCCATCACCCCGACCCGCCGGTCTTCGGCGGGCATGTTGCGCCCTGCTTTCCACAACCCGGAACGCTGCTGGCCCAGATAGGCGGGCAAGTCGCGGTGCAGGGCCAGTGCGGCCAGGGTGACATACTCCTGCATCTGCTGCGGGATCCCTGGCTCCAGCATCCGCACCACGCCAACGCCGGGTGGCAGGGCTGCCAGATCGAACTGATCCACCCCGGCGCCGACCGAAAAGATCAGCCGCAGGTTCGGGTAGCGCTTCAGGTCGGTCGGAACCGTCCATGTCACCAGCCAGCACACCGCCAGCGGGTCGGGCGCTTCGCCGATGTGAAAGGCGATGTCGGGCAGGGCCTTGGCAAAGGCCGCGTGGAACACGGCGCCGCGCGCCGGATCGGACAGATACAGGACCGCCATCAGCGCAGCGCCGCCCGCACGTCCGGGTCCTCCAGCGTCTGGTCCAGCGTCAGCCGGGTGCGCGCGACAATCGCGTCGATCTCATCCGCAGTGCAGCACAGTGGCGGCGCATAGCCAAGCGTGCCACTGGCAAAGGCACGGATCACCAGCCCGTTCTGCCAGGCCCGGTCGAAGATACGGGTCGCAGGCAGGGCGGCAGCGGGCAGCGGCGTCTTTTTCTCCTTGTCGGTGACCAGCTCCACCGCCGCGAGCATGCCGCGCCCCCGCACGTCGCCCACCAGCGGATGATCGGCCAGCGAGGAGAGCCCGGTCTGCAGCCGCGCACCCATGACGCGGCCATGGTCCAGAAGTCCGTCTTCATAGAGGTCCAGCACCGCCAGCCCCACCGCCGCCGCGACGGGATGCGCCGAATAAGTGAAGCCATGCCCCACCGCCGCCGCGCCGGCATGATCGGCGATGGTCTGGTAGATGCGGTCCGACAGGAAGACCGCCCCCATCGGGACATAGCCCGAGGTCAGGCCCTTGGCGGTCGTCATCATGTCAGGCACCACACCCTCTTCGCTACAGGCGAACAGCGGGCCGGTGCGTCCGAAGGCGGTGATCACCTCATCGGCGACGAACAGGATGTCGAGCTCGGTGCAGACTGCCCGCATTGCGGCAAGCCAGCCCTTCGGCGGCACCAGCACCCCGCCAGAACCCTGGATCGGTTCGGCATAGAAAGCGGCGACCCGATCCGGCCCGCCGATTTCGTCCACCTTGGCGCGCAACTGCGCAACCGATGCCGCGATGATCGCCGCCGGATCATTGCCCAACGGGTTGCGATAGACGTAGTGCGAGGGAATCTTGTGCTGCCAGTCCATCGGCAGGCCAAAGCCCGCGTGGAACAAAGGCAATGCCGTCAGCCCGGCCCCGACCGTGGTGGAGCCGTGGTAGCCCTGCTCGATGCTGATGAACTGATCCTTCTGCGGCAACCCGCGCGCATTCCAGTAATAACGGGCGAACCGCACGGTCGTATCCACCGCATCCGAGCCGCCGAGGGTGAAATAGACATGGTCCAGATCGACCGGTGCATGGTCTGCCAGCCGCGCCGCCAGCCGGATCGGGGGTTCTGACCCCAGCCCGAAGTAGCCAGCCGCGTAGGGCAGCTCGCGCAGCTGCCTTGTCGCGGCCTCGACCACCGATTCATGGCCATACCCTGCATTCACGCACCAGAGCCCGGCAAAGCCGTCGATCAGCGTCCTGCCCGTGGCATCGGTAACTGTGGCGCCTTTGGCTGAGGTCACGATGCGCACCCCGGCCCGTTCATGCCCGCGCCACGAGGCGACGGGGTGGACCAGATGCGCGCGGTCAAGCTCGACGAGGGAATTGCTGGACATGGGGAACTCCTTGGAAACGTTTCAGCCAAGCGCCTGTGCCGCAAGGGCAAAGCACCGGACGGGGGCGGCAGGCGGGATCGATCCGCCGCGTTGCATGGCGACACCGCCGCCCACCGGGGCCAGGCCTTGTGCCGTCAACCAGGGCGCAATCCCCGCCGCCTCGGTGGTGTCGACGCGCAGAAAGCTGCTTTGTGACTGGCTGATCAGGAAACCGATCAGGCGCTGTGCCGTCTCGGCCGATTCAGCGATCACCGGCCCCACCAGATCACCCCGACCAAAACGCCGCAGGCAAGCGTAGCCGACAAGGTTTCCGCCCTTGCGGACAACCGCCAGCTTGCCCTCGATCATCAGCCGGACGATAAGAGCCCCGCGCTCGGCCCCCGTCGCCTGCCGGTCCAACGCTGCGATCCCCTCCAGGTCCACCGCGTCGGCCCAGTCGACGCCGCCCGGCAAGGTCTGCGCCACCGGCACGCCCTGATGCTGCAGCACGCGACCGGTCGCAACGAAACCAAGTTTTTCATACAGCGGCAAGCCATCTTCGGTTGCGGTCAGCCGCCATTCCGGCACAGTGACTCCGGCCATCGCCTGGGTCATCACTTGCCGCCCCAACCCGCGCCCGCGCAACCCCACGTCAACGATGATCATGTTGGCCATGGCGACATCGCCAAACGTAGTGGCCAGCGCCGTGCCCACTACCTTGCCCGCTGCCAGCGCCACCACGCCACGGCTGAGCCGCGACAGCAGTTGCCAATCCTCGCGCCGATGCGGCCAGCCCGCATCTTGCGACAGACGCAGCGCCCCGTGGAGATGCGCGGCGGTGAAGGCGTCGAAGGTGATTGTGTCGGTCATCAATTGCCTGCGGGATGGTACTGTTGGTCGGAATTCTTGTGGTGAAGGCCGGGCGCCCAGAGTTCAGGGCCACGCCCAACCGAAACGACGGTCGGGCGCGGCCTTTCTGCTTTTCAGAGCCCGGCCATATGTAGGGCTTTAGTCTCCAGATATTCGTCGATGCCAGCCCGCGCGCCTTCGCGGCCCAGACCAGACTGCTTCACCCCGCCAAAGGGCGAAACGGCCATCGAGATCAGGCCGGTGTTCAACCCGATCATGCCGAATTCCAGCGCCTTGCCGACCCTCCACGCGCGGGCATGGCTTTCGGTGTAGAAATAGGCGGCCAGACCGAATGGCGTGCCATTGGCGATGCGGATCGCCTCGTCCTCGGTGTCAAAGCGGAACAGCGGCGCCACCGGACCGAAGGTTTCCTCCTGCGCAAGTTCCATCGCCTCGGTCGCCCCGGTCAACACCATCGGCGTCGCATATCGCCCGTCCGCAGGCAAAGCCGCCTGCGCCGCGATTACTGCGCCCTTGGCCGTCGCATCCGCCACGTGCCGGGCGATCTTGTCCAGCGCCGGGGCGTTAATCATCGGCCCGATATCGGTGCCCGGCTCCAGTCCCGGACCGACCTTCATCGCCCGCACCCGCGCGCCCAGCTTCTCGGCAAAGGCGTCATAGACCCCGGCCTGCACCAGAATGCGGTTGGAACAGACACAAGTTTGCCCGCCATTGCGGAATTTCGAGGCAATCGCGCCCTCGACTGCCGCATCCAGATCGGCGTCGTCAAAAACCAGAAACGGCGCGTTGCCCCCCAGTTCAAGACTGAGCCGCTTCACCGTCGGCGCGCATTGCGCCATCAGAAGTGAACCGACCCTCGTCGATCCAGTGAACGAGAGCTTGCGCACCACCGGGCTGGCGGTCAGTTCGGCCCCGATCTCGGCCGGCATGCCGGTGACGATGTTAATCACCCCGGCGGGGAGACCGGCGCGTTCGGCCAGAACGCCAAGCGCCAGTGCCGAGAAGGGCGTGAATTCCGACGGCTTGATCACCACGGTACAACCTGCCGCCAGCGCCGGGGCCACCTTGCGCGTAATCATGGCATTGGGGAAGTTCCACGGTGTCACGATGGCGGACACGCCGACCGGTTCTTTCAGCACCACGATCTGGCGATCGCCTGCCGGTGAAGGGATCACCGACCCTTCGATGCGCCGGGCCTCCTCGGCGAACCATTTGACGAAGCTTGCGCCATAGGTGATCTCGCCCCGCGCTTCGGACAAGGGCTTGCCCTGTTCCTGCGTCAGGATCAGCGCGAGATCTTCGGCATGGGCCTCCATCAGCGCGAACCAGCGCTCCAGCGCTGCGGCGCGGGCGGCGTGGGGCACTTTGCGCCAAGACTGGAAGGCCGCCTCGGCGGCAGCAATGGCCTGCGCTGTTTCAGCGCCCGACATGTCGGGCACCGTGCCCAGAACCTGACCCGTAGCCGGATCGGTGACCTCGACGGTGCGGCCGCTGGCAGCGGGCAACCAGTCGCCGCCGATCAGTGCCTGTTGCCGGAAAAGGCCAGCATCCTCCAGCCCGGTCGGGCCCGTGTAAACCTTGGCATCCATCATTGTGTCCTCACTCAAGCGCGGCCAGAACGGCCTTGGTTATGATGTCAGTGCGGTCCTGACCCGGCACGGTGCCGATGCCCCGCGCGGAGGTGGCCTCGACCGCCGACATGATCCGGGCAGCGGCGGCAGCCTCGCCCAGATGGTCCAGCATCAATGATGCCGACCAGATTGCAGCAATCGGGTTGGCGATGCCGAGATGGGCGATGTCAGGGGCCGAGCCATGCACAGGTTCGAACATTGAAGGGGCAGTGCGGCCGGGGTTGATATTGGCCGATGCGGCAAAGCCGAGACCGCCCTGGATGGCTGCGCCAATATCGGTCAGGATGTCGCCGAACAGGTTCGAGGCCACCACCACATCCAGCGTTTCCGGAGCCATCACCATCCGCGCGCAGATCGCATCCACATGGTAGTGGCTGGCTTCGACATCGGGGTAGTCCGCGGCGACCAGATCGGTGATCTCGTCCCAGAACACCATGGAGTGTTTCTGCGCGTTGGATTTGGTGACCGAGGCCAGCTTGCCTCGCCGCCGCCGCGCCTGTTCAAACCCGAAGCGCAGGATGCGTTCCACCCCGACCCGGGTGAAGATCGCGGTTTCCACCGCCACTTCGTCCGGCTTGCCGACATGCACCCGGCCACCGGCCCCGGAGTATTCGCCCTCGGTATTCTCGCGGATGCATAGGATGTCAAAGCCGTCGCGGCGCAACGGCCCCTGCACACCCGGCAGCAGGCGGTGCGGGCGGATATTGGCATACTGCACAAAGGCCTTGCGGATCGGCAGCAGCAACCCGTGCAGCGACACCGAATCCGGCACCCGCGCCGGCCAGCCGACCGCGCCAAGAAGGATGGCGTCAAAGCCGCGCAGCGTTGCGATACCGTCTTCGGGCATCATGCGACCGGTCTGCAGATAGTGATCGCAGGACCAGGGAAAGCTGGTGCACTCCAGCCCCGGCAGGACCTTCTGCGCCACCTCCATGGCCGCTTTGGTCACCGGGACGCCGATGCCGTCTCCCGGGATCAGGGCGATGCGATAGGTCATGTCAGGCTCTCTCTGGCAGTCTGTGCTGGGCAGAGCCTAGCCGCCATCCGCCCGCAGATTGCACCGGGGCGTGGGCTAGCGCAGACGATTGTTCCAATTGCTCCTGCTCTGCCGCAATTCTCTGTGGTGGCCTGATTTCAGTTAAAGACGGCTTGGTGCCATGAATCGGCACAGCTTCCGCAAGGAATTGTGCGCCGGCCGGGTGGTTCGGCAGCATCTGCGCTCGGATCACGCGATGATGGGCGAAAGCCGCCGGAGCACGCGATGACCCCTCAAGCCCTACTTGCCGATCTCGTCGCCCTTAATGACCTGCCCGGTGCCCCGAATGCCCGCATGGCCAGCTATGTGCAGGCGCATCTGGCGCGGCTGGGGGTAGACTGCGCCGCTTTACCGGGACCAGAGGGTGACCGGGTCAATCTTTTCGCCACCATCGGCCCGCGCGACGTGCCGGGCTACATCCTGTCGGGCCATATGGATGTGGTACCGGTCGAAGGGCAGGTCTGGGACTCGGACCCGTTCCGGTTGCGGGTTGAGGATGGACGGCTTTACGGTCGCGGCACCACCGACATGAAGGGCTATCTTGCCTGCATGCTGGCCATGGTGCCCGAGTTTCAGGCCATGGCGTTGCGGCGGCCCATTCATCTGGCGTTCTCATATGACGAGGAAATCGGCTGTCGCGGTGTGGGCCACATGATCGCACGCCTGCCCGAACTTTGCGCGCCACCGCTTGGCTGCATCGTCGGCGAGCCGAGCAACTTGCAGCCGGTGCTGTCGCACAAGGGCAAGCAGGCGGTGGAGCTGCGCATCGAGGGCCGCGCCGCGCACAGCTCGCAACCCGATCTGGGGATGAATGCGATCTATCCGGCGGCGGAAATCCTGCTGTTCATCCGCGATCTGGCCGCCCGCCTGGCCGCCGATGGTCCCTTCGATCCGCGTTTCCAGCCTGCGCATTCGACAGTGGTTGCGGGCGTGGTGCAGGGGGGGGCGGCGGTCAACATCATTCCCGACCAGTGCACGATCCAGATGGAGGTACGCTCGGTGCCGGGGCAGGTGCCGCAGGACATCACAGCACAGGTGATTACCCGGCTGGCGGCGCTGCCGCAGGTTCGCGTTTCGCACGGGGAGCTCAGTTCTTATCCCGCGCTGCCGCCGCCCAAGGACCGCGCCCTCGCCGATCTGCTGGAAAGTCTGACTGGCAAATCCGCGCTGCAATCGGTCAGCTATGGCACCGAGGCAGGGTTGTTCCATGCTGCTGGGGTGCCGTCGATCATCTGCGGGCCGGGCTCGATCACCCGGGCGCATCGGCCCGATGAGTACATCACCGAAGCCGAGCTGCAGGGCTGCTGCGCCGTGCTGCGGCGTCTTGGGAACCACGCGGCAGGCTAGGCGCGCCGCGTGGCACCCGGTTTGGATCAGGCAACCGTCACATAGATCTTGCGGACCGTTTCGATGGTGCGCCAGGTACCCACGTAGCCTGGCTTCATCACGAAACTGTCACCGGCGCGATAGGTCACCGGAGCATTGCCGTTTTCGGTCAGCTCGATCACCCCTTCAAGGATGTGGCAGAACTCAAAAGTCTCTCCCTTGATCGAATGGGTCAAGCCGGGGGTCGCGCGCCAGACGCCGGATTTTACCGTGCCAGCTTTGGCCTCGTCCATCGCCCAGGTGCTGAACTCGGGGGCGCCTTCGATCAGGCGTTCGGGCAGCGGCAGGGCGTGGGTCGGGGCGAAGGTCGGGTTGTGGTCGATGGTTTTGAGCAGCGTCATGTCGGTCATCCCTCTGTGCCGGTTGTCATCGACAAAGTAGCCGCAGCAAACGAGACACCGCCGCCGAACTCGACCTCGCCAAAGCAGATCATGCCGAAGTCCGAGGCGTGCGAAGACTAAAGTTCGGCAGGGGGATGACGCGCATCCGGGGTTGTCAAAGTGATGATTGGACCAAGTTCACACGGCCAGACCGGGCGGCGGACAAATCGCCCCTGGATTTGCGGCCTCAGTCGTCGGTTGCGAACGAGGCCAACGGCAGATGGGATTTCACGATCGGTGACTTCAGGATGACGAAGCTGAAGTACTTGTCGATGCCGATCTCCATTTCGATCAGCCGCTCAATGATCGCCTGGTACTCCGAAATGCCACCAGTCATGAATTTCACCAGATAGTCGTAACCACCCGACACCAGATGGCATTCGATCACCGCATCCAGCTTTTCGACGGCAGTGATGAAACGGGCGAAATCGCTCTGCCGGTGGTTTCGCAGCGTGACCTCGGTGAAGACCGTCAGGCTCTGCCCCAGCTTGCCTATGTCGATCTGCGCCGAATAGCCGGTGATGTAGCCTTCGGACTGCAGCTTCTTGACCCGCATCAGGCAGGGGCTGGGCGACAGATGCACCAGATCGGCCAGTTCCACATTGGTGATGCGGCCGTTCTTCTGCAACTCTGACAGTATTCTGACGTCAATCTTGTCCAGCTTCATTAGGGCCGTCCGTTTGATCCCGACACCATGCATAACGCAGCACGAGAGGTCCGTCACCCACAGCAATGGGGAGCGTGCTAGGTTGCCTGTACCGGGATGCAGTTGGTTCCCGCCCGCTACGGTAACAGACATTGCACGCAAGCCTGGAGGAGAATTTGCCTTGCAGCCGCACTTTATGCGGTGTGTGTGCAACTTTCTGCGCAGTTCTGCGGCAAGTCGGTTGGCGGAGGCGGAAACCGCAGCAGTTCGGGGAATGTCGGCAGCGCTTGTCGCAGCGCACACACGAACGGACGCCAGACACAGATTGCCGAGCACACGGCACCGCAAGCGGTAGAATAGACTGCCTGATCCACGTCCGAGATCAGTTGATCGTGCCGTTGCGCCTGCAACATTTGGGGTTTCTGCGCCGCCGCAATCGGCACACTTGGGCAGCGTGGGGTTACCGACCACCACCCAGGAGAGAAAGTTCATATCTGCAAGAATCCATGCTGCGGCCGCCGTTAACGTGGCGACGATCGGTGCCAAGGTGGCGCTGTCGATCCCGACCTTCTGGTTCGGCCTGGTCGGCATCTATATCTTCTCTCTGGAACTTGGATGGCTGCCTGCGGGCAACATGTACGCCATCGGTGACGGCTCGGCGCTGAACTACCTACATCACCTGATCATGCCATCGGTGGTGCTGGCACTGGTCCATATCGCGATCTGGAGCCGCTACATGCGCACGACGCTGGACGTGATCAGCCAGGAATTCGTCAAGACCGCCCGCGCCAAGGGGGTTCCCGAGTTGCGTGTCCTGAAGAAGCATTTGGTCGGCAATGCCCTGTTGCCGATGATCACCCTGGCCGCGGTTCAGTTGCCCTCGATCCTGACGGATGCCTTGGTGACAGAAACAGTCTTCACCTGGCCGGGCATGGGGCGGCTTTTCCTCTACAGCCTCGGCTACAGCGACTTCCCGGTGGTCATGGGACTGCTGATATTCTCGGCCATCCTGACCATCGCCGGCAATCTGATCGCCGGTATCGTCGTCGCGCTGGTCGATCCGCGCATCCGCCTCGACTGACCGCCACAGCCGCAACAGGAATTCATCGCCATGACCACACTCAGCGTAAATCAGGCGCCGCTCTCTTGATGGCAGAGCCGCGTGATGCGCCGCTTCATGAGCCATCGGCTGGTGTTGCTCGGGCTCGTGATGATCAGCGCACTGACGCTGATCTGCATCATCGGACCCTAGCTGCTTCCCTGTGATTCGCTCTACATCGACCTGCGCGCCCGATTTGCGCCGCCGATGACCGGACAGCGCTACCTTGCCACCGATCCACTGGGTCGCGACATCGCGGCGCGGCTGTTCATGGCCGGTCGGATCTCGTTGTTGGTCGACTTTGTTGCCATGGTGCTGGCCACGCTGGTCGACACCCTGATCGGCGTGATCGCAGGCTACCGTGGTGGCTGGATCAGCGCCTTCCTGATGCGAACGGTGGACGGCTTTCTGTCCTTTCCGTCGATCTGCCTGCCGCTGTCGCTGTCGGCGGTGCTGAAACCCAGCGCGATGACGATAACCGTGAACATCGCCGTCGCCGGCTGGATGGAAGTGGCGCGGATCGGACGGGGCCTGAATCGGGACAAAGCTGCGGAGCTGAAAAGGCCCTGCCAGTTGCGTGGCGGGACCCTCTTCCGTTTGGTACTGCGCCGCAGCGCGAGTGCCTTAGCGTCTTGACGTGCCTACATTGACTAGCGCCCGGTCAACAGCGGCGAGGAAGAGGTCGACGTGTTCGGCCTGGCAGATCAGCGGCGGGCGCACTTTCAGCGCATCCTCGTTTGCGCCGGTAGTGCTCACCAGCACGCCATCGTCACGCAAAGCATTCACCACATCCACTGCCATGGCGCGGCGCGCCGCCGCCGCCATTCCCTCGATCCCGATGTCCACGCCAAAGAACAGACCGGCGTTGCGGATGGCCCGAATGCCCGGTTGCTGCTGCGCCAGTCGTTCCAGCCCGGACCGCAGGCGCTGGCCCATGGCATGCGCGTGCTGCGGGACATTGTCACGCTGCAAGACCGTCAGCACAGCATCAGCCGCTGCGATCCCGACTGTGTTGCCGGCAAAGGTGTTCGAATAGCGCGCGGTATTGCCAAAGCGGTCCATCGGTGCGTGCCGACCCACGACAGCCCCAATCGGGAAACCGTTGCCCATCGGTTTGCCCAGGGTCACCAGATCCGGCACCACGCCATGCCGCTCAAACCCCCACATATGGGCACCTGTGCGCCCGAAACCCGGCTGCACCTCGTCCGAAATCACCAGCCCCCCCGCCGCGCGCATCGCCGCGACTCCGCCTGCGATGAAGCCGGGCGGGTCAACCCAGACACCGTCGCTGGAAAAGATGCTGTCGAACAGAAGAGCCGCAACTCCAATGCCCCGACGGTTCAGATCATTGACGGCGGCGCGCACCTGTGCCTCGAAAAACTCCGCGGCCTGTGCGTCTGGGATGCCACCGGGGCCGGGCAGGGTGACCATTCGCACATTGGGGCTGAGCATGACCGCGTCGCCAAGGTTCGGCGACACGGCAGCCACCGCGGCACTGGTTCCGTGATAGGCGTAGTTCGATACGATCACGCCCTCGTTGCCGCTGACAAGGCGGGCAATGCGCAGGGCAAGGTCGTTGGATTCACTACCTGTGCAGGTGAAAACCACCCTGTCCAGTTCCTTTGGAAGGGTTGCCACCAGCCGTTCGGCATAGTCGACAAGCCTCGGCTCCAAATAGCGGGTGTTGGCGCTGATCCGTCCTGCCTGTTCCGCCATCGCGGCGTTCACTTCCGGGTGGCAATGACCCAGCGACGGCACATTGTTGTAGAAGTCCAGATAGGCGCGCCCGTCCGGGTCATACAGCCACATGCCCTCGCCCCGGATGAAATGCACCGGGCGGCGGTATTGCAGCCGATAAGAGGCGCCAAGAACTCCGTCGCGGCGGCTGATCAGCGCCGCTTCACGCTGGGGAAGCTCGACTTCGCCGGGCCGGTAGCGATTGGGCATAAGGTCAATGGACATGTGCTTGCGCCTGTTTGTGTGGTGGCTTGATATCTGTGTTAGGGCGGGTGGGAAACTGCCGCCAGAACGGCGGCCTCTTCCGAGGCTGTGGTTAGGGCGGATAGGATCGATAGGCCGCGTTCGGCCCGACCGACGTTCTTCTTGATATACGCCGCCTCGGGCGGGAACAGGTGGGCGCGCCAGCAGTTGATCAGGATCAACGCGCTTTGCCGCGACCGGATCAGGCCGACCAGCAGACGTGTCTCCAGTGCCGAAAACTGAAGGACTGAGGCATAACCGGCAATCAGATGTTCGGCCCCGCCGAGGGGAAGGCCGGGGTCGGTGACAACATGACTTGCCGCGATGGCCAGATCCTGAATGCGCGGGCTGTGGCAGCCATCGCCGAAGTCGATGAACCCCAGACCGCGATCTGTAACCATCATGTTGAACGGGCTGGGATCATTGTGGGTAACCTGCCAAGTCAAACTGCGGATCTGCGGTTCGATGGTTTCCACATAGTCCCGCATCGCCTGTGCAACTTGCGTGGCAATCGGCCCCGGCGGCAGGTGCCCCGCGAATTCCATCAACCGCGACCAGCAGCCGATGTGCCACAAGATCGGGCGGTCCGTCGCGGGAAGGGGCAGTAGGGCCAGCGCCATATTCAGCCGGGCCAGCGCTCTGCCGGTCTGAAACAACAGATCAGGCGTCGGCTGCATCTGGTGCAGAGGGGTGCCGTCCAGCCGGGTTTGCAGATAGCCGCAAACGCCGTGATCCTCGAACACCAAACCGCCACTTAGGGTTGGCAACACCGAGGGCGCAACAAAGCCCGCTGCCCCCTGAACCCCGGCGATCGCCTGCGCCTGAAAGGCGAAGCTGTCCCGCGCCTCGGGTCTGGTCGAAGTCTTCAGGATCAACCGGCGACCGTCGGCCAGATCGACCGCCACCGTGCGCTCGACCTCGGAGGACAGGGTTTCCAGCGTGCCGGTCAGACCATAATGGCGCAGCAGCAGCGCTGCCGAGCGGTCCGCTTCCGACGCATCCGCCCGCATGGCCAGGACTGCGGAGGCAGCGCGGAAGTAAGCCTCGTTGGCGGGATCTTTGCGCGCATTCAAATCGAATTTTCCTTGCCGCACCTGGACCAGTCGCCTTGCTGGTGCAAAGAATGCAGCGCCCCGGGTCAGGAGCGCCACCATTTCATCCGCTGGATCAGATGCCGAACACGCCAGGCAGCTGCGAGATGTCAGGGATTTCGGTGTATTCGTAGAAGGGGTTCGCGGGCTCGTGGCCACGGTTGACCCAGACCTTGCTCTTGATCCCCAGATCATAGGCCGACATCAGGTCGTGGCGGAAAGACGACGACACATGGGTGATATCCTCGGGGCCGCAACCCAGCGTGTCGAGCATGTATTCGAACGCCTTGAAATGCGGCTTGTAGGCGCCGGCCTCTTCTGCGGTCAGGACAGCATGGAACGGCGCGCCGAGTTTGGCGATGTTCGACGGAATCTGCACCTTCATCGAGTTGGTGATGGTGACCAGCGGAATCTCTTTGGCCAGCTTCGCCAATCCCGCCGGAACATCCGCGTGCGGGCCCCAGGTCGGGATACGGTTGTAGACCATCAGGGCGTCTTCGGACCGGAATGTCAGGCCATTGCGGTGGCAGGCACGTTCCAGCGCGTTGTGGACGACATCCGCATAAGGCTTCCAGTCCTGCATCACCTCGTCAAATCGGTAGCCCTGGAAATTGCGGATGAATTCCACCATGCGCAGCTCGTCCAGAGCATGTCCGTACAGGTCCCGTGCGGCTTCTGCCATCTGGAAGTTGATCAGCGTGCCGTGGGTGTCGAACGTCACGTATTTCGGGCGAAAGCGATCCATGTCTCTGGTTCCTGCCAAGTTGACCTCTTGTCTAAACTTAGGCGCGTACCTCCGGCAGAATCTGCCGCATTGCCGAGGGGTGCAGCACAAACCTCTCCAGTTGGCTGCCAAACTGGCACGGGCTTTTGCAGGCTGTGCTAGAGCCTGTCCTCATCTGATTGAATTGGAATGTGGATTCCCGAGGGAGGCGTTTCGTGATTCACTCTGCGCACCAGATGATGGGGCAGAGCATGGTGGCACCACTTTCGATGGATCTCCGGATGCGGGTCGCGGCCGCGC
>JAIUPC010000014.1 GCA_020161655.1 Pseudomonadota bacterium
GCCGCCGCCGTGGCCACCGCCGCCGCTACCGCCGCCCCCGTTGCCGCCTCCGCCGGTGCCGCCGCCACCGCCACCGCCAGCGCCACCACCACCAGTGCCGCCGCCGCCGGTACCGCCACCGCCAGTGCCGCCGCCGCCGGTACCACCACCGCCAGTGCCGCCACCACCGGTACCACCACCGCCAGTGCCGCCGCCGCCGGTACCACCACCGCCAGTGCCGCCGCCGCCGGTACCACCACCGCCAGTGCCGCCACCACCGTCAGTACCACCGCCGCCGGTGCCACCGCCTCCGGTGCCACCTGTACCGGCGCCGCCATTCCCGCCGTTGCCGCCGTTGCCGGTCGAACCCGGCAAAGACGCCGTCGCCGTATTGGTCAGCACGGATCCAACTGCCGGGCAATTCGACATCGTGTATTCAATAATCTGGGCAAAATCGGCGCGGCGCTGAATCGCGGCGATCTCGCGACGCGTGAACCGGTCGCGACTGCAAATCCGATCATCGTTGCCGCCCGAAGCGCCGGCGCCCGAGCCGCCCCCCATGGACGCGGTCGCGCCGCCGGTCAGCAGCCCCGCGAGGCCCGCGCATTCCTCGACGGTATAGCGCAAGATCTGGTCATAGTCCGGATGCTGCCGCAGTGCGCGCAGTTCGGACTGCGTGAACTTCCGCTTTTCGCACAGCCGCTGCAGTTCGTCCGGAACGCTCAACTGCGTCCGCGCGGACGCCGGGCCGACCGAACCCACAAAGCTGACACTCATGACCCCGGCGGACGCCAGAGCCAGCAAAGAAAAACCACCCCACCACTTCATCGTAGACCTCCACAATGCGGGTGCGATCCTTCACCCACTGAAGGAATACGAACCCGACCCACACATTTCCCACGGTCAGGTTAGCAGGTTCTTGACGGAAGCTGGACCCCTGCGTGTCAAAACTGAGGCACATGTTGCGAAAATGCAGACAATGACAGCAACATTTGTGATTTGCACCGACATCCGCGAAAATGTCGCCGCTCGGAAACAGGTCAGTTGGAATTGAACCCGGCCATCGCTGAACCTGCGCGCGCAGAGAGCGCCATGATGGTCAGCCCAGGGTTGTGAAACGGGTTCGTCGGGAAGCTGGCTGAGTCCGTAACATATACGTTACCGGCGTCATGCAGGCGATTTTTCCGGTCGGTCACGTGCCGCTTCGGGTCGTTGCCCATACCGGCGCCACCAGTTTCGTGGATCGACGATCCGGGGATCAGCGCGCCCTCGGGCGTGTAGACCAGCGGCCCCGCCACCTTGTAGGCGAGCTTTGAGATCAGCCCCTCGCGGCCCAGCAGATCGTCGGGCAAGCCGAAGGTCGTCGAGATTTCCTTCAGGCTGGCGTTCATGTCGCGGATCATGGCGCGTTCGTTATCGGAATGGCGGAGTGTCACCTTCGCCACCGGGATACCCCAGGCGTCGCGCCTCCTGGGGTCCAGTTCTACCCGGTTGTCCGCACGCGGCAGCACCTCACCGATGGCCATGAAGAACCAGCCGGGCTCAAGCCGCCCGACAGAGCCAAGCATCGAATAGCCGCGCAGGAAGCCCCTGCCGTCATCGCCGCCGACATTGCGGAAGGACGGGATGTAGATGCCCGATTGCTGGCCGAAATCGTAGGGATCGTGGCCGGCGCCCATACCCTCGATCCCGGGCAGTGTGCCGGCGCGGAAGACCATGAGGTGATCGGACAGATAGCGACCGAGGTTGCCGGAGGAATTGCCAAGGCCCTTCGGGTGACGTGGCCCGCGCGAGTTGAGAAGGATGCGGACGCTCTCGATGGTGGAGGCGGCGACGGCCACCTGCCGCGCCGGCACAGTGACCCGTGCCCGACTCCCTGCGTCGATATAGGTCACGCCGGTGGCAAGGCCGGTCTCCGCATCGGTCTCGATCCGCTCCACGACGGCGTTGGCGCGCAGTTCCAGCCGCCCGGTCGCCAACGCGACGGACAGCGGCTGCGGTATCCGGTCCGGCATGTGGTGGATGATCCGGCAGGTCGTTGCCGGCCTGTCGGGCCATTTCTCGGCCATCTCGGCCAGGAGTTTCAGTTCCGCCTTGGTCAAGTTATGCGGTCCGGAATACTGCCCGTCAGGCAGGTTCGGGATACCCGCGGCCTCGCCCCTCACGCCAAGGAAACTCTCGACCCGCGCATACCAGGGATCCAGGTCGGCATAGCTGATCGGCCAGCTATCGCCAAAGCCGTCCGCCTCCGCCGCCTTTAGGTCCAGGTCGGATATCCTGAGTGCATTCCGCCCCCAAAGGTGCAGCCGCCCGCCCACCTGCCGCGCGCGATACCAGTTAAACCGCGCGCCGGGCGCTGTAGTATATGGGTTCTGCCGGTCGTTGAGGAAGAGATGCGCCGTCATCGGCGTGTAGGACATGCAGCGCGCCTGCACCGCCTGCCCCTTCACGATCGCCATGACCCGGGTCAAGATCGAGACGCGGCTGCCGCCCTCATGATCCGGCGCGGGAAAATCCTTCGCAGGGTCGAGTTTCCGCCCCGCCTCCAGCATCAGGACCTTCAGCCCGCGCGCGGTCGCCTCCTTGGCGACCCAGCCGCCGGAAGCGCCCGATCCGATGACGATGAGGTCCCAGGGCTCGCTCATGGCTTCTTGTTCATACTCATGGCTTCTTGGTTATATAGCCCCAGACCTCGCCCGCGACCCAGAATGTTGTCAGGATCATCGTGTAGGGCAGCGCCCCAAGGTACCTCAGCCCCCTGCCTTTCGCCGTCTGCGTCAGGCCATGACGCACCCAAAGCAATGGGGCGATCAGCGGGCTCATCAGGATCAGCTTCCGGCGCTCGCCCTCGCTCATCGTCCTGGTGCGGATCTGTCCGAAGAGCCGCCCCCACTGGAACCGTTCGGGGATGAGTGCGGACAGCGTGCAGGGCGACCGCTCGTGAAAGACGACCAACTCATTCGAGAGCCAGAGCGTTTCGCCCTTGTCCATCAGATGACCATGCACAAGCGGCTCGTGATAGCGGTCCTTCCAGAGATGCCGCGTCTCCTCCAGCGCCTTGCGGGAATAGCTGAGGTTGACGTCGGAAACCCAGTCCACCGGGCCGCTTTCGAAGGGCCGGCCATAACGGCCGAAATCTGTGACGTAGTAGGTCCAGTTCAACAGCGACGCCGGTTCCTTGCACTCGATGGCACCGCCGATGACATTCTTGCCGGTCTCGGCATAAAGCCGGACGAGGACGCGCGCCCAGTCCTTCTGTGGACGGCCGCGGTCCTCGAGGATGCTGATGATGTCCCCTGTCGCCGCTGCCAGACCAGCAGCACGGCGACGGTCGAAAAGCTCATGCTTGCCGGCCTCGCTGGTGATCGGACGCTTCGGGACGATCCTGCCCAGCGGCAGGAACGTCACATCGGGAAATTCGCCGGCATAAGCGACAATATCGGCGATGCTGTCGTCGTACGGCACGATCACTTCCAGTGGCGGCGGGTTCTCGAAAGACGCCACATCGCGCAGAAGGTCGCGGACGTAAGTCCCGCCCTCGACCACCGTCAGCACGATCGAAACCTTGGGGTCGGGGTTCATGCTTCTGTCTCCGTTCATCACGCTTCCGGTCAGGCCCGGCCTGCCCCGAGTATCTCCAGTTCCACCGGCTGCCCCGTGCGCGTGGAGACCGGCAGCGCCGCCGCCACCTCGACCGCGCGCAGACCCGCATCGCCATCGGCGATCCTGAGGCCCTTGCGGCCTTCGACAAGGCCGATGAAATCGGCAAGCTCATCGGCGAAGGACTGCACCGCTGTCGCCTTCCAGGATTTCAGCTTCTCGCGCACCGCGATATCGAGATACCGTTTCGTGCTCCGCCGCTGCGCGCCGCCCGGGCGGTCCATCACGATAAGGTCGTTGCGCATCGGCGCATAGACACCCCGCACCATGCCCTTCGATCCGTAGACCTCGACCATGCTCTTGTAGCCGTTCCAGTCGTTCCACGAGGCCTGATAGGTGGCGGAAAGACCCGAGGGCGCGGTGAAGACCGCCATGGCATTGTCTTCGGAGCCTTCGACCTTCCAGACCTTGTTGGTCGCCACCCCGTAGACGCGGGAAATCTCGCCCATCAGGTGCCGCGCCATGTCGGTCATGTGGATGCCGACGTCCCAGAGCGCCCCACCGCCCGAGAATTTCGACTGATATTCCCAGTCATGGGCGAATTTGCCGAGCCCCTCGTGACCGCCATAGATGCGGATGTGATCGATCTCGCCGATCTGGCCGGAGTCCATCACATCCTTCACATAGGAAAACGCCGGGTAGTAGCGCATGTTGAACCCGGCGCCGAGCTGCTTGCCCGCCGCACATCCCGCCGCACGGATGCGCCGGGCGCCTTCGACGGTGTTCGACAGCGGCTTTTCGGTCAGGACATGAAGCCCCGCCTTGAAGGCAGCGAGGCAGAGCGGTTCGCGAACATGGGCCGGCGTCGAGATGACGACCGCGTCCATCGGCACGGCGAGGAATTCGTCAAGCGCGGTGAAGGCCGGTGCGCCATGCGAATGTCGTTCCGCCATTTCGCGCGAAACGTCCATGACGCCGACAAGCTCCGCCTTGGGTTCGGAGAGAATGGTCGCCACCCGCATCTGCCCGATCTTGCCGGCCGACCCGATCACGCCAATCCGCATCCGCAGTCCTTCTGCCCCGGCGGGGCGCCACGTCAATTCCGTTAGGCAATGCCACCGGCTAACATGGCCCGCCATTGCAATCCAGCCCGCCTGCGCGAGGCACTTTCCAATGACGCCGGGCTGTGGCTATTCTGCGCTGCGGCGACTGAAGGGCGCGAAGATGGAAACAGACTGGACGGGGCGTCATGTCATTGTCACCGGGGCCACCGGGTTCATCGGCCGGCGGCTGGTCCATGCGCTCACACTTGCCGGTGCGGTGGTGACGATCCTGACCCGTTCGCGCGCCTCGCTTGCCGGCCTGCCGCCGGCGGTCCGGCCCTGCATCGGCGCCATGACCGACCGGGAAGCTCTCCGGAAAGCGCTCGCCGGGCAGGAGATCCTCTTCAACATCGCCTATGACGTCCGCGCCACCGCCGCCGAAAACCTCGCCGCCTTCGACTGCCTTCTGGCCGCCGCGTCCGAGGCTGGCGTGAAGCGCGTGGTCCATACCTCCTCCATCGTCGTCTACGACGCCTGGCCCGCTTCCGACTGCGACGAGGCGGGCACCATGGACCGCCCCGGCGGCAGCCCCTACCGCCGCGCCAAGATCGAGATGGAGCGGCGGCTGATGGCTGGCCCCCTGCCCGCCGCGATCTTGCAGCCCACCATCGTCTGGGGGCCGGGATCGGCACTCTGGACCGACGGTTTCGCCCGCGCGCTTCTCGCGGGCGGTGTGGTGATCCCCGAGCCGGAAGGCCTCTGCAACGGGGTCTTTGTCGACGATGTGGTGCAGGCCTGCCTGAAGGCGGCGCTGATTCCTGGCCTTGGCCGCGAGCGCTTCGTGATCTCGGGGGCCGAACCTTTCCCGTGGTCGGCGCTGGTCGACGGCTATGCGCGCATCCTCGGCACCAATGGCGCGCTGAGGGAGCCGGCGGCAGAAATCGAGGCGGCACTCGGCCCGAAGCCGGTCGAGGATGGTGCGGACCACGCGCCTTCGCTCGCCGCAAGGGTCAGCGCCGTCGGTCGGCAGGTGCTTGGCCACAGGCGGTTCGAAGCGCTGGTGGCTTTCGCGCAGGCGAAACTGGCGAAGGGCGGCGTGCTTCAGCCGAACCACCACCTCTTCGAAGAATACATGGGCCGCGGCCTCTGCCGCATCGACCACGCCCGCGCCCGCCTCGGCTACGCGCCGGAGTTTGACCTCGCCCGCGGGCTGGCGGCGACGGCGGCACATCTGCAGGCGATGAAGCGTCAGGCGCGGTCAGCCAACCGGTAATAGGTCTCCTCGAACTGCCGATGCACCCAGTCGGGATCGAAACGGTCGAGCTTCGACCGTTCCAGCGCCGCCGCCGCCATCCGCGCCCGAAGCGGATCATCGGTCAGGATGCGCGTCACCGCCCCAGCAATCGCGTCCACATCGCCGATCGGCACCACAGCGCCGACGTCATCGTCGATCAGTTCCACCACCCCGGAACAGGCCGTCGCCACCGCCGGAATCCCCGCCCGGAACGCCTCGACGATGGTGAAAGGCAGCGCCTCCCAGCGCGAAGTCAGAAGGAAGAGATCAGAGGCGCTGAGATAGAGGTGCGGCTGGCTGACCCGGCCGAGGAAGATCATGTGCTTGTCCACCCCCCTCTCCCTTGCCAGCGCCTTCAACATCGCCTCGTCCACGCCGTCCCCTGCCACGGCAAAGCGCCAGCCGGGATGGGTCGGGACCATCCGCGCCACGGCCTCGATCAGCACGTCGACGCCCTTCTGAGGCATGAGCCGCGCCACGGTGATGACAAGCCGGTCGCCACTGCCGAGAAGCCTCGCGCGAAGCGCCCGCCGCTCCGCATCCGGCACATCAGGCTGAGGTGCTACACCAAGCCCCAGCACCTTCAACTTGTCCCGCGGCACCTGCCCCACCGTCACCAGATCCTCCCCTGACCGGTGCGAGGGGGTGATGACGAGGTCAGCCCGCCGCGCGGTCGCCCCGAACGAGGCAATGCGTTCCGGCTCGGAGCCGTGATACGTCACGGCAAGCGGCACGCCGAGCCCCGCCCGCGCCAGGTTCGCCACCAGCGCAGGGGCCGATTCATGGGCGTGGATCAGATCAACCGGATTCGCGACGAGCCAGCGCCGCAGCATCCAGGCCGAGGTGAGCACGGAGGCTACGCGGCGAGCGGCGCCCCTGCCGCCGTCAGCGGAAACAAACTTCGTCGGCAGAACGAGAAAGTCGCTGTCGGTCTCCGGTCCGGCCCAGGCGGCAGACGTGCCGCCCAGCGTCACGCGGTGCCCCTCCGCCCGCATCCAGTCGCTGAGCGCAAGGACATGCCGGGAGATGCCGCCCATGCCGAATTGGGTCTGCATCTCAAGCACGTGAAGCCGCCTGCGGTCTGCCATGCCGTCGCTGTCCCACTTCCGGTTTCAACCTGCCACAGCCTGAAATAGCCTATGCGGCAGGTGAAGGCACGGCCTCAGGGCGGTCGGGCGCGGATAAATTCCCCATGCGCAACGAAAGCGCGAAATCCGGGCGTTTGACGCTGGCCCCCGGAAAACCCCGAACTGCCCGCCTCGCCCCGCGTGACCTTCCCGAAAGCCTCCGCTAGGAAAGACAGCAACGGACGGAGTTGCCATGATCCACGTCGCCATCGACGCGCTCAGCTGGGACAATGAACGCGGCTTCGGTCGCTTCACCCGCAGCCTTGTGGCCGCCCTTGCCGCGCGGGGCACGGGCTTTCGCTACACGCTCCTTTGCGACCGCGCGCCCGAACGCCCGGTCCCCGCCGGCGTCGATGTGGTGATCGCGGGGGCCGGGAAGGGCATGGCCGACGCCGCCTCGGGGGCAGCGGCGCGACGTGGCGCCGACATGCTGACCATGTCACGCGCCGCCGCCGCGCTGAAGGCCGAACTCTTCTTCTTTCCGGCCAGTTACTCCTTCTATCCGATCCCGTCGCTTGTGCCGAAACTCGTCTGCATCCACGACACGATCCCTGAACGCTTCCCCGACCTGATCTTCCCGACCGGGCGCAACTTCCGCCTATGGCAGGCCAAGACCTGGGTGGCGAAGTTCCAGGCCCGGCGCATCCTCACCGTCTCCGAAGCCTCGGCCAATGACATCGCCCGGATGCTGCGCATCCCGCGCCGCCGGATCGACGTGACGACGGAAGGGGCGGAACCGGTCTTCCGCCCGATCACCGATCCGGCCACCCGTGCCGCCGCCCGCGCCCGCCACGGTATCGCGGAAGGTGACCGGGTCCTGACCTATATCGGCGGCTTCAACCGCCACAAGAACGTGGCCAGCCTCATCGCCGCGATGCCGGCGATCCTTGAGCGGGTGCCAGGCGCGCGCCTCGTCATCATCGGCCGCACCACCGGCGCGCGCTTCTGGGACAATATCGAGGAGCTGCAGGAAACTGCGCGCACCGACGCCCGCGCCTCGGGCCGGATCGGCTTTGCGGGCGAGCTTGATGATGAAGAGATGGCGACGCTCCTCAGCCTCTCGGACGCCCTCGTGATGCCCTCGCTCTGGGAAGGCTTCGGCCTTCCCGCGCTCGAAGCCATGTCCTCAGGCACGCCGGTCCTCGCCTCGGATCGGGGCAGCCTGCCAGAAGTGGTGGGCGACGGCGGCCTCTACTTCGATCCCGCTGACAAGGACGCGCTCGCCGCCGAAGCGATCCGCCTCCTGACCGAGCCGGGCCTCGCCGCCGACCTCAAGGCAAGGGCGCTCGCCCGCGCCCGGACCTTCGGCTGGGACAAGGCCGCCGCCCTGACGGAAGCCTCGTTCCGCCGCACCATAGACAGCGCCTGAGCTTCTTCGTTGCTGAAATACCCCGGGGTCGTCCATTGGTGCGCCATTGGTTCGAGAACCAATGGGCGACGGGGCAGCGCCCCTGGCGCTCTCCGCCCTCAGGTCCGCCCGAATTCATCCTCGATGCGGATGATGTCGTCTTCCTCAAGATAAGTCCCGGTCTGCACCTCGATGATCTCGACAGGGATACGACCCGGATTGGCGAGCCGGTGGACCGAGCCGATAGGCAGGTAGACGCTTTCGTTCTCGTGCAGGATCGTCACCTTGCCGTCGCAGGTCACTTCCGCCGTGCCGCGCACCACGACCCAATGCTCGGCGCGGTGGTGGTGCTTTTGCAAGCTCAGCTTCGCCCCCGGCTTCACCACGATGCGCTTTACCCGGTGGCGTTCGCCAAGGTCCATCGTCTGATACCAGCCCCAGGGCCGGTGGTTGCGGATATGCTCGACCGCCTCGGGCCGGCTGGCACCTTTCAAAGCGCCGACGAGGCCCTTGACCTCCTGCGCGCGCCCGCGCGGCGCGACCATGATCGCGTCCGGCGTCTCGATGATGGCAAGGCCCTCGACGCCGACAGCGCAGACGAGCCGCCCTTCGGAATGGATGAGGTTGTCCTTCGCCGCGTAGGCAAAGCCGTCGCCCCGGATCGCGTTGCCGGCGCCGTCCTTGGCCGACTCGGCCCAGACCGCATCCCAGTCGCCGACATCCGACCAGCGGAAATTCCCCGGCGCTACCCGCGCCTCGCGGGTCTTTTCCATGAAGCCGTGATCGAATGAAATCGCGCGAACCTTGCCGAAATCTGCCCCCGGCACCCACATGCCGAGGTCCTGCTTCATCCCGGCCACCGCCCTGGTGACAAGTTCGACCGCCTCCGGCTCCACCGCGCCCATCGCCGCGATAAGCCAGCCGGCGCGGAAAGAGAACATCCCCGCATTCCAGAGGCAGCCCTCGGCAATCAGCGCCGCCGCCCGCGCCTCGCCCGGCTTCTCGACGAAGCGCTCCACAGCCGAGGTTCCGTCCTTCGAGGCCGCACCGGGCTTGATGTAGCCATAGCCCGTCGCGGGCCCGGTCGGCTGAACGCCGATGACGGCGATGCCCGAGGTCCGCACCGATCCGGCGGCGGTACGGATCGCGGCCTGAAAGGCGCCGGCATCGCGGATCAGGTGATCGGAGGGCATGACGGCGATGAGCGTGTCCGGGTCGTCCTTCGCCGCGATTGCCGCCGCGAGAAGGACCGCCGCCATGGTATCGCGCCGCTCAGGCTCGATCACCACGCGGGCCTCCGGCGCCACCGCTTCGACTTGGTCGCGGATGGTGAAGCGCACGGCATGGGCGCCGATCACCATTGGCGCGGCGAAACCCTCGGCCTCGACCCGGCGCAGCGTCATCTGCAGCATCGTCTCGTCGCCAATGATCGGCAGAAGCTGCTTGGCCATGCCCTCGCGCGACACCGGCCAGAGCCGGGTGCCGGTCCCGCCGCAAAGGATCACCGGGAGGATCTTGTCGCTCATCTCGCCACTCCGCCTGTCGCGCGTTCCGGGGTCTGCCGCCTTTTACCGGCAGGAACCGCCGGGCGCATATCCGGCACCTTGAACGAAACGGGCTTTGCGATCATCGGGGAACGGTCCTGAATGTGGGCAATCTGCAAGGGCTTTGCGGTGAACCATACAATCTGCGGTCGTGCAGCGCGACCTCTCTCCGGCAAGCGGCGAAGGGTTGCGCCAAATTGGAAACAATGGCCGGTTCTGTGCAAATTTTCACCCTTGGCTTGACCCAGTTCCAGCGCCCTCCCGCAGGGGCTTTGCGGGCCTTGCCGGACCCGCCGCCGCAAAGGGAAAATCGCCGCGGCAGACGATTCACCGCGCAACCCCCTATACTTCCCGGCGGAGCATGTCAGAAATGAGGCCCTAACCCTCTGAAAGCACGGGGTACGGATGGCGCCGAAATTCGGGACCAGCGGCCTTCGCGGGCTGGTGACGGAACTGACCGACCCGCTCTGCGCGGGCTATGTGCGGGCGTTCCTTCGGGCGGTGCCGCAGGACGGACGCCTGATGATCGCCCGCGACCTCAGGCCCTCCTCCGCGCGCATCGCAGCGACCGTGGCCGATACCGCCGCCGAGATTGGCCTTCAGGTTGCCGATTGCGGCGAGGTGCCGACCCCGGCGCTGGCGCTCGCCGCGATGTCCGCGGGCGCGCCGTCGGTGATGGTGACGGGCAGCCACATCCCCGCCGACCGGAACGGGCTGAAGTTCTACTCTGCCGCGGGTGAGATCACCAAGGCGGACGAAGCCGCCATCGTCGCAGGCTTTTCCGAAGCCGCCCCAGCCGCGAAGGCCCGGCCCGAAAAAGAGACTGCCGCCCGCGCCGCCTATGCCGCGCGCTATACCGCCGCTTACGGCAAGGCGCTGAAAGGCCTGCGCATCGCCGTCTATCAACACAGTTCCGTCGCCCGCGATCTTCTGGCCGAGGTGCTCGAAGCGCTCGGCGCCGAAGTCACCCCGCTCGGCCGGTCCGATAGCTTCGTGCCGGTCGATACCGAAGCGGTCAGCGACGACACTCGGCGGATGCTCACCGGCTGGGCGGCGGGCGCCGCTTACGATGCCATCGTGTCGCTCGACGGGGATGCCGACCGCCCGCTTGTGACCGATGCGGCGGGGCGGGTCATTCCCGGCGATGTCATCGGCACGCTGACGGCGGCTGCCCTTGGCGCCGACACGGTCGTCACGCCGGTGTCGTCGAACACGCTGATCGAGGCTTCCGGCCTTTTCCGCGCCACCGAACGCACCCGCATCGGCTCGCCCTATGTCATCGCGGCGATGGAGGCACTGAAGGCGGCCCCCGGCGCGAGGGTCGTGGGGTTCGAGGCCAACGGCGGCTTCCTTCTGGGATTTGCGGCGGAGGGGCCATCCGGCCCAATCGCCCCACTGATGACGCGCGACGCCTTCCTGCCGATCATAGCGACGCTGGCCACGGCGGCGGCGAGGGGAATGCCCCTCGCCGATCTCGTCGCCGGCCTCCCCGCCCGCGTCACCGCCTCGGACCGGCTTGAGGAAGTGCCGACGGAATGGTCGCAGGCCTTCGTCGCCCGCCTGATCGGTGACGAAGCCGCGCGCACCACCTTCTTCGCCGGCCGGCGGGAAACTGACATCGACCTGACCGAGGGGCTGCGCGTGACCTTCAGCGACGGCGCGATCCTGCATCTGCGCCCGTCCGGCAACGCGCCGGAACTCAGGTGCTACGCTGAAACCTCAGATACTGCCTCGGCCACAGCGCTGGTGCGCGACACCCTTGCCCGTATCGCCGACCTCAGAAACCACGAGAAAGCGCCATGACCCAACTTGCCGAAGTGATCGCCGCCATCGACGCCGCCAATGCCGCCGATCCGGAGCTGAGCGAAGGCGTGCCCGCCGTGCTGCTTTACGGCCAAAGGATGAGCGCGGAGCTGGCGCGGCTCTTCCCCGAAGCCTCCGACATCCTGAAGATCGCGGCGCGCGGCCAGCATATCGAACGCTGGACCAGCCCGCGTTCGGGCTACCCCGAGGGGCGCGAGGGCTATCTCACATGGCGGCGCGACCTTGGCGCCTTCCATGCCCGCCGCGTGGGCGAGATCATGACGAAGGCCGGCTACGACGCCGAAAGCATCGCCGAAGTGGGCCGGATGCTCAGGAAGGAAGGCATCAAGCGCGATGCCGAGGTGCAGGCGCTTGAGGATGTGATCTGCTTCGTCTTCCTGCGCTGGTACTTCGCCCCCTTCGCCGATGGCCGGCCCCAGGAAGAGCTCGAGCGCATCGTCACCAAGACCGCACGGAAGATGTCGGCCGAGGCACGGGCGAAGGCGGTGGCCGAGTTCGCCTTGCCTGAGCCTTTTGCCGCCGCCTTCCGGGCCTGAGGCCGGCGACTCTGCAACCCAAGCGTTTGCAGCGCGTGCAGCATTCCCACAAACCCGTTTCGCCGCTTGCAGTTAGTGCAAGTCAGGTTTGCCAGACTGTTGCCGAGACGGCTCTAATCACAAACTTCTGATGCCCAAATATTGAGCGGATTGAAAACTGACCGCAGAATCCCTTGACGGCGACTGGCCATGGCCATATCTGCGCCCCGCCGAAGCCACCGAGTTGAGTGAGCATGGCCTGAGGTAAGGTGTGTATGCGGCCCGAAAGGTCGCGGGGAAGGAACGGAAGATGGAACAGCCGAAACAGATGGGTTCGGAACGGGCAGAGCCGCGCGAGGGCGCCCAGGTTCAGCAGCAGGGCAGCCAGCAGCAGCCGGTGCAGCGCCGCGGCGACGAAAAGAAGCCGGCCTCACAGATGCAGGGCACGCAGTTCCGCGACTGGGCCTCGATCTGAGGCTTTCCGGGCGCCCGGCATCCGATTAGGATGGCCTTCCCGCAAAGGAGGCCAGATGCCGCGCCCGGTTTCAGACATTCCAAATCTCGGCCCCGCCTCGGAAGCGGGGTTCGCGCGGGCCGGGATGCATTCCGCCGAAGAGGTGATCGCGCTTGGCGCGGATGAGGCTTACCTCAGGCTGATGCGGGCCGGAACGCGGCCGCATTTCATCGGATATTACGCGCTGGTCATGGGCCTCCAGGGCCGTCCGTGGAACGATTGCCAGGGCAAGGAAAAGGCCGGGCTGCGCAAGCGGTTCGACGCGCTGAAACGCGCCATCGGCAAGGACGACAAGGGGCGCCTCCGGCTGGAAGCGGCCCTTGATGAAATCGGAATTCGACCGAGGCAGTAGGATGGGCAATATTGCCCATCCTACCCTGCCACCTTACCCAACGAGTTCGAGGCCCGAGAAGAAATAGGCGATCTCGACCGCTGCGGTTTCCGGCGCGTCGGAGCCGTGGACCGAGTTTTCGCCGACCGAGAGGGCGAATTCCTTGCGGATGGTGCCCGCGTCGGCATTGGCCGGGTTGGTGGCGCCCATCACTTCGCGGTTCTTCGCGATGGCGCTTTCGCCTTCCAGAACCTGAACCACGACCGGCTCGGAGGCCATGAACTCCACGAGCTCGCCGTAGAAGGGACGCTCCTTGTGGACCTCGTAGAACTTGCCGGCCTGGGCGGTCGAAAGGTGAAGGCGCTTCTGCGCGACGATGCGCAGGCCAGCTTCCTCGAACTTGGCATTGATCTTGCCGGTGAGGTTGCGGCGGGTCGCGTCGGGTTTGATGATGGAAAGCGTGCGTTCGATCGCCATGTCATGTGCCTTTGTGTCAGGTTGGTTTCGGGGCCGGTTGCCCGGCAGATTGGATCGCGGGCCTGCTATCACGGGCGCGCGGGATTGAAAAGCCGGTCGCGGGTGGTGGCGGCGGAAGCCTCCGGCGGAGGTATTTGCCGGCAAGATGACTGGGAGGGTGCTTTTCGCGCCGCAAAGGCTCTGCTAGAGGGCGCCCATGCTCAGAATCCGCGACATCACCTATTCGGTCGAAGGCCGGCCCTTGTTCGAAGGCGCCTCGGCCGCCATCCCCGCCGGCCACAAGGTCGGCCTTGTCGGCGCCAATGGCGCGGGAAAGACCACGCTTTTCCGGCTGATCCGGGGCGAGTTGGCGCTGGAGGGCGGTTCGATCCACCTGCCCGCGCGCGCCAAGATCGGCGGCGTCGCGCAGGAGGTGCCCTCCTCCTCGACCTCGCTGCTCGACACCGTGCTTGCGGCGGATGAGGAGCGGGCAGCGCTTCTGGCCGAGGCCGAGACGGCGCATGACCCGCACCGCATCGCCGATATCCAGCACCGGCTGGCCGATATCGACGCCTGGTCAGCCGAGGGCCGCGCCTCGGCGATCCTGAACGGCCTCGGTTTCGACCTTGCGGACCAGCGCCGGCCCTGTTCGGACTTTTCCGGCGGCTGGCGGATGCGGGTAGCGCTCGCGGGCGTGCTTTTCGCCCAGCCTGACCTGCTGCTTCTGGACGAACCGACCAACTATCTTGACCTTGAAGGCGCGCTCTGGCTCGAAAGCTATCTCGCGAAGTACCCCCATACCGTCATCATCATCAGCCATGATCGCGGCCTTCTGAACCGCGCCGTGGGCGGCATCCTGCATCTGGAAAACCGCAAGCTGACCTTCTGGAACGGGCCCTACGACCAGTTTGCCCGCCAGCGCGCCGAACAGCGCGCGGTGCAGGCGGCCGAGGCGAAGAAGCAGGCGGCGCGGCGCGAGCATCTGCAAAGCTTCGTCGACCGCTTCAAGGCCAAGGCCTCGAAGGCGGTGCAGGCGCAGAGCCGGGTGAAGATGCTGGAAAAGATGTCGCCGATCCTGGCGCCGGAAGAGGCCAAGAAGGTCGTCTTCACCTTCCCCGAGCCGGAGCAGCTTTCGCCGCCGATCATCAACATGGAAGGCGCATCCGTCGGCTATGAAGGCCCGCCGGTGCTGAAACGGCTGACCCTCAGGATCGACCAGGACGACCGCATCGCACTTCTGGGCAAGAACGGCGAGGGGAAATCCACGCTGTCGAAGCTTCTGGCCGGCAAGCTTGCGCCGGCCGGGGGCCAGATCGTGCGGTCCTCGAAGCTCAGGATCGGCTATTTCGCCCAGCATCAGGTCGATGAGCTTTACATCGACGAGACGCCCTTGCAGCACATCCAGCGCCTGCGCCCCAATGAGGGCCAGCCGAAGCTGCGTGCCCGGCTTGCAGGGTTCGGCCTTGGCGCGGATCAGGCGGACACCGTGGTCGCCCGGCTTTCCGGCGGCCAGAAGGCGCGGCTCTCGCTCTTGCTGGCGACCATTGATGCGCCGCATATGCTTATCCTCGACGAACCGACCAACCACCTCGACATCGAAAGCCGCGAGGCGCTGGTGACGGCGCTGACCGAATATTCCGGCGCGGTGATCCTTGTCAGCCACGACATGCACCTTCTTGGCCTTGTCGCCGACCGGCTCTGGCTGGTGAAGGGCGGCGCGGTGACGCCTTACGAGGGCGATCTCGAAAGCTACCGGGCCGAGCTTCTGGCGGGCGACGAGGCCGTGAAACCTGCCGAAAAGCCGAAGGACAAGGCGCCGCGCCCGTCGCGCGAGGCGATGCTGGCGCTCCGCGCCGAGGTTCGGAAATGCGAGGAACGGCTCGCCAAGCTCAACGGGATGCGCGACCAGCTGGCGACGAAGCTCGCCAGGCCCGAGCTATACGAGCGCCCGGAAGAGGCCGTCGTCTGGCAGAAGAAATATGCCGAGGTGATGGAGGGGCTCGACCGGGCCGAGGATCTCTGGGTCAAGGCGGCGGAGAAGCTTGAGGCGGCAGAGGCGTAAGTTTGTAGCGTAAGGCCGGCGAGAAATCGCTTGCAATGCGCGGGCGGGTTGGCGACCAAGAAGCACGCAGCGACGAAAGCCCCAGGATGGAACCGCAGTTCTACTTCACCGCCTTCGTCACCCTTTTCGTGATCATCGACCCGATCGCGCTGGTGCCCCTCTTCATCGCGCTGACGCGCGGCATGACCCAAGCGCAGCGCACGACCATCGGGCTTCGCGCCTGTCTGATCGCTGTCGGCCTCCTGACACTCTTCGGGCTCTTCGGCGATACGCTTCTGAAGACGATCGGCATCTCTATGCCGGCCTTCCGCATTTCCGGCGGGCTTCTTCTTTTCATCACCGCGCTCGACATGCTTTTCGAACGGCGCACCCAGCGGCGCGAGGGGCAGCAGGCCGAGGCGCATCACGATCCTTCGGTCTTTCCGCTGGCGACTCCGCTACTGGCGGGCCCCGGCGCCTTCACGACGATGATCCTTCTCGTCAACAACACCCCCGCAACGGGGATCGCCCATACGCTCATCATCCATCTGGTGATGATCGTCGTCATCATCTCGGCCTTCCTGATGTTCCTTGCGGCAGGCTTCATCGAACGGCTTCTCGGGCGGACCGGCATCGTCGTAATCACCCGGCTTCTCGGGATGCTCCTTGCCGCCCTTTCCGTGCAATTCGTGCTGGACGGCATCCGCGGAACCGGGTTCCTCTAGGGTCATGGACCCGAACGATTTTCCCCGCTTCATCTATCTCGTGCTTCTGCTGATGGTGGTCGGCGGCTATGCCCTTGTCGAAAGCCGGAAGAACCTTGGCAAGGTCATGCATCAGGCGGCGATCTGGACGCTGATCTTTCTTGGCGCCATCGCCATCGCCGGGCTCTGGCCGACGATCCGCCATGCGGTCCGGCCGACGCAAGCGGTGGTGACGGATGGCGGGATCGAGGTTCCGGTGTCGGAGGACGGGCATTTCTACGTGACCGCGCGGGTGAACGACGCCGACGTGCGCTTTGTCGTTGACACCGGCGCTTCGACCATCGTCCTCAATGCCCGCGATGCCGAACGGGCGGGCTTCGATCCGGCCACCCTCAATTTCCTCGGCACCGCGATGACCGCCAATGGCACGGTGCCGACCGCCCCGGTCCGCATCGCCCGCTTCGATCTTGAAGGCATGGTGGTCGAGAATGTCGGCGCCTCGGTCAATGGCGGCGAGATGGACACCTCGCTTCTGGGGATGAGCTATCTCAGCCGTTTCGAGATGACGGTCAGCCGCGACCGGCTTTTGCTCAGGCGCTGACGACGCCCGCAACCAGCGTCACCGCGACCACCGCGAGCCAGACCGAGGCCACGCGCTGAATGAGCCGGTACCGGTCACTGCCGCCGCCCGCCTGCACCAGCTTTCCGGCCATGCCCCAGAGGATTGCCACGCCGACGACCATGCCCGAGAAGGTAGCGAGCCGCGCGGCGAAGGCCGGATCGGAGGGCGCGGGCAAAAGCACGAGGCCGAAGACCAGCGCCTTGGGGTTCAGTGCCGTGGTCACGTAGATCCGCCGTGCCGAAGCCACCGCGCTGTCGCCGGTATCGCGGGAAGCGCCCCAGAGGCGGAGGGCGAGCACCATGACCCAGGCCGCGCCGACAAGTTTCAGGAGCACCGCCGCCAGAGGCCAATGCTGAAGCGCCCCCTGCCCGAGCCAGACGAGCGGCAGGACCGTCGTCAGATAGCCGGCAAGCTCTGCCGGCAGCAGGCGGACAACGCCCTTCAGCCCGCCCCGCGCGCCGGCCAGCCCCATCAGGGTGTTGGTCGGGCCGGGCGCGAGCAAAAGCGCGCCGATCGCGAAAAGGAAGGTATCGAAGGTCATGTGGCCGAGTGTCCGTTGTCCTGTTCCCTGCGCCGGATACAGGGGAATCGCCGGCGCGCACATTGACGCGGATCATGCCGGATCGCGCCAACAGCGAAAGCCGCACGGAAAAGAACCTACCCGCCGCTCTCGGCCTTCTTCTGCCAGCGCCCGCTTTCCTCGCTCCAGTATTGCGCGGGAATACCGGCACCGGTCAGGGCCTTCCACTGACCGCGTGCGGTCTCGACGGCGGCGGGATCGTTGCCGTCGAAGATCACGCAGACCCGTTCGAGGGGGGGGCATTCGACGGGGTCCACCGCCGCTCCGTCGACCGACATCAGGCATTGCGCGGCGTTGGGTATCTCCGGCCCGGTCGTCAGCAGCACCGGCTGGGCGGCATCATGCTTTCCGCCCGCCAGACCGTGCGGCAGGAAACCCTCCTCCGGCACGGTCCAGAGCTTCTGGTCGAGCCAGTCCATCCGCCCCCGGTCCACGCCCCGCACCACCACATGCCACCCGGCCTCGAGCGACCGGGTGAGAAGCATCGGCAGCGTCGCCTCCATCGGCGAGCGTGTGAGGTGGTAGAAGATCGCGTTGCCCATCAGCCCTCGAGCATGTCCGCGACGAGGCGGTTGAGCGCCATGACGCCCCAGCCCGTCGCGCCCTTCGGCGCGAGCGTGGTTTCCTTCGGCGGCAGCGCCACCCCGGCGATGTCGAGATGGATCCACGGCGTCTCATCCTTGACGAAGCGCTTCAGGAACTGCGCGGCGGTGATCGAGCCGCCGGGCCTGCCGCCGGTGTTCTTCATGTCGGCGATGCGCGATTTCAGCATCTCGTCATAGGCCGGCCCCATCGGCATCCGCCAGGCGCCCTCGCCTTCAGCCGTCGCCGCCTTGAGGAAGGCAGCCGAAAGCGCGTCGTCATTGGAAAAGACGCCGGCATGTTCATGGCCAAGGCCGATGATGATGGCACCGGTCAGGGTGGCGAGGTTGATCATCCCCGTCGGCTTGAACCGTTCCTGCGCGTACCAGAGCACATCGGCAAGGACGAGCCGCCCCTCGGCATCGGTATTGATGATCTCGATCGTGTCGCCCTTCATGGACTTCACGACATCGCCCGGCCTTTGCGCGCGTCCGTCGGGCATGTTCTCGACGATGCCGACAAGGCCCACGACATTGGCCTTGGCCTTCCTGAGCGCCAGCGTCCGCATGACGCCGGCGACGACACCCGCGCCGCCCATGTCCATCGTCATCTCTTCCATCCCAGCGGCGGGCTTGATCGAGATGCCGCCGGTGTCGAAGACCACGCCCTTGCCGACGAGCGCGAAGGGCGCATCACCCTTCTTGCCGCCGTTCCACTGCATGACAACGACGCTTGAGGGGCTTTCCGACCCCTGGCCCACGCCTAAGAGAGCGCCCATGCCAAGCTTGGTCAGCGCATCTTCATCCAGAACCTCGACCTTCAGGCCGAGTTTCTCCATCGCCTTCAAACGATTGGCGAAATCGGTGGTGGTCAGGACGTTGGCGGGTTCGTTCACGAGATCGCGGGTGAAGCAGACGCCCTCGGCCACGGCCATCGCGGCGCGGGCGCCGGCCTCGGCCGCCTCGGGATCGGCGGTCATGACCGTGATGTCGCCCCGCTCCTTCACGCCGGTGGTCTTGTGGGCGGCGAAGTCATAGGCCCTGAGGGCAAGGCCAAGCGCCAGTTCGGCGAACTCGATCTGCCCCTCGGCAACGACAGTCACGCCGCCCGCGCCCAGCGCCTTGCTGATCGTCGCCCCCGCCTTGCGCGCCTCGGCCATCGTGGCGCGGCGCGGCAGTTTCACCAGTTGCAGCGCCTCGGCCTGAAGCCCGGCGGGCCAGGCGATATCGACCCCCTCGCCCGGCTTCAGCTTGTCCCAGGCGGCGCTGGCCGTCGCACGGGTGATCGCGCCGCGGCTCAGCCGGTCAAGCCGGCGACCCAAGGGGCCGGACTTGCCATCTGCGGTCAGAAGAAGGGCGATACGGCCCGTGACGGTGACCAGCGCATCGGCATCCGCCTTGGTGAAAGTGATCGGCTTGGGCGCGCTCATGTGTTCCTCCGGCATCGTTCCGCCGGGACCCTATCGCCCAGGGTCGGGCTTGGCCAGATATGAGTTTTCGCGCCCGCGCACATGGGTTAGGAAAGATGGGAGCAGAACAAGAAACGGAAAGGCCGGGGCGTGTCCAGATTCGACAGATACATGCTGTCGCAGCTTCTGACGCTGTTCGGGTTCTTCGCGCTGATCCTTGTCGCGGTCTACTGGGTCAACCGCGCCGTGATCCTTTTCGACCAGCTTATCGCCGATGGTCAGTCGGCCTGGGTGTTCCTCGAGTTTACCGCGCTGACCCTGCCGAACGTGATCCGCCTTGTGCTGCCGATGGCCGCCTTCGTCGCCGCCGTGTATGTCACCAACCGCCTGTCGTCCGACAGCGAATTGGTCGTGATGCAGGCCACCGGCTTTTCGCCGTTCCGGCTGGCGCGCCCGGTTCTCTATTTCGGAATTGTCGTCGGGCTGATGATGGCGGTCCTTGTCCATTACCTCGTCCCGTCCAGCCGCGTGACCCTGGCCGAACGGCAAAGCGAGATCTCGCAGGATGTCACCGCGCGCTTCCTGATCGAGGGCGGCTTCGTTCATCCGGTTTCCGGGCTGACGCTCTACATCCGCGAAATCTCGCCCCTTGGTGAATTGCAGGACGTCTTCCTGTCGGATTCGCGCAAGCCCGAGTTCAAGACGATCTACACCGCCGAACGCGCGCTTCTGGTGCGCAGCGACACTGGGCCGAAGCTGGTGATGTTCGACGGCATGGCGCAAAGCCTGACCCCGGCGACCAATGCCCTCGCGGTGACGCGCTTTGCCGATTTCTCCTATGATATCGGCGCGCTGATCGGCCCCGCCACTGGCGGGCGCATCGGCGTGGACGAAATGGCGACGCCGGCGCTTCTTTGGCCCACCCCGTCCGAGGTAGAGCGCCTGAACACCACGCCCGAGGCGCTGATCTTCGCCGGGCATGAGCGGATCAGCCAGATGTTCCTGCCACTGGTCTCGGCCCTCATCGGCTTTGCCACGCTGCTTCTGGGTGGCTTCAGCCGCTTTGGCCTCTGGCGCCAGATCGCGGCGGCGACCGTGCTTCTCATCATCGTGCAGCTTCTGGTGAACGCAGCCGCCAGCGCGATCCGCCAGTCGCCCGAGCTTTGGCCGGCAGTCTACGGGCCGGAACTTGCCGGACTTGGCCTCGGGCTGGCGATGCTCTTTTACTCGGGCCGCGGGCGGCGGATACGGCGTGGCGCCGGGCTGGCGGTGGCGTCATGATCCTGTCGCTCTACCTCGCGCGCCGCTTCCTGACGATGTTCCTGATGGTCTTCGGCGGCTTCTTCGCGGTGCTGTTCCTCATCGAGATGGTCGAGCAGGTCCGCCGTTTCGCCTCCGCTGATCTCGGCTTCGGGCGGACCGCCGAACTGGCATTGTTGAACGTGCCGGCGACGCTTTACCGGATTTTGCCGCTGATCGCGATCCTGTCGGCGATCGGGCTTTTCCTGGCGCTGGCGCGATCCTCCGAGCTTGTGGTGATCCGCGCCGCCGGGCGTTCCGCGCTTCGGATGCTTATCTCGCCGATCCTTGCAGCCCTCGCGCTTGGCGCGCTGGCGGTGGCGGTCCTCAATCCGGTGGTTGCCGGCACATCGAAACGTTACGACGAGCTTTCGAGCCGCTACCGGCTGGGTGCCGACAATGTCATGTCGGTGACGGGCGAAGGCATCTGGCTGAGGCAGGGCGGCGATCAGGGCCAGACGGTGATCCACGCTGAGCGGACCGATGGCGACGGCACCACCTTCCAGACCGTCAGCTTCATCACCTTCGCCCCGGAAAGCGGGCCGGTCAGCCGCATCGACGGCGGGGAAGCGACGCTGGAAAGCGGAAGCTGGGCGATCCGCGACGCCAAGGAATGGCGCTTTGCCGCCGGCGCCAACCCCGAACGTGGCTCTGTCCGTCACGACCTCATCAGGATCGCCTCGGACCTGACCCCCGACCAGATCAGGGACAGTTTCGGCACGCCCTCCTCGATCCCGATCTGGCAATTGCCGGCCTTCATCGCCGGGCTGGAAAATGCCGGCTTCTCTGCCCGCAGGCACAATGTCTGGCTCCAGATGGAACTGGCGCTGCCACTTCTGATGGCGGCGATGGTGCTGGTGGCGGCAGGCTTCACCATGCGTCATGCCCGGTCGGGCCGCACCGGAACCATGGTGCTTCTTGCCGTGGTCGCCGGCTTTGCCATCTTCCTTTTGCGCAACTTCGCCCAGGTCCTTGGCGAGAACGGGCAGATCCCGGTGATCGCCGCCGCCTGGAGCCCGCCCGTCGCAGCGCTCCTTCTGGCGCTGACACTCGTGCTTCACCTGGAGGACGGCTGATGCGTCCCGCGCTTCGCTTGCTCGCCGCCGCGCTGGTCATGGCCGTGCTGCCCCTTGGCCAACCCGCCGCGGCGCAGGAGAAGGCAACGCTGGTTGCCGATCGCATCTTCCTGACAGGCAATGACCTTCTGACCGCAGAAGGCGCGGTAGAAGCCTTCTACCAGGGCGCCCGCGTCAGCGCGAGCCGGATCGTCTACGACGCCGCGACTGACCGCATGACCATCCTCGGCCCGATCAGCCTCACCGACGAAAGCGGCACCGTCATCCTTGCTGAATCCGCAGAACTGTCGCGTGACCTTCAGAACGGCATCTTGCAGAGCGCGCGCATGGTCCTTGACCAGCAGTTGCAGATGGCCGCTGTCGAACTGCAGCGGATTGGCGGGCGCTATACCCGGCTCGACAAGGTCGTGGCCTCCTCCTGCCAGGTCAACCCGTCAAACCCGCTGCCACTCTGGGAAATCCGCGCCGGCCGCGTGACGCATGATCAGGTGGAGCAGCAGATCTATTTCGACAATGCGCAGTTCCGTGTTGCGGGGATTCCGCTATTCTACCTGCCCCGGCTGCGGATGCCCGATCCGACGCTCGACCGCGCGACCGGCTTTCTCGTGCCCGAACTGCGCACCAATTCCGAGCTTGGCCCAGGGCTGAAGGTTCCCTACTTCATCGCCATCGACGACAGCCGCGACCTGACGCTCACCCCCTATGTTGCGACCACACGTACGGCGACGCTGGAATTCCGATACCGCGAGGCGCTGGCGAACGGAAGCTATTCCTTCACCGGCGCGCTGACCGATGACGACATCATCCCCGGCAAGACGCGCGGCTATCTCTTCGGCGAAACCACGCTGTCGCTGCCCCGCGAGTTCACCCTTTCGGCGCAGATCCAGACGGTCAGCGACCGCGCCTACCTTCTCGACTATGATGTCACCGATACCGACTGGCTGGCGAGCGGTGTCGCCGTCGAGCGCGCGCGCCGCAACGAATATGTCGGCTTGCGCTTCTACCAGTACGAATCCATTCGCGCGGGCGACGTCAACTCGACCCTGCCGAATCTGACGGCGGATTTCGACTTTCAGCGCCGTTTCTCGCCGCGCTACATCGGCGGCGAAGGCCGGATCGCCTTCCAGATGCATGGCCACCGGCGCAGTTCCAGCGTGAACTTCGACGCCAATGGCGACGGCGTGGTCGATGGCCGCGATGTGAGCCGCGCCAGCATGGAGCTTGGCTGGCACCGGAACTGGGTGCTGCCGAACGGCATGATCGTTGGCGGCGCGACCGAGATTGCCGCCGATGTCTATTCGATCTCGGAGGATGCCTCCTTTCCCGGATCGGTCGCGCGCGTGCTGCCGCAGGCGGCGGTCGAGTTGCGTTGGCCCTGGGTGCGCGCCGGCGCGGATGGCGCCTCGCAGGTCTTCGAGCCGATCATGCAGTTCATCGCCGCCCCGAACCGCCTCGATGCGGTGCCGAACGAGGACAGCACCATCGCCACCTTCGACGAAGGCAACCTCTTCTCATTCTCGCGGTTTCCCGGCTCTGACGCACGCGAGCTTGGCAACCGGCTGAACGTGGGCCTGAACTGGTCGCGCTATGACCCATCGGGCTGGTCGGTCGGCGTGACCGGCGGCCGGGTCTTCCGCATGAAGGACCTTGGCCAGTTCTCGCCCGGCTCGGGCCTTGACGGCACGACGTCGGACTGGCTCGTCTCGGCGCAACTGAAGTCCAACAACGGCTTCGGCCTGAGCAACCGCGTCCTCTTCGACGACGATTTCGACTTCAGCCGCAACGAGCTGAACCTCGTCTACGCGAACGACCGCTACAGCGTGAACGCCGGCTACCTCTGGATGATCGCCGACCCGCTTGAGGGCCGCAATGCCTCGACATCGGAACTGGTGTTCGATGCCGGCTGGAACATGTCGCAGAACTGGCGCGGGCTTGTCGCCGGGCGCTATGACTTCAATGCCAAACAGGCGGCGCGCGCGGAGGTGGGCCTCAGCTACCAGAACGAATGCGCCATTGTCGATCTTTCCCTCTCGCGTCGGTTCACGTCCTCGACTACTGTGCAGCCGAGCACGAGTTTCAATCTCTCCGTCTCGCTGGTGGGCTTCGGATCGGGTCCGGACGGAAGTTCCTCTCGCAGGAGCTGTGCCAGATGACCGCCGGGTTTAGACCCGAAGGAACGGAGGGCGGGGTGCTGCCCCAAGGAAGAACAGAGCAGACGGACCGGATCACCATGCGTTTCAATTGCCTAATCCCCGCCGCCCTTGTCGCCGTGGCCTGCCTTGGCTCACCCGCACTGGCCCAGAGCGGCAGTTTTGCCCCGGTCATCATCGTGAACGACCGCGCCATAACCGGCTATGAATTCCAACAGCGCCAGCTCTTCCTCCGCATCCTCGGGGCAGAACCGGGCACGATCGAGACCGAGGCGCGCGAGGGTCTGATCGACGACCGCCTGCGGCTCGACGCTGCTGCGGCGGCGGGCATCAAGCTGACCGACGCGCAGATCGCCGGCGGGATGGAGGAATTCGCCAGCCGCGCCAATCTCTCGACCGAGCAGTTCCTGCAGGCCATCGGCCAGGCCGGGGTCGCGCCGGAAACCTTCCGCGATTTCGTCCGCGCCGGCCTGATCTGGCGCGAGGTCGTGCGCGCCAAGTTCGGGCCGAAGGTCGCCATCTCGGAGGCGGATATCGACCGCGCCACCTCGGTCGTCGCCGGTCGCGGGCAAGGGCCACGCGTGCTGATCTCCGAGATCCTGATCCCGGTGACGGGCGGCATCTATACCGAAAAGGCGCTTCTTGCCGAACAACTGGTGGGTGAGATTCGCTCCGAGGGCGATTTCGCCCGCGTCGCACAGCTTCATTCCGCCGCGCCATCGCGCAACCAGGGCGGCCAGATCGGCTGGATTCCCCTGACGAACCTGCCGCCGCAGCTGCGCGGCATCGCCGCCAAGATGGGCAATGGCCAGGTCAGCCCGCCGGTCCAGGTTGCCGGCGCCATCGCCATCATCCGCATGCGCGGCACCAGCCAGGGCGGCGAGATCGAACCGGGCAATATCTCGGTCGACTACGCCGAACTCCTGATCCCCGGCGGGCGCAGCGCCGAGGCGCTGGCCGAGGCAGCGCGCGTACGTGGCGAGGTCGACAATTGCGACGACCTCTACCGCGTGGCCAAGGGCCTGCCCGCCGGCCAGCTGAAGCGCCAGACGCTGATGCAGACCCAGCTTCCCGCCGATGTCGCGCGCGAGATCGCAGGCCTTGATGACCGCGAGGTTTCAACGAACCTCACCCGTGGCAATGCGCTGGTGTTCCTGATGCTCTGCAAGCGTTCGGCGACGCAATCCTCCGACTATGCCGCCCTTGCCGAAGCCGCCAAGGCCGGAGCCGGCGCCCAAGTGGCGGTCAGCGAAAGCGGCGAGACGCCTCCGGTGATCAACCCGGATCTCGGCTTCGCCAAGGGGCCGGGCCTTGCCGTCATGCGCGACGAACTGACCAACCAGCGGCTTGGCCAGGTCGCCGAAAGCTACCTGCAAGACCTCAAGGCCAATGCCATCATCCGCACCCCTTGAGGGGCGAAGGATGACCATTCAGCCCATCGCGCTGACCTGTGGCGAGCCTTCCGGCGTCGGGCCGGAAATTGCAGCCAAGGCGCGCGCGCGGCTCGGCGGCGCGCTGCCCTTCTTCTGGATCGGCGACCCGGCGCATCTGCCGCAAGGCACACCGCACCGGATCATCCACGCCCCGGCCGAGGCCGCCGGCCTGCCCGATGAGGTGCTGCCGGTCCTGCGCCACGACTTTCCCGCCGCCGCCATCCCCGGCCAGCCCGCGCCCGAGAACGCCGCCGCCGTCATCTCGGCGATCGAGCGCGGCGTGGCTCTGGTCATGCGCGGCGAGGCTTCGGCGCTTTGCACCGCGCCGATCAACAAGAAGGCACTGAAGGACGGCGCCGGCTTCGCCTTTCCGGGCCATACCGAATTTCTCGCCCATCTCGCCGGGGTGAAGCGGGTGGTGATGATGCTGGCCTGCGACGACCTGAGGGTCGTGCCGGTGACGATCCACATCCCGCTGAAGGACGTGCCGAGGGCGCTGACGGAAGAGCTGCTGCTGGAGACGATCCGCATCACCGAGGACGGCCTTCGCCGCGACTTCGGGTTGCAGGCGCCGCGCCTTGCCGTCGCCGGCCTCAACCCCCATGCCGGCGAGGGCGGCGCCATGGGCCATGAGGAGGCGCGGCTGATCGCGCCGGTCATCGCGCGGGCGCGGGACGAAGGCTCGGTCATCGCCGGGCCGCTGCCGGCCGACACGATGTTCCATCCCGCAGCCCGCGCCCGCTATGACGCGGCAATCTGCATGTATCACGACCAGGCGCTGATCCCGATCAAGACGCTGGATTTCGCCGGCGGGGTCAACGTGACCTTGGGCCTGCCGTTCATCCGCACCTCGCCCGATCACGGCACCGCCTTCGACATCGCCGGAAAGGGTATCGCCGAACCGACGAGCCTGATCGCCGCCCTGAAGATGGCGTCGGAGATGGCGGCAGCGCGGTCCGGCCGATGAGTTGCTTTTTTGTGAGCGTGCCGGGGGCCGCCTGCCCCCGCGCCCTTCGGGCTTCCCCCGGGGGTATTTTCACAACGAAGAAGCGCAAAGGGGTTTTCAATGGCTGCGATTGACGGCCTGCCGCCCCTGCGCGAGGTGATCGCAGCGCATGGGCTGAGCGCGAAGAAGTCGCTCGGCCAGAACTTTCTTCTGGACCTGAACCTGACCGCGAAGATCGCGCGGCTGGCGGGCGATCTCCGCCAGTCCGACGTGCTCGAGGTCGGCCCCGGCCCCGGCGGCTTGACGCGCGGGCTTCTGTCGGAGGGTGCGCGGAAGGTCTTGGCGGTGGAGAAGGACGAACGCTGTCTGCCCGCGCTGGCCGAGATCGCCGCTGCCTACCCCGGACGCCTTGAGGTCATCAACGGCGATGCGCTGGATGTGGACCTGCGCGGGCGGCTGACACCGCCGATCCGCATCGCGGCGAACCTGCCATATAATGTCGGAACGGAGCTTCTGGTGCGCTGGCTGACGCCGAAGGACTGGCCGCCCTTCTGGGAAAGCCTGACCTTGATGTTCCAGCGCGAGGTGGCGGAGCGGATCGTGGCCAAGCCCGGCGACGATGCCTACGGGCGGCTTGCGATCCTGTCCCAGTGGCGCGCCGATCCGGCCATCGCCCTGACCCTGCCGCCCGATGCCTTCACGCCGCCGCCCAAGGTCCATTCCTCGGTCGTGCATCTGAAGGCGCTGCCCGCGCCCCGCTTTCCGGCCAATGCAGCGACCCTGAACCGCGTCGTCGCCGCCGGGTTCAACCAGCGCCGCAAGATGCTGCGGTCAAGCCTCAAGGGGCTCGGGCCGGGGATCGAGGGGAAGCTGGAGGAGGCCGGCATCGCGCCCACGGCGCGGGCCGAGGAGATCGGGCTTGAGCGCTGGTGCGCGCTGGCGCGGGTCATGGATGGCGGCCCGGCCTGAGGCGCCCACCTCTTCAACAGTCAGGCATCGGCTGTAGCAAAGGGACGTCGCCGACCCCATATACATGACTGCTACATCAACAATCGCGCGGGGCCCTGGCCCTGCAGGCTTCCGCCCCGCGACAGGGAAAGGAGCTTGTGATGTGGAAACGACTGATAAGCGCGAGCCTGACCTTCGGCCTTGCGGCGGCAGCGCCTCCGGCATTGGCGCAGGCCACCTGCGGAGAATACGAGCGGCTCAGGACCGCCCTCACCGATGCCTACGGCGAAAGCGTGTCGGGGCGCGGCCTGCAATCCGAGACCCGGATGATCGAGCTTTGGCGGTCGCCCGCGACCGGGACCTGGACGGTCCTGATGATCCTGCCCAACGGCCTGACCTGCGTCATGGCCTCTGGCACCGACTGGCAGGACGAGCCGAAAGACAGGATCGGCACGAGCGGTTGATCGCGGGGCGTGACCGGGGCCACGATGCCCGGGATCAGCCCTGCTCGTCAGTCGCTGCCGGTGCCGGCGCTTCACCCTCTTCCGCCTTGGCGCGCGGTTTGCGCGGACGACGCTGGGCGGGTTTCGGCGCGGCGGTTTCCGCTGCCGGCGCCTCGGCCGAGGCCTGCGACAGGTCGGGCATCATGCTCGCGGTCGGCACGGCGGCGAGCCGCGCTTCGGGGGTTTCGACAAGGCCGGGGCCTTCGTCTTCGCCGCGATCCTCACCAAAGGTCGCCGCGCGACGATAGTCCTCACCGCCGCGTTCCGGGCTGCGCTCGCCACGCTGGTCCTCACGCCGCCGGTTTTGCTGCTGGCCGCGATCCTGATTGCGGTCCTGAGGGCCGCGATCCTGATTGCGGTCCTGGGGCGCGCGATCCGGCGCACGCTCGGGCTGGCGATCGCCGCGATCCTCGATCGTGGGCTGCTGGCCATAGCCGCCATTGCCGTTGCCATTCCCATTGCCGGTGTAGCCGCCCTGGCCGCCATCCTGACCGTGCTGCTGGCGGGTTTCCTGCTCGCGCTGCATCTCGCGCTGCGCCTCGCCGAGCATCCTTGTGTAATGCTCGGCATGCTGGAGGAAATTCTGCTCGGCCACGCGGTCATTCGACAGCTGCGCATCGCGCGCAAGCATCAGGTACTTGTCGATGATCTGCTGCGGGGTGCCACGCACCTTGCCTTCGGGGCCGGAACTGTCGAACACGCGGTTGACGATGTTGCCGAGCGTGCGCTGCCGGTTCGATTTCGACCGCGAGCGGGATTTGGATGATCTCATCTTGTGTCGTAAATCCAAGTCAATCGGAGGGAGTGGCCTTGCCCGATCCGCGAACCCGCTTCGTTTACCGGGGGCTGCGCATATTACCGAATTGGGCGAGACAGCGATGTGGTCCCGAGGACCACCAGCGCTGGGGTGTTGTTTGCATGTTCAGGTCGGTGGGGCAAGCGGAATCTCTGCGGTATTGCCGAAATCGGCGGAATACACGTGAAAGCCGTGCTTCTGTCGCCGGTTTGCCGCTCAACTGGCGCCGCAGCCGCCCGTCGCCTCGGGCCAGCGCGCTTCGACCACCCGGTCGCGCCCGTCTAGGTCGGTGCGGACCTCCGGGCGGTCGAAGCCTGCGGCGTCAAGAAGGGCCTCGACTGCACCGGCCTGCGTCGGCCCGATCTCAAGCAGAAGCCGCCCGCCCGGCATCAGCCGCGCCCCGGCCCCGGCGGCAATGGCGCGGTAGGCGTCAAGCCCGTCGCCACCGGGCGTCAGCGCGGCGCTGGGTTCCCAGTCGCGCACCTCCGGCGAAAGGCCGGGCATCTCGACTTCCGCGATATAGGGCGGGTTCGAGGCGATGAGGTCAAACTTGCCGGCGATGCCGTCGAACCAATCGGCCCTGAGGAAACGCGCGCGGGTCTTAAGGCCGAGGCTTTCGGCATTCTCCCTGGCGACGGCGAGCGCGGCTTCGGACTGGTCGGTTCCGGTGCCGGAAGCGAAGGGCATTCCGGCGAGGCAGGACAGAAGGATGCAGCCGGTGCCGGTGCCGAGGTCGAGCATCTTCACGAAGGGCCGTTCCAGCGCGGCGGTGACAAGGATTTCCGTCTCGGGCCTCGGGTCGAGCGTGTCGGGCGTGACGCGGAAGCGCTGGCCGTAGAAATCACGCCAGCCGGTGATCTGGCTGACGGGCTGGCGCGCGGCGCGGGCGGCGATGGCTGCGTCGAAGGCGGCGGCCATGCCAGCGTCGAACGGGTCCGCAAGATGCAGCGTGACCCGGTCGGGCGCGATCCGCATGGCATGGGCCAGAAGGCGGCGGGCGTCGCGGGGGGCGTCCTCTATCCCGGCGGCATTCAGTCGGGCGACGGCGGCGCGGAGCGCCTCGGCGGCGGTCACGCTTCCATCTCGGCAAGCTTCGCCGCCTGATCATGGGCGACGAGCGCCTCCACCACCTCGGTCAGGTCGCCGGCCATGATCTGGCCAAGCGCATAGAGCGTCAGGTTGATGCGGTGGTCGGTCATCCTCCCTTGCGGGAAGTTGTAGGTGCGGATGCGTTCGGAACGGTCGCCGGACCCCACTTGCGACTTTCGGTCGGCGGCGCGCTCATTGGCGGCACGGGTACGCTCAAGATCGTAGAGCCGGGCGCGCAGCACCGCCATCGCATTGGCGCGGTTCTGGTGCTGCGACTTTTCCGACGAGGTGACGATGATCCCGGTCGGCAGATGCGTGATCCGGACCGCCGAGTCGGTGGTGTTGACGTGCTGGCCGCCGGCGCCAGATGACCGCATCGTGTCGATGCGGATGTCGGCGGCGGGGATGTCGATCTCCACATCCTCGGCTTCGGGCAGGACGGCGACGGTGGCGGCAGAGGTGTGGATGCGGCCCCCCGCTTCCGTCTCGGGCACGCGCTGAACGCGGTGGACGCCGCTTTCGAACTTGAGGCGGGCAAAGACCCCCTCGCCCTCGATCCGCGCCATGGCTTCCTTGACGCCGCCAAGCTCGGTCTCGGAAAGCTCCATCAGGTCGAAGCGCCATCCCTGCGCTTCGGCATATTTCTGGTACATGCGGAGAAGGTCACCGGCGAAAAGGGCCGCCTCCTCGCCCCCGGTGCCGGGGCGGATTTCAAGGATCGCAGGGCGCGCGTCGGCGGCATCCTTCGGCAGAAGTGCTATCCGAAGCCGCGCCTCCATCTCGGGGATGCGGGCCTTCAGGCCGGGGATCTCATCCTCGGCCAGCGCCTTCATCTCGGGGTCGGCGAGCATCAGCTCGGCCTCGTCGAGATCGGAAAGCGCCTGCCGGTAGGCGGCGATTTCCGTGACCACGGGCTTCAGCTCGGAATACTCGCGGGACAGGGTGGCGATCTCGGCAGGCTCGGCGCCAGCGGAAAGCTTCGCTTCGAGAAACCCGAAGCGGCGCGTGATCTGGTCGAGCTTGTCCAAGGGCACCATGGCGGCGGTTTCGCCTTTGTCCGGGCCGCGGTCAAGAGCGGTCGGCGCCCTGACCTGCCTCAGCGGCGCGAATGGCCGCCACCAGCCGCGGTCGGACTGGTCCGAGGTACCAGTCCGACCACTCCATCCGGCGGCCCTTGCGATCGGTGACGATCGTGCCTTCGGGCAGGGTGAGCAGCACCTCGGGCTTGACCTCCACCCCCGGCAGGGTGATCGCGATCAGGCCGGCGCGGCGGCGGCGCACCCAGGGCAGCGCCCCGCGCAGCCGGCCGAACCAGAGCCACGGAAACATGAACTCGGTCGGGAACTTCACCACAAGCCCCGAGGACACCGCCGGCGTGTCATACGGCGGCAGTCCCTGCATGAACATGGCAAGCTTGGCCTGACACCCCCCCGTGGTCATGCCCGGACGCAGGAATTCGACCGGATGGTCGCGGATTTCGATGCCTGCTTCCAGTCCCGGACGCGCGGTCGGTGATAGGGATCACCCGCATCAGTCCGGTCGCATGCAGCCGGACGGACCGCACCAGCCCGTTGATATCATCGACACCGTATTTCTGGCCCCAGCAGATCAGGACCAATTGCCATTCCGCTTGCTGTCGACCAGCCATCTTGCCTTGTCCCCTCACCCCGGATTGCTCCGCCCTGTCATGCCTTGCGCCGGGTCCAGCCGTAAAGGCAGATCAGCTCATGCGCGACATGGGCGCCGGCAATGGCCGTGGCCCCGGTGGTGTCATAGGCCGGCGAAACCTCCACCACGTCGCCGCCGACCATGTTGATCCCGGCAAGATCGCGCAGGATCGCCGCCGCCTGCCATGAGGCCAGCCCGCCCCAGACCGGCGTGCCGGTGCCGGGGGCGAAGGCGGGATCGAGGCAGTCGATGTCGAAGGTGACGTAGGCCGGATGGTTGCCGAGGATACCCTTGATCTTCTTCACCACCGGTGCCGGACCGGTCTCATGCACCTCGCGCGCGTCGATCACGTTCACGCCCATGAAGTCGTCGTTATGGGTGCGGATGCCGACCTGAACCGAGGTCGTGGGATCCACGATGCCCGACTTGATCGCCTTGTAGAACATGGTGCCGTGGTCGATGCGGCTGAAGTCGTCATCAGGCCAGGTGTCCGAGTGAGCGTCGAAGTGCAAGAGGCTGATCGGCCCGAACTTTTCGGCATAGGCCTTGAGGATCGGGAAGGTGATGTAGTGATCGCCGCCAAGGGTGATCGAGCCCGCACCGGCGGCAAGGATGCCACGGATATGCGCCGTCAGCGTATCGGGGAAATCGGCCACTTTGGCATAGTCGAAGGCGACATCGCCGAAATCGACGACACCCATCTCTTCGAGCGGCGAATAGGGCCAGCCATAGGGCGGATCGAAGGGCTGAAGCGCGCTCGCCTCGCGGATCGCGCGGGGGCCGAAGCGGGTGCCGGTCCTGTGCGTCACCGCCTGATCAAAGGGTACGCCGGTGATCGCAAGATCGACGCCGGTCAGGTCTTTCGAATAGCGCCGGCGAAGAAAGCTGGTGGCGCCGCCAAAGGCGTTTTCAAAGGCGAGGCCACGGTTGCTGTTGCGGGTAAAGGCGAGGTCAACCTCGCTTTTCGCGTCTTCCAAAGCCATGAGAAAGGCTCCGTGATGGGTTCTGGCGTCGTTCGAAGCCGGAGACGCCGCCGATCCGGGCGCATGGAAGATGCCACGCCGGACCGTCTTGTCAAGATAATTTGATCAAATCATGAAATCGGCTGGGCGCGTTCGACCAGACGGGCGAAGAAGCTGGCGCCGAAGGGGGCGGCCTCATCGTTGAAATTGTAGGCCGAATGGTGAAGCCCTGCGCCCTCGCCCTGACCGAGGAAGAGGTAGCAGCCGGGCCGCGCTTCGAGGAGGTAGGAGAAATCCTCGGCCCCCATCTCGCGCCCGGCATTTGCGACAACGCCAGCCGCACCGGCGACCTCGGCGGCGATGTCGGCGGCGAAGCGGGTCTTGTCCGCATCATTCACCGTCGCGGGATAGCCCCAGTCGTACTCGACCTGCGCCGTCACGTTATGGGCGGCAGCGATGCCCTCGACGATCTCATGGAAGCGGCGTTTTAAAAGGTTGCGCACATCGGGATCGAAGGAGCGGATGGTGGCGGTCAGACGCGCCGTCTCCGGGATGATGTTCGAGGCGGTGCCGGCATGGATTTCCGTCACCGAAACAACGGCTTCCCTGAGGGGGTTCACGTTGCGGCTGACGATGGTCTGCAAGGCGGCGGCAATGGCGACGGCGGCGGGAACCGGGTCGATACATTCATGCGGATAGGCGCCGTGGCCGCCCCGCCCGGTCAGCGTCACCCAGGCGGTATCGACGGCGGCCATGATCGGTCCCGGCGTCGTCACGAAGCGGCCCAGGGGCACCTGCGGCGTGTTGTGGAGAGCATAGACCTCGCCAATGCCGAAGCGGTCGAGGATGCCTTCCTGCACCATGACCTGACCGCCGCCGCCATCCTCTTCCGCCGGCTGGAAAATGAGCGCGACGCGGCCACGGAAACGGCGCGTCTCGGCGAGGTACTTCGCGGCACCGAGAAGCATGGCGGTATGGCCGTCATGGCCGCAGGCATGCATGACGCCGGGATTGGCAGAAGCATAGTCGAGGCCCGTCGTCTCGGTGATCGGCAGCGCGTCCATGTCGGCCCGCAGGCCGATGGTCGGCCCATCGCCCTGCCCTTCGATGATCGCCACGATGCCCGTTGTGGCGATGCCTTCGTGAATCTCATTGACGCCGAATTCGCGCAGCCGCTCGGCCACGAAGGCCGCCGTCTTGTGGCAGGCGAACTCCAACTCCGGATTGCGGTGGATATGGCGGCGCCACGCGCTCATCTCGGGGGCGAAATCGGCGATGCGGTTCAGGACGGGCATGTGGACTCTTTCAGGCCTTTGACAGAGGGTCGCTCAAGAGATGGGTGAAAAGCGGAACTTCTGCAATGGACAAGGACGCATCGGACCGGCTGGTCCACGACCCGGCGGGCGGAATCGACCGGCTTCTGGAGATCATGGCGCGGCTCAGGGACCCTGTTTCAGGCTGCCCATGGGACCTTGAGCAGGATTTCGCCAGCATCGCCCCCTATACGATCGAAGAGGCCTATGAGGTTGCGGATGCCATCGACCGCGAGGCCTGGGGCGAGTTGAAAGGCGAGCTGGGCGATCTTCTTTTCCAGGCAGTCTACCACGCGCAGATGGCGTCGGAGGCCGGGCATTTCGGCTTTGGCGATGTCGTCGCCACGATCTCGGACAAGATGGTCGCGCGGCATCCGCATGTCTTCGGCGACGACAGCCGCGACAAGTCCGCCGATGAGCAGACCCGCGACTGGGAGAGGATCAAAGCAAAGGAGCGCGGGCGGCAGGGCGTGCTCGACGGCGTGGCGCTGGGCCTGCCGGCGCTGACGCGGGCAATCAAGTTGCAGAACCGGGCGGCGCGGGTGGGTTTTGACTGGCCCTCGACCGCCGAGGTCATCGACAAGATCGTCGAGGAGGCCGAGGAGCTGAACGAGGCGCGGGCGGTGAAATCCGAGGCCGAGGTCTTCGAGGAGTTCGGCGATCTTCTTTTCGTCGTCGCCAACCTCGCGCGGCATCTTAAGATCGACGCGGAAGCCGCTCTGCGCGCTGCAAATTCCAAGTTCACGCGACGGTTCGGCGCGATCGAGGCCTCGCTTGCCGCCAAGGGCAAGCGGCCCGAGGAAAGCACCTTGGCCGAGATGGACGCGCTTTGGGATGCGGCGAAAGTGGCGGAACGGGCGGGATAAGGTTTGCTCGCAACCCTGCCAGCATCGGCTGGGGCCATCGCCCCAGCCGCAGCGGAACCGTACAATCTAGACGGCCGGGGGCCTAAAGCCACCGGCCAGCGCCTGCCCTGCCCCCGGCAGGCGCTTCTCGCCCGCCGGGTCAGGCGCTGCCCTCCGTGGTCTCGGGCTGACACGGTCTTGCGGTGCCGTTTCCACATGAGCGGGACGACGCCAGTGGCGTCGTCTTTCCCGCTCAATCCGGCGCCTCAAACTACCTCCCGTCCGTCAACGAAGGGCGGCAGCCCTGAACCTCACTTCAGCTTGATGCAGAAGTGCTTCCTGACCGGCTTTTCGATCTTCCACGTCCCCGCAAACCCCGGCTCGACGACGAAACCGTCGCCGGGGCGCAGCGTGACAGGGGCGCCGCCGTCGGGGGTGATGGTGATCTGGCCGTCGATCAGGTGGACGAATTCGTAGAACTTGTAGCTTGCGTGCCAGGTGCCGGGCGTCGCTTCCCAGGTGCCGCTGATCACGCTGCCGTCGATCGAGGTATGCTGCACCCAGGTCTTCATCGTCGGGTTGCCCTCTACCTTGGTCCAGCCGTCAAGATCGGTCAGCATCGGTTCGGGCCCCGGCGCGGGAAAGCGGAAAACCATATCGCTCATGTCAGACCTTTCGGGATTTCGCTTCGGTTGCCCTATGTCGTATGGCCTCGCCGGCAGCCTGACAAGGGCCTGCCGATCCGGGTGGCAAAGGGGCGAGGAATGGGCGATGTAGTCCGAACCGCCCGGATCGGTGCGGGCAGATTTGGGAGAAGGACGGGCATGCTGATCCGCGAGGCAAAGGCATCGGACGCCGCGCATCTGGTGCGCTTCATCAACATGGCGGCGGATGATCTGCCGCTTCATTTCTGGCGCGGCTCGGTCGGCCCGGAGGGCGACCCCTGGGCCTATGGCCGCGAACGGGCCGCGCGCGATACCGGCAATTTCTCCTACCGGAACGCCTGGCTTGCCGAGGTGGATGGCGAGGTTGCGGCCTGCCTTCTCGGCTATCCGGCGGAAGCCGAGCCCGGCCCGATTGATCCCGACATACCTGCCGTCCTCGTCCCGCTTCTGGAACTGGAAGCGATGGCGCCGGGGTCGTGGTATCTGAACGTCCTTGCGACCTATGACGGCTTTCGCGGCAAGGGCCTCGGCTCTGCGCTTCTGGCCCGCGCCGATGAGGTCGCGCGGGCGGCCGGCTTCAAGGAGATCAGCCTGATCGCCGAGGATACGCATCTTGATGCGCTCCGCCTTTATGCCGCCAAGGGCTACCGCGAGGTCGCCCGTCGCCCGGTAGTCAGCGGCGACTGGCAGGTCGATGCGAAGGAATGGGTCCTGTTCACCAAGTCGGTCAGCCCGGCCTAGACAGCGATCCGTCGCCGTGGCCAATCGCCATATTCCGATAAATTCAGTCATCTATTGACCCGGCCGCCCCCGGATGGCAGAAACTTGCGAAATGCCTGACTAAAGGAATCAACAATGACCTGTCGCATGCTCTCCCTCTCCGTCTCGATGCTGGCGCTCGCCGCCCCGGCCCTCGCCGAGGAGGTCAATGTCTATTCGCTGCGCCAACCGGATCTGATCCAGCCCCTCATGGATGCTTTCACCGCCGAAACCGGAATCACTGTCAACGTGGCGCATATCGAAAAGGGCATGGTGGAACGGCTGCAGAGCGAGGGTGACCGCAGCCCCGCCGATGTGATCCTGACCGTCGACATCTCCAAGCTTGCCCAGGTCGTCGATGCGGGCGTCACCCAGCCGGTCACTTCCGAGGTTCTGGCCGCGAACATCCCGGCGGAGTTGCGCGATCCGGGCAACCAGTGGTTCGGCCTCACGGCGCGGGCGCGCATCGTCTATGCCTCGAACGAGCGGGTGAAGGATGGCGAGGTCACGACCTATGAGGATCTGGCCGACCCGAAATGGAAGGGCCGCATCTGCACCCGCCCCGGCACGCATGACTACAACCTCGGCCTGACGGCGGCGATGATCGTGCATGACGGCTACGACGCCACCAAGGCCTGGGCCGAGGGGCTGAAGGCGAACCTCGCCAAGAAGCCGCAGGGCGGCGACCGCGATCAGGTCAAGTCGATCTGGACCGGCGAATGCGACATCTCGCTGGGCAACACCTACTACATGGGCGCGATGCTGAAGGACCCCGAGCAGAAGGAATGGGCCAATTCGGTCCGCATCATCTACCCGACCTTCAAGGAGGGCGGCTCTCACCTGAACGTCTCGGGCATGGCGATGACCAAATCGGCGCCCAACAAGGACGCGGCGCTGAAGCTGATGGAGTTCCTGTCCTCGGACGAGGCGCAGGCTATCTACGCCGAGGCGAACAACGAGTTCCCGGTCAAGCCCGGCGTCAAGCAATCCGATCTGGTGGCAAGCTGGGGCACCTTCACGCCCGACAGCATCAACCTGATGGAAGTGGCAAAGGAGCGCCCCGCCGCACTCAAGCTGATGGAAGAAGTCAACTTCGACGGTTGAGTGCGTCACGAGTGACTAAAGGCCCGGCTGCCTCTGGCGCCGGGCCTTTTTCGTTTGCGGCGCCTGAGCCTTGCGGAGTTAGGCCCCGGCAGGCTCGATCATCTCGACCCGTGTCGCGTGGCGGCCGCCCTCGAATTCGGCGCCAAGGAAGGCATCGACGATCTCGAGCGCCAGCCCCTCGCCCACCACGCGCGCACCGATGGACAGCATGTTGGCATCGTTGTGCTGGCGGATCATCCGGGCCGAGAAGGTGTCGGAACAGACACCGCAGCGGATGCCCTTGACCTTGTTTGCCGCCATCATGATGCCCTGCCCGGTGCCGCAGAGGATGATACCAAGCCGGCAATCGCCCGAAGCGACAAGCCGCGCCGCAGCCTGGCCGTGCTTGGGGTAATGCGTGCTTTCGGGTGTCGTCGGGCCGATGTCGACCACCTCCCAGCCCCCCGCCGCGATATGGGCGGCGATGGCCTGCCGGAGCGGAATGGCGGCATGGTCGCTCGAAAGGGCGATGCGGTTCGTGGTGTTCATGTAAAGGCGCTCCCGTTTCCGAAGGCTGGGTGGCCGCCTTGGATCAGACGCGCCGGGCGACGTCAATGCGGTTGCGGGGGGTGCAAGCAGCACCGCGCCACTCCGCCGCAGAGGCCGGACCCGCAGGATTTCGGCGATATGACGAAATTCTGCTGTGCCCGCCCTCCCGCGGCGGGCACATTCGTGACCACCAGGGCAGGCCCATCAGAATTTGGCAACGATGGCGCTGCGGATAACCCCTTGCCTTACGGCTTGCGCCTTCAGGCAACGGCGCGGGTGTCTTGCCACTGGCAGGCCACCTTTTCGCGCCGGAGCAAAACGCCAAACGTGGGAATATGCTTACTCCGCCGCCATCGCCGGGACGAGGTTGCCGACGACATCGACGCCGCGCATCTGCGCGATGGTGTCAAGATCGGCGACGAAGCGGCCGCGCAGGTCGGCGAGCGGCAGGCCGGCGAAGCCCGCTTCGCGTGGCAGCTGCGGCTGGCGGGCGTGGAAGGCGAGGATGCGGTCGCGCTGGCCGGGGGCGAAGCGCCCACCCTGCCGGTAGTGCCGTTGCACCATGGCGATGGCGCTTTCGGTGATCTCTGGCGTCCGGTGCGGCAGCGCCAGATGCGGCGCCCTGAACCCCGGCAGAAGATGCGCGAGAAGTTCCTGCGGCGCGGGACGCTCAGCCAGGATGGTGACATGGCGCGCCTCAAGACCGTCGCGCAGCGCCTCCACCACCTCGGTCCAGCCGCCGGAGAAATTCATCATCGCCGGCGCATAATCGGCGAAAGGCTCCATCTGCCGGTCGAGCGCGAAGCGGCGCCAGGCGGTGACGAAAAGCGTGTCATAGGGTTTGACCACCATGACCAGCCGGTCGACCGGGCGGCCAAGGGCGGCGCGAAGCGCCTCGGCCCGCTGGCGCGCGGTCGGATAGAAGCGGCCGCCGAGAAGCCCGGCCATGCGCCCGGCAAGATCATGTTCGCTGATGAGGAACCGCTCCGCCCCGCGATAAGAGGAAGCGAGCGCCCCGCCGATGGCGGCGACATGGTCGCAGATATCGCTGAACTGGTGCCTCGGTTCGGGGAAGGCGCAGTCGAAGCGTCCGCCCTCGGCGCCGCCGCGGCCCGGATAGGCAAGATCGACACCGGCTTCTGCCAGCACGTGACGGCTTGCACCTAGCGCCGCCTGAAATTCTTCTGCCCCGCAACAATGGGAACCAGCATGGACTACGATCCGACTGTTGCTTGCGAACATGTCACGGCCCTTCCAGCTTACCGGTTAACCATCCGCACCAAATATGGCGAAGGTTGGGCAACTTTCGGTTGTACTCGGGCCATTCAACTCATCCCCGCCCGGCGCCCGCCTCCACTGGACAATTGGTAGCCCCAAAGCCACAGTCCGGCGATGGAGGTATTCATGACCGTGCAAAAGATCATCATCGACACCGATCCCGGGCAGGACGATGCCGTGGCGATTCTCCTCGCTCTGGCCTCGCCGGAGATCGAGGTTCTTGGCCTCACCTGCGTTGCCGGGAACGTGCCGCTGCCGCTGACGGTGAAGAACGCGCTGACGATCTGCGAGCTTGCCGGGCGGAGCGATCTGCCGGTCTATGCCGGCTGCGAGTCGCCGCTTGAACGCACGCTCGTCACTGCCGAGCATGTCCATGGCAAGACCGGGCTTGACGGCATTGCGCTCCCCGAACCGACGATGCCGCTGGCCGGGGGCCATGCCGCCGACTTCATCATCGACACCCTCCGGCGCGAGCCTGCGGGAACCGTCACGCTCTGCCCCATCGGCCCCCTGACCAATATCGCCGCCGCCTTCCGCCGGGCGCCCGACATCGTCGCAAGGGTCAAGCGCATCGTCCTGATGGGCGGCGCCTATTTCGAAGTCGGCAACATCACCCCCGCCGCCGAGTTCAACATCTATGTCGATCCGGAGGCCGCCGACATCGTTTTCCGGTCGGGCGTGCCGCTTGTCGTGATGCCGCTGGACGTGACCCACAAGGTGCTGACCACCCGCGCCCGCATAGCCGCCATCGCCGCGCTCGGCACCCCGGCGGCTGAGGCGGTGGCAAGCTGGACCGGCTTCTTCGAACGCTTCGACAAGGAGAAATACGGATCGGAAGGCGCGCCCTTGCATGACCCCTGCGTCATCGCCTGGCTGCTAAAGCCCGAGCTTTTCGAAGGACGCGAGATCAATGTCGAGATCGAGCTGGAGGGGACCTATACCACCGGCATGACCGTCGCCGACTGGTGGCGGGTGACGGACCGGGCGCCGAACGCGCTTTTCATCCGCGATGTCGACGCCGACGGGTTCTATGCGCTGCTGACCGAGCGGCTGGCGCGTCTCTGAAGCACCGCGAAGCATTCCCCTTCGCCGCGCCAGTCCCTACATTGGGGGCATGAACCATGCCCTCCCCTTCGACAATTCCTACGCCCGGCTGCCGGAGCGGTTCTACGCCCGCCAGCCTGCCGAAAAGGTCACCGAGCCGCGGCTGATCGCCGTCAATGAAAGGCTGGCCGCAAGGCTTGGCCTTGATGTTGGTGCGCACTCACGCCCGGACTGGCTCCAGGTCTTTGCAGGCAACGCGGTGCCCGAGGGCGCTGAGCCCTTGGCGCAGGCCTATGCCGGGCATCAGTTCGGCGGCTGGGTGCCGCAGCTTGGCGACGGGCGCGCGCTTCTGCTGGGCGAGGTCGTGGCACCCGATGGAGCGCGCTTCGACATCCAGTTGAAAGGCTCCGGCCCCACGCCCTTCTCGCGCCGGGGTGACGGGCGGGCGGCCATCGGGCCGGTGATCCGCGAATATGTCGTGTCAGAAGCCATGGCCGCGCTCGGCGTGCCGACGACCCGCGCCCTTGCCGCCGTCGCCACCGGCCAGCCGGTCTGGCGCGAGATGCCTGAGCCGGGCGCCGTCCTGACCCGTGTCGCCGCGAGCCATATCCGCGTCGGCACTTTCCAGTATTTCGCGGCGCGCAGCGATGTGGAGGCGCTGGCGCTTCTGACCGACCATGTCATTGCCCGCCACTATCCCGGCGCTAGCGGGCCGCTTGGCCTTCTGGACGCCGTCGTCGCGGCGCAGGCGCGGCTGATCGCGCAGTGGATGAGCCTTGGCTTCATCCACGGCGTGATGAACACCGACAACATGGCGGTGTCGGGCGAAACCATCGACTACGGGCCTTGCGCCTATATGGACGGCTACGATCCGATGAAGGTCTTTTCCTCCATCGACCAGCATGGCCGCTATGCCTATGGCAACCAGCCGCAGGTGGCGATCTGGAACCTCGCGCAGTTCGCCTCCTGCCTCATTCCGCTGATGGGCGAGGAGGCGGCGGCGATCGAAGCGGCGACCCAGTCGATCAACCGCTTCGCCGACATCTATCAGGCCGAATGGCTGCGGCTCTTCGGCCAGAAGATCGGGATCGAGGCGGCGAGCGAAGAGGATGCCGGGCTGATCCACGGCCTCCTGAACCTGATGGCGGCGCAGGGGGCCGATTTCACCCGCACCTTCCGGGGCCTCGCCGATGGCAGGGCACAGGACGAATTCGCCGATCGCGCGCCTTTCGCGGACTGGGCCAGGGCTTGGCAGGCACGGATTGCCCGCGAGACCGGAGCCGAGGCGCGGATGCGGGGCGCAAACCCGGCCGTGATCCCCCGCAATCACCGCGTCGAAGAGGCGATCCAGGCGGCGCGGAAGGGTGACTATGCGCCGTTCGAGCGGCTGAACCGCATCCTCGCCACCCCCTTCGATCTTGCGGCGGAAGACGCTAACTACGCCCGCGCACCCCTGGAGGACGAAGTCGTCCGCCGCACCTTCTGCGGGACCTGATCTTGATCCGGGTCGCAAGCTACAACGTCCACAAATGCCTCGGCATGGACCGGCGCCGGCAGCCAGACCGCATCGTCTCGGTGCTGGCCTCGCTCGACGCGGACATCGTGGCCTTGCAGGAGGTCGACCATCGTCTCGGCGGTCGCCCAGCTGCCCTGCCTGCCTCGATGATCGCCGCCCATACCGACCTTTCGCCCCTGCCCTATGCGCTTGGTCCCCTGAGCCTTGGCTGGCACGGCCAGACCATCCTCGTGCGCCGTTCGCTCAACGTCAGTGCCATCCGCCGGCTGGAACTGCCGGGGCTTGAACCGAGGGGCGCGATCCTCGCCGAGGTCGAAACCCCGCAAGGCCCGATCCGCGTGGTCGGCGCCCATCTCGGCCTCATCCGCCGCTACCGGCTGATGCAGTTTGCGGCAATCCGCGCCGCGCTCAGCCGCCGCACGCCGATGCCGACGGCGATCCTTGGCGATTTCAATGACTGGTCTAAACGCGGCTCGGGCGAGATCCTCGGCACCGGTTACCGGATGCACGTGCCGGGGCCGAGCTTTCCGGCACCGCGCCCGGTCGGCGCGCTCGACCGCATTCTCGTGGGGGATGGCCTGCACCTCATGGATGCCGGCGTCCACGCCACGGCCCCGGCGCGCATCGCCTCGGACCACCTGCCGATCTGGGCTAACCTGCGGCTCGACGGCGGGTGATCCCCGCCCCATGGCGCTTGCCTCTCCTCGCGCCTCGGGGTAATCAGCGAAGCAGGCGGGTGTAGCTCAATGGCAGAGCAGAAGCTTCCCAAGCTTACGACGAGGGTTCGATTCCCTTCACCCGCTCCAGCCTCCATGATAAGGTCGGGCGGCGCCAGTTGCGGCGCCTTTCCACGGGAGGAGTATTCTATGAGGAAACTTGCCCTCGTCACTGCCGGACTCATGGTTCTGTCCGGCCCGGCTTTCGCCAATCAGTGCCCGTCGCTGGTGACCAAGGTCGACGAAGCGATGGCCACGGCCACCGTCGATGACGCGACCAAGACACAGATCACCGCCCTCCGCGACAGCGGCAATGCCGCGCACGAAGCCGGCGATCATGCCAAGGCCGAGGCCGATCTTGGCGAAGCGCTGAAACTTCTCGGAATGTGATCCGTTCCTGCAAGCTGAGTCGAGGGCGGCCACAGGCCGCCCTTTTCATTGGCGCTCTGGCGCGATATGCGGGATTCCGGTCAACAGGAGGATCACATGGCGGAAGTCCAGCGGATTGAAATCGGCAAGCGCATGTCTAATGCGGTCATCCACGGCGGCATCGTGCGCCTTGCCGGGATTGTCGGCGAACCGGGCGGCGATGTCGGGCAGCAGACGAAGGACTGCCTCGCCGAGATCGACCGTCTTCTGGCGCTGGCCGGGTCGGACAAGACCCGCATTCTCCGCGCGCAGATCTGGCTTGCCGACATCAACCGCGACTTCGGCGCGATGAACGCGGTCTGGGACGCGTGGGTGCCGCAGGGCCACACGCCGGCGCGGGCCACTGGCGAAGCGAAGCTCGCGACGCCGGAATACCTTGTCGAGATCATCATCGACGCCGTTCAGACCTGATCGGCCTTGGCCGCGCGGGATCAGCCCCGCGCGGCCATCACGCAGAGAATCTCGAACATCAGCGACGCGCCGAGCCAGGCGGTCTGGCCGTTTATGTCCACCGGCGGCGACACCTCCACCAGATCGGCGCCGGCAAGGGTCATTCCCTGACACTCCCGCACCACCTGGATTGACTGGAAGGCGTTCGGCCCGCCCCATTCCGGCGTGCCGGTGCCGGGCGCAACGGCGGGATCGACGAAGTCGATGTCGTAGGAGAGATAGGCGGGCTTCGTCCCCACGATCTCCCGCGCTTCGGCCATCACATCGGGAATGCCGCGCGCGAAAAGCTCTTCGATGCGGACGATACGGATGCCGTTCGCCTTGGCGAAATCGGTATCGACATTGTCATAGGTCGTGCCGCGGATGCCGATCTGGATCATCCGCTTCGGATCAAGCAGCCCCTCCTCCACCGCGTTGCGGAAGGGGTTGCCGTGGGTCAGGGTCTTGCCGCCGAAATAGGCCGGGTAGAGGTCGGTGTGGCTGTCGAAATGCACGAGGCCAAGCGGCCTGTCCCTGGCGATCCCGCGCAGGACCGGCAGGGTGCAAAGATGGTCGCCGCCGGCTGACATGGGCCGGATGCCGCGCGCCTTCAGCCCGGAGAAGCAATGCTCGAAGCGCTCCAGCGTGTCCGGCCCGTCGACCGGGTTCGGCCCGACATCGCCCAGATCAGCGCAGTTCGCCAGTTCAAACGGCCTGACGCCCGTGGCGCCGTTCTGCGCCCGTATCATCGTCGAGGCATCTCGAAGCGCGCGCGGCCCGTGGCGGGGGCCGGGTCGGTTGGTGGTGCCGCCGTCCCAGGGCAGGCCGACGAGGCCGATCTCGACATCACCGGCACGCGGATGATCCTCCGGCACATGCGGCAGGCGCATGAAGGTGGCGATGCCCGCGAATCGCGGCAATTCCATGCCTGAGATCGGCTGAAAGAAGCGGTCGGTCATGCTCATCTCCCTGCGGTTTCCGGCAGCATCGCAGCGCCCCCCGGCAAGGTAAAGCCTTCGTGTCCCGATGCCGCTTCGTTGCCGTAAACCTGCCCTTCTGCTAAGGTTCCCCCGCTGGTCCGGGAGCGGGACCGCCCCCGGACCGGAGGTCGCGACAAAAGGCGACAATCCAAACGGGGGAACCATCATGACCTACCTTCTGACCGTGACGAGTGGTCTTGTAACGGCGGTCAGTCTCGCAGCCGCTGCCCTTGCCGACGAAGCCACAGCGATCAAGAGCGCCGAATCCGCGGCACCTCCTGCGGTGGCGGCGGGCGCCACGATCTATTCCGTCGATGCCGGCGGCGCGATGACGACGCTCCGCGAAGGGACGAACGGCTTCTGGTGCATGCCGGACTATCCCGGCTCACCCGGCCCCGACCCGATGTGCGGCGATGCAAACTCGATGGAATGGGTGATGGCCTGGCTCGGCAAGAAGGACCCGCCGAAGGGCAAGGTCGGGTTCATGTTCATGCTGTCGGGCGGGTCGGACAGCAGCAACACCGACCCCTATGCGGAAGGCCCCGCCGAGGGCAACAACTGGATCACCACCGGGCCGCACGTGATGGTCGTCAATGCGATGGACATGATGACAGGCTACCCGGCGGAAGCCACGCCCGACACCACCCAGCCCTATGTCATGTGGGCGGACACGCCCTATGCCCACCTGATGATCCCGGTCAACTAAGAGGGAACCGCACCTGCGGCCAAGAGGTTGTTCCTGAAGATCCGCGCCCCGGAACATGACCGGGGCGCGGGACGCCGATCTGCGACCGGAGGACCGCAAATGCAGAAAGCCGCGATACTCGCCCTGATCCTTGGCACGGCAGGATGCGTACAGGCGCCGCCCGCCGACACCTGCGGCGCCGAGCCCCTGTCCTACATCGTCGGCCAGAACGCCGCTGCGGCCTACCAGCTTCCGCAAGGCCTGCCGGTCCGCATCCTCTACCCGGCAACCCCCCGCACCGAGGATTACAGCCCGAGCCGCATCAACATCGAGATCGGCGCGGACGGCGTCATCACCTCGGTCTGGTGCGGCTGAGGGCTCACGCCTCCAGTTCGGCATCCCAGTAGAGGTAGTCGGCCCAGCTGACATGCAGATGGTTCGGCGGGAATCGCCTGCCGGCGCGCTGCATGTCCTCGGTCGTCGGCTGGTGCGGCGGGTGGCGCAGATGCAGGCCCGATTGCGCCAGCGACTTGTTCGCCTTCCTGAGGTTGCAGGGCGAACAGGCGGCGACGACGTTTTCCCAGCTGGTGATGCCGCCGCGCGACCGTGGCACCACGTGGTCGAAGGTCAGGTCGCCCTTCGAACCGCAATACTGGCAGCAGAATTCGTCCCTCAGAAAAAGATTGAAGCGCGTGAATGCCACGCGCTTCTGGGGTTTGACATATTCCTTGAGGACCACGACCGATGGGATGCGTATGGCACTTCGTTGGCTTCGGACCACCTCGTCATATTCCGCGATGATCGTCACGCGGTCGAGGAAGGCCGCCTTGATCGCCTCCTGCCAGGGCCAGAGCGACAGCGGGTAGTAGGACAAGGGCCGGAAGTCCGCATTCAGCACCAGCGCCGGAAAGTGCCTCAGCGCCGAAGGATCGCGCACGAAGCTCGTCCTGAATTCGGTTTCGCCAACTAGATCGAGCATTCGCGACTCCGTCCGTGCCCCGGCGCTTTGCCGGGCTCAGTGGGCGGAGGCCCCGCCCCTGCGTGATTCAACTATATCTGGCGTAGAGCCTCTGACAAGCCCCGCTATTTCGGGTACCCTTGTCGCGCAGTCACATGACAGGGAGGTGACGGACATGACCGCGCCGCCGGTTCTCGGAACCCTCGAATCGAGCCTTTATGCCCGCGATCTGGGTGCCGCGGAGGCGTTCTATGCCGGAACGCTCGGGCTTGGCGTGGTCATGCGGCAGCCGCGCCGGCATGTGTTCTTCCGCACCGGGGCATCGATTCTCCTGATCTTCAATCCCGATGCAACCGCCGGGGGGCCGCAGCCTGATTCCCGCCTGCCGGTGCCGGGGCATGGCGCGACGGGGCCGGGGCATTACTGCTTTTCGGTAGCGCGGAAAGAATTGGGGCGCTGGCGGACCCATCTTGAGGCGGCGGGCGTCGCGATCGAGGCGGATTTTCTCTGGCCGAATGGCGCGCGGTCGATCTATGTGCGCGATCCTGCGGGCAATTCGTTGGAGTTTGCCGAGCCGGCGCTTTGGGCGTGAGAGGCGAGCCTCAGCGGCGGTCCCTGACGCGGATGCGGACCGGCTGACGTTCGGGCCGCGCGCCAGCAACAAGCGCCCCAAGGATCAGGATGGCCGCGCCGGCGATTGCGATGGTCATGGCGAAAGCTCCCACACTGTCTTAAGCAAAGTTAACCAGCCTGCCGCGGGATTCAACCCCCCGGAAGCCGGTCTTTCAGGAAAGCGAGCGCGACCGACAGCCCATCGGGCGCGATCCCGTGGCCGGTGCCCTTCATGACATGGCCGTAGGTCTCGAACCCCGCGCCGGTCAGCGCCCGCCCGGCATTGCCCATCTCGGCAAAGGGCACCATCGGATCGGCGTCGCCATGGACGAGAAGGACGGGCGGTTTCGACCGGGCCTCCGCCTCAAGGCTATCCGGTTCCAGCAGCCGCCCCGAAAAGCCGACGATGGCCGCCACCGGCTTCGCCCGGCGCGGCAGGACATGGAGCGCCATCATCGTGCCTTGTGAAAAGCCGACGATGGCGAGCGCGGCATCGGGCTGCCCCGCCTCGGCCAGCCGCGCGTCGATGAAGGCGTCAAGGTCCTGGGCCGCACGGCGAAGCCCGTCGCGCGCCTCATCCTCGGAGGAACCATCCAGCCACGGGATCGGGAACCATTGCCGGCCAAAGGGATTGCCGGCGCAGGGTTCGGGCGCGTCGGGGGCAAGAAAGACCGTCCCCGGCAGATGCGGAGCGAGGGGATCGGAAAGACCGAGAAGATCGGCGCCATCGGCCCCGTAGCCATGCAGGAAGATGACCATGGAGGTCGCCTTGCCGTTCCGCGCGGGCTTTGTGTCGAACTTCAACTCGCGAGTCACCTCGTCCCCTCCCGTCCCTTGATGTGCCGGTAGTAGGCCCAGAGCGCCCGGGCCGCAACCGCCCGCCAAGGCCGCCAGGGCGCTGAAATCGCGTCCATCTCAGGGGCGGCGGGTCGCTGAGGCAGGTCGAAGAGGTGGCGCGCGGCTTCCTGCAGGGCGAGGTCGCCCGAAGGAAAGACATCCGCGCGGCCAAGCGCGGAAAGCAGGTAAAGATCGGCGGTCCAGCGCCCGACCCCCTTGAGCGCCGTCAGGGCGGCGGTCACATCCTTATCTGGCAAAGCACGCAGGGCGCCATAGTCCGGCGCGGCGGAGGCGATGGCGCGAAGGTAGGCGATCTTCGGGCGCGACAGGCCGCAGGCGGCAAGCTCTTCCGGCGCAGCACGCGCCACCCGCTCCGCCCGGTCAAAGCCCTCAGCAGCAAGCCGCCCGTGGATCGCGGCGGCGGAAGCGGTTGAGACCTGCTGGCTGACGATCATGTCGAGAAGGGCCGCAAACCCGTCCGGGCGGCGGCGCAAAGGCAGGGTGCCGGTCAGGTCGAGAACCACGGCAAAGCGCGGCTCGACGTCGGCAAGAAAGGCCGCGCCCTCGGCCAGATCGGCCTCGGTTTCGATGGTGCGGAGGCTCAAGGGCTCAGACCGGCAGATCGCCGGGCGGATTGCGCAGAAGCCGTGCGAGGCGATTGAGTGCCGCGACATACTCAGCCTCCGGCACATCGGCGACCAGCGCCATCCGCACCGCATTCGGCGCGCGCCCGTCAACCAGCGCATATTCATCGGCCGAGCGTATCACGACGCCGTTCGCCTCAGCCTCGCGCGCGAAGGTCGAGGCGCGCCAGCCCTGCGGCAGCCTGAGCCAGACGAAGGCCAGCCCGCGCTGCCAGCTCAGGTCGAAACTGCCAAGCACGTTCAGCATGAGTTCAAGCCGGCTGTCGAACACCGCCTGAATCTCGCCGCGCAGCCGGTCCGCCTCGCCGGACAAGAGGAGCGCCTCGACGATGTCGGTGATCGGGCGCGGCAGGCCGAAGTAGGAGTTCTGCGCCGCGAGCCGCCCGGCCTCGCCGAGATCGGTCGGGCAGACGATGCAGCCGAAGCGAAGCCCGGCGGCGAAGGATTTGGAAATGCTGGTCACATGCCAGCTTCGTTCCGGCGCGAGCGCGCGCAAGGACGGCAGGCTGGCCTTGCCGACGGAATAGCAATCATCCTCGATGATCTGGAGGTCGTGCCGCCGCGCGACCTTCACGATTTCCACCCGCCGCTCAAGCGACATCCGCACCGTCGTCGGGTTCTGCGCCTCGGTGGTGATGAGAACGATCCGCGCGCCGGAATGGCGGCAAGCGGCATCCAAGGCCTCGGCCGACAGCCCCTCACCATCGAGCGCGACCGGCACCACATCGGCCCGGTTCAGCCGCGCGGCATGGCGGAAACCGGGATAGGCCAGTTCCTCGCACATCACATGCGGGCGGCTGCCCTTCAGACAGCATTGCAGCGCCAGCATGATGGCGGCCTGCCCGCCTTGTGTCAGTACAATGTCGTCGCCGGTGATGGCGCCCAGATCACGCTCATCCAGCCAGCGCACGAGGGCGTCGCGCACGACGCCGTCGCGGCGCAGGCCCTGATAGCCGAGAAGGTCAAGATCCTCGCGCCCCGCCATCTCGGCCAGCACGGCCCGGACGGCGGCGGTCTGCCCGACTTCGGGCAGTTGCGGGCTGCGGAGGTCGATCATCGGTATCTCGCCGGAGGACGGGCGGCGGGCAAATTGCTTCGGTTCGGAGATCAGCGGCAGGTTGGCGCCAAAGCGCGGGCGGGCGGAGGCGACGAAGGTGCCGCGCCCGACGGCGGCATCGAGTAGCCCTTCCTGCGTGACCATCTGATAGGCGCGCGACACCGTGCCCGGCGTCACGCCCAGTTTCCACGCCAGATCACGCACTGGCGGCAGCCGCGTGCCCTGCGCCAGCTCGCCGCTGCGGATGTCGTTCCTGAGGACATGAGCCAGCGCGAGGTACTTCGGACCGCCGAACTCGGTCAGGTCAGGTTGCCATTTTGTATCCATGACAATTCCTTTCTGGCGAGTCGCTCGCTAACATTGTACCCATACAGGTATCAGATCAGTCTGATTGCATCAATACAAAGGTGACTTATGGCACAGATCGTTCAAACCGCCGGAATGGCAGCCCTCAGCAAGCGGGGCGCAAAATCCTCCTTCCTGACCGTGGCGCTCCGCGCGGTGTCGGTCTGGTCGGACCGTCGCCGAACCCGCACCGCGCTGACCACATTGACCGAGGCGCAGCTGCGCGACATCGGGCTGGAGCGTGAAGCGGCTTTGGAAGAGGCGCAGCGCCCCTTCTGGCAACCCTGAGGCTACCGTCAATCCCCGACGGTTCCTCTTCCTGGCCGGGCCTTGTGCCCGGCCTTTTTTATCCCCGGAGACCCATCATGCGCGACTTCACGATCTATCAGGTCGATGCCTTTGCCGACCGGCTTTTCACCGGGAACCCGGCCGCGGTCATGGTGCTTGATGCCCCCCTGCCCGACGACCTGATGCTGGCCGTCGCCGCCGAGAACAACCTGTCGGAGACCGCCTTCGTGGTCCGGGACGGTGATGCATACTCGATCCGCTGGTTCACGCCCTCGCAAGAAGCGGCCTTTTGCGGCCATGCCACGCTCGCGTCGGCCCATGTGCTGATGACGGAACTGGGCGTCAACGGCCCCCTGACCTTCACGACACGCGAGGTCGGCACCCTGCGCGTCACCGGCAGCGATGGAAGCTACGAGCTTAACCTGCCACGCATCGACGCAACGCCGATGGAGGCGATCCCGCCGGCACTGGCCGAAATCATCCCTGGCGGCTGGGTCGAGGTGGTGCGGAACTTCGAGAATATCTTCGTCGTGCTGGCCACGCCCGAAGCCGTGACGGCCTTCGTCCCCGACGCCGCGCGGATTGCCGCCCTGGGCGAAGGCTGTCTTGCCGTCACCGCCGCTGGTGGCGCTGACCATGACGGCAATCCCGTCGATTTCGTGTCGCGCTACTTCGCGCCCGGCCACGGGATCGAGGAAGACCCCGTCACCGGCTCGACCCATGCCACGCTCGCGCCCTATTGGGCCGGGCGTCTCGGCAAGGACGAGCTGACGGCCTTCCAGGCCTCGGCGCGCGGCGGCAGGGTCGGCTGCCGGGTGACAGCCGATCGGGTCTGCCTGACCGGACAGGCGGTGACCTACCTGAAAGGCAGTATCCGCCTGCCGGCCTGATCCGCGGTCAGGCCACGGCCTCGATACCGATGGAGCGGCGCTTCAGCTCGGCATAGAGCGCTTGCAGGACGCGCGGCTGGTTGACCGCGTTCCGCAAGGCATCGCCAAGGACGCTTTCCTTGGCTTGCGTGCTGACGCGCCAAACGAGACGCCGCTTGACGCCGTCGTCATAGACGATCTCGACCGCGCCGGTCTTGCCTTTGCGCAGGCCAAGGTAATCGAAACCCCCGAAGGAGCTTTGGTAGGTGATGGGGAGGGGCATTTTCTGCTCTGTTTTATTGCCTCAATGCCTGAGAGATGCGGCAGTAAATTCTTCTGGTCAATCAAAACTTTACACACGGTTGCGTGAGCGAATCCGACTTGCCACAGGGGCGGACCGGCGGCTGTTGCCGGCGCACTAGATGTCGCGGCGGCGCCTGTTCCGGCGCCCAGATCACGTGGGGAGGCCCGTGCCGGCGTGATCGGCGGAGCTTCGCCTGAGAGCGTTGCCCTGGTCCTTCGCCAGCCCGCCTGCCCGCGCGTCAGGCAAATCCGGCTCCAAACCACACGGCGCAGCAATGGAAAAAGGCGCGAGGTTTCCCCCGCGCCTTTCGATTCTGGCAAAGCGGTGACGGATCAGCGCTTGGAGAACTGGAACGACCGGCGGGCTTTCGCCTTGCCGTATTTCTTCCGCTCGACGACGCGGCTGTCGCGGGTCAGGAAGCCTGCCGCTTTCAGCGCCGGGCGCAGCGCGGGTTCGTAAAGCTGGAGCGCCTTCGAGATGCCGTGCTTGACCGCACCGGCCTGACCCGAAAGACCGCCGCCCGCAACGGTAGCCATCACGTCGAACTGGCCTTCGACATTGGCAACCTGGAACGGCTGGCGCAGGATCATCTGCAGAACCGGACGCGCGAAATACTTCGAATAGTCGATGTACTCGCCCTTGTTGTTGCGGATCAGGAACTTGCCCGAACCCGGCTTGATCCAGACGCGGGCGACCGCGTCCTTGCGCTTGCCGGTGGCATAGGAACGGCCAAGCGCATCACGCTCGGGCTCACGCGGGGCTTCGACCGGCGCGGCGGCGGAGGTGCCCGAAACGACCGACTTCAGATCGTCGAGGGTTTTGATTTCGTCGGCCATGCTCATGCGCTCCGGGTGTTCTTCGGGTTCATCGACTTGACGTCGAGGACTTCAGGCGACTGCGCCTCGTGCGGATGCTCGGCCCCGGCATAGACGCGCAGATGCGTCATCTGCAGCTTGCCAAGCCGGTTGCGGGTGATCATGCGCTCGACCGCCTTCATCACCACACGCTCGGGGTGGGCGCCTTCCAGCACCTGCTCGGCGGTGCGGAACTTGATGCCGCCCGGATAGCCGGTGTGCCAGTAGTAGCGCTTGTCGGCGCGCTTGTTGCCGGTCATCTGGACCTTGTCGGCATTGATGACGATCACGTTGTCGCCCATGTCCATGTGCGGCGTGAAGGTCGGCTTGTGCTTGCCACGGAGCCGGTTGGCGACGATCGTGGCGAGACGGCCCAGAACGACGCCTTCAGCGTCGATCAGGATCCATTTCTTTTCGATCTCCGCCGGTGTTGCGGTGTAGGTTTTCATGATCTGCCCTTGATCTTCGGGATCGCTGAAGGGCGCCTTTGCGGACGCCCGAATTCGGATGGGGGCTTTTCCATCATCGGGGGCGCGCAGTCAAGGGTCGTGGCGTTGAATTAACTTAGCATATTCAATGTGTTGAAAAATAGGTATTTATATACCCCATCAAAACGGCTGCGCGCGCGCCCGCAGGATGGGCAATCCTGCCCATCCTCCCCCGTCACCGCACCGGCGGGATCGAATAGGTCATGCTCGACCGCGCAACCGGCGCATCCAGGCCCTCCGACCGGATCAGCACATCGCCGACCGCCAGCACCTTGCCAAGCTTCAAAAGCCGCGCCTCGCCGAGAAGGTCGACGCCCGCCGCAGGCTTGCGCAGGAAGTCGATGCTGCCGTTCGTGGTGACGGCGAGCGCCACCGGCCCGATCCGGGCGAGGATCGCAAGGTAGATCGCCACATCCGCCAGCCCGAACATGGTGGGGCCGGATATTGTGCCGCCCGGTCTTAGGTGCCGCTCTGCCACCCGCAGCCGCATGACGATGCCATCGGGGGTCAGCCTCTCGACATGGAAGTCGTCCGCCGCCTGCGGAAAGGCGCGGTGCATGAACTCGGTCAGTTCCGCCTCGGTCATGATCGGTGTCATCTTCCCTCCCGCTCCGCCCCGGCCTAGACTTTTGAGGAAGCCGGGAGGAATGACAAGATGAGCGATCCCTTGCTCTTGCGTAAGGATGACGGAGGCATCGCCACGCTGGTGCTGAATGCGCCGGGCAGCCTGAACGCGCTTTCGGACGCGATGCTGGCGGCCTTGAAGGTGGAACTCACCCGGCTTGCCACGGATCGGTCCATTCGCGTGGTGACCCTGAAGGGCGCAGGCAAGGCCTTCTGCGCCGGCCATGACCTGAAGGAAATGCAGGCGGGCCGTGCAGCAGCCGACAAGGGCCGCGCCTATTTCGCCGACCTCTTCGCGCGCTGCGCCGAAGTCATTCAGATGATCCCCGCCCTGCCCCAGCCGGTCATTGCCGAGGTCCACGGCATCGCCACAGCCGCCGGCTGCCAGCTCGTCGCCTCCTGCGACATGGCAGTCGCGGCGGAGGGGACGCGCTTCGGCGTCAACGGCGTCAACATCGGGCTCTTCTGTTCGACGCCGATGGTGGCGCTTTCGCGGAACGTCCCCCGCAAGGTGGCGTTCGAGATGCTGACGACCGGCGAATTCATCGGCGCCGACCGGGCGCTGGCCGTCGGGCTGGTCAACCGGGTCGTGCCGTCGCAGGCGCTGACAGGCGAGACGCTGGCGCTGGCCGAGACGGTCGCGGCAAAGCTCGGCGCGGCGGTGAAGATCGGCAAGCGCGCCTTCTACGACCAGATCGAGCTGACGCTGCCCGAGGCCTATGACCATGCGGCGGCGGTGATGGTCGAGAACATGCTCTGGCGCGATACCGAGGAAGGCATCGCGGCGTTTCTGGAAAAGCGCAAGCCGGACTGGCAGGGGTGACGGACCTCACCCTCTCCGCACAAACATCGCCAGCCCCGTCGCAAGCGAAGCCATGACGAACACTGCCCCAATCGTCGCACTCACCCCCGCGCCGTCGAGGATCACCGCCCCGACCCAGGGCGCCACCGCCGCCCCGGCGAGGACGCCGATGGCCAGCGCGCCGGAGATGACGCCGAAACCCTCATTGCCCAGGATCTCGGCAATCAGGATCGGGCGCAGGATCGAGACGATGCCGATGGCCGCGCCCTGCAAGGCCGCCGTGACGAAGATCAACCCCGGCGCCGCCCCGGCGAGCCAGAGGACCAGCGCCGCCGCCACCATTGCCAGAAGGTTGGCGCGCACCATGCCGACAAGCGTGTAGTGCCGCCCCCAGCCCATGAAAAGGACCCGTCCCGCCACCTGTGCCGCGCCGACCAATGCCGCCGCCCAGACCGCCGCCGCATGGCTCGCCCCCCGGCCCTGAAACAAGGGTATGGCGAAGGTGATGATGATCCCGTGCGCGACATAGACGAGCGCGAAGATGAGGCCGATCAGCCAGAACACCCGCTGCCGCATCGCGCGGGCCAGCATCCCCGGCGGATCGGCATAGGCCCGCCCCCCGGCCCGCACCCCGCGCCTGAGAAGGACGACGCCCCAGGCGTTCACCGCGATACCGAAGAGGGCGAGGAGGGCGGCGAACATGACAAGGGCGACGCGCCAGCCAAAGACCTCCCCCGCCCAGGCCCCGGCCGGATAGGTGAAGGTGCCGGAAAACCCGGCGACCAGCGTGATGCGGATGATCGCGGCGCGGGCATCGGGACCTAAGCGGCGGATCAGGAAGGCAAAGCAGCCGTCATAAAACCCCGCCCCCTGCGCCACGCCCGCCAGCGCCCAGCCCGCGACCCATCCCGCCTGCCCCTGCGCCATAGCTGCCGCTGTGAGCCCCAAGGCGCCGACGACAGGCGCGCCGATCAGCATCTCGCCGCCCCAGCCCCGGTCGACGAGCCGCCCGCAGAGCGGCGAGACCAGCGCCGCCACCGCAAGCGCGACCGTCGGGCCGAGGGCCAGCGAGGCTTTCGACCAGCCGGTCCCCGCCTCTGCCGCAACCAGAAGTGCGGGGAAGGAATAAAGCAGCGCGGCATAGGCAATGAACTGGCCAAGGGCGAGGCACCAGACGGCGAGATCCGCCTCCCGCTCCGCCCGTGCGCTCACAGCCGGTAAAGTGCGCGGAACTTCGCGTCGAGATAGTCGAGAAGCGGCGCTTCGGTCGGCGCGAAGCCGCAGGCATCGGCGATGGTCTCCGCCGGAGCTTTCAGCGCGCCGAAGCGCTGGAGCTTCGCGGCGAGCCAGCCGGTCGCGGCCCCGGCATCGCCCTTGGCAAGACCGGCATCGAGGCCCGGCAGGTCGCCGCGCATCGCCTGATTGAGGCAACCGGCATAGACATTGCCAAGTGCATAGGTCGGGAAATAGCCGAAGAGGCCGACCGACCAATGCACATCCTGCAGAACCCCGTTCGCCGGCCGGTCCACGGCGACGCCGAAATCGGCCTTGAAGCGGTCGTTCCAGGCGGCTTCCAGATCGGCGGGCTGAAGCGTCCCGGCGATCAGCCGCTGCTCAAGATCGAAGCGCATCATGATGTGGAGGTTGTACTGAACCTCGTCCGACTCGGTGCGGATGTAGCCGGGTGTCACGCGGTTCACCGCGGCGTAGAAGGCATCGGCATCTGCCGCCCCCACGCCGCCGAAAGCCGCCGTCATCTCATCGAAGATCCAGCCAGTGAAAGCGCGGCTGCGGCCAAGCTGGTTCTCGTAGATACGGCTCTGGCTTTCATGGACGCCCATCGAGGCGCCGCGCCCGATCGGGGTCAGGAGATAGGCCTGATCGACCGCCTGTTCATAGGTCGCGTGGCCGGTCTCGTGGATGGTCGAATAGAGGCAATTGAGGGGATCGGCCTCGGCCACCCGCGTGGTGATGCGGACATCATTGCCGGACCCGGAGGAGAAGGGATGCACGGCTAGGTCAAGCCGGCCCCGCGTCCAGTCATAGCCAAATGCCTCGGCCATCTTGCGGGACAGCGCCAGTTGCGCCTCGCGGGGGAAGGTGCCTTTCAGCGGCGCGGGCTGGTGGGCGGCCCCGAGCACCGCCTCGCGCAAAGCCACCAGCCGTGGCCGCATCCGGTCGAAGATGGCGCCGATGCTCGCCGCCGTCGCACCGGGTTCGTAATCGTCAAGAAGCGCGTCATAGGCATTGGCCCCGAAGCCTGCCGCGACCAGCGCCGCACCCTTTTCGCGGGAAAGCCGGATCACATCGGTCAGGACCGGAAGGAAATGCGCCACGTCATCCTTGGCCCGCGCCTCCGCCCAGATGCCTTGGGCAACACTCGTCACCCGCGCGATCTCTGACGCCAGCCGCACCGGCACCGCGGCACTCCGCGCGAAGTCACGGCGGATCAGCTCCACCATCCGCGCCCCGGCGGCATCGGGCGCCTTGGCCGCAGCGATCCAGTCGCCGACACGGGGATCGGTGCGGCGGCCATGCAGCACCGCCTCCATCGCCGCCATCTCTTCGCCGCGCTGTTCGGCAGCGCCGCGCGGCATCATGGTTTCCTGATCCCAGCCAAGCCGCCCCGCCACCTGCGCCAGGGCTTCCGTCTCGCGCTGGAAGGCCATCAACTCGTCAAAAGCACTCATCTGGTTCCCCTCACGGACTGGACGACAGGATAGGCGGCGCGGTGGCGTGCGCGGAGGATCAGGACCCAAAGCACCACCGCGCCAAGCTGGTGGATGAGGCCGAGGTGGAGGGGCGCCGCGTAAAGCACCGTCACGATGCCAAGCACCACCTGCCCGAAGGCCATCACCGCCACCCAGTCAAAGGCCCGCACCGTGGCGGGATGCGCCGAGGCGCGGCCCCGCCACCAGACGTAGAGCGCAACGGCAAGGACCAGATAGCCGGCCATCCGGTGCATGAACTGCACGAGGCCGGGGTTCTCGAAGAAGGCCAGCACCGCAGGCCCGCCACCCGGCAGGTAGAAGGCATCCGCCGGGAAGAAGCTGTCGCCCATCATGGGCCATGTCGGAAAGGCGCGGCCCGCGTCGATCCCGGCAACGAGTGCGCCGAGGAGGATCTGCAGGAAGGTGAGCGCGGCCAGTATGGTCGCCAGTGTCACCAGAGGCGCCTCGCGCAGCCGCCGCGCCTGAAGAATCGCCAGATCGCTCCGCGCCAGCGACAACATGTACCAGGCAATGAGTCCGAGGATTGCAAAGGCAAGGCCGAGGTGGATCGCCAGCCGGTAGGACTCGACATCCACCATCCGCCCGGTCAGCCCGGATGAAACCATCCACCAGCCGATGGCGCCCTGCATCCCGCCAAGGGCACCAAGCCCGAAAAGCCGCCCGCCCCAGCCCGGCGGCATCTTTCGCGCGGCAAGAAAGCCAAAGAACCCGAGCGCCCAGACAAGGCCGATCACACGGCCAAGCTGGCGGTGGCCCCATTCCCACCAGTAGATCGACTTGAAGGCGGCGAGGTCCATCTGGCTGTTCTGTTCGATGAACTCGGGGCTTTGCCGGTACTTCCCGAACTCCGCCTGCCAGTCGGCCTCGGTCATCGGCGGCATCGCCCCGGTGACGGGCCGCCATTCGGTGATCGAAAGCCCGGAATCGGTCAGCCGCGTCAGCCCGCCGACCGCGATCATCGCGAAGACGAGCGCGAAAAGCACGGCAAGCCAGATCCTGACCCCGCCCCGCGCGCCGCCCCTGCCCCGGTCGATCATGCCGCCCTGCGGCGGCTCGACCCGCTTCGCCTCGGCCCCGACCTCTTCGAAGAGCTTACGTTTCCCGACCATCCCGCCCCTCCGTTTTCGCGGCGGACACTAGGCCGGGCCGCAGGCGGCATCAAGCGGCGAGCGCGGGGCTTTCATCTTGCCGGAAATACCTTGGGGGAACGCGGGCACCTGCCCGCGTGGGGGCAAGGCCCCCTACCCGTCCCGCCGCCGCAGGATCTGCCGCAGAACGCCGTGCAGCATCTGCACGTCCGCTCGGGTCAGCGGCATCCGGCTCCAGAGGTTCCTCAGATTGAGCTTCATGCTGGGGATCTTGTGCTCGGGGAAGAAGTAGCCGACTTCCTCCAGCCGCTCCTCATAGTGATCGCCGAGCTTCTCGATCTCGATGCCGGTGGCAAGCTCGGTCCCGGCAAGGGCCAGTACCTCGGGTGGCGTGGCATCGCCCTGCCGGCGCCATTCATAGGCGCAAAGCAGCACCGCCTGACCGAGGTTGAGCGAGGGGAAATCCGGGTTCACGGGTACGGAAATGAGCGCATTTGCCCGTGCCACATCCTCGTTCTCAAGCCCGGCGCGTTCGGGGCCGAACAGGACCGCGACCTTCTGGCCCGCGGCCATCAGCGCGCGGGCATGTTCCATCGCCCGTTCCGGCGTCATCACCGGCTTCGTCAGGTCGCGGTTCCGTGCCGTGGTGGCGAAGACATAGCCGCAGTCGTGGATCGCTTCAGGTAGCGTGGCGAACACGCCGGCATGGTCAAGCACCGTCCCGGCAGCACCCGAAGCCATGGCGACGGCGCGCGGATTGGGCCAGCCGTCGCGCGGGTCGACAAGGCGCATGTGGGAAAGCCCGAAATTCAGCATGGCACGGGCGGCGGCGCCGATGTTCTCGCCCATCTGCGGGCGGACGAGGATGAAGGCGGGCTGGCGGTCGGACATGGGCTTTCCCCTCAAGGCCCGCGCCTGATACGTTAGCGGGCGGAGCCTGACAAGGAGATGCGCCATGGCGCGGGACGAGGGCCTTGAAACCGTGGTCGCCGAAGATCTCTCCGGATTGGCTGACCTCAGGACGGTGAAGATGTTCGGCGGGCTGGCCTGGATGCTGAGGGGCAACCTCCTTTGCGGCGCGCGCCATGACGGCGTTCTCTGCCGGCTTGGCAAGGGCAATGACGGCTGGGCTGAGGGCATTCCGACCGCCTCCCCGATGGTGATGGGGGAACGGCGGATGGAAGGCTGGGTGCGCCTTTCGCCCGAGGGGGCGGCGGATGACGCGCTTCGCGCCCGGTTCCTGGCCGCCGCCCGGGCTTTCGTGGAATCGCTGCCGGCCAAGTAGCCAAGCGGAAGAATCTCGGCTAAGCCACGCTCCATCGACCGCGAAGGAGCTTCCGATGGCCGCCGAGGACCGCCCGCAGATCTACCTCATCTCGCCCGCCGAGATCGACCTCGAGTCATTCCCCGACCATCTGGCGCGGATGCTCGACGCGGTGGATATCGCCTGCGTCCGCCTGGCGCTGGCCGCGCGGGACGAAGACACGATCGGCCGCGCCGCTGACGCCGTCCGTGCCGTGGCGCATGAGCGTGACGTGGCCGTGGTGATCGAGACGCATTTCCGCATGGCCGAACGCCACGGGCTGGACGGCGTCCACCTGACTGACGGCGCGAAGACGATCCGCGAGGCGCGAAAGCTCCTGGGCACCGATGCCATCATCGGCACCTTCTGCGGCATCTCGCGCCATGACGGGATGAACGCGGGCGAGGCGGGCGCCGATTACGTCGCCTTCGGCCCCGTGGGCGCCACGGCACTTGGCACCGGCCTGCCCGCCGACCGCGAGCTTTTCGCCTGGTGGTCCGAGATGATCGAGGTGCCGGTGGTGGCCGAAGGCGGCCTGACCGATGCGCTGGTCCTCGACTACGCCGCCATCACCGATTTCCTCGGCATCGGTCAGGAAATCTGGAGATCCGACGATCCCCTCGCCGCGCTGAAAAAGCTCATCGCGCCTCTGGGGTAGGGGGCGCTCAGGGCGTCCAGCCCTCGGCGCCAAGGGCGTCGCTCAGTGCGGACCGCACCGCCCTTTCACAGTGACCGGCGAGCTTCTTGCGGTCGGCGAAGGCATCGACCGCGACCGGATCGTGGAAGACCACCTCGACCGATCCCTGCGGCCACTGAGCGGCAACGATCAGGAAATGCGGCGCGAAATCCATGTCGCCCCACCAGCCGTAAAAGCGCGGCGACCGCCCATTTGGCGCGCGGTAGATCACCGTCACCGGCTGGATTTGCATCACCTGTTCCAGCCCGTGGGTGAAGAAGGCGGCAAAGAGCGTCGGCTTGAAGCGCAAGACGCCGCGCCCGTCGGTCGACGTGCCTTCGGGAAAGAACAAAAGCTTGTGGCCGGCGCGGATGCGGGCCTCGAACTCCGTCTGCTGTTCCTTGGCCTGCTTCGGGTCGCGGGCGATGAAGACCGTCCCCGTCGCCCGCGCAAGCCAGCCGATCCCGGCCCAGCGCGCCACCTCGGCCTTCGATACGAAATAGACCGACTGGCAGGCGTTCAGCGCGAAGATGTCGAGCCAGGAGGAATGGTTGGCGACGACCGCGCCCATCGCCTCCATCGGCCGCCCCCACACCCGGTAGCGCAGCCCGAGGATGGCAAGTGCTGCACGGCAGACCAGCCGCGTGATCCAGGGCGTAAAGGGCCGCTTTGGCGCAAAGAGCGGCGCCTCGACCGCCCTGAGGACCAAGAGGATCATGAGGCCGCCGTAGCAGACCACCCCCAACGCCGGGATGCGCAGCACCAGTAAGAACCACCCGAGCGGCCCGATCCGCACCGGATCGGGGGCGTCGTCCCGGTGCCAGGCGGTCACTCCCGCCCTCCGTATTTGCGGACATAGAAGCCCTTGTGCTTGGCGCTCATCGCCGCCGTGTCCATCAGGAGGCAGACATCGGTGGTGTTGAAATCCCCGTCGATGAAGGCCCCCTCGCCGACAAAGCCGCCCAGCCGGAGATAGGCCTTGATGAGCGCGGGCATGGCGAGCATCGCCGCCCGCTGGTCCAGCGCGTCAGGGGGCACGAGGTCCATGCCCTGATAGTGCGGCGGCAGGGCGCGCACCCTCAGCGCCTCGGGCGCGAGATGGCGGTGATGGAGCCAGGCAAGCGGCATCCGCAAGGGCTCGATATCCGTGCCGTGGAAACTCGCCACGCCGAAGAGGACCTCGATTCCATGCTCCAGCACATAGTCGGCGAGCGCATTCCAGAGCATGAACATCGCCGATCCGCCCCTGAGGTCGCTACTGACACAGGATCGGCCAAGCTCCAGAAGCCGCCGGCCTGAATGGCGAAGCGGCGAAAGGTCATATTCCGCATCGCAATAGAAGCGCCCGAACCCTTCCGCCTGATCCGACCGCAAGAGCCGGTAGACGCCGACGACGTGGTCGAGATCGCGCGGATCGCGCCTTGTGTCGAGAAGGATCAGGTGGTCGTTGACGCCGTCGAACTCGTCACGCTCAAAGCGCCCGGCATGGTCGACCAAGGGCCCGTCGCCGCCCAGTTCCTCGACGAAGACGCGGTAGCGCAGGCGCTGCGCCGCCAGAAGGTCGGCTTCGGAAATGGCCAGTCGGGTCTGGAAGGGCGAGGAAGCGGGCGTCACGGGCTTTGTCATGGGGCAGCGGTCCGGGTCTCAGGGCTTCTTTAGGCGCGGGTTTCGGGCAATGCAACCGGAAGGCCCGTCCTCCCGCCAAGTTGACACATCCAAAGGTTGTGCTAGCTTCTGCCGACCATTCCCAGCATCAGCGTTCGGGCCCGATGACCAGCCGAAGTTCCACCCGTGCGCCGTCGATCACCACCTTGCCGGCATGTTCGAAATTCACCGTCACCCGCTGGCCGATGCGTGACTGCACCTGGCCAAGGCCCCAGTCGTCGTGGAGCGGGTGACGCACCAGCATTCCCGGCTCCAGTATCTCGATGATCCCCAATCTCCCGCCAAAGGACGCCTCATGGCCGACCCGCTTCCCGATTTCGCCGCGCTCATCGGTTCGCGCATCTGCCATGACCTTATCAGCCCCTTGGGCGCCATCGGCAACGGGGTAGAGCTTCTGGAGATGTCGGAGGCCGGGAGCGGCCCCGAGGTGGCGCTGATTTCCGAAAGCGTGGCCAATGCCAATGCCCGCATCCGCTTCTTTCGCGTCGCCTATGGGGCGGCGGGCGGCGGCGGATCGGTATCGGCTAGCGAAATCCGGTCGATCCTTGCCGCGATGACGGCGGGGAGCCGGCTGAAGATCGACTGGCAAGTGGCCGGCGACGTGCCAAGGCCTGTGGCCAAGCTCGCCTTCCTTGCGCTGCAATGCCTTGAGACCGCCCTCGCCTGGGGCGGCGAGATCACCGTTACCTCCGACGGCGGCTGGCAGGTGGAGGCACGGGCGGCCCGGCTGAATGTCGATGCGGCGCTCTGGTCCAACCTCTCCGCCGCCACCCCGGACCCCGCCGTCGCGCCGGCGCAGGTCCAGTTCGCGCTTCTGCCGGTCGAGGCACGGGCGCAGGGGCGGAGCGTGATCTGGTCGCAAAGCGGCGACGGCGTGACGATCCGTTTTTAGAACCCTGGTGGTCGCCTGTCGGCCGGCAAAACCGGTGCCCACTCTTGCCTGACAGGCTTCAGGCGCGGATCGTCCCGTCGCCGGTCACGAGGTACTTGAAGCTCGTCAGCTGCTCCGCGCCCACCGGCCCCCGCGCATGCATCTTGCCGGTGGCGATGCCGATCTCGGCGCCCATGCCGAACTCGCCGCCATCCGCGAACTGGGTGGAGGCGTTGCGGATCAGGATCGCGCTGTCGAGCCTTTCGAAGAAGCGCGCGGCGCAGGCGTCGTTTTCGGTCAGGATCGCCTCGGTATGCTGGGAACCATAGCGGCGGATATGGGCGATGGCCTCGTCGACCCCGTCCACAAGCTTCGCCGCGATGACCATGTCGAGGAACTCGCGCCCGAAGTCGTCGGGCGCCGCCTGTACGGTTCCCGGCACGTTCAGCAACTCTCCCTCGGTCCTGACCTCGACCCCGGCCTTCACCAGATCCTCGATCAGGACGGTCCCGTGCTTCGCAAGGAAGGCCCTGTCGATCAGCAGGCATTCCGCCGCGCCGCAGATACCAGTCCTCCGGGTCTTGGCGTTCAGGACCACGCGGCGCGCCTTTTCAGGATCGGCGTCGCCATCGGCATAGACATGGCAGATGCCTTCGAGATGGGCGAAGACCGGCACCCGGGCTTCCTTCTGGACAAGGCCGACGAGGCCCTTGCCGCCCCTCGGCACGATCACGTCGATATATTCGACCATGCGCAGCATCTCGGTAACCGCAGCCCGGTCGCGGGTGGGCACAAGCTGGATCGCCGCTTCCGGCAGCCGCGCCGACCGCAGCCCCTCGACAAGACAGGCATGGATCGCGCGCGAGGAATGCAGGCTCTCCGACCCACCCCGCAGGATCACCGCATTGCCGGACTTGAGGCAAAGGGCACCCGCATCCGCCGTCACATTGGGCCGGCTCTCATAGATCACGCCGACGACGCCAAGGGGCGTCCTGACGCGGCGGATGTTCAGGCCCGAGGCCATGTCCCATTCGGCGATGACCTCGCCCACCGGGTCCTTCTGCTCGGCGACGGAACGCAGACCATCGACGATGCCGCGGATGCGGCCCTCATCGAGCGTCAGCCGGTCCATCATTGCCGCAGTCAGCCCCTTCTCGCGGCCAAAGGCCAGATCCTCGGCATTGGCGGCGATGATTGCATCGCGCCGCTTCCAGACCGCTTCCGCAGCACCGATCAGCGCCGCGTGTTTCCGCTCCGCCGTGGCATAGGCCAGTTCCGCCGCCGCCGCCTTCGCCGCGCGACCGATCCCGGCCATAAGGGCCTGAATATCCTCGCCATCCTTCATCGCGGCCTCCCGTTTCATCTTGCCCGAAATACCTCCGCCGGAGGCACGCGCCGAAGGCGCAATCCCCTAGAGCGCCATGTCGTCGCGGTGCACCATCGGCCCGCGCCCGGCATAGCCGAGAATGCCGGCGATGTCACCCGACCGCCGCCCTGCGATGGCGCGCGCCTCTTCGCCCGTGTAGCGGACAAGGCCCTTGCCGAGCGCCGCCCCGCCCGGCCCGAGGATCGCGACCGCGTCGCCGCGCCCGAACCCGCCGGCGACCAGGGTCACTCCGGCCGGCAGCAGCGACTTGCCCTGCATCAGCGCGGCCACGGCACCGGCGTCGAGCCTCAACTCCCCCCGCGGCTTCATCGCCGCGATCCAGCGCTTCCTCGCCACCTGCGGATCGCCCATCGGCAGGAACCAGGTCGCATTTGCGCCCTCGGCCAGCGCCGTCAGCGGGCGTAGGGCGGAGCCTTCCATGATCGCCATGGCGCAGCCGCCCGACACGGCGGTCTTCGCGGCCATGACTTTGGTCTTCATTCCGCCCTTCGACAAGCCGGAGATGGGGTCGCCCGCCATCGCCTCGATCTCGGGCGTGATCTTCTCCACCGTCTCGAAGCGCACCGCCGTCGGGTCTTCCTTGGGGTTGGCGGAATAGAAGCCGTCGACGTCGGAAAGGAGGATCAGCTGGTCCGCGCCGATCGTCACCGCGATCTGCGCCGCCAGCCGGTCGTTGTCGCCGAAGCGGATCTCGTCGGTCGCCACGGTGTCGTTCTCGTTCACGATCGGCACCACGCCGAGGCCGAGGAGCGTCTCCATCGTGGCGCGGCTGTTGAGGTAACGCCGGCGGTCCTCGGTATCCTCGAGCGTCACCAGCACCTGCCCCGCCGTCAGTGCATGTGGCGCCAGCACCTCCTCATAGGCGCGGGCGAGCCGGATCTGGCCCACGGCGGCGGCGGCCTGGCTCTGGTCGAGTGTCAGGATGCCAGCCGGCAGGCCAAGGACGCCGCGGCCAAGGGCGATGGAGCCGGAGGAGACGAGGATCACATCCGTCCCGCGCGCCTTGGCTTCCGCCACATCAAGCGCAAGCGCCGTGAGCCAGTCCTGCCTGAGGCCGCCGGTGCGGTCGACGAGGAGCGCCGAGCCGATCTTGACGACGAGCCTGCGTGCGGTGCGGACATCGGGCCTTGCGGTCAAGGTCAGGGTTCCCATTGCGTCTCATCCCCATCCCGCGACCCGGCCCGTTCGCCAAGGATGATGCGGTAAAGGACGCGGAGCACGTCCTGAATGCCCGCGCCAGACACGCCGGAAATCAGATGGACCGGCCCGCCCGAGGCCTTTTCGAGGCTGCGCTTGCGGCTGGCGAGGGTCTTGGAATCCAGCGCGTCGATCTTGTTCAGCGCGGTGATGCGCGGCTTCAGGGCGAGGTCCTCGGAATAGGCCTCAAGCTCGGTGATGATGGTCTTGTAGTCCTTGGCGACGGTCGAAGAGGTGCCATCAACAAGATGCAGAAGCACAGCGCAGCGTTCGACATGGCCGAGGAACATGTCACCGAGGCCCCTGCCCTCCGACGCGCCCTCGATCAGGCCGGGAATGTCGGCCATGACGAACTCCTTGCCGTCGATGCCGACGACGCCGAGGTTCGGGACCAGCGTGGTGAAGGGGTAATCCGCGATCTTCGGCCTTGCATTCGACGTGGCGGCCAGGAAGGTCGACTTGCCGGCATTGGGGAGGCCGAGAAGCCCGGCATCGGCGATGAGCTTGAGGCGAAGCCAGATCGTGCGCTCCACCCCCTCCTGCCCCGGATTGGCGCGTGAGGGGGCGCGGTTGGTCGAGGATTTGAACCTGAGGTTGCCCCAGCCGCCATTGCCGCCCTGGGCGAGAAGGACGCGCTGGCCGACGACCGTGAGGTCGGCGATCAGCGTCTCCTCATCCTCGTCGATGATCTCGGTCCCCACCGGCACCTTGAGGACGATGTCGTCGCCCGATTTGCCGGTGCGCTGGCTGCCCATGCCCTGCTGGCCGTTCTTGGCGAAGAAATGCTGCTGGTAGCGGAAGTCGATCAGCGTGTTCAGCCCCTCGACCGCCTCGGCCCAGACCGAGCCGCCATTGCCGCCGTCGCCGCCATCCGGCCCGCCGAATTCCACGAACTTCTCGCGCCGGAACGAAACGCAGCCGCCACCGCCGCCGCCGGAGCGGATATAGACTTTGGCAAGGTCGAGAAACTTCATGGCAGGCGCTTTCGGTGATGAGGCCACCGCGATAGTCCCTGCAGGGGTTTTTCGCAAGGGAGGGCTTTCGCCCTCGGCTTCGCCTCAGGCGACAGGCCGGGAGGGCGCTGCCCTCCCGGACCCACCCGGGGTATTTTCACAACGAAGAAGCGGGAGGCGGGAAGTGCCCCATCCTTCAGGCGATCTTCTTCACATAGGTCCAGGTCGGGACCGTGGCGTTCCGCGCCACCGAGAAGGCTTCGGCATCGCCGAGATAGTCGAAGCCCGAGTTGGTGAGGACGCGGGCCGAGCGCGGATTGTCCTGGAAGACCTCGGCGAAGATCGTCCGGGCCTTGTGCGGATTGGCGGCGACGAGGGCCGCCACGGCCTCCGACGCGTAGCCGGCATGCCAGAAGGCGGGCGCGACCCAATATTTGATCTCGCTCTGGTCGCGGTCCATGCGCGACAGGCTGACGACGCCGAGAATCTCGGCAAGGCCCTGCGCCGAGCCGTCCATCGCCCAGACATCCTCGAGCCGCTTGTCGGAAAGCGCGCGGGCGATATAGGCCTCGGTCGCGCCGGGCGGCAGGGGATGCGGGATCGAGCGGGTGCCTTCGGCAAGCCGCCGGTCGGCCGTGTGCAGCGCCATCAGCCCGGCATCCGAGCGCCTGAGCGGGCGCAGGATGAACCGCTCCGCCGGAATGGCGGATTGCGCAACGATCGGTTCCTGAATCATGCCTTCCCTCCTCCGAAACGCATGTCCGGACCAACGGCCGCCCTACCGGCCGTGGAACGGGTAATCTTCACGCACCGGCCACCATCGCGAGAATGCGCGGGGCGACCGGTTCCTCCTCCTAGTTCTGAAATGGGGCGGCACGATGACATGATCAATGCCGCCACGTTCAGTCTTGCCGTGACAAGGGTCACGATTGTCTCACCCAAGGACCACATGGTCCATCTCCATCCCTGAAAAAGCAAGGGGACCGGCCTTTCGGCCGGTCCCCTCTTACAATCCGATTGTAAAGGTTCGGCTTACTCGGCTGCCTCCGCCGCCGGGAGGACCGAAATGAAGGTGCGGCCCTTGAGGCCCTTCCTGAATGTCACGTGGCCTTCGACGGTCGCGAAGATGGTGTGATCGCGGCCAAGGCCAACGCCATCGCCCGGCCACCAGGTGGTGCCGCGCTGGCGCACGATGATCGCGCCCGGCTGGGCCGCCTGGCCGCCGTAGAGTTTCACGCCAAGACGGCGACCGGCGCTGTCGCGACCGTTGCGGGACGAACCGCCTGCTTTTTTATGTGCCATCGGGTGTTACTCCTTCGCTGCGGCTTCGGCCTTCTTGGCCGGAGCTTTCTTCGCCGGGGCGGCCTTCTTTTCGGCCGGGGCGTTGTTATGCGCCGCCACGCGGGCGGCATGGGTGCCGATCGCATCCTTCACGCCCGACTTTTCCGCGCCCGAGGCGAGGATGTCGGTGACGCGGACCAGCGTCAGCTTCTGGCGGTGGCCGCGGGTGCGCTGCGAGGAGTGCTTCCGGCGGCGTTTCCAGAAGGTGATGACCTTGTCGGCCTTGATCATCTCTTCGATGACTTCGGCCTGCACGGCGGCACCCTTGACGAGCGGCGCGCCGAGGACCGGCTTGTCGCCGCCGACCATCAGAATCTCGTTGAACTGGATCTTGTCACCAGTGGCGGCTGCGATCAGTTCCACGCGGAGCACGTCGCCCGCCTGGACCTTGTATTGCTTGCCGCCGGTCTTGAGGACCGCAAACATGGGTCGTTCCTTCTTCTCTGCCGCGTCCTGTGGCCCCGGTCTTGACCGGCGTTTCGGGGGAACCCCGCCTCGGACTGCGCGCCCCTTTCGGGGGCGATCGTTGAAAATCATAATCCCGGCCGGGCCAGATGACCCGCCGGGACTTGGGGCTTATCAGTCAGTCGGGGGGTAAAGTCAAGCGCTGCGCCGCCGGTCAGTCGAGCGGCGGCGCGCCGCCCGCCGCCGTGCGGTCGGCGATGAAGCGGGCGATGCGGTCGCCGCGTTCTTCGCCGCCTTCGGGGGGGCGGAAATCGGCGAGCACCCGCTGCCAGATCGCCGTGGCGCCTTCGGTGGAGGTCTGGCCACCAGCGGCGAGCCATGTGCCGTTGTTCGAAAGATCGGCCACCAGCGGCGCATAGAAGGCGCGGTCGAAGCGTTCCATCGTGTGCGGGGTGGCGAAGAAATGGCCGCCGGGGGCAACATCGGCCAGTGCGTCCCAGGCGAGGTCGTCGGGCGCGGATTTCAGCGGCACGCAAAGCTCGGCGATGGTCTGGAGCGCCTCGATGTCGTTGATGAACTTCTCGTAGCCGAAGGTCAGCCCGCCTTCGAGCCAGCCCGCCGAATGGACCACGAAGGTCGCGTTGGCCATCAGGTTGGCCCAGAGCCCCATGTGATTCTCGCCCGCCGCCTGCATGTCGGCGATGTTCGACGCCGATCCGGCGGCGGAGCGCCATGGCAGGCCGACGTGGCGCGCAAGCTGGCCGGTGGCGATGGCCATGCGGATATGGGTGGGGGTGCCGAAAGCGGGCGCGCCCGACTTCATGTCGACGTTGGAGGAAAAGCCGCCGTAGCTCACCGGCGCGCCGGGGCGGGCGAGTTGCGACAGCGTGATGCCGGCGAGGCATTCGGCATGTTGCAGCACGAGCGCGCCCTCCACCGTCACCGGGGCCATGGCACCGGCAAGGCAGAAGGGCGTGATGATCGACATCTGTCCGGCGCGGGCGAAGTCGATGATGCCTTCGGCCATCGGCTTGTCGATCTGGCGCGGCGAGTTGGTGTTGATGACGGTGGAACACCAGCATGCGGCGTCGAACTCCGCATCCGTCAGGCCAAGGCCGAGGCGGATCATGGCGAAGCTGTCCTCGATCTGGCCGCGTCCACGCGCATAGACAAAAAGGGGCTTGTCGCCGAGCGTCTGCTGGCCGCGCATCATCGCGTAATGGCGCAGGTTCGCAGGGATGTCCTGCGGTTCGGCGGAGGGGCCGAGCTTGTGGATCACGTCGAAGCTCTGGTGTAGCTTCAGCGCCTCTTCAAAGCTCTGAAGCGATCCGGGGCGGCGGCCTCGGACGGCATCGGTGACATTGGGGCAGCCGGAACCGGGCGAAAAGATCAGCGCGCCCTCTTCATAGCGAAGGTTCCGTTCCGGGTTCGACGCATTGAGCGGGATCGAGCGCGGGGCACTGGCGAGCGCCGCCGTCACCATGTCGCGGCCGATGCGGACCATCTGGCTGTCCACGTCGGCAATTGCCCCACCCTTGGCGTAGAGCGCATGGGCCTCGGGCAGCAGGACCTTGATCCCGAGGTCTTCGAGAACCTTCAGCGCCATCTCGTGGACGGCGGCGACGGCATCGGCGCTGAGGACAGGCTGCGGCGCGAAAGGATGGCGGAGATGGCGGTAGTTGACGATCCTCGCGGGGGCGGCGGAGCGCCGTTCGGCGCGGCCCCGGCGGCGGTGCGGTTCGGTTTGGGCTGCATCTGACATGGGGGAAGCCTGAGGCCACGCGCCCAGCCCGTCTTGCCGGTTTGCGACATGGGGCTTTCCTAGTGCGAGCCGTTCTGGCGCGTGCCCACTAGCGCCACGGAAGGCTGCGCCGGCACGCGGGGTGGCGCCATCGCGCCGCCCTGTGGGGGCGGGACGGCGCGGCCCGGCCGCTATGGGCGACCGGGCGGGGGGCGAACTTCGTGCCAAAAGCAAAAACCCGGACACATGGCCCGGGTTTTAGTGGAAGGTCGGCATGGCACCAATTTCAGCAACAACTCAACTGGTAGCCCGTTTAGAGCACAACTCGTTCCCTGTTCGGTTTGGGTCGGTTCAGCAGCCGCTGGAAGGAGCCGAGCCGCACAACTGTTTGGACTTTCTCGACAAAACGTGGATCGGAAATTGCGCGACGTGCAAGCTGAAGCGCGTCCCGTCGAGTATCCAATAGAGCGACTCCCCATTGCAAGAACGCCCCCGCGTAGTTCGCTTCGAACTCTTCGACCGTCGGAGGCAAACTCGCCAAACCCTTTGGTCCATCGGAAAGTTGGCAATGCTTGGTCACTTCACCTTTGGCATGATGATGAAGCCCTAGGCTGAAATCCGTGCGAGCACGCACACTACCCCACTTTATGCAAACTCGCGAACAACCTCGGATCGATGCTCTCCGACGCAAACGTCGCCCCCTCGGTCAGCACCGACACCGCGTCGTGGCTATGCAGGCTCTCCTGATGGCTCGCCACCACGCGGAAGTCGCCGACCCTCGGCTCGGCGAGCAACCGCTCCGCAAAACTCCGCGCGGCGTCCTCGACGAAGATCGGGTTGGCGGCGTTCAGCTCGGCGAACGCCTGTTCGTCCTCGCGCTTGACCATCACCTGCGTCTCGGTCGGCACGGCGGCGCGGGCGAGGTCGATGAGGTCTTCGTACCAGAGGCATTTCGCCCCCTCCTCCACCACTGAAATCCGTGCGACGGAGCGTTGCGAATGCGGCGTGGCGAGCTGGCCCCGCGCCTGCCTTGCGTGTTCGGAAAGCTCCAAGGAACAGGGGCAGGTCGAGGAATAGACATAGTCGAGATGGGTCATGCGCTTCCTTGCGCCGCCCGTCTCGGCCAGTTCAAGTGCAATGTCGTAATACTGCCAGCCGGAGAGGCCGGAGCGCAGCGACTTGACCTTCGCCGGGAAGGAGAACCGCATCATCAGCCGGGCGTCGATGCTGTCATGGTCCTTCCTGTAGTCCTTCAGCACCGCCTCAAGGACGGAAAAGGAAAAGGTGCTTTCGGCATGGGCATAGAAGGACCGCATGATGCGGCTCATGTTGATGCCCTTCTTCTCGCCGATCAGGCTGACCGTGCCGGTGACGGAGGTTTCCAGCGTCACATCGCTGCCGTCGCGGGTATGGAAGCGGATCGGCAGGCGGAAGTTCGAGATGCCGACATGCTGGATCTGCGCCTTGGCCCCGACGATGAGGCTTGAGGGGCCGTTCTGCAGGTCGGGCATGGAGGCGCGGTAGTTCGCATCCGGCTTGAAGTCTTCCGGATAAACCCTCGACAGGTCAGGATAATTCGATACCTTGCCACCCGGCAGAAGCCGCGAGATGGCGGGATCGAGCCGCGCCACCTCGACCGGATCGGCCGCCGCCGCCCATTCGCGGAGCACGGCCAGCGCTTCCGCCGCATCCTCGGGCGTCGGCACCGGCGCAACCGGTTTGACATAGTTCATGGCGGCCTCCTGATCGCGCGCGCGAAGCCATCCTAACATGGTTCGCAGGCGCGGCAGAGACAATAGGCGACGTGATGGGGGGCGGGAGCGGACGGCGGGGCGTCGCATGCGGTTGATAATGTCGCGGACGCCCTGTCGCCGCTAACTGAAAAGGGGCGGCGAAGCGCCGCCCCGCGATCTATTCAGGAAGGAATCGTTCAACCGAGCCGAATTCCGAATTTTTTCGACTCGAAGATCCCAGCGGCATCTTGCGCCTCCGTATGCGACTTTACAAAGTCGATCACGAGCTTGCGTATGTCGGCTGCATCTTCGGGCGCGACGTCCATCCAATTTTCCACTTTACCGCCTTTTGATAGGGTAAACTTACCGCCGCCAAATGTCAGGCTCCACCCGCTGGGGTAGGCGACCGTCACTACTCCCGCCGCAGAAATGCTCTTCGTGCATTCCATCACGCACTGGAACTCATCGGTAGGGTCGACCACAGGCGTCGTCGCGGTGTTTGCCGCCTTGGTCACGGAGGCTTCAGAGGAATCGTCGCCACCCGTTGTCGGCTTGTCGTGGTCACTTGAGATCGGTCCCCAACCCCGACTGGTCTGCGTCAGGCCACCGCCAGTGGTCGGACCGGGCGTCGGGCCAGGACCGGGACCAGGTCCGGGACCAGGGCCGGGGCCAGGACCGGGGCCGGGGCCGGGATCGGGAGGCAGGCCCTGCGCCTCCGCAGCGCCGAAAATCACCTTGCCATCCGGCGTCATCGACGGCGAGACCGGCAGCGCGGCGATCGACAGGGCGGCGGATGCGCGGAAAATCGTTCTGGATACAGGCATTTGGGAACCTCTGTTGCGCGGGTTCCCCCTGTCTCGCGGCGGATTCCGGCAACAAAAAGGCCCTGCCCCGGCGTCACCGGGGAGAGTTCATGCACAATCTGTCGTCAATTGCGGCATTGACGCCGGTCAGACCGCCTCAAGCGCCTGCATCACGTCAGCGATGAGGTCGCCCTCATCCTCGATCCCGAGCGACAGCCGGACGAGGCCCGGCGTGATGCCAAGAAGCGCCTTCTGGTCCGGCGGCAGGCGCTGGTGCGTCGTCGTCGCGGGATGGGTGATGATCGACTTCGCATCGCCAAGGTTGTTGGAAATCTTCACGATCTCCAGCGCGTTGAGGAAGCGGAACGCCGCCTCCTGCCCGCCCACGACGTCGAGCGTCACCACCGTGCCGCCCGCCCCCATCTGCTCCATCGCGATCCGGTGCTGGGCATGGCCGGGAAGGCCGGGGAAGATCACCCGGAGAAGCTTCGGATGGCCCTCAAGCGCCTTGGCCAGCGCCAGCGCCGAGGCGGCCTGCTGACGGACGCGCAGGTCCAGCGTCTCCATCCCCTTCAGCATCACCCAGGCGTTGAACGGGCTCATCGCGGCGCCGGTGTGCTTGAGGTAGGGCTCAAGCACCTTGCGGATGTATTGCGTGGTGCCGCAGACGACGCCGCCAAGGCAGCGCCCGGAACCGTCGATATGCTTGGTCGCGGAATAGACGATCACATCGGCGCCAAGCTCGACGGCCTTCGAGAAGGTCGGCGTGGCGAATACGTTGTCGACGATGACGATGGCGCCCCTGGCATGGGCAATCTCGCAGACCCCCTTCACGTCGATCACCTCAAGCGTCGGGTTGGAGACGCTTTCAAGGAAGACCGCCTTGGTGCCCTCGCGCACAGCCGCCTTCCACTGGCCAAGGTCGGTGCCGTCCACAAGCGTCACCTCGACGCCGAAGCGCCCGAGGATTTCGAGGACATAGAGGCAGGAGCCGAAGAGCGCCCGCGCCGCCACGACATGATCGCCCGCTTTCAGAAGCGAGGTCAGCGCGCCGTTGACGGCGGCCATGCCGGAAGCGGTGGCGAAGGCGTCCTCCGTCCCCTCGATAGCGGCGATGCGTTCCTCGAACATCCGCACCGTGGGGTTGCCGTAGCGGGCATAGATGAATTCATCCGGGCCGGTTTCGATGAAGCGCGCCTCGGCCTGTTCGGCACTGTCGTAGACGAAACCTTGCGTCAGGAAGATCGCCTCGGACATCTCGCCATACTGGCTGCGCCTTGTGCCCGAATGCACCAGTTTCGTCCGCGTCTTCCAGTCCGTCATGGCTGTCCCTCCGACAACAAAAAACCCCCACCGGAACGGGAGGGGGTCAGGTCGCTTCCTGCATCCACCTACCTCTTTAGCGGATTATTTTACGTGGCCCGCAATCCGGAGAACAAATCGCCACGGCGCTTGGATAATCCGAAGTGCTGCGATGGTCAACCGCTGATGGCCAAGCGCCGGCGCGGGTTGCTGTCCGGTCTCCTGACGCAGGCCCCCCTGTGCGTCAGCGCAGGGCGCCGGCCCTTGCATCCGGGCGCGGGAGGACCAAGATTTCGGGGGTGAAAGGAACCGCCATGACCAAGCCTATCGACCTCTACTATTGGCCCACGCCGAACGGCTGGAAGATCTCCATCGCGCTGGAAGAGATGGAGCTGCCCTATACGCTCCACCTCGTCAACATCGGTGCGGGTGACCAGTTCCGGCCCGATTTCCTGAAGATTTCGCCCAACAACCGGATGCCCGCGATCACCGACCCCGAAGGGCCGGACGGCGAACCGATCTCGATCTTCGAATCCGGGGCAATCCTGCAGTATCTCGCCCGCAAGACCGGCAAATTCTATGGCGAGACCGAGCGGGACCGCGTGGCGGTCGATCAATGGCTGATGTGGCAGATGGGCGGCGTCGGCCCGATGGCCGGACAGGCGCATCATTTCCTGAAATATGCACCCGCGCTCAACCCGCCGCAGGACCTGACCTATGCCAAGAACCGCTACCGGGCCGAGGTGGCGCGGCTTTACGGCGTCCTCGACCACCAACTTGCCCGGCACCGCTATGTGGCCGGCGATTTCTTCTCGATCGCCGACATGGCGATCTGGGGCTGGGCCTCGCTCTGGCAGGGGCAGGAACAGGTGCTGGACGACAAGCCGCATCTGAAGCGCTGGCTTGACGAGGTCGGCGCCCGCCCCGGCGTGCAGCGCGGCCGCGCGCTGGCTGGGGAGAAGCGGAGCGACCTGCAAACCGACCGCAAGGCGCAGGACATCCTCTTTCGCCGCTAGAGGTGACCTTCGGGCGGGCGGTTACTGCCCGCCTTCCCCTTCGGTCGCGTATTTCTTGAAGACCCCGCCCTGCAGCATGAAGAAGAGGAAGATCGCCGCCGGCAGGCCGAAGGTCTTGAAGTTGACCCAGGCCTGATCGGACATGGTGCGCCAGACCGCCTCATTGGCGACGGCAAGGCCAAGGAAGAAGAGCGCGAGGCGCTTGGTCAGCACCAGCCAGCCTTCCGGCTGGAGCGGCATCACCTCGTCGATGGCGAGTGCCAAGTAGGACTTGCCGCGCATCAGGCCGAAGCCGAGGATGCCGGCGAAGAGAAGGTAGATCATCGTCGGCTTCATCTTGAAGAAGCGCTCGTCATTGAGCCAGACCGAGAGCCCGCCGAAGACGACGACAAGAACGAGCGTCATCACCTGCATCACCGAGAGCCGCCCCGTGAGGCGCCAGAGCGCCAGCGTCGAGACGACCATCAGCGGGATGAAAAGCGCGGTGGCGAGGATGAAGCCCTGATACTCGGTGCCGCCGAAGGTCACGGTCTGGTCCTTCAGGCGCACGAAGGCGGCGAAGAAGGCGATCACCGGGCCAAGCTCCAGCGCCATCTTGAGCCAGGGATTGATTTTCCTGCCGGCCATGTTCACCCCGTCCGTTTGATGGCGGAACCTATAGACGGGCGCAGCCACGCCGTCGATTCAGAAAAAGCCGGGCGCTTTCCGGGAAGCGGCCGGGGGTTCCACCCCCGGACCCCCGGGGTATTTGAACAACGAAGAAGCGCGGGCGGAGTCTTGCACTGCCGGGATCACTCCGCTCCCACCAGCGCACGGGCGAATTCCTCGGGATCGAAGGGCGCGAGGTCGTCGATCTTCTCGCCGACGCCGATGGCATGGATCGGCAGGCCGAACTTGTCTGCAAGCGCCACGAGGACGCCGCCCTTCGCCGTGCCGTCGAGCTTGGTCATGACGAGGCCAGAGACATCGGCGATCTTGCGGAAGATCTCGACCTGCAAAAGCGCGTTCTGCCCGGTGGTCGCGTCCAAGACCAGCAGCGTGTTATGCGGCGCGTCCGGGTCCTTCTTGCGGATGACGCGGACGATCTTCGCCAGTTCCTCCATCAGGTCCTGACGGTTCTGGAGGCGCCCCGCCGTGTCGATCATCAGAAGATCGGCGCCGTCCTCCTGTGCCTTCACCATCGCGTCGAAGGCAAGGCTTGCGGGGTCCGAGCCTTCGGGCGCGGTCATCACCGGCACGCCGGCGCGGTCGCCCCAGACCTGAAGCTGTTCGACGGCGGCGGCGCGGAAGGTGTCGCCCGCCGCGATCACCACCTTCTTGCCGGCGGCGCGGAACTGGCTCGCGAGCTTGCCGATGGTCGTGGTCTTGCCCGATCCGTTGACGCCGACAACGAGGACGACCTGCGGCTTCGTCGGGTAAAGCGGCATCGGCCGGGCGACAGGCTCCATGATCCGGGCGATCTCACCGGCCAGCACATCCTTGATCTCGCGCACCGAAAGCTTGCGGCCCATGCGGCCCTCGGCGAGGTTCGCGGCGACGCGGAGCGCGGTGTCGACGCCCATGTCGGCCTGGATGAGAAGCTCCTCAAGGCTTTCGAGCATGGCATCGTCAAGGACGCGGCGGACCTCGGCGGGCTTTGCCGTGCGGCCAAAGAGGCGGCCGAGGAGGCCGGGGCGGTCAGCCTCGACGCTGGCCTCTTCCGGCGGGGCTTCGGGTGGCATCTCGAAAGGATAGCTGCCGGGGATTTCCTCTGGCGGCTCTTCGGGGGCCTCCTCCGGTTCGACGGGGGCTTCGACCGGCGTTGGCGGGGCGATTTCGGGCTGCGGCGCGGGTGCCGGTTCGGGTTGGGGTGCGGGTTCGGGGGTCGGCGCGGGTTCCGGCTCAGGGATCGCGGGCGGCGGCTCGGCCGCGCCGCCGTCCTGCACGATCGCTTCCAGCCCTTCCTCGATCTTCGCGGAGGATTTGAAAAGCCGGTCCTTGAGTTTGCTGAAAAGCGACATCGGCGCTCCCGTGGCCCCTGTTTCCCCTCCACCTAGTCGCTTCTGCGCCGCGATGGAAGGGTCAGGCGCCGAAGGCTCCGGCCATGCCGAGAAGGATCAGCGCCTGCCCCGACCAATACGCGGCCCAGAGCGCCCGCGCCCGCCATGCGTTGGGCCGGTCGGGGCCGTAGCGGAAGATGTCGAGGGCGAGGATGAAATCGGAGAGGACGAAAAGCCCCGCACCCAGTGTGACAGCACCAAGGGGCTGGCCGAAGGCCGCCGCCGCCATGACGAGGATCACGAGGACATAGCCCCGGACCGGCCATCTGAGCGCCCCGGTATGGGGCGCAAGCCAGACCTCGGTCGAGGCCCCGAGGGCAAGAAGCGGAACGAGAACCGCAAGGCCCGGAACCCCGCCCCCCGCCGCGACGAAGGCCGCCGCATAGGCAAGATGCCCCGCCGCGAAGGCCACCATGCCGGCGAGGAAGGCCCTCTCGCCCCGGAGCGACAGGAAGAAGTCCCCCGCCGCGCCAAGGGCGAGGCCGAGCGTGACGAGGGGCGGCGCGTCCATCGCGGCGGCGGCCAGCGCGAGAAGCGCGACCGAGACGGTCTTGATCGTGGTTTTCGCGGGGGAGGAGGCCGCGTGGCAGAAGCGCGCGCCGTAAAAGACGGCGAAGGCCGCCGCGAGAGCGAGAATGGTCCAGGCCGCCACGATGATCCCCCTGCCGAGGCTGCGAAAGAGCCATGCCACCGGGGCGCGGTCAATCGAATTGGCGGCAATCAAACCCGTCCCGCGGGCATCAATCGCAGCGAATCGCCAAGATTTTGCCGCGATGCTCGCCTAATCTCGGCAAAACACCGGCCAAAAGACGGAAACCGAGGCGTGACGAGTAGCGAAAACGAAGCCGACAAGGACATGCTGCGGGCGATCCGCACGGCGCTGGACACCGACGAGGCGGCGAAGGCCGAAGCATCGGCGCGCGGCAAACCGAAGCTCCGTGTCGTTGGTGGCGATGCACCCGCCGAGGAACAAGCCGGGCCTGTCACCGCGCGACGCCCGGTTTCCTCAGGCACGGCGACCGGGCGACCGGGGGCCGAAGCCCCTGCCGCGCCGGAGAAAAAGCCGAAGCGTGAACGGCAACCTTCGCGGATCGCGCTCTGGCTGCGACGCCAGGCGCAGCCCTGGGCGCCGCTCATGCCCTTCGCGGTTGCGACGCTGGCGCCGGTGCCGCTTCTCGTCCTCGCGGCGGTCTTCGGTGGCGGCTGGAGCGCGCTGGTGCTTCTCTGGCTGACCGGCCTCACCTTCGGCATCGACGAATTTGCCAAAAGGCGCGGCATCGCCGCCCCCGGCCCCCGACCGGAGGCCGAAGCCGACCGGCTGTCGGCGCTTCTTGCCCTCCTCCATTTCCCGCTCCTCGCCCTTGCCGTCTGGTCGCTTTCGGGCGCCGGCGGCCACGGGTTCTTCGGCTGGGTCGCGACCTTCCTCGCCTTTGGCCTCTGGTTCGGGCAGGTGTCGAACTCCAATGCCCATGAACTCATTCACCGACATGGCCGGCGGCTGTTCCGCTTGGGCATGTGGGTCTATGTCTCGCTGCTGTTCGGGCACCACACCTCGGCCCACCGGCTGGTGCATCACCGTTTCGTCGCCACGGCGGATGATCCCAGCACCGCGCCGGAGGGCGAGCATTTCTACGGCTTCCTCCTCCGCGCCTGGCCCGGCGCCTTTGTCGCGGGGTATGAGATGGAGGCCAACCGCCTTGGCCAGACCGGCTTCGACTGGCGCCGGCCCAATCCTTACGTGATCTACATGGCCGGGGCGCTCGGCTTCGTGATCGGCGTCACGGCAGTTTTCGGCTTTGACGGGCTTCTGGCCTATCTTCTTCTCTGCGCCCATGCCCAGTTGCAGCTTCTCCTGTCGGATTACGTGCAGCACTACGGGCTTCAGCGCGAAAAGCTGCCCTCAGGCACCGTGGTGCCGGCCGGGCCGCAGCACAGCTGGGACGCGCCGCATCCCCTCTCCGGGCTGATGATGCTCAACGCCTCGCGCCATGCCGATCACCATGCGCATCCGGGCCGGCCCTATACCGAGCTTGCGCTCTCTCCGGGCGGGCGGGCGCCGCTTCTGCCTTACTCGCTGCCGCTGATGGCGACGATCGCCCTTGTGCCGCCCCTCTGGCACAGGGTCATGGACCGCCGGCTCAGCGCGCTGAAACGCCGCGGCGTGGCCTGAAGGCTGGCCATTCCCGCGCGCATCTGTCACGCTTGTCGTGTCCTTGCTGGAGCCATTCGGCCATGCGTCCTTTCCTTGCCCTCCTTGGCGCCCTCATCGCCGCACCGCTTCTGGCCGCCGAGCCGGGCCAGCCGCTCAGCCCCGAGGAATTCGATGCGGCGACCATGGGCAAGACGCTCTACTACAACTCCGCCGGCCAGCCCTACGGGGTCGAGCAATACCTGCCCGGCCGCAAGGTGATCTGGGCCTTTCTCGGCGACGATTGCCGGAAGGGCGAATGGTATCCCGACGGCAACGACATCTGCTTTGTCTACGAGGACCGGCCAGAGCCGCAGTGCTGGACCTTCTATGACTCCGGCTCCGGCCTTCTGGCGCGGTTCCGCGGCGATCCGGCGAGCCTGCCCCTGATCGCGGTCGAAGAAAGCGGCGAGTCGATGGCCTGCATGGGTCCTGACGTCGGCGTCTGACCGGGAGGGCCAGCCCTTCCGGACCCTCCCGGGGTATTTTGACAACGAAGAAGCGGCAGGGTCAGAAGAGCTGGCCCTGATCGGGCCCGGCCTCAGGTTTGCCCCTGCGCGGCTTGGCCGTGGTGCCAGGCGTCGCCGCGAGACGGCCATCGGCGAACTCGATCTCGAGCGTCGCGGCGCTTTCGGCGGCGGCCTTGGTGGTGACGACCGCGCCCTCGGCACGGATCACCGCATAGCCGCGCGCCAGGGTTTCGGTGTAACCAAGGGTCTGGCGGGTGCGGTCGAGGCTGGCGAGCGCTTCGCCCGCCCGGTCGAGCCTCGCGCGTTCGGCCTGGATGAGTCGTTCGCCAAGCCGCGCCAGATCGGTCCTGCGCCGGAGATTGTCGCGCTCGGCATCGCGGGTGAGGCGCGCCAGCGCCGGGCCAAGCCGGTCGGCCCAGGTGCCGAGATGGCGGCGTTCGCGGGCGATGAAGCTGGCGAGAAGGCCGGGCTGGACGCGGGCGCCGACGGCGTTGAAGGCGGCGCGTTTGCGGGTCGTGGCGGCGGAAAGCGCCGGGCCGAGCCGGTCGGACCAGAGGTCGAAGCGCTGCCGCGCCGGGTCGAGGAGCGCCTCGGGCCGTCCGAGCGCACGGGAAAGGTCGGTCAGGCGCTGGCGCCGGGTCTCAAGCCGCTGCGTTGCGGCGCGGGCGAGGCGGGCGCCCTGCTCGCCGGTCCAGGCGAGAAGATCCATGCGCACCGGCACCGCCATTTCGGCGGCTGCCGTCGGCGTCGGCGCGCGGCGGTCGGCGGCATGGTCGATGAGGGTCGTGTCCGTCTCATGCCCCACGGCGGAGATGAGGGGGATGCGGCTTGCGGCGGCGGCGCGGACCACGATTTCCTCGTTGAAGCCCCAGAGGTCTTCCAAGGAACCACCGCCACGGGCAACGATGAGGAGGTCGGGGCGCGGGACCCTTCCGCCCTCGGGCAGCGCGTTGAAGCCGCGGATGGCGGCGGCAACCTCGGGTGCGCATTTCTCGCCCTGCACCGCCACCGGCCAGATGAGCACGCGGCGCGGGAAGCGGTCGCGCAAGCGGTGGAGGATGTCGCGGATCACCGCCCCCGAGGGCGAGGTGATGACGCCGATCACCTCGGGCAGGAACGGCAACGGCTTTTTCCGCGCCGCATCGAAAAGCCCCTCGGCGGCGAGGGCGGCGCGGCGCTTTTCCAGCATCAGCATAAGGGCGCCCTGCCCTGCCGGCGCGATATCCTCGACGATGAGCTGGTATTTCGACTGGCCGGGGAAGGTGGTCAGGCGCCCGGTGGCAACGACCTCCATCCCCTCTTCGGGGCGGACCGACAGCCGCGCCGCTTGGCCCTTCCAGCTGACGGCGGCGATGACGGCGCGGTCATCCTTCAGGTCGAAGTAGATATGCCCCGAGGAGGGGCGGGAGACGCGGCCGATCTCTCCCCTGACGCGGACATTGGCGAACTCGCCCTCGATCACCCGCTTCACCGCGCCGGAGATTTCCGAGACGGTGAATTCGGGCTGGTTGCCGGGGGGCGCAGCGGGGGCGGGATCGTCGAACAGTTCCATGGCGGCGAGGCTAGCCGGGAAGGCGGGCGGGGCCAAGGGGGCTAGAGGACCGTGCCCCGCGCCGGATCGCTGAAATGCCCATGCCCCGCCGCATCGAGAAGGCGGGCGAGCCGGTCGCGATTCTCGGCCCCTCGTGCGGCGAAAAGCGCCTCGTCGGGGCGCAGCAGCGTGACGGCGAGGTAGCGGACCGGCCCGAGCGGCAGGTCGACGACGGCGCCAGCGCGGCGGGCCGGCAGGCCGATCAGCACGCCGGTGAATCCGAGATCGTCGGTCCAGCCCGGCGCCGGCGGCACCAGAAGCGGCACCGCCATATGGACCACGCCGTCGCGGCCGAGCCGGTCCAGGATGCCGCCGAAGCCGGCGATGTTCTGCGCCACCACCTCCAGCACGGCGAAGGCCCAGCTTTCGCGCAGGAACGCCGCCTCCATCGCCTGCTCATGCGGGATCTCGACGAAAACCTCGATCCCGTAGCCGCTTTCGTCCGACACCTTGCCGACGAAGGGATCGCTGAGCCCGTCGGTCCCGAGAACGAGGGAATCGTAGCGCCGGACGATGTGATAGGCCTGCCGCGCGGCGGGCCAGCCGGCGGAGGCCGCGGGGCCGGGATCGGCGAGATAGGTCACCAGTTCCTGATCCGGCAGGCCGAGGCGCTTCCAGTGCCGGAGCCGCGCCTCGCGCCCAAGGGCAATGCGGGGATCGTCGGGGCGGATGGCGGCGGGGCGCGCGGGCGCGGGGTCAGGTCCGGCAGCCGCCGGCTCGCCCTCGCTGCGGCCAAGGCCGAAGAGCTTCCGCCACCACGCCATGCGCCCTCCTCGCCGGCCATACTGCCGCAAGGCGGCAGGGATTCAAACCCCGGGGGTACCCTCGCGGGCAAGATCGCTTGAAACCGCTGACGCCCGCCCCTATCAAGCGCCGGAACGGCAAGGACGGGGCGTGGCGATGAACATTCTGATCCTCGGTGGCGGCGGGCGCGAACACAGCCTCGCCTGGGCTGTCAAGCAGAACCCCAAATGCGACCGGCTGATCGTGGCGCCGGGCAATGCCGGGACTGCCATGCTGGCCGAATGCGCCGATCTCGACGTGCTCGACGCGGCGGCGGTCGTGACCTTCGCCGAGGAGAACACCGTCGATTTCGTCATTGTCGGGCCGGAGGCGCCCTTGGCAGCGGGCGTGGCGGATGCGCTGAAGGCGGCGGGGATCAAGACCTTCGGCCCTTCGGCGGCGGCGGCGCGGCTTGAGGCATCGAAGGCCTTCACCAAGGAAATCTGCGATGCATGCGGGGCGCCGACGGCAGGCTATGCCCGCTTCACCGACAAGGCGGCGGCTGTGGCTTATGTAAAGACCGAAGGCGCGCCGATCGTCGTCAAGGCCGATGGCCTCGCCGCCGGCAAGGGCGTCATCGTGGCGATGACGGTGGAGGAGGCTCTGGCCGGCCTCGACGACATCTTTGGCGGCGCCTTTGGCGCGGCGGGGGCCGAGGTCGTCATCGAGGAATTCATGGAGGGCGAGGAAGCCTCGCTCTTCATCCTATCGGACGGGACCGATGTGCTGCCCGTTGGCTCGGCGCAGGACCACAAGCGCGTCGGCGACGGTGACACCGGGCCGAATACCGGCGGCATGGGCGCCTATTCCCCGGCGCCGGTCCTGACCGATGCGATCCTGAGCCAGGCGATGGAAGAGATCGTCAAACCCACCATCGCCGAGATGGCCCGGCGCGGCACGCCTTTCCAGGGCGTCCTCTACGCAGGCCTGATGATCAAGGACGGGCGCGCGCGGCTGGTCGAATACAACGTCCGCTTCGGCGACCCCGAAGCCCAGGTGCTGATGATGCGGCTTGGCGCGCAGGCCTTCGACCTGATCCAGGCCTGCGCCGAGGGGCGGCTTGCGACGGTCAAGGCCAATTGGGCGGACGATCACGCGCTGACCGTGGTCATGGCCGCCGAGGGCTATCCCGGCAGCTACCTCAAGGGGTCGCAGATCCGCGGGCTTGCCGAGCTTCCTGAGGATTCCTCGCATATGGTCTTTCACGCCGGCACGGCGGAACGGAACGGCGCGATCATCGCCACCGGGGGCCGGGTGCTGAACGTCACCGGGCGGGGCGAGACGCTGGCCGAGGCGCGGGCGCGTGCCTATGCGATGGTCGACCGGATCGACTGGCCCGGCGGTTTCTGCCGCCGCGACATCGGCTGGCGGGCGCTGCCGCAGCCATGATCCTGCGCGACAAGCCGGGCGTCAGGGAACTCCTCTTCGCCACCCGAGGCTCGATCATCCTCAAGGTCTTGCCACAGGTGGGCGTGGTCGCGGGCTGGTCGCTCCTCATCTACCTTCTCGACAAGCACTGGGCGCCACTGACCCATCCCAACATTGCGCCCTTCACCGTCTTCGGCATCGCCCTCTCGCTCTTCCTCGGCTTTCGCAACAACGCCGCCTATGAGCGCTGGTGGGAGGCGCGGAAGCTCTGGGGCCAGCTCATCGCCGACATGCGTGCCCTTGGCCGCGAGACCGGGCTTTTCCTCGGGCCGCCCGCGCGGCGCGAAAGGGTGCTGCGGCTGGCGCTGTCCTTCGTTCACCTCCACCGCGCCAACCTGCGGCGCGTCGCGGACGGCAAGGCGAAGGAATGGGTCGGCGCATTGCCCGCCGGCCCGCACCCGCCCTGCGCCGCACTCGATGCCATGGCCGAGGAACTGACGCTCGCCGCCCGCGAAGGCACGCTCGACGGCTACGGCCAGCGCGCGCTGAGCCAGCGGCTCGCGGCGATCACCTATGCCCAGGCGGGCTGCGAGCGGATCGCGAACACGCCGCTGCCTTACGTCTATTCGCTCCTGATCTTCCGCACGGTCTGGCTTTACTGCCTTCTCTTGCCGCTTGGCCTCATTGACACGGCGGGCTGGCTGACGCCGGTCTTCGCCGGGGTCGTGGCTTACGTCTTCTTCGGCCTTGCCGAAGTGACCGAGGAACTCGGCCACCCCTTCGGCCCGACGCCCAATGGCCTGCCCCTCGACGCCATGTGCCGGACGGTCGAAATCTCCCTCGCCCCGCATCTCGGGCTGACGCCGCCCGAGCCGGTCAGGCCGGTGGATTATCTGCTGACGTAGACAGCGCAATGAGGGGCGTTCCGATGGACACCCGCGCAACCTGCCCCATCCCCCTGCGTGGGGGAGGGATGGGGTGGGGGGGCGCCTCGGCCAGCCCCTCCCCTCTCCCCTCCCACGAAGGGGAGGGGAAGCGCCCAGCCATGCGATGCGCGACAGGTTCACTCGCAACCCGGCACATCCGCAAAACTCTCCGGCCCGGCATAAGGCCCAAGGTCGCGGCTCACCGCCCGGCCATCCTCCAGCCGCGTGCCGATGATCCGGCTCCAACCCGCATTCGCGGTCAGCACCGTGGGCCTGCCGTCGCAAAGCGCGATGCGCCCTTGGATGAAATCGTCGCCGACGCGGTGGTTGGTCAGACCCGGCGCCTCGGCCACCACGCGGATCGCATTCGCATCAAGCAGGGCGATCTTCAGCACCTTGCCGAGATGCGGCGCCTCGACATAGGCGATCTCGGCCTGCCCGTCGCCATCAAGATCAGCCACCCCAACGGGCGCGAGCCAGCGCCGGGGCGTGCCGATGAAAGGTGTCGCAGCACTCCGGCCATCGAGGAATAGCGCCAGAAGCCGCGCGCCGCGGCGATGGTCGCTTTCGACCGCGATAATCTCGGGTCGACCATCGCCGTCGAGATCGGCAAGCCGGGGCGCGACGTCCTCATAAAGCCGGCGCCGCGCCACCGGAAAGGCCAGCGCCGCGCCGGTCCGGACCGCTCTGCCCTTCGGCCCGAGCGTCACCACAAGGCGCGACCATTCCGGCGTGCGGCCAAGGATGTCGTGGCGGTAAAGGTCGTCCGATTTCGGCCTGTCATAGCAGGCGCGGGTGATCCAGTCGCCGTCGCCCGTCACACAGCGCCCGAACGCCGGGCCGGCGAGGAAAAGCGCGGCGACAAGAGCCGCCGCGCGCCGCATCAGATCTGCTTTTCCGGCATGAAGACCTTCAGCCCGTCCAGCGCGTCCGAGACCTTGAGCTGGCAGGTCAGGCGCGAGCGGACCGGATCGGGCTGGAAGGCGAAATCCAGCATGTCCTCCTCCATCGCGTCCTTCGTCGGCAGGCGGTCGACCCAGGCCGGATCGACATAGACATGGCAGGTCGAACAGGCGCAGGCGCCGCCGCAATCGGCCTCGATCCCCGGCACGCCGTTGTCGCGGGCGCCCTCCATGACGGTCAGCCCCGTCGGCACGTCGAGCACATGCTCCTTGCCGCCGAATTCCACGTAGGTGATCTTTGCCATCGTCGCCTGCCTGCCAAAAAACCTTGCCGCGCCGACATAGGCCATCGCTCGGGGTTTTGCCAGAGGCAGCGCTTGGCAGTCTTGTCACGCGGCCCTAAGGAAGCGGTGGACAAGGGAGAAGACATGACAGGCGCACGCCAGATCGGCCTAATGCTCGCGCTTTTCGGCGCCCTCGTGCTGACGCCCGACACGCTCTTCATGCGCTGGTCGGGGATGTCGGGCTTTGCCATGCTCGGCTGGCGCGGGCTCTTGATGGGGACGGTCCTCATCACGCTCTGGCCGCTGACCGGGAAGGCGACGCGAGGCGCGCTGGCCGAGCTTGCGAAACCCGCGGCCATCGGCGTGGCCCTTTTCCAGGCGCTGAACTCCACGCTTTTCTGCCTTGGCGTCGCCCTCGCCCCGGTGGCGGTGGTGCTGCTGGCAGTGGCGACGGTGCCGGTTTTCGCGGCTGTCCTCGGCCGCATCATCCTTGGCGAAAGGACGAGTGCTGCGACCTGGATCACCATGGCGGCGGTTCTGGCCGGCATCGCCATCGCCGTATTCGGTGAAAGCGGTATGGTTCCCGCCGGCGGCAGCGCGCTTCTGGGCGCGCTCGCGGGGCTTGGCGTCGCCGCCTCAATCGCGCTGACCTTCGTCATCCTGCGTCGGGCAAGGGCCGTGCCGATCCAGCCGGTGATGGGTCTCGGCGCGCTGATCGCGGGCGGCATCGGCCTTGCCGTGGCGGGGACGGATGAGATGCTCGCGGGTCAGGTCTGGGCCATCGCCGTCGCCGGCCTTCTGATCCTGCCGGTTTCGTTCCTGTGCCTGACCAACGCCACCCGGCACACCAGCGCCACCAATGTCAGCCTGCTGTTGCTGCTGGAGACCGTCCTTGGCCCGGTCTGGGTCTGGGTCGGCGCAGGCGAGGCAATGACGTCGGCGATGATCCTCGGCGGGGCAATCGTCGTCGGCAGCCTCGCGCTTTACATCCTCGGCGAGGCGCGGCGCGCAAGGGCCGGGTGAAACGAAAAAGGCGCACCACCTGGGCGCGCCTTTCCGTTACCTCCAGCGTCCCGCCCTACTCCACCGACAGCGCCACAAAGCGCGGATCGGCGCCGCGGCGGATGAGGAGCAGAAGCGACTTCCGCCCCGCGTCCTTCGCCTCGGTGATCCGCGCCTCAAGATCGGCGACGGTTACCACCTTCTGCTGGCCGGCCTCGGTGATGACGTCGCCGGAACGCAGGCCCTTCTCGAACGCCTCGCTCGCCTCATCGACATTGGTCACGACGAGGCCCTCGGTCCCCTGCGGCAGGCCAAGCTCGGTCTCCTGCTCCGGCGTCAGGACGTTGAGCGTCATCCCCAGCACGTCCTTCGGCGCGGGCGCACCCGGTCCGGCATCAGCCACAGGCGTGTCGGTCGCCTCTGCCTCTTCGCGGCGGCCAAGCGTGATGAGCAGCGTCTGGGTCTTGCCCTCGCGCAGCACCTCGACCCGCGCCGCCTTGCCGACATCGGCATCGGCGACACGGCGGACGAGATCGCGGGTATCGGTGATGGGCGAGCCTTCGAAGCCGACGATCACATCGCCCGAGAGCATCCCGCCATCCTTGGCCGGGCCGTCCGGCACGTCGGTGACAAGCGCACCCTTCTGTTCCTTCAGCCCCATCGCCTCGGCCACGTCCGGCGTCACGTCCTGGATGCGGACGCCAAGCCAGCCGCGCCGCGTCTCGCCGAAGTCCTTGAGCTGCTGGACCACCTTCGAAACGACATTCGACGCCATCGAAAAGCCGATGCCGATGGAACCGCCATTGGGCGAGAGGATCGCGGTATTGACCCCGATCACCTCGCCGTCCATGTCAAAGAGGGGGCCGCCCGAGTTGCCGCGGTTGATCGCGGCGTCGGTCTGGATGAAATCGTCATAGGTGCCCGAAAGCGCGCGGTTGCGGGCCGAGACGATCCCGGCGGACACTGAAAAGCCCTGACCCAACGGGTTGCCCATCGCCATCACCCAGTCGCCCACCCTGATCACATTGCTGTCGCCGAAACTGACGTAGGCCAGCGGCTCCGGGCTTTCGACCTTGAGAAGTGCCAGATCGGTCTTCGGGTCGGTGCCGATGATCTTGGCATCGAGCGTCTTGCCCGAGAAGAACTCGATGGATATCTCGTCGGCACCCTCGATCACGTGGTTGTTGGTGACGATGTAGCCGTCTTCCGAGATGACGAAACCCGAGCCGAGCGCGTTCGACCGCTGCGGCCCGTTCGGCCCGTTCGGGGCGTCGGGATTGCCGAAACGCTTGAAGAAGTCCTCGAAGGGCGAACCTTCCGGCACCACTGGTCCGTCGCCGGTCGGCGCGGCGATGGTCGTCGTCGTGGTGATGTTGACCACCGCCGGGCTGACCTTCTCGGCCAGATCGGCGAAGGACTCCGGCGCCGCCCGCGCCATCGAAGGCGTGACCTGCGCAAAGGTCAGCCCGAGCCCGAGAAGGATGGCGGCCAGAAACCCCGTGAACGGCTCCATCCGGCGCTGCGCCGTGGCCTCGACTTTCGCTTGCAACATCTCGGCGCACTCCCTTTCTGCCGTCGCAGGAGCGGCTGCCCGGATGGGGGCGGCCTCCTGCTTTCCACTCTTTCCTCTGCCTTGCGGCGTAGCAACTCAATGCCGGTTACACCGGTTCAAGAGCCTGTGATCGACATCGGCACGCGGGCCTGATTGTTTCAGCCGCCAAGGCCGCGGGCAAGCCATATGAGCGCGGTGCCAAGCGCAATCGCACCAAGGCCGAGGTTCCGCCGCGTCTCGACCGGCATCTGCCGGATCAGGTCGAGAAGCTCGGCGATACGCGAAGGGGCCAGTGCAAGCACCAGCCCCTCCACCACCAGAACCAGCCCGATCGCCAGAAACGGCAGAGCCAGAAGTCCGACGGTCATTTCTTCGTGGTCGATTTCAGGTAGTCGAAGAATTCGCTGTCTGGCGCCATCACCATGGTCGAGTTGCCGTTCTTGAGCGATTCCCGATAGGCCGCGAGCGAGCGGTAGAAGTCGAAGAACTCCTGATCCGCGCCGTAAGCCTCGGCGAAGATGGCGTTGCGCTTGGCGTCGGCCTCACCGCGGATGATCTCGGACTGGCGCTGCGAATCCGACACCAGTTCCACCCGCGTGCGGTCGGCCTGTGCGCGGACGCGCTGCGCCGCTTCCTTGCCGCGCGCCACCTCGTCGGCGGCCTCGCGTTCCCGCTCGGCGCGCATCCTTGCGAATGTGGCGTCAAGGTTCTGCTCGGGCAGGTCGGTGCGCTTCAGCCGTACGTCGATGATCTCGACCCCGAGCGCCCTCGCCTCGTCTGCCGCCCGCCCGCGAATGCGGCTGGCGAGCGCCGAACGGTCCTCGGACAGGATGTCGGACGACGTGACCGAACCCAGGACCTCGCGCATCTGCGCCTGCAGAAGCGTGTCGATCCGGGTTTCGGCCAGGGCAAGACCCTGCGCACCGACGGCCTGACGGAACATCCGCGCATCGGCGATGCGGTAGCGCGCGAAGGCGTCGACCACCAGCCGGCGGTCATCGAGCGGCGTCACCTCGAGCGGCTCCACGTCAAGCCCGAGGATGCGGTCGTCATAGCGCACCACCTCCTGGATCAGCGGGATCTTGAAGTAGAGCCCCGGTTCCTCGTGCTCGGCCTTGATCTGGCCGAACTGGAGGACGAGCGCCTTTTCGCGTTCGTCGACGATGAAGATCGACGACAGGCCCAGCGCCACCGCGATGATGAAGATCGGCAGAAGAAGCGTTGAACGGTTCATCAGTTGGCCCCCACGGAAGGCGTCGCGGCAACCGCGCCGGCCGGCGTGCCGGCCCCTGCGGCGGGACGGCCGATTTCATTCAGCGGCAGATAGGGCACGACGCCCTGGCCTGATGCGCTTTCGTCGATGATGACCTTGTCCACGCGGCCCAGCACCTCTTCCATCGTCTCGAGGTAGAGGCGCTTGCGCGTCACCTCGGGCGCCTTCTGGTATTCGCCAAGGACGGCCGAGAAGCGGCTCGCCTCGCCTTCCGCCTGGTTCACGACCTGGGCGCGGTAGGCCTCGGCCTCTTCCAGAAACTGCGCCGACTGGCCGCGCGCAGCGGCGACGATCGTGTTGGCATAGGCGTCGGCTTCCTTCGTCAGGCGGTCGCGCTCCTGTTCGGCCGACTGCACGTTCTTGAAAGCCTCGATCACCTCGCGCGGCGGATCAGCGCGGTTGAAGTTGACGCGCACCACATTGAGGCCGGAATCGTAGCTGTCGAGCGTGGACTGGATCAGGCTTTTCAGCCGCTCGGCGATGACGCCGCGGTCACGGTTCAGGATCGGCGCCAACTGCGACTGCGCGATGATCTCGCGCATCGAGGATTCGGCGACCGCGTTGATCGTCAGCTGCGGGTCGCGGAGGTTGAAGAGATATTTGGTCGCATCCGAGACGTTCCAGACCACCTGGAAGTCGATGTCGACGATGTTTTCGTCGCCGGTCAGCATCAGGCCGCTGTCGCCCTGCCCCGAAGTACCAAGGCCGATATCCTCGGTCCGTTCCGGCGTCACCGGGATCACGTCGGCCGAGATGAAGGGCCAGGGCGCGAAGTTCAGGCCCGGCTCGCCTATGGCGTGGAACTTGCCAAGGAGAAGCTCGACCGACTGTTCCTCGGGCCGGACGGTATAGAAGGAGGCATAGGCCCAGAGCGCCACCGCCGCGAGGGCGCCAAAGGCCACCGTCGTGCGGTTGATTGGCGGGCCGCCGAAGCCGCCGGGGCCAGAGCCGTTGGTGCCACGGCCGCCGCGACCGCCCATCAGGACGCGAAGCTGCTCGCTGCCCTTGCGCATGATCTGCTCGACATCGGGGATCTGCGACCCCTCGCCGGGGCGTCTGCCACCGCGCCCGCCGTTCGGCCGATCGTCGTCATCGCCGCTGCCGCCCGAGCCGCCGCCGCCCCAAGGTCCACCGCTTCCAGCCATCAGGCCCTTACTCCCCTTGCCGTCTCTTTATCTACTCGCACGTGACCAACTGTGTCTTTCTGCCGGAAAGTCAACCCTTGCGCACTGGCTTTCGCATGGTCACCAGTTCTTCCGACATGGTCGGATGGACGGCGACGGTACGGTCGAAATCCTCTTTCGTCGCCCCCATCTTGATCGCGATGGCGGCAAGCTGGATCATCTCGCCCGCCTCCGGTGCGACGATGTGGCAGCCGAGGACCTTGCGCGTGCCGGCATCGACGACGAGCTTCATCAGCACCTTGTCGGGGCTGCCGGCAAAGGCCGAGCGCATCGGCCGGAACGTGGTCGCATAGATCTCGACCGGCCCTTTCGCCCGCGCCGCCGCTTCCGTCAGCCCAATGGTGCCAAGTTCGGGCTGGGTATAGACCGCGCTCGGCACCAGATGGTGATCGGCCTCGCGGGGACGCGCGCCGAAGATCGTATCGGCGAAGGCATGGCCCTCGCGGATCGCAACCGGCGTCAGGTTGATGCGCCCGGTGACGTCGCCGACGGCAAAGACCGAAGGCACGGGGGTCTGCGACCACTCATCCACGACGATCTCGCCCTTGTGCCCCGGCTTCAGGCCGAGCGTTTCCAGCCCCAGCCCTTCGGTATTCGGCACCCGCCCCGTCGCATAGACGACCTTGCCGAAGACCCGTTCGCTGCCATCGGTGAAGTTGACATGCACCCCACCTTCCACATCCCGCGCCTCGGCCACATCGGTCCCGGTGCGAAGATCGACGCCCTGCGCCCGGATCAGCTCCGCCAGATGATCCCGCGCCTCGTCGTCAAAGCCGCGCAGGATCTGCGGTCCCCGATAGGCCTGCGTTACCTTCACGCCCATGCCGTTCAGGATGCAGGCAAACTCGCAGGCGATGAAACCGCCGCCGACGATCAGCGCCGACGCCGGCAAGGCATCCAGCTTGAAGATGTCGTTCGAGGTCAGAAGCGTCGCGCCCCCCGGAACCTCCGGCACCGAAGGCCGCCCGCCGGTCGCGATCAGGACATGCTTGACGCGGAAGCGCTCTCCGGTGGCAAGGCGTACGCTATGGGCATCCTCGATCACCGCGCGGGTATCGTGGATCGTGACCCCTGCCCGGGTCAGTCCGCCGCGATAGGCCGCCTCAAGCCGGTCCAGCTCGGTATCGAGCTTTGCCCGGAACTTCGGCCAGTCAAAGCCCCCGGCCTCGACCGTCCAGCCAAACTGGCGCGCTTCCTCGATGCTCACTGCAAAAGAAGATGCATAGACCATCAGCTTCTTCGGCACGCAGCCCCGGATGACGCAGGTGCCACCCATCCGGTATTCCTCGGCCAGCCCCACCTTCGCACCATGCTCGCCCGCCGCGATCCGCGCCGCGCGCACACCGCCCGAGCCGCCACCGATGACGTAGAGGTCATAGTCGAAAGCCATGGGACGCCTCTGCTTTTTGTCAGCCGCCAAGATCGGCGAAGAGGTTCTCGGTCGCGGCGAAATCAATGCGGTCCACCTCGTCCGGGCCGCCGTTGATGCCGCGCACCACGACCCTGCCATCGCCGTGGCCGATCACCACCCGGTCACAGATATCTATGAAGAGCCCGTTTTCAACCACGCCCGGCACCTGATTGAGCGCAAGCGCCACCTGCCGCGCATTGCCGATGCGGCCAAGATGAAGGTCAAGAATGCGGTTGCCCTCGTCCGAGACGAAGGGCTGGTCGCCCTTCATCCGGATCGTCACCTCGCGCCCCATCACGTCGAGCGAGACGAGCATTTCCTCGACCAGCGCCTTCGTCGTCTGCCAGCCGAAGGGAATGACCTCGACCGGCAGCGGGAAGGCGCCAAGGCAGGCGACCTCTTTCGCAGCGTCCGCGATGACGATCATCTGATCGGAAGCGGTGGCCACGACCTTTTCCCGAAGATGCGCCCCGCCGCCGCCCTTGATGAGGTTGAGATCGGCATCGAATTCGTCGGTGCCGTCGATGGTCAGGTCCAGCCAGCGCGCCTCGTCCAGCGTCACGACGGTTATGCCCTCAGCCCGCGCCAGCACCGCCGTCTGCACCGAAGTCGGCACGCCGGTGATCTTCAGTCCCTCCTCGCGCACCCGCTGGCCAAGGCAGCGCACCATCCAGGCCGCCGTCGATCCGGTGCCAAGCCCGACGCGCATCCCGGCCTCGACGAAATCCACCGCCCGCCGCGCCGCCGCCAGCTTTGCCTTCTCGATCGGGGACAGTTCCCTGGCCATGTCTCACTCCGTAGCGGTCGCTGTGGAGCATATAGCAAGATATGGGGCGCAAGCGAGGGGAAATCGGGCAAATCGGCCCAGTCTGGCGCCACAAACCGCCAACCTCTCCAACCGATCTTGACAGTTCCGCGCCGTATCGCGATCTTTTTGCAAACCGTTCTCATTTACATCAAGACGCATGTCCGACACATTCAGCATCAAGGGCCTCGCTGCCGTCACCGAGGCCAGCGACTGGCGGCGCCAACGCGGCACGGCGGCACTTTCGGACGTGCATGGCTCGATCCCGGTCCCCGCCGGCACCTGGCGCCGCGTCGCCGCCTTCCTTGGGCCGGGCTACATGGTCGCGGTCGGCTATATGGACCCCGGCAACTGGGCGACCTCGCTCGCCGGCGGATCGAGGTTCGGCTACACGCTCCTGGTCGTGGCGCTCGTCTCCAACATCATGGCGATCGTCCTGCAATCGCTCTGCGCGCGGCTCGCCATCGCCTCCGGCCGCGACCTCGCCCAGGCCTGCCGCGATGCCTTCCCGCGCTGGGTCGCCTGGCCGCTTTGGGCGCTGGCCGAGACCGCCATCATCGCCACCGACATCGCCGAGGTCATCGGCACCGCCATCGGCCTCAACCTGCTTTTCGGCATCCCGCTGGAACTTGGCGTCCTCATCACCGCGCTCGACGTGTTCCTGATCCTCTGGCTGCAGAGGAAGGGTTTCCGCTGGCTCGAGGCCTTCATCATCACGCTTCTCGGCGTGATCGCCATCAGCTTCGGCATCCAGATCGCCCTTGCCGACCCCGACTGGGGCCAGGTCATCCTCGGCTTCGCGCCGACGGTCGAGATCGTGAAGAACCCCGAGATGCTCTACTTGGCACTCGGCATCCTTGGCGCGACGGTGATGCCGCACAACCTCTACCTCCATTCCGCCATCGTCCAGACCCGCGCCTATGGCGACACGCTGCCGGAAAAACGCATGGCGCTCCGCTACGCGACATTCGATTCGACGCTGGCGCTGATGTTCGCCCTGACCATCAACGCCTCGATCCTGATCCTTGCCGCGGCAAGCTTCCACGCCACCGGCCGCACCGACATCGCCGAGCTTGGGGTTGCGCACGAACTTCTCGGGCCGCTCCTCGGCCTTGGCGCGCCCGCACTTTTCGCCGTGGCGCTCGTCTGCTGCGGCCTCAACTCGACGGTGACGGCGACGCTTGCCGGGCAGGCGGTGATGGAGGGCTTTCTCGACATCCGCCTGCCGCCCTGGCTCCGCCGCCTCGTGACCCGCGCCATCGCCATCATCCCGGCGGCGGGGGTGACGATCCTCTACGGCAGTTCCGGCACCGGGGAGCTTCTGATCCTGACCCAGGTGGTCCTCAGCCTGCAACTGTCCTTCGCCGTGGTGCCGCTGGTGATGTTCACCACCGACCGGAAGAAGATGGGCGCGCTGGTGGCGCCGCTCTGGCTCGGTCTTTTCGCCGCGCTCATCGCCATTGTCATCGTGGCGCTGAACCTGAAGCTGCTGTGGGATTTCTCCAGCGGCGGCTTCTGACGGGTGCGCCATTCGTCGGCAACAGGTCGCATTCGGATCGTTCGCCGCGAAGCCACCCAGTAGGATAGCGCACCGGAGCCCTCACCCATGTATGTCCTCTACTACGCGCCCGACAACGCCTCCCTCATCGTCCGCCTCGTTCTTGAGGAACTGGACCAGCCCTACCGCACCCGGCTGGTGGACCGGTCAAAACGCGAACAGGACAGCCCCGCCTACCGCGCGGTGAACCCCTCGGGCCTCATTCCGGCGCTGGAAACCCCCACGGGCGTCCTGACCGAGACGGCGGCGATCCTCTTGTGGCTTTCCGAAACCCACGGCGCGCTCGCCCCCGCCCCGGGCAGCCCGGAGCGGGGCGCCTTCCTGCGCTGGCTCTTCTTCACCACGAACACGCTCCACGCCGATCTGCGGCTGCATTTCTACCCCGACCGCCACGCCGGCACGCCCGAAGCGCTCCCCGCCTTCCGCGCCAGGACCGAGGCCCGGCTCCTCGGCCACCTCGCGATCCTTGAAGACGTGGCAAGGACGCAGGCCGACTGGCTCCGCCCGGAACGCCCCTCCATCCTCACCTATTATATCGCCACGGCGCTGCGCTGGCTCGCCCTCTACCCCGGCGAACGGATCGGCTGGTTCGACATCACCCGCTTCCCCGCCCTTGCCGCCATCGCCGCCGCGATGGAGAACCGCCCCGCCGCAAGGGCTGCGGCCTTGGCCGAAGGCCTCGGCACCTCTATCTTCACGAAACCCCTGCCGCCCGATCCGCCCGAAGGCAGCCCCCTCTGAAAGGCCCCCGATGTTTCTCTCTGTCTTCGACATGTTCAAGATCGGCGTCGGCCCCTCGTCAAGCCATACGATGGGCCCGATGGTCGCCGGCGCGCGCTTTCTCGACCTCTTGCGCGGCTCGCCCTTTCACCCGAAGGGGCTGAAAGCCTCGCTCCACGGCTCCCTGGCCTTCACCGGCAAGGGCCATGCCACTGACCGCGCCACGATCCTCGGCCTCGCCGGCTTCGCGCCGGATACCTACGATCATGAGAAAGCGGAAACGGTTCTGGCCACCATCGACGCCACCGGCACGGTCACGCCCCCCGGCCTCCCCGCCCTGACCTTCCGGCCCGAGACCGACCTCGTCTTCGACTACGGCCATCCGCTCCCCGGCCATGCCAACGGCATGGTGCTGATGGCGACCGATGCGCAAGGCGACGTGATCCTTCAGGAGACCTATTATTCCATCGGCGGCGGCTTCGTCCTGACCGACGCCGAACTCTCCGAGGCCGGCAAGAAGGCCAAGGCCGCCTCGGGCACCCCCTACCCTTTCCAGAACGCCGCCGAGATGCTTGAGATGGCCGCCTCCTCCGGCAAGTCCATCGCCGAGATGAAGCGCGAGAATGAACTCAAGTTCCGCAGCAGGACGGAGCTTGACCAGGGCATGGCCCGGCTCTGGCAGGTGATGAACGACTGCATCGACCGCGGCATGGCGACCGACGGCATCCTCCCCGGCGGCCTCAAGGTCCGCCGCCGCGCCAAGGGCATCCACGAGGCGCTTCTGGCCGAACGCGGCATGAACCTGACCGCACCCCATACGATCAACGACTGGATGAGCGTCTACGCCATGGCGGTGAACGAGGAAAACGCCGCCGGCGGACAGGTGGTGACCGCCCCCACCAACGGCGCGGCGGGTGTCCTGCCGGCAGTGATCCGCTACTGGCTCGACCACGTTCCGGGCGCGTCACAATCGAAGATCGGCGACTTCCTCCTGACTGCCGCCGCCGTCGGTGGCATCGTCAAGACCAACGCCTCGATCTCGGGCGCGGAATGCGGCTGCCAGGCCGAGGTCGGCTCCGCCGCCGCCATGGCCGCCGCAGGCCTCTGCGCCGTCATGGGCGGCTCGGTCGAACAGGTGGAAAACGCCGCCGAGATCGCGCTCGAACACCATCTCGGCATGACCTGCGACCCGGTGAAGGGCCTCGTCCAGGTGCCTTGCATCGAACGGAACGGCCTTGGCGCCATCAAGGCCGTCTCGGCGGCCTCGCTGGCGCTCCGGGGCGACGGCAAGCACCTCGTCCCCCTCGACGCGGCGATCGAGACGATGCGCCAGACCGGCAAGGACATGCACGAGAAATACAAGGAAACCTCGCTCGGCGGCCTCGCCGTCAACGTCCCGAACTGCTGAAAACGCCGGGGGACTTCCCGTCCCCCGGACCCCCCGGGGAGTATTTTCAGACAGAAAGTGAAGAAGGGCCGCTGCCACTTTCTGCCCCGAAATACTCCCGCCGGAGGCGACCGAGCTGCCCGCGCCCCCGGGCGCGGGTGGCGAGAGATGAAAATGGCGCGGGGTACCCGCGCCGCGATCTGTAACCTTCGGTCAGACATGTCGCTTTCGGAATGGACGGGAGGTGCCGTGGCAGGATAGCCCGAGGAATGACCCGCACTGACCGCATCCTGCCCGGCGTGGCGCTGATGATCGCCTTCTGCGTCCTCGCGCCCCTCATCGACGCCGCCTCGAAGCTTGCAGCACAAGGCGTGCCGGTGGGCGTCATCGTCTTTGCCCGCGGCCTCGTGCAGGCGGGGCTGATGCTGCCGGTCATGCTCGTCATGGGCTTCAGCCTGAAGCTGCCGCGCGAGGCGCTTCTCCTGACCACGCTCCGCGCCCTGATGCTTGCCATCTCGACCTATTGCTTCGTCGCCGCCGTCCGGGTCATGCCGATTGCCGACGCCCTCGCCATCGCCTTTGTCGAGCCCTTCATCATCCTTCTCATCGGTCGCTTCGCTTACGGCGAACAGGTCGGCCCGCGCCGCATCGCCGCCTGCGCCGTCGGCTTTCTCGGCGCGCTTCTGGTGATCCAGCCCTCCTTCGCCGCCTTCGGGCCGGTGGCGCTTTTCCCGCTGGGCACCGCCTTCGCCTTCGCGCTCTACATGCTGGTGACGCGCCACCTGTCGCGCCATGTCCACCCCGTGGCGATGCAGTTCCATACTGCCTGGGTGGCAGCCCTCCTCTGCCTGCCGGTCCTCGCCTTCGGAAGCGCGGCGGAGATCCCCTCGATCACCTTCGCGATGCCGCAAGGCTTCTTCCTGCTCTGGTGCTTCTTCGTCGGGCTCGCTTCCACCGTCAGTCATATGGCGATGACCTATGCGCTGGCTTTCGCGCCTTCCTCGACGCTGGCGCCGCTTCACTATCTCGAGATCGTCACCGCGACGCTGATCGGATATCTCATCTTCGGCGACTTCCCGAATGGCCTGACCTGGGCCGGAATCGGCATCATCGTCGCCTCCGGCCTTTACGTCATCTACCGCGAGCGGCGGATGGCGAAGGCGGCGCGGCTGGCCGAACTGGCGACTGTCACAGCCGCTGAAGCAGCTCTCTGAGGCAGGCGCGCGGCAGGATCAGAAGAAGCCTGCCCTCAAGCACCCTGAGCTCCACCGGCCCCGTCGCCTCGTTCGAGGTGCCGAGAACCCCGTCCGGCGCGAAGGCCAGCCCATCGACAGGCCAGCGCAGCCCCGTGCTTTCCGCCCTGACCGGCGACATCGGGAAGAGCGAAACCCGCGTGCCCGGCGCAAGGTCAAGCCGCAGCCGCTCCGGCGCCAGCAGCACCACATCCTCCTGCCCGATGACGATGCAGCGATGCGCCCCAAGACGCGCCAGCACGTTCCAGACCGCAAGCTCATGGTCGATCCGCGCCCCGGTGAAACCGATGGCGAGGATCAGCGGCGCCGCGATCCGCATCAGGCATTTCTCGAAATCGGTGGTCGCCTGATCCGCGATGAGGTGGAGCCGTCCGGCGGGGAGCAACGCCCGCGCCTCGGGCGAAAGCGAATCAAGATCGCCGATCACGCAATCGGGAACCCGCCCCGCCCCGAGCGCCACATTGGCGCCACCATCGGCCGCGACAAGGGTCGGAGCCATGGCAAGCATCTCATCCAGATCGGAAACGGCGCTTTCGCCGGCGCCAAGCAGGGTAACTGGCAACCTTGATTGGACAATCTTCGCTGACATGGCAGTATTGATGCCGATTAAGGCAAAGAAACACAATCTTGGCCAGAAAAAATCCTTTATTTTATCCGATTTTGTCCACGCTACCGCACGAGTTGCCGCTCAGGGTAACCTCAGAGGCAAAAGCAGAAAGCGAGCATCCCATGGTCGGTGCGAGTAAAATTCTAACGGTTTCCTACGGGACCTTCTCCTGTACGCTGGAGGGGTTCGACGAGCCGTTCTCGACGATGAAGGCGATCGCGGAGTACTTCCGTGACCTCGCATCGGACGACCGCTACTTCGGGGCGGTGCCGCCCACGCCCGATGCAGAGATGCTGCACCGGATCGCTGAACGCGAGATCCACCGCCGGGTCGAAGCAAGGGTGAGCGAGCACGGCGTCGTGCTGCGCCCCGAAGGCTCCTCCATCGCGCCGCCGGAACCGCAACCTGCCGCAGCCATGCCGGTTCGGCCACCGATGGCCGACCCCGTGGCCGAGACCCGCCCCGCGATTCCCGAAAGCGTTGCCGCGAAGCTTGCCCGCATCCGTGCCGTGGTCAGTGAGGCGCCCGCCGCCGCAGTCGCCGCGCCGGTCGTGGCCAAGGCCGTGACCTTTGACGAGGACGAGGAGACCGCAGATTTCGGCGCCCCCGCCGCGACCGATTTCGGCTTCGATCTCGACATCGGCGAGGTTCCCGGCCTCAAGCTCGTGAAGACCGCAGAGGTGCCCGTCGCCGAAACCGCCGCGGAAACCGCCGCGGAGACCGTCGCCGAGGATCCGACCGAAGAAACCTTCGATGCCGTGGCCGAGGAGCTGGCGGAAGCCGAAGCGGAAGAGGAGCTTCGCGCCCTCGATGCGGCGGACGACAGCGACCTTGACGACGCCGACGAAGCCGGCTGGGACGCCGAGGAACTTGCCGCCGAAGAGTTCGAGGCCGAGGACTGGAGCGAGGACGAGGCCGAGAAAATCGCCGCCGTCGCAGAGACCGCCGATGCCGAAGCTGCCGACGTGGTGGCCGCGAACGTCGAGGATGAAGATGAAGCCGCCGCGCCGAGCGCCCGGCTCATCCGGATCAGCCGCACCGAAGCCGAAGATTTCGACGCCGACGAGGACGAGGAGGACGAGGACACCGCCTTCGACATGTCCGAGGACATGCCGGTCGAGGATCGCACCGCCGCGGTGATGGCCGCCCTCTCCGGCGACAAGTACGACGACGAGGATTTCGAGGACGACGAAGCCGGCGAAGCCGAAGACAGCGACATCCTCGCCCAGATCGGCGCCGCCATCGGCGATACCGGCCTGCCGGAAGCCGAGGAAGACGACCTCATGCGCGACCTCGCCGACATCACCCGCGATGCGCGCCGTGATGCCCATGAAGGCCGCGCCATACTCGAAAGCGCCTCCGAGGATGACGAAGCCTCGGTCGAGCGCCTGATGGAAGAGGCGAAGTCGAAGCTTGAAGGTCCGGAAACCCGCCGCCGCTTCTCGGCCATCGCGCATCTGAAGGCCGCTGTCGCCGCCACCGTGGCCGACCGCAAGCTGAAGACCGGCAGCGATGCCGGCATCTCGGCGACGAGCGGACGCATCGACGATACCGAAGCCTACCGCGACGACCTGTCGAAGGCCGTCCGTCCGCGCCGCCCGGCGTCGGACAGCCTGCCCCTGACGCAGCGCCCGACCATGCACACGCGCATGGCGCCCTTGGTCCTCGTCTCCGAACAGCGCGTCGACCTGCCGGAAGAAACCCGCCCCGAGGCCGCCGTCGTGCGCCCGCGCCGGGTCAGCACCGCCGTCCTTGAAACCAAGGTCGAAGTGGATGTCCAGGAGGAGGAAGGCCTGCCGCTCAGCCCCGAGGATGTGCGCAGCTTCGCCGAATTCGCAGAGCATCTCGGCGCGACGAGCCTGTCGGAGCTTCTGGAGGCCGCCGCCGCCTATACCGCCAATGTCGAGGGCATCGCCCATTTCTCGCGCCCGCAGATCCTGCGCCGCATAGAAGGCCTGACCGAGGACGAGGATTACAGCCGCGAGGATGGCCTCCGGTCCTTCGGGATGCTGCTCCGTCAGGGCAAGATCCAGAAGGTGCGCCGCGGCCAGTTCGTGCTGACCGACGCCTCGCGCTTCAAGAACGAGGCGAGCCGCGTCGCCCAGTAATCGGGGCAAAGCGACCAGAGATCAGGGGCGGTCTTCGGGCCGCCCCTTCGTCGTTTCGGGGTCTTCCTTGCCGACGCCGCGGAATACAGCGCGGAACGGCAGCATCCAGAGAAAGCCGAGCACCACATAGACGGCGATCTCTGCCAGGAACGGCAGCCGGCCCCAGCGCGCGTCGATCCAGCCCGTCAGGCTGACGGCCGCGACGATGTAAATCGGCAGGCCGACCAGAAGGATCAGCAGCGACCAGCGGCGACGGGCGGCGTAGGACAGGGCCATCAGTCGGCGAAGGGGTCGGTGACGAGGATGGTGTCGTCCCGCTCGGGGCTGGTCGACAGCATGGCGACCGGGCACTGGATCAGTTCCTCGATCCGGCGGACATACTTGACCGCAGCGCCGGGCAGGTCGTTCCAGGACCGGGCTCCGGCGGTCGATTCCGACCAGCCTTCCATTTCCTCGTAGATCGGCACCGCCCGTGCCTGCAACGCCGCCTGCGTCGGCAGGTAGTCATAGGCGACCCCGTCGACATCATAGCCGACGCAGATCTTCAGCGTCTCGAACCCGTCGAGCACGTCGAGCTTCGTCAGCGCGATGCCCTTCATGCCCGACAGCGCGCAGGTCTGGCGCACCAGCACCGCATCGAACCAGCCGCAGCGCCGCTTGCGCCCCGTCACCGTGCCGAACTCCCGCCCGCGCTCGCCCAGCCGGTCGCCATCGGCGTCGAACAGCTCCGTCGGGAACGGACCCATGCCGACGCGGGTGGTATAGGCCTTGACGATGCCAAGAACGAAGTTGACCGCGTTCGGACCAAGCCCGACACCGGTCGCCGCCTGCCCGGAAATGACGTTGGACGAGGTGACATAGGGATAGGTGCCGAAGTCGATATCGAGAAGCGAGCCCTGCGCGCCTTCGAAAAGGATGCGCTTGCCGGCGCGGCGCTGTTCGTTCAGCACCTTCCAGACCGGGGCCGCGTATTTCAGGATCTCCGGCGCGATCTCGCGGAGTTGCGCCAGCAGCGCCTCGCGGTCGATCGGCTCCATGCCGAGGCCGGACCGGAGCGCGTTGTGATGCAGAAGTGCGCGGTCGACGCGTTGTTGCAGCGTCTCCTCATCGGCGAGGTCGGCAACACGGATCACCCGGCGCCCGACCTTGTCCTCGTAAGCCGGACCGATGCCGCGCCCGGTGGTGCCGATCTTGGCACTGGTGCCCGAGGCCTGCTCCTCGCGCGCCCGGTCAAGTTCGCCGTGGAAGGGCATGATAAGCGGGGTGTTTTCCGCCACCATCAGGTTTTCCGGGCTGATCTCCACCCCCTGCTCGCGGATCTTCGCGATCTCGGTGACGAGATGCCAGGGGTCGAGCACGACGCCATTGCCGATCACCGAAAGCTTGCCGCCCCGCACGACGCCCGAGGGCAGCGCATTAAGCTTGTAGACCTTGCCGCCGATGACGAGCGTGTGGCCGGCATTATGCCCGCCCTGAAAGCGCGCAATCACATCGGCCCGCTCGGACAGCCAGTCGACGATCTTGCCCTTGCCCTCGTCACCCCACTGGGCGCCCACAACAACGACATTGGCCATGCGTCCTGCTCCTTATGCGGCAAACGCGCGACGTATAGCGGCTGGGTGGGCGGGGGGGAACCGGTTTTCTTTCCCCGCCGCGCATTCGCGCCCTGCGCGAATCAGCGCTTGCGGGCTCGGGCGCAAAGGCGCAGGATCATCGGACAGGATCAGTTATTTTTCTCCCCGATTTCTCTGCGCCCTCCAGTTAAAAAAGAAGAGGATTTCATGACCTATGCACCGATCCCCGCCCCGGTTCGAAACATGAATGCGTCAGCGGACATGCGTTGGCGTCATCTCTACTGGCATCTCGTAAAGAGCAAGGGTTTTGTCACCGACCCGGCTAACGCACCACTCGTGCAGGCGCTGTCTCGCATCGGCTGGACATCGAGGTTCACAGGCGAGGCGGGCGCCGGTCTCGACTTTCTTCATATGCACCGCGAGATGATCGCACATGTGGACATGATGCTTGCAAGCATGGGCGACCCGAACTGGCCCCGCGTCACAGGTTGGGCGGCGATTCCGCCAGGTTCATCCGATCCTGACTGGCCCGAGCCTGCCATCCCAAACCTGAACGATCTTTCCGCATGGCCTCCGAACAAGCGAAGGGCCATCTCAGCAATAGCAGAGGCGAGATCTCCTGCGATTAGGCGCGAAAACCTCGCAATTGCTCAGGCGCTACGCGATCCGGCGGTGCTGGGACAGGATGGATTTACACTGGACCAACTCGGCTACCGGATCGAAGTCACCGTACATAACTGGATGCACAATCGATTCGCTGCGGCACCGCCCGATGACGGGCAGGATCTTTCACCCGCCAACGACTGGTTGGGTGATCCGTTTTCAAGCCATGTGAATGACTACTTTTGGAAGTTGCACGGCTGGATCGACGACTGTATCGGACTTTGGGAATTGGCGCAGGGCGAAATTTCGGCGGACTTTTCCGGAGCTTGGGTTCCGCCCAATGAGGCTCCTCCGCTGGATGTCCTTCTCGGTGCGACCGGATCGTCGGCCGACCAAAGAAAACTGCGCGCCCGCTTTAGCTTCCCCCGCTTCTTCGAGACGACCGAGACGGAGCTGCGGGATGTGATCCGGGAGATCGGAATCTAAGTTGCCGTGCGTATTGTGCAACCAACTTGGCTGCGACCGGGTTGACAACCCTCGACAAACAAAGAGGTGGCGGGATAGCAGTATTGCCAAACCCGGAGCCGCATCCCATGGGCATCCTCCTCCGCTGGCTCGGCGCCTTCGCGCTTCTGTCGGCGACCTTCAACCCGACGCCGTGGAACTACGTCCACTGGGTCAACACGACCTGGCCCGACCAGATGCCGCTTGCCGTCTTCCTCGGCCTGATCCTCGCCGTCGGTTACATGGTCTATGTCGTGGCCACGCTCCGCTCCATCGGCGCCTTCGGCGTCGTCCTCATCGCCGCGATCTTCGGCGCCGGGCTCTGGGTGCTGATTGACTGGGGCGTGCTGTCCCTGACAAATCCCTCCTTCAACCTCTGGCTCGGCATCCTCGTCCTCTCGCTGATCCTCGGCATCGGGCTGTCCTGGTCGATCCTGCGGCAAAGGCTTTCCGGCCAGGCCAGCGTCGATGAGATCGAAGGCTGACCCCTTCCGGCTTGCACTGGCGACACCATGCGCCTAGATAGGCGCGTCACCGTCAAAGGCCCGAAGGCTCCATGGAAAACGTCGTCCTCTCCGTTCACCTGATTCTCGCGCTTCTCCTCATCGGGGTCGTGCTTTTGCAGCGCTCGGAGGGTGGCGGGCTTCTCGGCGGCGGCGGCGTGATGACGAACCGGGGCGCCACCAATGCGCTTCAGAAGGTGACCTGGGCAATCGCCTCGGCCTTCATCGTGACCTCGATCACGCTGACCATCCTTTCGGCGCAGAACTCGCGCAACAGTTCGGTCCTTGACGACGCCAGCACTTCGGCACCCGCCGGCGACGCGACCGAGCCCGCGCTGCCAAACCTTGACCTTGCGCCCCCGCCCAGCGGCGACGCGCCGGTGGCTCCGCCGCCCGCCCAGTAGGGCAAACCACAAATCTTTGGCGGCGCCATCCGGCGCGCCACTATCCTTTGCGGTCCGGTTGCGGGGGACGCGCGAATCTGATAGCTCTCGACTCCCGTGATGCTGTGTTCGCGATGAACCGGCAAACCCAAGAAACTTGAGGCGATCACGGGGAGTTCACCGCATGGCACGTTATGTCTTCATCACAGGCGGTGTGGTTTCCTCGCTTGGCAAGGGTCTGGCCTCGGCAGCACTCGGGGCGCTTTTGCAGGCGCGCGGCTATTCGGTTAGGCTCAGGAAGCTCGACCCCTACCTCAACGTCGACCCCGGCACGATGTCGCCCTTCGAACATGGCGAGGTCTTCGTGACCGATGACGGGGCCGAGACCGACCTCGACCTCGGCCATTACGAACGCTTCACCGGGGTCCATGCCCGGAAGACCGACAGCATCTCCTCCGGCCGGATCTATTCCAACGTGCTGGAGAAGGAACGCCGCGGCGACTACCTCGGCAAGACCATCCAGGTCATCCCGCACGTCACCAATGAAATCAAGGACTTCCTCAGGATCGGCGAGGATGAGGTCGATTTCATGCTCTGTGAGATCGGCGGCACCGTCGGCGATATCGAGGGCCTGCCGTTCTTCGAAGCCATCCGCCAGTTCATCCACGAACGCCCGCGCGGCCAGTCGATCCTGATGCACCTGACGCTTCTGCCCTATCTCTCGGCGTCGGGCGAGTTGAAGACCAAGCCGACCCAGCATTCGGTCAAGGAATTGCAAAGCATTGGCCTTGCCCCCGACGTCCTCGTCTGCCGCTCCGAACACCCGATCCCGGACCGCGAGCGTGAGAAGATCGCGCTCTTCTGCAACGTCCGCCAGGATGCCGTGATCCCGGCCTATGACCTGAAGTCGATCTACGAGGCGCCGCTGGCCTACCACCGCGCCGGCCTTGACCGCGCCGTTCTCGACGCCTTCCAGATCAGCCCGGCGCCGAAGCCGAACCTTGACCGCTGGACCGATGTGATGGACCGGCTGACCAATGCCGAAGGCGTGGTCCGCGTCGCCATCGTCGGCAAGTACACCCAGCTTGAGGACGCCTACAAGTCCATCGCCGAGGCCCTGACCCACGGCGGCATGGCCAACCGCGTCCGCGTCAAGGCCGAATGGATCGACGCCGAGATCTTCGAACGCGAGGACCCGGCGCCCTGGCTCGAAAACTTCCACGCCATCCTCGTCCCCGGCGGCTTCGGCGAACGCGGCACCGAAGGCAAGATCAAGGCCGCGCAATTTGCCAGGGAAAAGGGCGTGCCCTACCTCGGGATTTGCCTCGGCATGCAGATGGCGGTGATAGAAGCCGCGCGGAACGTCGCCGGCCTCACCAAGGCGGGGTCCGAGGAATTCGACCACGAAAAGGGCCAGAAGCGGTTCGAGCCTGTGGTCTATCACCTGAAGGAATGGGTGCAGGGCAACCACACCGTCCAGCGCAAAGCCGACGACGACAAGGGCGGGACGATGCGGCTTGGCGCCTATACCGCGATGCTGAAGTCAGGCTCCAGGGTCGCCGATGTCTATGGCTCCACCGAGATCGAGGAACGGCATAGGCATCGCTATGAGGTCGACACCAAGTACCGCGAGAAGCTGGAGGGCTGCGGGCTGGTATTTTCGGGCATGTCGCCGGACGGGCGGCTGCCGGAGATCGTCGAGTGGAAGGACCACCCGTGGTTCATCGGGGTGCAGTACCACCCGGAACTGAAGTCCAAACCCTTCGCCCCGCATCCCCTGTTCGCGGATTTTGTCCGGGCGGCGAAGGGGGTGGAGCGGTTGGTTTGAGGGGGTCACCACGAAAAGGAGAAAGAAAGCGCATGCTTTGGTGCTTCGATGGGAAAGTTATACTTGGCAAACAGAGCGTAACTGCAAGCGGCAGCAACAAGAATATGCGAGAAGTGGGTGACCATTTCGAGGCGCCTTTTCTTTTCCTGCCGGCTTTCGATCACTTTCTTTGTTGAGTTGTAGTCAATATAAATCTCCACAATCGCGCCTCCCATGAGCAAGCGCAACGTATCAAGGTGCCGACGGTTGCGCTCAAGTGCGACGCTGAGTTCATTCATTAGAACCAGACCAAACGCACCAACCGCAATTGGCACAAGGAAAAGGAGCTTATGAACTGATGCCAACCCGATATCGCCAGCGTAGACCAAGCCAAGGCCATATGCGAGGGCGACCTGACCAGCAAACAGCCAAGATGCAACAACCCAATGTTCCTTTTGATACTCCTTGATGTGTGAAACGCAGTCCTCGTAGTGCAGGGCCACAAAATCTGCCTCGACTCCAGGCTCTAGGCTCGGCAAAACGATTTCTCCACCGCCTTCGCGAGTACACACTTTGACTCTTTCTGAGAGCGCTGCTTCGCGCTCACTAACTTCTCTGCGCTTGTCCGCTCTTGGGAAAAGGGCCCACCAAAGTAGCTGTGGGAAATCCCAAGCTGCTGAAAGGATTAGCATTTCACTACCACCGGCATGACCTCATATCCCTTCAAAAGGGTATCTGATTCGCCACACAATTGTAGAGTGAAACTGCGCGCGAAGTTCCCAATTGAGGAAATAGCCCGCAGTAGGGTGCGTGCTCGCACGCGCCATTCGCCGCAAGCGGTGCGTGAAATCACGCACCCTACCGCTTCCGGCCCACGGTCTCCCCTTCCGCCCGATTTGTCCCGCGACAAATCGGGCCGCGCCTGCCTGCCCCCGGCAGGCGCGTTACCGCGCCAGCCCAGGCAGCCGCGCCCCGATTTCCGAAACGCACGGCGCAAACAGACACCCTCTTGCCCTCCGGCTTGCGCCTCCGGGCAATCGGACCGGGTGACGTGCCACTGGCACGTCCCTTTCCGGCCCTCAGCCCCCACGCCCGCCGTTTCACGCCAACTTCCCCCGTGGCGCATCGCCGCCGCCCACACCACACGGCTCTTGACCGAATTACTAAACATGTTAAGTTTCTCGCAGACCGGGGGGAGGCCGACATGACCTATGCCGACACGATCACCATCGACTCGTTGGAACGCGATCCCTATCCGATCTATGCGCGCCTGCGCCGGGAAGAGCCGCTGATCCCGGTCCCGGCGGCCAATTGCTGGTTCGCGACGCGCTGGAAGGATATCGAGGCGATCAACCGCTCGCCGGATTTCACCGCCGCCTCCGATGACGCGCCGGTGAACGAGGCGTTCGGGCGCCCCAATGTCCTGACCTCCGAGGGCCCGGACCATACGGCGCTCCGCACCGGCATCGACGCGCATTACAAGCCGAAGAAGGTCGCCGGCTATATCGAGGCCCTGGTCCGCCCCATCGCCGAGGCGCAGCTCGCCGCGTTCCGGGCCTCGGATGACAATGACCTGATGTCGCTCTACTTCGAGCCGATCTCGGCCCTGTCGCTGGCCCGGTCCTTCGGCCTGACGGAGGTGGATGTCGCCACGCTCCGCCGCTGGTTCCACGGGCTGAGCCAGGGCGCCATCAACTTCGAACGTGACCCGGCCCGCGCCGCCGATTGCGCAAGGGCGGTGGCAGAGATCGAAGCCATCCTCCTGCCGTTCCTCGCCCGGCTGGCGCAGAACCCCGATGGCTCGCCCCTCTCCCATCTCCTCCATTCCGGCATTGAGGAGGGCAAGACCCGCGCGCCCGAATACATCCTGCCGACGGTCAAGGTCACGCTTCTCGGCGGGATGCAGGAACCGGGCCATGGCGCCGGTTCGACCCTGACCGGGCTTCTCGCCAACCCCGAGCAGTTGCAGGACCTCCGGCAGAACCTCGACACCCTCCTGCCGCAGGCCATCGACGAGGGGCTGCGCTGGGTTGCGCCGATCGGCACGATGATGCGCACCGCGCTCCGCGACACCATGGTCAACGACATTCCGGTGCCCGAAGGCGCGGCGGTGTCCTGCATCATGGCCTCGGCCAACCGCGACGAGGCGCGCTTCCCCGAGCCGGACAGCTTCAACATCCACCGGCCGCAGACCGCGCACATGTCCTTCGGCGCGGGCGCGCATTTCTGCGCCGGCAAGTGGTTCGCCAAGGCGCAGATCGAGATTGCCTTGCGGGTGCTCTTCGAAGCCTGTCCCGACCTCCGCCTTGCCGGTGCCGCGCCCGATTTCCGGGGATGGGAGTTCCGCGCACCGACGAGCCTCAGGATCGTGAAGCCGGCGTCGTAGGTCGGGGTTCACCCCGACTCCCCGCGCACCATGGGCGAACCCGCCTTCGGCGGAACCACCCATCCTGCGCCCGCCAGAATGCCCGACACCTGTCGGGACGGATGCCATACGCATACCCGACGGATGCCAGACGCCCTTTGCACCTGTCCCGGAAGCCCCTTATATCGGTCCCATGTTCGGACGCATCCTCACCTCGCTTCTCACCGAAAGACCCGACCGTCTGCCGCAGCCGGATGCGCAGCGGGCGCTCGCCGCCCTCCTCGTCCGCCTCGCCAGGGCCGATGAACACTACGATGAGGGGGAGCGCGGCCGCATCGACCGCATCCTCGCCCGCCGTTACAACCTCAGCCCTTTCGAGGCGGTGACGATCCGCGCCGACGCCGAGGAGATGGAGGCCGAGGCGCCCGATACCGTGCGCTTCACCCGCGCCCTCAAGGACGCCGTTCCCTACGAGGATCGCATGGGACTGATGGAGGCGCTCTGGTCCGTGGCGTTGGCCGATGATGCCCGCGACCCGCGCGAGGATGCGATGATCCGCGTCACCGCCGACCTTCTCGGCATCAGCGACAAGGACCGGGCCATCGCCCGGCAGAATGTAGAAAAATCAAAGACATGATCGCCAGCCTTTCGATGTATGACTGGCCGCAGGTGCGGGAAGCGAATGACCGGCTCTGGGCGCTGGCCCATGCCGCGCTGATGGCCGAGGGGGTCGCCGCCCCGGCGGAGCTGACCCGCGACGACAGCCTCTGGGAAGTCTGGCAAAGCCCCGACCTCCTCCTCGGCCAGACCTGCGGCATGCCCTACCGGACGAGGCTCCACGGCAGGGTTGAGCTTGTGGCGACCCCGGACTACGGCCTCCCCGGCGCGCCGCCCGGGCACTATTATTCCGTCTTCGTGACCCGCAAGGACGAACCCGGCGAGGCGGAGGATTTCATCGACCGCACCCTTGCCTTCAACGGTCAGGACAGCCAGTCGGGCTGGGCCGCGCCGCAGAACCAGATGGCGAAGAAGGGCCTGCGGTTCACCCATACCCGCCACACCGGCGCCCATCGCGACAGCGCCCGCGCCGTCGCCGCCGGCAAGGCCGACATCGCCGCGATCGACGCCATCAGCTGGCGTCTGGTCGAGGCGCATCACCAAGATCTAGCGCAAAAGCTCCGCGTGATCGGCCATACCGACCCGACGCCGGGCCTGCCTCTCATCGCCGCGAAAGGGCGCGACACTGCCCCCCTAGCCCGCGCCTTTGCCGCCGCCATCGCCGGGCTGACCCCTGCCGACCGGGCCGCGCTTGGGCTTCGCGACCTAGTACCTATCCCGGCGCCAGCCTATCTCGCCGTGCCCACGCCGCCGCCACCTTCGCAAGATGTGCCGGTCAATTAGGCAGTTTGTCGGGCATTTTGCCGAAGACCTCTCAAAAAGCGCATTGTAAAATGGCGGAATATCAGCCCTATTCGGTGCGTCCAGGGGAGGACATGCGTGAGCGACCAGGCGAAAGAAATCGGCGCACCCGTCATCGAGGTGCGTGATCTGCACAAGGCCTACGGCCAGCTTGAAGTGCTGAAGGGGGTTTCCCTCGTCGCGCATCGCGGCGAGGTCATATCGCTCATCGGCTCGTCCGGTTCGGGCAAATCCACGCTTCTGCGCTGCTGCAACCTTCTTGAGGACAGCCAGCAGGGTGAGATCCTCTTCAAGGGCGAGGCGGTCCACTGGAAGGGCACCGGCCTTCACCGGCACCCGGCCGACAAGCAGCAGGTCATCCGCATCCGCACCAACCTTTCGATGGTGTTCCAGCAGTTCAACCTCTGGTCGCACCTGACGATCCTGCAGAACGTCATGGAAGCGCCGCTGACCGTCCTGCGCCGCGACAAGGCCGAGGTCGAGGCCGCCGCGCGCAAGTATCTCGACAAGGTCGGCATCGGCGACAAGTGCGATGTCTTCCCGGCCCAGTTATCCGGCGGCCAGCAGCAGCGCGCCGCCATCGCCCGCGCGCTCTGCATGGAGCCGACGGCACTTCTCTTCGACGAACCGACATCTGCGCTCGACCCCGAACTTGAGCAGGAAGTCATCAAGGTTATCAAGGCTTTGGCCGAGGAAGGCCGGACCATGCTCATCGTGACCCATGACATGCGGCTTGCCGCCGATGTCTCGGATCACACGATTTTCCTGCACAAGGGCAAGATCGAGGAAGAAGGTTCACCCGAAGAGCTATTCGGAAAACCGAAAACCGAACGGCTGCAACAGTTCCTGAGCGCGACCGTTGCCGCCTGACCACTCAAAAGCAGCTCAGTAAATACCGGGAGAGTACAATGAAAAAACTTCTTATCGCCGCCGCAGCGCTTGCGCTGACTGCCGGCCTTGCCGGCGCTCAGACCGTTCGCCTCGGTACCGAGGGCGCCTACCCTCCGTTCAACTTCATCAATGACAAGGGTGAGGTCGACGGGTTCGAGCGGGAACTGGGCGACGAGCTTTGCAAGCGCGCCGAACTGACCTGCGAATGGGTCACCAACGAATGGGATTCGATCATCCCGAACCTCGTTTCCGGCAACTACGACACCATCATCGCCGGCATGTCGATCACCGAGGAGCGCGACAAGGTCATCGACTTCACCCAGAACTACTATCCGCCGGCCTCCTCGGCCTATGTCGCGCTGAAAGCCGATGCCGACATCAAGGGTGGCGTCGTCGCGGCGCAGACCGCAACGATCCAGGCCGGACATGTCGCGGAAAGTGGCGCGACGCTTCTGGAATATCCGACGCCGGATGAAACCATCGCCGCCGTCCGCAACGGCGAGGCGGATGCGGTCTTTGCCGACAAGGACTACCTCAAGCCGTTCGTCGAGGAATCCAATGGCGAGCTTATGTTCGTCGGCGAGGAAATCCAGCTTGGCGGTGGCGTCGGCATGGGGCTTCGTGAAAGCGACGCCGAACTGAAGGGCAAGTTCGACACCGCCATTCAGGCGATGAAGGACGACGGTACGCTGAACACGCTTCTCAAGAAGTGGTTCGGCGACGAAACTCCCCTCTTCTGAGACCGGCGGGCGGGGCCCCAGCGCCCCGCCCCCTGACCAACACAGAAAATGTTCGCATCCTGCGCAGATCCGTCAACGCTTGAAGGCCTGAGCTGGCTTCTTTGCTATCTCACCTCGGGAAAGCACATCCTTTTCTACATCTCGATCGGGACCGTGCTCACGCTGCTTGTCATCACGGCTCCGGCGGCGCTTGCCTTCGGTTTTGGCGGCGCGATGGCGGCACGGTCGCAATTCGCGCCGCTTCGCTGGATCGGCAAGGCCTATACCTCGATGGTGCGCGGCGTCCCCGACATCATCTTCTTCCTCTTCGTGCCGATCGCACTCGACCAGCTCTTCGAATTCATCCGCCACAAGGCGAAATGCCCCGACTGGGACCAGCCCATCTGGCAGGGAAGCGATTTTGTCGTCTGTCCCGCAGCGAAACTGCCCCTGTCCACCAGCGAGCAATGGGTTCATGAGACCTACGGCTTCTTCATGGCCGTCCTTGCCTTCGCCATCGTCTTCGGCGCTTTCGCGGCAAACGTGATCTATGGCGCGATGAACGCCGTGCCGCGCGCGCAGATGGAAACCGCCGAGGCTTACGGCATGAGCCACCGCCAGGCCTTCCGGCGCATCCTCGTGCCGCAGATGTGGGTCTATGCGCTGCCCGGCCTTTCGAACCTCTGGATGATCCTCATCAAAGCGACGCCGCTTCTCTTCGTTCTCGGCGTGCGCGACATCGTCTATTGGGCGCGGGAGCTCGGCGGGTCGAAGACCTCGGCCTATGAATATCCCCATCCTGACTGGCGGCTTTACTACTTCCTCGCCCTCCTGGCCTTCTACCTCATCATGACCAGCCTTTCCGAACGTGTCCTGCGCCGCATCAGCGCGCGCCTGAGCAAGGGCCAGGCGACGATGGCCGGCGAACAGCAGAGGAAGGCCGCGGCATGACCTGCTGGGAAACATTTGAGGCCTACGGCCTGCGGTCCATCGGCCTTGGCGAACGGCTTCTGCCGAAGACCGGATTCACCCTCTGCGAACACGTTGTTCTGATCGGCTCCGGGTTGGTCTGGAACCTCTACTTCGGCATCCTCGCGCTTTTCTTCGGCTTCTTCCTTGCCAATGCCGTGGCGTTGGCCAAGGCCAGCGCCAACCCCTGGCTCAGGAAACCCGCCGAGTGGTTCATCTACGTGTTCCGCGGATCGCCGCTCTTCATCCAGTTTTTCCTCGCCTACGAGACCTTCGTGCTTCTGCCGCGTGCCGGCATCGACATACCGCTGGGTTTCACCACGATCACCATCGCGACCTCGTGGCTGTCGAAGGCCTGGGCCGGGGCGCTGCTGGTCCTCTTCCTCAACACCGCCGCCTATTCGGCCGAGATCTTCTACGGTGCACTGCGGTCCGTGCCGAAGGGCGACATCGAAGCGGCGGACGCCTACGGCATGTCAGGCTGGTCGCGCTTCCGGCGCATCCTCTGGCCGACGATGCTGCGGCTGGCCTGGCCGGCCTATACCAACGAGGCGATCTTCCTTTTCCACGCGACCACGCTGGTGTTCTTCTCGGGCTTTCCATCCTTCCAGCAACGGGGCGACAGCCTCTACTACGCGAACTACTTCGCGTCGCAGACCTTCAACCCTTTCATCGCCTATCCGGTCATCGCGATCTACTTCATCCTCCTGACCCTGATCGTCATCACCCTTTTCGGCATCGTCAACCGGCGGCTGAACCGGCATCTGCCGCAGGCAAATCGCAGCAGAATTCGCTTGCGTCCACAGCTGATCCGATAGTATCCAGTATTTGATCAAATTTTCAGGCTGCCGGAATAGCTAATTTCCGGACAATTGCACCGGGTCATTGCTGGTGACGGCCGATTTGATCAAAAAGTGAAAGGCCCAAGGGCATGGGCCGTTTCTGCCGCTGGCGCCGCTAGGCCTGCCGGGGCGGTTTCGGGCCAGACCTGGCATCTGGTGAGACTATGAAGAACTGGCTCAGAAAGCACCAAGAGGTGCGTACGATCCGTGTGGCCGCTGCCGACATCAACGGCCAGCCGCGCGGCAAACGCGTTCCCGTCCGCTTCGCCGATGCGGTGGTCGAGAACGGCACGCGATTCCCCATGTCCGTCCTCAACCTCGACATCTGGGGCGAGGATATCGAGGACAGCCCGCTTGTCTTCGAAAGCGGCGATGCCGACGGCATCCTGAAACCGACCGAGCGTGGCTTCATGCCAATGCCCTGGCTCGACGCACCGACCGCGCTTCTGCCGATCTGGATGTTCCGCGAGAACGGCAAGCCCTACGAGGGCGATCCGCGCCACGCGCTCGCGGCGGTCATCGACCGCTACAAGGCGCGCGGCCTGACCCCGGTCTGCGCCATGGAGCTCGAGTTCTACCTGATCGACGACAGCGGCAAGACCCTTCAGGTTCCGCCCTCGCCCCGCTCCGGCAAGCGCCGGAAAGCGGCGGAGATCATGTCGATCCGCGCGCTCGATGCCTTCGACACCTTCTTCACCGATCTCTATGACGCCTGCGAGGCGATGGATATTCCGGCCGACACCGCCATCTCGGAATCCGGTCTTGGCCAGTTCGAGATCAACCTGATGCACACCGACGACGCCTTGCGCGCCGCCGATGATGCCTGGCTTTTCAAGCTTCTGGTCAAGGGCCTCGCCCGCCGCCACGGCTTCGCCGCCAGCTTCATGGCCAAGCCCTATGCCGACTATTCCGGCAACGGGCTGCACACCCACTTCTCGATCATCGACAAGGAAGGCACCAACGTCTTCGACAACGGCGGCACCGAAGGCTCTCCGCTGCTGATGAACGCGGTGGCGGGCTGCCTTGCCGCGATGCATGACAGCGCGCTGATCTTCGCGCCGCATGACAACAGCTATGAACGGCTGGTGCCCGAGGCGCATGCCCCGAACGCGATCTGCTGGGCCTATGAAAACCGGACCTCGGCAATCCGCATCCCCTCCGGCAACCCCAAGGCGCGGCGGATCGAGCATCGGGTGGCAGGCGGCGACGTGAACCCCTACCTCCTTCTCGCGGCGATCCTTGGCGCGGCGCTCATCGGCATCGAAGAGGGCATGACACCGCCTGCGCCGATCACCGGCAACGCCTATGCGCTCGACCTGCCGCTCCTGCCTGAGACCTGGCAGGAAGCGATCGACATCTTCGAGAAAAGCCCGGTGATCCGGAAGATCTTCCCGCAGGAACTGATCCACAACCTCGTCATGACCAAGCGTCAGGAACTGCGCTACATCGACGAGCTGACGCCCGAAGAGAAGATCGAAATCTACCTCGATACGGTGTGACCCGGCCCGGTGCCGCTTGCACGGCGGCACCGCCCGGCGCTACGCTTCGACCAAACGGACCAAAGGCAAGACATGAAGATCGGCATCCTTCAGACCGGACAGGCGCCCGACATGCTGCGCGAGGCATCGGGCGACTATCCCGACATGTTCGCGCGGCTGCTCGCCGCCCGTGGCCTCGACTTCAAGACCTACCTTGTCGAGGCGATGGACTTCCCGTCGGGTATCCATGACTGCGACGGCTGGCTTATCACCGGCTCGCGCCATGGTGCCTATGAGGACCATCCCTTCATCAAGCCGCTGGAAGATTTCATCCGCGGCGCCTATGCCGAAAAAGTGCCGATGGTCGGCATCTGCTTTGGCCACCAGATCATAGCGCAAGCCCTTGGCGGCAAGGTCGAACGCTTTGACGGCGGCTGGTCCGTGGGCCCGACCGACTACGACTTCGGCGGTGACAAGGTGACGATGAACGCCTGGCACCGTGATCAGGTGACGGAACTTCCGCCGGATGCGGAACGGGTTGCCACCAACGAATTCTGCGAGAATGCCGCGCTGGTCTACGGCGACCGCGCCTTCACCGTGCAGGCCCACCCTGAGTTTACCGACGATTTCGTCGACGGGCTGATGAAGACACGCGGCAAGGGCCTTGTGCCCGACAACCTCATGGCGGCGGCCGCGGAGCGCCTCGGCCGCCCCAATTCTTCTCCCGCGGTCGCCGACCGGATCGCGGATTTCTTCAAGCAAAATCGCAACTGACAACAGTGTGAGTCATGGCCGACTGGACCAATAAACTGCCTCAAGCAGCACAGGAATATATTGCCGGACGCCGGTTGGACGAGGTCGAATGCCTCGTCGCCGACCTCGCCGGCGTGGCGAAAGGCAAGGCGATGCCCGCCTTCAAGTTCGGCAAGCAGAAGTTCTTTCACCTGCCGAATTCGATCTTCGCCCAGACAATTACCGGCGACTATGCCGACATGCCCGACGAAAGCGAATTCACCGAACCGGACATGGTGCTGACGCCCGACTACTCGACGGCGACAGCCGTGCCGTGGAACCCCGATGCGGCGCTCCAGGTCATCCATGACGTCCTCGATCAGGAGGGTAAACCGGTGGCAATGGCGCCCCGGAACGTCCTGAAGCGCATGGTCGAGCTTTATGCCGCGGAAGGCTGGAAGCCGATCGTCGCGCCCGAGATGGAATTCTACATCGTCGCCCGCAACATCGACCCGAACCAGCCGGTGATCCCGCCGATCGGGCGGTCCGGCCGGCGCATGATGGCGAACCAGGCCTATTCGATGTCCGCCGTCGACGAATACGGCCGGGTGATCGACGACATCTATGACTTTGCCGAGGCGCAGGGGCTTGAGATCGACGGCATCGTTCAGGAAGGCGGCGCCGGTCAGGTCGAGCTGAACCTGAGCCACGGCGATCCGGTGATGCTTGCCGACGAGGTCTTCTACTTCAAGCGCCTGATCCGCGAGGCGGCGCTTCGCCACGACTGCTTTGCCACCTTCATGGCCAAGCCGATCGAGGGCGAACCCGGCAGCGCCATGCATATCCACCAGTCGGTGGCAGACCTGAAGACCGGCAAGAACATCTTCTCGGATGCGAAGGGCAAGGAAACCGACGCCTTCATGCATTTCATTGCCGGCATGCAGAACTACCTGCCCGCCGTCGTGGCGCTGATGGCGCCTTACGTGAACTCCTACCGCCGCTATGTCCCGGACTTCTCCGCGCCGATCAATCTCGAATGGGGGCGCGACAACCGGACGACCGGCCTTCGCGTTCCGATCTCCGACCCTGCCGGGCGGCGGCTGGAAAACCGCCTGCCGGGAATGGACTGCAACCCCTATCTCGGCATCGTGGCCACGCTCGTCTGCGGCTATCTTGGCCTCAAGGAAAAGAAGATGCCGCGGCCCGAGATCAAGGGGAACGCCTATATCAACGCCGACGAACTGCCGACGACACTCGGCGATGCGCTCGACCTATTCTCCGAATGCGCGCCGGTGCGCGAGGTGCTGACGCCCGAGTTCTGCGACATCTACGAGGCGGTCAAAAGGAACGAGTACAAGGAGTTCCTCCAGGTCATCAGCCCCTGGGAACGCGAACACCTTCTGCTGAACGTATAGGCGGATTGTCACCGAAATTTCACAGGCCGCCTTCGGGCGGCCTGTGGCCTTTCCGGCCTCCATGAGCTAAGGATTTCTGAAATCCGAGGTTTCAAAAAGGCAAATGATGGCTCCGGACACTGCGACGCTCCGCCCCGCCAAGACCCCCGACGTGCATCAGGCCGAACCGATCCCCGCCGCCGCGCGGGCCGAGATCGACAGGCTTCTCGCGACGGGCGATCTCTTCCGCTACACCGCGCCCGAGGGCGCGCCGGTGGCGCAGCTTGAGGCGGAATTCGCTGATTTCCTCGGTTCGCGCTACGCGCTTGCCGTCGCCTCCTGCTCCGCAGCACTTTTCCTTGCGCTGAAAGCCCTCGATCTGCCGCGCGGCGCCCGCGTGCTGATCCCGGCCTTCACCTTCGCCGCCGTTCCTTCTGCCGTTGTCCACGCCGATTGCGTGCCGGTCCTTGTCGAGGTCGGTGAGACGCTGCGCATCGACCTTGACGACTTCCATGCCAAGCTCGAAACGGCGGATGCCGTCCTCATCAGCCACATGCGCGGCCATACCTCGGACATGGATGCGATCATGGCGGCCTGTGATGCCAGGGGCATTCCGGTGATCGAGGATGCCGCCCATTCGCTCGGCACGCTCTGGTCGGGGCGGAAGATCGGCACGCTCGGCAAGATCGGCTGCTTTTCGTTCCAGTCCTACAAGATGGTGAATGCCGGCGAAGGCGGGATGTTCGTCACGGACGATCCGGAGCTTGCCGCCCGCGCCGTCATCATGTCGGGCGCCTATGAGTACAACTGGAAAAAGCACCCCGGCCTGCAGAACAGCTTTCACCACTGGCAGAACAAGCTGCCGCTTTACAACATGCGGATGCAGAATCTCTCCGCCGCCGTCATCCGCCCGCAGATCCCGGAGATTCCGGCCCGGGTCGCAGCCGGGCAGCGCGGCCACGACCGGGTTGCGGCCAGGCTCGCCCAACATCCGTGGTTCGAGGTGCCCCCCGCCCTGCCGCAGGAAGAACGTGCGCCCGACTCGCTCCAGTTCCTGCTGCGCGGGTTCGACAGCGACGAGGATGCCCGCGCCTTTCTCGACGCGGCGGCACGGCGTGGCGTTGCAGTGCAGATCTTCGGCCTTTCGCCCGACAATGCCCGGGCTTTCTGGAACTGGCAGTTCCTCGGCGACCTGCCCGACCTGCCGGTGACGCGCGCCATGCTGATGCGGGCCTGTGACCTGCGCCTGCCGACACGCCTCAGCGAAGCCGACCTCGACCATATCGCCGAGGGGCTGATCGCGGCGGCAGCCGAAGTGCAGCGCGGCTGACGCCGGGGGTCAGAGCTTCGACAGCTTGGTCTGCAACTCGGCCAGCTGCTTCTTGATCTGCGCCAGGTCGTCGCCGTCCTGCGCCTTGGCCTTGGCCTTAGGCTTCGCCTCGACCTCGGTCTCATCGTCGATCTCGGGGCCGGAGGATTTTCCGAACCCGCCCATCACCGATTTCAGGAAGGCCTGCTGCTGGCGCTGAAGCGCTTCGAAACCGGGCATGGAGGCCATCGGATTCGGGAAGGTGGTCATGTTTTCCATCAGCTTGGACTGGCCTTCCCGCAGCATCTCGAAACTGGCGGCCAGGAACTGCGGCACCACGCTTTGCGCCTGGGTCGTGTAGCTCCGCACCAGATCGGTCAGCACATCGACCGGCAGCACGCTTTCGCCCCGGCTTTCATGTTCCGCGATGATCTGCAGCAGATACTGCCGCGTCAGGTCGTCGCCGGACTTGAGGTCGACGATGCTGACCTCGCGCCCGTCGCGGATGAAGGCGGCAATATCCTCAAGCGTCACATAGTCGCTCGTCTCGGTATTGTAGAGGCGCCGGCTGGCGTAGCGCTTGATCAGCAGCGGCTTGGCGTCGTCCGCCATGTCCGTTCTCCCCGGTCTCATTTGTTTGGCATTGCAGCAAGATTAGGCCGCGCCGCAAAAAACTCAACAGAAAGAAGCGGCGAATGCCCTTGACCGATGGGAAAGTCGCGGCCGGCATCGACTGCAGGCAAAGAAAAAGGCGGGCGCCCCAGGGGCACCCGCCAGTATGACCGTCCGACAGGGAGGATTGCGGAGGTCTCGTCCGTAAAGTCTTACTTCACCGAAGCGGCGGCTTTTTTCGCAGCCGTGGTGACTTCGACCGAAGCTTTCTTGACCGCAGCGGTCGCGTCTTCGGAGAAGTCCTTGCCGGCGGCGAGCATCAGCTCGACGGTTTCCATCTGGGCTTTCTTCGCGATCTCGGCGAAGGCAGCGAGGTTCTCGGCAGCCATTTCGGCAGCGGCCGAAGCGAAGTCGCTCAGCGCTTTCGAGTATTCAGCGGGCTCTTCGCGGACTTTGGTCAGCGAGCCGACTTTCGAGATGGTCTCTTTCGTCCACTTGGACGAGATCTCGCTCGACTTCTCAGCGGCTTCGAGGGCGACCTTGGTCACGCGCTCGCCGAGAACGGCGGAGGTCTTGAAGGTGTCCTGCAGCGCTTTCGCGTCGAAGGGGAAGGAAGCGGCCATGTCCTGCATGACTTTGGTGAAGTCTTGGGTCTTCTGCATTTCGGTATCTCCTGACAAAGGCGGGGTCTGCAATCGTTCTGGACGGGATATACATGCTGCACCGCAGCAATTCAAGTCCCGTCGCCGCATTGCAGCAAAATAATCTCGCCTTTCGGCGGATTGCTGCCCCCGCCCTTTGTCAGACCGCCGGCTGTTCCTTGACGTAGAGGCCCGGCGCCGGATCAAGCTCGCGGAACCCGTTGCCGCCGATCGCCCGCGCGGCCACCTTCTTGCCCGACCGCTTCGACAGCCAGTCGACCCAGCGCGGCCACCAGCTGCCCTTGTGATACTCCGCCCCGGCAAGCCAGGCATCCGACTGCCCCATCGGGCCATCGTTGGTGTAATGGCCGTATTTCACCTTGGTCGGCGGATTGACGATCCCTGCGATATGCCCGGATTCAGAGACGACGAAGGTCTTGTCCTTGGAGCCGAACTGCCGGATGCCGCTGAAGCTGCCCTTCCAGGGGGCGATGTGATCCGTCTCGCAGGCGACCGCGAAAAGCGGCGCGGTGACGTCGGCGAGCGAGAGGGTTTCGTTCATGATCCCGATGCGCCCGCGCGCCAGCTGGTTGTCCTGGCAGATCCAGCGCAGGTATTCGACCGCCATCCGCGCCGGCAGGTTGGTGCCGTCGCCGTTCCAGTAGAGCAGGTCGAAGGCGGGCGGCGCCTCGCCCAGCATGTAGCTGCGGATCGCCGGCCCATAGACCAGATCGTTCGAACGCAGGAAGGAGAAGGTCTTGGCCATGAAATACTTGTCGAGATAGCCGTCCCGCTCCACCTGCTTTTCGATCCCGTCGACGAAATCGTCGTCGAGGAATACTGACACCTCGCCCGGATCGGAGAAATCGGTGAGCGTGGTGAAGAAGGTCGCCGACTTGACGCTGTCATCCTTCCGCTTGGCCATCACCCCCAGCGCCATGGTCAGCGCGGTGCCGGCGATGCAGTAGCCGACGGCATTCACCTTCTTCTCGCCGGTGATCTTCTTCACGGCGCCGATGGCAGCAAGGACACCTTCCTCGACATAGGTTTCCAGCCCGACATCGGCATAGCTGCGGTCGGGGTTCTTCCAGCTCACGATGAAGAGCGAATAGCCCTGATCGAGCACATATTTGATGAGACTGTTCGCCGGCTTCAGGTCGAGGATGTAGAACTTGTTGATCCACGGCGGGAAGATGACGATCGGCGTCTCATGCACCTTCTCGGTCGTCGGCTTGTACTGGATCAGTTCGATCATCCGGTTGCGGAAGACCACCGACCCCGGCGTCGCGCCGATGTTGGTGCCGACCTCGAAAGCATCGGGATCGGCGAGGATGGGCAGGAAGTCACCACGGTTCGCCTCGATGTCGCGCACCAGGTTCTCAAGCCCTTTGACAAGGCTGTCGCCCTCGGTCGCGACGGCGCGTTCCAGGGCGTCGGGGTTCGTCGCAAGGAAATTGGTCGGCGCCACCATGTCCATCATCTGGCGCGCGAAATGCTCGACCCGCTTGCGCTCATGCGGCTGCAGACCGTCAAGTTCTGCAACGGCACGGTCCACCGCCTCGACGTTGCGCATGTATTGCTGCTTGATGAAGTTGAAATAGGGATGGCTTTCCCAGAGCGGGTTGGCAAAGCGGCGGTCCTTCGGCGTCGGGTCCGGCGGCACCTCGGTCGAGCCGGATCGCACCGCCTTCTGGATGTCGGCGAAATGACGCAGCGTCTTGCCCCAGAAGGCTGCCTGCTGCTCGATCAGCTTGGCCGGATTATCCATCGCTTCCTGCCAGTAAGCGGTCAGCGCGCGGGCATAAAGCGCGTTTCCGGGCGCCTCCACCGCCGGATTCGGCGTCCGCTTGTGGGCGAGGGCATTGACCAGCCTCTGGGTCAAATCCTCCATTTTCGCGATGTTTTCGTTCAGCTTATTACCTTGGTCGGGGTTGTCGTGAACCTCTGTTGCCATCGCGAGATTTCCTCCCTAGTCTACTGCAATGCAGCATAGCGCCGCTTTGCCCATGCGGTAAAGCGGCCTGTGGCTGGTTGTAATGGTTGGGGAACCGCGATGAATACCATGTTCCGCTACGATCTCATGGAGAGCGCCCGCAACACCAACGAATGGCTCGGCGCCTCGGCGCGCGCCATGGCCTCCTACCCGGTCTGGGGCCTCGTGCCGCATCCGATGTTCAAGGTTCTCTCGGCCTGGGGCCGCGTCACCGAACGCAGCTTCGCCCGCATGGTCATCAAGCCCGACTGGGGCATCCGCACCGTCGTGGGCGACGAAGGCCGCGATCACCTCGTCGACATCAACACCGTCGTGGCCCGGCCCTTCGGCGACCTCATCCACTTCCGCGTCGTCGGCCGCGCCCCCCGCGCCCGCCGCGTCCTTCTGGTGGCGCCAATGTCGGGGCACTACTCCACGCTTCTCCGCTCCACCGTCCAAAGCCTGCTGCCCGATTGCGAGGTCTATGTCACCGACTGGCACAATGCCCGCGACATCCCGGTCAGCGAAGGCAAGTTCGACGTGGAGGATTACACCCTCTACCTCGTCGATTTCATGCGCCATCTCGGGTCTGACCTTCATGTCGTCGCGATCTGCCAGCCCGCACCCCTGACGCTTGCCGCCACCGCCTATCTCGCCGGCGTCGACCCCGAGGCGCAGCCGCGTTCGCTGACGCTGATCGGCGGCCCGATCGACCCCGACGCGGCGCCGACGGAAGTCACCGACTTCGGCCGCCGCCTGACCATGGGCCAGCTCGAACACCTCGCCATCCAGCGCGTCGGCTTCAAATATGCCGGCGCCGGGCGGCTGGTCTATCCGGGCCTTCTGCAGCTTGCCTCCTTCATCTCGATGAACATGGACCGGCATTTCCAGGCCTTTTCCGACCAGATCCTGCGCGCGGCCAAGGGCGAAGCCTCGGAACGCGATGCCCACAACCGCTTCTATGACGAATACCTCTCGGTCATGGACATGACGGCGGAGTTCTACCTCTCCACCGTCGAGCGGGTCTTCAAGAACCGCGAGATCGCGCGCAATGTCTTCACCGTCGCCGGCCAGCCCGTCGATATCGGCGCGATCACCGATGTGGCCGTGAAGGTCGTCGAGGGCGAGGAGGATGACATCTCCGCCCCCGGCCAGTGCCTCGCAGCGCTTGACCTCTGCACCGGCCTGCCGGCCTCGATGAAGGCGAGCCACCTCGAACCCGGCGCCGGCCATTACGGCATCTTCGCCGGCAAGTCCTGGCGCAACAACATCCGTCCGCTGGTCCTGCGCTTCATCGACCAGAACAGCGGCGACCGGCCCGGCCGGAAAAAAGGCGCCTCGATCCGCGCCGTCTGAGACTCAGGCGACCCGCTGCAGCACTTTCGCGACCGCAAGCTCGATCAGCTTCAGGCAATCGGGGCTGGAAAACCGGTGATCGGCCCCTTTCACGAGGATCAGGCGCATGTCGCCGCCCTCGGCATGGTCGAGTAGCCGCGTCGCCACCGAGACCGGCACATCGGTATCCGCCGTCCCCTGCAACATCCTGACCGGCATCGGCAGGGAGAGCGGCGAGCGCAGTACCAGCCGGTCGCGCCCGTCTTCGATCAACCGCCGGGTGATGATGTAGGGCTCATCGGAATAGTCCGACGGCAGCGCCACCTGCCCTTCTTCCATCAAGGCCCGGCGCTGATCCTCCGAAAAATCGCCCCACATCCCGTCCTCGGTGAAATCCGGTGCCGCCGCCACGGTCACAAGGCCAGCGACCTTCTCCGGATATTCCCGCGCCATCAGAAGCGAGATCCACCCGCCCATCGAAGAGCCGACCAGCACCTGCGGCCCCTCGGTCAAAGCCATGATCGCCGCCCGCGCATCGGCGAACCAGTCGCCGATGGAGCCGTCGAGGAAATCGCCCGACGACTGCCCATGCCCGGAATAGTCAAACCTGAGGAATGCCCGCCCCTGCGCCTTCGCCCAGGCCTCCAGCGCCAGCGCCTTCGTGCCTTCCTTGTCCGACCGGAACCCGCCAAGGAAGACCACACCCGGCCCCTTCCCCCGCACAAGATCATAGGCGATCCGCCGCCCCTCTTTCGTCTCAAGAAAGTTCGTCATGCGCGTCCCTCGCTTCTCTGTTGTCTGAAATACCCCCGGGGGTCCGGGGGTGGAACCCCTGGGCGTTGACTTCGCCGCCACGATCTAGGAATAAAGCCCCGACATAACCCGCAGCCGGGCGTTCCGTGGGCGCCAAACCGACGAGGAGCATGGCCATGAGCCAGATTTCCCTGACATTCCCCGATGGCAACAAGCGCGACTTCGCGAAAGGCGTGACCGCCGCCGAAGTGGCCGCCGCCATCGCCCCCTCGCTCGGCAAGGCCGCGATCTCCGCCTCGCTCGACGGCAAGCACTGGGACCTGCAATGGCCCATCGAGAGTGACGCGAAGATCGCCATCAACACGATGAAGGACGACGCGGCGGCGCTGGAACTCATCCGCCACGACCTCGCCCATGTCATGGCCCGCGCCGTGCAGAAGCTCTGGCCCGAGGTGAAGGTCACCATCGGCCCGGTCGTCGAGAACGGCTGGTACTACGACTTCGACCGGGACGCGCCCTTCACGCCCGAGGACCTCGGCCTGATCGAGAAGGAGATGAAGGCGATCATCAATGCCCGTGACCCGGTGAAGACCGAGGTCTGGGACCGCTCGCGCGCCATCGCCCATTACGTGGCCAAAAACGAGCCCTTCAAGGTCGAGCTGATCGAGGCGATCCCCGGGGACGAACCGCTCAGGATGTACTGGCACGGCCACTGGCAGGATCTCTGCCGCGGCCCGCATCTCCAGCATACCGGCCAGCTTCCCGCCGATGCATTCAAGCTGATGTCGGTCGCCGGCGCCTACTGGCGCGGCGATCACCGGTTGAAGCAGCTCCAGCGCATCTACGGCGTCGCCTTCAAGAACCGCGACGACCTCAAGGCATATCTCAGCATGCTGGAAGAGGCCGCCAAGCGTGACCACCGCAAGCTTGGCCGCGAGATGGAGCTGTTCCACCTGCAGGAAGAAGCGCCGGGCATGGTCTTCTGGCATCCGAACGGCTGGACGATCTACCGGACGCTCATGGACTACATGGGCCGCCGCCTGCGCCGCGCCGACTACCGGGAGATCAAGACCCCGCAGGTCGTCGATCGCGTCCTTTGGGAACGGTCCGGCCATTGGGAGGCCTACCGTGAGAACATGTTCATCGTCGAGGTGGACGAGGAAGGCGCCAAGGAAAAGCGCGTCAACGCTCTGAAGCCCATGAACTGCCCCTGCCATGTGCAGGTCTACAATCAGGGCCTGAAGTCCTACCGCGACCTGCCGCTCAGGCTAGCCGAATTCGGCTCTTGCCACCGCTACGAGTCCTCCGGCTCGATGCACGGGCTGATGCGGGTGCGCGGCTTCACGCAGGATGACGCCCATATCTTCTGCACCGAAGACCAGATCGAGGCGGAATGCGCGAAGTTCATCGCCCTTCTCTCCTCGGTCTACCGCGACCTTGGCTTCGACAAGTTCGACATCAAGCTGTCGACCCGGCCCGAGGTGCGGATCGGCTCGGACGAGACCTGGGACAAGGTCGAGGGCGCGCTGACCAAGGCCATCGAAAAGCTCGACCTTCCTTACGAGATCAACCCTGGTGACGGCGCCTTCTATGGCCCGAAGCTCGACTTCAAGCTGACCGATGCCATCGGCCGCGAATGGCAGTGCGGCACCTTCCAGGTCGACCCGAACCTGCCCGACCGGCTCGGCGCGGAATATGTCGGCGAGGACGGCGCCAAGCACCGGCCCTACATGCTCCACCGCGCCATCCTCGGTTCCTTCGAACGGTTCATCGGGATCCTGATCGAGAACTACGCCGGCAAGCTGCCGTTCTGGCTGGCGCCGCGGCAGGTCGTCGTAGCCTCCATCGTCTCGGATGCCGATGACTATGTGAACGAGGTCGTGGCGAAGCTGAAGGATGCCGGCCTCAGGGCCGAGGCCGATACGCGGAACGAGAAGATCAACTACAAGGTCCGCGAACATTCCGTCGGCAAGGTGCCCGTCATCCTCGCCATCGGCATGAAGGAGGTCGAGGAACGGACCGTATCGCTGCGCCGGCTGGGCGAGACCCAGACCGAAAGCCTGCCGCTCAACCAAGCGCTGAGTGACCTTGCTGCCGAAGCGACGCCCCCCGACCAGCGTTGAGGATCGGCGCGGGCGCGAAATCGGCCCGGACGGCGACCGGTTTTCCCGGCCCCCGTCCGGTGTCGTCGGGCATAGGCTGCCAAACCGATACCGGCAAATGTTGGCAGGCAAGCGACAATCTTGATTTTTTCGACGAATCCGCGATCATTTCCATGCGTGAAATCAGACTTTCCTACCGCCTCCCTCGTCACGGGGCAGCCGGAAGCAATGAAAGACCTGGCTGCACGGCTTCGGGCAATGTCGCCCGAGGAAATTGACCGAGGAGGAACGGATGGCCACGGGCACCGTTAAATGGTTCAACACGACGAAGGGTTTCGGTTTCATCGCGCCCGACGACGGCGGCAAGGATGTGTTCGTGCACATTTCCGCGGTCGAGCGCGCGGGGCTGAAGACGCTCGCCGATAATCAGAAGGTATCTTACGAGATGCAGTCCGGCCGTGATGGCCGTTCGTCCGCAGGCGACCTCAAACTGCTCTGAACATTTCACGCAGCAACCGGACGGCCCGCCTTGGAGCGGGCCGTTTTTTCATTTCAGAACAGCGGCTTGGGTTGCGGCATCCCAGCCGATCCAAAGATCATCCGCGACCGCCACCACCGGGCGCTTCATCAATGCCGGATGGGCGGCCAGAAGCCTTTCCGGGCTTTCCTGCCGCTCTGCGTCTGTCAGTCCGCGCCAGGTGGTCGAGGCACGGTTGACGAGGCGGTCACCGAAGGCCACGAGGAAGCGCCGGCGCTCCTCTTCGCTCAGCGGCGCATCGCGGACATCGCGGAACTCCACCCAGTGTCCCGCCGATTCGAGTGCGCCCCGCGCCTTCCGGCAGGTACCGCAGGAGCCCAGTCCGTAAAGGATCGTTTTACGATTGTCGGTCAAGCTCACTCTCCTTATGCGCGACTTGTACTGATTCCCCGACGCCGGCCCCGGGTCGGCGTCGGCGGCATCCCGCCACGCAGCAGCCGAACACCCCATCGGGATCGGCGGGAATCCGATCATCCTCGGCGATTTTCTGGCTGCGGCTTTTCCGTCACAGAACCCGCGCTTGCCGTGCCCCCGGTCCCGGTCTATCCCCGAAGGGCCATTGGGGGCAATCGGAACATGCGGGGCCAGCCCGCACCGAAGTTGACGGCGACGGACCACAACCGTTCGTCGAACGAATGGGGTTTGTCATGAGCAGATCGAACGTACCTGACGAGTTGATCGAGAGGCTTTCGACCGAGACCGGGCAGCGCCTGACCGCACAGGCGCGGCGGGGGCGACGGAAGGCCCTGTCGCAGATTTCGCATTTCGTGGTCACCATCACCCATGACGGCGTGGCGACGGAGGAACTGATCTTCGAGGCCGCGCCGACGCTGGGGCAGATCGCGGCTCGGGCGGGGGACGGTGCCTTCATCGTCGCCATAGCGATGAAGCGGAAAAGCCTGCGCGAACGCTTCCGGCTGCGGCTCGCGGCGGAGTGACGACTACGGGTATTCCCGACTTTTGCGGCCCGGTTTCGCCGTGCAGGATGTTCGCGTCGCGTTTTGCAACGCTGCAGGTCTGAGGGCGGTTCGAGGGTAACGGTCGAAGGGTGACGGGTGCTGGATCGGGCTTGGCCTCTAGGGGCGGGTCAATTTTGGACCCGCCCCGACGAGGTGGGCGAGTCGAGGTGGTTGGATGCCCGCCCGGCGACAATTCGCCAAGCTTGGGCGCGCTGTCCGCCCCCTTGCCACGAAGCGCCGGAAATCAGGGCGATTTCGGCCGCAAACTTGCCACATTTCCCGCTGACCGGCAGAGTCCTCCCATCCTGTTGAGGATTTGGGGAGTACCCGCCATGCCGGCCGATCTGGGCAGCAACGATTTCATCGGACGCATCCGGCAGCGGCATCAGCCGGGGCCAGCGCCCGCGCCCCTGCCGATGCGGACCTTCATCGTCCAGATCACCCGCGACGGCAAGACGACCGAGGAACTGACCTTCGACCGCGCGCCCTCGATCGGCGCCATCGCCGCCCGGGTCGGGACCGAGGCCTATGTCATCTCCATCGAGATGCTCGACACCGGGACGGCTGGACAGCTCGCCGCGCAGTAGCCAGCAAGCGTCGCTTTTCCGTCGGATATCCGTCCCGACAGGCGTCGGGCGTTCGGCGAAAGATAATCCGCGCAACGGGGTTGAGGGGGCGTGGCGCGCGCCGCGTTCAGGATTTTGGCGGGACGGGTCGGCAAGGCTTCGTTAACCCTCTTCGCGCCACAACGGGCCGATGTCGTCCTACCTCCGCCCCCGCATCCCCGGCGCATCGGTCTTCTTCACGGTGGCCCTCGCCGACCGTGGTTCAGATTTGCTGGTGCGCGAGGTGGAGGTGTTGCGGGAGGCGGTGCGGGCGACTCTCGTCGAGCGGTCATTCAGGATCGACGCCTGGGTGGTCTTGCCGGACCACATGCATTGCGTCTGGACCTTGCCGGAGGGGGATGACGGTTACGGCGTGCGGATGGGGGCGATCAAGGGGCGGTTTACACGGGCCATCCGTAGGTCGGGGCTCGCCCCGACTCTCCCGCCCCGCAATCCATATGGCGCGCGGGCGGGACGGGAAAGAGTTGGGCCGAGAGGCGGAGTAAGAGTCGGGGCAAGCCCCGACCTACGCGACGAAGCACCCGTTTGGCAGAAGCGCTTCTGGGAACACCACATCCGCGACGAGGAAGATTTCCGCAATCATGTCCGGTATTGCTGGATCAATCCGGTGAAGCATGGATTGGTCGAACGGCCCGAAGATTGGCCGTATTCGTCGTATCACCGGGATGGGTGAGAACCGGCCCCGCCCTTTCGCGGGGCGAAAACGGTCCGGTGGACCGTTTTCAGGTTCGAACGCCCGCGCAAACCTGCGCGGGCGGGTCGCGTGATCCCGTAGGTCGGGGCTTGCCCCGACTCACGGTTTGGGTGGCGGAGCCGACGGGAAGCGGGAGCAAGCGGAGTAAGGTGTTGGAGCGGAAGAGTCGGGGCAAGCCCCGACCTACGGGTTGCTTGCTACAGCTTGCTTGCTTACCACTTGAAATTGCCATCAATCAAACCAAATTTCAACTTCACGCAACTCGAAGGAAAAGAGATTTGGCCAGATGCATTTTTTGTAACGTGAGACGCGCAAACTCCAAAGAGCATACTTTCGGAAAGTGGTGGAAGAAGCACTACCCGGAGGACGATATCCCCGCAAATGCCGGAATTCGACACTATGTGGCAGATCAGGGCAAGGTGCTAGGCCTGCGGAGGACAAAAGGAACTATTGGCAGTGCTAACAAGATACATCAGCAGGCCTACAAAGTCGTATGTGATCAATGCAACAATGGCTGGATGAACCAGATCGAACAAGACATGCAGCTGATATTTCCAAGCGTCTACATTGAAAACAGAGAAGTCTCCGACCCTCAAATGAAGAAGTCAGTCGAAAACTGGTTATTCATGAAGGGATGCCTGCAAGACAAAGCCACGAAAATAATTGCCGATTACGAGGAAGTCGCAAACCGGGTTGGCCGAGATTTTTCGCTAGAAGTGCAATCCAAGCGGCAGGAAGTTTGGGAAAGGTTTCAACTTGACAGAAGCTTACCAGATGGGTTGAAGACATATCTGTTTCTTAACTCATCCGCGCGCGTGCTTCGGGTCAACTTCGTCACCGCGCCTATTGTTCGGCCCTTCCCCGAACCCCCTATAGAGTTTGATGATAGGCGTTACTTTCTTATGGCTTTCGGAGAGTTTGGCGCGATCCAAACGAACCATTCTGATCTCGTGCAAGTGCTCGAAAGGGAAGATCCAAATTTCATTACAAAAGTATCTAGTTCATGCAACATAATTCGCCCTGCGATGGCAAGTTCTGCTTTGGATTTGGATGCGAAGCTCGTTAAAATACTGAATGAGTTAGAGATTCCCTGCTTTGGCCCCAAATACTGAGTTCATCTAATTATAACTAACTAGTTCCTGACTTTTTTATCTAGCCATTCATCTTATTTTAGCATCAGATCAGCGGCAGCGGCCACTCGCATAATTTTTGAAATGAGCCTCCCTCACCCCCAAACCCCCTCAAACTCCCGCCACTCGCCCTTGCTCATCCCGGAAGTCTCCTGCGTCACCGCCTCCCCGGCCAGCCTCCGCTTCAACACCTCCACCGCCTTGCCGCTCATCGTGACGCCGCCCAGCCGGTAGTCCTCGAACGCCCCGTAAGCCAAGGGCACCCAGTCCTTGACGATTTCGCACATCGTTTCGGCATAGACGCGGATTTCGTATTGGGCGTGGGCGTCGGCCCTCAGGCGCAGGAAGTGGAACAAGTTATGCAGGTCCACCTTCCAGTACCATTGCGTATAGACATTGGCGGGCAGGTTCATGCGGGCGAGCTCGCGGGCGAGGCCCTTCTGGCCCTCCTGGCTCAGCATCGCCTCGTAATGGTCGTAGCTCCGCATGGCGTCGTCGCGGAGCAAATCCAATACCCGCTGCGCCTCTTCGCCTTGCAGGAGTTCCCCCCGGCCCTGGTTGTTGACCGTCGACTGGGCGGCCAGATTCTCGGGCGCGGGGATGTAGAATTCGCGGTCCAAGATTGAGTAACGCGCGGAATATTCGTTCACATTGGCGGTGCGGTGCCTGATCCATTGGCGGGCGACGAAGACCGGGAGTTTGACGTGGAACTTGACCTCGCACATCTCGAACGGGGTCGAGTGCCAGTGCCGCATGAGGTAGCGGATCAGGCCCTCGTCGTTCGACACCGCCTTGGTGCCGCGGCCGTAGGAGACGCGGGCGGCCTGGGTGATGGCGGCGTCGTCGCCCATGTAGTCGATGACGCGGACGAGGCCGTGGTCGAGGACCTCGTGCGCAAGGTAGAGGTGCTTTTCCATGCCGGGCGCGGTGGCGCGGAGGGTGGGCCGGGACAGGGTCCGCGCCTCGGCGATCTCGGCCTGTTGTTCTTGGGTGAGGGTCATGGTCGGGGCCTCCGCATGTCGAATCGGGGTCCACTATATCTATGGGGTGGCGGTTGGGCACCCACGACAGGATGTGTAGGGAGGAAATTTTCGCAGGTCTCCCCCGCCCGGTCGCCCAAAGCGACCGGGCCGCGCCCGACCCGCCCCCACGGGGCGGCGCGATGGCGCCACCCCGCGGGACGGCGCAGCCCTCTGTTGCGCAACGGATTTCAATCGGGGGCGTTAGCCTGTAGCATTCCCGGCAAAGGAAACCACGGAAAGGCGAACCGGCGTGAAATACCTCCATACCATGGTCCGCGTGCTCGACCTCGATGCCTCCAGGCGCTTCTACGGGCTTCTGGGGCTGAAGGAGATCCGGCGCTATGACAATGACAAGGGGCGCTTCACGCTTCTCTTCATGGCGCCCGAGGGCCAGCCGGAATGCCCGGTGGAGCTGACGCATAACTGGGACGGCGATGCTGCCCTGCCGAATGACAGCCGGCATTTCGGCCATCTCGCCTATGAGGTCGACGACATCTACGCGACCTGCGCGCATCTGATGGCCAATGGCGTGACGATCAACCGGCCGCCGCGCGACGGGCATATGGCCTTCGTGCGCTCGCCCGACAACGTCTCGATCGAACTTCTGCAGAAGGGAGAGGCGAAGCCGCCTGCGGAACCCTGGGCCAGCATGGGCAATACCGGGCACTGGTAGCGGCGGGGTTTTGCGCCGCTTTTCCGGCCGCCGCGATGGCGGAGTGCCGGCTGGCGTTGTTGCTTGCGATCGACGTTTCCGCCTCGGTCGACGTGGAAGAGGACCTGTTGCAGCGCGGCGGGCTGGCGGCGGCGCTTCTGGCGCCGGAGGTGGTGGAAGCCTTCCTCGCCGATCCGGACGATCCGGTGGTGCTTGGCGCCTATGAATGGAGCGGGCGGTTCGCGCAGGAGCTGATCCTCAACTGGCGGCGGATCGAGACGGCGGAGGACCTTGAGGAGGCGGCACGGGCGATCGGCACGAGCAAGCGCGGGCGCGACGATCTGCCGACGGCGATTGGCGATGCCCTGGGCTATGGCGCGAGCCTTTTTCACAAGGGACCGGACTGCCTGAGGCGGACACTCGACGTGGCGGGCGACGGGGTCGGCAACGACGGCTTCCCGCCCTCGGCGGTCTACCGGGCGGGGCGGCTTGACGGGGTCGTGGTCAACGGGCTTGCCATTCAGGGCGGCGAGCAGGACGTGGCCGCCTATTATCGCAAGGAGATGATCCGGGGGCCGGGGTCTTTCGTGATCGAGGCGCAGGGCTTCGGCGACTACGAACGGGCGATGCGGGAAAAGCTCTTCCGCGAGCTTTCGGGGATGGCGGTCAGCGGACTCCGTCCGTTTGCGCGGCCGGGAGGGCCGGCCTATAGATAGGGCAACCAGCCGGAGTGTCCCATGCATCTTGCCCGTTTCCCCCGCCATTTCCTAGCCCATCTGCCGACGCCGCTGGAACGGCTCGACCGGCTGACAGCCGAGTTGGGCGGGCCCGAGATCTGGATCAAGCGCGACGATTGCACCGGGCTTTCGACCGGGGGCAACAAGACCCGGAAGCTGGAATTCCTGATGGCGGAAGCCGAGGCGGCAGGGGCCGACATGGTGATGACGCAAGGCGCCACCCAGTCGAACCATGCCCGCCAGACCGCGGCCTTCGCGGCGAAGCTCGGGATGGCGTGCCATATCCTTCTGGAGGACCGGACTGGATACAACCACGCCAGCTACAACCAGAATGGCAATGTGCTTCTGGACCACCTCCACGGCGCCACGACCGAAAAGCGCCCGGCGGGCGGCGACATGAATGCCGAGATGGAGAAGGTGGCGGAGAGGTTCCGGGCGGAGGGCCGCAAGGTCTACACCATCCCCGGTGGCGGCTCGAACCCGACCGGGGCACTTGGCTATGTCAACTGCGCCTTCGAGCTTCTGGGGCAGGTCAACGACCGGGGGCTGAGGGTAGACCATATCGTCCATGCCACCGGATCGGCGGGGACGCAGGCTGGCCTGATAACCGGGTTGAAGGCGATCAATGCCGGTATCCCGCTTCTCGGCGTCGGGGTCCGCGCACCGAAGCCGAAGCAGGAGGAGAACGTCTTCGCCCTCGCCCTCGCCACGGCGGAAAAGCTCGGCTGTGCCGGCGTCGTCCAGCGCGGGGATGTGGTGGCGAACTGCGATTATGTCGGCGACGGCTATGGCATTCCTTCCGAAAGCGGGCTTGAGGCGATCCGGCTTTTCGCCGGGCTTGAGGGCATCCTTCTTGACCCGGTCTATTCGGCCAAGGGCGCGGCGGGGTTGATCGACCTGATCCGCAAGGGGCATTTCAAGAAGGGTGAGCGCATCGTCTTTCTCCACACCGGCGGGGCGGCGGGGCTCTTTGGCTATGACTTCGCCTTCGATTTCGGAAACCTCCGGAGATGAAGGCAAAGGCGAAGGCCACCGAAGCCTTCAACGTCCTTTTCATCGGCCAGTCGGGCCGGCTTGCCTATGAGGCCATCGTTCTGGCCGCAACCTTCCGCGCCGCGAACCCGGAGTTCGCCGGCAAGCTTTACATGGGTGAGCCGCAGCCCGGACCGCTTTGGCCGAACGACCCGCGCGTGCCGCCGCCCTTGAAGCGGGTGCTGGAAAGCCTTGGGGTGGAGATCCTGCCCTTCGAGAACCGGCATTTCGGCGCAAACTATCCGCAGGGCAACAAGATCGAAGGGCTGGCCGCCCTGCCCGATGCGCCCTTCGTGTTCTTTGATACCGACACGATCTTTTGCGGGCCGCTGGCCTCGGTCGGCTTCGATTTCGACCGCCCCGCCGCCTCCATGCGGCGCGAGGCGACCTGGCCGGAGATCGAGCTTTACGGGCCGGGCCATGCGGCAATCTGGGGTTCGCTCTATGACAAGTTCGGGCTGGATTTTACCTCGAGCCTCGATCTTGCGCAGCCGGATGAATACTGGGAACGCTATCTCTACTTCAACGCCGGCTGGTTCTTTCACCGCTCCCCCAAGGCCTTTGGCGACAGGTTCCGCGACTATGCGCTGGCGATCCGCGACGACGGGCCGGAGGCACTGGTCTGCCAGACGCTCGACCCCTGGCTCGATCAGGTGGCCTTGCCGCTGGTCATCCATTCCTTCGGCGGCGGGCGGCCGGGACCGGCGCTTGCCGGATTGGATGGCGATGTGACCTGCCATTATCGCACCCTGCCCCTTCTCTATGCGCGGGAAAGCGACGCGGCGGTGGCAGCACTTGAGGCGGCGATTGCGCCCAATCCCCTTAAGAAGCATCTGAAGGACTATGAGCCCCTGAAACGGCTCGTCTATCAGAAGAGGGGCGAGAAGATCCGGGCGATGTTCGACCGGGACGCGCTGCCGCGCCGCGAACAGGTGATCCGCAACACGATCAAGCGCGCGGGGCTGTGGCTGCGGTGAGGCGGAACGGGGGGCGGTTATCTAGCTGGAGAACACCCTTTCCATCGCCGCGAAGCCCTTGACCTCGATCGGATTGCCCGAAGGATCGCGGAAGAACATCGTCCATTGCTCCCCCGGTTCGCCCTTGAAGCGGACCGAAGGCGCCAGCACCCAATCGGTCCCCGCCTTTTCCAGCCGCCCGGCCAGCGCCTGCCAGTCCGGCAGGTGCAGCACCACGCCGAAATGCGGCATCGGCACCATGTGGTCGCCGACCTTGCCGGTCGCGGCATTGGCGAAGGGCGCCCCGAGATGCAGGCTGAGCTGGTGGCCGAAGAAATCGAAATCCACCCAGGTCGCGGTCGACCGCCCTTCGGTGCAGCCAAGAGTGCCGCCGTAAAAGGCGCGCGCCTCGTCAAGGTCGCGGACGTGAAGGGCAAGGTGGAAGGGCGTCAGCATCTCGGCAGGTCTCCTCTGGTCGGGGAACGGTAGCGCAGGCGTGAGAGGCGCGCATCTTGATTTCCGCCCCGCCGGGCGCGAGGCTCCGCCACGTGGCAGATCAGCGAAGGACGTCCCATGCGGCTTTTACTTTCCATCGGGGTTCTCATGGCACTCAGCCTGCCGGTACTGGCCGAGACGAAGGTGCCGGACAGCGAGGCCGAGATCACTTTAAGCTTTGCGCCGCTGGTGAAATCCTCCGCCCCTGCCGTGGTCAATATCTATGCCAGCAAGGTGGTGGCGGCGCGACGCAATCCCTTCGCCGATGATCCCTTCTTCTCGCAATTCTTCAACTTCGGCCCGGCGACGCCGCGCGTGCAGAACTCGCTCGGCTCGGGCGTGATCCTGCGCGAGGACGGGATCGTGGTGTCGAACTACCACGTCGTCGGCGATGCCGACGAGATCCGCGTGGCGCTGGCCGACCGGCGCGAGTTTGACGCCAGGGTGATCCTTGCCGATCCCGCCGCCGATCTCGCCGTGCTGCAACTCGACGGCGCCGAGGGCCTGCCAGCCTTGGCTCTGGCCGATTCCGACAAGGCGGCGGTGGGCGATCTGGTGCTGGCCATCGGCAACCCCTTTGGCGTCGGCCAGACGGTGACGAGCGGCATCGTTTCCGGCCTTGCCCGCGCCGGGGCCTCGCTGGGCCGGGGGACGGGCTATTTCATCCAGACCGATGCGGCGATCAATCCGGGCAACTCCGGCGGCGCGCTCGTGGACATGTCCGGCGCGCTTCTTGGCATCAACACCTCGATCCTGTCGCGGTCGGGCGGGTCGATGGGGATCGGCTTTGCCATTCCATCGAACCTTGTCGCGCAATATGTGGCGCAGGCCGAGGCGGGCGCGACCGAGATCGCCCGGCCCTGGCCGGGAATCGAGGTGCAGCCCGTCGATGCCGACATGGCCGAGGCGATGGGGATGGACGGACCGCATGGCGTCGCCGTCACCTATATCCACCCCGAAAGCCCCTTCGCGGCGGCGGGCATGACAGCGGGCGACGTCCTGACCGAGATCGGCGGCCAGCCGGTCGAGGGGCCGCAGGAACTGGCCTACCGGCTGGCGGTCCATGCCCTGGGGGATGAGGTGCCGGTCGTCTTCTGGCAGGGCGGCGAAAAGCGCGAGGGTGAAGTGACGCTGATCGCGGCACCCGGCAGCGATGCGACCAAGCCGGTGACGATGGGGCCGGGCAGCATCTTCGAGGGCCTCGCCATCGCCGACCTCAACCCGGCGCTGATCGAGAGGCTGGGCCTGCCGCTTTCCGCCGGCGGTGTCGCCGTGACCGGGGTCGCGGGCCAAGCCCGGCGGACCGGGCTTCAGCCGGGCGACATCCTGACCGGGTTGAACGGCCAGCCGGTCAGGAATGCGGGCGATTTCGCGCAAGTGGTCGGCGAGGGCGCAGGGGGCTGGGATCTCGACCTCATCCGCGACGGCCAGCGGGCGACGGCGCGGCTGCCGGGCGGCTGAAGGCCGCAGTCCCGGCAGTTGTGGCAGGCGAGACCTTCGCCTAGGCTCCGCGCCGGAACATGCCTTGGGAGATTGAGATGACGAAAAGCTACGGTTTCGACACGTTGCAGGTCCACGCCGGCGCGCGGCCCGATCCGGCCACCGGCGCGCGGCAGGTGCCGATCTACCAGACCACCGCCTATGTCTTCCGCGATGCCGACCACGCGGCGGCTTTGTTCAACCTGCAGGAAGTCGGCTACATCTATTCGCGCCTGACGAACCCGACAGTCTCGGCCCTTGCCGAGCGCATCGCCACGCTGGAGGGCGGCGCGGGCGCGGTCTGCTGTTCCTCGGGCCATGCGGCGCAGATACTGGCGCTTTTCCCGCTGATGGGGCCGGGGCGGAACATCGTCGTTTCCACAAGGCTTTACGGCGGGACCGTCACGCAGTTCAGCCAGACGATCAAGCGCTTCGGCTGGTCGGCGAAGTTCGTCGATACCGACGATCTCAAGGCGGTCGAGGCTGCCATAGACGACGACACCCGCGCGGTCTTCTGCGAATCCATCGCCAACCCCGGCGGCTATGTCACCGACATCCCGGCCCTTGCGAAGGTGGCCGACAGGGCGGGCGTGCCGCTCATCGTCGACAACACTTCGGCCACGCCCTGGCTCTGCCGCCCGATCGAGATGGGGGCGACGCTCGTCGTCCATTCGACGACGAAATACCTGACCGGCAACGGCACCGTGACCGGCGGCGCCATCGTCGATTCCGGCAAGTTCGACTGGTCCGCCTCGGGCAAGTTCCCGTCCCTATCCGCGCCCGAGCCTGCCTATCACGGGCTGAAGTTCCATGAGACCTTCGGTGCCTTGGCCTACACCTTCCACTCCATAGCCATCGGCCTCCGCGACCTTGGCATGACGATGAACCCGCAAGGCGCGCACTACACGCTGATGGGGATCGAGACGCTGTCCTTGCGGATGGAGCGGCATGTCGCCAATGCTGAGAAAGTGGCGGCCTGGCTCGAGAAGGACCCGCGCGTCGATTACGTGACCTATGCCGGCCTGCCGTCCTCGCCCTATCACGATCGGGCGAAGAAGCTTTATCCGAAAGGGGCCGGGGCGCTTTTCACCTTCGCGGTGAAGGGTGGCTATGCGGCCTGTGTGAAGCTGGTGGATTCGCTGGAATTGTTCAGCCATGTCGCCAACCTTGGCGATACCCGCTCGCTCATCATCCACTCGGCCTCGACCACGCACCGGCAGCTGACAGCAGAGCAGCAGGCGGCGGCGGGGGCTGCGCCGAATGTGGTGCGGGTGTCGATCGGGATCGAGGATGCGGCGGATATCATCGCCGATCTCGATCAGGGGCTGGCGAAGGCCACGGCCTGAGGCGACTGACCTGCCCTAAATCCGTCGCGCAACAGAGGGCCGCGCCCGACCCGAGGGTGGGCGCGGGCTGGTCGCTTTGGGCGACCGGGCTTTTTGAGCGTTGCGTCCGGTCGTCGCCCCCCCTCAGACGAACACCCCCTCGTAAAAACTGGCGAGCGCGGCCTCCACCGCATCCTCACCGACCCGTTCCGGGCGCAGCATTCCGTCAAGCTTGAGCATGGTCAGCCCGTGCATCTGCGCCCAGACGGATGCCGCCTGCCCCGCGACGCCACGCTTCTCGATCAGCCCCGCCGCCTGACCCTCGGCCAGAAGATCCATCACCACGTCGAAGGCGCCCATCGCCCGCTTGTCGCGATGGACGGCGGCGGAATTGCCGATCTCTGCCCCGAACATCAGCCGGTAGAGCGCGGGATTGCCTAGCCCGAACACCAGATAGGCGCGCGAGGCGGCCACGAGCGCCTCCGTTGCGTTTCCCGCGCCTGAACGGGCCGATGCCAGCGCGACATGCAACCGGTCAAAGCCGATGAGCGCGATCTCGGCCAGCAGCGCCGCCTTGTCGGGAAAGTGCTTGTAGGGCGCGGCATGGCTGACGCCGGCCCGGCGCGCGACCTCGCGGAGGGTGAACTGCCAGCCGCCGGGTTCGTTCAGCATGGCGATGGCGGTCTCGATGATCGCCTGCCGGAGATCGCCGTGATGATAGGGGCGCTTCTGGGTCTCGGTCATGTTTTGCAAGTTTCCATCGAAAACATAGTTGACATCGCCTACATCGGACCCTAAGTCAATGACATGAAGTTAACACTGTCTACTTACCGCAGGAGATAGAGATGACCTACATCGCCATTGCCACGCTCGCCGCCGCCCTTGTCACCGCCGCCCCAGCTGCGATGGCCAACAGCTGGGCCTGGGCGCCGGTCAGCAACGGCGCGACGCTCGACGCGCATCTGGCCCGCGCCGACTTCGCCCGCCCGAACGTCCTTCCTGTCTTCGCGATGATCGAGGAGATCGCCGCCCCGGAAGCGGCCTACTGAATTTTGAGCCGGCGTTGACGCCCCGCCCGGACATGCGGCTCCCCACCGCCCGGGCGATGTCCGAAGCCCCCAAGCCCAAGTGGACATAGGGTCAACGTCCTGATTTTTTGAAGACTTTTCTAACCTGCATTCAACGACAGGGGCCACGCCTTCCGGCGCGGCCCCTTTTTTCGTGGCAAGATCGCCTTACTGGGCGATCTCGAAGACCACGCTCACCGTACTCGACACGCTCAGCTCGCCCGAGGCGACCGGCACGCTGCCTGCATCCTTGGCCATCCGCGCCTCGGCCATCATCATCGGTTGCGGCCCGCCATAGTTCATCTGCTCGGTGATCGAGGCGATGCGGCCAAGCTTTACCCCCGCCGCCTCGGCATAAAGCGCAGCCTTGTGGGTGGCATCGGTGACGGCGCGGCGGCGCGCCTCATCCATCGTCGCACCGGTTTCCTGCAGGCCGAAGGCGATGCCGTTCAGCGTATTGGCGCCGTCCGACACCGCGCCATCCAGCGTCGCGCCAAGGACCGCAAGGTCGCGCACCCGCACCATCACCATGTTGGCGGCGACATAGCCGTTGAGCCGCGGCTGCGAGCCGTCGTTCGGATAGTCGTAGCGCGGGTTGACGGAAAGGCCGCTGGTCTGGATGTCGCGGTCCTCGATCCCCGCTTCCTTCAGCTTGGCGAGCGCCGCCGCAAGGGCTTCGGAATTGGACTTGAGGGCCGCCGCGGCGGTGTCGGCTTCGGTCGTGACGCCGAGATTGACCGTCGCCATGTCAGGCGCAATCTCCACCGTGCCCTCGCCGGTGACAGAGATCGTGGCCGGTTGGGTTTCGGCATAAGCCGGTAGCGCAAGCATCAGGGCCGTGGCCGCGATCGGGAAAAGACGCATGAAAACCTCCTTGGTCAAGCGTTCATCTTCCCGTGTTTGACGCCTCTCGCAAGCCGATCCTTGGGGCCTTCGTCTTTCCTTGGGCGAAAATCTGCTTTAGGACAGAAATATGCAAATCAGCGGCTTCGGTGGGGGCCGCACCCATGCTAGTTGCCCGGAATGAAGCCAGCATTCGCCCTTGATCTTGATAACGATTCCGTGACGCTGCTGCAGCGGTCGGATCAGGGCTGGCTGCGCGTCGGCAATGTCGAATTCGCCGATGCCAAACTCGACAGCGCGCTGGCGCGGCTCAAGGGCCGGGCCGAGGCGCTGGCGCCGGAGGGCTTCACCTCGAAGCTGATCCTGCCGCCATCGCAGGTTCTTTATACCGAAGTCGACGCCCCCGGCCCCGACCGCACCGCCCGGCGCGCGACGATTGCCGAGGCGCTGAAAGGCCGCACGCCCTATGAGGTGACGGAGCTTGTCTTCGACTTCTCGCGCAGCGGTGACCGTGCCAAGGTGGCGGTCGTGGCGCGGGTGACGCTCGACGAGGCAGAAGGCTTTGCCGAGACCCACGGCTTCAACCCGGTCTGCATCGTCGCCGTGCCGAAGGACGGCACCTTTGGCGGCGAGCCGTTCTTCGGGCTGACGGCGCGGGCGGGCGAACATGTGCCGGAAGGATCGCATCTTGACCGCGATCAGGAGCCGGTCCGGGTTACGGGCGACGTTCCGGCGCTGCCGGAGGCGGTCGCCGAACCGGAGCCGGTTGTCGAGCCGGAGCCGGTTGTCGTGGCCGAGGCTGTCGTCGCGGCGGAACCGGCTGTCGAAACCGAGCTGGTGCCTGAGCCGGAAGCGGCTTTCGAATCGGAAGCGGCTGTCGAAGCGTTGGATGAAGAACTGGCCGCACCGGAACTGGAAGCAGTCGAGGCCACGGCGGACCAGCCTCACGAGGAGGTCGCACCTGACGCCCCCGAAGCTGCGGAGGAGCCGGTCGCCGTCGCCTCTGTGCTGGAGGCCGTCGCCGGGCGGATGCAGGCCGCCGAGCAAGCGGCTGCCCCCCCGGCACCCGAAGCGCCCGAGCCCGAAGACGAAGCCCCCTTCATTGCCATCGACGATGCCGAAGAGGCCGAACCGATCACGGTCATTGGCGAGAGCATGCCGGAATCCTCGTCGGAGACGGCGCTGGCGGCGTTCCAGACCCGCCGCGCCAGCACGCGACCGGAAGACGAGGACGACCTTCTCGCCGCCGAGAACCGCCTGCACCTGACGACCGCCGATCCGGTCCCCGACTTCGGCACGGCTCCGGTGATCGAGGGCGTGGCAGCGATCACTGCGCCGGAGCTTGATGTGCCGCCGCTTCAGGCGGACGGGGATGAGGGAGAGGACGGCGCCACGCTTAAACGCCGCGCGGGCCCACTCGGCCGGCCGATCCTGAAAAGCATTCCCGATGCGGTGCATGGCACCATCGCGCAGCAGAAGATACGTCACGCCGTGACCGCGCCGCCGATTGCGGCAGCGACGATTGCCGCACAGACGGGGCCAGCCCCGGTGCGCCCGCGCAAGGCTGCAGTGGCACGCCAGACCGCCGCGACCGGGGGCCGGAGCAGCGGGCGCGTCCTTCTGGCGCTGACCGGAATTCTCCTTGCCGCCATGGTGACGCTCGGGCTGGCCTCGGCCTGGTTCTCGGGAAGCGATGAACCGACCGGGGTCGTTGCGCCCTCCGATACTGCGCCCACCGCGCCGGCTGCGGAGAATGCGGCCACGGTCGACGAGGCGGTTCCGCCCTCTGACAGCGCCGAAGCCGAGCCCCTGCCCGAGGCTGCGCCCGACGCCGTCGACGCAGCCCCCGAACCGGATGTGAGTCCCACCGATGCCGCGGTGGCCGATGCCCTGACCGAGACGCCTGCAGAACCGGTCGTCGCCCCGCCCGCCGAGGTTGCCGACACGCCGCCGGCAGCCTCGCCCCTGCCCGAAGCCGATGCCTCCGGCGCGCCGGCGATTGCGCAGTCCCCCGCCACGCCCGATGGCGCCGACGGGCCGGACACGCTGCCAGATGCGCGGACGGCGGCCTCAGACGCGCCGCCCGCTCCACAGCCGGTGCCGCCGCCCTTCGGCACGGTGATGCAGTTCGACAGCGCCGGGATGATCGTGCCGACTGCGGAAGGCGTCATTACGCCGGACGGCTTCACGCTCTTTTCCGGGCGCCCGCCGATGGTGCCGCCCGCCCGGCCCGTAAGCGCGGCACCCGCCGCCCTGCCCGCCGCAGCCCCGGCAACGACCGATCCCGCCGCAGTGCCCGCGCCGGCCGATCCTGCCACCGCCGGCCCCGGCGACGGCGCGGCCCTTGCCCCGGCGGCTGATCCCCTGCCGCCCGCAGATCCCGCGCTCGCCGGTTCGAAACCCCGCGCCCGGCCCGCAAGCATCGCCGCCGCCGCGACCGCCGCACAGCAGAAGGCCGATGCGCTCGCCGAAGCCGCCGCCGCTGCCGCGAAGGCCGAGGCGGAGCGCATGGCTTCTGCCACGCCGCAGGCCGTCTCCTCCTCCCGTCGCCCGGCCAACCGGCCGAGCGGCCTTGTTGTCCCCACGGCGGTCCAGCCCAATGCGGTGGACGCCGCCGTTGCCGCAGCCGTCGCCGCTGCCGTCGCCGAACCTCTGGCCGCTGCCCCGGCCCCCGTCGCGGCACCCGCGCCCCAGCCGCAGCCGGAAGTCGTGGCCACCGCCGCACCCAAACCCGCGCCTGAGCCGGAGCCGGAACCGGCAGGGACCAGCTTCAGCGACGAGGTCAGCGAGCCCGAGGTGCAGGGCACGCCGAACATGCCGACGACGCGCACGGTGGCCAAGCAGGCGACGATCAAGAATGCGATCAACCTCAGCGAAGTCAGCCTGATCGGCGTCTACGGGTCTTCCTCGAACCGCCGCGCGCTGGTCCGCATGCCGTCAGGGCGCTTCGTCAAGGTCAAGGTCGGCGACCGGCTGGACGGCGGCACCATCGCCGCCATCGGCGACAGCGAAGTCAGCTACGTCAAGAAGGGCCGGACCATCGTCCTGAAGATGGCCAAGAGCGGCTGAAACAGGCATCGCGCCACCCTTGCGCTGCTTTCTGCCGCAGGCCCGCGCCTCCCCTCGAATGTTGCGCGCCTGAAACAGGAAGTTGATGTGATCTTGCCAGTGGCGCACACTAGGCTCACGACCGGACCACCCGGCTGCCCTGCCAGCACGGGACGTTTGAAAGAACTGGTTCTTACCCGAAACGGCTCGTTTGAAAATCTGGTGCAATGGAAAGTTTTCTGTTTCAGGCTTCGCTCTATCTGATCGCCATGGTGGTGGCCGTGCCGGTCGCCTCGCGGCTCGGCCTCGGGTCGGTGCTGGGATATCTGGTTGCCGGAATTGTCATCGGCCCGGTCCTCGGCCTTGCCGGGTCCGAGATGCAGGATCTCCAGCATTTCGCCGAATTCGGCGTGGTGATGATGCTGTTCCTGATCGGGCTCGAGCTTGAGCCGAAGGCGCTCTGGAACATGCGCGACAAGCTCATCGGCATGGGCGGGTTGCAGATCGTGCTGACCATGATCGTCGTCACTTTCTGTGCCCTCGCCTTCGGCGAAAGCTGGCGCGTGGCGGTGACGCTCGGCATGATCCTGTCGCTGTCCTCGACTGCGATCGTGCTGCAGACATTGAACGAAAAGCGCCTGATGCAGACGGCGGGCGGGCGGAACATCTTCTCGGTCCTCTTGATGCAGGACATTGCCGTCATCCCGTTCCTTGCCTTCCTGCCGCTTCTGGCTCTCCCCGGCGCGCGCGCCATCGCCGAAGCCGAATCGCACGGCGAGGCCCCCATTGCCGCGACCATCATCGAAAGCCTGCCCGGCTGGGGCGTGACGCTGGTGACGCTTGGTGCAGTGATCGCCACGGTGCTGGCGGGCCACTACCTGGTCAAGCCGCTTTACGCCTATGTCCACCGTGCGCGCCTGCGCGAGATCAACACGGCGCTGGCGCTGATGATCGTCGTCACCATCGCCTCCTTGATGCTGACCGTGGGCCTGTCGCCGGCGCTTGGCACCTTCCTTGCGGGCGTCGTGCTGGCGAACTCCGAGTTCCGGCACGAGCTGGAAAGCGACATCGCACCCTTCAAGGGGCTGCTGCTTGGCCTCTTCTTCATCACCGTCGGCGCCGGGATCGATGTCGAGACCTTCCTGTCCCGGCCCTTCACCCTTCTCGGCCTGACCCTGACCCTGATGATCGCCAAGGGGGCGGTGCTTTACGTCCTCGGCTGGCTCTTCAAGCTCAGGGGCCGGGATCAGTGGCTCTTCACGCTCGGCCTCGCACAGGCGGGCGAATTCGGCTTTGTCCTGACCTCCTTCGCCAGCTCGCAGCGCATTCTCCCCGCCTCTCTGGCGCAGAGCGTCCTTCTGATGATCGCCCTGTCGATGTTCCTGACGCCGCTCTTCTTCATGCTGCAGGACTACATCGCCAGGCACCTGAAGGATGATGACGAGCGGACGCCGGAGGATGAGATCGACGAACAGCAGCCGATCATCATCGCCGGCGTCGGCCGGTTCGGCCAGGTCGTCAATCGCATGGTCACGATGTCGGGCTTCCAGACCACGGTTATCGATCATGACCTGAAGGTGATCCAGGTCATGCGGCAGTTCGGCTTCAAGGGCTATGTCGGCGATCCGACCCGGCCGGAGCTTCTGGCGGCGGCGGGCCTCGACAAGGCTCAGGTTCTGGTCGTCTGCCTTGATGACCGCAAGGCCTCGAACCAGCTTGTCGCCTATGCAAGGCGCCAGCGCGAGGATCTGCATATCATCGCCCGCGCCCGCGACCGCGAGCATGTGTTCGAACTTTACCGCGCCGGCGCCAATGACATCATCCGGGAATACTTCGATTCAAGCGTGAGAGCCGCGCGCTATGTACTTGAGAATGTTGGATGTTCAGAATACGAGGCGGCTGAGTTGCAAAAGACCTTCTATCAGCTGGATCGGGCCGCGGTGCTTGAGCTGGCCGAGGTCTGGAAGGCCGGCGTGCCCTTCGACAAGAACGAGGAATATGTCGCCCGCGCCAAGGAACTGAACCGCGAGCTTGAGGCGGCGCTACTGGAGCGCTTCTCGCACGTGCGGAACCAGAACCGGCAGGAAGCGGCGGAATAGGCCCAGCCAAACGCAAAGCGGCCCCCGTGAAGGGGGCCGCAAAGCTGCGTCAGTACTCGCTGGTCAGGCAGCGCGCGACAAAAGGACGTCGTCCACCTTCTTCTGCGCGCCGGCCTCATCGACGCCCGAGACGGCGGCGACTTCACGGGTCAGACGCTCGAGCGCCGCTTCGTAAAGCTGACGCTCGGAATAGGACTGTTCGCGCTGGTCGTCGGAGCGGTGCAGGTCGCGCACCACTTCGGCAATGGCCATCAGGTCGCCGGAATTGATCTTCTGTTCGTATTCCTGGGCGCGGCGCGACCACATCGCGCGCTTGACCTTGGCCTTGCCCTTCAGGGTCTCAAGCGCCTTGGTCACGAGATCGGGCGACGACAGTTGCCGCATGCCGATGTCGTTGGCCTTGTGCGTCGGAACCCGGAGCGTCATCTTGTCCTTCTCGAACGAGATGACGAAGAGTTCGAGCTTGATGCCCGCAATTTCCTGCTCTTCGACCGCCATGATCCGACCGACGCCATGCGCCGGATAAACGACGAAGTCGTTCGGACGGAAATCGGTCTTCTTGGTCTTGCTCATAGGCGCTCATCCTCGCACATGACCCTGCGTACCGGGCGAAAAAAAGGGCCGGCGATCGAAAGATCGCTGGTCCGTGCATTTGTCTTTTCCGTCAAGCAACCCCCGCCGCAGTTGAGTGGAACTGCGGGTTTACACAGGTATCCCTATCCAGTCATGCAGGGAATATAACAGCTTTCGCGCATGTTTGAAAGTACCGCGGCAAGGCGCCGCAGGAATGGCCATGCGAATCCGGGACTTGCCGCTGGGGCAAGGCGGATGCTGCGGGGTGATTCGCCCCTCGCCTGACGCGGCAAATGCGAATCAGCGCGGCGATTCGCCTCAGTCGCCGGTGCCCGGCGTTTCGGAGAAATACTTCTCGCGCTTGCCGGTCTCGCCGTCGCGTTCCTCGGCCTCGGGCAAGGGGTCCTTGCGCTGGGTGATGACCGGCCAGGCCTCTGAATACTTGCGGTTGAACTCCACCCATTCCTCAAGGTTCGGCTCGGTATCCGGGCGGATCGCGTCGGCGGGGCATTCCGGTTCGCAGACGCCGCAGTCGATGCATTCGTCGGGGTGGATGACCAGCATGTTCTCGCCTTCGTAGAAGCAGTCCACGGGGCAGACTTCGACGCAGTCGGTGTATTTGCAGGCGATGCAGTTGTCGGTAACGACATAGGTCATGGCAGGCGTCCGGCGTAAGCGCTTTGTCTGCTACCTATCGTCAAGCCCCGGATCAATCAAGACGGCGGTGCCGGGAAAGTCCCCCGGTGCGCAGGGGCGGTCGTGCTTGGAAAGCTATTCCGCTCCGCCCGGCTGGGGTGGATCGGCGTTCTTCGCCCCGCCGTCGAGATCGGCGTAGAGCGTCCGCGCTTCTTCCGCCGGCCCGCGCCTTGTGCCGGGGGCGAGGACGCGGACCACGCGGATGTGGTCGGCTTGCGGAAAGGTCAGGACATCGCCGGGGCGCACATCATGGCCGGGCTTGGCCATCTTGACCCCGTTGAGGCGCAGGTGACCGGAGGAGACCACGCTGGCGGCGAGGCTGCGGGTCTTGAAGAACCGCGCCTGCCAGAGCCATTTGTCGATGCGTATGCGGTCCTCGGTCAAGCGGACCTCAGATCTTGTCGCGAAGGCCCATCAGCGCTGCGGCGAAGGGGTTGTCGGGGTCGATCCGGTCCTGCTTCGGCGGGCGCGATTCAAAGCTGCGCTTGCCGCGGTCGCCCTGATCGTCACGCTTGCCTTTTCCGCCGCCATGCTTGCCGAAAGGCTTGCCGTCGCGCGGCCGGTCGCCGCGTTCGCCGCGCGGCTTGCCCTCGCGCTTTTCGCCGCCCTCGCGGGGGGCTTCGCCTTCGCGCGGGGCGCGGTCGGGGCGGCGGCCACGCTCGGGCCGTTCGCCACGCGGAGCGCGCGGTTTCGGCGCCCAGGTGAAGGTGTAGAACACCTCGGTTTCCGTGACCGTCTGGATCGCGGCCTCTTCTTCGGTGATCGGGTTGACGACCCCGCCTTCGACGACAGGCTGCGCCACCACCTCGGCCCGCACCTTCTCGCGCTCAGCCCGCTCGCCCTTGTAGCCAAGCCCGGCCATCAGGTCGGCGAACTGCTCAAGCGTCATGCCGGTGATCGACAGCATGTCGGGCGTCGCCTCGAACCCGGCCTTGCTGTCCTGGGTGCGAAGGATGTCGGCCAGCCGTTCCAGCATGTCGATGCGGATCGCGCGGGTTCCCGCCGGGTGGTAGCCCGACAGCGTGTAATAGCCCTTCGGCACGCCCTCGATATTCGGCACGGTCACCAGACCGGGCGGCGGGCTTTCGGGAAACTCGTCAAGCCCCTCGTTCAGCGACCAGAGCACCAGCCTGAGGCGCGTCGGCGCCGGCTTCAGGAGAAGCGGCTGGAAGATCGTGTACTGGCCGAAGCGCACGCCGTGCTTGCGAAGCGCGCCGCGCATGTCCTGGTCGAGCGATTTGACATCATTCGCCACGTTTTCGCGCGGGAGAACGCCCAGCGATTCCACCAGACGGAAGGCAAAGCCACGGGCAAGCCCGGCCAGCGCCTCGTCGCGCTGCAGGTTCAGGAGCGGCTCGAAGAGCGTCGCCACCTTGCGGTCGATGAAATGCTGGAGCCTGCGGCGCACCTTCTCGGCCACGTCGAAACCAGCCTCTTCGTCAACGAAGGCCTCGACCTGCGGCTTCATCGCGTCGGCGCCCTTGACGAGCTTGCCGACGGCATTGCTGCCCCACATCAGCCCGCCCTGTTCGGTGAAGTCGAACTCGGTATCGGGGGCGTTGTAGAAGCGGTCCGCCCTGAGATGGAATTCGGGCTTCAGCGCCTCATAGGCGGCCTGCTTCAGCGTCCTTGCCTCGTCCGGCGATGCCGATCCGTCCTGCCGGAAGCGGAACCCTTCGAGACGGCCGACGAATTCGCCCTCGACCATCACCTCGCCCTTGTCGTTCACCGCGGCCACGAGGCCCTCCTTCTGCTTGAGCCGGCGGAGAAGCACGCTTGTCCGCCGGTCCACAAATCGCTGAGTCAACGCACCGTGGAGCGCGTCCGACAGTCGGTCTTCTACCGCGCGCGTCTCGCCGCGCCAATGACTTTCATCGGCAACCCATCCCGAACGCTGCGCGACATATGTCCACGTCCTGATGAAGGCCAGCCGCTTCGACAGGCTGTCGATGTCGCCATCGGTCTTGTCGATGCGGCGGATCTGGGTCTGGAGCCAGTCATCCGGCACATGGCCGGGGTCCTGGAGGAAGCCGAAGATGCGCTGCAGAAGGGTTGCATGTTCCTGCGAGGAGATGCCCTGAAAGTCGGGAATGCGGCAGACATCCCAGAGAAGGCGAATGTCCTTCGGGTGCCGCACCCGGTCGCGGATCTCGGGCGATTCCGCCAGCATCTTCAGCCCGCGAAGATCGTCCGCCTCGCGCCCCCGGGTCAGCCATTCGCTTTTCGGCGACACCTCGAGCGAAGCGATCAGCCGGTCGACCGTGCCGAATTCGAGATCGCCGGAGCGCCAGTGCAGCCGCTCGATCGGCTTGAAGCGGTGGTTCTCGATCGCCTCCACCACCTCGTCGGCAAGGGGGGATGCCTCGCCGGTGACGCCGAAGGTGCCGGGCGCCATGTGCCGCCCTGCCCGCCCGGCGATCTGCGCCAGTTCATGCGGGAACAAGGCCCGCATCCGCCAGCCGTCGTATTTGGCGGTGGCCGAAAAGGCGACATGGCCGATATCGAGGTTGAGGCCCATGCCGATGGCGTCGGTGGCGACGAGGTAATCCACATCGCCGTTCTGGTACATCGCCACCTGCGCGTTGCGCGTCCTTGGCGAAAGCCCGCCCATGACGACCGCCGCCCCGCCCTTCTGCCGGCGCATGAGTTCGGCGATGGCATAGACGTTCTCGACCGAGAACCCGACGATGGCAGACCGCGCCGGCATCCGGCTCAGTTTCTTCGACCCGGCATAGGCCAGCGTCGAAAACCGCTCGCGGCGCAGGAACTGCACCTTCGGCACCAGCGCCGCGATGGCGCCGCGCATGGTGTCGGAGCCGAGGAAGAGCGTCTCAAGAAGCCCGCGCGCGTTCAAGAGCCGGTCGGTGAAGACATGGCCGCGCTCGGGGTCGGCGCAAAGCTGGACCTCGTCCACCGCTAGGAAATCTGCGCCGATATCGGTCGGCATCGCCTCGACCGTGCAGATCCAGTATTGCGCGCGTTCGCCGACGATCCGCTCCTCGCCCGTCACCAGTGCCGCGACGGAGGGCCCGCGCGCCGCGACGACGCGGTCATAGACCTCCCGCGCGAGAAGCCTGAGAGGCAGGCCGATCACCCCGGTCCGGTGCGCCAGCATCCGTTCGATGGCATAATGGGTCTTGCCGGTATTCGTCGGCCCGAGGACCGCGGTGATCCTCGACTCCGCTGCCATGGCGCTCTCCTAGATCTCGACGCCTTCGGCGTCTTGCTCCAGACGCTCCAGCGCCTGCCTGACATTGTCCTGATGCGGATTCAAGGCCAGTGCGGCTCGGTAAGCTTCCATCGCCTCGTTCGGCTCGCCCGATTCCGAAAGGATCGTGCCAAGCCCGGTCAGCGCGCCGAAATGATGCGGGTTGAGCGCGAGGGTGCGGCGGATGTCGGCCAGCGAGGGGCCGAACTGGCCGGAAAGGTAATAGGCAGTGGCGCGCGCGTTCCAGCCTTCGGCGAAATCCGGCGCATGGTCGGTCAGCGCGGTCAAATGTTCGATCGCGGCGACAAGGTCGCCCGCCTCCATCGCCTGCTGGCCGCGCTTGAGGAGCAAATCCATCGCGGCGGAGCCGGATTTCGACCATTCGCGCAGGATATCGGCCTGCGTCCGCTCCCACTCCGCGTTGTCGGGATCGGCAAGTTCGGCATAGAGCTTGTCCATATCCTCGGCCGCCGCGACCGGGGCGGCGACCCACAGCAGTGACGCTGCGGCAAAAGCCGCTGCAAGCGAAAGGATACGGGTGGCGCGCTGACTCATTCCACGGCAGAGTGTAGCGCAAGCGCGCCGGAATACGAGAGGCCGGCGGTCACATTTGGAGGATGAGATGAGCGATGTGGTGAATGCGGCCGTGGCTGCACTGAAGGACAAGCTGGCCGGCGGCATTCCCGGCACGGCGAAGTTCGTCATCGAGGGCGAAGGCGCTGTCATCATCGACGGCAACGGTGTGCGCGCGGGCGACGACGACGCTGACGTGACGCTGACCGCCGACCGCGAGACGTTCCAGGGCATCCTTTCGGGCGATGTGAACCCGACCGCCGCCTTCATGCAGGGCAAGCTTGCCGTTGACGGCGACATGGGCCTTGCCATGCAACTGGGCGCGGCGCTCGGCTGACGATGGAGGCCGCGCCGTTCTTCGGCGACGTCACGAGGGCGCCGCCCGGTGGTGTCTGCGCCTGGCTGAAGACGCGGGACGGCGTGCGCATTCGCGCGGCCTATTGGCGCGGGGGGGAGAAGGGCACGGTTCTGCTCTTCCCCGGCCGCACCGAGTACATAGAGAAATACGGGCCGGCGGCGGTGGAATTCGCCGCCCGCGGCTATGCGATGGCGACGCTCGACTGGCGCGGTCAGGGCATCGCCGACCGCCTCTTGACCGACCCCGCCCCCGGCCATGTCCTGACCTTTGACGACTACCAGCGCGACGTTGATGCTCTGACCGGCTGGCTGAGGTCGGAGGGTCTGCCGGAGCCGTGGTATCTTGTCGGCCATTCGATGGGCGGCTGCATCGGGTTGCGGTCGCTGCACAACCGGCTGCCGGTGAAGGCCGTCGCCTTTTCGGCGCCGATGTGGGGCATCAAGATGCAAACCGCCATGCGGCCCGTCGCCTGGGCGCTTGGCACCGCAGCGCCCCGTGTCGGGCTTGGTGCGCGGCTGACGCCCAGCACCTCGCGCGTCACCTATGTCGCCGAGGCGCCCTATGACGACAACCTTCTGACCCGTGACGAGGCGATGTATGCCTTCATGCAGCGGCAGGTCAGGGAGCATCCCGAACTCGCCATCGGCGGGCCGACTTTGCAATGGCTGGGACAGGCGCTGATCGAGACGCGGCGACTGATGGCGATGCCGGCACCGGACTATCCCTGCCTGACAGTCCTAGGCATTGCCGAGCGCATCGTTCATATCGACGCGATCAAGCGGCGGATGGCGGCCTGGCCGGGGGCGGAATTCGTCCTCGTCCCCGATGCCGAGCACGAGATCATGATGGAACGGGAGCCAGTGCGGCAGATGTTCTACGACAAGGCGGCTGCGCTTTTCGAGCGGAGCCGGTAGAGCGTATCTCCCTTCCGGGTGCTGGCCTCTCCACCGCCCGGTCGCCCAAAGCGACCGGGCCGCGCCCGACCCGCCCCCAAGGCGGGCGCGATGGCGCCCACCCTCGGGTCAGGCGCGACCCTTCGTTGCGCCTTGGACCATTTTCACGTCCATCCTAGACCTCGATCTTCGCAAAGCTGTCGCGCAGCGCCTGTGACCAGGCGAGGCTCATCTGCACGAAATCGGGATCGCCCGCCTCGATTCGGCGGCGGCTTGAGACGCGGCATTCATCCGCGAGGATCACCGCCAGGTCGAGCGGCATCCCCACGGACAGGTTCGACCGCAATGTCGAATCCATCGACAGAAGCACCGCCTTCAGCCCGTCCTCGATGGAGGTTTCGGGCCTGACGATCCGGTCGAGGATCGGCTTGCCGTATTTGTGCTCGCCGATCTGCAGGAAGGGCGTGTCATCCGTCGCCTCGATGAAATTGCCTTCCGGGTAGACGAGGAAAAGCCGCATGGTGCCGCCTTTCCTTTGCCCCGCCACGATCAGCGAGGCGGAAGCCCCCTGCCGCATCACCGCGAGCTTGTCATCGACCGAAAGCCGCACCTTCGACAGCGTGTCGCCGATGATCGCCGCCACCTTCAGCATGGTCGGGGCCTGCATGATCGAGCTTTCGGGCGTCGCCTCGGGCGATTCAATCGCCTCGTTCAACTCGGCAATGGTGGTCTGCGTCACCGACAGGCTGCCCGCCGCGAGAATGACGACAACCCGCTCGCCGGGGTCCTCGAACGTGTACATCTTGCGATAGGTCGCGATGTTGTCGAGCCCGGCATTGGTGCGGGTATCCGACAAGAGGATCATGCCCCTGTCGAGCAGAAGGCCGACACAATACGTCATGGCAGTTCCCGGTATCCCCCAGATTCGCGCGGCGGCTAGGCGCGATTATTGTTGCTGGCTCTGGCCTGCACTGACAGCCACCGTCACGTCAAGCGTCTCGGTGCCGGGACCGCTGGCGATGCCGCGGATGGGGGCGGCATCCGTGGCGTCAAAGCCCGAGGCGAGCCGCACATAAAGGTCGTTCGGGCAGCATTCGTTGGCCGGATCGAAGCCGACCCAGCCAAGCCCGTCGATCCAGAGCTCGGCCCAGGCATGGGCGGCCTCATGCTCCTTGCCGTCCTTATCGGCGAGGAGATAGCCCGAGACATAGCGCGCCGGGATGTCCCTGCTCCGCGCCGCCGCGATCAGCGCATGGGCGTGGTCCTGACAGACGCCCTCGCCCAGCGCCAGAGCCTCGGCGGCGGAAGTATGCGCCTCTGTCGCACCGGGGCGATAGGCGATGGCGGCGGCGACGGCCCTTGCCAGCGCATGTCCGTTGTCCAGGGGGCTCGCCCCCGACTGCACCGCGCCGGCGGCAAGATCGACCAGCCCCGCATCGGCCTTGGTGGCGGGCGTCTCGCGCCGATAGACCATAGGGCTGACGCTTTCGCGGTGCCCTTGCAGGACGCCGATCAGGTCCTTCGTCTCGACCAGCCCGGTAACCGTCACCTCGATCCGGTCCGCCGGCCCGCGCACCGACCAGCTTTCGATCCAGTCGCCTGCCCCGTCGCGGAACCCTGCCCCGCGCGTGCCGCCCTCGACCGCGATCTTCCAGTCGATCACCCTTTGCCCGTCAAAGACCGATGGCGTCAGGCGCAGGCTTTGCACCGCGACACGGAGCGGCGCGTCATAGCTGTAGACGCTGCGGTGTGAGACCGAGATGATCATCGCGCTTCCCCGCTCAGATACGTCGCATAGATGATGCCGCCGATCTGGCCGATCTGGCCGATGAACCGGGTCAGGAACTCATGCATCCCCTCGTCAAAGATATCGTCGACAGTCACCTTCTTCAGCGCATCGCGGAGCGCCTCGCCCGCCTCCTGCGCCGCCGTGCGGCGGCCGTAAGCGGCTTCGAGCTGCTGGAGATGCCGCGCGAGGAGAAGGGCCGAGGCCATCAGCGACCGGGGCGACTTGCTGTTCAGGATCAGGAAATCGGCGATCTTCCTTGGCGTGACGTCGCCGCCATAGGCCCAGTGGAACGCCCTTTGCGCCGACATGGCGCGCAGCAGCGTCGTCCACTGGTAATTGTCCAGCTCCGATCCGACGAAGTCGATGCGCGGCAGGAGGACGTAGTATTTCACGTCGATCAGGCGGGCGGTGTTGTCGGCGCGTTCAAGCGCGTAGCCGAGCCCGAGGAAATCGTAGCCGTCGTTCCTGAGATGCGTCGTCTCGATGGCGCCGCGCAGAAGCGCGGCCTGCCGCATCGTCCATTCGGTCAGCCGTGAGAGTTCCAGATCGCTCCGCGGCTGGCGTTCAAGCTGGCGCACCTCCTGAAACGCGGTGTTCAGCGCATCCCACATCTGCCCGGTCAGCGCGGTGCGGACGATCCGCCCGTTCTCCCGCGCCCGCTCAAGGCAGGAAGCGACCGACGAGGGATTGTCACGGTCGAAGAAGAGATAGCTTTCGATGTTGCGCTGCACCGGGTCGCCGTATTTGCGGTTGAACCCGTCGGCGGTGCCCGAGGCTTGCAGGAGCGAATCCCATTCGTTGCGGTAGCCATGCCCTGCGGAGGGCAGCAGCGCGATCCGCGCCCCCACCTCAAGAAGCCGGGCGGTCATCTCGGCCCGCTCCATGTAGCGGCCGATCCAGAAGAGGTTGTCGGCGGTCCTGCTCAGCATATCGTCACTCCGCCAGCACCCAGGTATCCTTGACGCCGCCCCCTTGCGAGGAGTTGACGACGAGCGAGCCTTCGCGCAGCGCCACCCGTGTCAGCCCGCCGGGCACAAGCTCGATCTTCTCGCCGACCAGGCAATAGGGCCTGAGGTCGACATGGCGGGGCGCGATGCCCTCCTCAACGAAGGACGGGCAGGTCGAAAGCGACAGTGTCGGCTGGGCGATGTAGTTGTCGGGATCGGCCTTGATCCTTTCGGCGAAGGCCGCGACCTCGGCCTTGGTCGATTTCGGCCCGACGAGCATCCCGTAGCCGCCCGAGCCGTGAACCTCCTTCACGACGAGTTCGGCGAGGTTCTCCATCACATAGGCGAATTCATCCGCCTTGCCGCATTGCCAGGTCGGCACGTTCTGCAGGATCGGCTCCTCGCCAAGGTAGAAGCGGATCATCTCGGGCACGAAGGTATAGACCGCCTTGTCGTCCGAAACCCCGGCACCGGGGGCCGAGGCGATGGTGACGCCGCCAGAACGGTAGACATCCATCAGCCCCGGTACGCCGAGCATGGAGTCGGGCCTGAAGCACAGGGGATCAAGGTAGGAATCGTCGATCCGCCGGTAGATCACATCGACCTTCTTCGGCCCCTCGGTCGTGCGCATCCAGACGAAGCCGCCCTCGACGAAAAGATCGGGTGCCTCGACCAGTTCGACGCCCATCATGTCGGCAAGGAAGGAATGTTCGTAATAGGCCGAGTTGAAATGCCCCGGCGTCAGGATCGCCACCGTCGGCTCGCCCTCGCAGCGCTGCGGCGCGACCGAGGCGAGCGTGCGGCGGAGAAGCTCCGGGTAGGCCTCGACCGGCTCGATCCGGTTCTCGCGGAACAGGGCCGGGAACATCCGCATCATGATCTCGCGGTTTTCCAGCATGTAGCTGACGCCCGACGGCGTGCGGCAGTTGTCCTCAAGCACGAAGAAATCGTTCGGCCCGGTGCGGACAAGGTCGATGCCGACGATATGGGAAAAGACCCCCTTCGGCGGCACGAAGCCCGCCATCGCCTTCTCATAGGCCTCGTTGCCATAGATCATGCGGCCGGGAATGCGACCAGCGCGGATGATCTCACCACGCCCGTAGACATCGACGAGGAAGGCATTGAGCGCCTTCGCCCGCTGCTTGATGCCGCGTTCCAGCCGCCGCCATTCGGCTTGGGTGAAAACGCGCGGGAACATGTCGAAGGGGATGAGCCGGTCGGGGTCGCCGCCTTCGCCGTAAACCGCGAAGGTGATGCCGATACGGCGGAAAAGCTGCTCGGCTTCCGCCTGCTTCATCTGGCGCCATTGGGCCGGCATGTCGCGCGTCCAGTCACCGAGCTTCGCGTAATGGGGCCGGACCCCGTTGCCGTCGAACATCTCGTTGAAGAACGTCGTCTCCATACTCATCCCCGTTCCGTGCGTTTGATGAAAGACTAGGCAGCGGCGCGGGGGATGGGAAGGGCCTTGAATCCGAAACTCCGCCGGCCCGCAGCGAACGCATGTTTTTTCGGCAGTTGGTGGAACTTCTGTGGCAGGCTGGACCTTCCCCCTTCCCGTTGGATCGACGATGCCCCGAACGCCCGTCCTCAGCTTCACTGACCGCGGCCTTTACTGCGCCGCGGGCAATTTCTACGTCGATCCGTGGAAGCCGGTGGACCGCGCGCTCATTACCCACGGCCATTCCGACCACGCCCGCCCCGACCATCGCCGCTACATGGGCGTGGCCAGCGGCGCGGCGGTGTTGCGGCTCAGGCTCGGCGAGATCGCACTTCAGACGGTGTCTTATGGCGAGACACTGAGGATCGGCGATGCCACGGTCAGCTTCCACCCCGCCGGCCATGTGCCGGGATCGGCGCAGATCCGGGTCGAGGTCGCGGGCGAGGTCTGGGTGGTGTCGGGCGACTACAAGACCGAAGCGGACGGTCTTTCCGAACCTTTCGAGCCGGTCGCCTGCCACACCTTCATCAGCGAATGCACCTTCGGCCTGCCGGTCTTCCGCTGGGCGCCGCAGGCGGAGGTGATGGCGGACATAAACCACTGGTGGCGCACGAACCGCGATGAAGGCCGGGTCTCGGTCATCGGCGCCTATGCGCTTGGCAAGGCGCAGCGCATCCTCGCCCATCTCGATCCCGCCATCGGCCCGGTCCTGACCCATGGCGCGGTCGAGAACGTCAACGGGGCGCTACGGGCAAGCGGCTTCGCCCTGCCCCCGACGACACTGGTGACGCCGGAGACGACGGCGGCAGTGGCCAAGGGGGCGATCATCCTCGCGCCGCCATCGGCCCTCGGCTCGCCCTGGGCGCGGCGCTTCGGGCCGGTGGCGGAGGCCTTCGCCTCGGGCTGGATGCGGCTTCGGGGGGTGCGGCGGCGGCGCGGGCTGGGCAAGGGCTTCATCCTCTCCGACCATGCCGACTGGGACGGGTTGAACGCGGCCATCGCCGCGACCGGGGCGGAGCGGGTTTTCGTCACACACGGCTATACCCAGCCCTTCCGGCGCTGGCTGGCGGATCAGGGCTATGACGCCGGGATTGTGGAGACCGGCTTTGGTGGCGACGAAGAGGCGGAGGCATGAAGCGCTTCGCCCGCCTCTTCGCGGCACTTGACGGCACCACGGCCACCAATGCCCGCGTCGCCGCACTCGCCGCCTATTTCCGCGAGGCGCCCGAAGCGGACCGGCTCTGGACCATCGCGCTTCTCTCCGGCCGCCGCCCGAAGCGCAGCGTGACGGCGACGGAACTGCGGGAATGGGCGGCAGGGGCGGCGGGCATCCCGCTCTGGCTGTTCGAGGAAAGCTATCCGGTGGTGGGCGATCTGGCCGAAACCATCGCGCTTGTCCTGCCCGAGGCGGTGGCGGCCAGCGACGTCAGCCTTGGCGACTGGATCGCCCGCATCCGCGCCCTGACGGGCCGGACTGTGCCAGAGCGGCGGGAGGCGATCACCGCCGCTTGGGCCGCGCTCAAGGGCGAGGAAAGGTTTCTCTTCAACAAGCTCATCACCGGCGGTTTCCGCATGGGGGTGAGCCAGAAGCCGATGACCCGCGCCCTGTCGCAGGCGACGGGGCTTGATGAGGCGGAGCTTGCGCACCGGCTGATGGGCAACTGGACGCCCGACACGGTGACGTTCCAGAACCTCATCCATGCCAATGATCCCGAGGCCGACCTGTCGCGGCCCTATCCCTTCTGCCTTGCGCATCCGTTGGAGGACGCCCCGGAAACACTCGGCGATCCGGCGGACTGGCTGGCCGAGTGGAAATGGGACGGCATCCGTGGCCAGCTTGTCCTGCGCGGCGGCGCCCACCACCTCTGGTCGCGGGGTGAGGAGCTGATCACCGACCGCTTCCCGGAGTTTGCCCGGGCGGTCGACTGGCTGCCCGACGGCACCGTGATCGACGGCGAGATCCTCGCCTGGGGCGAGGGCGCGCCCCTGCCCTTTGCGGAACTGCAAAAGCGGATCGGGCGGAAGACGGTGCCGAAGAAGCTTCTGGCCGAGGCGCCGGCGGTGATGCTGGCCTATGACCTGCTGGAATCCGGTGGTCAGGACCTGCGCGCCCTGCCGCTTGCCGAACGCCGGGCGCAGCTTGCGGCGTTGATCGGGGCTTTGCCGGCGGAGGTTCCGGTCAGACTTTCGCCCGAAGTCACCTTCGCTGGCTGGCCCGACCTTGCCGCGCGCCGCGAAAACGCCGGGGAGGCGAAGGCCGAAGGGTTGATGGTGAAGCGCCGCGCCTCGGCCTATGCGGTCGGGCGCAAGCGCGGCGACTGGTGGAAATGGAAGATCGATCCGATGACGGTCGATGCGGTCATGGTCTATGCGCAGGCCGGCCACGGCCGGCGCGCGACGCTTTACACTGACTTCACCTTTGCCGTCCGCGACGGCGCGGAATTCGTCCCCTTCGCCAAGGCCTATTCCGGCCTGACCGACACCGAGTTTGCCGAGATCACCCGCTGGGTCCGCGCCAATACGCTGGAACGCTTCGGCCCGGTCAGGCGGGTGCCGCCGGAACTCGTCTTCGAGATCGCCTTCGAGGGCATGCAGGCCAGCCCGCGCCACAAGTCGGGGATCGCGCTCCGCTTTCCGCGCATGCTCCGCTGGCGCCGCGACAAGCCGGTGGAAGAGATCGACACGCTCGATGCGCTGAAGGCGCTGCTGGCAGCGCGGTCCTGAGCGAAGGAGCCTCCGGCGGAGGTATTTTGTGGCAAGATGAAAGGGCCACGGGTTGCTTTCCGCCACGGCGGGTGCCTATCTCTGCCCCGACGCTTGCAATGAGGTACGCCATGTCCATCCGCCTTCCCCACCCTGTCTTCGACGCGAAATCCGGTTCGGGCGGCGGGCTTGGCAAGCTGCCGGAATGGGACCTGACCGACCTTTACGCCAGCCCGGAAGCGCCGGAGCTGGCCCGTGACATGGACTGGCTCGACGGCGCCTGCGCCTCATTTGCGGGCGATTACGAGGGCAAGCTCGCGACGCTCGACGCCAAGGGAATGCTCGACTGCATCCATCGCTATGAGAAGATCGAAAGCATCGCCGGGCGGATCATGTCCTTCGCGGGCCTGCGCTACTACCAGAACACCATGGACGGCGGCCGGGCCAAGTTCATGTCGGATTGCCAGGACAAGATCACCGATTTCACTACGCCGCTGGTCTTTTTCTCGCTTGAATTCAACCGGATCGAGGACGAGGCTTACACGGCGCTCTTCTCGGCCAATGCCAATATCGCGCGCTACAAGCCGGTCTTTGACCGGATGCGGGCACTGAAGCCGCACCAGTTGTCCGATGAGCTTGAGCGCTATCTTCACGATGCCTCGGTCGTTGGCGCTTCGGCCTGGAACAAGCTGTTCGACGAGACCATGGCAGGTCTGGAATTCACCGTCGAGGGCGAGGAGGAACCCCTCAGCCTTGAAGCGACGCTGAACCTTCTGAGCGAGCCGGAGCGGCCCCGGCGCGAGGCGGCGGCGCAGGCACTGGCCGGTGTTTTCGAAAAGAACATCAAGCTCTTCGCCCGCGTTCATAACACGCTGGCGAAGGAGAAGGAGATCGACGACCGCTGGCGCAAGATGCCGACGCCGCAAACCTCGCGCCACCTTGCCAACCATGTCGAGCCGGAGGTGGTCGAGGCATTGCGGAACGCCGTTGTCGCCGCCTACCCGCGCCTCAGCCACCGCTATTACCTGCTGAAGGCGAAATGGATGGGCCTTGACCGGCTTCAGGTCTGGGATCGGAACGCGCCCTTGCCGGTCGAGGAAAAGAAAACCGTCAAGTGGGAGGCCGCGCGCGAGACGGTGCTGTCGGCCTACGGGAACTTCGCCCCGGAAATGGCTGAAATAGCTGTACCTTTCTTCGACAATGGCTGGATCGACGCTGGCGTGAAACCGGGCAAGGCCCCGGGCGCCTTCGCCCATCCGACGGTCACGGACGTGCACCCTTACGTCATGCTCAACTACCTCGGCAAACAGCGCGACGTGATGACGCTGGCGCATGAACTGGGCCACGGTGTCCATCAGGTGCTGGCGGCACCTCAGGGCGAGATGCTGTCCTCGACACCGCTGACCCTTGCCGAAACCGCATCCGTCTTCGGCGAGATGCTGACCTTCCGCGCCCTTCTGGCTGCGGCCAAGGACAAGAACGAACGGAAGACCCTGCTGGCCGGCAAGGTCGAGGACATGATCAACACGGTCGTCCGCCAGATCGCCTTCTACGATTTCGAATGCAAGCTCCACGCCGCCCGCCGCGCCGGGGAACTGACGCCCGAGGATATCGGCGCCCTGTGGATGAGCGTGCAGGCCGAAAGCCTTGGCCCTGCCTTCGATTTCATGCCGGGCTATGAGACCTTCTGGTCCTACATCCCGCATTTCGTCCATACGCCCTTCTACGTCTATGCCTATGCCTTCGGCGACGGTCTGGTGAACGCGCTCTATGCCGCCTACGAGGAAGGCCTGCCCGACTTCCAGGCGAAGTATTTCGACATGCTGAAGGCGGGTGGATCGAAGCACCACAAGGAGCTTCTGGCGCCCTTCGGCCTCGATGCCTCGGACCCGGCCTTCTGGCTCAAGGGCCTGAACATGATCGCCGGCATGATCGACGAGCTGGAGGCGATGGAGGGGTGACGCCGAGCGGGGCCCGTGGCGAGTCTCGGCACTGCCTGAAAACCGCAACATCCGCACACGGATTTCGTCACGCGTTGCTGGAAGTGCCTTTTTAATGCCAAGTTGACATAGGATAGGATAGTTGCGGTTTTGGCACGGGTAAGCGCCGCTCCCGAGTGACATGTTGCGCGTGACGATGAAACAGGTGTTCGATCCAAGGTCGAAAGGTGCCGGAGCGTGTGGTGCGCATTCTCGCGGGACCTTTGGCATTTCTGGCCGGCAGGGGTGACGAATGGCGACGACCTTCAACTGGATTCATCTCGGCACGCTGGGTACCCAGCTTGACCCGACCGAGGGCAACACCGTCGCCGAGAACATCAACACGATCATCGGCGGTACATTCGGTTCAGCCGGCAGCCCGCTTTACAACAACATCACCTCCGCCACGATGGTCAACGTCGGTGGCAGCGCGACCGCACTCGACGGCAACAACAACGTTGCAAATGACCAGTTCACCACCAACATCGGTGCCGGCGTTCAGACATTCACCTTCGACATCAGCGTCATCGTAAACGCTGCCGTCACCTATGCAGACGGGACGACCGGTACGGTAACTGCCGTGCTTGCGCAAAGCACGACCGGGCAGCTGTTTCTGGTGCCGGAAACGGCGGCGGGGGCGGATACGACCGCGTATGAAGCAAAGCCGATCCAGTCGATCACGTTCAACTCGGTTGCGACCTACTCCGGAAACCTCGGCACCGACCGGCAGGTCACCGGGTTCGACGACGGCTTCGTCGAGGGGACCGCGGGCAACGACTTGATCAACGGTGCGTATGTCGAACCGATCGCCAACGGCAGCGACAGGATCGACAATGGCGACGGGATTTCCGGCTCGGGCACTGCCTGGCAGGACGACCGCGTCCGCGCCGGCGCCGGCAACGACACGGTTCTGTCGGGTCTCGGCGACGACTACGTCGATGGCGGGACGGAAGCCGACAGCATCGACGGCGGCGACGGCAATGACTCGCTTTACGGCGGCACCGGGGTGTTCGCCGACACCATCCTTGGCGGCGCTGGGGCCGATACGATCGACGGCGATGCCGGCAATGACTCTCTCCTTGGCGGCGGGGGGGGCGACTCGATCCGGGGCGGTGTCGGTGACGACTACGTCGATGGCGGCACCGAGGCTGACAGCATCGACGGCGGTGATGGCAACGACTCGCTTTTCGGCGGCGCGGGTGTCTTTGCCGACACCATTCTCGGAGGGGCAGGCAACGACACGATCGATGGTGGCGACGGTGCCGACCTGATCCATGGCGATACTCCGACCAACCTCCTCAACGGGACTTTCGAAGACGTCTCATTGGGGATCGGAAACGGCACCGCCAACGGGTGGATCGTCACCGGAAGCGGCAGCGGTATCTGGGCGCTGGACACGACGCGGCACAGCGAAGGCACCTACAACTTCGCGCTTGGCGGCAACTCGAACTCGAGCGGCCAGACCCTTGCCCAGACGGTAACGACGATCCCCGGCGAAAACTACACGCTGGCCTTCGATGCGGGCGGTTACTTCAATACCGGCACGCTTCAGGTGACCCTCTTCGATGGCACCAACTTCATCACCGTCAACAACTACACGTTGGTCAACACGCAGCCCGGCGGCTCGTTGCAGTCGTATACGATCACTTTCACCGCGACCTCTGCCAGCACGACGTTGACCTTCGTCAACGTGAACGTAACCGGCGGCGCTGACATCGACCTCGACAAGATCGTCCTGACGGCGGGCGTGCCCGGGGCAGACTCGATCTCCGGCGGCGCCGGCAACGACACGATCTTCGGCTATGAGGGCAACGACACGATCGACGGCGGCGCCGATCAGGACAGCATCGACGGCGGTGATGGCAACGACTCGCTTTTCGGCGGAGCGGGCGTCTTTGCCGACACCATTCTCGGCGGGGCAGGCAACGACACGATCGATGGTGGCGACGGCAACGACAGCCTCTTTGGCGGCGCGGGCGTCGACTCGATCCAGGGCGGGCTTGGCGTCGATTATGTAGACGGCGGCACCGAGGCCGACAGCATCGACGGCGGCGACGGCAACGACAGCCTTTATGGCGGCGCGGGCGCCTTCAACGACACCATCCGCGGCGGGCTCGGCAACGACACCGAGGACGGCGGTGACGGCAACGACTCGATGTTCGGCGACGGCGGGGATGATTCCCTGATCGGCGGGACCGGCAGCGACACGCTCTACGGCGGCGCCGGCAACGACACGCTGATCGGCGACTATACCGGCGATACGGTGCTCGGCGCCGACCTCATCTACGGCGAAGACGGCGCCGACAACATCAACGGCGGCCTCGGCAACGACACGCTCGACGGCGGTGCCGACAACGACACCATCATGGGCGGGCTCGGTAACGACTCGATCCTTGGCGGTACCGGCGACGATTCCGTCATCGGCGACGACGGCAATGACACGATCCGCGGTGGCGACGGCAACGATTCCCTGCAGGCGGGCGCCGGGGCGGATCTCGTCAATGGCGATGCCGGCAATGACACGATCAACGCCGATACCGGCAATGACACGGTCTATGGCGGCCAGGGCGACGATGTGATCGACGGCTCCGGCGGTCACGACCTGATCTATGGCGACGACACTGTCGCGGGGGCCGGCGGTAACGACTCCATTCAGGGCGGCCTCGGCAACGACACGATCTATGCGGGCGGCGGCCAGGATACCGTCGACGGCGGCGACGAGGCTGACAGCTTCGACGGTGGTGACGGCAACGACAGCCTCTTTGGCGGCGTCGGGGTCTTCACCGACACGATTTTCGGCGGCGCCGGCAACGACACGACAAACGGCGGCGAAGGGGCTGACAGCCTGGTCGGCGGCGACGGCGACGATGTCTTCCTTCAGACCGGCACCTTCGGCAACGACACGATCACCGGCGGCGAGGCTGGCGAGACGATCGGCGACACGATCAACTCCACAACGATCACCGCGAACGAGACGCTGACCTTCAGCGGCGGCGAGGCGGGCACCTTGTCGGCCGGCACCTCCACCGCCACCTTCACCGAGATCGAGCGCTTCCTTCTTGGTTCCGGCAACGACACGGTCAACGGCGCCTTGGCGACGGCCTCGATGTATGTCGATGGCGGCGCCGGCAATGATACGATGCTCGGCGGTCAGGCCGCCGACACCCTGATCGGCGGCGCCGGCAATGACACCATTGATGGCGGCACCGGCAATGACGTCCTGACCGGCGGCGACGGCGACGACACCTTCAGGCTTTCGGGCCTCTTCGGCGCCGACACCATCACCGGCGGCGAGGCCGGCGAGACCATCGGCGACACCATCGACTCCACCGGCGTCACCGGCAACCAGACGCTGAACTTCAGCGGTGGCGAGGCGGGGACGCTTCTTGACAGTTCGTCGACGACCACCTTCAGCGAGATCGAGCGCTTCCTTCTTGGCGCAGGCAACGACACCGTCAACGGCGCCGCGGCGACGGCCTCGATGTATGTCGATGGCGGCGCCGGAAATGACTCGATGCTCGGCGGGTCCGCGGCCGACATCCTGACCGGCGGCACCGGCAATGACACGATTGATGGTGGCGGCGGGGCCGATCTCCTGACGGGCGGCGACGGCGATGACGTCTTCCGGATGACCGGCAGCTTCGGCAATGACACCATCATCGGCGGCGAGGCCGGCGAGAGCATCGGCGACACCATCGATTCCACCGCGATCTCTGCCAACCAGACGCTGACCTTCAGCGGTAGCGAGGCGGGGACGTTGGGCATTTCCGGCTCCTCCGCCACCTTCTCCCAGATCGAACGCTTCCTTCTCGGCTCCGGCAACGACACGGTCAACGGCGCCTCGGCGACGGCCCCGATGTATGTCGATGCCGGGGCGGGCAACGATTCCATCCTTGGCGGCTCGGCCAATGACACGCTCATCGGCGGCGGCAGCGACGACACGCTGAACGGCGGCGCCGGGGCCGACATGATGACCGGTGGCCTTGGCAGCGACCGTTTCCTCGGCATCACCGCGGGCGATGCGGTCGACGGTTCCGAGGACAGCCCCAGCAACGAGAACGACATTCTCGATCTCTTCGGCTCGGGCTGGACCAAGGCCAATACCACCATCACCTTCTCCGGGCCGGACAAGGAAAGCGGCACGGTCTATTTCTTCAACCCGGACGGCACGCCCGCCGGCCAGATGACCTTCACCAACATCGAGACGGTGGTGCCCTGCTTCACCCCCGGCACGATGATCGAGACCGACCGCGGCCCCCGCGCCGTCGAGACGCTGGCGCTTGGCGACATGGTCCGGACGATGGACCACGGGCTGCAGCCGATCCGCTGGATCGGGCGGCGCGATCTGACGCCCGCCGATCTCGCGCTGCAACCGAAGCTCAGGCCGGTCCTCATCCGCAAGGGCGCGCTCGGCCCCGGCCTGCCCGACCGCGACATGCGTGTCTCGCCGCAGCACCGGCTATTGATGACCGGCGCCCATGCCGAACTGATCTCCGGCGAGGCAGAGGCGCTTGCCCCTGCCCTTTACTTCGTCGGCCAGCCGGGGATCGTGCAGGACGCCGCCGCGACCGGCATCAGCTACATCCACCTGATGTTCGACCGGCACGAGATCGTCCAGTCCGACGGGCTTTGGAGCGAAAGCTTCCAGCCCGGAACCGCCACCATGGCCGGCATGGAAGATGCCCAGCGCGACGAGATCCTGAGCCTCTTCCCGGGGCTTCCCGCAGGCGGCGCTCTCGCCTATCCTGCCGCCCGGTCATCCCTGAAACGCTACGAGGTCCAGCAGATCCTGGCGTCCTAGAGGGGCTTGGAGGGGATATGTGGATCATCTGGCGTATCATTGCCGCGCTGGTCGTCGTGGGCGCCCTGGCGTTCTTTTTCTTCGCTCCGGCCTATGTCGAAGACCTGCAGAACCCGGTCACGCCGCACGAACCCTGGCCGGTCAGCCCCGCTGGGTGGGCCATGCATGAAAGACTTGTGATCGGCGACTGGCATGCCGACAGCCTCCTTTGGGACCGCGACCTGACGGAACGCGCACCGCAAGGTCAGGTGGACCTGCCGCGCCTCATCGACGGCAATGTCGCGGTGCAGGTCTTCACCACCGTCACCAAAAGCCCTGCCGGCCTCAACTACGAGGAAAACTCGGCCGAGGCGCGCGACAACATCACAGCGCTCTACATCGGCCAGCTCCGGCCCTTCCGCAGCTGGCTCAACCTGACGGAACGCGCGCTGGAACAGGCACGCCAGCTTGCCATTGCCGAGGCGAAGGCGCCCGGGATGCTGAAGATCGTGCGGAGCCGCGCCGATCTGGCCGAGGTGCTGCGCCGGCGCGAGGAAGGCGAGATGCTGGTCGGCGGCCTTCTTGGCGCCGAGGGTGGCCATGTACTATCGGGCGATATCTCAAATCTCGGCCGGCTCTACGACGCGGGTTTCCGGATCATGGGTCTCACCCATTTCTTCGACAACGAGCTTGGCGCCTCGCTGCATGGCGAGGCCGGCGCCGGAAAGGGGCTGACCAGTTTCGGTCGCCTGGCGGTCGGCCAGATGGTTGAAAAGCGCATGATCATCGACCTTGCCCATGCCTCGCCCGAAATGGCGCGCGAAGTGCTGGGTATGGTCGATGTTCCGGTCATCGTCAGCCATACCGGTATCTACAGCCAGTGCCAGACCCAGCGGAACTTCCCCGACGCGCTGATGCAGGAGATCGCCGAAAAGGGCGGCATGATCGGCATCGGCTTCTGGGAGGAAGTGACCTGCGACGACACGCCCGCCGGCATCGCCGCGTCAATTGTCGCGGCGGTGGCGCTGGTGGGGGAGGACAGTGTCTCGCTGGGATCGGATTTCGACGGGGCCGTGCGCACCCGGTTCGATGTCTCGGAACTATCGGCGCTGACGCAGGCGCTGATCGACAAGGGCATGGCGGAGCCGGTCATCGCCAAGGTGATGGGCGGCAACATGCTGCGGTTCCTCGAACAGGCGCTGCCGGCCGGGTAGGTTCAGAGCGGCTTATCGACGGCAAAGACCTTGTCGATCATCGCCTGCGTGCCCTTGGCATCCTCGAGGCTCCAGGGATAGGCGTCACCGGTCCGCACCGACCGCACGAAGTTCTCCACCTGATTGCGGTACTGCCGCGCACCGGGGAAGCGTTCGATGTGATCGGCCTTGCCCGAACGGAACATCTGGACCTGCGCCTCGCCGAAAAGCCCGGCGTTGAAGGGCGCGGTCAGGCGGATGACGCCGTCCTCGCCCTGAAACACCACCTCCTGCCGAGGCGCGAGACGCATCGAGGTCATGGCGTGATAGGTGAAGCCACCGCCCGGCCCTTCCATGTCCGCCGTGACCTGCGCAAAGACATCGACGCCGTTTTCGCGAATGATGCGCGAGGTGAGCCGCACCGGCTCCGCCCCCGTCACATAGCGCACCGAGCCATAGGCATAGACGCCGATATCGGGGATCGAGCCGCCACCCGTCTCGGGCCGGTTGCGGATGTTGCCGGGATCGTCGCGGTTGTCATAGCTGAAATGCGCATCGGCATGCAGGATGCGGCCGATGGCGCCCTCTTCGACCAGCGCTTTCGCGCGCTGCCATTGCGGGTGGTGGACGATCATATAGGCCTCGGTCACGAGAAGCCCCGAGGCATCACGCGCGGCGATGAGGGCGTCGATTTCGTCCGCTTTCATGGCGATGGGCTTTTCGGTCAGCACATGCTTGCCGGCCTTCGCGGCCTTCAGCGTCCATTCGACGTGAAGGTTGTTCGGCAAGGGGATGTAGACCGCCTCGACCGCCGGATCGGCGAGAAGTGCCTCGTAGCTGTCATGCACCTTCAGATCTGGGCAGAACGCCTTGAATCCGTTGGCCTTGTCGGCGCTCGATGTGGCAAGGGCATAGAGCCGCGCGCCCTCGGCTTCGTGGATCGCCCTCGCCATGTGGTCGCGCGCGAATTTCGCGGCGCCGAGCACGCCCCAGTTCATCGGTTTCATCTGACCCTCCGCTCATGTTTGCGCAAACTTATGCCGCGCGGCGGGCCATCACAAGAGAAAGGGCCGGCGCGGTTTCCCGAGCCGGCCCCTTTTCACGGCGATCCCGGCTACTCAGGCCGGAACGCGCATGCCCTTGTCCTTGGCAAGATCGCGCATGGCGTTCTGCAGCTTTTCGAAGGCCCTGACCTCGATCTGGCGGATCCGCTCGCGGCTGACCTTGAACTGTTCGGAGAGGTCCTCAAGCGTCATCGGATCGTCCACCAGCCGACGCTGGATCAGGATCTCCTTCTCGCGGTCGTTCAGTGCCTCCATCGCGCGTTCCAGAAGCTCGCGCCGCACCGTCAGCTCATCCGCCGCCTCGTAGTCGCCGGCCTGATCGGCATCCTCGTCCTCAAGCCAGTCCTGCCACTGCGCCGTACCCTCGCCGTCCGAGCCGACGGTGGCGTTGAGCGAGGCATCGCCGCCCGACAGGCGGCGGTTCATGGCGATGACCTCATCCTCGGTCACGTTGAGGTCATGGGCGATCTTCTGCACGTGTTCAGGGCGAAGGTCGCCCTCTTCCAGCGCACCGATGCGGTTCTTGGCCTTGCGGAGGTTGAAGAAGAGCTTCTTCTGCGCCGAGGTGGTGCCAAGCTTCACCAGGCTCCAGGACCTGAGGATGTATTCCTGGATCGAGGCGCGGATCCACCACATCGCATAGGTGGCAAGGCGGAAGCCCTTTTCGGGATCGAAGCGCTTCACCGCCTGCATCAGGCCGACGTTCGCTTCCGAAATCACCTCGGCCTGCGGCAACCCGTAGCCGCGGTAGCCCATGGCGATCTTGGCCGCGAGCCTGAGGTGCGAGGTGACGAGCCGGTGCGCCGCCGAACTGTCCTCATGGTCGGTCCAGCGCTTGGCCAGCATGTATTCTTCTTCCGGTTCCAGAAGCGGGAACTTGCGGATTTCCTGCAGATAGCGGTTCAGCCCCTGTTCGGGACTTGGCGCCGGAAGATTTGTGTAACTTGCCATATGGTTTCCTTCCCTCGTCCGGACCCTGTGACTTAGGTTGCAGGACAACGTCCTGCAAGCCCGTCCAGTAGATCACCAAGTTTAACGAACCATACGCACATTCCCGTCGCCGGGTTCCCTCTGTGTCGAAGATTTCACGCGCTTGTCAGAAGTCGTGCGCGAAAGGCCGCTCAGATGGCAATCCGCTCGCCGAGCTCGACCACGCGGTCGCGCGGCAGGTGGTAATACTCGGACGGGTCGGCGGCGACGCGCGACAGGTTGGCGAAGATGCGGTCGAGGATAAGCTCGATCCCCGATCCCGTCGGCACCGGACGGCGGCGGCCAAGGAAGAAGGTCGAGGCCATCACGTCGAACTTCAGTCCCGCCCGCCGCACATGCGCCATCGCGCGTGAGATGTTCGGCGTTTCCATGAAGCCGAAGCGCAGGATGAGCTGGATGAACGGCCCGCCAAGCGGGGTGATCGTCACACGCTCCTCTGCCGTCGCATAGGGCACGCGCAGCGTCTCGACCGTCAGGATCACGGTCTGTTCGTGCAGGACGCGGTTGTGCTTGAGGTTGTGGAGCAGTGCGGACGGCACGGTATCGGCATCCGGCGTCAGGAAGAAGGCCGTGCCGGGGATCTTGTGGACCGAGCTCTTGCGCGTCATCGCCGGGATGAAGCCGGAAAGCGGCACCGCAAGGGCATGGACGCGGGCGAGCATGGCCTGGGTGCCGCGCCACCAGACCCACATCAGGAAGCCGAGGACTGCCGCCACCATCACCGGGACATAGCCGCCATCGGCGATCTTCGTGAGGTTCGAGGCGAGGAAAGTCAGCTCGATCACCAGGATCGGCGCGGCGGCGAGGAAGGCCATGGGAACCGACAGCCGACCCGAGTGTACGAAGTATAGAACGCCCAGCGTCGTCGTCAGCAGCATCGTCCCGGTGACGGCGATGCCGTAGGCTGATGCAAGGGCCGAGGAACTGCCGAAGGCGACCACAAGCCAGACGACACCGGCCAGCAGGAACCAGTTGACGGTGCCGATATAGATCTGGCCACTCTGGTCGCTTGCCGTGTGACGGATCACCAGACGCGGCAGGAAGCCAAGCTGCACCGCGCCCCGCGCCATCGAGAAGGCGCCGGAGATCACCGCTTGCGAGGCGATGACGGTGGCAACCGTCGCCAGCACGACGAAGAACGGCAGGAAACCGGGTGAAGCCATGTTGAAGAACACGTTCTCAAGGCTGTCGGGATGCGACAGGACCATCGCCCCTTGCCCGAGGTAGTTGATGACAAGGGCCGGCAGCACCAGCGCGAACCAGGCCATGACGATGGGCTTGCGGCCGAAATGCCCCAGATCGGCGTACAGCGCCTCGCCCCCCGTGACGGCAAGGAACACCGCGCCGAGGACGACGAAGGCAACGCCGGAATGTTCGATCAGGAAGGCCACCGCCCAATAGGGGTTGAGGGAGGCGAGCACCCCAGGGTTGTCACCGATATGCGCCAGACCAAGCACCAGCAAGGTCAGAAACCAGACCGCCGTCACCGGGCCGAAAAGCAGCGCCACGCTCGCCGTGCCATGCCGCTGCACCATGAAAATCCCGAAGATGATGCAGATCGTCGCCGGCACGACATAGCTTTCGACCGCCGGCACCACGAGCTTTGCCCCCTCGACCGCCGACAGGACCGAGATGGCCGGCGTGATGATCGCATCCCCGGCAAAAAGCGCCGCCCCTGCAATGGCAAGGACCAGGATCGGCAGGGAACGCCGCCCGATGGCAAGACGCACAAGGGTGTAAAGCGCCAGGATGCCGCCCTCGCCCCGGTTGTCGGCGCGCAGGAGCACGAAGACATATTTCACCGTCACGATCAGGAAGATCGTCCAGATGAGAAGCGACAGGATGCCCAGGACCTCCGGCCGTCCCGGCGATCCGCCGGTGGCGTGCAGCGCCTCGCGGAAGGCATAGATCGGCGAGGTGCCGATATCGCCATAGACGACGCCGATGGCGCCCATCGTCAGCGCAAGGAAGCCCTGCCCCTTGCCGGCCTCTTCGTGGATGTCGCTTTCGACATCGGATTCGCTTTTCAGGTAGTCGGCGATATCAAGCGCGTCGTCATCCGGCAGCGGCACGTGGGACTGCTCGAAAGACGGAGTTTTGCCGGCGCTCATGGTGCCGCATCCTTTGATCTGTTGGGGAAAGTGGCGATCGGCGTTCGATCCGCTTCTTGGTGGCGCAGGCTTCCAGAGGCTCCGCTCCGCCGGCAGGGGCGAAGACAAATACGCGATTCCATGTGCAGAGTCGTTTGCACCCGCAGAATTTATGCGAAGCCGCTCCTTTCGGCAATCATCACGGAACGGTGAGGTCGCTGGACGCGCAAATCACGTGATTGTCAGGTGGATTGTCCGCCGAGAACTTCGATCAACGTCTGAAAATCGGCTGGCAAGGGGCTGTCGAACTTGAGTTTTTCGCCGCTGACCGGATGCAGGAAGCCGAGCGTGGTGGCATGAAGCGCCTGACGCGGAAAGGCGGTGACAGCTTCAGCACCCGCACCGCCAAGGGCCGCAACCGAGGGTTTGCGCCGCCCGCCATAGACCGGATCGCCGACAAGGCCATGGCCGGCATGGGCCATGTGGACCCGGATCTGGTGGGTGCGCCCGGTCTCAAGCCGGCATTCGACCAGTGCCAGCGCGGGCGGCTTGCCGAAGGTCTCCAGCACCTTCACCCGCGTCACCGCGTGGCGCCCGCCGTCGAAGGTCACCGCCTGACGCTGGCGGTCGGTCCGGTGCCGCGCCAGCTGGGTGGTGATCTTCAGGACGCCCCCCGGCTCGAAGCTGGTGCCACGGACGCCGTGAAGGCGTGGGTCGGCAGCATCGGGGACGCCGTGCACCAGCGCCAGATAGCGCCGTTCGGCCGTGTGTTTCTCGAACTGGCGGGCAAGGGCGTGATGCGCCCGGTCGGTCTTCGCCACGACCAGAAGGCCGGAGGTATCCTTGTCGATCCGGTGGACGATGCCGGGACGCCTTTCGCCGCCGATGCCGGAAAGGCTGTCGCCGGCGTGATGGAGAAGCGCGTTGACCAGCGTCTGGCCGGGAGAGCCGGGGGCCGGATGGACGACCATCCCCGCCGGCTTGTCGATGACGATAAGGTCTGCGTCCTCGTAAACCACGGTCAGGGGGATGTCCTCGGGCCGGGTATGGGTCTCTGCCGCTTCGGGCACGGTGATCTCATAGACCTCGCCCTCGGCCACGCGGGCCTTGGCGTCGGTGACGGCAAGACCCTCGCGGCTGATCGCGCCCTCGGCCAGAAGCCGCGCGATCCGCGACCGCGACAGGGACGCTTCTTCTGGCACATCACGCGCCAGCGCCTTATCAAGGCGGTCGGGCGGGTTCGGCCCGATCTCGACCCTCACGATGGATGCGGAAATGTCCGACATGGCCCCTGCCCCGCAAGACCCGGCAACCCTGCCGCCGGAACTGCGCTTCCTGAAATGGCTGGTCACGGCGCTTGCCGGGACCATGATCATCGGCCTCATAACCATCGTGGCGCTCTTTGTCACCCGCTTGCCGAAGGCGCCTGAGCCGCGCCCCGCCCTGCCGGAGACGCTTCAGATGCCCGCAGGGCTGACGGCCGAGGCCGTGACCATGGGCCGCGGCTGGATCGGCGTCGTCGCCTCCGGGGCGGAAGGCGAGGAATTCCTGATCTTCGACGCCACCACCGGCGCCCTTCGCCAGCGCATCCCGGTCAAGCCCGGCGAATAGTCCGAAGCCCCGCCGCCGAGCGCAAAGCCGCTTGCAATGCGCCCCCGCCACAGGTACGAAGCCGCTGATCCGGCGGGTTGGCGGAGAGGTTACGCAGCGGATTGCAAATCCGTGAAGACCGGTTCGATTCCGGTACCCGCCTCCACACCTTAGCAGAAAATGCAGGGTCCGGTTTACAGGCCGGTTTACATTCCCGCGACGATTCCGCTTTTCGGCTGGTGCGACCAAGCGCCCACGCATAGCCTGGCAACATGGGCGCCGAGGATTGGTCAGACGCAGAAAATGACGCAATCGTCGCGGATTACTTCGCGATGCTCAGCGACGATCTTTCTGGCCGAGGCTACAACAAGGCTGCCCACAATCGCGCGCTTCAGGAAGCGCTCGGGCGCAGTCGAGGCTCGATCGAGTTCAAGCATTGCAACATCTCGGCAGCCGCGAAGGCGTTCGCCCAGCCGATGCTCACCGGCTACCCGCCGCGCCACAAGTTTCAGCTTTCGTTAGCCGAAGCAATCTCGCGCTGGCTTGATCGACATCCAGACTGGCAGGCGGGGACACGACCATTGAAAGCCTTTCAGGCGGCTGAAGCACCTGCGCTGTTCGTTGGCACCGCCCCCACCCTGCGCAACACGCCGCCGCCCGAGGAGGCCGAGCAGATGCGCTTTATCGCGCGGCGCTTCGACGTCGCCGGGCGCGACGCGCGCAACCGCGTGCTTGGGCGCGCCGGGGAGGAGCGGGTGCTGCACCACGAGCGCGCAGTCCTGCGTCAGCACGGGCGCGATGACCTCGCGCGCCGCATACGCTGGGTCAGTGCGGAGGACGGCGATGGTGCCGGTTATGACATCGCCAGCTTTGCACCGGATGGCCATGACCGGCTGATCGAGGTGAAAACCACGAACGGCTGGGAACGGACACCTTTCCATATTTCCCGCAATGAGATCGAGGTCGCCAACTCACGGCGCGAAAGCTGGCACCTGTTCCGGCTTTATGACTTCGCTCGCGCGCCAAGAGCATTCGAACTCAGGCCGCCGCTTGACGCCCATGTCGATCTGACGGCCACGAGCTTTCAGGCCAGTTTTCACTGACCCTGTTCGCCAGCCCGCACCTTCCGGCGCGCCCGAACCAGCTTTTCGAGCACCTCGTCGGCGACCTCGGGCACAAGGGCAGCATATCGTTCGATGATGTTTGCCGCGTGACGCAGGCCCCACCCCATCGTCACGGCAATCTCATTGAGCGAGCAGCCGGCGCGCAAAAGTTCGGTCGCAGCGGTGCCGCGCATGTCGTAAAGGCGCAGCTCGTCCCGAATGTGGATACGCGTCGGGTCCGCTTTCGCGGCATCATTTGCCCGCGCCTTGACGTCCCGGACAATCTGCGATGCCCGCTCGGGCGTGAGCGGCCTTCCATCCAGCGACACGATCAGCCGCTTCTGTGCTTTCGGCGTGGTGTCGATCAGCTCGGCCAATGCAGGGGTCACCGGGATGCTCACCGGATTGTCGGACTTTGCACGACGGAAGAACAGGCGTCGTCCCAGGGGCGTGCGCTGAACATGGTCCGGCGTGAGGCGACCGATATCCTGTGGCGTCAACCCGCCCTCGGAGGCTGCGACAACGATCCGACGCTCGCGCTCGCTTGCGACGGCAAGTAGCGCGGCGATTTCCTGCGGAAGCCAAACGAAATCCGCCCGGTTCGCGCGATACATACGCTCGATCCCGTTGTGATAGTGCACCACGATGCTGACGCCGTGCTTACGCGCCCAATTCAGAAACCGCGTAACGACGGTCGTTGCATAGTCCCACTGCTTTAGCGAATGAGCCCAGCGGTTCTTCCAGTCGTTGATCTCCGCAAGCGATTCACGTTCCTCGAAAAGCTTTGTCCGATCATTGCCGAACTCTTCCTCGAAAGCGCCCAGGAACTTGTCGTAATCCTGCTTCGTCCGGGGCTTCAGGTTCAGATACTGAGGGGAATTGCGATAGCGTGCCATGACCGCTACGGTCAGCCCGCGGTCCACCTTCGGCTTTTCGGGCATGCTGGGGCGCAGGGAATCGTTGAGCGCAAAGACATAGTCCCGATCGCCGGGCCTTGAATCTGCGACCGAACTCCAAAACTGCGGCCCGCCGCGATAGGCATAGTGGTATTCGCGAACGGTTCCGTCCGCGAGTTTCTTCCTGACGCGATGGACCCCTTTGATCGGCAGCTTATGCGCCACGGCGACGCCTCCGCTGCTCGACGTAGCTTAGGGCTTCCCGCTCGCCTTCCCCGGAGATCTCGTAGGCAGCGTTCAGTCGATCGCGAACATGTTTGGGATCGTAAAGGTTTGCGCGGCCACGAACTGTCGATATGCCCATCGTCCGGCACCAGGCGCGAAAGCCGCTCGTGACACCATTGTAGCGCATGGCCTCAGCGGGTTCTTCACCGGTCATCAGCATCAGCGGCACCCCCTCGACGAGCGGGATATCAAAGGTGAAGCGTTGGGTAGGTCTGTCTGCAATCATCGGGGCATCGGTCCAGTTGGCTGTGGATGCCTCGGTAAGGGTATTGTCCTCGCCCGACCGGAAACGCATTGCCGAAAAATCCCCGCAAGACATTGTTTCAGAATGGAAGAATTCAGTTGCAAGGTGCAGGTTCATGCGTAGCCTCAGATGGATGCGGGCGGTTCCGGGGCCACTGCTCCGGGCATTCAGGATGCCTTTTCAGCCCCAATATTGGCCGTTTCGTCAGGCACGAAATCTCGGTGGCTCAGTGGCGCGAGCGGCGGGTTTGTGGACTGCGGCGCTGGCGGGTCACCATGCCTCGGGTGACCATCACGCAATCGGACCGGGTGAGGTGCGTGCCCGGATTCGATCGGCCTTGAGTTGGAGGAAAGGCTTGGGACCTCGAAGTCGATGAAGACGGGTTGCATGTTCTGTAATCGGTTTTGTTCCGCAGAGGTCGCAGTTTTCGGGAAGGTGACGGCCCGGAAAGAGCGGGCCGCCCGGAAGGGTTGAATGGCTTTGCCCCTCACTCATTCCCGAAACCCGCGGTGCCAGGCGATGTCCTTTTCGGCGGCGAGGAGGTCTGCAACGCGATTGGAGAGGTTGAGCGCATCGCGAAGGAGGAGGCGAAGATCGGCTTCATCCTCGGCGAGGGCGCGGAGCATGTCGGCGAGCGCGGCGCGGTAATCCTCGGTCAGAACGCGCCGGCGGTTCACCGCCTCGGCGAGCGCGTCGAGCGGGCGCTCGATGCGCTTGAAGAGAGGATGTGGCAGTCTTTCCATTGCTTCGAACGCGGTGCGTGCCGCTGCGATAGCATCGGCGCAGATGTCTTCGAGCCGTTCGAAATCGGGGCGGATCGAGTCTGGCTGGAACAGCACGACGCGATGGGTGTTCTGGGTCGGGAAAGTGTTCGGTTTCATCGGAATTTCCCGAGTAGCGGATGGATCTGATGGGCGCACACGAGCGCGCCCGTCAGGGTATCAGCCGGCTAGCCGGGGGCTGGCGGGCGTCGCGCGCCGCTTCGGATGGCGGTGTTCGACGCTGACCGGGCGAGCCGGCGGTTGTCGCCCCTCACGCCGCCGTGTCGCGCGGCGTTCGGCGGCCATATCGGCTTCGGCATGGATCCGGGCGCGGACGGCGTTCAGCCTTTCGAACTCCAACTCGCCGAGACGACCGACGACCGGCGTGCCGGCGCGGTTCTCGGCGAAGCCGGGATGACCCGTGGTAACGGTGATCCGCCGCGCGCCGACGAAGCGGGTCGGACGGTGCAGGCCAGCGGCGCGCATCGCCTCGGCGCGAGTTACGTGGATCTCGTAACCCCGGTTCGCGCTGGAACAGGCCGTCGTCCCGTAGGCAAGCGTCACAAGCGTGGAGCCGGCGATCGTCACGACGTCGAGGATGAGGCAAGGCCGGGGCTTCGGCGTTTCGCCATCACCGTCGGCGACGGGATAGCGGAACATGACGACGTCGCCGTGCGTGAGGCGGCTTTGCCAACCGGCAGTGGCCGGCGCCGGCTTGGCGATGTGATCGTCGGGCTGGGTATCGAACATGAAGGACACCGTGGGTTTCGATCCGACACGCCGCCCGCTCTCACCCTCTTCGGGCCTCCGGCTCCGGGCTGCGCGTCACCGACGCTGCGCAGCCCGGACCGGATGCCCCGGCGCCTCCAGCGCATCACGGGAGAGCGTCGAGAGGGTCACCCTTTCGACCCCGTGCGGGCAGCACGAGCGGGGGGCCTGGGGGCGTGCGGAACGATGACCCGGGTCCGTCGGAAGACGTCAGGGGGTGCAGGGGGAGTGGCGAACGATGACCCTGCCCGGGGGAGGTCCGGAGGGGATGGCGCGCCCCTTCGGTCCCGCGGACGGCGGCCCGCGGCAGCGCGGGGTCCGGGGGCAGCGCCCCCGGCGAACGGCAGTGCGAGCGAAGGCGCCGGAACGGCGACAAGCGCGCACTGCTTAGTGAGTAATCCCCGCTCCACCGCCCTCGCGCGCGGCAAAGGGGGGCACAGGGCCACGCCAGTTCGGCGACGGCAGGCTTTGGACCCAGGTCCGGACGATCAGCTCCGGAGGTTCCCCATGTCGATCCACACCACGCTTGCCGTCGCGACTGAGGCGCGGCCCGTCGTTGCCCGGTGCGAGGGCATGCGCCCCGAGGATATCGCCGGCTAAGAGGCGCATCGCAGCCGCAAGGGTGGCGATGTCGGCCATGTCGATGGTGGCAGGAGCCATCTCAACCGCCGGCTCATCGGCGATGCCGGCTGGGCCACGACGGCAACAGCCGAGATCGCAGCAATGCGCGAGGAGAACTTCTGCCATGAGATCGAGGAGCTGAAGCGGCGCAAGCGCAAGAACGAGCTCCTGAAAAGGATGACCGAGGGGCCGAAGGACCCGTTTCGCTCCGGCCGGCACGGGCCGCTCCGCGAGATCATTCTGACGGCGCATCAGGACTGGTTCGCGGCCGCAGGTCCGGCGGGTGAGAACATGTCGGCACTGGAGCGGCGGTTCGAGGCGACGGCAGTGAAATGGCTGAGGGACACCTTCGGCGAGTATGTGGTCCATGCCCGGGCCGACCGCGACGAAGCCGCCTATCACATCCACGCCGTGATCCTGCCTCGCGTCGAGACCAAGGTGAACGGCGCAGAGCGCAAGATGCTGCAGCCCTCGAAGTTCGATGTGATCCGCGACCATGAGCTCTCGCAGGACAGCGCCGGGCGCGCCTTCGCCGCGGTCGGCCTGACCCGCGGCAAGCGGCAGAAGCAGGCCCTCCGCGAAGCCTTGGCGCGCGGCGAAGCCCCGCCCGCGAACGCGCGCCATGTCCGGCCGAAAAGGTGGCGGGAGGAACAGGAGCGCAGGCTCGCCGCGCGCGAGGCGAACATCTCGACACGCGAGGGCGAGGTCGTGCGGCGCGAGGGTGCGGTGACCAGTCGCGAGGCCGCCGCCGCAGAGGCGGTCCGGACGGCGGATGCGCGCTGCGCCGAGGCAGGGGCGATCCTTGCCATTGTCGAAGGCATCGCCGGCGGTGATCTGGAATTTACGGATGGTCAGACCGGAAAGGTTCTGGTCAAGGCGCATGGTGCCGATCCGGCGAAACTTGCCGACATCGCCGCGTATGCAAAACGGTCGCCGTCAGGCCGAACCAAGATCATGCATGCCCTCCACGGCGCATGGCAACGCATGAAGTCCCGCGCCGAGTCCAAAGCTGAGGTCGCCGCCGAAGCAAAGTTCGCACGGGAGTTCGAGGAACTGCACCGCGTGCGCGACCTCCTGTCTCGCGGCATGCCGTCCTTTCCCGGAGCTCTGCGCGAAAAGGTTGCCGGCCTGCTCAACGGCATCGTCGCCCCCCCCTTGTCGGCGTTGAGACGCGCATGCGCCGACGCCAACGCGGTTGGGACGATGGAGACCGATGAGGCGTCGCGGCTTCCGTCCGCGGCGGACGGGCGGCAGGCAAGACCCGAAAAGTTCTGGAGCCAGATCCGCGCGACCTATCTGCCTCTCACCGGCAACGGCGTGGCACGAGCCATCCCCGGGATGCCCGGTTCATAACGACCATCAAAGGAGCCTTCCATGGCTACACTTTCTCCCTCCCGCCGTCGCAGCGAGACAGCGCTCAGCCCGACGAGCCAGCGCCTCTTTGCCCATTTTGCCGACGCGGTCGGCAAGGACACCCGGAGGGCCGACCAGGTCATCCGCGAACGCCGCGCCGCCATCGCCGCAGTCATCGACCCCTGGCTCGAGACCCTGGACGAACCCGCCCGCGCTGCCTTCTTCAACGCCATCGAGGCAAGCGCCAACGCGTGCCAACGCAAAAAGATATCTGCACATCCGCACAGGCCCGAAGGCCAACGGGTGGCGTCCGATACGCCGGAAGATCGCGCGGCGAAACCCGCAACGAAGTTAAGGGCGGGCTGAGGCCTCTAACACTATCAATCGGGTCCGGCGCGGCGGTTAGCGCCGGACCCGATGGGCGGTCAGTGCAGTCGCACGCGAAAAGCTGGAAGCTGATGTTCGCAGTGCCAGTTCTGCACTTCGCTCTGGGCAGTTTGCAGCCGCTGACTGGCTTGCTGAGTCCTCCCGAATCATTGGCGAGGCCCGCGCTTAACGCCATCTGCCCCTGGCTTCAGATCAGGACGGATAGCAAATGGTCCATCATTGAAGGTGATTTTCCGGCAGAGGCGGCCCTCGGCGCAATGAATCTTGCACAACTGCAATGTGCTGCTATCCTGTTCGCCAGTCGGAAGAGGACCAATGAACATCCCTTACAGCAAACCCACCACAGTCAAGGACATTCAGACGAGGCTGTCGTCGATGCATCCGGATTTCAGCAAGGGCACTCGTCGAATTGCTGACTTCGTGATGGCCAATCCCGGGGTCGTTGCCATCCTTTCTGCGGCCGAGGTGGCGAAGCGGTGCGACGTCCACGCCTCGACCCTGGTCAGGCTCGCGCAGAACCTTGGCCTGTCCGGCTTCCGAGAGTTGCAGTCCGTGCTGCAGACCGACTTGGCCGCGACGATGAAGTTGCCAGACCAGGCTGTCGAGCCCTCAAGGCCCAATCCGGAGCCGCGCGAGCAGCTAAAGTTGCGCCTCCTCGCAGAATCGGGGAAGTCGTTCAATCAGGCGGCCAGCGAAGCCGCGGAACGGTACTGGTCGGAAAATCCAGAGGTCGAATTTCACACGGAACTGCACATCTCGCACAGTGTGGACGCGGAAGAGATGGCGCATCGCATCAGCACTGTCGCGGTCGATGCGGACGGGATTCTGTTGGTGGCGCGCGAGCATCCGGCCGTCAACCGGGCGGTGCAGGATGCGATTTCGCGCGGCACTCCGGTCGTTTGCTTGACGAGCGACCTGCCCGCGTCCGGGCGCACCGCTTTTGTCGGGTCAGACCAATACGCGTCTGGTTCAATGGCGGGCTGGTTTTGCGGCCGACTGATCCCGCGAAACCAGGTCGGACGGGTGCTTTTCGTATGCAGCGTGCCGTTCCGCTGCCAATTGGACCGCGAACAGGGGTTCCGGCAGATCCTGCGAACCGAATTTCCGATGCTGAGCATCGAAGAGAAGGTCGGCTCTGACGAAAGTGTCGAAATGACATATGAGGCGATCCGCCGACATATCGCCAATAGCGGCCCACCTGCCGCGATCTACAACGTCTCTGGTGCGAACCTCGGGATCGGTCGGGCGCTGGAAGACGAGGGGCTGGCCGGGAAGACGGTTTTTGTCGGACATGAGCTGAACAGCAACTCGAGGATGTTGCTGGAAAAAGGCGTCATGGACATGACGATCGGCCATGACTTCGACCGAGAGATTTCCCTGGCCGTGGACTGTATAAGGATGGCGCAGAAAAGGGTTCAACCGGTCAGCCAGATCACACCCAGCCTGCTTTACACACGTTACAACTGCGCCATCCCGTAAGGTCTACAGGGCCAGCTTGCCATCGGGGATAGGCGGGGCGGCCTGGTAGGCACCCCAGACTGATTGATCAAACGGGATCACTGCGCCGGTCATCATTCCCGCTTCTGACGACAGCAGGAAGTTCACTGCCTTGGCCACCTCTTCCGGGGCCAATAACCGGCCAAAGGGCATTTCGGCGGCCACGTCGTCCAGCCAGTTTGCCTCGGCACCGTGGTATTCGCGCTGGATGCGGTCCTCGCCGTCCGAAGCCATCCAGCCGATGTTCAGCTGGTTCACCCGGATGCGGTTCTTCATGGCGGCGAAGGCCACGTTGCGGGTCAGCGTCGCAAGCGCGCCCTTGCTGGCGCTGTAGGAGCAGATGAAGGGCTGGCCGGCCAGCGCCGCCGCCGAGCCGATGTTGACTATGGCGCCCTCGACCCCGTCGCGGATCATGCGGCGGATCACTTCCTGCATCAGGAAGAAGGGTGCGCGGGTGTTGACCGCGAACATCCGGTCGAACAGCGCTTCGTCGGTGGTAAGGATGTCGCCGCGGTCGGTGAGACCGGCCGCATTGACCAGCATGTCGACCCGGCCGAAGGCCTGATCGGCGGCCTCGATCACGGCGCGGCAATCCGCAACCGATTCAAGGTCGGCGGGAACGAAGTGCACGGTGCAGCCGGTGTCGTCCGAGATGCGCCTGGCCACTGCGCCGCCCTTCTCGGCGTTGCGGCCGCAGGTGACCAGGCCGGCCGCCCCCGATTCGGCCAGACGTCGGGCGACTGCCGCGCCAAGCCCCTGGGTTCCCCCGGTAACAATCCCGATCTTTCCGTCAATACGGCTCATCATCGCCCCTCCATTGCAGCAAACGTTGCAGTTTGGCTTCACGCAGAATTTCTATTGACAAACATGCATGCATGCAACAAATATTGCGCATAAGAACGACAGATTGCATCTGGGAGGGCAGCATGCTTCGAATGGTGGTCTTGGGGTGCGGACGCATCGGTCAGATGCATGCGGCCAATGTGGCCCGGCACCCCCGCGCCACGCTGGCGGGGGTCTATGACCTTCACCAGCCATCTGCCGACAGTGTAGCAGCGGCGCAGGGTGTTCGCGCCTTTGCCTCAGCGGAAGATGTTTTCGCGAGTCCCGACGTCGATGCAGTCCTGATTGCGACCGCGACCCCGACCCATGCCGACTACATCGAGATGGCGATTGCGGCCGGGAAGGCGGTGCTCTGTGAAAAGCCGATCGACCTGAACCTCAACCGGGTGAACGCCTGCGCCGCCAAAATAAAGGGCACCAAGCTGCCTATCCAGCTGGGCTTCAACCGACGCTACGATCCCGGCCACAGCGCGGCACGCGCGGCGATGCTGGCGGGCGAGATCGGCGATCTGCATCAGGTCATCATCACTTCGCGCGACCCTGGCCTGCCGCCGAAAGCCTATCTGGAGGCGGCGGGCGGGCTGTTCCGCGACATGACGATCCATGACTTCGACCTGGCGCGCTTCATGCTGGTCGAAGAACCGATCGAGGTGTTCGCACTGGCGAATGCTTTGATCGACCCCGCCCTCGGACAAGAACTGAATGAGGTGGACAGCGCGATGTTCGTGCTGCGAACCGCCAGCGGCAAACAATGCCACATCAACAACTCCCGCACGGCGGTCTACGGCTATGACCAGCGGGTCGAACTGATGGGCACAAAGGGGATGCTGCTGTCGGACAATCGCAAGCCGCATGAACTGCGCCGCTACTCCGCGACCACGACGGAGACGTCGGCACCCTACCAGTTCTTCTTTCTCGAACGCTATCTCGAAGCCTTCATGGCCGAGATCGACGGTTTTGTGGACTGCGTCGAAAAGGGCGCGAAGCCCCTCGCCAGTTTCGAGGACGGGCGGCGCGCGCTGATCCTGGCCGAAGCGGCCTATCTGTCACTGCGTGAACGCCGGCTGGTGAAAGTGTCCGAAGTCAGCGGCTGAAGACGAACCGGCGCAGGCGAGCCTGGAGGAGGCAAACCTGCGACCGACTTTGGGGGAGGAAATTGCGGCAATGTCGCACCAGTGCAACCGGGCATTCAGCCCTTTTGCCCCTTTCCAGTCCGGAAAGGCGATCCGGGGGCTGCCGTTCGCAGACCCTCTGTCGCCAAAGACCTGCGCGGCGGGAACAACCCCGTCCCAGACGAAGGCGGGCGACCGCAAGCAACGATCGCGCCGCGCTTGACACCAACTGGAGGAAAAAAGTGAAAACCAACAAACTCTCTCGCCGCACGTTCGCCGCACTGGCGCTTGGTGGCGTTCTGATGGCCAGCACGGCGGGAATCGCCCTTGCCGACAATTCGAAGATCATGATCGGCTTCACGCCGAAGTTCCTGAAGGACGATTTCCAGACGCTGATGCTGGACCTGTCGCTGAAGGCTTTCGCCGCAAAGGGCATGACCGTCGTTGGCTCGCCCGACCCGAACGGTGACATCGCGGCCCAGGTCGATGCGCTCCAGAACCTCATCGCCAACGGCGCCAACGTCATTGTCTTTGCGCCGCTTGACTCGGCTGGCATCGTTCCGGCGGTGAAGCGCGCCAATGAAGCCGGTGCGCTGGTCTTCTCGATTGACGACGCCCCGGCTGGTGGTCAGGTGACGGCGACGATCCGCGCCGACAACCTGGATGCAGGCGTTCAGGGCGCGCAGGAAATGGCAAAACGGCTGCAGGAGAAAGCCTGCTGGGCCGAGAAGTCCTGCATCGTGCTGGAGCTACAGGGCGCGCTCACAACGCCTAACGGGCTTGACCGCTCGGACGGCTTCTCGAAGACCATGGCGGAGCTTGCCCCCGACGTGCAGTTGATCCAACGCCCGACCGAGTGGACTGCTGACATGGCCGCCGATGCCGCGCAGAACGTGCTGACGCAGAACCCGAACCTGTCGGGCATCTTCATGGCCTCGGAACTGATGGCGACGGCGATCAACGCCCAGCTGAAGGCCGCAGGCAAGGATGCGGCAGTCGGCGACCCGGCTTCGGTCATCCGTGTCGCCATCGACGGCACGCCGCAAGGGCTGGAGCTGATCCGCACCAACGCGCTGGATGCCACCGTGTCGCAGCCGCTGTCGGCCTATGCCACCAAGACGGCCGAGCTGATCGAGCTGGTTTCGGGCGGCGGCACCATCGAGATCGGCCCGCGTGACGACGGCCAGGTCATCGAAACCCCGGTTGGCCCGCAGTATCAGCTGAAGGCCACCCTTGTGACGCTGGACAACGTGGACTCGCCCGATCTCTGGGCCAACCAGCTGGGCAAGTAAGCTATGGCAAACGTGGAACCGAAGAGAATGGATCACTCCCGTCCAATCGTCGAGATGACGAACATCATCAAGACCTTCGGTTCCACGCGCGCCCTCAGGGGCGTGGATTTCACGGTCATGCCCGGCGAAATCCACGCTCTGCTGGGACGCAACGGAGCCGGAAAGAGCACGCTCGTCTCCGCGCTCAGTGGCTTCACCCCCGCAGATGAGGGTGCAATCAGGATTGCAGATACGCAACTGACCGCAACCGGTCAAAGCTACGCGGCGGCGATCCGCGACGACATCGCCCATGTGCAGCAGACACCGCGCCTGTTTGATCAGCTGACCGTGGCGGAAAACATGTTCATCGAGAACCCCGCTGTCCGGTCGCGCTGGGGGGCGATCAGCCACCGAAGGATGCTTGAGAAGGCCTCGGCCTTGCTGGAAGAATGGAAGATCGACATCCGCCCGACCGCCCTTGCCGGGCAGCTGGACGCCGGAACCCGGCAGCTTCTGGAGATCATGAAGGCGCTGAACCGGGGCGTCCCGGTGATGATCCTGGACGAACCGACGGCCGCCTTGAGCAACGCCGAAAAGCGCATTCTCTTCGACCATATCCGCACTCTGAAATCTCAGGGCGTCAGCTTTGTCTACATCTCGCACCATCTGGACGAGGTGTTCGAGGTCGCCGACACCGTGACCATCCTGCGCGATGGTCAGGTGGTGACGGCCCGTGCGCCTGTCAGCAGCCTGGATGTGGAAACCATCGCCAACCTCATGATGGGTCAGGCAACGCTTCGCAGCGCGCGCGAAGACCATACTGATCCGAAGGCTGCACCCCTCCTACAGGCCCGGAACGTGCGGATCGGACCGGAAACCACACCGATCAACCTCACGATCCGCCGAGGCGAGATCGTGGCGCTTGCCGGCCCCGTGGGCAGCGGCAAGGAAGACCTGGCCCTGATCCTGGCCGGGCACAAGCAGCCCGCGAACGGCCAGATCACCAGCGCGAACGGCCGGATGCCGGTGATCGGCCTCGTGCCGACCGACCGTCATGCCAGCGGCTATGTCGGCATCCTTGGTGTGCGTGAGAATGTTTCAGTGGGCGGGCTTGGGCTCTTGTCGAACAGCCTTGGCTTCATCAACCGCCGGAAAGAGGCCGACCATGTCGGCAGCCTTGCCCGGCAGACCAATGTCATAGCCTCCTCGCTGGAACAGCCCGTCGGGCAGCTGAGCGGGGGCAATCAGCAGAAGGTGGTTTTCGCCCGCTCGCTTTGTCAAAGCCCCGAGGTGATCGTGGCGCTTAGTCCGACCCGGGGCGTGGACGTGGGTGCCAAGGAACAGCTGTACGCCCTGCTGCGCGATCTGGCCAGCAAGGGCTTGGGTGTCGTCGTCGTCTCGGATGAAGAGGACGAAATCAGCCAACTCGCCAATCGCGTCGTCATCGTCTTCGAAGGGGCAGTGGTCGATGAACTGGTCGGTGATTACAGCATGAAGGATCTGATCTTGCGAATGGAGGGTGTGGCATGATGGCCGGAAATCTCGGGCGGGCGCAGGAAAGCGGTCCGTCGAAACTGTCGGCGTTCGGCAGCGCCTTCGTGGCAAATGGCTTCACCATGTATCCGGTCTTGCTGTTGCTGGTCATCGTTGGTGCGCTGGTGGCGCCACGCTTCCTGACCACGGTCAACCTCGTCAACATTCTGGAACAGGTCAGCGTGCTGGGCTTGACCACCATCGGCCTGACCTTCGTCGTGCTGATCGGGCGGCTGGATCTTTCCCTGGAAGGCATCGTCGGCTTTGCCCCCATGCTGGCCGCGGTGATGCTGGTGCCCGCGACGGCTGGCGGCTTCGGGATCGAGTTGCCGGGCTGGATGGGGCTGATCGTAGCCCTCGGCGCCGCCGGGCTGATCGGCCTCTTCAACGGTTTCATGGTGGTGAAGGTCGGGCTGAACCCGTTCATCTCGACCTTGGGCCTTCTGGTCCTGTTGCGCGGCGGCGTGCTGATCATTTCGAACGGCCGGTCGATCTATTCGCCGGGGCGGGCGCTGACCTATCTCGGGTCCGAGCGTGTGCTGGGCGTGCCGCTCTCGGTCTTTGTCTTCCTGCTGGTCGCCATCGTGGTCGGGCTGGTCTTCCAGTATCATCGCTACGGTCGTGCGCTTTATGCCGTCGGTGGCAATGAAGAGGCCGCGCGGGCTGCCGGCATCAATGTGGACCGGGTAATCTGGTCGGCCTTCATCTTCGCCGCTCTGCTGGCCGGGCTGGCGGGGGTGCTGATGACCGGACGCCTCGACAGCGCCGTGACCACTCAGGGCGAAGGGATCATTTTCTCGGCCTTCGCGGCGGCTGTGATCGGCGGGGTTTCATTGGGCGGCGGCAAGGGCAACATCGTCGGCGTCGTTAGTGGGGTGCTGCTGATCGGAGTGATAAACAACCTCCTGACCCTTGCGCAGGTGCCCTCGTTCTACGTCCAGGCCTCGACCGGCGCGGTCATCATCGTCGCAGCCGTGCTGACCACTCTGGCCAGCCGTCGCTCAAGCGGGATGAAGACACGGACGTGACAGGCCGTCGGGCAGCTTTGGAGGCGCCTTCCGGAAGGAGTCAGTCCAGCGCCCGGAGGACGCGGTGTCCGCTATCCGCGCCCTTCGAGCGCATCAGACCAAATGGCCGCACTCGGCGTGATCTGGCCTTCTGCCATGGCAGGCAGCTGTGTCCTCAATCCATCGGCTGGCAGAGGTTGCGATCGCACAACTTTGGGCGGGGCAGCAGGCGTTCGCAGCAGTCGGATCAAGCGGCAGCAGTGGTCCGCGAGCATTTGCTTCGGCGCCCCCAGTTGGCTGCCCCGCATATGGTCGCGATCTGCCCCACTTAACCATGTCAGATCTCGGTGGCTTCAGGCCCCCGCAACCACAGAAATCTGGCTTGCAGCCATGCGGCCTCCTGCTGCAAGCAATACACGTATGTGATTGTCCTGTAATGCCAGTTCCGGCAACTCCCCCCTGATCGCGGCGGCGACTCCATCGGCGGTGTCCTGGTTCCGGCGAATGATCATGGGGGTGAGACGCCTCCTTAGGGTCAGGACCAATCGATTTTGCGCATGCGGCGTGATTCAGGCTCCGCAAGGAGACTGACCAATGAGCATACTGTTCTGGCTGACGGAGGCGCAGATGGCCCGCCTCCAGCCCTTCTTTCCGAAGGGCCATGGCAAACCGCGGGTTGATGACCGGCGTGCTCTGAGTGGCACTATCTTCATCAGTCGCAATGGCTTGCGGTCGTGCGACGCGCCCAGGGAATATGGCCCGCCAAAGACCCTCTGCAACTGTTGGAAGCAGTGGGGCGACATGGGGTCTTCGCCCGGATGATGGAGGGGCTGGCCTCCGAAGTCACCAAGCAGAAGACGGTGATGATTGACGCGACCTGCTTGAAGGCGCACCGCACGGCTTTGAGCCTGCGGGCGAAAAAGGGGGGGCCGACGACCAGCGCCGGCGTCTGATCGGGTGCACAAAGGGCGGGCCGAACACGAAACTGCATGCCGTTACAGATGCGAAGGCCGTCCGCTCAAGTTCTTCATGACGCTTGCCACCATCGCTCTCGCCGCTGCCGTCATGTTCTGGCTTTGAAGTTCAATGGGGCCCGACCCAAATTCATTCCGAAATCCGAGCACCGCCATGGTGATGTAGGATTTCGTCGGCAAGATCACTATCCATGGCCAAGCCGTCCATGCAGGCTCTCAGCCAAGCCGGATCGCGTATCGCTAACACGGCCTTCCCATACGCGGATTCGACCGTATTGCCATAGGCCGCCCGTGCCTTCGCCCATGCCGCATCCGGGACCGGTCCCCAACGTGAAATCATCATGGACAGATCTATGATGTCGCGGTTCAGAACCGACCGATCCGCATAGCGATCCGCGTTCGCCAGCAGCTTTTCGCAATACATGTCCTCGCGCGCCAGCACCGGCACCCCAAGTGCTGCATCGATTGTGCCGGAAAGTGCAATTCTTGCCTCGCGGACGATCTCGAACTTCACTCGCGCGTCACCCGCGCCAATTTGGGTGCGGATACCATACTGATCGGTGCGCACATCGCGCAGCACCCTGATCTCGGCGCCGGGTTTCAACAGGTTGTGGAGTGTTCCGCCAAAAGTCGCCTGACGCAACTGCCGATAGCCGTCCTGCGACGCGCACAGGAAGTCAATGTCGATACTTTCGCGATACTCTCCCAAGGCCAGCACGATGGCGGTTCCGCCGCCGAAGTAGCATTCCGCCTCCGCCAACAGTTTCCCATCGATGGAGGCGAGAATCTTGGCGATGGCGTTGTGATGGGGCCGGTCAAACATTCAGGACGCCGTTGCCATACCGGGCAACAAGCAAGTCCAGAAGAGCAAGCTCTTCCTTAGTCAGCCGATCGGTGTCGATGAAGCGCCAGTTGCGCTCGTAGAGTGCCAGAGCATCCTCGCCCTCCAAAATCGTATTGGCGGGGCGGTTCCAGCACAGGTCCCGCAACTGCGGGTATTGCGCGATGTGGACGTTCATGGGGCTTCCCTTCTGTGCGCAAACATAGCTGTTCCAGGTAAAGTTTTCCATAGGCCGTCATCGCGACTGCTGTCTCCTTGGCGAAGCGAAGGCGCTTGAGCCTGCGCTGCCGCGTCGGAGAAGCAGGGAGCTTTTCCACTGATTGGGGCCGATCCGCCGCGCGGTACCGCAGCAGACGTTCGCCAAAGTTCAAGTCCCGCCCCCGCAAAGGGCCATCGGTCAATTGTTTCTTGGGCTGGAGCCAGTAGCTTGCTCCTTAAGTCCGGCGTCCGGCCGCTCGACCTCCGGATTTCCGTGGTTCCAAAGGCGCAGCCACTGTCCCAGCAGTTTGCAAGCGCGCCCTAACCCATTGAAATTGCGCAGCAGTATTTCTTCCAGTTTACACAGATTACCCAATGAAACCATCACCACGCGCCTGCCGGCGCTGACCGAGAACGGCGGCCGAGTGAACCGTGTCGGCTGGACCCGGAAAGAGCTGGTGGGCTCCATTGCCAAGTTCGGCTTCTTCACCGAGTTCACACAGGAGAGCTTCGACTTCGACAGTGACTCCGAGCTCTACGGCCATCTCAGCCGCGAGTGACCTGCCACGGGATTTTTCCTCCATCTGCGACTAGAGTCCGCCCCAAGGAAGGGACGGACGATGAAGCGAACGATACGAAGCGAAGAGCAGATCATCGGCATCTTGCAGGAGCATGAGGCCGGAGCGAAGTGCGCGGAC
>JAIUPC010000015.1 GCA_020161655.1 Pseudomonadota bacterium
AGGACGCGCTTGGAGCCGTTTTCCAGATGCGCCTGGCACTTTTCCTTCGAGGTGAAGATGCCGGTGCATTCCATGACGATGTCGACATCGGACCACGGCAGGTCAGCGGGGTTCCTGAGCGCCGTGACCCGCATCCGGCCACGGCCGGCGTCGATCCAGTCCTCGCCGGTCGTCACCTCGCCGGGGAAGCGGCCATGAACGCTATCGAACCGCAGCAGATGGGCATTGGTCTCGACCGGGCCGAGGTCGTTGATGGCAATGACCTCGATATCCTTCCGGCCCGACTCGATGATCCCGCGCAGCACGTTGCGCCCGATGCGCCCGAACCCGTTGATGGCGACTTTCACTGTCATTCGTCTTTCCCTTTTCCGATCAGTGCCTTGCCCGCGGCGACAACGGCCTCGGGCGTGATGTTGAAATGGCGGTAGAGGTCGGGCGCCGGGGCCGAGGCGCCGAAGCTCGTCATGCCGACAAAGGCGTCGGTATCGCGCAGGAACCCGTCCCAGCCCATGCGGATCGCCGCCTCGACGCCGACGCGCGGCGCTTTGCCAAGAACCGTCGCGCGGTAGTCGGCGGGTTGGTCCGCGAACAACTCGAAGGACGGGGCCGAGACGACGGCGACCTTCAGGCCTTCGGCTTCGAGCAGCGCGGCGGCGGCCAGCGCCAGCTCCAGTTCCGATCCGGTGGCGATCAGCGTCAGGTCGCGGTTGTCGCCGCCCCGGACCAGATAGGCGCCGCGCGCCGTCAGGTTCTCGCTGGCATCGGCCCGGACCGTCGGCAGGTTCTGCCGCGAGAGGATCAGCATGACTGGCGAGGCCTTGGAGGTCATCGCGACCTCCCACGCCTCGGCGGTTTCGACCGCATCGGCGGGGCGGATCACCGTCAGGTTCGGGATGGCGCGGAGCGAGGCGAGATGTTCGACCGGCTGATGGGTCGGGCCGTCCTCGCCAAGACCGATGGAGTCGTGGGTCATGACGTAAGTGACCGGCACGCCCATCAGGGCCGAAAGCCGGATCGAGGCGCGGCAGTAATCGGCGAAGGCGAGGAAGGTGCCGCCATAGGGCTTCAGTCCACCATGGAGCGCAATACCGTTCATCGCCGCCACCATGCCGTGTTCGCGGATGCCATAGTGAATGTAGCTGCCTGAGAAGTCATCGCGGGTGACGCTCCGCATCGCCTTCGACCGGGTCAGGTTCGATCCTGTCAGGTCGGCCGAGCCGCCGACGGTGAAGGGCAGTGCCGCGTTCACCACCTCAAGCGCCATCTCGCTGGCCTTGCGGGTGGCGACCTTCGGCGCATCGGCGATGAGCCTTGCCTTGTAGGCTTCCATGGCCGGGGCAAGCGCCGAAGTATCGGCGGCGATCCCCCGTTCAAAATCGGCGCGGCCGGAATGGGATGTCAGGAGCTTTTCCCAGTCCAGCCGCGCCTTTGCCCCGCGTGCGGCAATGTCGGCCCATGACTTTCTGACCGCTGCGGGTATCTCGAACGGCTCTGCCGTCCAGTGAAGCGCCTTCCGGGCGGCGGCAATCTCTTCGGCGCCAAGGGGGGCGCCGTGGACGTCATGCCCGCCCTGTTTCGTTGGCGCGCCGTAACCGATGATGGTGCGGCAGGCGATCAGCGTCGGGCGCGGGTCGCGGCGTGCCTCGGTGATGGCATCGGCGATCTCGGTCGGGTGGTGGCCGTCGACGCTGAGCACATGCCAGCCAGCGGCGGCAAAGCGCGCGCGCTGGTCCGTGGAGGTCGAAAGCGAGGTCGCGCCGTCGATGGTGATGCGGTTGTCGTCCCAAAGGACGATCAGCCGGCCAAGGCCGAGGTGGCCCGCCATGTCGATCGCCTCGTGGCTGATGCCTTCCATCAGGCAGCCGTCGCCGGCGATGACATAGGTGAAATGGTCGGCAAGGCCGGGGAAGCGCGCGGCCTGCATCCGTTCGGCGATGGCCATGCCGACGGCGGTGGCGATGCCCTGGCCAAGGGGGCCGGTCGTCATCTCGATCCCCGCGGCATGGCCGTATTCCGGATGGCCGGCGGTGCGGCTGCCAAGCTGGCGGAAGCGCTTCAGTTCCTCCGTCCCCATGTCGGCGTAACCGAGAAGGTGGTGGATGGCGTAGAGGAGCATCGAGCCATGTCCGGCAGAAAGCACGAAGCGGTCACGGTCGGGCCAGAGGGGCGCCGAAGGGTCGATCTTCATGAAGCGGTTGAAAAGGACCGTCGCCACATCGGCCATGCCCATCGGCATGCCAGGATGGCCGGACTTCGCCTTTTCCACCGCGTCCATGGTCAGCGCACGGATCGCATTCGCCATGTCGGCTTCGCGGGTGATGTCGATCTCGGGTACGAATGTCTTGTTCATCTTGCCCTCATGCGCGCTTGGCTTCGCCGACCAGCCGGTCGATCAGCGGGGTCAGGATCAGTTGCATGGCGAGGTCGAGCTTCGGCCCCGGAATGACGATGGAATTGGCGCGGGTCATCCAGGACCCGTCGATCATCGAGGTGAGATAGGGAAAGTCGATGCCGCGCGGGCTCTTGAAGCGGATCACCACGAGGCTTTCGTCGGCCGTCGGAATCCAGCGCGCGATGAAGGGGTTGGAGGTATCGACCACCGGCACGCGCTGGAAGTTGATGTCGGTCTCGGTGAACTGCGGGCAGATGCAATGCACATAGGCATGCATCCGGCGCAGGATCGTGTCGGTCACCGCCTCGGTAGTGTAGCCACGCTGGGCGCGGTCGCGGTGGATCTTCTGGATCCATTCGAGGTTGATGACCGGGACCACGCCGATCTTGAGGTCGGCCAGCGCGGCGAGGTTCACCTGATCGTTCACGACGGCACCGTGCAGCCCCTCGTAGAAGAGAAGGTCGGAGCCATCGTCGAAGGGCGCCCATCGGGTGAAGTTGCCCTGCGCTACGCCGGTCTTGGCGGCCTCCATGTCGTCATGGACATAGGTCCGGGTGCGGCCTCTGCCGGTCTCGCCATATTCGCGGAAGACCCGCTCCAGCTCGCCAAGCTCGTTCGCCTCGTAGGAAAAGTGCGAGAAGGTGAGGTCGCCTTCGGCCTGGCGGCGGACAAGTTCGGCCTTCATGTCGGCGCGATTGAAGCGGTGGAAGGCGTCGCCTTCGATGGAGACGGCCTTGATCCCCTCGCGGCGGAAGATCTGGTCGAAGGTGTGCTTGACCGTGGTCGTCCCTGCGCCGGAGGAACCGGTGACGGAAATGATCGGGAACTTCTTGCTCATCTCATTCAGCTCCGGAATAGGCCGCGTTTGCCAAAGAGCGCCGAGGCTTCGGCGGCAGGCAGGTCGAAGTAGGAAGCGACGCGGGCGACCTTGGCGGCAGAGCCGAAGACGAAGGGCGTGCGTTCATGCAGGCGCTTGGGCGTCTGCGACAGGATCGGTTCCGATCCGTCGGTCGCGGCGCCGCCCGCCTCGGCGATCAGCTTGGCGATGGGCGCACATTCGTAGACATGGCGAAGGCGCCCGCGTTCATAGCCCTTCCGGCTGTCGGCGGGGTAAAGGAAGACGCCGCCGCGGGTCAGGATGCGGTGGGTTTCGGCCACCAGCGAGGCGATCCAGCGCATGTTGAAGTTGCGCCCGCGCGGGCCCTCGGCGCCGGCGACGCAATCGTCGATATAGGCGCGGACCGGCTGCGGCCAGTGCCGGTAGTTGGAACTGTTGATCGAGAACTCGCTCGATTCCTGCGGGATCGTCACGCCCGAGCGGACCAGCACGAATGCCCTTGTCCGCGCGTCGAGCACATAGACATGGACCCCGCGCCCCCAGGAGGCGACGAAGGCGCATTGCGGGCCGTAGATGATATAGCCCGCCGCCACCTGTTCGTCGGCGCGGCGCAGGAAGCTGGCTTCCGCCGTATCCGCCGCAGGGAAGACCGAAAAGATCGTGCCGATGGAGACATTGACGTCGATGTTCGACGAGCCGTCCAAGGGGTCGATGGCGACCGCCAACGTGCCGCCGCCGTTCAGCGCCACCACATCATCCTGCTCTTCCGAGGCGTAGTGGCGGACCGGCGCGGTTTCCAGCGCCTCGCGGAACAACTCGTCGGCGAGCACGTCGAGCGCCTTCTGCCCGTCGCCGTCGCTGTTGGTGCCGCGCGCTTCGCCAAGGTCGCGGTCAAGGCCGTTGGACTGGATCATCCACGCCAGTTCCGCCCCCGCCCCCGCCAGCCGCGCCAGCACCAGGGCGACGTCATCGGGGCAGCCCGGTGCTCGAAAGCCTGAAGTCTCGGTGATCGTCATTGCCCTCTCCCTGGAACTTGGGATCAGGCTTGCTTTCAGGGGGACTTCATGAAAATTTAAAAAAATGAAGACTACTTTAAATGTTAATTAAAGATGCGGCTGGGCGCGATCACGCTTCGCCAGATGCGCGCGGTGGCGGCGGTGGCCGAACACGGCTCCCTCACCGCGGCGGGGGCGGCGCTGGGCCTGACAACCCCGGCGATTTACACGCAAATACGGACGCTTGAGGATATCGTCGGCGCCACGCTCGTGCGCCGCGCCAATGACCAGAGCGGCTCGGTCCTGACCGAAAGCGGGGCGGTCATGCTTGATGCCGTCCACCGCATGGAGGCCACTTTGTCGCAGGCGGCGGATGAGATCACCGCCATCTCGCGCGGGCTGACCGGACGGGTGGCGCTGGGCGTCGTCTCGACCGGCAAGTATTTCGCGCCGCGACTCGTGCGCCGGCTGCAACTTCTCTGCCCCGAGATCGAGGTGGTGCTGAAGGTCGGCAACCGCGAGTTCATCATCGACGAGCTGGAACGCCACGGCGTCGATCTTGCCGTGATGGGCCGCCCGCCGCGCGATCCGCCCGTTGTCGCCGAACCGCTCGGCGTGCATCCGCACGGCCTTGTCGCCGCGCCTGACCATCCCCTCGCCTCGGGCCGCAAGGTGACGGCCAACGATCTTATCAGCGAGACCATCCTGTCGCGCGAAGAAGGCTCGGGCACCCGCATCCTGATGGGCCGCTACCTCGACCGGATCGGCGAGGGCCGGATATTCGATTTCATGGTCATGGATTCGAACGAGACGATCAAGCAGGCAGCGATGGCCGGCCTCGGGATCGCCTTCCTCAGCCTTCACACCGTCACGGACGAGCTGGCGACGGGGCGTCTTGCCCTGATCCGGGCGGAGGGGCTGCCGGTCCTCAGGCACTGGTTCCTCGTCCGCCCCTCGGCGGAACCGGAACGGCCGGCTACGGCAAGGGTTCACCGCACGATTCTGGGGCTGGAAGGAAAATTCCTGCCGGACATGACCGGCCATCTCTGAGCGGGGCGGGCCGGGGCCTCTTGCCGGCGCTGCGCTTTCTTGTCAGACCGGGCGCTGGCAGCGACAGGGCAGGCATGGACCGGCATCCGACATTGACCGACGCGCTGGTGATCGGCGCCGGGCCGGCCGGCCTGATGGCGGCGGCTGAACTGGCGCGGGCCGGTCGCCGTGTCGTGATCGCCGAGGCGAAGACGAGCCCCGCCCGCAAGTTCCTGATGGCCGGGAAATCCGGGCTGAACCTCACCAGGGCAGAGCCTCTGCCGGCATTCCTCGGCCATTACGACGCGCCTTGGCTTCAACCCATCGTCAACGCCTTCGGACCATCGGAGGTTGTGGCCTGGGCTCAAGGGCTGGGGGTGGAGGTCTTCACCGGATCAACGGGCCGCGTATTCCCGCGCGCGATGAAGGCCTCGCCGCTGCTCCGCGCCTGGCTCGCGGATCTTGCGGGGATGGGGGTCGTTTTGCGGACCGGCTGGCGCTGGACCGGCTTTGACGAGGGTGGCCTTGCCTTCGACACGCCAGAAGGGCGGCGGATCGAAAGGCCGAAAACCACCGTGCTGGCGCTTGGCGGCGCAAGCTGGTCGCGCCTTGGTTCCGACGCAGCCTGGGTGCCGTGGCTGTCCGGGCGCGGGGTTGAGGTGACGCCCTTCGCCGGCTCCAACCTTGGCTGGCGCATCGACTGGTCCGACCATATGGCCGCGCATTTCGGCAAGCCGGTCAAAGCGGTGGCGCTGAGCGCCGGCGGCGGGACCGGGCGCGGTGAGTTCGTCCTGTCAGAACGCGGCATTGAGGGCGGCGGCATTTATGCCCTGACCCGCCCCTTGCGCGCGGGGTCAAGGCTGACGCTCGACCTTGCGCCCGATCTCGATGTGGCGGAGGTCGCCCGCCGCCTTGCCCGCGCGTCCACGAAGGACGCCGCGAGCAACCGGCTTCGGAAGGCGCTGGGGCTGGCGCCGGTGCATGTGGCGCTATTGCAGGAATGGGCGCGACCGCTGCCGGGCGAGGCGGCAGCCCTCGCGCGCCTCGTCAAGGCGCTGCCGGTGCCGCTCAAAGGGCCGCGTCCGATGGATGAGGCGATCTCGACAGCGGGCGGCATCGCAGCAAGCGCCCTGACCTCGGAGCTTGAACTTCGCGCCCTGCCGGGGGTCTTTGTCTGCGGCGAGATGCTCGACTGGGATGCGCCGACCGGCGGCTATCTTCTCACCGCCTGCCTTGCCACCGGCCGCAGGGCCGGGCGTGCCGCGGCCAAGGCGGCATGACGGCCCGCTTGCGCCCCGTGGTCTTCCGCGTTTACCTGTCGCCGGGGCGGTCGCAACGAGGATCAAGATGGCACAGGGCACCGACAGCGACGATCTGGCCGTGAAGGCGCCGAAACGCCACAAGGTGCGGCTGGAAATGCTCGACCGGATGCCGAAGGGCGGCCGCTGCGCCGAAATCGGTGTCTGGAACGGCAAGTTCTCGGCAGCGATCCTTGAGGTTGCGAAGCCGAAGGAGCTGATCCTGATCGACCCATGGGACCTCCTCGCGGCGCAGCCCAAGGACGAGATGACCCATCACCTGCATCAGGACGGCGGTGCCATGGGCGAGATGTTCCGCCATGTCTCGGCGATGTATGCCGATCGCAAGGAAGTGACGATCCGGAAGGGATTTTCCGCCGAGGTGCTGGCCAGCTTCGCCGACGATTATTTCGACTGGGTCTATATCGACGGCAATCACCTTTACGACTTCGTTCTGGCCGATCTGAAGGTCGCCGCGAAGAAGGTACGGCTCGGCGGCATCATCGCCGGAGATGATTTCTTCTGGAAGAAGGACGAACGGATGCATGTGCGCGAGGCCGTGCTCGACTTCCTTCAGGCCGCCGGGCTGCCGCGCAAGCCCGACCGCATCGGTCAGCAGTTCATGCTGGAGGTTGTGCCCGGAATGAAGTCGCTCGGCTGAACCGGCCTACCGCGCCATCGCGCGCCTGTAGGCCGGGCGCGCCCGCATCGCGGCGAGGTACTCGGTCAGCCGATGCTCGGTGATCGGGAATTTCGCCTCAAGCGCCCAGTTGCCGCAATGGGTCAGGATGATGTCGGGGACCGTCATCTGGTCGCCCATCACGAAGTGGCCATCCCCCATCCGGTGCATCAGGGTCTTCTGGCTCCGCTCGAATTCCCACCGCAGCGTGTTCTTGATGGCGGAATGCCTGAGTTCCTCGGGCAGGACGAAGCTGTGCCGCGCCGCGGTCCAGAGATTGGCGTCGAACTCATCGAGCAGGAACTGCGTCAGGCTATCCTGCCGCGCCCGCGCCAGAGTGCCGGCGGGATGCGTGAGTTGCCCGTGCTTGTCGGCGAGATACTGGAGGATCGCGGTGGAATCGGTGATCGGCGTGCCTTCCGCGATCAGGACTGGCACCTTGCCCGCCGGGTTGAAGGCCGTCACCCCTTCGGATTGCGGCGGCGCCGGGACATGATCGTAGGGCAGGCCCAGCTCTTCGAGCATCCAGAGCACCCGGGCGGCGCGGCTGCTGACGGTTCCGATGACGGTATAGAGCACGGTTTTCGCTGACCTCCGGGTCAATGGAGCCACTTGACGCGGGGAGGTGCAAGAGCGTTTTGCAAGGGGCGCGGTCTACCGCCGTCCGAGCATGGCGAGGCGGATCAGCGCCCGCTCCATCAGCGCCATCGCCGGCGCGCGCGAAGAGGAGCGGAGTTGAAGGTCGGTATCCGTCAGGAGGCTCAGCGCCTGTTCCAGCCGGTGCATCCCCCAGCCCTGCGCCTGCTTCAGCATGCGGTCGCGGCGCGGGCCGAAAACCGGCGGGCGCATGCGCGCGATGCCCTCCGCGGCCCCGCCCGGCGCGGATGCGGCGGCGTGGAGCGCGCGGAAATGCCGGGTCGCGCCGATGCAGAGCGTGACCGGCGCGATGCCCTGACCTTGGAGGCGGCGGACCAGCGGGCCGATCTCGGTGGTACGGGCCTCGGCGGCGGCGTTGAGGACGTCGTCCACCTCGGCCTCAATGGTGGCGGGGGCGACGGCGGCGACATCGGCGGGCGTCACGTCAGACGTATCGCGGAACTTGAAAAGTGCCAGTTTCTCGACCGTCTGGCGAAAATCGCCGGGGTCAAGCTCGCGCGCGAGGGCGAGCAGATCGGTCATTGCCTCGCCCGCGATCCGGCCGATACCGGCCTTCGACAGCGTCGCCTCGATCTCTTCCCGGCTCGGCGGATCGTCGTAGATCGCCGCCGCATAGGCATTGGGGTGATCCTCGAAGATCTTCTTCAGCGCGGAGGCCTTGGTCAGGTTGCCCGCCGTCACCACCAGCATGGCATCGCCTTGCCGCCAGTCCTGAAGCGCTGCCTTCAGCGCCGGCGCATTGGTGTCGGTCGCCTCTTCCACGAAGGCCACACGGGCGCCGGGAAAGAAGCCCTGCGCCCGCATCGCGTCGCCGGCAAGGGCGGGGTCCTTCCTGAGATCGCCACCCGAAAGCCGCGTCAGCCGCATCTCGGCCTCGCCCTCCGGCCCGATCAGCGCCAGGATGACTTCCTGCCGGCGCAGCGCCACCCGCATCGCATCCGCCCCGTGGATGAGAAGCCCGGCGCACTCCGGCTCTGGCCGGGCGAAGAACTTCAGCGCGGCGGGACCGCCAAGCTTCATGTCTTGTTCCAGGCACCCGAGGTCGCGATCAACCGGGTGACGATCCCGTCGGCGAGGATGCGCATCAGCCGCACCCGCGCATCGACACGCGAGGATTCGGATTCGACCCGTGTTCCGACGGCGGAATAGGCGGTGAACCCGTCGACTTCGCCTTCGGACAGCTTGGCATTGGTCGCTGCATCACGCAGCACGAACTTTGCCACGCCGAAGATCTGGTAGCGCGTGGTCGAGTTGTCGGGCGCGATGGCCTGACCCTGTTCGCGCGTGGTGATCTCATACGACAGTAGGAGCGCCGGGGTCCGCGTTCGCCCCAGACGCTCTTCAAGACGCTCGACAAGATCGAAGGCGTCCTTGGTCTTCGGATCATCGACCCGCACCTGTTCGAAGAACCCGCGCGCCGGCCCTGCCGGCCCGTAGGCCGGGGTAAAGCCACAGGCCGCCAGCGGCAGCGCCGCCAGAAGGCCAAGGAAGGCGCGACGATCAGAGGACGACATTGACGATGCGGCCCGGTACGACGATCAGCTTCTTCGGCGCGGCCCCGGCCAGCGCCTTGGCGACAGCTTCATCTGCCAGCACGATCTTTTCAACCTCGGACGCCGGCATATCCTTCGGCACGCTGATTTCCGCCCGCCGCTTGCCGTTGATCTGGATCGGCAGGGTCACGTTGTCTTCGGCCAGCATCGCCGGATCGGCCTTGGGCCAGGGCGCGGTGACCACCAGCCCCTCGCCGCCGGCGATCTTCCAGACATCTTCGGCCAGATGCGGCACCATCGGCGACATGAGCTGCGCAAGGATGCGCATCGCCGCCCGCTTGGTTTCAGCCGTCGCGCCGGATTTGGCAAAACTGTTGGTGAATTCGTAAAGCTTCGCCACCGCCTTGTTGAAGGCAAAGCCCTCGATCCCCGCCGTCACATCGGCGATGGCGCGGTGCGCCGCCTTCACCAGTGCAAGGTCCTGCGCCGGATCGCCGCCCTCGGCGATCTCGGACGCCAGACGCCAGACCCGGGCGAGGTGCTTTTGCGTCGCATCGGCGCCGGCGGCGGTCCATTCCACGTCACGCTCGGGCGGGCTGTCGGACATGACGAACCAGCGCGCGGTGTCGGCGCCATAGCGGGCGATGATGTCCATCGGGTCGACGACGTTCTTCTTCGACTTCGACATCTTGATCACGGGCCCGATCTCGACCGGGGTGCCGTCCTTCAGCGTGGCGCCTTCCGAGGTGCGGATGACGTCGTCGGGCGTGTGCCAGACCGGGCGGCCGTCCTTGCCGCGGGTGGCATAGGTCTCATGCGTGACCATGCCTTGCGTGAAAAGCGCGTTGAAGGGCTCGATCGCCTTCTTCGGCAGGTGGCCGCAGATCTGCATCGCGCGGGCGAAGAAGCGGGAATAGAGAAGGTGCAGGATCGCGTGCTCGATCCCGCCGATATACTGGTCGACATTCATCCAGTAATCGACTTCGGCCTTGTCGGTCGGCGTCTTGGCATGGGGCGCGGTGAAGCGCGCGAAGTACCAGGAACTGTCGACGAAGGTATCCATCGTGTCCGTCTCGCGCTTCGCCGGGGCGCCGCAGTTCGGGCAGGGCACGTTGCGCCAGGTCGGATGGCGGTCCAAGGGGTTTCCGGGCTGGTCGAAGCTGACGTCATAGGGAAGCTCGACCGGCAGGTTCGCCTTCTTCTCCGGCACCACGCCGCAGGTCGCGCAATGGACCACCGGGATCGGGCAGCCCCAGTAGCGCTGGCGGCTGACGCCCCAGTCGCGGAGGCGGAACTTGGTGACGCCCTGGCCCCAGCCCTGCTTTTCGGCAAAGTCGATCGTGGCCTCGATGGCCTCGTCGCCCGTTGCCACGTCAAGGCCGGCGAAATGATTGATCCATTTCACCTTTTCGGATTTTGGCGGCAGGAAGGCCTTGTCCACGACCGGCGTCGGACCATCGAGGGACAGGAAGGTGTCGATGACGGGCAGGTCATATTTCCGCGCAAAGTCGAGGTCGCGCTGGTCATGTGCGGCACTGCCGAAGATCGCGCCGGTGCCGTAATCCATCAGGATGAAGTTGGCGATCCAGACCGGCAGTTCCCAGGTGGGATCAAGCGGGTGCTTGACGCGGATGCCGGTGTCGCGGCCCAGTTTCTCGGCCGTCTCGATGGCTTCCTCGGTCGTGCCGCCCTTGCGGCATTCGGCGAGAAAGGCCGCGAGGTCCGGGTCCTTCGCCTCAAGCGCCTTCGCCAGTGGGTGGTCCGGCGAAATGCCGACGAAGCTGGCGCCCATCAAAGTGTCGGGGCGCGTCGTGTAGACCTCGATCTTTCCGAAACCGTCGGGCGCGCCGATGGTGTCGAAGGCGAACTGCAAGCCCCGCGACTTGCCGATCCAGTTGGCCTGCATCAGCCGCACCTTCTCTGGCCAGTCCTTCAGCCCGTCGAGCGCGTCGAGCAGCTCCTCGGAAAAGTCGGAGATACGGAAGAACCACTGCGTCAGCTCGCGCCGTTCCACATCCGCGCCCGACCGCCAGCCCTTGCCGTCAATGACCTGTTCGTTGGCCAGCACCGTCATGTCGACCGGGTCCCAGTTCACCACCGCGTTCTTGCGGTAGACGAGGCCCTTTTCCATCATGTCGATGAACATGGCCTGCTGCTGGCCGTAGTATTCGGGGTCGCAGGTGGCGAATTCCCGGCCCCAGTCGATGGACAGGCCGAGGGGTTTCATCTGCGCCCGCATGTCGGCGATGTTGCCGTAGGTCCAGTCCTTCGGATGGCCGCCGCGCTCCATCGCCGCGTTCTCCGCCGGCATCCCGAAGGCGTCCCAGCCCATCGGATGAAGGACCGAATAGCCGCAGGACGACTTGTAGCGCGCGACGACGTCGCCCATCGTATAGTTGCGCACATGGCCGATGTGGATGCGCCCCGAGGGGTAGGGGAACATCTCAAGCACATAATATTTCGGCCGGGCCGGATCATGCCGTGCGGTGAAGCAGCCGGCCTTTTCCCAGGCCTTCTGCCATTCCGGCTCGATCACTGCGGGGTCGTAGCGCGACATCATTCATCCCTCGAAACGGTGCCCGCCGGTTATAGCGAGCCGCCGCGCAAGGTCCAGTGCGTCGCTGCTGCCGGGGCTTTCGCGCCCGGAGGTCAGAGATTGCCGTCCTGGATGCGCAATTGCCGGGCGCGGGTCAGGATCGCATCCTCGACGGCGCGCTGGGTCGCGGCATCGACCGGACCGCCCTGCGTGGCGAGTGCGACCTTGAGCGAGCGGGCATCGAGCGCCGGATCGGTCACGTAGATCGTCGCGCGATAGGCGCGGCCGCCGCCGGGCGGAGTGCCGTAGCCGGTGACGATCACGCCCGAGAAGGGATCGACCGACTGGATCGGCAGAAAGCTCAGCACTTCGCGCGAGGCTTGCCAGAGGTACTTGTTGACCTCGACCGTATTGTTCGGGTCGGTGGAGTTGAACGCGTCCCAGATGCTGGTGTTCTTGCCAGTGTCGCCGCCCGAAACTTCACGTTCCTCGCGGGTCATGCTGTTGCGCAGAGGTTCCGCTTGCGTGTTCGTGCCGGTGTAGACTGTCGGCTCCCGGCGCCCGAAAAGCCCGCTGTCGCCGGACCCGATTCCGCCGCATCCGGCCAGGGAACCGGCCAGTCCGGCCAAGATTGCGCCGCGCACGATGATCCGGATCTGCATGCCCACTTCCCCAATTGCCTCTGCCGCTGTCTAGCCGAGCCACCATTGGCGGACAAGGATTTTTGCCGCGCCGGCGCGTGGGATGCACGGCGGCACGGGAACGGCGACGGGGCGCCGCGCTTTCACTGTGGCAAGAACGCACCATCGCCGCCGTTCTTCCCGAAATGCGGGCCGTTTCCGTTGCATTGCCGGGGCCGGGGAGAGAAATAGAGTGGCATACCCAATTCGGATTCCCCTGAGTTGGGCCTACCTTTGACACAACGAGGGAAAACGAAATGAAAAAGCTTCTTGCCTCCACCGCGCTGATCTTCGCGGCCGGCGCCGCAGCCGCGGAAACCGGCGTGACCATCAGCGGCATGGGCCGCTTCGGTCTGGTGTACTACTCCGGCAACGTTGCGCCGACCAGCGACACCCGCGTCGATGCCCGTCTGCGCTTCAACATCGACGCGACGACCGAAACCGATTCGGGCGTTGTCTTCGGTGGCCGTATCCGCATGCAGTGGGATGACGGCGCGACGAACGCTGGCCTCAGCGCCGCTCGCCTGAACGTTTCCTACGAAGGCCTCCGCGTCGAAGTCGGCAACGCCAACACCGCGTTCGACTCCGCCGCGCTGCTCTACAACTCGGAAGTCGGCTACGTCTCGTCGTCCGCCGGCAACTCGCGTTCGAGCTTCTACTCGTTCTCGACCGGTGCGCTTCCGCTCCCGGACTACATGGCGATCTTCGCCTCCTACTCGATGAACGGCTTCACCGGCCAGGTGTCCTACGCGACGCCGGACCAGTCGGGCGCGACCGTTGTCAACGAAGAAACCTCGATCGCTCTCTCCTATGAGACCGACATGTTCGCGGTTTCCGGTGCCTACGTGACCGACGGTGCCGGCATTGCCGACAACGACGTCTGGTTCCTCGGCGGCGCCTACAAGGGTCTGGCGAACACCACGATCGGCCTGAACTACATCGAAGAAGGCGAAGACGGCGTTACCCCCGGCGTCAAGCTTGGCACGACGATCGTTGCCTATGCTCACTACACGATGGATGCCTGGACCTTCAAAGGCTACATCTCCAACAACGACTACGTTGGCAACACCACCGACACCGGCTTCGGTATCGGCGCTGACTACGACCTCGGCGGCGCGACGCTCGCCGGTGGTATCCAGCGTGACTACGCTGAAGAAACCTACGTCGACTTCGGCGTTCGCTTCGACTTCTGATCCTGACGGATCAAGTCTTGGGGAAGAGCGGGCGAAAGCCCGCTCTTTTCTTTTTGCGCCCGCGCGGTCTATGTCGGTTGCGACCGGCAGGAGGACACCATGGCGCTTGACGACATTCTGACCCGCATCCGCAAGGCCGAGGCCGCCGCCGGGCGCAGGGATGGATCGGTGACGCTGATCGCCGTGTCGAAGGTCCAGCCGCTCGACCGGGTGGAGGCGGTGCTGGCCGAGGGTCACCGTGTTTTCGGCGAGAATTACGTGCAGGAAGCCGCCGGCAAATGGCCCGACCTCCGCGCGCGCTTCGGCGCGGTCAGGCTGCACATGATCGGCCCCCTGCAAACCAACAAAGCCAAGGTGGCGCTCGATCTCTTCGACGCAATCCACACGCTCGACCGGCCATCGCTCGCCGACAAGCTGGCGCGACTGGCGGATGAGCGAGGCCGCTGCCCGAAGCTTTTCGTGCAGGTGAACACCGGGCGCGAGCCGCAGAAGGCCGGCGTCCTGCCGGAAGAAACCGATGCCTTCATCGCCCGCTGCGGTGATCTTGGCCTGCCGCTCGCCGGGCTGATGTGCATCCCGCCCGAAGGCGAACCTTCCGGGCCGCATTTCGCGCTGCTGCGGGAGATGGCCGGGCGTAATGGCCTTAATGGCCTTTCGATGGGGATGAGCGCCGATTTCGAGGATGCCATCGCCCATGGTGCGACCCATGTCCGCGTCGGCTCGGCGATCTTCGGCGCCCGCAGCTACGGCTAAAGCGCGGGGACGATCACCTCGGTACCCGGCGCGGCATTCCGGGCGATGAAGAGAAGATCGTGGCGCGAAAAGGCAAGGCATCCTGCCGTCGGAAAGCCGGGCCGCCGCCACTGGTGGATGAAGATCGCCGAGCCCCTGCCAGGCACCGCGTCGGGCCAGTTCCAGTCCAAAGGCAGGATCAGGTCGTAAAGCGGATCGGCGCGGCGAAGCCTTTCCTGGCTTTTGCCGAAGGGCTTTTTTGTCAGCTGATTGTAGAGCGGATGGTCGGGCGCGTCGCACCAGCGGTCCTCAAGCCCGATGGGCGTGGCCCAGGTCGGCAGCGTGGCGGCGGCGATCCGGTCAGGCCGGTAGAAAAGCCCGATGATCCGGTGCCGTCCGGCCGGCGTCGCGCCATCGCCCTCACGCTTTTGCGTGCTGACGCCGCTCCTCCCGATGGAGACCGGCAGCATCCGCCCGGCAAAGCGCACGCCGCCACGGGTCAGGACCAGCGCCTCTGGTCCGGTCACAGAAGATGCCCCGATTTCCGCGCCTTGGTGGCGAGATAATCGGCGTTCTCCGCCGTGTGGCCGACCTTCAGCGGCACCCGTTCGGCCACCTCGATGCCGTTGGCTTCCATCATGCGGATCTTCGCCGGATTGTTGGTCAGGAGCCTTACGGCGCGAAACCCCATCCTGCGCAGGATCGCCGCACCCAGACGGAAATCCCGCTCATCATCCTCAAAGCCAAGCCGGTGATTGGCCTCGACCGTGTCGAAGCCCTGGTCCTGCAACGAATAGGCCCGCATCTTGTTGGCAAGACCGATCCCGCGGCCTTCCTGATTGAGGTAAAGCAGCACGCCGGCGCCTTCTTCCCCCATCTGCGCCAGCGCTCCGCGCAACTGCGGGCCGCAGTCGCATTTCAGGCTGCCGAGAAGGTCGCCGGTGAAACAGGCCGAATGCAGCCGGGCAAGGACCGGCTGGTCGCGCGGCGGTTGCCCGATCTCGACCGCGTAATGTTCCTCGCCGCCATCCTCGGGGCGGAAGACATGCAGCCGCCCGGCCTTCGACACCGCCATCGGCAGGCGCGCATGGACGATGGGATCAAGCGCCACCGGCGCCGAAAGGGCGGCCTGCACCTGATCTGCCGGAAGGGTGGTGAGGTTTTCGCGCGCCGCGATCGCCACCGCATCCTCGCGCGGCACCATCAGCGCGGCAGGCAGAAGGCGTGCCGATTTCACCAGCGCAATAGCGGCGCGGGCGATCCCGGCGCTGCCCTCACGCAGATGCTGGAACGGCCCCTTCATCGGCGACATCAGGTCGCTCGCCGGATCGGCGACGGCGCGCGTCCAGTCCGGCCCGGCACCCGCCGGCACCGCGATCCGGGCAAGATCGCCGTCATAGGCGGGGGTCTTCAGCGTCTCCGCCCGGCGGCTGGTGATGACAAGCACGTTCTGCCCAAGCGCCGCCGCCGCGCCGAAGCGTTCGGCCCCAAGCGTTTCGGCGGCAAAGACCAGCGCCCCATCGGGCCCGTCCGTCAGCACGACCGGCACGCCCGCGCGCAGATCCGCCCTGGCCCGGTTCAGACGTTCGGCAATGTCAGGACCAAGGACCATCGTATTTCCGCTTGAGTGTCGGCACCTAGATAGACCGCAGTGACGCAAATTGAAACATTCGCCGCGCAGGCGACACGTCGGCGTGAGCGGGGCGTTACAAATCTTGCAGCCCCGCAGCCATGGTCGCATGTCTTGGCCAAAGCGGAGGCGTACACATGGCCAACCTGAAGAAGATCCTGCTTGTCGACGATGACGACGACCTGCGCGAGGCGCTTGCAGAACAGCTCGTCCTGACCGAGGATTTCGACGTATTCGAGGCCGCCGACGGCCATGCCGGCATCGAAAAGGTGAAGGCCGGGATGTTCGACCTTGTGATCCTCGACGTCGGCCTGCCGGACATGGACGGGCGCGAGCTTTGCAAGAAGATGCGCAAGCAGGGCGTCAAGTCGCCGATCCTCATGCTGACCGGCCATGACAGCGATGCCGACACCATTCTTGGCCTCGATGCCGGGGCCAATGACTATGTGTCAAAGCCCTTCAAGTTCCCGGTGCTCCTGGCCCGCATCCGCGCCCAGTTGCGCACCCATGAACAGTCCGAGGACGCGATCTTCCAGCTTGGACCTTACGTCTTCAAGCCGGCCATGAAGATGCTTCTTGACCAAAAGGAACGGAAAATCCGCCTGACCGAGAAGGAGACGAACATCCTGAAGTTCCTCTACCGGGCATCGGAAGGTGTTGTGGCAAGGGATGTTCTTTTGCACGAGGTTTGGGGCTATAATGCAGGTGTTACGACCCACACGCTTGAGACCCATATATACCGGCTTCGCCAAAAAATTGAACCAGATCCGTCGAATGCACGCCTTCTTGTGACCGAATCAGGCGGCTATCGTCTCCTAGCGTGACAGAACAGAATCCCCTCGCCGCGTCGGGGTTATGACGTGGCATCCTCCCTGTTGGACTGGCCGGGCTTAGGCCCGGCCTTTTTTTGCCCAAGGATCAGTTGGCGGGCGCGCTCGCGGCCGGGGGGAAGTCGATATCGCCGAGGAACGGGTAGGCGATGGCGGCAAGCTGCTTGCTCTGCGGTCCCTCAACCCTGAGGAAATACCACTTGCCGCCCTCGCTCAGCGCCAGAAGCGGTTGCCAGTTCTGCATCGCCTTGCCGTCGGTCTCGCTGACGAAGCTGGTCTTCAGGATCGACCAGACCACCGGCGTGCCATCGGCGAGCGCAGCGTCGCCCGCGACGGGCGTGCCTTCAGCGGCGGCGACATCGCGGAAATCCGTGGTCTTCATCAGCGCGGCGGTCTGTTCCACCAGCTTCTTCTGGAGGTTCTTTTCCTCGATGCCCGAGGCGGCGCCAAAGACCGTCAGAATTCGCGGCGGCAGTGCCGCGACAATGCCGGCGGCATCGCCCTTGTCGACCGCACGAAGATAGGAGGCCGCCGCCTTGTCGAGCGTGCCGGCCTCTTCCGGCGTCAGGTCACGCGCAGCGGCGGAGAAGCCAAGGAGACTGGAAACAAGTAGGGAAATCGTAAACTGGTGGCGAAGACGCATGAGGAACCCCGGTATGCACGGTACGACAGATTCGCGCGATCATGCAGGCAGAGGGGCCGCCGCTCAACCCCAAGTCTCCGTGATGGGCGCGTTGCCGCTGCGCCGAAGCGCCGTTAAGGTCCCCCGGCGAACGAAAGGACAAGCTCATGGCATTCACCATCGCGACCTGGAACATCAACTCCGTCCGGCTGCGCGAGGCGCTGGTTCAACGCCTGATGACCGATGAGATGCCAGACATTCTCTGCCTGCAGGAATGCAAGTCGCCGGTCGAGAGCATCCCGCTCGAAGGGTTCCACGGCCTTGGCTACCGTCACATGGTCGCGCGCGGGCAGAAGGGTTACAACGGCGTCGCAATCCTGTCGAAGCTGCCGATTGTGGAAGTGGGCGCGGGCGATTACGCCGGGCTTGGCCATGCCCGCCACGTCGCTGGCCGGCTTGAGAATGGCGTGACCATCCACAATTTCTACGTCCCGGCGGGCGGCGATATTCCCGACCGCAATGAGAATGTGAAGTTCGGCCAGAAGCTCGATTACCTCACCGCGATGCGGGACGAATTCCACGCGGCAAAGCCGGACCGGTCGATCCTTGTCGGGGACCTCAACATCGCGCCGCGGGAGGATGACGTCTGGAACCACAAGCAGCTTCTGAAGATCGTCAGCCATACGCCGATCGAGGTCGATCACCTTGGTCAGGTGCAGGACGCCGGGCGCTGGGTCGACGTCACCCGGCAGGATGTGCCCGAGGGGCGCCTTTACAGCTGGTGGTCCTATCGCTCTGCCGACTGGGATGCGGCGGACAAGGGCCGGCGGCTCGACCATGTCTGGGCGACACCTGACATCGCCGGCGCGGCGCACGGCAGCCGCATCCTCCGCGCTGCGCGCGGCTGGGACCAGCCATCGGACCATGTGCCGGTCTTTGCGACCTTCGACCTCTGACGCCGTTCTCAGACGGCGTATGGCGCGCGTCTGAGGTCGCGAATGCGCCTGAGTTCCTTGACCTCGAAGGGCTGCAAAACCCGGGCAGCAGAGCGGTCATGCCGCAGTGTGTCACCAGCCACGAACCAGTCCGCCGCAACGCTCATCCCGGCCAGCGCGGGCTGGCGGGCAAGACGGCCGGGGGTAAAGCTCTGCACCAGCGCGCCGGAGGCGAGGAACATCTCGGGCTCGGCAAGCAGGATCGTGTGGTAATGGACCGTCGCCGTCCGCACCGCGTCTTCCATCGCCGTCGTGCCGTCGATGAGGTCGCGCGCCCGGACCATCACCCGCTCGGCCCCGAACTGGTATTCGACATCGCGGCCACCGATGGCGACAAGCTGGTCGGGCAGGGTGACGAGATCGTGGTCAAGCCCGTGGAAGGGCGCCTTCAACCGCACCGGGCCAAGGCCGGGAAGGGCCGGCAGTTCCGCACCGCCCTGCCATAGCACAGGCACGGGACCGCCGCCTGCGCCAAGGACAAGATCGCCGGGGCGCAGGGTCTCGATCGACCGCGGGCCTTCGGGCGTGGTGACAAGCGAACCGGCCAGAAGGCCGGGCAGCGGCCCGATGGGCATCAGATGGTCGGCGACCGCCATGCCCCGGATCGCGTCGTGGCGGAAGGCGCCGTGGCGCGAGGTGAAAAGCGTGGCGATCTGGTCGCTGCCGATGGCCGGCACCGGACCGCGCCCGACGCGGTGGACGATGCCGCGATCACCCGAGAGCACGGTCAGAAGCGCCTCTTCGCGGTCGCAGTTCCAGAGATAGGCGAGGTGGAGATGCGCGCCTGTGTCACCGGGAAGGACGGCGATATGGCTGACCTCGGCGCCGTCGCGGATCAGGAACGACAGCTCGCCATCGCGGCGCCGGTCGAGCGCGAAGATCCGTTGCGGCTCAAGCCGGGGGCCGATGCGCAGGATCGGGCCATAGGCGCGGCCAAGCGCTGCGGCATCGAAGGAAAGTAGGAGCGTACCCTGCCGGAGCGGCCCTTCCGGCACCGGGCCGATACGGCGGGCGCTGCCGTCGGCGCCGCGAAGCGCGCGCCAGCTCATAGCGCCGCCTCGATCTCGCGGATCATTCCGCCTGCCATAGGTGCCCCCGCACATTCGGGAGGCAGGTCAACGCCTGACACGGGCGGCCATGGATGCCGCCTGTCGTTCCGGTTCGGCCGCCCCGTTTTCGGGTGCTGACCGCGTTCGCCTGCCTCGGCTTGTTCTTGGATCGCAACCTAAGCGGGCGACCTGTCCGCTGTTAAGGGTGCAAGCGCAGGCAAGCGCGTTCCGGCGCGGCGGGTGTCATCCGCGCAACAGCAGGCGAGATTGCGGCGGTCTGGCAAAGACGCTAACCCTTCCACGCGCCAGCGAAGGAGAGCCCCCGTGACCAATCCCGTCGATCCCGTTGCCCTGACCGCCGACCTTGTCCGCTGCGCCAGCGTCACGCCCGAAGAGGGCGGCGCGCTCACCTTGCTGACCGGGCTTTTGTCCGGCGCCGGCTTCGAATGCCACCGGGTCGACCGCGCCGGAATTCCGAACCTCTTCGCCCGCTGGGGTGCCAGGGGCGCGGCACGCAGCTTCGGCTTCAACGGCCATACCGATGTGGTGCCGGTGGGCGACACGGCGGCCTGGGTGCACGACCCCTTCGGCGCCGAGATTTCCGGCGGCAAACTCTGGGGCCGGGGCGCCACCGACATGAAATCCGGCGTCGCAGCCTTTGCCGCAGCTGCGGTGGATTTCGTCCGCCAGACGCCGCCCGACGGCGCGGTGATCCTGACCATCACCGGCGATGAGGAGGGGGTTGGCAAGGACGGCACCCGCGCGATCCTCGACTGGATGGCAGCGATGGGCGAGGCGATGTCGGTCTGCCTTGTCGGCGAGCCGACCTGCCCGGAGCGCATGGGCGAGATGATGAAGATCGGCCGGCGCGGGTCGATGACCGCCTTTGTCGAAGCGAAAGGTGTGCAGGGCCATTCCGCCTATCCGCACCGGGCGAAGAATCCGCTTCATGCGCTGGTCGACTGGCTTGGCCGGCTGACGGCGAAGCCGCTGGACGAGGGGACGGCGCATTTCGACGCCTCGACGCTCGCCATCACCGGGATCGACTGCGGCAATACCGCGAACAACGTCATCCCGGCAAAGGCGCGGGCGATGGTCAACATCCGCTTCAACGATGCACATTCCTCTGCAAGCCTCATCGACTGGCTGGAGGCCGAGGCCGCCGCCGTCAGCGCCGCAACTGGCGTCACCTTCGCCTTCACGATGGAGGTTTCCGGCGAAAGCTTCGTGACCCCGCCCGGCGCTTTCGTCGATCTGGTGCGGGAAGCGGTCCGGGCGGAAACCGGCGTCGAGCCGGTGCTCTCCACCTCAGGCGGCACCTCGGATGCGCGCTTCGTCAAGGATCACTGCCCGGTCGTCGAATTCGGGCTGGTCGGCAAGACCATGCACCAGGTCGACGAGCATGTGGAGGTGGCCGAGATCGGCCAGCTGAAGGCGGTCTACGGGCGGGTTCTGAGGGACTATTTTGCTTGAAGCCGCCCGCATGTGGCGGGCGGAGGAGCCTCCGGCGGAGGTATTTTTGGCAAGATGAAAGCCGGGACGTTTCCGCATGACGCCGCCTGCCCGGCATGGTAGCGAAGGCGCATGGCCCGTATCCCCTCAAAGACCGAAATCCTCGAATGGATCGCCGAAAACCCCGGCCTGACCGCCAAGCGCGACATCGCCAAGGCCTTCGGCATCAAGGGAGCCGAGCGGATCGAGCTGAAGCGCATCCTGAAGGAGCTTGAGGGCGAGGGCACGCTTGAGCGGCGTCGGAAGACTTATCTCGACCCCGACAAGCTGCCCCCCGTAACCATCCTGATGATCCTGCCGCCCGACCGGAACGGCGACCAGTTCGCCCGGCCCTTGGAATGGGAAGGCGAGGCGCCGCCGCCGCGCGTCTTGTTCAAGGCGGGCAAGACCGATGCGCCGGTGGCCGAAGGCGACCGCATCCTTGGCCGCATCACCGAGGTCCGGGGCGAGGACCATCAGTACGAGGCGCGGCTGATCCGCAAGATCGGCACCAACCCGCACAAGATCCTCGGCATCTTCCGCAAATCGGCGGAAGGCGGGCGGATCGTGCCGATCGACAAGGGCGCCGACAAGGACTGGCTCGTCGCCGCCGGCGCGACCGAAGGGGCCAAGGACGGCGAGCTGGTGGAGGCCGAACAGGCCGGATCCAAGGGCCGGCTGGGGATGCCGCGGGCGCGGATCATCGAACGTCTGGGCGACCCTTCCGCGCCGAAGGCGGTATCGCTGATCGCCATTCACCAGCACGGCATTCCCGACGATTTCCCCGATGAGGTGATTGCCGAAACGGACGCGATGGAGCCGGCCCCCCTGGGCGACCGCGAGGATCTGCGGCATCTGCCTTTCATCACCATCGACCCTGCCGATGCGCGCGACCATGACGACGCCTGCTATGCCCATGCCGACGACGACCCGAAGAACGAGGGCGGCCATGTCGTCTGGGTCGCCATCGCCGATGTCGCGCATTACGTGACGCCGGGGTCGGCCCTTGACCGCGAGGCGCGGAACCGCGGCAATTCCACCTATTTCCCCGACCGCGTGGTGCCGATGCTGCCCGAACGGCTGTCGGGCGACCTTTGTTCGCTGCACGAGGGCGTGGCGCGGGCGGTGATTGCGGTCTGGATGAAGCTTGATGCCAAGGGGCGGAAGATCTCTCACCGCTTCACCCGGGGCATGATCAAGTCGGTCGCGAGCCTTAACTACACCGAGGTGCAGGAAGCGCAGGATGGCCAACCGAACGAACGCTGCGCCGCGCTGATGGCCGAGGTGATCGCGCCGCTTTTCGCCGCCTATGATGCGACGAAGGCCGAACGCGCGATGCGCCAGCCCCTCGACCTCGACCTGCCGGAGCGGAAGATCGAATTGACCGACGAGGGCGAGGTGAAGTCGGTCGCCTTCCGCGAAAGGCTCGACGCGCATAGGCTGATCGAGGAATTCATGATCCTCGCCAATGTCGCCGCCGCCGAGGAACTGCTGCGGCTCCGCCGCCCGCTTCTCTTCCGCGTCCATGAGGAGCCGAGCCCGGACAAGCTCGATGCCTTGCGCGAAGTTGCCGAGGCTTCGGGCTTTACCCTCGCCAAGGGGCAGGTGCTCAGGACCGAGCATCTGAACCGGCTGCTTGCGCAGGCCGAGGGCACCGATTTCGACGAGCTTCTGAACATCTCGACGCTCAGGTCGATGACCCAGGCCTATTACGCGCCCGAGAATTTCGGGCACTTCGGCCTCGCCCTGAAGAACTACGCGCATTTCACCTCGCCGATCCGGCGCTACTCCGACCTGATCGTGCACCGGGCGCTGATTCTTGGTCATGGCTGGGGCAAAGACGGGCTCTCGGCGCAGGATATCGAGACGCTGAAGGAAACCGGGGAACATATCTCGGACACCGAAAGGCGGTCGATGGCGGCTGAGCGTGACACCACGGATCGCTACCTTGCGGCCTATCTGTCCGAACGTGTCGGCAGCGAGTTCGCTGGCCGGATCAGCGGCGTCACGCGGTTCGGCTGCTTTGTCCGGCTGGACGAGACCGGCGCCGACGGGCTGATTCCGATCCGCACGCTCGGGCGGGAGTTCTTCCACTATGACCAGCGGACCCAGACCCTGACTGGCGCCGATACCGGCATGACGATCTCAGTCGGGCAGCGTGTGACAGTGCGTTTGGCCGAGGCGGTGCCGGTGACGGGCGGGCTGATGCTGGAGCTTCTGGCGGTCGAAGGTGGGCCGATGCCGGGCGGCGCTTCTGGCAAGCGCGGCGGCCCGGTGCGGCGCCGGATCGGCCAGTCTCGCGCGAAAACCGCCAATGTGAAGCGCAAGGTTGAACGGCGTCGGCGGTAGTCGCCTCAAGACGCTTCACCTGAAGGGCCATCGGCGCTACCCTGTCGGAAAAACAAAGAGCAGGGCAGACAGGCATGCAGCATCTCATGGCGGCAGTCATTCTATTGGCCACGCTTCCGCTGACCGCCAGGGCGGCGGAGACGGCCGTTTCGCATGGGGGGCAGGGGATGAGCGGGTCGGAAAAGCCGATGCCGGCGACGGCCAATCTGACCTTCGGCGACTGGATCGCCGGGTTCCGGACGAGGGCCGAGGCGCAGGGCATCCACGCGGAGGTGATGGATCGCGCCTTTGCAGGGATCGAGTACAACACCAGCGTCATCGAAAAGGACCGCAACCAGAGCGAATTCACCCGGACCATCTGGGACTATCTCGACAGCGCCGTGTCGGCGGACCGCATCGCGAATGGCCGTGCGGCACTGGCCATACATGGCGATCTTCTGCAGCGGATCGAGGAGACTTACGGCGTCGACAAGGAGGTTGTCGTCGCGATCTGGGGGCTGGAAAGCGCCTATGGCACCTTCCGCGGCTCTATCCCCATCATCCCGGCCATGGCGACTCTGGCCTCCGACGGGCGGCGCGGCGAGTTCTTCGAGGGCCAGCTTGTCGCCGCGCTGAAGATACTTCAGGCCGGCGATGTCGATGCAAGCCACATGACCGGTAGCTGGGCCGGGGCGATGGGTCATACCCAGTTCATGCCGACCTCGTTCCTTGACCATGCCGTGGATTTCACCGGCGACGGGCGGCGCGACATCTGGTCCGACGATCCTGCCGACGCGCTCGCATCGACCGCCGCGTACCTGCGGAACTTCGGTTGGCAGAAGGGCGCGCTCTGGGGCGTGGAAGTCCGCGTGCCGGAAGGCTTCGACTACGGCCTGACCGGCGAGCGGGTGAAGAAGTCCGCCACCGACTGGGCCGCTCTCGGCATCCGCGACATGGAAGGGAAGGCGGTGCCGGACCATGGCGCGGCCTCGATCCTGATGCCGGCGGGGGCGCGGGGCGCCGCCTTCATGATCTTCCCGAACTTCCACGTGATCGAACGCTACAACGCCGCCGATGCCTATGTGATCGGCGTCGGCCACCTCGCCGACCGCATCGCCGGCGGCCCGCCCATCCGCGCCAACTGGCCGCGCGAGGACCGGGCCCTTCTGGCGGCGGAGCGGCAGGAGCTGCAGGAAAAGCTGACCGAGGCCGGGTTCAGTACGGGCGGCGTGGACGGCAAGATCGGCCCGAACACGATTGCGGCGATCCGGGCATTCCAGCGGACGGTCGGGCTGGTGCCGGATGGCTATGCGAGCGTGGAGGTGCTGGGGCGGTTGAAGTGAATTCGCGAGTCCGAATAGCGAGCAAAGCGACTTCATGTCCTCTGCGAAAAAGTTAATCACCGACTACTTTCCCGCTAGAACTGCGATCGTCGCTCTATGGGATCAAGCGACCGCATGATCCTCTGGTCGCGCTCCCCGCATGAAGGTCGGATTGCACGACGGGGGCGCAAGCCTTAACATGACGGCATTCCTTGTAGGCGCATCATGCCCAGTGATCTTAGATCAGAATCCTTGCTAGAGATTTCGCAAGAGCTCACCCGCTTCAAGTACGATCTGCGTGGACTTTTTCGTTGCCCAACGTGCCTTTGTGATTATCCAGTAGGCAGCAAAGAAGTTACTGAGGAACACATAATTCCGGAATCAAGCGGCGGGAGGATGACGACATTCCTTTGTAGGAAGTGCAACAGCTCATTTGGTCATAGGCAAACGAGATGGCTCTCGGATTGGATTGGATTGAATGAAAGTATTGAACTGTTTCATGCTGACCCAAAGAAACAGCGCACACAGTTGACGGCAGACGGTCGAAAGATTAACGGAACGCTCAAGGTCACAGAAGATGGCGCATTAGAGTTTTACACCGACAAAAAGAGATCAAATCCGGTTGACTATGAAGCGCATTGGAACGGGCCAAAGCCATCCGAGATTACCATCACAACGCAGATGCCAGTTTTTGGCAATGAGATCTCGCTTAGAGCAGGGTTTCTAACCGCGGCATACGGTCTCTGGTTTAAGAACTTCGGTTACTCATTTGTCCTGCAATCATCACTAGACATCGTCCGGCGGCAGATCCTGTATCCAGATCTTGACATAATGAACTGGAACTATCTGATAGAAACGCCGGCACGAGAGGTTGTTAACCCCTGCATCGGCCTCATGCGCTTTGGAGTTGACTACTTTCCGACTGCGCTGATCTATGATCATCTGGTACTCTTCCCGTCACCTAAGCGACCGCATCCGTCCAACACCTCGCCTTCAGAAATGTCCAAGAAGGTCATGAGCTTTGCCGATGAGATTGCCTCACGGTATCAACATCGTTGCGTTGGTCCTGCTGTACTGATCTGCGATGGACAAGAAGTCGTGAATCCAGACCTTATCCCAAACGCAACGGTTCCCCTGACCTGCCACGGGATTTTTCCTCCATCTGCGACTAGAGTCCGCCCCAAGGAAGGGACGGACGATGAAGCGAACGATACGAAGCGAAGAGCAGATCATCGGCATCTTGCAGGAGCATGAGGCCGGAGCGAAGTGCGCGGA
>JAIUPC010000016.1 GCA_020161655.1 Pseudomonadota bacterium
GATCATCCGCTTCTCGTCGTCCGACCAGACCCGCCGTTTCCGCCGCCTCGTCACCCGCTGCCTCGATAGTGTCCATTATCAGATGATGGACACTATCCTCTACGCAGCACCCCAGACAGAGCGGTCAGACCGGACGGTTACGGAAGGAAGTATTATGCTTCGGTTCAATGCTCCTAATGCAAGCAGCATCGCGGTCAACCAACCACCGATACCATTCTTGCACGACAATGCTTGCGACAATGCCGTGGTCCATGCCTTCGATGGTTTCGGTCTGCACCGGGTGCGAGCAGAGGATCGCAGAGGTCTGACCGCTTGGCGGGAGCTTGAGGCTGAATTCAATTCCTCCTCCATCGGGCTGATCGCGACGAGTTCTCGCGCGGTGTTCCAGATCCTGTCGCTGGGGATCGCCGGAGCGCCCTTGCCCGGGGCGATGGCGCTTCTGGGGTGGATGGCCCGCGATCTTGCGGCGCTGCCTGGTGGGATAGATGCATTGAGTGGCAGCTTCCCGCGCAATGTTGCGTCACCCTTGTTCGAATGGCCCGAACTGCGCGTGATCCTGCGCTGCGACAGCCCTGAACTTGGCGCCAGTGCCCGAGTTGTGCGCCGCTTGCGTGCTCGGAGCATACCGATCGCGCTTGAGGTGGTGTCAGACTTGCCCGAGATCGTCGAAGAGCTGGATCGGTTCTTTGCCGCCCATCTGACCCCCGTCTTTCCAAAGATGAACTGACCCAATTGCACGATCAGCAGACCAATGCCCCTGGAGGAGCAACAAAGATGCATGTCGACAAGAGACTTGAGGGCAAGACGGCCCTGATCACGGGTTCCGCGCGCGGTATCGGCCTTGAGTTTGCCAAGGCCTATCAGGCGGAGGGCGCGCGGGTGGCCATCGCCGACATCGACATTGCACGGGCCAAGGAAGCCGCAGCGCAACTTGGCGCGGGTGCCTTTGCCATCGAGATGGATGTGACTAGGCAGGACAGCATCGAAGCCGCTGTTGATGAGGCTGCTCGGCTTCTGGGCGGGATCGACATTCTGATTAACAACGCCGCGCTGTTCACGGCGGCCCCGACTGTCGAAATCTCGCGACTGGATTACGACCGCACTTTCGCGGTCAACGTCGCGGGTACGCTGTTCACGATGCGGGCGGTTGCCAAACATATGATCGCGCGCGGCAAGGGTGGCAAGATCATCAACATGGCGAGCCAGGCAGGGCGGCGCGGCGAGGGCTTGGTTGCGGTCTATTGTGCCACCAAGGCAGCGGTGATCTCGTTGACCCAAAGCGCCGGACTGAACCTGATCGCGCATGGCATCAATGTAAACGCCATCGCCCCAGGCGTGGTCGACGGCGAACACTGGGACGGGGTAGATGCGTTCTTCGCGAAATACGAGAACAAGGCGCCTGGCCAGAAGAAGAAGGAAGTCGGCGAGTCCGTGCCCTTTGGCCGCATGGGAAGGGCAGGCGACTTGACCGGAATGGCCATCTTCCTGGCGACCAAGGAAGCCGACTACATCGTGTCCCAGTGCTTCAACATCGACGGCGGTCAGTGGATGAGTTGACACGTCCCGTCTGTTTTCAGCATCGAGGCCATGCGCAGGAACTCGCCCTGCTTGAAGTGGTCTCGACGGTCGAGGCGGACGGGATCGCTCGCGAAGTGGCTGAACGGCTGCTTCGCGAGCACCATCACCTTCAGGGCCCCCATGTGTCTGGCGGCGGGATGGCAGGAGTGCAGGGTGCGGTCCGCGATGCAGGGAACGGCGAACAAGTTGTCATCGTGAAGTATGATCCTTCCGACGTGACCAAAACAGGACTGCTCGACGGGTCGATCAATCTTGTGAATTCTCACCCTTTTGAAAAGCTTGGGCCACAGGCGATTGCCGCCATGATGCGTGCAGATCAGTCCGGCCCGATGGCAGGTCTACAGACACTTCGTGTGCCATTCGATACCTACACGCTTGAAAACCTATTGCGGAGAGCACGCAAGGTTCTTCGCGAAAGCTGACACTGCGCAATCTCCTTACGCCAGTCGAGCTCCCCCGACACTGTCTCTCAGTTGAACGTCGGCTTTCGTGAAATGCTGCAAGGTCCAAGCCGCGCCGTCCTGCGACCGCTTTCCGCCCTAAACCGCCACTCGGCCCAACTACAAAGATCTCAGACGGTCAGCCCATCGGTCACTTCCTGTCCCTCAGGTCTGCCTCCCACCAGTCCGGCCAGGAGACCTTGTGCGGCGTTCGCGTTGCCGCCAGCACGGTCTGCTGCTCCTCGCGTGACAGCCTACGACCTTCAAGTCGTGCGAGCGCGGCCTCGACGATCCAGGGCTCGAGCATCATTCGTGCGCTCGGACGGTAGGGGTCAAGCTTCCGCGCCATGCGCAGCGGCTCGAGCGCCGTGTTCACGCTGCCCGGCGCGACCATGCTGTGGACGATCGTCATCGGCATGTTGTCTGCCAGCGCCTTCTGACCGCTGACCTCCTCGATCGTGGTCATCAGGGCCCGCCCGGCAGGCCCGTCGCCCTCGAGGCCCCGCTTGGCTAAGTGCAGCATGAAGGCTTCGGCCGCAGACATCCGCTTCTCCACTGCGCCGTCGCGGATCGTCACCATCTGCCCGAGGACGGCCTCATAGGGCGCCGTGCGATGCCGCCCCCTTGGCCTTCCCTTCGGATTGCCGCTCTCGCCCTTGGCGAACCGGCTCCCCTGCGGCGGGCGCTTGTGCCCGACCTTGGCGGGTGCGCTGTCGATCGGGGTATCGTGGTCGCTCTCGTCAGCCCCGCTCTCGCCCGCCCCGCTCACGCCCGATCCACTCCCGACCAGCGGAGGGACGCGATGTTTCTTGTGCAGCGCAGGATCTCGGCGCGCTCCTTCCCCGTCAGGGGTGTGGCCGAACGGCGCAGATCGAGGGCCGCCTGCACCGCCCAGGGCTCGAGAAGCGCACGCCGGTACTGGTCATTCGGGCCATATTTCGCCACGTCGTCATCCGGCGTGGCGATCCCGAGGATCAGGAGCGCATCGAGGGCATTCATTGGGTCGGGCGACTGCTTGACCTCGATCCTCCTGGTCCCCTTCGTGGCGTTCCGCGCCGCGATCCAGGCCTCGCGTTTCCGGATCCACTTCAGCACCTCGCGCTGCGCCATACGCCTGCCGGCAATGGCATCCTGGTAGGTGCGATGCTGGAGCGCCTCCTCCATGGTCACTTCCCGCGGCTGGCCATTGCGGGTGATCGTCAGGGTCCGGTCGATCACGACATCGAAGGCCGAGCTCCGCGCCTCGACCACCTTCCGTGGTCGGCCCTTCGGATTGCCGCTCTTTCCCGGCTTGAAGCGGCCCTTGGACGAGGCTCCGGTCTCGCTCATGCGGACCCCTCCTCCCGCACCGGATCGCGGCCGGTGAGCGCGGCCCAGCGGTCGATCGCCACATCGACATAGGCCGGGTCGAGGTCGAGGCCGCGGAAGCGCCGGCCGCTGCGTTCCGCCGCGATCAGCGTGGTGCCGGAGCCAAGGAAGGTGTCGAGCACGAGGTCGTTGTGCCGCGTGACATCCTTGATCGCATCCGCGACGAGGCCCGTCGGCTTTACGGTCGGGTGGAGCGCGAGATCCTCCCGCCGGCTTCCCTTGAACGAATTGACCGACGCATAGTCCCAGACATTGGTCCGGTTGCGGCCGTGGCGTCCGAGCTCGACCATGTTCAGATGGCTCTCGGAGCCCACCCGGTAGACGAAGATCAGCTCATGCTTCGAGCGGTAGAGCGAACCCATCCCGGCGTTGGACTTGTTCCACATGCAGAGGTTCAGGAAGGCGTCGTAGACTTCGCGGCCCACGACGGAGACGTCCTCCATGTGCCGCCAGTCCATGCAGACAAAATGAACCGCCCCGCTCCGGGAGACCGCGGCAGCGGCACAGAGCGTCTCCTTGAGAAAGCCGCGGAATTCGACCTCGCTCATCTCGCCCGAGGCCATCGCGAACTCGCGGTGTCGCCCCTTGGCATTGGCATGGCCGCTGATCCGGACGTTGTAGGGCGGATCGAGGAAGGCCGCATCGACCTCGACGCCCTCGCCGACAACGCGAGACAGGAAGGCCGCATCCCGGCTGTCGCCGCAACCGATCCGGTGCTCGCCGCAGACCCAGATGTCGCCAGACCTCGTGCGGGGTGTGACGGGGACGGCCGGAATCTCGTCATCATCCGGATCGTCCGATCCCTTCAGGATCACGTCGATCTCGCCGGTGGTAAAGCCGGTCAGGAGCGGATCGATGCCGATGTCGATCGTGGAGAGATCGGCCAGTTCCGCCTGCAGGATCTCGAGGTCCCAGCCGGCATTGAGCGCGATCTTGTTGTCGGCAAGCCGCAACGCCCGGTCCTGGGCCTCGGAGAGGCCGTCAAGGTCGATGACTGGGACGGTCGCAAGGCCCATGGCCTTGGCGGCGAGGAGGCGGCCGTGGCCGGCGATCACGTTACCGGCCGGATCGGCCAGGATCGGGTTGGTGAAGCCGAATTCGGCGATGGAGGCCCGGATCTGCTCGATCTGGCGCTTGGGATGCGTGCGGGCATTCTGAGGCGACGGGATCAGTTCAGAGGCCGGGCGCTCGCGCACCTTCAGGTCCCGGGATGGCATGCTTGCTCCGCCCAACGCGTTCTCCTCTGAACTGGCCTCCCCTCACGATACCATGCGCCAGAATTCTGTCGAGCATGGGGGACGGGTCGCGCTTCAGGACTGGACTTCGGCGTGGGACGGAGCGTTCCTGTGGCACGCCCGGCTGTCCCGGGCTTGCCCTGGTACGGGCGAATGGTTCGCCCGCGAACCGGAGGACAGAGATGAACCAAGGCAAATCCCAGGCGGCAATCACGGTCAGCGCCGAGGCGGCGAGCACAACCCTTATCGAACGCACAGAAGCTGCAGGCGAAGCAAACGGCCCGGCGCGTGGCGCGCGCGGCGGAACGGCGCGGCCTAAGCAGGCTGGGAAGCGCCAGAGCAAGACCGGGTCGGGTCCGCGCGATGCGAAGCCGCCGAAGGCAAAGGCACAGGCAGACGGCGCCGCAGCGTCCAAAGCCGAGTCGGACACTGCTCCCACCGCCGCTGCCGCCCCTTCCAAACTGGACCAGCTCGTGACGCTCCTTCGCACACCCGGTGGGGCCACCCTGCCCGAGTTGCAGAGCGCCACCGGATGGCAGGTCCACTCGGTGCGCGGCGCCATGGCAGGGGCCTTGCGCAAGAAGGGCTACAGCATCGTCTCCGAGAAGCCCGAGGGTGAGCTCCGGCGCTACCGGATCGCGGTGACCTCCTGATGCCACGCGCCTCAGCGAAGCCGATGACGGAAGCCGAGATCGAGGCCCTCGCGGGGCTCGATCTTGCCGCCCTCCGGTCCCTCTGGGAGGATCGGATCGGTCCCGCGCCAAAACTGCGCTCGCCCGAACTCTTGCGTCATCTTCTGGCCTGGCGCCTGCAGGTCGAGGCCTTCGGCGATCTCGATCGCGAGACCCGGCGTCGGTTGGCGACCCGCGGCCCGGTCGAGGCCGAGGGTCGCCAGTTCGGCATCGGCGCGATCCTGCGCCGCGACTGGCAGGGACAGCGGATCGAGGTCGTGGTCGAGACCGGGGGGTTCCGCTGGGAGGGACAGATGTTCCCGAGCCTCTCCGCGGTCGCGCGCGCTGCGACCGGCACGCGCTGGAACGGGCCGCGTTTCTTCGGCTTGCGGGCCGAGGAGGCCGCGGCATGAGGCCGGAGCGGCGCCGCTGTGCGCTCTATACCCGCAAGAGTTCGGACGAAGGCCTCGACCAGGCGTTCAACTCGCTCGATGCGCAGCGCGAGGCCTGTGCGGCTTATGTGAAGAGCCAGGCGGGTGAGGGCTGGAAGGTCCTGCCGACCCTATACGATGATGGTGGCTATTCCGGGGGGACGATGGAGCGACCGGCCTTGCGCCGGCTACTCACGGACATCGAGGCCGGGCGCATCGACATCATCATCGTCTACAAGATCGATCGCCTGACCCGCTCGCTCGCCGACTTCGCCCGGATGGTCGAGATCTTCGACCGCCACGGCGTAAGCTTCGTCTCGGTGACACAAGCCTTCAATACCACGACGAGCATGGGTCGGCTGACGCTGAACGTGCTTCTGTCCTTTGCCCAGTTCGAGCGCGAGGTCACCGGCGAGCGGATCCGCGACAAGATTGCCGCCTCCAAGGCCAAGGGCATGTGGATGGGCGGGGTCATTCCCCTTGGCTACGACAAGCCCATCGGCGGAGACCGTACCCTCGTGGTGAACGAGGCCGAAGCGGCGCTCGTGCGTCGCATCTTCGCGCTCTACCTCGACCTCGGCTCGGTTCATGCGCTCGAACACCGGTTGCAGACCGAAGGCATTGTCTCGAAACGGCATGCCGGCGCCGCGGGCAAGGTCACCGGCGGTCAGCCGTTCAGTCGGGGCGCGCTCTTCCATCTTCTGCGCAATCGGCTTTACCTCGGTGAGATCCGCCATCGCGATACTCACCACCCGGGTCTGCATCCCGCCATTCTGGGCCGAGACCTGTTCGACGCTGTGCAGCAGCGGCTCGACGGCAATGCCCGCAAGCGAACGACCGCCCGGGAGACCGTGGCACGCTCCGCCTTGACCGGCCGTATCTTCGATGCCGATTGTCATGCCATGTCGCCGACCTTCGCATACGGCAAAAGCGGCAGGCTCTACCGCTACTATGTCTCGGCGCCACTGCAGCAGGGCGGGCGGCGCGATGCAAAGGACACCGCTCCCCGCCGGGTCTCGGGCCCGGCCCTGGAAGACGCGCTCGCCACGGCCCTGCGCCGCCTCTGGCCCGAAGAGGCGGAGAAGGACGCGGATCCGCTGGCCCGCATTCGGCGGATAGAGGTTCTGCGGGAGGGCATCGAGCTCGTTTTGCCCATCGCGCTTCTTCGCCGACTCGAGGCGCGATTGGCCAGCGGCGAAGATGCCGCAATCGATCCGGCAGACCCCGCACAGCTGCGCCTGAAGCTACCGCTGCGACTTTCGACCCACCGGGGTCGAACTGAAGTGTTGGCTGCGACACCGCGCGTGCGCAAGGCAGATCCCGTGCTGGTCGCGGCGTTGCGGTCCGCGCACCAGATGCTCACGCGCGACACCCACGGCAGACCGACCCTCGACGCAGCCCCCGACACGTCACACCGCCGTCGTCTCATCCGGCTGGCCCTCCTCGCCCCCGATCTTCAGCGCGCCATCCTGGCGGGCGAGCAGCCGGACCGCCTGACCCTCGCGAGGTTCCTCGACAGCGAACTGCCTCTGTCGTGGGCGGCCCAGCGGCGGATGTTCGCGGCGATTGCTACCGAGCACCAGCACTTGCGCGGTTGAGCGAAAGCGTAAGGCGAGCTTCAGTCAAGGCACTCCAAGCCTCCGTCGCGAGCCAAACTGAAGCCACCTGTTATTCTGACGGATTACCCCGATAACAGGACGGAACAGGTCCTGTTACCCGTCTTAAATCACCTGTTCTGCGTCAAAACAGGAAACTGGCTTTTGGCAGCATAACACATTGAAATGGCGTCACTATCTGGCACTTCGGCCCAGACTCTCCGCGATCCGGTCCTGTTTTGTCCTGATAATCGCGAAAAACTCCCTGTTCCGCGCAAACTCCACCTCCTTCCGGGCAGCCGGAGAAAGGGCCGCGCGAAGGGCGGGAATGCGTGGGAACAGGGGCGGGGTACGCCGCAGAGGAACCGGAACAGGGCTGGAAAGTGCCGCTGTTACAGGCGGTTGGCGGCGGGTCGGGGCAAGAGAGACTGATACTGGGGGTGGGTGGCGGACAGAGAGGGATTCGAACCCTCGAGACGGTTCCCCGCCTACACACTTTCCAGGCGTGCGCCTTCGACCACTCGGCCACCTGTCCGTGGCGGCGTCAATACACGCGAAACTTCCGCCAGTTCAACCCCCTTCAGCGAAAGAGCTGGCGCATGCGGTCGTGGTAGGTGCCGGCGCGGAAATGGCGGGCGGTCCAGCGGTCGTCGGGGTCGAGCATGGCGGGATGGATGCGGGTCGCGGGACGGGCGGCGCGGCGGAGCGCCACGGTGCGGAAATAGAGGTGGTTCCAGAGCCGCATGTATTCGACCGCATGGGTTTCGGCCTGCGCGGTGAAGGCAGGCCCGCGCATCAGGATCATGTTCTCGTCATTCGATCCGACCGAGCCGGCGGAGAAATTGGCCGAACCGGTCAGTATCTGCGGCACCTCGCCAAGTAGATCGAGGCCAAGGAACTTGGTGTGGATGTAGAAGACGTGGCCCCGGCTGCGGAAGTGCTCCTCGGCGCGGAACCAGCGGTCGAGGCTTTCGCCCGGCAGGCCGAGGCGGATCGTCTCACTGTTCAGCCGCGCGCCGACGGCGATACGGGTGTCACGGTCGCGCAGAAGCAGGGCGCGACGGTCCTCATCCGCCTCTTCCCGTTCCGAAAGGATCAGCTTCAGGTGATCCGCCTCGGTGCCGAAGACCTCGGCCAATGGCGCTGCCACGCCGAAGGCGGAGGTGAACATCACCGAGGAGGACGCCCCCGCCATTGCCCCCGCATACCAGTCGAGCATGCCGTCCGGGCGGGGCGAGAAAACCGGCAGGATCGCATTCTCAGGCAGCGGAACCGCCGGATCGGGGCTGGTCAGCGAGATCGCCCGCTTCAGGGTGCGGCTGCCGGGATCGCCGGCGAGCAGGTTCCAGTAGGCGAGGAAGGTCGCCGCGAGGTCAGGCGCCACGATCCGGTGCGCCAGGTTCGACTGGCCGAGAAACCCCGAGGGGGTGAAATTGGTGGAGCCGGTCCAGACCGCGGCCGGATGGCCGGCATCGGAGAGGATGATGAACTTGTTATGCGTGATGTTGCCGTAGCGGGTGCGCGGATAAAGGCGCGCCGTGGGCTGCCGGTCCAGCCCCGAGGCGGCGATCAGCGCGGCGTTGGGCCCGCTCGTGTGATTGGGTACGAGAGTGCCGTCGCGCTTCCTTTCACCCGCGTCATAGACAAGGTGGACCTCGGCCCCCCGCCCGGCGGCGGCGGCGAGCGCCTCGGCGATCGGGGGATAGGTAAATTCATAGGCCGCCACATGCAGCGCCTGCCCCGGCCCCCTCGCCTGGCCGATGAAGTCGAGCGCCGCTTCCAGAAGCCCGCGCGACAGCCAACGCGTCTTGCGGTTCGTCGGATCGTTCTGTTCCGCTTCGGTCGGGCCTTCATTGCCGAAACTGTCGGCGAAGGCCTGGCTCGGGATCGCGCCGCGATTGTAGAAGACCGAATGGTCCCCCTGCCCAGACCGCGCGGCAACGCGGACCTCGATCTGCGGACCGCCTTCAAGGGCGGCGGGCTGGCCGTAAAGCGGCTGGACCACGTAGTCGTACGTCTCACCGGGGGTGCAGCTATAGTCGCCCCACTGAAAGTCCTGCACCGGATGTTCGCGGGTTGACCGCCTCTCTCCCGGTGCAGGATCTGGTACCGTCTCGGCGAAGAACTTGAAGCCCCTGAGCCAGTCGATCCGACCGCTCTCGCGCCGCTTGCCGAGCGCGAAGCCAAGTAGTCCCCTTGCCGCATCCGGCGTGCAGTCGAACCCAAAGAGGATGGTGTGGCTGCCCGCAATGGCGCGGACGGAAAACGCCCCGTACCTGACCCGCATGACAATACCCGACTGAAATACCCGCGCGCGAAGATACCATGTGCGCGGGCACGAATCGAGCGTTCCGTCAGTCGGCCAGTTCCAGAGAAACGCGGCGGTTCTGGCGGCCCTTCTTCTCGATCTTGCCAAGCCGCAGCCTGCCGATCTCGCCTGTGCGGGCGACATGGGTGCCGCCGCAGGGCTGCAAGTCGATCTGGTCGGCGCCCTGCCCGATCCTGACAAGGCGCACGCGGCCCTGACCCATCGGCGGACGGACCGACATGGTCTTGACGAGGCCGGGGTTGGCCTCAAGCTCGGCATCGGTGATCCAATCGTCGGTGACGGAAAGATCGCGCGCCACGAGGTCGTTCAGCGCAGCCTCGATCGCGGCGAGGTCTGCCGGCGGTTCCGGCATGTCGAAATCGAGCCGGCCACGTTCCGCCCCGATCTGGCCGCCGGTGACCGGCAGCGGAATGACGACCGAAAGTAGGTGGAGCGCGGTGTGAACCCGCATGTGCCGGTAGCGACGATCCCAGTCGAGCCGCTGGCGCACTTCGGTTCCTGGCCCGGGCAGCGCCTCCGGCGCCTCGGGTACCAGAACGATCGCCCCGCCCTCGCCCTTGACCGCCGTCGCGATCCGGGCTGACCCGCCATCCCAGTCGAGCCAGCCGCTGTCGCCGGGCTGGCCGCCGCTGTTGGCATAGAAGAGGCTCGCGTCAAGGATGAGGCCGCCTTCGGGTGTGTGGCCGACGACCTTCGCCGCCGCCTCGCGCAGGTAGGCGTCCCGGAAGAGCAGCTCGGTCACGTCTCATCCTCCTCCGAGGGGTCGTTGTTGATCCGCTCGCGGTCGGGCGTGCGCGCGCGATCCTCGGCTGCCGGCGCCGTCGGCTCGGGCTTCGGGTGCGCTGCTGCCGGGCCAAATTTCCGTCCGAAGATTTCGCCTGCGTTGCGCAGCCAGATGTCGCGCTGCGCGAAGGGTATCTCGATCCCCTCCACCGCAAAGCGTTCGACGATCTTGTGCAGCATCTCGGTCTGCACACCCAACTTCAGATTGACGTCCGACAGGATGGCGCGGATCTCGAAATTCAGGCTGTCGGCGCCAAGCCCGGTGAAGAAGACATTGGGCTTGGGGTCGACGAGAACCACCGGCTCCGCTTCGGCAATCTCGCGCAGGATCGCCTCGACCTTGCGGGTGTCGCTGCCATAGGCCACGCCCACCGGCAGGATCATCCGTCCCGTGAGGTTGCGCCGTGTGAGGTTCGTCACCACCCCGGAAATCAGGTCGGCATTCGGCACGATCACGTCGCTACGGTCGAAGGTCTCGATCCAGGTCGAGCGGACGGAGATGCCCCTGACGGTGCCGGCCTGGCCGTTGACCTCGATCATGTCGCCTTCCGAGATCGGCCTTTCGATCAAGAGGATGATCCCCGAGACGAAGTTCTGCACGATGTTCTGAAGGCCGAAACCGATACCGATCGACAAGGCACCGGCCACATAGCCAAGGGCGGAAAGATCGATCCCCGCACCGGTCATCGCGGCAAGGGCGGCAAGGAAGATCCCGACATAGCCGAGGCCCGAGACGATGGCGTTCTGGACGCCCTTCTCGATCCGCGTCCGCGGCAGGATCGCGGTCCTGAGGCCGGCCTGCGTCAGCCGCGTCAGACCGTAGCCGACAAGGAAGATCGCCGCGAAGGCAAGGACCACGGTTGGCGAAATCTGCGTCTCGCCGACCCGCACGCCTTCGCTGAGACGGGTCCAGGTTTCCGAGAGATCGGCCTCGCGCGCGCCCCAGATCAACGCGAGGAGCGGCACGGCGATCAGGGCAAGGATGGTGCCGAGGATGACGGGCGCAAGCCCCTCGCGCCCCTGTTCGCCCTGCCGGGTGACGAGAAGGTAGAAGTCGGTGCCGAAGCGCTGCACCAGGATGAAGAAGCCGATCAGCGCCAGCGTCTCCAGCATCGGCCACATCAGCGCGTTGGCGGCAGCGACATAGCCCACGGCGGCCAGAAGTGGCGCCACGACCGAGACGGCCAGCACCGCCGAACTGAGAATGCGGAGAAGCCAGCTTCTGAGCTCGGCCGCCGAATCCGCAGGCGAACCGGGCCGCGCCTTGGGCCGGATCAGGACACCGAGGCGGAAAAGGAAAATGCCCGCGATTACCACGAGCGGCGTCGCCCAGACCGATTGCGCCGCCATCGACACCGGCGGCCTGACCTCGGTGATGAAAGCCTGACGGAAGGCCTCCAGCGACATCATCAGGCCAAGCATCGTGGTGTGGAAACTCGCCTCGGCCGGGCGGTCGGTCACGGTCGTGCTGTAGAGATTGTGCCGGAAGACCCATGAGCCGATCCAGCGCATCACAAAGAAAGCGACCGCCGCGACCGGCAGCGCGTCTAGCAAAGCGCCGGAGCGCGTCCCGGTCATCCCGGTCTGGTGGATCGCGGCGACGAGAAGCGTTACCCCGCCCACCGGCACCAGGACCTGACCGAAGGAAATCAGCGCCGCGGCGACGTCGCGCCCGCCAGTACGCCCGACGGTCAGGAGCCGGTTGGCCTGCCGTTCGATGAAGTCGGGCGCCCGGATCACGAGGAAAGCGGCCAGCACCAGCAAGAGGATGATGAGCGGCAGGTTGTTCTTCAGCGCAGTCCGCTTCTTCGGATCGCTCCAGGCATCGCCGGTTTCGGCCCAGAGCGTCCGGGCGCCCTGGGTCAGGACCGCAAAGCCCGCGTCCCAGGTGCGCGGATCGAAGGCTGTCGGAGACAGGCGCAGAAGCTCGGTCGCCTGCCGCGCCCTGACGCGGCTGTCGATCTGGCGGACGAGCCCGTCGGCGCGGGTCCGCGCCTCGACGGCTGCAAGGCCCGGCGCCTGCAGGTCGTTGAGCTGGCTGGTCAGTTCCTTGCGCCGCTCAGCCACCGCTGGCGGGTCGGGCGCATCGGCGGTGGGTGCCGGACCGAGGGCCGCGATCTGACCCTTTACCGTCGTGATCTGGTCGGCATTGATGTTCTGCGCTTCGGCGAAGGTGGTCCGCCACTCGACCACCCTTTTGCGCAGATCCTCAAGCGTGATGGTGCTGATCCGGTCGGCCGCAAGCGCCTCTTCGGTGCGCTTGGCGACCTCTTCCCACATCGTGTAGTCGGGCGCGGCCGGCTGGGCCTGCGCCACGCCAAGGCCCGGCAGAATTGCGGGCATCACCCCGGTCAGAAGGCCGAGGCAGAGGCAGAGGAAAGCGGTTCTTATCCAGCGCATCAGTCGACGAAGGCGCTTGGTATCGCGCGCGGCGCGGCGTCGAGCCACTCCGGCACCGGCAGCCCCTTGGCATGAAGGAAATCGGGATTGAAGAGCTTCGACTGATAGCGGTTGCCATAGTCGCAAAGGACGGTGACGATGGTGTGCCCCGGCCCCATTTCCTGCGCCATGCGGATCGCACCTGCGACGTTGATGCCGGAAGAACCGCCAAGGCAAAGCCCCTCCTCCCGCACCAGATCGAAGACAATGGGCAGGGCTTCGCTGTCGGGAATGCGGTAGGCCATGTCGGGCCGGAGGCCTTCGAGGTTCGCCGTGATGCGCCCCTGCCCGATGCCTTCGGTGATCGAGGAGCCTTCGGCCTTCAGCTGGCCGGTGGTGTAATAGCTGTAAAGTGCCGCGCCGTCCGGGTCCGCGAGGCCGATCTTCACGCCCTTCGGTTGCAGCGCCATTGCGACGCCGCCGAGCGTTCCGCCCGAGCCCACGGCGCAGATGAAGCCGTCGATCTTGCCTTGCGTCTGCGCCCAGATCTCGGGTCCGGTGGTCTCCACATGCGCCTGACGGTTGGCGACATTGTCGAACTGATTGGCCCAGATCGCGCCGTTAGGTTCGGTTTGTGCAATTTTCTCCGCAAGACGACCAGAATACCTGATATAGTTGTTCGAATTTGAATATGGCGCCGCCGGCACCTGCACCAGCTCCGCACCGGCCAGACGGATCATGTCCTTCTTTTCCTGGCTCTGCGTCTCAGGAATGACGATCACCGTCTTGTAGCCAAGCGAGGACCCGACGAGCGCGAGCCCGATGCCGGTATTGCCGGCCGTCCCCTCGACGATGGTGCCGCCGGGCCGCAAGAGGCCCTTCGCCTCGGCATCGCGGATGATGTAGAGCGCGGCGCGGTCCTTGACCGACTGGCCCGGATTGAGGAATTCGGCCTTGCCGAGGATCTCGCAGCCGGTCATCTCGCTGGCTTTCCTGAGCCGGATCAGCGGGGTATTCCCGACCGTCTCTGCCAGATCGCGGTGAATGGTCATGCGCGCTACCTCCTGAGGTTTCGCCCATTCCTAGGCCGCGCGCGGGCGGACCTCAACCCCCGCGCCGCAAGGCGTCGCGCCGAGCCGCCAGCCAGTAGGTCAGAATGACGAGCGGCCCCGCCGTGATCTCGCCCTTGTCGACAAGGTCGAGAAGTTCGGCGAAGGGCATGAGATGGGCGCGGATATCCTCTACCTCGCCGGGTACGCCGCCGAAACCGGCGCTACCGTCAGGCAGGTCGGCGATGCCGACGAAGTTATAAAGAAACTCGCTCTTGGCCGAGGGCGATGGATAGTAATGCGTGGCCGGCAGCAGCGACTTCAGGACCAGCCCCGCCTCTTCCATCGCCTCGCGGTGTGCCGCCGCCTCCGGCGTCTCACCGCCGTCGATGCGCCCTGCGATCGCCTCCAGAAGCCAGGGCTGACGGTCGCCGCGCGCCAGGGGCCCCATGCGGAACTGTTCGATCAGAAGCACCCGGTCGCGCGCCGGGTCATAGGGCAGCACCACGGCGGCATCGGCCGAGATGAAGACCGCGCGGTTGACCTCCGTGCTCATGTCGCCATCGAAGCGGCGGAAGCGGAGGTCATATTCCTCGACCGCGAAGAAGTTGCCATAGGGTTGCCAGCGGCGCCTGAGGTCAAGATCGCCCTTGCCGGCGGCACGGCGGACCCGCGGCGCGCCCGCCGCCTCGGCCCTCAGCCGCGCGCCGGCACGGGCGAGCATCATCGGGTAACGCCGCTGCACCGCATCCGCCGCCAGGCCCTCACCGTAAAGCCGCATCGCGTCCTCGGCGGCGGCGACGACCGTGCCGCCCCAGCGCGCCACCCAGTCGGACAGCGACCACGGCTCGCCCGGTTCCCAAAGATCAGGCTCAGGGAAATAGACATGGACCGGCAGCGCGCCTTCCGGGACCATGACCTCGCGGGTTTCATAGCCAAACCCGCCCTCGTAGAAATCAAGCCGGCGGACCTCGGCCTCGCTGAGGCCCCGCACCACGACGCCCTTGGCACCGGTCCCCCCTTCGACCAGGACCGGAAAGGCGCGGCCCTTGACCCAGAAGACCGAATGACCAGGCAGTTGCGCCGGCTGCATCCCGACCTCGCGGCCAAGCACAACCCGCAAAAGCTGCGCATGGCAGAGGGTTCCATAAAAGAAGAAATCGGCCAAGGTCTATTTCCAGCGCCGGGCGGCCCATTCCGACATCATCCCCGCCAGCGCCCCGCCGACAACAAGCACGGCAAGGACATCCCAGGCCAGAACGGTCATCAGATAGTCGACCCCGATACCGAAAATCCCGACCACGGCATCCATCGGCCCATCATAGGACCGGCGGAAGGCGAGGACCAGCATCTGGTAGATCGAGAAGATCAGAAGTGCCACCGCCACCGTCGTGGCCGCCGTCCGGACCCCGGCATTGACCGCCGGCCACCAGCCACGCCCTGCCGCAGGTCCCATGATCCGCCAGCCGACGGCAAGTCCGATCAGCGCGCAGTAGAACGAGAAGTTGCCGAACTGCGTGCCCTCCGGCAGATGCGGCTTCAGTATCTCCGAAGCGAAGAAAGCCAACAGCGCGAAGGCGAGCGCAGCGAAAAGCTTGGCGGCTGTGGGCATGCTAAATTGCTGGCCTTGTTACCGTGATCTGTGTCACGTCGCAGTTTCCGCCCCGGAATGCCCCGGCGCAAGAGGTCAGATAGAAATTCCACATCCGTTGAAAACGTGCATCAAACCCCATTTGGGCGATGTCGTCCCAGCGTTCGTTGAAACTGTCGTGCCAGCGTCTCAGCGTCTGGCTGTAGCTGCCGCCGAATTCGACCGATCCGACGAGGCCGAGCCCGGCCCGCGCGATCTCTTGCCGCAGCGCCGAGGGTGATGGCAGCATGCCACCCGGGAAGATGTATTTCTGAATGAAATCAACGCCTTTCCGGTAAATCTCGAAGCGCTTTTCCTGCAGCGTGATGATCTGCAGCGTGGCATTGCGCCCCGGTTTCAGCCTTTCGCGTACGGTGTCGAAATAGACGGGCCAGTACCTCTCGCCGACCGCCTCGAACATCTCGATGGAGGCGATGCCGTCGTATAGCCCGCGTTCGTCGCGGTAGTCGCGCAAGTGTAGATCGACCCGGTCGGCCAGCCCGGCGCGGGCGATCCGTGCGCGGGCAAAGTCGAATTGCGCCTCTGAAATCGTCAGCCCGGTGACTTTCAGCCCGCGCTCGGCCGCCGCATATTCGGCGAAACCGCCCCAGCCGCAGCCGATCTCCAGCACATGATCGCCGGGGCCCACCCCCATCCGGTCGACCATCGAGGCATATTTCGCCCGCTGCGCGGCCTCCAGGCTTTCCTGCCCGGTGGCGAAGAGCGCCGAGGAATAGGTCATCGTCCGGTCGAGCCAGAGCGCGTAGAATTCATTGCCGAGGTCATAGTGATGGGCGATGTTCTTCCGCGCCTGTTCGCGCGAGTTCGACTTCAGGTAATGACGGAGCCGCTCGTAGGCGCGTACCAGCCCCATTCCGGGAAAGCCGTCATAAAGCCCTTCGTTATCCTCATGCACCATGTCCATGAAGGCCTGAAGGTCTGGCGTGGTCCAGCCGCCCTCCATGTAGGCCTCGCAGAAGCCCAGATCACCCTCGCGGATCAGGCGCGCGAAGATATCGTCGTCGAGCACCTGGATTTCCGCCGCCGGCCCCGGCCCCTTGCCCTGCGCGCGGAACCGGCGCCCGTCGCGCATCACGAAATCGAGCCGTCCGTTCCTGAGGCTGCAAGCCACACGGAAAACCTGCGCGAAGTAGCGCGGCAGGCCGGTCTGGCCATCGGTCGAGGTAAGCACGCCCATCATCCCCTCCGCCACGGAGTCTAGCGCGATCCGCAGGCTTCGGGCAACTATCTAGAAAGGCAGGCCTTCACGGCGCGTTGCGTAAGCCAGAAGCGCGCGTTCGCGCCCTTCGGCAAGGCCGATCAGCGGATCGGGATAGGGCGCGTCCGGTGACAGCCCCCAGCTTTCCGGCACGGCGCGGAAATAGGACAGCGCGGTGTCGGGCGGCCTCGCCTGCCCTTCTGCGATCCAGCGGCGGCGATAGGTGCCGTCGGGGTCGAACTTCTCCCCCTGCGTCCTCGGGTTGAAGATGCGGAAATAGGGGGCGGCATCGGGGCCGGAGCCCGCCACCCATTGCCAGCCCATGGCATTGGCCGCCGGGTCCCAGTCGATGAGGCAATCCTGAAACCACCGAAGACCGACGCGCCAGTCGGTCAGGAGATGCTTGGTGAGGTATGAGGCCACGATCATCCGCGCCCGGTTGTGCATCCGACCGGTCACATACATCTCGCGCATTGCGGCATCGACGAAAGGCTCGCCGGTCAGGCCACGCCGCCAGCGCTCGGCATCCGGGTTGTCGCCGCGCCATGGGAAGCCGTCCCAGCCCTCGCGCCAGTTCCGGGTGGCAAGGGTCGGGTGGTGATAGAGGAGGTGCCAGGCAAATTCGCGCCAGCCGAGCTCCGACAGGAACTTCTCGGCCCCCGCCGAACCTTCGTCCCGCGCCCGCATCGCGGCCTGCCAGACGATACGCGGCGAAATCTCGCCCCAGGCGAGGTTTTCCGACAGGCCAGACCCCGCATCCAGCGCGGGAAAATCGCGCTCCGCCGCGTAACGATGAAGCCCTTCCGTCAGAAACCGGGAAAGCCGCGCCGAAGCCGCCGCCTCGCCTATTGTGGCATGGTCCGCGACCACCTCCGCCCCCCGCCGCATCGCCGCACCAATGCGCCAGTCGTCCAGAACCTCGGAAGCCGGCCATACATCAGGCGCCGGAATCCGCCCCGGCGCGGGCAAGGGCAGCCCCGGATCGCGCCCCCGGACCGCCTTCCAGTAGGGCGAGTAGACAGAGTAAGCCCCGCCCTGCCCGGTCTTGACCGTCCATGGCTCGAATAGCACCGCCCCCGGAAAGCTTTCCGCCGCGATGCCGCGATCCTTGAGCGCAGCCTTGACCGCAGTATCACGGGCAATCCCCTCCGGATCGTAGACCCGCTGCCAAAAGACCACCGCCGCTCCGGTCTCGGCCACGAGCGGAAGCAACACATCCTGCGCCCGCCCCCGCCTGAGGATCAGCCGCGATCCCTTCGCCGCCAGCGCCGCCGCAAAAACCCGCACCCCCTCGCCCAGCCGCCAGCGCGCTGCCGCGCCCATCGCCTCGACCGTCTCGTCATGGATGAATACCGGCAGGACCACCCGCCCGCTCCGGCAGGCCGCATCAAGACCGGCATGATCGGCCAGCCGCAGGTCGCGGCGGAACCACAGGATGACCGGACCTTCTTCCGTCATGGCTTCTTCGTTGTCCAAATACCCCGGGAGGGTCCGGGAGGGCAGCGCCCTCCCGGTTCCGACCTCAAAGCACCTCGTCCAGCGCCGCAATCAGCCGCGCCACATCCTCGGCACTGGTGTAATGCACCATCGACAGCCTGAGAACGCCCTTCTCAAGGTCCACTCCCATCGCCGTCAGGGGCCGCACCGCAAAGAAATCCCCGGCCCAGCAGTTGATGCCGCGCGCCGCCAGCGCCACCGACACCGGTTCCGCCGCCCGGCCAAGATCGACGGCCACCGTCGGCGCCCGGCGCGCGGCATCGGCAGGGCCGATCAGCCTCAGGTCGTTACGGTCGTTGAGATAGTCCAGCAAGGGCTGGCACACCGCCACCTCCTGCGCCCGCATCAGGTCATGCACCCTGACACCGCGCTTCCGCGCATCAGGCTCCGCGCCGAAGTGATGGTCGTGGAGCGCATCGAAGTAATCCGCGATCCCTGCAGAGGCAGCGATCTGGGCATGGTCCGGCCCGCCCGGCGTGAAGCGCTTGTAAAGCGTCTCGCCGTTGAACCAGTGGCCCTGGTTGGGCAGATGCATCCCGAGGCCCTCGCGGATCGCCATGATCCCCTGATGCGGCCCGAAGACCTTGTAGGCCGAGAAGAGGTAGATGTCGGTGCCAAGAGCATCCACATCCGGCAACCCGTGCGGCGCATAGCTGACCCCGTCGACGCAGGTCATGGCGCCGGCTTCATGGGCCATGGCGACGATCTCTGCCACCGGGTTGATCTCCGCCACCACGTTCGAGCAATGCGGGAAACAGACCAGCCGCACCCGGCCATCGGCCAGAAGCGGATTCAGGCGTTCAGGGTCGAGATGCCCGGTCGCCGGGTCGATCTTCCATTCCCGGATCTCCACGCCCTCCTCGCCCAGTCGCCGCCAGGGGCCGGAATTGGCCTCGTGATCCTGATCGGTCACGACGATTGCCTCGCCGGGCAACAGCGCACGGCGGAAGGCCTGGGCGAGAACATAGGTGTTGGCGGTGGTCGAAGGGCCGAAGCTCAGCTCATGCGTGCCGATCCCCATATAGGCCGCAAGCCGGGCCCGCGCCTCGTCCATCTCGGCCCCGCCCGCGGTAGCCGCCGCGTAGGGCGCATAGGGCTGCACCTTCCGTTCGCGGTAGAACCGCGTCAGCCGGTCGATCACCGGGGCGCAGGCGTAGGAACCGCCGGCGTTTTCGAAGAAGGCCTTGTCGGCCAGACCGGGCACGGCAAAGGCCGGAAACTGCCTGCGCACGAAGGTCATGTCGAGGGATGTCATCGTCGATCGCTCCTCAACTTGGCATCGGGGACCCGCTGGCGCTCGCCTGACAGGTCCCGGTCACGGGGGTCCTGGCAGGTCTTCCAGCCGAGCCGATGCCCATGGGTCGGGATCAACGGCAGACTTGGGAGCCAGATCGGCCCTTGCGTCGCGCCACCGATAGCATTGGTCCCCTGATCTGTAAATCGTTGCGGTCGGCACCCTTGCCGCCCCCGTTCGCGGCCCATATATTGGACCCGTCCGGGGCGACCCGGACTATGGACATAAACGCGCTCGTAATAAGCGGATCGGACCCGGGGGCGGTACCCGGCGGCTCCACCAGACACCCGTTATTGGCGGGTCATGGGGCCGAAACAGGATCGACGAACGACTAAAGGGGTTAGCTTTGTCCCGGTGAGGTACCACCGTTATCGGTCCGAAAAGTACAGTTGCCAATAACAACCGTGCTCCGGCAATGGCTCTGGCTGCGTAAGCAGTTCGGGTCGCCGAAACTAAGTCCTTGCGCTTAGCAGCGTAAGGCGGGGTTCGCAGGCACCTGGCAACAGAAGCCTGCACTTCCTTCCCTCACAACCTTCCTCAGCGTCATTCACGCTTCGGAAACCAGTTTCGCCCTAGTTTTCAACCAAACCGGATGCCGGGGAGATGGAATCGTGGGCAAACTCGACCTCTTGCGTGAATGGTATCGCCGCGTCTGGATCGAGGCGGATCCGGGCGCCATCGACGAATACTTCGCGCCCCGCGCCGGGGCGGACGGGCTGATGCCCGATGGCCAGGTCTCGTCCGAGGACTTCCGGGCACTGGTGCCCGCGCTCCTGTCGCTGGTCCGCAATCTCGGCATCGACATCGTCCGCCATGTCGAGACGGAAGATTGGCTCTGGGCGCAGATCACCGTCCACGCGCTCCCCGCACAAGGCGTCGCGCCAATCAGCGCCGGCGGCCAGATCATGATGCGGATCGAGGGCGGCAAGATTGTCGAGGCCTATAACGCCTTCGACTTCATCAGCTTCTTCGAACAGGCCGGACTATTGCCGCAGGATGCGTTCCTGCTGCTCCTCTCGGGCGAAAGGATGGGCTAGTTCCGCCTTGCCGGACGCGGGCCCGGCCTGCCATCATGGCCCATGCGCCAACCGCTTCCGCCCCGCATTGCCCTTGTCGTCGCCTCTGCCCTTCTCGCCGGCCCGTCGCAGGGTTGCGAGATTGCGCTTGTGCTGACCATCGACACCTCAGGCTCGATCGACCGAGGCGAATACCGCATCCAGACCGAGGGGCTTGCCGATGCGCTTGCCGACCCGGAAGTAGCCGATGCGCTCATCCTTGGGCAGGTGGCGCTTGCTGTGGTGCAATGGTCGGGTGCCGGGCAGCAATCGCTGTCGCTGCCGTGGCGGCGGATGCTGAGCCACGATGCCGTGGCGGATTTCTCCGCCGCCGCACGCGATCTGGACCGGGCCTTTGCGGGGTCCGATACCGCCGTGGGCGAGGCCATCGGCTTTTCGACCGACCAGTTCGCCGCCGTCGCCGACTGCCGCCGCCACATCATCGACATTTCCGGCGATGGCCCGATCAACGCCGGCCGCCCGCTTGGCCCGGAACGTAACCGCGCCATCGACGCAGGCATCGCCATCAATGCCGTCGCCATCGAGGATGCCGGCCAGTCGATCCCGATCACCGAGTTCTACCGCCGCGCCGTCATCACCCCCGGCGGCTTCGTCCTGACCGCGCGCGGCCTGACCGACTACCCACGCGCGATCCGCGAAAAGCTTCTGCGCGAAGTTGCCCGGCCCATGGGCTGAGGTTGACGGGCCGGGGCCGCCGTGTCACCATTTGCCCATGGGGCCGCGACCGCGCCCCGTGAGGCCAAGGCCCAAGCGTCGCATCCTTTGGACCACTTGAAAGGGATGCATCATGCCCGCTTTCGGCACCATCACTCCGTCTCAACTCATCCGCCTCATAGGCACGCCCGACGCGCCCGCGATCATCGACGTGCGCGACGAAGACGACTTCGCCGCCGATCCAAGGCTTCTGCCCGGCGCCCGCCGTTCGGCGCATGGCGCGGTTGCCGCACTCGCGCCCGGGTTTGCCGGGCGTCCTGCCGTCGTTGTCTGCCAGCGCGGCAAGAAACTGTCGGAAGGCGCGGCAGCAATCCTGCGTGTCCACGGCATCGCCGCCGAGGGGCTTGAGGGCGGCTGGCTCGCCGCCGTCGCCGCCGGCCTCCCCGCCATTCCGGCGCAGCTATTGCCCGCCGATGGCGAGGCCTCACTCTGGGTCACGCGGGCGCGGCCGAAGATCGACCGCATCGCCTGCCCCTGGCTCATCCGCCGCTTCATCGACCCCGGCGCCCGGTTCCTCTTCGTCGCCGCCTCCGAGGTCGCGGGCGTTTCCGACCGCTTCGGCGCGACCCCCTTCGACATCGAGGGCGTGACCCTGTCGCACCGGGGCGAAATGTGCAGCTTCGATGCCTTCCTCGACGACTACGGCCTTCATTCCGAGGCGCTCGACCGGCTCGCGCTGGTCGTGCGCGGGGCCGATACCGACCGCCACGACCTCGCGCCGCAGGCGGCGGGACTTCTCGCCATCTCGGTCGGGCTGTCGCGCCAGTTCAAGGATGACCTCGCGCAGCTAGAGGCGGGGATGGTGATCTACGACGCGCTTTACCGCTGGGCGCGGGACGGGTTCGACGAAGGCCACGACTGGCCGGCAGGGCGAAAAGCATGACCGCGACCGGACAGGACTGGCCCGATCTCTGGCGGGTCTTCGGGCGGATCGGGCTTTTGTCCTTCGGCGGCCCGGCGGCGCAGATCGCGATGATGCACCGCGATCTCGTCGATGACCGCAAGTGGCTCACGGAAGAGGAATATCTGAGGGCGCTGTCGTTCTGCATGCTCTTGCCGGGGCCGGAGGCGATGCAGCTTGCGACCTATGCGGGCTGGCGGCTGAAAGGCGTCGCAGGCGGTTTCCTCGCCGGTCTGCTGTTCGTGCTGCCGGGAGCCTTCGTCATACTGGCGCTGGCAGCGGCCTATTCCGCCTGGGGGGAACTGTCCTTCGTCCAGGCCCTCTTCTTCGGCGTGAAGGCCTGCGTCACGGTGATCGTGATCGAAGCCCTTCTCAGGGTCGCGAAACGCGCCCTGAAAGGCAACCGCCACCGCCTGATCGCCATCCTCGCCTTCGTCGCGATCTTCGCCTTCGGCGTCCCCTTCCCGGTCATCATCGCCGCCGCCGCGCTGACCGGGGCGCTCTGGCTTGACCGGCCCGCGCCAAAGCCCGCCGCCCTGCCCGCGCATGGCCATCTGGTGCCGACGCTCGGCATCGGCCTCATCGCATGGTTCGCGCCCTTCGCGATCATCTGGGCGGCGGGCCAGCAGTTCCTGCTTGAGATCGGGCTTTTCTTCTCCAAGCTCGCCGTCGTCACCTTCGGCGGGGCCTATGCCGTTCTGGCCTACATGACCCAGACCGTGGCGCAGTACTATGGCTGGCTGACGACCGGCCAGATGATCGACGCCTTGGGGCTGGCCGAGACGACGCCGGGTCCGCTGATCCTTGTGACCGAGTTCGTGGCTTACGTCGCGGGCGACATCAGGGGCGGCGCGGGCCTTGCCCTCGCGGCGGCGGCGCTGACGCTCTGGGTGACCTTCGTGCCCTGCTTTCTCTGGATCTTCGCCTTCGCGCCCTACATCGGCTGGATCGGCTCGCGCCCGCGGCTTCAGGCGGCGCTCGCGGGAATCACCGCCTCGGTTGTCGGCGTCATCGGCAATCTTGCCGTGGTCTTCGCGCTTCATGTCCTCTTTGCGCGGCTCGGCACCTTCAATGCCGGCCCCCTGCACCTGACCGTGCCGGACCCGACGAGCCTCGATTTCGGCGCGCTGGCGATCCTCCTTCTGTCAGGCGTAGCCCTTCTCAGGCTGCATTGGCCGCTGGCCGGTGTGCTGGCCGGATCGGCGGCCCTTGGCGTGGCGATTCAGGCCATCGGCTAGACCCCCGGAAACGGCGGCCAGCCCGGATTTCCCCGGTGCCAGCGAGATTTGGCACCGACCCGCCGCCCCCCTTTTCTTCCCGGACAAAAGGCTTATGCTGCGCCTCATAACCGTCCGGAAAGCAGTTGCATGACGAAATCCATCGACTACGGCACGCTCATGCACAGGGCCATGCGCGGCCTCATCATGGATGTGCTGCGCGGGGTGGAGCGGGACGGTCTGCCGGGCGATCACCACTTCTTCATCACCTTCGACACCCGCCATCCCGAAGCCGAAATGGCCGACTGGCTGCGCGAGCGTTACCCTGAAGAAATGACCATCGTCATGCAGCACTGGTTCGACAACCTGACCGTCGACGAACAGGGTTTTGCCGTGACGCTGAACTTCGGCGACCAGCCCGAACCGCTCTACATCCCCTTCGGTGCCATCTGCACCTTCGTCGATCCTTCCGTCGAATTCGGCCTCAGGTTCGAATCGCAGCAGGATTCGGACGACGAGGACGAAGATGACGAGGATGAGCAAGAGCCCGACGACGACGCGCCTCCGACCCGGACCGAGGCCGAGGTTGTCAGCCTCGACAAGTGGCGCAAGTAGTCCGATCGAAAGCGCATCCCCAATCACTCAGGGCGCAGGCCTGCCCTTCGCATTTCCGAGGAACGTCGATGCCCCGTGATCTCGTCCTCTTCGTCGGCCAGCTCCTGCGCAATCCGCGCGAGGTTTCGGCCATCGTGCCATCCTCGCGGGCGCTGGCTTTGGCAATGGCGCAAGGTCTTGGGCCGGCGACGGGGCGCGTGGTGGAGTTTGGCCCCGGCACCGGCAAGCTGACGCGGGCGATCCTCGATCAGGGCGTGGCCCCGGCCGACCTCACTCTTTACGAGATGAACCCGGCCTTCTGCGACAGCCTCCGGGCGCGCTTCCCCGGTGTCCGCGTCATCAATGCCCCGGCGCAGGAAGCGGTGCGCGAGCTTGCCGGCGTCGGCGCCGTGGTCAGCGGCCTGCCGCTTCTGTCGATCCCGCCGGAGATCCAGCGCGGCATCATCGGCGCGGCCTTCACGATCCTGCGCCCCGGCGCGCCCTATATCCAGTTCACCTACGGCCCGAAACCGCCGGTGACCGAAGGCGTCAGCGCCGCGCTGAAGCTGCGTTTCGATCAGGGCCCGCGCATCTGGCAGAACCTGCCGCCGGCGCGGGTCTACCGCTATACCCAAGGCTGATGCGACAGTTTGCGCAACCAGCGCAAGTGGCCGCATTTCAGGTTTGAGACGCGCCCCGGAATGGCTTAGTGAGGGGGCGCATTCCCCGAAAATCACAGGCCCCGTCATGACCCAGACCCGCACCGAGACCGACAGCTTCGGCCCCTTGGAAGTTCCTGCCGACAAGTACTGGGGCGCGCAGACCCAGCGGTCGATCATCAACTTCCCGATCGGCTGGGAAAAGCAGCCGGTGCCGATCATCCGGGCGCTTGGCGTCATCAAGAAGGCCTGCGCGCTGGTCAATATCGCGCAAGGCGACATCGACCCGAAGCTGGGCGAGGCCATCGCCAAGGCGGCGGATGAGGTGATCAAGGGCCAGTTCGACGACAACTTCCCGCTGGTGGTCTGGCAGACCGGCTCCGGCACCCAGTCGAACATGAACGCGAACGAGGTCATCTCGAACCGCGCGATCGAAATGCTGGGCGGCACGATGGGCACCAAGAAGCCGGTCCACCCGAACGACCATGTGAACATGGGCCAGTCGTCGAACGACACCTTCCCGACGGCGATGCATGTCGCCATCGGGATGCTCGCCCGCGACGTGCTGATCCCCGGGCTTGAGAAGCTGCAAAAGGCGCTGGCGGCGAAGTCGGAAGAGTTCAAGGACATCATCAAGATCGGCCGCACCCATACCCAGGACGCGACACCGCTGACGCTTGGGCAGGAGTTTTCGGGCTATGCCAAGCAGGTCGAAAAGGGCATCGCGCGGGTGAAGGCCTGCCTGCCCGACATCTACGAACTGGCGCAGGGCGGCACCGCCGTTGGCACTGGCCTCAACACGAAAGTCGGCTGGGATACCCGCGTCGCGGCAGAGATCGCGAAGATCACCGGCCTGCCGTTCGTCACCGCCCCGAACAAGTTCGAGGCGCTGGCGGCGCATGACGCCATGGTCATGTTCTCGGGCGCGCTTAAGACGGTCGCGGCGAGCCTTTTCAAGATCGCCAACGACCTCAGGCTTCTCGGCTCCGGCCCGCGCTCCGGCCTTGGCGAGCTGATCCTGCCGGAGAATGAGCCGGGATCGTCGATCATGCCGGGCAAGGTCAATCCGACCCAGGCCGAAGCTCTGACCATGGTCTGCGCCCATGTCATGGGCAATGACGCTGCCGTCGGCTTTGCCGGGTCGCAGGGCCACTTCGAGTTGAACGTCTACAACCCGATGATGAGCTACAACGTCCTGCAATCCATGCAGCTTTTGGGTGATGCGGCGTCGAGCTTCACCGACAACATGGTGGTTGGCACGCTGGCCAATACCGCGCGGATCGACAAGCTGATGAAGGAAAGCCTGATGCTGGTGACGGCGCTGGCCCCGACCATCGGCTATGACAACGCCACCAAGGTCGCCAAGACCGCGCACAAGAACGGCACGACGCTGCGCGAAGAGGCCATCGCGCTTGGCTTTGTCGATGGCGAGACCTTCGACAAGATCGTGCGGCCCGAAGACATGATCGGCCCCAAGGGTTAGGCCATGGCCGAGATCATCAATCTCAGGCAAGCGCGAAAGACGAAGGCGCGGGACGAAAAGCGGGCGGCGGGCGATGAGAACGCCGCCCGGCATGGCCGCTCCAAGGCGCTGAAGGCGCTGGAAAAGGCCCGGAACGACCGGGCCGAGGCCGCGCTCGACGCGCACCGGCTGGATGGCCGGGGCGAGTGAGCGCGCCCGCCAAGCATTCGCTGACGCTGAACGGCCACCGAACCAGCGTGTCGCTCGAAAACGACTTCTGGTGCGCCTTCCGCGAGATCGCCGAAACGCGCGGCCGACCGATCAATGCCCTTGCCGCCGAAATCGACGCTGGGCGCGACGACGGCACCGGCCTTGCGACCGCGATAAGGCTGTTCGTGCTTAAGGATTTGCAGAGCCGACTGAAGGACGCCGGCACCGGCGCTCAGTGACCGTCAAACTGATCGGGATAAAGCGCCCGCCGCATCTTGTCGGCCAGCGACTTTTCCTGCTGCTCCCAGTCGGTCAGGGTCGGACCCTTGCGCCCGTCCGGGCTGAGTTCGCCCCGAAACAGGGCCTGGATTTCCTCGCGCGACAGCGAAGCGGTTTCTTCCACCGGTTCGGGCTGGTACTGGATGCCGATGGCCCGCCACGACGGGATGGCAATGCGAAGAAAACTTGGCGCCGAGAAGATCGCGGAGCCAAAGGACGACTGGGCAACATCCAGTGCTTTCATGGTACAGGAACCCCCCAAGGAACCCATCCGGAACGAAGGCAGATTCGATCCGGTCAACAGCGGCCATATGAGCGGAAAACGGCCTAGGCAGAGTAAGGGAAAAACGAATCGTTTTTCCCACAGCCCTAAGATGAACCGGAATCGCGATTTCAATCAATTGCCGGTTGCACAATTCGGCGGTTTTTCGGCCATTGGCGCAAGTTACGCGACGTCACGCAGCCGCGCGATCAGGCGGATGCCATCCTTTGCACGAACGGTAAGCTGCGCCACAGGAACGGGTTCAGCGGCATCGACAACTCTAAACTCAAACGTTTTCAACAAGATGGCAAGGAAGAGCGGCCCCTCGATCATCGCAAAGCCGGCACCGGGGCAGACCCTCGGCCCTTCGGAGAAGGGCATATAGGCTGAGCGCGCGGATTTCCGCCCGGCTTCGCGCTGCCAGCGGTCGGGATCGAAGCTGTCGGGGTCATTCCAGAGCCTTTCGTGGCGGTGAAGATGCCAGGGCGACAGCACGATCTGCGCGCCGGGACCAATGTCCCGGTCGCGGAACCGTTCCGCCCTTGTCGCCTCGCGCACCATCATCGGCACAGGCGGATAAAGCCTCAAGGTTTCACGGAAGACATCGCGGATGAAGCCCATCCGCCCGAGCGCGGCGATGCCCCCATCAGGCGCAAACCCCGCCGCCTCGGCCGCCGCGCGGTCTTGCGCCCCGGTGTCCCGCGCCAGCAGATAAAGCGCCCAGCCAAGCGCCGCCGCCGAGGTTTCATGCCCGGCGAGAAAGAAGATCGCGACCTGATCGACCATCTCGCCCGTGGTGAACAAGCGCCCGGTTTCGGGATCGGGCGTGGTCATGATCTTGGTGGCGAGGTCATCGGGCGCCCTGCCCGCCTTGATCGCCGCCAGCCGGTCCTCGACCAGCCCCGCGATCAGGGCGCGGATCGTCGCCGCCGCAGCCTTCGCCCGGCGCGGCAGGAAGCGCGGCATCCAGGCCGGCAGCGGAAGGAAGGCCGCGAGGTTCAGAAGCGGTTGCGCCCGCTGGTAGGCGCGGAACTCGGCAAAAACCCGCGCCGCCGTCTCATGTTCGATCGGGATCGAGAAGAGCGTGCGGAAGATCGCATCGGCGGCGGCGTGGCTGGCAAACTCCTCGATCTCCACCACCGCGCCCGCCTTCGCCAAAAGCCGATCTCGCGCGGCCTCTGCGGCGGCCAGAAGTGCGGGGTAAGTCTCATGCAGGCGGCCCTTGGCGAAGGCCGGGTCGATGATCCGCCGCTGCGCCAGCCAGAGCGCGCCATTGGTGACAAAGACGGATTGCCCCAGAAGCGGCGCCAGCCCCTCGCGCACCCGGTCGCTTTTCGGGAAATCGCCGGGGCGCCTGGTCAGCACCTCTTCGATCAGGGCCGGATCGTTGCAGAGGTAGGAGCGGAAGAAGGGGGTCCGGAACTCCGCCATCCAGGCGCGGTAGAGCCGCGCGGGCTGGGCCGAGAGGATATCGCGCCGGAAGAGCTTCAGGTATTGCCAGAGCGACACGCGGTCTGGCCGAGGTTCGGGCTTCGGCGCAATCATGGCAGGTCCCTGTAGCCGCTTGCCGTACGGGTGATGACCGTCTTCGACGGTGCCCGGTCGCGGTAGCGGTCGGCGAGCGTCAAGGGCCCGGCGGTGATGCGGAAATAGTCGTAGTCGCCGGGCCGGTCGAAGGCGCAGAGATACTGGAAATGCAGCCGGAAGAAGCGCCACCTGAGCTTCCTCCAGCGCGCCGGGCTCAAGGTCTGGGTGAAGGCCGCCGAAAGGATCAGCGGCCAGCGCTGATCTGGCGGCGCGACCCCCGTCACCTTCACCGGATCGCAAAGCGCATAGGTGCAGCCGTCCCCCGGCGCGGTCACATCGACCCAGGTCAGGGCATCGCTCGCCGAAAGATGGGCGAGATCGCCGCGCAGGCGCTGCGCGCGGGGCAGGAATGAAACCATCGGCACGACATGGCCGAGCGTCAGGAGCGAAAGCACCGGCCCCCCGTCGCGCGGCCCCTGCCCCGCCCTGAGAAGGTCGGAGAGCAGCGAGACGGCAAGATGCGCGCCCGAGGAATGGCCGACCACGACCACCTCGTCATGCGGCCCCCGCAGCGCCTCGGACACGCGGGCGGCGAAGTCCCGCAGCCGGTCCTCCAGAAGCTGCGGATAGGCGCCGCCCTCGACCGCCGTGAAGGCATAGTCGTGCATCAGGTAATGGGCATAGAGCCTGCCGTCGATCCGCCGGAACTGCCAGAGGACGAGGGCAACGGCACCAATCCCCGCCGCCAGCGCCAGCAGCACCGAAAGGCCGCCTTCGGGCAGCGCCACGCTCAGGAGCCGCCCCGCCACGACACCCGCGCCGATTGCCACCACAAGCTGCAAAAGAAGCATCAGAATCGGATAAAGCGCCGCGATCGTCGGTCCTTTGCGCAGCCCCGCCAGCCGGAAGATCGCGCCCGAGCCGACATAGGTCCGCACCGTTCGCCAGAGCTGCCGGTAGGTATCGAAGACCCCCTGCCGCATCGAGGCGCGGACGATGTCGGACCAGAGAAGCACCTCGATCTCGGCCTCCGAGGCAACGCCCTCCATCTCGGTCGTCACGCGCCAGCCGAAGGCATCGCCCCCCTGCCGGGCGGAAACGGTGATCGCATAGCCGCTGATCGCCGCCTGGGCCAGGGCCTCGGTCCGGTAAAGCTCGCGGTAGCGGCGCGGATGGAAGGGGTCGTAGCCCGGAATGTAGAAGACGCGCCGCCGCACCTTTGGCTCAGAGGCTCTGTCCGGCAAGGACGACCCCCGCGGCGCGGCCAAGCTGGCGCGAGACGTCGCGGAACACCTGCGCATAGGCCTCGGACAAGGCCCGGTTCATCATCTGGGCTTCGGGCCGCCGGGTGAAATCGGTGTAACGCTTGATATCCTCGTCGGACAGCGGCGCATAGGCCATCATCAGATAGGCATGCACCCAGATGTCGGTCTCTTCCCGGATCGCCTGTTCCTGCGCCCAGACTTCGGCGACGACATCGTCCTCGCTCATCTCCGCCCCGATGGCGCCAGCGTCCCGAAGCCCCTGATAGAACGCGAAATTGGCGTTGAGGCCGTTCGAGACATTGCTTTCGACAAGATCGTTGACCTCGACGAAATCCGTGACAAGCGCGACCCTCGGATCGTTCCCGGCCCGCATCTCCTCAAGCGTGAGGCGGCTGGCATCCTCGACATCCGGATCAAGCAGCGCCCGCCGCGCGGAGATTTCCAGCGTCGTCGCCTGCTGGCCGAGGCCCGATCCGAAGAACTCGATGACCGGAGCGAAACTGGTGCCCGATTGCGGCAGGGCCGCCACAAGGGCGGTGTTGAACTCCGCCAGAAGCCGGTCGGGCGCGTAGATCTGGTGGACGGCGGCACTCCAGCTCGCACCCCCGGCGCCGTCGAGCATGTTCTCGTCGATCTCCTTGCCGTAGGCCTCGCCCTCTGCGGCAAGAACCTCGAAGACCTCCGGCAGTTGCAGGACCGCGACCAGTTCGTCCACTTCCGCCGCGCCGGCCGCGCCGGAAACCGTAAGGCCAGTCGCAAGAAGTGTGGCAAGGAAGAATGGGCGCATCGGGGTTCCCGGGAAGGTTCTGCCCCTACAGTCCTAGTCCCAGCGCCCGCCCGTGCCAAGCGCAACCCGCAAGGCCACTGCCTCCGCGGGCGGTCCTCCGCACACCCCCGGGTCCCACGCGCCCGCAGAATCGGGGTTGCAGAGCAGAGCGCCTGCCGCTAAATCCCCCGCCTGTGACGATCCCTGACGCGGAGAGGTGGCAGAGTGGTCGAATGCGGCGGTCTCGAAAACCGTTGTCGGTGCGAGCCGACCCAGGGTTCGAATCCCTGTCTCTCCGCCACATCACATTGAAAACATTGAATTATTTTGTATATTTTTAGGATTACCCGCCGTCTTACCCGCCATGCACAAAATGCTTGGCCACATTTGGTTGGAATTGCCGCTCACCGTTGCAACGGGTTGCAAGCCGTGATGCACTGGCGTCAGTCGCTGCAAACTGCGCATGTCGGAAACCAGCGAACGCCTGAAGTTGCCACAGATCGCTCGCGGCGGTAGCGTTCAAGCAAACATACAGCTTGGGCCTTCATGACGGTTTCCGGTCGCATAGCGTTCCTGCCATGGGTCACGCTCCCGAAGGCGGTCAGCGTCTTCGGCTTCAGGTTTGTTCCAGTGCACTTAAGCGAGTGCGAAAAGGTCTTTGGCGAGGAGGTAGCCACCCCTGCCGTCAAGGCCATCCGGACCCATGTGACCCAAAGCAGCAAGCCCATAGAAAGTTGCACCGCCATCTTGCGCCCGCGTGCAGCACCGCCAGGCGTTGTTGCGCAACTCACGCTTGAGGCGTGATGGCCCCTTGCCCCATTGAGTTCATGCCACGCGGACGATCTCGGCGGTGCCGAGTGCATTGAAGCCGTTGATGAGCGCGACGCGGATCTGGATTTCAGCGGTTTGGC
>JAIUPC010000017.1 GCA_020161655.1 Pseudomonadota bacterium
CACCGGCGCGAAGATGTCCGGCATCAGATAGGCCACGTAGAACGGCAGCGACCCCAGCGACGCGATCAGGACGCACCAGAAGGTCAGCCGCGCCGCGTCGGGGTGAACCGGCAGGTCGCGCATCACGATCGAGAAGGCGAAAAGCAAAGTCCCCACCGCCACGACCGCGTTCATCAGGGCCATGGTCTCGATGCTGCCCACCAGGAGCGAGAGCGCGGTCAGGATCGTATAGACCATCGCCCGCGAACCGTCGAAGGATTGCTGACCGCCCGGCTGAACCCGTGCCGGGGCGTCAGGATCGACCTCTGCCACAGGCAGCACCAGATCCTCGCCGAAACCCAAGGCCTGGACCACCGCGACCCCGCGTTTGATGTAGTGCGCGCTGTCGGTGTAGGCCAGAAGCCCGCCATTCGCGACGAAGACCCAGAGCGTCGTCGCAATGGCCAGAAGGATCAGTGCGATTGTTCTCCGGGCCTGGCCCTGTGCTGGATTTTTCCGGGCGGCGAGTTCCATTCAGGTCACCCGACTGGGATGCGATGACGTGCCGGTTCCTGCTGGTTCGGGCAGAGGCACGAAATCTTGGCGCCGGACCAGGCCGTCCACGACAAATCCCATGCGATGATCTGTCTTCGGGAAAGCAAAAATCGGTTGCCGCGTGCCCCGATTGTCCGCGGGACGCGGCGCATGCCATTCACCAAGCAGAACCGTGCCGTGTCTGAAGACGTGAACCCCCGAAGGTAGGTTGTCGATCGTGCACCATTTTTCACAATTAATTCAACAACATAGCATCAAGATGACTGCGCGTGCGGCCTGCGCCATGCGCTTCTGTCCGATTTTAACCACGACACTCACACCGGTCAACGAATCCTCGTCCTGGCGTCGGCCTCTGCGGTTTCGCCTTACAGCAGCCACTCCACCGGCAGCCAGCCGATCACCCGGATGAGGATGCGCAGCGGCATGGTGGTGTTCGGCTCTGTCGTCGCGGTGACAGGCTTTCCGTCCGCGTCCTCGGTGGACCAGAGCAGCCCGCCCTCGGCCCCGCGCGTGACGCGCCAGGCGACGCGCGGCAGGTTGTCGTCAAGCCATCGCGCCATGCCGCCGGCGATGACCGGGCTGTCGATCAGAAGGCCCATCTCGCAGTTGAGCCGCGCCGAGCGCGGATCGAAGTTGAACGAGCCGATGAAGGCGCGCTCGCCGTCGATGGACAGGCTCTTGGCATGGAGTGCCGCCTTCGACAGTTCCTTTATGCCGAGGTCGTTCACCGACTTCCGCTCGCTCCCTTCGGCGCGCAGTTCATAGACCTCGATCCCGGCGTCGATCAGCGCTTCGCGGTAGCCGATGTAGCCGGAATGGACGGCGACCACGTCAGTCGCCTCAAGCGCGTTGGTCAGCGTGCGGACCTTGGCGCCGGTCGCGGCAAAGGCCGCCATGTCGGCGGTGCCGATGGGGCCGGGGATGAAGTAGGCAGAGATGAGATCGACGGATCGCTCGGGCCTGCCGATTTCGGCCATCAGCTTTTCGATCATAAGGTTGCCGGGATCGACAAGGCCCTGCGCCTTTGCCGGATCGTCACTGAAAAGCTTGGCGCCGACCCATTCCAGCGGCGCCGTCCCGCCCTGAAGCCCTTTGACGAGCGACGATTCCAGCACCGCTTCGCCATAGGCAATGCCCTGCGGCGATGCGCTGACTTCGGCATCGCGCGCCGCGAGAAGGCCGTCGCCGCCGGGTTCAGGGGTTATGATGAGGTCGGCGGGATAGGTGGAGGGGCTGTTCCAGTACCTGTCGAAATCCGCGCCCACATCGGCCGCGGCGGGGCCGACGGCGAGCGTGTCGAGATCGAAGTAGAGATGGCCCGCGCCGGTTTCGAAATAGATGTCGCCGATGTTGCGCCCGCCGAGGATGGTCGCCACGCCATCGACGGTGAAGCTCTTGTTGTGCATCCGCCGGTTCAGGCGGAAGAAATCGAAGCCGTAGTTGAGGACGCGCGGCGACCTGAGCACGAAGGGGTTGAAATAGCGCACCTCCGCCGTGGGCATCGCGTCAAGCGCCACCATTTCCTGATCGAGCGCCGGGGTGCCGTTGTCATCGACAAGAAGCCGGACGCGGACGCCACGCTCCGCCGCCGCCTTCAGTTCGGAAAGCAGGCGAATGCCGGTCAGGTCGTCCTGCCAGATGTAATACTGCGCGTCGATGGTGCGTTCAGCGGCCTGCGCCAGCCCAACCCGCGCGGCGAAAGCATCAAGTCCGCTGCCAAGGGGCAAAATGCCGGAGGTTCCGGGATGCTCTGCCGCCAGCGGCAGGATCGCCGCGCCAAGAGCGGTGTCGGCGCTCGCCGGTTCGGCCAGGCTTTCGATGCGGGCAGAGGCGTCGGGCAGGGGATAGAGAAGCCGCAAGACCACGATCGCGACCGCGAGGAAGAGGATCAGCACCAGACAGAAGCGGAAGAACTTGCCGAGCATGGACTATCCTTTCGGGTCAGATTTCCTCGACCATGACGACGCCCGCCATCGCCTTGATTGCCCCCTTGATCTGGGGATTGACCGGGTAATCCCGGCCTGCATCAACCTCGACCTCCTCGCCGGTCTCGCGGTCGGCGATGCAAAAGCGGATCGGTCCGCGACTGCGGATCTTCGCCTCTTCGGCGATGCGTTTCAGCAGGGCGGCGACTGAGGCCACGGCCTGATCGCTGTCGATATGGATGCGCAAGCCAGCGCCGCCGGCATCGGCGACCACGCCCTCCATCGGCGCGACGGAGCGGGCAACGGGATCGAACTGGCCTTCGTTGAAGCGGGCCTCAAGCGTCATCACCACCTGATGCGTCTGCTCGAAGACCTTGCGGCAGGTTTCGAAGTCATCGGTGAAAAGCGCTATGCCGGCGACCTGCCCCGTGGGGTCGGAGATGTTCATGCGGTAAAAGCGGTTGCCGCGCGCCGATTTCCGTTCCTGCAGGCCCGAGACGAGGACGCCGACACGGGCGATGACGGCGCCATCGCGTTCGGCCTTTAGCTGAAGCTCGGCGAGCGTCAGGAGGTTCTTGCGCTTCAGCGCTGCGGCGTAGTCGTCAAGCGGGTGGCCGGAAAGGTAGAAGCCCACGGCCTGATGTTCCTGCGCCAGCCGGTCGGCGGGCATCCAGTCGTCGGATTGCGGCAGGCGCGGCTCGGGGAGGTCATCCCCCGCCTCGCCGAAAAGCGAAACCTGCGACGATGCGCGGCCTTCGTGGATCGCGGCGGAATAGGCGGAAAGCGCGTCAAGCGCTGCAAAGACCCGGGCACGGTTGGGGTCGAGCTGGTCGAAGGCCCCGGCGCGGGCCAGCATCTCCAGGGGGCGCTTGCCGATGCGCTTGAGGTCGGCGCGGCGGGCGAAGTCGAAAAGCGTGGCGAAGGGTTTCTGCCCGCGCACCCCGGTGATAAGCCGCATCGCCTCGCCCCCGACGTTCTTCAGAGCACCCAGCGCATAGACGACCTGCCCGTCCATCACCGAAAAGGTCGCCTCGGAGCGGTTGACGCAGGGCGGCACGATGGTGATGCCAAGCCCGCGCCGGACCTCTTCGGCATAGATGGCGAGCTTGTCGGTCAGGTGGATGTCGCAGTTCATGACCCCGGCCATGAATTCGACCGGGTGATTGGCCTTCAGCCATGCCGTCTGGTAGCTGACCACAGCATAGGCGGCGGCGTGGGATTTGTTGAAGCCGTAGTTGGCGAATTTCTCCAGAAGGTCGAAGACCTCGCCCGCCTTTTTCGCCGGCACCGCATGGGTGACCTTCGCGCCCTCGATGAACTTCGGGCGTTCCTTGGCCATCTCTTCGGCGATCTTCTTGCCCATCGCGCGGCGGAGAAGATCGGCGCCGCCGAGCGTATAGCCCGCCATGACCTGCGCGATCTCCATCACCTGTTCCTGGTAGACGATGATGCCTTGGGTTTCCTTCAGGATATGGTCGATGGTCGGGTGGATGGATTCCAGATCCTTGAGGCCGTTCTTCACCTCGCAATAGGTCGGGATGTTCTCCATCGGGCCGGGGCGGTAGAGCGCCACGAGGGCCACGATATCCTCGATGCAAGTGGGCTTCATGCGCCGGAGCGCATCCATCATCCCTGAGCTTTCCACCTGAAAGACGGCGACGGTCTTCGCGGCGGCGTAAAGCTCGTAGCTCGGCTTGTCGTCGAGCGGGATCGCGTTGATCTGGTCGATGGCGGCCTCGGGCGGCGCGTAAAGCTGGCGGCCGTCAGGCGCGATGTGGAGGTGCCGTCCGCCCGCCCGGATCAGGTCCACGGCGTTCTGGATCACGGTCAGCGTCTTCAGCCCCAGAAAGTCGAACTTCACGAGGCCGGCCTGTTCGACCCATTTCATGTTGAACTGCGTCGCCGGCATGTCGGAACGCGGGTCCTGATAGATCGGCACCAGCTCATCCAAGGGCCGGTCGCCGATCACCACGCCTGCGGCATGGGTCGAGGCGTTCCTCAGAAGCCCCTCGATCTGCTGGCCGTAGTCGAGAAGGCGCTGCACCACCTCTTCGGCCCGCGCCGCTTCGCGCAGGCGCGGCTCGTCGGCAAGGGCCTTTTCGATGGAGACGGGTTTGACGCCCTCGACCGGGATCAGCTTCGACAGCCGGTCGACCTGCCCGTAGGGCATCTGCAAGACGCGGCCCACGTCGCGGACCGCGGCCTTCGACAGAAGCGCGCCGAAGGTGATGATCTGGCCGACCCGGTCGCGGCCATAGCGCTCCTGCACATAGCGGATCACCTCTTCGCGGCGGTCCATGCAGAAGTCGATGTCGAAGTCGGGCATCGACACCCGTTCGGGGTTCAGGAAGCGCTCGAACAGAAGCGAATAGCGCAGGGGGTCAAGGTCGGTGATGGTCAGCGCGTAAGCCACGAGCGAACCCGCGCCCGAGCCACGCCCCGGCCCGACCGGGATGTCGTGATCCTTGGCCCATTTGATGAAGTCGGCGACGATGAGGAAGTAGCCGGGAAACCCCATCTGCTCGATGATGCCAAGTTCGAAGTCGAGCCGCTTCTGGTAGTCCTCCACGCTCACGGCAAGGGGAATGACTGCGAGCCGGGCTTGCAGGCCGGCGTTGGCCTGACGGCGCAGCTCCTCAACCTCGTCATCGGCGAAGCGCGGCAGGATCGGGTTGCGCTTGAAGGCGGCGAAGGCGCAGCGGCGGGCAATCTCGACCGTGTTCTCAAGCGCCTCGGGGAGGTCGGCGAAAAGGGCCGCCATCTCGTCGGGCGATTTCAGGTAATGCTGCGGCGTCAGGCGGCGGCGCGGTTCCTGCTGGTCGACATAGGCCCCTTCGGCGATGCAGATGAGCGCGTCATGCGCCTGATACATGTCGGGCTTCGGGAAGTAGACATCGTTGGTGGCAACAAGGGGCAGGCCCATCGCATAGGCCATGCCGACATGGCCCCGCTCCGTCGCCTGTTCGGCGGCGGTATACTGGCCGCCTTCGCCCGGATGGCGTTGCAGTTCGACATAAAGCCGGTCGGTGTAGATCGCGGCAAGGCGGTGCATCAGCGCCTCGGCCTTGGCGTTCTGCCCGGCCTGCAGGAACCGCCCGACGGGGCCATCCGGCCCGCCGGTCAGGCAGATGAGGCCGCCGGCATGGGCTGCAAGCTCACCCGCGGTGACATGGGGAAGCGATCCGTCGCCCCTGAGATAGAGGCAGGAATTCAGTTTCATCAGGTTTTCGTAACCCGCCTCCGACTGCGCCAGAAGGACGATGGGTGCGGGCGGGCGGGGCTTTTCCCCGGCTTCGGCCGGGTCATGGTCAAGCGAGACCTGGCAGCCGACGATGGGCTGCACGCCGGCCCCCTTGGCCAGCGTCGAAAACTCCAGCGCCGCGAACATGTTGTTGGTGTCGGTGACGGCGATGGCGGGCATCGACATCTTGTCGCAAAGCCCGACAAGCTTTTTCACCGGCACCGCGCCTTCAAGGAGCGAATATTCGGTGTGGGTGCGAAGGTGGATGAATCGGGGTGCGCCGGCCATGCCACAGGGGTAGCGCAGGACGGGCGGCACGGGAAGCCGCCCGCGCCCGGTTTCCTCAGATCGTCAGCGGGCGCCGCCGCATGAAGAAGGTCAGTGTCGCGAGGATGACGAGCGCGCCGGTCGGGGCGAGGATGTCGTGCTCGCCCCAACCCGGTCGTGCCACCATCAGGACGATGATGGCGACGAGAAGCGCGGTTTCCAGTCGCGCCACCCGCAGGACGCGGCGGGTCATGTCGATTGCGATGCCTTCGTGCCCGGCCTCCTGCAATAGCGCGATGCGTTCGCCGGTTGGGCGAACGACGCCCGCGCCAAGCCCGAAGGCGGAAGCGACAAGCGGCAGCGACAGGATCGTCCAGGCCGTCCACGGCAGGCCGCCGATGACGAAAAGCATGGCACCCGACATCAGCGCAAGGACCGAGGCCGGAAGAAAGACGACCGGGCCAAGGACGGCGATGACTGTCACCACCGCAACCCCGGTGCGCAGGTCGCCGCGCCGTTCGAAGAAAGTACCAAGCACCGCAAGGCCGAGTCCGCCGCCGAACCAGACAAGTGCCGAAATCACATGAACAAATTTGAGAGCGAGAGAGAGTTCCATGATGTAAATCCAGTCTGAAATATCCGCGCAATCTATGCCTTTCCGCAAGGGTAGGTCAGGCAGGATTTCCAGACCTGACCAAATGGACATGTCCGACAGGTTGCGCCGGCAGAAGCTTCGTGATACTTAGTCTAATGGCTAACTATTCGCCCCGACTTGCCCCGGTCTTCCACGCGCTCGCCGATCCGACCCGCGGCGCGGTGGTGGCGCGGCTGGCCGAAGGTCCTGCGAGCGTCGGCGCGCTGGCAGAGCCGTTCCAGATGGCGCTGCCGACCTTCCTTCAGCATCTGAAGGTGCTGGAGGCGGCGGGACTTGTCGTCAGCGAAAAGCAAGGCCGGGTGCGGATGGTGCGGATCGCTGCCGCCCCCCTGGCCGAGGCCGAGGACTGGCTTGCCCAAAGACGCCGGGAATGGGAAGCAAAGCTCGACCGGCTTCAGGCCTTCGTCGAGGCGCTTGAGACGGAAACCAAGGAAAAGGACCACTGAGATGGCCATCACCCACGACAGCTTCACCCTGAAGAAGATCATCACCGCGCCGCCGGCAAGGGTCTTTGCCGCCTGGGCCGACCCCGAGCAGAAGCGGCAATGGTTCGTCGAGGCCGACAGCGGCGACTGGCAGACGCACGACTACGGCATGGATTTCCGCGTCGGCGGGCGCGAGCATGGCCGCTTCGTCCTTCTGGCGAATACCCCCGCCGAGGGTGAGCATGTGAACGAGACGGTCTTTCTCGACATCGTGCCCGACAGCCGGATCGTCTATGCCTATACCATGGCGCAGAACGGCCGCATCCATTCCGCCTCGCTCGCCACCGTGCGCTTCACCGAGGCGGGGACCGGCACAAGGGTGAGTTACACCGAACAGGGCGCGTTCTACGACAAGGGCGACGGGGTCAATGGCCGCAAGGGCGGCTGGACCTCGCTTCTGAACGCCCTGGCGAAGTATCTGGCGAAGGAGGCCGAGTGATGGGACATGACCGCAAACTGATCCTTGACCGTCTGTTGCAGGCGAGCCCGGAGAACGTCTGGCGCTGCTGGACCGAGCCGGAACTGGCGAAGCATTGGTTCGCGCCGAAGCCGGTCGAAACCACGGTCTTCGAGATGGATGTGCGGCCGGGTGGCGGCTTTCGCACCGTGATGGTGATCCCCGACCATGGCGAGATGGCGGGCGATCCCGGCTGCATCCTCGTCGCCGAGAGGGCGAAGCGGCTGGTGTGGACCAACTGCCTTGGCCCGGATTTCGCGCCGAACAAGCTTGGCGACGGCGAATTCGATTTCGGCTTCACCGTCGACATCCTGATGACCCCCGAAGCGGGCGGCTGCCGCTATGTGGCGGCCGTGACCCATGCCGATGACGCCGGCATGAAGAAGCACGAAGCGATGGGCTTCCACGACGGCTGGGGTGCTGCGACGGCGCAATTGGAGGCGCTGGCGGGCAGCTTGTGACGTAAGGTTGGGTTTGTTGGTGAGGGCGGCAGATTGTGCTAGGCTCTCGCGGCGCGGCCGTGTCGGGCGAGTTTTTCGCCCGCCGGCGCGTTCTGTACCAGTGGCAGATTTGGTTGTTGCAAAAATCCGTTTTCAAGGAGGAATGGGAATGTTTGCGCGCGTGACGCAGTACAAGATGAAATCCGCAAGCATGGCCGAAGCGACGAAGCTTGTTGACACGCTTCGCGGCCAGATCATGGCCCTGCCGGGCCTCAAGCAATTCATCAACGTGGCAAAGCCGGACGGCAGCGGCTACGTTATTTCCCTGTCCGAAAGCGAGGCGGTGGCGAACGGGAATGCGGCTAAGGTCGCCGAGATATGGGGCGCCTTCGGCAAGCACCTCGAAGCGCCGCCGAAGCCGGATGGCTATGACGTATTGGCCAACTGGTCGAACTAGCCGCTTCGGGCTGTATCTGCCACCCCATGGCTCACATCGTAGGGCGGGGTTCACCCCGCCATCTCTCGGCGGTCGCCGGGTGAAAGTGCCGGGGTGAACCCCGGCCTACGGCGCCAGATGGTTGTCGGTGACGGTAAGCCGGTAATAGGCCTCGTACCCCTCCGGGTAGACATAGCCGACCTCGGCCGTGGCCGGGATGCGGCGGGGGCCGATCTGTCGGTAGTCGCGGAAATAGCCGCGCCAGTCGCGCTTTGCCTCCGTCCCGTCGGCGTCGAGCGTCGGGCGACCCTTTGCCTCCATCTCCACGATGTCGCCGGCAGCGTCGAAGCGGAAGCTGACCCGTGCCGAACCGGCGGGCGTCGCCATCCGCGCTTCAGCAATGTTGCGGGCGGTCAGGCGCCATTCGATCTCGGGGTTGCCGAGGATGGCGTCGGGCGCGAACGGCAGTTCGGCCAAATAACGATAGGCCTCGCCCAAGGTCAGCGCGGGGCCGCTGGCGCGGGCAAGGAGTATCGACCCGAAAGCGCGCGCCTCCAATTGCCCCGCTCCGCGCACATAGGCATCGAGGATGCGCAGCTTCGGCACCGGTCCGGCATCCTGCCGGGCAAGCCAGACAAACCCCGGCGTGCCGAGTGCTATGGCCTGCCAGGCGCCGACCCTGGCGAAGGGGCCACCCTGTTTCAGCCGCAACTCGCCCACCTGCGTCAGTGAGGCGATGCGCAGGCCGGAACCGGGCTTCGCCCCGGCGCGCACCGCGAAATCATGGACAGGCTGCGGCAGGCCCGTCACGGGGCGCACCTGCGGGCTGTCATGCAGCCGTGCGATGAGCCGGGCAGATCGCGACCGGAACGCGCGCGCCAGGGCGACCTGTACAACGAGGCCGCAAATCATGAGAAGCATGACAATGGCGAGAAAGGTCTGCATCGAATGGGTCTGCCCGCCGGGGGGTTGGCTTCCCCCTTCAAGCCGATATTACGCGACCTGCGGCCCAATGCCAGCGGAGGTTGCAAGGCAGGCAAGCCGCCGGGCAATTCGCTTGCAAATCGAGAAACACTTGTGTGAGTTCCCGATAAAGCATTGCTTGCTTTAAAGCGGGCATGCGGCTTTCATGCTATGAGGGAGACGGCGCGTGACCGCTTTACGCCGCATCGGGCGGGCACGCAAAGCCGGAGGAGGAGAAGGCGGCTGGTTCAGTCGATGACGACCATCGCGTTTCTGTTGAACGGAACGCCGGTTCGTGTGTCCGGGGACAACCCGACGCGGACCCTTCTTGACTGGCTGCGCGAAGAGCGCGGCCTCACCGGGACCAAGGAAGGCTGCAATGAGGGCGATTGCGGCGCCTGTACCGTGATGGTGACGGATGACGCCGGAACCCGCGCCCTCAACTCCTGCATCCTCTTACTGCCGCAGCTTCACGGGCGCGCAGTGCGCACCGTCGAGGGGCTGACCGGCCCGAAGGGCGAGATGCATCCTGTCCAGACGGCGATGGTGGAAAAGCACGGCAGCCAGTGCGGTTTCTGCACGCCGGGTTTCGTCATGTCGCTGGCGGTGGCGCAGAAGACCGGCGCGGTGGATCACGACGACTACCTTGCCGGCAACCTCTGCCGCTGCACCGGCTATGCGCCGATCATCCGCGCGGCCGAGGCGGTGGCGGGGACGGAGGCGCCGGGCTGGGTGAACGACGATCCTGGCAAGGTGCGCGGTGAACGCGCACCCTACGCGCCGTCTTCGTCGGACGAGTTGGCGGCGTGGTATGAGGGGCACCCAGATGCGGTGCTGATCGCCGGGGCGACGGATGTCGGGCTTTGGGTGACGAAGGAGTTGCGCGACCTGCCGGAGGTCGCCTTCCTTCATGCCTGCACCGACCTGCAACGGATCGAGCGGACCGGCGACAGCATCCGCATTGGTGCCGGCGCGACCATCGCGGCGCTGCGGAAGGCCGTCGCGGAAACACATCCCACCTTCGCCGAGCTTCTGCGCCGCTTCGCCTCGGAACAGGTGCGGGGCGCAGCGACTATCGGCGGAAACATCGCCAATGGCTCGCCCATCGGCGATGCGCCGCCGGCGCTGATCGCCATGGGCGCCACGCTGCATCTGAGGAAGGGCGATACGCGGCGCGAGATGCCGCTTGAGGACTTCTTCATCGACTACAGGAAGCAGGACCGCGCCAAAGGGGAGTTCGTCGAGGCGGTGACGATCTCGGCCTCGGTGCCGGACCTCGCCTGCTACAAGCTCTCCAAACGCTTCGATCAGGACATTTCCGCCGTCTGCGGCTGTTTCAACGTGACGCGCGAGGCGGGCGTGGTGACGGCGGCGCGCATCGCCTTCGGCGGCATGGCCGGCACCCCGAAGCGGGCGGCGGCGGTCGAGGCGGTGCTGGTCGGACAGCCATGGACGGTTGCGACGGTGGAAGCGGCAGTCGCGGCCTTCGCGCAGGATTTTACCCCGATGAGCGACATGCGCGCCTCGGCCGCCTACCGGCTTGAAGCGGCGGGGAATATGCTTCTGCGCTATTTCCACGCCACCGAGGGGCGCGCGGTATCGGTGCTGGAGGTTTCGGCATGAGCGTCGCGAAACCCTTGGCCCATGATTCCGCCCCGCTGCACGTCACCGGGCGGGCGCGCTATGTCGACGACGTGGCGCTGCCGGCGAATACGCTGCATCTGGCCTTCGGACTTTCGACCGTGGCGCATGGCGAGATCACCGCCATGGACCTTGACGCCGTGCGCGCAGCGCCGGGCGTGGTCGCGGTCCTGACCGCCGAAGATCTGCCCTTCGCCAACGATGTCTCCCCATCCGTCCATGACGAGCCGCTGCTGGCCACTGGAACGGTGCATTACGTCGGCCAGCCAATGTTCCTTGTCGTCGCCGAAAGCCATCTTCAGGCGCGGAAGGCGGCGCGGCTGGGCCGGATTGAGTACCGTGAGCGGGCCGCGATCCTGACCGTCGATCAGGCGCTGGCGGCGGAGAGCCGCTTCGAGGGCGGGCCGGTCGTCTGGCAGAAGGGCGATGCCGCGAAGGCGATTGCCGGCGCCCCCCGCGTGATCGAGGGCAGCTTCGACATGGGCGGGCAGGAGCACTTTTACCTTGAAGGTCAGGCGGCGCTGGCGCTGCCGGCCGAGGGTGGCGTCACCGTCCAGTCTTCGACCCAGCATCCGACCGAGATCCAGCATAAGGTGGCCGAGGCTTTGGGCCTGCCGATGAACGCCGTCCGGGTGGAGATCCGCCGCATGGGCGGCGGTTTTGGCGGCAAGGAAAGCCAGGGCAATGCGCTCGCCGTGTCCTGCGGGCTTGTCGCGCATCTCTTCGGCCGTCCGGCCAAGATGCGCTATGACCGCGACGATGACATGACCATCACCGGCAAGCGCCACGATTTCCGGATCGAGTACCGCGCCGGGGTGGATGAGGCGGGCCGTATCCTCGGGCTGGAGTTCCGGCATCTCGCCCGCTGCGGCTGGAGCCAAGACCTGTCCTTGCCGGTCGCCGACCGGGCGATGCTCCATGCCGACAATGCCTATCTGCTTGACCATGTGCGGATCGAGAGCCATCGGCTGAAGACCAATACCCAGTCGGCGACGGCCTACCGGGGCTTTGGCGGACCGCAGGGGATGCTCGGGATCGAGCGGGCGATGGACCATGTCGCCCATGTCTTGGGGCTTGATCCGCTCGCGGTCCGGCGGGCGAATTTCTATGCGGATATGGCGGATGCCTCCGGCGGAGGTATTTCGGGCAAGATGAATGGGCAGGTGACGCCCTATCAGATGGAAGTCGAGGATTTCATCCTGCACGGGCTGGTGGCGCGGCTGGAGGCGTCGAGTGATCTTGCGGCGCGGAAGCGGGCGGTGGCGGTCTGGAATGCGGAGAATGCGATCCTGAAGAAGGGGATCGCGCTGACGCCGGTCAAGTTCGGGATTTCCTTCACGCTCACCCATCTCAATCAGGCCGGTGCGCTGGTCCATGTCTATCAGGATGGCTCGATCCACCTGAACCACGGCGGCACCGAGATGGGTCAGGGGCTGAACCGCAAGGTGGCGCAGGTGGCGGCTTCGGCCTTCGGCGTCGATGCGGGCGCGGTGGCGATTACCGCGACCGATACCGGAAAGGTGCCGAATACCTCGGCCACGGCGGCGTCGTCAGGGTCCGATCTCAACGGCATGGCGGTGAAGGCCGCCTGCGACACGATCCGGGCGCGGATGGCGGAGCATCTCGCGCGCGAGCATCAGGCGGAGCCGTCATCGGTGCGGTTCGAGGGCGGCAAGGTCATTGTCGGCGGCGAGGAGATGCGGTTTGGCGAGGCGGCGGCGCGCTGCTATCAGGGCCGGGTCAGCCTGTCGTCGACCGGGTTCTACGCCACACCGAAGCTGAACTGGGACCGGAAGGCCGGGCGCGGGCGGCCGTTCCTTTACTTCGCCTATGGCGCGGCGGTCTCCGAGGTGGTGATCGACACGCTGACCGGCGAGAACCGCATCCTGCGCGCCGATATCCTCCATGACTGCGGCGCCTCGCTGAACCCGGCCATCGACATCGGCCAGATCGAGGGCGGCTATGTGCAGGGCGCGGGCTGGCTGACGACCGAGGAACTGGTCTGGGACGAGAAGGGCCGGCTTCGGACCCATGCGCCCTCGACCTACAAGATCCCCGCCTCCTCCGACCGGCCGCGCATCTTCAACGTGGCGCTCTGGGATGGCGCGAACCGCGAGGACACGATCTATCGCTCGAAAGCGGTCGGCGAGCCGCCCTTCATGCACGGGATTTCGGTCTTCTCGGCTTTGGCGGATGCCTGTGCGGCTTGCGGCCCGAACTTCCCCGATCTTCAGGCGCCCGCCACGGCAGAGGCGGTGCTGGCGGCGGTGAAGCGGGCGCGGGGCGGGCCATGAGCTTTGACCGCGCCGCGATGGACCGCCTGATCGCCGCGCATGGCGCGGTGGTGCGGGTCGTGGTGGCGGAGGTCGCTGGGTCAACGCCGCGCGAGGCCGGGGCGGCGATGCTGGTCTGGGCCGGCGGGCAGGAGGGCACCATCGGCGGCGGCGCACTTGAGTTTGAAGCGGCGGCGCGGGCAAGGGGGATGCTCTCGGGCCGCGCCGACAGGGTTGACCGGATGGCGCTTGGCCCGGCGCTGAACCAGTGCTGCGGCGGGGCGGTGGTGCTTTTGTCCGAGGTCTGGGACCGGGCGCGACTGGGTGCCGTGACAGGCGCAGTCGTGGCGCGGCCCTTGCCGGGTGGTGCAGGGGAAATGCCGCTTTCCGTGCGGCGGATCGTGGCGCGGGGGCGGGGCGAGGGGGTTCGCCCCGTGGCGCGCGTGGTTCAGGGCTGGTTCGTGGAGCAGGTGGCCGAGCCTTCCCGCGAGATCTGGATCTGGGGCGCGGGCCATGTCGGGCGGGCGCTCGTTGCCGTCCTTGCCCCCTTGCCGGGCTTCAGGCTGACCTGGATCGACACCGATGCCGGGCGCTTCCCGGAGGTGCCGGAGGGCGTGGTCCAGCGGATCGCGGCCAATCCGGCAATGCTGGTGGACGAGGCACCTCCGGGCGCAGAGCATCTGGTGCTGACCTTCTCCCATGCGCTTGATCTTGAGCTTTGCCACCGGCTTCTCGGCCATGGCTTCGGCGCGCTCGGCCTGATCGGGTCCGCGACGAAATGGGCGCGGTTCCGGTCGCGTCTGAAGGCGCTCGGCCACCCGGACGCCCGGATCTCGCGCATCCGCTGCCCGATCGGGCAGCCGGAACTTGGCAAGCACCCGCAGGCGATTGCCGTTGGTGTTGCAGCCGATCTTCTTATAAACAAAGATAAAAAAGACATGACAGGGAGTCGACTGGATGGCGAGGGATGTGCTGCTGGCCCTTGAGGGCATCAGCAAGACCTACCCCGGCGTGAAGGCCAATGACGACGTGACCTTTTCCATCGGCGCGGGCGAGGTCCATGCGCTTCTGGGCGAGAACGGGGCCGGGAAATCGACGCTGGTGAAGATGATCTACGGCCTCGTCCGGCCTGACGATGGCCGCATGACGCTGCGGAGCGCCGCCTATGCGCCCGCGAAACCCAGCGAGGCACGGGCGGCGGGCGTCGCCATGGTGTTCCAGCATTTCAGCCTCTTCGACGCGCTGAACGTGGCCGAAAACGTGGCGCTCGGCATGGACAACCCGCCACCGATGCGGGAACTGGCGGGACGCATCCGCGAGGTGTCGGAGGGCTACGGCCTGCCCTTGGACCCGTCCCGCCTTGTCGGCGATCTGTCGGCGGGCGAAAGGCAGCGGGTGGAGATCATCCGCTGTCTGCTCCAGGATCCGAAGCTCCTCATCATGGATGAGCCGACGAGCGTTCTGACGCCGCAGGAAGTGGCGATCCTCTTCGGGACGCTCCGGCAACTGGCAGCGGAAGGCACCTCGATCCTCTACATCAGCCACAAGCTGGAAGAGATCCGGGCACTTTGCGACGCGGCGACGATCCTCAGGCGCGGCAAGGTCGTCGGCACCTGCACCCCGGCGGAAAAGTCGGCGCGTGAGCTGGCCGAGATGATGGTAGGCATGACGCTGAAGTCGCCGGAACGCGAGGCGGCGGAGCCGGGGCCGGTGGCGCTGAAGGTCATGGGCCTGTCGCTCGCCTCGCCCTCGGCCTTCGGGACCAGCCTGAAGAACATCGGCTTCGAGGTGCGGCAGGGCGAGGTTCTGGGCATCGGCGGTGTCGCCGGCAACGGGCAGGACGAGCTGATGCTGGCGCTTTCGGGCGAAATGCGCGCGCCGCGCGATGCGGTGCAGATCCACGGGCGCGGCATCGGTGACACCGGGCCGAACGAGCGGCGGAAGGGCGGGCTTTGCACCGCGCCGGAGGAACGCCTTGGCCATGCGGCGGCGCCTGACATGAGCCTGACGGAGAACGCGCTTCTCTCCGCCGGGGTGCGGCGGGTGCTGACCCGGAAGGGCTTCATCGACTGGCCGAAGACCAGGGCCTATGCCGAGGCTGTGGTCAGCACCTTCGACGTGCGCACCCCCGGCGTCGGCACGGCGGCGCGGGCGCTGTCGGGCGGCAATCTGCAGAAATTCGTCCTTGGCCGCGAGATCATGCAGGAGCCGGAGGTCATCATCGTCAACCAGCCGACCTGGGGCGTCGATGCGGCAGCGGCGGCCTTCATCCGGCAGGCGCTTCTTGACCGGGCGTCCAAGGGGGCGGCGGTTGTGGTCATCAGCCAGGATATCGACGAGATCATGGAAATCGCCGACCGTTTCGCCGCCCTGAACGAGGGCAGGCTTTCGGCCCCGGTGCCGACCAAGGGGCTGACTATCGACCGGATCGGCCTGATGCTGGGCGGGGCGCACGGGATGCACGAGGCAGAGGGGCCGGCGCATGTTCATTCTTGAAAAACGCCCCACCCCGTCGCGCTTCTGGCTTTATGCCACGCCGGTGGTGGCGGTTCTTCTGACCATGATCGCGGGGGGGCTTCTCTTCGCGCTTCTTGGCACCAACCCCTTCGCCGTCATCAAGACCATCTTCTGGGACCCGATCTTCGGCGAGTTCGCCTTTTACCTCCGGGGCCAGCTTCTGGTTAAGGCGGGGCCGCTCATACTGATCGCCATCGGCCTTTCGCTCGGCTTCCGTGCCGGTATCTGGAACATCGGTGCCGAGGGCCAGTACATCATGGGCGCCATCGTCGGCGCGGGCGTCGGCCTTGCGGTCTATCCGACTGAATCGCGGCTGATCTATCCGGTGATGGTGATTGCCGGGGCGCTTGGCGGTTGGGCCTGGGCGATGATCCCGGCGATCCTGAAGACCAAGTTCAACACCAATGAAATCCTCGTCTCGCTGATGCTGGTCTATGTGGCGCAGACCATCCTCGCCAAGGCCTCGACCGGGTTCCTGAGGAACCCCGAAGGCGCGGGCTTTCCCGGAAGCCGCAACTTTTCGAGCTACAAGGCGGCGTCGAACCCGGAGTTCTTTGCCGGATCGGGCCTTCACTGGGGCGGAATCGCGGCGCTGGTCGCGGCGGGGCTGGCTTATGTCCTTCTCCAGCGCCACATCGTCGGCTTCCAGATCAAGCTGACCGGGCAGGCGCCGCGCGCAGCGAAGTTCCACGGGGTCAGCCCGAACCGTCTGGTCATGCTCTGCATGGGCCTGTCGGGCGCGCTTGCCGGGCTTGCCGGGCTTTTCGAAGTGACCGGCCCCGCCGGCCAGATCTCCATCGACTTTAACGTGGGCTACGGCTTCACCGCGATCATCGTGGCCTTCCTTGGCCGCCTCAATCCCATCGGCATCGTGCTTGCGGGGTTCCTGATGGCGCTCACCTATGTCGGCGGCGAGATGGCGGCGACCAACATGGGCCTGCCTGCGGCGGCGATCCAGGTCTTTCAGGGGATGCTTCTTTTCTTCCTGCTCGGTGTCGATGTGCTGACCAACTACCGTATCCGCCTGCTCTTTCGGGGGACCCGCTGATGGACTTCGGATCAATCAACCCCGTCATCCTCATCGCCTCGCTGATGGTGGCGGCGGTGCCGATCATGCTGGCGGCCGTTGGCGAGCTGGTGGTGGAGAAATCGGGCGTCCTCAACCTCGGGGTCGAGGGGATGATGGTGATGGGCGCGATCTGCGGCTTCATCACGGCGGTGGAGACCGGAAGCCCCTTCCTCGGCTTTCTCGGCGGTGCGGCGGGTGGCGCGGGCCTGAGCCTTGTCTTCGCCCTGCTGACGCAGGTGTTCCTTGCCAATCAGGTGGCGACCGGGCTTGCGCTGACACTCTTCGGGCTCGGCCTCTCGGCCCTCATGGGGCAGGGCTACAACGGCATCAAGCCCCCACTGACCCCGGATGTGCCTTTCGGACCTCTGGCGCAGATCCCCGCCCTTGGCCCGATCCTTTTCGCGCATGACTGGGTCGTCTATTTCTCGGTCGCCGTGATTGCCGTCACCTGGTGGGTGCTGAAGGCGACACGGCTTGGCCTCATCATCCGCGCGGTGGGCGAAAGCCACGATGCCGCCCATGCGCTTGGCTACAAGGTCAACCGCATCCGCCTTGGCTGCATCACCTTCGGCGGCGCCATGGCCGGGATGGGCGGCGCCTATGTCAGCCTTGTCCGGGTGCCGCAGTGGGTCGACGGCATCACCGCCGGGGCGGGCTGGATCGCGCTTGCCATCGTCGTCTTCGCAAGCTGGCGGCCCTGGCGCGTGCTGATCGGCGCCTATCTCTTTGGCGGCATTACCGTTCTGCAACTGAACCTTCAGGCGGCGGGGTCGGCGATCCCGGTCGAATACTTGTCTATGTCGCCCTATCTGATAACCATCATCGTGCTGGTCATCATGTCCTCTGGCAAAGGCCGCGCAGCGCTGAATGCGCCCGCCGTCCTTGGCCAGAATTTCCACGCCGCCCGCTGACCGCGCGGCGGAGACCAAACCAACCAAACGGGGCAGGATAGCCCCCAAACCAACGGGAGAGTAACAAATGCTGAGAAGAACCTTGCTGACGACCGCAGCCCTTGCCCTCGGTGTCCTTGGCGCGGGCATGGCGCAGGCGCAGGAAAAGCTGAAGGCCTGCTTCGTCTACGTCGGCCCCATAGGTGACGGCGGGTGGACCTACCAGCACCATCAGGGCGCGCTGGCGGTGCAGGAGAAGTACGGCGACAAGGTCGAGATCCAGTGGCAGGAAAGCGTGCCGGAAGGCGCCGACGCGGAGCGCGTGCTGACGCAGATGGCGCTTGGCGGCTGCAAGATCATCTTCACCACCTCCTTCGGCTACATGGATGCGACCAATGCCGTCGCTGCCAAGTTCCCGGACGTGAAGTTCGAACATGCCACCGGCTTCAAGCGCGACCAGCCGAACGTCTCCACCTACAACGCCCGCTTCTACGAAGGCCGCGCGGTGGAGGGGCTGATCGCCGGCCGCATGACCAAGTCGAACAAGATCGGCTACATCGGCTCCTTCCCGATCCCGGAAGTGGTGATGGGGATCAACGCCTACTACCTCAACGCCAAGAAGGTGAACCCCAACGTCGAGGTTTCGGTGGTCTGGGCCTTCACCTGGTTCGACCCGGCGAAAGAGGCCGATGCCGCCAAGGCGCTGATCGACCAGGGCGTCGATGTGATCGCCTCGCACACCGACTCGACCGCGCCTCTGGCCGAAGCGGCCAAGACCAATGGCGCCGTCATCGGCTTCGGCCAGGCCTCCGACATGGCCGAATACACGGACGGCCCGCGCGTGACCTCGATCATCGACAACTGGGCGCCCTACTACGTGGAGCGAGTGGGCGCGCTCCTGGACGGGACCTATGAGCAGAAGGACACCTGGGCGGGCATCGCCGGTGGCGAAGTGCTGATCGGCGACATCACCGAAAAGGTCCCGGCGGAGGTGAAGGCCGAGGCCGAGAAGATGCGCGACGACATCGCCGCAGGCACCTTCCATCCCTTCACCGGCCCGATCAACAAGCAGGACGGATCGCCCTGGCTGGCCGAAGGGGCGACCGCGCCGGACGGCGATCTCCTTGGCATGAACTTCTATGTCGAAGGGATCAAGGGCGACATCCCGAAGTAAGCCATATCGGCTGACTGAAACAGGGCCGGTCCGGGCAATCCGGGCCGGCCTTTTGCTTGCACGCGGTCTTTTCGTGGCCTGAACGATGGCGGCGTGATGGGTCAAAAAATGGCAACAATGTGGCGCACGGACAGGATTGTTCGCCCTTGCGCGCAATCGGCCTCTGCTCATGCGCCGATGGGTGAAAGTTTTTTGCATTTTTCCCCCGCCCGCGCGTCGGTGAATCTGGGTCAATGACCAATTTGCGCGGCCAATCATGATGTTACGGGCGTAAAATTCCACGCTTGCGGGATCGCCGAAATGGCTGAGCAACCCCCGATTGCGACGACGCGAGTCAGCCGCTCACACCTGTCGAAAAAGACGATTGCGGCGCGTCTGCGGCAACGCTAGGGCTGTTTCAGGAATCTGTACCAGTTCGGGTGTGAAGAAAATGAAGAGTTTGAAGATTGTTCTGGCGACGCTCGCGATCACTGCGGCAACCGCCATGGCGCCGGCAAATGCGGCGACCGTCAATGTCACCAAGCAGGGTTCGAATGCCTTCGTCGACGCGAGCGGCCAAAACGGCTGGTGGCAATCGGTGAGCTACACGCTTAACGGCACGACCCGCTCGGGCGTGGGCGCCGGGGCGTTCCGCCTGACCGCGACCGACGCGAGCGGCAAGGTCCAGGACTTCCTTGCCTTCTGCCTTGAACCTTTGGAATGGCTGACGCTGCCCAAGGACTACACCGTCGGCAGCTCGCTCAGCGCCCCGATCCTCGACCGCCTCGGCGCGTTGGTGTCGAATGCCTTCTCGCTGGTCAACGGGGCTTCTTCGGCGGCTGCGTTCCAGATGGCCGCGTGGGAGATTGCCAATGAAAGCGGCGCCAACCTCAGTCTCGGCGATGGCGCATTCATGATGACCCAGGCCAATGCCACGTCGCAGAGCCTTGCGCAGGGCTGGCTGAACAGCATCGCCTCGGGCTCCTGGACCTCGTCCGGCCGGGTCACCGTCCTGACGGCTCCGGGCACCCAGGACCTTCTGACCAACATTGCGCCGGTTCCGGTGCCTGCGGCGGGCGTGATGCTGCTCGGCGGTCTTGGCGGCCTTGGCGCGCTTCGCCGCCGCCGCAAGGCAGCCTGAACCGATCAGCTTTCGGACTGAAAACCGCCGGGGAGCGTCTCAACGCTCTCCGGCGATGTCTTTGTGGACGATCACGTCGGCCTGCGGATAGGTCGCGATGATCTTGCGGCGAAGGGCTGCACCGATGGCATGGGCCTCGCGCAGGGTCTGGTCGCCGTCAAGTTCGATGTGGATGTTGACGAAGACCACGCTGCCCGCCATCCGCGTCTTGAGGTCGTGAAAGCCGTGGACGCCGGGGAAGTCGCCGGCGATGCGGGCAATGCCCTTGATGACATCGGGGTCGGCGCGCCGGTCCATCAGCGCATCCCAGGCGCCCCTGCCGATGCGCATGGAGCCCGCGAGCAGGATCGCCGCCGCGCCGAGGGCGACAATGCTGTCGATCGCGCCGATCCCGAAACGCCGCGACATCCAGAGCGCGGCTATGGCGCCGACATTGGGGATGAGGTCAGAGAGGTAGTGGAGCGAATCCGCGGCGACGACGCGGTTGCCGGTCACCCTCGCGACGCGCCGCTGCCAGAGGACAAGGGCGAAGGTCAGGAAGATCGACACCGCCATCACCGTCATGCCCGCGCCCTGCGAGGCCAGCGTGGTCGGAGCGCCCGAAGTCAGTCGTTCCACCGCTGTCCAGCCGATCACGGCGGCGGAAACGAGGATCACCACGGATTGGCCGAGCGCCGCCAGATCCTCGGCCGAGGTGTGGCCGAAGGCGTGATCCTCATCTGCGGGCCGTGCCGCATAGATGATCGCGGCGAGCCCGCCCAGGGACATCATCAGGTCCAGCGCAGAGTCGGCGAGCGAGGCCGCCACCGAGAGCGACGATGTCATGCCAAGCGCCCAGAGCTTCAGCGCGACAAGGATCAGCGCCACCGTCACCGATGCCGCCCCCGCCGAGAGATTGAGCGCGCCGCCCTTTGCCATGCCATCCGTCCGTGATTCCAGAACCGGCTGTACCAGCTTCGCGGGGCGTCGGAAATGCGACTTGCGCCGGAAGCGGGCGTGGCGGTCGTCAGTCGCGCAATTCCTCGGGGTCGACACCCCAAAGCTCGGACTTCTGCACCCAGCCGCGCTCGCCGCTTGCGGTGATGCTGCACCACTCGCGCTGGCATTCGCCAAGCCGCCCGACCACGCCCTGCTCTGCCTCGGCAACCGCCGACGCAGCGGCATCAGGCTGGCTGCGAAGCGGCGTCCGCTCGGCGACGACAACGACCGTCCGGACGCCGGAAAGGAGCGAGTAGTTCACCCAGCCGCCCTGCCCTTCGCTGTCCTCGACGCGACGCCAGTTGCTGAATTCGGCCGTGATCTTGAGCGGCATGTTGCGACGGCGGAACAGCCAGTCAATGCGGTACGCCAGGCTCGGACCGCGGCGCGCGTTGGCGTCGTCCGTCTTGAGCGAGACATAGCGCGGCAGGGGCAGGTTCGTGACCGCTCCGCGAACCACGTCCCCGGCTTGGTCAGCCACTTCATCAGCCGCGCCGGGCACGGGCGAAAGCACCACGGTCAGAAGACATGGAACAACGATGACAAGGCGCCGCATCAGGCGCCCGAAGGCTTTTGACTGCATCTCGACACTGGCCTGTTCTGCCGGGGAAATCCCCATCTTTCGGGGCTTGTGACTTGCCCCGTTCGGCTGCACTTTGCCAGTACGGAAGCGCCGAGGGAAGAGAGGAGAGTGACGCCATGGGAACCAAGCGTCTGAGTGTTGTGGTAACGCGACGCTTGCCCGAGGTCGTCGAGACCAGGATGAAGGAGTTGTTCGACGTCGAACTCCGCGATCCCGACACCCGCATGTCGCGCGAAGAACTTGGCGCAGCGATGCGGCGGGCGGATGTTCTGGTGCCTTGCGTCACCGATCAGGTCGATGCCAACCTCCTGGCGCAGGCCGGCGAACGGCTGAAGCTGATCGCCAATTACGGCGCCGGCGTCGATCACATCGACGTCCACAGCGCCCGGCAGCGCGGCGTCCTCGTGTCGAACACGCCGGGCGTCGTCACCGAAGACACCGCCGACATGGCGATGGCGCTGATCCTTGCAGTCACGCGACGCATTCCCGAGGGGCTGGCGCTGATGCAGTCCGGCAACTGGCAGGGCTGGGCGCCGACGGCGATGATGGGCGGCCGTGTCGGCGGGCGCCGTCTCGGCATCCTCGGCATGGGCCGGATCGGCACCGCCGTGGCGCGGCGCGCCCATGCTTTCGGGATGCAAGTCCACTACCACAACCGCAAGCGTCTCAGGCCCGAGCAGGAGGCCGAGGTCGGCGCGACCTATTGGGAAAGCCTCGACCAGATGGTCAGCCGGATGGATGTGATCTCCGTCAACTGCCCGCATACGCCCTCGACCTTTCACCTGATGAACGCCCGGCGGCTGAAGCTGATGAAGCCGACCGCGGTGATCGTGAACACCTCGCGCGGCGAGGTGATCGACGAAAACGCCCTGACTCGGATGCTTCGCTCCGGTGATATCGCGGGCGCCGGACTTGACGTCTTCGAGCATGGGCATGACATCAACCCGCGCCTGCGCGAGCTGAACAATGTCGTTCTCCTGCCGCATATGGGGTCGGCCACTGTCGAGGGCCGGGTCGAGATGGGCGAGAAGGTCATCATCAACATCAAGACCTTCGCCGACGGCCATCGGCCGCCGGATCTGGTCGTGCCGGGGATGCTCTGAGGGCACGCAGAGGGCCATGAACTTTGACCATGGCCGTCACGTCAGCGCCCCAATTCGACGGGAGTGTGCCGGCGAAATCCCAGCGCCTGGCACCTTCATGTCGAACTCCTTCTTTCTTGCATTCATGGTCACCGCCGTTCTCTCGGCCGGTGCGGTAGATTTCGTCAACCAGACCAAAGTCACGGGCGGGATCGGCGTACAGGAATATTTTGCCGCCCTGCCCGGACGTCTTGGCGGGAAGGCTTATGTGCCTGAAAGCTCCGCCGAAGCTGTGGCAGCGGCGCAGCCCGTCGCCGCAAGCCCGGCTGACCCGGCGGTCAACGATGAAGCCTTGCGCCAGCAGATGGCAGCGGCGGCAAGCCAGATCGCAGCGGCATCGACTGCCGCGCAGGCGGGGCAGCCTGCCAATGCGGCAGCGGCGGCAGGGGTCGCAGGCTTCATGAGCGCGATTCTGAAGGGCATGCTGAGGGCAGGCGGCCAGACCGGGACGGCCGAGGGGGAACCGATCAAGCCGGCGAAAGCGGCGGTCGCCATCAAGCCCAGGGTCGGCACCTTTGGCGGTTGCTCTGGAACTGACCTCGGCAAGCGCTGCAGGGTCGGCGGCTGACACCCCTCACATTGTCAGGATGGTCGATCCCGTCGTCGCCCGCGCTTCAAGCGCGCGGTGGGCGTCGGCAACCTTCTCAAGCGGGAAGCGCTGGTCGATGTTGATCCTGACCGCGCCCGAGGCAACCTTGGCGAAAAGCCGCGCCGCCATGTCCTGACAGACCGCCGGATCGGCGATATGGGCGAAAAGCGTCGGCCGCGTCAGCTTCAGCGATCCCTTCGCCGCAAGCTGAAGGATGTCGAAGGGCGGCACCGGCCCGGAAGCGCTGCCAAAGGAAATCATCATGCCGAAGGGCACGAGCGAATTCAGCGAGCCTTCGAACGTGTCCTTGCCGACCGAATCCATCACCACCTGCACTCCCTTGCCGCCGGTGATCTCCCTCACCTTCGGGGCAAAGTCGCCCTGCCGGTAGTTGATCGCATGGGTGGCGCCAAGGTCGAGCGCCATCCGGCACTTCTCATCCGTCCCGGCGGTGGCGATGAGGTTGATCCCCTCGGACCGCGCCCATTGGCAGGCGATCTGGCCGACACCGCCGGCGGCGGCATGGAAAAGCACCCAGTCGCCCTTGGCGATGGGCGTGGTGCGGTTGAAAAGGTAGTCGACCGTCATCCCCTTCAGCATCATCGCGGCCCCTTCCTCGAAGGAAATCGCATCGGGGAGTTTGCAGACCTGCGCCGCCTGCATCACCCGCGCTTGCGTATAGGCGCCGGGCGCGCTGGTGGCATAGGCGGCGCGGTCGCCGGGCTTCAGATGGGTGACGCTAGGCCCCACCGCCTCGACCACGCCCGCGGCTTCCATGCCAAGCGCCGCCGGCAGCGGCAGCTTGTAAAGCCCGGACCGCTGGTAGACGTCGATGAAGTTCAGCCCCGCCGCCTTCTGCGCGATGCGGATTTCGCCCGGCCCCGGCTCGCCCACGGCGCGGTCGACAAGCGTCATCACCTCCGGCCCGCCATTGGTTTCGATGATGATGGTGCGTGCCATGGCGGCCTCCTGCGTTGGGCTGTTCACGCCGATGGTAACACGCGAGGCAGCGGGGTCGAGAGCCTTGGGCGCTGCCCCTTGGTCAAGGTTCTTGACAGGGTGGCGGTCCAGGGTAAAGTACAGGTAGGAACAGGTTCCGTGGGGTGCCATGTCTTCCCGAATCGCCATCGCAAAGTCCGAACTGGTCGCCCAGACGCTGGAGCGTGAGATCCGCGACGGGCGCATCGGCCACGGCGACCTTCTGGAAAGCGAGGTTGGGCTGATGCGGCGCTTTGCCGTCAGCCGCAACACCGTCCGCAAGGGGCTGGAACAGCTCTCCCGGCAGGGGCTGATCGCCACCCGGACCGGCATCGGCTCTTTCGTGACCTATGACGGCACCACCATCGACAGCAATCTCGGCTGGACCGTCGCCCTGTCGCATGGTGCGGGCGCGATGGAGACGCGGCTGCTGAGGCTCGATCGTGGCGGCTCTGCCCATGCCGATGAAAGGCTGGGCGGGGTGGGCGACTATCTCAGGCTCGACCGGCTCAGGTTCTGCACGGTGGCGGGGCAGGGCATCTCTCTGGAACGGAGCCGCCTGCCCTGGCGCGAGGGGTTCCAGGACCTCATCGGCAACGGCCTGACCGGCGGCTCGCTCAGCCGCAGCCTCGCCGGTCTGGGCCTTGCGACCGCCAAGGGGCAGGAAACGGCGAGCGTCCTTCCGGCGCTGTCGGAGGAAGACGCCGCGATCATGAGCCGCCCCGCCGGTGCGCCGATGCTGCGGCTGGAGCGGATCAACCGCTCTGCTGATGGCTCTGTGCTGGAACATGTCGACAGCATCCTCGACCCGTCGCGCTTCGGGCTGAGGATCGAATTCTGATGGGCGCGGCTGCAACCAGAGAGCTTGACCGCGCGCTCGGCGCCCTGACCGGGGTTGCCCTTGGCGATGCGCTCGGGATGCCGTCCCAGACCCTGCCGCGCGATGCCATCGTGGCGGCCTATGGCCGGATCACTGACCTCGTCAATCCTGTCGCCGATCACCCGGTCTCGCACGGGCTGAAGGCCGGCATGGTCACGGATGATACCGAACAGACCCTGATCCTCGCCGACCTCCTGCTTCGCACCCCCGGCGCCTTCGATGACCGCGCCTGGGCCGATGCGCTTCTGGCGTGGGAGCGGGACGTGCGGGCGCGGGGGCTGCGCGACCTTCTCGGGCCGTCCTCCAAGCGGGCGCTCGACGCCCTCCTGGCCGGGGTGCCGGCGACGGAAACCGGCCGCGCCGGGACCACCAATGGCGCTGCGATGCGGATCGCCCCGGTGGGCATCGCCACGCCGCCGGATGACCCCGCCACGCTGGTCGCCCGCGTCGCCGAAGCCTGCCGCGTGACCCACAACACCCGCGAGGCGATCTCCTCCGCCGCTGCCGTCGCGATGGTCGTCAGCCTTGGCGTCGCCGGGGCCGGGTTCGATGCCGCCATCGCCGGCGCGCTCGATGCAGCAAAGCTTGGCGCGACCCTTGGCGCGCCGGTCGGCGAAGCCGACATGGCCGGGCGCATCAGGGCGGCGCTCAAGGTCGCCGAAACCGGCTCCGCCGACGACCTCGCCAGCCGCATCGGCACCTCCGTCGCCAGCCGCGAGTCGGTGCCGGCGGCCTTTGGCGTGGTGCTTCTGGCCGGGGGCGATCCCTGGCGGGCGGGCCTCATCGCCGCGAATATCGGCGACGATACCGACACGATCGGCGCCATCGCCTGCGCCATGGCCGGCGCCTGCAGCGGCCTTTCGGCCTTCCCGGCCGAGAAGGTCGACCGGGTCGTCACGCTCAACCATCTGTCGCTCGGGCCGCTGGCCGAGGGCCTTCTGGCGCTGCGCGCGGCGCGGGAGGCAGCGCCATGACCGGCCGCCTTGTCCAGCTTTCCGGCGTGATCGTCGATCACATCTACTGGGTCGAGGGTGTGCCCGCCCCCGGCGCCGAGGCCATCGTCAGCCGTGTCGCCCTTTGCGCGGGCGGTGGTTTCAACGCCATGGTCGCGGCGCGGCGCGCGGGACTGGCCGTGGCCTACGCCGGCACCTTGGGCACGGGCCCCTTCGCCGGCATCGCCGCCGAGGCGCTGGCAGCGGAAGGCATCGCGGTGCTGCGCCCGCGCCTTCAAGGCCAGGATCAGGGCTGCTGCACCTGCCTCATCGACCGGGCGGGCGAGCGTACCTTCATCGCTTCCTCCGGCGCCGATGGCGTGGTCACGGACCGGGACCTTGCCGCCATCAGGCCCGAACCGGACGACTGGTTCCTCCTCTCCGGCTACGCGCTCGGCTACCGGAAAAGCCGCGAGGCGCTGACCCGCTGGCTTCAGGCGGCCCCGGAAGGCCTGCGTCTGGTCTTCGACCCCTCGCCACTGGTCGCGGAAATTCCGGAAGAAACCCGCGCCGCCGCCCTTCATGCCGCCACTTGGGTCAGCGCCAACCGCGCCGAAGCTGCCTTCCTGACCGGCGCCGCCGATCCGGCCCAAGCTGCCGAAGCGCTGGCGAAAGGCCGCCCCGGCGGTGCCGTGGTGCGTGACGGGGCCAACGGCTGCTACCTCGCCCTGAAGGACGGCACGGCCACCCATATCCCCGGCCATCCCGTCGCCGTGAAGGACACCAACGGCGCCGGCGACGCCCATATCGGCGCCTTCATCGCCGCCCTCGCAAGGGGCGAACCACCCCTCAAGGCGGCGCGTTTCGCCAATATCGCCGCTGCCCTTTCCACAACCAAAGAAGGGCCGTCCACGGCCCCGGACCTCAACGAAGTCCTTGCCATCCTCGGGTCCGATCCCGGAGTGGCAGGGGCCGCATGACACATCCGACACCAAGGAGGACCCCATGAAAAGTCTGCTTCTGACGACCGCACTGGCCCTGACCGCCGGCGGCGCCTTTGCCGAAGAAATCCGCGTCCTGAACTGGCAGGGCTATGGCACCGACCTTGACTGGGCCGTCGCCGACTTCACCGAAAAGACCGGCAACACCGTGGTCCACGAATACTTCACCTCTGAACAAGAGATGCTGACCAAGCTGCGCACCAATCCGGGCGCCTATGACGTGGTCCTCATCAACTCGGCCTATACCAAGCAGGCCAAGGACGAAGGCCTGATCGACGCCATCGACACCGCGAAGATCGCCAATTTCGCCGATCTCGACCCGGCGCTGACCGGGAATGAGGATCTCAACCCCGGCGGCCAGCTTTCGGGCGTGCCGTGGACCTGGGGCCTGACCTCGATCGCCGTCAATACCGCCGACTTCGCCGAAATGCCGACCTCGCTGTCGGTGCTTTGGGACCCGGCCTGGAAAGGCCGCGTCTCGATCCGCGACGACGGGCTTGAGGCGGTGCAGTTCGCCGCCATGGCGACGGGCCAGAACATCAACGAGATCACCGACATGGCGGCGGTCGAGGCCAAGCTGAAAGAGCTTCTGCCGCAGATCACCACCTTCTGGAGTTCGGAGAACGACTGGAACCAGTTCATGTCGGCAGGCGATTTCGCGGTCGCCACCTATTGGTCCGGCTCGGCGGCGCGGTCGCTGTCGAAGGGGCTGCCCATCGCCTTCGTCGTGCCCGAAGAGGGCGCCATCGGCTGGCTCGACGGGCTGTCGATCCCCACAAGCTCCACCAAGAAGGACGCGGCGGCGGCTTTCATCGACTGGATGGTCGATCCGGAGTTCTACGTGAAATGGGACGCCGAGGGCGCGCCGGTCTCGTCGAACACCAAGGCCCTCGCCGCCCTGCCTGAGACGAGCTTCAACCGGCAACTGGTGGCAGACCCGGCCACCGTGGCGCGGGTGCAGTTCATGCGGCCCGTGTCGGACGCCGACCGGGAAACCTACCTGAAGCTCTGGCAGGACATGAAGGCCGCGCAGTAACGCGCGGACAGGGGAAAAGGGGAGGGGCGAGAGATGGCTGGAACCATTGCCGGGCAGGATCGCCGCAAGGCATTCATGCTTCTCTCCCCCGCCTATCTCTGGCTGACGGTGGCGGTGTTCCTGCCGCTGTCGGCCATGGCCTATTTCAGCTTCCTGTCGGAGGTGCCATTCGACGGGCGCGACTGGCACTTCACCATCGCCAACTACCGCGCCTTCTTCGAGACCGGCACCTATGCCACGCTGCTCTGGAAATCGCTGAAGCTTGGCCTTGTGGTCACGGCGGTGTCGGTCGTGATCGGCTTTCCCTGCGCCTATGTGCTGGCCAAGGTGGTGAAGGGCAGGGCGCGCGAGGCGCTCTTTCTCTTGGTCATCCTGCCCTTCTGGTCGAACTCCCTCGTCCGCATCTTCTCCTGGGCCATCGTGCTGCGCGGCAATGGCGTCCTTGACCGGGCGGTGAATGCGGTCCTGCCCTGGGACGTGAAGCTGAACCTCATGTTCAGCCCGACCGCCATCGTCATCGGCCTTGTCCATTCCTATTTGCCTTACGTGATCCTGACCTCCTACCTCGCGCTGCAAGCCATCGACGACAGCCTGATCGAGGCGGCGCGGTCCTTGGGCGCCAAGCGCCGCACGATCCTCTGGCGGCTGATCCTGCCTCTGGCCGCGCCGGGCATCATCGCCGGCGCGGTCCTCATCTTCGTCCCCGTCGTCGGATCGTTCATGGAGCCGCGGCTCTTGGGCGGCAGGCTCGGCACGTACTACGGCACGGTGATCGAGGATCAGTTCGTCGCTGTCTTCAACTGGCCGCTCGGTGCTGCGCTTTCCTTCATCCTCCTCGCCGTCGTGCTGGCGATCCTCGCCGCTGCCAGCCCCGTCCTGAAAAGGGCCGCGACATGAGCAACCGTTTCCTCGCCCATCTCGGTCGCGCCTATCTGGGGCTGATCCTCTTCTTCCTCTATGCGCCGATCCTCGTCATGGCGGCGATGTCGCTCAACGCATCCGAATTCTACCAGCTCCCCTTCAAGTTTTCCGGCGAATGGTATGACCGGCTGTGGAACAACCGCGAAATCCTTGCCGCCGCCGGGCGTTCCATCTGGATCGCCGTCGTGGTGACGGTGCTTGCCACCACGCTTGGCACCGCCGCCTCCATCGCGCTCTACCGCCACGATTTCCCCGGCAAGCGCATCCTGCAGGCGCTCCTTTTCCCGCCCATCGCGATCCCGTGGCTCATCACCGGCACGGCGATGCTGATCTTCTTCTTCGGCATCGGCATCGGGCGCGGTACACCCGCCGTCATCATCGGCCATGTCGCCCTTGCGCTGCCCTACGTGATCGTCGTCGTCTCGGCCCGGCTCGCAAGCTTCGACCGCGTGCTGGAAGAGGCGGCGCGCTCGCTCGGCGCTTCCGCCTGGCAGGTGACGCGGGCGGTGACGGTGCCCTGGATCCTGCCCGGCATCATCGCCGGCGGGCTTTTCGCCTTCGCCGTCAGCTTCGACCAGTTCGTCGTCTCCTACTTCCTGTCGGAACCGGGCGACACCACCTTGCCGGTCCTCATCTACACCTCGATCCGCAAGGGCTTCACGCCCGAGATCAACGCGATCTCGACCATCATCATCGCCGTGTCGATGGGCCTCATGCTTCTGGCCGCGCGGTTCACGAAATTCGGAGGGGATCGCTGATGGCCGAAGTCAGGGTCGAACGGCTGGTCAAGGCTTACGGCGCGGCGCGGGCACTGGACGAGGTGACGCTCGACTTTCCGGATGGCGGCTTCTTTGGCCTTCTCGGGCCATCGGGCAGCGGCAAGACCACGCTTCTGCGCGCCATCGCGGGCTTCGTCCTGCCCGACACCGGCCGCGTATTCATCGGCGGCGAACCGGTTGAGAACGTGCCGGTGGAGCACCGCGAGATCGGCATGGTGTTCCAGAATTACGCGCTTTTCCCCAACATGACGGTGGAGGAGAACGTGGCCTTCGGCCTTCATGTGCGGAAGACCGGTGCGGCCGAAACTGCAAAGCGCGTGAAGGAGGCGCTGGACCTTGTGCAACTCGGCCATCTCGCCGCCCGCAAGACCCACCAGCTTTCCGGCGGCCAGCGCCAGCGCGTCGCCATGGCCCGCGCCATCGTCACCCGCCCGCGCGTACTTCTGCTCGACGAACCCTTGTCGGCGCTCGACAAGGCGCTCAGGGTCGACATGCAGATCGAGCTGAAGCGCATCCAGCGTGAGGTCGGCATCACCACGATCTTCGTCACCCATGACCAGGAAGAGGCGCTGACCCTCTCCGACCGCATCGGCATCCTGAAGGACGGAAAGCTGGTCCGCCACGGCCCCCCGCGCGAGGTCTACGATGACCCCCGCAACCCCTTCACCGCCCAGTTCCTCGGCGATGCGAACCTGATCGAGGGCAAGCCGGAACCCGAGGGCCTGCGCCTTTCCGACGGCACGCTCCTGCCCGGCCTCAAGGGGCCGACCATCGCCGTCCGGCCCGAAAGCCTGAAGCTCGACACCACGGAACCCGCGGCACCCTTCCGCCTCCGCGCCCGCCTCCAGCAGCGCATCTTCGGCGGCGCGATGGGCACCTGCATCATCGACTGGCAGGGCCGGCCCCTGAAGGCCGTGGGCCGCGATGCCGATTTCCGCGGCCTGCCCGATGCGGGCGATGTCTGGCTTTCGTGGCCTCGGGAAAGCACCATCGAATTCGCCGCAAAGGCCTGACCGCCGGACTCAGGCGTTCCGGCGCATCCTCTCGAAACTCATCGAGATATGGGCGCGCTGGATCAGGGCTGCGGCATGCAGATCGCCGATCTCGAGCGCGCGCAGGATGTCATGAACCTCGCGGTCAAAGATGTCGACCTCGTCGGCAATGTCGATCCGGGACGCAAAGACCGATTTCAGCCAGATGCGGGTGGTCTGGAAGTAGAGCCGTTCGCAGATCTCCTTCAGTGGCTCATTGGCGGTGAGCCTGAGAAGCGCGAGGAAGAAATCCATGTTGAGTTCGGCGAACCGGCGCGGATCGGGCGCGTCGATCAGCGCCTTCGACCGGGCCGACAGCGTGCGGAAATCCTGCCAGAGCGCCTCATCCGGCGCGACCGCGCTGAGCTTGCCGGTCAGTTCCGCAAGCTCCAGCCGAAGCTGATAGGTCTGCGTCAGCTCGCCGATCTCGACATCGGTGACAAAGGTTCCGACGCCGTGGACCGATTGTAGCAGGCCCTCGCCCTCCAGCCGCCCCAGCACCCGGCGCAAGGGCGTGCGGCTGACCCCGTACTCCGCCGCCAGCGCCTCTTCCGACAGGCGCGTGCCGGGGGCGTAGTCGAGAAGGCAGATGCGGTTGCGGATCGCGGCATGCATCCGTTCGAAGCGGTCGCGGGCGCTGGGCGCGGTCTCCGGCGCTTCGAAGTTCATGGAGGCGCTCATCCTCTGCCTGTCTGACGGCTCACCATGTACACCCCGAGGGCCGAGAGCGCAAAGCCCGCAAGTGCCAGCGCCGTCACCTTCTCACCAAGGATCGCCCAGGCGACGATCATCGCCAGAGGCGGCACGAGGTACATCAGCGACGAGATCCTCGTGGCATCGCCGCGCTGGACCAAGGCGATATAAAGCCCGACCGAGATGATCGAATTGGCGATGACGAGGTAGGCGAGCGCGACGAAAAGCTCGGGCTGCCAGTCGATCACCATGGTCTCCGTCGTCCAGGCCACCGGCAGAAGGACGGCGAAGCCCACGATATATTGGACGATCCCGCCCACCACCGGATCGGACCGCATCCCGTGCCATTTCTCGAACAGCGTGGCGAGCGTGATGCCGGATAGTGCCGCCAGCGCCAGGATCACGGCGGCCGAGGGGCTTGGCCCGAGCGTCCCGCCCGAGACGATGACCAGAAGCACGCCCAGAAAGCCCAAGGCCAGCCCGAGCCAGAGCAGCGGCGTCGTCCGCGCCCCGGAGAGGACCGGCGCCGCAGCGGCAACAAGGATCGGCTGCAACGCCATGATGATCGCCGTGGTCCCGGCATTCATGCCGCGCTTCATGGCGAGGTAGGCGAGGCCGAAATAGACGCATTGGATGAGAAAGCCGGTCAAGGCGATGGAGGCCCAGTGCCGCGCGCCCTTGGGCCAGACCGGTCGGCGCAGAAGAAGGAACGGCAGCAGCGCCAGAACCGCCAGCCCGTAGCGCAGCGCCAGCATCGTCATCGGCTCGATATGGGCAAGGCCGAGCTTGGCGAAACTGTAGCCCCCCGCCCAGAACACCACGAAGACGAAAGGCGCCGCCCGCCAGATCAGGGCGTCGGTCCGTTCCTCTCCGGCAATGGCATCCGGCATCACATCCCTCACGCGGCGAGCCTGTCGCCGAGACGTGACAGCATCGCGAGGCATTCGGCAAGCTGATCCACCGCCAGAAACTCATCGGGCTTGTGCGCCTGCTCGATCGACCCCGGCCCGCAGACCACCGCCGACAGGCCGAGCGACTGGAAGATCCCGGCCTCGGTGCCGAAGGCGACGATCTCGGCACGGTTCGCCCCGGTCAGTCCCAGGAAGATGTCGCGGGCCTCGTTCTCATCCGCCGGGATCAGGCCGTCGACCTCGCCGATGACCTCGGTGACGATATCGGCATCCGGGGTCAGGGCGCGCATCGCCGGCAGAAGCGTATGGGCGCAGAAGGCGTGAAGCCCCGCCTTCACGAACTCCGCATCCCCCGGCTGGACCGGCCGCATTTCCCAGTCCACCCGCGCCTTGCCGGGGATGACGTTATGCGCGACGCCGCCCACAAGCGCGCCGGTGTTGATCGTCGTCCAGGGCGGATCGAAGCGGCTGCGCGCCGGGGCGCGGGCCTTCAGCTCTTCCTTGAGGTCAAGAAGCCGCGCGACATAGCGCACCGCATATTCGACCGCATTCACGCCCCGGTCAGGACCGGAACCGTGGCCTTCCAGCCCGGTGAAATGGGTCGAGTATTCGTAGCAGCCCTTATGCCCCTCGATCACCCGCATCATCGTCGGCTCGCCGATGATGGCGACGCCGGGGCGCAAGCCGCGTGCCCGCAGCACAGCCGCCAGCGCCTGCGCGCCGAAACAGCCGACCTCCTCGTCATGGGTGAAGGCGAAATGCACCGGCCGGTCCCTGACCTGCCCGGCATAGACCGGCGCCATCGCCACGGCGGCGGCGATGAACCCCTTCATGTCGCAGGTGCCGCGCCCGTAAAGCCTGCCCTCCCGCTCCACCATCTCGAAAGGTGCCGTGGTCCAGTCCTGATCGGCGACCGGCACCACGTCGGAATGACCCGACAGAAGGATGCCGCCATCGACCTCCGGCCCGAGCGTGGCGAAGAGGTTGGCCTTGGTCCCGCCCGCGTCCTTCAGAACCTCGACCCGCGCGCCTGCGTCGCGCAACTGGCTGGCGAGAAACTCGATCATCGCCAGATTGCTGTCGGTGGAGATGGTCGGAAAGGCGATCAGGTCGCGCAGAAGCGCCTTGGTGGTGTCGAGGACGGTCATCGGGCTTCAGTCCTTCACGAAAAGCTTGCGCTCGACGTTGCAGAAGGTCTCGGCGGGGCCGCTGTCGCGGATCAGGATCGACTCGGTGGTCTCAAGCCCCCAGTCGGTCAGCCAGAGGCCGGGCATGAAATGAAAGGTCATGCCGGGTTCCAGCACCGTCTCGTCGCTCGCCCGGAACGAGGCGGTGCGCTCGCCCCAGTCCGGTGGATAGGACAGCCCGATCGGATAGCCTGACCGGGCCGACCGCTTGATGCCGATCTTCTCCAGTTCCGCGCCAAGGGCATTGGCCACGTCGCAGGCCCGGTTGCCGGCGCGGGCCGCCTCAAGCCCGGCCTCAAGCCCGGTGTTCAGCGCCTCGGCGGCATCGACCATGTCCTGCGGTGGCTTGCCGAGGTGGACGGTACGGCAAAGGGGCGCGTGATAGCGGCGGTAACAGCCCGAAAGCTCGAAGAACGTCGCCTCGCCGGTCTTCATCGCAGCGCCGTTCCAGGTCAGGTGCGGCGCGGTCGCGTCAATGCCCGAAGGCGTCAGCGGCACGATGGCGGGATAATCGCCCCAGGCCTCATCGACGCCAAGGATGCCGGCGCGGCTGATCTCGGCCACGAGTTCATTCTTCCTCAGACCGGGGCGGGCGAGGTCGATCCCCAGCCGCACGATCTTTTCCGAAATCTTCGCCGCCTTGCGCATGAAGGCGATTTCCTCGCCCGACTTCACCATCCGCTGCCAGTTCACCAGCGCCGTCGCATCGACCAGCGTGGCGTTCGGCAGGTTGGCGGCAAGGACGGCATGGGCCTTGGCGGAGTAATAGTAGTTCTCCATCTCCACCCCGACCCGCGCCTTCGCAAAGCCCATGTCGGTCAGGCGCTGGGCCAGGTCTTCCATCGGATGCGAGGTCGTCGACTGGATGTAGCTTTCCGCATAGCGGGTGACGCAGTCATCCCCCATCCAGACGGTACGAAGCGCGCCATTGGCATCCTGCGCCCGGCCCCACCAGAGGGGATCGCCCGCCATCGTCAGGATCACGCCCTGATGAACGTAGAAGGACCAGCCGTCATAGCCGGTAAGCCAGGCCTGATTCGACGGGTCGGTGGCAAAGAGCACGTCGATCCCCGCCCGTTCCATCGCGGCGCGGGTCTTGGCGATGCGGCGGGCATATTCGCCGGCGCTGAAGGGCGCGTTCTGTAAACCCATGGGCTTCCTCCGTGAGTCGGCTGATTGGTACACAACGCTATGGCTGAGGCCGGTACTTGGCAAGAAGATTGCGTGATTATGGCGCAAAACATCGCAGTAATTTCTTGACATGCGCGGCATGCACAGGATGATGTACACAACACGATGAACTTCGACTCGAAACTCGAAGACGCTCAACACGGGAGAGAACTATGAGAAGGGCTTACCTGACCACCACGATCATGGCCGGCGTCGCGCTCGGCCTCAGTGCTGCGGCCGCCGTTGCCGGTCCGCTGATGGACCGCATCAACGCCGGCGAAACCATCCGCATCGGCTTTGCCAATGAGATCCCCTTCGCCTATCCCGGCCCGGATGGCAGCCCCAAGGGCTTCGTCAACGCCGAAACCCTCGGCGTCCTGAAGAAGATGGGGCATGAGAATATCGAGGCCGTGCAGACCGACTGGGGCGGGCTCATTCCCGGTCTTCAGGCGGGCCGTTTCGACATCATCACCGGCGGCATGAACATCCTCGCCTCGCGCTGCGAGAACATCGCCTTTTCCGAACCGATGGCGAAGATCGGCGATGCCTTCATCGTCGCCGCCGGCAACCCCAAGGGGCTGACCACCTATGTCGACATCAAGGACAAGGCCGCGGTGATGGTCACCGGCTCGGGCTATTCCAACATCGAGGCTGCGAAGGCCGCCGGGGTGGAAGAGGCCAACATCATGCAGGTTCCGGGGCCGACAGAGATTCTCGCCGCCGTCAAGGCCGGCCGCGCCGATGCAGGTGCTGGGACCTACTTCACCGTCAAGCAGCTCGCCGACAGCTCCGGGGGCGAGCTTGAGGTGACCGATCCCGCTGCCCTGCCGGAAGCCTCGATCAACTGGGCCGGCATCGGTTTTCGCAAGGAAGACCAGGATTTCCTCGATGCCTTCAACGCGGCGCAGAAGGAATATCTCGGCACGCCCGAGATGATGGAAGCGGTCAAGGAATATGGTTACGGCGAACCGACGCTCCCCGGCGACGTGACCACCGAATGGGTCTGCGCCAACCGCTGATCGCCTGCCGCTGACATCCCGGGGGGTGGCGCCGCCACTCTCCGGCCTTTTCAGAACACGGGGGGTCCGGTGCCGATCTGGGAGTTTCTTCAGACCTACTGGCCGCTGCTCCTGAACGGGACGCTCATCACCTGCGCCCAGTTCCTGCTCGCTTCGGTCATCGCCATCGCCTGCGCCCTTGCCGCGGGCCTTGGCAAGCTGTCGGGAAACTGGCTGATCCGCGGCGCCGCCGTGATCTACATCGAGATCTTTCGCGGCACCTCGCTTCTGGTGCAGCTTTACTGGATCTTCTTCGTCCTGCCGCTTTTTGGGCTGACGCTGCCCAGCTTCATCGCCGGTTTCCTTTCCGTCGGCCTCAACGTCGGTTCCTACGGGGCCGAGATCGTGCGCGGCGCGATCCAGTCGGTGCCGAAGGGCCAGTGGGAGGCGGGCTATGCCATCTCCATGTCGCCGGCCAAAAGGATGCGCCGGATCATCCTGCCGCAGGCGCTGGCGCTGATGCTGCCGCCCTGGGGCAACCTTCTGATCGAACTCCTCAAAGGCACCGCACTCGTCTCGCTCATCTCGGTCGCGGACCTGATGTTCCAGGCCAAGCAGATCAACGCCTCGACCTTTCTTTCGGCGCAGGCCTTCGGCACCGCGCTTGTGGTCTACTACATCCTCGCCCGCTTCCTCATCACGCCCTTCATGCGCTGGCTTGAACGGTCGATGGCACGGAGGCTCGGGCGGGCATGAGCTTTGACTGGAAATGGGACTTCACCTGGGAAATCCTGCCCCGGCTTCTGGCGGCCACGGTCAACACGCTGATCGCGGCCGGGGCGGGCTATGCCATCGCCGTCGTCCTTGGCCTCGTGCTGGCGCTGGCGCAGCGGACGCCGTGGAAGCCGCTGACGCTGATCGTGCGGGAATTCGTCGAATTCATCCGCTCCACGCCCCTCGTCCTCCAGATCTTCTTCGTCTTCTACGTCGGCCCGCAATTCGGCATCCGCCTGTCGCCCTGGACCTCGGGCATGATCGCCATTGGCCTCCACTATTCGGCCTATCTCTCCGAGGTCTACCGCGCCGGGATCGACGCCGTGCCGCGCGGCCAGTGGGAGGCGTGCCGCGCGATCAACCTTTCGACCCGCGACACCTATTTCCGCGTCATCATCCCGCAGGCGCTGCCGCCCTCGATCGCCGGCATGGGCAACTACCTTGTCGGCATCTTCAAGGACACGCCGATGCTCTCGGTCATCGGGGTTGCGGAACTGATGCACGCGGCCAATGCCATCGGGGCCGAGAACTACCGATTCCTTGAACCCTATACGCTCGTCGGCCTGATCTTCCTCGCCATTTCCCTGCCCACGGCCGGCCTCGTCCGGCTCTTCGAAGGCTGGGTGCGGCGCAAAATGGGAATGTAAGCCATGGACATGTCCGCCTATCCCCTGGAACTCCCCGCCGATGACCGGCCCATGGTCCGGTTCATGAATGTCGTCAAAAGCTACGGCAGGCTCGTGGTCCTCGACCAGCTCAACCTCGACATCGCGGAAGGCGAGATGGTGACGGTCATCGGCCCCTCCGGCTCGGGCAAGACCACCGTCCTCAGGATGCTGATGACGCTTGAAACCATCAACGGCGGCGTCATCTACATCGACGGCAAGCCGCTCACACATATGGAGCGGAACGGGGTGCTGGTCCCCGCCGATGAAAGGCACATCCGCAAGATGCGCGCCTCCATCGGCATGTGCTTCCAGCACTTCAACCTCTTCCCGCATATGACCGCGCTGCAGAACTGCATGGAAGGGCCAGTGCAGGTCCTCGGCCTTTCGAAAGCCGAGGCGCGCGCGCGGTCCGAGGAGCTTCTGACCCTCGTCGGCATGATCGACAAGAAGGACCAGCATCCTTCGCGCCTCTCCGGTGGCCAGCAGCAGCGCGTGGCCATCGCCCGCGCGCTGGCCATGCGCCCGAAGGTCATGCTTTTCGACGAGGTCACATCGGCGCTCGACCCCGAGGTCATCGGCGAGGTGACGAACGTCATCCGCAAACTTGTCGCCGAACACAACCTGACCATGCTGATGGTGACGCACCAGATGGGCTTCGCCCGCGACATCTCCGACCGCATCTGCTTCTTCTACCGCGGCAAGATCGAGGAACAGGGCCCGCCCGCCGCCCTTTTCGGCAACCCCCAGAAGGAGCGGACGAAGCAGTTCCTCTCGGCGGTGAAGGAAGCCGACTGAAATGTCCGTGACCCTAGCCGACATCTTCGCCGCGCGAAGGGCGATCCGGGGCATGGCCGATGGCACGCCCCTGGTGCCCTCGCCCTTCATGTCGAAGGCGGCGGGCCACCCGTTCCTGATGAAACTCGAAATCGCGCAAGCCATCGGCGCATTCAAGCTTCGCGGCGCGCTGAACGCGGTGGCGTCCCTGCCCGCCGATGCCCCCGGCGTCACCTGCTGTTCGACCGGCAACCATGGCCGCGCCCTTGCCTTCGCCGCGAAGGCGCGCGGGCTGAGGGCGGTCGTCTGCATGTCGAAACTGGTGCCGGGGGCCAAGGTCGCCGGCATCCGCGCACTTGGAGCGGAGGTGCGCATCACCGGCCTCTCGCAGGACGAAGCCGCGCTCGAAAGCCAGCGCCTCGCGCGGGACGAGGGGCTGATCGAGGTGCCGCCCTTCGACGATCCGAAGGTGATCGCCGGGCAGGGGACCATCGGCCTTGAGATGCTGGAAGCGCGGCCCGACCTCGCCACCATCCTCGTCCCCCTCTCCGGCGGTGGCCTTGCTGCCGGGGTGGCCTTGGCGGCGAAGTCGGTCAATCCCGCTATCCGCGTGATCGGCGTCAGCATGGACCGGGGTGCCGCCATGCAGGCCTCGCTCGCCGCCGGCCACCCCGTCGAGGTCGCGGAGGTGGCGTCCCTCGCCGACAGCCTCGGCGGCGGCATCGGCCTTCATAACCGCCACAGCTTCGCGCTCTGCCGTGACTATCTCGACGAGGTGGTTCTGGTCATGGAGGAGGAGATCCGCGACGCGATGCAGGTCCTCTACTTCGAGGATCGCATCATCGCCGAAGGCGCTGCGACCGTCGGCCTCGCCGCGATCCTGACCGGCAGGGTCAGGGCCGATGGCCCGACCGCCACCATCATCACCGGGCGCAATCCCGACATGGCCAGCTTCACCCGGATCATGGCCGGTAAGGATGTGCAACTGGGCGACGTGATCCTGAAAGGCAGACGCTATGGCGCATGACATCCAGATCGTGACCGAGGCGGAACTGCGCCGGATCGTGCATCTCGACCTCACCACAGTCGACGTCATCGAAGCCGCCTTCGCCGCCCTGGCGAATGGCGGCGTCGTCATGCCGCCGATCCTCTCGATGGACCTCCACGCCGCCAATGGCGAGGTTGACGTCAAGACCGCCTATATCCCCGGCTTCGACGGCTTCGCGATCAAGGTCAGCCCCGGTTTCTTCGACAATCCGAAGATCGGCCTTGCCAGCCTCAACGGGCTGATGATCCTCTTTTCCGCCAGAACCGGCCTCGTCGAGGCGCTCTTCCTCGACAACGGCTATCTGACCGACATCCGCACCGCCGCCGCCGGCGCCGTCGCCGCCCGCCACCTTGCGCCGGAACATGTGGAAACCGCCGGCGTGATTGGCACCGGCGTTCAGGCCCGGCTCCAGATCGAGGCGGCGCATCTCGTCCGCCCCTTCACCCGCGTCCTCGTCCATGGCCGCGACATGGAAAAGGCCCGCGCCTGTGCCGATGATCTTGCCCGCACCTTGGGCATCAAGGCCGAAGCCATCGCCGACGCCGCAACCCTTGTCAGCGAAAGCCAGCTCGTCGTCACCACGACCCCGTCGCGCGCGCCGGTCCTGAAGGCTGACTGGCTCCACCCCGGCCTCCACATTACCGCCATGGGCTCCGACCAGTCCGGCAAGAACGAGATCGAGCCCGCGGCTTTGATGGCCGCCGACGCCTATGTCTCAGACCGCGTCAGCCAGTGCGAGGTGTCGGGTGAACTGGAGGCCGCCCTTGCCGCCGGCATCTGGACCAGGGGCACGCCCGCCGAACTCGGCGAGGTCATCACCGGCAGGAAACCGGGGCGACGGTCGCCAAAGGACATCACCATCGCCGACCTCACCGGCACCGGCGTTCAGGACACCGCCATCGCCACCCATGTCCGCGCCCGCTTCCCGAAAGCGGGAACCATCATCCGGGCGTGATCCATGTTCAGGAACCCCTCCTCCGACGACCGCGAGGGATCGCGGCTGGGCATGGAGGAATTCACCGAAGTCAAATACATCTGCCGCGACTGGGCCTAAGAGGAAGGAAGAACCGATGCTGAAGAACGACCAACTCGACGCCTGGGACCGCGAGAGCTTTTTCCACCCCTCGACCCACCTTGCCCAGCACGCGCGCGGCGAAAGCCCGACCCGGGTGATCCGCACCGCCTCCGGCGTCCATATCGAGGACCGCGACGGCAACCGCCTCTTGGACGCCTTCGCCGGGCTTTACTGCGTGAACGTCGGCTACGGGCGGCAGGAGATTGCCGAGGCCATCGCTGCGCAGGCAAGGGAGCTGGCCTATTACCATTCCTATGTCGGCCACGGCACCGAGGCCTCGATCACGCTCGCGCACATGGTCCTTGAGCGTGCGCCGAAGAACATGTCGAAAGTCTATTTCGGCCTTGGCGGCTCGGACGCCAACGAGACGAACGTCAAGCTCGTCTGGTACATGAACAACATCCTCGGCCGGCCGGAAAAGAAGAAGATCATCTCGCGCTGGCGCGGCTATCACGGCTCCGGCCTCGTGACCGGTTCGCTGACCGGGCTTGAGCTCTTCCACAAGAAGTTCGACCTGCCGCTTTCCCAGGTGATCCATACCGAAGCGCCCTTCTACTTCCGCCGCAAGGACCTGAACCAGACCGAGGCAGAGTTCACCGCCCATTGCGTGGCCGAGCTTGAGGCGCTGATCGAACGCGAAGGCGCCGACACCATCGCCGCCTTCATCGGCGAGCCGGTCCTGGGAACGGGGGGCATCGTGCCGCCGCCCGCCGGCTACTGGCCGGCGATCCAGAAGGTGCTGAAAAAGCACGACATCCTTCTCATCGCCGATGAGGTCGTCACCGGCTTTGGCCGCCTCGGCACCATGTTCGGCTCCGACCACTACGGGATCGAGGCCGACATCATCACCATCGCCAAGGGCCTCACCTCGGCCTATGCGCCGCTCTCGGGCTCGATCATCTCGAAGCGCGTCTGGGAGGTGCTGGAAAAGGGAACGGATGAGAACGGCCCCATCGGCCACGGCTGGACCTATTCCGCCCATCCGATCGGGGCTGCGGCAGGGGTCGCGAACCTCAACCTCATCGACGACCTCGGGCTGGTGAGGAACGCAGGCGAAGTCGGGGCCTATCTGAAAAAGACCATGGCCGAGGCGCTGGGCGATCACCCGAACGTCGGCGACGTGCGCGGAGAAGGCATGCTCTGCGCCGTGGAATTCGTGGAGGACAAGGCCGACCGCCGCTTCTTCGACCCGGCACGGAAGATCGGCCCGCAGTTGTCGGCGACACTTCTTGCGCAAGACAAGGTCATCGCCCGCGCCATGCCGCAGGGTGACATCCTCGGCTTCGCGCCGCCCTTCTGCCTGACGAAGGCCGAAGCTGATACCGTGGTTGCCGCGACGGCGCGGGCGGTGAAGGCGGTGCTTGGCTAGACCTCAGCGCCTCAGCCGCCCGCCGAACACCCGCACGAAGCTTACCGCGAGGATGATCCTCAGCAGGTGATGCGCGGTGACATAAAGGATCGACATGTTGAGGCTGAGCGCGATCAGCCCCATCTCGACGAGGCCACCCGGCGCGAAGGCAAGGAACACCGCCCGCGCCGGCTCCCCGACCGATCCGGCGATGGCCCATGAAAGGACCGCCGCCCCGCCGATGGTCAGCGTGCCGTTCATCACCGCCAGCCCCAGCGCATCGAGGATGCGCCGCTTCGGCATCCCGGCGAAACGGACGCCAAGCGAGGTGCCGATCACCACCTGCGCCGCCGCGACGAGCCAGCCCGGCGGCACCGATTGCGTGAGGCCGGTGGCATGGACCACGCCGGACAGAAGGATCGGGCCGAGGACATGGCCGGCAGGCAGCTTCAGCTTCAGCCCAATGACGGCCCCGACCACGGCACAGGCGGCAAGGATCAGTACGTCCACCGCCCCAAGCCCATGCCCCGCCACCGCCGCCCCGCCCGCCGAACCGACGGCGTGCCCCTCCATCAGCGTGAAGGTCAGGGGCACGATCACGATGGTCAGGATCAGCCGCAGGAACTGCAGCATCGCCAGCATCTGGATATCGGCACCCGCCTCCTCGCCCATCTGCACGGTCTCGACGAGGCCGCCCGGCGCGGTGCCATAGAAGGCGGTCAGCCGGTCAGTCCGCCCGGTCGCAACCAGCATCCGGTAGCCGATGAAATGCACCGCCGGGATGAAGACGGCGAGGATGAGCAGGGAGAGTACCCAGCTTTGCGCCTCCTGAAGGATCTCGGGCCGCGCGGCGGCGCCGATGGCGACGCCGATGATCGGCACGAAGATCATCCTGATCCGCTGCGGCGCCTGCGGCAGGTGGCCAAAGGGCCGGAAGCCAAAGATCGCCGCCGCCCCGACAGCGACGAGCGAGCCAAGAAGCATCGGCAAGGGCAGATGCAGCGCCCTCGCCGCCAACCCGCCCGCCGTCCCGAGCACATAGGTCAGAAGGACGGTCGGCCAGTGCGGTGTGCCGAAGAGGCGTTGGACAATTGGGGGCATGGGGAGGGTCCGCTGTTGCCGGCAAGCCTGTCAGCCGGGGCAGGGAAGGGCAAGGCCCGGAATCAAGGCGCAACGGATCGTCTTGCCCGATTTGTCCCGCGACAAATCGGGCCGCGCCTGCCTGCCCATTGGCAGGCGCGTTACCGCGCCCGCCCAGGCAGCCGCGCCCCGATTTTCAGACCGGCGGTGCAAACGGCAAACCCCTTGGCCTCCGCCTCGCGGCTCCAGCCAATCGTCCCGCGCGGCCTGCCACTGGCAGCCCGCTTTTGCGGGCCGTTCCGCCTACCAATGCGGCGGCTTCTGGTCGGCCAGCGGCACCGCGCCCGAAGAGGCCGCCTCCGCCTCCGCCGCCCGCTCCATCAGCATCGCCGACCGGCGCGTCAGAAGGTCAATCTCGCGGCTCTGGCGGGCGACGACATCGGAAAGGTCATCGACCGATTTCCTGAGATGCGCCACCTCTTCCTCCAGCGCCTTCAGCCTTTCGTCCATCGCGTTTCCCTCTCCCGCTGTCCCGACAGATGTCGGGACGGATGCCCGACGCAAAACCGACGCAAGACCGACGCCCCGCAACCAGCCGCTTGTTCGCCGCCCCCCCATCCGTTACACCCGCCCGCGACAGGTTGTGAAGGGTCTGGACGATGGCCAAGGACAAGGGGCCGAGACGGCCGAGGGCGGAAACCCCGAAGGGCTTCCGCGACTATTTCGGCGCGGAAGTGACAGAACGGAAGGCGATGCTCGACAAGATCGCCGAGGTCTACCACCGCCACGGCTTCGACCCCCTGGAAACCTCCGCCGTCGAGACGGTCGAGGCGCTGGGCAAGTTCCTTCCCGACGTCGACCGCCCCAACGAAGGTGTCTTCGCCTGGCAGGATGAGGACAAGGACTGGCTCGCCCTCCGCTACGACCTGACCGCCCCCTTGGCCCGGGTCGCCGCGCAGTACCGCAACGACCTCGCCTCGCCCTACCGCCGCTACGCCATGGGCCCGGTCTGGCGCAACGAAAAGCCGGGGCCGGGGCGGTTTCGCCAGTTTTATCAATGCGATGCTGATACGGTGGGCAGCGCGTCCGTCGCGGCGGATGCCGAGATCTGCGCCATGCTGGCGGATGCCCTCGAAGAGGTCGGCATCCCCCGTGGCGACTATGTGGTCAGGGTCAACAACCGCAAGGTCCTGAACGGCGTGATGGAGGTCGCAGGCATCTTCGACCCCGCCGACCCGGAAAAATTCACCCACGAACGCGGCATCGTCCTTCGCGCCATCGACAAGTTCGACCGTCTGGGGCCAGAAGGGGTACGGGCGTTGCTGGGCGCGGGCCGCAAGGACGAAAGCGGCGATTTCACCAAGGGCGCGGGGCTATCCGAGGCGCAAGCCGATGTTGTCCTGGGCTTCATCTCCGCCAAACGCGACAGCGGCACGGCAACCGTCGCCCGCCTGCGCGAACTTGCGGGCGGATCGCAGATCGGCCTAGAAGGCACCCAAGAGCTTGAAACCATTGCAGAACTTCTCGCCGCCCAGGGCTACGGCCCCGACCGCATCACCATCGACCCCTCCGTCGTCCGCGGCCTCGGCTACTACACCGGCCCGGTCTTCGAGGCTGAACTGACCTTCGAAATCCTCGACGAAAAGGGCCAGAAGCGGCAGTTCGGCTCCGTCGCCGGCGGCGGCCGCTATGACGATCTCGTCAAGCGTTTCACCGGCCAGTCGGTCCCTGCAACCGGCGTCTCCATCGGCGTCGACCGCCTGCTGGCGGCCTTGCGCGCCAAGGGTCGCAGCCAGACCGACACGCGCGGGCCGGTCGTCGTCACCGTGATGGACCGCGACCGGATGGCCGAATATCAGGCCATGGCCGCCGACCTTCGCCGCGCCGGCATCCGCGCCGAGGTCTATCTCGGCAACCCGAAGAACTTCGGTAACCAGTTGAAATACGCCGATAAAAGGAACTCTCCCGTCGCCGTGATCCAAGGCGGGGATGAGGCGTCGCGGGGCGCGGTGATCCTCAAGGACCTCTTCCTTGGCGCGAAGATCGCCGCCGAGGCAAGCCATGAGGAATGGAAAAGCCAACCCGCCCAGACCGAGGTTCCGCGCGAGGATCTCGTCGCTGCCGTCCGCCAGATGCTGGGGCAGGGCTAGTGGCGCCAAAGGCCGAAGCCAGGGCCGAGGCCGACCGCCTGATGGCGGCCTTCCGCGCGGCAGGCGCCGTGCCGGTCGAGGCCGACATCCTGCAGCCGGCCGAGGTCCTGCTCGACCTTTACGGCGAGGATATCCGCGCGCGCGCCTACGTCACGAACGACCCGATCCGGGGTGAGATGATGCTCCGCCCCGACTTCACCGTGCCGGTGGTGCAGATGCACATGGCCGGCGGCGCCGACCCCGCGCGCTACTGCTACATGGGTGAGGTCTTCCGCAAGCAGGAACACCTGACCGAGCGGAAATCCGAATATTTTCAAGCGGGTTACGAGGTCTTTGCGCGGGAAAACCCGGAAAGCGCCGATGCCGAGGTCTTCGCGCTTTTTGCCGGGCTCCTTGCCCCCCTTGGCCTCCGCGCCGTCACCGGCGATATCGCCATCCTGATGGCGGCGGTCCGGGGGCTGAACACGCTGGAAAGCCGCAAGGCAGCGCTTCTGCGCCACATCTGGCGGCCGGGCCGCTTCACCCGGCTCCTTGACCGCTTCGGCGGCCGCGTACCCCTGCCCGAAAGCCGCAGCCGGCTTCTCGCCGCCATCACCTCGGGCGAAAGCCTCACCGATGCACCGCTCGTCGGCCTTCGCACCGAAGAGGAAGTCAAAGCGCGCCTTGCCGCGATAGCCGAGGATGCCGCCCATCCGCCGATCCCTGCGGACGAAGTCGCCCGCCTCGAAACCCTCCTGAACCTCACGGCGAAAAGCCCCGCAGCCCTCGCCCGCCTCCGCGACCTTTCGCGCGAGATGCCGGCGGTCCTGCCCGCCGTCGACCGGATGGAGGCGCGCCTCGCCGCCCTCGCCGCGCGCGGCATCGACATCGACGCGCTTGATTTCGAGGCGAGCCATGGCCGCACAACCCTAGAATATTACGACGGTTTCGTGTTTTCCTTCCATTCCGCCGACCCCGGCCTGCCGCCCGTCGCCTCGGGCGGGCGCTATGACGCGATGACGGTGGTGCTTGGGGCCGGGCGCTCGATCCCCGCCGTCGGCGGCGTGATCCGCCCCGGCCTCGTCGCCGACCTGAAAGGGACGCCATGATGCTGAAGCTTGGCGTGCCTTCCAAGGGCCGGCTGTTGGAGCAATGCTTCGACTGGTTCGGCCAGCGCGGCATCACGCTCAGGAAGTCAGGGTCCGACCGCGAATATGCCGGCGCCGTCGATGGCGCAGAGGGGCTTGAGCTTGTCCTTCTCTCCGCCGGCGAAATCCCCCGCGAGCTGGCATCGGGCCGCATCCACCTCGGCGTCACCGGCTCGGACCTCGTCCGCGACAAGCTCGCCGACTGGGATCGTCAGGTGGCCGAGCTTGCGCCCCTCGGTTTCGGCCATGCCGACCTCTTCATCGCCGTCCCCGCCTCCTGGCCCGATGTGGAGACGCTCGACGATCTCGACGCCGCCGCCGCGCAGTTCCGCCGTGCCCATGGCCACCGGCTCAGGATCGCGACGAAGTACCACCGCCTCGTGCGCGACTTCCTCACCTCGAACGGTGTCGCCGATTACCAGCTTGTCGACAGCCAGGGCGCAACCGAAGGCACGGTGAAGAACCTCACCGCCGAGGCCATTGCCGACATCACCTCGACCGGCGAGACGCTGCGCGCCAACCACCTGAAGATCCTTTCCGACGGCCTCATCCACCAGAGCCAGGCCACGCTCTACGCCGCCCGGAGTGCGGACTGGACGAATGGCGCACCCGCCGTCCTCGCCAGCCTCGCCGCGCGGCTTGGTATCGCCGCACCCACGCTCTGAATTTCATCTTGCCCAAAATACCTCGGGGGTTCGGGGGCAGCGCCCCCGGCCTTGGCGGCTATCGCAACCCGATGGCCGCCAGCGCCAGCGCCATCTCCTCAGGGAGCGCGCTATCCGACTCGCGCCCCTTCGGCAGATCGGGCGGCGCGTCGCCCGCGTCGAGATAGCGCCAGCCCTGGAAGGGACGCCGTGCCGCCGCCTCGGTCCGCACCACCTCGGGGTCCATGACGATGCCGCAGCGGAGGATGCCGTCGGCGCCCGCCACCTCGTCGAGCCGGACGATCCGTTGGCGGCAAAGGATGACGCCCTTGATGACCCAGTAGAGCGAGCCGCCCGCCACGACCTCGGCCTCGCGCTTCGGCCACATGCGGGTGACGTGGCGCCGTTCCCCGGTCGGGAAGGGCGAGGGATGCGTCAGCTGCCAGTCGATGAGATCCTCGACCGAATCCGCGCCGACGCAAAGCTTCAGGATGTGAACGAATCCGGCCATCGTGCCCCCAAGACCTTGCTATTCTAGCGCTCGCGACCGCGAGATCAAGTTGACCTCACGGGGACCGGGGCGTATGCTGGTCAGCCCGCGCAAGGGCGCGGGACGACCTCTCCCAAAGCGCAAGGACCGCCCCGATGACCGCCTTCGCCGCCCCGATTGCCGAGCAGATCTGGGACATGAAATACCGCCTGAAGGAAGCCGATGGCACCCCCGTCGATGGCACGGTCGAGGATACCTGGCGCCGCATCGCCCGGGCGCTGGCGTCGGTCGAGAAGGACCCTGCCGCCTGGGAGGATCGCTTCTATTCTGCACTCGAAGGCTTCAAGTACCTGCCCGCCGGCCGGATCACGGCGGGGGCCGGTACCGGGCGGACGGTCACGCTTTTCAACTGCTTCGTCATGGGCACCATCCCCGATGACATGGGCGGCATCTTCGACGCCCTGAAGGAAGCCGCGCTGACCATGCAGCAGGGCGGCGGCATCGGCTATGACTTCTCCACCATCCGCCCGCGCGGGGCCGAGGTGAAGGGCGTGGCGGCGGATGCCTCCGGCCCCTTGAGTTTCATGGATGTCTGGGATGCGATGTGCCGCACCATCATGTCCGCAGGCTCGCGCCGCGGCGCGATGATGGCGACGATGCGCTGCGACCATCCGGATATCGAGGCCTTCATCGCCGCCAAGCAGGACGCGGCGCGGCTTCGCATGTTCAACCTTTCTGTCCTTGTCACCGATGCCTTCATGGACGCGGTCAAGACAGGCAAGCCCTGGGACCTGACCTTCGGCGGCAAGGTCTACAAGACGGTCGAGGCGCAGGATCTCTGGAACCGGATCATGCGGGCGACCTTCGACTATGCCGAACCGGGCGTGATCTTCATCGACCGCATCAACACGATGAACAACCTGAACTACGCCGAGACAATCGCCGCGACCAATCCTTGCGGCGAACAGCCCTTGCCGCCCTACGGTGCCTGCCTTCTCGGCTCGGTCAACCTTGCGCGGCTGGTGACGGACCCTTTCGGGCCTGAGGCGGCGCTTGACCTTGAGGCGCTGGATGACCTCACCCGCGTGGCCGTCCGCATGATGGACAACACCGTCGATGCCTCGCGCTTCCCGCTGCCTGAACAGGCGGCGGAGGCGAAGGCCAAGCGGCGGATCGGCCTAGGCGTGACCGGCCTTGCCGATGCGCTTCTGATGGTGGGCTTGCGCTATGGCTCCGAAGATGCGGCGAAAGCGACCGAGGAATGGATGCACCGGATCGCCCGGGCGGCCTATCTCGCCTCGGTCGATCTTGCGAAGGAAAAGGGCGCCTTCCCGCTTTTCGACGCGAAGATGTTCCTCGCCTCGGGCACGATGCAGGCGATGGACGCGGACGTGCGCAAGGCCATCGAAAAACACGGTATCCGCAACGCGCTTCTGACCTCGGTGGCGCCGACCGGGACGATCAGCCTTTACGCCGGCAATGTGTCGTCAGGGATCGAGCCGGTCTTTGCCTATGCCTACAAGCGCAAGGTCCTGCAGAAGGATGGCTCGCGGACCGAGGAAGAGGTGGTGGATTACGCCGTGCAACAGTGGCGCGACCGTTTCGGCGACATGCCCCTGCCGGAGCATTTCGTCAATGCCCAGACCCTGCCGCCGCTCGACCATGTGCGGATGCAGGCGGCGGCACAGAAATGGGTGGATTCCTCGATTTCGAAGACGATCAACTGCCCCGAGGACATCGGTTTTGACGCATTCAAGGACGTCTACATGGCGGCCTGGGATCAGGGCTGCAAGGGCTGCACGACCTACCGCCCGAATGCGGTGACTGGATCGGTGCTGACGGTGGCGGAGGAGAAGCCCGCCAAGGCCGAGAAAGCCGCCCCCGAAGTCCTGTCGAAGGACGGTTCCGAGCCGATGACGCCGCATGGCGATGTGATCTACCTGTCGGAACCCCTGGACCGGCCGCAGGCGCTGGAGGGGGCGACCTACAAGCTGAAATGGCCCGACAGCGAACATGCGATCTACATCACCATCAACGACATCGTGCAGGGCGGCCACCGGCGGCCCTTCGAGGTCTTCATCAACTCCAAGAACATGGAGCATTTCGCCTGGACCGTGGCACTGACGCGGATGATCTCGGCGGTGTTCCGGCGCGGCGGCGATGTGTCTTTCGTGGTCGAGGAGTTGAAGGCCGTCTTCGACCCGCGCGGCGGGGCCTGGATGCAGGGGCGCTATATCCCGTCGATCCTCGCCGCCATCGGCGGGGTGATCGAGCGCCACATGATCGCCATCGGCTTCATTGAAGGCGAGGGGCTTGGTCTCAAGACCGACCCGAAGGCGCAGGCCATGGCGGTCGGCGAAACCCCGCGCGGGCCGGCCTGCCCCTCCTGCGGGCAGTTCGGGATGCATATGGTCGAGGGCTGCATGACCTGCCCGAACTGCGGCTATTCGAAATGCGGGTGAGGCGGGATCAGGCCGCCAGGACCCGTTCCCGCCAAAGCGCGGCATAGCGCGCCAGAAGTGCCGTCCGTTCCGGCCCGACCGTGACCGGCGTAGTGCTCATCCGTGCGGCCTCCGGTGCCGCCAGAAGTGCTGCCCCTTGGCTCGTGCCGGTCTGCCCGGCGGCGGTTTCGACCGGGCTTCCCATGGCCACTGCCAGCATCGTGCAATAGTCCGGGTTGCGGGCGAAGGGGCCTTCGACAACCACCGTTCCGGCATGGCCGATCAGCTTCAGGGATTCCGCCGTCATGAGGGCGAGGTAGTAGCTGACGGCAACCATGCGCGCGCCGGTTCCTTGAACAGGCTCGTGCGGCAGCCACGCGGCTCTGCGCCCCCGGAATGGGCCGGACTCGCCGACGACCGCAGGCAGCAGCATCACGCCTTCCGCCAGAACCCCGGCGATGTCCGCCTCGGATGGCGTCACCCGCGCGCCCGGCATCAGCATCTCGAACTCCCGCCCGCCCATGAAGCGCGCAGAGGGGACCGGCGCCCCAAGCGCGTTGACGTTGACGAGCGTGTCGCGCGCCGGGTCGAGCGTGACCGGCGTCCCGCCCATCGCCATGGAAATGACCCAGGTTCCGGTGGAGACGACCGAGAAGGGCGTTGCCCGCGTCAGTACATGCGGCAGGAGCGAGGCGTTGGAATCGTGGATGCCGCAGTGGACTAGTGTGCCTTCTGGCAGGCCGGTTGCAGTTGCGATTTCGGGAAGGATCGGGCCGAGCACCGCCGCCGAGGGCAGGGTGGGCGCGATCTTGTCCGCGATGCCAAGGCGAGGGGCGAGGGTCGAGAGCCGCCCCGCCTGCGGCTCCCAGAGGTCAGTGTGGCAACCGAGCGAGCTTGCATCGGTCGCGGCTATCCCGGTCAGGCGCTGTCCCCAGTATTGCGGATAGGTCAGGATCGCCGCCGTGCGGTCCTTCAGGCCCGGATCGGTGGCGAACATCCAGAAAAGCTGCGCGCCGACGTTCAACCCCAAGGGCAGGCGCGGCGATCCGGTCTCGGCGAACGGCGGGCGGACCCGATCATATTCCGCATGAAGGGTATCCGGCCCCGGATGTTCATAGTCGAGCATCGGTGCGGCGAGGTTTCCCGCTGCATCCAGAAGCACGCAGGACGCGCCATGCGTCGTGACCGAAATCGCGTCGATGCCGTGGGCCCGGTGGAAATCGGCCAGCGCGGAAAGCAGGAACTGCCAATGCCCCTCAAGATCGAAATGCGGCCAGGGCGGGCCGGGCAGCACCCCGTTCGGCCGTGTCACCACGGCGATCTCGTTGATATCGGCGGTATCGACCAGCGCCAGCTTGGCGTTGGTCTTGCCGATATCGATGACGGCGACGCGGCGCGGCGTGGTCATGGCATGTGAAAGACGGTGACAAGCGGGGTGGCCACGGGCTCATTATCCAGCTTTGTCGCCATGATGTCGGCCATATGCGCCCACCAGCGCTGCATGACCGGGCTGTTCGGCAGGTCGCCCATCCGGTGATCGTCCGTCCGCCAGAGGACGCCGAAAAGCGTTCCCGTCCCACGGTCGAGGTGGATCGAATAGTCGGAAACGCCCGCATCTTTCAGCAGCGCCACAAGCTCAGGCCAGATCTCGTCATGGCGCTTGCGGTATTCGGCTTCCATCCCCGGATTGAGCCGCATCGTGAAGGCGAATTTCTCCATCACTTCCCCCGCGCCATGGACCAGAGCCGAGGCAGCGCGATGACGCCGATCAGCAAAAGCCCGATGAAGATCGACATGACGATACCGGGGACATTGAGAAGGCCAAGCCCGAAGGTGACAAGGCCCATGACGAAGGCCGCGATCACCACGCCGGGGATCGAGCCTGATCCGCCAAGGATGTTGACGCCGCCGAGGACAACCATCGTCACCACCTCAAGCTCCATCCCAAGGCCGATGGAGGGGCGAGTGGAGCCGAGGCGCGAGGTCAGGCAGACGGCGGCGAGGCCGGACATGAGGCCGGTTAGGAGGAAGAGGATGAACTTCACCCGCTGCACCCGGATGCCTGAGAACATCGCCCCCGTCGCGTTGTTGCCGATGGCATAGACCGCCCGACCGAAGTTGGTCTTGTGGAGGAGGACGCCGTAGATCACGGCCAGCACCGCGAAAAGCACGAATTCGAAGCTGAAGACCCAGAAGACATAGCCCTGCCCGAAATACTCGAACCCCGGCGGGTAGCCGCCATAGGCGGTGTCGCCAAGGACGATGTAGCTGATGCCGCGGAAGAGGCTCATGGTGCCGATGGTGACGACGATGGACGGGAGGCCCATCACCGTCACGAGGACGGCGTTGAAGGCGCCGCAGGCTAGGCCGACGCCAAGGCCGATAAGGACAAGGACCGCCGGCCCGGCCCCCACCTGCGCCGCGGCCCCCATGGCAGTCGAGGCGAGCGCGATGATCGAGGCGACGGAAAGGTCGATCTCCCCCGCGATGATGAGCAAGGCCATGGCGAAGGCGATCATCGCCTTTTCGGTGAAGTTGAAGGTCGCGTCGCTGAGGTTCCAGGCGTTGAGGAAATAGGGCGAGGCCAGTGAGTTGACGATGAAGATCGCCACGGCGACAGCCAGCAGCAGCGTCTCCCAGCTTTTCAGGACGCGCGCGGCGGGGGTGGTCAGCCGGTCGGGGATATGACGGTCAGTAACGCTCATGCCGCATGCTCCGCGCGTTTCAGGATCACCCGCCCCGGCACCCGCGAGGCGCGGGCGTTGAAGGCGATGGCGACGATGATGGCCGTGCCCGAAATGGCCAGTTGCCAGAAGGGCGAGATATTGACGACCGGCAGCGCGTTCTTGACGACGCCAAGAAAGATCGCGCCCAGAAGCGCGCCTATCACCGATCCACTGCCGCCGGCGATGGAGACGCCGCCGATGACGCAGGCAGCAACGACGTCAAGCTCGAACCCGCCGGCGATATCGACGTAAGCCACGGCATAGCGCGCGACCCAGAGATAGCCGGTGAGGCCGGCGAGCGTGCCGGAGATGACATAGGCCCAGAACTGTGTGCGGCCGACATTGATGCCGGTATAGACCGAGGCATGGGGGTTGCCGCCCACGGCAAAGAAGGCGCGGCCCAGGGCGGTGCGGGTGGTGAGAACGTAGAAGGCCAGAACGGCGGCAATGGCAATCCAGCTCAAGGTCGGCAGGCCGAGGATGACATGGCGCGGGAAGTCCTTGAAGGGTGCCGACATCTCATGCGCGTTCACCCAGGCGCCATCGGAAATCAGGAAGATGATGCCCCGGAAGATCGTCATGGTGCCAAGCGTCACGACGATGGGCGGGATCGACAGCTTCCAGACGAGGATACCGTTGATCGCCCCCATCAGCGCGCCGAGCGCAAGGGCGATGAGGAGGATGACGATGACGGGCACCCCCGGCGCGACGGTGTTCAGCATCGCCACGACCATGCCGGTCAGGGCAAGGTTCGCCGCGACCGAAAGGTCGATGCATTTCGTCAGGATCACGATCATCTGGCCCAGCGCCAGAAGGATCAGCGGAGCGGTGTCGTTGAAGACATTGGCAAGGTTCCCCGGTGCCGCGAAGCCGGGGTAGCGGGTGGAGATGAGCGCGATGAGGACGAGGATCGCCCCGGTCAGGATCGCCTCGCGCGATTTCAGGGCCTCGGTCATCTCGCCGCCTCCGTGATGCCCGCCGCGTGGCGCACAAGGGTCTCCGGTGTCATCTCCGCGCCCGCGACCTCGGCCACGATGCGGCCTTCGCGCATCACGATCACGCGGTCGGACATGCCAAGCACCTCGGGGATTTCCGAAGAGACCATGATGACGGCAAGGCCCTCGGCGGCCAGTTCCGCCATGAACTCATGCACTGCCGCCTTCGATCCGATGTCGATGCCCTTCGTGGGTTCATCGAGGATGATGACCTTCGGCTTCGTGGCGAGCCACTTGGCGATGACGACCTTCTGCTGGTTGCCGCCTGAAAGATTGCCGACCGGCGTGTCGAGCGAGGCGGCACGGAGGTCGAGCCTCCGGGTGTACTCCCGCGCCAGCTTGAACTCCTCGGCGAGCCTGAGAAAACCCGACCGCGAGGTTCGCGACAGCGAGGGCAGGGTGACGTTCTGGAAGATCGGCAGCGCGGTGATGGCACCTTGCCGACCGCGATCCTCGGGCACGTAGACGATGCCGTTCTCGACCGCATCGGCGGGGGAGCGGATCACGCGGATCTGCCCGTCGATCTTGGTCACGCCTTTCGATGGCCGGGTGATGCCGAAGAGCGCCTGCATGAATTCGGACCGCCCGGCGCCGACGAGGCCGTAAAAGCCGAGAATCTCACCCTTGCGAAGCGTGAAGCCGATATCCGCGAATTCGGTCGGATGGTCATAGCCTGCAACCTGCAGCACCTCGGCCCCGACATTATGGGCGCGCTTGGGGAAGATCTGGTCGACCGGACGCCCGACCATCATCTTGACCAACTCGCTTTCCTTCACCTCGGCGATCAGGCCCTCGCCCACGAACTGGCCGTCGCGGAAGACCGTGTAGCGGTCGGCGATGCGGAAGATCTCATCGAACTTGTGCGAGATGAAGAGGATGGCCTTGTCCTGCCGCTTCAACTCATCGACGAGGTCGTAAAGCTCCTGGATTTCCTTGTGGGACAGGGCGGCGGTGGGTTCGTCCATGATGACGACGCGGGCGTCGATCGAAAGCGCGCGGGCGATGGCGACAAGGTGCTTGTTGGCGATGCCAAGATCGCGAAGCCGCACGTTGGGATCGACCTTCGCACCGATGCCATGCAGGATCTTCCGCGCCTCATCGACCATCCTCTCGGTGTCGATCAGGCCGAAGCGTCCGCGCGGGGCATGGCCGAGGAAGATGTTCTCGGCCACCGAAAGCTCATCGAAAAGCACGGTTTCCTGATGGATCGCGGTGATCCCTGCGGCAGCCGCGTCCTGCGCGGTGGGAAAGCGGACGGCTGTGCCATCGACCCGGATCGCGCCGCCATCGGGCTGGTAGATACCGGTCAGGATCTTCACCACCGTCGACTTGCCGGCGCCGTTTTCGCCGACAAGTGCCGTGACCTGACCGGGATAAAGCCGAAGCGAGACCTCCGACAGCGCCTTCACGCCCGGAAAGGTCTTGGTCACGCCATCGAGCGCAAGAACGGGAATGTCCGGGGTATCCGCCTGAGCGGGGAGGGCCTGCATCTGCATGGGTCCGTCTCTGCCAGTGAGAACCCCGGCGCGGGGGAGCGTCAGCGCCGGGGGAGGAGTTCAGCAATCAGAAGATCGACTTGAAATCCGCGATGTTCGACTTGTCGTAGACGAAGGGATCGGCCATCGCGCCTTCGTTGCTGTCGTCAAGCGTGACCTCACCCATGCGGCCCATCCCGATCTTGCCGCCGGGCTCTGCCTTGGCGTTCCCCTTGACGAGGTTGTAGGCGATCATCGTCGCCGAATAGCCAAGGTCGATCGGGTTCCAGATTGCGAAGGATTGCGAGGCGCCGGATTCGACCGCCGCCGCCATTTCCGAGGGCAGTCCAAGCCCGGTCACGTTGATCTGGCCGATCTTGCCCGCATCCGTCACCGCCTGCGCGGCGGCCACGATACCGACCGAGGTCGGCGCGATGATCGCCTTCAGGTTCGGATAGGTCTGCATCAACCCTTGCGTCTCGCGGTAGGACTTGTCGGCAAGGTCGTCGCCATAGACGGTGCCGACGACATTGATGCCGGGATAATTCGGCAGGACCTTGTTCATCTCCTCGATCCAGGTGTTCTGGTTCGTGGCGGTGGCCGAGGCCGAAAGCACGGCGACATCGCCGCCATCGGGCAGATGATCGGCGGCAAGCTTGATGATCATGTTGCCGATGAGCGGGTTCGACGAGGGGTTGAGGTGCATCTGGCGGCCTTCCGGCGCGACACCGGAGTCCCACGAGATGACGGTGATGCCGCGGTCCATCGCCTTCTTCAGCGCGGGCACGAGGGCGTCGCGGTCATTGGCGGAAATCGCGATGGCGTTGACCTGCTGTGCGATCAGGGCGTTGATGACCTCGATCTGGCCTTCCGCCGTGGTGTCGGTCGGACCGGTGTAGATGATCTCCACATCGCCCAGTTCCTTGGCAGCCTCTTCGGCGCCCTTGTTCGCGGCCTCGAAGAAGCCGATGCCCAGCGCCTTGACGACGATGGCGATGCGCGTCTTGTCCTGGGCCATCGCCGAGGTGCCCATGAGGCAGGCGGCGAGCGTCAGCCCGGCGGTCAGTGTTCCGAAAGTGCGGCGTTTCATCTTGCTGAACCTCCCGTGTTTGCAAGTGTCTTCGGTCAAATGGCGGCGATCAGGATGCCGCCCCTTCCTGCTGTTGCGCCGGCCCTTTCGGGACGACGATCAGAGTGATGTCCGCCGCATCGAGCATGGCGGCGTCGCGGTCGGTGATGCCTTCATCGGTGATGAGCGTGTGCACCCGCCTGAGCGGGCAGAGGACAAGGCTCGACCGGTTGCGGAATTTCGAGGAATCGACGAGCAGGATCAGCTCCTCCGCCTGGCCGATCAGCTTCTGTTCGGCCTGGATCAGCAGGGGATCGGCCTCCATCAGGCCAAGCGGGCCGACGCCCTGGGCGCCCATGAACATGCGGCGGGCGTAGAAGTTCTTCGACACGTCATTGTCGAAGGGCGACAGGATGATGTTCTGTTCGCGGTAGATGGCGCCGCCGGGCAGCAGGACGGTGTTCTTCGAATGCTTGAGAAGATGCTCGGCGATCGGGAAGGAATTGGTGAAGACCTGGAGCCTGCGGCTCGCCAGGGGATGCACCATCTGGAAGGTCGTGGTGCCGCCGTTGATGATGATCGGCTCGCCATCCTCGCAAAGCTCCACCGCGGCGCGGGCGATGGCCTGCTTTTCGGCGCTGTGGAGCTGTTCGTTGATGGAAAAGGGCCGCCCGGCGAGGCCGACAAGCTGCGGCGGATTGATCGATTCCGCCCCGCCCCGGATGCGGCGCAGTTTCTTTTGCTGGTCGAGCGTGGCGATGTCGCGGCGGATCGTCGCCTCGGAAGCGCCGGTCATGTTGCAAAGGTCGATGACGGTGACCACGGGCCGGTCCTGAACTGCGGACAGAATGATCCTGTGGCGTTCCGTTTCGTGCATCTGACCCTCCCGTTGATGAGAAGGTTGAGCGGATTCGCCGGGTCTGTCAATCAAAAACAATCACAAACAATCATGCTGCAATGCAGAATGACTGAATATGATTGAAAATGATTGACACAATGCCGCGCAGGCCGCAGGCTTTGCACAACAAAAGCTGCCGCGCAACCTGCGCCTGCCGGGAGGATACCATGCCGAAAACAGCCGAAAGTCAGCGCCTTGAGAACCGCTGGGACGCGGCGAAGGCCAAGGGGATGAGCGAATCGGAAAAGCTCCTCTACCGGTCGAACCTCCTCGGCTCCGACAAGCGCATTACCAATTACGGCGGCGGCAATACCTCGGCCAAGGTGATGGAAAAGGACCCGCTGAGCGGCGCGGCAGTCGAGGTTCTCTGGGTCAAGGGATCGGGCGGCGATGTCGGCTCGATCAGGATGGACGGGTTTGCCACGCTCTACATGGACAAGCTCCGCGCGCTGAAGGGCGTCTATCGCGGCGTGGAATTTGAAGATGAGATGGTCGGCTACCTGCCGCACTGCACCTTCAATCTCAACCCGCGTGCCGCTTCCATCGACACGCCGCTGCATGCCTATGTGCCGAAAGCCCATGTCGATCACATGCATCCGGATGCGATCATCGCCATCGCGGCGTCGAAGAATTCGAAGGCCCTGACGAAAGAGATCTTCGGCGATGAGATCGGCTGGCTGCCATGGAAGCGGCCGGGCTACGAGCTCGGGCTGTGGCTGGAGAAGTTCTGCAAGGACAATCCTGCGGCCAAGGGCGTGGTTCTGGAAAGTCACGGGCTTTTCACCTGGGCCGACGATGCGAAGGATTGCTACGACCTGACGCTCCGCGTGATCCAGCAGGCGATGGACTGGTTTGGCGAAAAGACGGCCGGTGTCGCGGCCTTTGGCGGGGCGGTGCACGCTAGCCTGCCGCCCGCCGAACGCCGTGCCGTGGCGGCGCGGCTGATGCCAGCGATCCGGGGGATGGTCTCCGGCCAGCAGCCGATGGTCGGGCATTTCGACGATTCCGAAGCGGTGCTTGAGTTCGTGAATGCGCGCGACATGAAGCCCCTCGCCGCGCTCGGCACCTCTTGCCCGGATCACTTCCTCAGGACCAAGATCAGGCCGCTGGTGGTGGATTTCGACCCCGCGAAGGCCGATGTGGACAAGACCCTCGCCGGTCTCGATGCCGCCGTTGCCGCCTACCGCGACGGTTACGCCGTCTATTACGACCGCAGCAAGCATCCCGACAGCCCGGCGCTGCGCGACCCCAACGCGGTCGTCTATCTGGTGCCGGGGGTGGGGATGTTGACCTTCGCAAAGGACAAGGCGACGGCGCGGATTTCGGGGGAGTTCTACGTCAACGCCATCAACGTCATGCGCGGGGCATCCTCGGTCAGCACCTATGTCGGCCTGCCGGAACAAGAGGCTTTCGACATAGAATACTGGCTGCTTGAGGAAGCGAAGCTGCAACGGATGCCGAAGCCGAAATCGCTGGCGGGGCGCGTGGCGCTTGTCACCGGCGGCGCCGGTGGCATCGGCTCGGCAACGGCGGAGCGCTACTTGGCCGAGGGCGCCTGCGTCATGCTCGCCGATATCGACGAAAAGGCGCTGGGCGAGACCGGCGCGGCGCTGGCCAAGCAGTACGGCAAGGACATGGTGCGCACGGTCGCGATGAACGTGACCGATGAGGGCGCCGTCGCCGCCGCTTTCGCCAGCGCAGCGGTGGAATTCGGCGGGCTCGACATCCTCGTGTCGAACGCGGGGATCGCCTCGTCGGCGCCGGTCGAGGAGACCTCGCTCGCGCTCTGGAACCGCAACATGGATATCCTCTCCACCGGCTATTTCCTTGTCAGCCGCGAGGCGTTCCGACTGATGCGCGGGCAGAAGATGGGCGGATCGCTCGTCTTCATCGCCTCGAAGAACGGGCTGGCGGCCTCGCCCAATGCCTCGGCCTATTGCACGGCGAAGGCCTCGGAAATTCACCTCGCGCGCTGCCTTGCGCTGGAAGGGGCGGAGGCTGGCATCCGCGTCAACGTGGTCAACCCGGATGCGGTCCTGCGCGGGTCGAAGATCTGGTCGGGCGAATGGCTGGATCAGCGCGCCTCGACCTACAAGACCGACAAGGACGGGCTGGAGGAGATGTACCGCCAGCGGTCCATGCTGAAGCGGTCGGTCTACCCCGAGGATATCGCCGAGGCGGCCTATTTCTTCGCCTCCGACCGCTCGGCAAAATCGACCGGCAACATCCTGAACGTGGATGCGGGCAACGTGCAGGCGTTCACGCGCTAAAGGGGGCAAGGCATGACAACGCGGTATGAGACGGCCCGGCAGGTCTTTGCGGACTGGGGCGTGGATGCGGAACGGGCACTGACGCGCCTCGCCGGTATCCCGATCTCGGTCCATTGCTGGCAGGGCGATGACGTGGGCGGCTTCGAGAGGAAGTCCGGCAGCTCCGGCGGCGGCATCCAGGCGACCGGCAACCATCCCGGCCGCGCCCGGACCCCGCAGGAGTTGCGCGCCGATCTGGAGTTCGCCTATGCCAATATCCCAGGCAAGCACCGGCTGAACCTTCACGCCTGCTACCTCGATACCGATGAAAGCCCCGACCGCGACGGGATCGAGTACCGGCATTTCGAGCCTTGGGTCGACTGGGCCAAGGACATCGGCATCGGCATCGACTTCAATCCGACTTTCTTTGCCCATGCAAAGGCCGACGACAACCTGACGCTCAGCCACCCCGACAAGGGCATCCGCGACTTCTGGATCGAACACGGCCGCCGCTCGCGCGAGATCGCGGCAGGGATCGGCAAGGCGCTGGGGAGCGCTGCCGTCAACAACATCTGGGTGCCGGACGGCTACAAGGACACGCCCGTCGACCGGATGGCGGCGCGGCGGCGGCTGGAAGGATCGCTCGACGCGATGCTGGCGGAGAAGCAGGACCGGGCAGCGATGCTTGATGCCGTGGAATCAAAGCTCTTCGGCATCGGGGTTGAGGCCTGCACCGTCGGCAGCCATGAATTCTACCTTGGCTATGCCATCCGCAAGAATACGCTCCTCTGCCTCGACATGGGCCATTTCCACCCGACCGAGAACATCGCCGACAAGCTTTCGTCGGTAGCGCTTTCGGTGGGTGAGATCCTTCTTCATGTCTCGCGCCCGATGCGCTGGGACAGCGACCATGTGATCCTTCTGAACGACGACATCCTCGCGATGGCTCAGGAACTGGTCTTTGCCGATCTTCTTGGCCGCACCCACATCGGCCTCGATTTCTTCGATGCCACCATCAGCCGGACCGCCGCCTGGGTGATCGGCACGCGCAACATGCAAAAGGCGCTGCTTCGGGCGCTGCTTCTGCCCGAGGCGCGGCTGAAGGCGGCGGAGGAACGGCTCGACTTCACCGGGCGGCTGCTCTGGACCGAAGAGGCGAAGGACCTGCCCTTCGCCGCCATCTGGGACGAGTTCTGCGCGCGGAACGAGGTTCCGACCGGCCAACCGTTCATCGCCAGTCTTGAGGCCTATCAGGCGAAGGTCGCCGGGCGCGGCTGATCGCGACTGCCCGGAAACCGGGCGTCGGGCGATTTCTGCCGGATAAAGTGACTTCGCCTGCGTTTTGCCGCTGGCCTCGGCGCGCGTCCGCCCTAAACATGGGCGGGCGACCGACCGAGCGAGCACCCGAATGGCGATCCACGCGAGCATCTACCACCTGACCCATTACAGCTATGACCGCCCGGTCATGCTCGGGCCCCAGATCATCCGCCTGAGGCCCGCGCCGCATTCGCGGACCCGCGTGATCTCGCATTCCCTGAAGGTCAGCCCCGGCGGCCATTTCGTCAACCACCAGCAGGACCCCTATGGCAACTGGCTCGCCCGCTTTGTCTTCCCCGAGCCGGTCAGGGAGCTGAAGATCGAGGTCGATCTTGTCGCCGACATGACCGTCTACAACCCCTTCGACTTCTTCGTCGAGGAAAGCGCAGAATTCTGGCCCTTCGACTATCCGGCGGACCTGCGGGAAGATCTCGTGATCTACCGGACGCCAGAGCCCGCCGACCTGCGGCTCGCGGCCTTCGTCGCCTCCGTGGACCGGTCCCGGATAAGGACCACCGACTTTCTCGTCGGCCTCAACGCCCGCATCGCCGCAGAGGTCAACTACACCATCCGCATGGAGCCGGGCGTGCAGACGCCGGAAGAGACGCTCACGAAGAAATCCGGCTCCTGCCGGGATTCGAGCTGGCTGCTGGTGCAGGTGCTGCGCCACCTCGGTTTCGCCGCGCGCTTCGTCTCGGGCTACCTGATCCAGCTTGCGCCTGATCTGAAGTCGCTCGATGGCCCTTCGGGGACGGAGCACGACTTCACCGACCTTCATGCCTGGTGCGAGGTCTATATCCCCGGCGCGGGCTGGATCGGTCTCGACCCGACCTCGGGCCTTCTGACCGGCGAAAGCCACATCCCCCTGGCCGCGACCCCGCATTACCGGAACGCCGCACCTATCTCGGGCGGGTTCACGGCGGCCGGAACACCGGAAGTCACCTTCGATTTCGACATGAAGGTGCGCCGGGTGGCCGAGCATCCGCGCATCACCAAGCCATTTTCGGATGAGGCCTGGGACCGGCTGAACGCCCTTGGCCGCAAGGTGGACCAAGCGCTGACTGAAGGCGATGTGCGCCTGACGATGGGGGGCGAGCCGACCTTCGTCTCCATCGACGATTTCGAAAGCGAGGAATGGAACACCGCCGCCGTCGGGCCGGACAAACGGGCGCTCGCCGATACGTTGATCCGCCGCCTGCGCGACCGTTTCGCGCCGGGCGGGTTCCTGCATTACGGGCAGGGCAAATGGTATCCCGGCGAAAGCCTGCCGCGCTGGACCTTTTCGCTCTACTGGCGTCGCGACGGGAAGCCCGTCTGGGGCGATGAGACGCTGATTGCCAAGGAGGGCGCTGACACCGGCGCAGGCGAGGCTGAAGCAGGGGCGCTCACCCACGGCATCGCCACGCGGCTTGGGATCGAGGCGGATTTCGCCGTGCCGGTATTCGAGGACCCGGCGGAATGGATGCTGAAGGAGGGCAACCTCCCCGCCAATGTCACGCCCGAGGACAGCAAGCTGAAGAACCCCGAGGATCGCGCCCGCTTCGCCCGCGTCTTTGAGCGCGGCCTCGACAAGCCCACCGGCTATGTCCTGCCGATCCAGCGCTGGCAGGCCAAGGCCGAGGGGCATCGCTGGCGGTCGGAAAAGTGGAAGGCGAGGCGCGGCAAGCTCTTCCTCATTCCCGGCGACAGCCCGGCGGGCTTCCGGCTGCCCTTGGGCGCGCTGCCCTGGGTGCCGCCGGCGCAGTATCCCTATCACTTCGTCACCGACCCTTCGGTGCCGCGCGGGCCCTTGCCGGATTTCCACCGGGCGGCAGAGGAAACTCTGGTGCCCGAGACCGACCGCACCCGCACCCAGCCGGTGTCAGAGGCGCAATCCGCCCCGCCCGGACAGGAGATCGTGGAGCAGGAGCTGGGCGCCATCGGCGGCGTCGTCCGCACCGCGATTTCGGTCGAGCCGCGCGACGGACGGCTTTGCGTCTTCATGCCGCCGACCGAAGACCTTGAGGATTACCTTGAACTCATTGCCGCCGCCGAAGGCAGCGCCAAGGCGCTGGGCCTTGCAATCCATATCGAAGGCTACGCCCCGCCGAACGACCCGCGCCTGAACGTGATCCGCGTCGCCCCCGACCCCGGCGTGATCGAGGTCAACATCCACCCGGCCCATAGCTGGGACGATTGCGTGGCGACAACCGAAGCGATCTACGAAGAGGCGCGGCAATCAAGGCTTGGCGCCGACAAGTTCATGATCGACGGCCGCCATACCGGCACCGGCGGCGGCAACCATGTCGTCGTCGGCGGCGGTACGCTTCTCGACAGCCCGTTCCTGAGGCGGCCCGATCTTCTCAAATCGCTGATCCTCATCTGGCAGCGCCATCCCTCGCTCAGCTACCTCTTCGCCGGCCTCTTCATCGGCCCGACCTCACAGGCCCCCCGGATCGATGAGGCGCGGCATGACACGCTTTACGAGCTTGAGATTGCGCTGTCGCAACTGAAGCCGCCCGCTGAAGGGCAGGTGCCGCCGCCATGGCTGGTGGACCGGCTCTTGCGCAACATGCTGACCGACGTGACCGGCAATACCCACCGGGCCGAGATCTGCATCGACAAGCTTTTCTCGCCCGACGGGCCGACCGGGCGCCTTGGCCTCGTGGAGTTCCGCGGCTTCGAGATGCCGCCCCATCCGCGCATGAGCCTTGCGCAGCAGCTTCTTCTTCGCGCCATCATCGCGCGGTGCTGGCAAAACCCGGTCGAAGGCCGCCCGGTGCGCTGGGGCACGGTGCTGCATGACCGCTTCATGCTGCCGCACTACCTTTGGGAAGATTTCCGCGACCTTATCGCCGACCTTGGCCGCCACGGCTTCGACCTCGATCCGGTCTGGTTCGAGGCACAGGCCGAATTCCGTTTCCCCTTCTGCGGCCAGATCGAGGCGGAGGGCGTGCATCTGGAGATCCGCCAGGCGCTGGAACCCTGGCATGTGCTTGGCGAAACCGGCGCCATCGGCGGCACCGTCCGCTATACCGACAGTTCGGTCGAGCGCTTGCAGGTGAAGCTGACGACGCTGCATCAGGACCGCTACCGGGTGACGTGCAACCGCCGCCCGGTGCCTTTGGCCCGCACCCGGACATCGGGCGTCTCGGTCGCCGGGGTGCGCTACAAGGCCTGGCAACCGGGCGAGGCGCTGCATCCGACGCTGCCGGTCAACGCGCCCCTGACCTTCGACATCTACGATGACTGGACCGGCCGCGCCCTTGCAGGCTGTGTCTATCACGTCGCCCATCCCGGCGGGCGGAACTACGACACCTTCCCGGTCAACGGCAATGAGGCCGAGGCGCGGCGGCTGGCGCGGTTCGAAGCCAATGGCCACCTTCCTGGCGCCTACCGGCCCGAACCGGAAACCCCGCACCCGGAATTTCCGATGACGCTTGACCTCAGACGGCCGGTGGGCCTCCACTAGCGCTGTTCGAGGAGGCCGATGCAACAGCGCAACCCCAACCATGCCGAAGACCCGCGCCTGCGGGCATACCGGCCCGCACCCGGCGTCCCCGACGAGCTTTTCGACGCCGAGGGCAGGCTGAGGCCGGTCTGGAAGCCGTTCATCGACCAGTTCCTTGGCCTTTCCCCCGATGACATCGCCGCCCGGTTCGAACGCGGCGACCAGTATCTGCGCGAGGCCGGGGTCTACTTCCGGCGCTATTCCAGCGACCCGACGCAAGAACGGGAATGGCCACTGAGCCATGTGCCGGTGATCCTCGGCGGCAGCGAATGGGAGACGATCTGCGAAGGTCTTGCCGAACGCGCCGACCTTCTCGACGCGATCCTCGCCGATCTTTACGGGCCGGGGCGGCTGGTGGCGGACGGACATCTGCCCGCCGAGCTTGTCGCCGGCAATCCGCAATGGCTGAGGCCGATGGTCGGGGTGGAGCCGCGCGGCGGGCATTACCTCCACTACATCGCCTTCGAGATCGGCCGTTCGCCGGACGGGTCGTGGTTCGTCCTCGGCGACCGCACGCAGGCGCCTTCGGGCGCGGGCTTCGCGCTGGAAAACCGCATGGCCACAAGCCGGGTCTTCCCCGAGGTCTTCTCGGGCGAGCATATCCACCGCCTCGCCGGGTTCTTCCGTGATTTCCGCAGCGCCATCGAGGGCCTTGCCGGGCGCCACAACGGGCTGCCGCGCCGGGCCGGCATCCTGACGCCGGGACCGGCGAACGACGCCTATTACGAACACACCTACATCGCCCGCTACCTCGGCATCCCGCTTCTTGAGGGCGAGGATCTTCTGGTGCAGGACGGCACCGCGATGATCCGCACCATTGAGGGACCGCAGCCACTTGGCGTCCTCTGGCGGCGGATCGACGCCGGTTTCGCCGATCCCTTGGAGCTTGATCCCGGCTCGCAGATCGGCACGCCGGGGCTGATGGAGGCGGTCCGGCTCGGCAACCTCGCCATGGTCAATGCGCTCGGGTCCGGGATTCTCGAAACCCGCGCCATGCTGGCCTTCGTGCCGCGCATTGCCGAGGTTCTGACCAGCAAGCCCCTGAAGCTGCCGAATATCGCCACATGGTGGTGCGGTGCCCAGGCCGAGCGCGACTATGTGAGCGAGAACGCCCGCCGCATGATGATCGGCCCGGCCTTGGCTGTCGATCTCCCCTTCGACGCGAACGCCGCCACCGTCCTTGGCGGCAAGTTCCGCGACAATGCCGACCGCCCGATCGCCGAATGGCTCGACCGCGAAGGGCCGGAGCTTGTCGGGCAGGAGGCGGTCACGCTCTCCACAACGCCAAGCTGGTCGCCGACCGAGGCGGGCGGGACGCTCCGGCCACGGCCGATGACGGTCAGGGTCTTTGCCGCGCGGACGCGCCACGGCTGGTCGTTCATGCCGGGCGGCTATGCCCGGATCGGGGCCGAGGCGGACGCAACCGCACTTGGCATGCAGCGCGGCGGCATGGTCGCCGATGTCTGGATCGTGTCGGAACGGCCCGTGCCGCAAGTGAGCCTCGTCGCGCCGCCGAAGGTGGAGTTCCGCCGCGAGGCGCAAGGCACGCTGCCCGCCCGCGCCGCCGACAACCTCTATTGGCTTGGCCGCTATGTGGAACGTTGCGAAGATGCGATGCGGCTGATCCGGGCCTATCACCTGAGGCTCGCTGCCTCCGAACGCCGCGACGGCCCGCTTCTGGTGCAGCTTGAAAGCTTCCTTGACGGGCGCGGCATCAACGTCGATGAGGTGGTTCCCGCCGTACTCCTCGACCGGATCGCCGCCGCCCGCGGTTGCGCCGCCAAGATCAGGGATCGCTTTTCCACCGATGGCTGGCTGGCGCTTTACGACCTGCAGAAAACGGCGCGCGGCATGACCGAAACCGCCCGCCCCGGCGACGATGCCGCCCGGGCGATGGGCGTGCTACTGCGCAAGATCACCGGCTTTTCCGGCCTTGTGCACGAGAACATGTACCGCTCTTCCGGCTGGCGCTTCCTGTCGGCGGGCCGGGCGCTTGAGCGGACGGATTTCCTCGCCTCGCTCCTTTCCGCCTTCACCGACCCCGAGGCGCCCTATGGCTCGCTCGACCTCGCCGTCGAGGTCGCGGACAGCGTCATCACCCACCAGCGCCGCTACCGGATCGAAACGAGCCGCGACACCGTTGTCGATCTTCTCGCCATCGACGATCACAACCCGCGCGCCATCCTCTTTCAGATGAACGAACTTAGGGGCCTCGCGCAGGCCTTGCCGCAGGCGCGGGTAGACGGCAGCCCCGCAGCGCTTCTCAGGACGATCCTGCCGGTCTGCACCCGGTTCGAGGTTGCGGCCCCCTCGGACCTCACCCTTGCCTCCTTCGAAGAGGTGCGGGACGATCTTTACAAGATTTCCGACCTCCTCACGCAGACCTATCTCAGGTGAGGCGATGCTTTACGACCTGACCCTGGCGATCAGCTATTCCTACCCGGTCCCGTCGGTGAACTCCCGCACGGTGATGCGGCTGACGCCGTCCTCCATCGAGGGGCGGCAGGTCGTGCGGTCGCGCATGATCCGGGCCGAGCCGGCGCCATCAGAAAAGCGCGACACGATGGATTTCTTCGGCAATGCCATGACAACCGCCGTCTGGACCGAACCGGTCGAGGCGCTGCGCCTGACGCTGACCGCGCGCGTCGAACGGCTTGCCCCGGCGCAGGAGCTGGATCTGTCCGCCCCGCTCGCTTCCCTGCCGCAGGAAATATCCCTGGCGCAGGACATCGGCACGCAGTCCCCGCATCATTTCATTGCCGCCTCCCGCCGCGCAAAGCCCGGCGGCGCGATGACGGAGTTTGCGCGCGACCAGTTGCGCCCCGGCATGAGCACGCTCGAAGCGGTGCAGGCCATCGGTCACGCGCTCCACGGCATCATGCGCTTTGACCCCGACGCCACCACCGTCAACACGCCCGCCGAAGAGGCCTTCGACAAGCGGCACGGGGTCTGCCAGGACTTCAGCCACATCATGATCACCTGCCTGCGCGGCATCGGCATCCCGGCGGGCTATGTCTCGGGCTTCCTGCGCACCCGGCCGCCGCCCGGAAAGCCGCGGCTTGAGGGGGCCGATGCGATGCATGCCTGGGTTAGGGCCTGGGCCGGGGCCGAGATCGGATGGATCGAGTTCGACCCGACCAATGACCGTCCCGCCGGCGTCGATCACATCATTGTCGGATACGGGCGCGACTATGACGATGTCGCCCCGGTCCGGGGCGCATTGCGCGGCTTCGGCGCGCAGGAAAGCCGGCAGGCGGTCGATGTCGTGCCGCTGGATGACCCCGCCGCCGGGTGAAACGCCCCGGCCTATCCGATGGCCGAGAGCGGATAGGACGCCAACACTTCATAATGCGCGCCGTCCGAGGTCAGGATCGATTCAAAGAGGCAGAACTCTGTGACGCGGAACGGCGGCAACCGATGATCGGCGCGCCCGGCGAGGAAGCGGCCGAGACGGCCGATCTCATCGCGCGGCAGCACCTTCGGGAACCGCGCCAGCGTGACATGCGGATGGAAGCGCCGGCGTTCGCCCTGCAGACCGACCCCGTGCAGGCGGCTCTTGATCCTTTGCTGAAGTTCGGTCAGGCCCGGCGAAGGCTGGACGCCGATGTTGAAGACTTGCGGGCTTTCGGCGCCGAAGGTGTCGAGGCCGGACAGAGTCAGCTCGAAAGCCGGGTGGCGGATCGTCTCAAGCGCGAAATGCACCTCCTCCAGCATCCGGTCGGGCTGGTCGCCCAGAAAAGCCAGAGTCATGTGCAGGTTTTCGGCCTCCACAAGGCGGCCGAAGGGCAGGGCGGCCTGCACCGGGGCAAGGGCGCGGGCGACCGATTCCGGCATTGGTATCGCCACGAAGCTGCGCATCCGGACCCTCCCGATCTCTCCGGTCCGAACGGAGCATAAAACCGACGCCTTGCACAGGCCCGCCGAATCCCGCAGGGTCCGACCGGAAAACAGGCAAACTAAAAACAGGCGGCGAAGGTGCGGGCGGGAATTGCATTTCTGGTGCTGGGCTATGTGCTGAGCCAGTTCTACCGGGCCTTCCTTGCCGTGCTGGCGCCTGTCCTGAAGGCGGAGATCGGCACGGCGGCCTCCGACCTCGCGCTGTCTTCGGGCATATGGTTTCTGGTCTTCGCGCTGATGCAGATCCCGGTGGGCGCGGCACTTGACCGGATTGGGCCAAGGCTGACCTCGGCGGTCCTCCTGGCGCTGGGCGGCGGCGGCGGGGCGCTGGTCTTCGCGACGGCGCAAGGGCCCTGGGCCATCCACATCGCCATGGCGCTGATCGGCATCGGCTGTTCGCCCGTCCTGATGGCGTCCTACTACATCTTCGCGCGCATCTATTCGCCGGCAGTCTTCGGAACGCTGGCGGGTGCGGTCATCGGTTTCGGCTCGCTCGGCAACATCCTCGGCGCGGCGCCGCTTTCCTGGACGGTGGCGGCAGTCGGCTGGCGCGAGACGCTTTTCGGCCTTGCCGGCGTGACCCTTGTGGTGGCCGCAGCGCTCTGGATCTTCGTGCGCAATCCGCCGCAGGCCGGGAAGCCTTCAAGCGGGGGCGGGTCTTTCCTTGACCTTTTCCGCATTCCCGGCATGTGGGCGATCCTGCCGCTGATGGCCGTCGCCTATGCCCCCGCTGCCTCGATCCGCGGCCTCTGGGCCGGGCCCTATCTTTCTCAGGTCTTCGGGGCCGACACCGCGCAGATCGGCACCTCGACGCTGGTGATGGCGCTGGCCATGGTCGCGGGCAACTTCGCCTACGGTCCCCTTGACCGCATCTTCGGCACCCAGAAATGGGTGGTCTTCACCGGCAACGTCCTTTGCGCCCTCAGTCTTGGGCTGCTCGCGGCCTTTCCCGGCGCTGGCATCTGGACCGCGACCATCCTCCTTGCCGCCCTTGGCCTCTTCGGCGCGTCCTTCCCGGCGATCATGGCGCATGGGCGGAGCTTCTTTCCGCCGCATCTCGTCGGGCGCGGGGTGGCCTTCCTCAACATGTTCGGGATCGGCGGCGCGGGTATCCTCCAGTTCTCCTCCGGCGGGTTCGAGCGTTCGATGCAGGCTGGCGGCGCGGCCCCTGACGCGGTCTTCTCGGCGCTCTTCCTCTTCTTCCTCCTGCCCTTGCTGATCGGGCTCGCGCTCTACCTCTTCAGTCGCGACGCCAAGGCGGGCGCATGACCTGCCGGCAACGGTAGAGCAGGTCGCGCAGGCCCTTGGCCAATCGGCGCTTTTCATGTCCGGTCCGATCGGCTAAGGGGCTTCGTCCTTACTAATCGGAGACCCCAGATGGGCTACAAGGTCGTTGTCGCCGGCGCCACGGGGAACGTGGGCCGTGAAATGCTGAACATCCTCGCGGAACGTGAGTTCCCGGTGGACGAGATTGCCGCACTTGCCAGCCGCAAGTCGCTTGGCACCGAAGTTTCGTTCGGCGACAAGACCCTGAAGACCAAGGACCTCGACACTTTCGATTTCACCGGCTGGGACATCGCGCTTTTTGCCGTGGGTTCGGATGCGACGAAGATCTACGCGCCGAAGGCGGCTGCGGCGGGCTGCGTCGTGATCGACAACTCCTCGCTCTACCGTTACGACCCGGAGATCCCGCTGGTCGTGCCGGAAGTGAACCCGGAAGCGGTTGAGCAGTACAAGAAGCGGAACATCATCGCCAACCCCAACTGCTCCACCGCGCAGATGGTCGTGGCGCTGAAGCCCCTGCATGACCGCGCGAAGATCAAGCGCGTCGTCGTGTCGACCTATCAGTCCGTCTCGGGCGCCGGCAAGGCCGGCATTGATGAGCTTTGGGACCAGACCAAGGGCATGTATGTGCCGGGGCAGGAGGTCGCGCCGAAGAAGTTCTCAAAGCAGATCGCCTTCAACGTCATCCCCCATATCGACGTCTTCCTTGATAGTGGCGAGACCAAGGAAGAATGGAAGATGGTGGCCGAGACGAAGAAGATCCTCGACAAGTCGATCAAGGTCACGGCGACCTGCGTCCGAGTTCCCGTGTTCGTCGGCCATTCCGAGGCGATCAACATCGAGTTCGAGGAATTCCTCGACGAGGATGAGGCCCGTGACATCCTGCGCGAGGCGCCGGGGATCCTCGTCGTCGACAAGCGGGAACCGGGTGGCTACATCACGCCGATCGAAGCCGTCGGCGAATACGCAACCTATATCAGCCGCATCCGCCAGGATTCGACCATCGAGAACGGCCTGAACCTCTGGTGCGTGTCCGACAACCTCCGGAAGGGTGCCGCGCTCAATGCCGTGCAGATCGCCGAGACGTTGGGCAACCGCTGCCTGAAGAAGGGCTGAGCGGCTTCCATTTCGACAGAACGCGAGAGGCGCCCAAAAGGGCGCCTCTTTACTTTCAGGAACCGCCGCCCTTCAGCCCTGCCCCTTGGCCTGCAGCGCCGACTGAAGGTCCATCGCCTCTTCGCAGGTGCCGCAGATGGATTGCAGCATCTTCAGGTTCTGCCGGGCCTGATCGAACTGGCCGGTCTCCACGAACAATTCGCCCTGATACTCCAGCGCGCCGATATGCTTGGGGTTCGCCCGAAGCGCGATGGCATAGTAGCGCGCCGCCTCGTTGTAGTTCTTCAGGTTGCGGCTCGAATAGCCCATCAGGTTCCAGACATCGGCGTTCTTCGGTTCGGCCTTTGCGACCGGGGCGAGGATGCGCAGCGCCTTGGCATATTGACCGGCATCAATGGCGGCCTGCGCCTCTGTGATGCCGCCTGATGCAGGAGCGGTCGCCGGCGCCGCGGCCTGACTGCCGCTGTCGCTGCCGGAATCGGCAGCCTTCGCCGGAACGGCGAGAAGAAGGAGAAGCGCCGCAGCGCGTGCGAAGGAATAACTCGGCATCATGCCCACCCCGATTGAAGCGTCGGGCAGAGCCTAGCATGCCGCCCCTGTAACGCGCATCACGTTTGATCCATCAGGCGGCACGGCGCCGGGCAACCGGCAGGGCCATCGGGGTGGTGAAGACTTCGGCAGGAAAAGGCGCGTGAAACTGGACCGTCAGGGCGGTCATGCCGTGGCCGAGGTCCGCCATCGGCAAGAGCGGCCGGTTCAGCGGCCAGTCATGCAGCATGAGGTCTCCGGCAGGATCGCGGCGGAGCACGTATCCGGCGCGGCGCAGGCGGCTTTGCAGGTCGAGCCAGTCCGCCGCCGCCATTACTGCCTGCCGCACGATATCAGCAGCACCAATTGGGCAAAGACCGGCCCGGTCGACGGCGGCGGCAAGGACCGCCGCGACATAGTCGGAGGGCTGTACCCCGGCGTCCCGCGCAGCCCGGCCAAGGGCGAGGAGGAGCGCCGGGGGGAGATGAAGTTCGACGGGGATCGACCTTTCCATGGCCGAACTGTCGCGCGTCAGGGTTAACGCGCGGTTTCGACCGTCCGTCAGATCGGCAGGAACTGTCCGGCCGCAGGGTCGTATTGTTCAAGCGTGCCTTCCGCAATGTCGTTCCAGAGCCCGTGCACCGTCATGTCGCCGGCATCGACGGCCTTGGAAACGAAGGGGAAGGTCATCAGGTTTTCGAGGCTGATGAGAACCGCCTGCTTTTCCAGCGCCCGTACCTGTTCGCCTTCCGGCAGATCGCGGATACGCTCATACCCCGGCCGCAGGATATCCATCCAGCGCCCGACGAAGCTCGACTTTTCCTCAAGCTCCGGTGCGTGGCCCGAGCACATGGCGTGACAGCCCTTGACGCCGCCGCATAGGGAATGCCCGACCACGATCAGATGCGCGACCTTGAGCGCCGTAACGGCATATTCGACGGCAGCCGAGGTGCCGTGCTGAAGCCCGTCGGGGGCGTAAGGCGGCACAAGGTTCGCGATATTGCGGTGAATGAAGAACTCGCCCTGATCGGCGCCGAAGATCGAGATGACATGCACCCGGCTGTCGCAGCAGGAAATGACCATGGCGCGCGGGCGCTGGCCATCCTCGGCCAGCCGGCGATACCAGGAGCGGTTCTCTTCCCAAGTGGTCGCCTGCCAGCCCTGATAGCGCTGGACCAGATAGTTCGGCAGAGGTTTCACGCGGTCCATAGTTCCTCGCTCGGTTGGCTTCCTCATAGCACTTAGATTGCAGTTGCGGCAATTTCGAGTGATTTTTCCGGGAGGCATCAAGCATTTCTTGTCCTTGCCGGCTGCAGGGTCTAGCTGCGCGTGGGGCGCATGCAGGAGGGTGAAGGGTGGCGACACTGGCGGTTCTGCGCCATGACGAAGGCATTCGCGTCGATGCCGGGCGTGTTGCGATGATCTATGCCGGGCGCAGCAGGCGCGATGCGGAGGACATTCTGCAACGCGGGATCGAGGGACTGGTCACGCGGGTGATACGGATGCAGCAGCACTATGACGCGGCCGACCGCGCATCACTGGTACGAAGCGCGCGCTTCGCGGTGCGCATGGCGGATCAGCTTGGCATGACAAGCTTCGGACTTGTCGCAGAGGACCTCATCCGCGCGACCGAGGCGGAGGATGAACCGGCAGCGGCGGCGACGCTGTCGCGGCTTCTCAGGATCGTGAACCGATCCGTCTCGGCGATCCGCGATCTTCGTGACATGACCATGTGACTTCGCCCTTGCGGGCGCGGGGCGGCTGGCTAGTCTCGGCGCCGCACGAAGCCGGAGAGACCAGATGCCCTATACTTTCGCGCCCGCCAGTGCCGCGAGCCAGCCCCTGTTCCTGATCGAGGCTGCTGGGGCGACGGATTTCATCGCCGGTCGCGCCACGGCGGAGCAACGCTGGCTTGCCGCGGCGGGCTTCACCGGGCGGCTCGGTCAGTTCGTGCTCCTGCCTGCGCTTGATGGCGCCCCGGCGGCGGCGGTCTTCGGCATGGGCGATGCCGTGGCGCGGCGGCGCGGGCGGTTTCATGTTGCGAAAGCGGTGGAACAACTGCCCGATGGCGACTGGCATGTCGCAACTGATCTTCCCCCGGCAGCGGCCGAGGAGGCGGCACTTTGCGCGCTTCTCAGCGCCTACCGCTTCGGGCGCTACAAGACGGCGAGCGCCTCCAAGGCCCGGCTCAAGGCGCCTGCCGGTGTCGATGCCCGCCGGCTTGAGATAATTGCGGCGAGCGAGGCACTGACCCGCGACCTCATCAACACCCCCGCCTCCGACATGGGGCCGGACGAGCTTGAGGCGGCAATGGCAGCCCTTGCCGCCGATTGCGGCGCCACGCTGTCGGTGATCCGGGGGGAGGAACTTCTGACCCGGAATTTCCCGATGATCCATGCGGTTGGCCGTGCCTCGCCGCGCGCGCCACGGCTTCTTGACCTCCGCTGGGGCAGCGAAGGGCCGGCGTTGACGCTGGTTGGCAAAGGCGTCTGCTTCGACACCGGCGGGCTTAACATCAAGCCCTCATCGGGAATGTCGCTGATGAAGAAGGACATGGGCGGAGCCGCGACGGTGATGGGGCTTGCCCGGTCGATCATGAAGCTTGGCCTGAAGCTCAGGCTCCGGGTGCTGGTCCCGGCGGTGGAGAATTCGGTGGCCGGCAATGCGTTCCGCCCGAAGGACGTGCTGACGAGCCGCAAGGGCCTGACGGTCGAGGTCAATGACACCGACGCCGAAGGGCGGCTGGTCCTCGGGGATGCTTTGGCTTTGGCCGATGAGGAAAAGCCCGATCTCCTGATCTCCATGGCGACGCTGACCGGCGCGGCGCGTGTCGCCGTTGGCCCCGACCTCGCGCCCTTCTACGCGGACGACGATCAGGTTGCGGGGGCGATTGCGGCAGGCGGGACAGGGGTGGCGGACCCGGTCTGGCGGATGCCGTTCTGGTCGCCCTATGAAAGCGTGATCGAGCCGGAGATCGCCGATCTCGACAATGCGCCGGGCTTCGGGTTCGCAGGCTCGATCACCGCAGCGCTCTTCCTCCGCCGCTTCGTTACGGACAGTCCGCGCTACGTCCATTTCGACATCTACGGCTGGCAGCCTACCGCCGCCCCGGCCCGGCCGAAGGGCGGCGTGGGGCAGGGCGCGCGGGCGCTTCTGGCGGCAATGCCCGAGATGCTCGGGCTATGAGCGACCGCCGCCTGACCCCCGCCAATGGCCGTGTCGCCCATGTCTCCCTGCGGGGGCAGGTCGAGGCGGAGGCCTTCGTCGAAGGCGAGGCTGCTGCGGTGGCGGTTCCCCTGGCCGATCTGCTGAAGGAACCGGACGGAGCGCGCGACCGCCAGCTTCTGATGGGTGATGCCGTCACGGTGCTGGAGCGGCGCGCGGGCCATGCCTTCCTGCAATCGGCCAAGGACGGCTATTGCGGCTATGTCAGCGAAGACGCGCTCGGCCCGGCATTCACGCCGACGCATTGGGTCGCCGCCCCCGCGAGCCACCTCTACCCGGTCGCCGACATGAAGCGGCGAGAGACGGCGGCGCTGAGCCTTGGCGCGCGGCTTAGGGTCATCGGCGAAACCGACCGCTTCTTCCAGACGAGTGCGGGCTTCGTGCCGCGCCCGCATCTCAGGCCATTGGGCGAGAGCTTCGGCGCTCCGGCAGAAGTGGCGATGATGTTTCTCGGCACGCCCTATCTCTGGGGCGGCAATTCGCGTCAGGGGATCGACTGTTCCGGCCTCGTGCAGGCATCGCTTGTGGCCTCAGGGATCGCCTGCCCCGGCGACAGCGACCTGCAGCAGGTGCTCGGACATCCTGTGGCCGGGGTTGGCGCGCTCCGCCGCAATGATCTTCTCTTCTGGAAAGGGCATGTCGCGCTGGCGCTCGACGAAAACCGGATGATCCATGCCAACGGCTTCCGCATGGCGGTGACCATCGAGGGCATCGAAGAGGCCATCGCCCGCATCGCCGCGCAGGGCGACGGCGAGCCGACGGCGCTGCGCCGCGTGATCTAGTCGACGGGCCGGATCAGCTTCCGTTCGAGGGTGCGGAGCACGCCCGGGAGTTCATGGCCACGCTTCAGGATCTGCCCGTCCATGCCGATGATGCAATACATCCCCTGCCGGCCGCGCAGGCGAGGATGCTTCTCGATCCGGTAGAGCGGGTTTTCCGACGACCGCCGGAAGACCGAGAACACCGCCATCTCGCGCAGGAACGAAAGCGCATAGTCGCGCCATTCCCCCGCCGCCACCATGCGCCCGTAAAGCCCGAGGATCGCCATAAGCTCGTGACGGTCGAAGGCAACCTGTTCAGGCGCCGGAGAGGCATGGGGAAAAGGGGTCGGCGTCTGCACCGTCATGGGAAAGATGTTAGCGGTCCCGCCCCGCAAATCAAGCGCCGCCCGGATTTGGCCGCAAAAAGACCTTCGCTGTTGCATCGCACGGGCAAAACCACGCCGCGATTGAACGGGAAAAAGGCCCCATAGCGATTAGACGCTACGTCCCGGCGGGGCGGTTAACAGCCCCCACCCAGTCCGCTCCGCCGGGACTTTCCAAGTGCACACCCCGCCCCGGCGGGGTTTTCTGTTCTCTGCTGAACCTCAGCCGCAGCTATGCCGCGTGATGATGCCCTTGGTATCGGTTTCGACGGTGAGCCGCGCTTCGCTGTAATCCATCGTCACCGCCATCCCCGGCTTCACCACACGCACGGGGAAGGGGAAATCGCCGAAGGGGATGGCCTCGGCGCGGCGGCCGATCAACGCGCGCGGACCGAAGTCCGACGTGCTGCACCCTTTGCCAAAGACGATGCCGCTGCCCGAGGTTTCGGGCCGGACTGCGTGTTCGGTGCCGGGGCCGGCCTCGGTGGTGCAGGCCGCGAGAAGCGCAGCCAGGCAAATGAAAAATCGCATCACTCGTTTCCTCAAGCTTGTCAGTCGCCAAGGATTGGCAGAAGGTTCGCGGCAAATCATAGCAGGGAGGATGTCCGCATGAGAACCCGTGCCGCCGTTGCCGTCGCCGCAGGCAAGCCGTTGGAAATCATGGAGCTGAACCTTACCGGGCCGAAGGCCGGCGAAGTTCTGGTCGAGATCAGGGCGACCGGCATCTGCCACACCGACGAATTCACCCTGTCGGGCGCCGACCCGGAGGGGCTTTTCCCGGCGATCCTCGGGCATGAGGGCGCGGGCGTCGTCGTCGATGTCGGCCCCGGCGTGACCAGCGTGAAGAAGGGCGACCACGTGATCCCGCTCTACACGCCGGAATGCCGGACCTGCCCGTCCTGCCTCAGCCGCAAGACCAACCTCTGCACCGCGATCCGCGCCACCCAGGGCCAAGGCGTGATGCCCGACGGCACCTCGCGCTTTTCCACGCTCGATGGCGATCCGATCCTGCATTACATGGGCTGCTCGACCTTCTCGAACTACACCGTCCTGCCTGAGATCGCGGTGGCCAAGGTGCGCGAGGACGCGCCTTTCGACAAGATCTGCTACATCGGCTGTGGTGTCACGACCGGGATCGGCGCGGTCATCAATACCGCCAAGGTGGAGATCGGCGCCAAGGCAGTGGTTTTCGGCCTGGGCGGCATCGGGCTTAACGTGATCCAGGGCCTGAGGCTCGCCGGGGCCGACATGATCATCGGCGTCGACCTCAACAACGACAAGAAGGCCTGGGGCGAGCGCTTCGGGATGACCCATTTCATCAACCCGAAGGAAATCGAAGGTTCCGTCGTCCAGCATATCGTCGAGATGACGAAGACCCCCTTCGACAAGATCGGCGGCGCGGATTACTCCTTCGACTGCACCGGCAATGTGAAGGTGATGCGCGACGCGCTGGAATGCACGCACCGCGGCTGGGGCCAGTCGATCATCATCGGCGTCGCCCCGGCGGGCGCCGTGATCGAGACGCGACCCTTCCAGCTTGTCACCGGCCGGGTCTGGAAAGGCACCGCCTTCGGTGGCGCCCGTGGCCGCACCGATGTGCCGCAGATCGTCGACTGGTACATGGACGGCAAGATCCAGATCGACCCGATGATCACCCATACGCTGAAGCTTGAGGACATCAACAAGGGCTTCGACCTGATGCATTCGGGGGAATCGATCCGCTCTGTCGTGGTCTATTGATGAACAGTCGCGACCGGCCGCTCTATGCCGTCCTGATCGACGCAGACAACATCCCGGCGAAATACGCCGGCGCGATCCTGAAGGAGATCACGGCACTGGGCGAGCCGGCTCTGCGGCGCGTCTATGGCGACTGGTCTTCGGGCCGGCTCGGCAACTGGGCGAAGGAGGTGCGCGACCTCGGCCTTGTCGCGCATCAGGAAACCGCCAACACCATCGGCAAGAACGCCAGCGACATCGGCCTTGTGATCGACGCGATGGACATCCTGCACACCGGCCGCTTCGACGGTTTCGTTCTGGTGTCCTCGGACAGCGATTTCACGGCGCTCGCCAACCGCATCCGTGAACAGGGCCTCGACGTCATTGGTATCGGCGAGGCGAAGGCGCCCGAAAGCCTCAGGAAAGTCTGCAACCGCTTCATCCTGATCGAGAACATCGTCGAGGAGGAAAGCGAAAGGGACAAGCCGGGGGCCGAGGCGCGCAAGACGCCTCTCGACGCGATGAAACTGATCCTGAAGGTCATGGAGAAGCTGCCGCAGGAGGATGACTGGTTTTCGCTCGGCCAGCTTGGTCAGGCGCTGACCGCCGAATACCCGGATTTCGACAGCCGCACCTATGGCAAGCGCAAGCTCAGCGACCTCATCGCCGAGCTGAAGCGGTTCCAGACCAGGCGCGAGGGCAACCAGCTCTTCGTGCGGCGGGCGGACTGATGCCGGAGAGTGTCCTGTCAGCGGTGCCGCCGAGAAGCCGGCGCATCCTCGCGCTGGATATTGCGCGGTCGGCGGCGTTTGTCGCCATGGCGATCTACCACTTCACCTTCGACCTTGAGTTGTTCGGCTATCTCGCTCCCGGCACCGCCGTATCGGGCGGCTGGGCGATCTTCGCCCGCATGATCGCGGGAAGTTTCCTGTTCCTCGTCGGCGTCAGCCTTTATCTCGCCCATGGCGACCGCATCCGCTGGCGCCCGTTCCTCAGCCGGCTGGCCATGGTCGCGGCGGCGGCGGCGCTTATCACGGTGGCGACGCGCTACGCGATGCCCGACAATTACATCTTCTTCGGCATCCTGCATGCGATCACGGTGGCGAGCCTTGTTGGGCTTCTGTTCCTCAGGCTGCCAGCGCCGCTGACGCTGGCCGTTGCCGCACTGGTCGTTTTCGCGAAGCCGTACCTCCAGAGCGGCTGGTTCGACGCGCCGTTCCTTGCCGGGCTGGGTCTGACGACATGGCCTGTGCGATCGGCCGACTTCGTGCCGGTTTTTCCGTGGTTTGCGGCCACGCTCGCGGGGATCGGTACGGCGAAGATCGGGCGGGCGGCGGGCTTCTGGCAATGGCTGGCGCAATGGGGCGATGGCAACAGCCGATTCGGCCGGATCGCCGCATGGCCCGGCCGGCACAGCCTTTTGCTCTACCTTGTGCACCAGCCGGTGCTGATCGCGCTACTGTGGACCTTTGCGAAACTGTCGGGCTGATACCGGGGAGCGTGCGGTTCGTCCCCTTGCGCGGCGGCGTCTCATGCGGGAGTGTGTTGCCGGACCAGTGTTGCCTGTTGAGCCTTAGCGCAGGGACAACAAAGGAAAACTCCAGATGCCGGCATCTACACGCATCGGGTCGGGCGCTTCGGCTGCGATGCCCGGCGCGACCGCTACGCAAGGCTGGGTACGGGGCACCCTTCTGTTTCTGACTGCCGCCGCGCTTCTCTTGCGGCTTTACGGGATCGAGACGCCGTCAATGTCGCACCCGGAAATCTATGTTCCCGGCATCGATCTCATCCCGGGCCATTCGGTGCCGCCGCCGCGCCTGACCTGGGGCGATACGTTCCGAATGCATTTTCATGACGAACCGCATCCGATCCTCTGGTATCTGGCGATGTTCGGCTGGACCGAGATGTTCGGCACCAGCCACCTCGCCCTGCGCCTGCCGAGCGCCATCACCGGTGCTGCAACCATACCGCTGATGTTTCTTCTTGGCCGCCGGGTCTTTGGTGTGGGGGTCGGGCTGCTCGCCGCGGCGCTGCTGTCGGTGCACAGCCTGCACCTCTTCTGGAGCCAGGCCGCGCGCATGTACGCGGCGGGCGCCTTCCTGTCGATCCTTGCGACCTGGCTGCTCCTCAGGATCGCAAGCGATCCGCGCGCGGGCCGCGGTGCCCAGGCGGGCTATGTCGCGGCAGTGGTCGCCGGTGTGGGTAGCGTCGAATTGTTCTGGCCGCTGATCGGGATGCATGTCGCCTGGGCGGCGCTGATGTTGCCGGCGGGCAAGAGATCCGGCGCAGCGCGGGGTGGCGCTTGGCTCTTCTCCGGCACCCACCGCATCCTTCAGCTGCAGGCGGTGGCACTGATCCTTTCGGTGCCGGAGCTTCTCCACGCGGTCTATCGCGCGCGCGGCGGCGCGGCGAGCGAGCCCAGCCTCGGCTGGTTGAGCGACTACTTTTCCTTCGGCTTCCTTTACCGCAGCGACGGCAATGTCTGGGATGCGGAGCTCCCCGGCGCATTCGCATCGGGCCTGCTGCTGTTGGCGGCGCTCATCCTTCTGGGGCTGGCGTTGCGGGTCAGGGGCATCGACCGCCCGCCGCTGGCGGCCGGCCGCGATCTGCGGCTCTGGCGCGTCGTCGCCCTCGCTCTGGTGGTGACAGCGTTCATGATGTGGCTGGCCACGATCGCGTACAGCCGCAATTGGGCGCTTTATGTCGTCGCGACAGCGCCGCTCCTGTCGTTGTTCCTGCCGAAGATCGCCACTTATCTTGCCGGCACGATCACGGGCAGGCTGCATGGTTTTGTGCGGTGGCGGGAGCGTGCGAACAGCGCCACGGTCCTGATCTGGATGCTGGCCGTCGTCGCCCCGCTCGCCACCTTTGCCGGGTCAGGGATCATGTCTCTTCTGGCAAGCCGCGCCTTCCTGGTGCTGGTCCCCTACCTCCTCTTGCTGCTTGTTGCACCGGTCGTCCTTCTGCCGAGGCACCGACTGGTTCGCGGCGCCGGCATCTCGGCGCTGGTCGGCCTGTTCCTCGGCAGCATCCCTCTGGCCCGGCAGATGAACATCTCGCCGGTCGACTACAAGACGCTGGTGGCTGAGATGGCGCCCCTCATGCGCCCTGAAGATATGGTCTTCGTGCGGGATAAGGACTGGGTCGACGCGCCGCTCTTCTACTACATGCGCGATGCCCGCTACGTCTTCTCGGACTATGCTGCCGCGCTGAAGGCCGCGCCGGAAGCCCGGGTATGGCTTGTCACCTGGCCCTATGAAGAGCGACCCGTCATCAACGACGAACGGCGCGAAGCTCTGGTCAGCTACCGGCTCGTGGAACATGTCACCGCGCGCCGCGCCTCGGCCGAACTGTTCCTGCCGCCGGGCTAGTGGCCGTGGTCCTTCACGCCGTAGCGCGCCATGAACATCGCCACGGCGCCGTCGGCGATGCGGTTGCGGCGCGCTTCCGATACGTCGTGCTGTGTGCCGAGATAGACCGCGCTCAGAATGTCGGATTTGCAGAGCGCCATGAACTGCTCAGCTGCCAGATTGACGTCCTCGATGACCACTTCGCTGCGCGAGACTGCGCCGGTCAGATACGCGGCCAGCCGGTCGCGGATGATCGCGGGGCCGGAGGCATAGAACTGCTGGCCGAGGTCCGGAAAACCCTGGATGTCGGTGATGCAGATGCGGAACACCGCGCGACCGAACTCGGATGAGAAGAAGTCGATGATCCGGTGCGCGGCGATGGGGAGCACGCATTCGGGATGCGCGCAGAGGTCGATCAGCGCTTCGGCTTCGTCGGCCTGCTTCTGGGATTCCTGCCGCGCCACCTCGACAAAGAGCATCCGCTTGTCGGAAAAGTAGCTGTAGAGCGTGGCCTTCGAAACGCCCGCCTCGGCAGCAATGTCATCGACATTGGCGCGTTCGAAGCCGTCACGCATGAAGACCGCCCTCGCGCCCTGCACCACCTGATCGAACTTCCGACCGCGTTTGATCTGCGCCGCAGCTGGGGCTGAGTTCATTCATGTTCTCCGTGCGGCCATCATACCGCTCCGCTCTGCGTGATCGCAAGTACGCAGAGCGGAGGCGGGACGGGAGCGCGCGGTCAGGAATTCGTCGGGGCGCAGGTGGTCGCAACCGTTGCCATCGAAGCGCAGTCGCGGCTGGCGTCGGGCTGCGGCGCCGGAAAGTCGAGGCGGGGCAGATCAAAGGACATGCCGCCTGCATGTGCCGGGATTGCACCGAAGAGAGTGGCGGCGAGGAGGAGGGAGAGGGAAGCCTTTTTCATGGCGGGTCCTGCTGGTTGGTTGGTGAGTCTTGAATAAACTGAACAGTTCAGTTTAGCAAGAAGAATCTGAACTTGCCGGTTCACTTTTCCGCTCGGCGGCCACTTGCGGCCTCTGCCAGACCGGCCTAGTTTGGAATCATTCCAAGTCAGAGGCTCCGATGCTCTCCTCCTTCGCCAACCGCCGCCGCTTCGCCGATCTGAACGAACAGGAGATCCTGGCGCTCGCCATTTCCTCCGAAGAGGATGATGCGCGGATCTACCGCACCTATGCCGAAAGGCTGCGCGCGGACTATCCGGCCTCGGCCGCGGTCTTCGATGAAATGGCGGAGGAGGAGAACGAACACCGCCGCCGCCTGATCGACCGCCATCAGGCGCGGTTCGGCGATGTGATCCCGCTGATCCGGCGCGAACATGTCGCGGGTTTCTATGCCCGGCGCCCGGTCTGGCTGGTGGAAAACCTCGGCCTTGACCGCATCCGCGAAGAGGCCGAGGCGATGGAACATGACGCGGCCGAATTCTACCGTCGCGCCGCGCAGCGCACCCAGGACGCCGAGACGCGCAAGCTTCTCGGCGACCTCGCGCTGGCCGAGGCGGGGCATGAGACGAAGGCGACCGATCTTGCGGCCCGCCATCTTGAAGGCCCGGCCAAGGCCGACGAGGACCGCGCCGCAAAGCGGCAGTTCATCCTGACCTGGGTGCAACCGGGGCTCGCCGGGTTGATGGACGGCTCGGTGTCGACGCTGGCGCCGATCTTCGCCACGGCCTTTGCCACGCATGACCCGAAAACCACGCTCCTGGTCGGCCTTGCGGCGTCGGTCGGGGCCGGCATCTCGATGGGCTTTACCGAGGCGGCACATGACGATGGCGTCCTGTCCGGACGCGGCTCGCCCATCAAGCGCGGGCTTGCCTCGGGCGTGATGACGGCGATTGGCGGGCTTGGCCATGCGCTCCCCTATCTCATCCCGGATTTCTGGACGGCGACGACCATCGCCTTTATCGTCGTCTTCATCGAACTTTGGGCCATCGCCTGGATCCAGAACCGGTATATGGAGACGCCGTTCCTTCGGGCGACCTTCCAGGTCGTGCTGGGGGGCGCGCTGGTCTTCGCGGCCGGTGTCCTGATCGGATCGGGCTGAGCACGTAACGCAGGGGGCAAGATGTACCATCGCGACAAGGTCAGTTACCGGCCCCTGCCGCTGCCAGATGACGTGAGCATGGCCGATGACGCGGCGCTCGACGCTGCGGGCAGGTTCCGCGACTACATGCGAAAGCGCCACACGGTCCGCGATTTCCGCGCCGATCCGGTTCCCGAAGAGGTGATCGCCGCCTGCGTCGCGGCGGCGGGGACGGCGCCTTCGGGCGCCAACCACCAGCCCTGGCACTTTGTCGCCATCTCCGACCCGGCGATGAAATCCCGCATCCGCGCGGCAGCAGAGGAGGAGGAGGTCGCCTTTTACGCCGGCGGTGGCGGCGACGAATGGCTGAAGGCCCTTGAACCCATCGGCACTGGCGCCTCGAAGCCGCATCTCGACATTGCCCCCTGGCTCATCGTGATCTTCGCGCAGCGCTACGGCATGACGGATGACGGGCACCGCTACAAGAACTACTACGTCCCCGAAAGCGTCGGCATCGCCACCGGCTTTCTGATCGCGGCGCTGCACCACGCGGGCCTCGCGGCGCTGACCCATACGCCCAATCCGATGAAGTTCCTGAACGGGCTTTGCGACCGTCCGGACAGCGAAAAGCCGGTGATGATCCTCGCCGTCGGCCATCCGAGCGCGGAAGCAACCGTGCCGGAAGTGGCGAAGATCAAGAAACCGCTTGGGGAAATCCTTACCATCCGCAAGGGTTGAGAGCTGGTTGGCTGGCATCGGCCCCGCCGCTGTGCTAGGCGCGAAATGAGATGCTGGCGATCTTCCTCAAGACCCTTCCGTTCTTCGCGCTCATCGGTCTTGGCTGGTGGGCAGGGCGCATCCGCTTCTTTCCCGATGTCGCGACCGAATGGCTGACGCGCTTCGTCTTCTACTTCGCGCTGTCGGCGATGCTCTTCCGCTTTGCCGCCGAACTGCCTTTGGCCGAGATCTTCGATCCGGCCTTCGTGCTGGCCTACCTGATCGCCTCCGCCGCGCTCTACGCCCTCGTTTTCGCCGTGGCAAAGCTGCGGCGGGTGACAACCGCCGAGGCGGCGATCGAAGCGCAATGCGGCGTCAGCGGCAATACCGGCTTTCTTGGCGTGCCCCTGATGATCGCACTTCTCGGGCCGATGGCGGCAGGGCCGATGCTGATGGTGCTGACCATCGACATGGTGGTCTTTTCCAGCCTCATCACCCTTATCATCACCGCCTCGAAGGAAGGCGCCTTGGGCTGGGGCATCGTCCAGCGCCCAGCGCTTGGCCTAGTGAAAAACCCGATGATCGTTTCGATGGCCGCCGGTCTTGCCTGGTCGGCGACCGGCTCGCCTCTTCCCGGCCCGGCGGTCGATTTCCTGACGCTGCTCGGTGCCGCCGCCACGCCTTGCGCGCTTTTCGCCATCGGCGCCTCGCTCGCCTCGCGCACCGCCGAAAGGCTTGAGGTGGCGCTCTGGCTTTCTTTCGCCAAGCTCGTCCTCCATCCGGCGGCGGTTGCCATTGCCGCGCTGGTCCTGATCCCGGTCGAGCCGAAGGCGGCGGGCGTGATGATCGCTGCCGCCGCCCTGCCGGTCGCGGGTAATGTCTACATGCTGGCCCGGCACTTCGGCGTCGCGCCGCAGCGGGTTTCGGCCTCGATCCTGATATCCACCGCCTTCAGCATCCTGACGGTCACGCTGGTGATCGGCTGGATCACGCCAACCTAGGAGATACCATGCAGACCCTGTCGGAAAACAAGTGCTTCGGCGGCATCCAGGGCGTCTATTCGCACGCGTCTGAGGCCTGTGGCTGCGACATGACCTTCGGCCTGTTCCTGCCCGAACAGGCGGCCGAAGGGCCGGTACCGATCCTCTGGTATCTTTCGGGCCTGACCTGCACGCATGAGAATGCCATGGTCAAGGCCGGCGCCCAGTGCTGGGCGGCGCAGCACGGCGTGGCGCTCGTCTTCCCCGACACCAGCCCGCGCGGGGCCGGGGTCGCCAATGACGAGGCTTACGACCTTGGCCAGGGGGCAGGGTTCTACGTCAACGCGACCGAAAAGCCCTGGGCGGCGAACTACAAGATGTGGGACTATGTGACCGAGGAGCTGCCGGCCCTCGTCACCGCGAATTTCACCGTCGAAGAGGAACGTCAGGGCATCACCGGCCATTCCATGGGCGGCCACGGCGCCCTGACCATGGCGATGCGCCTGCCGGGTCGGTTCCGTTCCGTCTCGGCCCTCGCCCCCATCGCCAACCCGACGCAATCGGACTGGGGCCGGAAGCAGTTCACGGCCTACCTCGGCCCCGACGAGGCGCTCTGGGCGCAGCATGACGCGGCCCTTTTGATGCGCCGGCTGGGCTTTGACGGGCCCGTCCTGATCGACCAGGGCTCAAAAGACCAGTTCCTTGAGCAACTGAAGCCCGAATCCCTCGCCTATGCGATGACCGAACGCCGGCAGCAGGGCATTTTCCGGATGCAGTCCGGCTATGATCACAGCTACTTCTTCGTATCGACGTTCATCGGTGATCACATCGCCTTTCACGCAGAGGCGCTATATCGGGACTAGGCGACATGAGCCACTACGACCTCATCGTTCTTGGAAGCGGCCCGTCGGGGCGGGCTGCCGGCATCCAGGCCGGCAAGCTGAAACGCAAGGTGCTTGTCATCGACCGCAAGGACCGCTTCGGCGGCGTTTCGGTCCATACCGGCACGATCCCGTCGAAGACCTTGCGGGAAACCGTCCTGAACCTTTCCGGCTGGCGTGAACGCAGCTTCTATGGCCGCGCCTACCGGGTGAAGGAGGATATCGCCGCCGAGGACCTGAAGGCGCGGATGCAGATGACGCTCGGCTATGAGGTCGACGTTCTGGAACACCAGTTCAACCGCAACCACGTCGCCACGCTTTACGGTCAGGCGCGCTTCACCGGCCCGAATGAGGTGGAGGTGTTGACAGACGCGGGCGACAGCAGCCGCGTTACCGCCGACAAGTTCCTGATCGCCACCGGCACCGTCACCCACCGGCCGAAGGACGTGCCCTTCAACGGCAGGACCATCCTCGACAGTGACGAATTCGTCGAGATGAAGCAGATCCCGCGTTCGCTTGTCGTGGTCGGCGCCGGCGTGATCGGCGTCGAGTATGCCACCATGTTCTCGGCGCTCGACGTGCGGGTCACGCTGATCGAGCCGCGCGCTTCGTTCCTCGATTTCATCGACCGCGCCACCATCACAACTTTCACCCATCTCATCCGCGAAAACGGCGTCGACCTCAGGCTTGGCTCGGCCATCGAGAAGATCGAAGACGCGGGCAAGCACGTCGAAGTGTCGCTCGCGAACGGTCGCCATGTGCGGGCCGAGATGCTGCTTTATGCGGCGGGCCGGATGGGGGCGACATCGGCGCTCAACCTCGATGCCGTTGGGCTGACGACCGACCATCGCGGGCGGCTTGAGGTTGACCGCAAGACCTACCAGACCAAGGTACCGCATATCTACGCGACAGGCGACGTGATCGGCCACCCCTCGCTCGCCTCGACCTCGCTGCAACAGGGCCGCGTCGCCGCCTGCCACGCGCTTGAGACGCCGACCCTGCCGGAAAGCCCTTTCTACCCCTATGGCATCTATTCGGTGCCCGAAATATCGACCTGCGGCATGTCCGAGGAAGAGGCGCAGGAAAAGGGCGTCGCCTATGAGGTCGGCATGGCCCGGTTCCGCGAAACCTCGCGCGGGCATATCATGGGGGTGGAGAACGGCTTCCTAAAGATGCTGGTCAGCCTCAAGACAAGGCGCATCCTTGGCGTCCAGATCGTGGGCGAGGGCGCGACGGAGCTGATCCATATCGGCCAGGCGGTCTTGAACCTGAAGGGCACGGTCGATTACTTCGTCGAGAACACCTTCAACTATCCGACGCTGGCCGAGGCCTACAAGGTCGCCGGGCTCGACGCCTTCAACCGGATGCCGATCCCGGAGGAGTACAAGGTGAAGAAGGCCGCGCCGAAGAAATGACCGCACTTTACGTCGATGCCGATGCCTGCCCTGTGAAGGACGAATGCACCCGCGCCGCTGAGCGGCTGGGCGTGAAGGTCTTTGTCGTCTGCAACGGCGGGTTGCGCCCGTCGGCGCATCCCCTGGTCGAGACGGTCTTCGTCCCCGACGGGCCGGACGAGGCCGACAAGTGGATCGCGGACCGGGCCGGGGCGGGCGACGTGGTGGTGACGGGCGACATCCCCCTGGCCGCGAAATGCGTCGAGGCGGGGGCAGCAGTCCTGAAGCACGACGGCGAGGCGCTGACCCGTACCAATATCGGCAACGTGCTGGCGATGCGCGACCTGATGGCCGATCTTCGCTCCGCCGACCCGTTCCGGCAGGGCGGCGGGAAGAGCTATACCAAATCCGACCGGGGCCGCTTCTCCGCCGCGCTCGACCGCGCCTTGCGCGCGGCTCAGGCGAGGGGCTAGGGTCCGGCGAACAGACAATGAGGGCAGGCATGGCAATCGAGGCGGTCGTTTTCGACATTGGCCGGGTTCTGGTCGACTGGAACCCCGAAGGGTTCTACGACGCCCGGCTTGGCCGCGAGACGCGCGAGAGGTTCTTCGCGGAAACCGGCGTGACGGCGATGAACGAAGATATCGACCGGGGCGAGCCTTTCCGCGAAACCGTACTGGCCCATGCCGCAAAGCACCCCGACTGGGCCGGCGAAATCATGCTCTGGCACGACCGCTGGGGTGAATTGATCGGGCCGGACCTGCCCCATACTGGGCGGCTCCTCCGGGCGCTGCGGGCGCGGGGCATCCCCGTCTTCGCGCTCAGCAACGTCGGCGTCGAAACCTATGGCATCGTGGCGAAGCGCTACCCGTTGCTGGCCGAGTTCGACCAGCTCTTCCTGTCCGGCGCGCTGAAGGTCAACAAGCCCGAACCGCGCATCTATGCCGCGCTTGAGGATGGCACCGGCGTCGCGCCGGGTGCCCTTCTTTTCACCGACGACCGCGCCGACAACATTGATGCGGCGGCGGCGCGCGGCTGGCAGACGCATCTTTTCGTTGACCCCGAAGGGCTGGCCGCACGCCTGGTCGCGGAAGGGCTTCTGACCGAAAGGGAAGCGGCATGAGTATCGAGATCGTCGGACCGGAGATCGAGCCGAAGCTTGACTGGCTCATGCTGACCGAGGCCATCGAGGCCGGCCACAGGCTCCCCCGCGCAGAGGTTGGGGACACCTTCCTGCGCCGGAAGGGCGACACGCTCCTGACCCGCTCCGCCTGGATCGACGGGATGGGTCTTGCGGTGAAGGCTGCGACGATCTTCCCGGAGAACCCCAAGGCCGGCATCCCCTCCATCGACGGCTCCGTCACGCTTTACAACGATGCTGACGGCCGGCCCGAAGCGCTGGTCGATTTCAAGCTGGTGACGAAGTGGAAGACGGCCGGGGACAGCCTGCTTTCGGCGCGGCTTCTGGCACGGAAGGACACGGGGCGCATCCTCATCGTCGGCGCCGGAGCTGTCGCTACCTCGATGGTCGAGGCCTATGGCGCCATCTTCCCCGCAGCGCGCTTCGCGATCTGGGCGCGCAATCCCGATGCCGCAAGGGCCTTCGCCGATGAAACCGGCGCGGAGCCGGAGGCTGATCTGGAGGCGGCGGTCGGCAAGGCCGATGTGATCGCCACCGCGACCATGGCCACCAGCCCGGTGATCCTTGGCAGATGGCTCCGCCCCGGCACCCATCTCGACCTCATCGGCGCCTACCGTGCCGACATGCGCGAGGTCGATGACGAGGCGATGCGCCGCGCGCGGATTTTCGTCGATTCCCGCGCCACCACGATCCAGCATATCGGCGAGATCATGAAACCCATCGCCTCGGGCGCGATCAGCGAAGCCGATGTGCGGGGCGATTTCTACGACATCGCCGGCGGCGGCTTTGCCCGGCAAAGCGATGACGACATCACCATCGCCAAGAATGGCGGCGGCGCGCATCTGGACCTGATGACGGCGCGCTACATCCTTGGCGTGGCGCGCCGGGGATAATCTCAAGCGGGAAGCGCCTGCATCGGGCGTTCGCGCACCGGCAGGTGGACGATGGCGGAAAACGCCCCGACCGCCACGCCGATCCACCAGACGGCGGTGTAGCTGCCATAGGCATCATACATCCGCCCGCCAAGCCAGACGCCGAGGAAGCCGCCGATCTGGTGGCTGAGGAAGATGATCCCGTAGAGCGTGCCCATGTAGCGCAGCCCGTAGATATGCGCGACAAGGCCCGAGGTCAGCGGCACCGTCGCCAGCCAGAGCGCGCCCATCAGCAGCGAGAAGATCAGGACCGAGGCCGGCGTGATCGGCAGCAGGATGAAGACCGCCGCGACCACGGTGCGGGCCGCGTAGATGCCCGACAGCAGGTACTTCTTCGTATAGCGCTTGCCGAGCCAGCCCGCCGTGATCGTGCCGGCAATATTGGCGAGGCCAATGACGGAAATCGAGATCGCCCCAAGCGCCGAGGTGGTGGTGATGCCGATGCCCGCCAGCATCCCGTTCGGGGCGATGGCGCCGCACATCTCTGTCACCATCGCGGGGAAATGCGCGGTGATGAAGGCAAGCTGGTAGGCGCAGGAGAAAAACCCAAGGAAAATCAGCGAATAGGACGGATCGCGGAAGGCCTTCTTCAGGACCTCGCCCATGCTTTCCTCAAGCTCGGCCTTGGTCGCCCTCACCGGTGCCCGCAGCATTGGCAGCGCGAACATGGCGGCAAGGATGATAACGGCGAAGATGACGAAGACCGTCTGCCAGGGGAAATGCATCAGGAGGATTTCGGCCATGGGGGCGCCGAAGACCTGACCCGCGGAGCCTGCCGCCGTGGTGATGCCAAGCGCCAGAGAGCGGTTTTCAACGCTCGCCGCCCGCCCGACGACCGCGAGGATCACGCCGAATCCGGTGCCAGCGATGCCAAAGCCCACCAGAATCTCAAGAAGCTGATGCTGGATCGGGGTCACGGCCCCCGCCGACAGCACGAGGCCAAGCGCATAGCAGATCGCACCAAGGAAGATCGCCTTGCGGTCGCCGAAGCGTTCGGCAATCGCGCCGAAGATCGGCTGGCCGATACCCCAGGCGAGGTTCTGGATCGCGATGGCCAGCGAAAACTCCGCGCGCGGCCAGTTGAACTCTTCGGCGATGGGGATCTGGAAGACGCCAAAGCTCGCCCGGATCGAAAAGCCGAGCATGATGATGATGCAACTGCCGATCAGGACCGGGGTGAAAATACTCGCGCGCGTTTCCATGAACCACTCCTCGAAAACGGGTGGGAAATTGGCTGTGCTGCGCGGCAGCGTCAAATTGAGATTTGTTATGGTTACGATTTTATGCCGGCATCGGGATTGCCGGGTCACGGGCGATGCCGGACTTTCCCTTTTTCGCGGGCCGGGTTACGCAGACCTATGAGCGAAACGCTGACTGAGATCTACGACCGGCTGGCCCATGAGGGGAAGCTGCGCCCGGATGCGGCGCAGCGCGCGGTCCTGCCCGACCTTCAGCGCATCCGCGAGGGGTTGGAGGGCGCGAACGGCAAGAAGAAGGGTCTGCTTGGCGGGCTTTTCGGCAAGGCGCCCGAGGCGGTGCGCGGGCTTTACATCTGGGGCGGGGTCGGGCGCGGCAAGTCGATGCTGATGGACCTTTTCCACGCGAATGTCGGCATCGAGGCCAAGCGCCGCGTGCATTTCCATGCCTTCATGCAAGAGGTGCAGGCCGCCTTGCATGAGGCGCGCAAGACCGGGGTGGACGATGCCATCCGCCCCGTGGCCGAGGCGATTGCCGGCAAGGTTCGCCTTCTCTCCTTCGACGAAATGCAGATCACCGACATCGCCGATGCGATGATCGTCGGGCGGCTTTTCCAGATGCTTTTCGACAGGGGCGTGACGGTCGTCACCACCTCGAACCGGGTGCCGGACAATCTTTACAAGGACGGCCTCAACAGGTCCCTGTTCCTGCCCTTCATCGCGCTTCTGAAGGAGCGGATGGAGGTCCGCGAGCTGGAAAGCGAGACGGATTACCGCCAGCACCGGCTTCAGGGTGCGCAGGTCTATTTCTGCCCGGCGGGCGGCGAGGCAAAGACGGCGATTTCGCGGATATGGACCGAACTGACCGGCGGCGGCGGCGATGAGGTGCTTCGGCTCATTGTGAAGGGGCGCGAGCTTGTCATCGACGACTTTCACGCCGGTGTGGCGCGGGCGTCGTTCTGGGAGCTTTGCGGCCGCCCGCTCGGCCCGGCGGATTACCTCGCGCTGGCCGAAGCCGTGCGGGTGCTGATCCTTGAGGACATCCCGCATCTTTCCTCGGAAAACTACAACGAGGCCAAGCGCTTCGTGACCCTGATCGACACGCTTTACGAGGCGAAGGTCCGGCTCATCGCCTCGGCGGCGGATGAGCCGGAACGGCTTTACATCGAAGGCGAAGGATCGTTCGAGTTCGAACGGACCGCCAGCCGCCTGCGCGAGATGCAGGCAGCCGACTGGGGCAGTGACCGCTAGCCTGCCAGCATGTCGCGCACCATCGGCGCGACCCTGGTGCCGTAAAGCTCCACCGAGCGCATCAGCCGGTCATGCGGCAGGGGGCCGGAGGAATACTTCATCTCGAAGCGCTGGAGGCCGAGCAGTTTCACCGTCCGCGCAATCTTCCGCGCCACCGTCTCCGGCGCGCCGACGTAAAGCGAGCCGTGCTTGATCTCGTTCACGAAGTTCGCCCGCGTCGTCGGCGGCCAGCCCCTTTCGGCGCCGATCCGGTCATGCAGCGCCTTGTAATGCGGCCAAAGCTCTTCCGCTGCCGCTTCGTCGCTGTCGGCGACATGGCCCGGGGAATGGACGGCGAGCGGCTGCGGCGCCTTGCCAAGTTCGGCGAAGGCGTTGCGGTAGTATTCGGCATAGGGCAGGAACCGGTCCGGCGCGCCGCCGATGATGGCGAGGATCATCGGCAGGTCATGGCTGACCGCGCGCATCACCGATTCCGGGGTGCCGCCGACGCCGATCCAGACCTTCAGCGGCTGGGCGAGCGGTGGGTGGATGTCCTGATCCTTCAGGGGCGGGCGGTGCTGGCCATCCCATGTCACGCGCGGATTGCGCAGGGCGTTGGTCAGAAGGTCGAGCTTTTCGTTGAAGAGAACCTCGTAGTTCCTGAGGTCATGGCCGAAAAGCGGGAAGCTTTCGGTGAAGGAGCCGCGGCCAAGGATGATCTCGGCGCGGCCGTTTGACAGCGCGTTCAGTGTCGAAAACCGCTGGAAAAGCCGGATCGGATCATCGGAGGACAGAACCGTGACGGCGGTGCCGAAACGGATGCGGCTCGTCCGGGCGGCGATGGCGCCGAGGATCGGCTCGGGCGCGGAAATGGCGAAGTCATCGCGGTGATGTTCGCCAAGGCCGATGTAGTCGATGCCGGTCTGGTCGGCGAGGACGGCCTGTTCCACCACGTCGCGGATCACCTGATCGGCGGGCTTGAGCTTGCCATCAGGGCCTTCCGTGATGTCGCCGAAAGTGTCGAGTGCGAATTCAATCTGGCTGGTCATGTGAACCTGCTTGTCCGGGTTTCCCCAGATATGGTGGCATTCACGGTCAGGCGGAAGGCGCGCCGGCGCACAAGAAGGGTGCGCCGGTCAACCGTTCTCGCGCAGGACATTGCCGGCAAGGTAGAGCGACCCGCAGATCAGGATGCGCGCGCCGGGGTGATCGCGAGCGATATGCCCGACCGCCTCAAGGACGCTCGCCGCGGTTCCGGCCTCGATCCCGGAGCGGGCGGCGGCGGCTTGGGTTTCCTCGGCTGAGAGCGTGTTGGCCTCGCCGGGGATCGACACTGCCGTCAGGCTTTCGGCAACGGCGGCAATGGGGCGGAGGTAGCCGGCAATGTCCTTGGTGTTGAGCATCCCGAGGACGAGATGCGTGGGCTTCTTCGGCATCCGCGCCAGAGTCGCCGCCACAGCGATGCCACCCGCCGGGTTGTGGCCGCCGTCAAGCCAAAGCTCCGACGTGCCTGCCGCCTCGACAAGGGGCCCGTGCTTCAGCCGCTGCATACGCGCCGGCCAGTAGGCTTTCGTCACCGCCGCCTCGCAAGCCTCAGGCCCCGCGCCAAGATGGCGGAGCGCGGCGAGGGCTGCACCGGCGTTGTCGATCTGGTGGGGGCCGGGAAGGTTCGGCAGCGGCAGGTCGAGTAGCCCGCTTTCATCCTGAAAGATCAGCCGCCCGCGTTCCTCGAAGGCATGCCAGTGCTGGCCGTGGACGAGAAGCGGCGCGCCTAGGCGTTCAGCCCTGGCCTCGATCACCTCAAGCCCGTCAGGTTCCTGCGGGCCGACGACGCAAGGCACGCCGCGCTTGATGATCCCGGCCTTTTCGCCGGCGATCTCGGGGAGCGTCTCGCCAAGATACTGCTGATGGTCGATGGAGACCGGGGTGATGATCGTGAGGCGCGGCCGGTCCACGACATTGGTGGCGTCAAGCCTGCCGCCAAGCCCGACCTCTAGGAGCGTCCAGTCGGCGGGGGTGCGGGCGAAGGCCAGGAGCGCTGCGCAGGTGGTGATCTCGAAATAGGTGATCGGGATGTCGTCGTTCGCGGCTTCACATTCCTCAAGAACCTCGGCCAGATAGTCCTCCGAGATCAGCTCCCCGGCAAGGCGGATGCGTTCGTGAAAGCGGGCGAGATGCGGCGATGTATAGGCATGGACCTTGTCGCCCTGCGCCTCAAACCCGGCGCGGATCATCGCCTGGGTCGAGCCCTTGCCATTGGTGCCGGCGATATGGATCACCGGCGGCAGGGAGCGTTCGGGATGGCCGAGGGCGGCGAGGAGCCGGTCGACCCGGTCAAGCGTCAGGTCGATGATCTTCGGATGCAGCGCCATCATCCGCGCGAGGATCAGATCGGAACCTTGGGACATCGCCTTGCCTCGAACGTGGCTTTCGCGGAAGGCGCCGGGGGGCCGTCTGCCCCCCGGTCCCCCCGAGAGTATTTCTGGACAGAAAGTGGGGTCAGCCGGCCTTGGCCGGGGCCGGATCGGGCTTCGGCAGGTCGCCTTTCACAGCGGGGGACTGGCCGGTGAGCATGCGGAGGATCGTCGTCAGTTCCTCTTTCAGCGCCTTCCGGTGCGTCACCCGGTCGAGCATGCCGTGGTCGAGAAGGTATTCCGAGCGCTGGAAACCTTCGGGCAGCTTTTCGCGGATCGTCTGTTCGATGACGCGGGCGCCGGCGAAGCCGATGAGGGCGTTGGGTTCGGCGATCTGCACGTCGCCGAGCATGGCGTAGGAGGCGGTGACGCCGCCCGTCGTCGGATGGGTGAGGACGACGATGTAAGGAAGGCCGGCGTCCTTCAGCATCTCCACCGCGATCGTCGTGCGGGGCATCTGCATCAGGCCGAGGATGCCTTCCTGCATCCGCGCGCCACCGGCGGCGGAGAAGAGGACGAAGGGCCGCTTCAGCTTTACCGCGCGTTCGGCGCCGGCGATGATGGCATTGCCGACATACATCGACATAGACCCGCCCATGAAGGCGAAGTTCTGCGCCGCCGCCACGATGGGGGTGCGGTTCATCTCGCCCTCTGCGACGAGCATCGCCTCTTTCTCACCGGTGGCCTTCTGGGCCGCCTTCATCCGCTCGGGGTATTTCTTCTGGTCGCGGAAGTGGAGCGGGTCGGCGATCGGTTCGGGCACCTTCACCTCGGTGAAGACGCCGCCGTCAAAGAGCGCGGCGAAGCGTTCGCGCGGGCTGAAGGCGAGGTGATGGTCGCAGTTGCCGCAGACGTTGAGATTGTCGGCAAGCTCGCGGTGGAAAAGCATGGTCCCGCATTCGGGGCATTTGGTCCAGAGGTTCTCGGGCACCTCGCGCCGGGAGAAGAGCGAGTTGATCGTCGGCCGGACGTAGTTGGTGATCCAGTTCATCGGCTCTCCCTGACTTTGGAGGCGCGGCGCGGGGGCCGCAGGTGGCGGGTTTCGAGATAAGCCCAAGGGGGCGGAAATGCAATCAGCGCCGAAGCGCGATGCGCGCGACGAGCCAGGCCGAGAGGAGCATGAGGAAATCGGCGGCGAGGATGAGCGAGAATGCATCGGGGGCGCCCATGTCGACAGTCGCGGTCCAGAGCGCGAGCCCGTCGAGATTGCCGTCGAGACCGATGATGAGCATTGCCGAGGCGTTGTTGGCGGCATGGAGGGCGAGGGCCGCGCCGATATTTCCGGTACGTGCGGTCAGGTCGGCGGCGAGACAGCCGAAGAGGAAGGCCCAGAGCACGATGGCGAGCGCGCCGCCGCCGAAGGTGTCGGGCAGGTAATGGCCGGAGGCGAAGAGCGCGGAGGGGACGCCCATCCAGATCAGGGGCGAGCGGAAGCGGGCGGCGAACTGCTGCTGGAGGTAGCCGCGAAAAAGCAGCTCTTCGGCACCGGACTGGATCAGGATGCCGGGGAGCGCGAAGGGCAGGTAGGCGAGAAGGTCGATGAAGGTCAGGCCGGGTTTCAGCGTGGAATCGCTGAGCGCGAGGACTGCGACCAGGAGGTGAAGTGCGGCGAGCGGCAGGATGACCGCCAGGAAATCCTTCGCCGTGGCGCGGGGCGAAGGGCCGAAAAGCGTGCCCGCGCCGCGCCGGTGGACGAGGCGGACCGCCGCCAACGTGCCAAGGGCCAGGCCGGTGAAGCTGTAAAGCACGATCAGCATCGTTCCGGGGAAGGCTCCCTCCACAACCCGCCCCTGCATCGCCTCTGCCACTTCCGGGCCGAGCGTCAGCGCGAGGTAGGTCGAGGCGCCGACAACGGGTGCGACATAGAAGAAGATGATGACCAGCGCCGCCGGCGCCAGCCGCCAGAGTTGCGCCCGTGGCCGGGCGGCGGCGATGTAGCCCTCATGCGGGCCGTAGGCGGCAGGCGTTTGTAGCATGGCGTCGCGAGGCTAGCCGCCGGGCCGGGGCGCCGCAACCGGGATCGGCCAAGCGGCTTGCGGCGCGGGGGTCGCGGCGCTAAGCCGGACATGAACCGCGACAGAGGAGGGGGAACGATGACGAACCGCACCTTCGACAAGGCGAGGCTCCCGAGCCGGCATGTGACGGAAGGCCCGGCCCGCGCCCCACACCGGTCCTATTTCTACGCCATGGGCATCTCGGAGGCCGAGATCCACCAGCCCTGGGTCGGCGTCGCCACCTGCTGGAACGAGGCGGCGCCCTGCAACATCGCGCTGAACCGGCAGGCGCAGTCGGTGAAGATGGGGGTCAAGGCGGCGGGCGGCACGCCGCGCGAGTTTACCACGATCACCGTGACGGACGGCATCGCCATGGGGCATGAGGGGATGCGATCCTCCCTCGCCTCGCGCGATGCCATCGCGGATACGGTCGAACTGACCATGCGCGGCCATTGCTATGATGCGCTCGTCGGGCTTGCCGGATGCGACAAGTCGCTGCCGGGGATGATGATGGCGATGGTCAGGCTCAACGTGCCTTCGGTCTTCATCTATGGCGGCTCGATCCTGCCGGGGCGGCTCAATGGCCGCGACGTGGTGGTGCAGGACGTATTCGAGGCGGTGGGCAAGCATCAGGCCGGGCAGATGTCGGATGCCGAACTGGATATTCTCGAACGGGTGGCCTGTCCGAGCGCGGGGGCCTGCGGCGGCCAGTATACGGCCAACACCATGGCCTGCGTCTCCGAAGCCATCGGGCTTGCGCTGCCCAATTCCTCGGGTGCGCCCGCGCCCTATGAAAGCCGCGACCAGTATGGCGAGGCTTCGGGCGTGGCGGTGATGAACCTGATCGAGAAGAACATCCGCGCGCGGGATATCGTCACGCTAAAGTCGTTGCAGAACGCGGCGCGGGTCGTCGCCTGTACCGGAGGGTCGACCAATGGCGGACTGCACCTCCCAGCCATCGCGCATGAGGCCGGGATCGACTTCGATCTTTTCGATGTCTGCGACATCTTCCGCGACACGCCCTACTTCGTGAACCTGCGTCCGGGCGGCGACTATGTGGCCAAGGACCTTTACGAGGCAGGCGGCGTGCCGGTCGTCATGCGCGAGCTGCGCAAGGCGGGGCTTGTCCACGAGGATTGCATCACCGCCACCGGCCGCACCATGGGCGAGGAACTGGACCTTGTGGACCGCGCCGTCGATGGCAAGGTCATCTATCCGGTCGAGGCGCCGATCACGCCCACGGGTGGGGTCGTCGGCCTCAAAGGCAACCTCGCGCCCGACGGGGCCATCGTGAAGGTCGCGGGCATGTCGGCGGCGGAGCAGGTCTTTTCCGGCCCGGCCCGGGTCTTCGAATGCGAGGAAGATGCCTTCGAGGCCGTGAAGGCGCGCAAGTACAAGGAAGGCGAGGTGCTCGTCATCCGCAACGAAGGGCCGGCAGGCGGGCCGGGGATGCGCGAAATGCTGGCGACCACGGCGGCGCTTTCGGGGCAGGGCATGGGCAAGAAGGTTGCCCTCATCACCGATGGGCGTTTTTCCGGGGCCACGCGCGGCTTTTGTGTCGGCCATGTCGGGCCGGAAGCGGCCGAGGGCGGGCCGATTGCGCTTCTGAAGGACGGCGATCAGATCACCATCGACGCGGTGAAGGGCGAGATCAGCGTGGCCCTGCCCGACGACGAATTGGCGCGGCGGAAGGCCGCCTGGGCCGGGCCGCGTCAGACAGACTATGCCAGCGGCGCGCTCTGGAAATACGCGCAGCTTGTCGGCGGCGCGCGGCACGGTGCGGTTACCCATCCCGGCGCGAAGGCAGAGCGGCATGTCTACATGGATCAGTAAGGTCGGCGTGCGGCGGGTAGCGCTCGCCGCCGTCGCGCTGACGCTTGCCGCCTGTGTCGCCACCGGGACTTCCGGGACGCGGGCGGTCACGGTTTCGGGCGGCGCGGTGACGGTGGCGGGGCCGCCCGGCTATTGCATCGACCGGGCCGCCGCGCGCGACGGCGCTTCAGGGGCATTTGTCCTCTTCGGCACCTGCGCTGCGCTGACCGGATCGCGGGCGGCGGGGCAACCTGCGCGCCCGGCGGTGCTGACCGCCTCGGTCGGGCGACCGGCAGCCGAGGGCGCGGATCTTGTCGCGAACCTTCCGGCACTCGCCAGCTTCTTCAAATCCACGCCGGGCCGCGCGGCCTTGAGCGGGTCGGGCGATGCGGCGACGGTCAAGGTCGAAAAGGTTAGCCAGTCGGGCGACGTGCTCTATATCCGGCTCAGCGACAGCGCGGCGGCGGCGGGGCAGTCGGTGGAGCCGGGGCATTGGCGCGCGCTGACGGCGTTTCGCGGCCGGATCGTGACGCTTGCCGTCCTGTCCCCCGCCCGCGCGCCGCTTTCCTCCGCCGAACAGCGCGCCGTCCTTGACCAGTTCGTCGCGCGGATGCGGCGGGCCAATGCCGGAGCGGGTGGCGCCGCGACATCGGGCTAGGGAAACCGGCGCCCGCCGGGCACCCGCGGCTTGCTTCGGACCGGAGCGAGGCGTTAAGGATTCGGGGGCCATGATCCGGATATGGGACAGCGGACGGAAGGGATGAGTTTTTTCGGCGCCAGCATATTCGACCGCCTCGCCGCGCGCCGTTCGCTGCGCCACTGGCGCCGGCTTGCCGATGGCGCGGCGACGGCGGACCTGATGGACCTGAAGCGGGCGCGCGGGCAGGCCGCGCAGGCGCGGCGCGAGGTTGACCGGCTTTTACATGCCGCCGACACCCGGATTGCGGGTGTGCAGGCGGCGCTGCCGCGACCGGAGCTTGCAGACTGGGCCTGGCGACCGGAAGGCTGGCGCCAGCGCATCAGCCCCGCCGGTCAGGCCCCGGTCCAAAGCGGCGCGGCGGTTGGCGGTGACGTCCTTCTCTACCACGACTGCGGCACGAGCGAGATCGCCCTGCGCCAGGTACGCAATCGTCAGGAGGATGATGCCGCGCCCTGGGCGATGCAATGCGATGTCTTTGGCTTTGATGGCACCTACATGTCCTTGGTGATCGAACTGCCGCCGGCCGCGGTCGAGGGCCTTGGACCCGGCCACGTGCTGCGGCTCGACACCCTGATCGAAGCCGAAAAGCCGGTCGAGATATTCGCCCGGCTCAACCTCCGGCACGGGCCGAATACCGAACAGATCGTGCGGGAGCTCCCGCCGGGCGTGCGCCGGATCGGGACCGAATTCGACCTGGCCCATAGTGGCCTCAACCAGAGACGGGTGGAGCGCGCCTGGATCGACCTCATCTTCGGCAGGCCGGAGATGAACCAGCTTCTCCTGCGCGATGTCGTGCTCAGCCGCTGCCCGAGGGCCGAGCTATGACCCGGCAGGCTGCAAAGATGCCTGAGGATGCCTCCAAGGTCGTAGCTGCGCGCATCCGCGCCGGTCGCTGGGAAGGTGCGCTTTACCGGCCCGGCGCCACGCCGCCGACCGCCGAACTTTGGCTTGGCGATGCGCGGGTCGGCCCGGTCGAGGTACAGCCCGGCGAAACGCCCGGTGTCTGGCGGCTTTTCGCGACGATCCCGGCAGAACGGCTGACCGACGGCATCCAGACCTTCCTCCTCCGCGACGTCGCAAGCGGTGAGACGCTGGCGCATTTTTCGGTGCTGATCGGCGCGGCGCTGGACGCGGACCTTCGCGCCGAGGTCGATCTTTTGCGCGCCGAGCTCGACATTCTCAAGACGGCATTGCGCCGGCATTGCACCGGGTCCGGGAAGTAGCCTGCCCTCCCACATCCGTGACGCGCCGTGACGCGGCGTAGCGCGTGACTGCGGCCCCGGCCCATGCCAGCATCACGGCGAACGAGGGAGGCCCGATTGACCCATTATCCGCATCTTCTGAAGCCCTTGGACCTTGGCCATGTGACGCTGCCGAACCGCGTTCTCATGGGCTCCATGCACACCAATCTGGAAGAAACCGGCGACTGGAACCGCATCGCGGAATTCTACGCGACGCGGGCGCGGGGCGGCGTCGGCCTGATGGTGACGGGCGGCATGGCGCCGAACCCGGAAGGCGGTGTGTTTCAGGGCGCATCCGGCCTTTATTCGCCCGAGGACATCGCCCATCACCGCATCGTCACCGACCGCGTGCATGACGGCGGCGGGCGGATCGCCATGCAGATCCTCCATGCCGGGCGCTATGCCTACAACAAGGACTGCGTCGGCCCTTCGCCGATCCGCTCGCCGATCTCTCCCTTCCCACCGCGCGAACTGGACGAGGCGGGGATCGAAAAGCAGATCGCCGACATCGCCACCTCCGCCGCCCGGGCGCGGGAGGCCGGCTATGACGGCGTCGAGGTGATGGGGTCGGAAGGTTACTTCATCAACCAGTTCCTCGTCGCCCATACCAACAAGCGCAGCGACCGCTGGGGCGGCAGCCTTGAGAACCGGATGCGGCTGGCGGTGGAAACCGTCCGCCGGGTCCGCGCTTCGGTCGGCGAGGATTTCATCCTCATCTACCGCATCTCGCTTCTCGACCTCGTGCCAGACGGCCAGACATGGGATGAGGTCGTGACATTGGCAAAGGCCATCGAGAAGGCCGGCGCCTCGATCCTCAACACCGGCATCGGCTGGCATGAGGCGCGGATTCCGACGATTGCCACCAGCGTGCCGCGCCGGGCCTTCACCTGGGTCACGAAGAAACTGATGGGCGAGGTGTCGATCCCGCTCATCACCTCGAACCGGATCAACACGCCCGAAGTGGCGGAGGCCGTTCTGGCCGAAGGCTGCGCCGACATGGTGTCGATGGCGCGGCCCTTCCTCGCCGATCCCGATTTCGTTCGGAAGGCCGCCGAGGGCAGGGCCGACCAGATCGCGCCCTGCATCGCCTGCAATCAGGCCTGCCTTGACCACACTTTCGCGGGCAAGATTTCCACCTGCCTCGTCAACCCGAAGGCCTGTTTTGAAACCGAACTGGTGCTGGGGCCAACCGACAGCCCGAAGAAGGTCGCCGTTGTCGGCGCGGGGCCGGCGGGCCTGTCGACCGCGCTCGCGCTCGACGGGCGCGGCCACAAGGTGACGCTCTTCGAGGCCGGGAAGGAAATCGGCGGCCAGCTCAACTACGCCAAGCAGGTTCCCGGCAAGGAGGAGTTCTGGGGCTTCGTCCGCTGGTTCGGCACCATGCTTGAGGTGAGCAATGTCGACCTGCGGCTGAACACCGTCGCCACACCGGAAAACCTCGCCCCCTTCGACGAGATCATTATCGCCACCGGCGTCCGCCCGCGCGATCCCGGCATCGCGGGCGAGGATGGGGCCAATGTCCTGTCCTATGTCGAGGCGCTGACCGGCGCACCGGTCGGCAAGCGCGTGGCCATCGTCGGCGCGGGCGGCATCGGCTTTGACGTCGCCGAATTCGTCAGCCAGTCTGGCGAAAGCCCGACGCTTCATCCGAAGGAATGGCTGGCCGAATGGGGCGTGGCCGATCCGTCCTTAAAGCGCGGCGGCCTGGCCAATCCGGTGCCGGAGGCTTCGGCGCGGGCCGTGACGCTTCTGCAGCGCAAGAATGAAAAGCCGGGGCGCCACCTTGGCAAGACAACGGGCTGGATCCACCGCGCCACGCTGGCCGCCAAGGGTGTGAAGATGGTAGGGGGCGTGAATTACGAACGCATCGACGCCGATGGCCTGACCGTCAGCCACGGCGAGTCGCGGGAAAATCCGCAGCTTATTCCGGCGGATACGGTGATTCTCTGCGCCGGGCAGGTGAGCGAGCGCAGCCTGGCCGATTCCCTCACAGCACTTGGCCGCAGCGTCCATGTCATCGGCGGCGCCGACCTTGCCGCGGAGCTGGATGCGAAGCGCGCAATCAACCAGGGGACGAGGCTCGCAGCAAAGCTCTAGGCCCAGTGTTTGTTGTGTTTTCCGGGCCTATCCCCGGACTGGACGCCACTTTGGTTCCCGACAATACCCAAGTGTTGTCCGCCATGCTCCGCAATATTGCCTGAATTGGACGTGATACCGGTAGCCGGCGGGCAATGTTTTTGACGGGTGCACAATGGACCGACTGACGGAAATGGAGGCTTTTGCCACCGTCGTAGACCAGGGGGGGTTTACGGATGCCGCAAAGAAGATGGGGATTTCGAAATCCGCTGTCTCGAAACACGTATCATCTCTGGAGGCCCGCCTCGGTGCGCGGCTTCTGAATCGCACCACGCGCCGGGTGTCGCCGACCGAAATCGGGCTGGCCTATTACGACCGGGCGCGCCGGGTGCTGAACGACGCGGGTGAGGCCGATGCGCTTGTCACCTCGATGCAATCGGCGCCTTCGGGGCTTCTGCGCATCTCGGTGGCGACGGATTTCGGCGTGAACCTCCTGTCCCCGATCCTCGGGGATTTCCTCCTGGAGTATCCCGACATCACCGTGAACATGGTGCTGAACAACCGCTACGTCGAACTCATCTCCGAAGGGTTCGACATGGCGATCCGGGTGGGGGAACTGGAAGACTCCACGCTCCGCGCCCGCAAGCTGACGGAAACCGCCAAGCGGATGGTGGGTTCGCCCTCCTACTTCAGCAGATACGGCCAGCCCGGCAAGATCGACGACCTGAACGAGCACAAGCTGCTGCATTACTCCAATCAGGCCTCCGGCAACGTCTGGAAGATCACCGCACCCTCGGGCGAAAAGCGCCAGGTCCGCACCGCCGGCTGGCTGACCGTGAACGACGGCCAGTCGCTTCTCAATGCCGCGATTTCCGGTCTCGGCATCGCCTACCTGCCGTCTTTCCTTTACTCGGAGGCGCTGAAGCAGGGGCAGGTGGTCGACGCCATTCCCGATCTGCCGGTCGAGACGCTGGGCATCTACGCGGTCTACCCGCCGGGCCGCTTCACCCAGCCGAAAGTGCGCGCCTTCATCGACTTCCTCGCCGAAGCTTTCGCCGAGCGCGGCCCGGACAAGTGGTGATTTCCGCAATCAAGTAACGGTTCAGCCCCAAGGTTCTCCGTCTACTGGGTCGAGGTGACAAGCGCCTCGACCCTTCTGTTTCTGGTGCGCCCGTCCTCGGTCAGGTTCGAGGCGAGCGGGCTGAGGAAACCGACGCCATCGGCCGCCATCTGGCTTCGCGGAATGCCGTAATCCTTGGCAAGCCGGTCAAGCACCGACTGCGCCCGCGCCCGCGACAGGGCGACATTGGCAGCAAGCGCCCCGGTCGCGTCCGAATGGCCGACAAGGGCGATTGTCTTGTCCGGGTTGGCCTTGAGCCAGGCCGCAAGATCGGTAAGCGAGGCGAAGGGGCCGGGCCCGAGGTCTGTGGTGCCGCTTGCAAAATCGAGATCGCCGAGAACGACCTTGCCCACCGCGACCAGTTGGTCGGCAAGCGCGCCTTCGGTCGGCGCCGCCACCTCGGGCTCATACTTGGCGGCGGCGATCGGCAAGGGCGTGTTCAGCGCCTCGCCCACGCGGGTCATCTGGACATAGGCGCTGTCGCTGGTCCGGCTGACGATGAGGCAGACGTAATCGGCGCTGCCATCGGTGCCGCGCCGGGCGGAGAGAACGCGGAAGTCCCCCAGATCGACATGCATCTGCGGCTCCGGCAGCACATCGGTGGCAAAGCGGAAGTCGAAGCCGCCGCAGGCATCGGTATCGCATTCGAAGATGACCTCGAAGCCCTCGGCCTTCAGCTGGTCGCGGAGGCCGTCGAGAATGGCGAGCGTCGGGTCGCGGTTGTCGGTGATCCGCCAGGCAGTGCGCGTTACCTCGCCCTGTATGGGCAGCGCCTCGATCGCGCCGTCAGCCCAGGGGCCGACCGGCAATTCGTAACTGCCGCGCGCCTTTTCGTCCTCGGCGGTCCGGGACGCGGAGGGCGGCAGCGACAGGGTCGGTGCGGCGAGCGCGGGCGCGGCGAGGAGGAGCATGAGGGCGGCACCGCGGATCATCGCTGCGCCCCGTGATACTCGGGGTTCGGCTCCATGCCCGTGGCCGAAGCCACGCGGTTCGTCATGTTGAAAAAGCCGGTGACGGAGGCGATGTCCCAGACGTCGCGGTCGCTGAAGCCGGCATCGCGCAGGGCTTGCCGGTCGGCTTCCTCGACCTTCGACGAGGCGAGGGTCAGCTTTTCGGCAAATTCCAGCATCGCGCGCTGTTTCGGCGTCAGGTTCGCCACCCGCCAGTTCATCACCAGGGCTTCGCCGAGGACCGGATCGCCGGAAAGCTCCCGCACCGCCGCGCCATGGGCAACCTGGCAATACCAGCAGCGGTTGAGGGATGAGACGCAGACCGCGATCATCTCGCGTTCAAGTTTGGTGAGCCCGCTGTCAGCGAGCATCAGGTTGTTGTAGATCGCGGTGAAGGCATTCAGCTTGTCGATGTCGAAGGCGTAAGCCTTCAGGACATTCGGCACCAGACCCAGCTTTTCGGTGCATATCTCGAAATACTTCCGGGTGGCCTCCGGAAGCGGGCTGACCATCGGAAGGTCAAGCGCCGTCGGTTGGTGCACGTCGTCTTTCACTGCTCCCCTTGCCTCGGGGTTATTCAGATCGATAATGGTACTGTCCCACAATCCGCATCCCGAGGGAAGCGTAGAGAGCGTTGGCAGGGTCGTTCTGCACCGTCACGGCCAGAAAAAGTTCTGTCGCGCCATGATCTTGCGCCCACTCAGCGGCTTTTCGCATGATGTTGACGGCGGAACCTTGCCGACGCGAGGCAGGGGCGACGTGAAGGGCGTGGAGCATCGCCTGATTGCCGTGCATGGCGACGAAAGCGACGCCGGAAACCCGGTCGCGGCTTCGCCCCATGATCGCGGTCTTCGCACCCTTCACCCGGTCCATGATCGCCAGCCGCGCCGGGCCGATGTCGCCCTCGGCCCAGACGTCGCGCATGATCTCGAAGGGCGGCCAGAGCGTGAAGGCGGTCATCGGATCGGGCGCAGGATCGGCCATCCTGGCAACCTCGCCGGCGTAGAGGTTGACCGGGGTCAGGATGCCATACCCGCGCTGGGCGAGTATCCGGTCGAGGCACTCGTCGCCACCCCGGATCATGAAAAGGGGGCTTTGGCCAAGCGCCCGCTCCGCCGCCACCGCCGCGTCGATCCCGGCTTCGTCAAAGTTGTCACCATCCGCCGTCGCGGCCGAGACGCGGCTGCCGCCGCCCTTTCCGTCACGGATGGTGAAGCCGCCAGCATGGCCATAGGTGGCGGCGGGCCAGGTCGCGTCGAGAAGATCGAGCACGCCGGTCATTGCGCCGCGATCACGGCGAGCCGCGCCATGGCGGCGTCGATCCGGGTGGCATCGGTGCCGCGTACGACAATGTTGGTGCCGTAGGCGCCGTTCTGGACGAAGGGATAGGAGCCGAAGCTGAGATCGCCGAATTCCTGTGCCAGATCGGCGAGGGGTTTCGCTATGGCGCCCTCGCCGCGCTCGATCCGAAGCGTCTGCGACAGGAGCGGCTCGCCGCCCGTGAGCCTCGGCAGGAGAGAGGCGACCATGGCTTGGAAGATGTTCGGAACGCCGGCCATGACATGGACATTGGCCATCGAAAAGCCGGGCGCCGCGGAAATCGGGTTGTCGATCAGCACCGCACCTTCGGGGATACGCGCCATCCTCAGCCGCGCCTCGTTCAGATCGGTCCCCATCCTTGCGTAGTGGCGGGCGAGGATGTCGCGCGCATCCTCGCGCACGCCGAGCGGCAGGCCGAAGGCAACGGCCACTGCATCGGCGGTGATGTCGTCATGCGTCGGGCCGATGCCGCCCGAGGTGAAGAGGTGGTCGTAACGCTCGCGGAGCGCATTCACCGCCGCGACGATGGCGGCGGTGTCGTCGGACACGACTCGCACTTCCTTCAGGTCGATCCCCTTGGCCGCAAGCTCCCCCGCGAGGTGATGCGCATTGGCGTCGCGGGTGCGGCCAGAGAGAATCTCGTCGCCGATGACAAGGATTGCAGCCGTGGGATTGGACATTGCGGGCCTCCGGCCTCAAGCTATAGGCAAGCCGGGGCGCGGCGAAAAGACCTCGCGGTCTGGCCAAAGCCTGCGCGCTTGACTATCTAGTCCTGTGACACAGGAAAGGAGCATCCGGTGGATGACCCGCGCGGCCGTCTGACGAAGGACGGCATCAGGATTTACGAGGCTTCGGATTTCGAAGGGATGCGCGTCGCCGGGCGGCTCGCCGCAGAGATTCTGGACGCTGTGGCGGTACTGGTCGAACCGGGCGTCTCGACCGGCTCCATCGACGCGTTCATCGAGGAAAAGGTCAATGCCGCCGGGGCGAAATCCGCCACCATCGGCTATCGCGGCTATCAGCACGCTTCCTGCATTTCGGTGAACCATGTCGTCTGCCACGGGATTCCAGGGCCGAAGCTCTTGAAGGACGGCGATATCCTCAACATCGACGTCACCGTCATCGTCGATGGCTGGTATGGCGATTCGAGCCGGATGTATGTGGCCGGGGCGATGAACCGCAAGGCCGAGCGGCTGGTGCAGGTGACGCATGACGCGCTGATGCTGGGGATCGAGGCGGTCAAGCCCGGCAATACCTTCGGCGACATCGGCCATGCAATCCAGTCCTATGTCGAGGCGCAAAGGATGAGCGTGGTGCGCGATTTCTGCGGCCACGGGCTGGGGCGCGTCTTCCACGCGCCGCCGAACGTCTTGCACTACGGGCGGGCGCGGTCGGGGGCGGTGCTTGAGGAAGGCATGTTCTTCACCATCGAGCCGATGGTGAACCTTGGCCGGCCGGAAACCAAGGTGCTGGCCGACGACTGGACCGCGGTGACACGCGACAAATCGCTGTCGGCGCAGTTCGAGCATTCGGTGGGTGTCACCGCCGACGGCTGCGAGATCTTCACCCTGTCACCGGCTGGGCGGTTCCATCCGACGCGGTGATCGGATCGCCTTCGGCGATCCGATCCGGGTGGGGGCGCTGCCCCCACACCCCCGGGGTATTTTCGCAACGAAGAAGCTCAGGACGCCGGGCGCAGCAGGGTGACGAAGGTATCGCCGTAGCGGCGCTGGTCGAGAAGGGCAAAGCCGGGCGGGGCGGGGAGGGCGCTGCCCTCCTCCCAGACGACCATTGCGTCGGGGGTGAGCCAGCCGCCTGTCGCGAGCGAGGCCAGCGCCCTTTCGCCAAGGCCCTTGCCATAGGGCGGGTCGAGGAAAGCGAGGTCGTATCCCGGCCCCCGGTTCGGCCCCATGTTCGTCGCATCCCGGCGCCAGACATCGGTTGCCCCCATGGCGCGCATCAGCTCGATGTTGCGCCGGAGGAGCGCGCGGGAGGCTGTGCCGTCATCGACGAAGGCCACATGTACCGCGCCGCGCGACAGCGCCTCAAGCCCGAGCGCGCCGGTGCCAGCGAAAAGGTCGAGCACACGGGCCCCCGCCACCGGATTGCCGTAGGGCCCGTTCATCACGAGGTTGAAGATCGCCTCGCGCACACGGTCCGAGGTGGGCCGGAGATGCGCGGCAGGGTCGCCGGCGCCGATATCGGCGAGCTTCAGCCCGCGCCTTTCGCCGCCGATGATCCGCATTACTTCAGAAGTGCCTTCATGTTGGTCGCCGGGTCCGCGATCGCCGCCGGATCGGGGCTGCGGCCCATCTCGATCAGGCGCTTGCCGATCATGTAGGACCGCGCGTCATTCATGGCGTCGACGGCAAGAAGCGTGTCGCCCTTGTAATACCAGTAGCTGACGGCACCCTCCTCCGCCGCCCGCGTCACGATGCGGTCATAGCCGGTGTTGAGGCCGGCGATCTGCAGCTTGACCTCATACTGGTCGGACCAGAACCAGGGTTTGGCCTCATAGGCCTGCCCCCGGCCAAGGATGTTCTCGGCGACGATCTCGGCCTGGTCGATGGCGTTGCCGACGCTCTCCAGCCGGATGCGGCCGCCGTGATGCGGGAAGGAGGCGCAATCGCCTGCCGCCCAGACATGCGGGTCGGAGGTGCGGCCGAACTGGTCGGTCCTGATGCCGTTCTCGATCTCAAGCCCCGCCTCTTCGGCCAGAAGCGTGGCGGGGGTGATGCCGACGCCGACGATGGCGAAATCGACGGCAATCTCGGTCCCGTCGGAAAGCTTCGCGGCAGTGACATGGCCTTCGCCCAGAAGCCGGTCGAGGCCGGTGTTTTCAAGGATCTTCACGCCATGCGCGGCATGTGCCTGACGGAAGTAATCCGACGTCTCGGGCGAGGCGACGCGTTGCAGGATGCGCGGCGCCATTTCGACGACGGTGACGTTGAGGCCGAGTTTCGCCCCCACCGCCGCCGCCTCGAGCCCGATATAGCCGCCGCCGATGACGAGGAGGTTGCGCCCGGCGCGGAACTCCGGCGCCATCGCATCAACGTCGGCGAGGCTGCGGACGGTGTAGACGCCGGCGAGCGCGCCGCCAATGGCTGCGGGCAAGCGGCGCGGCTGCGAGCCGGTGGTCAGGGCGAGGTGATCGTAGGGGATGCTTTCGCCGTCCACCCGGACCGTCTTCGCCGTGCGGTCGATGGCGGTGACAGGCGCGCCAAGCTTCAGCGTGATGTTCTGGTCGTCCCAGAACGAATGCGCGCGAAGGTAAAGCCGCTCAAGCTCCATCTCGCCCAAGAGATAGGCCTTTGAGAGGGGCGGGCGTTGGTAGGGCGGGGCGGGCTCCTCGCCGATCATGGTAATCGGGCCGTCATGGCCGAGGCTGCGCAGCTTCGCGGCCAAGGCGGCGCCTGCCTGCCCGGCTCCGATGATGACAATCGCCGTCATGTCACGCCTCCCTCTGGTCGCGGCCGCTGGGGAAGCTATATCCTTGGCGGGAAGGAACGCAACGCGAGAAGGTGATTTCATGGTGATTTCCGTTGGAGACAGGCTGCCGGAGGCGACACTGCTCACGATAGGCGCAAACGGGCCGGAGGCGGTCGAACTTGGTGAGAAGCTGAAAGGCCGCAAGGTCGTGATCTTCGGCCTGCCGGGGGCCTTTACCGGCACCTGCACGACCGCGCATGTGCCAAGCTTCATACGCACCAAGCCGAAATTCGATGAAAAGGGTGTGGATGAGGTCATCTGCTTGACCGTGAACGACCCCTTCGTGGTCAAGGCCTGGACCGATGCGACGGGCGCCGCAGATGCGGGGATCGTCACGCTGGCCGATGCGGAAAGCGCCTTTACCGCCGCCATCGGCATGGAGTTCAGCGCCCCCGCGGTGGGCTTCGTCAACCGCTCCAAGCGCTATTCGCTTTATGCCGAGGATGGCGTGGTGAAGGTGTTCAATCTCGAGGTCGCCCGCGGCGGTTGCGAGATTTCGGCGGGCGAGACGCTGCTCGGCCAGATCTGACCGTCTCAGCCGGTCGCGGTGCCGTCATCCCCGGGTGGAACCTTGGGGATGGCGGAGCTTGCGGAGGTGATGCCGGCGGTGTCGAACGCCTCTTTCGCGGCGCGGATGAGGTCGCAGGACACCGGCCACCAGTCCGTCCGCGCCACCCAGGCGCGGACGGCAAAGCTGACCGTGTCGCCGGCGAGAGCAGAAAGCTTCACGACCGGGACAGGTTTCGGATGGATGCGCGGCTCGGCGGCAATCACCTTGGCCAAGATCGCATCGACCGCCTTCAGGTCGCTGCCATAGGGAACGCTGAAGGAAAGGCCGAGGCGGCGGGTCTGGTTCATCGAATAGTTGACGATGGTTGACGCCCATATCTGCCCGTTCGGCACGATGACCTGCAGGTTGTCGGCCGAGGTCAGTTCGGTGAAGAACAGCGAGATGATCCTGACTGTGCCCGAGGCGCCAGCGGCATCGACATAGTCCCCGGCCCGGATCGGCCGGAAGATCACCAGCATCACGCCCGCCGCAAGGTTTGACAGCGTCCCCTGCAGGGCAAGCCCGATGGCAAGGCCCGCCGCGCCGATCAGCGCGACAAGCGAGGCCGTCTGGATGCCGAAGCGGTTGAGGACGACCACGGCGGCAAGCCCGAGGACGGCATATTTCGACAGGCTGCCGAGAAAGCCGAAAAGCGTCGGATCGGCGCGGGGATGGTCCGCCGCCACATCGACGATGCGTTTCCTGAGCCAGCCGGACACGACCAGCGCGACCAGCATGATGACAACGGCGATGACGAGGTTCAGCGCGAAGGTCACCGCCTCATCCACGCGCTGTTCGGTCACCCAGCGGTGCCAGTCCATCAGGTCCATGATGCCGCCTCGTGCCGCTCAGCCGCCCTTCCGGGCGTGGATCTGGCAAAGACAGGCGACCGGGGCGCCGTGGTCGCGTTCAACCTCCGCGCCCTGCGAAAACGCATCCATCCGTTTGGCGAGTTTCACGTCAAGATCGCTGAGCCCGTCGCAGTCATGCGTGGTCAGCGTCACGTCGACGACGTTGTAGACGTTACGCCATTCCGGGTGGTGGTTCAGCTTTTCGGCTTGCAGTGCTACCCGCGCCATGAAGCCCCAGGCTTCGGAAAAGCTGCGGAATTTCCAGATCTTGCGGATCGCGTCGCGGCCCTCGACCGCGTTCCAGCCGCTCTCGCCAAGGGCAGGCAGGGCGGCGTTCCGGTCGGCTTCGCTCAGGCGTTCGGCCATCTACTCCTCCTTCTTCGGCATGGCCGCATTGTCGGCGTCATTGGCGCGCTGGAGCGCGGGGCGGGCGCTGATGCGGTCCCAATAGGTCTGAAGCGCCGGGCGCGGTTCGATGGTGCGGAACCTGAGGCCCCAGCCGATCTGCGATCCGGTGGCGACATCGGCGGCTGAGAACGCCTCGCCTGCAAGGTAGGGTGTGCGTTCAAGCTGGGTTTCCAGCGCGTCGAGCGTGGTGGCGATGGTGCCGAAGCCGACCATGGCGCGCTTGTCTTCGGGCACCTCGACGCCAAGGGCCTTGGCGATCACCGCCGCCTCGAAGGGGCCGGCGCCGAAGAAGAGCCAGCGGTAGTAGGAGGAGCGTTCCTTGGGCGCGAGGCCGGCCTCGGGGAAGGCATCGGCGAGGTAGGCGCAGATCGCGGCATATTCGGTGACGACACGGTCGCCATGAACGAGCGCCGGCACCTTGCCCATCGGGTTGATGCGGCGGTATTCCGGCGCTTTCATCGGCGCACCGTAGTCGAGATAGCGCACCTGATAGGGCTGGCCCACTTCCTCAAGCATCCAGCGGGCGATGCGTCCGCGCGACATGGGGTTGGAATAGAGGATCAGCGTGTCGGTCATCCCATGCCTCCTGTTTCGGGGGTCAGTGTCGCCGCCTTCCGCGCGGGTTTCAAGCGCCGGGGCGGTCCTTTCGGAACGGGCCGATGTCGGCAAGCGCGCCGATATCCTCGCCCACCGCGTGGCGCTCCTCGGCCAGATAGCGCGCGACGGCCTCGCGGAACCGCGGCTCGGCGATCCAGTGCAGGGAATGCGTGGCCACCGGCAGGTAGCCGCGGGCGAGCTTGTGGTCGCCCTGCGCGCCGGCCTCAACGCGGGAAAGGCCCGTCTCGATGGCATGATCGATGGCCTGATAGTAGCAGCATTCGAAATGGAGGTAGGGGTGATCCTCGATGGCGCCCCAGTAGCGGCCGAAAAGCGTGTCGCGGCCGATGAAGTTCAGCGCACCGGCGACCGGGCGGCCGCCGCGTTCGGCCAGAACCAGCAGCACATCGTCGCGCATCGTCTCATGTACCCGGTCGAAGAAGGCGCGGGTCAGGTAGGGCTGGCCCCATTTGCGGCTGCCGGTGTCCTGATAGAAGTTCCAGAAGGCATCCCAATGTTCGGGCCGGATGTCATCGCCGGTCAGACGCCGGATGGTGCCGCCGAAAGCCTGCGCCTCCGCCCGTTCCTTTCGGATCGCCTTGCGTTTCCGCGAAGCGAGGTCGGCGAGGAAGGCATCGAACCCGGCATAGCCGCGGTTTTCCCAGTGATACTGGTGCGTCGTACGGCGGAGAAGGCCCATCGCCTCGCCCGCCGCGGCCTCATCTTCGGTGCAGAAGGTGACATGGGCCGATGACAGCCGGTTGTCGGCGGCGATGCCGACCATGGCTTCGGTCAGCGCCGCGCGGCCGGCGGTCTCCCAACCGGGCTTCGTCAGGAAACGTCGCCCGGTGACGGGCGTGAAGGGCACCGCCGACTGGAGTTTCGGGTAATAGCGACCGCCCGCGCGTTCCAGGGCATCGGCCCAGGCGTGGTCGAAGACATATTCGCCCTGGCTGTGCGACTTGGCATAAAGCGGCATCACCGCGACGGCCTCGCCCGCCGACCTGAGGACGAGGTGATGTGGCTCCCACCCCGTGCGCGGCCCGACCGAGCCGGAGGTTTCGAGAGCCGACAGAAAGCGGTGCGTGGTGAAGGGGTCGACGGGGTGGCCCTCCACCGCCTCCGGGCAGGCGCAGGCATCCCACCCGGTGGCGGCAATGGCCGACAGGCTGTCCAGCGCGGAGATGGTGAGTTCGGTCGTGTCCAAAGCCTGTCCTGCCTTGCGCACAAGATGGCGGTGGCCGCCGCCGGGTCAAGCGGCGTGATAGCCCTCGAAGGTCACGTTCGCGGCAATCCTTCGCGCGGCGGCATCGGCCTCGGGCGAACGGATCGTCCAGGTCAGGATCGCCGCCCCCGCCGCCTTGAGGTCGGCCACCCGGGGGCGGTCAAGATCGGCAGCCTCGTGCGAGATGAAGCTGGCACCGGTCGCGTCGTAATCCGGGATGGCGCGCAGCCGGTCGCGGACGGGGGCGGGGATCAGTGGCCAGTCCTCGGGCTTGTAGGCCGAGGTGGTCAGCCCGCGCGGAAGGTCGGGCGCCGCATCGGCCAAAGCGGCGACCGAGAAGGGATTGAAGGACATGAGCGCGACCGGCCCGGCGTAGCCTTTCAGCACCTCGGCCACCCGCCGCTCCAGTGCGCCGACCGACTGCCCCATCGCGCCGTCCTGATCCTTGATCTCGATCAGCAGGGGCACGCGGCCCGCGACCAGCGCCAGCACCTCGGCCAGCGTCGGGATAGCGTCCGCGCCGCCCAGAAGCGTCAGGCCCTGCAAGGCCTCGGGCATCCGGGCAGCAATGCGACCCGGCTGGCCGGTCAGCCGCCGAAGGTCATAGTCGTGAAAGACCATCGGCGTCCCGTCCGAGGCGGGCTGGATGTCGCATTCGATGCCGTAACCGGCCTCGATCGCCGCACGGAAGGCCGAGAGCGAATTCTCCACCCTGCCCGCCGCGCGGTCGTGGTAGCCGCGATGCGCGATGGGCGCGCCGAGGAAGGCTTCCGGCAGGGACACGGGGCCCGCCATGCTCAGGCCACTTCGAAGATCGCTTCGATCTCAACCGCGACGCCAAGCGGCAGCGCCGGGGCCGAGACGGCGGCGCGGGCATGGCGGCCGGCATCGCCGAAGACCGCGACCATGAGGTCGGAACAGCCGTTGATGATCTTGGGCTGGTCGGTGAAATCCCCGGTGGAATTCACGAAGCCCGACAGCTTCACCACCCGCACCACCCGGTCAAGATCGCCGCCCAGCGCCGCCTTCGCCTGCGCGATCAGGCTGAGGCCGCAGCGCCGCGCCGCCTCGGCGCCTTCCTGCACATCCATGCTGTCGCCAAGCCGGCCCTTGATAAGCCCGTGCGGCCCCTGGCTGATCTGGCCCGAGACGAAGACGAGGTTGCCGGAGCGAACAAAGGGCACGTAATTCGCTGCCGGGGCGGGCGCGTCGGGCAGGGTCAGCCCCAGTTCCGTCAGGCGTGCGTCGATCTTTCCGGCCATGTCAGTCTCCCATATCCCGTGACGGCGGGAGGCTAACCCCGGCAGCCGGGAGAGAAAAGACGCAAAAGTGCCGTCAGCTCTCGCGGAAGGCGCGGTTGAAATACTCCGCCAGAGGCTTCATCAGATAGGCAAGCGGGGTGCGGTCGCCGGTGCGGATGAAGACCTCGACCGGCATCCCCGGAATGGCGGGCCGCCCGCCGAGCTTCGCCATCTCACCGGGTTCAAGCACGATCTCGGCCCGGTAGAAGGACTGGTTGTTGGCCTCGTCCGTGAGGGCATCGGCGGAAATCTGGCGCACCCGGCCAGTCAGTTCGGGCGTGGTGCGGCTGTCGAAGGCGGCAAAGCGCAGCGTGACCGGCTGGCCCACCACGATCTCGTCGATATGGATCGGCGTCACCTGCGCCGCGATCACCAGCGGGCGGTCCTGCGGGATGATGTAAAGCACCGGCTCGGCGGCGCGGACCACCGAACGCGGTGTCGTCACTTGAAGCGCGTGGACGATGCCCGCGACCGGCGCGCGGATGTCGAGCCGGTCGATCTGTTCGCCAAGGCTGCGGCGGCGTTCGGCCAGTTCCAGCTCGCGGTAGCCAAGGTCGCGAAGCTGGGTATTGGCATCCTCGCGCCGGGTGCTGCCCTGCTTGAGTATTTCGATGTCGATTTCCGTGACCTTGCCTTCCGCTTCCGCCCGCGCGGCATCCAGCTCACCGGCCGATCCTTCGAGCCGCGCCTTCTCGCGCTCCAGCGCAAGAACGCGGGCGGCTGGCGTCAATCCCCGCTCGAGCAGCCCCTGAAGGTCGGTCAGCTCCTTGCTGATCAGCGCCATCTGGTCCGACGCCGAGCGGCGCTGGGCGGCGATGCCGTCGATCTGGTTCAGGATCTGCGAGCGCCGCTTGGCAAGCTGTTCCAGCTCGTTCGCCGTGGTTTCCAGCCGCGCCACGAACAGCCCCTGCTGCCCGGTCATCAGCTCTGCGATGTCGGGCCGGGTTTTGACGGCGGCGACCAGCTCGTCGGAAAAGCTGATCGTATCCCGCCCGTCTCGTTCCGCCTCAAGCCGGCCGCGCCGGGCGAGGATTTCGAAGAATTGTCCCTCGACGATGGCATGTTCGGATTTCAGGAGCGTGCCGTCCAGCTGGACCAGTGGATCACCCGCCTTCACGGCATCGCCGTCCTTCACGAAGATCGCCTCGACGACGCCGCCATCGGGGTGCTGGACGATCTGCCGGTTCTGCTCCACCTCGACCCTCCCGGGCGCTACAACTGCGCCCGCAATTTCGGTCATCGTGGACCAGAGGCCGAAGCCGCCGACGAGAAGGGCGAGGGTGACAAAACCGAAGATCACCGGCCCGCGGGCCGAGGGTCCGGTGGGAGTGGGGGCCTTCGTGCTCATGCCACGCCCCCTGGTCCGGTGGCGCGGGCGATCTCGGGCGCGTTCCTGACCAGCGCCTTCAAGACCTCGTCGCGCGGACCGAAGGCGCGGCGGACGCCGTTGTCGAGCATCAGCAGAAGGTCGCATTCCTGGATCGCGGCGGGACGGTGCGCCATGATGATCACGCCCTTGCCTTCCTGCTTCATCGTGCGGATCGCGGTGTTGAGCGCCAGTGACCCGTCATTGTCGAGGTTGGAGTTCGGCTCATCGAGGACCAGAAGCACAGGGTCGCCGTAAAGCGCCCGGGCAAGGCCGATGCGCTGGATCTGGCCGCCCGACAGCCGGCCGCCGGATTGCGTCACGCGGGTGTCATAGCCCTGCGGCAGGTCGAGGATCATCTGATGCGCCGCCGCCTTCTGCGCGGCGCGGACGACGGCGGCATCGTCGGGCGTGGGCGACAGCCGGGCAATGTTCTCGGCGATGGTGCCGTCGAAAAGCGTCACCCGCTGCGGCAGGTAGCCGATATGGTCGCCCAGAACGTCGGGGTCGTATTGGTCGAGCGCCGCGCCATCGAGCCTGATCCAGCCGCTTGCCGGCTTCCAGGCGCCGGTGATGGCGCGGGCGAGCGTCGACTTGCCGGCGCCTGATGGCCCGATGATGCCAAGCGCCTGGCCGGGTTCGAGCTTGAACGACACCATCCTCAGCGCCGCCTGGTTCTGGCCGGGCGGGGCAACGGTCAGCTGGTTCGCTTCAAGCATGGCGCTGGGACGCGGGAGCGCGGTGCGCGGTGGCTCCTCGGGCTGCGCCGACAGAAGCTGTGACAGCCGCTGCCAGGCATCCTGCGCCCGCTGCACGAGCGCCCAGCCGCCGATCGACTGTTCCACCGGCGAAAGCGCCCGCCCCATCAGGATCGAAGAGGCGACCATCGCCCCCGGCGTCAGTTGGCCCTGAAGGACGAGATAGGCGCCAAGCCCGAGCATCGCCGATTGCAGGAAGAGCCGGAACGTGCGGGTGAAGGTCGAGAAGCCGCCGGTGGCATCGCCTGCCGCTAGCGCCTCGCGGAGCGCGGTGTCGCGGGCGCCCATCCAGCGCGTGAAACCCGCGCCGCGCATGCCGAGGCTCTGGATCAGGTCGGCCTCGTCGCGGAGCTGTTCGGCCAGCCGGTCGGCACGCTGCAGCGCCATCTGCGACGCGAGGACACCGCGCCGGGTCATCACCTGATTGGCCCATGTCACCGCGATCAACAATGCGCCCCCCGCCACGGCCAACCAGCCAAGCCAGGGGTGGAAGATGAACACGGCCAGCAGAAAGAGCGGTGCCCAGGGCAGGTCGAAGAGCGCCAGGAACACCGGCGAGGACAGAAGCTGGCGGATCGATTCGAGATCGCGCAGGCCGAGCGCCGCCGGGGTGTCACCGGGCAGCAGCGCCGCGCGCGCAATCGAAGCCCGGAACACCCGCGCCTCAAGCGCGGTCTGGAACCGAGCCGACAGCCGCGCCATCACCCGTGCCCGCGCCGCGTCGAGAAGACCCATCATCGCGAAGAGGAAGATCACCAGCATGAAGAGCGCGAGCAGCGTTTCCTCGGACCGGCTGCCGAGCACGCGGTCATAGACCTGCAGCATGAAGATCGGGCCGGTGAGCATCAGAAGGTTCACGAAGCCGGAAAACAGGGCCACCGCCCAGAAAAGCGCGGCCTGCGAGGCGCGCGCCTTCCGCAGTTCCGCCCGGCCACGGGCAAGTTCCATTTCCGCCACTCTGCCTCTCTTCCCGGTCGTTTTTCCGCCGCCGGACCTGATTTCCGGGGAGTGTGACTTGCCTCTGCCGCCCCGGCCTTCTAATTCATGCGGGCGCTGACATCAGCGTCACCATCGCCGGCTTGTTACCAGAGTACGAAGGAAATGTTGAAAAATCCATTGCCCGTGTCAGTGCGCTTCCTCGCCTCCTCAGCCGCTGTGGCAGCGCTGGGTGTCGTGGCCGGGTGCAGCAAGCCCGCGCCGGGGGCCGAGTTCAACGATCCCTACGAAAAGCCGAACCGCGCCGTCCACGAGGTCAACGTGACCCTCGATCAGGCGATCTTCGGCGGCGGCGACGTGCCGACGCGCAGATACCTGCCGCGCCCGGTCGCCAAGGGCCTTTCCAACGCTGCCTACAACCTTTCGATGCCTTCGGCGGTCCTGAACAACATCCTGCAGTTCAACGGCGAAGGCGCGACCCGGGATACCTTCCGCTTCGTGCTGAACACGACCTTCGGCCTTGCCGGTTTCTTCGATCCGGCCGGGGCCATCGGGCTTCATGCGGAGGACGCCAACTTTGGCGAGACATTGCATGTCTGGGGCGTGCCGGAAGGGGCGTTCATCGTCCTGCCGCTGGCCGGGCCGACAACCGAGCGTGATCTTGCCGGGGCCGTTGTAGATGTATTCATCGACCCGCTCGGCCTGGTGTTCGACGGCAAGGACTATGTTGCTGTCGAAGCTGTCAAGATCGCCGGGCAGGTGGGTGACCGGCAGGTCTATAGCGAAATGATTGAATCGATCCTATATGAAAGCGCGGACAGCTACGCCCAGATGCGGCTGTCCTATCTTCAGTACCGCCGCAACCAGATCGGCATCGAAGAAGAAGACGTGATCGACCCATACGAGGAATTCTATGCTCCGTAATCCGACACGACGCACACTGCTTTCGACGGCTGCCGCCGCTGCCAGCCTCGTCCTGCTGCCCGCCGGCGCCTTCGCGCTGACCACTGATCAGGCGAAGTCGCTGATCGGCAAGCTTGTCGACCAGATCAACGGCGTCATCGCCTCCGGCAAGTCCGAAGCCGCGATGATCAAGGACTTCGAAGGCATCTTCGCGCGCAACGCCGACGTGACCTTCATCGCGCTGAGCGCGCTCGGGCCCGCTGGCCGGGGTGCCGACAAGGGCGCTGTGGCGGCCTATGTGAAGGCGTTCCAGGGCTATATCTCGCGCAAATACGGCAAGCGGTTCCGCGAATTCATCGGCGGCAGCATCGAGGTTAAGGACGCGCGTCCGCTGAAAAGCTTCTACGAGGTGGTCTCCGTTGCCCATCTCAAGGGCGAAGCGCCGTTCGAGGTGCGCTGGCACGTCTCCGACAAGAGCGGGCGCAACCTCTTCTTCAACCTCATCATCGAGGGCGTGAACATGCTGTCGGCAGAGCGGACCGAGATCGGCGCCATGCTCGACAAGCGAGGCGGCGACATCGCGGCGCTGGCGCAGGACCTGCAGCGCGCCGGCTGAGACATTCCGCCGTCAGGATAGGAATGGGCCTGCCCTGTGAGGGGCGGGCCCTTTTTCCGTTTCAGTTCCGCCCGCCAAACAGCCGTCCCAGGACGTCGATGAGCACGTCCTCCGCGGTTTCCCTGCGCGGCACCCCGGCGGGCTGCTGCTGCGCCTGACCGGGGGCGGGCTGCGTCTCGGGATAGACCGGCTGGCCGGTATTGTCATAGACCGGGTCGTTCGTCGAATAGGTCTGGCCGGGGTACTGCGGCGGCGGCATTTCTTCGGGCGTGATCATCGGCAGGGGAGTATTCGGCATCCCCTCCTCGATCCGGGTCATGACCTCCTTCCAGATGTCGGCGGGCAGGCCGCCCCCGGTGACGCCGGTCAGGGGCTTGTTGTCGTCATTGCCCATCCAGACGCCGGTCACGTAGTCGGCGGTGAAGCCGATGAACCAGGCATCGCGGTAGTCCGAGGTGGTGCCGGTCTTGCCGGCCGCGTCGTTGCCGTCGAGCAATGCGCGCCGGCCGGTGCCTTTCTGGATGACCTGGGTCATCATGTAGGTCAGCTGCTTTGCCGCCTCTTCCGAGATCACCCTTTCGCCCAAGCCGCCTTCCTGCCCCATGAGGGCGACGTCATCGCCCTGGATCCGAAGCTCGACCAACCCGTAGGGACGAACGGACGATCCGCCGTTCAGGATGCCGGCATAGGCGCCCGTCATCTCAAGTAGCGTTGCCTCTGACGCGCCGAGCGCCACGGCGGGACCGGCGGCGAGATCGGATTGCAGGCCGAAGTTGCTCGCCACCTCGCGCACCGCGTCAAGTCCCACCGCCTCGGCCACCCGGACGGTGGAGGTGTTGAGCGAATTGGTCAGCGCCTCGGTCAGGGTGACATAGCCGCGGAAGTCGGGCGTGTAGTTCTTCGGGCACCACTGGCCCGATCCCTTCACGTTCAGACAGATCGGCGCGTCTTCCACCACCGAATTGAGCGTGTAGCCAAGGTCGAGTGCGGCGGCATAGACGAAGGGCTTGAACGTCGATCCGACCTGCCGCTGCGCCTGCGTCGCGCGGTTGAATTCGCCAGCGACTTGCGTCTTGCGGCCGCCGACCATGGCCCTGACCGCGCCGTCCGACGACATGACGACGATTGCCGCCTGCGCTTTCGATTCCGGCTTGAACTTGTTTTCAATGACCCAGGCGAGCGCCTCTTCGGCCTTCTTCTGGATGGACTGGTCGAGCGTCGTCTCGACGATCACATCTTCGGTCGTGTCCTGGGTAAGGAACGACGGTCCCGCATCCATCACCCAGTCGGCGAAATAGCCGCCAGCGCGGGCCTCGGCGGCGGCGGAGAGGCGCGCAGGATTGGCAAGCGCATCCTGGTATTGCGTGTCGGTCAGGTAGCCCTGTTCGTACATGAGGCCAAGCACCACCGCCGCCCGGTCCTGCGCGCGCTTGAGGTCAGCCGTCGGCGCATAGCGGGTCGGCGCTTTCAGAAGCCCGGCGAGCATCGCCGCCTGCGATGGGTTCACCTCATTGGCGGAAATGCCGAAATAGCGCTGCGCGGCGGCTTCGAAGCCGCGTGTGCCGGCGCCGAGATAGGCACGGTTGAGATAGAGCGTCAGCACGCTGTCCTTGCCGTATTTCGCCTCCATGGCGAAGGAGAACGGCACTTCCTTCAGCTTGCGGACGATGCTCGACTGGCGGCAGTCGGCCTCGTAATCGCTTTCGGTCTTCCACTGCTTGGGATCAAAAGGCACACCAAGGCAGATCAGTTTCGCGACCTGCTGGGTGATGGTCGAGCCGCCGTTCCCTTCAAGCGGGCCGCGCCCCTCGCTCATGTTGATGCTGATGGCCGAGGCGATGCCGCGCGGGCTGATGCCGAAATGGCCGTAGAAGCGCTTGTCCTCGGTCGCGACGATGGCGTTCCTGAGGTAGGGTGAGACGGTTTGCGCCGTCACCTTGCCGCCGAAGGTTTCGCCACGCCAGGCAAAGACCTTGCCGTTGCGGTCGAGCATGGTGACCGACCCCTTGCTCCGCGCGTCGATCAGGTCGGCGAGTGGCGGCAGCTGGGCGTAGAAGTAGAAGGTGGCAAGGCCGATGATGATGCCGATAACCGCTGCGATGCGCCAGCCGATGCCCCAGAAGAGGCGCCAGAAAAACCCGACGGTGCCGGTCAGCATCCGCACGGGCCAGCTGCCACGGCGCGGGGTGGCCGCGGCCTTGCGGGGCGTCCGCGCCTTCGGGGCCGGCTTCGCCTTCGGCTGAGCCGGCGGCTCGGGCGCATAACGCCGTTCGGCGGCCAGCGGGGGCCGTCTCCCACCCGGTCTTTTCATTGGGTCGTGACCTGTTCTCTGCTCGTTTGCCCGCAGGATACAGGTTCGCGCCGGGAATGTGGAGCGCTGGCGGTGACCGATTTGCTTTCCGGACTGCTCAATAATTCATCGGAATGGTCGAAATGCGCAAAAAATAGGCGAACTTGGCGATTCCTCGCCCCGCGACCTGCGCGGTTTCTTGCCTTGCTGCGCTGCGGCGTCCCCTTTTGAACCGGGCCCGCCATCCGGGTCGGACAGATACGAGGAGAGGGGATGTGAAATACATCATCGCGGCTGTGAAGCCCTACAAGCTCGACGAGGTGCGCGAAGCGCTGACCGCGGTTGGCGTGCGGGGCATGATGGTGAGTGAGATCAAGGGTTTTGGCACTCAGTCGGGCCATACCGAAATCTATCGCGGCGCCGAATACGCCGTGAACTTCGTGCCGAAGGTCAAGCTAGAGATCGCGGTGGCCGACACGCTGGCGGACGAGGTGGTCGATACCATCCGCAAGGTCGCCAAGACCGACAAGATCGGCGACGGCAAGATCTTCGTGCTCGATCTCGAACAGGCGCTCAGGGTGCGGACCGGTGAAACCGGCGACGACGCGCTGTGACGGGGGCTTTCACTATGGGGAACATGATGAAGAAAGCTATGGGAATGGGGGGCCTCGCCGCCCTTTTGGGGGCGTTGCCTGCCCTCGCGCAGGACGGGCCGATCAGGGCGCCTGACGCCGCCGCGATGGCCGGAATGGTCGACAAGGGCGATACGACCTGGATGATGGTCTCCTCGGCCCTCGTCCTTCTGATGTCGATCCCGGCGCTGGCGCTCTTTTATGGCGGCCTCGTGCGCACCAAGAACATGCTGAGCCTTCTGATGCAGGTCTTCATGATCGTCTCGGTCGCGGCGATCATCTGGGTGGCTTACGGCTACTCGCTCGCCTTCACTTCTGGCGGGCCTTACATCGGCGGCTTGTCGAAGGCTTTCCTGGCCGGCGTCAACACCGGCACCTATGCTGCGACCTTCTCGAACAACGTCTATATCCCGGAATATGCCTTCGTCATCTTCCAGATGACCTTCGCCTGCATCACGCCCGCGCTGATCGTCGGCGCCTTCGCCGAGCGGATCAAGTTCTGGCCGCTGATGTTCTTTGTCGTCGCCTGGCTGACCATCGTCTACTTCCCGATGGCGCATATGGTCTGGTACTGGGCCGGCCCGGACTTCCTGCCTGACGCGCCGACGGATTACGGCCTGCTCTGGGGCATGGGCGCGCTCGACTTCGCCGGCGGCACGGTCGTTCACATCAACGCCGGGGTCGCGGGCCTCGTGGGCTGCATTGTTATCGGCAAGCGCGTCGGCTACGGGCGGGAGAACCTCGCGCCGCATAGCCTGACCATGACGATGATCGGCGCCTCGCTCCTCTGGGTCGGCTGGTTCGGCTTCAACGCGGGCTCGAACCTCGAAGCCAACGGTCTTGCGGCACTTGCCTTCCTCAACACCTTCGTCGCCACGGCGGCGGCGGCGCTGAGCTGGAGCATCGTCGAGCAGATCCACCACGGCCGCCCCTCGCTTCTGGGAGCTGTCACGGGGGCGGTCGCGGGTCTTGTCGCGATCACCCCGGCCTCGGGCTTTGCCGCGCCGATGGGGGCAATCATCCTCGGCCTCGTCGTGTCGCCGGTCTGCTACTTCTTCGTGTCGGTGGTGAAGAAGAAGCTCGGCTATGACGACAGCCTCGACGTCTTCGGCGTCCACGGCATCGGCGGCATCATCGGCGCCATCGGCACCGCGATCGTGGCGGCGCCCTCGCTCGGCGGGCAGGGGTTCTTCGACTACACCCAGTTCCCGGCGGTCGTCGGCGAGTATTCGATGTCCGGGCAGATCGTCACGCAGATCAAGGCGGTGCTGGTCACGGTCTTCTGGTCGGGCGTGGTGTCGTTCATCCTCTTCAAGATCATCGACATGGTCTTCGGCATTCGCCCCACGGCAGAAGACGAGCGCCAGGGCCTGGACCAGACCTCGCACGGCGAAAGCGCCTACAACATGTAAACGGAAGCGGGGCGCCTCTCCCCCTCTGTGGCGCTCAGACTTGAAGGCCCGCGCGAGCGATCGCGCGGGCCTTTTTGTTGCGATGGTTCAAGTCTTGTCGCGGGCCCCCGAGCCTGAAGCGTAAAGAGCAACGCCGGGATCCAGAATTTCGGCGATATGACGAAGTTCTGATGTGCCCGCCCCCCGGCGGCGGGCACATTCGTGCCCACCTGGGCGGTCCCATCAGAATTTGGAACCGTTGGCGCTAGCGGATAGCCCCTTGCCTTTCGGCTTGCGCCTCCAGCCAACGGCGCGGGCGTCCTTCCACTGGAAGGCCGCCTTGTCGCGCCGGGCACCATTGTCAGCAGCCGTTCAAAGAACCCCGGCGATCGCCTTTGCAAGCACCGGCACGGTCCGGTCGTTCAGCCCGGCGATGTTGATGCGGCTGTCGCCGACCATGTAGATGCCGGCTTCCTGCTTCAGCCGCTCTACCTGCGCCTCCGTCAGGCCAAGGCGGCTGAACATGCCGCGATGCGCCGCGATGAAATCGAAGCGGTCGGAGTTTGTCGCCTTGCGAAGTTCCGCCGCCATCGCCTCGCGGAGCTTCAGCATCCCAAGGCGCACTTCCTCCAGTTCCGTCTCCCACTCCCGCCTCAGTACCGGATCGGTCAGGATCATCGTCACCAGACGGGCGCCATGGTCGGGCGGGAAGGAATAGTTCTGCCGGTTGAGATAAGCGAGGTTGCCTTGCGTGACTTCGCGCCCCGCCGCATCCGACACCGCGATCAGCGCGCCGGTCCGTTCGCGGTAGATGCCGAAGTTCTTGGAGCAGGAGGCCGCGATCAGCAGTTCCGGCACCCGCGACGCAACCAGACGGACCCCGGCGGCATCGGCGTCAAGCCCGTCGCCGAAGCCCTGGTAGGCGATGTCGATCATCGGCACCGCGCCGGTCTTCACCAGAAGATCGGCAACCACCCCCCAATCGGCCAGCGTCAGGTTCGCGCCGGTCGGGTTGTGGCAGCAGCCGTGAAGGAGGATGAGGTCATCCTTCGCCGCCCCGGCCAGATCGGCCATCATCCCGGCGAAATCCACGCCGCGCGTGTCGGCATCAAAGTAGCGGTAGAGCTTCACCGGCATCCCGAGGTGCTTCAGGATCGACAGATGGTTGGGCCAGGTCGGGTCGGAGACCCAGACGGTCGCGCCGGGCTTGACCATCTTCACCAGCTCGAACGCCTGCCGCACCGCGCCGGTGCCGCCCGGCGTCGCCACGGCCGAGATCCGGTCCTTCGCCACGCTGTCGCCCAGCACAAGCTCGGCCATCGCGTCATAGAAGGCAGGGTCGCCGGCAAGCCCGGTATAGGTCTTCGTCGTCTCGGCTTCCCATAGCTGCTTTTCGGCGGCCTTCACGGCGCGCATGATCGGCGTATGGCCAGTCGCGTCCTTGTAGACGCCGACGCCAAGGTCGATCTTGTCCGCCCTCGGGTCGGCCTTGAACTGGCCGATAAGCTGCAGGATCTTGTCCGCAGGTTGCGGCTTCAGCGCGGCGAACATGGCGTTACTCCCTAGCCTTGCGCGACCTTGAGGTCGCCATACATGCCCCATTCGGCCCATGACCCGTCATAAAGCGCATGGTCGCGCTTGCCGAGTGTTTCGAGCGCGAGGTTGAGGATCGCCGCCGAAACGCCCGAGCCGCAGGTGGTGATCGCGGGCTTGCCAAGATCGGCGCCGGCGGCCTTGAAGACGGCGCGCAACTCGGCCTCGGGCTTCATCGTGCCGTCGGGGTTCAGAAGTGTCGCGTAATGGACATTGAGCGCGCCGGGGATATGCCCGCTGCGGAGGCCCGGCCGCGGCTCAGGCTCGGTTCCGGCAAACCGGCCCGGACCGCGCGCGTCGAAGATCGTGTGATCGCCGAGCTTGGCGGCGGCGGCCACTTGCGTCACGTCCTTGACGAAGCTCGCCTGCCGGCTGACCGTGATGTGGCGGTCGCGAAGGACCGGCGGCATATCCTCGATGGGGCGCCCCTCGGCCCGCCATTTCGGGAAACCGCCGTCAAGGACCGCGACATCGGTCTTGCCCATCAGGCGGAAGGTCCACCAGACCCTTGCCGCCGAAAACAGTCCCGACCCGTCATAGATCACGATCTGGTGCCCGTCGCCGACGCCCATCGCCCGCATCCGGCTGATAAACTTTTCCGGCGTCGGCGCCATATGCGGCAGGCCGGAGCGCTGGTCGGAAATCTCGTCGATGTCGAAGAAGCGGGCGTTGGGGATATGCGCCTCAAGGTATTCGGCCTTCGCATCGCGGCCCGCGTCGGGCAGATACCACGAGGCGTCGAGTATCCGAAGGTCGGGGTCTTTCAGATGGGTTTCCAGCCAGTCGGTGGAAACCAGCGTCTTGGGATCATCCTGGCGCATCACGGCCCCCCTTTCGTCCCCCATGAATTACAGGTGCGGGGGAGGTCGATGCAAGACGGGATCGTCGCCTCAGCCCTGCTTCAGAAGCCTTTGCTTCTGCCGGTTCCAGTCGCGCTTGGCCTCGGTGGCGCGCTTGTCGGCGTTCTTCTTGCCCTTGGCGACGCCGATCTTCAGCTTCACCATGCCGCGATGGTTGAAATACATGACGAGGGGAACCAGCGTCATCCCCTCGCGCCCCGTCGCCTGCCAGAGCCGCGACAACTCGCGCTTCGACACCAGAAGCTTGCGGCGCTGGCGTTCGTCATGGCCGAAGATGCCGGCCTGCTTGTAGGGCGCGATATAGCCGTTGATGAGCCAAAGCTCGCTCCCCTCGACCGAGGCATAGCTGTCGGCGATGTTCGACTGACCGGTGCGAAGCGATTTCACCTCGGAGCCGGAAAGCACGATGCCGACCTCGAGATCGCTCTCGATGAAATAATCGAACCGCGCGCGGCGGTTCTCGGCGATCACCTTGTAGTTGGGGTTTTCTTTGTCGGCCATGATCGGGTTGAGATAGGCGAGCGGCCCCGCCCTGTCCAGAGGATGCCGGTCAGACCGTGCCCGTCATCATGACGAGATCGTTCCAGATCGGCCCCTTCGGCCCCGGACGCGAGCGGAGCGCCCTGACGGCGCGGCTGGTGGTGGTCAGACCCTGCCGAAGGTAGAAGGCTTCCGCCGTCTGGGTGCCAAGGTCGATCCGCTTGATGCCGCGCGCGGCAAGATCGGTGGCGAAGGCCTGCCAGAGCCGCGTGCCAGAGCCGGGTTCGGCATCGGGACGGACCACCATCACCGCAAGCCAGGCCGCATCTCCGGTGATCGCCGTGATCGTGCCGCCGACAAGCCCCGCCCCATCCTGCCAGAGGATGAGATGGGCCGGCGCGATCTTCGGGTCCTCTTCGTTGACGATCTCCAGATAGGTCAGCGGCCCTGCGTCACCCCGGCGGAAGATCGACGATCCATCCGGTCCGGCGGGCCAGGGGATCACCTCTTCGGTGAAACCCGACTGCACCAGCGAAGGGCGCAGGTCGTCGGCCCATGTGGTCAGGATCACCGCGGCATCCGTCGGCAGGAACCTTGCCGGATCGGCTGCGAAATCCGCGAAAGCGGGGCTCAGCCGGCCGATGGCCGGGTTGAAGGTGAACTCCGCCTCGCGCCGGCCGAAAAGCATCGCGACGCTTTCGCAGCCGGCGGCGAATCCGGCGTCATCGGGGGTCAAAATCTTGATCGTCATGCGCGCAATTGCGCAGGAAACCGGGTGCGGGACAACCCGATTTCCTGCTTTTCCGGGGCGGACAGTGATCAGCCGCCGTAGGTCACCTTGCCGCCCGCGATGGTCAGCGCGATGCCCATGCCCGCCACATCCTCGGGCCGCGTCGCGTCGATGTCGCCTGACAGGACCACCACATCGGCGGCCATGCCGGGACGGAGCGTGCCGGTCAGCCCTTCCATATGCGCGGCCCAGGCGCCGCCGGCGGTATAGGCGCGGAGAACATCGTCAAGCGGCACCCTCTGGTCGCTGCCGCCTTCGTAAGTCGGGCGGGTCAGCGCGGCATGGATGCCCCGGATCACCGAGATATCCGTGACCGGCCAGTCGGAGGCGAAGGCAAGCGGCGCCCCGGCCTCAGCCAGCGAGCGGCAGAGATAGGCGTCGTTCCAGCGGTTCTTTCCGATCACGTCGAGCGTCGGGAAAAGCGGGAAATCCATCGCCCCCGGCGCATGGACCGGCTGGACCGAGGCGGTGATGCCAAGCGCGCCGAGGCGCGGCACATCGGCCTGGTCGATCAGCTCGATATGTTCGATCCGGTGGCGGCTGTCGCGCTTGCCATTGGCCTTCCGTGCGGCCTCGTAGCCGTCGATGGTGGTCCTGACGGCGGCATCGCCGATGGCATGGACGGCGATCTGCATACCGCGCCGGTCGATCTCGGTCGCGACCTCGTTGAAGCGCGGGCCGGGGAAGAGGGGTTCCGCCCGATGGCCGGGATGGCCGGGGTATTCGTTCACCATGTAGGCGGTGCGGCTGTCGACGACCCCGTCCATGAACATCTTGACGAAGTTGCAGCTCAGCCATTCATCGTTGAAATCGCGGGACATCTCTTCGGCGCGGTCAAGCTCCGACAGGTCCATGTGCGGCTTGAAATGGAAGGGCACCTTGACCCGCGCCGTCAGCCCGCCCGCCCGCTGCAACCCGCGCAGCAGTTCCAGCGTGTAGCGGTTGCCGTCCATGTTGATGATGGAGGTGATGCCATGCGCGGCGGCATGGGCCAGGCCCTTCGTCGCCTTGGTGCGGTGAATCGCCTGCTCTGCCTCTGTCGGCCAGGGGGAAGGCTCGCCACCGGTGGCGATGCCGAGGTAAAGCGCGTTTTCGCCGCCAAGGGCCACGACCGGGGCAAAGGCCTCGAACTCCAAGAGTTCGCCCGTCGCCTGACCATCCGCGCCCATGACGACCTCATGCCCCGGCGGGGTCTTGAGGCCGCCGAGGATACCCGCCTGTTTCAGTGCCAAGGTGTTGGCCCAGACCGTGTGATGGTCATGCGAGGTGATGGCGATGGGCCGGTCGGCGATGATCCGGTCCAGGTCATGGCGGGACAGGGGATGGTCAAGGAGCGTGTAATGGCCGCCCTGAGCCATCAGAAGCGGGCGATCAGGATTGGCGGCGGCGAAATCGCGGAAGGCTTTGGTCAGCGCGGCCTCGCCATCGGCCCCGTGCAGCTGGAGATGCGTGAGTTCCGTGCCGCCAAGCACGAGATGCAGGTGGCTTTCGACGAAGCCGGGCAGAAGCGTGCGGCCCTTGCAGTCGATGACCTTCGTTGCCAGCCCCGCCAGACGCTCGATTTCCGCGCGGCTGCCAAGGGCGGCGATGCGGTCGCCGGCCAGGGCAATCGCCTCGGCACGCGGGCGGGCGGGGTCCATCGTCAGGATACGGGCATTGGTCAGGATCATGTCGGGGGTCACGGGCGCCTTCCTCCTCCAAGGATATGATCAAATTTCTAGCCCGGAGTGGAGCGGTTGAAAAGCCCCCCTGGTGGGATTGCGCCTGATGCTCCCCCCGAAGCATCGGCAGGGGCCATCGCCCCTGCCGCGCGGAAACGGCGCCACCGGTACGACCGGTGGCCCGAAGCCACCGGGCAGCGCCTGCCCTGCCCCCGGCAGGCGCTTCACGCCCACCGGGTCAGGCGCTGCCCTCCGTGGTCTCGGGCTGATCCGGTCGTGCTGAATCGTTTCCGCGTGAGCGGGGCGACGCCAGTGGCGCCGCTTATCCCGCTCAGGTCGGGCGGTGGAAACATCGGGCCTTGTCCCGTTCGCCTCAGGCTCAGTTCACCAGCCCGGCATGCCGCATCGCCGCGTCGATCTTTGCCTTGGTTTCGGGCAGAAGCGTCGTCAGCGGCGAGCGTACCTCGTCCGAGCAAAGGCCAAGCTTCGAGAGGCCGTATTTCGCGCCCGCAAGACCCGGCTCGATGAAGATCGCCTCATGCAGCGGCATCAGCCGGTCCTGATAGGCAAGGGCCGTGGCGAAATCGCCGGCGAGGGTCGCCTCCTGGAACTCCGCGCAAAGCTTCGGCGCGACGTTGGCGGTGACCGAGATGCAGCCGACCCCGCCATGGGCATTGAAGCCAAGCGCCGTCGCATCCTCGCCCGACAGTTGGATGAAATCCTTGCCGCAGGAGGCGCGCTGCTGGCTGACGCGCTCGATCTTGCCGGTCGCGTCCTTGACGCCGACGATGCGCGGCAGTTTCGCCAGTTCGCCCATCGTCTCGGGCATCATGTCGATGACCGAACGCGGCGGGATGTTGTAGATGATGATCGGCAGGGTCGAGGCGTCGTGCATCGCCTTGAAATGCACGTAAAGCCCGCGCTGGGTCGGCTTGTTGTAATAGGGCGTGACGACCAGCGCGCCATTGGCGCCAGCCTTTTCGGCATGCTGGATCAGGGCGATCCCTTCGGCAGTGTTGTTCGACCCGGCCCCGGCGATGACCGGCACGCGGCCGGCGGCGGCTTTCACCACCTCTTCGATCACGCGGCCATGTTCGGCGTGGCTCAGCGTCGGGCTTTCGCCGGTCGTCCCCACCGGGACGAGGCCGTGGGTGCCTTCGGCAATATGCCAGTCGACGAGTTTCTTCAGCGCGTCCAGATCCAGCGCGCCGTTCTTGAACGGCGTGACGAGGGCTACGAAGGACCCTTTGAACATGACACGCTCCTTCTGGTTCCGGGCGAGACTCGCCCCGTTGAAATCGGGCGGAACCTATAGGGCGACGCGGCGCTTGCCAAGTTTGTGTGTTGCAGGTGGCGGCAGGGAGGGTATCCTTGCGGAAAAAGAACCGAAAGCAGTTGCAGGCCATGATCCGAACGACAACGCGCGCCGCCTCGCTGGCGCTAATTCTCCTTATGCCGATGACACCCGCCGCGCATGCGGAGGACAGCGCCGGCCTGAAGGCAGCGCTGAGGCTCGCCGACAAGGGCGACTGGTCCGGTGCGGTGGCGCAGGCGCGGGCATCCGGCCCCCTCTCCGCGGCGATCATCGACTGGGAACGGTTGCGCGACGGCACCGGGTCCTTCGGCGAGTACCAAGCCTTCCTGACGAGCTATCCCGACTGGCCGGGCCTGTCGCTTCTGAGAAAGCAGGGCGAGGCCCAGATGGCCGGGGCGGGCACCGATCAGGTGCTGGCCTATTTCCGCAGCGGCCCGCCGCAGAGCGGCACCGGCAGCCTCGCGCTGATCCGGGCGCTTCAGGCCGCGGGGCAGGAGGATGCCGCCCGGAAAGAGGCGATCCGCGCCTGGCGCACCATGCCAATGACGACCAATGAGCAGGACGGCTTCCTCGCCTTCTATGCCCCGCTCCTGGCCGAGCATCACGACGGCCGAACGGCGGCGATGCTGCGCGAGGGCTATACCGAGGATGCGCGGCGGATGCTGCCGTTCAACAGCTCCCTTACGCGCGCGATTGCCGCAGCACGGGTGGCGCTTCAGGCCGATGACAAGGGCGTTGACGGGCTTGTCGCCGCCGTGCCGGAAAAGGGCCTGACCTCCGGCGGCCTCGCCTATGACCGCTTCCGCTGGCGCATCCGCAAGGATATCTACGACGGCGCGGGCGATCTTCTTCTCGAACGGTCGACCAGCGCGCAGGCGCTCGGCGACCCCAAGCAATGGGCCGACTGGCGCCGGCGCCTTGCCCGCAAGGAAATGCGCGAGGGCGATCCCGCCCGGGCCTACAAGATGGCCGCGCGGCACTATCTCGAAAGCGGCAGCGATTATGCCGATCTCGAATGGCTCGCCGGTTACATCGCGCTTAGAAAGCTCGGCGATGCGCAGACAGCGCTCAACCACTTCCGCCGCGCCGAAAAGGCAGTGCGCGGACCGATCAGCCTTGCCCGCGCGAACTACTGGGAAGGCCGGGCACTTGAGGCGCTGGGCCAGACCGGCGAGGCGGGTGCCGCCTATGCCGAGGGCGCGCGGTTCCAGACCTCATTCTACGGCCTTCTGTCGGCGGAAAAGGTCGGGCTGCCTTTGTCGCCCGCCATGGTCGGCGGCGAGAGCTTCCCCGACTGGCGCCAAGGCAGCTTCACCGGATCGACCGTCTTCCTTGCCGCGCGCGAACTGATGGCGGCTGGGGATGAGACGCTGGCGGCACGGTTCCTCCTGCAACTGAGCGAAGGGCTCGACGGCAACGAGATCGGCCGCCTTGCCGGCATGGCGATGGAGGCGAAGGAGCCCTACGTGGCCCTGTCACTCGCCAAAGCCGCCGCCGAAAAGGGGGTCATCTGGCCTTCGGCCTATTTCCCGGTGCCGGCGCTGTCGGGCATGAAACTGCCCGTCGACCCCGAGCTTGCGCTGGCGATCGCCCGGCGGGAAAGCGAGTTCAACGCCGCCGTCATCTCGCCCGCCGGAGCGCGTGGGCTGATGCAGGTCATGCCCGGCACCGCCAAGATGATGGCGGCGAAGATCGGCGTCAGCTACGAGCCGGGCAAGCTGACGACCGACTGGAAGTACAACGCCGCCCTCGGTTCGGCCTATCTCGAAGGACTGGTGGCGGAATTCGGCACATCGCCCCTGCTGGTCGCTGCCGGCTACAATGCCGGTCCGGGCCGGTCGCGGCAGTGGATCGAGCTTCTCGGCGACCCGCGCAGCGATGCCGTCGATCCCATCGACTGGATCGAGGCGATCCCCTTCCGAGAGACGCAGACCTACGTCATGCGCGTCGCCGAAAGCCTGCCGATCTACCGCGCCCGACTGACGGGTCAGGCCGGCGCGATCCGATTCACGGATGAGTTGAGGGGGCGGTAGGGGGCGACAGAGGGCCGGAAAGGAAAGGTCCAGAGGACCTTTCCCCGGTCCGATTGGCCGGAGCCGCAAGGTGAAGGCCAAGGGGATCTCCGCTTGCACCCTACGTCTGAAAATCGGGGCGCAGCTGCCTGGGCTGGCGCGGTAACGCGCCTGCCGGGGGGAGATGAGGGATTAGCAAAGGTCCGGTGGACCTTTGCCCCGAAGAACGCCGCGCCGGTGGCGCGACCGGGTGGCAGGCGCGGCCCGATTTGTCGCGGGACAAATCGGGCAAGATCACAACCCTACCGCCCCGCCTTCGCCCGGACTCTCTGCCGCCAGAGCGTGAACAGACCGGCGGCGACGACAATGGCGGCGCCGATCGCGACGTTGGGCCTCAGCACCTCGTTGAAAAGCGTGAGGCCAAGCACCGCCACGAAAACCAGCTGGAAATAGGCGAAAGGCTGCACCGCGCTCGCCTCGGCGACTTCCAGTGAACGGATCATGAGCCAGTGCCCGGTCGCGGCCGTACAGCAGAGCACGGCCATCCAGCCCCAGTCGGCAAGGCTCATCGGTTGCCAGTAGTAGAGGCCGACCGGGGTCATCGCCACGGCCCCGGTGATCCCGGTCCAGAAGAAGCTGACCGAGGCCGAGTCACCCCGCGCCACGTAGCGCGTCAGGAGGCCGTAGAGCGCAAACATCGCCGCTGCGACAAGCGGGATCACCGCGGTGGGCGAAAAGACCCGGACCCCCGGCTCAAGGATGATGAGGACACCGATGAATCCGACACCGATGGCACTCCAGCGCCGCCAGCCGACCTTTTCGCCAAGGACCGGCCCGGAAAGTGCGGCGACGAGCAGGGGATAGCTGGTGAAGACGGCATGGCTTTCGACAAGGCCGAGAAGGGTAAAGGCCGTGACCATGACGCAGACCTCGGCGGCGAGAAGCACGCCGCGCGTGATCTGCAACAGCGGAAAGCGGCTGCGCGTTGCGGCGCGGATGCCGCCCGGCTTGCGTGCCGCCAGCACCATCACGAAGGCGGCGAAGAACCAGAAGCGGATCATCACCACCATGTAGACGTTGTAGCTGTCGGCCAGATGGCGCGAGATGCCGTCCTGCAGGGCAAAGACCAGGCTCGTTGCGATCATCAGCCATGCGCCGAGGCGGTTGTTCTGTTCGCTCATGCCGCGCTGTCCAGGAAGCCGCGGCTCATGTGCCGCTTGGTGCCGAAGCCTGCCACGCGCTCTACCCTAAAGCCAGCCGACTGCAAGCCCCGCCGGACAAAGCCCGCCGCCGTGTAGGTGGCAAAGGTGCCGCCCGGCGCGGTGTGGCGGGCAACCTCGGAGAGGAGTTCTTCGCCCCAAAGTTCGGGGTTTCGCGCCGGGGAAAAACCGTCAAGGAACCAGGCATCGGCCTGATCCTGCCAGCGGGGCAGGGTGTCGCGGGCATCGCCTTCGATGATGGTCACATCGACCGGGCCAAGCGCGAAGCGGCGCTCGCCCCGGGTCCAGGCATCGAGAAGGGGGCGGGCGCGGGCGTGAACCTCGGGGAAGGCGGCAAGCGCCCGGTCCATGTCGGTGGCGGGCATCGGGAAGGCTTCGAAACTGGTGAAGCGGAGCCTGCTGGGAATGCCGGCCCTTTCCCAGGCGATGGCGGTAGCGATCAGGTTGAGGCCGGTGCCGAAGCCAAGCTCGGCAATGCGGAACCCGTCACGAAAGCGCCCGGGAAGGTCATTTCCGGCGAGAAAGACTTGGCGTGTTTCGTCCAATCCATTGGCAAGCGAGAAATAGGGGTCGTCGAAAAGCGCCGAGACGGGCAGCGTCCCGTCGCGCCATGTCACCCGCTCACTCTGGTCCTTCACGCTCATCTGCCCTAACCCTTGGCCTCGACTTATGCTGGAAGGGCGGGGAATGGCAACGGCCGATGTCACGGTCATGGGCGCTGGCATCTTCGGCCTTGCCATCGCCTGGGAATGCACCCGGCGCGGGGCGCGGGTCAGCGTTCTGGAACGGGCGCGGATCGGGTCCGGATCTTCGGGCGGCATTGTCGGCGCGCTCGCCCCCCATGTGCCGGAACAATGGAATCCGAAGAAGCAGTTCCAGCTTGAAAGCCTGCTGATGGCGCAGGATTTCTGGGCCGGGGTCAGGGCGGCGGGTGGGGCCGATCCCGGCTATGCGCGCACGGGCCGGGTGCAGCCTGTCGCCGATGCGGCGGCGCTTGATCTCGCAAGGGCGCGGGGCCTCGGGGCGGCGGATCTCTGGCGCGGTGAGGCGGTGTGGGAAGTGGTTCCCGTTGCGGATGACGGCTGGCAGCCGGCCTCAGCCAGCGGCTTTCTGATCCGCGACACGCTCTCGGCACGGCTCCATCCCCGGCAGGCGGCAAGGGCTTTGGTGGCGGCAATCCGGGCGCGGGGTGGGTCGGTGACCGAAGGCGTGGAGGTGCCGACGGGCGCAGGGCCGGTGGTCTGGGCGACCGGGGCTGCGGGGCTTTCCGCGCTTGGAGCGGACCTCGGGCGCGATGTCGGCGGCGCGGTCAAGGGGCAGGCCGCGCTTTTCGCCTGTCCGGGGTTCGAAGCGCAGCCGCAGTTGTTCGTCGATGGCATCCATATCGTGCCGCATGGCGACGGGACGGTGGCGGTGGGCTCGACCTCGGAACGGAGCTTCGACGCGCCGGATACCGTCGACGCCCGGCTCGACCCAGTGATGGCGGCGGCCCGCGCGGCCTGCCCGGCGCTTCGCGAGGCAGCCGTTATCGAACGATGGGCTGGCCTGCGGCCTCGAGCCAAAAGCCGGGCGCCGATGCTCGGGGGCTGGCCGGGTCGGCAGGCGCAGTTCATCGCCAACGGCGGCTTCAAGATCGGCTTCGGCATGGCGCCCAAGGTGGCGGCGGTCATGGCCGATCTGGTGCTGGAAGGCCGTGATACGATCCCGGCGGGATTCCGGGTCGAGGACAGTCTCTGACGACGCCTCAGCGTGGCGCGGCAGCTCGCCGCAGGCGGTCGTTGATGGCGCGGCCAAGGCCGTGGTCGGGGATCGGCGCGACCTCGATCAGGTCGTTGGCGATCCGGTCCGCCTCGCGCAGGGCGTGGAAGAGGTTGGCCGCCGCTTCGACCAGATCGGCGGTCTCCGACAGGTTCAGCGCCGCGCCAGCGCAATCGCGGCCGAAGCCGATCCAGACCGCGCCCGGTGTCGGTGTCGTGACGCCAAGGCGCACCGCAGCACCTGGCGCGTAATGCGAGGCAAGCTGGCCGGGGGCCACGGGCCGGGCCGGGTCCGCGCCGGTCGGAAGCGGTACGCCAAGGCATTCCTCCAGCACTTCCGCCGGAATGCCGCCGGGGCGCAGAAGCTGCGCCGCGCCCACCAACCCGAGGATCGTCGATTCCAGCCCGACCGCAGATGCCCCGCCATCAACCACCGCCGCGATGCGGCCCGAAAGCCCCTCCATCACGTGATCGGCCCGTGTCGGGCTGACCCGCCCGGAGGGATTGGCCGAGGGCGCCGCGACCGGGCCGCCGAAGGCCCTCAGCAGACCCTGCGCCACCGGATGCGCTGGCACCCGGATCGCGACCGAAGTGAGTTCCGCCGTCACAAGCGCCGAAAGTCCGGCCTCCGCGCGAAGCGGCAGCACAAGGGTCAAGGGACCGGGCCAGAAGGCCGAGGCGACCCGTTCGGCGCGGTCATCGAAATGCGCCAGCGCCCGCGCCGCCGCAATATCCGGCACATGCACGATCAGCGGATTGAAGCGCGGCCGGCCCTTCGCCTCGAAGATCCGCGCGACCGCGATGTCGGAGCGGGCATCGCCGCCAAGGCCGTAGACCGTCTCGGTCGGGAAGGCGACAAGATCGCCCGCCCGGAGGAGGGCCGCTGCCCGGTCAAGCCCTGTCGCATCGGGGGAGAGGCGTTCAGTCACGGAAGGTCACGTCCAGATGCGCCCGATCGTGACGCAGCGTTAAAGTTGCCGGGGGCCGCCCCGAGGCAGAGATTGCGAAGAACTTCTAGACAGTTTCATATGCGCGGGCATTCGGATTGCCAAGCCGCCGGGAGTTTCAGATGACCTACCGTTCCCCCATCGACGACATTCGGTTCGTGCTTGATCACGTCGTCCCCTTCGCCCGCGTTGCCGAGACGGAGCGCTACGCCGAAGCCACGCCCGACATGGTCGAAGCGATCCTGACCGAGGCGGCGAAGCTGTGCGATACCGTCGTGGCACCGGTGAACATCAACGGCGACAAGGTGCCGGCGAAGCTCGAAAACGGCGTCGTCCGCACCTCGCCGGGCTTTGCCGAGGCGTTCCGCGCGATTGCCGAGGGCGGTTGGATCGGCGTGGCCGCGCCGCAGGAACATGGCGGCATGGGCCTGCCGCAGACCGTCAACATGGCGATCAACGACATGCTGTCGGGCGCCTGCCTTGCGCTGCAACTGAACCCCTTGCTCACCCAGGGGCATATCGAGGCGCTGGAGCATCACGCCTCGGACGAGATCAAGGCGCTTTACATCCCGAAGCTCGTGTCCGGCGAATGGTCGGGCACGATGAACCTGACCGAACCGCAGGCCGGGTCCGATGTCGGCGCGCTCCGCACCAAGGCGGAACCGAAGGGTGACGGCAGCTATGCCATCACCGGGCAGAAGATCTTCATCACCTGGGGCGATTCCGATGTGGTGGAAAACATCTCCCACCTCGTCCTCGCGCGCCTGCCGGGGGCGGCGGCCGGGACGAGGGGCATCAGCCTTTTCATCGTGCCGAAGTTCCTGCCGGATGCGAATGGCAAGCCGGGCAAGGCCAACAGCCTGAAGGTCGTCAGCCTTGAGCACAAGCTCGGCATCCACGGCTCTCCGACCTGCGTGATGTCCTACGACGGTGCGACCGGCTGGCTCGTCGGTGAGGAGAACAAGGGCATGGCGGCGATGTTCACCATGATGAACAACGCAAGGCTCGGCGTCGGGATGCAGGGCGTCGGCGTGGCCGAGGCCGCCTGCCAGAAGGCCATCGAATATGCGCAGGAGCGCAACCAGATGGGTGTGATCGCCAACCACCCGGACGTGCGCAGGATGCTCGCCACCATGCGGGCCGAAGTCTTTGCCGCCCGCGCCATCGGCCTTGCCTGCGCCGTGGCGACCGACATGCAGACCGCGACCGGGGCGGACGACTGGGCCGCGCGCGCGGCCTTTCTTACGCCCATCGCCAAGGCCTATGGCACCGATGTCGGCTGCATGGTCAGCGAGATGGCGGTGCAGGTCCATGGCGGCATGGGCTACATCGAGGAAACCGGCGTGGCGCAGTTCTACCGCGACGTGCGGATCACGCCGATCTACGAAGGCACCAACGGCATTCAGGCGATGGACCTCGTCGGCCGCAAGATGATGGACGGCGGCGAGATGGCCTACCGCATCCTCGAAGAGATCGAGGATGACGCCGAGGCGGCACGGGCGGCACTGCCCGATCTTGCCGGCGATGTCTGGTCGGCGGCGGAGACGCTGCGCGAGGCGACCGAATGGATGGTCGGGCAGGACATGACCGAACGCTTTGCCGGGGCCGCGCCCTATCTTCGCGCCTTCGCCCGCGTCCTTGGCGCGCATTACCACCTGCGCGCGGCTGTGGCCGAGGGCGGCAAGGGGCCGCGGAGTGCCTTGGCGCGGGTCTATATTCGCCGCCTTCTGCCGCTTTACGCCGCCCATCTCGCCGAAGCGCGGGATGGCAGCGACGGCATCATGTCGCTGTCGCCCGACGATCTGGCCTCCTGATGGACGGGCGCGGCGATCCTGGCCGGGATGGCATCCGCTATCCATGGGCCGAAGCGCCGCAAGGCGCCGAAGCGGTCGAGATTGCCGAGGGCATCCTCTGGCTGCGCCTGCCGCTGCCGATGGCGCTGGATCATGTGAACGTCTATGCGCTCGACGATGGCGACGGCTGGACGGTCATCGACACCGGTTTCGACAGCAGCCGCACCCGCGCGACCTGGGAAGCGATCCTTTCCGGGCCGCTGGGCGGCAGGTCGGTGCGGCGGGTTGTCGTCACCCATTACCACCCCGATCACGTCGGCCTTGCCGGCTGGTTCCAGGCCCGGGGGGCAGAGCTTGTCACCACGCGGACAAGCTGGATTCTGGCGCGGATGCTGATCCTTGACCTGCAATCGCTGCCGGTGCCCGAAACCATCGACTTCTGGCGCGGCGCCGGCATGGACCCTGACCTTCTCGCCCGGCGCGCCACCGAGCGGCCCTTCAACTTCGCCGATGTCGTGGCGCCCTTGCCGCTTGGCTACAGCCGCATCGCCGAGGGCGACACGATCCGCATCGGCGGGCGCGACTGGCTGGTGCGCACGGGCGACGGCCACGCCCCCGAACACGCGACCTTCTGGGAGGTGGGCGGCGACCTCATCATCGGCGGCGACCAGCTTCTGCCCTCGATCTCGGCCAATCTCGGCGTCTATGCCTCCGAACCCGAGGCCGATCCGATTGCCGAATGGATGGCAAGTTGCCGGCGCTTCAAGCTCCATGCCCGCGATGGCCAGCTTGTTCTCCCCGGCCACAAGCTGCCCTTCACCGGCCTGCCGCTGAGGCTTGACCAGATGATCGACAACCATGTCGGCGCGCTAACCCGGCTGACAGAGCTGCTAGGGACGCCGAAAGTCGCCACCGAATGCTTCGACACGCTCTTCAAGCGTCCCGTGGGCGAGGCGGAATACGGCTTTGCGCTGGTTGAAGCGGTGGCGCATCTCAACCATCTATGGAAGACAGGCAAGGTCGCGCGTGAGCGGCGGGAGGATGGAGCCTGGCTGTGGCAGAGAAAGACCCCAACGACCTGATCCACACCTCGGCCGAGGTGCACGAAGCCTCGGCCATGCCAAGCGCAAGGGTGGCCCATGCCGGCAAGGACGCGCCCATGACGGCCGAGCTTGAGCCGATGCCGGAAAGCATGGCTGCGCAGCCCTACAGCGAGAAGAGTCCGGCGCAGTGGGCCTTCGAACGGCTGATCCTCTACATCCGCAACTTCGAAAGCCAGCTCGACAACCAGCACGAGGTGGCGATGGGCTTCACTGGCGGCGAAGCTGGCGTGCTGAGGATCGAGGGGATCGGCTATTACGACCCCGACATCCTGACCTTCTACGGCAGCGATGAGGAGGGGACGCGCACCCAGCTTATCAAGCACGTGAGCCAGCTCAACGTGATGCTCCGCGCGATGCCGAAGCCGGAAGAGGCTGATGAGCCGCGACGCATCGGCTTTCATCTTGCCGCCGATCTTGACCGCAAGTGAGGCGCGGCGGGTCGTGACAGGGCCGACTGAATCGGCTATGCGGAATCCAACAGGTTTTCTGAGGAGCAGAACATGGCCGACCATACCCCTGGCAAGATGGACATCCGCGAGCACGAAAAGACCTTCGACGGGTTCATCAAGGTCACGACATGGTCTGCAGTCGTCTGCATCGTCGTGCTGATCTTCCTTGCTTTGGCGAACGCCTGAGCGAAGCCACCGGATAAGCCGATATGATTTTCCGCAGGGCCGTCCTCTGCCTTCTCTTCCCGCTTGCGCTGGCCGCCTGCGGTGCCGACAATGTCTGGGCAACCAACGAGGAAGTGGCGCGTGCGCGCCATGTCTCGGGCGAGGCGCCGTCGCTCACGCTTTACACCGTCATCAACAAGCGCAGCGGCAGCGGCGGCCACACCGCGCTGATGATCGACGCCAGCCAAAGGGTGCTGTTCGATCCTGCCGGGACGTTCAGCTATCCGAGCGTGCCGGTGCGCAATGACGTGCATTACGGCATTACCGAGCAGATGCGCAGGCTCTACATCGATTACCACGCGCGCGAGACCTACGACGTGCTGGAACAGAAGATTCCTGTCAGCCCGGCCGTGGCCGAAGAGGCGCTGCGGCGGGCGCAGGAGTATGGCGCCGTGAACAAGGCCTTCTGCGGGAATTCTACCAGCGATATCCTGCGCGGCCTGCCAGGTTTCGAGAGTATGCCGCGGACGTTCTTCCCGATGAAGATCAGCCGCGCTTTCGGCGAAAATCCGGGCGTGCAGGCGCGGCTCTACCAGGATGGTGATCCCGACATCTACACGGGCATAACCATGGTGAGGGGCAAGACGGCGGAACCCTGATCTCCGCCGCCACCCGCTCAGCCTAGCTTGGCGTGAACCTCGTCGAGGTCGACTTCTGACAGCGGCATCTTGTTCGCCGGATTATGGAAGTCGTAGCGGAACAGCTGGAAATCGCGGTGGTAGATTTCCCACATGAGATGCATCGACAGGTCGTCGAAGTAATCCTCGACCGGATGGGCGCGCTTGGGGCCATGCCCCTCGCTCTCGTTGAAGCGCGGGATCGTCTTCAGGTCGATCGGATGCGCGGTCGTCACCTTGTCGAGCACCGCCTGCATCCCCTCGTCGAAGCGTTCGGTGAAGAAGATGCGGTCATAGCGCCCGCCATTCACGATGAAGGTCGAGATATGGCCGGACATGGCCGACCAGTGGATGTCAGGCTCCATCGGCTTCTTCCAGCGGATGGTGTCGCGGGCGAAAAGCAGGAAGCGCCGGAAGCTCTTGATCTGGTCGAAGGCGAAATCGTTGTCGGGGCTGCCGACCTCGACCCCGTATTTCTGGATCAGCATCGGCACGAGGTTGCCACGGTAGCGCTGGCCGTTGCGCTGGACGCCGGCGATCTTGTCGAAGAAGGACGACAGGATGCGGGTATAGGGGTTGCGGACGCAGGTGAAGGTCGGGGCCTTCCGCCCCTTGACCGCCGCCTCGATCAGTGGCTGACTTTGCTCCTGCGCCCATTTGTGCAGGCCGGTGGTGGCATCGTGGATGTCTCCTTCGAAGAAGCTGCCATGATCGGAAAAGAACATGATCTGGCCAATGGTCGAGCAGGCGCATTTCGGCACCACGCGGTAGACCATGCTTTCCGTTTCGGTCATCCAGGTTCCGGGGAAACCCATGAAAACTCATCCCTGAGGGGCTGCGCGCAATCGAACTCGTTGCGCATTACTCAACAATTGCGGCGTAAAGAGCAAAGAAACTCTGTCATTTCAACGGCGCTTCCAGCTATCTGACAGAAATATCCGGTGAAAGCGACGGTTTCAGGTTTAGTGAATGGCAAAGATCGCCTTCATCTTGCTCTGCCACAAGGACCCCGAGGGGATCATCGCCCAGGCCGGCCGGCTGACGGCGGCGGGTGACTGCATTGCCATTCACTTCGACGCCCGCGCGCGGCAGGCCGACTATGCGAAGATCCGCGCCGCCCTTGCCGACAATCCCGGTGTGACCTTTGCGCGGCGCCGCGTCAAATGCGGCTGGGGCGAATGGAGCCTTGTGGCGGCGACGCTCCGCGCCGTCGAGGCGGCGGTGGCGGCCTTTCCGACGGCCACCCATTTCTACATGCTGTCGGGTGACTGCATGCCGGTCAAGACGGCGGAACATGTCCACGATTTCCTTGACGCCGAGGATGCGGACTACATCGAAAGCTTCGATTTCTTCCGCTCCGACTGGATCAAGACCGGGATGCGCGAGGACCGGCTGATCTACCGGCATTTCTTCAACGAAAGGCAGCAGAAGAGGCTCTTCTACGCCGCCTACGAGTTGCAGAAACGCTTCGGATTCAGGCGCGACACCCCGGCGGACCTGAGGATCATGATCGGCAGCCAGTGGTGGTGCCTCAGGCGGCGGACGGTGGAATGGATCCTCGATCTGATCGCCAAGCGGCGCGACATCCTGCGCTTCTTCCGCACCACATGGATCCCCGACGAGACCTTCTTCCAGACGCTGGTGCGCCATGTCGTGCCGGACAAGGAAATCCGCTGCCGGACGCTCACCTTCCTGATGTTCACCGACTACGGGATGCCAGTCACCTTCTACAACGATCACTATGACCTGCTGATCGGCCAGGACGCACTCTTTGCCCGCAAGATCAGCGCCGAAGCGGCGGAGCTGAAGGCCCGGCTCGGCGATCTTTATGCGGCGAAGGGCGTCCGGTTCCGGGTGTCGGACGAGGGCCGCAAGCTCTTTCATTTCCTGACCGGGCGCGGCCGGATCGGCCGCCGTTTCGCCCGCCGCTTCTGGGAAACGGAATCGACCCTTGGCCGCGGGCGCGAGTTGCTGGTCGTCATCTGCAAGAAATGGCATGTGGCCAAGCGGCTGGTGGCGCGGATGTCGGCGGATACCGGCATTCCGGCGATGGAGTATCTTTTCGATGAGGCCACATCGCCGGTGCCCGATCTCGGTGGTGTCCAGTCCTCGCTCGCCAAGCGCAACCGTCATCGCCGCGCGCTTCTGAGGATGCTCTATGACCGGCAGGGCAGCGACCGCCTTATCATCTGTCTCGATCCGGCGGGCGCGGAGGTCTTGAAGGACCTTGCCGCCGACCGGGCGACGGTGCGGATGCTTGAGGTCGAATGCACCTTCAGCGATGACTACCTCGCCGGCCATGCACGGCGCGTGGGGCTGGCGGGCGATCACACCCAGGAGGAGACGATGGTGCGCCTCCTGCCGACCATCCGCCATGCGTTCCGCCACGAAAGCGACGTGATCCGCGATGCGAGCTTCTCCCATCTCTACCTATTGCGGGAATGTGCCGGTGCGGCGGAAAATGCCGTGCCTCTCTCGGCGTTCTTGGGTATCGCTGAAGAAACGGCGCGCGGCATCGCCGCGATGGATCACCTATTCTCCGATTGAGGACGGCATGGCCTACAGTTACGACGACACCAATGTCTTCGCCCGCATCCTGCGTGGCGAGATCCCGAACAAGACCGTGAAGGAGACGGCCCATACGCTGGCCTTCCACGACGTCGGCCCGCAGGCTCCGGTCCATGTTCTCGTGATCCCGAAGGGCAAATACGTGAACTTCGATCACTTCGCCGCCGAAGGGTCCGAGGCCGAGATCGTCGATTTCATGCGCACCTCTGCCGAGGTCTGCCGGATGCTCGGGGTCGAGCCGGGGCAGGGCGGTGAGGGCTACCGCGCCATATCCAACGCCGGGGCGCATGGCGTGCAGGAAGTGCCGCATTACCACCTTCATATCCTCGGCGGCCGCGTCCTTGGCCGGATGCTGCCGCGGGCTGATTGACCCCGCCGACTGATCCCGGCGCTTGCCGGGCGCGCCCGCCGCGCTATGATGCCCGCCGCGGCGCGGCGAACCCTCGCGCCCATGACGCTGATTCTGACGGAGCCTGACCATGCCGATTGACGCGCCCGAGACCGAGGTTGTCACCCACTGGAAAGTGGCCTGTGACGGCGGCGAAGGCGCGCTTGGCCACCCGCGCGTCTGGCTGACGATCCCGGCCGACAGCGGCTTTGTCGAATGCGGCTATTGCGACAAGAAATACGTGATCGACCGCGAACACGCCCACGACGATCACTGAGCGGCCTCCGGGCAGCACCCCAAACTCGCAAGTTCCCCGATGCTGCGCGCCTACGCATTCCTTCTGATTGCCATCGTCGCCGAGGTCATCGCGACAACCGCGCTGGCGCGGTCGGACAGCTTTTCGCGGCTCTGGCCCAGCGTGGCGACCGTCATCGGCTACGCGGTGGCCTTCGCCTGCCTGTCCGTACCGCTGCGCGTGATGCCGACGGGCGTGGTCTATGCGATCTGGTCGGGCGTCGGCATCGTCCTGATCGCGCTCGTCGCCTACTTCTGGTCGAAGCAAACGCTCGACCAGCCCGCGATCACCGGCCTTGCCCTCATCATCGCGGGCGTGGCGGTGATAAACCTTTTCTCGAAATCGGTCGGCCACTGACGGCGAAAGCGTCAGCCCTTCTTCGCCGCCGCTTCCTTCATGCGCTTCAATAGCTCCGCCTTCGGCGGCTGCTTGCCGAAGGGGTTCTTGTCGCTGCCCTTGGCGTTGTGTTCGGCATGCCGGGGGGTGTTCTTCCCCGATTTGGCATTGCCTGATTTGGCGTAGTCCATGACCTGCTCCAACTTTGCTTTGGCCCACTCTAAAGGCTTTGGCCGGGCGGGTACAGGCAGGGTGGAAGGCCCGGCCGGAACATGGCAATACTCCGTCCTGAACTTTGGGGGAGAGAGCGCATGGCATTCGGCAAGGGCAGCCACCTGCATCTGATCGACGGATCGGCCTATATCTTCCGCGCCTATCACGCGCTGCCGCCCCTGACCCGCAAGTCCGACGGATTGCCGATCGGCGCGGTGGCGGGGTTCAGCAACATGCTCTGGTCGCAGCTTTCAGCCAACAAGGGCGAGGACGCGCCGACCCATATCGCCGTCGTCTTCGACTATTCCTCGAAGACCTTCCGCGATGACATCTATGACAAGTACAAGGCCAACCGCCCGGAATTGCCCGAAGACCTGCGCCCGCAGTTCCCCCTGACGCGCGAGGCGACGCGGGCCTTCGGCGTGGCCTGCCTTGAGATGGCGAATTACGAGGCCGACGACATCATCGCCACCCTGACCCGGCAGGCGGTGGAGGCAGGCGGCACCGTCACCATCATCTCCTCCGACAAGGACCTGATGCAGCTTGTAGGCAATGGCGTCGAGATGTTCGACGCGATGAAGCTGAAGCGGATCGGCGTGGCCGAGGTCGAGGAAAAGTTCGGCGTTGCGCCCGACCGCGTGGTCGACGTGCAGGCGCTCGCCGGCGACAGCGTCGACAACGTGCCGGGCGCGCCGGGGATCGGCGTCAAGACGGCGGCGCTGCTCATCAACGAATACGGTGATCTTGAAACGCTCCTCGCCCGCGCGGGCGAGATCAAGCAACCGAAGCGGCGCGAGGCCCTGACCGAGAATGTCGACCTGATCCGCATCTCGAAGCGACTGGTGACGCTCGACGCTCATGCGCCCGTCGAATGGACACTGGACGAATTGCAGGTCCGCGTGCCGGAACCCGGCCCGGTGATGGAGTTCCTGACCACGATGGAGTTCCGCACGCTGACGAAGCGCGTCGCCGACAGCCTGAAGATCGCGGCGCCGGTCATCGCCGAGGCTCCCGCCGCCGCGCCGACCGAGGACGCGCCCGCAGAAGCACCCGCCGTTCCCTTCAAGCACGAGGCCTATGAACGGGTCAGCGACGCCGCCGCGCTCGACCGCTGGATCGCGCTGATCCGTGAGCGTGGCTATGTCGCTGTCGATACCGAGACGACGAGCCTTGACGAGATGCGGGCGGAGCTTGTCGGCATCTCGCTGTCGGTGGTGCCGGGCGAGGCTTGCTACATCCCCCTTGGCCACCGGCAGGGCGGCGGCGATCTGTTCGGCTCGAACGATCTCTCAGAAGGCCAGATGCCGCTGGAGGCGGCGCTTGCCGCGCTGAAGCCGGTCCTGGAGGATGAGGCCATCCTCAAGATCGGCCAGAACATGAAATACGACTGGAAGATCTTTGCCCGCCACGGGATCAGGGTCGCGCCCATCGACGACACCATGCTCATGTCCTATGCGATGCATGCGGGGCTTCATAATAACGGCATGGATTTCCTCAGCGAAAAGTACCTCGACCACCGCCCGATCGAGATCAAGTCGCTTCTGGGGACCGGCAAGGCCCAAGTGACTTTCGACCGGGTGCCGGTGGCCGAGGCGGTCAGATATGCCGCCGAGGATGCCGATGTGACCCTGCGGCTTTGGCAAAGGTTCAAGCCCAACCTGCACCGGGTGAAGGTCACGACCGTCTATGAGACGCTGGAACGCCCGCTGGTGCCGGTTCTGGCGGATATGGAGATGGCAGGGATCAGGGTCGATCCGAATGCGCTCAGCCGCATGTCGAACGCCTTTGCCCAGAAGATGGCGGGGCTGGAGGCGGAGATTCAGGAGCTTGCGGGCGAACCCTTCAACGTCGGCAGCCCGAAGCAGTTGGGCGAGATCCTCTTTGACCGGATGCAGGTGCCGGGCGGCGAGAAGGGCAAGACCGGCGCCTATGCGACGGGGGCCGATGTGCTTGAGGACATCGCCGGCAATGTCGAACTTGGGCGGCCCTCGGACCTTGCCGCGCGGGTGCTTGACTGGCGCCAGATCTCCAAGCTGAAATCGACCTATACCGATGCCTTGCAGACCCATGTCCATCCCGACACGGGTCGCGTCCACACCTCCTATTCCATTGCCGGCGCCAACACCGGACGGCTCGCCTCGACCGACCCGAACCTGCAGAACATTCCTGTGCGGACCGAGGAGGGTCGCCGCATCCGCGAGGCCTTCATCGCCGGGCCGGGGATGCGGCTCGTCTCGCTCGACTACAGCCAGATCGAGCTTCGCATCCTCGCCCATGTCGCCGATATTCCGCAGCTGAAGGAGGCCTTCCGCGACGGCATCGACATTCACGCCATGACCGCGTCGGAGATGTTCGGCGTGCCCGTCGAGGGCATGGACCCGATGGTGCGGCGGCAGGCGAAGGCGATCAATTTCGGGGTCATCTACGGGATTTCCGGCTTTGGCCTCGCGCGGAACCTGCGTATCCCGCGGGCTGAGGCGCAGGGCTTCATCGACCGCTATTTCGAAAGGTTCCCGGGGATCAGGACCTATATGGATGCGACCGTGGCCTTCGCGAAGGAGCATGGCTATGTCCAGACCCTCTTCGGCCGAAAGATCCATACGCCGGAGATCAACGCCCGTGGCCCGCATGCCGGCTTCGCCCGCCGCGCCGCGATCAACGCGCCGATCCAGGGCGCTGCGGCGGATGTGATCCGCCGGGCGATGATCCGGATGCCGGGCGCGATCAGGGGCCTGCCGGCGACGATGCTGCTGCAGGTCCATGACGAACTGTTGTTCGAGGTCGAGGAGGGATCGGTCGAGAAGCTCATCTCGGTTGCCCGCGACATCATGGAGGGGGCGGCGGAACCTGCGGTGACGCTCGACGTCCCCTTGGTCGTCGACGCCGGGCAGGGGGCGAACTGGGCTGAAGCGCATTGAGGCCGTCCATTGAGGCTTCCGGCCTCGGGGGCATCGAGCCCCCAGAGGCCGGCGGGGGTTCCACCCCCGTAACCCCCGGGGGTATTTCAGCAACGAAGAAGCTCAAGGGGCGGGATGGGCCTGGCCGTGATGCGGCTCGCTTCGGAAGAAGGCGGCGAGGCTTTTCTTCGGTTCGGGCCGGAACTGGCCGATGGGTTCCGCCGATGCGATCCGGTCGATGCGGAACATGCGGAAGTCGTTCCTGAGGTCGCACCAGGCAATGAGGGTCCAGACCTTGCCCCAGAACCAGAGGCCGAGGGGTTTGACGGCGCGGTCGGTCGTGGCGCCGTCGGCATCGCGATAGCGGATGAAAAGCGCCTCATGGCTGGCGGTGGCGCGGTCGAGAAGGTCGATCATGGCGCGGTCGGCGTCGGTCAGCGCGCCGCCGTGATGGGCGAGGATCGCGACGGTATCGGCGCTGTCGCGTAGCGCCTCGGGCAGGACGGCGGCGATCTTCGTCAGCGCCTCTTCGGCGGAAAGCGCCATGTCGGCGCCGCCGAAGCTTCGCACCATGCGGGCGCCGGCGACGAGGGCCGCGACCTCACCCCTCGTGAACATCAGGGGCGGCAGGTCGTAGCCCGAGCGCATCAGGTAGCCGATCCCGGCCTCGCCGTCGATCGGCACGCCCGAACCGATGAGGTCGGCCACGTCGCGGTAGATGGTGCGCTCGCTGACCTCGAGCCGGTCAGCGAGCACCCGTGCCGTCAGGAGCCTTCCGCCGCGCAGATACTGGACGATCTGGAAGAGGCGGTCCGCCCGGCGCATCAGGCGGCCTTCGCCCGTTCGAAAAGGCCGATGGCGTTGCCGTCGAGGTCGGTCGCATAGACGAAGCGGCCTTCGGGGATCGGGATGATGTCGCTGGTGAGCGTGCCGCCGGCCTTGCGGCAGCGGATCACCGCATCCTCGAGCCGGTCGCGGAGCGTGATGTGCAGGATCGGCCCGCCGCCCTTTGCCGGTTCGCCGCGGCAAAGATGGCCGGAGCCGTTCGCCATCGAGCCGCCGAGAATGGCCACCGGGCCGGGGCCGCTGGTGTCGATCGTCATCTGCCAGTCGAAGACGGCATTGTAGAAGGCGATGGCCTTTTCGAGGTCGGCGACGGGGATCTCGGTCCAGGCGATGATGGTTTCGGATGTCATGGCGCACTCCTTCATGTGATGTGGCCAGTCCCTTGTCGCATGGGCCTCCTGACAGCATCCTGTCAGGAGGCTTCGGCATCCGCCAGAGCGGTTTGCTTCACGCCCCGGCTAGGCTAGGATTCCCATACGGACGAATTCGCCGAGGACTTCCGGCCGATGCCCAATGACCGCGACCATGGCAGTGGCGCCGGGCCGCGCCGGCATCATGGCCATTCGCATGGCCACGTCCATGCAGGGGAGCGCGGCCTCGGCCTTGCCGTGGTGGTCAATGTCCTTCTCACCGTAGCGCAGATCTCCGGCGGCATCCTCTTCGGTTCGGTCGCGCTCATTGCCGACGCGGTCCACAATCTTTCGGATGCCGCGGCGCCGGTCATCGCCTTTGCCGCGCGGCGAATCGGCAGGCGGCCCGCCGACGCGCGCATGTCCTTCGGTTTTCGCCGGGCAGAGGTGGTGGCAGCGCTCATCAACTACACCGTGCTGATCGTCATTTCCTTGTGGCTCGGGTCTGAGGCGGTGATGCGGCTTCTCGATCCGCCCGAGGTGGCGGGCGGGATCGTGATGGTGCTCGCGGCCCTCGCCCTTGTCATCGACCTTGCCACCGCGCTTCTGACCTTTCGCCTCGCCAAGGAAAGTACCAACATCCGGGCGGCTTTCTTGCACAACCTCGCCGATGCCGTGTCGTCGGTCGCGGTGCTGGTCGGGGGCGCCGTGATCTGGGCCCGGGGGCTGGAGCTGGGCCGACCTGGCGATCACGCTTTTGATCTCGGCCTGGATCCTGTGGCATGCCCTCAGCGAGATCGGGCCGGTGATCCGCATCCTGATGCTCGCCGCGCCGCCGGAAGTGGGTGCAGCCGACCTCAGGCGGGCGATCAAGGCGGGGGAGGGCATCGAAGAGGTGCATCACCTCCACCTCTGGCAGATGGATGAGGAGCGGAGTTCCGTCGAGGCGCATCTGGTCCTGGCCGAGGGCGTGGATTTCACCGATGCAGTGCGCCGCGTGAAGCAGAGGGTCGAGACGGAATTCGGCATCCGCCACAGCACCTTCGAGATCGAGACGCTGGCCTCGGGCTGCGCCGGGACGGGCTGCCGGCCGGGCGAGGCGTGAACGGGTTCAGGTCAGACTCGGGCGTGAATATGGCGGCTTTGCCGGGGCGTTGGGGTGTGGGCGCATCAATTGCCGGGGTCGCTAAGCACGAATCCGAGATGCAACCCATGATTGTCCATCGCGGGAGATGCAATCGCCGCCCAGGGCGACTCAATGAAACCCACGAAATTCCCGGTCTCCGCCCAGATTCGGCCATGGGGCGCAGCCATTAATGATGATGAGGGGCAAGACGATAGACAGGACGAACCAGATGAAACTCTTCGCGACCATTCTCGCCAAGTTCTCCCGCAAGCAGGATGCTGAAGCGGATGCGTTCGAAAAACGTCTGGTCAACCTCGGCAAGCAGGCTTCGCGCCGCGGCCGCATCGCCACGCCGAACCTCTTCGTGCGCCACGGCCACGCCTGATCCCTGACGGGATCAGAAGTTCACCGTCACGCCGGGAAGGTTCAGTTCCTTCATGAGATCGCGGACTTCCTGGCGCGCGGCGACGTTCGAGATGTTGAGGTTCTCAACGCCGACGTCGCGCAGATCGAGAAGGGTGAGGCCACGCGGGAAAAGCTCGCGGAAGATCACCCGCTCGGAAAACCCCGGTGCCACACGGAAGCCGATCCGCTTCGAAAGCTGCTCCAACGCCGCGCCCACTTTCCGCTTGTTGTGCATCTGCTGGGCGCCAAGACGATTGCGGAGCACGATCCAGTCGATGGGCCTGAGGCCGGCGCGGGCGCGAAGCTGGCGCGCATGCCAGACCATTTCCGAATAGATCGACGGGCCGATGACGCGGCTGGTGTCGGGATCGACCCGCGCCAGAAGGTCAAAGTCGATGAAGCTGTCGTTCAAGGGCGTGATGAGCGTATCGGCCAGCGAATGCGCGACCTGGCTCAGGCGCGTGTGTGAGCCGGGGCAGTCGATGACGATGAAATCCACCTCGCGCTCAAGCCCGGCGACGGCGGCGGAAAGCCTGTGGTCGAAGGCATTCTCACCCTCGGCCAGTGAGGCCTGATCGACCTCGGGAAGTTCGCGGTAATCGACCGTCGGCAAATCGACTCCTTCGCGGCGCATGAAGGCCTGGCGGTTCTCGACATAGCGGCCGAAGCTTTTCTGCCGGAGGTCGAGGTCGAGCGCGCCGACCTTGTGGCCCATCCGCGCCAGCGCCGTGGCCACATGCATGCAGGTCGTGGACTTGCCGGACCCGCCCTTTTCGTTCCCGACGACGATGATATGCGCCACGTGACTGTCCCCGTGCTGTTCCGGTTTCCGGAATCAAAAGGCGCGCTGTCTCCAGCGCGCCTCTACTATATGTTGTGCGCCTTGTCTTGCAAAGCGCAATAGGCTCAGAATCCGAGGCCTGCGTACTTGTTCTTGAACTTCGAGACGCGGCCGCCGGTGTCCAGGAGCTTGGCCGAACCGCCGGTCCAGGCCGGATGCACCGTCGGGTCGATGTCGAGCGACAGCGTGTCGCCTTCCTTGCCCCAGGTCGAACGGGTCTGGTAGGTCGAGCCGTCGGTCATCTTCACGGTGATGAAGTGATATTCGGGGTGAGTACCTTGTTTCATGGTCCCGCTCCTTATTCGGCTTTGGCTTTGTAGGTGGTGTCTTCCGCGATCCGGGCCGATTTGCCGCGACGGTCACGAAGATAGTAGAGCTTGGCGCGGCGGACACGGCCGCGGCGCACGACCTCGATCGACTCGATGTTGGTCGAATAGAGCGGGAAGACGCGCTCGACGCCCTCGCCGAAGGAAATCTTGCGGACGGTGAACGACGCCGAGATGCTGCCACCCTTGCGGGCAATGCAGACGCCTTCGTAGTTCTGGACGCGCGTGCGCGTGCCTTCCGTCACCTTGTAGCCGACACGCACGGTGTCGCCCGCCTTGAAGTCCGGGATGGACTTGCCGAGAGCGGCGATCTGCTCGGCCTCCAGTTGCGCGATCAGGTTCATCGCGGGATCCTTTCCTATGCTCGCGGTGGTTCCGCGATGGTGTTCGCGCCTCAGAGCTCCGTAGTCTTCACCGGGTCCGCATGAAGCGCCCGCAGGAGGTCAGGTCGTCATTTCCGTTCGGTGCCGCCACCGGCCACCCGGAGCCGAAGAAGGCGAAGGGTATCGGCCAATAGCAAGCGTGCCCGGACGACTCATGCGAGCCCCGGACGGGCGGGGTATAGGGGCAAGGGGTGGGTGGGTCAAGGCTTGGGTGGCGTGAGTAGGATGGGCAATATCACCCATCCTACGGCTTCGGGCGCCGCGCCCAGAGATCCGGGCGCCTTTCCCGCGTCAGCCGCTCCGCCTCGGCCCGCCGCCATTTCTCGACGGCGGCATGGTTGCCCGAGGTCAGGACAGCGGGGATGTCGCGGCCTTCCCAGGTGGCGGGTCTTGTGTACTGCGGATGCTCCAGAAGCCCGTGGGAATGGCTTTCCTCCTCGGTCGAGGAGGCATTGCCGAGAACGCCGGGCAGGAGCCGCACGGCGGCGTCGATCATCGCCTGGGCCGCGATCTCGCCGCCGGTCAGGACGAAATCGCCGAGGCTGACTTCCTCGACCGCGTAATGATCCAGCACGCGCTGGTCCACGCCTTCGAAACGCCCGCAGAGCATCGTGATGCCATCCGCCCCGGCCCAGCGGCGGGCCGTGGCCTGATCGAAGGGTTTTCCGCGCGGCGAGAGGTAAACGACGGGCCAGAGCGCCCGGTCGGGCGGGGTGGCGATGGCGGCCTCGTCCAGCGCGGCAGCCACCACATCGGCGCGGAGCACCATGCCGGCGCCGCCGCCGGCGGGGCTGTCGTCGACATTCCGGTGCTTGCCGATGCCGAAGGGCCGGAGGTCGATGGTCTGAAGCGACCAGAGCCCTTCCGCCAGCGCCTTGCCGGTCAGGGAAAGGCCAAGCGTGCCGGGAAAGGCTTCAGGGAAAAGCGTGATGATGCGCGCGGCCCAGGCACCCTTGACGCGCTGCGGCGCCATGAGGTCGCGGGGCTGCACCGAGGCGGAAATGCTCAAGCGCCCGTGGGACTTGGGCTTGTCCCCTGCCGTCACACCTCGGACTCCTCGGGCGGGTCGGCGATGATGCGGCCGGCGGTCAGGTCGACGGTCGGCACGATGGCGCGGGTGAAGGGCAGGAGGAGCGTCGTCCTTCGGCCCGGCGCGAAGATTTCAAGGATGTCGCCCGCGCCGTGGTTGTGGACGGCGCGGACAGTGCCGAGTTGGGCGCCGCCGGTATCGAAGACCGCGAGGCCGATGAGGTCGGCATGGTAGAATTCATCGTCCGGCAGGTTGGGGAGCTTTGTGCGGTCGGCAAAAAGCTCGGTCCCGCGGAGGGCGTCGGCCTCTTCCTTGCTGGCGATGCCGGAGAGGCGGGCGGTGAAGCCGTTGTTGGTCGATCCGGTGAGGCGGACGGTGAAACTGCGCTTGCCGTCCTCGGTCCAAAGCGGCGCATAGGCGGCGATCGCCTCGGGCTGGGCGCAGTAGCTTTTCAGCCGCACCTCACCTCGAACGCCAAAGGCGCCGCCGATGGCGCCGACGCAGATGCGGTCATTGGCCATCGGCAGGCACCTCGCATTCGGCCGCCACGGGGGCGGCGGCCGGTTGGGCCGCGATCAGCCGGTCGGTCTTCATCCCGAGCCAGAACGAGCCGGCACAGAGCGTGACGGTGACGATCCGGCGCAGGAAGAAGCCGATCAGCATGTGTTTTCAGCGCCTTATTCGGAGGCCGGGGCGGCAGCCTTGGCGGCCTTCTCGGTGGCGCGCTTCTTGGCCTTGTCGCCCGGCTCGCCCTTCTTCAGGTTGGCGCGGACGGGCTTTTCGCGGACGCCGGCAGCTTCGAGCATGCGGGCGATGCGGTCGGTCGGCTGGGCGCCTTGCGAAATCCAGTACTGGACGCGCTCGACGTTCATCTTCACGCGATCTTCCGAGTCCTTGGCGAGCAAGGGATTGTAAGTGCCCAGCTTTTCGATGAAGCGGCCGTCGCGCGGCATGCGGCTGTCGGCGGCGACGATCGAGTAATGCGGGCGCTTCTTGGAGCCCCCACGGGCGAGGCGGATCTTCATAGCCATGTCAGTTTCTCCTTTGGATGGCTTGGGTGGATGGGCAGATTGCCCATCCTACGGGTTTCATTTCTGCAGTTTCTCGTGGTGCCTGATCACTTCGCTGATGACGAAGTTCAGGAATTTCCTGGCGAATTCGGGATCGAGGTCGGCTTCTTCGGCCAGCTTTTCGAGCCGGGCGATCTGTTCGGCCTCCCGCGAAGGGTCGGAGGGCGGCAGACCGTGTTCGGCCTTCATCCGGCCCACCGCCTGGGTGTGCTTGAAGCGTTCGGCGAGGGTGTAGACGATGATCGCGTCGAGCCGGTCGATCGAGTCGCGGTGCCCTTTGAGGAGGGCGGCGGCGCGGGCGGTGGGGTCGGTCATTCGGGCCTCCCTTGGCGGCTGGCATCCGTCGGGTTTGCGTCGGGCATCCGTCCCGACAGCTGTACCGACACGGGGCCGAGTACGGAGGCCCCGGGGCGCTGCCCCGGACCCCGGGGTATTTCAGCAACGAAGAAGCTGAAAGCGGTCATGCCGGCGCCCTCAGGTCATGGAAGATCACCACGTCGCCTGGATCGACGCCGGGGCGGTTGGAATGGACGCCGCCGAGACGCCGTGCAAGCGCGATGGAGCGGTCGTTGCCCGGTGCGATGATGTTGATGATGTGATCCCAGCCGAAGCTGCGGTGCGCCCAGTCCATGACGGCGCGGGCGGCTTCGGCGGCATAGCCCTTGCCTTCGGCCTCGGGCAGCACGAACCAGCCAAGCTCCGGTTCCGGGAAGCCGACCGGGTGATAGATGCCGACCTCGCCGACATAGGCGCCGGTGGCGCGATCCTCGACCGAGAAGGGGCCGTAGCCGAGAAGCGGCCATTGGCCGACCTCGGAGGCCCAGATGCGCCAGGCGAGGACGCGGCCCACGGGGCCATCTTCATGCACCGAGCGGGGCGAGGCGTAGAAGGCGGCGCGGTGTTCGAAATCCGGGAGGCGCGGCATCCTGAGGCGGAGGCGGTCGGTGAGCAGTTCGGGCGCAGTCCCGGTCATGCCTTCGGCGCCGGGGTCCTTCGGGGAAGGAGCCGGTCGCTGGCGGGAGGATCTGGACCAGAGGGGCAGCATGGTTACTTCTTCTTGCCAAAGCCGCCGAGGCCGGAAAGGCCGCCCGGCAGGTTGAGGCCGCCAAGCCCGCCGCCACCGAGGCCGCCAAGACCGGCGGGCAGCTTGCCGCCGGCCATGCCTTCCTTGATACCCTTCTGCATCGCCTCAAGCTCTGCAGGGGCCATCTTCGACGGATCGGGCATGCCGCCTTTGCCGCCGAACATGCCGCGCATCGCCTGTTTCAGCATGCCGCCTTTGCCCATCTTGCCCATCTTCTTCATCATGTCCGCCATCTGGCGGTGCATCTTCAGAAGCTTGTTGAGATCGGCGACATCGAGGCCAGCCCCCGCCGCGATCCGCTTCTTGCGACTCGCCTGCAGAAGATCCGGATTGGCGCGTTCCTTCTTGGTCATCGACTGGATGAGCGCGATCTGGCGGCGGAGGACGCCATCGTCAAAGCCTGCCTCCTCGACCTGTTTCGACATCTTCGCCATGCCCGGCATCATGCCCATGATGCCCTGCATCCCGCCCATCTTCAGCATCTGCTCAAGCTGGCCGCGCAGGTCGTTCATGTTGAAGAGGCCCTTCTGGAACCGCTTCATCATGCGCTCGGCCTGCTCCATCTCCAGCGTTTCCTGGGCCTTTTCGACGAGCGCGACGATATCGCCCATGCCAAGGATTCGGCCGGCGACGCGGGAGGCCTCGAAGGTCTCAAGCGCGTCCATCTTTTCGCCGAGGCCCACGAAGCGGATCGGCTTGCCGGTGACCGCGCGCATGGACAAGGCGGCTCCGCCGCGGCCATCGCCGTCCATCCGGGTCAGGACGACGCCGGTGATGCCGACCTTGCCGTCAAACTCGGTCGCGACGTTGACCGCGTCCTGACCGGTGAGGCCATCGACGACCAGCAGCGTCTCGCGCGGTTTCGCGACATCGCGGACCGCCTGCACCTCATCCATCAGGACTTCGTCGATATGGAGGCGCCCCGCGGTGTCGAGCATGTAGACATCGTAGCCGCCAAGGGTGGCCTGCTGCTTGGCGCGCTTGGCGATCTGCACCGCCGTCTCGCCCTTGACGATGGGCAGCGTGTCGACGCCGACCTGCGCGCCGAGAATGGCAAGCTGTTCCATTGCTGCCGGGCGGTTGGTGTCGAGCGAGGCCATGAGGACGCGCTTCTTCTCCCGCTCCTTCAGGCGGCGGGCGAGCTTGGCGGTGGTGGTGGTCTTGCCGGAGCCTTGCAGGCCGACCATCAGGATCGGCGCCGGCGGGTTGTCGATCTTCAGGGCTTCCGGGTCGCCGTCGCCAGCCAGAACCCGGACCAGTTCATCATGGACGATCTTGACGACCTGCTGGCCGGGGGTGATCGACTTCGTCACCGACTGGCCGGTGGCCTTGCCCTCCACCGCCTTGATGAAGTCGCGGGCGACGGGCAGGGAAACGTCGGCCTCAAGCAGCGCCACGCGAACCTCGCGCAGGGCGACGCGCACATCCTCTTCGGAAAGCGCGCCCTGCTTCGTCAGCCGGTCGAAGACGCCGCCAAGGCGTTCTGACAGGGTTTCGAACATCTCGCGGCCCTCCTTGGCCTGTTACCTCTGCCCGCCAAGATAGGTCGCGGGCGCCAAAACGACAAACGCGCCCGTGGGCGCAACGCGCTGACGGGCGGCGATCCCGGAACAGGTCCGGGACCGGAAGCATCAGGACTTCCGGAATCCGGTGTCGTTTAGGTGAGGAGGGGGGCCGAGTCAAGCATCGGCGCGGTTTCGGCGGCGGAGGCCGTCACCATCTGGCCCTTGAGCCAGCCATTCAGCCGGGTGGCACAAGCCTGAAGCCGGGCCGGGTCCTGATCGCGGCTGGCGAGGAGGAGGGGCACGTCGCGGATCGCGGTGGTGATGGCAAGGGCGTAGCCGGTGCCGGTTTCCACCACATCGGCGCGCATCAGGGCATCGACCGAGATGATCATGCTCTCATGGCCGAAGCGGATGTCGGCGGCGTTGATTTCCCGGTCGAGGATCAGCCAGGTCCGGTCGGCCGAGAAGAGAAGGTAGCCGGAGACGGCGAAGAAGAGCGCCGCCGCGATCATCTGCCAGCCGCCGCCCTGCGTCAGCGCTTCGGTCAGAAGGACCAGCGAGGCGATGGCGAAGAGTGCGAAGAGACCGCTCCAGTGCAGGGGCTTCTCTTCCGCGGCGAATTGGTTCTGGGTGTGTCTGATGATACGCATGGCCCCAATTCAACTCCGGATTGTGGCGGGGTTGGGGCGGCATTCGGGCGTGGTGCGACCGCCGCGGGGAACTTTCGCGGCAGCGGCGGGCGGGGCAGGAAAGAAGGCCCCGGAATGGCTCCGGGGCCGACTGGACTTGATGGCAGTTTGGATGCCTCAGGCGGCGAGCGCATCAACCTGCGCTTCGGCGGCCTTCAGCGTGGCGTCGGGGTTGAAGATCATCTGGTCGGCGGCGATGAATTCGACATCGGTGATGCCGAAGAAGCCGAGCATGTGGCGGATGTAGCCCGAGGCGAAGTCGATCTCGGAACCGATCTTGGTGCCGTCGGAGGAAAGGGCCACGATGGCGCGCTTGCCCTTGAGAAGACCCTCGGGGCCGGCTTCGGTATAGGTGAAGGTCTCACCCTTGCGGGCCAGATGGTCGATCCAGGCCTTGAGCGGCGCGGGCACGCCGAAGTTGTAGACCGGCAGCGCGATGACGAGGATGTCGGCGGCGCGCACTTCAGCGAGAAGCGCGTCGGAATAGGCGGCGATCTTGGCCTGGTCGGCGTTGCGCGCCTCGGCCGGGGTGAAGACCGCGCCGATCCAGGCGCCGTCGATCTGCGGCACGCCCGTGGAGAGGTCGCGGAGCGCCACGCTGGCGCCGGGATTGGCGGCCTCGAGGCGGGCGGTGATGCGGTCGGTCAGGCGGCGCGAGACGCTGGCCTCGCCCTTGATGGAGGATTCGACGCGGAGGATGTTTGTCATGTCAGGCTGTCCCGATGAGTGTTGGCGTTGCCAGATGAATTAACCCTTGCCGGGATAAACACAACGCGGAATGATGCACCGAAGCTGTGAACAGGCGCACATAAGAATGTCTTTCGAGAACTGGGATGAGGTCCGCACGGCCTATCAGGTCGCGCGGATCGGCACGGTCAGTGGCGCGGCCGAGGTGCTTGGCGTCCACCATGCCACGGTGATCCGCCATATCGACGCGCTCGAGGCGCGGCTCGGCACAAGGCTCTTCCAGCGACACCCGCGCGGCTATACCGCGACCGAGGCGGGGCAGGAGCTTCTGAAGGTCGCGCAGACGACGGAAGACCAGTTCGCCCATCTCGCCGCCCGCATCACCGGGGCGACGACCGATGTCTCGGGCGAGCTTGTCGTGACCTCGCTGCCGGGGCTGACCGACCTCGTGCTGCCGACGCTCGCGCGGCTCCAGTCCGAATATTCCGGCCTCAAGGTGCGCTATGTGTCGGATGCAAGGGTGTTCCGGCTGGAGTATGGCGAGGCGCATGTGGCGATCCGCGCCGGCGGACGGCCGCAGGAGCCCGACAACGTCGTGCAGCCGCTCACCACCTATTACATGGGGCTCTACGCCGCGCCGTCCTATGTCGAGCGCTACGGCCTGCCCAAGAACGAGACCGACCTTGCCGGGCACCGGTTCATCGGGTCGGCGGAACCCGACAGCCGCGCGCCCTTCATGCGCTGGCTGGCCGAGCGGGTGGCGGATGACGCGGTGGTGTTCCGCTCGAACGAGACTGAGGCGATGCAGGATGCGGTCACCGAGGGTGTGGGCCTCGGTTTCCTCTCGCTCCTTTCGGCACGCGGCGACCCCGGCCTCGTCGAGGCGCTGCCGCACCGGCCGGAATGGGACACGGCGCTCTGGCTCGTCACCCATGTCGACCTCCACCGTACGCCGCGCATCCAGACCTTCGTGAAGGCGCTCCGCGAGGCGGCGCGCAGCAGCTGTTCCCTGAACTGAAGCGATGCTGATCCGGCAATCCAGCGGCGGCGCCTTGCGGCGCAGAGACGATAGTGGGTCGCCGCGCAGGCGCGGCTCCATTGCCTCCGGCGGGAGTATTTCGGGACAGAAAGTAAGGGAGATCTCCCTTCTCACTTTCTGTCTGAAAATACTCTGCGGGGGTCCGGGGGTGCAAAACCCCCGGCCCGGCCGGGGAAGAGCGATGGCGTCGCAGGAAAGGGGCCGCGCGTGACGGAGGCGATGCGCGGCCATCTGGCGATGCTGGCCTTTTCCGCCCTTGTCGCAGGGTCCTTCGCGCTTGGCGCGATGATGGCCAATATGGTCGATCCGGTGGCCTTCACCGCGCTGAGGTTCGCGCTGGCCTCGCTTCTCATCGGGATCGGGGTTCTGGCTGGTGGCGGCGTGGTGCGGTCCGATGCGGCGGCGCCCTGGCGGTATCTTCTGATGGGCGGGCTTTTCGCCTTGTACTTCGTCCTGATGTTCGAGGGGCTGAAGACGGCGCCGCCGGTTTCGGCGGCGGCGGTCTTCACCCTGACGCCGGTCCTTGCCGCGGGCTTCGGCTGGCTGCTTTTACGCCAGCGGATGACCGGGCGGATGGCGGCGGCGCTGGCCATTGGGGCGGCGGGGGCGCTCTGGGTGATCTTCCGGGGCGATCCGGCGGCGCTTCTCCGCTTAGACCTCGGGCGCGGCGAGGCGGTCTATTTCCTCGGCTGCATCGCCCATGCCGCCTATGTCCCGCTGGTCCGGCTTCTGAACCGGGGCGAGCGGGCGGCGGTTTTCACCTTCGGCACGCTTCTGGCCGGGGCGGGCATCCTTGTGCTGGCCGGCTGGGGCGCGATCCGGGCGACCGACTGGGCTTCGCTTCCGGCCATCGTCTGGGTGACGCTGGCCTACACATCGGCCTTCGCCACCGCCGCCTCCTTCGTGCTGACGCAGTATGCCGCCTTGAGGCTCCCTGCCGCCAAGGTGATGGCGTATACCTATCTGACGCCGGCCTGGGTGATCCTCTGGCAGGTGGCGCTGGGTCATGGCATGCCGGCGGGCGGCGTGATCATCGGTGTCCTTGCCGTGGCGGGGGCGCTTTTCCTCTTGCTGAAGGACGAACACTGATGTTGCAGCGCATCCACCATGTCGCGGTGATCGCCTCGGACTACGAACGCTCCAGGCGCTTCTATACCGATGTGCTGGGGCTGCGAGCGGTGGCGGAGAACTACCGCGCGGCGCGGCAGAGCTGGAAGTTGGATCTCGCGCTGCCGGATGGTGGGCAGGTGGAGCTCTTCTCCTTCCCCTCGCCACCGCCGCGCCCTTCGACGCCCGAGGCCTGTGGCGCGCGGCATCTCTGCTTCGCTGTCGCCGATGTCGCGGCGGCGAAGGCGGCGCTGGAGGCCAGGGGGCAGGTGGTGGAGCCGATCCGGGTCGATGAATACACCGGCAAGCGCTTCACCTTCCTGCCGGACCCGGACGGGCTGCCGATCGAGCTTTACGAGGCCTGAGTGGGTTCGGTATCGCCGCCAAGTTCGCTGCCGAGGAACCGCTCGAAGGCGTCGAAATCCATCGGGTCGAACTGGCCGAAGCCCTGAATCCAGATCGTCGCCGCCCGCATCGCGTCGGGTTCGAGCTTGCACCATTTCACCCGCCCGCGTTTTTCCTGGCTGATGAGGCGGGCCTCGGCGAGAACGGCAAGGTGCTTGGAGATCGCGGCGAGCGACATCTCGAAAGGCTCGGCCACATCGGTCACCGCCATGTCATCTTCGAGAAGCATGGTCAGGATCGCCCGCCGGGTCGGGTCGGCGAGGGCGGCGAAGATCGTGTCGAGCGGGACGGGCGGGGCAGGGATCATGGCCTTTCTCTGCGCCGGGGCGGGGCAATCGTCAACCGGAAGGTTGAATATGCCGGAAGGCCTTAAAACCGGGTTGGGGCGGCTTCGCGCGCGCCGTGCCCCATCGAGCCTTGTCAGAAGTGTGTTTGTTTTCAGTAGCTTGCGCTGTCGTTTTCGCCCGTTCACGCGCATTGACTCGCGGGCCAAGGGATTCTAGCTATCGCGCAGCTTTCCTCGCCGGGAAAAACGGGGCTGACGCGATGCAGGAAGGGCCGGATCCGACACGCCTGCAAAGGCTGGACGAGAAGATCGCGGCCGCCAGGCGCGCCACCGACCCGAGGCCCCGGGTGGAGGACCATTATTCTGCCGCGAGCCAAGGCTGGCGGATGGTGATCGAGCTGGTGGCGGGCCTCGCCCTCGGCTTCGGCATAGGATACGGGCTCGATACCCTCTTCGGGACGATGCCCATCTTCCTGGTGCTGTTCATATTGCTGGGCTTCGTGGCCGGGGTGAAGACGATGCTTCGCACCGCCAGTGAAATCCAGGCCAAGAATGCGGCGGGAAGTTCCGCCAACAAGGACGAAGGGGAATAGCCGTGGCGACGGAAGAGCAAAGCGAAGGTCTGGCGTTCCATCCGATGGAGCAGTTCAAGATCCAGCCGCTGTTCAACGATGGTCCGATCCACTGGTACACGATCACCAATGCCACGCTGTGGATGGCGGTCGTGCTGCTCTGCGTTCTGGCGCTCTTCGTGATCGGCACAAGGGGGCGGGCGATCATCCCGTCGCGGATGCAGTCGGTGGCCGAGCTTGGCTACGGCTTCGTCCACAAGATGGTCGAGGACGTGACCGGCAAGGACGGGCTGAAGTTCTTCCCCTATGTCTTCACGCTCTTCTGCTTCATCGTCTTCTCGAACTTCCTCGGCCTCATCCCCGGCGCCTTCACCACGACGAGCCATATTGCCGTGACCGGCATCCTCGCCGTCGCCGTGTTCCTGGCCGTGACCATCATCGGCTTCGTCAAGCACGGCACGCATTTTCTCGGGCTCTTCTGGGTCAAGTCGGCGCCCCTGGCGCTGCGCCCGATCCTCGCGGTGATCGAGATCATCTCCTACTTCGTGCGTCCGGTCAGCCACTCCATCCGACTTGCCGGCAACATGATGGCGGGCCACGCGGTCATCAAGGTCTTCGCGGCCTTTGCGCCGCTGATCCTGATCTCGGGCATCGGCATCGCGGTGACGCCGCTGTCGATCCTCGCCATCGTCGCGATGTATGCGCTCGAAATTCTGGTGGCCTTCATCCAGGCCTATGTCTTCACCATCCTGACCTGCGTCTACCTCCGCGATGCGCTGCATCCGGGGCACTGAGACCCAGGTCATCCACGAACTGCAACCTATCCAACCGTAAGGAGATCAACATGGAAATCGCAGCAGCAGCAGCTCTCGGCAAGTTCATCGGCGCCGGCCTCGCCTGCATCGGCATGGGCGGCTCGGCCATGGGGGTGGGCAATGTTGCCGGCAACTTCCTCGCCGGTGCGCTCCGCAACCCGTCGGCGGCTGCCGGCCAGACCGCGACCCTCTTCATCGGCATCGCCTTCGCCGAAGCGCTCGGGATCTTCTCGTTCCTCGTGGCACTTCTGCTGATGTTCGCCGTCTGATCCTCGACTGACCATCCTTACGGCCGGATGGGTGCAAAGGCGCCCGTCCGGGTTGTAAACAAGGTTTCGAGGGGGCCGAGATGGCAAACACGACTACAGAGGTCGCCGAGGCGGCTGGCGAGGCTGCCGGCCAGGCGGCGGATGCAGCAGGGCAGGCGACGCAGTCCGCAGGCATGCCGCAGCTCGACTTTTCCACCTTCCCGAACCAGATGTTCTGGCTCGTGGTGGCGCTTGTCCTGATCTACCTGGTGCTGTCGAAGATCGCGCTGCCGCGCATTGCCGGCATCGTCGCCGACCGCCAGGGCACGATCACCAACGACATCGCGGCGGCGGAAGAACTTCGCGCCAAGGCGGTGGAGGCCGAGAAGGCCTATAACAAGGCGCTGGTCGATGCGCGCGAGGAGGCGAACAAGATCGTCGCCGAGGCGCGGGTCGATATCGGCAAGGACCTCGACAAGGCGACGGCCAAGGCCGATGCCGAGATCGCGGCGAAATCCGCCGAATCCGTCAAGCGGATCGAGGAAATTCGCGCGAGTGCTGCCAAGAACGTCGAGGACGTGGCCAAGGAAACGGCCGAGGCCATCGTCTCTGCCCTCGGCGTGACGGCGGATGCCAAGTCCGTCGCAAGCGCCGTTGCTGCGCGGCTGAAGGAGTGAGGCCATGAACCGTATTCTCTTCGCCGCCGCCCTGACGCTGCTCTCCAGCCCGGCCTTCGCTGCGGGTGGGTCGTTCTTTTCGCTGCGCAACACCAACTTCGTGGTGCTGATCTCCTTCCTGATCTTCATCGGCGTGCTCCTCTACTTCAAGGTGCCGGCGCTGATCGGCGGCCTTCTCGACAAGCGCGCGGAGGGGATCAGGAAAGACCTCGCCGACGCGCGGGCGCTGCATGACGAGGCGCGGACGATCCTTGCTTCCTATGAGCGCAAGCAGAAGGAAGTGCAGGAGCAGGCCGACCGCATCGTCGAGACCGCGAAGCGCGAGGCGGTGGCCGCGGCCGAACAGGCGAAAGCCGATCTCAAGGCCTCGATCGCGCGCCGTCTGGCCGCTGCCGAGGACCAGATCGCTTCGGCCGAGGCGTCTGCCGTGCGCGCCGTGCGCGACCGTGCCGTGAACGTGGCCGTGGCCGCGGCAAGCGAGCTGATCGCCGCCAAGATGTCGGCGGCCGACAAGAACGGCCTGATCGACAAGGCGATTGGCGAGGTCGAAGCCAAGCTGCACTGAGATGGTGCGGGGAATGCTGAAGGACCCGGCCCCGGCGGCCGGGTTTTTCTTTTGCGCATCGCCCTCCGCGCGGGCAGGATCAGGCTTGGCGCCTTTTGCAACAAGAGTGGCGTCGTCTGCGACTGAAATGGCGGCGCCGGTGGCCTAGTTTCAGGGATAGATGAACAAGAGGCCCTGAAATGAACTCCAATTCCAAACCCACGGCACTCGTCACCGGCGCGTCGTCCGGCATAGGCAAGGCCATCGCCAAGCGACTGATCGAAGACGGCTACCACGTCTATGTCGCTGCCCGCAGCATCGACCGGATGCAGGATCTGGCCAGCCTTGGCGCCGTGCCGCTGCGCATGGACATCTCGAACGAGGATGAAATCACCGCCGCCGTCCGGACCATCACCGGACAATCGGGCGGTGTCGATGTTCTGGTGAACAACGCCGGCTTCGGCCTTTACGGCCCGGTCGAGGAAATCACCATCGATGAGGCGCGCTACCAGTTTGAGGTGAACCTTTTTGGCGCGGCGCGGTTGACCCAGCTGCTCTTGCCGGCGATGCGCGCGCGCCGCTCCGGCACCATCGTCAACATCACCTCGATGGGCGGCAAGATCTACACCGTTCTCGGCGCCTGGTATCACGCCACCAAACATGCGCTGGAAGGCTGGTCCGACAGTTTGCGGCTGGAGCTTGAGCCCTTCGGCATCCGCGTCGTGGTGGTCGAACCGGGGCAGATCGAGACCGGCTTCGGCGATGCCGCATCGCGCGGTCTGGTCGAACGGTCGGGCGACGGCCCCTACGGCGCGCGGGCGCGGAAAGTGGCCAAGTCGATGGACGAAGCCTATGGTCATTGCAAGGGCAGCGATCCCAGGGTGATTGCGGATGTCGTGTCGAAGGCGGTGCGCTCAGCCAGGCCGATGACCCGCTATGCCGCCGGCAAATACGCCAAACCGATGATCTGGGTGCGCAAGTGGCTGGGCGACCGCATGTTCGACCGGCTCATCAAGAGCCAGATGTGATCCGGTCGACGAAGGACGGACCATGATGAGGAACCCGAGCGACAGGTGCCGGCTGCCCCAGGCCTTCTGGCGCGCGGCAGAACGCATGGGCCTGTCGGGCCCGGCATTGCTGCGGCAGGCGCGGCTACCGGCTACCTTGCACATCACCCCCGATGCCTGGTTGACCAGCGCCGACTATTTCGCCCTATGGCGGGCGGTCGAAGCCTTGTCAAACGATCCCGCCATCGGCCTCAGGATGACGGTGGAGACCGACACCGCGGTCCACCCGCCGGCGACCATGTCCGCCTTCTTCGCCCGCGACTACCGCGACGGATTGCAGCGGCTCGCCCGGTTCAAGCGTCTATGTACACCCGAGGAACTGACCATCACCGAAGCCGGGGGCGAATGCCGGGTCTTCCCGCGCTGGCTTTACGCGGATGAGAGCGAGCCGGACGCGGCGGCCGATGTCACCCTTGCCGCCATCCTTGAGCTTGGCCGCCGAGGGACGGGGCGACCGATCCGCCCGCTCAGGGTCGACATGACACGCGGCGGGCCGCTGACCGAGATGCACAGGGCCTACTTTGATGCGCCTGTCCGCACGGGCTGTACGCAGAACGCGATGATCCTCGATCGCCGAGATCTTGACCTGCCGTTCCCCGGCCACAACCCCGACCTCCTGACCATCCTCGACCCATCCCTCGCCGCCAACCTTGGCGAGATAGAGCCGCAGACCCCGCTTTCCGATCAGGTGAAGATCCTCATCAAGCGTCGCATCGCCAGCGGCAGGCCGGATGTTGCCGATGTGGCGCGCGAGTTGGGCATGAGCGAACGGACCCTGCAACGCCGGATCGCCGATCAGAGCGAAAGCTACCGCAGCCTTCTCGACCAGGCGCGACAGGAGCTTGGCCGCGAGCTTCTGTCGGATGCGCAGAACGGCATTGACGAGATCGCCTTCCTTCTGGGCTTTCAGGACTCGAGTTCCTTCTACCGGGCCTTCCGCGCCTGGGAAGGTGTGACGCCGGCAGAGTGGAAGGGGCTGCACTAGACCGCCGTCACCGCAAGACTGTTCCTTCAAACCGCTATGACCGGCGGTCAAAGCTGGCGTATGATGTGGGTGAGGGGGTGGCATCGCCGGGCATGCCCGGGCGGCCACCGGAAACGCGCGTTGAGTGTCAGAGTGCTTCTTTGTGCCTTTCGTGGCGTCGGGCCAGGGTGGACCGACCGGTCAAGGACATCCGAGGGAGCCGATGGAACACAGGCTAGCCGCCGTGATCGCCGCCGACATGGCCGGCTACAGCCGCCTGATGGAGCTTGACGAGGTCGGCACGCTGGCGCGGCTCAGGACCCACCGGATCGAGCTGATCGACCCCGCCATCGCCAAGAACAACGGCCGCATCATCAAGACCACGGGCGACGGAATGCTGGCCGAGTTCCAGAGCGTCGCCAGTGCGGTGCGCTGCGCGGTGGAGATTCAGAACAGGATGGCGCGCCGCAATCTCGACGTGCCGGAGGAGCGCCGCATCCAGTTCCGCATGGGCATCAACCTTGGCGACATCGTCTTCGAGGAGGGCGACATCTTCGGCGACGGCGTCAATGTCGCGGCTCGGCTTGAGCAACTGGCCGAGGTCGGCGGCATCTGCGTATCCGCCGCCGTACGCGATCAGGTTGCCGAGCGCATCGAGGTCGCCTTCGAGGATCTGGGCGATAAGCTCTTGAAGAACATCAGCCGCCCGGTCAGGGTCTATCGCGTGGTGCTGGGCGAGGCGCCGCAGGCCGACGGGCCGCCGGCAAGCACCGCGGCCAGGAAACCTACCGTCGCGGTCCTGCCCTTCGCCAACATGAGTGCCGATGCGGAGCAGGGCCATTTCGTCGACGGGCTGACCGAGGACATCCTCACCGAGCTTTCGCGCCACCACGAGCTTTTCGTGATCTCGCGCAACTCCACCTTCGTCTACAAGGGCCAGTCGGTGAACATCCGCGAGGTAGCACAGAAGCTTGGTGCGCAATACGTGGTCGAAGGCAGCGTGCGGCGGGCGGGCGACCGGCTGCGGATCTCTGTCCAGCTCATCGACACCGCGAATGACAGCCATGTCTGGGCGGAGAAGTACGACCGCAAGATCGAGGACATCTTCGACATCCAGGACGAGGTGACATCCGCCATCGTCGCGACCCTGCCGGGGCGGGTCGAGGCGTCGCAGCAGGAACGGGTGAAGCGCAAGCCGCCCGGCAGCATGGAGGCCTATGAGCTGGCGCTCGTCGCCAAAGTGCTGCATCACCGGAGCACGCCAGAGGACAACAAAGAGGCCCGTGACCTGATCGACCGCGCCATCGCGCTTGACCCGAACTACGCCCATGCGCGGGCCTGGCGGGCCTGCATCCTCGGCCAGTGCTGGGTGCATTCATGGTGCGAAAACCGCGATGCGCTCTGGGGCGAGATCACCGCGGAAGTGGACCGCGCGCTGGCGCTCGACGAGAATGATGCCGATGTCCATCGCCTGCTTTCGGCGGTCCAGATCTCGCGCAACGATCTGGCCCGCGCCCGGATGCATCAGGAACGGGCGCTGTCGCTCAATCCGAACTACGATCTTGTCGTCGTGCAGCAGGGCGAACTTCTGACCTGGCTTGGCGAGGGGGCAGAGGGGACGCTCTGGATCCTGAAGGCGATGCAGCTCAATCCGCATCACCCCGAACGGTTCTGGAGCCATCTTGGCAAGGCGCATTTCACCGCCCGCCAGTATCACGAGGCGATCGGCGCCTTCATGCACCTCTCCGCCCCCGATTACAGCCACCACGCCTTCCTTGCCGCCGCCTATGCCTGGCTTGGCGACGGCACCGCCGCCGCCGCCCATGCCGCGCGGGTCGGGGCGCTGGCCCCCGGTTTCACGACATCGGGGTTTCTCGACACCCTGCACTATGTCCGCGCCGAGGATATCGCGCATCTTCGCGAGGGGCTAACCCACGCCGGCCTCGGATACGAAAAACCCGGCCCCTGACAGGGCCGGGCTTCAGCGTTCGCTGCGGACGCCTTCGCGTCCGGTCCTGCCGGCTTCAGGCGCCGCGCACCTTCTTCAGGATGAGGCCGACGACGACCTGCACCACGAGGCCGGCGACGCCGCCGCCGACAAGATTGCCGGCCATGGCCGCGATGTCGGTCCCGCTGCTCAGCATGCCGCCCAGAAGCTGGCCGCCGATGCCGCCGCCGAGCGCCCCGGCGATGAGGTTGCCGATGTTGCCCATGTCAGCGCCCTTGACGGCCTTGCCGCCGCCGACGCCGCCAAGCGCGCCACCGATCACCTGTGCGATGATCTGTTCCATTCCTGCTGTCCCCACTCTTGCATGGCTCAGTGCCATGGGTCGAAAGGTCGCGCCCGGCTTTGCGATCTGTCAAGCACGCCGGGGGAAAGGGGGTGCGGCATTTGCCGGCTGTGGCGGCGCATCGACAGTTGGCATGGGCCTGCCGTTACGTCACCCGCGCTCTGCCTCATGGGCAAGGCGCAGGCGCGCGACCTCTTCGTTCTGGCGCGCGCGGCGGTCTTCGGTCAGGGCGGCGCGGACGAAGGACATATGCGCCTCGACCGCCCGGCGCGCGGCTTCGGGGGCGCGGGCCTGGATCGCGGCGTTGATCTCGCGGTGCTGGTCGAGAAGGAGGCTCCGGGTGTTCTTCTGCCGGAACATGATCTGGCGGTTGTAGAACACGCCCTCGCGCAGAAGCTCGAACATCGAGCGCATCATGTGCAGCATGATGACGTTATGGCTCGCCTCGACGATCGCCATGTGGAACTCTACGTCGAGCGCGGCCTCATCCTCGGGGTTGCGCTTCTGGTGGGCGGTTTCCATCCGCGCGAGGATCGCGGCGATCACCGCAAGGTCGGTGTCGCTGCCAAGCCGCGCCGCGCGTTCGGCGGCAAGCCCTTCCATGTCGCGGCGGAAGTCGAGGTAGTCGAAGACCGCCTCGTCATGGGCGCCGAAAAGCCGGATCAGCGCGGGCGAAAAGGCCGATCCCAGCACCTCTGCGACGAAGACCCCTGCGCCCGCCTTTGCCGTCAGAAGTCCGCTCTCCTGCAACTCCGCCACGGCTTCGCGGAGCGAGGGGCGCGAGACGCCGAGCCGTTCGGAAAGCTCGCGTTCGGAGGGAAGCCTTTCGCCGGGGCGGAGCACGCCCTGCAGTATCAGCCGCTCGATCTGGCGGACGACGGCGTGGGAGAGTTTTTCCGGGGCGATTTCCTGAAACGGCATCATGGCTTCCGCGAATTGGTCAAGTCATATGACCGCCATGCGGCAAGCACAATGAAAAAGCCGTGTGTTCAAGTGGCAGCGACCCGCAGTGCGGGATGGAGCTGCCGTAGGGCGATACGCCCTTCCGACCTGCACCGCTCATGCACCGGGAGCCGGCGCATGTTTGCCTATCGGCCTTAGGCGGAGGCTTGTCGTTGCATCCAGCGAAGCAGGGCTTCCAGGGCCCCGCGCCTCGGGTGCTCAGCCCGATAGACAAAGTAGAAGCCGTAGCCGGGCAGAACGATGTCGCTGACGCGCAGAAGGCGGCCATCGCGAAGCTCCCGTGCAATGAAAACGTCACTACATAGTCCAAGGCCCTGTCCGGCCACGATCGCTTCGATCCCGTGGTGCTCTTCGTGGAACTTCAGCTGCGGTGGCCGGACGGTCCCGCTGATCCGGTGGCCGGCCGCGCGGGCCGCAGTCTCCCAGTAACGCCAGGTGGGCGCATCGACGTCGGTCAGGGGCCAGCCGACCTCGACACGTGGCAGATCGAGGATCGCCCGAGGCTCGATCATCCCGACGCCTCCCTGAAGCATCGACGGCGCGGCAACGACGTGGAAGGTATCGCGAAGCAGCTCCACCGCGACTCCGTCCGTCGGTGGCTGTCGGGTATAGCGGATCGCAACGTCAACTTCGCCGGTGCGAAGGTTCAGCACCGTATCCGTACCCACAAGGTCAAGCGTCGATCCTGGCGCTTCCGCGCGCCAGCTTTCCAGACGCGGCAGCAGCCAGCGCGCGGCGAAGGCGCTGGTCGTCGTCACCCGAAGATGGCCGATCCGGCTGCCAGGGGTAAGGCGGGCAAGCTCGTCCGAGATCGACAGGAAAGCGTCCCGGACAACCGGCATCAGCTGTGCGCCCGCAGGGGTGAGCTGCAGGGGCCTCGGCTGGCGCTGGAAAAGGGGCTGGCCGCAATAGCGTTCCAGAAGCCGTATCTGGTGGCTGATGGCCGTGGGCGTGACGGACAGTTCCTCGGCCGCCTTCCGGAAGCTCAGATGGCGGGCTGCGGATTCGAAGGCCTGAAGCTCTCGAAGAGGTGGAAGGCGGTGCATGGGGCGAATTCTAGATGAATTGTAGTCACCTTGCCCCGAATTCTTTGCTGTTGCCCCGCATATTATCGAGTCCGATCATTCCGGCATTCTGGAAGGAGATCATCATGCTGGACGGACAATCGGCATCGACCGCTGCAAAGATGATCGAAAGGTTCGAACAGATCCGCCCTTTGCTGGCAGAGCAATCCGGGCGCTTTGACGCGGATCGAAGACTGTCGGACGAGGTATTCGGTGCCTTGAGCGAAGCGGGGTTCTTCCGCCTTCTGCTGCCAGCTCAACTGGGCGGATGCGGGCTTCCGCCCCTCGACTTCATGACGGTGGTCGAACATGCCGCAGCATTCGACGGGACAATCGGCTGGCTCGTCGGAAACGGAGGCGGCATGTCGCGCGCCGGCGGCTATCTGCCGCTGGAAGCCGCACGACAGGTGTTCGGGAAACCGCCGGCCTTCGTCGCCTCAAGCACAGGCGCGATTGGCAAGGCGGTCCCTGCCAGGTCCGGATACCACATCACCGGCCGATGGCCCTTTGCCAGCGGCGCGCCCCACGCCACGAGTTTTGCCGCGCTTTGCGAGGTGGACGAAGGGGAGGGGCAGGGAAACGGGCGGATCGTTCTGGCGTTCCTGCCGCGTCAGGCGGTCAATCTGGTCGACAACTGGCATGTGTCAGGGATGAGAGGCACCGGAAGCTGGGACTTCGTGGCAGACAACGCGTTCGTGCCTGCGGAATTCCTTTGCGACTTTCAGCCGAAACCTACCCAGGCCGGTGTCGTCTATCGCCTTCCGGGCATTTCCGCCTTTGTCTGGACCGTTGCCACCGTGCCGTTGGGGATCGCGAAGGGCGCGATTGACGCGCTCATCTCGGTCAGCTCCGGCCACCGTCGTCTGGGCATCACCGTCCCCATTGCCGAACGCGAACTGGTTCAGGCAGAGATTGGGCGCTGCCTTGCGAAATGCAGGGCGGCCGGCGCCTACATGCGGTCAGCCATGTCGGACTTGTGCGCGTCCGTCGAAAACGAGGGCTCCGATCTGGTTGCGGCCCGGATCAACTACCGGCTTGCCTGTTCTCACGCCGCCGAAGTCGCTGTGGGCGTCGTGCTCAGGGTGAACGATCTGATCGGAGCCCGGGCCCTTGCCGAGTCCCAGCCCTTCGAGAGGCGCGAACGCGATGTTCGAGCAGCGGCCAAGCACATCGCCATGAGTGCCGAGCAGTTTGTGATCGGTGGCCGCTACGCTCTTGGCGGCGATATCAGCGGCGCGAGCTTCTAACGATCGGCGGGCGCCGGTCCCGACGCAGTCCCGCCAGGTCGGTTCGGTGTAGAGTTGCCGGGGCCGGTCGATACCGTTTCGCGACATTGCCAACGAAAAAGGCCGGACCCGAAGGCCCGGCCTCATTCGACAATCTGACCGCAGTTACTGCGTCGGGATGATCAGGATCTCGACCCGGCGGTTCTGCGCCTTGCCTTCCGGCGTCAGGTTCGACGCGACCGGCATGGATTCGCCGCGGCCATAGGCCACGATCCGCGCGCCCGAGACGCCGGCGCCGCGCAGGATCGCCGCCACCGCGCCGGCGCGGCGGTCGGAGAGGTCCTGGTTATAGGCCGCGGCACCGGTGTTGTCGGTATGGCCGATGACCTCCACCCGCGTGTTCGGGTAGCGGTTGAGGTTGTCGGCGACGGCATAGAGGTCGTTCTGGATCGAGCCCTGCACCGTCGCGCTGTCGGTGGCGAAGAGGATACCCTCCGGCATGACGACGCGAAGCTGGTTGCCTTCGTTGACGATCCTGATCCGGCCGTCGCTGATCTCGGCCTGAAGCTCGGCCGCCTGGCGGTCAAGCTGGTTGCCGATGATGCCGCCGCCCGCCGCGCCGACGAGGCCGCCGACAACCGCGCGGTCGAGTTTATCCTTGCCGCCGTCGCCGGTGAGGATACCGAGGCCCGCGCCGATAGCCGCGCCGGTCAGGGCGCCCTGCTTGGCGCGCTGGTTCGGATCGGCCGAATACTGGTCGACCGGGGTACAGGCCGACAGGCCAATCATCGCGGCTGTGCCGGCGATCAGAAGGGCTTTGAATTGCATGATTTGCTGCTCCGCATGGTTTTCTTTGGCCGTTACCTCGGATTTCGGCCAGTGTTAAGCAATAACACTGCGGCAGGCAGCAGGTTCCGGCGACTATCCGCCCATCGGGGGCCGGTCAGGCGGCGCCGGAGGCGTCGTCGCGCGCCGCTTCCCATGCCAGAAGCGCGCGCTTGACCGGCAGGCCCCAGTGATAGCCGCCAAGTTCGCCGGTCTTGCGGAGCGCCCGGTGGCAGGGGATGAGCCAGCTGACCGGGTTGCGCCCGACGGCGGTGCCGACGGCGCGGACGGCGCGCGGATAGCCGATGGCGGTGGCGATGTCGGTATAGGTCGTGACATGGCCGGAGGGGATCGAGAGAAGCGCCTCCCACACCTTGATCTGGAACGGCGCGCCGATGCCGAAGACCGGCACCTCGGCATTGCCGGCGCCGAAGGCCGAAAGGGACCAGTCCTTCAGCATCGCCGCATCCTCGACGAAATCCGCCTTGGGCCAGCGCGCGCGGAGGTCGGCCATCGTCGCCTCCGCCCCGGTTTCCGCCGCAAAGCCGATGCCGCAGATGCCGCGATCCGTGCCCATGACGAGGGCGGGGCCAAAGGGGCTGTCCTGCCAGCCCCAGCGGATCACCAGCCCTTCGCCGGCGCGGGCATATTCGCCGGGCGACATCGCCTCCCATCGGATGAAGAGGTCATGGAGCCTGCCGGTGCCCGAAAGGCCCGCTGCATCGGCCGCGTCCAGCATGGTGTGCTTGCGGGCCAGCAGTTGCTTGGCGTGGTCGAGGGTCAGGTATTGCTGGTAGCGCTTCGGGCTGACCCCGACCCAACGGGTGAAGACGCGCTGGAAATGCGCCGGGCTCATCTGCAATTCGCGGGCGAGGTCGTCGAGCGGCATGGCGGTGCCGCCGGTCCGGTCGATGACGCCCAGCGCGCGGGCGATGACGCCGAAATGATAGCCGGGGTCGCTGCTGTGGTCGTTCATGTCTCGTCTCCTTTGCCAAGGAGATTAGGCGCGGTGGCCGCCTCCTGCGACCCGGAAATTGCGCATATCGTCCGCTTCAGGCATTGCCGCGCGGGGCCGGGCAGGGGGGCCGGAAAGGCCGGGCGCGCTTTCGATCCATTGGCCTTCGGCAAGGATCACCTCATGCCGGTCGAGCGCGATGGAAAGGACGAGATGCCGCGTGAAGCCTGGCCGACCGCGGGGAAGCAGCCGCCGTACCGGGATCAGGACCTCCGCCCCCGCCGCATCTCGTCCGAGGATGCCGTGATCGGGCCGGAGCCAGAGCATCGCGCCCGGCGCCACCCCGCAGGGCAGCAGACCGAGCGGCGTGACCTCCCGGACCGGGCGATAGCCGCTGTCACGGGTGAGGACGCTGTCGCCGGCTGAGAGGTCGCCCGCCGCGACGAGCCCCGCCTTCGTCGCGATCCGCACCGAGGCGGCGATGCCGGTGGCCCGCAGGGTTTCCGCCGACCGAAGCCTCGCCTCCATGTTGAGAAAGTGCTGGCCCACGCCGGTTCCCCTGTCCGTCCCGGCTCCGACACTGCGGCAAAGGCGCAAAATCCCGGTTAACGTGAAAGCGTCGGGGCCAGAGAGGTCTTGCCGGATCGGGGCGCGGGCGCTACGCCCGTCGCATGGCCAGGCAGCTCGATTACCTCACCATCAAGGAAATCTTCCGGCGCTTCCATGAGGCGGAGCCGGAGCCGAAGGGCGAGCTTGAGCATGTGAATGCCTATACGCTCGTCGTGGCCGTGGCGCTGTCGGCACAGGCGACGGATGCCGGGGTGAACAAGGCCACGCGGGCGCTGTTCCAGATCGCCGACACGCCCGAGAAGATGCTGGCGCTGGGCGAGGAAGGGCTGACCGGGCACATCAAGACCATCGGCCTCTTCCGGCAGAAGGCGAAGAACGTCATTCGCCTCAGCCAGATCCTTGTGGATCAGTTCGGCGGTGAGGTGCCATCCTCGCGCGCCGCCCTGCAATCCTTGCCCGGCGTGGGGCGCAAGACCGCGAATGTCGTCCTCAACATGTGGTTCCACCAGCCGGCGCAGGCGGTCGATACCCATATCTTCCGCGTCGGCAACCGCACGGGCATCGCGCCCGGCAAGGATGTGGACGTGGTCGAACGCGCCATCGAGGATCAGGTGCCGGCCGAATACCAGCAGCATGCGCACCACTGGCTGATCCTGCATGGCCGGTATATCTGCGTCGCGCGGAAACCCAAATGCGGCGCCTGCCTGATCCGCGATCTTTGCGAATACGAGGAGAAGACATTTTGAGAAGCTATCAGGTTGTCGGCATCGGCAATGCCATGGTCGATGTGCTGACCCAGTGCGACGACAAGTTCCTCGACTTCATGGGGATCGAGAAGGGCATCATGCAGCTTGTCGACCGCGAGCGGGGCGAGATGCTTTATGCCGCGATGAAGGAACGCACCGAAGCGCCGGGCGGGTCGGTCGGCAACACCATGGCCGGGCTTGGCAACATGGGGCTGAAGACCGCCTTCATCGGCCGGGTGAAGGACGATGCGCTGGGCCGGTTCTACGCCAAGTCGCTTGAGCTTGAGGGGACGGATTTCCCCAATCCTCCGGTCGCGGCGGCGGAACTGCCGACCTCGCGCTCGATGATCTTCGTGACGTCGGATGGCGAGCGGTCGATGAACACCTATCTTGGCGCCGGGGCGGATTTCGGCCCGGTGGATCTGGACGAGGATGTGGTGAGGAACAGCGGCTACCTCTTCCTTGAGGGCTACCTCTTCGACAAGGATCACGGCAAGGCGGCCTTCCGCAAGGCGGCGGCGGCCTGCCATCAGGGCGGCGGCAAGGCCGGGATCGCGCTTTCCGATCCCTTCTGCGTCGACCGCCACCGCGCCGATTTCCGCGGGCTGGTGAAGGATGAGATGGATTACGTGATCGGCAACCAGCACGAATGGGAATCGCTCTACCAGACCGATCTGGAAAGCGCGCTAAGCCAAGCGCGGGCCGATTGCGGGCTGGTGGTCTGCACCCGTTCGGGGGCCGATGTGGTGATTCTGCGCGGCGAAGAGCGGGTGGAAGTACCTGTGCGCCGCGTGGTGCCGGTCGATGCCACCGGGGCGGGCGATCAGTTCGCGGCGGGCTTCCTTTACGGTCTGGCCTCGGGCCAGACGCTCGCCACGGCGGGCCGCATGGGCTGCGTCGCGGCAGCGGAGGTCATCAGCCATTTCGGCGCGCGGCCCGAGACGGATGTGAAGGCGCTCTTCCGGGCCGAAGGGCTGATCTGAGGGGTTGGGGCGGAAGCCTCGGCAGGGGCTATCGCCCCTGCCGCGCGGAAACATCTCCACCCGGACACCCGGTGGCCCAAAGCCACCGGGTAGCGCCCGCCCCGCCCACGGCGGGCGCTTCTCGCCCGCCAGGTCGGGCGCTACCCTCCGTCGTCTTGGGCTGATGCTGTCTTGTTGAACTGTTTCTGCGTGAGCGGGGCCGACGCCAGTGGCGTCGACTGGTCCCGCTCAATGCCAGCCGGTTCTCGATCCGCTTACCCCTCGCCCTCTTCGATCGCGCCCCTTTGCGACAGGTAGCGCGCCAGCGCTGCGCAGCCGAGCGCCCATGCCGCGCCGGCGGCCCATCCTGCGGCAACATCGGTCGGCCAGTGGACGCCGAGGTAGACCCGGCTGACCCCGACGGCGAGGGTGACGAAGACGGCAAGCCCGATGACATAGGCCTTGAGCCGCGCCTCGGCGAAGCCCCGCGCCAGAAGGACGGCGAGCGTCAGGTAGGTGACGGCGGCCATCAGCGAATGGCCCGAGGGGAAGGACGCAGTGTAGACATAGGAGCCGTGCGGCACGAGGTCGGGCCGGGGCCGGTCGAAAAGCAGCTTCGCGGTGCTGCTGAGGATCATGCCGCTCCCCACCGAGGCGAGGACGAACAGCGCGGTGCCATGCCGGCGTTGCAGCCAGAGAAAGCCGACGGCGGCGATGGTCAGGAAGGTGAGGAACCCGGTGCCGCCAAGGGCGGTCACGTCGCGGGCCAGTTCCTCGACCCAAGGCGGGCCAAGCGGGTCGGCCGGATTGCCGGGCGCACGCAGGGCGAGGAGGAGATTTTCGTCGAAGGCATGGGTTTCGCCCTCCACCATCTCTTCGGCGATGGCGGCGAAGATCCAGACCCCCGATGCCACAAGGGCGAGGAGACCGGCGAGGCCAAGCTCGATATGGCCCGAAAGCCAGCGGAGGAAGCGGGAAATCGGTGCGGTCACCATCTATCTCCACCTCCGGGCCGGTTCGGCGCAGTTCTAGCCGCGCCGCACCTGCCCGGCAAGGTCAGGCCGCCGGCGCCTTCCGCCCGATCGCGTCCATCGCCTCGGCGGCGATCTCGAAGGACCGCAGGCGTTTCCCATGGTCGTGGATCTGGCCGGTCAGGATCACCTCGTCGGGGCGGTAGGCCTCGATGAATGCCGAAAGCTCCCGCCGCACCGTTGCGGGCGAGCCTATGGCCGAGACGGCGAGGGCCTGCGCCACGCCCCTGAGCAGCGCCGGGTCGACGTGATCCTCGATCCGTTCGACCGGCTTCGGGATCGGCATTGGCATGCCGCGATGCAGGTTGGCGAAGGCCTGCTGCATCGAGGTCATGAGGTAGCGCCCTTCCTCGTCGCTTTCGCCGGCGAAGACGTTGATCGCCATCATCGCATGGGGCCGGGAAAGCTGGGCCGAGGGCCGGAACCCGGCGCGGTAGGTGTCAAGCGCCTCGCCAAGGGCGGCGGGCGCGAAATGCGAGGCGAAGGCATAGGGCAGGCCGAAATGCGCGGCAAACTGCGCGCCGTAAAGGCTCGAACCCAGGATCCAAAGGGGCACATGGGTGCCCTGGCCGGGAATGGCGCGGACACCGCTTTCAGGCGTCTCGTCGGCGAAGTAGCCCTGAAGCTCTGCCACGTCCTGCGGGAAACTGTCGCCGCTCGCCATCGAACGCCGGAGCGCCCGCATCGTCAGCCCGTCGGTTCCCGGCGCGCGGCCAAGGCCAAGGTCGATCCGGCCCGGAAAGAGCGTGGCGAGGGTGCCGAACTGTTCGGCCACGACCAGCGGCGCGTGATTGGGCAGCATGATCCCGCCCGCGCCGACGCGGATGGTCTTGGTCGCGGCCGCGACCTGCCCGATCAGCACCGAGGTCGCGGCACTGGCGACGCTGGCGATGTTGTGATGCTCGGCCAGCCAGAGCCGGTGGTAGCCCCAGGTTTCGGCGTGGCGGGCAAGGTCGATGGTATTGTGGAGCGCGTCGGCGACGGTCTTGCCTTCGGGCACCGGCGCGAGGTCGAGAACGGAATAGGGCAGCATGGCGAATGGGTCCGGGGTCGTTCCTGTCCCAGAGGATATAGGGCGCCCGCGGCGATCGAAAAGCCGGGGGCCTGCTGACCGCACGTCATCCAGCGTGGCGCGCCCCGGTGGGCGTCAGTCGAAGATGCCGTTGACGCGGCCGAGAAGCATGAAGGCTCGCGCGGTGCGGGTTTCGGAGAGGGCGGCGATTTCCTGATCGCTGGCGTTCTTTTCGAACTCCTGGAAGGTCTTGTCGAACTGCCGGAGGAAATGGTGCGAGGTGTCGCGGAAGATGGTGTCCTGCTTCATCCGGCCAGACGTCAGCGCAAGGCTCGACCGGTCGCGGACGCCGCCGAGCGCGGCGACGGGGCGCCCACGTTCGCCTTGGGCGAAGCGGCGCCAGATCTCGGGCTTGGCGCGCTCTGGCCGGAGGTCATCCATGTAGATGCCGTCCTGGCTGAGAAGCGTCAGCGCGTCCTGGGCAGCACGCACCAGCTTCGAGGTGGTGTGATCCTCAAGCGCGCGGCGGAGCGCCCGGAAGCCGTCCTTGTCGTTCTGGCTGTCGGGGAAGTTCATCGCCTTGAGGAAATCGCTGACCGAAATCGGATCGCGCCCTTCCTCGCCGGTGCTGCCGAGGGCGAGGGCGGGCTGTTCCTCTGCCGTCGGCGCCGGCTTCGGCCCGACGAGGGCGGCCTTGTGGTCAGCGGAGGGCGGCACCCGTTCGGTCGGACGGCGGGCGGCCATGTGGGTGAGGGCGGTTTCGGTGTGCTTCGCCGCCGCCGCAATCTCATCCAGCCGCTTTTCCACCGCGCTCCGGTTCAGGCCGGCCTGGGTCTGGTTGATATAGGCGTGGCGCATGGCGTCGATGGTGGCTTGCAGGCGCCGGGTCTCTTCCCGGACCTCGCGCGACATCCTGAGGGTGATCGCCGCGATCCAGATCAGCGCGAGGGGCGCGAAGATCGCCACCAGAATCATGATCGAGCCAAGCGCGCCGCCGCCCTCGCCGGTATCGGCAAAGAGAAAGAAGCCACCGACAAGCGCCAGCCAGATCAGGCTGACGACCACCGCCACGACATCGCCGGGCTGCAACCCACCCTCGGGTGCCACCCGCGAGAAAAGACCGAGAGCGGCCTCTTCCTTCGCTGCGGGATCGGTGTGTTCCTCGGACATGGCGGTTCTTTCCGAAGGGGTCAGAGGTAGCGGATGGTCAGGATCTCGTAGCTCTTCTCGCCGCCGGGGGTGCGGACCTCGACGCTTTCGCCTTCATCCTTGCCGATGAGGGCGCGGGCGAGGGGCGAGCGGATGTTAAGAAGCCCACGCTCGATATCGGCCTCGGCCTCGCCGACGATCTGATAGGTCCGCTCTTCCTCGCTGTCCTCATCGACGAGGGTGACGGTGGCGCCGAACTTGACCGCGCCGGTCAGGCGCGAGGTGTCGATGACATCGGCGCGCGAGATGATCGATTCAAGCTCCTTGATGCGGCCCTCGACAAAGCTCTGGCGTTCGCGCGCGGCGTGATACTCGGCATTCTCCGACAGGTCGCCATGCTCGCGCGCTTCGGCGATCGCCTTGATCACGGCAGGCCGCTCGACTGACTTGAGCGCCTTCAGTTCCTGTTCGAGCACGGCGAAGCCGGCGCGGGTCATCGGTATCTTTTCCATGTCGGTCCGTTCGGGAGCGGCGGCCTGCAATTGCCGGGATCGTACGCATTAACCCGTGTAAACCCGGTTCAATGCTTCAAAGTCAAGTAGTTCGGGAGTGCCGGGGCGCTTCATCCTCGGCGGATTGCCGCCTTCTGGCGCCGAAGGCCGTGATGCCGGCGGAGGTGGCGGGATGCCAGCCGGAAAGGCTTGCCGCAGGGCTTCGCCCGCGGCCACGACGCAGTGTTACCGTTGCGTCGCAGCTTCCGCTGGGCTAACGATCTTGCGCGACGGAAAAGACGCAGCTGAGGCCGCGAAGAGGAGAGGGCATGAGCCAGGTCGAACGGGAATCGATGGAATATGATGTCGTGATCGTGGGGGCGGGGCCTGCGGGTCTGTCGGCTGCGATCCGGCTGAAGCAACTCGACCCCGATCTGGGCGTGGTGGTCCTTGAAAAGGGCTCCGAAGTTGGCGCGCATATCCTGTCGGGCGCCGTTCTCGACCCGTCGGGCCTGACAGCGCTGATCCCCGACTGGAAGGAAAAGGGCGCCCCGATCAAGGTCGAGGTGAAGGAGGACAACTTCTACATCCTCGGCGAGGCCGGGCAGATGCGCATCCCGAATTTCCCAATGCCGCCGCTGATGTCGAACCACGGCAATTACATCGTCTCGATGGCCAATGTCTGCCGCTGGATGGCGGAACAGGCCGAGGGCCTTGGCGTCGAGATCTTCCCCGGCATGGCCTGTTCGCAGCTTGTCCATGGCGACAACGGCGAGGTTCGCGGCGTCGTCGCCGGCGAGATGGGGCTTGAGGCCGATGGCACGCCGGGGCCGAACTACGAGCCGGGGATGGAGCTTCTGGGCAAGTACGTCTTCCTCTCGGAAGGCGTGCGCGGCTCGCTCGCCAAGGAAGTCATCGCGAAATACGAGCTGTCGAAGGGCCATTGCCCACAGAAGTTCGGCCTCGGCATGAAGGAAATCTGGGAGATTGACCCCGCGAAGCACCGCGAGGGCACGGTCACCCATACGATGGGCTGGCCGCTTGGCAAGAACGCGGGCGGCGGGTCATTCATCTATCATCTTGAGAACAATCAGGTCTATGTCGGCTTCGTGGTTCACCTGAACTACCAGAACCCGCATCTCTACCCCTACATGGAATTCCAGCGCTTCAAGCATCACCCGGTGGTGGCCGAGCTTCTGAAGGGCGGCAAGCGGGTGGCTTACGGCGCGCGGGCGATCTCCGAGGGCGGCTGGCAGTCGATCCCGAAGATGGTCGCGCCGGGCGTGGCGCTTCTTGGCTGTTCCGCCGGTCTGGTGAACGTCCCGCGGATCAAGGGCAACCACAACGCCATGCTTTCGGGCAAGGCGGCGGCGGAAGCGGCGTTCGAGGCGATCAAGGCTGGCCGTCAGGGCGACGAGCTTGCGGCCTATGAGGCCGAGGTTCGTTCGGGGCCGATCGCCAAGGACCTGAAGCGCGTCAGGAACGTCAAGCCGATGTGGTCGAAATGGGGTCTCTGGGCCTCGCTCGCCTTCGGCGGCTTCGACATGTGGACCAACAACCTTTTCGGCCTCTCGCTCTTCGGCACGCTGAAGCACGGCAAGTCCGATGCGGCGGCGACCGGCGAGGCCAAGGACTTCCCGAAGATCGACTACCCCCGGCCCGACGGCAAGCTGAGCTTCGACCGCCTGACCAACGTCAGCTTTTCCTTCACCAACCATGAGGAAAGCCAGCCGGCGCATCTGAAGCTGAAGGACGCCTCGATCCCGATCAAGGTGAACCTGCCGAAATACGACGAACCGGCGCAGCGCTACTGTCCGGCCGGCGTCTACGAGGTGCTTGGCGAGGGCGCGGATGCCAGCTTCCGCATCAACTTCCAGAACTGCGTCCACTGCAAGACCTGCGACATCAAGGACCCGAGCCAGAACATCAACTGGACGACCCCGCAGGGCGGCGACGGCCCGAACTATCCGAACATGTAACATCTTCGGCAGAATCCCGTGTGCGGCGCCATCGCGCCGCCACGCCGCATTGCCTTGGCCCTGCCGCCGCACTAGGGTTTTGCCGACCCCGAGAAGGAAGGTGCCCGACGTGCTGAAGCTGCGACATGTCCCGTTGGTTCTGGCCGCCGGCCTCGCGTTCTGGTCCGCGTCGCCCGCCGTTGCGCGCGAAGGCGGCGCCGGTGCCTACCTCGCGGCGCGGCTTGCGGGCGCGCAATCCGATTATGTCATCGCCTCGGAGTACTTCGCCCGTGCGCTGGCTGCGGACCCGGAAAACACCACGCTGATGGAGGATGCCGCGATATCCGAGGTCGGGCGCGGCGAGATCGGCAATGCCCTGCCCATCGCCCTGGCCTATGACAGGACCGGCGCGAAAAGCCAGGTCGCCGATCTCCTGATCCTGACCTCCCTTGCGCAGAAAGAAGATTTCAAGACTGCCATCGCCGATCTCGACAAGGGCCGGTCGGCGGGCCAGCTTGTCGACGGGCTTTACCGCGCCTGGGCCTTTCTCGGCCTCGGCCAGATGTCCGAGGCGACGGGGGCCTTCGACGAGGTGACGAAGATCAGCGGCCTGAAATCCTTCGGGCTTTACCACAAGGCGCTGGCACTGGCCTCCGTTGGCGATTTCGAAGGCGCGGACGCGATCTTTTCCGGGCCGGAGGGCGGGCCTCTGAGATCGACCCGGCGCGGCGTGATGGCCCATGCCCAGATCCTGAGCCAGCTTGAGCGTGACCCCGATGCGGTAAAGCTGATCGACGAGAGCTTCGGTACGGGCGGCGATCCGGTGATCGCGGCGCTTCGGGCCGAGCTTGAGGCCGGCAAGACCGTGCCCTTCACCATGGTCGAGGGTGCCAAAGACGGCGTGGCCGAGGTCTATTACACGGTGGCCAGCGCCCTCGGCAGCGAAAACACCGACATCAACACGCTGGCCTATGCGCGGATGGCCGAATTCCTCGCCCCCGACGATGCCGACACCGTTCTTCTGGTGGCGAGCATCCTTGAGGGCCAAGGGCAGCATGCGCTTGCCAGCACCGAATTCGACAAGATCGGGCGCGACAATCCGGCCTATCTCCAGGCCGAGCTTGGCCGCGCCGGTGCGCTGATCGAATCGGGCCGCGTCGATGCGGCGCTCGAGGCCTTGCAGCGCGTCGCCAAGGAAAACCCGGCGCGGGCCGATATCTGGAACATGCTCGGCGACACCTACCGGCGCGAGGAGCGTTTCGGCGAGGCGGCGGATGCCTATGACAAGGCGATCGCCAATATCGACGCCAAGACCGACATTTTCTGGGGCCTCTACTTCGCGCGCGGCATCTGCAACGAGCGGCTGAAGAAATGGCCGGAGGCCGAGGCGGATTTCCTCAAGGCGCTGGAACTCCAGCCCGACCAGCCTTCGGTGCTGAACTACCTTGGCTATTCCTACATCGAGCGGAAGGAAAAGCTCGATGAGGCGCTGAAGATGATCGAGAAGGCGGTTGCCGAACGTCCCGATGACGGCGCTTTCGTCGACAGCCTTGGCTGGGGTCTCTACCGGCTTGGCCGCTACGAAGAGGCGGTGACGCAGATGGAGCGGGCGGTCGAGTTGATGCCGGTCGATGCCGTGCTGAACGACCACCTTGGCGATGTCTACTGGGCCGTGGGCCGCACCCGCGAGGCCGATTTCCAGTGGCGCCGGGCCTTGTCCTTCGCCGAGGATGGCAATGCCGACGCCGACCCTGAGCGCATCCGCCGCAAGCTTGAGCATGGGCTGGACAAGGTGCTGGCCGACGAAGGCGCGCCGCCGCTTGCCGTCAGCAAGAATGGCAATTGAGGTCACGGCGCCGGCCAAGGTCAACCTTGCGCTGCACGTCACCGGGCGGCGGCCCGATGGCTATCATCTGCTCGACAGTCTCGTGGTCTTTGCCGATCTGGGCGACCGGCTGCGGTTTGAACCCGCCCCGGCGTTGTCGCTGGCGGTGACCGGCCCATTCGCGGCGGGGGTGCCGGTCGATGGTTCCAATCTCGTCCTGAAGGCGGCGGCGCTGATGGCCGGGCCGGGCGCGCGGATCACGCTTGAAAAGCACCTGCCCCATGGCGGCGGCATCGGCGGCGGATCGTCGGACGCTGCGGCGACGCTTCGCGCCCTGTCGCGGCTTTGGGAGGTTCCCCTGCCCGATGCGGCGGCGGTCCTCTCGCTCGGCGCCGACGTGCCGGTCTGCCTGAAGGCGCCCGCGCCGCAGCGGATGTGCGGGATCGGCGAGGATCTGGCGCCGGTTCCGGCTTTGCCTCAGGCGCATCTCCTCCTCGTCAATCCCGGCATCCCGGTGCCGACGCGCGCGGTCTTCGCCCGGCTTGCGGCGGGGGCGGGGACCGACAATCCCGGCCTGTCGCCGATGCCCGACGCGCCCGACTTCGACGCCTTCGCCGGCTGGCTGGCTGAGCAAAGGAACGACCTTGAGGCGCCGGCCATCGCAATTGCCCCGGTGATCGCCGAGGCTCTGGCGGTGCTGCGGAAGGCCCAAGGCTGCGCGCTCGCCCGGATGTCAGGCTCCGGCAGTACGGTCTTTGGCCTGTTCCGTGATACACACGCAACCGCGAAGGCGGTGGCCCGGATCGGGGCCGAAGCCCCGGGATGGTGGGTCCGCGCCGCCCGCATCCTCTGAGGCTTGCCCTTCCCGTCGCACGGCAACAGAATGCCGCGAAAAGGGGACAGACATGCATATGCTCGACCTTGGCGATGTCACGCTGCACTGGCGCGAGGATGGCGACCCTGCCGGCCAGCCGGTGGTCTTTGCCAATGCGCTGGGCACCGATTTCCGGCTTTGGGACAAGGTGATCCCGCTTCTGCCGAAAGGCCTGCGGCTGCTCCGCTTCGACATGCGCGGCCATGGGCTGTCCTCCTGCCCGGAGGGGCCCTACGGCATGGGCGCGCTGATCCGCGATGCGGAGCGCCTCCTTGATGCGGCGGGCGTTCGCGATTGCGTCTTTGTCGGCCTCTCCATCGGCGGGCTGATCGCCCAAGGCCTTGCGGTGAAGCGGCTCGACCAGATCCGCGCGCTGGTGCTCTCGAACACCGCCGCCAAGATCGGCACGCCGCAGCTTTGGGCGGACCGGATCGCGGCGATCCGCGCGGGTGGAATCGAGGTGATCGCCGATGCGACGATGGAGCGCTGGTTCTCCGCGCCCTTCCGCGCCGGGAGTGAAGTGACGGCCTGGCGCAACATGCTGACCCGCCAGCCCGTCGAGGGTTACACCGGCTCAGCCAATGCCATCGCAGGGGCGGATTTCATCACGCCGACCTCCGGCCTGACGCTGCCGACGCTGGTCATCGCCGGAAGCGAGGATGGATCGACTCCGCCCGACATGGTGCGCGAGATGGCCGACCTCATCAAAGGCTCCCGGTTCGATCTGATCCGGGGCGCAGGGCACCTGCCGCCGGTGGAGAAGCCGGCCGAATATGCGCAGGCGCTCCGGTCGTTCCTGTCGTCCATCGGCCACGGTTAGAGCGTGGCGGCGTTCCTTCTGATCCACGGCTCCTGCCACGGAGCGTGGTGCTGGCGCGACCTCATTCCGGCGCTTCAAGCCCTCGGCCACGAGGCCAAGGCCATCGACCTGCCGGCGCATGGCGAGGACCGGACGCCGGCGGCCGAGGCGACGCTTGACCTTTACGCCGACCGCATCCTCGCCGCGATCGAGGCGCCGGTGACTCTGGTCGGCCATTCGGCGGCGGGCTATCCGATCACCCTTGCCGCCGAACGCGCGCCGGAAAAGATCGCCCGGTTGGTCTATCTCTGCGCTTATGTGCCGCGCCCCGGCATGTCGATGATCGACATGCGCCGGGCTGGGCCGCGCCAGACGTTGCAGGGCGTCGCCCGTGCCGCTCCGGACGGCCTCACCTACAGCGTCGATCCCGCCCGCGCCCGTGACCGCTTCTATCAGGATTGCAGCGACAGGGCGGTGGCCCATGCCATTCCCCGCCTCTGCCCCGAGCCGATCCTGCCGCAGTCGACCGTGCTGCCGCCGCTGGCGCGCTGGCCGGGAGTAGAAAAGCACTACATCCTCTGCGAGAGGGACGAAACCATCCCGCCGGAGTATCAGACGACCATGGCGGCAGAGTTTCCGCCCGGCTGCGTGACACGGCTGCCGACCTCGCACAGCCCCTTCCTCGCGGTACCGGAGCTGCTGGTGCGGCGTCTTGCCGCCATCGCCGACGCCCGATATTGCGGGTGCCCCGCGCCAGGGCTGGCGCAGGCGGAGGAAAGGGAGGGGCCTGAGAATGCACAACCGACTGGCCCTTGGCTTCATCCTCGTGACGGTGCTGATCGACCATATCGGCATCGCCATCATCTATCCGATCATGCCCGACCTGATGCGTGAGCTGACGGATACCGACCTTGCCGCCGCCTCGCTCTGGGGCGGGGTGCTGGCCACCTCCTTCGCGGTGATGCAGTTCCTTTGCGGCCCCTTGGTCGGCAATCTCTCGGACCGCTATGGGCGGCGCCCGGTGATGCTGGTGGCGCTTGCGGTGATGGCGCTCGACTACCTCGTCATGGCGCTGGCACAGTCGATCTGGCTGCTGGTCATCGGCCGCATCGTCGCAGGCGCAACGGCGGCGACCTTTGCCACGGCGAGCGCCTATGTCGCCGACATCTCGCCGCCCGAGGCAAGGGCGCGGAACTTCGGGCTGATCTATGCCGCCGCCGGGGTGGGCTTTGTCGCCGGGCCGGTGATCGGCGGGCTGGCCGCCGGGATCGACACCCGCGCGCCCTTCTGGATTGCCGCCGCCATCGCGGCGGGCAACGCCGCCTTCGGCTGGTTCGTCCTGCCCGAAAGCCTGCCCGAGGACAAGCGCCGCGCCTTCACCCTTGCCCGCGCCAATCCCTTCGGCGCCTTCCGCGCCATCGGCCGCACGCCGGGGCTGAACCGCTTCCTTCTGGTGATGTTCATCTACACGACCTGCCACCAGTCCTATTCCGCCGTCTGGACCTTCTACGGCGCCGAGCGTTTCGGCTGGGACGCGCGCTGGATCGGCCTGTCGCTTGCCGTCTTCGGCCTCTGCATGGCGCTGGCGCAGGTGGTGGCGGTCGGGCCTTCGACGCGGATCCTCGGCGAACGGCGCACCGTGCTGCTGGGCTTCTGCCTCGACCTCGTGGCCTTCGGCTTTTACGGCTTCATCACCTCGGAATTCATGGCGCTCCTCCTTCTGCCGGTGACGGGGCTTGCCAGCATCGCCGGCCCGGCCTTGAACGGGATCATGTCGAACGCCACGCCCGACGACCAGCAGGGCGAATTGCAGGGCGTCATCGCGGCGGTGGGCGCGGTGGCCATGGGGCTGGCGCCGATGGCAATGACCGGCGTCTTCTGGGCCTTCACCCACGAAGGCGCGGCGATCTACCTGCCGGGCGCGCCCTTCCTTCTGTCGGCGGTACTCATGATTCTGAGCATCGCCATGCTGACCATGCGGGGCCGCGCGCCGGCTGCGGCCGCCAACCCCGCGCCGGAATGATCCGTCTGCGGCAGATCCTGTCGCATACTGTCATGCCTTTCCACCGTTTCCGCTGAACCTTTCATCAGGCCAGCGCCATGCGGACGGGGAGGATGCGCCATGAAACTCAAGGACCTCGAGATCTTTACCGTCGCCCCGCCGGTCCCCGGCTGGGGCGGGCGCTACTGGACCATCGTCAAGCTCACCACCGATGACGGCATCACGGGCTACGGCGAGTGCTATGCCTCTACCGTCGGGCCGAAGGCGATGAATGCGGTGATCGAGGATGTGTTCTCGCGCCACATGGCAGGCACCAGCCCGGAAGAGATCGAACTGATGTTCCGCCGCGCCTATTCGGCGGGCTTCACCCAACGCCCCGACCCTACGGTCATGGGCGCCTTTTCCGGGCTTGAGATCGCCTGTTGGGATATTCTCGGCAAGGCGCGGAACCGTCCGGTCTGGGCGCTGCTCGGCGGCAGGATCAACGAAAGGCTGAGGTCCTACACCTACCTCTATCCCCGCCCCGGCGAGGAGAACCCGGAATTCTGGACCAGCCCGGACATGGCGGCGGAAGCGGCGCTGCGCTTCGTCGACTTGGGCTTTACTGCCGTGAAGTTCGACCCCGCCGGCCCCTATACGATCCGGGGCGGGCATGATCCCTCGGGGTCCGACATCTCCCGCTCCGTCGCCTTCTGCAAGGCGATCCGCGAGGCGGTGGGCGACCGGGCCGATCTGCTTTTCGGCACCCATGGACAGTTCAACATCGCTGGTGCGGTGCGGCTGGGCCAGGCTCTCGAACCCTATGGCCCCTTGTGGTACGAAGAGCCGATCCCGCCGGACAATCTTCTCGACTTCGCCGAGGTGCAGAAGGCGGTGCGCATCCCGGTGGCGACCGGAGAGCGCTTCACGACGAAGGCCGAGTTCGCCACCGTCCTCAGGACCGGCGGCGCGCGCATCCTGCAACCGGCGCTCGGCCGCGCCGGCGGCATCTGGGAGGCGAAGAAGATCGCCGCCGTCGCCGAGGTCTTCACCGCGCAAATGGCGCCGCATCTGTATGCCGGCCCCGTCGAATGGGCCGCGAACGTCCAGCTTGGCGCCTCGATCCCCAATCTTCTGATGGTCGAGACGATCGAGACGGGGGGTGCCTTCCACCTGAAGCTCATCAAGAATTCGATCCGCTGGGAGGATGGCTATGTGACTGTCCCCGATGCGCCCGGCCTTGGCATCGAGTTCGACGAAGACCTCGCCCGCGCCCATCCCTATACCGGCGACCGGCTGCATCTGGAGATGCAGGAAGCGCCCTGCGACTACCGCCGCCCCAATGCTTTCGAGGGCGGCGCACCATCCAGCCTTCCCCACCGGAAAGGGAATTGAGCCGACCGCAAGCGCTTGCGAAACTTTCGTGCTTGGACAAGCCCCGGCTTTGGGTCTAAGCACGGAGGCAAGCCCATTTGCGGAGACGAGAGCGTGACGACTGACGGACCTTCCGACCCGAAACGCGCCCTCACGTTGCGCGATGTCTCCGAAGCATCGGGCGTGTCGGAGATGACGGTCAGCCGGGTGCTGCGCAACCGGGGCGACGTGTCCGAGGCGACGCGCGAAAGGGTGCTGAAGGCCGCGAAGGCGCTTGGCTACGTGCCGAACAAGATCGCCGGGGCGCTGGCGTCGCAGCGCGTGAACCTTGTGGCCGTGATCGTGCCGTCGCTCTCGAACCTCGTCTTTCCCGAAGTGCTGGGCGGCATTTCCGAGGAACTTGAGGATTCCGGCCTGCAACCGGTCTTCGGCGTCACCAACTATTCCGCCGAGCGCGAAGAGGCGGTGCTTTACGAGATGCTGTCCTGGCGCCCCTCGGGCGTGATCGTCGCGGGGCTGGAACATACCCCGGCGGCGCGGGCGATGCTGGAGAATGCGGGCATCCCGATTGTCGAGATCATGGATGTGGACGGCGAGCCGGTGGATTCCGTCGTCGGCATCTCGCACAAGCGGGCGGGGCTTGAGATGGCGCGGGCCATCGTCAAGGCCGGCTACCGCAGGATCGGTTTTCTCGGCACCAAGATGCCGGACGACCACCGGGCGCGGAAGCGGCTTGAGGGGTTCGAGGCGGGTCTGGCCGAGGCCGGGATCGAACTTGCGGATCGGGAGTTCTATTCCGGCGGCTCCGCGCTCCTGAAGGGGCGCGAGATGACCGAAGCCATCCTGCAGCGCAACCCGGACCTCGATTTCCTTTATTATTCCAACGACATGATCGGGGCAGGCGGGCTTCTCTACTGCCTTGCGAACAATATCGACGTGCCGGGGAAGATGGGCCTTGCCGGGTTCAATGGTGTCGAACTTCTCGACGGACTGCCGCGCCGCCTTGCCACAATGGACGCCCACCGGCGCGAGATTGGCCGCCGCGCGGCGGAGATCATCTCGGGCCACAGCCATTCCGGCGTGATCGGCGGCGAGCGGATCGAGCTGATGCCGACGATCCAGCCGGGCGATACGATCCGGCGGGTCTGACAGGGCTATTCCTCCATCGACGGCGCTTCGCCAGAGGTGAGGCGCTTCCCCTCCCCTCCGTGGGAGGGGCTAGGGGAGGGGGCTGGCCGGGGCGCCCCCCACCCCATCCCTCCCCCACGGAGGGGGGAGGGAGCCGCTTGGAGCTCCGTTCAGTCCGATCCGTTTGCGTCCTGGCCGCGCCTGAGAACATAGATATCCATGATCCAGCCATGGTCGGCGCGCGCCTTGGCGCGGGTCTCCACGATCCTGTCGGACATTTCGGCAAGCGGCCCGGCGAGGGTGATCTCCTCCTCCATGCCGACATAGGCGCCCCACCAGATCGTCACGCCCTCCGGCGGAAGGGCGCGGAAGGAGCATTCCCCATCCAGCATCACCGCGACAGTATCGGCACCCTCGGGCCAGCCCTCGTCGCGCAGGCGTCGCCCCGTCGTCACCACGAAGGGCGCGCCGAGATCGTTGATCGGGATCGCATGGGCCGCCGTCAGCGCCTGCAGCGAGGTGATGCCGGGGATCACTGTCACCGTCACCGGCAGGTCGCGCGCCACCCGTTCGGCGATGCGCAGCGTGCTGTCGTAAAGCGACGGATCGCCCCAGACGAGAAGCGCCACCCGCCCCTCGCGGCCAAGATGGTCGAGGATCGCCTGCCGCCAGACCCCGGCGATGGCGTCGTGCCAGTCATTGACCCGCTCGATATAGCCGGGCGTTCCGGGGTCGCGGACCGGCAGGTCGAACTCGGCAATCCGCGTGGCCGGATTGGTCAGCACATCGGCGCAGATCGACCGACGAAGTTCGGCGAGATCCGCCTTCGTTTCACCTTTGCGAGGGATAAGGATCAGGTCGGCTGAATTCAGCGCCTTCACCGCCTGAAGCGTCAGGTGGTCGGGGTTGCCGGTGCCGATGCCGACAAGCAGAAGTTCGATCATATGCGCCTCCGGCCCCTTCCATAAGGCAAGGCCGCGCGCAATGGAATGCGCGCGGCCTTCTTCGTCAGGACCGATCAGGTCGCGCTGCTGGACCAGAGCCGCCCGGCGAGCCAGCCGAGGACCGCCCAGGCGATGAAGCCGACACCCAGGACATTCGCCGAAAAGGCAGCCGCAACCTCTGGCGGCGCCACGCCATAGAACTGGTCGAGTTGCGGCGCGCCGATCACATGCGGCGCGGCCAGGAGCGCCCCGCCAAGGACTGCCGGCACAAGGCTGCGCCCATAGGCCAGACAGGCAATGCCGGTCGCTGTTGCCAGGACCGTGCCGAACCACCAGACCTGCCGCACGCCTATATCCGGTGACACCGTGCCCGGCAGTCCCGGGGGCAGACCCATCGCCGGAGCAAGCTGAAAGACGGCGAAACCCGCCAGCCCCCAGAGCATGCCCTCGCGCGCCGTCACCGTCCTGCCGAAGTGTTCGGCCAGGGCAAAGCCCGCAACAATAAGTATGCCGAATGACGTGTAGGTGAGTGCGGCAAAAAGCACCGTCAGCGCGTTGCGCTTGAAAGGACTTTCGCCATCGGGGGCGGCATCGCCTTCGGCATGGCCGGTCTCGCTCTCGCCATGGCTGCTTGCGGCAGGTGCCTGGGTATCGCTCGTTTCGAAGTGCACAAGCGCACCGGTTTCATACTGCTCGCCCAGAAGGATCAGCTTCTGGACGAACGCGAAATGCAGCAGGGCCGCGAACAGCCCCGCTGCAAAGCCGGCGAGAACGCCGCCGGCGAGCATACGTGTGATCATTGGTTCAGACCGTCAGGCCCGCTCAGTGGCAGGGGAAGCCGGTCGCGTGGCGCATGTCATGCGCGGCATCGTGCAGCGTCGCCGACTGGGCATGGCCAGCGACGAACAGCACGGTAACGCCGACGAGCGCCACGAAAAGGATGGACAGGAGGCCGGTGGAAGTCTTGGCGGCCGACTGATGGGTCGTGTTCATATCATTTCTCCTCGCCGTCACACCCGACGGCACTTGCGTTACCCGTTCGCATGGCCGGTCTCCTGACTCGCGGGTCGCTGCGTGCTTTCCGCCTTCCCGGGGCTCTCCCCAGTGGCCTTCGAAAAGCCGCTCGCCGCTCACAGTCGCGGGGGCGGTTGGGGCTTTGGGTGCCGACTTTGGTCCACCCTTCCCCATTCCCGTTTCAGTCCGGGCGCTTTGCGCCTGCCGGACACCATGCCCCGCCATCTGGCAGGGAAGGCGCCACCCGGTCAAGCCGGATTCGGCTTCTCATGATCGGAATGCGACGCCCCCGCCGATAGGCGCGGCTCAGCCACTCTCGGCCAGGGGTCCGAGCAGGATCAGCGCCGGCCCGTCGCCCGCTTCCTCGGCGATCAGCGCCGCCATCGAAGCGAGCGTGCCGCGCAGGATCTTTTGATCCGGGGTCGACACGCTTTCGGCCAGGATCGCCGGCGTCCCGGCCGGCATTCCGGCACCGGTCAGGCGCCGCGCCAGTTCCGCGAAGGTGCGCTTGCCCATGAAGATTACGGTCGTTGCCCCCGGATCGGCGAGGGCGGCAAGGTTCAGATCCTCCGGCAGCGCGCCGGTCACGTCATGGCCTGTGACGAATTGCACCCGCCGCGCGGTCAGCCGCCGGGTCAAGGGGATGCCTGCCGCCGCCGCCGCCGCCATGGCCGAAGGCACGCCGGGGATGATCTCGTAGGGAATGCCCGCCGACCGTAGCGCGGTCAGTTCCTCCTCCAGCCGCCCGAAAAGCCCGGAATCGCCGGATTTGAGCCGCACGACGCGCACCCCGGCAGAGGCGTAATCCACCAGAAGCCGGTTCACATGGTCCTGCTTGGCCGAAGGCTTGCCCGCCCGCTTGCCGACGCCGACAAGATCGGCCCCCTTGCGCGCATGCCCAAGGATCGGGCCTGAGGATAGGTCGTCGAACAGCACCACATCCGCCGCCTGCAGCCGCGCGACGGCTTTGAGCGTCAGCAATTCCGGATCGCCCGGACCCGATGAGACGAAACTGACAAATCCGGTCATGTCGCCTCCGCGATCAGATGGAAGAATGTCCCCGTCGCATGGCCGCGCCGCGAGCCGGTCTCGGCCATCGCCGCGCCGGTCGAATCCTGGACACGCGCGAGCGCCATATCCGGTTGCTCGACGATTGTCGAATAGTGGAATTCGTGGCCCCTGAGGCGGGCGCCCGCCGCATGACCGGGGATTGCGGCTTCAAGCTCGGCCAGCCGGTAGCCAAGATGCATCCGGCGCTTCTGATACGAGGTGACAAGGCCGAGAAGCCCCGCCATCTCATGGCGCTTCCCCTCGCGGTCGATGAGTGCCGCCCCCATGGCCATGTAGCCGCCGCATTCGCCATGCACGGGCCGGGTTTCGGCGAAGTCGCGAAGCCCGTCGCGGAAGCCGGTCGCGGCGGCAAGCGCGCCGCCGTGCAATTCCGGGTAGCCCCCCGGCAGCCAGCAGCAATCGGCGCTTTTGTCAGGCGCCTCGTCGGCGAGGGGCGAAAACGGTAGGATCTCCGCCCCGGCGCGGCGCCAGCCCTCCAGAAGATGCGGGTAAACGAAGGAAAACGCCCGGTCGCGGGCAAGGGCGATGCGCTGGCCGGGCGGGTTGATGCGAAGGGGCGCGCTGGCCGCCAGCCGCGACTGTCGCGCGGCGGCGCGAAGCGCGTCCAGATCGACATGGGCGGCGACGAACTCCCCCGCCGCCCTGATGATGCGGTCGAGGTCCGGCGTCTCTTCCGCCTGCACCAGCCCCAGATGCCGCTCCGGCATCTCGATCTCGGCCATCCGGGGCAGGGCGCCGAAGACCGCGATCCCCGCCCGTTCCATGCCGTCCCTTACCAGTGCCTCGTGCCGCGGGCTCGCCACCCGGTTCAGGACCACGCCCGCTACCGCAACGCCCGCCCGCATCAGAGCGAAACCCTTGGCCACCGCCGCCGCCGATTGCGCCTGGCCCGAGACATCGAGGACCAGCACCACCGGCCAGCCGGTCAGCGCCGCGATATCGGCGCTCGCCCCGGTCCCGGCCTCGCCCGGCGCCGCGACCCCGTCGAAAAGCCCCATCGAGCCTTCGGCGAGGATCAGCTCCGCCCCCGCCGCCTCCGACAAAAGTCCGGCGATGCGCGCCTCCGTCATCGCCCAGCTTTCAAGGTTGACCGACATCCGCCCGGAAGCCGCGCGATGAAAGGCCGGATCGATGTAATCCGGCCCGTTCTTGAAGGGCTGCACCATGAGCCCCGCGCCCCGGAACGCCGCCAAAAGCCCAAGCATCAGCGTCGTCTTCCCGGTCCCCGAAGCAGGCGCCGAGATGATCAGACCGGGCGGTGCCATCAACGCCCCCTTACTTTCTGTCCTGAAATACTCCGGGAGGGTCCGGGAGGGCAGCGCCCTCCCGGTTGGTCGCCCTGCCCTTGGCGGGGGGAAACCCCTAGCTCGAGCCTCACCGCCCGGTCTCCGGGAATCTCGGTGCCGTCCCTACCGGACGAAAACGGCGGTCATAGTCGCCGGCATAAAGCCGGCTCTCCCCGAACTCGTCGGCGCCGATGGAACGGCCGACGAAGATCAGCGCGGTGCGCTCCATCTCGGTGCCGACAGCGGTTTCCAAAGTGGCCAATGTCGCCCGCACCACGCGCTCGTCGGGCCAGCTTGCGCGCCAGATCACGGCGACGGGGCAATCACCGCCATAGTAGGGCGTCAGTTCCGCCACCACGCGGTCGAGGACATGGACGGAAAGGTGGATCGCCAGCACTGCGCCGGTCCTGGCGAAATTCTCCAGCGTCTCGCCTTCGGGCATCGAGGTCGCGCGGCCAGAGGTGCGGGTCAGGACGACCGATTGCACCACGCCGGGCAGCGTCAGTTCCGCGCCGAGCGTCGCGGCGGCGGCGGCGAAGGACGGCACGCCGGGCGTCACGTCATAGGGGATCCCCAACTCGCGCAACCGCCGCAACTGCTCGCCCATCGCCGACCAGACCGAGAGATCGCCGGAATGGAGTCGCGCCACATCTTTGCCCTCGGCATGGGCGGCTGCGATCTCGGCCACGATCTCGTCGAGCGACAGGGACGCGGTGTTGACGATCTTCGCGCCGGGCGGGCAATGCGCCAGCACCGCCTCCGGCACCAGCGATCCGGCATAAAGACAGACCGGCGAGGCAGCGATGAGGTCGCGGCCCCGAAGCGTCAGAAGGTCGGGGGCGCCCGGTCCCGCGCCGATGAAATGTACCGTCATCCTGTAGTCCTTTCCGCGATGGCGGCGGTTGCCGTGCCATCTTCCGATTTCATCCTTGGGCCGGTGAGCCGCGCCCCCGGTCCCGCCGCGACCAGCGCCACGGCCTCCGCGAGTGATCCGGTGCCGAAACGGTCCAACACCTTTTCCGACCGCGTCGGCGTGGCGATGCCGATGATCGCCTCCCGCGCGACGGCGACGATGGGCAGCCCCTCGCGCGCAGCGAATGCAGCGAACTCCGGCGCCGCCGCCTTGCCTTCCAGCGTAGCGAGCGCATCGGCCCCGCCGCCCGCCCGCGCATAGGCATCCTTCAGCGCCGCCATGCTCGTCACAGACCGGAAGCCAAAGCCCGCCACCCTCATCGCACGACGCTCCATTGCACCACGGGGCGCGCCGGAACCCAGCCCTGCATCCGGCCAAGGGGCGCCGCCTCGGCAATGTCGAAGCGGCTGAGCGTGCCACCGACCCGCCCGTGCCAGTCCGCGACCAGCGCTTCGGTGCCGATGGTCACGGTGTTGACCACCAGCCGCGTGCCCTCCGGCAGGACGGCCCAGAGAGCGGCGAGCCGTTCCCCGTCCAGCCCGCCGCCGACAAAGACGGCATCGGGCCGGGGCAGGCTCGCGATCAGCGCCGGCCAGTCGCCATAATGGACCGTCAGACGATGCTCGACGCCGAAACCGGCGGCATTCGCGCGGATGTTCGCGCCCCGCCCGGCCCGAACCTCCACGGCATCGGCACGCGCGCCCGGCGCCGCAAGGCACCATTCGACCGAAATAGAGCCGGAGCCTGCGCCGAGGTCCCAAAGCACCTCCCCCGCACGGGGGGCGAGCGCCGACAGCGTCAGCGCCCGGATGGCCCGCTTGGTGATCTGGCCGTCATGGGCGAATAGCTCGTCAGGCAGGCCCGGCGTGCGCGGCATGCCCTTGGCACCCGCAACCTCGATCGCCACGGCGACAGGTGCGGCCACATCGGAAATTCCCGCTGCGCCAGTCACCCTGCGGATACGCTCGCGCGGGCCTCCAAGGGCTTCGAGAACCGTCACCGTGGATGCCCCGAACCCCCGCTCCGCGAGCCACTCGCAGAGTGCCCCCGCCGCAGCACCGTCTCGGAGCAGGCATAGGATGCGCGTCCCCGCCGACAGCACGGGCCGCAACCGCTCGAAGGGTGCCGCATGAAGGCCGAAGCACAAGACCTCCTCCAGCCGCCAGCCCATCCGCGCGGCAGCAAGGCCGAAGGTCGAGGGCGCAGGATGGCAGGTCCATTCACCGGGGGAAAGGTCGGGTACAAGGCTGCCGCCTGCGCCGAACCAGAAGGGGTCGCCAGAGGCGAGGACGACGACCTTGCGGCCACGCAAGCCCAGAACGGGTGCGGTCGAAAACGGCACCGGCCAGGGCCGGCCCCTGGCGCCCGCAGCCACCAGTTCCAGATGTCTTGGCCCGCCGAAGATCACCTCGGCTTCCGCCAGCGCGGCACGGCTTGCATCCGAAAGCCCCGCCGGTCCATCTTCGCCCAGCCCGATGATCGTCAGCCAGGGATCAGACATGACGCGCGTCCTTCTTCTCGGCGGCACCAGCGAGGCTTCGGCCTTGGCCCGCGCGCTTTCCGACAATGGCGTCGATGCGGTGTTTTCCTATGCCGGACGCACCGGGAAGCCGGTTACCCAGCCCTTGCCCACCCGTATCGGCGGCTTCGGCGGAGCGGAAGGGCTGGCCCACTACCTCAGCGCCGAGGGTATCACCCATCTTGTCGACGCAACCCACCCCTTCGCCGCCGGGATGAACCGGAATGCCATCGCCGCCAGCGCGGCGACCGGTGTGCCGCTTCTCGCCTTCGAACGCCCGCCATGGAGCGCAGGGCCGGGCGACGACTGGCGCATGGTCGCCGATACCGAGGCAGCCGTCGCTGCCCTGCCTGACACACCGGCCCGCGTCTTCCTCGCCATTGGCAAGCAGACGCTCGCCCCTTTCGCGGTGAAGCCCCAGCATCACTATCTTCTGCGCCTCGTCGATCCGCCGGAGGGGTCGCTGCCGCTCCCGGATGCGGAAGCCGTGATCGCGCGCGGGCCGTTCAGCGAGGAGGACGATCTCAGGCTTCTGACGGATCACGGCATCGGCTGGATCGTCGCCAAGAACTCCGGCGGCGCGGGGGCTGAGGCGAAGCTTCTGGCGGCGCGGAAGCTCGGCCTGCCCGTGGTGATGATCGACCGGCCGAAGCTCCCCGGACGCGCTACGGCAGGGACGGTCGGCGAAGTCATGGAGTGGATCGGTAGGATGGGCAATGTTGCCCATCCTACGGTGTAAAGACGCGCTCATCCGACCCGCCTCGGCGTATAGAGCCAGCGCCCGACGCGGCGGGTATCGGAATTGCCGACGATGACCATGGTGCGCATGTCGGCCATCTCCGGCGTTGCCTCGGCCAAAGTGACGGTCGTCAACCGCTCCTCCGGCGTCGTCACGGCGCGCGCGAAAGAGATGAGCGTCTTCGGCCCGCACCCCTCGCGCAGGATCTCCAGCACCCGGGCGAACCCGTGCGGCCGCGACTTCGAGCGGGGGTTGTAGAAGGCCATGGCGAACCCCGCCTCGGCGGCGAGCCTGAGGCGCTTTTCGATCAGATCCCAGGGCTTGAGGTTGTCCGAAAGGTTGATGGCGCAGAAATCATGGCCCAGAGGCGCACCGAGCCGCGCGGCGGCGGCAAGCATCGCGGTGATGCCGGGCAGGATGCGGATGTCGAAACCGTCCGGATCTGGCCGCGTCTCCAGCGCCTCGAAGACCGCCGCCGCCATGGCGAAGACGCCGGGATCGCCCGACGAGACCACCACGACGCGCTTGCCCGCTGCAGCCATGTCGAGCGCATGGGCCGCACGGTCCAGTTCCACCCGGTTGTCGCTGGCATGAAGCGTAAGGCCCTCGCGCGGTACCACGCGGGCGACGTAGGGGATGTAGCCCACCACGTCCGTCGCCCCGGCCAGCGCCGCGCGCACCTCTTCCGTCACCAGCGCCTCGTCGCCCGGCCCGAGGCCGGCGATGGCGAGCCAGCCGGTCATGGCCGCCGCCCCTGACCGTGGACCACGGCGATGGAGAAGTAGGGCACCTTCGCCGGCGCTTCGCAAAGCCGGTGGACGCGCTGGTCCGGCATCGTGCCGCGCTCCACCAGCCAGGCGTTGTCGATCTTTCCTGCGGCCGTCAGCGCCCGCTTCAGCTTTTCAAGATTGCGGCCGATCTTCATCACCACAAGCGCGTCGGTATCGCCGATGCGGCGGGTCAGCTCGTCCTCCGGCATCGTGGCGGTGACGACGGTCAGCACGTCGTCGCCCCAGGTGATCGGCTCGCCCGTCGCCGTCCAGCAGCCCGACATGCCGGTGATGCCGGGCACGACCTCGACCGGGCAACGCGCCCTGAGCCGGGTGTAGAGGTGCATGAAGGAGCCGTAGAAGAAGGGGTCGCCTTCGCAAAGGACAAGGACGGTTTCAGTCGCAGCAAGGGCCGCAAGCCGCTCTGCCCAGCCGTCATAAAAGGCAGAGAGCAGGCGGTTGTATTCGGGATCGGCGAAAGGAATCTCGGTCGTGACCGGATATTCCATCGGATATTCGGTCGCCTCCGCCCCGATCATCCCCTCGACGATTTTCCGCGCCTGGCCCTCGTAGCCTGCTTTCCGGAAATAGGCGACATGGGGGGCGGAGCGCACCAGCCGGTCGGCCTTGACGCTCATCAACTCGGGGTCGCCGGGGCCGAGGCCGACGCAGATTACCTTGCCCATGGTCATTCCTTCCGGCTGGCGAGCGCGTTGACCGCAGCCACCGTGATTGCCGAACCGCCGAGGCGTCCCTCGACGATGAGGGATGGCACCGGCAGGTCGGCCATCAGTGCCGCCTTCGATTCCGCCGCACCGACGAAGCCCACCGGGCAGCCGATGATCGCGGCCGGGCGCGGGCAGGCCGGGTCTTCGAGCATGTTGAGAAGGTGGAAAAGTGCGGTAGGCGCATTGCCGATGGCGACCACGGCGCCTTTCAGATGCGGCCGCCAGAGTTCCAGTGCCGCCGCCGAGCGGGTGTTGCCCATCGCCTTCGCCATCTCGGGCACGCGCGGGTCCTGCAACGTGCAGATCACCTCGTTTCCGGCGGGCAGGCGTGGCCGGGTGATACCTTCCGACACCATCCGCGCATCGCAGAGGATCGGCGCACCGGCCTCGAGTGCGGCCCGCGCGGCGATGGTCATGCCGGGGGAAAAGCGGATGTGATTCTCAAGCCCGACCATCCCGGCGGCATGGATCATGCGGACGGTGACAACCTCTTCCTCGGGCGTGAAGCGGGCAAGGTCGGCTTCGGCGCGTATGGTCGCGAAGCTTTCGAGGTAAATGGCGGCGCCGTCGGTCTGATAGGTATGGGGCATTCAGGGCTTCTCGGGTGCTGTGGGCTGATTGAGCCAGAGTGAAAGGTCGGAAGGCCCGACCGGCACCGTGGATGGGCGGGCGGCGGCTTCGGCGGCAGTTGCGTTACGGGCCCCCTTGAAGCCGTCGAGTGTGGCAGTCAGCGCGAAATCCGCCTTTCCGGGATGTGCGCAGCCCTTGGCGCAGCCCGAGACATGGAGAAGCGTGCCCTTCGGCACCAAAGGTGCGATGCGGCGGGCGAGGGCGCGGGTTTCGCCGAGGGCTTGCGGGCAGCCGGGCGCGCCGGTGCAGGCGGTGACATTGAGGATCGGGTCAGCGGGATCGGTGATGAGGCCCGGAATGGCGGGGGCCGTCGTCGCGCCCTCGATCAGCACCATGCGCCAGGGGGTGAGGCGGATAGGGCCAAGGCCGGCGAGGGCGCCGAGGGTTTCGGCGTCGATCTGGCCGAAGGCGAAGGCGGCGAGGAAGCCTTGGGGCAGGGGCCCCGGCGCGGGGGCCGGGGCTCCGTTGCGCCGGGGGATGGGGCGGAATGTTTCCGGAAGCGTCGCCCCGCGCGCCAGATGGGCGGCCATGCGGCCCCGGCCCGAGGGCGCACCGCCAGAGGCGAGGAACCAGCGGGCGAGGTCGAGCGCTGCCGGCACGGCGGTGGCCGGCGTCACCGGCAGGGCGGCGTCCGACCCGTCGGCGCGGAGGATGAGGTTGCCCGAAGTGTCACGCTCGATGCGTATGTCGGCGGAGACGTCGCTCAGCACCGGTGCCGGCCCGGTATCGACCGCATAGCCGAACTTGCCCGGCGTCTGGGGCGCATCCGCTTGCGCCAAGGCTTTGGCGAGGCGGGCGGCGAGGTCGGCGGAGCCGTCGCCTTCGGCCCAGAACGGCGTCACGATGATGTTGCGCCGGGCTTCCGCCTCCGGCGAGGCGTCGATGAGGCTGAGGGCGCGGAGGCCGTCGATCAGCGGCGCATGGGTCGCCTCCGTCGCCCCCCGCAACTGGAGATTGGCGCGGGCGGACAGGTCGATGAGGCCATTGCCGAAGCGGCGGGCAAGGTCGGCGATGCCGCGCAGCGTCTCCGGCTCCAGCCGCCCGCCCTGCGCGCGGATGCGGACCACCAGCCCGTCGCCCGAGAGCATGGGCCTGAGGGCGCCGGGGCACCAGCCCTGAATGATCGGCGCGCTCATCGGGCGGCCCCCATCGCGGCGGAGTTGCGCCGCGTGACCCAAAGGCCTTCGTCCTGAAGGGCCGCGAAACGGTCGCGAATAGCGGCGAGGGCAGCAGGATTCTCCCGCTCCATGAAGGCCACGACCTCGTCGCGGCCAAGGGTCGCCTCGTGGTAAATGTCGAAAAGATGCGCTGGCACGGCGCGGGCGAGATGGGCGAAGGCCGCCATGTGGTCGAGCGTGGCCGCAATCTCGGCCGCGCCGCGGAAGCCGTGGCGCATCATGCCGTCGGCCCAGTTCGGGTTCGCCGCGCGGGCGCGGACGACGCGGGCGATCTCTTCCGGCAGCGTCCGGGCGCGGGGGGCGTCGGGCCGGGTCGCGTCGAGATGGTAGAGCGCCGGCGCCTCGCCGCCTAAGCGCGCTACGGCGGCGGCAAACCCGCCCTCGTGTGCTGCATAGTCCGAGGCGAGAAGAAGGTCCGTCTCCGTCAGGTCCTGCACATGGACGAACCCGTCCGCGCCCATGACCTGCGCCTCAAGCGCCGCGCGGGCCGGATGCGCGGCCCCTTGCGCGTCGATAGCCCATTCGGAACCGGACAGCCAGGCCTCGCCGGCATCGCTCCGCCCCTCCGGCCCGTAATCCTCGATCGCCTCCGCCATGGCGAGGCCGTAGAGGCCGGGCTTCGGCCCGAAGACGCGGGGGGTGGCGCGCTGGTAGGGGTTGTCCTCCGCCGCCTCGTCGCGTTCGGCCAGCACCCCGGCGGCGGCCTCGAAAAGCTGCGCGAGACCGGGGAAGACATCGCGGAACAGGCCCGACACACGCAAGGTCACGTCGATGCGCGGGCGGCGGAGAAGGGCGAGGGGGACGACCTCGAAACCCGCGACCCTTTCGGAGCCGTCGTCCCATTTCGGCGCAAGACCGGCGAGGTGCAGCGCCATGGCAAACTCCTCGCCCGCCGTGCGCATCGTGGCCGAACCCCAGAGGTCGATGACCAACGCCTTCGGCCATTCGCCATGGTCCTGCAGGTGGCGGCGGAGAAGCTCTTCGGCGAGCTTCACGCCCTGAGCATGGGCGGCGCGCGAGGGCACCGCGCGGGGATCGGTAGTAAAGAGGTTGCGGCCCGTGGGCAGCACATCCGACCTGCCACGGAAGGGCGAGCCGGAAGGGCCAGCCTCTACCCGGCGGCCCTCCAGCGCGGCGATCAGGCCGGCGCGTTCCTGAGGTCCGCACTGGCCGGTGCCGAAGATGTGGAGCCCGTCGCCATACTGGCTTTCCTTGATGTCGCAGACGAAGCGGTCGATGCGGGTGATCGCCTCGGCGGGCGAGGCGCCCTCGGGGATGCCGAGGTCATCCTCGACGCCGCGCCCTTTCGCCTCCTCCCGGATCGCGGCGATCAGCCGCTCGCGGCGGGCGGGGTCAAGGCCGTCGGCGGTGGAATATTCGTCGAGAAGCCGTTCGAGCCGGGTCAGCGCCTCGGGGATGGCGCTTGCGGCCAGCGGAGGCGGCAGGTGGCCGATGGTGACGGCGCCGATCCGCCGCTTGGCCTGCGCCGCCTCGCCGGGGTCGTTGACGATGAAGGGGTAGATCACGGGAAGGGCACCGGTCAGCGCTTCGGGCCAGCAGGTTTCCGAAAGCGCCACCGACTTCCCCGGCAGCCATTCGAGCGTGCCATGGGCACCGATATGGACAAGGGCATGGAGGCCTTGGGCGCGAAGCCAGAGGTAGAAGGCGACATAGGCGTGGCGCGGGGTGCGGGAAAGGTCGTGGTAGTCGTCGGCGCGGGTTTTGACTTCGCCGCGTTCGGGTTGCAGCGCGATGATGGCGTTGCCGCGCCGGAGCGCGTGGAAGCGGAACTCTCCGTCCCTGACGGATGGGTCGGCGGCGGGCTCGCCCCAGGCGGCAAAGAGCGCGTCGCGGAGCGGTTCGGGTAGGGCTGCAAGGGCCGCGAGGTAGTCGTCGACCGGCCATTCCAGCGCCGCTTCCATCAGCCCCTTTCCAAGGTCTTCGCCCGCACCTGTTGCGCCAAGCTCCGACAGGATCGCCTCCGCCGAGGCCAGCGCATCAAGGCCGACGGCATGGGCCAGTTGCCAGTCCTTGCCGGGATAGGTTGAGAGGATCAGCGCCGTCTTGCGTTCCGCCGCCGGTGTCACCGCCAGCCGGTGCCAGCCGACGACCCGGTCGGCCACGGCGGCGATGCGCTCCGGATCGGCGCGGTGGGCGAAGCGGGAATACTGGAGGTCGGGGTCACGCGCGCCGGCGCTCTTGAAGCTTGCCACGCCGACGAGGATGCGGCCATCGACCTCGGGCAGGACCACATGCATGGCGAGGTCGGCAGGCGAAAGCCCACGGTCGGAAGCGGCCCAGTCCTTGCGCCGGGCTGTCGAGAGCGCGATCTGGAAGACCGGGCATCCGGCGGCATCAAGCGGCGAGGGCTGGCCATCGCTGCCCTTGGCGGAAAAGGCGGTGGCGTTGACGATCGCGGCGGGGGCGAGGCGGGTGAGTTCGGCGCCAAGCCAATGGGCGGCGGCGGCGTCCTTGAGGCTGGTGGCGAAGGCGCCGATGGCGGCGAAGCCACGCTCTTCGAGCGCGGCGATGAGCGCGTCCACGGGATCGGTGTCGGCAGCGGCCAGGTAGGAGCGGTAGAAGGTCACGACGGCGAGGGGGCGGCCCAAAGTCTCAGGTCCCGCGACCACGCCCTTGCCGGGCAGGTACCAGCCGAAAGGCGGCACTGTCTTGTCGCCCGCCACCGGGCCGGCATAAAGCCCGGCCGCCAGCGCCATCTGCTGAAGCGCCGCCTGCGCCGCCACCGCCCCGCCCGCATCGCAAAGCGCCTGCAGGCGGCGAAGCGTCGAGACCGGCAGCGTCGAGAGCGTATCGAGCCGCGCATCCTCGCGCCCGTCGGCGGGGAGGACAGCAAGCGCGATCCCCTTGCGGCGGGCGAGGTCCTGCACCTGAGCGAGGCCGTAGGGCCAGTAGCTTTCGCCGCCGATGAGCCGGATCAGGATACCCTTGGCGCCGGAAAGCGTCCGCTCGGCATAGGTGTCGACCGAAAGCGGATGGCGCAAGGCCACCAGATTGGCGAGCCGCAGGGCAGGCATCTTGCCCGCCGTCCCGCCGCCCCGGTGCCATCCGGCCGCGAAGGCGCCAAGGTCGCTGTCGGAAAAGGACAGGACCGCCAGATCGGCCGGGTCCTGGCCAAGATCGGTGGGCGTGTCCGTCTCCTCAAGTCCGTGGCTGTCGCGGAAGATGACATGCATCGGTGGGCCTCAGGCCTCCGCCGTCTCGGGCGCGAGAACCGCGCGGATGCGGGCCGGATCGACATCGTCATGCTCGGCGATGACGACGAGGCGGGAGGCGCGCGGGGCGTCGCCCCAGGGCCTGTCATACTGGGCGCGCACACGCTCGCCCACGGCCTGCACCAGAAGCCGCATCGGTTTGCCGGTGACGGCGACATAGCCCTTCACGCGGAGAATGTTCTGCTCCTTCGCCAGCCGGATGATGGCGGACTTCAGCGCCTCCGGGTCTGCAACCTCGGGCAGGTCGATCACCACCGTGTCGAAATCGTCATGCTCATGGTCGTCGGCCCCGTCGTGATGCGAGGGGCGGGCGGCGAGGTCGTCCTCGGCGGCGGCGTTGAGGCCGAGGATCACCCTTGGGTCGATGCGGCCTTCTTCCATCGCGATGATCGGCAGCTTGCGCGGCGCTTCGGCTTCGATGATGGCGCGGGCGGCGGCAAGTCCGGCGGCCCCGGCAAGGTCGGCCTTCGACAGAAGGACGACATCGGCGCAGGCGATCTGGTCCTCGAAGACCTCCGACAGTGGGGTTTCGTGGTCAAGGCTTTCGTCGGCCTTGCGCTGCGCCCGCACCGCTGCCTCATCCGGCGCGAACCGCCCCGCCGCCACCGCTTCGGAATCGGCAAGTGCGATGACGCCGTCCACAGTGATCTTCGAGCGGATCGCCGGCCAGTCGAAGGCCTTCAGCAAGGGCTTCGGCAGGGCGAGGCCGGAAGTTTCGATCAGGATATGATCGGGTCGCTGCGGCAGCGCCATCAGCGCCTCGATCGTCGGGATGAAGTCATCGGCCACGGTGCAGCAGATGCAGCCATTGGCCAGTTCGACGATATTCTCCACCGGGCAGTTCTCATCCGCGCAGGATTTCAGGATATCGCCATCGACGCCGACCGAGCCGAATTCGTTGACAAGGACGGCAAGCCGCTTGCCTTGCGGGTTCTGCATCAGGTGACGGATGAGGGTGGTCTTGCCGGAACCGAGAAAGCCGGTGATGACGGTGACGGGGATTTTGCTCAGATCGGACATTCAACTCTCCATCGGGGGAATGCGGGCAAGCGACTGCTTGCGGAAGATCACGGGGCGCTCGCGCCAGGGCACGATGCCATCGGTGCTCGCGGCATAGGCGGCGACGCCGGCGAGGATGTCGGCGACATGGGCGTCAGGGTCCATGCCGCGGTAGACATAGGACCAGCGGCCCGGCCCGGTGAGGGCGATGTTGCAGCCGTGGTCGCAGGCCGAGAGGCATTCGACCGGGACGATGCGCACGCCTTCGGGGGCGCCGGCGGCCTCAAGTGCCTCCAGAAGCCGCGCACCGGGGCGCGGGGCGTCATCGGGGATGGGCAGGCCCATCTTGCAGGTGGTGCAGACATGAAGCGTGACCGTCACGCGCCTTCTCCATATCGGGAAGGGAGGGTGCCTGCGGAGGGCATGACAATGCCCCGAGCCGGTCGCGGAACCCCCCGTCCGCCGTCACGTTTCCCGCGCTGGCAGGTCTCCCGGCTTGCGGATGTCGGGGCCCGGATGGCCCCGGCGGCCCCGCCCCCTTCCCGGCAACCTGCCAGTGGGATTTGGAGGGCCTCTCCGGTCACGGTCGCGGGGGCGGCTGCGCTTCGGCCCCGGACCTTGGATGGTCGCAAAGCCTGTCGCATTCCCTCTTCGCCTGCCCTAAGACAGGAACCAGCGCCGCCTCACCTGAGGCATGAGGGCGCCCCTTGTCAAGCAACGGAAGGGACCATGGCCGCACCGAAACCGACCGATCCGGCAGAAGACGCCGCCCGGCACGCGCAGAAGATGGCCAAGAAGAAGGCCGCGCGCGACAAGATCATGGCGACGAAGGAAGGCGAGAAGGGCCTCATCATCGTCCATACCGGCGCCGGGAAGGGCAAGAGCTCCTCCGGTTTCGGCATGATTCTGCGCTGCATCGCGCATGGGATGCCCTCAGCCGTGGTCCAGTTCATCAAGGGCGCCTGGGATACCGGCGAGCGGCGACTGATCGAGGGCCACTTTGGCGACCTCTGCCAGTTCCACGCCATGGGCGAGGGCTTCACCTGGGAAACGCAGGACAAGACCCGCGACATCGCCGCCGCAAGGAAGGGCTGGGAGAAGGCGAAGGAGCTGATCCGCGATGAGCGGAACCGCATGGTCCTGCTCGACGAGATCAACATTGCGCTCCGCTATGACTACTTGCCGGTCGATGAGGTGGTTGGGTTCCTGAAGGCGGAAAAGCCGGCGATGACGCATGTTGTCCTGACGGGGCGCAATGCAAAAGAGGAACTGATCGAGATCGCCGACCTCGTCACCGAGATGACGCTGGTGAAGCATCCGTTCCGGTCGGGGATCAAGGGCCAGAAGGGCGTGGAATTCTGAGGGAGAGGCCGGGGGCGCTGCCCCCGGACCCCCGAGGTATTTCCGGCAAGATGAAGTTCGAAACGGTTTCTTAAGCATGTTGGCCAAGTCTACAGGGACGGTACAGGGAGAGGTCCCGTTGACCGTGCAAGGTGAAAGCGCCGCGTCTTCCCCGGTCCGCCGGCCCAAGGCGCGGCGCCGCCTTTCCCTGCATTTCATCTTGCCGGCAAATACCTCCGCCGGAGGCTCCCCAAGCATCCGCACACGCTCCGTCTGGTGGATGGCGCGATGACGGCGCTGATGATCCAGGGAACCGGCTCCAACGTCGGCAAGTCGCTTCTTGTCGCAGGGTTATGCCGGGTGGCGCGGCGGCGCGGGCTGATCGTGGCGCCGTTCAAGCCGCAGAACATGTCGAACAATGCCGCTGTGACCGCCGATGGCGGCGAGATCGGGCGGGCGCAGGCCCTGCAGGCGCTGGCCTGCGGGATCGAGGCGCATACCGACATGAACCCGGTGCTCCTGAAGCCCGAAAGCGAGACCGGGGCGCAGGTGGTGGTGCAGGGCAAGCGGATTGCGACCGTGCGGGCGCGGGACTATGCCGCGCTGAAACCGCAGCTTTTGGCCTCGGTGCTGGAGAGTTTCCGGCGGCTGAAGGCGGCCCATGACCTTGTCATCGTCGAGGGTGCGGGCAGCCCGGCGGAGGTCAATCTCAGGACCGGCGACATCGCCAACATGGGCTTTGCCCGGGCGGCGGATGTGCCTGTCGTCCTTGCCGGTGATATCGACCGGGGCGGAGTCATCGCCCAGATCGTCGGCACCAAGGCGGTGCTTGATCCCGCCGATGCGGCGATGATCGGCGGTTTCCTCGTCAACCGGTTCCGGGGCGATCCCGCACTTTTCGACGAGGGCTACAAGCTGATCGAGGAACGCACGGGATGGCGCGGCTTCGGCGTCCTGCCGTGGTTTCCGCAAGCGGGGCTACTTCCGGCGGAGGATGCGCTCGACCTCGGGCGGGGCGGTGGCGGCGGGGCGCTGAAGATTGCCTGCCTTGCCCTGTCACGGATCGCCAATTTCGACGATCTCGACCCCCTGAAGGCCGAGCCCTCCGTCAGCCTGACCATGGTGCGGGCCGGGGAGGCGATCCCGGGCGATACCGACCTCGTGATCCTGCCCGGCACGAAATCCACCGTGGGCGATCTTGCCTTCCTGCGCGCCCAAGGCTGGGACATCGACCTTGCCGCGCATCTGAGGCGCGGCGGCCATGTCCTTGGCATCTGCGGCGGCTACCAGATGCTTGGGCGGACCATTTCCGACCCCGAGGGCATCGAGGGTGCCCCGGGGGATACGGAGGCGCTGGGGCTTCTCGACCTCACCACCGTGATGACGCAGGACAAGCGGCTGACCCGCACCCGTGCGACCCATGCCGCCAGTGGCGCGGCGATGGAGGGATATGAGATCCATATCGGCCGCACCGAAGGCCCGGACCGTGCACGTCCTTTCGCCTTCGTGGACGGCGCGCCAGAGGGCGCGGTCTCAGTGGATGGCCGGATCATGGGCAGCTATCTGCACGGCATGTTCGCCGGTGACGACTTCCGCCGGGCTTTTCTGGCCGGCTTCGGGCAGGTCTCGGCGGGCGGCTATGGTGCCGGCGTCGAAGCGGTGCTCGATGCGCTGGCCGACCATATTGAGGCGCATCTCGACGTGGACGGGCTTCTGGCGCTGGCCCGCTGACGCTTAACGCCGTTCCCAGCGGGTGGGCGCATTTTCCTGCCAATGGGCGCGGTGCAGAAGCGGCGTGTCGTCGGTGAAGGCGGGCCAGCCGAGGCAGAGATAGGCCGAGAAGCGCCAGCCGGGCGGAACGGCGAAAAGCGCCTCTACCGCTTTCGGATCAAGGATCGAGACCATGCCGAGGCCGAGGTTTTCGGCGCGGGCGGCAAGCCAGAGGGTGTGGATCGCCATCGCCGTCGATTGCATCAGCGTTTCCGGCATGGTGCGGCGGCCAAGGCCGCGCCCGGCTTCCGGCGCGGTCTCGGTGAAGACGGCGAGATGGACGGGGGCCGCATCGAGGCCGGCAAGCTTCAGGCGCAGGTATTCGGCGCGGTCGGCGTCGTCATAGGCGCCGGCGGCATCGCGGTTTGCCTCTTCGAAATTCGCGCGGATGGCGGCGCGGAGGCCGGGGTCTTCGACGCGGATAACCCGCCAGGGCCGGGCATTCCCGACAGAGGGGGCGAAGGCCATGGCGGTCGTGAGCCGGTCGATGAGGTCTTCCGGCACCGGATCGGTCAGGAAATGCCGCACGTCGCGGCGCCAGGTCAGGATGCGCTCAAGGCAGGCGGCATCTGCGGTGTCGAACTTCATCGGGAAAGCGCCTCTTCGAGCCGGGTCCATTCCGCCGCGCTGCCCGGCAGGCCAAGGCGGAGCCAGCCTTGCGACCACGGGAAGCGGCGGGTCCAGATGCCTTTCTCGGCCAGTTGGTCCTGCGCCGCGCTGGCATCGCCGGTCTCGTAGAGGCGGAAGAGCGGGGTGCCGCCGACGAGGTTCCAGCCTGCGCCCGTGGCGAGGGCATCAAGCCGCGCAGTTTCGGTCTGAAGTCGCGCGGTGGTTTCCTCTGCCCAGTCGCGATCGGCGAGGGCCGTACGGCCGATGGCGATGGCCGCACCCGAGACGGGCCAGGGGCCGGGCATGTCGGCAAGGCGTGCGATCTCTGCTTCATTGCCGAGGACAAAGCCGAGCCTGAGGCCGGCGAGGCCGAAGAACTTGCCGAAGGAGCGCAGGAGGAAAAGCCCAGGTTGCCCGGCTTGTGCTGCCAGCGACAGGCCCGGCTGCTGATCGGCGAAGCTTTCGTCGACGACGAGGCGCCCGACCTTCGATGCCAGATTGAGCAGCGCTTCGGGGCTGTAACTTTTACCGTCGGGGTTGTTGGGGTTGACCACGACGGCGAGGTCGGCGCCGGCGAGGTCGCCTAGCGCCGGCACTTCCTCGACACTCCAGCCGGCGGAACGTAACGAGGCGGCATGTTCGTTGTAGGTCGGCGACAGGACCCGCGCCTTGCCGGGGGGGCCGAGCCTCGGGATCAGCTGGATCGCCATCTGGGCGCCGGCGACCGGGGCGATGGCGGCCTTGGTGCCGTAGCAATCGGCGGCGGCGGCGATCAGCGACTGCATGTCGCTCCGGGTCGGCAGCGCGTTCCAGGCGTGGGGGGGAAGCGTGGGGACCGGGTAGGGCTGGCGGTTGATGCCAGTCGAGAGGTCGATCCACTCCGCCGCGGGCCGGCCGAAGCGGGCGATGGCCTGGTCGAGATTGCCGCCGTGGTCGCGCATCCCGCCCCTCAGATCAGTGCCGTTGTGGCGAGAAGGGCGAGCAATGCCGCCAGCGCCAGCATCGACTTGCGGTAGAGCTTCAGCCCCTGATGCAGCGCCTCCGGCCCCGGATCGGGGGCCTCGCCATTGATCCACGGCTCATCGGCGATGCGGTCGTGGTAGACGCGTGGACCGGAGAGGCGGACGCCGAGGCTCGCGGCCATCGCCGCCTCCGGCCAGCCGGCATTGGGCGAGCGGTGGTTCCCCGCATCGCGCCGCATCACTGCGAATGCGGTGGCGAAGCGGCCCGAGACGGCGGCGAAGAGAAGCCCGGTCAGGCGCGCGGGGATCAGGTTGGCGGCGTCGTCGATCCGCGCCGACGCCCAACCAAAAGCCTCGTGCCGGGGAGTGCGGTGGCCGATCATTGAATCGAGCGTGTTGATCGCCTTGTAGCCGACGATCCCCGGCAGGCCGAAGATAGCGCCCCAGAAAAGCGGCGCCACTACGCCGTCGGAGGTGTTCTCGGCGAGGCTTTCAAGCGCTGCACGGGCGATGCCGGCCTCGTCCAGTTGCGCGGGGTCGCGGCCGACGATCATCGCAACCCCGGCGCGGGCGGCTGCAATATCCCCCGCCGCAAGGGGGCGGGCGACGGCGGCGACGTGATCGTAAAGCGACCGGCTGGCGATGAAGGGCCAGGCGAGGATGCCCGCAATTACAATGCCCGTCCAGCCGTCAGGCAGAAGCCAGGTGATGATGACGGCAAGTTCGGCGCAGAAGGCGATGACGGCCACCGCGGCGATGGCCCCCGCCGTCCTGCGCGGCCCCATGTCGGCATCCTCGACGTTCATCCAGTCGTCCAGGAGGTCGATGACCTTGCCGATCCAGGTCACCGGATGGCCGATGGCGCGGAAAAGCGGCTTCGGCCAGCCGACGAGGGCTTCGGTCAGAAGGCCGATCAGCATGATCGCAGCGCCGGCCATGGCCTTCCCCCCGTCCTGAACTCTATGACCCGGCGGCAGCCCGCCTCACGCATCAGCGCCGCGGCATGGCGCGGCACCGTCCCCGGAGCGAATAGCAGGGCGCGGGCCGATCCGGTATGGGCAATCGCATGGCCAAGGGCGCCGGTTGCGGCCGCAAGCTCGGCGAGTGGCAGGATCATGCCGCCACGAAGGGCCAGCGTGCGGTCGGCGGACGTGGCGGCAAGCAGGGCAAGTGTCGCGCGGTCCCCGGCGCTGGCGGCGGTTTGCCACGGCGCGATCAGGTCGGAGATGTCGGGAAAGCGGCTGTCGGCGGCGCGGGTCCGCTCGGGCGGGCCGGCAAAGCCGCCGAGGACGTCGAAGGCGGGCAGGGGCGGCAGGGCCATCACGGCGCGGCCTTCGCGCGAGGCCCAGAGGAGACGCTCAGGGGCCGCGAACATCAGGGGATCGCTGGCGCCTTCGGTGGCGATGGCGGCTGTGGCGAGGCTTGCAGCGGACCCGTGATGGCCCATCGCGCGGGCAAGCGCCACGAGGGCGGCGGTCGAAGCCCCGGCACCGCCGCCGACCGGCATCGTGGCGCGGAGCGTGACGCGGCCCCGCGCGGGCAGGCCGAGGTGGGTCAGAAAGCGGCGGGCATGATCGGGCGTCAGCATCCGCTGTCCGCCGCCGTGGATCGCGAGGCCGGTGGCGGGACTGACCCGCGCCTCGACCGAAGCGGCGGGGCAGGGCAGGGTGACAAGGACGACCGGCCCGTCAGGCCCGAGGCGGCCTTGCAGGAACTCGCCGAAATGGCCGGTGGCGCGGGCGATGCTCATGCCAGGTTGACCGCGCCGATGGACCAGTCCGCGCCGTGGCGGGTGAGGCGGGTCAGGGACAGCGGCGCGATCTCGAAGCCAAGCGCGTCGGCGGAGTCGGTCAACGCCAGCGACAGCGCCGCGCGGATCGTGCCGGCATGGGCGACGATGGCCGTGCGGCCCGGCGGCAGGGCCAGAAGCGCGGGCCGGGCGCGGGCGCAGAGATCGAGGAAGCTTTCGCCGTTCGGTGGCCTTTGGCGGGCAAGGTCCGCCCGAGACATCGGCCCGAGGTCGGGCAGCCGCGCCAGCGCCATCCCGTCCCAATCGCCGAAATCCTGTTCCCAGAGTGCTGCATCGGTCGCGTAGCCCCGGCCCGGCCAGAGCGCCTCGGTGGTATGGCGGCAGCGGAGCGCCGGGCTGGCGATCACCCGGTCGACCGCGCCTATCGCCTCGGCGACTGCCGCGGCGGTGTCGGGGATCTCCGCGCCCACATCCGTTCGCCCGCAAAGCCGCCCGCCCGCCAGCGCGGGCGCATGGCGGATCAGGATCAGCTCTGTCGAGGGACCGGCGTCCACCGTCGTATTCCTTCTTCCCAGCGCGGCCCGTTTCTGCTTTGAGATCGCGCCATGGGCAAGACGATACTCATCACCGGGGGCGCCCGGTCGGGCAAAAGCGGCATCGCCGAGACGATGGCGCTGTCTCTGGGCGCGCCCGCCGTCTATATCGCCACCGCCACGGCGGGGGATGAGGAGATGGCGGCGCGGATCGCCACCCATCAGGCAAGGCGCGGGGTGGAGTGGATCACCCATGCCGAACCCCTTGACCTTGCCGGGATCTTGAAGCGGACGGACGGGCAGGGGCCGCGCCTTGTCGATTGCTTGACGCTCTGGCTGTCCAACGTGATGTTTTCCGGGCGCGACTGGCGGGATGAGACACAGGCGCTCGTCGCAGCGCTTCATCTCCAGTCATCGCCCGTGGTTCTGGTGACGAATGAACTGGGCAGCGGTATCGTGCCCGACAACCGGCTGTCGCGGGAATTCCGGGACGCCGCCGGAACCATCAACCAGGACGTCGCCGCGATGGCGGACGAAGTCTGGCTCGCCGTCTGCGGCCTGCCCATGAAAGTGAAATGAAATGACCCTGCCTGCCTTCGACACGCTCGCCGCCCTTTCCGGTCTGGCAGACCAGTTGCCGGTGGCCGATGCTCATGCCGCCGAAGCGGCGCGGGCGCGGCAGAACTCGCTGACGAAGCCGCCGGGGTCTTTGGGCCGGCTTGAGGAGATCGCGGAATTCATGGCCGCCTGGCGCGGCACCGCGCGGCCTGAGATCTGGCGGGCGCAGGCGCTGGTCTTTGCCGGCAACCACGGCATCTGCGCGCAGGGGGTGAACCCCTATCCGCAGGAAGTGACCGCTCAGATGGTCGGGAATTTCGAAGCCGGTGGCGCCGCGATCAACCAGCTTTGCGCGGCAAACGGCGCGGAACTGTCGGTCATCGCGCTCGACCTCGCCCGCCCGACGGCGGATTTCACCGAAGGCCCGGCGATGGATGAGGCGGATTGCCTCGATGCGCTCTGGCAGGGCGCTTCGGCGGTCGATGAGGGCGCAGATATCCTGATCCTTGGCGAAATGGGGATCGGCAATTCGACCGTGGCGGCGGCGCTGACCTCGGCGCTTTTCGGCAGGCCGGCGGCGGAATGGGTCGGCCCTGGCACCGGGTCGGACAAGGCCGGGATGACCCACAAGGCCGAGGTGATCGAGCGCGGGCTGAAGCGCCATGCGGGCCTCATCGGCAATGCGCCGGCGGTGCTTGCAGCCCTTGGTGGGCGTGAACAGGCGGCGATCTGCGGCGCGGTCCTTGCGGCGCGGGCAGCGCGGATTCCGGTGATCCTTGACGGCTTCATCTGCACGGCGGCGGCTTCGGTGCTTTACGCCACCGACAAGCGGCTTCTCGACCATTGCCTCGTCGGCCATGCCTCGGCCGAACCGGGGCACCGGAAGCTTCTGGCGGCGATCCACAAGCGCCCGGTCCTTGAATTCGACATGCGGTTGGGCGAAGGCTCGGGCGCGGCACTGGCGCTGGGCATCGTCCGTTCGGCGCTCGCCTGCCACAACGGCATGGCGACCTTCGGCGAGGCCGGGGTCAGCGAGGCATGAGCCGCGATCCGGTCAGCGAGCTTCGGCTGGCCTTTTCGCTTCTGACCCGTCTGCCGGTGGGGAGCCTGAAGGGTGAGGTTCCGGCGATGGCGGAGACCGGCTGGGCCTGGCCCATCGTCGGCGCTGCGGTGGGCGCGGTCATGGCGGCGGTCTGCGGGGCGGCGCTTTGGCTTGGCCTGCCGCCCGTGATGGCGGCTTTCCTTGCGCTGGCGGCGGGTGCCTTGGTGACGGGCGGGATGCATGAGGACGGGCTGGCCGATGTCGCCGACGGCTTCGGCGGTGGGCGGGACCGGGCGCGCAAGCTTGAAATCATGCGCGACAGCCGGGTCGGGTCTTATGGCGTGATCGCGCTGGTTCTGGCGATCGGGTTTCGCGCAGCGGGCATTGCTGAAGCCGCCGAGGCGGGCGCGGCGCCCTTGGCGCTGATTGCCCTTGGTGCGGCGTCGCGCGCCGGGTTACCGTTGGCCCTTGCGCTGATGCCGCCGGCACGGTCGGACGGGCTGGGCCGAGCGGCGGGGGCGGCGATGGCGCCGGCATTGGTGGCACTACTTCTCGGCGCGGTGGCGCTCCTTGGCTTCGGGCCGGGGGCGGCGCTGGCCGTCGCGCTGACGATGGCGCTTGCGGGCCTTGTGCTGGCAGCACTGGCGATGCGGCAGATCGGCGGGCAAAGCGGCGATGTGCTGGGGGCGATGCAGGTCGTCACCGAATGCGCGGGCTGGGCGGCGCTGGCGGCTGTCGGATTTTGATCAAATTGTGAAGGTATGACTGCGGCGCTACCTAATATCGTTTCTCATGCCTCCTTCCAATTTGATCAAAAGTGCGCGATAAGCCACGCAACCTCGAAGGAGCATTCGTCATGGCGGGCGCTGGAAACCGTATTGCCGGGATCGACCGGGACCGACTGAAGGCCGTCGCCGCGCGCGAGGCCAAGCGCTTTGCCGCAGGCCGACCGATGACGAAGGCGGCGCTAGACAAGGGCGCGGCGCCCTTCCTCGATGCCGTGCCGATGCATTGGATGAAGGACTGGCCGATGCCCTTCCCCTTGCTCGTCGCCAAGGCGAAGGGCGCGCGGTTGACCGATCTTGACGGCTATGAGATCGACGATTTCTGCTTGGGCGATACTGGCTCCATGTTCGGCCATTCGCCCGCGCCGGTGGCGAAAGCCATCCGCGAACAGGCGCGGAACGGGTTGACCTACATGCTGCCGACCGAAGCGGCCCTCGAATCCGGCGCGCTTTTGACGGAGCGGTTCGGGGACTTCCTCTGGCAAATCGCGACCACCGCGACCGACGCCAACCGCTTTGCCCTCCGCGTCGCCCGCGCCGTCACCGGCAGGCCGAAGGTCATGGTCTTTAATGGCTGCTATCACGGCACCGTCGATGACGCGATGGTGGAGCTTCGGGGCGGCAAGACGATCACCCGTCCTGGCCTGACCGGGCAGGTGACGGACCTCTCCACCCTCGCCGCCTGCGCCGAGTTTAACTTCCTTGCCGGGGTTGAGGCGCTTCTGAAGACCGGTGAGATCGCCGCGATCCTGACCGAGCCGGTGATGACCAATTCCTGCATGGTGCTGCCCGATCCGGGCTTCCATGATGGGCTGCGGGCGCTCGCCACCAAGTACAAGGCGCTTCTCATCATCGACGAGACGCATACGATTTCCTCCGGCCTTGGCGGTTACACCCGCGTCCACGGCCTCGACCCCGATATCTTCGTTGCCGGCAAATGCGTGGCGGGCGGGATGCCGACGGCGGTCTGGGGGCTGCGGCCGAAGGTTGCCGCCGATTACCTGCGCTACAATGCCGGTCGCCCCTCGGGCCATTCCGGCATGGGCACGACGCTGTCGGCCAACCCGATGCAATTCGCCTGCCTTCGCGCCAATCTGGCCGAGGTGATGACGGCTAAGAGCTACGCCCATATGGAAAAGGGCGCGGCGCGGCTTCAGGCCGGGCTCGCCGGGGTGATCGCCAAGCACAAGGCGCCCTGGCATGTCGTCCGCGTCGGCGCGCGGGTGGAGTTCATCTGCGCCAAGGGCCCCCTGCGCAACGGGACCGAGGCCGGCGCCGCGCATCAGCCGGAGGTCGAGGCGACGCTGCATACCTCGCTTCTCAATCGCGGCTGCCTGATCGCGCCCTTCCACAACATGATGCTGGTCAGCCCGGCGACCCGAAAACGCCAGATCGACCGGCTGATCGCCGCCTTCGACGAAATCCTTTCCGAACTTTTTGCCTGAGACGAAGCCATGACCCAGACCTGCCCCTCGGGCGCGACCCTTGCCGAAGCCGAGGAATTCCTCGCCGAACATCCCGAGATTGAAGCGGTGGATATCGTGCTGCACGATTCCAACGGCATCGGCCGCGGCAAGATCATCCGCCGCCATGAACTGCCGTCGCTCTACAAATCCGGGCGGCATATGCCGATCTCGATCCTCGGCCTCGATATCTGCGGCGAGGATGTGCATGAGACCGGCCTGATCTGGGATCAGGGTGACGGCGACCTGCGCGCCTGGCCCATTCCCGGCACGCTGAAGGCGCTCCACAACACCAACCCGCCGCGGGCCGAAGTCTTCATGTCGCTTTACGATCTTGACGGGGCGCCGATGACCTCGGACCCGCGCCATGCGCTTGCCCGTCAGGTGGCGGAGTTCGGCAAGCGCGGGCTGAAGCCGGCGGGTGCGTTCGAGCTTGAGTTCTTCCTGCTCGCCAAGGACCGTGGCCCCGATGGCAAGGTGCGCCCCGCTGCCGACGTGCTCGATGGACGCGAAAGCCACAAGACCGAGGTCTATTCCGTCGATCACCTTCACGGGATGCTGCCGCTTTTCTCCGATATCTACGCAGGCGCCGCGAAGGCCGGGATCACGGCGGAGACGATGATCTCCGAATACGCGCCGGGCCAGTATGAGCTGACGCTTCACTATCGCGAAGACGTGATGCAGGCCGCCGACGACCTGATCCGGCTGAAGCGGATCGTGCGGCAGCAGGCCCGCGCGCATGGCGTGGTGGCCTGTTTCATGGCCAAGCCGATCGCCGATTACGCCGGGTCGGGGATGCATTTCCACGTTTCCCTGATGAACGGCGAGGGCAAGAACGTCTTTGCCGAAGGTGCGGGGGAGGGCTGGAAGCCGGAGCTTCTCCACGCGCTTGGCGGTCTTCGCGCGACGATGGCGGAATCGATGCTGGTCTTCGCGCCCCATCTCAATTCCTGGCGCCGCTTCGCCAACCAGAGCTATGCGCCGGTTTCCACCAACTGGGGCGTGAATAACCGGTCGGTGGCGCTGCGCGTCCCGGCGGGCGAGGTCCGCGCGAGGCGGATCGAACACCGGCCTTCGGGCGTCGATGCCAACCCCTACCTTGTCGCGGCGACGGTGCTGGCAGGCATTCTCCACGGTCTCGACCAGAAGATCGACCCCGGCCCGGAGACCACCGGCAACGGTTATGAGGATGATGGCGCCTCGAACATGCCGCGCGACTGGGGTGCGGCCATCGCTGCCGCCCGTCAGTCGGAGTTCCTGAAGAAGGCGCTTGGTGGCGACATGCACCGCACCTTTACCGAGGTGAAGGCGGCGGAGTTGGCGCGGGTGGCGCGGACGATCTCCGACGTGGATTTCGATCTTTACCTGCATACGGTCTGACGAAATCCGCCAGCCCCGCGGCCTTTGCGCCGGCTGGCGGATTTTCGCGCGCCGCAGCCAAGGCGGCCGAAACTTCGGAACCGCTCCGGGTCTCTGACGTTGGTTTCCCATGCGCGAAAACGCGCTTTGAACCCGACAATCAGGAGACACCAAGGTGAAAAAGCTCATGCTTTCCACTGCGCTTGCCGGCGCGCTCGTCATACCCGCTATGGTTGCGCCCGCTGTCGCGCAGGATGTATTCCTTGCCACGCCCGGCGAGGGCGATGTCAGGGCCAGCGAGTTCATCGGCAAGCGGCTTTATGCCGCCGAGGCTGCCGCCGAGATGGACGAATATCAGGGCGTCCAGCCCGACTGGCAGGATATCGGCGAGGTCAACGATGTGCTTCTTGGCCGCGATGGTACGGTCGATGCCGTGCTTGTCGACATTGGCGGTTTCCTCGGGATGGGGGAACATCAGGTCGCGGTCGACATGGGCCAGATCAAGTTCGTCTCGGACAGCGCCACGGCGGATGATCCGGGCGATTATTTCCTGGTGATGACCGCGACCAAGGCCGACCTTGAGGCCGCGCCGATGTTCGAAAGCGCGGAAATGACAGCCCCGGCGACGGAAGCGGCGCCGGCTGAAACCGCCGAGGCGCCAGCGGCGACCGAAACCGCGCCTGCCGATGCGGAGGCGACGACGGAAACCGCCGAAGCGCCTGCGGCCACGGAAACCGCGCCAGCGGGCACCGATCCGACGGCTGTCGCCCCGGTCTCCGCGCGTGACGGCTTCGCTGTCGCGCCGCCGGAGCAGATCACTTCCGAGACGCTGACCGGGACGGCGGTCTATGACGCCGCCGATGCCCATGTCGGCGAAATCTCGGAGCTGCTGATCGACGCGGACGGCAAGGTGACGGATGCGGTCGTCGATGTCGGCGGTTTCCTCGGCATCGGTGAAAAGCCGGTGGCCCTGCCGCTGAGCAACGTCGAGATCATGCACAGCGCCGACACCAACCAGCTCAGGGTCTTTGTGTCGATGACCAAGGAAGAGCTTGAGGCGATGCCGGCCTACGAAGGCTGATAAAGGCCGGAAGCGGAACACTTGCAGGGGCCCGCCGCGTGCGGGCCCCTTTGTCATTGGCGACACAAGAAAGCAAAACGGCCGCCCGAGGGGGCGGCCGTTTGATCTTGGCAAAGTCCATCCGATCAGAGCGGCGGGCGGCCACGCACGGCGCGGGCGATCATCGCGATGACGAAGAGGACGATGAAGATCAGGAACAGGATCTTGGCGATACCGGCAGAGGTGCCGGCGATGCCGCCAAAACCGAGAAGACCGGCGATGATTGCGATCACCAGAAAGGTTAGTGCCCATCCTAGCATTGGTTGCCTCCTTGTTGAGCTTGCGGCGCTTCCAGATGCATTTTCAACGCTGCGACTCCGTGGACGGTTCCACTGGTTCGGATCGCGTGATCTACCTTCCCTGGGGCTTGCGCGCGCCGGTATCATTGCAGCGGCGCGCAACGGCTTTCGCTTCTGGCCGGTTGCAGAAGCACCGCCGGCGGCCTGTGACGGTCGCGGCAGGGAACAACGTTGCGCCGGGGTGCGTTTTTGTTGTGACGGCGGGGTCCAGATCAAGGACGCCCGCGCGGTTCGAGATGAAAATGCCGGGGCTGCCGGATGCAGCGCCGACCATCAAAGGAGAGTGCCCGATGTCCGACCTGACCAAGCAAAAGGCCCGCGAGGCCGCCGAAGCGATCCGTGAAACCGGCAAGGCCGCGCTGAGCGAGGCGCGCGACACCGCCCAGGAAACCGCAAAGACAGTGCGGGAAACCGCCGGCGAAGCCGCCGGGGCGATCCGCGACCGAGCGGGCGAAGCCGCGGACACGGTGCGGCGGAGTGCGGCCGACACTGGCGAAAAGGTCGCCTCGGTGATCCGTGACCGGGCCGAGAAGCAGGATGACGACAGCGTTCAGCGCCGCTTGCTGGAATCGGTCGCGGGCGGCATGGACAGCCTGTCGCACCGGGTGCGCGAGGGCAGCCTCAGCCAGCTTGTCGCCGATGCCGAAGGCTTCGCCCGGCGCAATCCTCTGCTTTTCGTCGCCGGAGCAGCGCTCGCCGGCTTTGCCATCGCGCGGATGACGCAAGGACGCAGTGACCACGACGAGGCGCTGTGATGGCGGACGAGGGCGGACGGCCATCGGTGGCAACGCTGGTTTCCGACGCGCTCGGGCACCTTATCGCGATCCTGCGCGGCGAGATCGCGCTGGCCAAGGCCGAGATGCGCGACACCGCCGCAAAGGCCGGCTCCGCCCTGGCGCTGATGGCCATTGCGGCGGTGCTGGGCGTCGTCGGGCTGAACACCCTTGCCGGGACTGCCATCCTCGCGCTGATCGCGATGGGCCTTTCGGAGGTTGTCGCTGCGCTCGTCGTTGGCCTTGCTGTCCTCGGCCTTGCGGCGATCCTGTTCTTCATGGCGCGCGACCGGCTTCAGGCCGTGGGGAAGGCGCCGGGGCGGGTGGCGGAGAACCTCAAGCGGAGCGCCTCTGCGGTGAAGGGAGGGACCACCGATGTCTGACGACGAACGCAGCATTGCGGAAATCGAGGCGGATCTGGAGCGTGACCGGCAGGCGTTACAGGCGAACATTGCGGAACTGAAGGACCGGCTTAGCCCCGGCGGCATCGCCCGCGAAGCGCTAGGGGCCTTCGACACCGCGAAGCCTGGTGCCGTGGCGCTGGGCGCGCTCGGCTCGGTCGGTGGCGCGATCCGGTCGAACCCGATTGCCTCGCTGATCGCGGGGGCGGGTCTTGTCTGGCTCGCCGCCAAGCCTTCGGGGGGCGGGCGGCCGCTTCGCGCGGCGGCGCCGGCGAAATCCTCCGCCCTCGGCCAGACGGTCGCCGCTGCCGCGGCGATGGCGAATGTCGTCGCCGCGATGGAGCCGGAGGAGATCCGGGCCGTCGCGGCTGAGGTGGACCGCATCTACCGCGCCGGCGCGGCCCGGCTGCGCGAGATCGACGAAAGCGTGCGCAAGCGCGCCGGCGAGATCGCCGAGACCGTCAGCGACAAGTCGCAGGAGGTACGGGACATCGCCGCCGAGAAAGCGCGCGTCGCTGGTGACGTGGCCGCCGAGGTCAGGTCCCGGCTGGAGCATGGTGTCGAAGGCCTGTCCCAGGACGCCGCCGCCGCCCTGATCGCCGCTCGGGTGCGGGCCTACAAGGCCCGGCGCAAGGCGAGCCGGAAGGCGGTCGCTGCGCATGACGATGTCGCAAGGCTTGTGGACCGGCATCCGGTTGCCATGGGCGGCGCCGCCGCCGCTGCCGGGGCGCTCCTCGCCGTCGCGCTTGGTGCTGCAAAGGGCGGCGGGGGCGGCAAGCGCGAGGGGTGAAGCGGGCAGTTGGGGCGGGGTGAGCCTTGACGCCCGCCCCGCCATTGGCATGACCCGCGCGCTCCAACCGCCGATTGGCCGCAGCAAAAGAAAAGGGCGGCGGCCCACGTTCCGCGTGCCGCCGCCCCGATCAGTGCCTCGCTTCAGAGTCCGCGAGTCCAGCTGTCGATTTCCTGTTCCGCCTTCTCCTTGGCATAGCCGTACTTGCGCTGGAGGAGGCCGACCATCTGGTCGTGCTTGCCTTCGATCCGGTCGAGATCGTCGTTGGTGAGCTCGCCCCATTTCTCCTTGGCGCGGCCCTTCATTTCCTTCCAGCTGCCGGCGATCTGATCCCAGTTCATGCTCAACTCCTTCTTGGTTGGTTGTATGGAGACAACGTTTTTCGGGGGTGGCTGTTCCTGAAAAACCGATCACAACCTGCGTGAGATGCCGGTTTCGGCGCCAATCCGCCGCTTGCCTGGGGCAGGCGCCTATTCGGCGGCGTTGTCGATGGAAAGGCCGTTCTGGCGGGCCTCGGCCTCGGTCAGCGCGTGGAGCGGAAACGCCAGGCTGAGTCGATAGGAATTGGGGCCTTCCCGGCGGTCCAGCGTGCCGTTTAGCTGTCGCGCGAAAGCCTCGATTAGCTGGGTGCCAAGGCCGGACCCGTCGCTCACCTCGTCCGGCGCAGCGCCGCCGCCCGATGAATTTTCGACCACCAGTTGCGCCATGTCGCCGCCGGTCCGGCGGAAACTGACCCTGAGTTCCGATCCTGCGGCATTGTCGCCGGGATCGGCGTATTTCATCGCGTTGGTCATGGCTTCGGTCAGCAAAAGCGCAAGCGGCACTGCCTGATCCGGCGTCAGGTTCAGGTCGTCGAATTCCGTCCTTGCCTGAATGCGCCGTTCCGGGCCGGAGGCCATGCGGATGACCTGATGGACGATCTCGGGGAATAGTTCGTCGACGCGGATGTCGGCCATGCCCGAGGTCTGGTAGAGACCCTTGTGGATGGTGGCGAGGCTCATCACCCGGTCCTGCAGCCCCTTCATCAGCGACTTCGCCTCGGTGGATTTCGTCTTGCGCATCTGCATGCTCATGATCGAGGCGATGAGTTGCAGGTTGTTCTTCACCCGGTGATGCACTTCGCGGAGCAGAACCTCCTTCTGGTGCAGCGAATTCTCAAGCTCCGCCTCGTCATGCAGGATCGTCTCGGTCATCTGTTCGAAGGAATCCGAAACCTCGCGGATCTCAAGCGGCGCCCCGGCCATGTCGAGCTTGATGACCTCGCGGTTGCCGCCGGAAAAATGGGTGATCGCGCGGCGCAGGCGGCGGATATAGGTCGTCACCAGGTTTTCGGCGGCGAGCCAGGCGGCGACGAGGCAGGCGGCCCACATCAGAAGCGGAAAGACGATGGCCGGAATGTTGCGGACGAAAGAGAAGGTATCGGCAGCGGCCGGCCAGCTTCCAAGCGCGAACATGTTCACGTCCGAAAGCTTGATGACCGAGAAGGACCGCGAGATGCCTGAAGTGTCGGGCGCGGTGAAGGTTTGCGATGCCCCGCCGGCCAGCGAGACAAGCGAACGGTCGCCGGGAAGCAGTTCCGTGGCGTCGCCATTATCGCGATTGGCCGCAAGGATGCGGCCTTCGTCGTCAAAGAGGATCAGCGCGAAGTTGTCCTTGCGCGTCGCCATCGTGGCCGCCGCGGCCGAAAGGCGGGAATGCGGCATGTTGACAAGTGTATGGCCGAGAAGCGCGCCATCCGCGCCCTTGACCGGGTGTAGGGCGGCGACGCCGGTTGGCATTCCGTCCTTGATCTGGTTCGCCGAAATGAGTGCTGCGTTGTCGCGCGGCGAAAGCTCGGCGATGCGGGAAAGGTTGACAGGAACCTCCATGACGCGGTCGGAGGCGCAGGCGACGGTACCGTCCACGGCAACGAAAGCGGCATAGGAATAGATGCTTGAGGCGTTGACTGTGTCGCGCATGACGCGGTCGCAGGCAGCCCGGTCGCCGCCCCGTTCCGGCAAGAGGATCGGCACAACGGACGCAAGCACCTCCGAAGCACCCTGACCCTGCCGGATCAGCCGCAGTTCGGGCAGAAGTACCCGCAGCGTTTCACCCGCAAGCGCCGCTTCGGACCGCGCCCGCGCTTCCTCCATGAGCGAATGCGCCTGCAGGACGGCGAGAAGGCCGATGGGCAGCAGGGCCATCGACAGGACCAGCCCCAACCGGAACCCCAGCCTGTCGATGAAACGCTTGCTGCTGTCCCTGGCCTCGCTCATGCCGCCTGAATTCCCGATCTGCTCAGGACCGCGCTGGTGACGCCGTCCACGCCCGAGAACATGCCTTCGCCGTCCTTGAGACCAAGAAGATCGGAGAGCTTCTGCCGGGCGCGGTTGGCGCGGCTTTTCACCGTGCCGACCGCAACCCCGGTCATTTCCGCCGCTTCCTCGTAGGAAAAGCCGGAGGCGCCGACGAGGATCAGGACCTCGCGTTGTTCGGGGGTGAGCTTGTCGAAGGCGGTGCGGAAATCCGCGAGCGCCAGCCGCCCGTCATGGGCCGGCTTCTCATAAAGCCCGGCTGTGTGGATGCCGTCGGGATCCGGAACCTCGCGCCTAGTCTTGCGCTTGGCCGAGAAAAAGGTGTTGCGCAGGATGGTGAAAAGCCATGCCCGCAGGTTCGAGCCGGGCGTGAACTTGTCGAAATTGCTCCAGGCCTTGACGATGGTGTCCTGCACCAGATCGTCGGCCTGCGTGGCATCGCGGGTGAGGCTGATCGCGAAGGCCCTGAGGGCCGGCAAATGCGTCGGCAGTTCCTCGCGCGGATCGGGTGCTGCGCCTTCCGTCCGGGTCACTTGCCGGTTTCCTTCTTGCGCAATTCGTCCAGAAGCAGGCGAAAGCGGTCGGGGACCGTTTCTTCCAGCGCCTCTTCGTAAACCTTGCGCAGGTTTTCGTTTATCGCCGCCTCGATCGGTGACTGCGCCCGCTTGTCCCTGTCACTTTCACTTTCCAACATCCCGCATACGCCCTTGTTTGTCTGCCCGACCAAGCCGCCATGACCTTCTTCGGGTATGGCTGCCGAACTCTTACATCAGTTCGGAACCAAACGCGTATCTTCCGCGTTGGTTCCACAGAAATTGAGATTGCGGGGACACAAATGAACAATGCGGCGGCATCCGACACAGTGTCGATCATCGCGGCCAACCTTCCCTATCTGCGGCGCTATGCGCGCGCGCTGACGGGAAGCCAGGAAACCGGCGACAACTACGCCGCAGCCACGCTTGAGGCGATCCTCGCCGACGCAGCGACCCTTGCCGGGGAAATGCCGGCGAAGGTCGCCTTGTTCCATGCCTTCCATACCGTATGGGGCACCGCCGGGGCGCCGCTGGGCGAGCCAGATACACGGCTTTCCGGCCGGGCGCAGGACCATATGGCAGCGCTGACGCCGAACACCCGCGAGGCCCTGATGCTGCACGCGATCGAGGGGTTCAGCTTCGCCGAGATCGGGCAGATCATGGAAACCGATGCGGAAGAGGCGTCCGAACTGGTCGCCATCGCCAAGCGCGAGATGGCCAATTCCATTGCCGGGTCGGTTCTCATCATCGAGGATGAGGCGATCATCGCCATGGATATCGAGACGATCGTGATGGAGATGGGCCACCGCGTCACCGGCATTGCGCCCACACGCCGCGCGGCGGTGGATCTGGCGTCGCGGGAACGGCCCGACCTGATCCTGGCCGACATCCAGCTGGCCGACAATTCATCCGGCATCGACGCGGTCAACGACATCCTGGCGCAATTCGATGACATCCCGGTCATCTTCATCACCGCCTTCCCCGAACGGCTTTTGACCGGCAAGCGCCCGGAACCGGCCTTCCTCATCACCAAGCCCTATGTCGAGGATCAGGTCCGCTCGGCAGTCAGCCAGGCGATGTTCTTCTCATCCACCGAAACGCTCGTCGCCTGACGGGGGCGGGGTTCAACGCTTCAGCGCGTCGGCGATCTGGCGCGCGATGTCGTCCGCCGAATAGGGCCGGAGGAGGACCTGCACCCCGGCAAGATGGACGCCGCCATCGGCCAGATCCTCGACGGCCTTGCCCAGAAGGATGATCCGCGCGCCAAGCCTGCGCATCCGGTCGCGCGCCTCTTCCCAATATGGCCCGAGAAGCTCAAGCTCGACGAAGACCGCGCGGACCCTGGTGGCAGGCAGGACCGCCGCCATGAACTCGCTCCGTGTCGCGGCGATGAGGATGGCCGCCCGCGGTTTTCTCAGGCCGATTTCCTCGGCGATGTCCTGCAGGATGATGGCGTCGGAAATGAACAGAATATAGCTTTCGCCCGCAGGCACATGATGGTTCGCATCCATTGACTTGCCCCCTGATGAGACAAGGATCAGGAACCAATCGGGCGAGGCTTGCATTTAACTGTGACATAGAAGCTGTCAGGAGCCAAAAGCGATGCGCCTCGTCGATTGCCGCGAATGCCCGCTTCGGCAGCGGAAGATCTTCACGCCCTTCACCGAAGAAGAACTGACCTACATGCAGCGCTTCAAGGTCGGGGAGATGACTCTCGACGCCGGGCGCACCTTCCTGCAGGAGGGGTCATCAAGCCCCCAGCTTTTCACTGTCCTCAGCGGCATGGGCATCCGCTACAAGCTTCTTGAGAACGGCGCGCGGCAGGTGGTCAATTTCCTCCTGCCGGGGGACTTCGCCGGCTTGCAGGCGGCGATCATGGGCGAGATGAAGCATTCCGCCGAAGCGACGACGGAGGTTCATCTTTGCGTCTTCGACCGGGCCGAGCTTTGGAACCTTTTCCGCCGTCACCCCTTGCGCGCCTATGATCTGACATGGCTCGCCGCGATGGAGGAGCATTATCTCGGCGAGGCCGTGGTTTCCATCGGCCAGCGCGATGCACGGCAGCGCGTGGCATGGTCGCTTCTGAAACTGTTCCAGCGCTTGCGCGCGGTGGGGATGGGCGTGCGCAACATCGTGCCGCTTCCCTATCGGCAGCAGGACCTCGCTGATGCGCTGGGCCTCTCGCTCGTTCACACCAACAAGACGCTGGCGCGGCTGCGCAGCGAGGGCCTCGCGTCCTGGGCGGAGGGCAAGCTGAGGATCGACGATCCGTCGCGGCTGGCCACCGTCGCGGTCATGGACCTTGAGGCGCCGGAGCAGAGACCCTTGATCTGAGGGGGGGGTGCCGGAGGCTGCAAAACACAGCCTCCGGCAAGGAAGGGCGCACCACTCGAATGCCCTCCCGGCCAGGCGCCACTTTTACAAGGGGACATGCGCCAGCCATCTTTTAAACGCGGACGGTGAAGCTTGGTTCCCTCGCCGGGTCGTTGAAAAATGAATCGTGCCGGCAACAAAATCCGGCCCTGAATGGAACCAACCAAGCCACCCATCGTTTAGTCGGTGTCAAGCGGGGCGCAAGGCGCGCCGTTTACGTCAAAGAAAATATGAATGGAGTTTCAAATGGTTCGCACCATGCTGATGACTGCTGCCTCGGCGCTGGCGCTGGCTTTCGCCACCCCGGTCCTTGCCGAAACCAAGGTCAAGGATGTGGATGTCCAGATGGACCTGTCCGCGATCCAGAACGAGAAGGCCGCAGCTTACTGGACGACTGCCGCCGACGACCTCAAGGCCGCGATTGCGGCGCGGGTCGCCGAGCGCACCGCCGATGATGGCGCCACGATCCAGGTCGACATCGACGAGCTTTCGGTGGCGAACTGGTTCGAGACCGCCTTCAACATGGAGCAGTCCGAACTCAAGGGCCATGTCCTCCTGATGGATGGCGGCACCCACATGGGCTCTTACGACGTGAGCGTGAAATTCGCCGATGCCGTGTTGCTGCTGCCGGAAGGGACGGATGTCGCCGTCATCGCGCCGGACAACAAGGACTACTATCAGGCGATGGTGAACACGTTCGCCGATGCGGTGGTGGCGCAGTTGGGCTGACCTGACGCTTGACGCCGCCATCCCCGCGGCGTCGTGCCACCCGTATGTAACGAGTGGGGGCGCTGTACTGCCCGGGCCCGTCGCGATTTCGGTCGCGACGGGCCTTCTTTTTTGCGGGCTGGAGCCTTTCAGCCCGGCTTTCGCGCCGAAAGATGGGTCGGGCAATGTTCGCCAGTGTCGAGAACCGGGATCATCCGTTCCCAGACGGCGATGTTCTTGTCGACGAAATCCCTGCCAACCACTCGGGCGGCCGCGTGGCCGACCTCGCCCCGCAGCCGGTCAAGCTCTTGCCGCGCCTGCTGGCGGTACCAGTCGTTGCGCGACTTGATGCGAATTTCCTGAAACCCCGCCGCCTCCATCGCCGCGCGGTAGCGTTCGGGTGTAGCCATGCCGAAATCCAGCCCCTCGGCGGCGATGTACTCGGCCATCTGCGCTGAGATCGCCTCTGTCCCGATCAGCCAGTCCGAGGCGATGAAGCGGCCACCGGGTTTCAGCACGCGGAAGACCTCGGCCATCAGCGCCGCCTTGTCGGGGATATGGATGATCGAGTCCTTGGAAAAGACCACGTCGAAGGTCGCCGGCGGGAAGGGCAGCGGGCCGGGCGCCACCTTGACGAGGCCGATGCGCGTGCCAAGGCCGGCCTTTGCGATCAGCCGCCGCGCGTGGGACAGCACGGTATCCTCGACATCAAGCCCGGTGAGATGGCCCGCGCCATGCCGCGCGACGAGCGCGATGTCGATGCCGCCCGCGCCGGAGCCGATGTCGAGGAGGCTCTGCCCGGCAATGTCATGGCCTTCAAGGACGCGCGCCACCTCCTCCGGCCCGCCGGGGGACAGGAAGCCCTCGCCCCAGAGCGCCTCAAGCATGGCGATCATCTCTTGCGGATAGTGTTCGTCGGTCATGGCCTTATCTCTCAAAACCGGGGTCGCGGTGCACTTCCTGCCCGCGAAAGAGCGTGAGAAGCACCTTGGTTTCGGCAATCTCATAGGGGTCTGAGGCGAAGATATCGCGGTCGAGAAGGATGAGGTCGCCGGAATAGCCGGGCCGCAGCACCCCGGTATGGCCCGACCGCCAGCAGGCGGCGGCGGCATGGGTGGTGTAGCCGAGTGCGGCCTCGGTCACGCTCAGGCGTTCGGCGGGGAAGAAGGGGGCGGCCCGGCCCCGGTGCCGGGGCGGTTCGCGGGTGACGGCGGTGCCGATGATCTCGAACGGGTTCAGCGTGGTTACCGCCCAGTCGGAGTTGATGCAGAAGGGCGCACCGGCGTCGATGAGCGAGCGGAAGGCATAGGTCCAGGGCGCGCGGTCCTTGCCGATCATCGCCATCGTGTCATCCGGCACCACGGGGTCATGGGCGGCCCACAGGGGCTGGACATTGGCCATCACGTCAAGGTCGCGAAAGCGCGGTCGGTCGTCGGGGTGCGTGAGCTGGCAATGCGCGATCTGGTGGAGCGAGGGCCAGGCGCCATTTGCCTTCCGGGCGGCGGCGAAGCCGTCGAGCGCCGCCCGCGTCGCGGCATCGCCGATGCAATGGACATGGATCTGGAACCGCTCCCGGTCGAGCGCGGTGAAAAGCGCGTCGATCTTGTCTTGCGGGAACATCAGCGGGGCGTTGCCGCCCGGCCCGTCGGCATAGGGCGACAGAAGCGCCGCCGTGCGGTTCTCAAGCCCGCCATCAAGGAAGAACTTCGCGGCATTGAGGTGGAACATCTCCGACCCATGCGCTTCGCGCCGGGTGATCAGGCGGTCGAGCATCGTGTCCACCGTATCCGCCACGGTGACGAGCGATGCGCCGGCGACGCGAAGGGTCAAGGCACCTTCCCGCTCCCCCTCGCCATAGATCCGGACGTGATGGTCGAGGATCCACGGGTCGATGATGCCGGTGATGCCGTGGCGGTTGGCATGGGCCATGCCCGCCCGCAAGCCCGCGCGCCGGGTTGCCTCATCCGTCTCGGGCAGGCGGTCCGTGACCCATTTGATCGCTTCCTCATGCAGCATCCCCGTCGCCCGGCCAGCGCCATCGCGGACGATATGGCCGTTCGGCGGGTCGGGTGTGTCCACGGTGATGCCTGCCATGTTGACCGCTGCGGAGTTCAGGCAGGCGTTGTGGAAATTGCCGTCATAGATCAGGCAGGGCCGGTCGGGGACCGCCCGGTCAAGCACATCGCGGGTCAGGTTGTGGTCGCCGAAAAAGCCGCACTGCCAGCCAGCGCCCCAGACCATCGGCCCGCGCCAGGTACCGGCATGGGCGCGCATCGTGGCGGCGATGTCGTCCAACGTCGTGCAGTCGTAAAGCTGCGCGGTCTCGATCAGGTCGGTGCCGCCGTTCAGAAGGTGGATATGCGCATCCTGAAACCCCGGCAGGACGAGCCTGCCACCCGCATCGATGCGCCTTGCGCCACCAGCTTGGTCGCGCAGGTCGTCCGGCGCATCCGATAGCGCCACAACCACGCCGTCGCGGATCAGGAGGCTTCGCGCGAAAGGCCGCGCCAGGTCCATCGTGCGGATGCCCGCATTCTCGACCAGTGCCGCCGTCATAACCTCAGCGCCTCAAGTTCCGCCCAGTCCGGTGCGGGGATGACTTCCGCAGGGGCGTTGACGTCTGAAGTCCAGGCAAAAAAGGCCAGGAACGGGTTCGGGCCGACCTTGGTCAGATGCGGTTGGTTCGCGTCGTTCCAGACCGGCTCATGCGCCGGCTTGATGACCAGCGGCGCGCCGGGCGCGAAGCGCCAGCCATGCGGGCCGGTCAGGGGGGCGTAAAGCTCCGGCGCCGGGTGGCTGCGGTCGCGGTAAAGGACATGCGGCGCGATCAGGAAAAGGCCGAAGTCGAAATCCTCGGCATGAAACGGGGCCTCACCTCCGACGAGCGAGGCGAAGGCATGGGACCTGGGAAAGCTGTCGCCGATCAGGCCGGGGTCGTAGCCGTCGAAGGTCGTCCACGGCAGATGCGGCGTGGCGGCGGCGATGGCGAGCGCAAGCGCGGGGTGCGAGCGTTCGAGAAGCCCCAGGGCATCGCCAAGATGCGCCTCGACCACGGGATGCGCGGCCGGGGCGGGCGGGTTGGTGGCAGGCCCGCCGCGCGCGAGCCCCAGCCTGACCTCGGCCGGGCCTTCGCCGGACAGCCCGGCGAGATAGCTGTCCGCCTCATCCAGAAGATGGCGGAGCGCCGCTGTGCCGGGTGGCGGCGCGGGCGGTGGCGGGGCGAGCCTGCGTTCGGTGAGCATCGGCAGAGGGTCCTGCGCGTCGAGCGGGGAGCAGATGCGGTAGACTTCCAGCGCTGCCTCGGACATCTCCCCCCGCGCATGAAGCGCCATCGCGGCGCCGTAGCGGACCCGCCCCGATCCCTTCTGGCCGAGCGGCGTATTTATGAGGCGAAGCGCGTCACTCATTGGCGCGGTAGGCGAGGCGCGCGTCACGGTCGCGCTGCTTCTCGGCCCGGTTCATGAGCCAGCCGGCGATGACGACGCCGATGCCGACGACAAGGACGATGAGGGTCGCCAGCGCATTGATGTCGGGCGTGACGCCAAGCTTCACCTTCGACCAGATGAGAAGCGGCAGCGTGGTGTTGCCTGGGCCGGTGGTGAAGGAAGTGATGACGACCTCATCCAGCGAGATGGTGAAGGCCAGCAGCCAGCCCGACAGGATCGCCGGAAAAATCACCGGCAGGGTGATGTCCCACAGGACCTGCCATGGCTTCGAACCAAGATCCATCGCCGCTTCCTCGATGTCGCGTTCGGCGCTGATGAGGCGGGATTGCACGATGGTCGTCACGTAGACCATCGAAAACGTGATGTGGGCCAGCGTGATCGTGGTGAAGCCCCGCGTCGACGGCCAGCCGATCCATTCCGCCATCAGGATGAAGAGCATCAGCGACGAGATGCCGGTGATGACGTCTGGCATGATGAGCGGCGCCGTCACCATGCCGGAAAAGAAGAGCCTGCCCTTGAACCGCCTGAACCGCGCCAGCGCGATCCCGGCCATGGTTCCAAGGATCGTCGCCATGGTCGCCGAGATGAGCGCGATCTTCAGCGACAGGAATAGCGCGGCGCCGACCTGCTTGTTGGAAAAGAGCGAGACATACCACTTGGTCGAGAACCCGCCCCAGACCGTGGCAAGGCGCGATCCGTTGAAGGAATAGACGATCATCGACAGGATCGGAATGTAGAAGAAGGCAAAGCCGAAGCAGAGCACCGAGATCAGGAAGATGGGGCGCCGCCTCATGGCCGGTTCTCCGGCTTATGTTCGGCCTTGGTCTGGAAATGGCTGTAGATCATCGTCGGCACAACCATGAGGAGGAGGAGTGCCACCGCGATCGACGAGGCCATCGGCCAGTCGCGCGAGGATGAAAACTCGTCCGAGATCACCCGCCCGATCATCGGGCTTCCGGCATCGCCGACGAGCGTCGGGATCACCAGTTCGCCCGAGGCGGGGATGAAGACGAGAAGGCCGCCGGCGATGATCCCGGGGATCGACTGCGGAAGGGTCACGTCCCAGAAGACGCCAAAGGGCCTTGTGCCAAGGTCCATCGCCGCCTCGTCCAGCGTCGGGTCGAGCCGTTCGAGATTGGCGTAAAGCGGCAGGATCATGAAGGGCAGATAAGTATAGACCATGACCAGTACGACGGCGAAATTCGAATGCATCATCGGGATCGAACTCATCGCCCAGCCCTCGGGCGTGACCATGTTCCAGAGGTCGGTCAGAAGCCGGTTGAACCAGCTCGATTTGCCCATCATCCCCATCCAGGCGTAGACCCTGAGAAGGAATGAGGTCCAGAACGGCAGGATGATGAGCATCAGCAGGATGTTGCGCCAGTTCCGCTGCATCCGCGTCAGCCCCAGCGCCATCGGATAGCCGATGAGAAGGCAGAGGATCATCGCCACGAAGGCATTGATGATCGAGGTGACAAGGGCACGGAGGTAGAGCTCATCCTCGAAGAACCGGGCGTAGCCGGCGAAATTCAAGGCCGGGTTGTCGCCGCCATAGCCGAAGGGCGGGGCGCTTGGCGTCCGGGTCGCCACGCTCATCGCGATGACGATGAGGAAGGGGAGGAGGAAGAAGAGCAGGAGCCAGATATAGGGCGCGGAGATGATGATGTCGGACCAGCCGCGCCGGTTGAACCAGTCTGACAATCGCGAATGCCGTCCCGCCGCCATTCCCTTACTCCGTCAGCAGGATCGCGGCGGCGGGATCGAAGCTCAGCCAGACCTTGTCGTACCAGTCCGGCCGCCCCGCTTCGGCCCGCTTGGCATTGACGCCATGGACCGCGATCAGCCCGCCTGAAGGCAGCGTCACCCGGTAAAGGCTGTCCTTGCCGAAATAGGCGATGTCCTTGATCTCGCCTGCGATGGCATTCGGACCCTCCGGTTTTTCGCGGGTCAGGGTCACCTTTTCGGGCCGCAGCGCCACTGTTACCTCCTGCCCCGATGGCGCACCGGCCACGCTGCGCGCGACGATTTCGGTTCCGAGGCCGGGAACATCCACCCGCGACAGATCGCCCTCCACCGCCGTCACGCGCCCGTCGAACGAGGTGATGGAACCGATGAACCCGGCGACGAAGCGCGAGTTCGGATATTCGTAGATTTCCGTCGGCGTGCCGCTCTGGCGCACCTCGCCCTTGTCCATCACCGCGATCCGGTCGGCGAGGGTCATCGCCTCTTCCTGGTCATGGGTCACGACGATGAAGGTGACGCCGGTACGCTCCTGAATGCTCATCAGCTCGAACTGGGTCTGTTCGCGCAGCTTCTTGTCGAGCGCCGCCAGAGGCTCGTCCAGAAGCAGAAGCTTCGGCTGCCGCGCCAGTGCGCGTGCCAGCGCCACTCGCTGCCGCTGGCCGCCGGAAATCTGGTGCGGCTTTCTGTGCGCGAACTGCGTCAGCTGGACGAGGTCGAGCATCCCGCGCACCCGTTCCTCACGCTCCGCCTTCGTCATCTTTTCGTGCTTGAGGCCGTAGGCCACGTTCTTTTCCACGCTCATATGCGGGAAGAGCGCATAGCTCTGGAACATCATGTGAACCGGGCGCTCCCATGGGGGAACGCCCGTCATGTCCTGCCCGTCAAGGAAGATGCGGCCCGCGCTTGGTTCCTCGAACCCCGCGAGCATGCGCAAAAGCGTGGTCTTGCCGCAGCCTGACCCGCCGAGAAGGGCGAAGATCTCGCCCTTGCCCACGGTCAGGTTCACGTCGCGCACCGCCTGAAACGCCCCGAACAGTTTCGAAACGCCTTCGATCCGCACGAAAGGGTCCTGCACGACGTCAGCCTGCCTTGATCTGCGCCCAGGCGCGCGTGATGTCGCGGTCCTGTTCTTCGGATTGGGGGGCGGGGGTGTACATCCGGCTCAGCGTCTCGGCATCGGGATAGACCGCCGGGTCGTTGCGGATGGCTTCGTCGACCAGTGCCGTCGCCTCCTTGTTGGAGTTGGCATAGCCGGTGTAGTCGGTACAGGCCGCGATCACCTCGGGGCGCAGCAGGTAGTTCATGAACTGGTAGCCGTTGTCCTTGTTCTGCGCATCGACCGACATGCACCAGAAATCGAACCAGGCGGGTGCGCCAGTCTTCGGCACGAAATACTGCAGGTCGATGTCGATCCCCGCCTCGGCGGCGCGGGCCTTGGCCACGCCATATTCGCCCGACCAGCTGTTGGCCACGCAAAGCTCCCCGTTCGGCAGGGCGGAGGTGTAGTTGTTGTTGTCGAAGGTGGCGATGTATTCGCGTATCGGGGCGAAAGCCTCGGCCATCTTCGCGTATTCGGCGGGGCCAGCCGTGTTTGGGTCGAGGCCGAGATAACTCATCACCATGAAGCCGATGTCGGTCGGGCTGTCGAGGATCGAGATGCCGCAGTCTGCGAGTTTCGCCGCGTTCTCGGGCTTGAAGAGGGTGTCGAGGCTGGAAAGATCGGCGTCGGGCAGCCGTTCCTTGACCATCGCCACATTGTAGGCGAAGCCGACCGACCCCCACATGTAGGGGACGCCGTAGAGGTTGCCGGGGTCGAAGCCCTCGCCGATCTTCAGGATCGCGGGGTCGAGATTGCTCCAGCCGGTCAGTTTGGACCGGTCGATCGTGTCGTAAACGCCGGCCTTGATGAACTGCTGGAGCGACAGGCCGGCCATCAGCACCACGTCATAGCCGGTCGATCCGGCAAGGACCTTGGCCTGCATCTCCTCGGAGCTTGCATACATGTCATAGACCACCTCGATCCCGGTCTCGGCGGTGAAATCGGCGAGCGTGGTTTCGCCGATGTAGTCGGCCCAGTTGTAGACGTTGACCGAGCCTGCCTGCGCCCAGGATGGCCGGACATAGGGCATCGCCAGCGCGGCGCCGAAAGTCGAGAGTGCTGTGCGTCGAGACAGTTTCATGGTCTTCCTCCCTTACTTTTGATCAAATTATTGGCCAGCGTTCGCCGGCTGGCAAATCAATTCGTCGTTCCGCGTGACGATTTCATCTTCGGCGGGAGAAGCCTCCTCGCGCATGACCGGTATGAGGGCGCGGAGCGCGTCGTGGTGGCGTCTCAGGCCCCATTCCTTGTCCGACAGGTGAAAGCCGTCGAAGGCCGAAGAAAGCATCGATTCATTCGACCAGATCGAAAGCTGCTGATCCTCGGCGGAAGTGTCGCGGTCGATCCGCATGGCAAGGTAGCGGGCAAGGCGCTGCTGGCGGTCCTCCTGCGGCTGGCGGTAAAGCTTGCCGGTGAGGCGCGTCAGGCCGGGGCCGAGCGGGATGTCATGGTAGAACTGGATCGCCTCGGGCGTGAAGGCGAAGACCATGTTGGGGAAAAGCCCGTAGTAGGTCCAGGCGTTCTGCAGCCGGTCGGGCAGCCAGTCCTGTTTAGGCGCGTGCTTCAGATAGTGCCGCACCGACCAGCGCCGGCCCGGCGCATCGCCGAAGTATCCGGCCGAGAAATGCAGCCCCTCGGGCAGGTAGCGGTCGCGGTAGTCGCGGCCGTAAAGGTCCTGCAAGGCCGGATGCGCCATCGGCACGTGGTAGCCTTCGTTGTCGACGTCGCGCACCGACTTCCAGTTGACCGGCAGGTCGACGGACCAGCCCGCCACCTGCACCGGCACAACATCGCCCGCGCCGTAGGCGGCGAAATCCTCGTCATAGGGCGCGAGGAGCGTGGCGATGTCGGGCTGTGGGCCGGGGCGGAAGCGGAGGAACAGGAAGCCGTGGAAGCGGCCAAGCTCGATCGGTTTCAGCCCGTAATCGGCGCGGTCCATCTCACCGAAGGTCGAGGGCTGCGCAGCACCCCGTAGCGTGCCGTCGAGGTTGTAGACCCAGCCGTGGAAGGGGCAGACGATGGCGCCCTTGCAATGACCCTTTTCCCCGTCCACCACCCGCGCGCCGCGATGGCGGCAAAGGTTGTGGAAGGTGCGCACCACGCCGTCACGCCCGCGCATGATGACGGCACGCTCGCCGAAAAGGTCGAAGGTCAGCCAGTCGCCGGGCGCTGGCACGTCATTCTCATGCCCGACGATCTGCCAGTGGGTCAGGAAGACATTGTCGCGTTCCAGGGCGAAAAGTGCGGGCGAATGATAGGTCCAGGCGGGCAGGCCGCGCCGGTCCCAGTCATTCGGAATCTGGATCTCTCCACGTGCTTGAAGGCTCATCTTTTACCCTCCATCTGGTTCAGGACCCAGCCGTGAAAACGGTGGATCTCATATTCCTCGGGCATCAGCCTTCCCTGCTCATAGGCGGGCGAGTTAATGCCCCGTTGGTTCATCTCGCAGGCGTCGCCGTCCTGGGCCAGGACGATCTTGGCGAAGTCGGCCACCCGCGCGGGGTCGAAGCCGGGCTGGGCCAGGGTTTCGGGTGCGAAGTGCCATTCGGCCACCAGCCGGGTGCGGTCGGGGCCAAGGGGTTCGAGCCGGACCGAGCGGACATAATCGACATGGGCCACGACGAAGGCCGAGGGCCAGAGCGTGACGAAGGTATAGCCCGCCTGCCGTTCCGCCTCGGTCAGGCTGGGGAAGGCCGGGGCAACCGGCGCGCCGGTCATGCTCCAGGTCTCCGCGCCCGGCTTCAGGCGCGGGGCTTGCGGGGTGTCGGGGGTCCAGCCGGGCCGTTCGTTCTCGGCCATGACGCCCTCGCGGTAGAGCGGCACCATGTCGCAAAGCTCAGGATGGATGCCGGGGCAGTGGAGGCATTCGGAGTAGTTTTCCCAGAAGACCTTCCAGTTGCAGTCGAGGGTCTTTTCCCAGCGGTGCCCGGTGACGAGGGCGTCCATCGGCCAGTTGTCGAGCGCGGCAAGGGGGATGTCACCCCGAAGGTCCGGGGGCGCTGCGGCGAGCGACAGGAAGACGAACCCCGCCCATTCGTTCAGCGCCACCGGCTTCAGCCCGTGATCCTCGCGCCGGAAGTCCGCGGTCGGGTGCGCATGGGCGGTCGAGACGAGCCGCCCGTCATCCGCTGCATAAGCCCAGGCGTGGTAGGGACAGGTTACAAGCTTGCCCGCCGCCTTTTCGCCGGCGCAAAGCTCCGCCCCCCGGTGGCGGCAGGTATTGTGATACGCCCGCAAGGTCCCGTCTGCGAGGCGGAGCAGGATCACGCTCGCCGGCCCGACCTGAACCGGGCGCATCGTGCCGGCGGTAAGATCACTCATCCGCCCCGCACAGACCCATTGCCGCGACCAGAGTGTCGCCATTTCCCGCGCGTACCATTCCGCGCTGACATAGGCCTCGCGCGGCAGCGCCTCGGGGCAGTGGTCGAGAAGGGGTGAGGCCGGATGCACCATCAGAACCGCCCCGGCGGGGTGGCGCGCTTGCGGGCGGGGTTGAAGAAGGGCCGCTCCGTCACCGTGACCGGCAGCATCAGCCGCGCATATTGCAACTCGCGCAAGGCGTAGATATCGGCCCAGAGATCGCTTTTCAGGTATTTCCGCTCGATATGGGCCAGCGCCACGTTGCGCTTGGCCGTGGGCAGCCATTCGGCAGCAGTGACGAAACCGGCCTCCTTGGTCTTGCCGGCATAGATCACCGCCCCCGTCGCGGGCACATTCCCCGGCACGTCGAGCCCGACAAAGGCCCAGCGGGAGGTCTTGCCCTCCCGCTCCGCCAGAAGCGCGCGGCGGCCGTTGAAATGGCCCTTGTCCCAGTCGATCATCCAGTCGAGCGCCATCTCGATCGGCGAGCGGGTGCGATCCTCGCGCACCGCCTGATGGGCGGCGATGAAGTCCATGTTGGTGATGACGAACCCCGCCTCGATCCGCGCGAGGTTGAGCGCGCTCGACCCCACGGGCCTGATGCCCCAGGGCCGCCCCGCCACCGTCAGGTGATCCCAGAGCCGCAACGCCTGATCGGGCGTGGTCCAAAGCTCATAGCCGAGATCGCCGGTGAAGCCGGTGCGGGAGATAAGAAGTGTGCCATCGCCGAAGGGCAGGCTCATCATGCGGAAGGGCTTCAGCGCCGAGACGTCGAACCCGGCGGCCTGAAGGACGACCGCGCTGCACGGGCCTTGCAGCGACAGCGCCGCGACTTCCTCGGTTTCCTCGCGGACGCGGACATCGAAGCCAAGGGCCGAGTCGATCAGCCAGGGAAGGTGGCGTTCCTGGCAGCAAAGCCGGAAATCCTCCGGACCCAGCCGGAAGAGCGTGCCGTCGTCCAGAAACTTGCCGGCGTCATCGCACCATGCGGTGTAGTGGACGCCGCCGACGCTGAGCCTGCTCGCCGCGCGCAGGGTCAGCCGGTCAAGGCAGGCCGCCGCATCGGGGCCGGTGAAGCGGTACTTCACCATCGGGCAGAGGTCGTAAAGCGATGCGGCATTGCGGATCGCCGAATACTCCATCGCCTCGTCCTCGAAGACGAGCGCGGTGGTATAGCCCGACCAGTTGCCCCACTGGTTCAAGACATTGGCCGCCGAAGTGCGGGCGTGGAACGGCGTCCGCTGGAGCGGCATGTGGAAATGCAGGCGCGGTTCGACCTTCATGCGCGAGCCTCCTCAAGAATGCGCCCCGCCGCGTTCCAGCCCGATGCGCCAGAGATGCCACCACCCGGATGCGTCCCCGCCGAGGCGAGCCAGAGACCGGGGACGGGGCTGGCGTATTGCGCCATGCCGGAGGCCGGGCGCAGGAACAGCATCTGTTCGACGGAAAGCTCGCCGTGATGCCAGTTGCCGCCGGGCATGCCGTAGCGGCGTTCAATGTCATAGGGCATGAGCATTTTCTGCCCGACGATCAGTTTGCGGACGCCGGGCGCGTGGGTTTCCAGCGTGGCCAGCGTCGCCTCAAGCATCGCCGCCCGCGCCGCATCCTCGCCGGCTTTCGGCGCGTGGGGGGCGTATTGCACGACGGCGGAAAGGACGTGCTGGCCATCGGGCGCAAGGCCCGGTTCGAAAGCCGAAGGGATCACCACCTCCATGACCGGCGCCGCCGGCACCTCGCCGTATTTCACCGGGTTGAAGGCACGCTCGACATGATCGGCGCTGGGCGCGATCACGAGGCGGGTCTTCGGGTCGGCGCCCATGAAATCGGGGAGCGCGCTCAGCGCCAGATGCAGCTTCGCCGCCCCGCCGCGCGACTTCTGGTGCTGGATGCGCATGGTGGCGCCGGTGTCGAGATGGCGCGGCCCCAGAAGAGACAGGAGCGTGGTCTTCGGGCTGATCGCCGAGACGACACGGTGTGCGCGCAATTCTTCGCCATTCGCCAGCGTCACGCCGATGACCTTGTCGCCGACCACGTCGATCCGGGCGACGGCGGTACCCGTGCGGATAGTTACGCCCGCCGCTTCGGCGGCAGAGGCCAGCGCCGCCGCGACCGCCGGCATCCCGCCCTTCGGTAGCGCCAGCGCGCCCTGCTGGCCGGCAACCTCGCCCGAGAGCCGGTTGAGGAGCAAAAGCAGCGAATTCGGCGAACGCGGCCCGAGCCAGGAGCCGAGGGTCGCATCGAAGGCGACAAGGCCCTTGAGGCGGTCATCGGTGAGTTCGTCGTTCAGCACGTCCCACACGTTGATGAGGAACATGCGCAGGAATTCGCGGAAGTCGGTCTTGCCCATGCGGCGGACGCCAAGGCCAAGCCGGGCAAGCTGCGCCCAGTCGTTGCCGGGCGCCCGCGCCAGCCGGGGCGGCGTCAGCCCCCGGAAAGGCGCAAGGGCGGCGGCAAAGCGCATCAGCCGGGCGCGAAGCTCGGCCCAGGCGGCGCGGTCTTCGGCGCTGATAGTGCCGGTGAGGGACGCGCCGAAAGCGCCGTCAAGCCGCAGGTGGTCGCCGGTGGCGCTGAGCGCCGTGCTGGCGAGGCTGATCGTGTGATAGCCTAGGCCGTGGCGGTCGAGCGCCAGGATATCGGCGACGCGCGGGTCGATCATGTGGACGATATGGGCGAGGCCGGGGCTGCGGAAGCCGGGGGCAAAACCGCCACCCGCAGCGCCGCCGCCGGGCGCGCCGGAGGCTTCCAGCACCAGAACGCGGCGGCCCTTCCGGGCGAGGCGCGCGGCGCAGGCGAGGCCGTTGGTGCCGCCGCCGATCACGATGCAGTCAAGGGATGGCATAGGCGTCGCTCATTTCTTTCACGGGCATTTTCGCGTCACGCAGGATCTCGGCCGCGGCGTTGCGGCCCGGTGCGCCCATGACGCCGCCGCCCGGATGGGTGGATGATCCGCAGATCCAGAGGTCGCGGATCGGGCTGCGATATTGCGCGTAGCCCGGAACCGGACGGTTGAAGAGCAACTGGTCGAAGGTCAGTTCGCCCTGGAAGATGTTGCCCTCGGTCAGCCCGACCTCTGCCTCAAGCTCGCGCGGCGTGCGGACCTCCATGTGGAGGATCAGGTCGCGGAAACCCGGCGCGTAGCTTTCAATCTGGTCGATGCAGGTCTTGGCGAAGGCGTCGCGGTCGGCATCGGTCCAGTCCTGGCCCTCGATCTTCGGTGGGGCGTATTGCACGAAACATGACATGAAGTGCTTGCCGGGCGGCGTCATCGTCGGGTCGATCATCGTCGGGATCATCACGTCCTGGAACGGGTCGCGGCTGAAATGCCCGGCCTTCCAGTCATCATAGGCGCGCTCCATCCTCTCGATGCTGTCGGTGAAGTGAAGATCGCCCTTAATGAAGGGCGCGCCTTCGGGCAGGGCGGTGAATTTCGGCGCGGCGTCGAGCGCGATGTTGAGCTTGCCGGACGATCCGCGCGTCTTGAAGGCGCGGACGCGCTTGACAAAATCGCCTGGAAGCTCTGCCTCATCGACATGGCCAAGGAAGGTGCGCTTGACGTCCATGTTGGAGATGACGCGGCGGCCAGCGATCTCATCGCCATTGTCGAGGACAACGCCGGTGGTCCGGCCACCCCTGACCGCGATCTTAGCCACGCCGCTCCCGGTGCGGATCTCTCCACCTGCTGCGCGGAGCGAGGCGGCCAGCGCCCGCGTGATGGCACCCATGCCGCCGCGTGCGAAACCCCAGGCGCCGACATTGCCATCCACATCGCCCATCGCGTGATGGAGAAGCACATAGGCCGTGCCGGGCGACATGGGGCCAAGCGCCGTGCCGATGATCGAGGCGACGGCCTGATAGGCCTTGATCGTCGGGTGCTCGAAATACTCATCAAGGAAGTCGCTGATCGACATCGTCCAGAAGCGGATCATGTCGTACATCTGCGCTTCGCTCAGCGCGAACATCCGCTTGCCGAGCCATGCCAGTTCGGCAAGGTCGCGCGGCCGGAAGGACGACGGGTCGGGCGGCGTCCGAAGCAGCAGGGGCCGGATGAAGCGGCAGTGGCGCAGGACGTCGCGGGCGTAGCGGTCATAGGCCTCGGCATCGCGGGGCGAATGGCGGGCAAACTCGCGCCGGTTGGCGTCATGGTCGCGGAACATCCCAAGATGGCCGCCATCCTGCATCATCACCGCGCCGCCCTCGTAGGGCAGGATCTGAAGCCCGTGTTTCGGCAGTTCCAGATCGCGCATGATCTCCGGCCGGAAGAGGCTGCTGACATAGGAGCAGTTGGAATAGGTGAAGCCGGAGAAAAGCTCGCGGCTGACCGCCGCGCCGCCGATCCAGTCGTTCTTTTCCACCACGCAGACCTTCATCCCGGCCCGGGCGAGGTATCCGGCGGTGACGAGCCCGTTATGGCCCGCCCCGATGATGACGGCGTCCCAGGTCATGCCCGCTTCGCTTCGTCTTCGAAATGCTCAAGCGTCAGGTCGACGGCGGTCTCAACCGCCTTCAGCGTGTCGGTCAGGCAGGTCTCATCAAGGCCATGCGCTTCGCACATGAACCAGGGTTCGCGCGAATCCGGTTCAACGATGATGCCGAGGTCGTGGAGGTGGTAGGCCATCTGGTCGTAGAAACTGTAGTCCGAGGTCTTCCAGTCCCGGTAGTTGTCGGGCGGGGTTTCGGCAAAGAAGGTGCCGAACATCGAGGGATGGCCGCTGAAGGAATGGGTGATGTTGCGGTCCGACAGGATCTGCGAGATTCCTGTCTTCAGCTTCTCGCCATAACTCGCCAGCGTCTCCAGCGCCGGGGTTTCGTCGAGGATGCGCAGGCATTCCTCGGCGGCGGCAAGGCTGACGGAATGCGCGGTGTAGGTGCCGCCGTGCGAGGCGCCGCCATAGCGGAAGGTCCGCATCACCGCCTCGCGCCCCGCCACGACGGCAATCGGATAGCCGTTGCCCATCGCCTTGGCGAAAGTGGTGATATCGGGCATCACGCCGAGAAGCCCCTGCACCCCGCCCTTGCCGACGCGGAAGCCGGTCTTGACCTCATCAATGATGAGAAGGACGCCGTATTCGTCGCAAAGCCTGCGGGCCAGTTGTACATAGTCCTTGCGCGCAGAGATCGCGCAGCAATTGCCCTGAATGGGTTCGATCAGCATGGCGGCAAGGCTGTGCCCATGCTTCTTGAACGTATCCTCAAGCCGCTGGCAATCGTTCATCGGCACCAGATGGGCAAGTTCCTTGACCGTCATCGGAATGCCCTTGCCGTAGGACACGACCTCGGGGTCGCGGTTCGACTTCGGGTTCCACTCCTCCAAATTGGCGATCCACATCGCGGCGTCGAAAAGTCCGTGATAGCCGCCTTCGACCAGAAGATAGCTGTCCCGCCCGGTATGGGCGCGGGCAAGGCGCAGCGCTGACATCACCGCCTCGGTGCCGGAGTTGGAAAAACGCACAAGCTCAGCCGCCGGGACCATCTTGGCGATACGCTCGGCAACGGCGAGTTCACGCTCCGTCGACAGCGCAAAGACGCCGCCGACCTCCATCCCCTTGCGGGCCGCGGCATCCACGCGGTCGTCGGCATAGCCGAGGATCGCCGGGCCGTAGCCAAGCCGGTAGTCGACGTAAGCGTTATCGTCGATGTCCCAGGTGCGGCCACCCTTGCCGTGATGGACATAGACCGTCCGGTCATCGCCCCAGTAACGGAAGGTCGACGCCACCCCGAGCGGCAGCCGTTTGACCGCCTTCTGGAACTGGGCATTGGATTTCGTGAGGTTGCGGTGCGGCTGGGCCGGCATGGGAAAACCATCTCTTTGTGCGGATGGTGTCATGCTGGCAGAATTCTGATTGAACTGTCAATCAAAATGATTTGGCCTTACTATCGCGCTGATTTCCGCTATGAATCGGCCTGAGGCAGGATGGGCATGTCCGAAGCAGAACAGGAATCACGCAGCGAAGGCCGCAGGAAGCTGAGCCGGGGGGCACGGCAGGCGCAGCTTATCGAGGCGACCATCGCCACGCTGGCAAAGCAGGGCTATGCGCGCACCACGATGGGCGAGGTGGCGCGCACGGCGGGACTGTCGCACGGCCTCGTGAACTTCCATTTCGAGACGAAGGAAAAGCTCCTATCGACGACGCTTGTCTATCTTTCCGACGAATACCGCGAAAGCTGGCAATCCGCGCTTGAGGCGGCGCCGCCCGATGCGCCGGACCAGATCGCGGCCTTCCTGCGCGCCGACTTCGATCCGAAGATATGCACGCCGGAAAAGCTCTCCGCCTGGGGGTCGTTCTGGGGCGAGGCGCAGACAAGGCCGATGTATCAGGAACATTGCAGCGCCAATGACCTTTACTACACCAGCACGATCGAGGCCTTGTGCCAGCGCATGAACGACGAGCATGGCTATACCTCGGACGCAATCCTTACGGCGCGGGTGCTGCGTGTGGTGACGGAGGGCCTCTGGCGCGATTTGATGTCGATGACCGAACCCTATGAGCGGGACGAGGCGCTGGCGACGGTCTGGATCTGTGCGGCGGCCTTCTATCCGCGCCACTTCGGGCCTCAGGGGCTGCTCGGGGCGTAAAGCGCGCCGATCGGGGTAGGATGGGCAATCTTGCCCATCCTACATCCAGGCCACCCGTCGTGCCTCCTCGATCAGCGCCGCAAGGACCGGGGTATGCGGCTCCCGGAATGCGGCGATGATGCCGACGGTGTGGAGCGCGTTCTGCCCTTCGATCGGCACGGCGGTCAGCCCGGTGCCGGCGGTATGCATCTCCGCCAGCGCCTCGGCGACGATCGACACCCAGCGCCCGGTCGAAACATGGGCGATGAGCACGATGGACGAATTGGATTCGACCCGGGCGCGGACATCGGCGCCAGCCTCGCTCAGGTGCTGGTTGATGATCCGGCGGTTCTGCATGTCGCCGGTCAGAAGGCAAAGAGGCAGCCCTGCCGCCTCGGCCCAGCTGATCGCGGGGAGCCGCGCCTCGGGCCGGGTGCTGGCGACCAGAAGCCGGTAGCTTTCGCGGTAAAGCGGCACCAGCGTCACGCGGCCCAGAGGTTCGTTGTCGAGATAGGTCAGCCCGGCATCCAGCTCCAGCCGGTCGATGCCGTCGAGGATCTCGATCGAGGTGCGCGACAGGATGGTCAGGTCGACATTGGGGTTCCGTTCGAGGAAAGGCACCGTCAGCCGTGCCGTCACCGGCAGCGCCGTCGGGATGACGCCGATCCTCAGCTTGCCCGAAAGCCCCTTCTTCCGCGCCCGCATCTCTTCCCGCAGGGTCCGGGCATCGCCGACGATCTTCAGCGCCCAGTCAAGGACGCGCTGCCCCTCGGGCGTCAGCCCCTGAAAGCGCGAGCCGCGAAACACGAGTTGCACGCCAAGCTGGTTCTCAAGCTGCCGGATCGCCGAGGAGAGCGAAGGCTGCGTCACGCCCATCGCCTCGGCCGCGCGGCCGAAGTGGCGTTCGTTGGCAAGGGCGATGAACATTTCCAGCCGATCGATCATGAGGCGAACCTATAGGGCATGCCCGCCACGCGCAAAGCAGCGATTGCTATTGCCGCCTTGCCGAGGCGCGACTACATCCGATCGCATGGTCCATATTCCTTTCCTTTCCGGCCGCGCGCCCAAGGTTCCGGTGATCCGCCTGCAAGGCGCGATAGGTGCCGCGGGGCGCTTTGGCTCCGGCCTCAACGACGCCACGCTCGGCCCGGTGATCGAGCGCGCCTTCAAGCGCAAACCGACGGCTGTCGCCCTTGTCATCAATTCGCCCGGCGGCTCGGCGGCGCAATCCTCGCTGATCGCCGCGCGCATCCGGCGGCTTGCAGATGAAAAGTCGGTCCCAGTCCATGCCTTCGTCGAGGATGTGGCGGCATCGGGCGGCTACTGGCTGGCGACGGCGGCGGATGACATCTGGCTTGATGAAACCTCCGTCACCGGCTCCATCGGCGTCATCGCGGCGGGCTTCGGCTTTCCCGACTTCATCTCCCGTCACGGGATCGAACGGCGCGTCCACACCGCGGGTACGTCGAAAAGCATGCTCGACCCCTTCCGACCCGAGAAGGAGGAGGACGTCGCCCGGCTGAACGCCATCCTCGACACGCTGCACGACCGCTTCAAGGCGCAGGTCACGGCCCGGCGCGGGGCGCGGTTGGCGGCGGACCGGGATCTCTTCGACGGCTCGATCTGGGTCGGTCAGCAGGCGGTGGAGGTCGGCCTCGCCGATGGCTGCGCCCATCTCGTGCCGAAGCTGAAGGCGCTTTACGGCGACAAGGTGCAGTTGATACCCATGGGCGTGAAAAAGTCGATCTTCCAGCGGATCAGTGGCAGTCTGGCCGCCGACGTGCTCGGTACCGTCGAGGATCGGGCGCTGTGGTCGAGGTATGGTCTTTGAGATGCTGATAAAACTCATCATCACTGTCGTTGTCGTCCTTGCAGTGATGACCGTCGTAAGACGGTTCCGCGGGGGGATGATCGGCGGCCGCAAGACGCTCTTGGCGGCGCGCTGCAAGCACTGCGGGCGGCCGCTGATCGGTAGCGGGCCTTGCGGCTGCGGGGGCAAGGGATGACGAAGGGCAGGGCGCTTGTCACCGGCGGCGCGCGGCGGCTTGGCCGGGCGATGGCGCTCTACCTTGCTGGACGCGGCTACGACGTCGCCATCCACTACGCGAGTTCTGCGGAGGAGGCGGAAAGCACCGCCGCCGAGGCGCGCGCACTGGGCGTGACCGCTGCGACGCTGAAGGCCGACATCCTGATCGAGGACGGGGTGCGCGGCCTCGTCCCCGTAGCCGCGAAGGCGCTGGGCGGGCCGCTGACCGTCCTCGTCAACAACGCCTCGATCTTCGAGTACGACAACATCCGCAGCGGCACCCGCGAAAGCTGGGACCGGGCCATCGAATCGAACCTCCGTGCGCCCTTCGTGCTGACGCAAGCTTTCGCCGCACAGGCACCGAAAGCCACGACCGAGCATGGCGAGGCCTTGGCGCAGGCGCTCGTCGTCAACATGCTCGACCAGCGGGTGCGGAAACTGACGCCGGAGTTCATGTCCTACACCATCGCCAAGATGGGGCTCTGGGCCTTCACCCAGACCGCCGCCCGCGCCCTTGGTCCTGATATCAGGGTCAACGCCATCGGACCGGGAACCACGCTGAAGGGGGCAAAGCAGAGCGAGGAACAGTTCCACGCACAGCGCGCTGCATCGGTTCTCGGGCGTGGCGCCAACCCTGACGATATCTGCGCGGCGCTTGGCTATCTGATGGATGCGAAGGCCGTTACCGGGCAGTTGATCTGCGTTGATGGCGGCCAGCACCTCGGCTGGAAGACGCCGGATATTTTGGGTGTGGACTAGCGAATTTTCGCGTCCTGCGACCAGTCGGGTCTTGACTTGTCCACCTTCACGCGGCGCGTAACAAACCTGTTACGATTCTCCCAATGCTTTCAGGTGTTTGTCCATGCGACAAATAAAAACATTCTAAATCAATGCTTTGCAGGATCGCCTAAAAAACAGGCAACTCGATGAAGCCAGCCGAATATAAGGCAAATTTCATTGTGGCGGATATTTCTCACCAGACTTATCCACAGAAACCGTGGACAGGTTTTCTCTTGCGCCAGAGGGCATAAGATTGCAGCCCATGGCAGGAATCGAGACCGTCCGGTAACGGCAAAGCGTGGCGATCAGAGGGGCCCCAGAAGGTGACGCAGGGTAAGGAATCCGGGCATCAGGTGATCCAGTCCTACCTGAAGTCCTTGACCGGCCAGCCGGGCGTCTACCGCATGCTCGATGCCGAGGGCAGGGTGCTCTATGTCGGCAAGGCGCGGAACCTGAACGCGCGGGTGTCGAACTATGCGCGCCCCTCCGGCCATTCGGGGCGGATCGCCCGGATGATCCACGCCACCCAGTCGATGATGTTCCTGACGACGCGGACAGAGACGGAGGCGCTCCTTCTCGAACAGAACCTCATCAAGCAGCTGAAGCCCTATTTCAACGTCCTCCTGCGGGACGACAAGTCGTTCCCGAACATACTTGTGTCAAAGGAACATGCCTATCCGCAGATCAAGAAGCACCGGGGCGCCAAGAAGGAAAAGGGCAACTACTACGGCCCCTTCGCCAGCGCCGGCGCAGTGAACCGGACGTTGAACCAGTTGCAGAAGGTGTTCCTGCTTCGGAACTGTTCGGATGCGATGTTTGCCAGCCGGACGCGGCCCTGTCTTCTTTACCAGATCAAGCGCTGTTCCGCGCCTTGTGTCGGCATGATCGGTGAGGCGGATTACGGCGCGCTGGTCGCCGATGCCGAACGCTTCCTGCAGGGCAAGTCGACGCAGGTGCAGGCCGGCCTTGCCGCCGACATGTCCGCTGCGTCGGACGCGATGGAGTTCGAACGCGCGGCAGCCTTGCGCGACCGCATCCGGGCACTGACGCAGGTGCAGTCGTCGCAAGGCATCAACCCGCGCGGCGTGGCCGAGGCGGATGTGGTCGCCCTTCACATGGAGGGCGGGCAGGCCTGCGTGCAGGTTTTCTTCATCCGCGCCAATCAAAGCTGGGGCAATCGCGACTTCTACCCCAAGACCGGCAGCGGGGCCGAAGCGCCCGAGGTGCTCGAAGCCTTCCTCGGCCAGTTCTATGCCGACAAGGAACCGCCGCGCCTGATCCTTCTCAGCCATCCGATCGAGGATGCCGACCTGATGACGGAGCTTCTGTCGGATCGCGCCGGCCGCAAGGTGGACATCGCCGTGCCGCAGCGGGGCGAAAAGGCGGAGCTCGTCGAAAACGCCGCCCGCAATGCCCGCGAAAGCCTTGGCCGGCGGATGAGCGAAAGTGCCGCCCAGTCGAAGCTTCTGGACGGTCTGGCAGAGGCTTTCGACCTTGACGGCCCGCCGCGAAGGATCGAGGTCTATGACAACTCCCACATCATGGGCACGAATGCCGTCGGCGGCATGATCGTTGCGGGGCCGGAAGGGTTCGTGAAGGGCCAGTACCGCAAGTTCAACATCAAGGGGACCGACCTTACCCCCGGCGACGACTTCGGCATGATGAAAGAGGTGTTGACCCGGCGCTTCCAGCGGCTTCTGAAGGAAGACCCCGACCGCGAAAGCGAAGCCTGGCCCGATCTTCTCCTGATCGACGGCGGGGCGGGGCAAGTCTCTGCCGTCATGGAGATCATGGAGGAACTGGGGGTCGAGGATGTGCCGATGATCGGCGTCGCCAAGGGCTTGGACCGCGATGCGGGGAAGGAAGAGTTCCACCGCCCCGGCAAACAGCCCTTTGCGCTGCCGCACAGCGCCGCCGTCCTCTATTTCGTCCAGCGTCTCAGGGACGAGGCGCACCGCTGGGCCATCGGCGCCCACCGCGCCAAGCGCGCCAAGGCCATCGGCGCCACGCCCCTGGACGAGGTGCCGGGCATCGGCGCCGCCCGGAAACGCGCGCTTCTCCAGCACTTCGGCTCCGCCAAGGCGGTGGCGCGGGCGGGGCTTGAGGATCTGAAAGCGGTTGACGGGATCTCGGCGACGACGGCGCAGACGGTTTATGATTTCTTTCATGCGGGCGGATGAGGGGGTGCGATTGCAGCCAACTGACGAAAACGAATGTCCGGTCTGCCAGGACGCCAACGGCACACTTTGCCAAGGCTTCCGAACTAGAGGCGACCGTGATGGATACGATTGTCCCCGATGCGGCAGATACGAGATCAGCCGAACGGCGAGGATCGATTGGTTTGGTTCTTCCCATAGAGGGCTGACAGCCCTTCAACGGGCGGTTCTGTCACATCGGCTGAGAGTGGCGTCTCGTAGCGGCGACCAGATCATCATCAAGTCAGATTGGATCGACCACTTTGTGGAGAGCGCTAGATTGCCGAGCGCCGGGGAACAGCTGGCGAACCTCATCCGGCGGATAGGCGATCATGTCTCGGAAACGGGAGATGGCTTCCCTTGCGATTCAGCTACCGAAGTCGCGGTCATTGGCGCATTCAACAGGGAGATGTTTCATCAGCTTTGTCGGGACGCTAGTGAGGCAGGCCTTGTCCGAAGCCACGGTGAAACATCGCTGGGTAGTGTCCCCGGGCGCGGCATCTTGAGTGTGCCTGTCTACGGTCTGACGCTTCAGGGTTGGGATCACTATGAGGCTGAGCGGAAGGGCGCCTTCTCCGGTCACTATGGCTTCCTTGCTATGAAGTTCGGTGATGCCGATTTAGACGCGCTTGCTAAAGACTCTATCAAGCCCGCGATCAAGCGCGGCATGGGCCATGATCTTGTCGATCTCCGCGATGTCCCGCGCGCGGGGATTATCGACAACATCATGCGACAGCAGATTCGCGATGCAGCCTTCGTCCTAGTGGACCTGACGCACGACAACTCCGGCGCATACTGGGAAGCCGGCTACGCCGAAGGTCTCGGGAAGCCAGTGATCTATCTTTGCGAACGCGCGAAGTTTGAAAGCTCCAAGACACACTTCGACACCAACCACTGCACGACAGTGATCTGGGACACAGGTGACGTTGAGCGCTTCGAGGAAGAGCTAATTGCAACGCTGCGGCGCTCACTGAACCTGTTCTAAATATCGCGTTTGCGCGGGAACGCGCGCGCCTCCAGCACTTCGGCTCCGCCAAGGCGGTGGCGCGGGCGGGGCTTGAGGATCTGCAGGCGGTTGACGGGATATCAGAGACGACGGCGCAGACGGTTTATGATTTCTTCCATGCGGGCGGATAGCGGCCCCTTGCGGTCGGCCTTGCCCCGGCTAGTCTGCCCTTGACCCGCGACCGGAGGACCGACCCAATGACCGACCCCAAGCTGCCCTCCGCCGCCGATCTTCTCCACCTGCGCGGGCGGACGTTGGAAAAGGGCGACCCCATTGCCCTGCCGCTGACCATGGCGACGATGTACCATGTGCCGGGCGATCCCACCGGCTACCCGAGCTATGGTCGGTCCGCCAATGCCACCTGGGAGGCGGCGGAGAAGCTGCTTGGTCACCTCGAACAGGCCGAGGCGGTGCTTTTCCCGTCCGGCATGGCGGCCATCGCGGCGCCGTTCCTGACCTTCCTTGCCGCCGGTGACAGGGTGCTGCTGCCATCCGATGGCTACTACGCCACCCGCGTCCTCGCCGACAGCTACCTGAAGAAACTCGGCGTGACCTTCGACCTCAGGCCCACCGCCCGCTATGCCGAGGGCGGCTTTGCCGGCTACCGGATGGTCTATGTCGAAACCCCCTCCAACCCCGGCCTTGACCTTTGCGACCTTGCCGCCATCGCCGGCGCGGTCAGGGCGGCGGGGGGGATGACGGTTGCCGACAACACCACGATGACGCCCTATGGCCAGCGCCCGCTCGACCTTGGCATCGACATCGTCGTCGCTTCGGACACCAAGGCGCCGGGCGGGCATTCCGACCTTCTCCTTGGCCATGTCGCGAGCCGTGACAGCGCCCTTGTCGCCGCCATGCGCGAATGGCGGCGGCTCTCCGGCTCCATCCCCGGCCCCTTCGAGGCCTGGCTCCTTCACCGCAGTCTCGAGACGCTGGAGCTTCGCTTCGACCGGATGTGCCGCTCAGCCGAGGTCATCGCCGAACGGCTGGCCCAGCATCCGAAGGCGAGGCAGGTGCGGTTTCCGGGCCTGCCCTCGGACCCCGCGCATAACCTCGCGCGGCAGCAGATGATCCGCTCGGGCTTCCTGATCGGGCTGACGCTTGGCACCAACGACAAGGCGGACGCCTTCATCGAGGCATGCCCGCTTCTCAGGCCCGCAACCTCGCTCGGCGGCGTTCACAGTTCCGCCGAACGCCGCGACCGCTGGGGCGACGCGGTTGCCCCGGGCTTTGTCCGCCTGTCGGTCGGCTGCGAACCGGTCGAGGAGCTTTGGGCGGCGCTCGACCGCGCGCTTCGTGAAACACAGTAACCCGTTGAACAGTCCGCAGCCTCTTCCAGAGCGTTCGCGCACAAGCTAGGGTGCCGGCATGAGGTGGACGATCCCGAATACGCTGACGGTCATGAGACTGCTCGCCGCGCCCGGCGTGGCGGTGATGTTTCTCTATTTCCACCGGCCCTGGGCCGACTGGCTGGCGCTGACGCTCTTCATCTCGGCGGCGATCACCGATTACTTCGACGGCTACCTCGCCCGGCTCTGGAAGCAGGAATCGAAGTTCGGCACCATGCTCGACCCCATCGCCGACAAGGCCATGGTGGTGATCGCGATCATGGTCATCACCGGCTATTCCGGCATGAACCCCTGGCTGATCCTGCCCGCGACCGTCATCCTTTTCCGCGAGGTCTTCGTTTCGGGCCTGCGCGAGTTCCTCGGCGCCAAGGCCGGGCTTCTGAAGGTCACCAAGCTTGCCAAGTGGAAAACCACGGCGCAGATGGTCGCCATTGCCGTCCTTTTCCTCGGCACCGGGCTTGAGCATCTGGAAGGCATCGCCCGGCGCGGCCTGACGCCTGACCAATATGCCGATCTCGTCAGCCAGGGCCTTGCCGATCCGATCCGCTCCTGCGGGCCGCGCGGCTGTTCGTCCTATGCGACGATGGTGGGTCTGGCCTTGATCTGGATTGCTGCCATCCTCACCTTCTGGACAGGCTGGGACTATTTCCGGAAGGCGCTGCCCTTCCTCAAGGAAGCGAAGTGATCGACGTTCTTTATTTCGCCTGGGTGCGCGAACGCATCGGCCTGCCGCGTGAGCGGCTGGAAACCTCCGCCGCCACCGTCGCCGATCTGGTCGCTGAGCTTAAGGCGCGCGAAGATCGCTATGCCGCCGCCTTTGCCGATGTCTCGGCGCTTCGCGTGGCGCTTGATCAGGAACTGTCAAGTTTTGCCGCCCCGCTTGCCGGTGTGCGCGAGGTCGCCTTCTTCCCGCCGATGACCGGGGGCTGAGATGCAGGTGCGCGTCCAATCCGCGCCCTTCGACTATGGCGCGGAATGCGCGGGCTTCGGCCTTGGCGGCGCGGATGTCGGCGCGGTCGTGACCTTCCTTGGCGTGGTGCGCGACGATCGCGGCGGGCTTTCCCGCATGGAGATCGAGCACTATCCGGGCATGACCGAGAAGGCCATCGCCGCCATGGCCGATGAGGCCACCCGGCGCTGGTCGCTCGCCGATGTCCTCGTGATCCACCGCCACGGGCCGCTCCAGCCCGGCGAGGCGATCATGATGGTCGCCACCGCCGCCCGCCACCGCAAGGCAGCCTTCGAGGCGGCGGAGTTCCTGATGGACTACCTGAAGTCCCGCGCCCCGTTCTGGAAGAAGGAAATCGGCGCCGACGGTGCCGAATGGGTCGCCGCGAAGGACGAGGACGAAGACGCGCTCGGGCGCTGGTGAGGCGGCGCAGATCCGCGCCGCCCCGGTCAGATCAGCGGAGAACCCAGAGGTTCGGCTTCGCTTTGCCGTTCTCGTACATGCGCAGTTCCTTCTCGCTGACGCGCTCGACTTGCCAGCAGGCTTTCCCGCTGCCCCAGTCTTCGCACCATTGGCCGTTCTTGACCGACCACTTCGACTTCGACTTCGCACCGCCGAAATTGACGTTGATACTGCCGCTCTTCTTGCCGCCGCTATACTTGCCATAGGCTTAGGCCCACCGTGTGCCATCCTTGCTCGTGCTTTCGATGATGGAACCCGGGATGGTCGCCAAAAGCTCGTCCTCGGACATGAACGTCTGGGCGAGGGCGGGCGCGGCAAGAGTGAACGACGCAGCGGCGATTGCCGCGGTACATGCATAACGAACCGACCAAAGCCGGCTGAAAATCTCAGTCATTCAAGTGCTCCCGTTTGCTAACCCGGCACACCCCACCGGCGATCAGCGCCGAAATGTTGCGCCGACCCGCTTTTTATCAGTAAAGCCGATTCCCGCGAATGGCCCATTTGGGCTAGCTGGCGGCGCCCGACGCAGGGAGACCAGAGCCGGTCCGTTGCTCAGCCCTTGCTGACCCGTTCGATATAGTTCCTGAGCTCCGCCGCCTCGCGCCTTGCGTCGCGCAGGCCGTCCATCGCGGCGCGAAGCTCGGCGTTGGACTGGTTGAGCTGGTTGATAAGCTCCGCCTCGCGGGTTTCCAGATAGGCGATGGCCTGGTCGCGGGTTTCCTCGGCGTCGTGCAGGTCACGCGCCATCTGGTCCAGTTCGCCCATCTCGGCCTGCGTCACCCGCGACAGCCGGTTGATGAGCCAGCAGGCGAACCAGCCAAGGCCGAAGGCCACGAAAAGGATCACCGCCGTGGTGATGATGAATTCGGTTCTGTTCATAGCCCGTTGCTTTGCCCCTGCGACCGGTCCCGGTCAAGTCCCCGCCCAGCGGTCAGTTGTCCGTACCGCCCGTTTCCGGGCGCAGCTTGGGCCGCGGCGTATCCTCGGTCGCTTGCTGTGCTTCGATCACCGGTTCGCCGGCGCCCGCTTCTCCCGGCGCGGCCGCGTTTGCTGCGGCGGCCGGCGCAACCAGCCGGAACTCGATCCGCCGGTTGGTCTCGCGCCCCGCTTCGCTGTCGTTGGCGGCAATCGGCACCGTCTCGCCATAGCCTATCGCGGTCAGGTTCGCGGTCAGGATGCGCCGATCCATCAACGCGGCGAGCACCGCCTCGGCGCGGTCCTCGCTGAGGGCGAGGTTCATTTCCTCGCGGCCCTGGCTGTCGGTATGGCCGCCGATTTCGATGGGCGCATCGGGACAGCCCTTCAGGGTTACCGCGATCTCGTCGACAAGGGCGCCGCTTTCGCGTGTGAGCTGGGCCGAGCCCGGCTCGAAACTGATCTTCTGCCCGGCGAGAAGGGCGTTGACCTGCGCCACGCATTCCTCGGGCGTCGGCAAGCCGAGAAGCGGGTCGAGCTTCGGATCGTAGCGGACCGAAAGCTTGTAGGTCTGCCCCTCGCCAAGCTTCGAGGTCAGGATGCGCGCCACGGTGTCGCGGGCCTGCGGCGATCCGGTCACGCCGCGGATCTCGATGCTGTCCTCGCGAACAATGGCCTGGCCGTTGGCGAGTTCGCCAAGCGCCTCAAGTGCTGCCAGGACCCGCACCGGCCAGCCTTGCGGCATGTCCGGCGTGATGCGCGTCGCGGTATGGACCGACGCGGTGCCGAAGCGGGCGCGGGCATAGCTTTCCACCGCGTCGCGCGAAAGCTCGTCGCCAAGCCGGCCGCGCAAGTCGAGCATGCCCTTGTCGTTCAGCGTGGCGTTAAACTCCGGCACCACCGTTTCGGCGGCCTGATCCGGCTTCGGCGTCAGCACGGCATTCAGGGAAAAGACCTCCGGCAGGTTCGATTCCAGCTCGCCCACCACCCGGTCGAAATCGGACTGCGGCACGGTGTCTGCGGCAATGAGCGAGATATCGGCATCCGAAAAGGTGACGGAGCCGGCGCCAATTTCCTTAAGCGCCGTGATGGCCATGGTGACTGCATCGGCCCAGACGGTTGTCGGCACGCCAAGGCCGATGGTGCAGGTCTGCTGGCCTTCCGCGCCCGCCGCCTGAGCCGCCGCGACGATACGGTCGCGCGCGCGTTCGCTCTCGGCCGAACAGGCATCGAAGCGCGCGCCCTCGCCGTCGATGAGGAAGCGCAGGGTGAAGGGGGTGATGACCGGACGCGGCGCCGAGATGTCGAGCACGACCTTCAGCCCTGACGGGCGTTTCCGGGTCAGGTCGGATTCGAGCCGCGCCTTTTCCGCCGGGCTGTCGGAGATGGCCGTCACCTTCACCTCGTTGGCCGAGACCGAGATCTTCGAGCGGGGCAGCGCTCTCAGCGCCTTGATGCCGAAATCGACCGCTTCCTCCCAACCGGCCGGAACAGGATGTTCCGCCGTTTCCAGCATGTCGGTCAGTGTGCCGCTGCCGATCAGTTCCTTGAGGTCGCCCACCACTTTCTCATGCGCCTCGCCCGAGGGGATCAGCCCGATGAGAGAGATGCCGTCATCATTGCGCAGGACCTCGATCTTGAAATCCGGGGCCTTCAGCGCGGCGGCATCCGCCACGTCCATCGCGTCGATCACCCGGTCGGAATCGACGATCCCGCCGGCGAGTGACAGCGCCCGGAACCGCGCCGCCTCGGTGGGCGCGGTGCCGGTCATCGTCACCTGAAGCCCGTCGGTCGCCACCTCTGCCCATTCGATGCCGCCGCCTTGCAGGGCCGCTCTGATGCCTTCGGCCGACCGGCTTTCGATCACCGCCGCAGCCCAGACAGCGCCAAGGGAGCAAAGGCCGGCGGCGAGAAGGAAGGTGAGAGGGGCAAGAAGCCGGACCGGGATGCGGGTCAGGCTGGCCGGGGCGCGAAGTTCAGTCAGAAACCGCAAGGGGTTGCGCATCGGCTTGGGTCATCCTCGGGAATCGGGTCGCCATGTTCCTAAGGGGCGTGGGCCTTGCGATCAATCAGAGGAAGGCGGCGGCGGCAAGAAACAGCGCAGCGACCAGCCCGGCATCGCGGTTGGTGCGGAAGATGCGCATGCAGTTTTCGGGGTCGGCGGTGTCCAGCCGCCCGCTCTGCCAGAGAAGGTGCCAGCCAAGTGCCCAGGGCGCGACAAGGGCGAGGCAGAGCTTGACGATGCCGGCTACCGGCAAAAGAGCGACGAGCACCGCAAGCGTCATCAGAAGGACGGCAAGCACGAGGAACAGGGCCAGCCACCTGCCCGTCGCGGCACCGAAGAGCCGCGCGGTGGATTTCACGCCGATCAGGACGTCATCCTCCTTGTCCTGATGGGCATAGATCGTGTCGTAGAAAAGCGTCCAGGCGATGCCCGACAGGTAGAGAAGCACAGCCGGCCATTCGAGCCGCCCGGAATGGGCGACATAGGCCAGAAGCGCGCCCCAGTTGAAGGCAAGGCCAAGAAAGACCTGCGGCCACCAGGTGAAGCGCTTGGCGAAGGGATAGATCGCGACAAGGGCCAGCGAGGCGATGCCGAGAAGTATGGCCGGCAGGTTGAAGCTGAGCAGGATCAGCGCGGCGAGGCCCATCTGCGCGAACATCCAGACAACAGCCTGTTTGACTGACACCTGCCCCGAAGGAATCGGTCGCGACATTGTGCGCGCGACGGCGGCATCGAAGTCGCGGTCGGTGATGTCGTTCCAGGTGCAGCCCGCCCCGCGCATCAGCCAGGCCCCAAGGGCGCAGCCGATCACGATCCAGATGTCGCCCGCGCGCCAGCCGTCTCGCGCAGCGGCCAAAGCCACGCCCCACCAGCAGGGGATGAGGAGAAGCCAGGTGCCGATCGGCCGATCGGCGCGGGAAAGGCGCAGGTAGGGCCGGGTAAACTCGGGCGCGTAACGGTCGACCCAGTTGCCGGTGACCGCATCGGCGACCTGACCGGATGCATCTGGCGTTCGGCGGGTCGCGCTCATAAGTTCGGCCTCATGTCGTCGGCGAAGATCAGGCTCTGTGTAGACCAGCCGCTAAGGGCGGGGCAATCGCTTCCCTTGGGCGAGGCGCAGGCGCATTACCTTTTCGGGGTGATGCGCGAAGCCGTGGGCGCGCGGGCGCTGGTCTTCAACGGGCGGGATGGCGAATGGCTGGCCGAAGTGACCGAGGCGGGCAAGCGCAAGGGGACGCTTCTGTGCCTTGAGAGGGCGCGGGAGCAGACCTCGCCCGCCGATCTCTGGCTTCTCTTCGCGCCGGTGAAGAAGGCGCGGACGGATTTCATCGTCGAAAAGGCGGTGGAGCTTGGCGCGGCGCGGCTAGTGCCCGTTGCCACCGACTACACCAACTCCGAACGCCTTCGCCGCGACAAGTCCGAAGCCCATGTGCGCGAGGCGGCGGAGCAATGCGGGGCGCTGTTCTTGCCCGAGGTGGCAGAGATGGCGTCCTTGACCCGGCATCTGGCGGACTGGCCGAAGGACCGGCGCATCCTCTGGGCCGACGAAAGCGCGCCTGCCGGATCGCCGGCGGCCATGCTCAGCGCAGCGGGGCCGGGGCCATGGGCGATCCTCACCGGGCCGGAGGGCGGGTTTTCCGAAACGGAGCGCACCCGCCTGCGCGCCCTGCCCTTCGTCGTCCCCATCTCCCTCGGCCCCCGTATCCTCCGCGCCGAAACAGCCGCCATCGCCGCGATGACGCTCTGGCAGGCGCATCTGGGGGACTGGCGATGAGCTTCCGCGAGGCCCGCGAGGATGAGGCCGCAGATATCGCGGCGTTCCTGCGGGGCCATGTCGATCAGGCGATGCTACCATTGGCCAACCTGACCCATCACGGCATGGGTAGCGATGGGCGCTATGAGATGCGCTTCTGGCTCATGGGGCAGGGGGCGGGGATCACCGCCGCCGTTGGCCTCAGCGCCATGCGGATGCTGCTGCCGGTCCTCCCCGGCCTTGGCGCAGAGGCCCTCGCGCCGCTGAAGGAACTGCTCAAGGGCGAGGACATCGCCGGCATAAACGCCCCCCCCGAACAGGCCGGCGCGCTGCAAACCGCGCTGGGGCTGAGCGACAACGATGCCGAACATATGGCCGACGAGCCGGGGTTCGCGCTCGACCTCGCTGATCTGATCCTGCCGGATGATCCGGCCCTGACGCTGCGCCCGATCACCGAGACGGATTTGCCGCTGATGATCCAATGGCGCGCGGCCTATCGCGGCGAGGTGGCGGGCACGCCGCCCAAACGCCGCGAGGCGGCAGCGCGGGAGGACATCGAGACCTACCTCGCGCGGGACAGCCACCGCATTCTCGAACGAAACGGCATCCCGGTCGCCACCACCGGGTTCAACGCCGAACTTCCCGAGGCAGTGCAGATCGGCGGCGTCTATACCCCGCCGGAGCTGCGGAGCCGGGGCTACGCTCGCGCCGCCGTCGCCCTGCATCTGGCCGAAGCCCGGCAAAAGGGTATCCGCCGCGCGGTTCTCTTTGCCGCCAATGATGCCGCCGCGAAAGCCTACCGCGCCATCGGCTTCCAGCCGCACGGCCGCAAGGCACTGATTTTCTTCCGTGACGGCACGAGGGTGCCATGAGCGTGATCCGGCCCGAGATGCAACGGCATATCCGCCGCTGGGCTGAGGTCGCGATGGCCGTCGCCGTCGCCCTTGCCGGCGGCGCGCTGATGCGGGCGGGCGGCTATCTTCTCTTTCCGGCGGGGGCGCTCCTGACCCTTCTGGCGCTCGGCTGGGGCCTGACCGCGCTCCGCCGGATGAGCTTTCAGCGCGAGGTTTCCGCGCCGGGGTTGGTCGAGGTCGTGGAAGGGCAGGTCGGTTACTTCGGCCCGTCCTTCGGCGGTTTCATCGCCCTCGCCGATCTGACCGAACTCAGGCTCGCGGAATTTCACGGCACGCAGCAATGGCGGCTTAAGACCGCGGCTGGCGAGGTTCTTCTGATCCCGACCGAGGCTTCGGGGGCAGACAAGCTCTTCGACGCCTTCGCCACGCTGCCCGGCATCGACATGGCCGCACTGGCGGCAGCACTCGACAACCGGACCGCCACCCTGCCGCTCTGGCGCCGTCCGGTGCCGCGCCTCAAGGCGTGAAGGATCACGAATTGTCATTACGCGACAGCGGCCCGCGTCCAGCGGACGTCTTGACTTGGCCCCGCGCGACCGGCACCTGTAGCGCTCCCATGCCCGTCGAGATCGAGGCCCGACATGTCCATTCCCCAGCAGGGCGGCGGCCCGATCGAACGGTTCGAGCAATTGGCCGAGTATCTTGAGGCCGGCAACAAGCCGAAGGCCGATTGGCGCATCGGTACCGAGCATGAGAAGTTCGGCTACACCAAGGATACGCTTCTCCCGTTGCCCTATGACGGGCCGCGGTCGATCCGTGCCATGCTCGAAGGCTTGCGCGACCGTTACGGCTGGGCGCCGGTCATGGAGCAGGACAAGATCATCGGCCTGACCAAGGGTGCCGCAAACGTCAGCCTTGAACCCGGCGGCCAGTTCGAGCTTTCCGGCGCGCCCCTCGTTTCGGTCCACCAGACCTGCGACGAGGTGAACGAACACCTGCGCGAAGTGCATTCCATCGCCGACGAGATCGGCGCAGGCTTCATCGGCCTTGGTGCGGCGCCGATCTGGTCGGAAAAGCAGATGCCGATGATGCCGAAGGGGCGCTACCGGCTGATGACCGACTACATGGGCCGCGTCGGCACCCATGGCACGCAGATGATGTACCGGACCTGCACCGTGCAGGTGAACCTCGACTTCGCCTCGGAAGCCGACATGGTGCAGAAGTTCCGCGTGGCGCTGGCGCTCCAGCCCGTCGCCACCGCGCTTTTCGCCAATTCGCCCTTCTTTGACGGCAAGGTGAACGGCTTCAAGAGCTGGCGGAGCCGCATCTGGCGCGACCTCGATCCGGCCCGGACAGGAACGCTGCCCTTCGCCTTCGAGGATGGCATGGGCTTCCAGCGCTATGTCGATTACGCGCTCGATGTGCCGATGTATTTCGTCTACCGCGACGGGAAATATATCGACGCGCTTGGCCAGTCCTTCCGTGATTTCATGAAGGGCAAGCTGCCGGCTTTGCCGGGCGCGGTGCCGACTTTGTCCGATTGGGCCGATCACCTGACGACGATCTTCCCCGAAGCGCGGCTGAAGAAGTTCATCGAGACGCGGGGCGCCGATGGCGGGCCGTGGCGGCGGCTCTGCGCGCTGCCGGCGCTTTGGGTCGGGCTGCTTTACGACCAGTCGGCACTCGATGCCGCCTGGGATCTGGTCAAGGGCTGGGACACGGAAACCCGCGAAGGGCTGCGCGTCGCGGCCTCGGTCTCGGCCCTGGATGCCGAGGCGGGCGGCGTGAAGATGCGCGACCTCGCGCGCGAGGTGCTGAAGATCGCCGAGGCGGGGCTGAAGGCGCGGGCCATCCCCGGTGCTGGCGGCATGATCCCGGATGAGACGCATTTCCTGAACGCGCTGCAGGAAAGCGTCGAAAGCGGCAAGGTGCCGGCGGACGAGCTCTTGGCGCGCTATCACGGCGATTGGGACGGCGACCTGACGCGGATCTACGCGGATTACAGTTACTGAGGGGGGGGCGGGGCCGGGGGCCCGGCATGTGCCATCGCACATGCCGCCTCGGAACGACCACTCTTGGAAGCCCGGTCGCCCAAAGCGACCGGGCAGCGCCCGCCCCGCCACCGGCGGGCGCTTCTCGCCCGCCGAGGCAGGCGCTGCCCTCAGTGGTCTCTTGCCGATATGTTCTGGTGGAGGCGTCTCGCGTGAGCGGGCCGACGCCAGTGGCGTCGTCTGTTCCCGCTCATGGCGGAGAGCGCTACTCAGCCTTTCCCGCCGATCCGTGGCTCGGTCCCGGCCTTCAGCCGCTCGATGTTCGGCAGGTGCTTCCAGAAGACCAGCGTGCCAAGGATCACGATGAGATAGATCATGTGGCCCTGCCCGAGGACCGCCGCCCAGGCAACCGACAGCGTCGCCGCGACGAGGGCGGAGAGCGAGGAGATGCGGCTGACGACCGCCGTGACAAGCCAGGTCAGGCAGGCCGCGATCCCGACCGGCCAGGCCAGGGCCAGCAGTGTACCGAGGAAAGTCGCCACGCCCTTGCCGCCCTTGAAGCCGAGCCAGACCGGGAAGAGATGGCCGAGGAAGGCCGCGAGGCCAGCAACCTGCGCCGCATCCTCATGCCCGGTCACGCCCCGCGCGATCAGCACCGCTGCCGCCCCTTTGCCGCCATCAAGAAGCAGCGTCGCAAGCGCCGCGCCCTTGTTCCCGGTCCGAAGGACGTTGGTCGCGCCGATATTGCCCGAGCCGATCTTCCGAAGATCGCCTAGCCCCATCACCTTCGTGACGAGGACGCCGAAGGGGATCGACCCCAGAAGATAGCCAAGCACGGCAATGGCAACCAGCGTGCCCGCGCCGGTTTCAAGTATCGGCATCTAGCCCTCCGCCCCAAACACCTGCGTTCCCCCGACCCAGGTGGCGCGCACCTTACCCTCCATCCGCTGGCCGTCAAACGGCGTGTTCTTGGATTTCGAGCGCAGCTTGAAGCGGTCGAGAAGGAAGGGCGCGTCGGGATCGAAGAGCACGAGATCAGCCGGCGCACCGACGGCCAGCCGTCCCTGCGGCAGACCAAGGCGGCGGGCGGGGTTGAAGGACATGGCGCGGAACAGCTGCGGCAGGCTGAGGTGGCCGGCGTGATGAAGCCGCATCGCGGCAGGAAGGAGGGTTTCAAGCGCCACCGCGCCCGATGCCGCTTCCTCATAAGGCAGGCGCTTTGACTCCTCGTCCTGCGGCGTGTGCATGGAGGAGATGATGTCGATGACGCCCGTGGCCACGGCTTCCACCACCGCCATCCTGTCATCCTCGGACCTGAGGGGCGGCTTCACCTTGAAGAAGGTGCGGTAGTCGCCGACGTCGAATTCATTGAGCGTAAGATGGTGGATCGAGGTTCCCGCCGTCACGTCGAACCCGTTCCTTTTGGCGCGTTCCAGGGGCGGCAGGGCGCGGGCGGTGGTGATCTGGTCGAAGTGATACTTCGCCCCGGTCATCTCGATCAGGCCCATGTCGCGGTCAAACCCGATCCGCTCGGCCATCGGCGACACACCGGGCAGACCGCGCAGCGAGGCGAACTTGCCGGCGGTCGTGGCGGCCCCCTTCGACAGGCCCGGCTCCTGCGGATGGCCCATGACGAGCGCGCCCAAGGACCGCGCATAGGTCAGCGCACGGGACAGGACGCGCGTATCCGTCACCACATGGTCGCAGTCGGTGAAGGCAATGGCGCCGGCGTCGAGCAGAAACCCGATTTCCGTCATCTCGCGCCCCTCGCGGCCCTTGGTCAGGGCGGCCATGTGGCGGATGCGGACGGGCGAGGCCTCGGCCGCGCGGCGGGTGACAAATTCCAGCGTCTCGGGCGTGTCGATGGCGGGATGGGTGTCGGGGCGAGCGATGATCGTGGTGACGCCGCCGGCGGCGGCCGCCAGACCAGCGGAGCGGAACGATTCCTTGTGCCGCTCGCCCGGCTCGCCGATCTTGACGCCAAGGTCGACGATCCCGGGGGCGAGGCATTTGCCGCCGCAGTCGATGACCGTCGCGCTCTTGGGGGCCGGGGCGTTCACGGCGGCGATCTGGCCGTCCCTTATGGTCAGGGAGCCTTCGGCCTCCGTCAAGCCTTCAGGGTCGATCAGGCGGGCGTTGGTCAGATGGATCATGGGCGATCGTTCCCGGTATTCGGTGTTGCCACGGTGCCAAGCTGCACCTGCCGCATCATTTGGAAGACATTGGCGGAGTCGGCGATGTTCTCGAACCCCTCGCGCCTGATTTCAAGCTGATTGTCGGACTCGGGGGTCACCGTTCAGCGCCTCTGGGCCGGAGGAACGGTCGTTGATCAGGAAAGCTGGTCAATTTCGTCCGTCGTCCCTCTCGCTGCCCGCGTGTCTTGGATCGCCGGAACAGCGTCCGTCAAGTCTTGAATCGGCCGGACGGCCGAGGGCGCCCCATGAGGAATTGTCGAGGGGACGTACCGACCCGGATCAGGCCTTCCCCTGCACTCGGCGGAACAGGGCATGGACGGCGGCGGCATCCTCGATGAAGTCAAATCCGGTCCGCCAGCGCTTTTCATAGGCATGCATGGCGCGCCACTTCCGCGTCGCGAAATGAACAGAGCCGGGCTGCCCGTCGACGAACTGGACCTTCGTACCCTTGGCGATCGGATACGCCTCGACCTTCTGCCGCCCGAAGCCCCTGCCGATGATGAGCGCGCGGCGGTCCGTCAGGACGTAAAGCGACTGCCGCCGCTTCCAGGCGCGCCAGAGATGCTTGCCGAGAAGCCCCCAAATGCCGACCGAGAAGAAGACGGCCCAGAGCAACCAGACCGGCCCGGCGAGGCCCGTCCAGAAAAGCCAGCCGAAGGAGAGGCCGATAAAGAAGATCATGCCGAGAGGTTCGAGGGGGTAGACGTATTCGAACGCGACACGAAAGACCGGCCGGCCTCGCCAAAGGACCTTTTCACCCGGTTGAAGGACGCTGGAAAGGTCGATGCCTTCGGGCGAGTTTGCGTCCTTGGTCATTGCGAGGCCTCAATGCGGCTCTGGCCCTGGGGCGGCGATCTGACATGGACGGGCCTGTACTGAACCGGAAGGGCATAATGTGCCATCCAAGATCTCTGCCTATGCCGGTTTTAGCGGGAGGATAGGGAAGGCTTTGGGCGTAAAGAAGGCGGCATTCGGGTTGGCGGGGACGCGTCACAGGAATCTGCTGATCACCTGACCCCCGCGCATCGTTTGGATCGAACCGGTCTTTGCCGTCGGGCATTGAATGGCGGCGCCCGCCGTTCATGCCGCCTCGGTCTGGATCTGCCGGATCAGGCGCATCACCTTCTCGCCCTCGGCGATCCGTTCGAAGCCGACGCGGGTATGGCTCCTGTCGCCCTCGCTGTCGACCTTCTCCTCGGTCGCGAAGCGGAGCGAGGCCTCGGGGCCGGGCAGGAAGTCGACGATGGTTTCGGGCCGGATCGGCCAGCTTCGAAGCAACCGTTCGCGGCCGTCTATGGCGATGAGGGCGCGGCGGTCGGTCAGGGCGTAGCGGGTGCGGGCGCGCTGCCTGGCGTCGTGGAAGTAGTGGCCAAAAACGCCGTAGAGGCCGAGGCCGATGAACGGCAGGCCGAAGATCGGGAAGAGAAGCATGAACCAGAACATCACCCCTTCCGCCTGCCGCCAGGCGCCCGAGAGGATGCCGAGGCCGGCCCCGGCGGTCCAGAGAAGGGCGAAGGCGAGGATGAAGAGGCTGGCGAAACTGCCGCCGAGCCCCTTGCGGGTGACGCGCACGCCTTGCGCCGGCGCGCCTGACCAGAGAAGCCGTTCACCGGGGTCGAGGTAACTTTCCCATGTTTCGCTGGTCATCACCCCGGCTCTTTGGTCTTTCCTTCTTCCTCGCGGGTTTCCTTGCCGACAATCATGTCGAAATTCCGGTCGGGGTGGCAACTGCCCCCTCAGACCGTTCCGGCCTGAACCTTGCGGATCAGCTGCATCACCTGCTCGCCATCCCTGATCCGGTTGAACCCGCTTCTGGCCTTTTCCATGACCTCGCCTCCATCGGGTCGCGGCCCGGTGGCGAAGCGCAAGGAGGCCTCGTCGCCCGGGCTGTAGTCGACCTCCGTTTCCGGCCCGATCGGCCAGCTTCGGAGGCTCGGCTCCCTGCCGCCGATGGCGATGATCGCGCGGCGGTCGGTCAGCGCGTAACGGGTCTGGGCGCGGATCCGGGCGTCTGTGATGTAATGGCCGAAGGCCATCATCACGCCCTCCCAGATGAAGGGCAGCGCGAAGAGCGGGAAGATCACCATGAACCAGAGGACATAGCCGCTGGCCATTTGCCAGTAGCCGCCCCAGAGGCCCCGGCTGCTTTCGACAAAGGCAAGGAGCGCGAAGGCAAGGAAGACGCCGCCGGAGACGCTCACGATCACCTGATCGAAGTCAAAGCGGAGCCCGCGCGCCGGCGCGCCGGTCCAGAGGAGCCGCTCGCCGGGGTCGAGGTGGCCTTCCCAAGGGTCGCCGTTCATCCCGCTGTCCTGCCAGTCGGTGTCTGGCACGGCAATCGCAGAGGATCATGGCAACAATCGGGACGACCGGAGGCTCGCGCCCGGCTGTTACTTCGGGAAGAGGTAGGTCACGACAAGCCGCGCACCCCAGCCGTCCGGCCCGCCTTGCGGCGCATCTGCCCAATAGCGGACGCCGCCGCCGATCTGGACCGGCCGGTTGGCGATGGTCACCAGCTGGGAGATGACGAAATTGACCGGAACCGCCCATTCATCGGCTTCCCAGTCGTAGGAGGCCTCGACATTGCCGGAATAGGTGGTTCCGCCGGGGGTCGAGTAGCTCACGAAGGGCTGCAGGAACGAGACGCTTGAATGGCCGTAGACATCGTCGTTGGAGACCGACCAGATGTGATTGGCCAGCCCACCATAAGTCCAGCCGTTGCTCTGCTTGAGCGCCACGCCGGTCAACCCGAGGCCCCACTGGTCGACGCCAAGCCCGTCAGTATTGGTCGGAATCTGGATCACCGGACCGGCACCCCAGATCAACCCGCCGCTCGTCGGCTTCTTTGGCGAAAAGAAGAAGCTTTGGACGGTGTTGCCGAACCCGGTCTGCGTAGTGCCGGGCGTGAAGTCGGACTGGCTGACGACCGGAATGATCGTCCGCGAGATCAGGTTCCAGTTGTCGCCGATGGAGATCGGGATCACCGGCTGGACGTTGATGTAGGATTGTTCGGCAGTGCCGTTCAGGAAACCCGAGTTGTAGTTGTACTGCAGCGGCACGCTGATGAGGTTCGCGACCGGGTTCGAAAGCTGGGAGGCGAGGTCATCGGCGGCTGCGGCGGCAAGAGCCGAAGCCATGAGAAGGCCGGCACAGGGGAGGGGCCTGAGCCACGCGGGTAGGGACATTCGTGCTCTCCATGGTTGAGTGCGATCCGACATGCTCAACCATCTACGGGGCGGAGGCCGCTTGGAAGCCTGCAAAATGCCGCAGGGAAAGGCAGCGTTCAGGCTTCTGCGGGCGAAGGCCATCCCTGCGGAGAAGATTTGTTTGATTTCAGATGGTTGCTTTAAGACTTCGGTAATCAATGCGGCGATCAGGGCGTAAGGTCGGGTGGGCAATATTGCCCATCCTGCGGAACGTCAGACCATCACCCCGACCGCCTGCCGTCCCCGCTCTGCGCGGAGGTTCCGGGCGAGCAGGTCCATGCAGGCCATCCTGACCGCCACGCCCATTTCCACCTGGTCCTGAATCACGGAACGGTTGATGTCGTCGGCAAGCTCTCCGTCGATCTCCACCCCCCGGTTCATCGGGCCGGGGTGCATGACGATGGCATCTTCCTTCGCGAAGGACAGTTTCTCCGCGTCCAGCCCGAAGCGGTGGTAATACTCGCGTTCGGAGGGGATGAAGCCGCCGTCCATCCGTTCCTTCTGGAGCCGGAGCATCATCACCACATCGGCATCGCGCAGCCCCTCGCGCATGTCGTCATAGACCTCGCAGCCGAGGTCCGCGACGCCAGAGGGCATCAGCGTCGGCGGGCCAATGAGGCGGATGCGGTTTTCCATCTTGCCAAGCAGGATCAGGTTCGACCGCGCCACGCGGCTATGCGCGATGTCGCCGCAGATCGCCACCGTCAGGCGCTGGATGCGGCCCTTGGCGCGGCGGATCGTCAGGGCATCGAGAAGCGCCTGCGTCGGGTGTTCATGCCGCCCGTCGCCGGCATTGAGGACGGCGCAGTTCACCTTCTGCGCCAGAAGATCGACGGCGCCCGAGGCCGGGTGGCGGACGACGAGAAGATCGGGGTGCATGGCGTTCAGGGTCAGCGCCGTGTCGATCAGCGTCTCGCCCTTCTTCACCGATGAATGCGCGACCGACATGTTCATCACGTCCGCACCGAGCCTCTTGCCGGCCAGTTCGAACGAGGCCTGCGTCCGCGTCGAGTTCTCGAAGAACATGTTGATCTGGGTCATGCCGGCGAGGGCATCCGACCGCTTCACCGTGCGCTGGTTCAGCTCGACATAGGTTTCAGCAAGGTCGAGGACGGAGCGGATCTCATCCGGTGCCAGATGCTCGATGCCGAGAAGATGGCGCGCGCGGAATGTCATTCTGGCCTCCGGGTCCGGTTCGCCCGCCTTATGGCAAATGCCGGAGCGTGGGGCAACGGCTCATGCCGGGTCTGCGTAGTCGTGGAGTCGGCCTTGCGGATCGCGGACGCGGTAGTGGCCGGGGGTGATCTCGGTCAGGTAGTCTGAGGTCAGGGGCACCTTGCCGAAGCCACCGGGGATGTCGAGGACGTAGGCGGGAATGCAGGTGCCGGAGATGCGGCCCCGGAGCGCGGCCATGATCGCCTGACCTTCGACGATCGTGGTGCGGAAGTGCGAGGTGCCAGGGGCAAGGTCGCAGTGGTGGAGGTAGTAGGGTTTCACCTTCGCCCGTATCAGCGCGCGGAAGAGGTTGGCGAGCGTTTCCGCGCTGTCGTTGATGCCCTTCAGGAGCACGGTCTGCGACAGAAGCGGGATGCCTGCCGCCGTCAGCCGGGCGAGGGCAGCGCGGGCGGCGTCGGTTAGTTCCTGCGCGTGGTTGGTGTGAAGGACGAGCCAGAGGCAGGGATGGGCGGCCAGCGCCTTTGTCATGGCTGCGTCGATGCGGTCAGGTGCCACCACCGGCACGCGGCTGTGGATGCGCACCGTCTCGACCGTCGGTATGGCGGCGAGGCGGGTGAGGATCGCTTCGATGCGGCGGGGCGAAAGGCTCAAGGGGTCGCCGCCGGTCAGGATCACTTCGCGGATGGCCGGGGTGCGGGCGATGTAGGCGAGGGCTGCGGCGAGGTCCGGTTCCGAGAGCGGCCCGGTTTCGCCCACCGTCTCGCGGCGGAAGCAGAAGCGGCAGTAGACCTCGCAAGCCTTGGTGACGGCAAGGATCACCCGGTCGGGGTAGCGGTGTGTGAGGCCGGGGGCGGCGAGGTGGGTGTCGTCGCCGATCGGGTCGGCAAGCTCTTCGGGACGGATCGTGAGTTCGCGGGCGTCGGGGACGAACTGGCGCGCGACGGGATCGCCGGAGGCGTCTACGGCGGCGCGCATGGCGGGCGACAGGCGGATGCGGAAGGCCTCGCCGACCGCTTCAAGGGCCGGGGCGTCGGCGGGCGCGGCCAGTCCCTCGGCGACAAGATCGGCGACGGAGGTGAGGGCGCGGGACGGGCGGTGGGCTTGGGTCATGGCGGCAGGGCTTTTCCCCTTGATCGCACGCCGATGCAAGCCTCGGCTTTACCTCCGCCGGGCGGCACCCTAGTCTTGGGTCGCCATGAATTCATCTGCCGATCCAATCGACTTCCACACCGCGCAGGCGCTTCTTGCCTGGCAGATGGAGCTTGGCGCGGATGAGGCCATCGGCGACGCGCCGGTCAACCGCTATGAGGCGCCCGCCGAGGCGCCGAAACCCTCCTTGGCTGCGGCGCCGGTGGCAGAGGCCGAAGCCGATCCCGTCGAGGCGGCGAAGGCTGCGGCGGAGGGTGCTGTGAGCCTTGAGGCTTTGGCGGCGGCACAGGCGGCTTACGCGCATTGCGACCTGAAGCAAGGTGCGCGGAACTTCGTCTTTGCCGACGGCAACCCGGAGGCGCGGCTTTTGATCCTTGGCGAGGCGCCGGGGCGCGAGGAGGATATCGAGGGGCGGCCCTTCGTCGGAAACGCCGGGCAGCTTCTCGACCGGATGTTCGCGGCCATCGGCCTGTCACGGACGGCGCATCATCCCGATGAAGCGGTCTACATCACCAATGTCATGCCCTGGCGACCGCCGCAGAACCGCGATCCGGAGCCGGCGGAGATCGCCATGATGCTGCCCTTCGTGACGCGGCATGTCGAACTGGTGAACCCGGATGTGATCGTCCTGATGGGCAATACCTCCTGTGCGGCGGCGCTGGGCAAGCGCGGTATCATGCGCCTGCGTGGCCAGTGGACAGAGGCTTTCGGCAAGCCCGCCATGCCGATGACGCATCCGGCCTATCTCCTCCGCAATACGGCAGCGAAGCGCGAGGCCTGGGCGGATCTCCTGGAGGTGAGGGCGAGGTTGAAAGGGCAGGCATGAGCCGCATCGACGAAACCAAAGACTTCATCCCCTGCCGCATCGCCGTCCTCACAGTCTCGGACACCCGCTCCATTGCCGAGGACAAGTCCGGCGACACGCTGGTCGAGCGGCTGACCGGGGCTGGGCATGTGCTGGCGGCGCGCATGATCCTGCGCGACGACCGGGCCGGGATTGCGGCGCAGTTGCGCGATTGGATCGCTGATCCGGGCATCGACGTCATCATCTCCACCGGCGGCACCGGCCTCACAGGCCGCGATGTGACGGTCGAGGCGCATCGGGATGTCTATGAGAAGGAGATCGAGGCCTTCGCCACGGTCTTCACCATCGTCTCCATGCAGAAGATCGGCACCAGCGCCGTGCAAAGCCGCGCCACGGGGGGCGTGGCGGGCGGCACCTATCTGTTCGCACTGCCGGGCAGCCCCGGCGCCTGCCGCGATGCCTGGGACGAGATCCTGAAGTGGCAGCTCGATTTTCGCCACCGGCCCTGCAATTTTGTGGAAATCATGCCGCGACTTGATGAGCATCTGCGGCGCAAGTAACGCGGCCTGTCGGATTACCAGTCGAAAGGAAATTCAATGAGCAAGTTTCCCGCGGGGCTTTTCGCCGAACCCGAACCCGATCCCGATACGCTCGTCAATCTCGGCCCTCTGGCACCCTTGGCCGGGACATGGACCGGGCGCAAGGGCGGCGACACCAAGCCGACCGAGGACGGCGGCGAGGCGCAGGTCTTTGTCGAGACGATCGACCTGCAGCCCATCGACCCGCAGACCAACGGGCCGCAGCTTCTATATGGGCTCCGGTATCACACGCATATCGTGAAGCCGAGCGAGGCCGAGACCTATCACGATCAGGTCGGCTATTGGCTGTGGGAGCCGGCGACGGGCAACCTCTTCTATTCGCTCACCATTCCGCGTGCCCAGATCGTGTTGGCGACGGGCAGGGCGGCCGCCACCGACCGCAGTTTTACCGTCACGGCGGCGCGTGGTTCCACGACGAACGGCATCTGCTCCGGCCCGTTCCTTGAGGAGAATTTCCGCACCGATGCCGTCTCGATGACGGTCACGGTGAACGGGGACGGGACGTGGAGCTATTCCGAAACCACGACGCTTGCCATCAAGGGCGTGCCGGACCCTTTCCGCCATACGGACGAGAACCGGCTGACCCGCATCGCGCCGCCGAAACCGAACCCCCTGATGGCGGCCAAGGAGGCGAAGGCGTCCTGAATGCCGCCGCCCGCCTCGCACCGTTGCGACGGAAGTAACAGCTTCGCGCGTGTGACGGGAAAGGCTTGGACCCGGGAGGCCGTCCGATATACCATCCACGCGGCCATAAGTGACGGGAAATATGCGGTTTCTGACCCGAAGCCTTACGGGATTGTTCTTGTTCGCGGTGACGGTCGGGCTGATCGCCGTGGCCGCTGCATTGCTGAAGTCTGCCATCGACATCCGCATGGCCCCGCCGGCCCCCGGCCGGGCGGCCGAGGAACGGTCCTTCAGCGCCCGCGTCGCGACGCTGGAGCCAAGCAGCATCGCCCCGACCCTGACCGCCTATGGCGAGGTCAGAAGCCGGCGCACGCTGGAGCTTCGGGCGCTGGCGGCAGGGCAGATCGTCGAGCTTTCCCCAGATTTCGAGAACGGCCGGCGGGTGACGGCGGGCGCCTTGCTGCTGCGCACCGATCCCGCCGATGCACAGTCCGCCCTTGATCTGGCGGAGGCCGGGTTGCGTGAGGCCGAGGTTGAAGGGCGCGATGCGGCGCGGTCGCTTGAATTGGCGCGGGCCGACCTTCAACTGGCCGAGGAACAAGTGACGCTGCGCCGCGGCGCCTTCGACCGCCAGAAGGGCATCAGCGACCGCGGCTTCGGCACGGCCACCGACATCGAGACGGCGGAACTGGCGCTGGCCATCGCCAACCAGAACCTCGGCAACAGCCGGCAGGCGATCGCCCAAGCCGAGGCGCGCATCGACAAGGCGGCCACCGCCTTCGACCGGCAGAAACTGGCGCTGGCCGATGCCGAACGGCGGCTGGCCGATACGGAACTGCGCGCCGAATTCGGCGGCGTCCTGTCGGCGGTCACCGCTGTGGCTGGCGGGCTGGTCAGCAACTCCGAGAAGGTCGGGGAGCTGATCGACCCTGACAACCTCGAAGTCTTGTTCCGCGTTTCGACGGCGCAGTTCCAGGAGTTGGCGGACAAGAAGGGCGAGCTCATGCCCCTGCCCGTGACCGCCTCGCTGGACATCTACGGCGCGCAGATCACCGCTATGGGCGCTTTGGCCCGTGTCGATGCCACGGTCGGCGCCGGTCTCAGCGGGCGTCTGGTCTATGCCGCGCTCAATGAGGCCAACGGGCTGAAGCCCGGCGATTTCGTTACCGTCTCGGTGACGGAGCCGCCGCTTCACGGCGTGGCACGGCTGCCTGCGGCGGCGCTGGGGGCGAACGGCGCGCTTCTGGTGGTGGGCGAAGGCGACAGGCTTGAAGAGGCGCCGGCGGATATCCTGCGCAGGGAAGGTGATGAGATCATCCTGCGGGTAGGCAACCTCGCCGGGCGCGAGGTCGTCACAGAACGGGCGCCGTTCCTCGGTGCCGGCATCCTGATCCGTCCGGTCCGCGATGGCCGGAACAGCGGTTCAGGGGGCGTCGCAAAGGACCGGGCCGCGATGATCGACCTGACGCCCGAGCGCCGCGCGGAACTCATGGCGCTGGTCGAAGGCAACGGCTCCATGCCGCCGGAGGCGAAGGAAAGGCTTCTGCTCCGGCTCCGGGAGGATCGGGTGCCTGCGGAAGTGGTTGAGCGCATCGAAGCCCGGAGGGGCGGCTGATGGCCGATCCCGCCGGCCGCTTTCCAAGGGTGAACGGGGCGCTCTCTTACTTCGCCCGGCATGCGACGGCGGCGAACCTCCTCTTGGTGCTGATCGTGGCGATCGGTCTGGCGGCAATCCCCAACCTCAGGGCGCAGTATTTTCCCGATGTCGTCACCCAGGACATCATCGTCAGGGTCAAATGGGCGGGCGCCGGTCCGGAGGATGTCGACCGTGGTATCGTGCAGCTCACGGAACCCGCCCTGAGGGCGGTCGATGGCGTTGACCATGTGACCGCCATCTCGCGGGAAGGCCGTGCCGACTTCACGCTCGATTTCGGCCCCGGCGAAGACATGGACCGCGCGCTCGACGATGTGGAGACCGTCGTTGCAGGAATAGCAAACCTGCCCGCAGATGCCGAAACGCCGGTCGTGTCGCGAAGCGCGTGGCGAGACAGGGTGACCGGCCTCGTCATCACTGGCCCGGTAGAGCCGGCGCAGCTACTGCGTCTCGCCGATGAATTGCGGTCACGCCTTTTCGAAGCCGGGGTCACCCGCGCCGTCATCGAAGGCATCGCCAGTCCGGAGGTGCAAGTCGAAGTTCCGCTGGCCGAGCTGATGCGCCATGGCCTGACCCTGTCCGAGATCGGCCGGCGCGTCAGTGCCGAGGTCACCACCGACCCCGCCGGCGAGGTCTCGGGCAGTTCCTCGCGCTTGCGCGCGGGCACCGAGAGGCGGACACCCGACGCGCTCGGCCAGATCGTGCTCAAGTCAAGCCAGGACGGAACCGATCTCAGGCTCGGCGACATCGCAGCCATTACCGAGCGCGGGAGCTCCTCCATTCACGCCTACTATGTAGGCGACAACCCGGCGATTGTGTTGCGCGTCGACCGCGATGCAAAGGGCGACGCGCTCGCCATTCAGGCCACCGTGGAGAAGGTCGCGGATGAACTGCGCCCAACACTGCCGGATGGCGTGAAGATGGACATGATCAGGGTGCGGTCAGATGACATCCGGGCGCGACTCGACATCCTCATCGAAAACGGCCTGATGGGGCTGGCATTGGTCGTCGTGACGCTGTTCCTGTTTCTCAACGCGCGGACGGCGTTCTGGGTTGCCGCCGGCATTCCGGTGTCGATGCTTATCGCGGTCGCGATGATGCAGGCCTTTGGGCTGACCATCAACATGATCTCGCTTTTCGCGCTGATCCTGACGCTTGGTATAGTCGTCGATGACGCCATCGTCGTTGGAGAGCATACTGATTTCCGCGCCCGCCATCTGCAGGAGCCACCCCAGGTTGCGGCGGAGAATGCGATCAGCCGCATGGCGGCGCCGGTTCTCGCCTCAAGCCTGACGACGATTGCGGCCTTCCTCGGGTTGACGGCGCTGACCGGCCGTTTCGGGTACATGTTGCAGGATATTCCCTTCACAGTGACAGTTGTCCTTCTTGCCTCGCTCCTTGAATGCTTCCTGATCCTCCCGAACCACATGGCGCATGGCCGTCTGCCTGACGAACGCGGACATTGGTACGATGCCCCTTCACGTGTCGTGAACCGGGGTTTCGGCTGGGTACGCGACCGGCTGGTGCGCCCTTTGACGCGCTTCGTGATCTGGGCGCGGTATCCGGTCGTCGCCGGCGCGGTTGCCATCCTGGCCTGGCAGGTCGGCGCCTTCATCAAGGGCGATGTGAAGTGGCGCTTCTTCTCCTCTCCTGAACAAGGGGCCATCGACATAAACTTCGCGATGCTGTCGGGGGCGACGCGCACCGACACGTTCGCGATGATGAAGTCGCTGCAGTCCACCGTCGACAGGGTGGCGGCAGACTATCGCGTGAAGCACGGCGTGGAGCCGCTCAAGTACATGATCGCCGAGATCGGCGCCAACGTCGGTCGCGGACTGGCGGTGTCGGAGACGAAGAACGCCGACCTGCTCGGTGCGGTTTCAGTGGAGCTGATCGACCCTGACCTGCGGCCCTGGAGCGCGTCGGATTTCGTCTCGTCCCTGCAAGACGCGGCGCCGCTCAATCCTCTTGTCGAGGAGCTTTCATTTCGTGGCGGTCATTTCGGGCCGAGCAGTGACGCCATCGGAATCGAGCTTTCGGGCGCTGATTCCCTGACGCTGAAAGCGGCGGCAGAGGACCTGAAGCGCGCTCTAGTGGTGTTTCCGGAAGTGTCGGCGCTTGAGGATACGCTTCCCTATGACAAGGACGAGATGATCCTCAATCTGACGCCGCAGGGACGCGCGCTGGGCTTTACCGTGGATGCCCTCGGCGCGGAAATGCGCAGTCGGCTGAACGGCATCGAGGCCGCAAGCTTTCCGGACGGATCGCGCAGCACCAAGGTCATGGTGCAATTGCCGGAACACGAACTGACGGCAGATTTCCTCGAACGCTCGCTGATGCGGACCGAAAGCGGCGGCTACGTTCCCCTTGCCGATCTGGTGACCGTTGAACGGCGGCACGGCTTTTCGTCGGTGCGGCGCGAAAACGGCCCGCCGGTCGTCGCCGTCGGGGGTGATATTGCAGACGACAATCCGGCCCGGGCGGAGGAGATACAGACCCGGATCGAGACGGAAATTCTGCCGCAGATTGCGGCGGATCACGGTGTCTCCTACCTGATCTCAGGCCAGAATGAGCAAGAGGTGACATTCCTGAACGAGGCGTCCGTCGGCCTCATGCTGGCACTGGTCGGCATCTACGCGATCATGGCCTGGATCTTTGCGAGCTGGACCCGGCCTATCGTGGTCATGCTGGTGATCCCCTTTGGCCTTATTGGGGCGATCTACGGTCACGGCGCCTGGAATGTGCCGATCAGCATGTTCTCCGTCGTCGGGATCATCGGGATGTGCGGAATCATCGTCAACGACGCCATCGTTCTGGTGTCGACCGTCGATGAATATGCCGAAAGGCGCGGGCTGATCCCTGCGACCGTAGATGCGGTGGGGGACCGGCTGAGGCCGGTGTTCCTGACAACGGCGACGACGGTCCTTGGCATGGCGCCGCTTCTCTTCGAGACCTCGCGGCAGGCGGAGTTTCTGAAGCCCACCGTGATCACGCTCTGCTACGGCCTTGGGGTGGGCATGGTGCTGGTCCTTCTGGTGGTGCCGGCAATGATCATCATCCAGCATGATTTCGGCCAGCGCCTGCGGGCCTACCGCCGCGCCCGGCGTGCACCGCACATGGCCCGGCTTGTCTTGGCCTGCGCCCTGGCGATGGTCGGCATCTTCGCGGCAACGCTCGGCGTGGCGATCTGGCAGGGGGCGGCGCTTCTGCCGGCCTTCGGTTACTTCCTCGCGGGCGAAGCGTTGGTGTGCGCGATCTTCTGGCTGATCGGACGCGGCTATCTGCGCCGCGCTCAGCCGGCGCAGCCCTGAAGCTCGACCGCGCGGCCGGTGCCGCCGAACACGGTGATCCGGATATCCTTGCCATCGACCGCGAAAGGTTGCGCCGAAGCGGGAACGAGGTCTGCCGTAGCGCTGAGTTCGCCGCCGTTCCGCGAGGTTTCCGCCAGAGACACCCAGACGCTCTGATCGGCGAGTTCGAGAACTGCAACCTCCTCAGGTCCGACCGGTGGCAGGGTAAGGCGGGCGGTCAGGCGCATCCCGTCGCTGATCGGCTCGGCTTCGCATTCTGCGGCGCTTAGGCCCGCCGCCCGCGCCGCTTCAGGCTGGTTGTCGAGCGCGCTTTGGATTTCAGGAACCGCCGCGCCTCCAGGGACGATCCTGCCCGTCAGGCTCAGCGACATCGGAACGCAGATGTTGTCGCATACTCCAATTTCGACGGCTGCCTTGAGCTGGATCGGCGCGCCGGGGTCCTGCGCGGTGATCTCGATCGGCAGGACGAGGGATTCCTGGTAGCCGAAGGTGCGCATCCCGCTAAGGTCGAACATCACGGGTTTCGGCCAGTGGAAGGTGACGGCGGCGAGGTTCGTCGAGCCTGACCAGTCGAACCGCGGCGGTATGCCCGCCTCACCCGGTGCACGCCAGTAGGTCTTCCAGCCCGGCGCAAGGACAAGACGCATCGCGACCATTTCGCTGCCGGAGGCGGTCCGCCAGCCGTCGATCAGCTCTGCCTTGACGACCGGAACCGGCGTGGTTTCGGCGAAGGCGGGCGCGAGGGGCAGGCCCAAACCGGCGGCGGCTGCGATGAATGAGCGGAGCTTGTGCTTCATGGCGTGAAAATTGGGCAACGGACCGCCGAAAGAAAGCACCAAAAGGCAACATCACAAAGAGTTTCCTCTGCCGACCTGCATATCGCGGCTTGAAACGTGACCGCCGGAACGCGATCCTTGTATCGGAGGCCCCGATTATGAACCTCAGTGGCAAGCTCCTCATCGCCATGCCCGGCATGGGCGATCCGCGCTTCGAACATAGCGTGATCTTCATGTGCGCCCATTCCGATGACGGCGCCATGGGGCTGATCGTGAACAAGCTGGCGCCCGGCCTGACTTTTGGCAAGCTGTTGAAACAGCTTAACATTCCTGCGTCGCACGACCCGGTTCGCGACATCCCGGTGCATTTCGGTGGCCCGGTCGAGCAGGTGCGGGGCTTTGTGCTCCATTCCGCCGACTACGATGGCGAGGGGTCAACCCTGCATGTCGACGACCGTTTCGGCATGACCGCCACGCTTGACGTGCTGCAGGCAATTGCGCGCGGCGACGGGCCGCAATCGTCGATCCTGGCGCTCGGCTATGCCGGCTGGGGGCCGGGGCAGCTTGAGGACGAGATCCTCGGCAATGGCTGGCTGACCTGCGATGCCGCGCCGGACCTCGTGTTTTCCGGACAGGATGAGATGAAGTGGACCCGCGCGCTTGGAACGCTCGGGGTCGATCCGATCCTTCTGTCTTCGACCGCGGGCCGGGCCTGAGGTCAGCCGACCTCGCGGCGGTAATTGACGGTGGTCGGGCGGCTGTAGCCTTCATGTGCGGTCTCGCCGGTTCTCAAGAAACCCATCGCTTCGAAGGCGGCCTGGTTCTCCGTCAGCTCGATCCGGGTTTGCAGCGTGACCGCCGGCTTGCCAAGCGTCTTGGCCCGGCCAAGCGCAAGATCGACCATCTGGCGGGCGAGGCCTTGCCTGCGGTGGCTTTGGACGACGGCGAGCTTGCCGAGGTAGAGGTCATCCGCGCGCGGCGTCAGCACAACGCAAGCGATGGGCGCGCCCGCTTTTTCGCGCACCCAGACCTCGCTGTCGCGCGCGGCCTCCGACAGTGCCGCCTCGGTCAACCGGTGCATGGAGCTTGGCGGGTCGATCAGCCCCACCATGAAGGCGAAGGCGTCGCGGATCAGGCTGAGGACGGGGCCGAAATCCTCGGCAGGGTCCATCTGCCGCGCCGCCTCGTGCTTGGGTAGGTCGTCGGCGACATGCAGCCATGGCAGCCGTTCGTTCCAGAAGACGTGGAGGTCTGGCGCGAAGGCAGAAGGATCATCGAGCGTCATGGCGTAGAGGTCGATCTCCCCCGTGCGGATGTCGCTTTGATAGGTGAGGGGGGAGCCGCAGCGCGGGCAGAAGCTGCGGAAGATGCCGGGGGAGGATTCGTAAAGCTGCGGGGCGATGCCGGACCAGGTGATCCGGTCGTGGCTGACCGCGAAGAAGCTGACCATCGGGGCAGAGGTCGCGCGGCGGCAGGTTTCGCAATGGCAATGCGCCGACCAGTTGGGCGCGCCGTGAAAGCTGTACCTGACCGCGCCGCAAAGGCACCTTCCCGTTCCGCCGTCCATCGCCGCCTCCCGCCGTGACGTGCCGATTTGGCGCCGCTTTGGTCGCAGGGTCAAGCGCGACAGATGCCGATATCTTGGGGATAACTAGCGGGATCATGCCATATACGGTGTGGATCGGTTGACAGAAGCCGCCGTCGCGCCGACGATTGGCAACCTTCTGGAATCATCGAGCGGTCCCTTGCTGCGTTTCTCCCGCCTGCGTCTCAACGGCTTCAAAAGCTTCGTGGACCCCACGGATCTCATCATCCATGAGGGGCTGACGGGCGTCGTGGGGCCAAACGGCTGCGGCAAGTCGAACCTTCTTGAAGCGCTGCGCTGGGTGATGGGCGAAAACCGCCCGACCGCGATGCGCGGCGACGGGATGGAGGATGTGATCTTCGCCGGTGCAGCCAGCCGCCCGGCGCGGAACTTCGCCGAAGTCGCGCTGACCATCGACAATACCGAACGTCTGGCGCCTTCGGGCTTCAACGATCAGGACGCGCTCGAGATCGTGCGCCGCATCACCCGCGACGCCGGATCGGCCTACAAGGCTAACGCGAAGGACGTGCGCGCCCGCGACGTGCAGATGCTTTTCGCCGATGCCTCCACCGGTTCGCATTCGCCGGCGCTGGTCCGGCAGGGGCAGATCGCCGAGCTTATCAACGCCAAGCCGAAGAACCGCCGCCGGATTCTGGAAGAGGCGGCGGGGATTTCGGGCCTTTACCAGCGCCGGCACGAGGCTGAGCTGAAGCTCTCCGGGACCGAACAGAACCTCGCCCGCATCGAGGATGTCGTCGAACAGCTTGCCCAGCAGCTTGCGCAACTGGCCCGGCAGGCCCGGCAGGCGGCGCGCTACCGCGAGATCGGCGAGGAACTCAGGCGGTCCGAAGGGATGCTCCTTTACCGCCGCTGGCGCGAGGCTGATCTTGCCGCCGCCGCCGCGGGGGCCGACCTGACCGAACGCACCCGCCTTGCCGGGCAGGCCGAGGCCGCCGCGCGGCAATCCGCCCGCGCCCGCGCCGACCGCGAGGACGACCTGCCGCCGCTCCGCGAGGAAGAGGCGATTGCGGCGGCGATCCTGCAGCGCCTGCAAGTCCAGCGCGACGCGCTGAAGGATCAGGAGGACCGCGCGCTTCAGACCATCGAGACGCTGAATGGCCGCATCGGCCAGCTTGCCCGCGACATGGAGCGCGAGGCGGGGCTGAACCGCGATGCCGGCGAGACCATCGAGCGGCTGGAATGGGAGCAGGCGCAGATCCTGAAAGCGGCGGAAGGGCATGACGATCGCCTTTCCGCAGCACTTGAGGCGGCGCAGGACGCGGCTCGGGTGCTGTCGGACCGGGAAACCGCGCATTCCGAACTGACCGAGGATGTCGCGCGCCTTTCGGCCCGGCACCAGTCGGCGCATCGGCTTCTGGCCGACAGCCGCTCCACGCTGGAGAAATCCGATGCCGAGGCGGGCCGTGCCCGCAATGCCGCTGTCGAAGCCGAGATTGCGCTGGCGCAGGCTGCGGCCAGCCAGACGGCGGCGGAGGAGGCCCAGGAAGAGGCGGTGAGCGCTGCCGAAAACGCCGAAGCGGCCCTGGCTGCCGCCGATGAGGCACGGAGCGACGCGCAGGCGCGGGAATCCGAGGCGCGGGCGGCTCTGTCTTCGGCGGAAGGCGAATGGGGCGCGCTCAAGGCCGAGGCGACGGCGCTGTTGCGCCTGGTGGAGCGCGAGGCGACGGCGGGCAAGCAATTGCTCGACCGGGTCGAGGTGAAGAAGGGCTACGAGAAGGCGCTGGGCGCGGCGCTGGCCGACGATCTTCGCGCGCCCGAGGTGGCGGCGGACGCGGCCTCGGGCTGGGCGGTGCTGCCCGGTTACCCGCAGGCGCAAGGCCTGCCGGAAGGGGTCCAGGCGCTTTCGACCTTCGTCAATGTGCCTGCGGTGCTGGCGCGGCGGATCGGCCAGATCGGCCTCGTGGCCAAGGCCGATGGCGCGCGGTTGCAACAATTGCTGAAGCCTGGCCAGCGGCTGGTGTCGGTCGATGGCGATCTCTGGCGCTGGGACGGGTTCCGTGCCGGGGCCGAGGATGCGCCGACCGCCGCCGCGCTGAGGCTCCAGCAACTGAACCGCCTGACCGATCTCAAGCGCGATCTCGAAGAGGCCAACGGCCGTGCCGAGGGCGCGCGTCGGGCGCATGAGCATCTGACGCGGCGGCTGGCTGATGCGTCGGAGGCCGACCGCAGTGCGCGCGATGCGCGGCGCGAGGCCGACCGGCGCATGGCCGAAGCCTCGCGCGCCCTGTCGCGGGCCGAGGCGGATCGGTCGATCACCGGTGGCAAGCTGGAAAGCGCCCGTCTTGCCGTGTCCCGGCATGAGGAAGAGGCGATGGCAGCCCGCGCCCGGCTGAAGGAAGCCGAGGCCGGGGTTGCGGCCTTGCCCGATCTTGAGGCCGCGCGGGCCGAGGTCGAGGATGTGAAGCTGACGGTCGAGGCGGCGCGGATGACCATGCTCGCCAAGCGCTCCGGCCATGACGAGATCCGCCGCGAAGGCGAGGCGCGGGTGCGGCGGCGGCAGGAGATCACCAAGGAAGTTTCCGGCTGGCGTCACCGGCTGGAGACGGCGGAAAAGCGCAGCGCCGAACTGGCGGATCGCAAATCCGCGACAGAAGCGGAACTGAAGGAGGCGTCCTCTGCCCCCGCCGAGATCGCCGCCAAGCGTGCCGAACTTGGTGATGCCATCGACGCCGCCGAGGATCGCCGCCGCGCCGCCGCCGACCGTCTGGCCGAGGCGGAAACCGCGCTGCGTGACGCAACCGATCTGGAGCGTGCCAGCGAGCGCGCGGCCTCTGAGGCGCGTGAGGCGCGGGCGCGGGCCGAGGCGCGGGCCGATGCCGCCCGCGAAACCGTCGCCCATGCCGCCGGGCGCATCCGCGAGGAGACGGAGCTTGATCCTGCTGGGCTTCTGGAAAGCCTTGCTGCCGGCCCCGAAAACATGCCAACGGCAGAGGCGCTGGATGCCGATGTCCACCGCCTGCGCCGTCAACGCGATGCGCTGGGGGCGGTGAACCTGCGCGCCGCAGAGGATGCGAAAGAGGTTCAGGCCGAACATGACACGCTGGTTTCGGAAAAATCCGATCTTGAGGAGGCGGTCAAGAAGCTGCGCTCCGGCATCGCCGGGCTGAACCGCGAGGGGCGCGAGAGGCTTCTGACCGCCTTCGAGCAGGTGAACGCCAATTTCCGCCTGCTCTTCACCCATCTTTTCGGCGGCGGCGAGGCCAATCTGGTGCTGGTCGAAAGCGATGACCCGCTTGAGGCAGGGCTTGAGATCATGTGCCAGCCGCCGGGCAAGAAACTGGCCACGCTGTCGCTTCTCTCTGGCGGCGAGCAGACCCTGACGGCGCTGGCCCTGATCTTCGCGGTCTTCCTCGCCAACCCCGCGCCGATCTGCGTGCTGGACGAGGTCGACGCGCCCCTGGACGATGCCAACGTCACCCGGTTCTGCGACCTTCTCGACGAGATGACCCGGCGCACCGAAACACGCTTCCTCATCATCACCCACCATGCCGTCACGATGAGCCGGATGGACCGGCTTTTCGGCGTGACCATGCAGGAACAGGGCGTGAGCCAGTTGGTCAGCGTCGATCTGAAACGGGCTGAAGCGCTGGTGGCGTGACGGAGGCCGCCGCGCTAACCGCGCATTAATGGTGAATCACTAGAACAGGCCGTGAACAAACCAGAAAGGTTCACGCCCATGCGCGAAGTCGTCTCGATCGCCACCGTCTTCCTTCTTCTCGCTGCTGCTGGCATGCAGGCGGAAACGCCGAAGATTTCCAAGACCTGCAAGGCGGGTGAGGTCGCGGCCTTCTTCTCGCTCGGCTGCTGAGGGCAGGGGTCAGAGCTGGCCGAGCAGGGCGCGCGTCGGCCAGGCATCCGCCGGAAGCCCGAGCCGCGCCTGTTCCTTCTGCACCGCCTCGCGGGTCTTTTCGCCCAGGATGCCGTCGATGGCGCCCACATCGTAGCCCCGCGCGGAAAGCTTCTTCTGCAACGACCGCATGTCGCCGTCCGACAGACCCGCCTCGGGGTTCCCCGCATCATAGGCCGGCGCACCTTCGAGCCTTGTGGCGAAATAGGCGGCGGTGGTGACGTAGACGAAGCTCTTGTTCCAATTGAAATAGACGCGGAAATTCGGGTAGGCCATGAAGGCCGGCCCCTTTCGCCCCATCGGCAAAAGGATCGCGCCGCGCCCCTGCGCCAAGGGCGCCGACTTGCCCTTCACCCCCATCGCCGCCCATTGCCCGGTCGGGCGTTCGTGGTTCAACCCCGTCTCTAACCAGTCGAGGTCGGCGGGCACGGAGATTTCCTGCAACCACGGCTCATTCCGCCGCCAGCCAAGCTCGCTCAGCATCTTTGCGCCGGTCATCAGCGCGTCCGCCGATGAGGTCTTGAGCGTGACATGGCCGTCGCCGTCGCCATCGACACCATTGCGCAGAATGTCGTCGGGCAGCATCTGCACCTGGCCGATCTCGCCCGCCCAGGCCCCGGTGGTGCGGCGCGGGTCGAAATCGCCGCGCTGGTAAAGCTCGAGCGCGGAAAAGATCTGCGGCCGGAAAAGCTCGGGCCGGCGGCAGTCATGGGCGAGGGTGACGAGCGCGTTCAGCGTGTTGAAATCGCCCTGCACCGCGCCGTAATCCGTCTCCAGCGCCCAGAAGGCCAGAAGGACACCGGGCGAAACGCCGTAATCCGCCTGCGCACGCCTGAGGACGGAGGCATATTTCTTGGCGTTCCGCGCGCCGTTCTGGACCCGATTCGGGCTGATGACGCTGCGGGAAAACTCGATGAAGTTCTTCTTGAAGACGCCTTGCGACCGATCCGCGCGGAGCACCTTCTGGTCCTGACGGACGCCGGCGAAGAATTCGTTCGCGAGGCCCGCGTCAAAGCCGCGCCGGGCAGCCTCAGACGATAGCCCCTGCACGAATTCCCCGAAACCGCCGCCGCACTGGGCGGAAAGGGCCTGCGGGGCAAGTGCGAGAATGAGGGCGGGAAGCAGGCGGGACATGCGGAACTCCTTGCCGTTTGTTGCGAGCCTAGCAGCGCGGGACGGGCGGGCAACCCCGCAAGACTGGATTTCTCTTGGGAAGAATTAAGATTTGTTTAAGCATTGTTCACGATTCTCTAACAGGACTGAACGGAGCACGTCGGTACCGCCACCGGCGCGCAGGAGGGGCGATGCGGGTACTGATCGTCGAAAGCGACCCCAACCTGGGCTGGCTCTGGAAGCGGCATGTCGAACGGTTTTCGGCGGAGGTCACGCTGGTCCAGTCGCAGGAGGCCGCAGTCACCCATATCGAGAAGGACGAGGTCGATGTCATCGTCCTTGACCTGATCCTGTCGGGCGGCAGCGCCATTGCGGTGGCCGACTATGCCGCCTACCGGCGCCCCGATGCGAAGATCGTTTTCGTCACCAACACTTCCTTCTTCTCGGATGGCTCGATCTTCCAGCACATCCCCAATGCCTGCGCCTTCCTGCCCTCGCGCACTCCGCCCGAAGACCTCGCGGCGGTTGTGGAACATTACGGCTCCACCCCCTGATCCCAGCGGTCGATTGTCGCCTGGATCGAGTTGAGTGAAAATCCAACTGTTCCCCAAGACGGCCTGATCCGGCGTGTGTGCTAGCTATTGTCTCCTTGCGTGCTTCGCGCGGACGCTGTTCCCGGTGCCCACTTCGGTGTTAGCGCCGGAACCAAACCGATTTCTTGCAATTTATTCAAAGCGGCTCATGCTGATTGCCGGGGGAAGGGTGTCATGACGGATTTTTTGCCGGAAGCCGTGCGGGCCGGATTGGAAGAGGCCCGGAAACGCGATCTCAGACGCCGGTCGCGGCTCTGCGTCCATGCGGGGGATGAGGTTTATGCCATCCTGCGCTTCTGGGAGACGGGCTTTTCGCTCGACGCCGATCAGGTGCTGGCGATCCGAGGGATGGTCGACATCTATGACGGGCCAAAGCATCTATACAACTCGCTCATCATCGCGGCGGATGTGGAGAATGGCGAGCTGATCTGCACGATGAAGCGGTCGACGCTGACGATGGACCGCCCGCCCCTGGACTACGTGCGCGACGACGATGCGCCGGCGGGCTATCTGCCGCGCGACTAGGCCCGGATCTCGACCACGGTTCCCATTGGCGTGATGCGCCAAAGCTCCTCGATCTCGCTATCGGAAACAGCGATGCAGCCGGCGGTCCAGTCGCGCCTGAGCGTCGGCTTGCCCGCAAAGGAGTTCGGCTGGCCGTGGATGAATATGTCGCCGCCCGGCGAATAGCCGCCGGAACGGGCGCGGATCACATGGGCCTTTTGTGGATAGTCGATCCCGAGCGAGAGGTGAAAGGCACTGGCCGCATTGCGCCGGTTGATGCGGAAGAGGCCCTCAGGCGTCTTGCCGTCGCCCTGCCGGACCTTGTCGCCCACGGGCGAAAACCCAAGCGCCACGCGGTAGGTCCGAAGCGCCTCGCCGTCGCGGTAGACGGTCAGGCGGCGGGCGGATTTTTCGACAAGGATGCGGTCGATCTGGCCCGAAATGGGCGGTAGTGGCAGGGGCGGCGCGGGCGGCAGGCGGTATTGGTAAAGCGCCAAAAGCCCCAGCATCAGGGCGCCCAGAAGGATGAACGCCCGGATGAATCGCCCAAGCCAGTTCATTGCAGGTCGGAAAAAGCCCGCTTCAGCCGCCCGACCGCGTCTTCGATCCGGGCATGGGGCAGCGCAATGTTGAAGCGAAGGTAGCTTTCCCCGCCCTTGCCGAAGCCGGGGCCGGGGCTGGCGGCGATCTTGGCGCCTTTCGCCACCCTTTCGGTGATTTCATCCGCCGTCATTCCGGTGCCCGAAAAATCGACCCAGGCAAGATAGGTGCCTTCCATCGGCTGCATCTTCACGCCGGGAATACTGTCGACGCCTTTCAGGAACGTGCGGTGATTGGCGTCGAGATAGCGGTTCAGCCCGTCGACCCAGGCCGCACCCTCGGGCGAATAGAGCGCCGGGGTCATGTGCATCGACATGGAATTCGGAGAGATGGCGAGTTGTTCGAGCCGGAAGGCGAGGCGCTTCCGAAGGCCCTCGTCGGCGATGATGACGTTGCCGCAGTGCATCCCGGCGACGTTGAAGGTCTTGGAGGTCGAGGCCAGCACCACCAGCCGGTCGGAAATGGAAGGATCGACCAGCGGCATGGCGATGTGCTTCTGGCCGGGGAAGACCAGATCGTGGTGGATCTCGTCGGAAATCAGGATCAGGTCGTGCCGCTTGGCGAAATCGGCCATGCCCTGCAACTCGGCGCGGGTCCACACGCGGCCGCCGGGGTTGTGCGGCGAACAGAGGATGGCGATGCGTTCCTTGCCGGTCATCTGCGCATCCCAGGCGTCGAAATCCATCTGGTAGACGCCGTCCCGGACCGCGAGCGGGCATTCGACGACCTGTCGGTCATTGGCGCGGATGACGCGGGCGAAGGCGTGATAGACGGGGGTGAAGACGACGACGCCCTCACCGGGCTTCGAATAGGTCTCAAGGCACATCGACACGGCATTGACGATGCCGTGGGTGATGAGGATTTCTTCCGCCCGGACGTCCCAGCCGTGACGGTTCTTCATCCACCAGATGATGGAGGCGTCATATTCCCCACGGTCGCCGAAATAGGTGAAAAGCCCCTTGTCGGCGATAGCGCGGACGCGGTCGATCATCGCTTCCGGCGGGCGGAAATCCATGTCGGCGACCCACATGGCAAGGCCGTCTTTCGCCGATACGCCGAAGGTCGGCTCCATCATGTCCCACTTGTTGGAATGCTGGCCACGAAAGTCGATCTGGTCGTCGAAACTCATCACATCTCTCCAGTTTGCGGGGCAGAGACTAGCCACGACAGCAGCAGGCGCAAGGGGCCGCGGCCCCATTGCGCGCGCGCGGACCTTCGCCTAAATCACGCGCATGACGACACGCCCGATCCTGATCCATCCCGACCCGCGCCTGAAGAAGCGCTGCGATCCCGTGACCGAGGTCACGGAGGAATTGCGCCTTGCCGCCGCCGAGATGCTTGAGACGATGTATGACGCGCCCGGAGTCGGCCTTGCCGGGCCGCAGGTCGGGCTGATGAAGCGCATCCTTGTGATGGATTGCGTGAAGGACCCGGAAGCCACGCCCCGCCCGATGGTGCTGATGAACCCCGAGATCACATGGACCTCGGAGACCCTCAACACCTATGAGGAAGGCTGCCTGTCGATCCCCGACCAGTATGCCGATGTGTCGCGGCCGGCTGAGGTCAGGGTGCGCTGGCTCGGACTTGACGGGCGTGAGGCGGAGGAACATTTCACCGATCTGTGGGCGACCTGCGTCCAGCATGAGATCGACCATCTGAATGGCAAGCTTTTCATCGATTATCTGACGCCCCTGAAGCGCCAGCTAATCACCCGGAAGATGGAAAAGCTGAAGCGCGAGCGGGCGCGGCTGTGACCGTCCGGACCTTCGTTCCCTATCCCGACAAGCGGCTTCGGACTGCTGCCGAGCCGGTGGGGCAGGTGACGGAAACCGTCCGCATGATCTGGGACGACATGGTCGAGACGATGGACGCGATGCCGGGCGTCGGCCTTGCCGCGCCGCAGATCGGCATCATGCTCAGGCTTGCCGTCGTCGATTGTTCCGACAAGCGCGGGCAGGCGGTCAGGATGGCGAACCCGGAGGTGCTTCATGCCTCGGTGCAGATGCGCCGGCATGAGGAAGCGAGCCCGAACCTGCCGGGCGTGTCGGCCATCATCGAGCGGCCGCGCGCGGTGACGGTCAAGTTCCTGAATGAGTCGGGCGAGATCGAGGAGCGCGATTTCGTCGGCCTCTGGGCGACGAGCGCGCAGCACCAGATCGATCATCTGAACGGCAAGGTCTATGTCGACCGCCTGTCGCCCCTCAGGCGCAAGATGCTGGTGGCGAAAGCGGCGAAGCTGGCGCGGAACGGATAGCGCGACCGGGGGATTTTGCATCCCCCGGACCCCCTGCAGGGTATTTGCGCAACGAAGAAGGGGGAAGGGATGCGCATCATCTTCATGGGGACGCCGGAGTTTTCGGTGCCGGCGCTGGAGGCGCTGGTTGCTGCGCATGAGGTTATCTGCGTCTATACCCAGCCGCCCCGGCCCGCCGGGCGCGGCAAGAAGGACCGGCCTTCGCCGGTTCAGGCGCGGGCCGAAGCGCTGGGCCTGCCGGTGCGGCATCCGGTGAGCCTCAGGGGCGCGGAGGCGCAGGCGGAATTCGCCGCACTTGGTGCCGATGTCGCGGTGGTGGTGGCCCACGGGCTGATCCTGCCGCAGCCGGTGCTCGATGCGCCGGCAAAGGGCTGCCTCAACATCCATGCCTCTCTCCTGCCGCGCTGGCGCGGGGCGGCGCCGATCCATCGGGCGGTGATGGCGGGGGATTCGGAAACCGGCGTCTGCATCATGCAGATGGAGGCGGGGCTCGATACCGGGCCGATGCTTTTGACCGAGCGGCTGGCGATCGGGCCGGAGGAGACGACGGCAGAGCTGCATGACCGGCTGTCGGAGGTCGGCGCACAGGCGATCCTTGCGGCGCTTGACCGGCTGGGCGACCTCGTCCCGGTGCCGCAGCCCGAGACGGGCGTAACCTATGCCGCCAAGATCGACAAGGCCGAGGCGCGGATCGACTGGACCCGCCCGGCGCCCGAGGTTGACCGGCTGATCCGTGGCCTGTCGGCTTTTCCCGGCGCCTGGACGGAGATCGGCGGCGAGCGGGTGAAGCTTTTGCGGTCACGGCTGGCGGCGGGCGAGGGCGCGCCGGGGGCGGTGCTGGCCGGTTTCACTGTGGCCTGCGGTACAGGCGCGGTCGAGATCACCGAGGCGCAGCGCGAGGGCAAGCGGCCGATGCCGGCATCCGAGGTCTTGCGCGGCCTCACGCTTCCGGCGAGGCTGGTCTGAGGCGCCAGAGCGGCGTGCGGAGGACCGGATGGCGATTCTTGCCCTCATCATCATCGGCGCGGCGGCGGGGCTGATCGCCACGCGGCTGATGAATGTCCAGACCGACCTTGTCACCACCATCTCCATCGGCATCTTCGGAGCACTGGTCGGCGGGCTTGCGCTGCGCTTCCTTTTGTCGCTCGCCGGGATGGCCGCTGGGTTCGTCGGCGCAATTCTTGGCGCCGTGGCACTGATCTGGCTTTGGGAGAAGTATGGACCGGGCCGGCGCTAGTTCCCCTCTTCTCGCCTGTCTTTCGGCAAAACCGGTTTCCACTTTTGCCGGACAGGCTCCGTCTAGCGACGCGGCGGGCGCGATCTGTAGACCGGCAGTTGCCAGCCGAAGAGCAGGCTTCCGGCGCGGAGCGTGAAGGTCACTGCGGCGCAGACAAGAAGCGCAACGCCAGAAGGCAGCACCGGCAGGGCGAGAAGCCCGGCGCTGGCCCCGGCGAAGGCGGCGGTGACGTAAAGCTCCCCCTGTTTCAGGACGAGCGGCACCTCGTTGCAGACGACATCGCGCATGAGGCCGCCGAAGCAGCCGGTCGCCACGCCCATGAAGATCACGACCGGCCAGTGCTGGCCAAGGCCGAGCGCCACGCCGACCCCGGCGGGGACCGCGACCGACAGCGCCAGAGCGTCGAGCCAGGTCAGGACACGGAGGCGGCTTTCGAAGAGATGGGCGGTGAAGAAGACCAGCACCGCCGCCGCGACGGCGACCCCGATGAAGGACGGGCGTTCGATCCAGAACACCGGGTTGCGGTCGAGAAGCACGTCGCGGAGCGTGCCGCCGCCGACCGCCGTCAGGCAGGCGAGGAAGGAAAAGCCGACGATGTCGAGTTGCGCCCGGCTGGCAGCAAACGCCCCGGTGAGCGCGAAGACGAAGACCGAGGCGTAGTCGAGAACCTCAGGCAGCGTCATCGGGTCTGGCCTTCTTCGGCTTGAAGGGCGCCATCCCGGCGCGCGCCAGCTCATCGGCGCGTTCGTTTTCGGGGTGGCCGGCATGGCCCTTGATCCATTCCCAGCGCACCCGGTGGCGGGCCTGCGCCTCATCAAGGCGCTGCCAGAGGTCGACGTTCTTCACCGGCTTCTTGTCGGCCGTCTTCCAGCCGTTCCGCTTCCAGCCGTGAATCCACTGGCTGACGCCGTTCTTCACATAGGCGCTGTCGGTGATGACGGTGATGGCGGAAGCGCGGGCGAGCGCCTCAAGCGCCGAGATCGCGGCCAGAAGTTCCATGCGGTTGTTGGTGGTGTCGGCCTCGCCGCCCTTGAGTTCGCGGGTCTTGACGACCTCCTCGCCCTCGCGCGCGATCATCAGGGCACCCCAGCCACCGGGGCCGGGATTGCCGGAGCAGGCTCCGTCGGTATAGGCGAAAAGGTCGGGCATGGTGGCTCCGGTGAGGGTCCAGCCGGTCTAGGGCGGGCGGCGTCTGCGGTCAACGGTTGGCGCTGGCGCGGAGGATCACGAAGGGATCGAGGGTGCCGGCAAGGCCACGCTCGCGGCCATTGGCGGCGGCGATGATGGTGAAGCCTGCGGCAGCAATCAGGTCCGCCAGTTCGTGGCGGGCGACATAGGTATAGCTGCGGCCGAGGCGGTCACGGACCTCACCTGCGCCGGTCTTCATCGCGATGTGGAGAAGCCCTGAAGGTTTCAGCGCCCTGCGGATCGTGGCCAGATGGCGCGGCAGGTCGTCGCGGGGCGCATGGAGGAGCGAGAAATTGGCCCAGACGCCGTCATAGGCGGCCACCGCGTCCAGATCGTCGAAAGTGCCAAGCCGGGCGCCGATCCGGTGCCGGTCGTTTGCCAGCGCCACCATCGCGGGCGAGGCATCGACCGGATCGGGGTGAAGGCCAGCGGCGCGCATATGGGCCGAGGCGTCGCCCGGACCGCAACCGAGGTCAAGGACGCGGGCGCCTGCGGGCAGGGCCTCGATGAAGGCTTTCAAGGGGCGGGTCAGGCGGACCACCCGGAAGCGTTTGGCATAGGCCGCCGCGTTGGCCTCATAGGCGTCGATGGTGCGGCGGTCGACGCTCATGCCGGTTCGCGGAGGACGCGGGGGACCTTGAATTCAACCCGTTCCTTTGCCGTCTCCACCAGTTCGACGGTCAGGTCATGGCGGGCGTGGAAGGCGTCGATGACCTCGTTCACCAGAACTTCCGGGGCCGAGGCGCCCGCCGTCACGCCGACGGCGCGGATGCCGTCCAGCGCGCGCCAGTCGATGTCGGTGGCGCGCTGGACCAGCTGGGCATAGCCGCAGCCCGCCGCGCGCCCGACCTCGACCAGCCGCTTGGAGTTCGAGGAATTCGGCGCGCCGATCACCAGAAGCGCGTCGATCAAATGTGCGATCGACTTCACCGCCTCCTGCCGGTTGGTGGTCGCGTAGCAGATGTCTTCCTTGTGGGGGCCGATGATCGCCGGGAAGCGTGCCCGCAAGGCCGCGACGATTTCGGCGGTGTCATCGACCGACAGCGTGGTCTGGGTGATGAAGGCGAGCTTGCCGGGATCGCGCGGAGCAATCCCCTCGACATCGGCGACGGTTTCAACCAGAAGCACCTCGCCTTCGGGCAGTTGGCCCATGGTGCCGAGCGTCTCCGGGTGGCCGGCGTGGCCGATCATCACCATCTGCAAGCCGTTCTCGAAATGGCGTTCGGCCTCGATATGGACCTTGGAGACGAGGGGACAGGTGGCGTCGACATAGACCATCTGCCGCCGCTCAGCCTCGGCGGGAACCGCCTTCGGCACACCGTGGGCGGAAAAGATCACCGGTCGGTCGGGCGGGCAGTCGTCCAGTTCCTCGACGAAGACGGCGCCCTTGGCGCGCAACCCGTCGACGACGAAGCGGTTATGCACGATCTCGTGGCGGACATAGACCGGCGCGCCCCATTTCTCGAGCGCAAGTTCGACGATCTTGATAGCCCGGTCGACACCGGCGCAGAAACCGCGCGGCGCGGCAAGGTAGAGGGTAAGAGCAGGGCGCATGGCTTTGTCCAGTCGGTTCGCGCGGCGGACAATAGGCGACACCTCCGCCGGGGACAACCGGCGGAGACTGCCGAAACCGGGACGCCCGGCTCAGTGACCGCTCGCGGCCTCTTCCTCACGGTCGAAGCGCGGCTCGCGCGGGGGGCGGCCGATCACGTCGCGCAGGGCATCCAGTTCGATGAAGTTATCGGCCTGGCGGCGAAGTTCGTCCGCGATCATCGGCGGCTGGGAACGGATCGTCGACACGACCGAAACCCTGACACCTTGACGCTGAAGGCTTTCGACCAGCGGCTTGAAGTCGCCATCGCCCGAAAAGAGGACGATGTGATCCACGCGCGGCGCAAGCTCCATGGCATCGACGGTCAGCTCGATATCCATGTTGCCCTTGACCTTCCGGCGACCCTGGCTGTCGGTATATTCCTTGGCCGGTTTGGTCACCATCGAGAAGCCGTTGTAGTGGAGCCAGTCCACCAGCGGCCGGATCGGGGAGTACTCGTCATTTTCCAGAAGCGCAGTGTAGTAGAAGGCACGCAGCAACTTGCCGCGGCGTTCGAACTCCTGCCGGAGGAGCTTGTAGTCAATGTCGAACCCCAATGCCTTGGCAGCGGCATAGAGGTTTGACCCGTCAATGAACAGCGCAAGCCGTTCGTCCTTGTAGAACATCAATTGTTCCCTTCGAAAAATCCCGCCTTGAACCCTTGGTCGTTCGAGTGGTCAAACTGGGCTAAGACGGTCAGCACCGGAACCTATAGGAATAGCCATTTTGGCACAAGCTGAGCCAACTGTACAAAAGCATAGCACGGCCATCATATCGGCAGGCGCCAACCTTCCGTCAAGGTATGGCGAACCTTACCGAACCGTCTCTGCCGCCCTTGCGGCCATTGGCGAAGCGTTGGGGAGAATCGTTTCCGTTTCAAGGTTCTTCCAGACCCCGGCTTATCCGCCCGGATCGGGTCCGGACTTCGTGAATGCCGCCTGTGTGATCGCCACCGATCTGGCCCCGGCCGATATCCTGGCCGGGCTTCACGCCATCGAGGCCGACGCCGACCGCCGCCGCGAAACCCGCTGGGGCGCGCGCACGCTCGACCTTGACCTGATCGCCGTGGCCGACATGGTTCTGCCCGACCCGTCCTTCCAGAAGGCCTGGATGGGGTTGCCGCCGGAACGGCAGGGGGCAGAGGCGCCGCCGGTCCTGATCCTGCCGCATCCGCGCCTTCAAGACCGCGCCTTCGTGCTGATTCCATTGGCGGACATTGCGCCGGACTGGCGTCATCCGGTCACCGGCTTCAGCGTCCGCGACATGCTCGCGGCCCTGCCTGAAGCCGACAAAGCGGCAATTTGCCCGTGCTGAGCGGGAATCGGCGCTTGTCAAGGGAAAGGTGAGCGCCTAAATAGCGTTCTCCACATCTCCCGACCTATTGGAGTTTGTTCATGGCCCGCGTGACGGTTGAAGACTGCGTTGACAAGGTTCCGAACCGGTTCGAGCTGGTGATGCTCGCCGCGCATCGCGCCCGCGAAATCACGGCAGGCTCGCCGCTGACGATCGACCGCGACAACGACAAGAACCCTGTCGTCTCGCTCCGCGAGATCGCGGACGAAACCCAAGCTGCGGGCGACCTGCGCGAGCGCATGATCGAAAGCCACCAGACCCAGATCGAGGTCGACGAGGCCGAGGATGACGCGATGGCGCTTCTCATGGGTGCCGAAGTGGATCGTCCGGCTCAGGACGACATGGACGAGGAACGCCTGCTGCGCCAGCTGATGGAAGCACAGGGTCAGGGCTGAACACCGGACTGCGCAGGCTGCGATGATTGACGTCGAAGATCTCATCGCGCTGGTCCGCAACTACAACCCAAGAACCAATGAAGACCGTATCCGGCGCGCCTATGACTACGGGCGCCGGATGCATGACGGCCAGAAGCGGCGTTCGGGCGAGGATTACTTCACCCATCCTGTCGCCGTCGCCGCGATCCTGACCGAACAGCGGCTGGATGATGCGACGATCATCACCGCCCTTCTGCACGACACCATCGAGGATACCAAGTCCACCTATTCCGAGATTGCCGCCCAGTTCGGCGAAGAGATCGCGGAACTGGTCGATGGCGTCACCAAGCTGACCAATCTCCAGCTTTCCTCGACCGAAACCAAGCAGTCCGAAAACTTCCGCAAGCTTTTCATGGCCATGTCGAAGGACATGCGCGTGATCCTCGTCAAGCTTGCCGACCGGCTGCACAACATGCGGACGATCAAGTCCCTGCCGCCGGAAAAGCAGGCCCGGAAGGCGCGCGAGACGATGGATATCTTCGCGCCGCTTGCGGGCCGGATGGGCATGCAGTGGATGCGCGAGGAGCTTGAGGACCTTGCCTTCAAGGTCCTGAACCCCGAAGCGCGATCCTCGATCATCCGCCGTTTCATCCTTCTGCAAAAGGAAACCGGCGACGTGATCCACAAGATCACCGCCGACATAAGGCTTGAGCTTGAGAAAGAAGGGATCGAGGCCGACGTCTTTGGCCGCGCCAAGAAGCCCTATTCGATCTGGCGCAAGATGCAGGAAAAGCAGCTAGCCTTCTCGCGCCTTTCGGACATCTACGGTTTCCGGGTGATCTGCCGGACCGAAAGCGACTGCTACCGCATCCTCGGTGCGATCCACCGGCGCTGGCGGGCGGTGCCGGGGCGCTTCAAGGATTACATCAGCCAGCCGAAGTCGAACGGCTACCGGTCCATCCACACCACCGTTTCGGGCCGCGACGGCAAGCGGGTGGAGGTGCAGATCCGCACCCGCCAGATGCATGAGGTCGCCGAGGCCGGGGTCGCGGCACATTGGTCCTACCGTGACGGTGAGCGCGCTCAGAACCCCTTTGCCGTCGACCCGGCGCGCTGGATCACCACGCTGACCGAACGCTTCGACAACGGCGACGACCACGACGAGTTTCTCGAGAACGTGAAGCTCGAAATGTATTCCGACCAGGTCTTCTGCTTCACGCCGAAGGGCGATGTGGTGCAGCTGCCGAAAGGGGCGACGCCTCTCGACTTCGCCTATGCGATCCACACGAGGATCGGCAACTCCACCGTCGGCGCCAAGGTCGACGGCATCCGCGTGCCGCTCTGGACCCGGCTGAAGAACGGCCAGTCGGTCGAGATCATCACCGCGACCGGCCAGCGCCCGCAGGTGACATGGATCGACATTGTCGTGACAGGTCGCGCGAAATCCGCGATCCGGCGGTCCTTGCGCGAGGAAGACCGCGAACGCTTCATCAAGCTCGGGCGCGAACTGTCGCGGGTGGCCTTCGAACATCACGGTCGCAAGGTGTCCGACAAGGCGCTGCGCACGGCGGCCAAGACCCTTGGCCTTGCCGATGAGCATGAGGTGCTGGCCCGTCTCGGCAGCGCCGAACTGACGGCGCGCGAGGTGGTCGAGGCCATCTACCCCGAACTTGCGACCAGCCCCGCCACCGAAGAGGTCGACGCCCGCCGCCCGGTCGTCGGCCTGACCGCCGACCAGTCCTTCCGCCGCGCCAACTGCTGCCAGCCGGTGCCGGGCGAGCGAATCGTCGGCATCACCTACCGGGGTCAGGGCGTGGTGGTCCATGCCATCGACTGCGAGGCTTTGGCCGAATTCGAGGAACAGCCCGCCCGCTGGGTCGACCTGCAATGGCATTCCGGCCGGCATGCCGCCGCCTACAACGTCAGCCTGAATCTCACCATCGCCAACGATGCCGGCGTGCTTGGCCGGATCTGCACCTTGATCGGGGAGCAGAAGGCCAATATCTCCGACCTAACTTTCGTCGACCGGAAGCCGGATTTTTACCGTCTTATCGTGGAAGTTGACCTGAGGGATGCCGAACACCTGCACATGGTGCTGACGGCGCTCGAGGCGGAGAATGATGTGGCCCAGGTTGCGCGCTATCGCGACCTCGGCCGCAAGCCCTGAAAGGGGCAGGGGGGAACGGACGTGGTCTTCAAGCGGCGCAATCCGCGAACCTACTTCCGGACGCTGCTTGAGGCCTTCTGGCCCCGCGGCGGCTGGACCCGTGCCTTTCACTACGTCAAGCACCGCATCCGCCGCCTGCCCGACCGCCCCGACCGCATCGCGCGGGGCGTCGGCGCGGGCGTCTTCATCAGCTTCACGCCCTTCTTCGGCTTCCATTTCATTGGCGCCGCCCTGATCGCCAAGCTGATCCGCGGCAACTTCCTTGCCTCGCTGCTCGGCACCTTCTTCGGCAACCCGCTGACGACGCCGATCATTGCCATCACCTCGCTCAAGTTCGGCAACTGGATGCTCGGGACGAAGTTTGACGAGGGCGACCATGCCTCCATCGCCGGCCGTTTCATCGGCGCGGCGGAGGACCTGAAGCATAACTTCTTCGCGATCTTCAACGCCGACGTGACCCAGTGGCAGAACCTGATCTACTTCTGGAACGATATCGTCCTGCCCTATTTCATTGGCGGCTTCATTCCCGGCCTCGTCGCCGCCGTCATCTCCTACTACCTGTCGGAGCCGGTGATCGCCGCCTACCAGAAGCATCGCCGCAAGAAGCTGAAAGAACGGTTCGAAAAGTTGAAGGCGCGGCTTCACGCCCGCAGCGACGAGCAGCGGGAACACGGCTGATCGGTGCGTTCGCCAGTGACCGATCTTGTGCCGGTGACACTTCCGCCGTTCACAGTCGCCTCAACCCGCAATATCGTTGCACCCTGCGAATGACAGGGGAGATCAGCGCATGACCGGCAAGCTTCGGCTCGGGGTGAATATCGACCACGTCGCCACCGTCAGGAATGCGCGTGGTTCGGCCTATCCCGATCCGGTCCGCGCCGGTCTTCTGGCGGAAGAGGCGGGGGCCGACGGTATCACGGCGCATCTGCGCGAGGATCGCCGCCACATCACTGACGACGATATCGAACGGCTGATGGCATCGCTGACGCGGCCCCTGAACTTCGAGATGGCGGCAACGGCGGAAATGCAGGCGATCGCCCTGCGTCACCGGCCCCATGCCGTCTGCATCGTCCCCGAAAAGCGTGAGGAGCGGACGACCGAGGGCGGGCTTGACGTGGCCGGCGACGACAACCGCCTTGCCGATTTCATCGCGCCCCTCAGCGCGGCAGGCAGCCGGGTTTCCATGTTCATCGGCCATGACCCGCGCCAGATCGAAGTTTCGGCCCGGATCGGCGCGGCGGTGGTGGAGCTTCACACCGGCCATTACTGCGACCTGCACCACGAGGGCCGCTTCACTGAGCGCGACGCCGAGCTTGCCGCGCTGAAGGAAGGCGCGCGGCTCGCCCATTCCCTCGGGCTTGAGGTCCACGCCGGCCACGGCCTGACCTATGACACCGTCGGCCCCGTCGCGGCGATCCCCGAGGTGATGGAGCTGAACATCGGCCATTTCCTGATCGGCGAGGCGATCTTCGTCGGCCTGAAGGACGCGATTGCCGAGATGCGCCGGGCGATGGATGCCGCGCGCGGTTGAGCGTCAGCCGTTCTCGCCGGTACTCTCACCCTCGCCCATCAGGGTCGCGATCTCTGCCCCGAGGCGCAATTCCTGCACCTGACCGACGTGATGCGCCCTGAGCCGTCCGATGCGGTCGATCAGGATCAGGCTCGGCGTGCCGCGCATCCGGTAGCGTTCCATCGTGACCGGCATTGCGCCGCTGCCGGCTTCGTCGACCCCGACGGGAAAGGTCACCCGGTACTCGTACAGGAAGGCTTCGAGCGAGATGGGCGTCATCGCCGCGTGATGCTCAAAGACCGTGTGGAGGCCAATGACCGCGACCTTTTCCGGCGGGAAAAGCCGGTGGACGCCTTGGGCCAGCGGCAGGCCATGCGACACGCAGCCGGGGCAGAGCATCTGGAACGCCTCGATCAAAACCACCCGGCCGCGCAAGGATGCGAGGGTCAGCGGCACATCGGTATTGAACCACTGGCTGACCGACCATTCCGGCGCGAGCGGGGGTATGTCGGGGCGTTCCATGTCCATTGCCTTTGTTATTCAGCCGTGCCGGGCAGGCTGAGGTCGCCTGAGGCTACGTCGAAAACATCCGTGACGCAAAGCAAGGGCGCATGGAGGTTGGCATTGACGCGCAGCGCTGCCGTCACGCCGTCGAACTTCACCTCGCCCATGTCGGCCATCTCCACGTCGACCGTGATCGTGTCACCTCCAAGCTGCGGCACAAAGCCGGGGCTGTCGATGAAAAGCGGCAGGCCGGGCCAGGTCTTTGGCAGCTTCGGGCTCTCGCCTTCGGGGATGTCGCGCACGGCGAGCGCGCCGGGGCCGCAGGCCTCATCCGGTCGCAGCACAACCCAATGGCTGTGCCACTTGTCGCCATCATTGGCCAGATCGCCGTCGCCATCCTCGTCGTACAGCGGCGTGTCGTCGAAATCGGGATGCCTTGTGGCGGCAAGGGCAAGGATGCCCGATCCCGCCTCGAACCCCGCCGCTTCGGGGTCGAGCGACAGCGGCCAGACATAGGCATGGACCGCCGCGCCTTCGAGCTTGCCGACCTTTTCCGGCTCAAGGGTGCCGGCCTCGCCCAGCGTCTGCATGCGGAAACGGAGGCCGCTGGTCGTGCGACTGACCTCGGCGGCGAGGATGTCGTAGGGGGCTGCGACCTCCGGCTTTTCCGGCGAGGCGACGGGGGCAGCTGCTGCCGGAAGGGCGAGCAGAAGGGCGATGATAAGGGAAAGCTGTCTTGGCATGGGGAGTCTCCTCTGAATGGGGTCAATTGATAGCGATTCGATATTATTGTCAAAATGATTTTGACTCGCTATCAATTGGCGAGGAGGAGGCCCCGTGACCGAAGACGAGGAAATCGCCGAACTCATGGACCGCATCGCGCGGCTGCACGGCGCGCGCCGGCGCTCGGCCGCGCTGCCGGAGGCGCAGGTGGCGGCCCTCGACTATCTCGCCCGCGCCAACCGCTTCTCGCGCACGCCCTCGGCGGTGGCGGACTACCTTGCGGCCACGCGCGGCACGGTGTCGCAGACGCTGATCGCGCTGGCGCGGAAGGGCCTCGTGACCGACGATCCCGCGCCGGACGACCGCCGCAGCCGCATCTACAGCCTGACGGCTGAAGGCCGGACCGAGATCGGCGGCACCGGGACCGGCCCCGACTGGGGCGGTGCGAAGACCGAACTTCTTTCCGGTCTCAGGGCCGCGCTCGCCGTGATGATCCGCGATGCGGGCGGGCGCAGCTTCGGCCTCTGCCGCACCTGCCGCCATCACCGGCCGGGCGAAGATGGCGCGTTGTGCGCCCTTCTCGGCGTGGCATTGGTTGCGGCCGAGGCCGACCAGATCTGCGCCGAACATCAGGCCTCCTGAGGCCTGCAGGCATCCCCCATCCCGCGACGGTCAGCCGTTTCATCATGTCGCACCAAGCCGTTACCGGGCAAATTTCGCTTAACGCGGCCTCAACGCACGATATGGTTGTGCTGCGCGCATCCGTTTCGCGCGCCAAACAGGGGACAAAGATGAAGAACAAGGTTTTCGCCATCATTCTGGGCGTCCTATCCATTGTCGCGGGTATTTTCTGCCTCATCAATCCGCTCGCAGGCTCGCTCGCCAGCACGCTTATCGCCGGCTGGTCCTTCCTGATCCTCGGTGCGATCCAGCTTTTCGTCGCCTTCCGGGAAACCGGCTGGGGCTCGCGCATCTGGGCGCTTCTGCTTGGCATTCTTGGCGTTCTGGCCGGGATCAGCCTGCTCAGCAATCCGCTTGAGGGCGTGCTGACGCTGACGGTCATCCTCGGCGTTCTCTTCCTCGTGACCGGCATCATGAAGTTCGTCGCGGGCTTTGCGCTGCCCTCGGGCAACCTCAAGCTCATGGTCATCATCTCCGGCGCGATCTCCGCACTTCTCGGCCTGATGATCCTGTCGGATTTCCCCGGCTCTGCCGTGGTGACGCTGGGGGTGCTGTTGGGAGTTGAGCTGATCGCCGACGGCATCGCGGTTCTCGGGCTGGCCAACGCCGGCCGCTCGCGCGCGTAACACTTGCTTGAACCGGCGCGCGATTGCGCCGACAAGACGGTGACGGTTTGGGTGAACTATGATCCTCGGCATCGGCACCGATCTTGCGAATATCGAACGGATCGCCGCGACGCTTCAGCGTTTCGGCGACCGTTTCCGCAACCGGGTATTCACCGACACGGAACAGCAGAAGGCCGAACGTCGGATGGACGTTGCCGGCACCTATGCCAAGCGCTGGGCGGCGAAGGAGGCCTGTTCCAAGGCGCTCGGCACCGGTCTTCGCATGGGGATCAGCTGGAAGGACATGGCGGTGTCAAACCTGCATTCCGGTCAGCCGGTGATGCACCTCACGGGATGGGCAGCGGTGCGCCTGGCCGAGATGACGCCCGAGGGGCATGAGGCCATCGTCCATGTCACCCTGACTGACGATCACCCCTGGGCGCAGGCTTTCGTGGTGATCGAGGCCCGCCCCGCTGCCGGCAAAACTTGACTCCGCGGGCGGCACGCGCAAGAAGCGCCACGAAACGGGCAAGCAGGCAGGAAAAGATGAGCAGCACGGCCAAGGACGGCGTGATGGAGACGGTCAAGACCGTCTTCTGGGCACTGGTGATCGCGGGCACCTTCCGCACGCTCCTCTTTCAGCCATTCTGGATTCCGTCGGGGTCGATGAAGGACACGCTTCTGATCGGCGACTTCCTTTTCGTGAACAAGATGGCCTACGGCTATTCGCGCTATTCCTGCCCGTTCTCGGCCTGCCCGATCTCTGGCCGCATCTTCGCATCCGAGCCTGAGCGCGGCGATGTCGTCGTCTTCCGCCATCCCGGCACCGGCGCGGATTTCATCAAGCGGCTGGTCGGTCTTCCCGGCGATACGGTGCAGATGAAGGACGGCGTGCTTTACCTCAATGGCCAGATGGTGCCGCAGGAAGACGGCGGCACCTTCGAGGAAATCATGGAGCCGCAGGGCTCGCAGGGGAACCTGCCGCGCTGCGCCAATGAACCCGTCGGCATGGGCGGCACCTGCATCAGCGAGCGCAAGGTCGAGACGCTGCCGAACGGCGTCAGGCATGACGTCCTCAACCTTGGCAATACCGCTGCCGACAACACGCCGGTATTCTCGGTTCCGGCAGGGCACTACTTCTTCATGGGCGACAACCGCGACAACAGCCAGGACAGCCGCTTCCCGGTTTCCGTGGGCGGCGTCGGCATGTTGCCCGCCGAATATCTGATCGGCCGCGCCGACCGGATCATGTTCTCCTCCGCCGGCAAGTCGCTCTTCTACTTCTGGACCTGGCGCAGCGACCGCTTCTTCAAGGCGGTGGAGTGAGGCTCGCCGCCGATCTCCAGGCATTTTCGGCCCGCCTCGGGCATGACTTCGCGCGGCCTGACCTTCTGATCCGGGCCGTGACCCATGCCTCCATTGCCACGCCGCAAAGGCCCGACAACCAGCGGCTTGAATTCCTTGGCGACAGGGTGCTTGGCCTTGTCATCTCCGAGACGCTGCTTGGCGCCGACAAGGGCGCGAGCGAAGGCCTGCTTGCGCCGCGCTTCAACGCGCTTGTCCGGAAGGAAACCTGCGCCGACGTTGCGCGCGAGATCGGGCTTGGCGATGTCCTGAAGCTCGGCCGGTCCGAGATGATGTCGGGCGGACGCCGCAAGGAAGCGCTTCTTGGGGATGCGATGGAGGCGGTGGTGGCCGCCGTCTATCTCGACGCCGGGCTTGAGGCGGCACGAGGTCTGATCCTGAGGCTCTGGGGCGGTCGCATCGGCGCGGTCAAGGCCGATGCGCGCGACGCGAAGACCGCGCTTCAGGAATGGGCACAGGCGCGTGGCCTGCCGCCGCCCGCCTATACCGAACAGGCCCGGGAAGGGCCGGACCATCAGCCGATGTTCACCGTCGAGGTGCGGCTGGAAAGCGGCGAGTCCGAGGTGGCGAGGGCCGGAACCAAGCGGCAGGCTGAACAGACGGCCGCCAAGGCGCTTCTGGTGCGGGTCGAGAAGGGTTGACCTAGCTCGGAAGGCGCGGCGGCATTCGTCCCTTTTGACGGGCATCGCAGCGCCAGAGCTTCCGCCGCACCTCCGCGAGTTCAAGGGGGCGATACTTCCCGCCGGAATGTTTCGACCAGTCGATTGCCAGCCCCAGCTTGACCAACTCAGCCGAAAGATCGCGACCGTCCGGCAGGTAGCAGGTCGCGACAGAGCGGTCATGCGAATTGGCCCCATCGAAATGCACCGTGACGATCTGCCCCTTGCAGAGCGCCATCATCGCAAACTTGGCGTTCTTGCCGTAGGGATGGTCCAGTTCGGGCGCGTCGATCCCCGCGAGCCGGATCTTCCTGCCCTCGATCACCATGGTGTCGCCGTCGATCACCCAGGCGCGCCCCCGAAGCGGTGCGGCGGGTGGCGCGGCCGCGATTGTGACGACGACCTCGGTATAGGTCGTGACTTCGACGGTGGGAGGAACAGGCCCCCAAGGCTGAGTCACCGGAGCGGCGCGGTTCGCTGGCCGGTGGTCGTCGCCGAACAAGAACCTGAGGATATGTCGAAGCAGTCCCAAAACGCTTAATGGCCCCGGCCAAACAAACCTTCGAATCTCGATAGGCCTGATTTTGCTCGGGAATCTGGCGCTTCTTGGGCAACGGGCCGAACGCAGCGTTAGAGTGTCGGCGGTCAACCGGTTCCAGCGCTGGCATCGGCCCGGCTTTTCGACTATGTGGCAGGGCTTATCGAGAGGATGACCATGACGACACGCGCCGGTTTCGTAGCCCTGATCGGAGAGCCGAATGCCGGCAAGTCCACGCTTTTGAACCGCATGGTCGGGGCCAAGGTGTCGATCGTGACGCACAAGGTGCAGACCACGCGGGCGCGTATTCGCGGCATCGCGATGGAAGGCGACGCCCAGATCGTCTTCGTCGATACGCCCGGCCTTTTCCGGCCGCGCCGGAGGCTCGACCGGGCGATGGTCGCGGCGGCCTGGGGCGGGGCGGCGGATGCCGATGTCGTGGTGCTGCTCATCGAGGCGCATCGCGGGCTGACCGATGGCGTCCGCGCCATCATCGACACGCTGAAGGAACGGTTCGGCGACGGGCGCAGGGTGGCTCTGGCCATCAACAAGATCGACCGGGTGAAGGCCGAGGTTCTCCTCGCCCTCGCCGAGGCGATGAACGCGGCCTATCCTTTCGAGAAGACCTTCATGATTTCCGCCGAGCGCGGCCATGGGGTGGAGGACCTGAAGGCCTGGCTTGGCGCCACGCTGCCCGATAGCCCGTGGTTCTACCCCGAGGACCAGATCGCCGACCTGCCGATGCGGATGATCGCCGCCGAGATCACGCGCGAGAAACTGACGCTCAGGCTCCATGAGGAGTTGCCCTATCAGCTGACCGTCGAGACCGAGCGCTGGGAGGACCGCGAGGATGGCTCCGCCCGCATCGACCAGCTGATCTTCGTCGCCCGCGACGGCCACAAGGGCATCATCCTTGGCCACAAGGGCGAGACGATCAAGGCGGTGGGCCGCGATGCGCGGGTCGAACTGACCGAATTCCTCGGCCGCCCCGTCCACCTGTTCCTTCAGGTCAAGGTCCGCGAGAACTGGCTTGAGGACAAGGAGCGCTATACGGAAATGGGCCTTGAGTTCAAGGATGGCGACTGACGGCCTTTCGCCCGTGGCGGGCCGCGGAGCCTCCGGGGGAGGTATTTTCCGGCAAGATGAAAGGGCAGGGGCATGGAGCCGCGCCTGACCGCCGATTTCTGGGTGCGCGCCTATCTTGCCCGGCTTCAGGCGGCGCATGTCCCGGCCTATGTCACGTCGCGCGGCGATGCCACGGCGGGGGCGGTGCTGGTCAAGCTTGCCACGCTTGACGGCAAGGCGCGGCTTTTCCAGCGGAGCTTTGACCTCATGACCGGCGCCCGCGCCTGGGTGGTGCTGGCCGAGGGGCCGGAGGCCGATGTGGACGCCGCGGTTGCGCGCCAGCGCCGGACCGACCCGGACCTCTGGGTGATCGAGATCGAGAGCCGCGATGGGCGCACGCTTCTCGATGAAGAGGGGCTGTCGTCCTGACCCCTTGCCGATCCCCGTTGGCGGTGAAAGGCTGAGGCATGGACTGGCGAGACGAAGGCGTGCTTCTTTCGGTCAGGCGGCACGGCGAGAGTGCCGCGATCATCGAGGTTTTCACCCTTTCCCATGGCCGCCATGCCGGCATCGTCCATGGCGGAGCGTCGCGGAAACTGGCGCCGATCCTGCAACCGGGGGCGCAGCTTGACGTAAGCTGGCACGCGCGGCTTGACGAGCATCTCGGCACCTATACGGCGGAACCGCTCAGGTCGCGGGCGGGACTGATGGCCGACCGGCTGGCGCTTGCGGGCCTGAATTCCGTCTGTGCGCTTCTGGCCTTCCTCTTGCCCGAGCGCGAGGCGCATGGCGCGCTTTATGCCGGGACGCAGGGCTTGCTTGACCGCATCGGTGCCGGCGAAGGCTGGCCGATCGACTATCTTCGCTGGGAACTCGGACTTCTGGAGGAGATGGGCTACGGCCTTGACCTTTCCCGCTGCGCCCTGACCGGCAGCCGCGAGGATCTGGCCTATGTCAGTCCTAGATCCGGCCGCGCCGTCGCCCGTCGCGCGGCGGGGGAATGGGTGGACAAGCTCTTGCCGCTGCCCGCCTGCCTTCTCGGCCAGGGCCCCGCGACGAGCGATGAGATTGCGGCGGGGCTGCGCCTGACCGGGTACTTTCTGGAACACCGACTGGCGCCCGATCTTGGTCAGAAGCCCTTGCCCGAGGCGCGGCGGCGGCTGGTCACGCTGCTGTCACGAATGCCGGAAAGCTGACCAAACCGACAGGAATCTGTCGCAAAACGTCGCGACCCGGCCGGGCGAAGCGCCTTGACTGGGGGCGAGAGGTTTCATGGCAATCCGTTACATTCCGGTCTTTCTTCGCCACGCGCCCACCCCCGGCGTGCAGGGGTTCGCGCTGCTTGCGGGGATTGAGGCCTCGCTCAGGGGGATGCTCGTCTCGGTCTGGCCGCTGGCCATGTATGCGGCGCTGTCGCAGAACGCAGGCTCCGTCAGCCTTGCCTATTTCATCGTCGGCATCGCCTCGCTGATCTGGGGCCTGATGGTGCCCTGGATCAGCCGGACCATCCCCCGGCGCTGGGTTTATACCATGGGCTGCGGGCTCTACATCGTCAGCGGGCTGCTCGAGATCGTTCTCGGCGGGTACATGACCCCCGTGGCGATGGCGCTCGGCAGTTTCGCGACGGTCACAGTCTTTGTCTGTACCAACGCCTATCTCATGGATTTTATCGCCCGGTCCGAACTTGGCCGGACGGAATCGCAAAAGCTGCGCTACAGCGCCTTGTCCTGGGTGGCAGGGCCGATCGTCGGCGTGGCGCTCTGGAAGATCTGGGCGCCCTTGCCGTTCCTTATCGCCATGGGCTTCGCGCTCATCCTGCTCATCACCTTCTGGCGGATGCGGCTTGGCAATGGGCGGCTCATCACCCGGGCGCGTGCGCCGGCGCCGAACCCCCTGGCCTATCTCGGCCGGTTCTTCCGCCAGCCGCGTCTTGTCGCGGGCTGGCTGTTTGCGGTTTTGAGGTCCTGCGCCTGGTGGGTCTATGTCGTCTATCTGCCGATTTTCTGCATCCAGTCGGGCCTTGGCGACCGGGTGGCGAGCTATGCCTTCTCCGGCTCCAACGCGCTTTTGCTTCTGGCGCCATGGATGCTGCGCTGGATGCAGCCGCGCGGGTTGCGCCATGGGGTGCGCTTCGCCTTCACCGGCGGGGCGCTTTGCTTTGCCGCTGCGGCGCTCGGCCATTTCTGGGCACCGGCGGCGGTGATCGGCCTGATCGCCTCGTCCATCTTCCTCGTGATGCTCGACGCTTTCGGCGGACTGCCGTTCCTTCTTGCAGTCCGCCCGGCGGAACGGACCGAGATGTCGGCGGTCTACGCGAGCTATCGAGACGTATCGGGCATCATCACGCCCGGCGTCGCCTGGTTCGTCCTCCTCTTCTCGCCGCTTGCCGGGGTGTTTCTCGCCTGCGCGGCGGGACTTGGCATGGCGGCGGTGATTGCCGGCACGCTCCACCCCCGATTGGGAGGGCTGCGCAGCAGGGAAGCCGAGGAGGAAGCGGCGTGAGCCGTCAGACGAGGCCGCGCGAGACGAGGACTTCGGCGGAAGCAAGCAGGGCCTTTTCCGGCGGGATGAAGTCGATATCGAGGATGCGGCGGGCCTTTTCCGACGACACCTCCTCCAGATGCCCGACGCCGGGCAGCGAGGCGCGGATCTCTCGGTCGAAAAGCGCCAGGAGGCGCAAAAGCGGTTTCGGCGCGGCGCGCGTCGGCATCCGGCGGTTCGGATAGGCGGTCTTCAGGATGCGGCCATAGTCGCCAAGCCAGAGCGATCCACATGCCACGGCAAAACGCTCGCCCTCGGTTCCGGGATGCTCCAATGCCCGCAGATGCGCGAGGGCCACATCGCGGACGTCGACCACGGAAAACCCCATATGCGGCACCATTGGATCACGCCCGCGCAGCACCCGCCGAACGAGGTCGACAGAACTCCCGAACCGGTCGTCAAGCGGCGGCCCGAGGATGAAGGACGGGTTGATCGTGGTCAGCCTGAGCCCCTTCAGGGCCGCCATTTCCCAGGCCAGCCGCTCCGCCAGGACCTTCGACCGCGCATAGGGCCAGTTCGGCGTGCCGTCGGCATCCGCCCAGTCGCTTTCATCGAAAGGGCGGAGGTCGAGCCGGTCGGGCTGGATCATTGCGATGGTAGATGAGGTGAGGATGACCCGGCCAATTCCAGCTGCGGCGGCGGCCTCCAGCGCGCGGTGGGTGCGTCGACTGCGGGGCGGATCACCTCCTCAGGGTCTTTCGGCTGCTCGATGGGGAAGGGCGATGCGGTGTGGAAAAGTGCGGTGGCGCCCTCCATCGCCTGGCCCCAGCCTTCGTCCCGGGTCAGATCGAGGGTGACGAAACTCAGCCGGCTGATCCCATCCGGATCAAGATGCGGCGCGACCGCCTTCCGCACCTGCTCCGCCATAGCCGGAGCGCGGACCGAGGCGCGTACCGAATGGCCCGCCTGCAGAAGCGTGAAGACGACGTGCTTGCCGAGAAATCCTGACGCGCCGGTGACGAACACCAGTCCTTCCGAGGTCATGATTGCCTCCCACTTGGCCGGGCAATGCTCCGGCAAGCGGGGACAGCAAGCAACCTTGCTTAATCGAGCAGCCGCCGCGCGATGACCTGCGCCTGAATCTCCGCAGCACCTTCGAAGATATTGAGGATACGGGCATCGCAAAGGATACGGCTGATCTGGTATTCAAGCGCGAAGCCATTGCCCCCGTGGATCTGCAGCGCATTGTCGGCAGCGGCCCAGGCCACCCGCGCACTCAGCAGCTTGGCCATCCCGGCCTCAAGATCGCAGCGCTTGTCGTGATCCTTCTGCCAGGCGGAATGGTAGGTCAGCTGCCGTGCCACCATGATCTCGACTGCCATCATCGCAAGCTTGCCGGCGACGCGCGGAAACTCGATCAGCGCCTTGCCGAACTGCTTGCGGTCCTCGGCATAGTTCATGCCGACCTCAAGGGCTGACTGCGCCACGCCGATGGCGCGGGCGGCGGTCTGGATCCGGGCGCTCTCGAAGGTCTGCATCAGCTGCTTGAAGCCCTGGCCTTCGACGCCACCGAGAAGGTTCTCGCCCTTCACCTTGAAGCCGTCGAAACCCAGCTCGTATTCCTTCATGCCGCGGTAGCCCAGCACCTCGATCTCGCCGCCCGACATGCCGGGGGTGGGGAAGGGCGCCTCGGCAGAGCCGGGGGTCTTTTCGGCGAGGAACATGGAGAGGCCGCGATAGTCGGTCGTTGCCGGATCGGTTCGCGCCAGAAGCGTCATCACATGGGTGCGCGCGGCATGGGTGATCCAGGTCTTGTTGCCGGTCACTTCCCAGTCCTCGCCGGCTTTCACCGCCCGGGTGCGGAGAGAGCCGAGATCGGAGCCGGTGTTCGGTTCTGTAAAGACAGCCGTCGGCAGGATCTCCCCGGACGCCAGTTTCGGCAGCCATTGTGCTTTTTGTTCCGGCGTCCCACCGCAGAGGATCAGCTCCGCCGCGATCTCGGACCTTGTACCAAGCGAGCCCACGCCGATATAGCCGCGCGAGAGTTCCTCCGACACGACGACCATCGAGGCTTTCGACAGGCCAAGCCCGCCGAACTCCTCCGGGATGGTCAGGCCGAAGACGCCCAGCTCGGCCAGTTCGGTTATGATCTCCATCGGGATCAGCTCGTCCCTGAGGTGCCAGCCATGGGCATTGGGCACCACCCGCTCCTCGGCAAAGCGGCGGAACTGGTCGCGGATCATCTCAAGCTCATCATCAAGCCCGGTGGCGCCGAAGGTGGCGCGGCCGTGGTTGTCGCGCATCAGCGCCACGAGAGCGGCCCGCGCCTCGGGTGTATTGCCCGACGCGATCAACGTCCGCGCCGCGTCCCCGGGGGTCCAGCCGCTGCCGAGGTCGGAAAGCCGCGCCGTCTCGCCCTGGCTCATGGGGATGCCGCCGGCGATCTGGGCGAGGTATTCGCCGAAGGCGATCTGCAGGATCAGCGCCTCCATCTCGCCGAACCGGCCTTCTGCCTCGATCCGCCCGGCCCAGCCGCGCATCTGTTTCAGCGCCTCGACATAGGTCGCGACCCACGACAGGGCATGGGCGGAAAACTGGTGCTCTTCCAGCGCCGCACCCGAAACCTTGCCCTTGGCGTCGACCCTGGCGCGCAGGTTCGCCGTCGCTCCGGCCAGTACCACCCCGATCTCCGGCAAGGCCGCGTCAGCCAGCGCGATGAGGTTGGAAAGGCGGGCGGAATTCGGCATGTCGGCCCCGTCGTGCGCCATGAGTCGGCTCCTTTTCTGCGGTCGCATCGTGATACGGTCTTTGCAGTTGCAGCGCAATATTAATTCAATCACATCCCGCTCTGACGCATGAATGTGTCGCGGCGGAAATGCCGGGTGCGGAGCCGGCGGGGGCAGGGTAAAGAAGGCGAAAGGGGAAGGAAATGATGGCGGGGCTTGATCCGATCCTTCTGGTCATCGCGGCGGCGATCACGCTTTTTGCAGGCGTGGTGAAGGGCGCCGTCGGCTTTGCTATGCCGATGGTGATGATCTCCGGCCTCGCCTCGATCATGCCGGCGGAACAAGCGCTGGCGGCGCTGATCGTGCCGACGCTTGCCACCAACGGCATCCAGGCGCTGCGGCAAGGACGAGCCGCCGCCTGGCAGAGCATCGTCGAGTACCGGAGGATGCTGATCACGCTCAGCCTCACCATCCTCGCATCCGCGCAACTGGTCCCCTACATCCCGCAGACCCTCCTTCTGATCGTCCTCGGCCTCCCCATCGTGGCCTTCGCGCTCAGCCAATTGGCCGGATGGCAGCTTCGCTTCCACGCCGATAACCGGGCGCGGGCAGAGATCACGGCGGGCGTCGTCGGCGGCTTTTTCGGCGGCATCTCCGGCGTCTGGGGGCCGCCGACCATCGCGCTGCTCCTCTCGCTCGATGCCGGCAAGTCGGAAAGCGTGCGGGTGCAGGGCGTCGTCTACCTGATCGGCGCGGCGATCCTCGCGGTGGCGCATCTCGCCTCGGGCGTCCTCAATGCGAGCACCCTGCCGCTGTCGCTGATCCTGACGCTGCCGGGCGTCGTCGGGCTCTTCATCGGCTTTGCCATCCACGACCGCCTCGATCAGGCGCGCTTCCGGCGCTGGACACTGGTGGTGCTGGTGGTGACCGGGCTGAACCTTTTGCGCAGAGCCCTACTTACCTAGGCTTCTTCGTTGTCCAAGTACCCCAGGGGGTGCGGGGGGCTGGCCCCCCGCTTCCGTCAGAAATCAGCCAATAGCCGCCGCTTTCACATCCGCGTCGATATGCGGGACATATTGCGCGAAGTTGTTGCAGAACATCTCCACCAGCTTCTTGGCCTGCGCATCATAGGCCGCCTTGTCGGCCCAGGTCTGGCGCGGGTCGAGAAGCCTGTCCTCGACGCCCGGCACATGGACCGGCACGTCGAAGCCGAAGTTCGGGTCCTTGCGGAACTGCACCTTGCCGAGCGAGCCGTCGAGTGCGGCCGTCAGCAGCGCCCGCGTCGCCTTGATCGGCATCCGCCGGCCGGTGCCATAGGCGCCGCCGGTCCAGCCGGTGTTGACGAGCCAGCAGGCAGCCCCGGTTTCGCGGATCTTCTGCTGGAGAAGCTTGCCGTAAACCTCGGGCCGGCGCGGCATGAAGGGCGCGCCGAAGCAGGTGGAGAAGGTCGGGATCGGCTCGGTCACGCCAACCTCGGTCCCCGGCGTCTTCGAGGTGAAGCCCGAAAGGAAGTGGTACATCGCCTGCGCCGGGGTCAGCCGCGCGATCGGCGGCAGGACGCCATAGGCATCGCAGGTCAGCATGATCACGTTCTTCGGCTGTCCGCCGAGCGAGGTCGGCGATGCGTTCGAGATATAGTCGAGCGGATAGGCGCAGCGCATGTTGTCGGTGATCGAGTTGTCCGCGAAGTCGAGGACCAGCGTCTCGGGGTCGTAGACCATGTTCTCGATCACGGTGCCGAACTTCGAACAGGTGGCATAGATCTCCGGTTCCGCCTCGGCGGAAAGGTTGATGGTCTTGGCGTAGCAGCCGCCCTCGAAGTTGAAGGTGCCCTTGTCGGACCAGCCATGCTCGTCATCTCCGATGAGCGTGCGCGACGGGTCGGCCGACAGCGTGGTCTTGCCGGTGCCGGAAAGGCCGAAGAAGACGGCGGTGTCGTCGGGGTTGCCGATGGCATGGTTGGCCGAGCAATGCATCGCCATCACGCCCTTGCCGGGCAGGATGTAGTTCAGAAGGGTGAAGACCGCCTTCTTGTTTTCGCCGGCATAGGCCGTGTTGCCGATCAGGATCAGCTTCTTCTCGAAGTTGAGCGCGATCACCGTCTCTGACCGGCAGCCGTGCCGTTCGGGGTCGGCCTTGAAGGTCGGGCAATTGATGATGGTGAATTCCGGGATGAAATCGTCAAGCTCCGACCGCTCCGGGCGGCGCAGGAGATGGCGGATGAAAAGACCGTGCCAGGCAAGCTCCGTCACCACGCGGACGTCGAGCCGGTGTTCCGTGTCGGCACCGGCGAAAAGGTCCTGGACGAAGTAATCCTTGCCCTGCATGTGGGCGAGCATGTCGGCGTGGAGCCGGTCGAAGGCCGCCGGGTCCATCGGCTTGTTGTTGTCCCACCAGATCGTGTCCTCGACGGACGGGGTCCGGACCACGAACTTGTCCTTGGGCGAGCGGCCGGTATGGGCGCCGGTCGAGACGAGGAAGGCGCCGCCAAGGCCAAGCCTGCCTTCGCCGCGCGCTATGGCCGCTTCGATCAGCTGCGCTTCGATATCGTTGTAATAGACGTGTCCAAGCCCCGTGATCCCTTGCTGCGCCAGTGTATGAGAGGGGTTCACCCGTCCATTGGTCATATGCTCGCTCCCGGTGCCGCCAAGCGGCCTTGCTGGGTTTCAGTGGACATCCGCCCGCCGTCACGGACGCCGTACCCCCCGCGCGACGAGGAGTCTCGGCCCCTATATCATGCGCCTATATGATTGGAATAGAACGCAATTTTTCTGTTAGCGCCACCATCAACGGTTTAGCGCAACCAGCCTTGGCGCGACGGACGGATTTCGGCAACGATGCCCTTGGGTCAGCCGAATTTGTCGCCTCTTGGGACTTTTTCGCCGCAGTGATTCGTCGGAAGTCCACGATTCGTACTTATCAGTTGCGCGAACCAAGCGGAAAATAGACAATGCCGGAAAAAATCAAGCAATGAGAGCAGAATAGGAAAACGCAGATGGCCAAGATCGCGCTCGTCGACGACGACAGGAACATCCTGACGTCTGTATCCATGACGCTTGAAGCCGAGGGTTACGAAGTCGAGACCTTCAACGACGGACAGGCGGCGCTTGACGCCTTCAACAAGCGCCTGCCCGACATGGCGGTACTCGACATCAAGATGCCACGCATGGACGGGATGGAGCTTTTGCAGCGGCTCCGCCAGAAGACCTCGATGCCGGTGATCTTCCTCACCTCGAAGGATGACGAGATCGACGAGGTCCTGGGTCTGCGCATGGGCGCGGACGACTATGTCAAGAAGCCCTTCTCGCAGCGGCTTCTCGTGGAACGCATCCGTGCACTTCTGCGCCGGCAGGAGGCCATCGCCACGGGCGAGGTCGCGACGACCGAGGAAACCAAGATCATGACGCGCGGCTCGCTCGTCATGGACCCCTTGCGCCATTCGGTCAGCTGGAAGGGCAAGGACGTCGCCCTGACCGTCACCGAGTTCCTGCTGCTTCAGGCCCTTGCGCAGCGGCCCGGTTTCGTGAAAAGCCGAGATCAGCTGATGGATGTGGCCTATGACGATCAGGTCTATGTGGACGACCGCACCATCGACAGCCACATCAAGCGGCTGCGGAAAAAGATGCGCACCGTCGATGATGATTTCTCGGCCATCGAAACGCTGTATGGTATTGGCTATCGCTACAACGAAGAATGACTTTGGCGTCAGGAATAGACTTGCGCGGAAAGACGCGAAACCGGCGTGCCGATGTCGTCCTGGGTGAGGACTGGACGGCGGCCGAAGGTGTTGTCGATTCCGAACTCAAGGCCGGGCGCGAACGGCGCGGCTTCATCTCGCTGAACCGCTCGCCGCTTGCGCGGAAGATCATCACATTCAACCTGATGGCGATGATTGTCCTCGTGGCCGGGGTGCTCTACCTCAATCCGTTCCGCGACAGCCTTGTGCTTCAGCGCGAAAGCGGACTTGTTGCCGAGGCGCGGCTCATCGCCAATGTGTTCGAGGCGCAGCTGCCCGACGATGGCCCGGTGAACCTCGCCGCAGCTGATGGCATTGATCCGATCGAGGCGGCGATGTCGATCCAGTTGCCCGAAGGGGCGGAACTGTTCCTTTTCGATACGACGGAAAGCCTTATCGTCTCATCTGTCGGCATGGATCGGCCAGCCCCGGAATCGGTGATCGGGTTGCAGCGCGATCACCGCTCGACCCTTATCACCGACATCCTTGCCAAGGTCTGGGAAGCGATCGCGAGTCTGCTGGCGCCGAAGAACACCGCCGACCCTTTCCACGCGACCGAGGATATGGCGCGCGATCTGGTTGCCGGGGCGCTCAAGGGGGAAACCCAGGTGCGCACTGGCCGCGACGCGACCGGTGAGGCGATCTTCACCGTCGCCACGCCAATCCGTCAGGGTGGGCAGGTGGTGGGCGTTGCCGCGGTGACCTCGGTTGCGGGCGAGATCGACCAGCTTGTGCGGGTGGAGCGGGAGCAGGTCCTGCAGATGTTCGTCATCGCGATCATCGTCTCCATCGGCCTCAGCCTCGTCCTAGCCTCGACCATTGCCAACCCGCTTTCAGACCTTGCGGCTGCGGCCGAGCTTGGCCGCGACAAGAACGCCCGCAAGATGTCGCCGAACCGTGTCCGCATTCCTGACCTCACGGCGCGCCCCGATGAGATCGGGCGGCTCTCGGGTGCCATGCGCGGGATGGTTTCGGCGCTCTACGAACGTATTGAGTCGAACGAGCAGTTCGCCGCTGATGTCGCGCATGAGATCAAGAACCCGCTCGCGTCGCTGCGATCGGCGGTGGGTTCCCTGCGCATGGTCAAGAAGGAAGAGCACCGCGAGAAGCTTCTCGACGTGATCGACCATGACGTGCGCCGCCTCGACCGGCTTGTCAGCGACATCTCGAACGCCTCGCGGCTCGACAGCGAGCTGGTGAAGGAGGAAGAGGAAAGCTTCAACCTCGTGAAGATGCTCGGCAATCTGACCGAGTATCTGGGGGCGGAGGCAAAGTCGAAGGGCGTCGATTTCATCTCTGACCTGCCGCCTGAGCCGATCATCATCACCGGTCTTGAGGGCCGTCTGGCGCAGGTCTTCGTCAATCTCATCACCAATGCCATCTCCTTCTGTCAGGATGGCGATGCGGTCCGCGTCTGGGCCCGCAAGCGTGAAAACCGTATCCTTGTCGTCGTCGAGGATACCGGCCCCGGCATTCCCGATCAGGCGCTCCAGAAGATATTCAAACGCTTCTATTCCGAACGGCCGGTCGTCCAGTTCGGTGAACATTCGGGCCTCGGCCTCGCCATCTCCAAGCAGATCGTCGAGGCGCATGGCGGCGTCATCTGGGCCGAGAACATCCGCCCGGCCGATGCCGACCTGACCACGAATCCGCTCGGCGCCCGCTTCGTCGTGGGCCTTCCGGTGTGAGCGAGACCGCTCCGCGTGCCCGCATCATCCATGCGGGCTGCGTGGCGCTCGGCAACCGGGGTGTGCTGATCCTCGGCTCCTCTGGCACGGGAAAGTCGGCGCTCGCGCTGCAACTCATGGCTTTCGGCTGCGAACTGGTCAGCGATGACCGCACCGCACTCGCCACCCGCGGCGGCATCGTGGTCGCGGCGGCGCCGCTGCCCATCCGCGGAAAGATCGAGGCGCGGGGCGTCGGCATCCTCAATGCCCGCGCGCGCGCCGCCGCACGGGTGGTCGTTGTCGTCGACATGAATGAGACCGAAGGGGAGCGTCTGCCGCCGATGCGGACCTATACGCTTCTCGGCGCTGAGCTGCCTCTTCTTCACAGAGTCGAGAGCCCCCATTTTCCCGCCGCAATCCTGCAGTATCTCAAAGGGGGAAGAAGCGCGTGACGGAGAACGGGGTGCAACCGGGTCAGGATGTGCAGCGGGTGGTGCTGGTCACCGGGCCTTCGGGCGCCGGGCGGTCCACGACGCTCCATGCGCTTGAGGATCTTGGGTATGAGATCATCGACAACCTGCCGTTCAGCCTCATCCCCCGGCTTCTCGACGGCCCGCCGATCTCGCGCCCTGTTGCGCTGGGCATCGACGTGCGCAACCGCGACTTTTCCGCCGCTGGCCTGATCGAGCTGATCGACCGGCTGACGCGGCTGCCCGAGGTCGCGCCCGAGGTTCTCTATCTCGATTGCCGGCCCGAGGAGCTTCTCCGCCGCTACAACGAAACCCGCCGCCGCCATCCGCTGGCGCCGGATGACAGCCCCGCCGCCGGCATCGCTGCCGAGATCGACCTCTTGGCGCCGATCCGCGCCCGGGCCGAAGTGCTGATCGACACCACGGACCAATCGCCCCACGACCTCAAGGCCGAGATCGGTCGCTTCTTCGCGACCAAGGGGACCAGTCCGCTCGCGGTGTCGATCCATTCATTTTCCTACAAACGCGGGGTTCCGCGCGGGCTCGACATGATGTTCGATTGTCGTTTTCTGCGGAATCCGCATTGGGACGCCGATCTGCGCCCGCTCGACGGGCGCGCGCCCGAAGTTGGCGCCTATCTCGACGCCGATCCGCATTTCGCGCCGTTTCTGGCCAAGGTCCGCGATCTTCTTCTCTTCGTGCTTCCCGCCCATGTCTCGGAAGGCAAGAGCCACCTCGCCATCGGCTTTGGCTGTACCGGAGGGCAACACCGCTCGGTCGCCGTTGCGGAAAAGATGGTCAAATCCCTTGCGGACGCCGGTTGGCAGGTGTCTAAGAGGCACCGGGAACTGGAACGGCGGGTGGGCGGAACCGCCGACAAGATACAGGGTGACAAGGCGTGATCGGAATCGTGATCGTCGCACATGGGGGATTGGCGCGGGAATATCTCTCCGCGGTCGAACATGTTGTGGGCAAGCAGGAAGGCATCCGCACGATTGCCATTGAAGAGGACCACGATCGCGCCGCGAAGCAGGCGGAGATTCGTGCCGCCGCCGATGCGGTCGATACCGGCGACGGTGTCGTCGTCGTGACCGACATGTTCGGCGGATCGCCCTCGAACCTCAGTCTCTATGCCTGTTCCGACACCGACCGGCGGATTCTTTACGGTGCCAACCTTCCGATGCTCATCAAGCTGGCGAAGTCGCGCCACCTTGGCGTCGATGAGGCTTCGGAAGCCGCCCTTGATGCGGCGCGCAAGTACATCAACAGTTACATTGGAAGTGAACAGGCCGCGCAATGAGCGATGCTGCCGCGGTCACCCGCGTCCTGAAGATCGTCAACGAAAAAGGGCTGCACGCCCGCGCTTCGGCCAGGTTCGTCGAAGTGGTCGAAGCACATGACGCGCGCGCTGATGTCAGCCGCGACGGCATGGATGTTTCGGGCGATTCCATCATGGGTCTGCTGATGCTTGGCGCCTCGAAAGGCACCTCGATCCATGTCAGCACTCGCGGCGCCGAAGCGGCGAAACTCGCCGACGCGCTGGAGGCATTGGTTGCCAACCGCTTTGGCGAAGAGTACTGAGCCGGGCCAATCGTCGCTTAGGGGGCGCCCGATCTTGCAGGACGAACAGAACGGCGCCGCTGAGGCGCCCGGCTACAAGCCATACCGTATGCGCCGGCTGTCCTACGCGGGAACCTTCACCAATCCGTTCAAGGCCAGCGCGATCCGCACCATCGAGTGGCTGACGGGGAAGTATCCCCTGATGAAGCTGATCCGCCAGTTCGAACGCACCGGCGTTCCGACCGGGCAGGAGTTCTTCACCAAGGCGCTCCGCACGATGGGAATCGCCGTGCTCACTCCTGATGCGCAGGTCGCCAACATCCCGGCGACGGGCCCCCTCGTCGTTGTCGCTAACCATCCGCATGGCCTTGTCGATGGGCTGGTGATGGGCGAACTCATCGGCCGCGTGAGGACCGACTACAAGATCCTCACCCGCTCGCTCCTGACCGGCGTTCCCGAGATCGAAGACCACATGCTCCCCGTACCCTTCCCGCATGAGGAAAACGCCCGCGAGCAGAGCCTCGAGATGCGCAACATCTGCATGGCGCATCTCAGCGCCGGCGGAGTCATCATCCTGTTTCCGGCCGGCAGGGTGGCAAGCAGCCGTGGCTTCTTCGACAAAGCGGTGGAGTCGGAGTGGAACCCCTTCACGGCGAAGATGGTCCTGCGGTCGGGGGCGACGGTGCTGCCGATCTACTTCCCCGGCACCAATACCCGGCTTTACCACATCGCCGACAAGCTTTCCGCCACCCTCCGGCAGGGGCTTCTGCTGCATGAGATCTACCGGGCGCTGAACCGGGCGCAGTCGCCGGTGATCGGGACTCCGATCACACCCGAGGAAGTGAAGGCGCGGGGCGACGATCCGCGCGGCCTTCTCTTGTGGCTCAGGGAACGGACGCTGGCGCTCCGCCGTTAACGCAGCTTCGGCACGCCACCGGCGAGGGTTTCGCGGTCCACGACACCCGCGCGCAGGCTCCTGCCGATGCGGTGGGCGAGGGCGGACCACTGAGCCGCGGGTTCCGGCGCGAGGGTCCGCTTCAGGACGGCATCGAAAAGGCCAAGCCAGGGTTCGAACATGCCGGGGCGGACATCGCCGGCCTTGCGGTGAACCTCCAAGGGGTTGCCGTCATAGCTCCGCTCATAAAGGATCGCATTGCGCCAGAAGCCGGCGATCTTCGCCTCATGCGCCGGCCAGTCGGTGACATGGGCGGCAAAGACCGGGCCGAGGCCGGGGTGCTGCCGGATCGCGGCATAGAACTCGGTGACGACGCGGGTGATGTCGTCAGGTGTGACGTCGATACGGGGCGGCAAGGGGGGCATGGCGGTCCTTTCGGGGCCGATCCTTGCGCGGCAACAGGGCGGGATGCAAGCGGGCAGGGTGCCGCGGCCCTTTACCTCTGGAAACCGCCTTCTTATAAGCCCGGAACATGAAGCGCATCTTCGCGATCATCATTCGAATTACCTGCCCGGCGTCCTGATCCATCAGACGCCGGGATGAAGGCGTCTGATCCGTCGCGCCGCCCCCTGATCCAATTCGACTTCCGAAGGACCGCCCGAGATGTGCGCCGATACGCCCGAAGCCCCCGATTACCGCAATACCGTCTTCCTGCCCGAAACCGAATTTCCCATGCGCGCCGGCCTGCCGCAACGCGAGCCGGACTGGCTTGCCCGCTGGCAAAGGCTCGGCGTCTATGACCGGCTCAGGGAAAAAACCGGCCGCAAGCCCTTCATCCTGCATGACGGCCCGCCCTACGCCAACGGCCACCTCCATATCGGCCATGCGCTGAACAAGGTCCTGAAGGACATGGTGGTGCGGTCCCAGCAGATGATGGGTCGCGACGCGCGCTATGTGCCGGGCTGGGATTGCCACGGCCTGCCGATCGAATGGAAGATCGAGGAGCAGTATCGGGCCAAGGGCCTGAACAAGGACGACGTCGACGTCGTCGCCTTCCGCCAGGAATGCCGCAAGTTCGCCGAGGGCTGGATCGACGTCCAGCGCGAGGAGTTCAAGCGCCTCGGCGTCACCGGCATGTGGGCCGATCCCTACCTGACCATGGACTACCACGCCGAGGCGGTGATCGCGGCGGAGTTCATGCAGTTCCTGATGAACGGGAGCCTGTATCAGGGGTCGAAGCCGGTGATGTGGTCGCCGGTCGAGAAGACCGCGCTCGCCGAGGCGGAGGTCGAGTATCACGACCATACCAGCCATCAGGTCTGGGTAAGGTTCCCGGTTCTGGCCGGGGATGCCTCCGGCGGAGGTATTTCGGGCAAGATGAATGCGAGTATCGTCATCTGGACGACGACGCCCTGGACGATCCCGCAGAACCGTGCCGTGGCGTACAGCCCGGACATCGCCTACGGGGCTTATGAAGTCGTAGCCCTGGGCGAAAACTCCTCCGCGCAAGTGGGTGAGCATGTGATCCTCGCCGACAAGCTGGCCGAAGGCGTCTTCGGTGCGGCACGCGTGGCGGAGTTCAAGCGGCTGCGCTCTGTGACGGCTGAGGAACTTGGGGCGCTGACCCTCGCCCACCCCTTCCGCAGCGTCGAGGGCGGCAATGGCGAGTGGGACTACGACGTCCCGATGCTCCCCGGCGATCATGTCACCGATGACGCGGGCACCGGCTTTGTCCATACCGCGCCGAGCCATGGCGACGACGACTACCAGCTTGGCCTGAAGTTCGGCCTGCCGATGACCTATAACGTGACGGAAGACGGCTCCTACCGCGCCGATCTGCCCCTCTTCGGCGGCCAGCACATCATCCTGCCCGACGGCAAGGAAGGCCCGGCCAACGTCTCGGTCATCAAGCAGCTTGCCTATGCCGGTGCGCTGCTGGCCAAGGGCAAGATGAAGCATTCCTACCCCCATTCGTGGCGCTCGAAGGCGCCGCTCATCTACCGCAACACGCCGCAGTGGTTCGTCGCCATCGACGCAAAGCTCGACGACAAGATGGGCAACTACGGCGAGACGATCCGCCAGCGCGCCCTGACCTCGATCAATGATCTCGTGCAGTGGACGCCGCAGACCGGGCGCAACCGCCTCCATTCGATGATCGAAGCGAGGCCCGACTGGGTGCTGTCGCGCCAGCGCGCCTGGGGCGTGCCCTTGACCTGCTTCGTCAAGAAGGGGGCGAAGCCGACCGATGCCGACTTCCTTCTGAGGAACGCCGAGGTCAACGCCCGGATCAGTGCCGCTTTCGAGGCGGACGGCGCCGATGTCTGGTATGTGCAAGGCTTCAAGGAAAAGGTGCTCTCCGGCATCGTCGATCCGCAGGATTATGAACAGGTCTTCGACGTGCTCGATGTCTGGTTCGATTCAGGCTCCACCCATGCCTTCGTGCTCCGCGACCGCGAAGACGGGGCGAAGGACGGCATCGCCGACCTTTACCTCGAAGGCACCGACCAGCATCGCGGCTGGTTCCATTCCTCGATGCTGCAGGCCTGCGGCACCATCGGCCGCGCGCCCTATCGCGGGGTGCTGACCCACGGCTTCACGCTCGACGAGAAGGGCATGAAGATGTCCAAGTCGCTCGGCAATACCGTGGCCCCGCAGGCGGTGATCGACGAATACGGCGCCGATATCCTGCGCCTCTGGGTGGCACAGTCGGATTACACGCAGGATCTGCGCATCGGGAAGGAAATCCTGAAAGGCACCGCCGACAGCTACCGGCGCCTGCGCAACACGCTCCGCTTCGTCCTTGGCAACCTTGACGGCTTCACCGATGCCGAAAGGGTTGCCCCGGCGGAAATGCCGGAGCTGGAGCGTTGGGTGCTGCACCGGCTGGCCGAGTTGGACCATGTCGTGCGCAAGGGCTACGCGGCCTATGACTTCCAGGGCGTGTTCCAGACCCTCTTCACCTTCTGCACCGTGGACCTTTCGGCGATCTATTTCGACATCCGCAAGGACAGCCTTTACTGCGACGCGCCCGGCAGCCTTCGCCGCCGCTCGGCGCGGACGGTGCTGGACCTCGTCTACCACCGCCTTGTCACCTGGCTCGCCCCGATCCTCGTCTTCACGATGGAAGAGGTCTGGCTTTGCCGCTTCCCCGGCGAGGGGTCTTCGGTCCACCTCCAAGACATCCCCGAGACGCCCGCCGACTGGCTTGACGAGCCGCTCGCGCAGAAGTGGGACGCGATCCGCCGCGTCCGCCGGGTGGTGACGGCGGCACTGGAAATCCAGCGCACCGCCAAGGTCATCGGCGCGTCGCTTGAGGCGGCGCCGGTCGTCCATGTCGAGGATGCGGCGACGCTGAAGGCGCTGAAGTCGGTCGATTTCGCTGACCTCTGCATCACCTCCGGCATTCAGGTCACGGCAGACCCGGCACCGGGCGAGGCCTTCCGCCTAGCCGATGTGCCGGGCGTGGGCGTGGTCTTCGAACTTGCCGATGGCGAAAAGTGCCAGCGCTGCTGGAAGATCCTGCCCGATGTCGGGACGCACAAGCACCCCGGCACCTGCGCCCGCTGCGACGACGCGCTCGGCTGAACAAAAAAGCGCCCGGATCGCATAGCCGGTCCGGGCGCCAGGCAGGGATTGGGGATCTGCGCTCAGGCGGCGCGGCGCAGCAGAAGTGCTTCGCGGATTGCCGCCATCGGCAGGCTCAGGCCGGCAAGGCCGCCGGCGGAAGGCGCGGGGCTGATCGGGGCCAGCGCACGGCGAAAGGGGGCGGCCGTACGCTCGGCACGGTCCTTCCAGGACCCGATCTCGCGGGCAAGATCGCTGCGCGTCAGCCCGATATCCTCAAGCATCCGGTCGTCCTGACGCAGAAGCTCGGCCCCCAACGCCTGACGGGCGCGGTGCAGGTTGACAAGACGCTCGATCCAGTTTTTTCCAGCAAGAATGGTCATGGTACACCTCCTGATCCATGAAATGCGCTTTCGCTTGACAGAAATCAAACGAATAGAAATCATGTCTGGCATCTGAATTTCTGATGGATAGCCATGCCCGCGCCGCTCGACAGCGATCTTCTTCGCCACTTCCTTGCCGTGGCGAAAACCGGCAGCGTGACGCGGGCGGGCGAGATGGTCGGTCGCACCCAATCGGCGGTGAGCATGCAGATCCGGCGGCTTGAGGAAGTGCTGGGTGGCCCGGTCTTCGAACGTCTGCCGCGCGGCGTGGTTCTGACGCCGCTCGGCCGCGAGCTTCTGCCCTATGCCGAAAGGGTGCAGGCGCTTTTGCGCGAGGCGGGGGAGCATCTGACCAGCCCGCGCATTTCGGGCACCGTGCGGGTCGGCATCGTCGACGAATATGTCGAAAGCACAGTGCCGACCGTGCTGGCAGAGTTCAACGCCGCCCATCCAGAGGTTGATGTCAGCGTCTATTGCGACTTCTCGCACCGCCAGATCGCGGCATTGGCCGAGGACCGGATCGACCTTGCCGTGATCCACAACTGGGACGGCACCGGCACGGGCGAAGCGATCTGCCACGATCCGACGGTCTGGGTCACGTCGCTCGCCCACCGGACCCATGAATGCCGCCCTTTGCCGGTCGGGCTTTTCATCAACTCGGACTGGAGCCGCGACTATGCCGCGCGCTCGCTCGACCGCGCCGGTCTGCCGTGGCGGCTGGCGTTCGAGGCGGACAATTCGGCGGCTTTGGAAAAGGCGCTTCTCTCCGGCCTTGCCATCGTGCCGCGCGCCCGGTCGACCGTGCCGGCGGGCTGCCGCATCCTCGGGCCGGATGACGGCTTCCAGCAGATCGACAACAACGATGTGTTCCTGCTGACCAATCCGCGCCGGGCCAGCGCCGCAATCAGCGCGATGGCGGTGGTGCTGCGGGACGCCTTCCGCCCCGCCGTGGCTGTCAGGGCGGAAGAGGGCGCCCGCGGCTGAAGGCGCAGGTTCCGGGTTGCGGATCGGCGCCCGTGGGTCCAGCATTCCGCCATGCCCGAATTGACCTGCCATACGCCTGTCGGAAAGCTGACCATCGTCGAAGACGAAAGCCATGTCGTCGCCCTGCGCTGGGGCGGCGAAGGCCATGACCACACAGACCTGCTCGATGAGGCTTGCCGGCAGATCGCCGACTACTTCGCCGGCGCGCGGCGCGGCTTCGACCTGCCGGTCGCCTTCCGCGACGGCCTTCAGGGCGAGGTGATGCGGGCGATGTGCGCGATCCCCTTCGGCGAAACCCGGACCTATGGCGATCTTGCGAAGGAGCTCGGCGTGCCGGCCCAGGCCATCGGCCAGGCTTGCGGCGCCAATCCGGTGCCGCTGATCGTGCCCTGCCACCGCATCCTCGGCGCATCCGGCCTTGGCGGCTTTTCCGCGCCGGGCGGGGTGGAGACCAAGGTGGCGCTTCTGAAACACGAAGGCGCTGCCTCGCTTCTCATCTGATCGCCGGTGCCTTGCCGTTGCCGCGCTGCGGGTCTAGGCCAGCGGCGAGGCGGCGTGTAACGGAATCATGACGGTAACGGTTTTCCTTGCGGTGCTCGCGGCGGCGTTCCTGCACGCCGTCTGGAACGCGCTTCTGCGTGTCGGCACCAGCCGGGTTGCTGCGATGATGGTGCTGTCGCTGGGGCAGAGCGTCATCGGCCTTGTCATTGCCATGTCGCGGGACTGGCCGGCCGAAGGGGTCTGGCCCTGGATCATCGCCTCGGGCCTCATCCACACCGGCTACCAGGTGTTCCTGAGCCTTGCCTATGAACATGGCGACCTGAGCCGGGTCTATCCGCTCGCACGTGGCAGCGCCCCCCTCATCACCCTCATTGTCGGCTGGCTCTGGTTTTCCGAGGCGATCAGCCCGGCAGCGACAGCTGGGGTCTTGGTCCTAGGCGGGGGCATCCTGCTTTTGGCAAGCGGTGTCTGGACCAGTGGCGAGTCGCGGCGGATGCTGCCCTATGCCTTCGGCTCCGCCTGTGCGACGGCGGGCTATACGCTCGCCGATGGCCTTGGTGCGCGGGTGTCGGGCGATCCGGTGACCTTTCTCGGCTGGGTCATGCTGATTTCGGGCACCGTCTTCGCGGTTCTCATGCTCGGCCTTCGCGGCAGGTCCTCAGTCCCCACGGCGCCGCGCGTCTGGGCGCTCGGCAGCCTTGCCGCCATAGCCTCATACGCGGCCTATGCCGTCGTCGTCTGGGCGATGACACAGGCACCGATCGCCATGGTCGCGGCGCTGCGCGAAAGCTCGATCCTTTTCGCGGTGCTTATCGGCTGGCTGGTGTTCCGCGAGAAGATGACACCAGCCAAAGCGCTCTCGGCGGCAATGATCGCCGCCGGGGTGCTGCTGATGCGGCTGGCGAGCTAGCGCCGTTCGGGGAACAACTCCTGCACCACGCCGGCCAGGAGGAGGTAGAGCGAGGTCACCACAAGCCCCCAATGCGCGATCTCGCCCGGTGCGAAATCGACCCAGGCGGCGCGGCCGGCAAAGCCGACCCAGGCCAGCGCCATCGGCAGCGATAGCCAGCGCCAGCGCTCGGTCCTGACCGGGTGGATGAACTTGAGGTTGGTGAACATCGTCCCGGCAAGGACCATGATGATCGCCAGCATCAGGTAGAAATTCGGCGTGATCGCGAAGAAGACGATGACCACCATGTTCCAGCAGGCCGGGAAGCCGGCAAAGGAATTGTCCTTTGTCTTCATCCTTGTATCGACGAAATAGAGCGCACTCGCATAGGTGATGACGATGATCGCGCACCAGCCGGTCCAGCCGGGCAGAAGGCCGGACTGGAAAAGCGCGAAGGCCGGGATGAAGACATAGGTCAGATAGTCGATGATGAGGTCGAGGGTGACCCCGTCGTAGGTCGGCCAATAGGTCTTGACCTGATAGTGGCGGGCGAGAGGCCCGTCGATCCCGTCAACGGCGAGGGCCACGACCAGCCAGAGGAGCATCATGCTCCACTTTTCATCAGCCGCCGCCAGCATGGCGAGCATCGACAGGACAGCGCCAGTTGCCGTGAAAAGATGCACGCTCAGGGCCTTCAATCGTGCCGTCATCATACCGTTCCTCACTGGCGCACCCGTCACGCGCGGGGATGCGCCTTCTCGTATACTTCCATTAGGCGGGTGGCATCCACCGCAGTGTAGGCCTGCGTCGTCGAAAGCGAGGCATGGCCGAGAAGGTCCTGGATCGCGCGCAAATCGCCGCCGGCGGCAAGAAGATGGGTGGCGAAGCTGTGGCGCATGGCGTGTGGCGTAGCCGTCGCCGGCAGGCCGAGGGCATTTCGCGCCTGTTCCATCGCGCCGGCGATGAGGCGCGGGTTCAGGGGGCCGCTCCGCATACCACGGAAAAGTGCTGCATCGGGTTCGTCGGCGATGGGGTAGGGGCAAAGCTTCACGTAGGCGGCGACGGCGGCTCTTGCGGCGGGCAGGACCGGCACGATCCGTTCCTTGCCGCCCTTGCCCCGGATGCGCAGCACCTCCGGCAGGGCAGACTCCGCTCCGGTCAGCGCCAGCGCTTCAGATATCCGCAATCCGCAGCCGTAAAGGAGCGTCACCACGGCGGCATCGCGCGCCGCCACCCAGTCTTCGCGGGGCAGGGTCCCCATGAGGTCGATCACCTCTTTCGCGGCGTCCTCGCTCAACGGGCGGGGGAGCTTCCTTTGGAACTTCGGGCTGCGGGCGGCAAGGATCGCGGTCGGGTCGAAACCGTCGCGTTCGGCAAGCCAGCGGGCAAAGCCCTTCACCGCCGACAGGCTCCGCGCCAGTGACCGCGCCGCGACGCCGCGCCTGCGTTCATGCGCCATCCAGGCCCGCATGTCCGATAGGGTGATCCGCGCCAGCCGCGCCGGGCCGATGCTTTCCCCGGTATGTTCGGCGAGGAAGGCGAGGAAACCCGTCACATCCGTCCGGTAGGCGCGCACCGTATGCGCCGCCGCCCCGTCAAGAGCCACGCGCTGGTCAAGCCAGGTGCCGAGGGCATCGCGCAGCGCCGCTGACAGGGCGAGGCTCATCGCCCCCGCCTCAGGCCAGCCAGCGACGCATCGCGCGTTCGAAGGCGCTGGCGAAGAAGGCGAGAAGATCGGTGCCGTGATTGGCGCGGAACTGGTGCGGGTCTTCGGCGCCAAGCGCCAGCATCCCCGGCAGCCGCCCCTCGCCGAGGTCGAGCTTCAGGACGGCTTCAGAGCGGATCCAGTCGCCGGCATCGTCGTAGATCGTGTCGGCGTCAGGCTGGGTCTGGCGCAGCACGACCTGCCGCGAGGAACCGCGCCCGCCGGCCATGTAGCGGTCGACAAAGCCCGGCTCCCGCACGCACAGCACCTCATCGACGCGGGCGAGCGCCGGCTCACGCTCCGACTGCGCCGTTTCGAGCACCAGCCGCACGCAATCGACGCGCATGATCTGCGCGACATCGCCGCCGAGGTTGTTGAGGAAGCCCTCGAATTCGGTCGGGTCAAGCATCCGAAGGACGGCGCGGTGGATCTGGTTGGTGCCGGCGAGGTTCTCGTAAGCCGCCGCGATGACGGAGCGGTGGGTGTCCTCAAGCCGGTCAAGTCGCGCTTCAAGCCGCTCCATCGCGATGCCGCGGAGGTCGACGATGTTGGCGCCCATGGCGCGTTCATTCGCCGCGATCAGCGCCCGCATCAGGTCGCGGTCCTCAAGGATCACCTCGGGTTCCGCGATCAGCCTGTCCCGAATGTCTGCCGCGATCAGTGCCGTTTCTGCCATCTCTGCCCCAACATGGTTTGTTGTTTTGGGCGATCCTAGCAGCCGAGGCGCCGGATCGCGCAGGTTTTTTCGCGCAACGGAGCATTTGTCACGGCATGACGTTGCACGAAGGCACCCGGCCCGCCGGTGACGGGGCCGGGATGCCCGGTTTTCGATCAGATCTTCTGGCCGGTCTTGGCCCAGTCCTTCAGGAACTGCTCAAGCCCCTTGTCGGTCAGCACGTGGTTGACCATCGACTTGATGACCGCCGGCGGGGCGGTGATGACATCGGCGCCGATCTTGGCGCAGTCGATGATGTGGTTCACCGTGCGGATCGAGGCCGCGAGGATCTGGGTCTTGTAGTCGTAATTGTCATAGATCGTGCGGATGTCGTCGATCAGCTCCACCCCGTCCATGTGGATGTCGTCCAGGCGGCCGATGAAGGGTGAAACGAACGTCGCCCCGGCCTTCGCCGCAAGGATCGCCTGGGCGGCGGAAAAGCAGAGCGTGACATTGACCATGTGGCCTTCGGAAGAAAAGGCCTTGCAGGCAGTCAGCCCGTCCCAGGTCAGCGGCACCTTGATCGCGATGTTGGGGGCGATCTTGGCAAGCTTGAGCCCCTCGGCGATCATGGCCTTGGCCTCGGTGGCGACGACCTCGGCGGACACGGGACCCGAGACCATGTCGCAGATCTCTTTCGTGACTTCGACGATGTCACGGCCCGATTTCAGGATCAGCGAGGGGTTGGTCGTCACACCGTCCACCATGCCGAGGTCGTTGAGTTCCTTGATGGCCGAAACATCGGCGGTATCGACGAAGAATTTCATGGCTGCATTCCCTTCGCTTCGGGCGTGGTGGGCGGGGCCGAGCTGACCCCGGGGTCGGCCCTTCATACGCCCGGCGCGGCCCGACCGGAACCCGAAAATCGCGCCATCGGGCGGATACCGCCCTGCCTGTTGGGTGCTCGGGCGGCCGGGGCCTCGGCTTCCTTGTCCAACACGCGGCGCACGACATCGGCAAAGGTCATCCGCCCGCGCCAGGTTTCGCCTGAACCAGGAGCAAAGCTGATGCGGCCTGAGTTCAGAGACGCATAGATGTCGCAGATCCCTCGGGCATAGTCCCCGCCCACACCCGCGTCCAGAAAGCCCGGGAGGAGGTCATCGCGCCCTGCCGGAACCAGCGTCACCTCGCGCCCCGTTTCCATCGTGATTGCGCGAGCAAGGTCGTTCGGGCAGAAGTCGCCGGGGCCAAGCAGGTTGACGGTCCGGCGCGCCTTCGGGTGCGTCCCCGCCAGCGCCTCGGCCACCGCTGCGCCAACATCTTCCGTCGAGACGGTCGGATAGCTGCGGTCGAAGGGCTGCATCCCCATCGGCAGGATGCCCGTCGCGGCGGCAAGGCCGATGAGCGCGGCCCAGTTTTCCATGAAGTCGCCCGACCGGATGCGCGTGACCGGAAGGCCGGTGGCGTCGAGTGCCTGTTCCAGATCATGCATCGACAGGATCGGCCCGGTGCCTTCGGCAAGGTCGGCCCCGCCCGACGACAGCGCCACGACGTGGTTGGGCTTTGTGGCCCTGAGCGCCGCGCAGATCGCCAGCACCGTCTTCTGCCCTTCGGCCCGCACATCGCTTGCCGCAACATAGGGCGGGATCATCACGAAGACCGCACGGCACCCGGCAAAGCCCCGCGCCAGCGATGCGGCATCCTGCGGGTCCGCCGCGACCACCTCAGCGGCCCCGGCAATGCTGGCATCGCTTGCCTTGCGGCTGAAGGCGCGGAACGGCACACCCCGCGCGGCAAGGGCGCGCGCCGCGGCGCCGCCCACTTGTCCGGTTGCTCCCATAAGCGCGATCATTTCATCCTCCTTTACCGAATGCGCATACAGGGTAGGCCGCATATCCCAATTGCGTAAGTACACACAATTTTTATACTGCAATCCATGACCCGCACGGACAAAGCCAAGCGCCCCGAACCCTGGTGCCCCGTCGCCGCCACCGTCGATGTGATCGGCGGCAAGTGGAAGCCGACAATCCTGTTTTACGTGAAAGACAAGCCGTGCCGGTTCAACGAGTTGCGCAGGCTGATGCCGGAAATCACCCAGCGGATGCTGACCTTGCAGTTGCGCGCGCTGGAAGCGGAGGGCATTGTCGTGCGCACCGTGCACCAGACCATCCCGCCCCATGTCGAATATCACCTTTCCGAGCATGGGATGACGCTTGCGCCGATTCTCGACGCGATGGTCGCGTGGGGCGAGGTTTACGGTCGCCGCATCGCCCCGGCCCGGGCCTGAGCGCGCATCCGATGGGCGACGGCGGGCCAGATTTCTTCGACGAAGGTGCGCTCGTCTCGGTGCTGACGACCGAGCCTTTGGGCCGCGCGCTTGACTATCGCGCGCCGGACGGCGGGTGTTTCGTCGGCGCCTTCGTCGAGGTGCCGCTGGGGCCGCGCCGGGTGCTGGGCGTGGTCTGGGGGGCGGGCGAGGGCGGCTATGACCTCGCCAAGGTGCGCCCCGTCACGCGGGTCCTCGATGCGGCACCGATGGGCGAGGCGATGCGGACCTTCCTGCAACGCGCCGCCGACTACACGCTGACGCCGATGCCCGCGATGCTGCGTCTTGCCTCGCGGGCGCCGGGCCTCGCCGATCCGCCGGGGCCGCGCAAGGTCTACCGCAAGGGTTGGGCAGAGCCTGACCGGATGACCGAGGCGCGGGCGCGGGTGATCGCAGTTCTGGACGATTACGGCGGCGCAGCTTTCACGCTTTCGGAACTTGCGGCCCTTGCCGAAGTGACCACCAGCGTCATCAAGACCATGGTCAAGATCGGCGCCGTCGCCGAAGAGGAAGCGCCGCGCGATCTGCCCTATCCACTCCTCGATCCCGGCCTTCAAGGCAAGCCGCTCGCCCCCGATCAGGCTGAAGCGGCAGAGAAGCTGCGGGCGGCGGTGGCGGGCGGGCGCTATGGCACGACGCTCCTGAAGGGCGTCACCGGATCGGGCAAGACCGAGGTCTATCTTGAGGCGGTGGCGGAGTGCCTTGCCCAAGGCCGGCAGGCGCTGGTCCTTCTGCCGGAAATCGCCCTGACCTCGGAATTCCTCAACCGGGTCGAGGAACGCTTTGGCGCCAAGCCCGGCGAATGGCATTCCGGCGTCACCCAGACCGAACGCCGCCGCCTTTGGCGCATGGCGGGCGAGGGGCGGGTCGGCCTTGTGGTCGGCGCGCGGTCAGCGCTTTTCCTGCCGTTCCGCGACCTTGGCCTTATTGTCGTCGATGAGGAACACGACACCTCCTACAAGCAGGAGGATGGCGTTCTTTACAACGCCCGCGACATGGCGGTGCTGCGCGCCTCCATGACCGATGCGCAGGTGGTGCTCGCCTCGGCCACGCCCTGCCTTGAAAGCTGGGTCAATGCGGCAAGCGGCAAATACGCCCGTATCGACCTCACCTCGCGCTTCGGTGTCGCCGAACTCCCCGACATGCGGGCCATCGACATGCGGGCGGAGCGGCTTGAGCAGAACCGCTGGATCAGCCCGACCCTCGCCGGTGCCGTCACCGACCGGATCGGGCGGGGGGAGCAGGCGCTGTTGTTCCTCAACCGGCGCGGCTATGCGCCCGTCACCATCTGCCGCGCTTGCGGCCACCAGATCGGCTGCGACCATTGCGACGCGCGCATGGTCGAACACCGCTTCCTCAAGCGCCTTGTCTGCCATCAGTGCGGCGAGACGAAGCCGATGCCGGAGGCCTGCCCGCATTGCAAGGCCGAGGGCCGGCTCGCGCCGGTCGGGCCGGGGGTGGAGCGGCTGGCCGAGGAAGTTGCCGCCCGTTTCCCCGAAGCGCGGCTGGCGATCCTGTCCTCGGACCTTTTCGGGTCGGCGCGGGCGCTGAAGGAAACCATCGGCACGATCGCCGAGGGCGGCGCGGATATCATCATCGGCACCCAGATCGTCGCCAAGGGCCACAACTTCCCGCTGCTCACGCTGGTCGGCGTGATCGACGCCGACCTCGGGCTGCAAGGATCGGACCTGCGCGCGGCGGAACGGACCTTCCAGCTTGTCCGGCAGGTTTCGGGTCGGGCGGGGCGGAGCGAAAGGCCCGGCGTGGCGCTGATCCAGAGCTATCAGCCCGAGCATCCGGTGATCCGCGCCATTCTCTCGGGCGAGGAGGAGGCCTTCTGGCGCGCCGAGGCGGCGGAGCGGCAGGCGGCGGGTATGCCGCCCTTCGGGCGCCTTGCCGGCATCATCCTGTCATCGCCCGACGTCCAGACCGTCTTCGACTTCGGCGCCGACCTCGCCCGCCGCGACGCGCCCCTGCGCCGGATCGGCGCGCAGGTTTTCGGGCCCGCGCCGGCCCCCGTGGCGCGGGTCAGGGGGCGGCACCGGGTGCGCTTGCTGGTCAAGGCGGAAAAGACAGCGTCCTTGCAGGCGGCGCTTGCCGAATGGGTCGGGCAGATGAGGATTCCGGCCAACCTGCGCCTTGCAATCGACATCGACCCGCAGAGTTTCTACTGACCCGGACAGGGCCGAATGCACTCGCCAGCGCCCGCGATCCGGGCTAGGTCATGGCCATGACCTCGATCCGATCCATCGCGCGACCCTTGCCCAGCCTTCCGGCGCTGATCGCATGTCGCCGGTCGGGCCGGAGGGCGTAACCGATGCCGCCGGCAGGGCCGTCACAGGGCAAGTTCGTCACCGGCGGCCTGATGCGCCATGTGGTGACCATGGCGCTCTCGGGCGCGCTTGGCCTTTCCTTCACCTTCCTCGTCGACTTCCTCGCCCTCTGGTGGATTTCGCAGCTTCGGGTCGAGGCGATGATCGCCGCCGTCGGCATCGCCGGGACGATCCAGTTCGCCATCATGTCGGTTTCCATCGGCATGATGATCGGCGCCGTGGCGCTTGTCTCGCGCTCAATCGGCATGGGCCAGCCCGACCGGGCGCGGCGGATCGCGACGGTGGGGATGATCCTTGCCACCGCAGTCCTCACCCTTGTCTCGGTGCTGGCCTGGGTCTTCCGGCACGAGGTGCTGGCAGCATCGGGCGCCACGGGAGAAGTGCTTGAGATCGGCGTCAGCTTCCTGACGATCACCCTGCCGTCGATGCCGCTCATCGCGCTTGGCGTCACCGCCTCGGCGCTTCTGCGCGCCGTGGGCGATGCCTGGCGGTCAATGGCGGTGACGATGGCGGCGGGCATGATCGCGGTCGTCCTTGACCCCATCCTCATCGTCTGGTTGCGCTGGGATGTGACCGGGGCGGCGATCTCGATCCTTGTCGCGCGGGTGGTGATGGCGGGGGTCGGCCTCTGGTTCGTGATCCGCACCCACAAGCTCTTGGCGCGCCCCTCTATGGCCGATATCGGCGAGTACCTCAGGCCCTATCTCGCCATCGCGCTGCCGGCCATCGCGACGCAGCTTTCGACGCCCTTCGGCAACTGGATCCTGACCCGCGAAGTGGCGCAGTTCGGCGAGGCGGCGATCGCCGGCTGGGGCGTGGTGATGCGGCTGACGATCCTCGCCTTCGGTGGCATCTTCGCGCTGTCGGGCGCCATCGGCGGCATCATCGGCCAGAACTTCGGCGCGGGCCGGCCCGACCGGGTGTCCGAAGCCTACTGGGCGGCGATGAAGTTCTGCGCGGTCTATACGCTTGTCGCCTGGGCGCTGATGGCGCTTGCGACCGAACCCATCGCGCGGTCCTTCGGCCTTTCGGCGGAAGGGACGACGGTCCTGCGCACCTTCACCCATTTCGCCGCCGGGTCCTTCATTTTCACCGGTGCGCTTTTCGTAGCCAACGCCACCTTCAACAACCTTGGCCGCCCGGTCTGGTCGATGGCCGCCAACTGGTTCCGCGACGGTATCCTGATGTGGCCCTTCGCCCTTGCCGGGGCGGCTTGGGCCGCAGCGCCGGGCATCCTCTGGGCCAACGCTTTCGCCAATGTGATCGCCGGCACCATGGCAGCATGGCTTGCCTGGCGCTATATTCGCAAGCTGAACCGCGCCGCGCCGGATGAGCGTCCGGCCGGGAAATAGGAGAAGCCGATGCTGAGCGCACTCTTTGGCAAGAAATCCGACCTGCCCACCGCCACCGAGGCCCTGCCGGGCCGGCCCGAGGCGATCCCGACCGCCGAGATCCATTTCCTCAGCGGTATCCCCCTGAAGTCGGCGGTGCCAGAGGGCATGGAAGAGGCGATCTTCGGCATGGGCTGCTTCTGGGGCGTGGAGCGGAAGTTCTGGCAGGTGCCGGGCGTCTGGCTGACGATGGTCGGCTATGGCGCGGGGCTAACGCCCAATCCGACCTACAAGGAAACCTGCACCGGCATGACCGGCCATAACGAGGTCGTCCGCGTGATCTATGATCCCGCGAAGGTCAGCTATGACGACCTGCTGAAGGTCTTCTGGGAGGGCCACAACCCGACGCAAGGCAACCGCCAGGGCAACGACGTCGGCACGCAGTACCGCTCAGGCATCTATACCTTCAGCGCCGCACAGGCCGAGGCAGCCGAGGCGAGCCGCAAGGTCTATGCCGAACGGCTGAAGTCGGCAGGCTTCGGCGCGATCACGACCGAGATCCTGCCTTCGGGGCCGTTCTACTTCGCCGAGGACTATCACCAGCAGTACCTCGCCAAGAACCCCGCCGGCTATTGCGGCATCGGCGGCACCGGCGTCAGCTGCCCGATCGGGTTGAAGGCCTGAAACCCCGCAAAGGCTCTGGCCTTGGGCGGTGCGACGGGCTAAGTCCCGTTGCGCCGTCCAGAACCGGAGCACGCCCATGACGACCTTCAGCGCGATCACGACCCTGTCCGGGCGCGAGGCAGCCGACAACCTTGCCGAAGTGCTGGAGGATTTCGACCCGACGCCGGAAGGCGTCGGCGTCTTCGAGATCGAGAACGGATCGGGCCGCTGGGAGGTTGCCGCCTATTTCGAGGCGGCGCCCGACGACATCGCGCTGGCGCTTCTGGCCACCGCTTTCGCTGCTGCGCCCTTCGCGGTCTCGGAAATCCCCGAAACCGACTGGGTCGCCCATGTGAAGCGAGAGCTGCAACCCGTTGAAGCCGGGCGCTTCTTCGTCTACGGCAGCCATGATGCGGACCGCGTCCCGGCGGACCGGGTGCCCCTGCTGATCGAGGCAGCGATGGCCTTCGGCACCGGCCATCACGGCACGACGAAGGGCTGCCTCCTCGCGCTTGAACGCTTGGCGGCAGAGGGCTTTCAGGCGCGGAACGCCGTCGACATTGGCTGCGGCACGGCGGTCCTCGCCATGGCCGCGGCCTCGATCTGGCCCGATCCGGTCCTCGCCTCCGACATCGACCCGGTGGCGGTCGAGGTGGCGCATGCCAATGTGGTGGCGAACGGCCTTGAAGGCCGGGTGACATGTCTTGAAGCCGCTGGCTTCGACGCGCCCGCGCTGCGCAAGGCGGCGCCTTACGACCTCGTCTTCGCCAATATCCTGAAAGGCCCGCTGATCGGGCTTGCCCCCGCCATGGCGCGCAGCATCGCAGAAGGCGGTGTGGCGATCTTGTCGGGCATTCTCAACCAGCAGGCCGAGGAAGTTGCGGACGTTTACCAGAACGCCGGATTTGCGCTTCTGGAACGGGACGAACAGGCCGAATGGACCACATTGGTTCTGCGGCGCGGGCAATAGATCCGAACTTCTGGTCACAGCCCCATTCTTGCCGCAATGATGTCGCACCTTGGTCCAATCCGGGGGCATGGCAACACTTGCTGAACGGGCATCGACATGGTTGATCGCAATCTGCAGAACTTCTATGGCCGCCTCGGGCGTATCGAGGACATCCACCGCGCCGGCGGCGGGTTCGAGGCTGACGGTACCCTTGGCATGTCCTTCTACAACGCGCGCCGCCGCCCGCAGCGCCGCCGCTTCGGCATTCTGGCGCCGCTTGCATTGGTTGCGATGACGGTTCTTGGCCTCAAGGCGGTGGTTTACGCCACGATTGGCCCCGAACTCTATGAAGCGCGGGTGGCCGAATTGAGCGCCGGCGACGGCTTGCAACAGGCCGGGGCCTATGTCCTGCAGGCCGATCCCCTGACGGTGGCGATCGCGGACAAGATCGGCGCGCTCATCGACTGATGCGGGGCATAAACCCCTCGCGCTGCATTACCGGAAAGAAAAAGAGAAAGGCCGTGTCGGCGGATCGCCGGCACGGCCTTTGGCGCGAACGCGCGACCGGGCGCTTGGCAGCGCGCCCGAGAGGGTTCTCAGTTGGTCGCGATCACGTCGATGTCGGCACGGGTCAGCCCGATATCGTCCAGTTCGCGGTCGGTGAGACGCGACAGGGCATTGCGGGTCACGCGTGCATCGTTCCAGGCCGCAACGGCCGAGAAGAGGCTGCCGAAAACGCCGCTGGTGCGGGTGCTGACGGTGCGGTTGGTGCTGTAGACAGACATTTCAGTTTCCTCGGTTTCCAAAGCGCCTGTTCATTCAGCGCCTTGCTTTCGAGATGTCAGATAGAGCCGCCCCGATGCCGTCACAAGCCATGCGCCTGCAGGGCCGTCATGCAGCCAATGCATGGGTCATTCTTCCGTTAACGCACTGTTAAAAAACCGTTTCTGCGAGTGCGGAATATGTCGTTTTCTGCATATGCGAAGACGATTTCCGACATCCGACGTGGCGTCGCTTCCGGCGCCCGCCAAACAGCATTCCGCCTTTGCGATGTTCGCTTTTCGTGCTAGTCGTGGGAAAAAAGCAACAGATCGAGGGAGCAGATGCGCGTTCTTGGGATTGATCCGGGCCTCCGATGCCTCGGTTGGGGTGTGATTGAGGTGTCCGGGTCGCGACTCAGCCATGTCGCGAACGGCGCGATCCGAACCGAGGGCAGCGATCTTGCCGAACGGCTCCTGATGCTGTTCACCGGCCTGAGCGAGGTATTGGAGCAATACAACCCAGATGCGGCGGCGGTCGAACAGACCTTCGTAAACCGCGACGGGGCGGGAACGCTGAAGCTTGGCCAGGCGCGCGGCGTGGCGGTGCTGGTCGTGGCGCGGGCAGGGCTTGCCGTTGGCGAGTATGCCCCGAACGCGGTCAAGAAGGCGGTGGTCGGCGTCGGCCATGCCGACAAGGTCCAGGTCGCCCACATGGTCCGCCACCAGCTTCCGGGCGTCGACCTCGCCGGGCCGGACGCCGCCGACGCGCTCGCCATCGCCATCTGCCATGCGCACCATCTGCAAAGTGCCGGGCGCCTCGCCGCCGCGCTGAAGGGGGCGGCATGATCGGCCGCATCGCCGGGGTGATCCTGCACCGCGCCATGGATCACGTCCTGATCGACGTGCGCGGCGTCGGCTATATCGTCCATGTCTCGCAGCGCACCGCCGCCGCGCTGCCACCGGTGGGTGAGGCTGCAGCGCTCTATACCGACCTGTTGGTGCGCGAGGACCTCTTGCAGCTTTTCGGCTTCCCGACGCTGCTCGAAAAGGAGTGGCACCGCCTTTTGATGACCGTGCAGGGCGTCGGTGCGAAAGCCTCCATGGCGATCCTCGGCACGCTCGGCGCCGAAGGCGTCGGCCGCGCCATCGCCCTTGGCAACGCCGCCGCGATCAAGGCCGCCCCCGGCGTCGGCCCAAAGCTTGCGCAGCGGGTGGTGATGGAGCTGAAGGACAAGGCGCCCACGGTGATGGCCTTGGGCGGGACATTGACCGTCGATGTCGCCCAAGCCGACGACGTGATCGAACCTGCCGCCCCGCAACCCGCACGGAAACCCGTGAGCCCCGCCGCCCAATCCGCCAGCGCCACCGCCGACGCGCTCTCCGCTCTTCTCAACCTCGGCTACGGCCAGGGCGAGGCCGCCGCCGCCGTGGCGCAAGCCGCCGGAGAAAACGAAGCCGCCGCGACCCCGGCCCTGATCCGCGCGAGCCTCAAGCTCCTCGCGCCGAAGGGGTAGCGCATGGAACCCGATCCCACCCTTCGCCCCGCGCCCCAGCCCGAGGATCAGGACCGTTCCCTGCGCCCGCAGGCGCTGACCGATTTCGTCGGCCAGGAAGAGGCGCGCGCCAATCTCCGCGTGTTCATCGAAAGCGCGCGGCGGCGGGGCGAGGCGATGGACCATACGCTCTTCCACGGGCCGCCCGGCCTTGGCAAGACGACCCTCGCCCAGATCATGGCGAAAGAGCTTGGCGTCAACTTCCGCATGACCTCCGGCCCGGTCCTTGCCCGCGCCGGCGACCTTGCCGCGATCCTGACCAATCTTGAGGCGCGGGATGTCCTCTTCATCGACGAGATTCACCGCCTGAACCCGGTGGTCGAGGAAGTCCTCTACCCGGCGATGGAGGATTTCGAGCTTGACCTCGTGATCGGCGAAGGCCCCGCCGCCCGAACGGTGAGGATCGAGCTTCAGCCCTTCACCCTCGTCGGCGCCACGACGCGCCTCGGCCTCTTGACGACGCCGCTCCGCGACCGTTTCGGCATCCCGACCCGGCTCCAGTTCTACACGGTGCCGGAGTTGGACCACATCGTCGCGCGCGGCGCCCGGCTGATGGGCATTCCCGCCGACCCCGAAGGCACGCTGGAGATCGCCCGCCGGGCGCGCGGCACGCCAAGGATCGCCGGGCGGCTTCTGCGCCGGGTTGCCGATTTCGCTCTGGTCGAAGGCGATGGTCGCCTCTCCCGCGCCATTGCCGACCTCGCGCTGACCCGGCTCGGCGTCGACCACCTCGGCCTTGACGGCGCCGACCGGCGCTACCTGACGCTCATCGCCGAAAACTACGCCGGCGGGCCGGTGGGGGCGGAAACGCTCTCCGCCGCGCTTTCGGAAAGCCGCGACGCGATCGGGGAAGTGATCGAACCCTACCTCCTCCAGCAGGGCCTCATTCAGCGCACCCCGCGCGGGCGGATGCTGGCCGGCAAGGCCTGGACCCATCTCGGCCTCGCGGCCCCGAAGACCATGGGCGATCTTTTCGGCAAGTAGCCGGCGCTTGACCGCCGCACACTTTCGCCGCAAGGGTCGCGGCGCGAAAAATGCAGGACACCGATGATGACCGCCGACGAGGTTGCCCCCTTCTTCACCCGTGCGAACGGAGACTACGTCTTCGCCCGCTGGGAACGCCCGATCGTTCCGGTGGTCTTCGGTGTCGATGACGCGACGCTCGCCACCCTCAAGGGCGCAATCGAGACCATGGTCCGTCTCGCCGGGCACCGGATGGCCGAGACCGACGCCGAACAGGGCGCCAACCTCATCGTCTTCTTCCTCAGGGACTGGGACGAACTTCTCACCGTCCCCGATCTCGACCGGCTGGTCGAGGGCCTTGGCCCCCTCGTCGCGCAGCTCGCCGCCGAAGGCGCCAACCAGTACCGCCATTTCCGGCTGGAAGAGAACGGCGCGATCCGCGCCTGCATCGCCTTCCTGAAGGTCGAGGGCGACCTTGCCGAGCTGCCGGCGGAAACCGTGGCGCTCGGCCTTGCGGCGCAGATGATCCTTCTCTGGTCCGACACGGCGTTCCGCAATGCCTCGCCGCTTGCCCTTGCAGATGGCACGGCGATCCTGCGCCCCGATGTCGCAAACCTGATCCGCGCCGCCTATGACCCGGTGCTGCCCGTAGCTGCCCATGACCCAAGCCATGCACTCCGCCTCGCGGCGCGCCTCGGCCGGGCTCTCTTCTGAGCCCTCGGCCCTCTCTGTCCGAAAATACTCCCGCCGGAGGCATGCGGAGCCGCGCCCCGGCGCGGCGACAGATAAGCGTGGCGCCGCAAGGTGCCTCCGCTTGTTCACTCAGCTGGATCAGCCGGTGATCTGGACCTTGCCGACCAGACGCGCGCCCTTTTCCGACGAGAGCGTCTGCGCCTTTACGTCCGCCTTCACCTCGGCGTTCTTCTCAAGCGAAAGTTCGGTGCACTCGATCTGCCCGGTATGGCGGCCCTGGATGCGCACCGCCCCGGCCGAGATCGCGCCCGTGACCTCGCCATTGGTGCTGACCGACACGCCCTTGGCCGAGATGTCACCCTTCACCCGGCCCTTGACGTCGATGTCGCCGTCCTTGGAGGTGATGTTGCCGTCGATGATGAGGTCTTCCTCGATGACCGATTTCGTCATTGTCGCTCCTGCCCACGGGCTGTCATTCGTTTCCCCTTCGCTACAGGCAGCCGCGCGGCCTGCCAAGCGGACTTTGGCCGATCAGCGGGAAAAAGCCCAGGTTCCGGCCTTCTTGTCTCCGTCACGACCGCCCACTAGGCTGCCTCCGGTCACGAGGGACAACCCGATGCGTCACGAATTCCCGATCCGGGTCTATTACGAGGATACCGACCTTGGCGGCATCGTCTATTACGCCAACTACCTGAAATTCATCGAGCGGGCGCGCACCGAATGGGTCCGTGCGCTCGGCATCGACCAGACCCGGCTGAAGGCTGAGGAGGGCATCCTCTTCGCGGTGCGGCGGATCGAGGCCGATTACCTGAAACCGGCGCGGTTCGATGACGAGCTTGTCGTCGAGACAAGGTTCGAGGCCGCGACAGGGGCGCGGATCATGATCGAGCAGACCGTGCTCCGGCAGGGGGAGCGGCTCTTTCAGGCCCATGTCACGCTGGTCTGCCTGACCGAATCCGGTCATGCGGCGCGTGTGCCGCCTTCGGTGCGCGCCAGGATCGTCCCCGCGTTGCACTGATCCGGGCAATGTTTCGCCCCGTTACAGGGGGGGTCACGCAGATATGTTGGCATTCCCCCTAAAAGCCGGTTAGAATCGCTGCTAATAGGGCCGCGAAAGACGGCCCACAACGGCGAGCAGACATTCATGGACACCCAAACCCTAGCGACGACGGCGCAGGATATCGACTTTTCCCTGCTGGCGCTTTTCTGGCGCGCCTCGTTCATCGTCAAACTGGTGATGCTTCTTCTGACCGTGGCCAGTTTCTGGTCCTGGGCGATCATCGTGCAGAAGTTCATCGCCTACCGGCAGGCCCGGCAAGAGGCCGCGATCTTCGACCGCGCCTTCTGGTCTGGCGAGCCCCTGGATGAGCTTTTCGACCAGATCGGCGCGCAGCCCGATGGGGCGAGCGAGCGGATCTTCGCCTCGGGCATGGTCGAATGGCGCCGCAGCCACCGGCAGGATGGTGAGCTGATCGCCGGCGCGCAGGCGCGGATCGACCGCTCGATGGACGTGGCCATCGCCAAGGCGACCGAAAGCCTCACGGGCGGATTGCCCTTCCTTGCCACGGTCGGTTCGACCGCGCCCTTCATCGGGCTATTCGGCACGGTCTGGGGCATCAAGGTCGCCTTCGAGCAGATCGCGATTTCGCAGAACACCTCGCTTGCCGTCGTGGCCCCCGGCATCGCCGAGGCGCTGGTGGCAACAGCACTTGGTCTTGTCGCGGCGATCCCGGCGGTCATCTTCTACAACAAGCTCTCGACCGACAGCGACCGCATCATCGCCGGATATGAGGCTTTCGCCGACGAATTCGCCACGATCCTGTCGCGCCAACTGGACGTCTGAGCCATGGGGGCAGGGGTCATCAAGGGCGGTCGCGGCGGCGGGCACCGCCGGCGCGGTTCGCGCGGCAAGGCTGCCGTCATGTCGGAGATCAACGTCACGCCCTTCGTGGACGTGATGCTGGTGCTTCTCATCATCTTCATGGTGGCCGCACCGCTTCTGACGGTGGGCGTGCCTTTGGAACTGCCGAAGACGGCGGCGCAGGCAGTCGCGACCGAACAGGAAGAGCCGCTGACCATCTCCATCCAGGAAGACGGCAGCCTGTCGATCCAGAACACGCCCGTCGCCGAGGCGGAGCTTATCGGCCGCCTGCAGGCCATCGCCGCCGAGAGGACGAGTGACAAGCTCTTCCTCAGGGCCGACGGGCGCATTCCCTATGAGCGTGTGGTGCAGGTGATGGGCGCGCTCAACGCGGCCAGCTTCTCCAACATCACGCTTGTCACCGACGCCGGCGGGCCGAACTTCGGCGGGCAGGCGACAAACTAAGGGGGCATCGGGGCGGATGCCCATGGAGCGGTCAGAGCGCATCGGCATGATGGTCTCGGGGGGTGCGCATGCGGGCGCCATCCTCTGGCTCCTCATTGGCGGGGTGTTCTTTTCGCATGACATGCCGCCGCCGGTCGCGACGGCGGAAGTTTCGCTGATGTCGCAGTCGCAGTTCGACGCGATGGTCGCCGCCGCCCCCAAGGCCACGACCGAGGCGCCGCCGCAGCCCTCGCTGCCGGACCCCGCCGCGACCGAGCCGACACCTCCCACGGCGGAGCCTGCCCCGGAACCCGCGCCGCAGCCAGAGCCGGAGCCGCAGCCGGAACCCGACCCGAGCCCGGACGTGACCGAGCTGACGCCGCCCGACGCCCAGGTCGAGGATACCCCGCCAACCCCGCCAGCGCCGCCGATCGAATCCTCGGCCCCCGAAGTCGTGACGCCCGAGGCGCAGCCGAAGCCAGCCGATATCGTGGCACCCGACCCGACCACGGCGCCCGACCAGCCCGCCGACGTGGCCCCCGATGCCGTGGCCGAAACGACGCCCGATCCGGCGGCGGAACCCTTGCCGGAACCCGTGACAGAGGCTGCCGCGCCGAAGGAAACCGGGGATGTGCTGAAGACCGAGGAGAACAAGGACAGGGTTGCATCCGCCGCGCCGCCGAAATCGGTCCGGCCGAAGAGCAAGCCGCCGAAACCGGTCAAGCCTGCTCCGGTCGAGGATGCGCCGCCCGCCGAGACGCCCGCGCCCGAGCCGACGGAAACCGCTGCCGCTGCCGAGCCGGCCGAAACTCCCGACACTGCCTTGAACGATGCCCTGGCCGAGGCGATGGCCGGTGCTGCATCCGAGGAACCCGCGCCCGGCACTGGCACGGCAGACAGCGGCCCGCCGATGACCGGGGGCGAGAAGGATGCGCTCGTCATCGCCGTCAAGCAGTGCTGGAACGTCGGATCGCTTTCGACCGATGCGCTCAACACGGTGGTGACTGTCGGCGTCAGCATGGACCAGTCCGGCAAGCCCGTCTCCGGCTCGATCCGCATGATCGGCTATGAAGGCGGCAGCGAGGCCTCGGCCCAGCAGGCCTATGAGGCCGGTCGCCGTGCCATCATCCGCTGCGGCCAGAACGGCTTTCCGCTGCCGCCCGAGAAATACGCCCAATGGCAGGAGGTGGAGATCACCTTCGACCCAGAACAGATGAGGATGCGATGACACCGACCCTCGCCTTGAACACCCAAAGTCCCCGTAACGATCCCAGAGAAGGGAATGTCATGACCTTCATCCGCTCACTTTGCATTGCACTTGCCCTCACCGGCGTCGCGGCGTCCACCGCCAGCGGCCAGGACGGCCCCTTGCGCATCACCATTACCGATGGCGTGATCGAGCCCCTGCCCTTCGCGGCACCGGTCTTCGTCGCCGAAAATTCCGGCGCAGCGGAAATTGCGCAACGGATCACCCAGGTGGTGGCCGCCGATCTCGCCGGCACCGGGCTTTTCCGCGAAATCCCGCCCTCGGCCTTCATCAGCCCGGTGACGAGCTTCGACGCCCCCGTCGCCTATGCCGACTGGAAGGCGATCAATGCCCAGGCGCTCATCACCGGGGCGGTGTCGGCCGGATCGGACGGTCGGGTGAACGTCAAGTTCCGGCTCTATGACGTCTTTTCCGGCGCCCCTCTTGGCGAGGGCATGCAGTTCGGCGGCGGGCAGGGCGACTGGCGGCGCATCGCGCACAAGGTGGCCGACCAGATCTATGGCCGGATCACCGGCGAAGGCCCGTATTTCGACAGCCGCGTCGTTTATGTCTCGGAAAGCGGTCCGAAGGATGCGCGGCTGAAGCGCCTCGCGATCATGGATTATGACGGCGCCAATGTGCAGTACCTGACGGACAGCTCGACCATCGTGCTGGCGCCGCGCTTCTCGCCGGGTGGCGACCGCATCCTCTATACCTCGTTCGAGACGGGCTTCCCCCGGATCAAGATGATGGACCTTGCGAGCGTCTCATCGAAGGCACTGGCCGATCTTCAGGGCAACATGACCTTCGCTCCGCGCTTCTCGCCCGATGGCGGGACGGTCGTGTTCTCGGTCTCGCAGGACGGCAATACCGACCTCTATTCGATGGGCCTGTCCTCGGGACAGACCGCGCGGCTGACCAATGCTCCCTCGATCGAGACGGCACCGTCCTTTTCGCCGGACGGCAGCCAGATCGTGTTCGAGAGCGACCGTTCCGGAAACCAGCAGCTTTACGTCATGCCCGCCGGCGGCGGCGAAGCGACGCGGATCAGCTTCGGCGAGGGCCGCTACGGCACCCCGGTCTGGAGCCCGCGCGGCGACATGGTGGCCTTCACCAAGCAGAACGCCGGGCGATTCCACATCGGCGTGATGCGGACCGACGGGTCGGAGGAGCGGCTGCTCACCTCCTCGTTCCTTGACGAAGGCCCGACCTGGGCGCCGAACGGGCGCGTCATCATGTTCACCCGCGAGGGCGCGGGCGCGGGCGGGGCGGCGCAGCTTTTCTACGTCGACATCTCGGGGCGGAACCTGACGGCGGTGCCGATGGAAGGTGGCGCCTCCGACCCGGCCTGGTCGCCGCTTCTGCCGTAGGATGGACAATATTGCCCATCCTGCCCATCCGACCGGACGTTTCCAAAAGCCGAACCCGATGCTACTGTAACGGCCATCGAGCCAACAAAAAGGCGGTAAACCCGATGAACAAACTGACTTCCCTGCTTCTCGTGGCCAGCGTTCTCGCGCTTGCGGCCTGCAACAACCCGAACAAATACGGCGCCAATGGCGGTGCAGGCGGCGCGGGTGGCGTTGGCGGCATCAACCAGGGCGGCCTCGGCGACCCGAACGACCCGAACTCCATCGCCTATTTTAACCAGACCATCGGCGACCGCGTACAATTCGCCGTCGACCAGTCGACACTGTCGCCGCAGGCGCAGATGACCCTGACGCAGCAAGCCAGCTGGCTGAACTCGCATCCGAATTACACCGCCATCATCGAAGGCCATGCCGACGAACAGGGCACCCGCGAATACAACCTCGCGCTTGGCGACCGCCGCGCCAATGCGGCGAAGAACTATCTGGTCGCGCAAGGCGTTGGCACCAACCGGCTCCAGACCGTGTCCTACGGCAAGGAACGCCCGCTCGCCGTCTGTTCGGATGAGCAGTGCTATACGCAGAACCGCCGTGCCGTGACGGTGCTTGGCGCCGCCGGCGGCGTCTGAGGCGCTGCGCATGAGGCGGATGCTTCTTCTCTGTGCAGCACTGGCAGTAATGCCGGTCGCCGCCATGGCGCAGGACAAGGCCAGTACGCTTGCGGATATCCGCACGCAACTGTCCCAGCTTGCCGCCGATCTTCAGGCGCTCCGGTCGCAATTGGTCGAGGGCGGGGCGCCGGCGATGCAGGCGGCCGGGGGGGCATCCGCGCTTGACCGGATGAATGCGATGGAGGCTGAGCTGTCGCGGCTCACCTCGCAAACCGAACAGGTGCAGAACCAGGTCAACCGGGTCGTTGCAGACGGCACCAACCGGATCGGCGACTTGGAATTCCGGCTTTGCGAGCTGGAAGAGGGCTGTGATCCGGCGAACCTGCCGATCACCCAAAGCCTCGGGGGCGCGCCCGCCGGCGGCGCCCAGGGGGCGGCCCCGGTTGTCACCACCCAGCCCGCGACGGGTGGGGGGGAAGCCAAACCGGAACTCGCGGTGGCGGAACAGGCGGACTATGATCGGGCGAAGGCGGCGCTCGATTCCGGTGACTTTCAAGGCGCCGCTGACAAGTTTGCGGCCTTTGGCCAAGCCTATCCGGGCAGCCCCCTGACCGGCGAGGCGCAGTATCTGCGTGGCGAGGCGCTGGAAAAGATCGGTGATACCGCCAATGCGGCGCGCGCCTATCTGCAGGCGTTTTCGGGTGCGCCAAATGGCCCGCGCGCCCCGGCGGCGCTTCTAAGGCTTGGCGCGACACTTGGCGCTCTTGGCCAGACGCAGGAGGCCTGCGTGACGCTGGGCGAGGTCGGAACGCGTTTTCCGGCCGCACCCGAGACGGTCGAAGCGCAGGCGAGCATGCGCAACCTGAACTGCCAGTGACCGGGACGGGCTGGCCGCAGTCGGAAGGCGAAGACGCCTTCCTTCTGCATCCGCCTGAGTTGACTTACCCCGGCGGATGGCCCGGCTCTATTGGCATTGCGGTATCTGGCGGCAGCGACTCCATGGCGCTGCTGCATCTCTTTGCGCGGATTCAGAGCCATCGCGGTGGCACCCTCCGCGCCGTCACGGTTGACCACCGGCTCCGCCCGGAAGCGGCGGATGAGGCCCGGTTCGTGGCGCGCTTCTGCGCCGCGCTCGGAGTGGCCCACGACACCCTCGTCTGGAAACATGGTGCCATCGCGGGCAACCTTCAGGATCAGGCCCGGCGCGCCCGCTATTCCCTCATCGCCGACTGGGCGCGTGCGGCGGGTATCGGCGATGTCGTCCTGGGCCACACCGCAAACGATCAGGCCGAGACCTTCCTGATGGGTCTTGCCCGCGAAGCGGGCCTCGACGGCCTTTCCGGGATGCGGCGCAGCTGGACCGACCGTGGCATCCGCTGGGCGCGGCCCTATCTCGCGACGCCGCGCAACGACCTGCGCGCCTATCTTGTCCGCCACGGCATCACCTGGGTCGAGGACCCGTCGAATGCCGATGACCGCTACCAGCGGGTGAAAGCCCGGCGGGCGCTGGAGGCCTTAGCGCCCCTCGGCATCACCGCAGAGGGGCTGGCGGGGGTTGCGACAAACCTCGCCATGGCGCGTGCAGATCTTGTGCAGATGGCGGTAGAGGCCACCCAACGCATCGCCCGAACCAGTGCGGGCGAAGTGGTCTTCGATCTGGGTCAATGGAAGCGCACCGGCCTCGATACCCAGCGCCGGCTGCTGATTGCTGCGCTCCGCTGGGTGTCCTCCACCGACTACGCCCCGCGCGCGGAACAGATCGCACGGCTTGAGACGGCGATCAGGCAGGGCAGGGATGCCACGCTGGCAGGCTGCAAGGTGAAGGTGAGCACGGCCGAATTGCGCGTTGCCCGCGAACCGAAAGCCGTCGCGGGGTTCGAATGCCCGACCGATGCGGTCTGGGACAGGCGCTGGCGTCTGACCGGCCTGCATGATCCCACCCTTCGCATCTGCGCTCTCGGCGCGCTGGGTCTCAGCGCCTGCAAGGACTGGCATGCAACCGGGTTCAGCCGCGCCGCTCTCATCGCATCACCAGCAATCTGGCGGGGCGAAGACCTGATTGCGGCCCCTCTGGCAGGCAAGGCGAACGGCTGGATGGCGGAAATCGTCACACCCTTCCCTCAAGCTGTCTTATCGCATTGAACCCGGCCCACTAATCTCTATTTTAGAGGAAAGGCCGCGCCGCAGGCTATGCGGACGGTCGTCGTTTGGAGGAAGTCCCTTTGGGTAACGCGAGAAACATCGCATTCTGGGTCGTTCTGTTTGTCCTGATCCTTGCGCTGTTCCAACTGTTCGGCAACGGACAAAGCACGATGAACGCGCGCACGTTGAGCTATTCAGACTTCGTGCAGAAGGTGGACGGCGGCGAAGTCAGCGCTGTCGTCATGGATGGCGAACAGATACAGGTGCAGACCAAGGACGGTCAGACCTATGTGACGATCAAGCCGCAGGGCGAGGAGTTGAACCAGCAGCTTGTCGACAACCTGATCGCCAAGCAGATTTCCGTCCGGGCCGAGCGTCAGCAGCAATCGGGCTTCTTCTCGGTCCTGTCGCTCTGGCTGCCGTTCCTCGTCCTCATCGGTATCTGGATCTTCTTCATGAACCGGATGCAGGGCGGCGGACGCGGTGGCGCCATGGGCTTTGGCAAAAGCCGTGCAAAGCTTCTGACCGAAAAGCATGGCCGCGTGACCTTTGACGACGTGGCCGGCATCGACGAGGCCAAGGAAGAGCTTGAGGAGATCGTCGAGTTCCTGAGGAACCCGCAGAAATTCTCGCGCCTCGGTGGCAAGATCCCGAAGGGTGCGCTTCTCGTTGGCCCTCCGGGTACGGGTAAGACTCTTCTCGCCCGCGCGATTGCGGGTGAGGCGGGCGTGCCCTTCTTCACCATCTCGGGTTCCGACTTCGTGGAAATGTTCGTCGGCGTCGGCGCTTCCCGCGTCCGCGACATGTTCGAACAGGCCAAGAAGAACGCGCCCTGCATCGTCTTCATCGACGAGATCGACGCCGTGGGCCGGTCGCGTGGCGTGGGCTACGGCGGCGGCAATGACGAACGCGAACAGACGCTGAACCAGCTTCTGGTCGAGATGGACGGTTTCGAGGCGAACGAGGGCATCATCATCGTCGCGGCCACCAACCGGCCCGACGTGCTTGACCCCGCGCTGCTGCGCCCCGGTCGTTTCGACCGTCAGGTGCAGGTGCCGAACCCCGACATCAAGGGCCGCGAGAAGATCCTGTCGGTCCATGCCCGCAAGGTGCCGCTCGGCCCCGACGTTGACCTCCGCATCATCGCGCGCGGCACGCCGGGCTTTTCCGGCGCCGACCTCGCCAACCTCGTGAACGAGGCGGCGCTGCTGGCGGCCCGCGTCGGTCGCCGCTTCGTCACGCTCGAGGATTTCGAGAAGGCGAAGGACAAGGTGATGATGGGGCCGGAGCGCCGGTCCATGGTCATGACCGAAGAGGAAAAGAAGCTGACCGCCTATCACGAGGCCGGCCATGCCATCGTCGGCATCCATGTCCCTCAGCATGATCCGGTCCACAAGGTCACGATCATTCCGCGCGGCCGGGCGCTTGGCGTCACCTTCTACCTGCCTGAGCGTGACAAGCTGTCGATGACGCGGGAATCCGCGCTGTCGCGGCTTGCCTCGACCATGGGCGGCAAGGCAGCGGAAGAGCTGGTCTTCGGGCCTGAGAATGTGACCAACGGCGCCTATAGCGACATCCAGCAAGTCACCCGTCTGGCCACCGCGATGGTCAGCCAGTGGGGCATGTCCGACAAACTCGGCAACATCAACTACACCTCGACCCAGGAAAGCTTCCTAGGTTCTCAGTCGCATTTCAATGCCTCGGACGAGAGCCGCGAGATCATCGACCAGGAAGTGCGCCAGCTGGTGGACGAGGCCTTCGAGCGGGCCAAGACCATCCTCAAGGACAACTGGCAGGAGATGGAAAACCTCGCCCAGGGACTTTTGGAATACGAGACGCTGACCGGCGAGGACATGATGCGGGTCATCCGCGGCGAGCCGCCGAAAACCGGCGCTGACGAGGATGATAACTCCGACAAGGGCAGCGCGGTCCCGGCCGTGACCGCGATCCCGAAGACCAAGAAGCCGCGCGCCTCCAAGGGCGGGCTTGAGCCGGAACCTTCCGCCTGAGGCGGAGTTGAACGGACGAAGCGATTGCGGGATGCGCCGATGGCGCGTCCCGCTTGCGGTTTGAAGGAGTGGCGCTTTTGGCCCGGCAAAGCGACTGGAACCCCGAAACCTACGCCCGCTTCCGCGACCTGAGGCTGCGCCCGGCGCTTGATCTTCTGGCGCGGGTCGGCGACCTGCCGGCGGGGGCGGTCGTCGATCTTGGTTGCGGCAATGGCGCAGCCGGCCCGGCACTGGCCGAACGCTTTTCGCCGGACCGCCAGATCGTCGGGCTCGATTCCTCGCCCAACATGATCGCGGCCGCGGGGGCCAAGCATTGCTACGACAGGCTGATCGAGGCCGATGCAGCGGAATGGGCGCCAGCGGAGAAGCCTGCCCTGATCTTCTCCAACGCGGCGCTGCATTGGCTTCCCGGCCACGACGCCCTCTTCCCGCGCCTTGCGGGGTATCTGGCACCCGGCGGGACGCTCGCCGTGCAGATGCCCCGGCAGTACGGCGCGCCCTCGCACCGCTTCCTGCGCGACTTCGCCGCCGAGATGTACCCCGACCGTTTTACGACCGGCGACTGGACTGCGCCGGTCTCGACCCCGGTCGAATATCACCGCCTGCTGTCGCCCCTAGGCAGCGTCGACGTCTGGGAAACCGACTATGTGCAGCGGCTTGAAACCACAGGCGCCGGCCATCCGGTGCGCCGCTTCACTGAATCCACGGTGATGCGCCCCTATCTCGACCAGATGAGCCGCACCGAGACGGAGGCCTTCCTGCAGCGCTACGAACAGGCGCTGGCGGCGGCATATCCGGCAGAAAGCGACGGATCGGTCCTGTTCCCCTTCCGCCGCCTCTTCTTCACCCTGACCGTCTGACCGATAAGGACCCCCGGATGCCCGCTCTGATCGCTACGGATCACTATGCGACAGTCACCTGGCTTGGCCGCGTCACCGGCGCCCAGCAAGGCATCGCCTCGGTTGCCGCCGAAAGCCTGACGCTGACGTTCGCCGGTGCCGCGGGCGAGGCGCATTCCGGCATGACGCGCCCGTCCTGTTCGCGCGTCATGGCGCTTTATCCGCGCGACACGGTAATCCGCAACACAAGGCAGCTGGCGATCGCCTCGGCCGAGGACCTGCGCGCCATCGCTGCAGAAATGGGCCTCGAACATCTCGCGCCCGAATATCTCGGGCTGTCGCTGGTTCTGGAGGGGATCGCCGACTTCAACCACATCCCGCCATCCTCGCGGCTGCAGGCGGAAGGCGGTGCGACCCTGACCGTCGACATGGAGAACCGGCCCTGCACGCTCCCCTCGCGGGAAATCGAGGCGGCGCATCCCGGCTTCGGCAAAGCCTTCAAGCCAGCCGCTGCCGGTCGTCGCGGTGTCGTCGCCTGGGTGGAGCGGGAAGGTCCGCTTTCGCTTGGGGAGCGGTTGCGCCTCTTTGTCCCCGATCAGCCCGTCTGGGCGGGCAATCGCTGACGGCTCAGAAGATCAGCAGGACGGATGAGGCCAGAGCGAGGCCAAGGGCGAAGCCGGCGTTGACGATCAATGTGGCAGTGCGCATCCCGTCTTTCCTTTCCCGTTTCCGGTGTCGACGAAACAACCCGCCAGCGGCCGAAACGTTCCCGTGCCATTTTGTTGCGACCATTTCCGATGGGAAACACGGTCTGGCGATTCCGCCCGCGGAAAGGTCGGAAATCAGCATTGCAGCGACGGACATTGTCGTTATCACCCAATCTGACGGCCGAAAAATCGGTTGCAGGGAGATTTGGCAGACATGGCGTTCAAGACCGACATCGAAATCGCGCGCGAAGCGAAGAAAAAGCCGATCCTTGAGATCGGCAAGAAGCTGGGCATCCCGGCAGAGCATCTTCTGCCCTACGGCCATGACAAGGCGAAGGTCGGTCAGGACTTCATCCGCTCGCTCGAGGGCAAGAAGGACGGCAAGTTGATCCTTGTGACCGCGATCAACCCGACCCCGGCGGGCGAGGGCAAGACCACGACGACCGTGGGCCTTGGCGACGGCCTGAACCGGATCGGCAAGAAGGCGGTGATCTGCATCCGCGAAGCCTCTCTCGGCCCGAACTTCGGCATGAAGGGTGGCGCAGCGGGTGGCGGCATGGCGCAAGTGGTGCCGATGGAGGAGATGAACCTTCACTTCACCGGCGACTTCCACGCCATCACCTCGGCCCACAACCTCCTGTCGGCGATGATCGACAACCACATCTACTGGGGCAACGAGCTTGAGATCGACGCCCGCCGCATCGTCTGGCGGCGCGTCATGGACATGAACGACCGCGCGCTCCGCGATATCGTCGTCAACCTTGGCGGCGTCTCGAACGGCTTCCCGCGCCAGACCGGCTTTGACATCACCGTGGCTTCGGAAGTCATGGCGATCCTCTGCCTGTCGAACGATCTTGAAGACCTGCAGAAGCGGCTGGGCGACATCGTGGTCGCCTATACCCGCGCCAAGCAGCCGATCTATGCCCGCGACATCAAGGCCGATGGCGCGATGACGGTGCTTCTGAAGGATGCGATGCAGCCCAATCTGGTGCAGACGCTGGAAAACAACCCGGCCTTCGTCCACGGCGGCCCGTTTGCCAACATCGCCCACGGCTGCAACTCGGTCATCGCGACGAAGACCGCGCTGAAGCTTGGCGAATATGTCGTGACCGAAGCCGGTTTCGGTGCCGACCTTGGGGCCGAGAAGTTCTTCGACATCAAGTGCCGCAAGGCGGGCCTGAAGCCCTCGGCGGCGGTGATCGTCGCCACGGTCCGCGCCATGAAGATGAACGGCGGCGTTGCCAAGGCCGACCTTGGCACCGAGAATGTGGAGGCCGTGAAGAAGGGCTGCCCGAACCTTGGCCGCCACATCGCCAACGTGAAGTCCTTCGGCGTTCCGGTCGTCGTCGCGATCAACCATTTCTATTCCGACACCGATGCCGAGGTGGCGGCAGTGAAGGCCTATGTCGCCGAACAGGGCGCCGAGGCGATCCTCTGCAAGCACTGGGCGCAAGGCTCCGCCGGGATCGAGGAACTGGCGAAGAAGGTGGTTTCGCTCGCGGAAAGCGGTGCCGCGAACTTCGCGCCGCTTTATCCTGACGACATGGGCCTTTTCCAGAAGATCGAGACCATCGCCAAGCGCATCTACCACGCCGACGAGGTTCTGGCCGACAAGTCGATCCGCGACCAGCTCAAGTCCTGGGAAGAGGCCGGCTATGGCCATCTGCCGATCTGCATGGCCAAGACCCAGTACAGCTTCACCACCGACCCGAACCGCCGTGGCGCCCCCACCGGCCATTCGGTGCCGGTCCGCGAAGTGAGGCTTTCGGCCGGTGCGGGCTTCATCGTGGTCATCTGCGGTGAGATCATGACCATGCCGGGCCTGCCCAAGGTCCCGTCGGCGGAAGTGATCCGGCTCAACGATGAGGGCCAGGTCGAAGGCCTGTTCTGACAGCGCTGGGGGGCTTCACGCCCCCCAGACCCCCTGCGGGGTATTTGGACAACGAAGAAGCAGGCGACCGGAGAGAGTGGAATGACCGCGACAATCATTGACGGCAAGGCCTTTGCCGCGAAGGTGCGGGCCGAGGTGGCCGGGCATGTGGCGCGGCTGAAGGAAGAGCGCGGGCTGGTTCCGGGCTTGGCCGTGGTTCTGGTCGGGGAAGATCCGGCGAGCCAGGTCTATGTGAAGTCGAAGGGCAAGCAGACGGTCGAGGTCGGCATGGCCTCTTTCGAACATAAGCTTGACCGCGAGACCTCGGAGGCTGACCTTCTGGCGCTCATCGACCGGCTGAATGCCGATCCGACAGTTCACGGCATTCTCGTGCAGTTGCCGCTGCCTTCTCATCTGAACTCTGAACTTGTCATCAACCGGATCGACCCGGCGAAGGACGTCGACGGCTTTCATATTTCGAATGTCGGGCTTCTGGGCACCGGGCAAAAGTCGATGGTTCCCTGCACGCCGCTTGGCTGCCTGATGATGCTCCGCGATCACCATGGCAAGCTCGCCGGGATGGAGGCGGTCGTCGTTGGCCGCTCGAACATCGTCGGCAAACCGATGGCGCAATTGTTGCTTGGCGACAGCTGCACCGTGACGATCGCGCATTCGCGGACCAAGGACCTGGGCGAGGTTTGCCGCCGTGCCGACATTCTGGTCGCCGCTGTCGGCCGGCCCGAGATGATCCCCGGCGACTGGGTGAAGCCCGGCGCCACGGTGATCGACGTCGGCATCAACCGGATCGAGCGGGATGGCAAGCAGGTGCTGGTCGGTGACGTGGATTATGCCGGGGCTGCGAAGGTCGCCGGCGCGATCACGCCCGTGCCAGGTGGCGTCGGGCCGATGACCATCGCATGCCTTCTGGCCAATACGCTGACCGCCTGCTGCCGCGCCAATGGCCTGCCGGAGCCGGAAGGGCTGACGGCCTAACCGACCGGCACCATCGTACCCTGAAGGAGCGCCACGAGCTTCCGCTGGCCATCCGTTTCTGCCTCCACCTCGGCAGTGACGATGGTCAGGCGGCGCCCCGCCTTGACGACCCGCCCGGTGGCGATCAGCCGGTCGCCTATGGCGGGCGCGAGGAGGTTGATCTTCATTTCCGCCGTCATCACCTCAACCCCTTCGGGCAGGAGCGTCAGCGCGGAATAGCCGGCGGCGCTGTCGCCAAGTCCGAAGGCCAGGGCGGCATGGCCGGCGCCGTGCTGCTGGCGCGATCCCGGCAGGACCGGCGCGGCGATCACCACGGCGCCGGGCGCGACCGACAGGATCTTTGCCCCGAATGTCTCCATCATCGACTGGCGCGCGAAGCTCTCGCGGATGCGGCGGTCGATTGCCGCGAGGTCGGGGTCAGCCATGTGCATCATCCTTCGGGATCGGCACCGGCAGGGCCTTGCGCCCGGTCAGGATCGCCATCGCCCCGTCGAGCATCAGCCCGGAAAAGGCAAGATCGTCCGAGGAAAGCCCGCCGGTATAGGTGCCATAGGCGGGCAGGATGACACGGGCGCGGTCGTAAAGGAAGCAGCGCCGGGACTGGCCGGCGAGGCGCATCTTCGGGTGGTAGTGGCCGGATACTTCGCCCTCAGCGCCAAGAAGCGCGATGTGGCGGAAGGTGAGGGGGCCGAGCATGAGGTCCGCCCGGTGTTCGCCGCCAAGTGCCACCGGCCCCGGATCATGGTTACCTTCGATCCAGACCCAACGGCGCCCCGCCATCAGCCGCGCGAGCCAGAGCGCATGTTCTTCCGCAAGCTCCGACGCCTCAAGATCGTCGAAGCTGTCGCCAAGGCAGATGACGAGGCGCGGCGCGGTTGTGGCGATGTCGGCGTCGAGCCGCGACAGGGTTTCCGTCACCTCATAGGGCGGCAGCAGGGTGCCGCTCCGGCGGGCGATACGCTCGGACTTGCCGAGATGCAGGTCTGAGACGACGAGGACGCCCTGTTCCGGCCAGTGGAGCGCACCGGAGGGCAGGGCGCTCAGCACGGAGCCGGACAATCGGAAAGCATGGGAACTCATCCCCCTGTCGTGCAGCGCGGGCTTGGGAAAGGCAACCGTCGTGTCAGGGGAAAGACCGTTTCCGTCACGCCAGCCCGGCTTCGGCCATGAGCCGGGTGGCGGCCTCTTCAAGAAGCCGGTCGCGGGCCGCACCTTCGACGGCGATCTTGCCGTGTTCGAGGAAAAGCGGTGCGGCGAAGGGTGTGACGCGGTCGAGCCTCAGATGATCGATCCTTCCGCCGATGCGGTCGAGCATCGTCTCGATCCGGCCGAAAGAGACAAGGCCGCGCATCGCCTCTTCGCGGGTGATCTGCAAGAGGAGGTGGCCGGGGTCGTAGCGTTGCAGCGTGTCGTAGAGGATGTCGGAGGAGATCGTCGCCTGACGCCCCGACTTCCGCTGGCCGGGATGGTTGCGCTGGATGAGGCCCGCGACGAGCGCCACGTTGCGGAAGGTGCGCTTCATCACCGCGTTGCTTTTGAGCCAGGTCTCAAGCCCGTCGCGCAGCGCCTGCCGGTCGAGAAGCGGTGAGACGTCGGGGACGGGATCAAGGCCCCAGATCAGCGTGGCATAGTCGGTGGCGACGAAGCCGAGGGGGTTCAGCGCCTCCTCCTCCATCCGCCGGGTCAGGAGCAGGCCGAGGGTCTGCTGTGCCGCCCGCCCGGCGAAGCCGTAAAGGCAAAGATGGGCTCGGCCTTCGGCGGGGAAGGTTTCGACCAACAACCGGCCGGGTTCGGGCAGGCGCGACACTTCGCGCTGAAGCGCGAGCCAGCTAGCGGTATGGGCGGGCAGGCCGGGCCAGTTGGGTTCCGTCAGATGCCTCAGGATGCGGTCGTTGAGCTGGGTCGAGGTGGAGAACTTGGTGCCGGAAAAGACCGCGATCTTCGGTTCGCGGCCCGGCGCGGGGGTGACCTCGAGCGCCATTTCGCGAAGGCCGACATAGCGCACGATCTGGCCGCCGATGAGGAAGGTGTCGCCGGGCGCGAGGGTGGAGGCGAAGGCTTCCTCGACCTCGCCCAATGGCGCGCCGCCGAAGCGGTTCTGCCAGCGGACCTTGACCATTTCGGCATCGGTGATGGTGCCGATGTTCATGCGGATGTCGCGCGTGGCACGGGGGTCGCGGAGCGTCCAGAGGCCGTTACGCTGCATCAGCCGCTGCCAGCGGTCATAGGCGCGAAGGGCATAGCCTCCGGTGGCGCAGAATTCGAGGCAGGCGTCGAACTCGGCGCGGCTCAGCGCGGCATAGGGGCCGGCGGAGGTGACCTCCCGATAAAGATCCTCGGCATCGAAGGGGCCGCTGCAGGCGCGGATCAGGATGTGCTGGCAGAGGACATCGCGTGGCCCCCGACCGCGCGGGTCGCCGTCAAGGTCGTGATCCCGGACGGCATCGAGGGCTGCCTGGCATTCGACCACTTCCCAGCGGTTTGCGGGGACAAGGCTCGCTTTCGACGGCGCGTTGTAGCGGTGATTGGCGCGACCGATCCTTTGCACCAGCCGCTTGACGTTCTTCGGCGCGCCGACCTGGATCACGAGGTCGACATCGCCCCAGTCGATCCCGAGATCGAGCGATCCGGTACAGACGACGGCCCGCAATTCGCCCAGGACCATCGCCGCCTCCACCCGTTCCCGCGCCTCGCGGGCGAGGGAGCCGTGGTGGATGCCGATGGGCAGGCCGTCTTCATTGGCAAGCCAGAGGTCGCGGAAGAAAAGCTCTGCCTGCGCGCGGGTGTTGTGGAAAATCAGCGCTGTGCGGTGGCGACGCACTTCGGCGAGGATGTCGGGGATGGCATAGCGGCCGCCGCCCCCAGCCCACGGTGGGGGCGTTTCGGTCGAGAGCATCGAGATATCGGGATCGGGGCCGGGATCGGCGTTCAGGATCTCGCAAGGATCGGGATGGCGAGCAAGGAAGCGTGCGATGGCCTCGGGGTCCTCGACCGTTGCCGACAGGCCGACGCGGCGGAGGCCTGGGCACAAAGCGGAAAGCCGCGACAGGCTGAGCATCAACTGATCGCCGCGTTTCGATTCCGCCAGCGCGTGAATTTCGTCGACGATGACGCGGGAGAGGCCGGCGAAGATACGTGGCGCATCCTCGTAGCTGAGGAGGAGCGCCAGGCTTTCCGGCGTCGTCAGCAGGATATGCGGCGGATCGGCGCGCTGGCGCTGGCGGCGGGTGTAGCTCGTATCGCCAGTGCGGTCCTCGACCCGGATCGGCAGCGCCATCTCGGTGATCGGGGTCGTGAGGTTGCGGCGGATATCGGCGGCAAGCGCCTTCAGGGGCGAGATGTAAAGCGTGTGGAGACCGGGACGCCCGTCCTCGGCCAGTTCCAGAAGCGTCGGCAGGAACCCGGCGAGTGTCTTGCCGCCCCCCGTCGGCGCCACCAGCAGAAGCGCCGGTGCCTCGGCGCGGGCGAGCATGTCCGACTGGTGCGGGTGGACCGTCCATCCACGCGCGGCAAACCAGTCGGAGAAGGGCGGGGGCAAGGGGCGCATCGCCGCAGTCTAGGCAGCGACGCCCCTTCTGCAAGTCAGTGCAGGTGGCGCGCCTTGGAATTGCGCATCGCATCCTCGAAGGCGCGCGGCGGGGTCAGGTGCGCCCCGGCAAGGGCCGAGTCGAAGGCGTGTTCGACCTCGTGGACGAGCATGGTGATGCTTTCCTCGGTCTGCTGGCCGATGGGGCAGAAGGTCGGCATGTCTTCCGGTCTGTCGTTGCCTTCGCCGCCGCGTCCCGCAAGCTCAACGATCCGCGCCTCCTCGATGCCCTGCGCTTCGGCCCAGTCGAGCGCGATGCGCGTCACGGCGGTCGTGGTCGCGGCAAGGAAGTCGTTCATGACCTTGGCGGCCATCGCGGCGCCAAAGCTGCCCATGCGGATGGTCTTGCGGGCAATCGGCGCAAGAACGGGCGCGAGCGCCTCGATCCGGTCCTGCGGCCCGCCGAGGAACAGCGTCAGCCTGCCTTCGTCCGCCGCGCGGCCATTGCCGACCACGGGGGCGTCGATGAGGACGATCCGCGCGTCGATGCGGCCACGGAGCGCACGCACGTAGCGCGGCGACAGGGTGGCGGCGATGACGAGGGTCGTCAGCGACTTCACGTCGCGCGCAAAGCGCTGCTCTTCGAAGAGAAGCGCCTCGGTCTCGGCGATGTCGGCGGGGACGAGGATGAGCGTCCTCAGGCCCACGGAGAACCGCTGCGCGGCCCGCGCGCTGCGCTCGCCCGCGCCGTCGCCGGCATTGAGGCCAAAGGTTGCCACGGTGAAACCCGCCTCGGTCAGGCGAGCGGTGAGTGAGCGTGCGATCCGTCCCGATCCAGCGATGCCTATGCCATCCATCAGTGTATGATCTTCTCATCGCGGACGAACATGTTCGCCCAGGCCCGGTCGATAAGTTCTGGCGTCATCTGATAAGCGATGCCCTCGAAATTGCAGATCGCGATCATCTGGTCGATCAGGAAGATCGGCTGATAGTTCGCGTAAACGTTGTTGATCGTAGGGTATTTTGTCTTGAGAAGGTGCAACAATGCCTTCTCATTCAGCGGCATTTTCTTCTTTTTGGCAACCATAGCGAAGATCTTCAGGAAGATTTCCTGATTTGGACCGTCAATCTTGATCTTGAAGAAGATCCGGCGGAGCGCGGCCTTGTCGAAGATCTCGTTCGGGTGGAAGTTGGTGGAGAAGATGACGAGCGTGTCGAAAGGTACCTCGAACTTCTCGCCGGACTGGAGCGCCAGGATGTCGCGGCTTTCTTCCAAGGGCACGATCCAGCGGTTGACGATCTTCTGCGGCGGCTCGGCCTGGCGGCCAAGGTCGTCGATGATGAAGACGCCGCCGGTGGCTTTCATCTGCAACGATGCCGTATAGGTCCGCGCCGTCGGGTTGTAGGTGAGGTCGAGCATGTCGAGAGACAGTTCGCCGCCGGTGATGACGGTCGGCCTGTCACAAAGGACATAGCGGTTGTCGAAACGGTTCGAGGAACGCCGGAGGCTGGTCGGGTCGTCTTCCGAAGCCGAGGCGGCGGAATGGACGATCGGGTCGTAGACGGTGATGACCTGACCGGAGTATTCGATCGCTTTCGGGATGTAGATGCGGTCGCCGATGGCATCGCGGATGCCGTTGGAGATCGAGGACTTGCCGTTGCCGGGCGGCCCGTACATCAGGATCGAACGGCCCGCGCCCACGGCAGGGCCGAGGTGATCCAGAAGCTCGTCCGGCAGGATCAGGTGGCCCATCGCGCCGGTCAGCCGGTCCCGCGTGATCTGGATGTTGCGGATCGACTGCTTCTTGACCTGCTCGCGGTACATCTCGAGCGGCACCGGCATCGCGCCGTAATACTCCGACTGCGCCAGCGCATCGAGCGCGCGCGCCTTGCCGGCGTCGGCAAGCTGATAGCCCATCTCGCCACCGGAGTTGGCGTGGAGCGTACCCGTCGCCTCCAGAAGTTTCTGGCCACGGGCGAGGTCGATCAGCTCTTGCGTCACCGGAATCGGCATCGCGATCTGGCGCGAGATTTCCGATACCGTCTCCAGGTTCATGCGGAACATGGTCTTGAGGAGGATATCGCGCATCATCACCATGTTGAGGCCGGTATCGGCCATCGAACGGGGTGGCGGCGGCGCGATCACATTTGACACCTGCATGTTCATCTGCGGCGCACTTTCCTGGGCTACTGCGATGAACGCGCCACGCGGAATCAGACTTCGCGCCAGACACACCCACCAAGGGATTCACAGGATCAATCTGACCGGCTAATGTGGCCAAAAAATGGAAACAAAACAGGCATTGAGAGACCAATGAGCAGAGCACGGACGGGCATCCTCTTCGCGGTCATGGCGCTCGCCGTCGTGGTCTTCGGCGGCGTCCCCCTGCTCAAGGGGGCGCTCTATCTGGGCAAGCACCAGGGCGACGCCATGCACCTTGCGGACCTGGTGCTCAGGATGGCCGACGGGCAGATGCCGCACCTCGATTTCATGACGCCGATCGGGTTTCTCGCGATCTATCCCATCGCGCTTTTCGTGAAACTGGGCTTCGGGCTTGGCCACGCGATCTTCTATGCTCAGTTGCTTGTGGCGTTGTTGCTGTTCCTGCCAGCATTTCATGTCGCCAGAAGCCGGCTGAGCGGTGTCTGGCCCTATGTCTACGGCGCCTTTGTCATGCTGCTCTGCTTGGCGCTCGTCCACGGCGAAGCGCAAAGTGCCATATCGATCTCAATGCATTACAACCGATGGGCCTGGGCGGTCGCCTATGTGATCGTGCCTTTGGCCGTACTTGAGCCTTTCGGTCAACGTCGGCCCTGGCTCGACGGGTCGCTGATCGGCCTGGGTCTTGCGGTGCTGGCGCTGATGAAGATCACCTATTTCGCGGCGCTCGCGCCAGGCATTTTTGTGGCGCTTCTCGCGCGGCGAAACTGGCAGGCGATCCTTGCCGCCCTGATCGCGGGACTTGCCGTTGCCGCGGCAATGACGGCCTATGCGGGCCTGAATTTCTGGTACGCCTATCTCGGCGACCTCATGACGGTTGCAGGTTCGCCGGAGCGTCCTGCTCCGGGCGAGAGTTTCGCTGGCGTCGTTGCCTTTCCCAGCTACTTGGGGCCGAGCCTCACGCTCGTTTCCGCGGTCATCCTGCTCAGGCAGGCGGGCCGGATGGTGGAGGGGATGTCGCTTCTGGTCTTGATGCCGGGCTTCGTCTACATCGCCTATCAGAACTTCGGGAACGATCCGCAGTGGCTCTACCTCGTCGCGCTGCTGCTTTTCGTGCTGCGCCCGTACGATACGGTGCGCAACGGGTTTGGCTGGAACCTGCGTATCACTTTCGGCTACGCTGGCGTGCTGGCACTCGCCTTCGGGATGCCTTCCGCACTCAATCTTGCATATAGTCCGTTCCGGCATCTGGCATCGCAAACCGAGGGCGCCGTACCGCTGCTGCCGCGCCTGGCAGTGCATCGGGACATCTTGACGCTTGCCGACAAGATCTACACCGCGAACCTGAAGATGCCCTATGATGGCAAGGGCCAACCCTACGCAGCCTATCAGTGGCGAGCGAACCGGCCCGAACCCACCTTGTTGAACGGCGAACCGCTACCGGAATGCCAGCTGGATGGAGGCATGACTGCCTGGTTCGAACTCGTGTCAGCCGATCTGGAAAACGCCGGCTACAAGGGATCGCGTCTGATTGGCACCGATCTTTATTCCGCCTACTGGATGTTTGGTGACTTCCGGAGCGTGAAGGGCGCGGCGCCTTGGTACTATGGTGGTCTGTCGGGCGCTGAGAATGCGGACTACATCATCGTGCCGCTATGCCCGATGGAATACGGGCTTCGGGCGCAGATGCTCAAGTCGCTGGATGATGGCGGCTGGGCCCTGCGCGAGGTGCGCAGGACCGATCTTTATATCTTGGTCGAAGCCAGCAAACCCTGAATCGCCATCATCGCCGACGGGAAGACCATCAGGATCAGATAAGTGATTAACGTCCCGACCAGCGCCAGGCCCATCGGAAAGTCCTTGCGCTTCCAGGATACCCAGTCGGACGCCATCGCCGTCACCGCCGGGATCGCGCGCAACAGCCGGTGGGCGGCGAAGGCGCCGAGCAGAAAGGCGGCGAAGAGGGCGAGCACGATCGACAGATGATCAAGCCGCTGCGCCACGAAAGGTGCTGCGGCAGCGGCGAACTTGGCATCGCCGGCGCCGACATTCGCCACCGCGTTGAGGAAGAACCCGATCGCAAGGACGACCACGAGGTTGACCCAGCGCCAGAGCCAGAATTCGAGCGGAATGAGCGCGAGCCCGGCAAAGAAGAAGACCGCCAGGAGGGCGAGCACCGCCTTGTTCGGGATCTTCATTGTCTTCAGATCGGACCACGCCACCCAGGCGCAGATCGGCAGGCAAAGAAGCAGGAAAATGCCGTAGGCAAAGGCAACCGCCTCGGGGCTGGTCATCGCATAGGGGTTGAGCATCAGATCAACCCTTCGCGACCTGGGCATTGAGCGCTTCAAGCGCACGCGTCGCCTGTTCGAAATAGCGTGGGCTGGTTTCGACGGCGTCTTCCAGCAGGCCTTTTCCGGTTGTCACATCGCCCTGCTTGATGGCGCTGAGGGCGGCCGTGTAGAGCAGCTGCGAACGTTCTTCCTGCGTCATGTTGACGATCGGCATGTCATACTTGCGCTGTGCCGCCCGCGCCAGGACGAGGTTGTTCTTCGCGGTAAAGACCGAACCGTCGTAGGTGAGGGACTCGGCAAAAAGCTTCTCGGCGCCGGGATAGTCGCCGCGCGTCAGCTTCGAGTAACCCCAGTTGTTGAGGACGCCTGCAGGCTTGGTCGTCAGGCCGAAGGCGGTTTCATAGAAGCTGTCGGCCTTCTGCCACTTTTTGTTGGCATCCGCGACCATTGCTTCCAGCCGGTAACGCTCGAAGGTCTCGTGGGTCGGCGGGATGGTGTTCAGCGTCGCCTCCGCCTTGGCCCATTCGTTGGAGCGGATATAGGCGTCGGCGAGTTGCACCTGGTCATCAGGGGTGCCTTCGGGGCTTGCCGCGATCTGCGCCCAGAGCACCGCCGCTTCCGTTGGCTTCTTCGCGCGCACTAGCGACTTGGCCAACCCGCGCTTCAGGTCGATGCGGTCGGGGTTCTCGGCCACGGCCTTGGCGAAATAGCTGACCGACTCGTTCGGGTCGCCGACCGTGAGCATGACATCGTTGAGATTGCTCTCATCAATGACGTTGACGCTTTTCATCGCGCGCTTGACGTCGGCGTCGGTGTTGCGGTTGCAGCCGGCCAAGCCGACCGTCCCTGCGATGCAGAGCGAAATCAGGATAGGGTGGCGCATTTGCTGCGTCCTTTGCTGCTTCATGCCTCAAGGTGTGGTGAGCAGCAGATATTGCCCGTGCCCGCGTCTCACCAGCGAGAATTGATTATTATTGGGAGCATCATATGTCGGCTCCTTCATCTTGGCGAGCGCCAGCCGCAGATTTTCGCGAATGGCGTCCGATTGGCCACTGTCGAGTGCGAATGCCGTGTGGAAGACGCGGCTCGCCTCCGCGACCTGGCCCTTTTCCATCAGCACAACGCCAAGATTGTTCCAGGCCGGAACGAAGGTCTGGTCAAGTTCGATGGCGCGGCGGAGCATCTGCTCGGCCTGGCCAAGACGGCCGAGCCTGAGGTCGGCAGACCCCACGGCCGAAAGCACGTCGGCATTCGCGCCATGCTTGCCCGCGGCCCGGTAATAGGCCTTGAGCGCCAGTTCATACTCGCCCGCCTCCATTAGCCGGTGGCCGACGGTGAGACCGTCGACCGACTGCTGGCCGCGGGCGACGCCGGTCGGCGCGTAGGGGGAGCCCTTGTCCTGCGAAAAGCCGCCTGTCGATTGACAGGCGGCCATCAGGCCGATCGCGGCCAGAAGTCCTGCGTTGCGTACTGCCATTGCCTCAGGGTTGGAAGTTCTTGAAGAGCTGAAGCATATCGTAAACCGACGGCCCGACAAGGATCATCAGCAGCGGCGGCACGGTAAACATCATCGTGCCGAGGGTCATTTTCGTCGGCAGCTTGTTGGCAAGCTCCTCGGCCCGCATCACCCGCTTGTCGCGCATTTCGGCGGCATAGACCCTGAGGGCTTCGGCGATCGAGGTGCCAAAGGTTTGCGACTGGATCATCACGGTGACGAAGGACGCAACGTCGGGCACGCCGGAACGTTCGGAAAAGGCGCGCAGAACCGTGGCCTTTTCCTTGCCGGCCTTCACCTCTTGCGACACGATCTCGAATTCCTCGGACAGCGCCGGATAGCCGTTCTTGAGTTCCTTGTGGACGCGGATGATGCCCTGGTCGAGCGACTGGCCCGCCTCGACGCAAACCAGAAGCATGTCGAGCGCATCCGGGAACCCGTTCTGGATTTCGCCCTGGCGCGCAGTAATCCGACGCTCGATCCAGTATTTCGGCAGATAGTAGCCGATACCGCCGGGGATCAGCACGGCGAGGAGGAGCGTCGTGGTCGAAACCTCGCCCGATGCCGATGCGACGATCGCGTAGATCACGCCGCAGATCAGGAAACCGATGCCCAGCATGAACTGGATGGCGTGGAACTTGCGCACCGCGTCGCGGCCGCGGTAGCCCGCGCGCGTCATCTTGAGGCGCGAGGTGCTCATCTCCTCTTCGGTCTTCGGTTCGAGGAAGTTCGCGAACTTGTCGAGCTTGTCGGACCCCTTGCCCTGGCGCAGGGTCTTCTTGGCCTGCTTGCCATTGCCTGGCGTGGTCACGGCGACGCTTGCGCCGCGGAGCTTGGCATAGGGATCGGCGCGCTTCTTCAGCATCGTCGGCAATGTCGCCGCGACGAGCAGCAACCCGAGGAAGCCGACGGCAGCCAGGGGACCAAGCGGCCCGAGCATCCCCGTGAGCATTTCGTTGAGCGAGGTCAGCATGTCGGGGGGCCCCTCAGACCTTGATGTTGACCATCATCTTCATGAAGACGACGTTGATTGCGAGGAAGGTAAAGACGATGAGCGCGGCCGGAACGAAAGCTGCGGTGTCTTTCACGGTGTCGAAATAGTCGGGCTTGAGTATCTGGATCACCGCCAGCACGACGAGCGGGAAGGACGACAGGAACATGCCGGACCACTTGGCTTCGGCGGTGATGGCACGGACCCGGCGGAAAAGCCGGAACCGGGCGCGGATCACCTTGGCAAGCCCGTCGAGAATTTCGGCAAGGTTGCCGCCCGACTGCTGCTGGATCGTCACGGCGACGGCAAGGAAGCGCAAGTCCTGCATGTCCATCCGTTCGGCCAGGTCCTTCAGCGATTCCGAAATGTCGCGGCCGTAGGCGCTTTCATCGGCGATCATGCCGAATTCGGTGCCGAGCGGATCGGGAACTTCCTTCGCCACGATCTGGATCGCGGATGAGAAGGGATGGCCGACGCGCAGGCTGCGCACCATCAGCTCCACCGCGTCCGGCAGTTGCTCCTCGACCATGTCCATGCGTTTCTTGGCCTTGCGACTGACCCAGAAGTAGACGGCACCGACACCCATCAGGACGGCCACGGCGACCTGAACCGGGGTGGAGGCGGCGGTTCCGATCTTGAGGCCGATGAAGGCCACGAACGACAGAAGCACCATGACGAGGATGAGCGCCTTCGGCGAAAAGGCGATGTTCGCCTTCTGCGCCTTCGCCGCGAGAATCGAATAAAGCGGGATGCCGTTGGCCCTGAGGTGCTGGCTGGCTTCCTTGCGAAGCTGTTCCAGCACCTTTTCGCGCTGGCCGCCCTTTTCAAGAAGATCGAGCCGCCGGTTGACCCGCGAGTTGAGCGAGATCGACTTGCCGAAGATGACGAGGTAGAGGCCCTCGACCAGCAAAAGAACCGCGAGGAAGATCAGGCCATAGATTATGGGGGTCGGGCTGATGATCATCTGGCTTACTCCGCCGCAACAGGTTCGTAGATCGAGGCCGGAAGGTCATAGCCCCAGGCTCGGAAGCGGTCGGCATAGGCCGAACGCACGCCGGTCGCGGTGAAGCGGCCGATGATCTTGCCGTCGGGCGCAAGGCCAAGCCGCTCGTAGCGGAAGATTTCCTGCATCGAGATGACATCGCCTTCCATGCCCGTGATCTCGGTGATCGAGGTCATCCGGCGTGAACCGTCCTGCAGACGCGAAGCCTGCACGATGAGGTTGACGGCCGAAGCGATCTGCGAGCGCACGGCCTTGATCGGCATTTCGATCCCGGCCATCGCGATCATGTTTTCCAAACGGCTGATACCGTCGCGGGCAGAGTTGGCGTGGATCGTGGTCATCGAACCGTCGTGGCCGGTGTTCATGGCCTGAAGCATGTCGATGACTTCCTCGCCGCGGGTTTCGCCGACGATGATGCGGTCAGGACGCATCCGGAGCGCGTTCCTGAGACAATCGCGCTGGGTGACGGCACCCTTGCCTTCGACGTTCGAGGGGCGACTTTCCATCCGGCCGACATGGGTCTGCTGGAGCTGGAGTTCCGCCGTATCCTCGATCGTCAGGATGCGTTCGGTATTGTCGATGAAGGACGAAAGCGCGTTGAGCGTTGTGGTCTTGCCGGAACCGGTACCGCCCGAGACGATGACATTGAGGCGGGTGGCGACGGCGGCCTGAAGATAGGCCGCCATCTCCTCGGTGAAGGCGCCGAAGCGGACGAGGTCGTCGACGCCGAGCTTGTCCTTCTTGAACTTACGGATCGAGACGAGCGAGCCGTCGACCGCGATCGGCGGCACCATGCAGTTGAAGCGCGACCCGTCGGCAAGGCGGGCGTCGCAATAGGGGTTCGATTCATCGACGCGCCGGCCCACGGCCGACACGATCTTGTCGATGATCCTGAGGAGGTGGCGTTCGTCCTTGAAGGTGATGTCGGTGAGCGTCAGCTTGCCCGACCGTTCGACGAAGATCTGCTGCGGGCCGTTCACCAGAATATCGTTGACGGTGTCGTCCTGCAGAAGCGTCTCCAGCGGGCCAAGGCCCATCACCTCATGGTAGAGTTCCTGGAAGAGGGTGGAGCGTTCGTCCTTGTTCAGGACCATGCCGATGTCTTCGAGCGCTTCGGTGGAGATCGCGACGATTTCCTGCCGCAGTTCGGACTCGGAGGCATGTTCCAGCGCGCTGAGGTTCAGGTTGTCGAGCAGGCGCTTGTGCAGCTCGACCTTCAGTTCACTCATCCGCTCCTTGCGTTTCTTCTCCTTGTCGGCGGCGATGGCCTGGGCGGAGGGCGGCGCGGCGGCTCCGGGGCGGCGGACCACCGCCATCGCGGTTGCAGGCGTGGCGGCGGGTGCGGCCGTGGCGGCGGCCTTCGGCTCTGCTGCGGCGGAACCGGGGGCGGCGGGTTTCTTGTAGCGGGAAAACATGTTCCGTCCCTTATGTTACGCGCCTGCGGCCTCGGCAGACTTGCTGAGTTCGAAGATCGACTTTGCAAGCTTGGCGATCTCCTTGCGGAGCGGGTTCTTTGCTGCCGTCTCAGCCAGCGGCAGGCCGTGGTCGTTCGACTGCGTGACCTGCTTGGACCCGTCGGGCAGTTGCAATTCGATGGTGATGTCGAGGCTTTCGGCCAGACGCTTGGCGCGGCTCTTGCCGGAGAGGTCGGTGAATTTCGGCGCCCGGTTCAGCGCGTAGCGCAGCTTCTCGAAGGGCAGTTCCTCGGCCTTCAGCGCCCGGATCATCCTGAGCGCGTTCTGCGCCGAGCGCATGTCGAGTTCCATGGTGGCGAAGTAGACATGGGCCTGGTTCAACACGGCTTCGGTCCATTGGACGACCGTCGAGGGCATGTCGACCACCACGAAATCGAAATTCGCGCGGGCCACGTCGAGCACCCGGTTGATGTCTTCCGAGGTGACGATGTCGAGGGGCAACATCTCTGACGGTGCGGTCATGACATGAAGCTTGTCGTTGAAGGTCAAAAGCGCCTGGAGGAAGCTGACGTTGTCAACCGAAGCGGTGTCCGACAGCATCTCGTAGACCGCCTCACGGCGCGGCAGGTCGAGGTAGGTCGAGATCGAGCCATACTGGAAATCGAAATCGAGAAGGCAGACGCGGGGCGCGTTGTCCTTCTGGATGTTCGCCAGTTCCCAGGCGAGGTTGACGGCAAGGGTCGTGGCCCCGGTGCCGCCGGCGAGGCCATGCACCGGCAGGATGACACCGTCACGGTCGCCCTTCGGCTTGAAGCTCGGGGTGACGGCGGCGGGTTCGGCCACCGCTTCGGCCACCGGCGCCCGGTGCAGACGCTCGATCGCCTCGTGAAGCGCGTTTTCGGGAAGCGGGTAGGGGACGAAGTCGTCGGCGCCAAGCTTGAGGAGCTGGTGCAGCGCGATCGGGCTGACTTCCTCGGCGATCAGGATGATCTTGACGCCCTTTTCCTTGGCGGTCGTGATGATCCCCGAAATCCGCGTCAGATCGTTCTCGTCCTGGGCATCGACGGCGACGGCGACGAATTCAAGCGAGTTCGCATCCGGCTGGTTGAGAAAGAGAACCGCGTCGTCGAAGGTCAGGTCGCCCCAGCTTTCGCCAAGCTCGGTTTCCATGTCCTCGATCAGGAGGTCAAAGTTGCTGACGTCCCGTGAAATCGTGCATGCCACGATCGGCGCCGGTTCAGGCTGCAAAACTGCTACGCTGCTCATTCCCACACGTCCTTCTCCACCTGGCGGCTTGGTGTGACCTGCTCGGTCCGCTTCGTCATCGAATCGACCAGATCCCAAACCCATCCACCTCGCACGACTCTCCGGTCGCGCCACCACTCTCGGGGTTCGAAACTCGCGGACAATCTTGGCAATATTGGGGCTAAAGTTCCGTAATTATGCGATGCCGGGCGACGATCCAACGAAAAGGGCGGGCTTTGTTGCCAAAGCCCGCCCGTGGCGCGAAACAATCGGCGACTACTCGCCTCAGCCGCCAGATCCCGCGGCTTCACCGCCGGACGAAACCTCTTGCGTGGCCTGTATGGGGGTGGCGCTCGTGACATACTCGCGGAAGATGATCGCCGCGTATTTTCCGTTGAGAACGAGTGGGTTGTTGGAAACGAATCCGGACACTTCGGTCACGGTACGACGGTTCCGCCGCTCTTGCGCATCGGTGTAGACGAGCGGTTGGGTCTCGCCGTAGGAGACGACTGCCTCAAGCCGCGAGCGGCTGATCCCGAAGCCGGAGAGATACCCCACCACCGCCTGCGCGCGACGCAGGCCAAGGCTCTTGTTGTAGGCGTTCGAGCCGACGAGGTCGGTATGACCGTAGACGCGGAAACGCACTTCCGGGAACTGCCGGATCCAGTCGGCCTGCCGCCTGAGGGCAGCCTGCGCCTCGCCGTCGAGGACCGCGCTGTTGAAGGCGAAGTTGACGGTATTCGGCACGTCCGACGCGAACCGCCGCGTCAGGTCGATGGCATAGTCGCGCTCGCCGGACTGGACCAAGGTGTTGTTCATGGTCGAGTTGCCGAAGTCGCGGGTTTCGATCTCGCTGCCGGCTTCGGTGAAGAAGGCGCGGCCGGCCATGTTTTCCCGCGAGCAGCCCGAAAGGGCGGTGATGCCGGCGGTGATGATCAGGAGGGGAAGCTTCATCTGCATCGTCTCACTCCATCACATAGCCGTAGGAGCCGGAATAGTCCTGCCGCGCTACCTCGCCGATCGCGCCGCTTGACCTGCCGGTCGCGGAGGTCTTGCCGAAGAGGAAGAGCTCAGCCTCGGTCGGCGGCTTCACCCGGTCGGTCGGCAGCGCCAGCGCTTCGCCGCGGGTCGGCGAGACGAGATGCGGCGTCACGATGATGACAAGCTCGGACTGGTTGCGGCGGTAGTCGGCGCTGCGGAAGAGGGCGCCGAGAACGGGAATGTCCCCGAGCCAAGGCACCTGGCTGCTGAGATCGGTGAAGTCATCCTGCAGAAGGCCCGCAATGGCGAAGCTTTCGCCGTCGCGCATTTCGACGGTGCTTTCGGTTTCGCGCCGCTTGAAGCCGGTCAGCACGATGCCATTGCCAACGTCCGTGGTCACGGTGGGGTCAATGCCCGAGACTGCCGCATTGAGCTGCAGGTTGATGATGTCGCCGTCAACAACCGTCGGCGTGAAGGAAAGCTCGACACCGAAGGGCTTGTAATCGACGGTGACGGAGTTGTTGTCGCTCCGAACCGGGATCGGCACCTCGCCGCCGGCGAGGAACTTGGCTTCCTGGCCCGACAGCGCCGTCAGGTTCGGCTCGGCGAGCGTACGGACCAGGCCGCGCTGTTCGAGCGCTTCGAGCATCACGTTGAACTGGACCGCACCGGCCGAGAAGCCGAAGAGGGCCTGCCCGGCGTTTTGCCCGTTGGGCGTCGTCGTTGTTACGAGTCCGGGAAGGCCGGTGATCGGGTTCGGCGTTGCGGTCGGAGATATGCTGCCGGAACCCGCTCCGACGAGCCCGAGAAGGTTAGACGTGCTCACATCGGCCGTGACACCGGCCTGCAGTTGCTTGGTTACTGAACGCGACATCTCGGCGAAGCGAACCTTCAGCATGACCTGCTGGACGCCGCCGACATTCATCAGGTTGGAGACGCGGCCCGGCGCGTAGCGTTCGGCCAGATCAAGCGCGCGGTCGAGTTTCGCGGTGGATGAGACGATGCCCGACAGCACGATGCCGTCGTTTGCCGTCCTGACTTCGATCTTCTCGCCGGGAATGATCTGCTGAAGCCGTTCCTTGAACTCGGCCACGTCGAGCGTGACCTGCACATCGACGTTGGTGATGAGCTTGCCGTCTGGCGCCAGAAGCGTCAGCGTGGTGCGGCCAGGCGCCTTTCCGAGGACGTAGATCGAACGGTCGGACAGGGTCGAGATGTCGGCGATGCCGGGGTTTGCGATCGAGAGTTCCGCGAATGGCTGATCGGATTCGACAACCACTGCCCGGTTCATCGGCACGCTGAGCGCGCTGGCCACCGACCCGTTGACGATCTTGAGTGTTTCCGAATGTGCCATCGGCACATGGGTCAGGGTGAGCGAAATGCCCAGCATCCCTGCCGCAACAGTGAACTTAATGCTCATGTGACCTGCCTCTCCGATCACGCCTCTGGGTGGGTCTTTTTCGCCCTATTGTACGACACAATGCGGCAGGGGCGGTTTTTTTGCAAGAATCAATGATTTGCTGGGCGACTCTGATGTGGGCGTTCGGCAACACCCACAAAATTGTTGCGGTGCCGCCTGAGGGGCGACACCGCATGTTGTAGGCCGGAATCTCCGAAGCCTGCTTCGGATCAGTTGGTGCAGGGGATAACGGTTTCCACCACTTCGCCGCCCTTGTTGGTGCGGATCGTGCAAACCTTTTCCGGCGCCGCCACCGGGGCCGCGACTTCCTCGGTGATGCCAAGGAGCGTATTGCGGTCAACCTCGAGCGCGCCGATCTCGCCGGTCTCATTGGTGCCGACCAGCGACAGGGTGAGCCTTCCGGTCTGCTGCGCGAGGGCAAGCGCCGCGATCTGTTGCGGCGTGCCCTCGATGGTCACCGTGCGCGCGATCACGGTTTCTTCCGACCGGTCGGCATCCGCACTCTGGTTGATGGCGATGAGGCGCACCGCCTCCTCGATCAGCTTGGTGGTATCCTGCCCGTTGATCTGGCCGCTCCAGTAGACATCGACGCGGTCGCCGGGGCGCAGGAAGCCGGCGACGCCCGAAGTCACGTCGACGTTGATGGCGAAGGCGCGCATCCCGGCGCTGAGGTTGGCGTTGATGCCGGCATCGACGCCGGGCTCGGTGATCTTGGCGGCCAGGATCGGTTCGAAGGGTTCATAGCTGCGGAGGGCCGCGCGCGACCGCGTTTCACCATCCCAGAACACCGGGACGATGGTCTTGTCTTCGCCCTGCGGCGCGACGACAAGCGCGAAGAAGCCCTCGGGTGTCTTGCCTTCCTGGACCTTGATCACTTCAAGATCGTCACGCGTGAAGCGGTCGCCGTAGCTCAGCTTCTTCTTGGATACCACGATGTCGACGAGCTTTGGCGCCTTGGCCTGCTCGGCGGCGAGGCGATCCCGGTCAGCCTGCGCCTGCGCGATGTAGTCCTGTGCCATGTAGACGGCAAAACCAGCCAGCCCGATGCCTAGCAGCAGAACCAAACCAAATACCAAACGCATCCTTCGTCCTTTCGTCTTTCGGTCATGTCCCGGCGATCCGGCGACCCGGCACCTGTCCGTTCAGGCTGTATATGATAAACGAATACGGCGAAATGGTGGTCAAAGATCGCCGAGCGGGTGAAACCATGCGCGAAGTGGAAACATTGCGCCGCCCCCTGAATGCAGCGCGGGCGCCCACCGGACGCCCGCTTCGATCAGGTTGTCATCGCGGCTCAGAATGTCGAGTTGATGTCCTGGCCCGACAGGAACACTTCGACCTTCTGGCCGATGCTGGTCATGTTGCCCTGAAGCCCAGCCATTGCCAAAGCCACCAAGCCACAGACGCTCGCGGTCAGAACCACCCAGTCAACCGTGACGGCGCCAGAATCGTCGTCGCCGAAATTCCTGAACCAGTCAATCATGTCTCGCTCCACAAACTGCAGTTGGCTTCAACACACCGGGCAGCGCCCGAGCCGATTTCTGTCTTACATCCAGTTAGCCTGCGCAACGTGGCACGAATAGGGCATGAGGTGCTCATTTTGAGGCTTATCAATCCCGATTTAGGAAACATTCAAATGCCTGTCCGGAAACGAAAATCGCGCCCCGAAGGGCGCGATCCCGTAACCTGGCCTATGTGCCGGATCAGAACGTCGAGGTGATGTCCTGGTTCGACAGGTAGGTGTTGATCTTGGTCGACAGCGTGCCGGTGCCCGACTTGACGGCCGCGAGGGCGGCGACGCCGAGGCCGACGACAGCGGCGGTCAGCACGACCCAGTCAACCGTGACCGCACCGTCTTCTTCGTTGTGGAATTTCTTCGCAAGCTTGAAAAATTTCATTGTCTCTCTCCGTGGGTTTCGCCCGTTACACCAACCGCAGACGGAGGTGTTGGGCGGCTGCGCCAGGTCCCGTTCCGTCTCGGCATGGGAGTTTTATGCCGGGGATTCGTGGCTCAACTTGGGCAAACGCGGATCA
>JAIUPC010000018.1 GCA_020161655.1 Pseudomonadota bacterium
GCGCGGCCGCGACCCGCATCCGGAGATCCATCGAAAGTGGTGCCACCATGCTCTGCCCCATCATCTGGTGCGCAGAGTGAATCACGAAACGCCTCCCTCGGGAATCCACATTCCAATTCAATCAGATGAGGACAGGCTCTAACGCCTCACTGGAGGCCGGTCGGGGGGCATCAAGCGGTAGAGGGCAGCGCCGCGGATCGACGACGACCGCTACCTGGCGGCGGAACAGTCGCTTTTGCGCTGAACGGCCCCCGGCGTCACCCGGTCTGAAGAACTTCGGACTGCGCGATGATCCAGCCCCGCAATGCCGCAAGCTCAGCGGAAGCGGTGATGGTCTTGGGATGGATCAGTCCATAATCGGTTCCGTCCGGATCAAAGCCGAACGGGCTTTCCAGTCGGGCGAGCGCCACGTCGTCCGCCGCAATCGCTTGCGGCGCCAGCGCGACGCCAAGGCCACCCAACGCCGCCTCGGCCATCAGGAAGTGATGATCCAGAAGTCGAAGGGTGCGGGGCCGTGGAGCCTGCGGATGCGCGTTCAGCCATGCCTCCCAGGCTCCGGGCCGGGTGCGCGAGCCAAGCGCCACATATTCCCCGCCCTCGAACCGGTCCCGCAGCGCCGCCAACATCACCGGACCGACGCGCTCCGGCATAAGACGAACCACGGTCCAACTCGGGTCCACCGGGAAATCGAGACGGCGGATGGCCAGGGCGACGCGGTTCCGCGCAAAGTCGAAGGCGCCGCCACCGGTCGAGAGATGCACCTCGACATCGGGGTAGCGGTCCTGAAATCCTGACAGCCGGGGGATCAACCAGCGCATTGCCAGCGAGCGTTCGCACGAGAGAATGAGCGGCGCGGTGGTGGAGGCTGACCTGATTTCGGCCAGCGTGGCGGTGATCAGACCGAATGCTTTGCCGGTCGCCTCGGCCAGAGTTGCGCCATCCGGCGTCAGGCGCAGCCCGCGCCCCTCTGCTTCAAGCAGACGCAGGTTCAGATCGGCGGCAAGCTTGGAGACCCGCCTGCTGACCGCGCCATGGGTCAGGGCGAGTTCCCCGCCCGCAGCCCGCACCGAGCCGAGGCGGGCCACGGTTTCAAAGGCGCGCAGATCGTCGAGATACGGGATGTCGGATCGCTTCATTGGTGATCCTGTATCACCATTACCAGTCAGTTCATATGGCTAATCGTTCTTGACCGTTCTGATAGGATCACCAGCATGGACAACAGCACCCCCCTTTTCGTCGGGATCGTCGCCGATGACCTGACAAGCGCCACCGATGGCGCGGCCCCGTTTCTGGCAAAGGGCCATGCGCCGCTGATCGCCCGCAATATCGGCGGATTTGAACGGCGGGCCGTGGTTGCGATTGACACCAATAGCCGCGCCTCGACCGTCGCGACGGCGGAAACGGCAACCACGGCGGCGGTGGCGGCACTTGCCGAGGCCCGCCTGCTGTTCAAGACCATCGACTCGACGCTGCGCGGGCATGTTCGCGCCGAAATCTTTGCCGCCTGTCGCGCCAGCCGCCGCACCCGTCTGGTCATCGCCCCGGCCTTTCCCGAGGCGGGACGGCTGACCATCGGCGGCATTCAGAAGGTGAATGGCGCTCCGGTCAGCGAAAGTGCGTATGGCCGTGATCCGGTGCACCCGGCGCGGACCTCACGCATCGCTGATCTGGTTGACCCGACGCTGGGGCAACCGGTGATCCTTTCCCAGGACGGTTCCAACGTGACCGCGCCTGTCCTGATTCTTGATGCCGACAGCCAGGCGGCGCTGAACCGGCAGGTGCGGCGTATCCCCGATCCCGAAACCGTCCTATGGGTCGGCTCCCCCGGTCTGGCCATCGCGCTTGCCACCTTGGTCGCCGCCGTGCCGCAAGACCTGAGGACAGGCGACGAAACCGCAGGCCGCGTGCTGATCGTCGCCGGAAGCGCCAACCCAGTGGCGCATGGCCAATGCGATACCCTGCGGGCGCAGGGGGTGCCGGTCGTGACCGACCTCGACGAGGCAGCCGGCGCTGCGCCGGTGCTGTGCCTGCGCGCCCCGCTGCAACGGCTGAATGCCGGTGCCGTGCTGGCCCACCTTGTCACCCAGGCCGCCACCGCCCTTGCCCGGCGTGACTATGACGTGGTGATCGCCACCGGCGGCGAAACAATGGCGGCGATTCTCGATCCGCTTGGTATTCGCCGTTTCACCCTCACCGGCGAGTTGGAGGCCGGCTTCCCGGTTGGCCGCGCTGAACGGATGGACGGAACCCCGCTGATCATTGCGATGAAGGCGGGCGGCATTGGCACGCCCGCGACCCTGCTGAATGCCGCGCGCACGCTCTCGGGCGGCACGAACTCACGAAAGGCCCTGAACAATGACTGAACTTCCCCTCGCCGTGACCATGGGCGATCCCTCGGGCATCGGACCGGAGATCATCGCCAAGATGCATTTGCGTCGCCCGGACAAGCGGAGCTGGATCGTCGTCGGTGATCCCTTGGTGATGGAGCATGCCGCAGCCACCCTCAATGCGGGGATACGGATCCGCAGGATTTCCACGCTCGACGAGGTGCGGTTCACGGATAACAGCCTGAATGTGCTAGCCTCCTCGCAGTTGACCAGCCTGCCGCCGCTTGGCCAGGTCTCGGCGCTCAGCGGGCGGGCCGCCTATGACGCCATCGCTTCCGCGATCCGGCTGGCCCGCGACGGCCACATCGGCGGCATCGTCACCGCGCCGATCCACAAGGAAGCGCTTTCTGCTGCCGGGCTGCACTATCCCGGCCATACCGAGATTCTGGCCGACCACGGTGGCGCGGCCAAGGTCGCGATGATGCTGGCGAATAACGAAATCCGCACTGTTCTCGTCACCATTCATTGCTCTCTGGCCGAGGCGATCCGGCGCGGCGATTTCGCGGCGCAGATGGACGCGATCCGGCTGGCCGATGCGGGGGCGAAGGCGCTCGGCATCGCCCGGCCCCGCGTCGCCGTTGCCGGGCTCAATCCGCATGCGGGAGAAGGAGGGCTGTTCGGGGATGAAGAAATCCGCATCATTCGCCCGGCGATTGAAGCCGCCCGCGCCGAGGGGATAGACGCCTCTGGCCCCTGGCCCGGCGACACGGTGTTCATGCAGGCGCGTCAGGGCCGCTTCGACATCGTGGTCGCGCAATATCACGACCAAGGGCTGATCCCGGTCAAATACATGGGCCTCGACCACGGCGTGAATGTCACGCTTGGCCTGCCTTTCGTGCGCACCAGCCCCGACCACGGCACCGCCTTCGACATTGCCGGAACCGGCAAGGCTGATCCCTCCAGCATAGAAACCGCCTTTGACTACGCCCTCCAGCTGAAAGCCGCCCTCCCCCAGCAGAAAGCCGCAACGCCATGACACAGTTCGATTTCATCTTCATGCTGACCCGCAACGACCGCACCGTCGCCGATGCCGCCCAGCATGCCGCAACGGCACTCAAGGCCGGCATCCGCCATATCGGCTTCAAGGACATCGGCCTGCCGTTCGAAGAGTTGGCCGGTCTTGCCCGGCATATCCGCGAAGGCGGCGGCTGCACCTATCTGGAAGTGGTCTCGCTGGACCGCGACAGTGAAATCCGCTCGGTCAAGGCGGCGGTCGGGCTTGGCGTGGACTATCTTCTTGGCGGCACCCATGCCAAGGATGTGCTGCCCCTGCTGCAGGGAACCTCGATCCGCTACTACCCCTTCCCCGGCCATATCTATGGACATCCGAGCGTGCTTGGCGGCTCGCAGGCCGATATCGTCGCCAGCGCCGTGGCACTGGCCCGCCATCCCGGTGTCGCCGGGCTTGACCTTCTTGCCTACCGCTCGGCGGGCGATGTCCCGGCCCTGATCGACGCGGTGTGCCGCGCGGTACCCAAGCCGGTGATCGTCGCCGGTTCGGTCGACCGTCCGGACCAGATAGAGATCATCCGCCGCAGTGGCGCGGCGGGCTTCACCATCGGCACATCGGCGCTGGACGGAAAGTTCCCAGCCGAGGGCAAGACATTGGATTGCCAGTTGCAGGCGATCACGGCCTGCATCGACGAACATCAGAAAAGCGTTGCCTGCGGGGCGCGATCCTGACCCACAGCAACGCGCAAGTCTTTCTTTCTCGGGCATAGGGTTCAGCAGTTCCAGAGCCGCTTCCCGTCTTGCCTCGCATCTCACCCATGAAGGAACCAAGCATGTCCTATCTCAAGACCATCGAACAGAACCCGACCTTTGCACCGAAAGAATCCTCAGCGCTGCCAGAGAAGCTGATTTCGGGCGATCCGCAATTCAAGAGCTGGCCACAGGATTCCGACAAGGATGGGCGCATCAACACTGGCGTCTGGGAAGCTACCCCGGGCGTGACACATTCCATCAAAGCTGAAATCTACGAATTCTGCTACCTGTTGGCAGGCAAGATCGAACTGACCCCGAAAGACGGGGAACCGGTGACCTATGTGGCGGGCGACACGTTCGTCCTGAAACCGGGCTGGGTCGGCGTCTGGAAGACGATCGAGACGGTCCGCAAGGTCTACGTCACCGTCACTTGACCGAGCACCCCAGTCCAGGCCTCTCCCGGAGCGGTTTCGGGAGAGGAAGCACGGCGGCATCGTATGGCGGCGAAACACAGCGCAACATGCCGAAATGCCGCAGCAGTCGGTGCTTTCTGCGGAATAAGTTGCCGATACTAAATTCTCTTGTTGATAGCCGAGGGCCCAATGTCCCCCCTGATCCACCACATAACCAGTGACGAAACGCTCCCCCAATCGGCCGATGTCGTGGTCATAGGTGGTGGAATCATCGGTGCTAGTGCGGCCTATTTCCTGGCGCGGCGCGGCATTTCGGTGGCATTGCTGGAAAAGGGCTATGTCGGCTGCGAACAGTCCAGCCGGAACTGGGGCTGGTGCCGCAGGCAGAACCGCGATGCCCGCGAGATGCCGGTTGCCAATCTGGCGATGCGTCTTTGGGACGAGATGACCGCCGAGATCGGCCAGGATCTGGGCTTTCGTCGCTGCGGGCTGACCTATGCCACCACCAATCCCAAGCAGCTTGCCGACTGGGACAAATGGCGCCCGGTGGCCCGTCAGTTCGATGTCGCCACGCGGATGATGACCGCCGAAGAAACCGCTGCCGTCGTCCCGGCCGCGGGTGGCCGCAAATGGGTGGGTGGCGTCCACGCAGCCAATGACGGCAAGGCCGAACCCGCCCTCGCCGCGCCGCGGATTGCCGAGGGCGCGCGCAAGCATGGCGCGACCATCCATCAGAACTGCGCGGCGCGCGGCCTCGACATTACCAATGGCCGCGTCAGCGGCGTCATCACCGAAAAGGGCCCGATCCGCACCGGCGCGGTGCTTTGCGCCGCCGGGGCCTGGGCTTCGGCCTTCATGCGCATGCACGCGATTTCGGTTCCTCTGGCCAACGTCCGGCAAACCTCGTTGCGGACTGCGCCCGCACCAGATTTCGGCGCGGCGGTGTTTACGTCCGACTTCGCCATGACGCGCCGTCTCGACGGTGGCTACACGATCGCGATCAGCGGTCGGGCGACGCTTGAGATCACCCCGCAGGCCATCCGCCACGCCAAGCCGTTTCTGCCGATGTTCATGAAGCGACTGTCGGCGGTTGAGGTCGGCATAGGCCGTTCGTTCTTCGAAGGTCCAGATTCGATGCGTAGCTGGAAACTCGACAGGCCGACCCCCTTCGAGCAATTCCGCGTCCTTGATCCCGCGCCGAGCAAGCGGACCCTGGCCACCATCATGTCCCGGCTGCACATTCGGTTCCCCACCGTTGCCGATGCCGGCGTGGTGTCCACCTGGGGCGGCTATATCGACTCGACACCCGACTCGGTGCCGGTGATCTCGCCAGTGGACAGCATCGGCGGCATGTTTATCGCCGCAGGCTGTTCCGGTCATGGCTTTGGCACCGGTCCCGGCTTCGGCCATCTGGCGGCCGATCTGGTCGCTGGCGGGGCGACCTGTGCCGATCCAAACCCCTACCGCCTGTCGCGTTTTTCCGACCGGTCCAGAATCGACGTGGGCGACTTCTGAGGCCAGATCGGCTTTCATTTCCATGACCGCACGCCCGGTTCCCGCAGCGCCTGGCTACGCGGCACCAAGTGGTACATGGGACCACAATGCTTTAGGCGGCGACTGACAGGCCGTTCCCCGTGCTTCGCGGGATCAGGCCGCGCCCCCTGACCCCGAAACAGGTCACAAACCTGCAACATCGCGATCCGGTTGACGGCCAAACACGGTTCCGGCTTCCCCGTGGTTCCCGCGGGCACTGCCAACCCAATCAGAACTTAGAGCATGTCAGACTTAAATTGGAGCATATCCTGCATGGCGAAGGTAGTTTTGGCATTCGTTTGGGGTGAAGGCGTCGAGCAAGGTTCCGACCCCTCGCCATGAGGCTTCGATGGTGCGTTCTTCCGCTTTGCGGAACA
>JAIUPC010000019.1 GCA_020161655.1 Pseudomonadota bacterium
GCCAAACCGCTGAAATCCAGATCCGCGTCGCGCTCATCAACGGCTTCAATGCACTCGGCACCGCCGAGATCGTCCGCGTGGCATGAACTCAATGGGGCAAGGGGCCATCACGCCTCAAGCGTGAGTTGCGCAACAACGCCCCTCGGCGGCGCCAAACTCAGAAATCGCGCTTCTAAGCCCATGCCGATTGCGCTGGATAGTCCCGGATGGCGCGATCCGCTAATTTCCGGCCAACTCAGAGGGAGATCGGAAATGGGCGTTTGGTTTATCACAGGGGCGGGTCGCGGCATGGGCCTGCATATCGCCAAGGCAGCTTTGGTGGCGGGGCATCAGGTCGTGGCCACCGGGCGCAATGCAGCCAAGGTGGCAGAGGCATTCGCGCCGTCGGATGACTTGCTGGTCGTCAAACTGGATGTGACCAACCCGGGCGATGCCGTCACCGCAACTGAGGCCGCCATCGCGCGGTTCGGGCGCATCGACGTTCTGGTCAACAACGCCGCCAGCTACTTCGGCGGCTATTTCGAAGAATTGTCGCCACGCCAGATCGACCTGCAACTGGCAACCGCGCTGACCGGGCCGATGAACGTCACCCGGGCGATCCTGCCCGCGATGCGGCAGCAACGGTCGGGCAAGATCATCTCGATCTCGTCCGCCGCCGGTTTGGTCGGGATGGAGTTCTGCACCGCCTATTCCGCCGCAAAGTTCGGGCTGGATGGCTGGTCCGAGGCGCTTCACGCCGAGGTGTCGCCCTTTGGCATCCAGACCATGATCGTCAATCCGGGGTTCTTTCGCACCGAATTCCTGACGGCTGAGTCGACGCATTATGCCGATTTGACGGTCAGCGACTATGCCGACCGTCGCGCCGGGACCGAGGCCTTCATGAAGGGGATGAACGGCGCCCAGGGCGGAGATCCGGCCAAGCTGGCGCTGGCGCTGATCACGCTTGACCGCGAACCTGCGCTACCGCGTCGTTTCCTCGCCGGGGCGGATGTGGTGGCGACAGCAGAGCAGAAGATCGTGACGCTGCAGGCCGAGATTGACGCGTATCGGGCCTTGTCATCGTCGCTGGCCATCGACGTCTGATCTTGGCGCAGCGGAGGCCAGATGCTTTCGCAGCGCGTCCAGAACGATGCTGAAGGCCGGGGACGGCTGTTTGCGGCTCGGGTAATACAGATGATATCCGGGCCGCTTCGGTGTCCAGTCGGTCAGCACCTGGACCAGCCGTCCCTCGGCGATCAGCGGCCGCACGACATCATCCGGCAGGGACGCCAGACCGATGCCATCCCGCACGGCAGCCAGGATCATCGGCACCGTGTTGAAGATGCCGCGCCCTTTCGGTCGTACAGTAATCTCCTCGCCATCCTTCGCATAGGTCATGGGATAGAGCCCCCCCGAGGTCGGCAGACGCATCAGCACGCAGTTGTGCTCCATCAGGTCATGCGGCGACTGCGGCGTGCCATGCGCTGCCAGATAGTCTTGTGATGCCACGGTCATCTGGAAGTAATCCGCCCCGATCCGCAGCGCGATCATGTCCTGTGCCACCTGTTCGCCCAGCCGCACCCCGGCACCGAACCGGGCGGCGACAATGTCGACCAGTCGGTAATCGTTGTCGATCTCGATGTTGATGTCCGGATAGGCGGCCATCACCGGGCGCAGGGCGGGCCACAAGATCGACCCGGACGCATGCTCGACGCTGTTGATGCGCACGGTTCCGGCGGGCTTCTCGCGCAGTTCGGTCAGGGCTGTCAGCTCGCCCTCGATATCATCGAACATCGGAGCCAGCCGGTCGATCAGCCGCTGCCCGGCTTCGGTCGGCGAGACAGAACGGGTGGTGCGGGCCAGCAGGCGAATACCCAGCCGCTCCTCCAGCATCCGCACGGAATAGCTGACCGCCGATTGCGAGACGCCATACTTCGCCGCCGCCTTGGTAAAGCTGCCCTCACGCGCGACTGCGATGAAGGTGCGGATGTCGGTCAGGTTGTCTTTTGGCATCGGCATTCAGAAACCCCCTTTCTGGGAACAACCGCAATTACCCGTCTAATCCGAAGCAGTCTCCGCGTCTAGATTGCAGTCAAGGCAACAGGCCGACCCCCAATCAGGACCATTCAGATGTCATATCCCGCACTTTTCACCCCCCTGCCGCTGATCGGCGGCGTCACCTTGCGCAACCGCGTCGTCATGGCGCCGATGACCACCTGGGCCGGAAACCCGGATGGCACAGTGGCGGACGAGGAAATCGCCTGGATGCGCCGCCGCGCCGGGGGCGTGGGCCTGATGCTGACCGGTTGCACCCATGTGCAGGCCAACGGCATCGGCTTTACCGATGAGTTCGCTGCATTTGACGACCGGTTCCTCGCCGGCTTGGCCCGGCTGGCCACGGCGGCCAAAAGTGGTGGCGCAGTGGCAGTCCTGCAGATTTTCCACGCGGGCAACAAGGCGCTGCCGTCCCTGACCCCCGGCGGTGAGGTCGTCAGCGCCAGTGCCGTGCCGACCGACGCCACACCCTTCGCGCCCTCCGTCACGCCCAAGGAGCTAAGCCATGACGACATCCTTGAGGTCATCGCGGCCTTCGGCGAGGCCACCCGCCGCGCCATCGCCGCAGGGTTCGACGGAATCGAGCTGCACGGCGCTCATGGGTTTCTGATCCAGAACTTCCTGTCGCCGCGGTTCAACCAGCGCACCGACCAGTGGGGCGGCTCACTGGAAAACCGCATGCGCTTTCCGCTGGCCGTGGTAGCCGAGGTCAAACGTGTCGCCGCAACCGCAGGCCGCCCGTTCGTCGTAGGCTACCGCATCTCGCCCGAGGAACCGGGCGAAGGGGGTCTGCGCATTGCGGATGTGCTGGCGCTGACCGACCGGCTGGTTGACGCTGGTGTCACCTACATCCACGCCTCGCTGTCCGATGTTCTGACCGCGAAACCGCTGGACGGGACGGATGGAAAGACAATCGCCAGTCATTTCGTCGAACGCGTCGCAGGCCGAGCGCCGCTCATCGCAGCGGGTCTGATCCGCACGCCCGACCAGGCGGAACAGGCACTGGCCAACGGCCTTTCGCTGGTGGCCGTGGGTCAGGGGCTGGTGATGAACCCCGACTGGGTGGAGCAGGCGCGGAATGGAAAGGCGACACAGATCGCAACCGCGCTCGACCTGACAGAGGCCCCCGCGCTGTCGATCCCAGGCAAGCTGGCTGGCGTGATCGGCGCGATGACCGGCTGGTTCGCCCTGCGCGAAGCTCCAACGGTCGCGTGAACGCCCTACGGCTGATCAGACTGACCCTTAAAGGGCGGGGGCATCTTCCCGAGCGCTCCTGATGCCCCCGCAAATCAACGACAGTCGGTTCTCGACCATCGGGCTGGCGAAAACTCGAGCCAGCCTGGTGGGCTCCGGACGGGTTCGCCGCCATCCCCACCACCGCGCTTGATCCAGCCCTCTGTCTGGCGTCAACGACATAGTTTTAACCGCGCGGATTGCGAATTGCTGACATGGCGCAAGAAAGAATGGTTTTTTTATTTTGGCAAAATGGAAGGAAGTGTGGTCGTCAACTGCATGAGTTGGACAGTGTAGCCGGACCGTCCTTGCCGTTCGCTTCAGACGCATCAGTGGCCGGTTTCGTTCGACGCATTGATAACTATGGTCAGCCCGACTGCCCTTCGTCGAACGCCGCACGGGCGGCTTCGATACCCGCCTGTTTGCCCCGCGCCCATCCGGCCAACGCGCGCAGTGGTTCTGTAAGCGACTGTCCCACCGGCGTCAGTTCATAATCGACGCGCGGCGGGATGGTGGCAAATGCCGTGCGCTTGACCAGACCGTCGCGTTCCAGCCCGCGCAGGGTCATGGTCAGCATGCGGTGTGACACGCCGGGGATTTCCCGCTGCAAAGCGTTGAACCGCATCGGGCCGTGCGACAACACGCCCACGACCATGATTGTCCATTTGTCCCCGATCCTGTCGAGGATCTGCGCCAGCGCCTTGCAACTCGCCTCGCCCTCATGCGCCAAGTTGTCCGGAACCAGTTTCAACTTGGTTTTGGCCACTGACTTTCCCTCCAGCCGATACGCACACAAAGGTGCGTAGGGATCATTTTCATGCGTTCTTGCGCGAACTTGTAGTTACCATCATATCGCCACGAACTAATTGTTCGTACAAAACGATGCAACCATGAAGATCGGTGTCAGTGGCGCAAGCGGCCAACTCGGCCAGGCCGTTGTGAATGAAATCGTCGCACGCGGCGGCAACGAGGTGGTGGCAATCTCGCGCACGCCAAAGGCGGCGGCGGGCGTCGAGGCCAGGCAGGGCGACTATGACCAGCCAGCAACCCTCGCCTCCGCCTATGCCGGGCTTGACCGCCTTCTTCTGATCCCGTCTGCCGATCTGGCGCCCGGTGTGCGTGGCACGCAACTGGTTGCCGCGATCAAGGCGGCGGTCGCCGCCGGTGTGGGCCACATCGTGCTGATGTCGGCAGCGGGCACCCGGGCGCAGGAGGAACCTGCAATCGGCGCACCCTACTGGACGGCCGAGCAGACCCTGATAAAGGCCGCGCCGGCCTGGACCATTCTGCGGATGAACTACTATGCCGAGTCTCTGGTCCAGGAAGCCCAGATGTCCGCCCAGTCCGGCGCGCTGACCGGCCTGACCGAAAACCGCGTGGCCTTTGTGTCGCGCGCCGACATTGCGGCAGCAGCAGCAGGCATCCTGACCGGCGAGGGTCATGCGGGCGCGATCTACAACGCGACCGGCACGGCTGCAGTGAGCGGCGCCGAACGCGCGGCGCTGATCGCAGAAGTTGGCGGGTTCCCCCTTGGCTTCGTTACCGTCCCCGAGGCTGCGCTTGCCAGTGGCATGACGCAGATGGGCTTGCCAAAGGACGTCGTAAACACTGTCATCAGCATCCAGCGCGATTTCTCGAACGGGGCGTTTGATATCGTCACCGGCGATATCGAGAAACTGGCAGGCCGTCCGCCGAAGGCGCTGCGCGAGGTGCTGATCCCGTTGCTGCAGGCAGATGCGGCGGGCAAATCATGAGAAACATGGATGTTTACTAGATCGCGACCGATCTGCGGATCGTAACGTAAGTCGCGGGCGGCAGGCGCGACATCGTCGTATCTGGGCTCGGGGAAAGTGAGGCCGATGCCTCACCCTCAGGGATCGTATTCCGAGACGATCGGCCAGGTCGACAGGAGCATCGCACGGCGCAGAGGGCGGTCGTGGGCCTTGTCGTGCGTTCGTTTTTGGTTATATTGAATACGCAGACAGCAATCGGAGGCTGACCCATGTCCCGCACCACGACCATGACCGTCCGTGTCGGCGGAGCCCTGAGTGATTTCGTCGCCGCCAACGTCGGCGACGACGGCTCATATGAAAACGTCAGCGAATACATCCGCGATCTGATCCGGCGCGACAAGGAGCGGGCGGAAGCCGAGGCTTTCGGCCGTCTGAAGGCCGAACTGACCCATGCTTTCGCGGCACCCGAAGACAGCTATCAGCCCCTGACCGCCGCCGACGTCATCGCCCGCAACCGGACCTGACCGGATGGCCGGGGTCCGAATTCAGGCAGGCGCGTCGCTGCGCCTGGACGACATCTACCGTCACACGCGGGATCGCTGGGGGGGCGAACAGGCCGAGCGCTACATCACCGGACTTTTCGCCGCCTTTGATCGGATCGCCTCGCACGGCGTCGCCTCGAAGCCTGTTCCTGCCGAGTTCGGCGTCGATGGTTTCTTCTTCCGCTACGAGCATCACTTCGTCTATTGGCGCAAGTTGTCCAACGGCGACATCGGCATCGTGACGATCCTGCATGAACGGATGCACCAGATGGACCGATTCCGTGAGGATTTCGCCTGATATCCAAGTGAAATCATGGTGTTGCCTGCACTCAAATTCGCAGCCGCCTTGCAGGCACAGTCAATCGCTGCCAGAGAAGTTTCGACCGCAGCCCCTCCTTGATCCGGGCGAAGACCCCCATGTCCCCCACCGCTTCCATCGGTTGTAGAGGGTCTTTGGCGGTCCATACTCCCGGGGCGCGTCACACCACCGCAAGCCATTGCGATTGATGAAGATAATCTATTATCTCGCCCAGCTGCGACCAGCCTGTTGTCCGTCAAGCAGCCGTGGGTCGAAACCGGAAATCGCCCAATTGTGCGCTCCGGAAATAGCGCAGAAGGGCATGCCGGAGCCACCAGTCCTCAGGATATCGGTCTGACCGTTCTCACCAACAAGTCGGGACCGCAGGAGGTCGCCCGACATGGCTACCGGATCCCGGCTTCCGCAGGTTGCGCCAGGGTGGGTCTGCGATGATCCGCACATGAGCGCAGTCACTCGGGGAATTCTTTGGTCGGGCTTGATCAGCCGAGGCTGGAATTCCTCCGCTCCGGGTTAACTGCGCGGCTTGTCGCGGGGACCGGACCGGGTTGCACCGGGCTCACTCCTTTCGAGGAGAATCTCCGGTATGGCAAGATGCCCTGCCGAATGACTCAGCAAATTGTGACTTGCCATCATTCCTGAGCGGTTGTTAACAGACATGGATGCGCATCTTCGCCACCTTCGTCACCCTCGTTGCGTTCGCTCTGGCGACGATGGTCGTGCATGCTGGCGGCGCGAGGGCCATGGACGGGATGGCCGACATGTCCATGATGGCGGACATGACCATGGGTGCCGCAGACGCCCCGGCTTGCCCGCCCGAGATGTGCGCCAAGATGAAGGATTGCGTCCAGGCCTCGGCATCGCTCTCGGTTGTCGCTCCCGTCCTGAATGTATCGGCCTTTGTGCCCGGCATCGGACGGGCACATCTCGGCCTGCACGGCCCCGCCTCCGGCGACAAGGCATCCGGCGACGGGTTGAGGCGACCTCCCAGGTTCATCTGACAGTCAAGGGCCATAGCGCCCTTTTCCGGTTTGTCGGCGTCCTTGCCGCAATCGGGTCGTACTGCATGGCGCCCACGCGCCTTCCGTTCAGATGAGCAAGACCCATGAAACTTCTCTCGTTGCCGCGCAACGCCGTTCTGGCGTGCGGCATGACGCTCGCGGTCGCCCAGACCGTCAGCGCCGCACCACAGGACTATCAATTCCAGGTCGTCGAGCCGGAATTCCGCCAGGGTGGACAGGTCAACCTGACCATCGCCATCACCGATCTGCGCACGAATACCCCGGTCGTCGATGCGACAATCATCGCCGTGCAGATGGACATGTCCCCTGATGGCATGGCCGGCATGCGCACCCCGGTGACGCCTGTGGGCACCGGCGCGCCCGGCCGTTACGGCTTTGTCGCCAACCTCGGCATGGCCGGGAACTGGCGTCTTGCCATCGCCGCCCGCCTGCCCGGTGAAGCCGAGGTCATCTGGCGGGAAGTGATCGTCAGGGTCGCGCCCTGATCTTGCGAACAGCGAACAGCCGGCAGCGCAGGAATGCGCCGCCGCAATCCCTACCCCTTGACCCAACAGGAGCATGTACGGCTTGCGACTTTTCCCTGTCTCCCCTTTCGACTCTGCACCGGCGGATCGGTCGCATGGTGCCTTTGCAAGCTTTCTCGCCTGGCAGTGTCCGGTCCTTTCAGGGCGTCCTGATCTTGGCTGACATGCTCGCCGACAGGAAGCCGCATGTTGCATCGGTCACCCTGCACTGGATGGGGGCGATCCTGGTTCTGACCGCGCTGCTGGGAGGGCTTTACGTCGGCTATTACGCTGCGGGCTGCTGCTCGGCGGAAGGCAGGCTGGTCTTTCTGATCCACGCCTATGCCGGTCTCACGGTGCTTGCGGTTGCGGGGGCGCGCCTGATCTTCCGGGCGGCGTTTTCATGGCCGAAACCATCGGGCGACGCGCATGGCAGGATCGGCACTGCGGTCGCGGGCTTTGTCCATTTCTCGCTTTACGCGATCATGATCCTTGTGCCCCTGACCGGATGGATCCTGGCCACGGCGATGCCCTGCTGCTGGGGCGTGCCCGGCCTGCCCGACGTGCGGGTGCTGTCCTTCGGGATTGGCAACCCGACCATGGCCGGTCTCGGGGCGGCCTATCAGGTCCATGTGACCCTGGCCTGGATCACCATCGGGTTGATCCTGCTGCATGTGGGGGCCGTCCTGGTCCACCACCTCCACCTGCGCAACGACACGCTGCGAAAGATGCTGCCGGGACGCCTGCGCAACCGAATGAAAGGGTCCGGTCGCGCACCGGCACCCCAGCAATGACGAACGAAAGGACGACAAGGAATGGGGTGCGGTGGTTCCGGCAACATGGGGGGTTCAAGCAACCTCGGGCATATCGCCAGCGAGATACTGGCCTTCCTCGGAAGCCTTGCCGCACAGGTCGCAGCGCTGATGGCCTCGGGGCCGGTGCTGGGGTTTCTCACCGCGCTGGTTTTGCTGCTCGCGGTGGTCGCCCTGGCGAAATTCATCCTGACGCGCGGCCGTCGCGGCCCGCGCCGTGCCGCCCTGCCGGATCGGGACGCGCCATGATGGGGCGGTGCATGGGCGGTGGCATCGGCGCGACCCAGATATTCGGCTGGCCGCTGTCGGATTGGGCGGTCGTGCTCTTGCTGTTCGTGCTGTCGGTTCTGACCGTAGCCTTCCTCTCTGCGGTAATCGGCGTCATGGCAAGCTGGTTCCGGCGGCCCGACCGTGCGGAAACGGACAGTCCGACGCACCGAAACCCGCAGGAGCCGGTCCGATGATGCGGGTACTGGCGGCCATGCTTGCAATCCTGGGGCTTCTGGCCATGGCCCCTGCTGGTCAAGCAGGGGGAGCGACCAGGGAATGCGGGGCCAGTGCTCGATGGACCACCCAGCACCCAGTGACCGACGGCGCGCAGGCTCCCTGCATGGACGGCGCGCCGTGTCTGTACGTCTGTGCCGTCTGCTTCCCGGCTACGGCCGGACAGATGGGCAAGGCTGTGGCGACAGCGACGAAAGCCGGAAACCACATGGACAGCCTTGCCACTTTCGACCTGTCCTGGCGGCTGTATCGCCCGCCGAAGGCAGCGTGAGACGACCGAACCACTGATGATCAACTCAACACAAAGGAAATCAAGATGCGTAAACGGACCCTTTCGACCGCGCTGGCAGCCGTGCTTCTGGCCTCGACCGGTGTGGCTTCATTCGCCCAGACGGCACCTGCTCCCGCAGACGGTGGCATGGCTGGCATGCAAGGCATGGCCGGTATGGGCGACATGGCCGGAGTGCCGGGCATGGGTGCCAGCGGCGGCACCATGCCGATGGGCGACATGGGCATGATGCCCATGATGATGGCGATGATGCCCATGATGATGCCGATGGGCGGCGGTTCCATGGCCGGGATGCCGGGGGCACCGGCCATGGCGCAGTCGGGCGATCAGGCGGGCATCGATGCCAAGCTGAACCTGCTGATCAGCTCGATCGAGACCCTGACCGCCAGGATCGACGCCCTCGAGGCGAACGCCGCGAACTGAGGCAAAGCGCGGGCGGGCACCCGGGTGCCCGCCCGTCACCGCGATGGCATCACCTGGACGGGAGACGCAGATGAAGGCATATGTTCTGGCACCTTTTGCCGTGATCGTCCTGTGGTTGGGCCTGTCCTCGGCCTGGATGGCGCAAACCGGGACCACTTGGGCCTCCGACGCCGCCACGACGGACAGTCCGGCGGTGACGCCCGAGCCCGCCGTGGCGGAGGAGCCGCCGCTTCCCCAGGGGCCGGTGATGATCGACCTGTCCCGACCTGTGCCATTGGGGCCGGTGATGACGGACCTGCTGCCTGCGCCAGCCGCCGCTACCGCGATGGAGGTGCCCGCCGCAGCGGCCCCTTCGACGGTGATGCCAACGGCTTCCGCCGAAGCGACGCTGGTGCGCCTTCAGGCGATTGAAGCCCGGTTTTCGGCGGCCCTGACGGCGCTGGAACCCCAAGGCGGCGCGGGTCTGCAAGGCGCAGCCGCCCCGTCATTTCCGGCACAGTTTGTCACTGTCGTCGGATCTGCGCCCGTCATCGGATTCCTGCTTATGCTGCTGCTGTCCCTTGCGGTCGCGGCAAGAGGACAGCCCCTTGCCGACCGCGCGCCCGTCCGTCGGCTGAAGGCAACGCTGCACCGCCTGACCGCCCCTGACGCAGCGGAAGGAATGCTGCCAGACGCCGTCCTTGTGGAGCCCGGTCCAACCCGGCAGCGCCGCATCTATGGCCAGACCATCACCCATATCCAGCCCAACGGGCAGCCGCTGCACGCCGGTGTCTTCAACGAGAACCAGGTGCGGGCGGCAGCAGGGTTGACGCTTGCGCTGGGGGCGGTGGCCTTTGCCTATGCCGCGCTTGGCAAGGTCTACGGACCGATCCAGACCGTGACGACGCTGTTCTTCGTCGAGTTCCTGATCCGGGTCACCTGGGGCATCACCCGCAGCCCGCTGGGCATGGTCGCGGGCTGGATGACGCGGCGCGAGACCCCGCATTGGGTGTCGGCCAAGCCGAAGCGGTTCGCCTGGTCGCTAGGTGTGGTGATGTCGTTGGCGATGATGATCATCACCAACAGCGGTATTCGTGGCCCGCTCCCCCTGACGATCTGCCTGATCTGCCTGACCCTGATGTGGCTGGAAGCTGTTCTCGGCCTCTGCCTTGGCTGCGAGATTCACCGCCAGCTGGTGCGGCTGGGCTGGATGCAGCCCGACAAGGATTTTGAAATCTGCTCGAACGGCACCTGCACCGTTCAGCCCCAACCCCTATTTGCAAGGTGAACAGATGAACCAGATGCACAACCCGCCCCAGGTTGCCTCGCTGCGCAGCAGGATCGTCGGAATTGATCAGCAGGTGCCGGTCCTTGGCGGCGGATGGCGACCCTATGTCAACCTCGACAATGCCGCCAGCACCCCGGTCCTGCGCGAGGTGCTGGATACGGTGAACCGATTCATGGACTGGTATTCCTCAGTCCATCGGGGGGCAGGGTTCAAGAGCCAGGTTGCCACGGCCGCCTACGAGGAAGCGCGCGGCATCGTCGCAGATTTTGTCGGTGCCAACCGCGACGAGCATGTGGTGATCTTCGGCAAGAACGCGACCGAAGCCATCAACAAGGTATCCTGGCGGCTCAACCTTGCCCCTGACGATGTCGTCCTCGTCTCGCAGATGGAGCATCACAGCAACGACCTGCCATGGCGGGCGCGGGCGCGGGTCGAGCATATCGGGGTGGACGACAGCGGCGCGCTGGAAGAAGCCCAATTCGACAGTCTCTTGCGCCAGCACGCCGGTCGGGTCCGGCTGGTCGCGGTGACCGGGGCGTCGAACGTGACCGGCTACCTGCCCGACATCCACGCGATTGCCCGCCGGGTTCACGCCGCCGGAGCGCAGATTCTCGTCGATTGCGCGCAGTTGGCCCCGCATCGCCGGATCGACATGCGTGGCCTCGATGACCCTGAGCATCTGGATTACGTCACGCTTTCGGCCCACAAGATGTATGCCCCCTTCGGCACCGGCGCGCTGATCGGCCGACGCGATACATTTGAACAGGGCGAGCCCGAGCATCGCGGCGGCGGCACTATCGACTTCGTGGGGCTGGACAGCGTGAGCTGGGCGCCGGCCCCCGACCGTGACGAGGCCGGCACGCCGAATGTGGTGGGGGCGGTGGCGCTTGCCGCGGCGATCAAGGCCCTGTCCGACATCGGCATGGATCACATCGCCGCCCATGAGGCAGACCTCAGGGGCTATGCGCTTGAACGTCTGGCGCGGATCGGCGGACTTCGGCTCTACGGCACGGGCGATGCGCCGGACGGTTCTCGCCATCTGGGCGTGATCCCGTTCACCCTGGCCACGCAGCCGCACGGACTTGTCGCAGCCGCCCTCTCGGCCGAATACGGGATCGGTGTCCGGAACGGCTGCTTCTGCGCGCATCCCTACCTGATCCGCCTGCTCGGACTCTCGCAAGCTGAGGTTGCCAAACTGCGCGCCGCAATGGCCGGCGGCGACCGCCGCGCCGTGCCGGGTCTGGTGCGGATCAGCTTCGGGATGCACAACTCGACAGGCGACATCGATCAGCTTGCGACGGCACTGGAACGCATCGCCGCAGGTCGGCTGGCAACGACCTACCGGCAGGACCGCGACAGCGGCGACTACATCGCCGAGGGTCTGCCGATGGATCCGGACGATGCCTTCTCGATCTCGCGGCGCGGCTTGTCGCCCACGGCGGGGCCTGCTCCCGGCGTCCGGGGATAAGAAATCCGGCGGTCAGTGCCGCAGGCTGTCCAGCACCGGACATTCCGGGAGATCCCCGCCGCTGCAAAGCGCTGCGGTGCGGGACAGGACGGCTTCGATCCTTTGCAGGTCAGCGATCTTTGCCCTGACATCGGCCAGATGAACCTCGGTTTTGTCCCTGACTTCGGCACAGGATCGCAGCGCGCCATCGCCAAGGCCAAGCAAGCCGCGAATATCTTCGAGCGAAAACCCCAGTTCGCGGGCACGCAAGACGAAGCGCAGGCGCTTCACGTCCGCTGCATCATATGTGCGATGACCTGCGTCCGTCCGGGCGGGCGTTGGCAGGATGCCCGCTGTCTCGTAATAGCGGATCGTTTCCAGATTGCAGCCGGTGGCGCGGGCCAGATCGGCCCGGCGCAGCGCCCCAGTCCTGCGCATGTCATTGCGGGTCGCAGTTTCGTGAAGGGCGGCCATGCTCATTCCCCTTGCGCCTGTAGTTCCTACAGACCGTAGGCAGGTTGCAACGGGAAGACAAGGAGCCTGCCCATGAGCAACATTCACGACAGCGAAACCGCGCCTGACCACACCGATCACAAGGGCCTGTTCGCCACGCTTGGGCTGGCGGGGGCGTTTCTCGTCTCGGCTTGCTGCATCGTGCCGCTGGTGCTGGTGACGGTGGGAATTTCGGGGGCCTGGATCGGGAACCTGACCGCACTTGCGCCCTACAAGCCGCTGACCTCGACCATCGCCATCGTCTTCATCGGGCTGGGGTTCTGGCAGGTCTATTTCCGAACCAAGCCCGTCTGCGTGGAGGGGTCTTACTGCGCTCGGCCGCAATCCGCGCGCATCACCAAGACGGTGCTCTGGGCGGCGACGGTGCTGGTCCTGCTGTCGCTGACGCTTGGCTGGTGGGCACCGCTGCTCTACTGACTCCAAGGAGAAACTCTATGAAAAATCTTGCTGTTCTGGCTCTCGGCACCTTCATGCTCGGCCTTCCCGACACCGCGCCTTTCGCCTTCGCCCAATCGACCCCGGTCGCTGCGCCCACGCTGACCGAAGTCCGCTTCGATGTGCCCGACATGACCTGCGCGCTCTGCCCGCTGACGGTCAAGACCGCGATGAGCGGGGTCGACGGCGTGCAATCGGTCGAGGTGGACTTTGATTCCCTCAGCGCGACCGTGATCTTCGATCACGCCCTGACCGATGCGGCGGCGATTGCGGAAGCCTCCGCGCAGGCGGGCTATCCGGCTGCAGTGCGAAATTGACGCCGACAGGTGACACGCGCGCGGCGGGATGCTGGCGGCCTGTGCCGTCTGGCGACGCCTGCGGATCACCAGCAACTCCAGAAGGACGACGACCATGAACGACTGCTGCACCCAATCCGGCCCGGACCAGAACAACTTCGACCTGGCCGTGATCGGTGCCGGATCGGCGGGGTTTTCCGCTGCGATCACGGCGGCCGAAGCGGGCAAGCGCGTGGCGCTGATCGGTCACGGGCTGATCGGTGGCACCTGTGTGAACGTGGGCTGCGTGCCGTCAAAGGCGATGATCCGTGCGGCGGAAGCGATCCACGGCGCGAATGCGGCACGGCGGTTTCCGGGGCTGTCCGGGGCGGCACAGGTCGATGACTGGGCGGCGCTGATGGCGGGCAAGGACGCCTTGGTCTCTGGCCTGCGGCAGAAAAAATACGCCGATCTGTTGCCTGGCTATGAGGGGATCACCTACATCGACGAAGGCGCGGCCCGGCTTGTCCCCGGTGGCGTGCAGGTCGGTTTGCGCCTGATCCGTGCGCCCAAGGTCATCATCGCCACCGGTGGCCGCCCCGCCCTGCCTCCCATTCCGGGAATCAGGGAAGTGCCTACGCTGGACAGCACGTCTCTTCTCGCGCTGGAAACCCTGCCGGAAAGCCTGATTTTCCTTGGCGGCGGCTATGTCGGCGCGGAGCTGGCGCAGTTGATGGCGCGGATGGGGGTCAAAGTCACCATGGTGTGTCGCTCGCGCCTTCTGCTGCAGGTCGAACCTGAAGTGTCAGAGGCGCTGACAAAGGTGTTCTGGGAAGAAGGGATCACGATGCACTGCGGCGTGACCTATGACGCTTGCTACCCAGCTGGCGCGCGCGCCGTGCTGTGCATCGAGGAAAGCGGTAAACGGCTGGAACTGGCGGCAGATCACCTGGTGGTAACCGCCGGGCGCGGCCCCAATACCGAAGGCCTCGGTCTGGAAGACATGGGAATCGAGACCGACAGACGCGGCGCGATCGTCGTGGGTGACGACATGCAGACGACCTGCCCCGGCGTCTATGCCGCAGGGGACGTGACCAACCGCGACCAGTTCGTCTACATGGCAGCTTATGGCGCGAAGCTGGCTGCTCGCAATGCGGTGCTGGGCGGCGCGGAACGCTATGACAATGGCGCGATGCCCTGGGTGGTGTTCACCGACCCGCAGGTGGCTGGCGTGGGGATGAGCGAGACCGAAGCGCTTGCGGCAGGGCATGAGGTAAAGACCTCGGTCCTCAGTCTCGACAACGTGCCGCGTGCGCTGGCCGCCCGCGATACGCGAGGGCTGGTCAAGCTCGTGGCGGATGCCAAAACGGATCGCCTGCTTGGTGGGGTCATCACCGCGCCTGAAGGTTCCGACAGTATCCAGACCCTCGCGCTGGCACTGAAGTTCGGGATGACCACCAAGGCGCTCGGCGAGACGATCTTTCCGTACCTGACCACCGTCGAAGGGCTGAAGCTCGCGGCGCAGACATTCGACAAGGACGTGGCAAAGCTCTCGTGCTGTGCGGGGTGAAACCTTGCTGCGACAGCAGAGTTGCAGAGAAGGTTCGCCCGCAGTCGCGTCCCCTCCGCCACTTCCATCTGAGCTTCCAATGTCTGGCAAACAGGGGATCATTTCACCCCCGATACGCCCGTGAATCGGCTCGCGCGGGCGAACATTGCCGCTGGATTGTGCCGTCTCTCGATTGCCCTCTTGCTGACCGTGCCTTGCTAGAGCCGATCCGACCCATCCGAGTCCGGGCCGAAAGAGCGCATCGGGCTGCCGTCCCGGATCCCGCGCAGCGCCGCAGGGTCGAGGATCACCAGTTGCCGGTAGCCGACATCCACGAGGCCGGCCTTGCGCCAGCGTTGCAGCACCGACGAGACGGTCTGGCGCGTCAGCCCTGTCATGTCCGCAAGGCCGGAATGGCTGATGTACAGCACCGGACGCTCCGCGATGCCGATCGCGGCTTCCTGCACCGACATGATGAGGCAGATGCGGCTGGCGATCCGGACATCGACGGGGTCGAGCATCAGGGAGTCGATATATTCGAACAGCAGCTTCGACTTGCGGGCATTGTGTGCATGAAGCGCACCGTGCATCACCGGCCAGGCCTCGGCCAGCGCCCGGAAATCGGCGGCTGAGAGGAGGTTGATGAGGGTCGGGGTTTCGGCAGCGGTTGAATGGTGGTGCTGGCCGGGACCGGCGAGGCTGTCCTCGCCCATGCAATCGCCATCCGTGAAGGTCAGGTAGCGCAGTTCGCGGCCTTCGGCGCTGCCGGAATAGAGCGTGATCCGCCCCGAAACGATCTGGGCGACACCGCTGCGCGGCTGGCCGCTGAGCCAGATCGGTTGTCCGACCTGAAGCCTGAAACTGTGCATCCTGCCGCGCACGGCCTGGCGCGCATCCTCTGGCAGGCGGTCGATCCAGTTCAGCGGGGTCAGTGGCAGAATCGTCGCGTCACGCGCATGATCCGGTCCGGCACTTGCTGCAATTTGCTCTCGGTCCGTCGGGGTCATCCTGTTTCCTTCTGACGCTGCGTCACCGCCGCGATCAGGGCCGGGCAGGCCCGAATCCCACGCCCAATTGTCTGCGCTTTGACATTTCCACCGGCTGCAGAACGCTATGCCGTTGCATACCAAATTTTTCGAGAAAGAGCGAAACCATGACCATTGCAACCTTGAATGATGCCGCCTTCAACAACCGCGCCTTTGCCGCATTCGACGTGATCGATCTCGAATCCGCCGACATGGTTATCACGACCGCCGAGAGCCTGTCCCAGCCGGTGGTGCTGATGGTGCCGCACAAGGCCTTCCCTGTGCTGCCGCTTGAGCGCTTCATCGGCCGCATCCGCAACTGGGCCGAAAGCGCCACGGTTCCGGTCTGCGTACATCTCGACCATGGCGAAACGCTGGAAGGCGCGAGGCAGGGCCTCGATGCCGGCTTCAGCTCGATCATGATCGACGCCTCGGCCGAGACCTTCGACCGGAACGTCGAACTCACCCGGAAGGCCTGCGAACTGGCCCGGCCCTACGGGGTTTCGGTCGAGGCAGAGCTTGGCCGCGTCGGTGGTGACGAGGGCAATTTCGACGAGACGAGCGCCACCCAGAACATCTACACCGACGCCGACGAAGCCGCGCGCTTTGTCGAGGCGACCGGCGTGGACGCGCTGGCGATTTCGTTCGGTACTTCGCACGGGCTCTATCAGGGCGAGCCGAAGCTGAACTTCGACATCGTCCGTGCCGTCAAGGAACGGACGCCGGTCAAGCTCGTGATGCACGGCGCATCCGGTCTGCCGGATCATGAATATGGCAAGGCCGCCGAAGCCGGCATCGGCAAGATCAACATGTTCACCGAAATCTCGGTGACCGGCGCCACTGCGGCCAATGCGGCATGGGACAAGCGCGGCGGCAAGCTGCATTTCTTCGAGATGCTGATGTCGGGCAAGCAGGCCATGGCTGCACGGACCGCCCATTACATGAACCTGATCTCGGCCGGCAACGAGCGGCGCCATGGCTGATCTGACCCTTGTCATCGACCGCGGCACGACGAATGTCAAAGCCTCGCTCTTCGACCGCGACCTGAACCAGGTCGCGGTGGCGACGGAGCGGAACCCCGTGCCGAACTACCCGGCCCCGTGCTGGGCCGAGAGCGACATGGACGCGCTTTGGGAGGTTGCCTGTTCGGCGGTCTGCCAGCTTTGGACCGACGGGAACGATCCCAAGGCGGTTCGTGCCGTGGTGGTGGCAGGTCAGGGCGACGGACTGATGTTGCTGGATGGATCGGGTCAGCCCGTGCGGCCGGTGATCATGTCGCTCGATGCGCGAGCCAACGGGCTTCTCGACGAATGGCGGGCCGACGGGCGCTATGACATGGTGTTCCAGACGGCGCGCATGGTGATCCGGGCCTGTTCGGCCCTTGCCTTGCTGGCCTGGATGGACCGGCATGAGCCGCAATCGCTGGAAACCGCCCGGCACCTTCTCTTCGCGAAGGACTGGTTCCGCTTCCGGCTGACCGGCGATATCGCCACCGACCTCACGGACGCCTCCGTCTCCTGCCTCATCGATGCGGCAACGGGCGGCTATGCGACCGGGATGTTCGGGAAACTGGGCCTTGGCCATCTGACGCGGCTGTTCCCGCCGCTGCGGTCCAGCGCGGAGGAGGCCGGCCAGATCACTGGCGAAGCCGCAGCCGCGCTGGGCCTGCCGGCGGGCCTGCCGGTCTTTACCGGCGCCAATGACAATTGTGCCGGTCACGGCGGCCTCGCGACCCTGTCGCCCAAGGCGGCGGCGGTCATCTTCGGGACCTGGGTCGTCGACCTCTTCATCGTCGCGAAGGACAGCCCGGCCCCGGTCATCATGAGCCATCCCGAGCCGGGCCATTTCCTCAGCGGCGTGGGCGACAACAATGCCGGCACCGTGCTCGACGGCATGATCGGCCTCCTCTACGGGACCGAGCCGGGCCTCGCCGCCGATGCCTATGGCCGGGCCGAAACCGATGCCGCGACGGCCCCACCCTCACGCCTTCTCTTCGTGCCGCATCTCTTTGGTCATGCGTTCGACGGCGCAGCCACCGGCAGCTTCCTTGGCCTCGACGGCCGAACCTCGCGCCAAGGCTTGATCCGCGCGGTCTACGAGGGGCTTGTCCTCAGCAATTGCGCCTACCTCGCCACGTGCCTTGACACCGACGCGCTGGAGGAAATCTGGCTGGCGGGCGGCGGCGCGAAAAGCCGGGTTCTGGGCCAGATCCTTGCCGATGCGCTTGGCCGTCCGGTTCACGTCGCCCGGGATTCCGAGATGGTCGGGCGCGGCGCCGCAATCTCGGCCCTGATCGGGCTCGGTGAGTTGAAGGGCTTTGCCGACGCCCCCCGACCGGTGATCGGACGGACCTTCGCGCCGCAGCCGGCGATGAAGGCCTATTACGCGCAGAAGCTCGCGATGCTTGGCGGCCTCATGCAGTCCGGCAACCCGCTGGCGCGCCAACTTGCGGAAATATCCTTGCCGGAAACCCATGGGGCGGCGCGCGTTTAACGCCACCGATAGGCACACCGCGTCCGCCGGGCACAAACCTGCCCGGCGGCCGTTTCATTCTCCCCTCTGCCGGGCGGCCCGCGAGGATTGCCCGTACCAGCGCTGATAGGCGCGGCTGAAGACGCTCGGGTCGGAAAAGCCCAAGGCCAGCGTGATCTGCGACAAGGGCAGCCGGGTCGCCGTGACAAGCGACAGCGCCCGCGTCCGGCGCCAGTCATCCATCAGCGCGGTGAAGGAGGTTCCTTCCTGCTTCAGCCGCCTTTGCAAGCCGCGCGGCTCGATCCGTAACTGGGTCGCAAGACTGTCCAGCGTGCAGCTTCCGAACTCCATCTGCCGCGCAATCTCATGCCGCGCGGTTGCGGCGATGCTGTCCGCCCCTTCCAGCCGGGTTGCCGTGAAGTAGCGCCGGATGATCGCGTGATAGGCCTCGTCGCTTTGCGCGATCCGGCGGTCGAGGATGGCAGCGTCGAAATGGAGCGCGTTCTGTTCGGCTCCGAAGCTCACCGGGCAATGGAACCAGGTCTCGGCGGCGGCACGGATCAGGCCCGCCTCTTGGCGCAGGCTGACCTCGATCAGATCAAGGGGGGCGTCGCCGACCCGCTCGATGACATTCCGCGCCACGCCGAGCGACAGGAGGATGAAATGGCCGACGCCCGGCGGCTCAGTCAGCGTGTCGATCACCGCCGTCGCGACGCCACCCTCTTCGGTCACACGCGCGATGACGGCATTGCTGTGGATCACCATGTTTTCCGTGATGGCATGGACCGCGCCACGCAGATCGGGCGCCATCCGGGTGACAAGCCCCAGCGGTCCGAGGATCTCAAGTTGCTGGTAGCTCGCCAGCCGAAGGGCCAGATCGGGCATCTCCCAAGCCAGGGCGCAATGGTCGAGAAGCGCACAAAGCCGGGCGAACTCGATCCGCTCGTCAGGCCGGCTGAGGCAGGACATGCTCAATCCGGCCGCACCCACCGCCGCGCCAAGATCGGTCCCCCGCTGCCTGGCGAGTTGCTGAAGATCCTTCAGGGAACCGGCCCGATGATAGTAGCGCTCCATCCCCCTCCCCGGAGACTGACTCCAAGGGGCTGAGGATAGGAGCCATTCGGTGACAAGTCACCCGTCGCGTCCGTTCCGAAAGCCCGCCCTCGCTCAGCGCCGCGCGGCAAGAAAGCGTCCCGCCCGCTCGGCAAGGCCGCCCCACGGCGGGCCGAGCTTTTCGAACACGTTCACGAACCCGATCTTGTGGACCGAGCGGGCATGGCTGAAGCGCAGGAACCCGGCATGGCCATGATAGCCACCCATGCCGCTTGGACCGACGCCGCCGAAGGACATGCTTTCCTGCGCCGCATGCAGAAGGGTGCCGTTCAGCGTCACCCCGCCCGAGATCGACCGGTCGAGAATGCCTTCCAGCCGCTTGCTGTCCTTGCTGAATGCATAAAGCGCCAGCGGACGTTCGCGCGCATTGATGTAGCGCGCCGCCTCCTCAAGGCTGTCATAGCCAAGAACCGGCAGGATCGGGCCGAATATCTCTTCCTTCAGAAGAAGGCTGTCTTCCGGCGCGCCGATCACGACGGTCGGGGGAAACTTCCGGAACTCTGCCGTGCCGTCATCGTCGAGGCTAAGGACCGTGGCCCCGCCCGCGCGCGCCTCTTCGACCGCGCCAACCAACCGGGCATGATGCCGGGGCGAGACGATCGAGGTATAATCGGGGTTCTTCGCGAGGCTCGGGTATTTCTTGCGGGCCTCGGCGATCACCAGTTGAGCGAATTCCTGAACCTTGTCCTTCGGCACCAGCGCATAGTCGGGCGAAATGCAGGTCTGCCCGGCGTTGAGGTATTTGCCGAAGGCGATGCTGCGCGCGGCCTCTTGCAGGGAATAGTCGTCACAGACGATCACCGGCGACTTGCCGCCCAGCTCAAGCGTGACCGGCGTCAGGTTCGGTGCCGCGGCCTGCATCACCTTGCGCTCGACGGCGGTCGAGCCGGTGAAGACGAGATGGTCGAAGGGCAGGCCGGAAAACACCTGCGCCACGGCGGCATCGCCGGTGATGACGGTGACTTCGTCTGCGTCAAAGCTTTCGGCGATCTTTTCCGCCAGCAGCGCCGATGTGCGCGGCGAGAGCTCCGAAGGCTTGATCATGGCCCGGTTGCCTGCGGCGAAGGCATCCACCAGCGGCCCGAGTGCCAGGAACAACGGGTAGTTCCAGGGCGAGATGATCCCGATCACGCCGAGCGGTTCATGCCGCACCCAGGCCTTCGCCGGCTGGAAGGCCATTTCCACATGGCGGCGCTCATCCCGCATCCAGCGGCGCAGGTTCCGCCGCGCGTTCCGCAAGGTGTTGAGGGTCATGACGATATCGAGCATCCGGCTTTCATGCGGCGAGCGGTGACAGAAATCCGCCGACATCGCCGCCACGAAGGCCTCTTCGTTCCCGGTCAGCATCGTCCGGAGCCGGTCGAGCCGGTCACGGCGTTCGGCCAGAGTCGGCGCGACGCCAGTCCGCGTCAGCGCCTGCATCCGGTCAAAGCGCTGCCGCAGCGCCCCCTGTGCATCGTCCGCCGGGGTGTCGATCCTGTGCATGTCGTTCATGTCTCTAACCTATTTATATTGCTTGAAAAAGATAATGTGGCGGGCTGGACAATCTGCGCTTTCCCGCGCGTCGCAGGGGTGCTTCACGAACCGCCACTTCCTTGGATCATTGGCGGCAGGTTATCCTGACGGCTGCCACCGGACTTGATCCTGGGCGACAAAAACTTGATCCTGCATCGCCCACGGCGGCTGTCCGCCCGCCGGCCGAGGGTGCACGGAAAGCGATCTGCCGAGCAATCAGGTTTCGCGGCGCGAACATCCCGGCGAAAAAACGTGGCGGCCTATCAGTCCGCGATGCTGGTGGCCAGCCGCGCACTGACGGCCCGAGCCCGCCCGGCGCCCCGAGCTACAGGGCCGGACTCTCATCACCGGCTGAAACCGCATCGGTCCCGTCATAGTCGCGCTGGAACAGGTCTGCCTGCTTGTCCAGGATAGCGCCCCGGCCGACCGGATCGCGTCCGGCAGTCAGGGCGAAGTGCCGTGGCCTCCAACTTTCCCTGATATGCCGTCGTCGGTGGTTCTCTACCGGGAAGCAGTGAAACCTACAGCAATCAAGCGCTTTGAATGCGCCCTGCTTCCGTCAAACCTTCACCAGCGTGTCGATGAACCGCACGAACAGTTCCCCTTGCGAGCTGATCCCGAGCTTGGCGTAGATGTTGCGCCGGTGGATGCGGACCGTGCCGGAGGTGATGCCGAGAACCTGGCAGATCGCTTCGGCGGAATAGCCTTTCAGCGTGTATTCGACGACCTCGCGTTCGCGCGGCGTAAGCTGGTCTTCGCCGAAGCGGTGAAAGGCGCGCTGGACATGGCCGTCCGAGGCAGCGGTCCCGGCCCCTTCGCGGGCGTCGAAGGCCTCGGCCACATCGGCCCAATGGCGGGCGGCGGCGGCCCGGACGATAGGCCAGACGCCTTTCAGCGCGGCGAACTCCTTGGCCGAAAATGCCTTCCGCGCCCGCATCAGCGAGACCACCAGCATCACGCCGCCGCCCGCGTCGACGAAAAAGCCGATCTCTTCTGCTAGGCCGGTCTGGACGTAGTAGCTGCGGAAATATTCGCCCTGGTAGAAGCGGTCGGGCGCGAGGTCACGCATCCGGTAGAGCCCCGGCGGCACCGGCCTCGTCGCGGCAAGGTAGAAGGGATCAAGGAGGTAGGGCCCTGCCTGATAGTCGGTGACGAAAACTGCCCGCTTGGCGCGCGGGAAGTCGTCATGAAGGTCCAGTGGCCGGGCAGCGCCGCGATAACTGAAGATGACGGTGAAGTCATAGGACGCGATCGTGCGCAGAAACTCGGCAAGCCTGTGCGGGAAGAGCGGGGTCCCTTCCGCCTCCATCATCAGGCCGATCCGCTCGAACTTCGCCTCTATGCTCATCCGCCAATCTTCCGCGAAAACTATGCTCTTTGAGGTATATACAAGGGCAGCGCCATTTTCTACGATTCATGCAGTTTCAAGGCATATATGCGGAAGCTCGACGCGTGACCGGAAAAGACGATTCCCCCGTCGCGGAACTGCGCGGCGCCACCAAGCGCTTCGGCGCCATCGTCGCGGCGCGGGACCTCAACCTTTCGATCCGGCAGGGCGAGTTCCTATCCTTCCTCGGCCCCTCCGGCTGCGGCAAGACCACGGCGCTGAGGATGCTCGCCGGGTTCGAAACACCGACCGAAGGCGACATCTTCCTTGACGGGCAGCGGGTGAACGACATGCCGGCGCACCGGCGCCCGGTGAACATGGTCTTTCAGCACTACGCGCTTTTCCCGCATCTGACGGTGGCCGAGAACATCGGCTATGGCCTAAGGCAGCAGCGCCCGAGGCTGGCGGCATCAGAGATTGAAGCCGCCGTGACCCGTGCGCTTGACACCGTGCGCCTTCCCGGTTTCGGCGCCCGGCGCATCTGGGAAATGTCGGGCGGCCAGCAGCAGCGCGTGGCGCTTGCCCGCGCCATCATCAACGAGCCGAAGCTTCTTCTTCTTGATGAGCCGATGGCCGCACTCGACAAGAAGCTCCGCCATGACATGCAGATCGAGCTCCAGACCCTGCAGCGGACGCTCGGCATCACCTTTGTCCTCGTCACCCACGACCAGGAGGAAGCGCTGTCGATGTCGGACCGCATCTGCATCATGCGGGATGGCGAGATCGTGCAGATGGGCAGCCCGCGCGATCTTTATGACCGACCGAGGAACCGCTATGTCGCGGATTTCGTTGGCAAGTCCAACTTCTTCCCCGGCCGCGTCGAGAGCATCGACGGCGGCACTGCGCGGCTGGTGGCAGAAGGCGGCGTGACCTTCACCGGCGTTGCAGGCGAAGGCATCAAGACGGCGGACAAGGCCATCGCGAGCCTCCGCCCCGAACAGATCGGCCTCACGCGCGGCGCGGGCGGCGTCCCGGTGACGGTCATCAACCGCATCTTTCTGGGCGAACACACCGAATACCTGGTCCGGCACCCCGATCTGGGCCAGTTCCTCATCCTCGCCTCGCGTCAGGCCGAGGCTGGTGAGGGCAATTTCGAACCGGGGGAGACGGGGAACGCGCATTGGCGGGATGGTGCCGCGCTGATCCTCGGGAACGACTGACACCAACTGGGAGAATGAACATGACCAACCGGAATGACTTCATCTCACGCGAACGCTTCATGGCCGAACTGATGCGCTACAGGAAAGGCTCCGTCACCCGGCGGCATTTCCTCGGCGTGACCGGCCTTGGCGCGGCGACGGCGGTGCTGGGATCGGCGATGCCGGGCCTTCGCAACGCGGCATGGGCGCAGGGCAACATCGGCGACCGCGTCGTCCTTGCCACCTGGCCGAACTATCACGATCCGGCGAATTTCGAGGCCTTCGCGGCGGCGACGGGTGCGGCGGTCGACATGAACGTCTTCGGGTCGAACGAGGAGATGCTTGCGAAGCTTCAGGCCGGCGGGTCGGGCTGGGACGTGTTCGTGCCGACGAACTACACCATCACCACCTATGTCAGCGAAGACCTGATCGAGCCCCTCGATCTGTCGCGCATCCCGAATTACGACCCCGCCGCGTTCAACGAACGCTTCGCCGGTCCGGGGACGGTCGATGGCAAGGTCTATGCCGTGTCGAAGAACTGGGGCACCACCGGCTTCGCCGTGAACACCTCGCAGCTTGGCGACAAGCCGCAGCCGACCACCTGGAAGGAATTCTGGGATCTGACCCAGGCCGAATTCACGGGCCGCACCATGGTCCATGACTACCAGCTGACCACCATCGGAAATGCGCTGAAATACTACGGCTATTCCTTCAACTCGATCGACCCGGCCGAACTCGCCGATGCCGAAAAGCTCCTGATGGCGGCCAAGCCGCATCTTTTCGCCATCTCATCGGACTACCAGCCGTCGATGCGGTCGGGCGATGCGTGGATGACGATCTGCTGGACCGGCGATGGCAAGCAGATGAACCGCGACGTGCCCGAGATCGCCTATGTCCTCGGCAAGGAAGGCGGCGAGCTCTGGTCGGATTTCTTCGCCATTCCGAAGGGCGCGCCGCATATGGACGCGGCCTATGCCTTCATCAACTTCCTGCTCGATCCTGCTGTAAACGCGAAGGAATCCCTCTTCCACGGCTATCCGACCGCCGACAAGCGTGTCGATGCTCTGATGCCGCCCGAGGTGCTGAACGACCCGATCCTCTATCCGGCGGCGGAACTTCTCGACGCGCTCGAATTCGGCGCGGCGGTGACGCTCACCGATCCGAACCGCGCCGAACTCATGGCGCGGTTCAAGTCGGCCTGATCCGATGACGCCGAGGCTGAGGACAACGCTTCTCTTGGCGCCGGCGGCGATCTGGCTTCTGGCCATGCTCGTCCTGCCGCTGGTGGTCGTGCTTGTCTTCAGCTTCGGCGAACGCGCGGCGGCGGGGGGCTATTCCGCCGCCGTCACGCTGGAGAACTTCGCCAATCTCGGCGCGCGCTGGACCGCGTTTCAGAACACGCTGGTCCTTGCGCCGGTGGGCACCGCGCTTTGCCTCCTGATCGCCTACCCGCTCGCCTATTACCTCGCCGTCAGATGCGACCCGAAGTGGCGGACGCTCCTTCTGATCCTCGTCATCGTCCCCTTCTGGACCTCGATCCTGATCCGCTCTTACGCCTGGATCTATCTGCTTGGCGGTCAGGGAATTCCGAAACTCGTCTCCCTCCTCGGCCTCGGCAGCCCCCGCCTCATCAATACGCCCTTCGCGGTGCTGACGGGTATCGTCTATGGCTACCTGCCGCTGATGGTCTTCCCGATCTTCGTGAGCCTTGAGCGGCTGGACAAGCGCTTGCTGGAAGCTTCCGCCGATCTTGGCAGCCCGCCGTGGCGGAGCTTCCTGCAGGTGACGCTGCCGCTGTCGATGCCTGGTGTCGCCACCGGCTGCATGCTGGTCTTCATCCTTCTTATGGGCGAGTTTCTGATCCCGGCGATCCTGGGCGGCGGCAAGGTCTTCTTCGTCGGCAATGCGCTGGTCGATCTCTTCCTGCAATCCAGGAACTGGCCCTTCGGGGCGGCGGTGGCGGTGGCTCTCGTCCTCATCATGCTCGTCACCGTCACGCTCTACATGCGCTTCACGCGCCGCTGGGCGGGTGGGCGCGACGATGTTTCCTTGATGTGAGGGCCAGATGAGGATCTACGCGCTCGCCGTCTATCTCTTCCTCTACATCCCCATCGCGGTGATCGCGGTATTCTCTTTCAACGCGGGGCGTTACGCGGCGCAGTTGCAGGGTTTCTCGACCCAGTGGTACGGCAAGGCGCTGGCCAATCCCTTCGTCATGGAGGCCTTGCAGACGAGCGTTACCGTTGCCCTCGCCGCCGCCACCCTCGCCACCCTTGCCGGGACGATGGCGGCGCTCGCGCTGCAGGGCGTCACCGGCAGGCCGCGCGTGATCTTCGACGCGCTTCTCTACATCGCCGTCATGGTTCCCGGCATCGTCATCGGCATCTCGACCCTGATCGCGCTGGTCACCGTCTTCGACTGGCTGAACCCGCTGCTCGCAGCGTTATGGCCGGCGGGCTGGTCCGCGCCGCAGCTTCACCTCGGCATCGGATCGCTGATCGCGGCGCATGGGCTTTTCGCGATGGCGCTTGTGGTCATCATCGTCCGGGCGCGGGTGGCCGGCATGGACCGGAGCCTGATCGAAGCCTCCGCCGACCTTGGCGCCACGCCCTGGGGCACCTTCCGGCAGGTGACGCTGCCGCAGATCTTCCCGGCGATCCTCGCCGGTTTCCTGCTCTCCTTCACCTTCAGCTTTGATGATTTCATCGTCGCCTTCTTCGTCGCAGGGTCGGAGACGACGCTGCCGATCTACGTCTTCTCCTCGATCCGCCGGGGGGTGACGCCCGAGATCAACGCCATCGGCACGATGGTTCTGGCAGTCTCGCTCCTCATCCTCGTTGTCGCGCAATCCATCCTGCAACGCGGCCAACGCAAGGGAGGCGGAAGTGCTGCTTGAGGGTCGCGTCGCCTTCCTGACCGGCGCCGGTTCCGGCATCGGCCGGGCCGGGGCGCTGGCCCTTGCCGGGAACGGCGCGGCGGTCATCGTCAGCGACCGCGACCCTGCGCTGGCCGAAGCGGTCGCGACCGAGATCGCGGCAGCGGGCGGCCGGGCCGAGGCGCTGACCCTCGACGTGACGGATGATGACGCGCTCGACGGCGCGATCCGCGCCGCCAGCGGGCGCCATGGCCGGCTCGACATCCTGCATTCCCATGCCGGCATCCAGATCCCCGGTCGACTGGATGAGGTCAGCGTCGCCGACATGGACGCCTCGTGGCGGCTCAACGTCCGGTCACATTTCATCGCCGCCCGCGCCGCGATGGCGGTGATGAAACCGCTTGGACGCGGCTCCATCATCGTGACTGCATCGAATTCCGGCGTGCAGTATGACCGCGAGATGATCGCCTATTGCACCACCAAACACGCGGTCATCGCCATGGTGCGCCAGATCGCGGTTGACTACGCCCGCTTCGGGGTGCGCTGCAACGCGCTCTGCCCCGGCTTCGTCGACACCGCCTTCAACGCCGGGTTCGAAGCCCAGATGGGCGGCCGGCGGGCGCTCGAATCCTATGTCGCGGGAAACATCCCGATCGGGCGCTGGGGCACGCCCGAGGAGATTGCCGAGGGCATCGTCTACCTCGCCTCGGACCGGTCATCCTTCATGACCGGCCATGCCCTTGTCCTCGACGGGGCGGAATCGCTCTGAGGCGCGGTTCAGTACTTCGACCTGTACTCAGGCTTCTGGCCAAACCGCGAGACGACTCCCGGCTGCAGCTTGAAGGACTCGGCCTGATTGTTCTCCACAATGATCTGACCGGTGCAGTTGCCCATGCGGATCCAAGGAAACTTGCGATCCCGGCCATTGGCATTGCGCAGCCGGTTCCCGGTTACGGTCACGTTGTCGATCTTGTTCAGGTTCATCCCGTTCGGACTTGTCGTCTCGACGAAGTTGTCGCGGATGACGATGTTTGCGTAGGGCCCGTTGTGGAAGCTGATCCCTTGCATCCTGGCGCGCAGCGGGTTGTCGCGCCGGACCGTCCATTCGAGAAAGACGTTGTCCTTGACGACCATGCCGTTCAGGAGCGCCTTGATCTTGAAGGACTGGAACCCGTCCGAATGATTGCCGTCGACCTGCATGGCATCGGTGACCCGGTTCCCTATGACGACGCAATTGTCATTCGTCACCCTGATGCCGTCGCTGGAGAAACCGAAGATGCGGTTGCCGAAGATCTCGCTGTTCGCGCCCGCTACGCTGAAACCGAACTGCACGCCAATGGCGGCGCATTCGCGGACCACGCAGTTGTTGCCACGCAGGAACGCAGCGCCGATCTTCGCCCTGTTCCATGCGCCGATGTCCCAGGTCGCGTGATTGTCGCTGTCGGGCCTGCCCCGGAACACCGACTTGACGAGTTCGATGTTCGTGCATTCGGGATAGGCCAGGACGAGATATTCGTTCTTCTTGCTCGGCGGCACATCCGACAAAGGCCAGAAGTTGATGCCGGAAAAGCTGAGGTTCGAGCAGCCCGCAAGCACCAGGCGCTCGAAATGCGCAGCACCCGGCGCGGCGGCCGCGATCATGACCGGCTTTTCCGGGCTGATGTCATTCAGCCTGACATGTCCGAACTGGCCGCTGAGCAGGATCGTGTCGCCGGGGGCCGCCGCGCTGATCCTTGCGGGAAGGTCCGATGCGTCGGTGACGGTGGTCGTGGCCATGCGTGATCCTCTGCTGTTGCCTGTCACCCCGGACGGCCTCGCGTCCGATGCCCGACCTTAACACCGCTTTCAGCGGCTTGAGAACCTTCGTGCAGCTTTTGCTACACGAAGTGGTGAGAAATGGGGCTGGCACCGCTTGCGGCCCAAGCTAGACTGGCAGCGGCAGGGAGGCGGCGGATGAAACAGGAATATCTGGCGCTTGCGCGACGCTCGCTGCTTCTTGCCTCGGTGCCGGAGAACATCTTCGGTGAGCTTCTCGCGCAGGCGCATATCCGCAGTTTCGACCGTGGTGCGACAATCTTCCTTCAGGGGGAGCGGGCGAGTGCCATCTATATCGTCGCGGAAGGCTGGGTGAAGCTCTACCGGATCGCGCCGAACGGGGCCGAGGCGGTGGTCGGCGTCTTCACCCGCGGATCGAGCTTCGGCGAGGCGGTCGCCTTCCGCCATGACAGCTATCCCGTCGCTGCCGAGGCCGTCACCGACTGCACGCTGATCCGGATCGAGGCCGACAGCTTCCTCAGGATCATCCGCGAAAGCCCCGAGGTCGCGATCTCCATGCTGTCGGCGACCTTCGCGCATCTGCATTCGCTGGTGGCGCAGATCGAACAGCTGAAGGCGCAGACCGGGGCGCAGCGGGTGGCGGAGTTCCTTCTCGATCTGGCGCCCTGCCCGACCGGTACCTGCGAGGTGACGCTGCCCTATGACAAGGCGCTGATCGCCGGCAGGCTTGGCATGAAACCCGAAAGCCTCAGCCGGGCTTTCGGGCGGCTCAAGGACCATGGCGTGACCGTGCGGCAGAACGTCGCACATATTCAGGATGTGGCGACCTTGCGGGAGTATGTCGAGGAAGACCCGGCCCTCGCCTGGTCGAAAGCCTGAGAGAACGACGCGCTCCATGACTTTCGCCCGCCTCCCCGACCGTTTCGGGGCATTTCCCGGCGGTTGATCGAAGTCAATGTCGTTCGCCTCCGAACGCGCAACATCCGCGCGGCGCCAGAACGGCGCGACGGATATCAGCGTGATGCCACTTGTCGGAACGATGCCGATCCCGGCCAGCACGAGGCGAATGCTTCGGGCGGTACGGTATGCGCGCATCCTTCTGGTGCTCTGGTCGGCTTTCGCCTTCAGCCTTGCCGGTGGCCCCGGCACCCACGGGATGGCTGTGGCGCAAACGCTGGTCTCGGTCATCATCTGCGGGGAGGAAGGCCCCGAGATGATCCAGATGGATACGGGCGGCAACCCTGCCGAACACTCCGGCGATTGCAGCAGGTGCGCCTCCTGCCTCAACCATCACCTTGCCGCCCTGTCGCCCCATGGCTTCAGCGCCGAACGAAGCCTTGCCCGCAGACGGGCCGGCCAAAGCCATGCGCTGGGGCTCAGGCGCCCCCGGACCGTCTCGCATTTCCTTGCAACCGGCCCCCCAGCTCGGCAACTTTCGCCCGGCCTCTCATTTTCGGCTGGTCGGGTCACTGGCGAAGCTTCGCCCGGCTTGACTATTGTCAACACCAAGTCTTTCGGAACGTGGCAGGGCTCCGGGCGTAGCGCCAAGGAAGCCGGCCGGTGAACATCTTCCGCATTCTCTCCCTTCTTCTTGCCCTCTGCCTCGCCGCCCTGCCGGCGGCGGCGGAAACAGTTCTGTCGAGATACCTGAACGAAGTGTCCCCCGGCGAACTCGTCGAAGGCGCAGACGGCTTCGGCGCCATCCGCGACGACATTGCCGCAGCCCCGGTCCTGAAGAGTGGCGAGACCATCGGCTGGGCTTTCGTGACATCGGATTTCGTCGGCACCACGGGCTATTCCGGCAAGCCGATCCATACCCTGGTCGCCGTCGACAAGGACGCGAAGATCATCGGCGTCCGCCTCGTCAAGCATTCCGAACCCATCGTCCTGATCGGCATTCCGGAAGCCAAGGTGAAGGCGCTGGTCGAAGCCTATGTCGGCCTCGACCTGATCGCCGAGGCCGCGTCGGGCGGCACCTCGCATGATGTCGACATCATCTCGGGTGCAACGGTCACGGTCATGGTGATCGACGATTCCATCGTGCGCTCCGGCCTCAAGGTGGCGCGGTCGCTTGGCCTTGGCGGCCTCAAGCCCGAGGAAAAGCCCGCAGGCCCGGCTTTCGAGATCAACCCCGATGCCAAAGCTCCATCGGACTGGGTGACGCTGGAAGGCGACGGCACGATCCGGCGCCTGTCGCTCGACGTGGGCCAGGTCAACGCCGCCTTCGCCGCCCTTGAGGACAAGCGCGCCGCCGAACGCCCGATGACCGAGGCGCCGGAGACGACCTTCATCGAGATGCAGGCCGCCCTCGTTTCGGTTCCGGCGGTCGGCAAGGCGATCCTTGGCGAGGCCGAATACGGCAGCCTCGCCAACCTGCTTCAGCCGGGGGACAATGCCCTTCTGGTCGCCGGGCGCGGCCTCTACAGCTTCAAGGGGTCGGGCTATGTCCGCGGCGGCATCTTCGACCGCATCGTCCTGATCCAGGGCGATGTCTCGATCCGCTTCCGCGACAAGATGCACCGCCGCGTCGGCTCACTGGCCGCCGAGGGCAGGCCGGAGTTCACCGAGACCGACCTCTTCCTCATCCCCGCCGCCTCAGGCTTCGACCCGGCGCAGCCCTTCCGCCTGCAACTTCTGGTGCAGCGCGAGGTTGGGCCGATCGAAAAGCTCTTCACCACCTTCGATCTCGCCTATCAACTGCCTCAGTCGTATCTGCGCCCGGTTGCCGTGGCCCCTGCCCCCGAACCCGCGACGATCGCCTCGCCGGACGAAAGCACGGCGCAGGCGGACCTCTGGCAGAAGATCTGGCGCGGATCGAAGACAGAGATCGTGGTTCTGGCCGGGATGCTTCTCGTCCTGACCGGCACCTTCTTCTTCCAGGGCCTCGCGACCCGGAACGAACGCGCCTTCTTCTGGTTCCGCATGTCCTACCTGACGGTGACGCTCGTCTTCCTCGGCTGGTACGCCAATGCGCAGTTGTCCGTCGTCAACCTGATGGCGCTTTTCGGGGCCTTCGTCTCGGGCTTCTCCTGGCAGGCCTTCCTTCTCGATCCCCTGACCTTCATCCTCTGGTTCTCGGTCGCCGCCGCCCTTCTCTTCTGGGGCCGCGGCGCCTATTGCGGCTGGCTCTGCCCCTTCGGCGCGCTGCAGGAACTGACCAACCGCATCGGCCGGGCGCTCAAAATCCCGCAATGGACCCTGCCATGGGGGCTGCACGAAAGGCTCTGGCCGCTCAAGTACATGATCTTCCTCGGGCTTTTTGGGGTGTCGCTGGTCTCCATCGAACAGGCCGAACACCTGGCGGAGGTGGAGCCTTTCAAGACCGCGATCATCCTGAAATTCGTCCGCGCCTGGCCCTTCGTGGCCTATGTCGCGGCCCTGCTGATCGCCGGGCTCTTCGTCGAACGCTTCTACTGCCGCTACCTTTGCCCCCTCGGCGCCGCCCTCGCCATTCCGGCGCGCCTGAGGATGTTCGACTGGCTGAAGCGGTACCACGAATGCGGCAACCCCTGTCAGACCTGCGCCAACCAATGCCCGGTGCAGGCCATCCATCCGACGGGGGAGATCAACCCGAACGAATGCGTGAACTGCCTGCACTGCCAGGTCCTTTACCAGTCGAAATCCACCTGCCCGGTGGTCATCAAGAAGCTGAAGCGGCGCGAGGCTGTCACCGTCTCGCCCGTCCGTGACCTCGGGCATCACCCAAACGCTCTCAAACCCCAGACCTCCCACTGAAAGGAGTTCACATCATGACTGAACGATCAAAATCGGGCCTGAGCCGCCGCATGCTGCTTGGCGCCACCGCAGGCGGCGCCGCCGTCGCCGGCGCCTTTGGCGGGCGCCTTGCGCTGACCGGCGGCGCCATCGGGGCCGCGACCCTCGCTACGGGCGCCTCGCCTGCCGTCGCGGCGGAGGGCAGCTTCAACGTCGCACCCGGCCAGCTTGATGAATTCTACGGCTTCTGGTCCTCCGGCCAGACCGGAGAGATGCGCATTCTCGGCATCCCCTCGATGCGCGAACTGATGCGTGTGCCGGTCTTCAACCGCTGCTCGGCCACCGGCTGGGGGCAGACCAACGAGTCGATCAAGATCATGACCGAGAGCATGACCGACAAGACGCGCGAATATCTCGCCGCCAACGGCAAGAAGGTCCATGACAACGGTGACCTGCACCACGTCCACATGTCCTTCACCGAGGGCAAGTACGACGGCCGCTACCTCTTCATGAACGACAAGGCCAACACCCGCGTCGCCCGCGTGCGCTGTGACGTGATGAAGGCCGACAAGATCCTGGAGATCCCCAACGCCAAGGCGATTCACGGCATGCGTCCACAGAAATGGCCGCGCACCAACTACATCTTCGCCAATGGCGAGGACGAGGCCCCGTTGGTCAATGACGGCTCGACCATGAAAGATGTATCGACCTACGTGAACGTATTCTCGGCGATCAACGCCGATGAAATGACGGTGGCCTGGCAGGTCATGGTGTCGGGCAACCTCGACAATTGCGATGCCGACTACGAAGGCAAATGGGCCTTCTCGACCTCCTACAACTCGGAAATGGGGATGACGCTTGCCGAAATGACGGCGGCCGAGATGGATCACATCGTCGTCTTCAACATTGCCGAGATCGAAAAGGCGGTCGCGGCCGGCGAAGGCCAGGAGCTGAACGGCGTGCGCGTGCTCGACGGTCGGAAAGAGGCCAAGAGCCAGTTCACCCGCTACATCCCGATCGCCAACAACCCGCATGGCTGCAACATGGCGCCGGACAAGAAGCACCTCTGCATCGGCGGCAAGCTTTCGCCCACGGTGACGGTGCTGGACGTGACCAAGTTCGACGCCCTCTTTGCCGGCGACGTCGATCCGCGCAGCCCCGTAGTGGCAGAGCCGGAACTGGGCCTTGGCCCCTTGCACACCGCCTTCGACGGCAACGGCAACGCATATACCTCGCTCTTCCTCGACAGCCAGGTGGTAAAGTGGAACATCGAGGATGCGATCAGGGCCTATGCCGGCGAAAAGGTCGACCCGATCAGGGACAAGGTCGATGTGCAGTACCAGCCCGGCCACCTGAAGACAGTCGAGGGCGAGACGCTCGATGCCGGCAGCAAGTGGCTCGTCTGCCTCTGCAAGTTCTCCAAGGACCGCTTCCTGAACGTCGGCCCCCTGAAGCCGGAGAATGATCAGCTTATCGACATCTCCGGCGACAAGATGGTCGTGGTCCATGATGGCCCGAACTTCGCCGAACCGCATGACGCCATCGCGGTCAACCCCGCCAAGCTTGGCAACATCCGCTCGGTCTGGGACCGCAAGGACCCGATGTGGGCCGATGCCCGCAAGCAGGCCGAGGCGGATGGTGTCGACCTCGACGACTGGCAGGACATGGTGATCCGCGACAAGGACGATCCCACCAAGGTCCGCGTCTACATCTCCAGCCAGGCGCCGGAATTCGCGCTGCCGGAGTTCACCGTGAATGAAGGTGACGAGGTTACGGTGATCGTCACCAACCTTGATGACATCGACGACCTGACGCATGGCTTCACCCTTGGCAACCACGGCGTGGCGATGGAGGTAGGGCCGCAGGCGACCTCGTCCATCACCTTTGTCGCGGCCCAGCCCGGCGTCTTCTGGTACTACTGTCAGTGGTTCTGCCACGCCCTCCACATGGAGATGCGCGGCCGGATGTTCGTCGAGCCGAAGGCGGCTTGACGATGCGCGCTTGCCTGCCCCTGATCCTGACCTTCCTCGCCCTGCCCCTCTGGGCGGCGGAGGTGAAGGTAATCCCCGGGGCAGGCACGCTTGCATCGGCCGTCGCCGGATCTTCCCCCGGCGATGTGCTGGTGCTTGCGGACGGGGCCTACAAGGGCCCCGTCACCATCGACCGCCCCCTGACCCTGACCGGCCCCGCGGGCGCGGTGATTGACGGCGAGGGAAACGGCACGGTCGTGACCATCACCGCCGACGACGTTGCCATCCGCGGCCTGACCGTCACCGGATCGGGCAAGAAGAACGCCGATCTCGACTCTGGCATCAAGATCGTCAAGGGCGCCGACCGCGCCCGGATCGAGGGCGTCACCCTCATCGACAACATGCACGGCGTCGACGTACATGGCGGGCTTGACGCGCTGGTGCGCGGCAATACCGTGATCGGCCGCCAGAACGAACGGATGAACGAACGCGGGAACGGTTTTTACGTCTGGAACGCCCCCGGCACGGTGATCGAGGACAATACCGTCCGCTACGGCCGCGACGGCATCTTTTCCAACGCCTCGCGCAATGGCACCTACCGGAACAATGTCTTCCGCGACCTGCGCTTCGCCGTCCACTACATGTACACCCATGACAGCGAGGTTTCCGGCAACGTCTCGGTCGGCAATCACCTCGGCTATGCGATCATGTATTCAAGGCGCGTGGTGGTGAAGGACAACCTGTCGCTCGGCGACCGCGAGCATGGGCTGATGCTGAATTACGCCAACGACGCCGATGTCAGCGGCAATCTTGTACGGGGCGGTGCAAAGAAATGCACCTTCATCTATAACGCCCACAAGAACCTGATCTACCAGAACCGGTTCGAAGGCTGCGGCATCGGCATCCATTTCACCGCAGGATCGGAGCGTAACATCCTGACCGGCAACGGTTTCATCGGCAACAGGGAGCAGGTGAAATACGTCGGCACCCGCCATGTCGAATGGAGCTTCGAGGGCCGGGGTAACCACTGGTCCGACCATCCGGCCTTCGATCTGAACGGCGACGGCATTGCCGATGGCGTCTACCGCCCCAATGACCTGATGGACCATATCCTGTGGTCGCAGCCGGCTGCCGCGCTCCTGACCGGCTCGCCCGCCGTGCAACTGGTCCGCTGGAGCCAGAAGAGCTTTCCCGCGACGCTGCCCGGCGGCGTCCTCGATTCATTCCCGCTGATGACCGCCCCCGTCATCCCCGTCCCGCCCGAAGTGGCGGCGATGGAAGCCGAGGTGGCCGGGCGTTGGGCGGAAGGAACCTATGATGACATCGACGCTGAAAATATCGGAACTCACTAAGACCTTCTGCGGGGTCAAGGCGCTGGACGCCGTGTCGCTGACGGTGGAACCGGGCAGCCGCGTGGCGCTTCTAGGCCATAACGGCGCGGGGAAATCGACGATGATGAAGATCATCCTCGGCCTCATTCCCTTCGACGCCGGTTCGGTCGGGGTCTGCGGTGCCCTGCCCGGTTCCGGGGCGGCGCGGGGCGCGGTCGCCTACCTGCCTGAGAACGCCGCCTTCCATCCCGCCCTGACCGGCGAGGAACAGATCGGCCATTTCCTGTCGCTTCGGGGCGAAAGCCCGAAGGGCGCGCGGGCGCTGCTTGAGCGGGTCGGCCTTCACGATGCCGCCACCCGCCGCATCGGCACCTATTCCAAGGGCATGCGCCAGCGCGTCGGCCTTGCCCAGGCGCTGATCGGCAGGCCGAAGCTTCTGGTGCTGGATGAGCCGACCTCCGGTCTCGATCCCGTTTCCCGCCGCGACTTCTATGCGCTGCTCGATGGGCTGGCGGCGGAGGGCGCGGCGGTCCTCCTCTCCTCCCACGCGCTGACGGAGGTGGAGGCGCGGACCGACCGCATCCTGATCCTCTCGAAGGGTCGGATGGTGGCGACCGGCACCCTGGCCGACCTCAGGCGTTCCGCCGCGCTGCCGGTGACGATGAATGTCTCGGCCCGGAACGGCTATGCCAGCCAGATCGCCGAAGCTTTGCCGGGTGCCATCCGCGTCGGCGCCGACCTTCGCATCGCCTGCGCGCAGGAGGACAAGCTGAGGCTTCTCGCCAGCATCGCCGGCCTTGGCGACAAGGTCGCCGATATCGACGTGGTGCCGCCGAGCCTTGAAGACATCTACAGCCATTTCAGCCGGAGGGACGGGCAATGAACCGCATCCTCGCCACCGCCCTGACCGAATTCCGCATCGCGCTGAGGAACCGCTGGGTCGCCATCGCCATCGCGCTCATGGCGGTCTTCGCGCTGGTCCTCTCCGCCGCAGGCTCCGCGCCGACCGGCGATCTTGGCGTCGACCGGCTGTCGGTCACGGTCGCCTCACTCACATCGCTCGCGGTCTATCTGGTGCCGCTGGTCGCCCTCCTCATGTCCTTTGACGCCGTGGCGGGCGAGGTGGAGCGTGGCACGCTGCCGCTACTCCTCACCTATCCCGGCACGCGGGCCGAGATCCTTCTTGGCAAGCTTATCGCCCATCTCGGTGTTCTGACGCTGGCCGTTGTCATCGGCTACGGCCTCGCCGCTGTCGCCGCCTTCTGGGAAGACCCGGAAGCAGCGGCGGGCCTTCCGGCCCTCCTGCGCCTGACGTGGACCTCGGTGCTTCTCGGGGCCACCTTCCTTGGCGCGGGCTACGCGCTGTCCTCGCTCTCGCGCCGCCCCTCGGGCGCTGCCGGCCTCGCCATCGGCCTCTGGCTCGGCGCCGTGGTGCTTTACGACCTCGGCCTTTTGGCGGCGGTCGTCGCCGACGATGGCGGCTGGTTCACCACCGACCTCTTCCCCTTCGCCCTTCTCGCCAACCCCGCCGACGCCTTCCGTCTCTTCAACCTCGCTGCTTCCGAGGCTTCGGCCGCCGCCGCCGGGGTCGCCGGGGCGGCAACCTCGATCCCGCTCTGGCAATCGGCGCTGTCGGTCCTTCTCTGGCCGCTTGCCGCCCTCGCAGCGGCAACACTGGCCTTCCGCAAGGTGACACCATGAAACGCGCCCTCATCCTCGCCGCCCTGTTGCTGACCGCCTGTCAGGAGGAGAAACAGGACATCTCGCCGGTCGAGCTGACCGAAACGGCGGTCGGCCATTACTGCCAGATGGAGCTTCTGGAGCATCCCGGTCCGAAGGCGCAGGTGCATCTTGAAGGTGCTGCGGGCAAGCCGCTGTTCTTCAGCCAGGTGCGCGACGCCGTGGCCTATTCGCGCCTGCCCGAACAGGACGGCGTGATCCTTGCGATCTATGTCAATGACATGGGGGCGGCCGGGGCGACCTGGGACATTCCCGGCACGAAGAACTGGATCGCCGCCGACACGGCGCATTACGTCGTGGGGTCCGAGGTCGAAGGCGGCATGGGCGCGCCGGAACTCGTCCCCTTCGCCGACCCCGAAAAGGCCGCCGCCTTTGCCGCGACTAAGGGTGGCACCGTCGTGCAACTGGCCGAGGTGCCGGACGCGGAGGTGATCGCACCTGTCGACCAAAGCAGCCACGACGGCATGGAAGGCGACGCCGATTTCAACAAAAGGCTGAAGAGCCTTTCCGAAAGGATCGGGGGATGATCCGATGCTGACCCGCCGCCGTTTCCTGACCGTTTCCGCCGCCACGGCCTTCGCGGGTGCCGCCCGCGCCGCCGCGCCGCAGGTCTACACCTGGACCGGTATCGCCCTGGGCGCCCGCGCGACGATCCGGCTCGCCCATCCCGACGCCGCGGGCATCACGGCCCGCGCCGCAGCCGAGATCGACCGGCTTGAGGATGTCTTCAGCCTTTACCGCGAGGGCAGCGCCCTGATGCGGCTGAACGCCACCGCCCGGCTCGACGCGCCGCCGCCCGAGCTTCTGGAATGCCTGACGCTCGCCGGCGCCGTCCACCGCGCCACGGAGGGCCTCTTCGACCCGACGGTGCAGCCGCTTTGGGCGCTCTGGGCGGAACGTGCGGCGGCGGGGACGCGGCCCACGACCAGCGAACTCGCCAGCGCCCGCGCGCTCGGCGGCTGGGGCGACCTCGGTCTGGACGCCAGCGTCGTGACCCTGAAACCCGGCATGGCCCTGACCCTGAACGGCATCGCGCAAGGCTACATCGCCGACCGCATCGCGGCGCTCTTGGAGGCCGAAGGCCTGACCGACATCCTGATCGACACCGGTGAGATGCGCGCCCTTGGCGGCCACCCCGAAGGTGGCGCTTGGCCGGTGAAGCTCGCGGAAGGCGGCGAGGTCGCGCTTCGGTCCCGCGCGCTTGCAACCTCCGCCCCCCTCGGCACGGTCTTCGACACGGCCGGTCGCATCGGCCACATCCTGCATCCAATGACCGGAGAACCAGCCGCCCCCGTCTGGCGCGCGGCTACCGTCACCGCCCCCTCGGCCGCGCTCGCCGACGCCCTCTCGACCGCCGCCTGCCTGATGCCGACCAGGGAAAGCATCGACGATGCCGCAGCACGGTTCACTGCGACCCGCTGCGAATCCGCTGTCGCGGCTTGAGTTGAATACTGGTGCCCGGGGCGGGACTCGAACCCGCACGGCTTGCACCGGAGGTGTTTGAGACCTCTGCGTCTACCATTCCGCCACCCGGGCACACCCCGCCGAGATAGCTTCTGGCCATGCGCCTGACAAGCCCCTCGCTGAGACGTCAGAGATCGCTGGTGTTGAAGGTGTCGCAGGCGTCGATCTGGCCGGACTTGAAGCCGGTCGCGAACCAGCGCTGGCGCTGCTCCGAGGTGCCATGGGTGAAGCTGTCGGGCATCGGCCGCCGTCCGGCATTCCGCTGAAGCGTATCGTCGCCGATCTTCGCCGCCGCATTCATCGCCTCGGCCACGTCGCCCTCCTCGATCGTACCGAGCCTTTCGGCGGCGGTCCGCGCCCAGACGCCCGACAGGCAATCGGCCTGCAACTCGACCCGCACCGAAAGCGCGTTCGATTCCGCCTCGCCCGACCGCTGGCGGATGTCGTTCACCTGGCTCAGGATGCCAAGTTCGTCCTGCACGTGGTGTCCGACCTCATGCGCCACGACATAGGCCGCGGCGAAATCGCCGGTCGCGCCCATCTGGCGCTGGAGCGTCGCGAAGAAATCTGTGTCGAGATAGGCCTTCTTGTCGAGCGGGCAGTAGAACGGCCCGGTCGCACCCGAGGCGTTGCCGCAGGGCGACTGGGTGACCTGCTTGAAAAGCACCAGAGTCACTGGCGCGTATTGGCGGCCCAACTGGCTCTGGAAGAGGCTGCTCCAGACTTCCTCGGTATCGGCGAGGGTTACGGATACGAATTCCGCCGCCTGCTGGTCGGCCTCGGTGATCTCGACCTCGCCGCCTTGTGAGATGGTGCCGCCACCGCCCTGTTGCAGGACCGAGATGGGATCGCCGCCAAGGGCCCAGACGAGAAGCGCCACGACGAGAAGGCCGATGCCGCCCCCGCCGACCATGCCGCCCGTGCTGATCCGCCGCCGGTCCTCGATATTGTCGCTGCCGCGACGGCCCTGCCACCTCATCACCGTTCCCCCATTCAAGCCCTGCCGTGAACAATCGCAGGATACGCTGACAACTCCGTGTCTTGAAAGACCGTTCCGCTTGACGAAGCGATTTGGCCGTGGCCTAAGAACCTCGCGTCGCCCGGAGCGTGCGCGGACCGCTACAGGCAAGGCATGTTCCAGCGTCTTTACCAATGGACCCTCTCCTGGGCGCGCTCGCGCCACGCCACCAAGGCGCTCGGGGCCGTTTCCTTCGTCGAAAGCTCGTTCTTCCCGATCCCGGCGGACGTGCTTTTCGTGCCGATGGCGGCGGCGCGCCCCGACAAGGCGATGTCGTATGCCTTCATCGCCACCGTGACCTCGGTCCTTGGCGGCATCTTCGGCTGGGCGCTTGGCTACTATGCCTTCGACCTGATCGCCCGGCCGGTGCTTGATTTCTACGGAAAGCTCGATGCCTTCGAGGAGATGCGCGCGACGGTCAGGGATGACATCTGGCTGATCCTCCTCCTCCTCGTCACCTCCGGCCTGTCGCATCTGCCGCCGATGAAGATCGTGACGATCCTTTCCGGCGTCGTCGGCTTCAACCTGCCGCTTTTCATCATCTCGGCCATCGTGGCGCGCGGCGCGCGATTCTATGCCTTGGCCTGGCTCCTGCAGCACTATGGTGAAAGGATGCTTGCCTTCATCGAAAAGCGGATGATGTGGATCGCCGGGGGGATCGTGGCGCTAGCGGTCATCGCCTGGTTCGTCATCAGGAGCCACGCGTGACGCGCTTTCGCAATCTGGTGCTGCTTGCCGCCGGCGGCTCGGCGGCGCTGCTGCTCGGTGCCTTCTTCTTCCAGATGATCGGCTATCCGCCCTGCAAGCTCTGCATCTGGCAGCGCTGGCCGCATGGCGCGGCGATTGCCATCGGCGCTGTGGTACTTCTCGGCGGGCCGCGCTGGCTCGTTTGGGCCGGCGCACTGGCCGCCGCAGTGACGGGCGCCGTCGGTGTCTTTCATGCCGGCGTCGAGCAAGGCTGGTGGGAAGGGCCCACGACCTGCACCTCGGGCGGGGCGCTCTCCGGCTCGACCCAAGACCTCCTCGGCCAGATCATGACCGCGCCGCTGGTGCGCTGCGACGAGATTGCCTGGAGCTTCGTCGGCCTCTCGATGGCGTCGTGGAACGCGATCCTGTCCTTCGCCCTCGCGCTGATCTGGGTCGCCGCCGCCCGCCGCGCCGCCTAACGCCGCCCGGCGCGCTGCGTCGTCAGCATCAGGCTCGTCTCGCTCGACGTGACGCCCTCGACCTTGCGGATGCGGCCAAGGACCGCGTCGAACTCCTCAAGCGTCCGCGCGCCGATCTCGGCAATCAAGTCCCAGCGGCCATTGGTGGAATGGACGGCGAGGATCTCCGGCATCCCCGACAGCCGCGCCCGGATGCGTTCGGCGCCGCGCCCCTCGATGCCGATCATCATCAGCCCCCGGACCGGCATCGCCGTCACGTCGCCGCGCGTCACAACGGTAAAGCCCTGAATCTCCCCCGCGGCCGTCAGCCGGTCCATCCGCGCCCGCACCGTCGCCCGCGAGAGGCCAAGCGAAACGGAAAGGTCCGAAAGCGAGGCGCGCCCGTCGCGGCGGAGCGCGGCGATCAGCTTCTGGTCGATCTCGTCCATTTCGTCAATTTACCTTTTCATTTCGGCTATCTGTCCGATCATATCGCCTATTTCGCGGGTTTCAATCATCCCGAAATGGAAACATCTTCTTCGCAAACAGAAGGGAGGCCCGCATGGCACCGAAACCGATTCTGATCGGCGCACCGATCGACAGCGGCCAGAAGCGCGCAGGCTGCCTGATGGGGCCGTCCGCCTTCCGCGTCGCCGGCCTGACGCAGAGTCTCGCCGACCTCGGCATCGCTTCCGAGGACTGGGGCGACCTGAAGCCCGCCCCCTTCCGTGACGTGACATGCGCCAATCCCGCCGTCCATCACCTCGCCGAAACCGTGGCCTGGACGGAAGCGCTTTCCGAGGCGGGCCGGAAGGCGATGAAGACGGGCTTCCCGATCTTCATGGGCGGCGATCATTCGCTGTCGCTCGGTTCCGTCGCGGGCGTCGCCGCCCATGCCGCCGAAAAGGGCCGCCCGCTCTTCGTCCTCTGGCTTGATGCACACTCGGATTACCACACCCCGATGACGACGCAGTCGGGGAACCTCCATGGCACGCCCGTCGCCTATATCGCCGGCAAGCCGGGGTTCGACGCCTTCCCGCTCTTCCCCGCCCCGGTTCCCGCCGACCGCATCTGCCTTTACGGCATCCGCTCGGTCGATCCCGCCGAATATGCCGGGCTGATCGAGGCCAGTGTCAACGTCTTCGATATGCGCGTTCTTGACGAACGCGGCATCGTCGCCCCCTTGCGGGAGTTTCTCGACAAGGTGGCGGCGGCGAACGGGATGCTCCATGTCTCGCTCGACGTCGATTTCCTCGACCCCGGCATCGCGCCCGCCGTCGGCACCACGGTTCCGGGCGGCATCACCTTCCGCGAGGCGCATCTGGTGATGGAACTGCTGCACGAAAGCGGCCTTGTGACCTCTCTCGACCTCGTCGAGCTGAACCCCTTCCTTGATGAGCGTGGCAAGACCGCGAAGCTGATGGTGGAACTGGTCGGCTCTCTCATGGGCCGCAAGGTCTTCGACCGCCCGACGCGGAGCTTCTGATGGGCTTCCTCGCCGCCCGCAACCTTTTGCAGGCCCCGGGCGCGGTGGTGATGATCCGCCCGCATGCCTTCGTGCCGAACCCCGAAACCCGCGCCGACAACGCCTTCCAGACCCATGCCAACGAGGATGCAGCGGCCCTTGCCGCCCGCGCCCGCGATGAACATGACCAGGCGGTGGCCACGCTGCGGCGCCACGGCGTCGTGGTCCATGTCTTCGAGGATGACGGCAGCCGCGAAACGCCCGACAGCGTCTTTCCGAACAACTGGTTTTCCACCCATCCCGGCTGTCAGGTGGCGATCTATCCGATGTTCGCCGCCAACCGCCGGCGCGAACGACGCGCCGACGTGATCGAGATGCTGAAGCGCAGCTACCGCGTGCAGGAGGTGATCGACCTTTCCGGGCTTGAGGAGGACGGGCTGGCGCTGGAAGGCACCGGGGCGATGGTCTTGGACCATATCGGCCGCATCGCCTTCACCGTGCGCTCGAACCGCGCCGATCCGGTGGCGCTGGAACGGTTCTGCACCCATTTCGCATATGAACCCATCGCCTTCGACGCCATCGATGCGGCGGGCCGCGCGGTCTATCACACCAACGTCCTGATGTGCATCGCCACCGATTTCGCGCTCGTCGGCCTCGACATGATCCCCGACGCGGCGCGGCGCGAAGTCGTCGTGCAGCGCCTGACCGAGACGGGGCGCACTGTGATCCCGCTGTCCCCTGCGCAGATCGGCGAGTTTGCCGGCAATGCCATCGAACTCACCGGTGCCGGATCGCGCATCCTTGCACTGTCGCAGCGGGCAGCCAAGGCGCTGACGCCCGCGCAGTGTCAGGAGATCGAACGCAGCGCCCGCATCGTGCCGCTTGACGTCCCAACCATCGAACATGCCGGCGGCTCCGTCCGCTGCATGATCGCCGGCATCCACCTTTCGCCGCGCCCCGGCGCGCAGGAATCCCAATCATGAAACCCAGCTTGAATATCGTCCCTTTCGTCAGCGTCGACAACATGATGCGTCTGGTTCTTCAGATCGGACCTGAACAGGTGATGCGCGATATCGCCGGCTATATCGAGGCCGATTTCCGCCGCTGGGAGAATTTCGACAAGACCCCGCGCGTCGCCTCGCATTCCGAGGTCGGCGTGATCGAATTGATGCCGACCTCGGACGGCGAGATGTATGGCTTCAAATACGTCAACGGCCACCCGAGCAACACCAAGGCCGGGCTTCAGACCGTCACCGCCTTCGGCCTTCTGGCCGAGGTTGAGACCGGCTACCCGGTGCTTCTGACCGAGATGACGATCCTCACCGCCCTTCGCACCGCCGCCATGTCGGCGCTGGCCGCGAAGCATCTGGCACCGAAGGGTGCAAAGACGATGGCGATGATCGGCAACGGCGCGCAGTCGGAATTCCAGGCGCTGGCCTTCAAGGCGATCTGCGGCATCACCCATGTCAGGCTTTATGACATCGACCCAGAAGCGACCGCGAAATGTGCAAGGAATCTTGCCGGTTCCGGCCTGACCCTCACATCCTGCACAAGCTCCGAACAGGCGATGGAGGGGGCCGAGATCGTCACCACCTGCACCGCCGACAAGCAATATGCGACGATCCTGACCGACAACATGGTGGGCTCCGGCATCCATATCAACGCGGTCGGCGGCGACTGCCCCGGCAAGACGGAACTGCACCGCGACATCCTCCTCCGCTCCCAGATCTTCGTCGAATATCCGCCGCAGACAAGGATCGAGGGCGAGATCCAGCAGCTTGCCCCCGACCATCCGGTGACCGAGTTCTGGCAGGTCATCACCGGGCAGGTGCCGGGCAGGACCGACGCCCGCCAGATCACGCTTTTCGACAGTGTCGGCTTCGCGATCGAGGATTTCTCGGCCCTGCGCTACGTCCATGACCAGCTGAAGGCCCATCCCTACAGCGAACCTCTGGACATGATCGCCGACCCCGACGATCCGCGCGACCTTTACGGGATGCTGCTGCGCGCCAAGGCAAAGGGCTGATCGGCCCCTCCCCGCCATATCCCTTTGACTCCGCCCCCGCACGGCGATAGGGCAGCGGATCGGCTGTTCTGGGCCTGTGCGGGTTAGGGCCGCGCAAGGGCGGGACCGGGCCGTTCACCCGGGCCCTCGGCCCCATTCAGGCAGAACAGATGATCAACAGTGATATTGCCGCGCCCTTGGCATCGGCGCTTTCCGACCGGGGCTATGCGACCCTGACTTCGGTGCAACAAGCGGTGCTGGAACCTCAGGCGCGTGGCCGTGACCTCCTGGTTTCGGCCCAGACCGGATCGGGCAAGACCGTCGCCTTCGGCATCGCGGCGGCCCCCGACCTTCTGAGCGAAGGCGGCGCCCTCCCGCATGCGACGACGCCCCTCGCGCTCGCCATCGCGCCGACGCGGGAACTGGCGCTTCAGGTCGCGGCGGAGCTGACTTGGCTTTATGCCGCGACCGGTGCACGCATCGCCACCTGTGTCGGCGGCATGGACTACCGCACCGAACGCCGGGCGCTGGAGCGTGGCGCCCATATCGTCGTCGGTACGCCGGGACGCCTGCGCGACCATATCGAACGCGGCGGGCTGGATCTTTCGGCCCTGCGCGTTGCGGTCCTCGATGAGGCGGACGAGATGCTCGACCTCGGATTCCGCGAGGATCTGGAGTTCATCCTGAGCGCCGCGCCCGAAAGCCGCCGGACGCTGATGTTCTCGGCCACCGTGCCGCCCGCCATCGAGAAGCTGGCGCAGGACTTCCAGCGGGACGCCTTGCGCGTCGCTGCCATGGGTGAGGCGCGCCAGCACGGCGACATCACCTACCGCGCCATGTCCGTCGCCATGCGCGACCGCGAGAATGCGATCTTCAACCTCCTGCGCTTCTATGAGGCGCGGACGGCGATCATCTTCTGCAAGACCCGCGCCAATGTGAACCACCTTCTGGCCCGGATGGGCAATCGCGGCTTCCGCGTCGTGGCGCTGTCGGGGGAGTTGTCGCAGCAGGAGCGGACCCATGCGCTGCAAGCTCTTCGGGACGGCCGGGCGCGGGTCTGCATCGCCACCGATGTGGCGGCGCGGGGCATCGACCTGCCCGGCCTCGAACTGGTGATCCATGCCGACCTGCCGACCAATTCGGAAACGCTCCTGCACCGTTCGGGCCGCACCGGTCGCGCCGGGGCCAAGGGTGTCTCGGCGCTGATCGTGACGCCGCCGGAATACAAGAAGGCGCAGCGGCTTCTGCAGGGCGCCAAGGTCGTTGCGGAATGGGGCAAGGCACCCTCCGCCGAAGAGGTCAGCGCGAAGGACGACATGCGGATGGCGGAGCATCCGGCCCTGACCACGCTTCTTGAGGACATGTCGATCGCCGACGACCTGCTGGCGCATTTCGGCGCGAAGCAGATTGCTGCCGCCTTCGTCCAGCTCTGGCGCGAAGGCCGCCCGCCGCCGGAGGAACTGACCGACAGCCCCGCACCTTCCGCCGCCGCCCCGCGCGCGCCGCGCGAATTCGGGGATTCGGTCTGGTTCTCGCTCTCGGTCGGCCATACCGGCCGGGCCGAGGCGCGCTGGCTTTTGCCGAAGATCTGCGATGCCGGCGGCATCACCCGCGACGCCATCGGCGCGATCCGGGTGCGCGAGGATGAAAGCTACGTCCAGATCGCCACCGCCGAGGCGCCCCGCTTCGGCGAGGTCCTCGAGATCGAGCCGGGCCTGACCCTGCGGCGGATGAAGGGCGAACCCGTGCTTGACCGCAACCCGGAACGCCGCGCGCATCCGGGGGCGTCGAAACCGGTCCGGAAGCACGAGACGATGGCCCGGCCAAGGGCCGAAGCCCCGATGGCCAGGCTCATCGAACCCGCCCGCCCGCCGAAGCCGCCCGCCCCCCCTGCCGCCGAACCGGCGGAGGCGAAGACGCCAAGGGTGAAGACCCGATGGACGACGGCGCAGAAGACCGAAAAGAGCAAGGGCGCCGGCAAGCCCGCCCGGTTCAAGGCCCCGGCAGACGACCGGCCGGCGGGCAAGTTCAAGGGCAAGCGCCCCGCCCCGCCCCGCCCCGGTGGCAATGCGCCGCCGCGCCGCCCGAAAGGGCGCGGATAGGGAAGGTTCTTCCGGGGCTGCCGCATAGGCCGCCCCCGAACACCCTTGCGGAATTCGGGCCAAAATCCTATTCCCCCGCCATGACACATCCGCATCAGCGCCTTCTCATCATCGACTTCGGCAGCCAGGTCACGCAACTTATCGCGCGCCGCCTGAGGGAGCTGAACGTCTACTGCGAGATCCACCCTTTCAACCGCGTCGACGATGCTTTCCTCAAGACCTTCGCGCCGAAGGCGGTGATCTTCTCGGGCGGTCCCGCTTCGGTCTTTGCCGACGGCGCGCCGATGCCACCTGCCGGTGTCTTCGACATGGGCGTGCCGATCCTCGGCATCTGCTACGGCCAGCAGGTGATGATGCATCTTCTTGGCGGCAAGGTCGAACGCGGCCACGGCACTGCCGAGTTTGGTCGCGCCTTCGTGACACCGGAGTTTGCGCAGACCCCACTCCTTGAGGGCTGGTTCACCGATACCGCCAATGCCGGGCGCGAACAGGTCTGGATGAGCCACGGCGACCATGTGTCCGAAATCGCCCCCGGCTTTCGCGTCTACGGCACCTCGCCCAACGCGCCCTACGCGATCACCGCCGATCCCTCGCGCAACTTCTACGCCGTGCAGTTCCACCCGGAGGTGCATCACACCCCGAAGGGCGCGAAGCTTTACGAGAACTTCGTGCGCCTCGCCGGCTTCACCGGCGACTGGACCATGGGCGCCTACCGCGAGGACGCGATCGCCAAGATCCGCGCCCAGGTCGGCGATGCCAAGGTGATCTGCGGCCTCTCCGGCGGCGTCGATTCCTCGGTCGCCGCCGTTCTCATCCATGAGGCCATCGGCGACCAGCTTACCTGCGTCTTTGTCGATCACGGGCTTCTCAGGCTGAACGAGGCCGAAGAGGTCGTGGCGATGTTCCGCGACAACTACAACATCCCGCTGATCCATGCCGAGGAAAGCGGGCTTTTCCTTGGCGCGCTCGAAGGCGTCTCGGACCCCGAGGTCAAGCGCAAGACCATCGGCAGGCTCTTCATCGACGTCTTCCAGCTCGAGGCGGCGAAGGTCGGCGGCGCGAAGTTCCTCGCACAGGGCACACTCTACCCGGACGTCATCGAAAGCGTCTCCTTCTCCGGCGGCCCTTCGGTGACGATCAAGTCGCACCACAATGTCGGCGGCCTGCCGGAAAAGATGGGCCTGAAGCTGGTCGAACCGCTCCGCGAATTGTTCAAGGATGAGGTCCGCGCCCTTGGCCGCGAACTTGGCCTGCCCGAACAGTTCATCCGCCGCCACCCCTTCCCCGGCCCCGGCCTCGCCATCCGCTGCCCCGGCGAGATCACCACCGAAAAGCTGGAGATCCTGCGCCGCGCCGATGCGGTCTATATCGACCAGATCCGCAAGCACGGGCTTTACGACGAGATATGGCAGGCCTTCGCCGCGATCCTGCCCCTCAAGACCGTTGGCGTGATGGGCGACGGTCGCACCTATGACTACGCGCTCTCGTTGCGCGCGGTCACCAGCGTCGACGGCATGACGGCGGACTACTACCCATTCACGCACGAATTCCTTGGCGAGACTGCCACGCGGATCATCAACGAGGTCAAGGGCGTCAACCGGGTCATGTATGACGTGACATCGAAGCCGCCCGGCACCATCGAGATGGAATAAGGCGGGTCTTCCCGGATCGCACAGTCCCGACTAACATCCCGCCATGCCGCGTATCGCCCTGAACGGTTTCCTGCTCTGCCGGTCGCTTGAAGAGGCTGATCGCGTCTCGGTGCTTCTGCCGGAACACATCCGGCTGTCCCGCGCCAATCCCGGTTGCCTGAGGTTCGAGGTCTTCCGCTCCCAATCCGATCCGGTACGCTTTGCCGTCAGCGAGCTCTTCCGCGACCGCGAGGCCTTCGAGGCGCATCGGGCGCGGGCGGCAGACACGATCTGGGCGCGGGCGACCAAAGGCATCCCGCGCGACTACCGGATCACCGAGGAAGAGGACTGAGAGCGGTCCGGCCTAACCGCCGAGGATGGCCACGACGTAACCCTGCGTCTCGCGGTAGGGCGGGACGCCGCCATGCTTGGACACCGCCTCCGGCCCGGCGTTGTAGGCCGCAAGCGCCAGCTTCCAGTCGCCGAAACGGTCGAACATCATCCGCAGATAGCGCGCGCCGCCATCGAGATTGTCATGCGGATCGCTGGCATTGACGCCAAGCCGCGCCGCCGTCCCCGGCATCAGCTGGGCAAGGCCCGTGGCGCCCTTGTTGGACACCGCGCCGGGGTTCCAGCCGCTTTCCTGCTGCACGAGGCGCAGGAAGAGATCCTCCGGCACGCCATGCTTGCGTGCCGCGTTCTTGGCCGCTTCGAGATAAAGCCCCCGGTAGCGCCCGGAATAGGATGGGATCACCGTCGCGGTCTTGGTGGCGCCCGCCTTGCCATGCGGCGTCAGCTTGAAGGAGGTGTCGTATTGCTTGGCAGCGCGGCTGTCGAGGACCCTGGTTTGCGAGCGGAACTGTTCGAGCCGAGACGTGGCCTTGGCGTTGCCGCGCACGAGGATCAGCCCCTCGGCCAAGGCCGCAGTCGTCGGCGCCGCAGCAACCGCGACGATTGCCGCAATCCTAAGGGCGAAGCGCATCTGTCCCCCACGCCGTCTTTCCACCGCCGGGACTATACCCGAATTTCTGTCTCAGACCAGCCCCGCCGGCGCGGACCCGACGTTGCGCCACCGGCGGTGGTTAGCGGTCGGTTTACCATCTTGCTTCCTAGTTGGGTCGTCGGGGGTTAAGAAACCTGAACAGATTCGGAAGGAGCGCGTCATGGCGGGATCGGTCAACAAGGTCATTCTCATCGGCAATCTCGGGCGCGACCCGGAAGTGCGGTCTTTCCAGAATGGCGGCAAGGTGGTCAACCTGCGCATCGCCACCTCTGAAAACTGGCGTGACCGCAGCACCGGCGAACGCAAGGAACGCACCGAATGGCACTCGGTCGCCATCTTCGACGAGAACCTCGCCAAGGTCGCCGAGCAGTATCTGAAGAAGGGCTCGACCGTCTACATCGAGGGTCAGCTTGAAACTCGCAAATGGCAGGACCAGTCGGGTCAGGACCGCTACTCGACTGAGATCGTGCTGCGCCCCTTCCGGTCATCCATGACGATGCTTGGCGGCCGCGGCGAAGCCGGTGGCGGTTCGGGCGGTGGCGGCTACGAGGATGACCGCGGCGGCTACAGCGGCGGATCGGGCGGCGGCGGCAGCTATGGCGGCGGGTCGTCGGGTGGCGGCTCGGGCGGCGGTCAGGGCGGCGGCGGCAGCCGTGCCGACATGGACGACGAGATCCCGTTCTGATTGGGCGCAGGATAGGCAATACTGCCGATCCTGCGGGACGCAGCCGGGGTAAGCCCCGCCCTACGCAAGCGCGTCGATCAGAAGCTTTCGCACCACATCGCCCGGCACGTCATCGGCGACGAAGGCCTTGCCGATGCCGCTGGCGAGGATGAAGCGCAGGCGTCCGTCCACCACCTTCTTGTCCTGCGCCATCAGCGCCAGCAGCGCGTCCGCATCCGGCAACGCGCCCGGAATGTCGGCAATGTCGGCCTTCATCCCCATCGCCTTCAGATGCGCGCGAACCCGGCTTGGCTCTTCCTGGCTGCAAAGCCCGAGGCGCTGGCTAAGCTCGAACGCCAGCGCGCAACCGATCGCCACGCCTTCACCGTGGAGAAGCCGGCTCGAATACCCCGTGGCGGTTTCGAGCGCGTGGCAGAAGGTATGGCCGAGGTTGAGAAGCGCGCGGTCGCCCTCCTCCGTCTCGTCCCGCTCCACGATCCTTGCCTTCATCTCGACCGACCGGCGCACCGCATACTGCCTGAGCGCGGGATCGCCAGAAGCCAAAGCCGGGCCGTTCGCCTCGAGCCATTCGAAGAAGGCTGCGTCGCCCAGAAGCCCGTACTTCACCACCTCGCCGTAGCCCGAAAGGAAGTCGCGGGCGGGCAGCGTCCCCAGAACGCCGATATCGGCGAGGACCAGCGACGGCTGGTGGAAGGCACCGATGAGGTTCTTGCCGTGGACCGAGTTGATGCCGGTCTTGCCGCCGACGGAACTGTCGACCTGCGCCAGAAGCGTCGTCGGGATCTGCACGAAGCGCACGCCCCGTCGCAGCACCGCCGCCGCGAACCCGGCCAGGTCCCCGATCACCCCGCCGCCGAAGGCGATCACCACTTCGCGCCGCTCGATCTTCTCGGCGAGAAGCCAATCGACGGCGCGTGCAAACTCCGGCCAGCCCTTCGTCCCCTCGCCCGAGGGGAGCGGAAGCGCCGTCATTGTCACATCACCCAACCCTGCACGAAGCGCCTCGAGATGCAGGGGCGCCACTGTCTCGTCGGTCAGGACCGCCACGCGCGGGCGGCGGAGCAAGGGCGCGATCTCGGCGCCGGCGCGGGCGATCAGCCCACGCCCGATGCGCACGTCATAGCTCCGCGCGCCCAGATCGACATGGACCGTCTCGATCGCAGCCATCGTCACTTCCCCATCACCTCGCCATGGGCCTGCAAGGCCTCGATCACCTTGCCGGCCATTTCCTCGACCGAATACTCGGGCCGCGCCTGCACCGTCACCGCTGCCTCGGCATAGATCGGCTCGCGCGCGGTCAGAAGCGCCGTCAGCGTGCCTTTCGGGTCCGCTGTCCGCAGAAGCGGCCGCGTCGTCTTGTGCCGCACCCGGTTCCACAAAAGTTCCAGATCGGCCTTGAGCCAGACCGCCACGCCCTTTTCGGCGATGGCCTTCCGGTTCGCCTCGGCAAGGAAGGCGCCGCCGCCAGTCGAGAGGATGCATGGCGGCCCCGACAGTAGCCGCAGCAGAACTTCGCTTTCGCGGGCGCGGAAGAAGGGCTCGCCGTCACGCTTGAAGACCTCGGCCACGCTCATGTTCGCGGCGCGCTCGATCTCTTCGTCGGAATCGACGAAAGGGGCGCCAAGGAGACGCGACAGGGCATTGCCCACCGCCGACTTCCCCGCCCCCATCATGCCGATGAGCACGACGGTTTTCTTCAACTTGCGCCCCAAGACCCCGTCCCTCGGCCTTGCCCGGCCGTGTCATTCAGCGGTGGGAAGGCGTTCTCCTGCCCAAAACGAAACTTTCCGCCCGTAATGGCGTGAACTCGCGCCAATTGCCATATATATGTTCCCCCGAGCATCCTTTCGCGTGGCACCCCGCGCCAGAGGGACATGAGGTTTCAATCGGGCCGCACCCGGCAACAAAAAGAAACGGCAGGACTTGATGGTGCGCATTCTCAAATTTCTTCTTCTTCTGGCCCTCATCGCGTTCGTCGGGCTTGTAGGCTATGCTTATCTGGGCAATCTGAAGCCTCAGCAAAGCGACGTGACTGTGCCGGTCGAGTTGAATGTCGGAAACTAGGGCGGGGGTATTCCTGCCGCTGATCGTGATTCTGGCCAATGCTGCGGCGGCGGACGAAACGCCACCGCCCCTGTCGGCGATTGACTGGCTGTCGCGCTCGGTGGCGACCCCCGCCGCCATGCCGAACCCGGACGCGCCCGCGAACGAGCCGCCGGTTACGTCGAACCCGATACCGGGGGCGATCACCTCGCGATCGCTCAACGCCCAGGCTCTCGACACGATCGGCATCCTGCCGGCACATTCGACCGGGTTGCCGCGCGGCCTCTGGGGGGCGACGCCCGAGGCCGAGCTCGCTCGCCTGATCCAGACCGAACGGGCCGAGGCGCTGCCCGCCGTGCAGTCTCTGCTCTACACGCTCCTTCTGGCCGAACTTGACCCGCCCGACGATGCCGGCGGCGACGGCACCCTCTTTCTGGCGCGGATCGACAAGCTTCTCGACCTCGGCGCGCTTGATCCGGCACTTTCCATGCTTGAACAGGTCAACCCGCCCTCGGCGGAACCCTTCCGGCGCTGGTTCGACATAGCCCTTCTGACCGGGCAGGAAGATCGCGCCTGCACCGTCATGCGTGGTACGCCGCAGGTGGCGCCGACCTTCCCGGCCCGGATCTTCTGTCTGGCGCGCGGCGGCGACTGGAACGCGGCCGCGCTGTCGCTGAGAACCGGCGAGACCCTGGGCTATATCGAGCCGGAGATGGCGCGGCTTCTCGAACATTTCCTCGACCCCGACCTGTCCGAGGGCGAACCCGACCTGCCGCTTCCCGATCGCCCCTCGCCCCTGGTCCTGCGGTTGATGGAGGCGATCGGTCAGCCGATGCCGACGGCAACGCTGCCGGTGGCCTTCGCCCAGGCCGACCTCAGGTCCAACGCCGGCTGGAAAACCCGGCTTGACGCCGCCGAAAGGCTGGCGCGGACCGGGGCGATCCAGGCCAACCAGTTGTTCGGCCTTTACACCGAAAGCGCGCCTTCCGCCTCGGGCGGGGTCTGGGAACGGGTGTCGGCGGTGCAGGATCTTGACGCCGCGCTGACGGAAGGCGAACCGGCCAAGATCGCGACCGCCCTTTCGGCGGCGTGGTTCGAGATGACGGCGGTGGAACTGGAGGTTCCCTTCGCCTCCTTCTTCGCCGACCGCCTGACGAAGGCCGGCCTGACCGGACCGGCCGGCACCATCGCCTTCCGCGCGGCGCTTCTTTCGGACAGCTACGAAAAGGCCGCCCGCGCGCATACGCCCGCGACGGGCGAGGAAGCCTTCCTTGCCGGCATCGCCACCGGCAAGCTCGACGGCGCGACGCCCGGCGACCAGATGGGCGTGGCGATCAAGGCGGCATTCCAGGCTTCGACGCCGCTCCGCGAGGATTACGCCGCGCTCAAATCCGACGACCGGCTGGGCGAGGGCATCCTCAAGGCCATCGACGACATTACTGAAGGCGCGCGCGGCGACCTTCGCGACGTGACCGGCGGCCTTCGCTTCTTGCGCGAGGTCGGGCTTGAGACGGTCGCCCGCCGAGCCTCGCTTGAACTTCTGCTGCTTGAGCGCCGGGGCTGAGGGCATGACGGCGGGGCGCTGGATCTCGGCCTTTCTTGAGGCGCAGGCGGCAGAACTTGGTTCGGCCCGGAACACGCTTCTGGCCTATGGCCGCGACCTCAATGACTTCGCCGGCTGGCTGGCCCACAAGAAGCGTGACTTCGCCGCCGCCGAGCGCGCCGATGTCGAAGCCTATATCGTTTCCTGCGAGGCGGCGGGGCTTTCGCCGGCGACCCGCGCGCGACGCCTTTCCGCCATCCGCCAGCTTTACCGCTTTGCCTATGACGAAGGCTGGCGGAAGGACAATCCGGCGATACAGATTTCAGGCCCCGCCAAGGCGCATCGCCTGCCGAAGATCCTGAGCGAGGCGGAGGTCGACAGGCTTCTCGCCTCCGCACGCGACAGCGGGCGCAACCCGGCAGAACGGGCGCGCAACACCTGCCTGATGGAGCTTCTCTACGCCACCGGAATGCGGGTGAGCGAGTTGGTGGGCTTGCCGGTTTCTGCCGCGCGGGGCGATCCAAGGATGCTTCTCGTGAAGGGCAAGGGCGGCAAGGAACGGATGGTGCCGCTCTCCACCCCGGCGCGCGAGGCGCTGGCGGAGTGGCTGGCGATCCGCGACAAGGCCGAGGACGCGGCGCGGCTGGAGTTCCGCACCCCGCCCGGCAAGCATCTTTTCCCGGCGCGCGGGGCTGCCGGCCACATGACCCGGCAGGCCTTCCACGGGCTTCTGAAGGACCTCGCCATCGCCGCCGGCCTGCCGCCCGCCAAGGTCACGCCGCATGTCCTCCGCCATGCCTTCGCCACCCATCTTCTTGCCGGTGGCGCCGACCTTCGGGCGATCCAGACCATGCTCGGCCATGCCGACATTTCCACGACCGAGATCTATACCCATGTTCTCGACGAACGGCTGAAGGCGCTGGTCCTCACTCATCATCCGCTGGCGCGGAACGGCGACCATTCGGTCTAGGCCCGCGAAGAAGAAAGGTCCGCATGCAGTTCACCGCCGCCCTCGATGCCTCCTTCTGGATCACCGTCGCCGCGATCATCCTGCTCTTGGTGCTGTCGGCCTTCTTCTCCGGCTCGGAGACCGCACTGACGGCGGCCTCGCGCGGCAAGCTCCGCGCCGAGGCTACGCGAGGCAACCGGGGGGCGGATCAGGCGCTGAGGGTCCGCGAGGACGGCGAAAAGCTGATCGGCGCGATCCTTCTTGGCAACAACGTCGCCAACATCACTTCGGCGGCGCTGGCGACCGCGCTCTTTTCACGGATGTTCGGCGCGAATGGCGTCGCGGTGGCCACGCTCGTCATGACCGCGCTCGTCCTCGTCTTTGCCGAGGTGCTGCCGAAGACCTATGCCATCACCGCACCCGAGGCCGCCGCCGCCCGGGTCGCCCGGCCGATCTCATGGCTCATCACCATCCTCAACCCCATCGTGCGGCTTGTCCGCGCGCTGGTGCGCGGCATACTCGGCCTCTTCGGGGTGCGCACCGACCCTGATGGCCATGTCCTTTCCGTCCGCGATGAGATCGCCGGCGCGCTCGCGATCGGCCGGTCGGAAGGCACCGTCCACAAGGAGGAACGCGACCGGCTTCTCGGTGCGCTCGACCTGTCCGACCGGACCGTCGAGGAAATCATGACGCACCGGAGCAAGATGGCGATGATCGACGCCGCCGCCGCGCCCGAGGCGATCCTGACCCAGGTTCTCGCCTCGCCGCACACCCGCCTGCCGGTCTTCCGGGGCGAGCGCGACAACGTGGTCGGCGTGATCCATGCCAAGGATCTTCTGCGCGCGGTCGACAAGCTGGTGCGCGGCGATGCCGGGGATCTGACCTCCATCGCCGATCTCGACATTCTCAGCGTGGCGATGAAGCCCTATTTCGTCCCCGACACCACGCCCCTGGACGAACAGATGCGGGCCTTCCTGAAGCGGCGCACCCATTTTGCGCTGGTGGTCGATGAATACGGCGACCTCCGCGGCCTCATCACGCTGGAGGACATCATCGAGGAGATCGTCGGCGAGATCACCGACGAGTTCGACATCGACGCCGAACATCCCCTGAAACGCAGCGAGGCAGGCGATTTCGTCGTCGACGGCGGCATGACCATCCGCGACTTCAATCGCGCCACCGAATGCGCGCTGCCCGATGATGAGGCCAATACCGTCGCCGGCCTCGTCATCCACGAGGCGCAGATGATCCCGAGCGAGGGCCAGGTCTTCGCCTTTCACGGCTTCCGATTCGAGATCCTGCAGCGGAAGGAAAACCGCATCACCCGGCTGAAGGTGCGCCCGCTGGGCGGCGGCGTCACGCCGGCGTCTGCTGGTGCGACATGAGCCGCCAGGTGCCTTCGTCACGCACATAGGACGAGGCGCAGAGCGCCTTCAGGATCGGCGCATCGGGCCGTTCCGCCTCGGCCCGGTAGGCGAGGACGGCGACATCGCCCCTGAGGTTCACCGTGCGGTCGGCCATGACCACAGACCGCCATTTCGGCTGGCCCGAGACACCCTTCCGTGCGCTGTCTCCCTGCAGGATGCCGGCAGGATAGGCGAAGACGATGATCGCCCCGTCGGCCATGGTGCTGTGAAATGTCTCGCCGCCGCCGAGCCAGAATTTTTCCTCAAGGCCCCAGAGATCGTCCTGCGTGCTCATATCCATACCTCCCAACTTGACCGTAGAAGCCGGCCCGCGCGGACGCGGGACTCAGCGTGACTTGAAAAGCGATCCCAGAATCCCGCGCACGATGGCCTGGCCGGTCCTGGTGCCAAGCTGGCGCGCGAGGCTCTTGCCGAAGGCGGTTGCGATGCCGTCGTTGCGCGAAGAACTCCGTGAGGTCGACCGGCCAACCTGCGTCCCGTCATAGCGCCGCGCCTGCTTCAACTCGCGAAGCTCCGCCTTCATCTTCTCTTCCTCGGCCTCGGCATTGGCCGCAGCCTCCGCCGCTGCCGAGGCCTTGGCTTGCAGCCGCTCATAGGCGGACTCGCGGTCAACGACCTTGTCGTATTTGAACCCGAGCCCGGTCGCGGCAATCGCCGCGCGGCGCTGCTCGGGCGTGATAGGCCCGAGCTGGCTGGCCGGCGGCCGGACCAGCGTCCGCTCCACCATCGAGGGGATGCCCTTGGCCTCAAGGAACGAAGTCACAGCCTCGCCGGTGCCGACCTCCTTGATCGCGGTTTCGGTGTCGAAACGCGGATTGGGGCGGTAGTTCTGCGCAGCGCGGGCAAGGTCCTTCTGGTCCTTTCCGGTGAAGGCGCGGAGCGCGTGCTGGACCCGGTTACCCAGCTGGCCGAGAATGTCATCGGGAACATCGGCGGGGTTCTGGGTGATGAAGTAGATGCCGACGCCCTTCGACCGGATCAGCCGCGCCACCTGCTCCACCTTGTCGGTCAGCGCCTTCGGCGCATCGCTGAAAAGAAGATGCGCCTCGTCGAAGAAGAAGACGAGTTTCGGCCTGTCGGGGTCGCCGACCTCGGGCAGTTCCTCGAAAAGTTCCGAGAGGAGCCACAGGAGGAAGGTCGCGTAAAGCCGTGGCGAGGCCATCAGCTTGTCGGAGGCGAGGATGTTGACTTGGCCCCGCCCGTCCGGGGCGAGCCGCATCATGTCGGCAAGTTCCAGCGCCGGTTCGCCGAAAAGCCGGGTGCCGCCCTGGTTTTCGAGAACCAGCAACTGGCGTTGGATGGCGCCCACAGTGGCCGGAGAGATATTGCCGTAGCGCAGGCCCAAGTCGGCCGACTGTTCGCCGATGAAGACCAGCATCGACTGCAGGTCCTTCAGGTCGAGAAGCGGCAGCCCTTCTTCGTCGGCGAGGCGGAATGCGATGTTCAGCACACCCTCCTGCGGTTCGCTGAGATCCATCAGCCGGGCGAGGAGAAGCGGCCCCATCTCGGCCACGGTGGTGCGAATCGGCGTGCCCTGTTCGCCGAAGAGATCCCAGAAGGCGACCGGGAAGTCCGCGTAGTTCAGATCATAGCCGATCGTCGCCGCGCGCTTCGTGAAGGGCTCATGGAGCTTGCCGTCGACCGATCCGGCCATCGCCAGCCCGGCGAGGTCACCCTTCACATCGGCGAGAAAGACCGGCACCCCGGCGGCGGAAAACCCCTCGGCCAGAACCTGCAGCGTCACCGTCTTGCCGGTTCCGGTCGCGCCCGCGATCAGCCCGTGGCGGTTGCCATATTTCAACAGAAGTTCCTGTGGCGTAGCGTAGCTTTCGCCGCCCCCGCCTACGAAGATACCCGCTTCCGTCAGCACTCTTTCCCCCGTCTCACACCATCGCCAGCGCGGTCACCATACTATGTTAACCAGACTGTGCCAGCCTTCATATGGTGCTGCCGCGCGAGCTTGCGGCGGCGCCGTTTCTTCCTCCCTGTCAGACTGGCCGCGCCTCCGGGCGCGGCTTTTTTCCTGTAAAATCAAATTTCTGGCACGCAGCAATTTATATGTTGACGCATAAGGTCGAACTGAATAGCTTGCGCTCCAATGACTAAGTCGGCCCGTCCGACAGGGAGCAAAAGAATTCGGAAGGGCCCTTCACGGGGCCCTTTCTTTTTGCCCGGATCGCCGCAACGCGCCGATCGGCAAAGAGCCGCCCGCCCCCCCGATCACACGTTTCTGCACTGACACCGGCAGACGGGCATGCTACACGCGCCCGGCACTTCGAATGCATGAACGGAAAGACATCATGGCCGCATTTCCCAAGACCCTGACGCTCATTCTGGCGCTGGCCGCAGGGCTTCCCGCCGCCGCACAGGAAACCACGCCCCCTGCCCCGGCGGCAGACGCCGCCGCCGAGCCCGCCGCGACAGGCGACGCCGCAGCCACGGCCGCTGCGCCCGATGACATGGGCAAGCCCTATGTCGCCGAGAAGTTCGGCGACTGGGATCTGCGCTGCATCCGCACCGAGGATGGCGCCGACCCCTGCCAGCTCTACCAGCTTCTGAAGGAGAAGAACTCGGGCAACCCGGTATCGGAGATCACGCTGGTCAACCTGCCGGCGGACAGCAAGGTCGCCGTGGGCGCCACGATCATAACGCCGCTTGAAACGCTGCTTCTGGAACAGCTGAGCTTTGCCATCGACACCGGCAAACCGGTTGCCTACCCCTTCAGCTTCTGCACGCAAATGGGCTGCGTCGCGCGCCTCGGCCTAACCGCCGAAGAGGTGGAAAAGCTGAAGAAGGGCAAGTCGGCGACGGTCACGGTGGTGCCGGTGGCCAATCCGAATGCCAAGGTCACGGTCGAGGTTTCGCTGAACGGCTTCACCAAGGCGCTTGATGCGCAGAAGAAGTCGGAAGAGGCGCGTGCCGCCCTTGCCAAGCCTGCCGACGCGGCGGCTCCTGCCCCGGCGGAAGCTGCGCCGCAGTAAGGTCTCTGCTCATCAGGTCACGGCAAGCGCCGTCCCTTCGGGGGCGGCGTTTTCGTTTCAGGCGGCGCGGAGCGCCAGCACCGCGTTGAGGCCGCCGAAGGCGAAGGCGTTCGAGATGGCCGCCGTCACCTTCCGCTCACGCGCCACGTTCGGCACGACGTCGAGCGCGCATTCCGGGTCTGGCTCCTCATAGCCGATCGTCGGCGCGATCACCCCGTCCCTCAGCGCCATGATGCAGGCCAGAAGTTCCACCGCGCCGGTGCCGCCGATCACATGGCCGTGCATCGACTTGGTGGAAGAGATCATCAGCCGGTCGGCATGGTGGCCAAAGGCATGGGCGACAGCGGCGCATTCGGTCTTGTCATTGGCGGCGGTGCCGGTGCCATGGGCGTTGACATAGCCCACATCCTCGGGCGCCAGCCGTGCATCCGCCAGCGCTCCGGCGATGGCGCGTTGCGCGCCCGCCTGGCTCGGCATCACGATGTCGGCGGCGTCCGAGGTCATCGAGAACCCCGCAACCTCGGCGAGGATCTCCGCCCCCCTCGCGCGGGCGTGGTCCCAATCCTCGAAGACGAAGACCCCCGCCCCCTCGCCCTGCACCATGCCGTTGCGGTTGGCGCTGAAGGGGCGGCAGGCGTCCTTCGACATGACGCGCAAACCCTCCCAGGCCTTGATGCCGCCGAAGCAGAGCATCGCCTCCGACCCGCCGGTGATGATGGCGCGGGCGGCCCCCGACCGCACCATCTGGAAGGCGAGCCCCATCGCGTGGTTCGACGAGGCGCAGGCCGTGGCCACGGTGAAGGACGGCCCCCTGAGCGACCATTCCATGCTGACGTGGCTCGCGGCAGCGTTGTTCATCAGCTTCGGCACCACGAAGGGATGAACGCGGTTCTTCCCCTCTTCATAGACGCTCCGGTAATTCTCGTCCGAGGTCATCACCCCACCCCCGGCGGTGCCGAGGATCACGCCGCAGTCGAAGCCCATCTTGCCGCGGAAATCGAGGCCGGATTGCTCCACCGCCTGTTTTGTCGCCAGCATGGTGAACTGGGTGAAACGGTCGTAGAGCGAGATTTCCTGGCGGTTGAAGTAGCTCTCGGCATCCCAGCCGCGCACCTGCCCGCCGATGCGGACCGAAAGCCGGTCGACGTCGCGGAACACCAGTGGGCCGATGCCGCAGCGGCCTTCGCGCATCGCGGCGAGCGTCGATGGTACGTCATGCCCGAGGGCGTTGATCGTGCCCGCGCCGGTGATGGCGACGCGCCTCATGCAGCCTCTTTTTCGGCCACGAGCTTTTCGACGGCGCCGATGATCGCGGCGACGGAGGATATGTCGAAATCGCTCTCCGTAGGCTCGTTGGCGTTGAACGGGACCGAGATGTCGAACTCCTCCTCGAAGGCGAAGATCGATTCCACAAGGCCGAGGCTGTCGATGCCAAGCTCGGCCAGCGACATTTCAAGGCTGACCTGTTCGCGCTCCAGAACCGCCTGTTCGGCGATGATCGCGATGACCCGGTCACGGATGCTGGGATTTGCGGCCATGTCACTCCTCTCCCTTGCTGCCCGCCTTCTGCATGAAGGATGTAACGGCTTCGCGAAGTTCCGCTACCTGGGCGTAAAGCCGGGGCAGACGGCGGATGTTCTTCTGCGCCTCGATATGCTGGTCCATCTTGATCGCCGGATAGCCGAGGACGACCCGCCCCGCCGGCACGTTGGTCATCATCTTGGTCGCGCCGCCGGCGATCACGTCGTCACCGACGAAAAGGTTGTCGCCGACGCCGCATTGGCCGCCAAGCACCACCCGATTGCCGATGCGGGTCGAGCCGGCGATGCCGACCTGCCCGCAAAGGAGGGTGTCATGGCCGACCTCGACGTTGTGGCCGACATGGACGAGGTTGTCGAGCTTGCTGCCCGAGCCGATCTTCGTCGCCCGGATCGTGCCGCGGTCGATGGTGACATTGGCGCCGATCTCCACGTCGTCGCCGATCTCCACCGTGCCGAGCGAGTGAATCCGAAGCCAGCTCTGCGCCCGGACCCCGGAGCGTTCGCCGAGCGTCTGGCGGATTTCCTCGACGCCCGATTTCTCCGGCGTGACGAAGGAAAAGCCATCCGAGCCGATGACGGCACCCGGCTGGATGAAGACCCGGTCGCCGATCTTGACCCGCGCCCCGATCCGGGCGCCGGAATGGATGAGGGCATCGGCGCCGATCACGGTGCCTTCGGCGATATGGACATGGGCGGCGATACGGGCATTGGCGCCGATCTCGACCCCCTCGCCGATGACCACGAAGGGGCCGATGGCGGCACCCGGCCCGATCTTCGCTGAAGCGTCGATGACGGTGGAGGGATGGATGCCCGGCGCGATGCGCGGACCGGGATCGAAGGCGCGGGTGACGCCCGACATGGCGAGCCTTGGCCGACCGACGAAGATCGCGGCCTTAAGGCCAAGCGCCTGCCAGTCGGCACCTTCCCAGAGGATTGCGACACGGGCGCGGCCTTTGGCGAGCCCCTCCGCGTAGGCCGGGCTCATGGCGAGCGCAAGATCCTCAGGCCCGGCCGAGGCGGGCTCAGCCGCCCTCAGGACCCGCAGATCGGTTTCGCCCTCGGCCCGCGCATCGAGCGCGCGGGCGATCTCGGCAATGCTGTGGGACATGGTTGAACCCGTTCTAGCCAACGGACGCGGCAAGCGCCCTTTCGCCTTGGGATTTAACCCTGAACGACGGGCAAAACCACCCCGGCGTCTTGCAGCGCATCGAATATCCGCTGATCGCGCCCGTAGGCATCACGCCGGTAGTCGATCCGGCCCTTCGCCGTCGGCCAGGCGGTGAAATAGACCAGGTGCACCGGCACCGGCACCTTCAGGCGCAGCGAAGTCTCCGCCTTGGTCACCAGATGCGCGCGGAATTCGCCGACCGGATCGCTGCTTTGCGGGGTGAGGAGCGTATAGGCAAAGTCGAAAGGCGCACCGAGGCGGATACAGCCGTGGCTGTAGGCCCTGATCTCTTTCTCGAAAAGGGATTTCGTCGGCGTATCATGAAGATAGATGTTCCACTTGTTGGGGAACATGAACTTCACGAGGCCAAGCGCATTGTCGTCCGAGGGCGGCTGCGAAATCGAGAACGGGAAGCTTCGCGCCGTGTAGCGGGTGAAATCGGTCGCGTTGCGGTCCACCACGCGACCGCGCCGATCGACGATCTTGAGATGCGCCACCGCGTTCCGGTTCTTCTGCAGCATCGGCAGATATTCCTTGACGGTGATCGACCGCGGCACATTCCATGTCGGATTGATCACCATGTATTCCATCTGATCCGAGAATTCCGGGGTACGACGGTCTTCCTGGTTCATGCCGACCACCGTGACGGTTTCGAAGGTCACCTTTCCGTTGTCGATGATCTTGGCGGTGAAGTCGGGAATGTTGACCCAGACATGCCGCTCCCCAAGCGTAGTTCCGTTCATCCAGCGGAGGCGCTCCAGCGCCACCAGCACCGATTTCAGCCGGTCCACCGGCTCAAGATTGACAAGCGCGATGGTCCCCTCGCCCGCCACCCCGTCCGGGGAAAGGCCGTTGTCGCGCTGGAACTCCTGCACCGCCTTCTGGATGGTGGCGTCGAAGTCCCGCGTCGCCGTGCGCCCCAGATAGCCCATGCGGATCAGGCGGTCCCGCAGTTCGACCACCGCCGCGCCGCTGTCGCCCGGTTGCAGCTTGCCGGCGCCGATCCTGGCACCCCAGCCACCGGCGGCCATCGCTGCCTCAAGATCACCCTTGGCTTTCAGAAGCTGGGCGTATTGCGGCGCATCCGGCGCAAGCTTCGCCAGATACCGCGCCGGGGTCGTTGACATTGCAAAGCCCGCGATCGTCGCTTGCGGCTCGCGCAGCGCGACTTCGCGCACGATGCCGGAATCGACGCGCTGCGGTTCGAGTACGCCGGAACCGACATCCTTGGCATAGGTCAGGAAGGTCGCCGAAACCGCCGCTTCAAGCCTTGCGCGCTGGCGCTCCGAGGCAACCGACTCGAACCGCGTTCTCAGCCCCTCGGCATCGTAGCGCGCCGCTGGAAGTCCCTGCGACGGGGAACGGTCGAGCGCCGCAAAAAACGCGCCGCGCCGTTCGGCGTCGGCGGCCGTCGTCCAGATCGGCGCATAGTCTCGCGCAACATAGAACGCGGCCAGCGCCGGGGTCTCCGCAGCGGCTTCGGCCAGGGCCTGGCGGAAGGCGAGCGATTCTTCGGCGAGGCTTGGCTGCGCCGCGCCCCAGACCATCAGGATCGAAGCGGCAATCGTTCCGAGAAAAGCCGGGCGGAAGCGGTGTTCAACAAGCGTCATCTGCAATCCAGGATCGTCAGGTCATCTCGGTCTCCAGACTTCCAGTATCGCACGATTCAGTCCATGCCCGGCGGGCCCTTTCGGGCACCCCGAAGGCCCGGTGTCACCCTTTCGCAACAGCGCCCCGAAAAGCTGTGCAAACCCGCCACATGTGCAGCCTTTCAGCAGTTTTTTGCCGACCGGCCTTGAATTCGCAGCCTGTGGACAATTCTGCGTTGGCGCGGGAATCATCTTGTGTCATAAAACGCGTGCACTTGGGGAAATGGACACGAGCCGCATCAAGCGGCCCACTTGGGACAGGCGTCAGCGCTATGACTGAACTTGGTCAGACAGGACTTAACCGTCGTAGTTTGCTCAGAATTTTTGCCGCGACGTCGATCATCGCGGCACCGACCATGTCGAATGCATTCGCGCTTCTGCGCGGCGCGGGCGATGTGCGGCGCATCCGGATGTATTCCGGCCGGACCGGCGAAACCATCGACACGATCTACTGGATCGAGGGCAACTACATCCCCGAGGCCCTGAACGAGATCACCTATTTCATGCGCGACTGGCGGCAGGATGCCACCAAGGACGTTGATCCGCGGACCGTCGACATCGCCGCCGCCGCGCATCGCCTGCTTGAGGTGAAGGAGCCTTTCATGCTCCTCTCGGGCTACCGCACCGCCAAGACCAATGCGATGCTCCGGTCGGGGTCGCGCGGGGTTGCGCGCAATTCACTGCACATGAAGGCACAGGCCGCAGACCTTCGCATGCGGTCGCGCTCCGTCGCACAGGTCTACCGCGCCGCTGCTGCCTGTGAGGCCGGCGGTGTCGGCAAGTATTCGCGGTCAAACTTCGTCCACATGGACTGCGGCCCGATCCGCACCTGGGGCGGCTGAGACAAGGCACGAGTTGAACGCTGGAGGCGGCGCCGGGGTTCCGGCGCCGTTTTGCTTTTTGAGGCGTCACCATCAGGCCTTTCAGGCACCGATGTCGCCGGCGTGGGTCTTGCCTTCATCGACCCCCTCGGTGCAAGGGCCATGCTGCGGCTACCTTTACTCAGCGAGGACGTATATCTCCCAACTGTCGGGAATTCCCTTCATCGTTTTGTGCCCGACAAAGGTGAAGGACTGGCCGGAACCGACCGCCAGGTCCTTCACGGTTCTGGAGACATGGGTTGCGCCCGGCGTCGCCTCGGCGGCGATGCGCGCCGCCAGATGAACGGCCAGACCGCTCAGATCTTCGCCCCGCCGCTCGCATTCCCCGGTGTGAATCCCCGCCCGCATCTCCAGACCATGTGCCTTGGCGTCGCGCGCCAGCGCCCGGGCGCATTCCATCGCGGCCGTCGGTCCGACGAAGACGAGCATGTAGCCATCGCCGGTATGCTTCACGATCTGCCCGCCAAGAGCCGTGGCGTGCCGCGCCGCGCTGGCATCCAGATGTTCAAGAACCATGCGCCAGCGATCATCCCCCACCAGGCTCAACGCGGCGGTGGAATTGACGATGTCGGTGATCAGGACCGTGACAAGCGCCCGATCGGCCCTCGCGGATGTCCGCCTGCCGGTAAGGAATTCCTCTACTTCCGCCATCAGCCGATCCTGATCTCCGTACCACGGGATGTGGTCGTTGCCCGGAAGAAGGCGAAGCTCGGCGCCAGGAATATGCTGGGCGAGATAGCGGCCTTCGTCGGCGGGATGCCAAAGGTCGCCCTCCCGATGCAGAACAAGCGTTGGCGCACGTATCGCGGGAAGGACCGCGCGGGTGTCGATCTCGTTGTTCAGCCGGGTAATCAGTTCGGCCGCATCGGGACTGGCCGAGTACCGAAGATAGGCCCCAAACCAGTCCCGGACACTGGGGCTCTGCGCCACACTTGGCGCGCCCTCCTCCAGGTCGATTGGTTTCCCCCAGTTGTCAATGAACGAGGAGACGAACTCTTCCAACTGTTCCGGGGTCCGCCCCCAGGGATAGTCAGGCGCCCAGGCGCGGCGGGCGAATGAGCCGAAGAGCACAAGCGCAGTGACACGTTCCGGGTGCGTGGCGGCAAAGTACGATGCCATGCTGCCGCCTTCCGAGACCCCGAAAAGCGCCGCCTGTTCCGACCCGGCGGCATCGAGGACGGCAGTGATATCCTGGACCCTCTGATCGAGCGTCGGGAAACCGACGTTCCGGTCAGACATCCCGGTGCCGCGTTTGTCGAACCAGATCAGGCGGGCGAAGCGGCTGAGTTTGGTCAGGAAGCGGGAATACTCAGGGCTTTCCCAGGCATATTCGACATTGCTGAGCCAGCCTTGGGCATAGAGGAGGTCAATAGGCCCATCGCCAATGACCTGGTAGCCGAGAGAGATCCCGTCGCATCGGGCATAACGTGTCTCAGGTCGCCGCATAGCCGCCTGCCAACCCTCCGGGGTGGCAGGTTGCCCGCCAAGCCCGTGCTCAGCCTAGCATGTTGTGGTCGCGGTAGGAATGTGGCCGTGGATATGGGCGATGGCCCCGGTCCGCGGTGGCGCCGCAGGTCCAGACATGTCGGAAAATGGCGCTCCGGACGCGATGAAACTGGGCACTGCCATCGGATTGAAGGGCCTCCGCAATCGAAGCACACTGCCCGAGGATTACCCTGTTTGGACAAGCTTCGTCAGCCAGCCGGCACCGAAGGAGCTTCATGTCGCGCTCGATCGTCGCCACGCCGGCCGCGCCTGCGGCGCCAGCATCCTTCGGCCGGGCCGTCAAGACCGCGGGATTGGCTCTGGTTCCAGGACCTGCACCGATTGACCCGGCGACAGGCCAGGCGGTGAAGGGTTCCGTGCAGGCCCAGGTCGCACAATGCATTCGCAACATCTCCGTCATTCTGGAGACGGCGGACTCCAGCTTCGAAAAGGCGGTCCGTGCGACGCTGATTTTCGCCGACGACGACGACTTCGCCGGTGCCCATGAAGAATGGATGAGGTGGTTTCCCCGCAATCCACCTGCCCGACAGGGGGCGAAAATGCCGGCGCGCATTCCGGACATGAAGATGTCGATAGCGTTGATTGCCGGGGCATGAGCACCGCTTCGACGAGCCGACGCGGCAGACGCTGCCTGTCCACTGGGCCAGGCGCGCTGGTCCACGGCCTCCCTCGCACCGACAACGCCCCGGGATGTCAGCGCTGCCGCAGCCCAGGGATCGCTCGGCGTTCTTTGGGTATTGGTGCCCCCAGACGGACTTGAACCGCCGACCCTCTGATTACAAATCAGACGCTCTACCAGCTGAGCTATAGGGGCGCTTTCAGCGACATAGATCGGTCCGGCTTCGCGCGCAAGACCGCTGCGCCGCGCCGGCTGCGACCGAATTGCGCGCGGGCCAAGAGAAGCACGCTGACCAGCCCGACGAGGATGACCAGAACGGCGGGCGGCGCGGCTTGCCCGAGGTTCTCAAGGCTCGCCTTCTCATGCACCCGCGTCGCCAGCGTGTCGAAGTTGAAGGGGCGCAGCAGAAGTGTCGCCGGAAGTTCCTTCACGCAATCGACAAAGACGAGGAGGAGCGCGGTGCCAACGGAGCCCTTCATCAAGGGCAGGTAGACCTCCCTCAGCGCCCCGCCGACACCGCGCCCGAGCGAGCGGGCAGCCATCGGCAGGGAGGGCGGCACCCGGCCAAAGGCGGCATCGGTGGCCCCCTGGGCTATGGCGAAGAAGCGCACGATATAGGCCAGCACGATGGCCGCCGCCGACCCGGTGATGAGAAGGCCGGGATCGCGCCCGGTCAGCCAGAGAATGAAGTCGGCGACGCGGTGGTCGAGTGCCGCCATCGGGATCAGGATGCCGACCGCCAGCACCGCACCGGGCGCGGCATAGCCGATGGTCGTCACCGGCAAAAGAAGCTTCGGCAGCCGCCGCCCGGTCAGCCGCACCCCATAGACCATGAAGAGCGCACCAAGGACCGTCAGCACCGCCGCACTTCCCCCGACGGTGAGCGTGTTCAGGAAGGTCCGCAGGAGTCCCGGACTGACCCAGCCATCCGCCTGCCGGACGGCGTAAGACAGGATCACCCCGAGCGGCAGGACGAAACCCATCCCGACCGGAAGGAGGCACAGTGCCGTCGCAGCCCAGCCGGCGGCGGGACCAAGCGCCATCCGCGTCACCGGGCGTTGCTGGCGCGCAGACTGGTAGTAGCGCGAGTTGCGCCGGCTGACCTTCTCCAGCGCGACGAGGACGAGGATCACCGCCAGCAGGACACTGGCGATCTGTGCGGCACCCCCGGTATTGCCGGTCTCGAGCCAGACCGTGAAGATGCCGGTCGTCAGCGTCTGGACGGCAAAGTAATCGACCACCCCGAAATCGTTCACCGTCTCCATCATCACGATGGCGGCGCCGGCGGCGACGGCGGGCCGCGCCAGGGGCAGACCGACGCGCCAGAAGAGGCCGAAGGCACCTGCCCCAAGCGCCCGCGCCACCTCGTAGCTGCCGCCCGACTGTTCGCGGAAGGCGGCGCGCGCCAGCATGTAGACGTAAGGATAAAGCGCTGCGGCCAGCACCACCACCGCCGCCGGAAGGCTGCGAATCTGGGGAAAGGCGTAATCCTTCGCCGAGGTCCAGCCCATGGCTCCCCTCAGCGCCGTCTGCACCGGCCCGGAATAGTCGAGGAAATCCACCAGCGCATAGGCCCCGACATAGGCCGGAATCGCGAGCGGCAGGAGCAAGAGCCATTCTATCAGCCGGACGCCGGGAAAGCGATACATGGTCACAAGCCAGGCCGCCCCCGTCCCCACAGCCGCCGCAAGCAGCCCGGTGCCGAGCGTCAGGATCGCCGTGTTGGCGGCGTAGCGCGGCAGCGTTGTCGAAAGAAGGTGCGGCCAGATGTTCTCGGTCGGATTGAAAGCCAGGACCACCACTGACAGGATCGGCATCACCACCAGCGCCGCGATCATGAGGGCACCCGCGGGCCAGATTCCACCGGCCCCGCGCGCAGGCCGGACCAGCGCCGGCGGCACAGGGACGGGCAGTAGCTGAGCGTTTTGGTCGGCCATGCCATGCGGTTACAGGAAAGCGGTTTTCCTGTCCAGCAAGCCCGTATAGGGTCGCGCCGGGGCGACCTTCCGGTTGTGCCCCCGGCTGAATGACGGACCCAAGCGCCCATGGACATCGCCCTGCATCTCGGCGTCCACTGTACTGATGACGAACGGCTCTTGCGTGCGCTTCTGAAGAACCGGTCGCAACTGGCCGATGCCGGCGTCGCCCTGCCCGCCTCGCGCGCCTATCGCCAGATGCTGCCGAAACTCGTCCGGTCCTTGCGCGGCTCGCCGGCGGGGGGCGACGTGCAGGAAATGGTGCGTGACGCCCTGTTCGGCGAGACGCGCGCCGAACGGCTGGTCCTCAGCCATGAGAACCTCGCCTGCTATCCGCGGAATGCCGTCGGACCGAACGGGCTTTATCCCTATCTCCATCAGCGCGTCGCGGCCTATGCCAACATCTTTCCCGGCGATGACTGCACCTTCTTTCTCGCGCTGAAGAACCCCGCCGTTCTGGTGCCCGAGGTCTTGTCGCGCGCGGGGGCCAACGACCGCGAGGGGCATCTTGGCGGCATCGACCCCATCGACCTGTCATGGGGGCCGGTGGTCAAGCGGATGCTTGAGGCGGTGCCGGATGCGCGGCTTGTCCTCTGGTGCAACGAGGATACGCCGCTCATCTGGCCCGAACTACTCCATGCCGTTGCGGGCCTCGACGGGACCGCGTCCCTCGAAGGCGAGGATGACATGCTGACGTTGCTTCTGTCGGAGGAAGGCCTCGCCGCCCTTCGCACCCATCTGGCCGAGGCCAAGGGCCCGTTCACACAGTCCGAACGGTATGAGATCACCGCGAGCTTTCTCGAACGCTATGCCCGGCCGGAAGAGATGGAGGCCTCGATCGACATGCCGGGCTGGTCGGCTGACATGGTCGCCGAGATGACTGAAATCTACGACGAGGACGTGGCGGAGGCGGCGGCCCTGCCGGGGGTCAGCTTCCTCCTGCCGTGATCCCCTGCCGCCTCAGACCATCCCGAGGGCGGCCTTGTACATCTCCAGCACCGCCTCTTCCTCGGCGATGTCGTCCTTGTCGCGCTTGCGAAGGGCGATGACCTTGCGCATCACCTTGGTATCGTAGCCGCGGCCCTTGGCCTCGGCCATGACTTCCTTCTGCTGTTCGGCGATGTCCTGCTTTTCCGCCTCGAGATGCTCATAGCGCTCGATGAACTGCCTGAGTTCGTCTGCGGCGACGCTGTAGGTGGCGTCGGAAACCTGGTCGTTCATCCTGCACTCCTCGGGTCTTTCGGTTTGGCCCCTGACTAGTCGCTCTGCCTGCCCCCTTCAAGACCCGAGGCGGGCCGTTCGGGCTTGCCCGGCGGAAGCCGGCGCGTTAGGTGGGCGGCGAGAAATCGGAGGCCGGGGATGGACATGCTGATCTGGATCGGGGCGGTGGTGACGCTTGCCGGGGTGGCGCTTCTTCTCTGGTGCATCCTTGCCATTGCCCGCGCCCGCAAGGCCGGTCTGCCGGATGCCGAGTTGCGTACGAAGCTTCAGCGCGTCGTCGTCCTCAATTTCGGCGCACTTTTGCTGTCTGCGATCGGCCTGATGATGGTCGTCATCGGCATCGTCCTCGTCTGAGGATCAATCCTCGTCGAGATCGGCGAAGCGGCGGCCGTATTTGATGAGCTCGTCCCAGACCTCGGCCGGTTGCCAGAAGCTGTCGCCCTCTTCCGCATAGCCGCGCAGATCGTTGCGCAAGGCAAGCAGCCCGGCCTGATCGGCAGCGCGCATCGGCCCGCCGCGCCAGCGCGGAAAGCCGTGGTCGGCGACCATCACCACATCCACGTCCGATGGCCGGACCGCCGCGCCCTCCTCGAAGGCGCGGGCGCCCTCATTGGCCATGGCGCCGAGCGCCCGGCGCTGGATCTCGCGCATGCCGACCGGGCGCGCCTGGATGCCCCGCGCCTCGCGCATCATGTCGATCAAGGCCAGCGCATCGCCATCCTCGCCGCCAAGCCGCGCGCCCTCGGCATAGGCGTAGTAACCCTTGCCCGAGGCGCGCCCGCCCCGTCCCGCGGCGATGAAGGCGGCGTCGAGCCAGTTGCGATCATCAAGGCCGGCCTCATCCGCCAACTGATAGGGGCCGCGCGAATAGCCCCATTCGGCCAGCGCCCGGTCAATATCGTAAGGACTGGCGCCGGCCGCCACCAGCATGTCCATGGCGTGGCGCAATGCATGGTCAACGCGGCGACCGATGCCGCCGCCCGCCACGCCGGAGCGGACCGCGATCCGGCCAAGCCGCCGGACAAGCTGGAAGCCTGCGCCAACCACCTCTGGCTTCGTCCCGCCGGTGACGCCGACCTCGATCACCCGCGCCTTGCCGAAGGGCTGCGCGGTTGTCAGCGCCAGCACCGCATCAGGGCGTCCGGTCGCCCCGGCCAGTTCGGCAAGTCCGGTGCCGTCGCCCATGACGGCGAGGATACCTTCGGGCCGAAGCACCCGGTCGATCTCGGCCAGAAGCCTTCGCGTCTCGGCATCCCCCCCAGCGCCCGTGACGATGGCGATATTGGCGCCCTCAAGCTCGCGCAGGTCCGTGGTCCCGTCGATCCGTTCCCATTCCGCCTCGCGCGCGGTGGCGGTGAGACGACCCGCCTGGACCGCCTTGTCGTGATGCGCGGCCACTTCGGCCAGCGTTTCGGCCAGCGTCTCGGTGTCCCCTTCGATCACGGTGACTTTCGCCCCCGCACCAAGGAGGGCCCCGGCAAGCGCGGTCCCGGAAGGACCGAAGCCGACGAGGCCGACATGGCCCGGCCCGCTCTGCGCCGCCCCGCCCGGCAGATGCCCCGCCCGGCGTTCGGCCAGAAAGACATGGCGCAGCGCTGCCGCCTCGGGGGCTGCGACGAGATCGGCGAAGGCGGCCTTTTCGGCCACGAAGCCCTCGTCCTCGGGCAGAAGCAAAGCCGCTTCGACGCAGTCGATGATCCTGCCCGGCGCCGGTAGCCTTGCCCGGCCAAGCCCGTTCCGCGCCTCGGCCACGGCGGCGAGCCAGAGCGCGGGGTCCGCATCCGCCCGCCGTTCATCGCGGCCCGGCAATTCGGCGATGCCGTCGATATGGGCGCGGGCGAGCTTTTCCGCCGCTTCCGCGACATCGCCCTCGATCACCGCATCGACGAGGCCCATCGCCTCGGCCCGCTCGGCCGTAATCGGCAGGCCGCTCAGCATCAGGCCAAGCGCTGCCTTCGCCCCGATCAGGCGCGGCAGGCGCTGGGTGCCGCCCGCGCCGGGGATGAGGCCGAGCGACACCTCGGGCAGGCCAAGCTCGATCCCCGGAGCGGCAATCCTGACCCGCGCGGCCAGGGCCAGTTCCAGCCCGCCGCCAAGGGCCGATCCCTGAAGCGCCACAATCACCGGCTTGTCCATCGCCGCCAGTTGCGCGGCCAGTGCCGGAAGGTCGGGCGCAGCTGCTGGCTTGCCGAATTCGCGAATGTCGGCACCGGCGGAAAAAACCCGGCCCCTGGCCAAAAGGATCACGACCTTGATGTCGGGATCGGCCGCGGCACGCCCGAGCGCCGCCGACAGGCCCTGCCGAACGGCGGCGGACAGCGCATTGACCGGCGGGCTGTCGATGGTGATCCAGCCGATCCCGCGATCCGCGTTCAGCGTCACAGCGTCCATTCTGCCCCTCCGTTCCGGCTTTTCCACAACTCTAGCGGAGCATGGCCCGTTGGCAATGGCGCGTGCGAGATGATCAGCGCGCGTGCTTCGCGCAGAAGGGCGTCGCCGGGATCAGATCGAGCCGGTCCTCGGCGATTTCGTCGCCGCAGGTAACGCAGTAGCCGTACTCGCCCGCGCCGATCCGGTTGAAGGCGGCGGCGATCATGCGCAGTTCGCTCCGCGCCGACTGGCCGAGGTCGGCAAGCACTTCGTCGCCCTCGCGCTCGGTCGCCATCTCTTCCCAGTCCTTGGAGTCGTGACTGTCGAATTCGGCGCCGATCTCGGCGATCCGGCCTTCAAGGAATTCGCGCCGGGCCGTGAGTTGGGCCTGGCGTTCCTCGATCGATTTCATCGCGCTCTCCTCGCATCCATGCGCCCTTCTACAAAGGCTTACCCTGAAGCAGCCTTGATGCAAGTCAATCCTGCGGCGGGGCGAAAAGCCGCCGTTGCAAGGGGCGCGGCAAGGCGTATACCGGGGGCAGTCCGAAGCTGGATTGGGGAGGTCGGGATCATGCCCATCGAATGGCTCTGGGGCGCGGCGGGCGGTGTCATGATCGGCATTGCCGCGGCGATCTTTCTTCTGGCCAATGGCCGCGTCATGGGGGCATCGGGCATCCTTGGCAGCGTCGTCGACGGCACGGCGGGCGGAAGCCTGCGCGAAAAGCTGGTGTTCATCGCGGCACTGGTGGCGGTGCCCGCCATCGCGGCGCCGCTCCTTGGCCGTGCCGCCACCCACGCGACAGGATCGGTGGCGGTGCTTGTGGTCGCCGGTCTTGCCGTCGGCATCGGCACGCGGCTCGCCAATGGCTGCACCTCCGGCCACGGCGTCTGCGGCATCCCGCGCCTCTCGGTCCGCAGCATCGTCGCCACGCTGATCTACATCGGCGCCGGGGCGCTGACCGTGCTTCTGGCGCGCCATGTATTGGGGCTGATCTGATGGGCCGGCTTTTCTTCGCCGCCCTCTCCGGCGGGCTTTTCGGCCTCGGCCTTGTCGTTGCCGGCATGACCGACACCCGCCGGGTCCAGGGTTTCCTCGACCTTTTCGGCGGCTGGGACCCGACCCTGATGTTCGTCATGGGCGGCGCGATGGTGCCGATGGCGCTGGCCTGGGCTTACGCGCGCGGGCGGCGGCTGTCGTTCCTTGGCGCGCCCTTGCCGGAAAGCCCCTCGTCGAAGATCGACCCGGCGCTCGCCACCGGTTCGGTCCTGTTCGGCATCGGCTGGGGCCTCGCCGGGCTTTGCCCCGGCCCCGCCATGGCCTCGATCACATTCGGCGGAATCTCAGGGCTGATCTTTCTTGCGGCGATGATCGCGGGTATGGTCGCCACGCCGCGCCTCAGGGCGCTTATCGCATCGCTTGCCACCAGAGGACACCGGATGGACATTCGCCGCCTGACCGACAGCTACGCTGTCTCGCCGCAGATCCTGCCCGAGGATGTCGCCGCGATCGCCGCCGCCGGCTTCACCACCATCGTCAACAACCGCCCCGATGGCGAGATCCCGCCCGAGGTGCAGACCGAGGCGATCCGCGCGGCGGTCGAAGCGGCGGGGCTGGCCTATGTAGTCAACCCGGTCATTGGCGGCGCCATCACCATGGACAACATCCGCCTGCAGGGCGCCGCAGTGGCAGATGCGACCGGCCCGGTCTTCGCCTATTGCGCCTCCGGCAACCGTTCCTCCATCGTCTGGGCCTTGAGCCAGGCCGGCACGCGCCCGACGAATGAGCTGATCGGGGCGGCGGCGCGCTTTGGCTACAACCTCGAACCGATGCGGGCGCAGATCGACGCACTCTCGGTCAACCGGGGCTGAGACGCCCTAGCCGCCCGCAGCCTGCCGCGCGAGTACACCCGGCTCGCCCCCCGGCACCTGCGCCGGCGTGAAACCGGTAGCCCCCGCGTCATGGCCGGGTGCGCCGGTCAGGCGAACCGCAAGATAGCCCCGGTACTGGCCGAGCCGCGCGCGGGCCAGAAGCTGCCGCCCGGCGCCTTCAAGCCTGAGGTTGGTCAGGGCATCGTCAGGCAGGCGCAGGACCGCCCCCGGCATCAGCGCCGCAACTTCGGCCAAGGGCCGCGACAGCCGCGCGAGGATGGCCGTGATCTCCGCCTCCGCCCCGAGAACTGCGCCCGCAAGCCCTTCGCGCCAGCCTGCAGGATCCCCCGTGGCCGCCGCCGCCGACACCGGCTGACGGCGCTCCGGCAGGACGAAGGACAGCGAAGCCCGCCGTTCGCCGGACAGGCCCAGCGTCAGCGTGCAGCGGATCATCTGATAGCGCGTGTCGTCGAGGATGAGCGGCAGGAGCCGTGGGTCCTCGATGCTGGAGGCGTAGCGGAATGCGCCCTGCCAGTCGGCCCAAGGCGCTTCGCCCGCAATGGCCGACGCATCGGTTTCCGCCAGTATCCCTTCGATCAGCCCCACCGACAGCGCCGCATCTGTCCGGGTCGGGCGTCTGGCGGCAGGTTCGGAGGGCGACATCCGCCCCATCGTCAGCACCTCGATCACCGCCGAAACCAGCCCCGCCGAAAGGATCGCCAGCCCCTGCCGTTCCCCCGGCGCCTCGATCAGCGCAATAAGCGCCCGGTCCTCAAGCCGTTCGGGCAGGTCGGCGAGGGTGACGGCGGCGACTTCCACCGAAGCGACGGCAAGCGGCAGGCCAAGCACCGCCTCCGCCGCCCGCGCGACCGAGGATGCCAGCACCCTCCGCGCCGGATCCTCCGCCGCATCGCCGGACGCCTGCGCCATCCGCCTCAGGATCGTCGTGTCCGCCATCGTCCGTCCGGTTCGCGCCCATGCCCCCGTCCAGATTTGTCAGAGCGTCCTTACCAAAGTGTTGACCGCCTCAGGCCGCTTGCTGCTGGCGCTGCTGCATCTCGGGCCTGACCGGCAGCGAGACGCGGAAGGCCGCCCCGCCCTGCCCCGGCAGATAGCTGATGGTGCCGCCGAGATTGACCATGATCTCGCGGCAGATGGCGAGGCCAAGCCCCGCGCCCCCCGCCCGCTGGGTATCGGTCAGCCGCGCGAATTTCTCGAAGATCAACCGCTGCGCCTTCTTCGGGATGCCGCTGCCGTTGTCGATGAAATCCACCGTCAGCCGCCCGCCGCGCTTGCGCACCGAAATCGCCAGCTCCGGCCGCGCCGCGTCGCAATACTTCCGCGCGTTGGAGATGAGGTTGATGAAGACCTGCACCAGCCGGTCGGTATCGGTGATGATCGGCACATGCTCCATCGTCGGGTCGCGCTGATAGATGAAGCTGCGCTCGGGCCTTGTGTTGGAGGCGGACTGGACGGCACGCTCCAGCAGGTCATGCAGGTTCGCGACCTTGATGCTGAGCTGGACCTTCCGCGCCTCAAGCACCGAAAGGTCGAGAAGGTCGTCGAGAAGCCGGGTCAGGCGGATCGTCTCTTCATGGATGATCTCGGCATATTTCTGCAGCATCCCGCCCGGCAGGTCCGGGTCCATCAGAATCTCGGAAAACGCCCGGATCGAGGTCATGGGGGTGCGCAGTTCATGGCTGATCTGGCTCAGGAAGGCGTCCTTCTGCACGGAAAGATCGCGGAGCTTGTCGTTGACCTCGGAAAGCTGGCGGGCGGCGCGGGCAAGTTCCTCTGACTTCGCCTCAAGCTGGGTCGAATATTCGAGGATCTGCTGCGCCTCGGATGCCACCGCCATCAGGTCCTGCGCCGAAACCGCCGCGCCCACGGCGAATTGCGCGATCATCGCATGGGCGGTCGCGGCGCCGACCGTGCCGGCCAGTCGCCGTTCCAGCCGTTCGATGAAATCGGGCGTCGTTTCGGGCAGGAAATCGGCCTTGCCCTGCGCCACCGCCTCCTTCTGGAAGAACTCCTGCGCCTCATGCGCGCCGAGAATGCCCTGCGCCATGACGAGAAGGTCTTCCGCCTCTGCCCCGCCGCGCGACCAGCCGCGCGGTGCCGGCCCCTGTTCGTAGACATTGACGAAGGCCAACCCCTGCATCCGCTCGAGCGGCGTGGGGAAGGTCAGAAGCGATACGGAGATGAAACAGAAGGTGTTCAGCGACAGCGACCAGAAGACCGCGTGCAAAAGGGGATCAAGCCCCTCGATCCCGAACAGGGCATGTGGCCGGAGCCAGCCGATGCCGAAAGGTCCCTTCGTCAGGATCGCCTCGGAGAGGAGCCCGCCCGGCCCGAAGGACGGCAGGTAAAGCGCATAGATCCAGACGAGGAACCCGACCGTCAGCCCGAGCGCCGCGCCGCGCCCGGTCGCCCCGCGCCAGAACATGCCGCCGATCATCGCGGGCAGGATCTGCGCCACGCCGGCAAAGGAAATGAGGCCGATCGCCGCCAGCGCCGCCGACCCGCCAGAGAGCGAGTAATAGGCGTAGCCAAGCGCCATGATCCCGGCGATGGAGAGGCGGCGCGACATCAGGACGAGGCCGCGCACATCCCCCGGGGCCCGCGCCCCCCCTTGCCGAAGGTAGAGCCAGAGCGGTGTCACGATATGGTTCGACATCATCGTCGCCAGTGCGATCGCGGCGACGATGACCATCGAGGTGGCCGAGGAAAAGCCGCCGAGGAAGGCCAGCATCGCCAGTTGCTCCTGCCCCATGGCCAGGGGCAGCGTCAGCACGAAGAGATCGGGGTTGGAGCCTTCGGGCAGGACCGACAGGCCGACAACGGCGATCGGCACGACGAAAAGGCTCATCAGCATCAGGTAGAGCGGGAAGGCCCAGGAGGCGGTGGCGAGGTGGCGCTCATCCGCATTCTCGACCACCAGCACCTGGAAGATGCGCGGCAGGGTCAGGATGGCGGTGCCGGCAAGAAAGGTAAGCCCGATCCAGCGCCCCGGCATCAGCGGCCAGTCGGCGATGGGCGAGGCGTCGATCCGCGCCGCGACATCCTGCCAGCCGTCCGCCACGCCCCAGACGGCAAAGATCCCGACCGCCAGAAGCGCCACCAGCTTCACCACCGCCTCGACCGCGATGGCCATGACGACGCCGTGGTGGCGTTCGTTGGCGTCGAGGTTGCGGGTGCCGAACAGGATGGTGAAGACCGCCAGCCCGCCGGCAAGCCAGATCGCGGTGCCGTTGACATTGGGCAGCGCCCAGCCCTCGGGCCGGTCAGAGGCGAAGACGCCAAAGCTCAGCGTCACCGACTGAAGCTGAAGCGCGATATAGGGCGTGGCGGCAACCACCGCGATCACCGTCACCACGACGCCGAGCAGGTTCGACTTGCCGAAGCGCGAGGAGATGAGGTCGGCGATTGAGGTGATGCGCTGCGACCGGCCAATCCTGACGAGCTTCCTGAGGACCAGCCACCAGCCGACGAAAACCAGCGTCGGGCCAAGATAGATGGTCACGAACTCCAGCCCCGACCGCGCCGCATAGCCGACCGCGCCGTAGAAGGTCCAGGCGGTGCAATAGATCGACAGCGACAGCGTGTAGACCATCGGCGAGCGCAGCCAGCCGATCCGCCCCCGCCGCGCCCGCCTTTCGGCGGCAAAGGCGATGCCGAAAAGGAGGATCACATAGGTCAGGCAGACGCCGACCAGAATGTTGAAGGGGATCATGCCGCGTCGTCCCCGGCGTCGGGGTCATCTTCGGAATCCTCCGCCTCCCCGGCGGCGAAATGGCTTATGACCCGCGCGGCAAGGATCAGCAGCGTCCAGACGATGAAAAGATAGGCGACGCCGTAGCCGGTATCGGGCGCCGGCGTCGATGCCGGCTGCCAGAGGATCGGCAGGAGGATGAGGAACACCCCGACAATCGGCAAAAGCCGCGCGGCATCCGTCATCCGCCGCCGCCGATAGCTTTTCCGGGCGAGGAAAACCGGCGCGGGCCGCTTGGTCATTTCCGTGCCCCCCGCGCATCGGCAATGGCGCGGACGGCGGAAACCATCTCGGCATTGGCGAAGGGCTTGGCCATGACGCGCGTTGCGCCTTCGGGCATGTGCTGCAACCCGCGCGCCGAAAGGACCAGCACCGGCAGGTCCGAAAACGCCGGGTCGCGGCGGAGGTCGGCCAGAATTTCATGCCCCGACCGGCCCGGCAGCATCACGTCAAGGACGAGGACATCGGGCGGCGAACGGCGGATCACCTCGATCGCATCGCCGCCATAGGCATGGCTTGCCACCTGCCAGCCGTCACGGGTCAGCACATAGCGGATCGCCTCCGCGATATGCGGCTCATCCTCGATCAGAAGTACGTTCTTCCCCAAGCGGTCCGCTCCCAAGGACGGCGCTCACTATCACCGATTGAATCCTTCGCGTCAAAATCCATCTCATGCCCCGGACCCGATCAGGATCGAGGGTTCGCGCCGCGCCACGCAGGCCGCGCGCGGGCAGATGCGGCAGGCGGGGCCGACCGGCCGTTCCCCGCCCGAACGGGGTGTCAGGGCGGGCTGGATCAGCATCATCGCCGCGATGACCTGCGGCCCGTCATAGCCGCCCGGATGGCTGGTTTCGGCAAAGGCGTGCAGGACGAAGCGCTGCGGGACGCGGCCGGCCATCTCGACCGGAAGGCGAACCAGCACCGCCGGCCGGGCAAGCACTTCGTACAGCGGCCAGAGCGGGCAGCCGGCACCATGACGCGGCAGCGAAAAGCCCGGCAGCGGCCGGCGAAATGTCACGCCGCCAGAGGCGTCACAGACGACCATCCCCAGCGCCGGGGCCGCCGCCTTTGGCAGCGTCACCAGCCGCCGGAAGATCGCGGATGGCGCCACCCCGAATCGCGCGGAAAGCGCAGCGGGGTCGGCCCCCAGTTCCGCCACCGCCCGCTGGAAGGGTTCCAGTGGCAGCGCCAGCGCATCGGCGCGGTAGCGGGTGATATGGGCAAGGGCCAGCGTCCGCGCGGCACCGGTGGCAAGTTCCGGCACCCCGGCGATCAGCGCCTCGGCTGCCGGCGGATGGCTGCGCTCAAGGGCTGCGAGGTGATACTCCGTCCGCGCCAGCCAGGCCTCGACCTCTTCCTGTGGCGAGGAAAGCCCGGTCTCGCCGGCCTCGGTGGTGTCCATGAAGGTCACCAGCGCCTGTGCCGCCTCGCTGAGCCTGGTGCTGTCGTCGAAGATGTTGCCGTGGAAGCGCTCACGCCAAATGGGGTCGATATCCTCGCTTTCGGCCAGGATCGCCGCGGTCGAGCGCACCGAGGTCGCCGCCGACAGAACCTCATGCAGCGAGGCCGAGAGGAAGGGGTCATGCGCCATCCGCTCGCTCAGCGCCTCGACCGCGCGTTCCAGGGCACCGACGCGCGCCTGCCGGGCGGAAAGAAGCTCCGCCCAGCCCGGAAAGCGGCTGACGAATTCCTCGATCCGGGCGATCTCCGGCACGGTCTCCGCCCCCGCCGCGCCTGCCGCCGCTTCGCGCAAGCCCTCCATCAGCGCACTTTCCGCGCCTTCGGCGAGCGCCGCCTCCTCGATTCCAAGGGCGGCGGCGAGGGCCGTCAGCAAAGCCGCCCCGACGCGGCGCCGGTTATGTTCGATGAGGTTCAGATAGGCTGGCGAAATGCCCGACGACCGCGCCAGATCAGCCTGTTTCATGCCGATCCTGAGCCGCCGCTCGCGCACCCGCGTTCCGGTCAGGGCCGACCGCGCCATCCCAAAACCCTCCCTGCGATGCAGGGCAGAGATTTACAGATTTAACACGTCAAGAAAAGCCCTTAGCTAGCGCCTTCAGGTATCGGGGCAGTTCGGCGGCGCCACATCCTTGGTGCGCTCGATCGCCGGCTCGTCGCCGACACAGGCGGTGATCGGGAACTTGTTGCGGGTGCAGCCGCCCATGCCTGCAACCAGCACCAGTGCCACCAGCGCCATCCGCTTTCCCGTCAAAAGCCTGCCCGTCCCGCGCATCGCGTCCCCCGTCTGTCATTGGCCCGAGGATAGACCGCGAACCGCCCGGAAGGGCAAGCGGAAAAGGCGCGCGGGGCTGTGCCCCCGCGCGCCCCGATTGTTACTGAAGCGCCTTGTCGGTGATCTGGTGCGTCCAGGCGCCCTCCGGGGCCTTGGTGATCACCGCATCCGAACCGCCCGACATCAGCGCATCGACCGTGCGCTGGTAATCGGCCTCATCAAGCGCGCCGTTCGATCCGGCGGTCAGCTTGGCGATCTCGCCCATCATCCGCTTCTGGTGGGCTTCGGTCTGTGCGCCGGTATCGTCGTTCTCAAGGACGATCATCGCCGCGTCATCGGGGTTTTCCTCGGCCCATTTCCAGCCCTTCATCGAGGCGCGGACAAACTTTACCATCTTCTCCTCGAAGGCCGGATCGGCGAGCTTGTCGCCCATCACGTAAAGCCCGTCCTCCAGCGTCGCCACGCCCTCGGTGGTGTAGTTGAAGTTGACGAGCTGGTCCGCCGTGATCCCTGCATCGATGACCTGCCAGTATTCGTTGTAGGTCATGGTGGAGATACAGGCCGCCTGCTTTTGCAGCAGCGGATCGACGTTGAAGCCCTGCTTCAGCACCGTCACACCCTCGGGCGAACCATCGGTCTTGAGGCCAAGCTTGCCCATCCAGTTCAGGAACGGATACTCATTGCCGCCAAACCAGACGCCAAGGGTCTTGCCCGCGAAATCGGCCGAGGTCGCGACGCCCGATTCCTTCAGGCAGGTGAGCTGCATGCCCGAGGATTTGAAGGGCTGGGCGATGTTCACAAGCGCCAGCCCCTTTTCCCGTGCGGCCAAAGCCGAAGGCATCCAGTCGACGACCACATCGGCGCCGCCGCCTGCAATCACCTGCGTCGGCGCCACGTCCGGGCCACCCGGAAGGATGGTGACATTCAGCCCCTCTTCCTCGTAAAAGCCCTTGTCCTTGGCGACGAAATAGCCCGCGAACTGGGCCTGCGTGACCCATTTCAGTTGCAGCGTCACATCCTCGGCCCAGGCCGCGGAGCCCATCAGCCCCGCAAGGGCCGTTCCGATCATCAGTTTCTTCATCTTGACCTCTCCTGTTCGGGGCCGTTGCCCGGCCCGGTTCAACGTCGTTGCGACGGGTGCCAGAATGTCACCCGCTTCTCGATCAGCGCCACGAGACCGTAGAAGGCCGATCCCGCCACCGCCGCCACCGCGATCTCTGCCCAGATCATGTCGAGCGATAGCTGCCCGATCGAGGCGTTGATGCGGAATCCCATGCCCACGATAGGGCTGCCGAAGAATTCGGCCACGATAGCTCCGATGAGCGCGAGCGTCGTGGCGATCTTCAATCCGTTGAAGAGAAAGGGCAAGGCCGCCGGAAAGCGAAGCTTCCAGAGCGTCTGCCAGTAGCTTGCATTGTAAGTGGCCATCAGGTCGCGCTGCATCGGCTCGGTCGCCTTCAGCCCCGCCACCATGTTCACGAGGACCGGGAAGAAGACCATGACGACCACGACCGCCGCCTTCGACTGCCAGTCGAAGCCGAACCACATCACCATGATCGGCGCGATGCCTACGATGGGGAGGGCGGCGACGAAATTCCCGACCGGCAGCAGCCCCTTTTGCAGGAAAGGCGAGCGGTCGATGCCGATGGCCGTCGCCACCGCCGCGCCGCAACCGATGATGTAACCGGTGAGCGCGCCCTTGAGTGCCGTCTGCACAAAATCCGCCCAGAGCGTGGGCAGGCTCGCCCCGATCCGCGCGGCGATGACCGAAGGCGCCGGCAGGATCACCGGGGAGACGGCGAAAAGCCGGACCGCCAGTTCCCAGAGGACCAGAAGCGTCAGCCCGAAGATCGCCGGCACCAGCCAGCGCGGCAATGACCCGCGCCCTTCGGCAAGACAGGCGTTGAGAAACCAGGCCCCGAACCAGAGCGCCATCAGCGCCGCAAGCCTCAGATCAAGAAGCGCCGCCCCCGCCGTCAGCAGCGCGGCCAGCCACCAGCCGGGGGAGATCGCCCGGCTCATCGCGCCAACCCCATGCGGCCGAGCGTCACCCGCTCAACCCAGCCGATCAGCATCACCAGCCCCGCCGCGACGATGGCGGCGGCGAAAAGCGCGGCCCAGATCTGCACGGTCTGACCATAATAGGAGCCGGAGAGGAGCCGCGCCCCAAGCCCCGCCACCGCCCCGGTCGGCAGCTCACCCACAATGGCCCCGACGAGCGAGGCGGCGACGCCGACCTTCAGCGAAGCGAAGAGATAGGGCAGCGAAGCGGGCAGCCTCAGCTTCAAAAGCACATCGCGGGCGCTCGCATTGTAGGTCCGCAGCAGGTCCAACTGCATCCCATCGGGGCTCCGCAGCCCCTTCACAATGCCGACGACGACCGGAAAGAACGAGAGGTAAGCCGAGATGATCGACTTCGGGATCAGCCCCTGAAGCCCGAGCGAATTCATCACCACGATGATCATCGGCGCGATGGCAAGGATCGGAATGGTCTGGCTGGCGATGGCCCAGGGCATCACGCTCATGTCCATCGCCCGGTTGTGGACGATGCCCACCGCCAGAGCGATGCCAAGTACCGTGCCGATGGCAAACCCCAGAAGTGTCGCCGAGAGCGTCACCCAGCCGTGATAGACAAGGCTCCGCTTCGAGCTGACAGCCTGCCCGAACACCCCGTCCCAAAGCCCCGCCGCCACCTGATGCGGCGCCGGCAAAACGGGGCGCTCCTGCGCCAGCGTGTCCTTCACGAGCGCCCCGAAGGAAACCTCCGTCCCCGCCCGCGCCGCCTGATCGTAGGTCCAGGTCGAATTGAGCCACACCGCCGCCCCGTACCAGAGCGCCACGATGGCAAGCAGGACGGTGAGGATGGGAAGGACGGACTTCACAACCCTGCCCCCACTTTCTGTCCCAAAATACTCTCGGGGGGCCGGGGGGCAGACAGCCCCCCGCATCCGTCCCGACAGCCTGTCGGGACGGATGCCCGACGGATGCCATACGGATGCGGGACGGATGCCGGCACCGGCTCAGACCTCATCGCCATGCCCCGCCCTGAGGCCCTCGCGCACCCGATGCGCGATCTCGATGAACTCGCGGCTGTCGCGGATGTCGAGCGGCCTTTCGCGCGGCAGGGTCGACTCAATCACATCGGTGATCCGCCCCGGACGGGGGCTCATCACCACGATCCGGGTCGAAAGATAGACCGCCTCGGGGATCGAATGGGTCACGAAACCGATGGTCTTTTCCGTCCGCGCCCAGAGCTTCAGAAGCTCTTCGTTCAGTCGGTCGCGGACGATTTCATCCAAGGCGCCGAAGGGCTCGTCCATCAGGAGGATATCGGCATCGAAGGCCAAGGCGCGGGCGATGGAGGCGCGCTGCTGCATCCCGCCCGACAACTGCCAGGGGTACTTCTTGCCAAAGCCCTGAAGATCGACGAGCGCCAGCACCCGCTCGATCCGCTCCTGCTGCTCGGCTTTGGAAAACCCCATGATTTCAAGCGGAAGCCGGATGTTGCCGGCAATCGTCCGCCAGGGGTAAAGCCCCGCCGCCTGAAACACATAGCCGTAGGCCCGCGCCTGCCGCGCTTCCTCGGCGCTCATCCCGTTGACGGTCAAGACCCCCGCCGTCGGCGTCTCAAGCGCCGCCACGCAGCGCAGGAAGGTGGTCTTGCCGCAGCCCGACGGGCCGATGAAGGACACGAACTCGCCCTTGCCGATGGTCAGGTTCACATCCGTCAGCGCCCGGACCGGGCCGTCGCCGGTCTCGAAGGTCAGACCGACGCCCCTGGCCTCGATCACCGGAGTAAGGCTCGCGCCCGTGTCTTTCAATCAGACCCCCGTCGCCGGAATGCCGGTCCGCGTCACCGGGCGGGGCGAGGTCAGCGCCTTCCAGGAGGAGAGCGCCGTGTTGACCGCGTTCCCGGCCTTGCGGGCGACAAACTCGCCATGGCCCTCGTGTGTCTCGACCTTGCCGTCATTGATGGCCACCTGCCCGCGCGTCAGCGTATAGCGCGGCAGGCCCTTCACCTTCTGACCCTCGAAGACGTTGTAATCAATGGCGGATTGCTGGCTGCCGGCAGAGATCGTCTTTTCCTTCTCCGGGTCCCAGACCACGAGGTCGGCATCGGCGCCCACCAGAACCGCGCCCTTCTTCGGGTAGCAGTTCAGGATCTTGGCGATGTTGGTCGATGTGACGGCCACGAATTCGTTCATCGTCAGCCGCCCGGTATTCACCCCATGGGTCCAGAGCATCGGCATCCGGTCCTCGAGGCCCCCCGTGCCGTTGGGGATCTTGGTGAAATCGCCGACGCCGAAGCGCTTCTGCGCGGTGGTGAAGGCGCAGTGGTCGGTGGCGACGACCGAGAGCGAGCCGGACTGGAGGCCCGCCCACAGCGAATCCTGATGCTTCTGGTTGCGGAAGGGCGGCGACATCACCCGGCGGGCGGCATGGTCCCAGTCCTTGTTGAAATACTCGGACTCATCCAGCGTCAAGTGCTGGATCAAGGGCTCGCCCCAGACCCGCTTGCCCTGCATCCGCGCCCGGCGGATCGCCTCATGCGCCTCCTCGCAGGAGGTATGGACGACATACAAGGGGACGCCTGCCATGTCGGCGATCATGATCGCACGGTTCGTCGCTTCGCCCTCGACCTGCGGGGGGCGGGAATAGGCATGCGCCTCCGGCCCGGTATTGCCCTCGGCCAGAAGCCGCGCCGAAAGCTCGGCCACCACGTCGCCGTTCTCGGCATGGACAAGGGCGATGCCGCCAAGCTCGGCCAGGCGGCGGAACGAGGCATACATCTCATCGTCATTGACCATGAGCGCGCCCTTGTAGGCCATGAAATGCTTGAAGGTGGTGATGCCTTCTTGCTCGATCACCGTCTTCATCTCGTCAAAGACCTGCTCGCCCCACCAGGTCACCGCCATGTGGTAGGAATAGTCGCAATTCGCCCGGCCCGACTTGTTGTGCCACATCTTCTTGGCGTCGATCAGGCCCTGCCCCTGCCCCGGCAGCACGAAATCGACCACCATCGTGGTCCCGCCCGCCAAGGCCGCCCGGGTGCCGGATTCGAAATCGTCGGTGGAATAGGTGCCCATGAAGGGCATCTCGAGATGCGTATGCGGGTCGATCCCGCCCGGCATGACATAGCAGCCGGTGGCGTCGAGCATCTTCGTGCCGACAAGGTTGTCGCCGATATGGGTGATCCGCCCGCCGTCGATGAGCACATCCGCCTTGTAGGTCAGATCGGCGGTGACGATGGTGCCGTTCTTGATGACTGTGGTCATGTCAATTGCCCGCGTTAGGTGACAGATCATTGTGTGGCATGTATCCAACCCCATAAGGAAAAGACTTCTTCGAGTGCCCATCAGATGTCGTTATTTCAAGTTGTCCACAGAGAAATGGCAGGCCAATATAGCTTTGATTGCATTCAGCGTTATAGACCTCAGAGATTACAGCCCGATCTACAGAAATAGATTTCTTTCCATTGAACTCGAAGCCAGTGCCTAGCATGTCACTAATCCATGAAGTGTTCTCAAAGTACCGAAAAACGGGTTGATAGGAGCGAGGGTCAGATAGAGCTAGCGAATCGTAGTCTCCAACTATTTTCTGCATCCGCGCTTGCCAACCTGGTTGCCGAGATGTTCGAATATCGACCGCTTCCACTACTGCTGTATTTCTGGCGGGGATTTGAAATGGGGCTCGATCCCATTTTTGCCCATTAACCCAAATCAGAGACGTGGCATTTCCGTCACGCGGATCACTCACGAGACTCAGATGATTTAGGTCAGTAACAACTACCGCGCGGTCAGAGTTATTGACGATACCATATTTAAATTTCGCCGCCACTCCACGCCTAACTACGTAAAGGTCAGCCATTTCAGTCATAATTATAGATAGTCCCGCCGTTGAAAATTGGTAGCTCATCCATCCAAAATAAGCTGCCGGAAGTGACACAACCAAAGACAATGCCGACATCGTGAGAGATGCCCTCTCGGCCATTGTCAGTCGTCTACTACTCACCCCACCACCTCCGCCGTCTCCACCACCGCGTGGAAGAGCACGTCCGCCCCGGCCGCCGCCCATTCCGGCGAAATCTCCTCGGCCTCGTTGTGGGAAAGCCCGCCCACGCAGGGGCACATGATCATCACCGTGGGCGCCACCCGGTTGATCCAGCAGGCGTCGTGGCCGGCGCCCGAGATGATGTCCATTTGGGAAAGGCCGAGCCGTTCGGCCGTCCCCCGCACGCGCTTCACCAGCGCGGGATCGAATGTCACCGGATCGAAATGCCCGACCGCCTCGATCTCGCAGCCCAATCCCAGCTCCGCCGCCACCGCATGCGCCGCCCGCTCGACCTCGCCCCGCATGGTGTCGAGCTTGGCCTGCTCGGGCGAGCGGATATCGACGGTGAACACCACCTTGCCCGGCAGCACGTTGCGGCTGTTGGGCGAAACTTTGATCTGGCCGACGCCACCCACGGCATTCGGCTGATGCGCCATGGCGATCTGCTGGACGCGCTCAAGGATGCGCCCGAGGCCAAGGCTCGCGTTCACCCGCATCGACATCGGCGTGGAGCCGGTGTGTGCCTCTTTCCCCGTCAGCGTGATTTCCAGCCACCAGAGGCCCTGGCCATGGGTGACGACGCCGATATCCTTGCCCTCGGCCTCAAGGATCGGGCCCTGTTCGATGTGATATTCGAACATCGCATGCATCTGCCTTGCGCCGACCTTTTCGTCGCCAACCCAGCCGATCCGTTCCAGTTCCGCACCGAAGACCTTGCCATCAAGGTCGGTGCGCGCCTTGGCGTAATCCTCGGTATGGATGCCGGCGAAGACGCCCGACGCGAGCATGGCGGGGGCAAACCGCGCGCCCTCCTCGTTGGTCCAGTTCGTCACGACAACGGGATGCTTCGTCCTGATCCCGAGATCGTTCATGGTGCGCACGACCTCAAGCCCCGCCAGCACGCCGAGCACACCGTCATACTTGCCGCCCGTCGGCTGGGTATCGAGATGGGAGCCGATATAGACCGGCAGCGCCTTGGGGTCGGTGCCGGCCCGCGTGGCGAACATGTTGCCCATGGTGTCGACGCCCATGGAAAGCCCCGCCGCATCGCACCAGCCCTTGAAGAGCGCCCTGCCCTCGGCATCGCTATCGGTCAGCGTCTGGCGGTTGTTGCCACCCGCCACGCCCGGCCCGATCTTCGCCATTTCCATGAGACTGTCCCAGAGACGCGCGGAATCGATGCGGACGTTGTCGCCGAGTGCGGTCATCTTCCATCTCCCCGGTCGTCCGTCACAGGGGCCATTGCCCCTTGCGGCGACTCGTTTTCTGACCGTATGGTCAGGGTTGACAGCATCACAGCCCGCCCCATGGGTCAACGGAATTCTCGGCACGGATGACAGCATCAGACCGACCGACGAAAAGGCTTCAGACCCGCCGCCAGAATGAGCAGGCGATCTTGGAAGCTGCCGAGAAAGTCTTCGCTGAGGCCGGGTTCGGTGGCGCGACGATGCAGCTCATTGCCGACATGGCGGGGCTGCCGAAAGCCAATCTCCATTACTACTTCGCCACCAAGGAAGAGCTTTACCGCAAGGTCGTCGCCCGCATCTTCGAGATCTGGCTTCACGCTGCCGACACCTTCGACAACGCCCCCGGCCCGGTCGAGGGCATCGGCGCCTATATCGACGCGAAGATGGATATTTCGCGCCGCCATCCTTTCGGGTCGAAGGTCTGGGCGTCAGAGGTCATGCATGGCGCGCCGGTGATCCAGGACTATCTGGAAACCACGCTCCGCGAATGGACGGCGGGCCGCATCGCCGCGATCCAGCGCTGGATCGACGAGGGTCGCCTCGCCCCGGTCGATCCCCGGCACCTTCTTTACATGATCTGGGCCACGACCCAGCATTACGCCGACTTCGGCCACCAGATCGAGACGCTGAACGACGGCAAGCCCTTGAGCGAGAAGCAGTGGAAGGCCGCCAAGGACAGCGTGAAAGAGATCATCCTGCGCGGGATCGGCGCGGACGCCACTCCCGTCTGACCTGACAAAGAGACAAGTTGACCGACGCCCTTCAAAGTAACAACCTTGCGTCGGAAGACAGGGGACAGGATTTTTCGTGCGTCCGGCATATTACCGCCTGCGTGAGCGTCAAGTATTTCACGGCGCACGGGCAAAAGCTCTGTATGAGCTGATCGGGTGGCTCTGCCGAAATGACACCGATCTGGTGTTCATGAACTACGGCTATGCCGATCCAGCGGCCGAGGCGGCGGGTGAAACCACCCTCGCCGGGGCTGAACGCTATTCGGCCTGGCTTTACCATGCCGTCGCAGGGCGGGCGCAGCTGATGGGGCAGCGGGTCCTTGACATCGGCAGCGGTCGGGGCGGCGGGGCCGCGCATATTCATCGGCATTTTGGGCCACGTGAAACCGTAGGCTGCGACGTGGCGGGGCAGGCCATCGCCTTCTGCAGGCGGGTTCATGGCGCCATTCCGGGCCTGAGGTTCGTTCAGGCCGATGCCGCCGCCCTGCCCTTCGGCAATGCCGAGTTCGACGCGGTGACGAATGTCGAAAGCGCGCATTGCTACCGAGACCAGCCGGGCTTCTTCCGGCAGGCCCACCGCGTGCTCCGGCCCGGCGGCAAGCTTCTTCTGGCCGATTTCACGCCGCCCCGCCGCCACCCGGCCGAGGCGCTGGGGACCTTGGCACTGACCCTCGCCGGGGCGGGCTTCGGCGATATCCGCATCGAGGATGTCACCTCGCGCGTCCTCCACGGGCTCGATGCCGACGATGCGCGGCGCAGGCGCGAGATCGACGCGCGGTTTCCCATCGGCACAAGGCGGCTGGCGCGGCTCTGGGCCGGGACGCGGGAAAGCTGGATCTACCGCGACTTCGCCGAAGGCAGGCGCGCCTACTTCATCGTCGAGGCCGTGGCGCAGCCTTTGCGCCCATTGCCGTCGAGCCTGTCGCCCGAGGGCCGGGTTCCGCCCGAACCCGTCGCGGCAATCGCCTGACGACCAGTACCATCTGGCGATTTGACCATCTGGTAGAAATTGCGCACACTGACCGCAAGGAAGGCCGGAGGGACAGAATGGCAGCGGGGCAGCAAAAGACGCGCACGACACGCATTCAGGCCCGCAACCGCGAGGCGATCCTTACCGCCGCACTTGAGGTCTTTTCGACCTTCGGGTTCCGGGGTTCCACGCTTGACCAGATCGCCGAGGTCGCGGGCCTCTCAAAGCCGAACATGCTTTACTACTTCGGCTCCAAGGATGCGATCCATGCGGAGCTTCTGGCCGGCCTTCTCGATACCTGGCTCGACCCCTTGCGCGCGCTCGACCCCGAGGGCGACCCGGTGGCCGAGATCATCGCCTATGTCCACCGCAAGCTTGAGATCAGCCGGCTATACCCCCGCGAAAGCCGGCTCTTCGCCAATGAGATCCTGCAAGGCGCGCCGCGGATCATGGCGGCCCTTGCGGGCGAGCTGAAGGAGCTTGTCGATGAAAAGGCCGCGGTCCTGAAGCTATGGGCGGATGCGGGGCGCATTGCCCCCTTGCCGCCGCATCACCTCATCTTCTCGATCTGGGCGCTGACCCAGCATTACGCCGATTTCGACGTACAGGTGCGCGCGGTTCTGGGCGAAGGCCACGATCCCTTCGCCGAGGCCGACGCCTTCCTAGACACCTTGTTCCGCAAGCTCCTCGCCCCCTGACAAAGGACCGCCCCGACGCCAGGGAGGGATCGTCGGGGCGGGTATTCGGGCGCGGGCCGGTTCAACCCGCGCCCCAGTTGGCTTTGGCGCGGGCCTATTCGGCGGCCTGCGCCATCGGGTTATTGGGATGGGTCGTCCAGTTGGCATAGTCGCCGACGGTCTTGCCCGTCCGGGGATCAACCTCGCCTTTCGCCAGGGGCCGCATGGTGATGCAGCTTTCGACCGGGCAGACGTCGATGCAGAGGTTGCAGGCGACGCATTCGTCATCCTTCACCGTGAAGGTCCGGTTGGCGGACATGGCGATGGCCTGATGGCTGGTATCCTCGCAGGCGGCATAGCAGCGGCCGCATTTGATGCAGAGGTCCTGGTCGATCTGGGCCTTGGTCACGTAGTTGAGGTTGAGCTGGTTCCAGTCGGTGACATTCGGCACCGCGCGGCCAACGATCTCAGACGTATCGGTGAACCCCTTCTGGTCCATGTATTCCGACAGGCCAGAAATCATCTCCTGCACGACCTTGAAGCCGTAGGTCATGGCGGCGGTGCAGACCTGCACATTGCCGCAGCCAAGCGCCATGAACTCCGCAGCATCGCGCCATGTCGTCACGCCGCCGATGCCGGAGATGGGCATGCCACGGGTGGCCGCACCGCGCGCGATCTCGGACACCATCGAAAGCGCAATGGGCTTCACCGCCGGGCCGCAATAGCCGCCATGCGCACCCTTGCCGTCGATGGTCGGTTCCGGCGCGAAGTCGTCGAGATTGACCGAGGTGATCGAATTGATGGTGTTGATGAGGCTGACCGCATCGGCGCCACCTCGCTTTGCCGCTTCCGCCGGTTTCCTCACATCGGTGATGTTGGGCGTCAGTTTGACGATGCAGGGCATCCGGCTGTGCTGCTTCACCCAGCGCGTCACCATCTCGATATACTCCGGCACCTGACCGACGGCAGAGCCCATGCCCCGCTCGCTCATCCCGTGCGGGCAGCCGAAGTTAAGTTCCACCCCGTCGGCTTCGGTATCCTCTATGGCTTTCAGGATCGCCTTCCAGCTTTCCTCGTCGCAGGGCACCATCAGCGAGATGATCAGCGCCCGATCCTTGTAGTCGCGCTTCACGGACTTGATCTCGCGCAGGTTCACCTCAAGCGGACGGTCGGTGATAAGCTCGATGTTGTTGAGGCCGAGAAGCCTGCGGTCCGCGCCCCAGATGGCACCGTAGCGCGGGCCGTTGACGTTGACGACGGGCGGCCCTTCGGAACCGAGCGTCTTCCAGACGACCCCGCCCCAGCCCGCCTCGTAGGCGCGCCGGACGTTGTATTCCTTGTCCGTCGGCGGGGCCGAGGCCAGCCAGAAGGGGTTCGGGCTTTTGATGCCGATGAAGTTGGTGGTCAGATTTGCCATTGATGTTCCTCCCGTAGGGCGGGCCTCAGCCCGCCGCCCCCATCAGGCTCGCATGAATATCCTCTGCCGCATCGCGGCCTTCGGCGACGGCGGTGACGGTCAGGTCCTCGCCGCCCGAGGCACAGTCGCCGGCCGCCCAGACGCCCTTGATCGACGTGCGGCCCGCGCCGTCCACGGCGATCTTGCCACCCTCGATCTTCAGCCCTTCGGGTGTGCCCGTCAGCGTCTGGCCGATGGCCTTCATCACCTGGTCGGCCCTTACGCGGAAGGTCTCATCCTTCAGCTTCAGCCCATCGGGGCCGCTTTCCGTATAGGCGAACTCGACCTCGGCCACACCGCCATTGCCATGGACCTTCACCGGGGCCGCATTGTGGATGATGCGGACGCCGACTGAGGAAGCGTGTTCCTGTTCGTAGTCCGAGGCGCTCATCTGCGCCTGATCGCGGCGGTAGACGATAGTGACGTTTTCGGCGCCGAGAAGTTTCGACTGCACGGCGGCATCCACCGCCGTCATGCCGCCGCCAATCACCACCACGTCGCGACCGACATTCAGCCGGGCCTTGTCGCCTTCCTGCCTGAGGTCGGCGATGAAATCGACAGCGTTGAGCACGTTATCCAGCGCCTCGCCTTCCGCCCGCAGCGCATTCACGCCGGCCAGACCGATCGCCAGCACCACGGCGTCATGGTCCTTGCGCAGACCGTCGAGCGTCAGCCCCTTGCCGATGGCCTTGCCCGTCTCGACCCGTATTCCGCCGATCTTCAGAAGCCAGGCCACCTCTTCGGCGGCGAAATCCCCCGGGGCCTTGTAGCTGGCGATGCCGTATTCGTTAAGGCCGCCGGCCTTCTTCCTCGCATCATAGACCACAACGTCATTGCCCTTCATCGCCAGCCGGTGCGCCGCCGCGAGGCCCGCCGGCCCGGCGCCGACAACGGCAACCGTCTTGCCGGTCGCCTTGGCGCGGACGAAGGGATGGACGCCCTTCGCCATCAGCGTGTCGGTGGCGAAGCGCTGGAGGCGCCCGATCTCGACCGGTTTGCCTTCCGCCACCTCGCGCACGCAGACCTCTTCGCAAAGCTGTTCGGTCGGGCAGACGCGGGCGCACATGCCGCCGAGGATGTTCTGCGAAAAGATCGTCTTCGCCGCCGCCTCCGGCGTGCCGGTGGAGATCTGGCGGATGAAGAGCGGAATGTCGATCGAGGTCGGACAGGCCGTCATGCAGGGCGCATCGTGGCAGAAATAGCAGCGATCCGAAGCCACTCGCGCCTCATGCGGCTCAAGCCGTGGGGCGATGTCGGAAAAATTCTCGGCCAGAACCTCGGCCGCAAGCCGCCCTGCGGCGATGCCGGGCGTCAGGGGTGAATGAGTCAATTGCGCCTCCCTGGCTTGTCGTTGGGGAAAGGCTGCACCCGATTCCATTTTTTATCAACTGGTAAATTTATGGACCGCATCACATGCCGGTGCCGCATTGAATCGAGGCCGCTTTTCGCTTCTTTCCTCATCGCTTCCTACCGCGTATAAGCCGAAGGGACAGGCCGAGATCCGCAGGTAAAGACGGATGGCAACCAAGAACGCCGAGGACGGAATGACCAAACCCCAGCATGACAGCGACGTGGCCTTCATCGAGGCTCTGGCCGAACTTCTGAACAAGAGCGGCCTCGCCGAATTGAGCGTGAAGCGCGAATATGGCGAGCATGACAGCCTGAACGTCCGGGTGACGAAATACGCCCCCGTCGTTGCGGCACCGGCGGCGCCGGCGGCCCCTGCAGCACCCGCAGCCTCCGCAGCGCCGGCGGCCCCGGCAGCCGCCGCTCCGGTGGCAACAGACAGTGATCCGGCCAAGCATCCCGGCGCCGTCACCTCGCCCATGGTCGGCACGGTCTACCTTTCGGCCGAACCGGGTGCGGATCCCTTCATCAGCATCGGCGCCACCGTGAAGGAAGGCCAGACCGTCCTTATCGTCGAGGCGATGAAGACCATGAACCACATCCCCGCGCCCCGGGCCGGGACGGTGAAGCGCATCCTGGTCGAGGATGGCAGCCCCGTGGAATACGGCGCGCCGCTTCTCATCATCGAGTGAGGGCGAGATGTTCCAGAAAATCCTGATCGCCAACCGCGGCGAGATCGCCCTTCGGGTCGTCCGCGCCTGCCGCGAGATGGGCATCCTCTCGGTCGCGGTGCATTCGACGGCGGATGCCGACGCCATGCATGTGCGGATGGCCGACGAAAGCGTCTGCATCGGGCCGAACCCCTCGGCCCAAAGCTATCTTTCGATCCCCGCCATCATCTCGGCCTGCGAGATCACCGGCGCCGAGGCGATCCACCCCGGCTACGGCTTTCTTTCGGAAAACGCCAACTTCGTGCAGGCGCTGGAAGACCACGGCATCACGTTCATCGGCCCGACAGCGGAACATATCCGCATCATGGGCGACAAGATCACCGCCAAGGAGACCGCGAAAAGCCTCGGGATTCCGGTGGTTCCCGGTTCCGACGGCGGCGTGCCGGATTTCGGCAGCGCCAAGGTGGTAGCGAAGGAAATCGGCTATCCGGTCATCATCAAGGCCACCGCCGGCGGCGGCGGGCGCGGCATGAAGGTGGCCCGCGACGAGAGCGAGCTGGAGATCGCCTTCCGCACAGCGCGGAGCGAGGCCAAGGCCGCCTTCGGCAATGACGAGGTCTATATGGAGAAGTATCTCCAGAAGCCGCGTCACATCGAGATCCAGGTCTTCGGCGACGGCAAGGGCAAGGCGGTCCATTTGGGCGAACGCGACTGTTCCTTGCAGCGCCGCCACCAGAAGGTGCTGGAAGAAGCGCCCGGCCCGGTCATCACGCCGGAACAACGGGCAAAGATCGGCAAGATCTGCGCCGACGCGGTGGCGAAGATCAACTACATCGGCGCCGGCACGATCGAGTTCCTTTTCGAGGATGGCGAGTTCTTCTTCATCGAGATGAACACCCGGCTTCAGGTCGAACATCCGGTGACCGAAGCCATCTTCGGCGTCGACCTCGTGCGCGAACAGATCCGCGTCGCCGCCGGCCTGCCGATGGAGTTCACGCAAGAGAAGCTGAAGATCCGCGGCCATTCGATCGAGGTCCGGATCAACGCCGAACGGCTGCCGAACTTCGCGCCCTGCCCCGGCAAGATCACCCAGTACCACGCACCGGGCGGGCTTGGCGTCAGGATCGATTCCGCGCTTTATGACGGCTATTCGATCCCGCCCTATTACGACAGCCTGATCGGCAAGCTCATCGTCCACGGCCGCGACCGGCCCGAGGCGCTGGCACGGCTGAAGCGGGCCTTGGGCGAGTTGATCGTGGACGGGATCGACACCACGGTTCCGCTCTTCCACGCGCTTCTCGACGAGCCGGACATCCAGTCCGGCAGCTATTCCATCCACTGGCTGGAAAAGTGGCTGTCGGCGCGCTTCGGTTGAGGATCATGTTACACCGGGGTCAGGGATGCTGACCCCGGAGCTCATGCTGACCGGCTACGCCAAGGGCATCTTCCCGATGGCCGAGGCGCGCGACACTGAGACCCTGCATTGGGTCGACCCACAGCGGCGTGGCATTTTCGAACTGGACAATTTCCACATTTCGCGGAGCCTTAGGCAGGCGGTCCTGCGAAGAAATTACACTATTCGAACAAATTCGGCCTTCATGGAGGTCGTCCAGCGCTGCGCCGCCCGGCCCGAGACCTGGATCAACGCGCCGCTCTTCGCGCTTTACGACGAAATCCACGCCATGGGTCACGCCCACAGCCTCGAAGTCTGGCAGGACGGGGAGCTGACCGGTGGCGTCTTCGGCATCAGCCTCGGCGCCGCCTATTTCGGTGAAAGCATGTTTTCGGCACGCCCGGATACGTCGAAGATCGCGTTGGCCTATCTTGTGGACCGGCTGACGCAAGGCGGCTTCCGGCTTTTCGATACGCAGTTCCTGACGCCGCATCTCGCCTCGCTCGGCGCCGTCGAGATTCCGCGCGCGGAGTACCGCAAGCGGCTGGCCGCGGCCCTGCCGCTCGATGCCGATTTCACGCTGCCGGAAACGCCGCTGCCTCAGCTGCTCATGCAGCGCAGAAGCCAGACGTCATAGCGCGGGTCGTCCAGTGCCGACAGCGCCGGGCTTTGCGCCACCATCCAGCCGTCGAACTCCGGCGTTTCGCTGTTGCCATGCGTGATGGTGAGATGCGCGAAGGCGTTCGAGGAAGGATCGTCGACCGGATAGCGGCAGTCGGACACCGCCACGGTGATCCGCCCGAAGGCGACCGATGTGCCGGCGGCAACCTCGATGTCCTCGGTCAGGCCGGAAGTCTTGTCGAGCGCCCTGAGAACCGCGCCCGGCGCACTTGCCACCTGCTGAGCCGAGAGGCCGCCGGCTGAGGCCAGAAGGCCCGCCGCAAAGGCGAGCGCCGCCCTCATTCCGTCGCCGTCTCGTCGGACTGGCCACCGCCGACGAATTTCATCAGAAGCGAGATGACGCTGACCGCACCTTGGGTATCCTCGATCTCCGCCCCCGGTTCCAGATTGGCGGGGCTGCCGCCGGGCTGGATCTCGACGAAGGCGCCGCCGAGAAGACCCTCGGAGGCCACGATGATCGTGCTGTCGTCGGGAACCACGATGTCCTTGCGGACACTGATCGTCGCGTCGGCAAAGAAGCTCTGCGGATTGAGCGCGAGGCCGGTGACGGAGCCGACCTTGACGCCCGACATGCGCACATCGGTGCCGACAGTGATGCCCTCGACCGAGCGGAAGCTTGCCGTCAGGGGATAGCTGTCGCCGCCCCCGGCAAGGCCGGTGCCGCCCGCTGCGTAGAACAGGAAGCCGGCGGCAACGGCGAGGACGCCCGCGCCGGTCAGAATCTCGGTGACGGACTCACTCATTATTCCGGGCTCCAGGCCTCGTAGTCGCGCCGGTCGGCGGGCTTCGGCTGGCGCAGCGACCCCGCCGGTGCATAGGCCAGCGCGGTGCCGGTCAGGTTTTCCTGATGCGCCTTTTCCCAGGCCTTGCGCTTCAGCGCGATCTTGGTCGGCGGCTCATCCCAGGTGAAATGCAGCCAGCCGTGCCATTCGGGATTGATCTTCGAGGCTTCGATCTCACCGTTGTAGATCACCCAGCGGCGCTTGCCGTCGCGGGTCTGGTAAAAGACGTTGCCAAGGTCATCCTCGCCCACGCGCTGGCCCTTGCGCCAAGTCCAGAGCTGGGTCCCGAAAGTCTCGCTGTTCCACCAGGTGAAGAAGCGCAACAGGAATTTCATCGGTCAACCTCCGGGCAATCCTGCCCCCTTATAGCGCAGGGGTCGCAGAGGTCCAGAGGCAACGGCGGGCGCTGTTTCAGTCCATCCTCTGCCGGGAAAAGAAATGGCGCGCAGCCTTGCGGGTGCGCGCCATACAATTCCGAGGCTGAGGCGGATCAGCCCGCGCTGGCCGTCTTCTCTGCCTTGGTGTCGGCGTGGATCAACAGGGGCTTGGCGCCGTTGTCCACCGCTTCCTCGTTCACCACGACTTCCTCGACCGAGGTCAGGCCGGGGAGTTCGAACATCGTGTCGAGGAGGATGTCCTCCATGATCGAGCGAAGCCCCCGTGCGCCGGTCTTCCTTTTGATCGCGCGCTTGGCGATCGCCGAAAGCGCGTCGGTGGTGAAGGTCAGCTTCACATCCTCAAGATCGAACAAGCGCTGATACTGCTTCACCAGCGCATTCTTCGGCTCGGTCAGGATCGTGACCAGCGCGTCTTCGTCAAGATCGGTCAGCGTGGCGATGACCGGCAGGCGGCCGACGAATTCCGGGATCAGGCCGAATTTCAGCAGGTCTTCCGGCTCAAGCTCCTTGAAGAGCTCGCCCACGCCGCGCGAATCCGGGTCCTTGACCTCGGCGCCAAAGCCGATGCCCGACCCCTTGCCGCGCATCGCGATGATCTTCTCAAGGCCCGAGAAGGCGCCGCCGCAGATGAAGAGGATGTTCGTCGTGTCCACCTGCAGGAATTCCTGCTGCGGATGCTTGCGTCCGCCCTGCGGCGGGACCGAAGCCACGGTGCCTTCCATGATCTTCAGAAGCGCCTGCTGCACGCCCTCGCCCGACACGTCGCGGGTGATCGAGGGGTTGTCGGACTTCCGCGTGATCTTGTCGACCTCGTCGATGTAGACGATGCCGCGCTGCGCACGCTCGACATTGTATTCGGACGCCTGCAACAGCTTCAGGATGATGTTTTCCACATCCTCGCCAACGTAGCCCGCCTCGGTCAGCGTCGTCGCGTCGGCCATGGTGAAGGGCACGTCGAGGATGCGGGCCAGCGTCTGCGCCAGAAGCGTCTTGCCGCAGCCGGTCGGGCCAATGAGCAGGATGTTCGACTTCGCAAGCTCGATATCCGCCGATTTCGAGGCATGGTTCAGCCGCTTGTAATGGTTGTGGACTGCGACCGAGAGCACGCGCTTGGCATGTTCCTGGCCGATGACGTAATCGTCCAGCACCTTGCAGATGTCGCGCGGCGTCGGCACGCCGTCTGAGGATTTGAGCCCGGAGGTTTTCGTCTCCTCCCGGATGATGTCCATGCAAAGCTCGACGCATTCATCACAGATGAACACGGTCGGCCCCGCGATCAGCTTGCGCACCTCATGCTGGCTCTTGCCGCAGAAAGAGCAGTAGAGCGTGTTCTTGCTGTCGCCGCCTGAATTCGTTGCCATCGTCATCCTCTGCGAACCGCACGCCTTCCGCGCGCGTCAACACCCGCTTGTTGTGGCTGTCATTTTCGACAAGATTAGGGCAGCCCCCCAATCACCACAATGCCAAAAAACCTGACCCGACCCGGCAGGACGCCGGGCCGCGATCACGACTTGCTGTCCTCGCCGGCCCTTGCTTCGAGAATCTCGTCGATCAGCCCCCAGTCCTTGGCCTCTTGCGGCGACATGAAATTGTCGCGCTCAAGCGCTGCTTCGACCTTCTTGACCGACTGGCCGGTGTGCTTGTGATAGATCTCGTTCAGCCGGTCTTTCAGCTTCTGGGTCTCCTGCGCGTGGATCATGATATCCGTCGCCTGGCCCTGATAGCCGCCCGAGGGCTGGTGTACCATGATCCGGCTGTTCGGCAGCGAGAAGCGCATGCCCTTTTCGCCGGCGGTCAGCAACAGCGAGCCCATCGAGGCCGCCTGGCCGATCACCAGCGTCGACACCTTCGGCCGGATGTACTGCATCGTGTCGTAGATCGACAAACCGCTCGTCACCACGCCGCCGGGCGAGTTGATGTACATGGCGATTTCCTTCGACGGATTTTCCGCCTCAAGGAACAGAAGCTGGGCGCAGATCAGCGTCGACAGCCCGTCATGCACGGGGCCAGCGAGGAAGATGATCCGTTCCTTCAGAAGCCGCGAATAGATGTCATAGGCCCGTTCCCCGCGCGAGGTCTGTTCGACCACCATCGGCACGAGGGTGTTCATGTAGATGTCATAAGGGTCTTTCATGCTCGTCCGCCTGTCGCTGATCCCGGGGGCGATGCTTATGCACCGATCCTTGCCAGAGTCTTAGTAGCGCGCACCGGGGGCTGCAAGGGCCGCAGGCCCGATTGCTGTTGCCTTGCGGCTGTGCCTTACTCTCCTGGGCCACAACCAAAGGCGGCAGGGATGATTGCAGAATACGATAGCTGGGATGCAACGGCGATGGCCGAGGCGGTCGCGCGCGGGGATGTGAGCGCGGCGGAGCTTCTGGTTGAGGCGCTCGACCGGGTGGTGCGGCGCAATCCGCGCCTGAATGCGGTGGTGCTGGTGCAGGAGGAGAAGGCGCGCGAAGCCATCGCGAAAGGCCTGCCCGAAGGTCCGCTTCGCGGCGTGCCCTTCCTTCTCAAGGACCTCGGCTGCGAGGCGGTGGATTTCCCCGGCCACAATGGCTCGCGTCTTCTTGCCAATACCCGCTGGCCGCGCAACAGCGCGATCTTCGAGCGAATCCGCTCAACCGGCGTCGTGACCTTCGGCCGCACCACCGCCCCCGAAGGCGGCATAGGTGCCGCGACCGAGGCTGCCGTCTACGGCGGGCCGACGCGCAACCCATGGAACCTTGACCATACGCCGGGCGGATCGTCTGGCGGATCGGGTGCCGCCGTTGCTGCCGGGATCGTGCCAGCTGCCCATGGCTCGGACGGTGGCGGATCGGTGCGCATCCCGGCGTCGTCCTGCGGGCTTTTCGGGATGAAGCCGACGCGGGCGCGGTTGCCGGACGGACCTGACGCCGGCGAGGGCTGGGGCGGCATGGCGATCGACGGCTTTCTCACCCATTCGGTGCGCGACAGCGCCGTGCTTCTCGATGCCTGCTCGGGTGCCGATTCCGGTGCGCCCTACTGGGCGCCTCCGCTACAGGAAGGTTTCCGCGCCGCCATCGCCCGCCCGCCCCGGCGACTGCGGATCGCCCTTTGCGACACCACGCTCACCGGAGCACCGATCCATGCCGATTGCCGGGCGGCGGTGCTTGATGCGGCGCGGCTTCTGGAAAGCCTCGGCCACAAGGTGGAACCGGCGCGACCGACGGCGGATACCTCCGGCATGATGGCCGCCTGGACGAAGATCGTCGCCTGCGGCACCGCCCTTGGCATCCGCAAAGCGCTGGCCGCGAAGGGCCGCGATCTTGCGCCCGGCGATGTGGAGGACCTGAGCCTTTCGGCGATGGATTACGCCAAGACCATCTCGGGCGCGGACTATCTCGACTCGGTCGGCAAGATCCATGCCTATGGCCGCGAAATGGCAGGCTTTTTCGACGGCGGCTGGGACGTGCTCCTGACCGCGACGTTGGCCGAGCCGCCTGCCAGGGTCGGGCGTTTCACTCACAAGGGCGCGGACTACGTGAACTACCGCATGGGCGAGGGCATGATCTTCGACTACTCGCCCTTCTGCGCCGCCTTCAACGCCTCCGGCCAGCCCGCCGTGTCGCTGCCCTTGGGCATGTCGGCTGAGGGCCTGCCCATCGGCATCCACCTCGCCGCCCCCTTCGGCGCGGACGAGGAGTTGATGGCGCTTTCCGCCGAAGTCGAGGCCGCAGCGCCCTGGTCGGCACTTCGCCCGGTGATGGCATGGAACTGACGAACCGGTCCGCCACCGAGCTTGCCCGTGACCTTCGCGACGGGACGATCCCGGCGCGTTCGGTGATGGAGGCCTTTCTCGACCGGATCGAGGCCGCCAATCCGGCGATCAACGCCATCGTCTCGCTCCGCCCGCGCGCCGAGCTTCTGGCCGAGGCGGAGGCCGCCGACAGGGCTGTGACGCGTGGCCCGCTCCACGGCCTGCCGATCGCCGTCAAGGACCTTGTGGCGACGAAGGGCCTTCGCACGACCTACGGCTCGCCGCTCTATGCCGATCATGTGCCGCCCGCCGACGACCTCATCGCCGACCGGATGCGGGCGGCGGGTGCGATCTTCATCGGCAAGACCAACACGCCGGAATGGGGCCATGGCTCGCATAGCTTCAACCCGGTGCATGGCGTCACCCGCAACCCCTATGACCTTTCCCGCAGCGCCGGCGGATCGTCGGGCGGAGCGGCGGCGGCGCTGGCCGCGCGGATGGTGCCGGTCGCGGATGGGTCGGACATGATGGGGTCGCTCAGGAACCCCGCCGCCTTCTGCAACGTCTATGGGCTGAGGCCGACCTGGGGCCTCGTGCCGCAGGATGCGGTCGGCGACACCCATTTCGCCACTGTCGCCACCGACGGGCCGATGGCGCGGAACCCCGCAGACCTTCTCCTCCTCCTCCGCGTTCTTGCCGGGCCAAGCGCCAAGGTGCCCTTCAACCGCGCCGATGCCCTGCCGGAGCGGCTGGAACCGGCGGACATGAAGGGCCTTCGCATCGGCTGGCTTGGCGACTGGGGCGGAGCCTATCCGCTGGAACCCGGCATTGCGGAACTGTGCGAGGACGGGCTTCGGACGCTTGAAGACCTCGGCGCGCGGGTGGAACCCCTGCCCCCGCCTTTCTCCGCCGAACAGCTCTGGACCTCATGGACCACGCTCCGCGCCATGCTGAATGCCGGGTCGAAGAAGGCGCTTTATGACGACCCAGAAAAGCGCGCCCTCCTGAAGCCGGAAACCCGGTGGGAGGTCGAACAGGGCGCGGGCCTTTCCGCCGCCGCCGTCTATGCGGCGAGCGAGATCCGCTCGCGCTGGTTCGCGCGGGCCGCGAAACTTTTCCGACAGTATGACGCGCTCGTCCTGCCCTCGGCGCAGGTCTGGCCCTTTCCGGTGGAGTGGCGCTGGCCCGAGGCGATCAACGGCAGAAAGATGGACACCTATCACCGCTGGATGGAAGTCGTCGTGCCGGTCAGCCTGATCGGCCTGCCGAGCCTCGCCGTGCCGGCCGGGTTTGGCGCGGCAGGCCTGCCGATGGGGATGCAGATCTTCGGCCCGCAGGGATCGGACGCGCGGCTTCTTGCCATCGGCGCGGCATGGCACCGCGCGACCGACTGGCCGAACCGGCGCCCGCCGCCATTGCCTTCCTGAACGGCGGCGCTACCTTCAGGTCATGACGCGCTCCGCCCTCATCGTCGCCCATGGCCAGCCCTCGGACCCCGGCCCGGCAGAGGCCGAGATCGCCGCCCTGGCCGCCAGGGTGGCGGCGCATCTGCCGGACTGGACGGTCCGTTCGGCGACACTCGCCGCGCCGGGGGCGCTTGACCGGGCGGTCGCGGGCCTCGATGCGCCCCTCGTCTTTCCGTTCTTCATGGCCGATGGCTGGTTCATCCGGACCGCCTTGCCCGACCGCCTCGCCCGCGCCGGGGCAAACTCGCCGCGCGTGACGACGCCCTTCGGACTTCAGCCCGACACGCTGGAACTTGTCGCGGAGACAGCCGTGACAGCGGCAATGGCACGCGGCTGGGCGACAGAGGAAACCACGCTGATCCTCGCCGCCCACGGATCGGGCCGAAGCCCCTACCCGCGCGAGGCGGCGGAACTGACCGCGCGCGCCATCGGCCAGACCCATGCCTTTGCCGCGATCCGCTGCGGCTTCATCGAGGAGGCGCCGGAGATTGCCGACATGGCCAGCGGCGCCGGCAACCGTGCGCTCTGCCTGCCGCTCTTCGTCGCACGCTGGGGCCATGTCGAAACCGACCTGCCCGCTGCGCTGGCAAAGGCGAGGTTCACCGGCGCGCTGCTCGATCCCATAGGCACCGCTCCCGAGGTGCCGGGCATCATCGCCCGCGCTCTCTCCGCCTCAGGGTAGCCGGGCCGCCGCGAGGATCGGCCCCGGTCCGGGCTCCTGAAGGATTACGACGCCGCTGTCGCCCGGTGCAACTTCGACGGTCATCGAAAGCGGGGTCGCCCCGTCCCAGGTCGCGACACGGCGCCAGTCGGTGACGACGTTGCGATAGGTGATCTGCCGTCCCGCATTCTCGCCACCGCGAATCTCGACGGTGGCTTCGGGCATGTAGCGCACTATCTGGACGACCGCGCCCTTCGGCAACCGCGCGACCGGGGACGCCGTGATCCGCACCGCGCCGCCCTCCCTCAGCGCCTGCATCTCGGCCTTCGCCGGCATCGCAGCGTGGCGCGCGATCATCGCCGCAAGTTCGGCAGGCCGGAGGCCGACGAGATGCTCCATGCCACCGACGATCAACTGCGGCGTGTAGATCGTCCGTGCCCCGGCGACCCGTGCATAGGCGCGCTGGCGTTCGGTGAAGGCTGGCTGTGCGAAACTGTCCTTCCAGCCGATGTAGTCCCAGTAGTCGACATGAAGCGCCAGGGCGATCACATCCGGCCGCGCAGTCAGTCCGGCAAAGGTCTCGTCGGCGGGCGGACAGGAGGCACAGCCCTGCGATGTGTAAAGCTCGACCACCACCGGGCCGGGCGCTGCATCCTGAGCCATCGCTGCCCCCGCAACGCCAAGCCACACGGCCAGTGCCGCGCCAAAAACTACCCGCATTTCCGATATTCCGTTCTTCGTCCCGTCCCCGGGCATACTGAAACCCATCGCATTGCGCCAATCAAGGTTTTGCGAGAGTTCGTGCTTTGGTGTGTCTTGCACAACTCGGTACACAATAGTATACATTGTAACCGAAGCAGCACTTGATCGGCGCCGCCGCTTGCGGCATTACCCGGTCGAGGCCCTGCCCGCGCCCGCATTCCAGGAGGGAGACCCCATGCCCATCGTCGCCGGAAAAGACACCGCCAAGACCCGCCGGACACTGTCCGTCGCGGGCAAGAGCTACGCATATTACTCGATCCCGGCGGCAGAGGCCGCGGGCCTTGGTTCCTTCGCGAAACTCCCTGCCTCGCTCAAGGTCGTGCTTGAGAACATGCTCCGGTTCGAGGATGGCGGCTTCACCGTCTCGGTCGATGACATCAAGGCCTTCGCCGAATGGGGCGCCAAGGGCGGCAAGAACCCGCGCGAGATCGCCTATCGCCCGGCCCGCGTCCTGATGCAGGACTTCACCGGGGTTCCCGCCGTTGTCGACCTTGCCGCGATGCGCGACGGGATCAAGGCGCTTGGCGGCGATCCGCAGAAGATCAACCCCTTGAACCCGGTTGATCTGGTCATCGACCATTCGGTGATGATCGACGAATTCGGCAATCCGCGTGCCTTCCAGCGCAACGTCGATCTGGAATACGAACGCAACATGGAGCGCTACGTCTTCCTGAAATGGGGCCAGAACGCGTTCCAGAACTTCCGCGTGGTGCCGCCGGGCACCGGCATCTGCCATCAGGTCAACCTTGAATACCTCGCGCAGACGGTCTGGACAGATACCGACCAGAAGGGCGAGACGGTAGCCTACCCCGATACGCTCGTCGGCACCGACAGCCACACCACCATGGTCAATGGCCTTGCCGTCCTCGGATGGGGGGTCGGCGGGATCGAAGCGGAAGCGGCGATGCTCGGCCAGCCGGTTTCCATGCTGATCCCCGAGGTCGTCGGCTTCAAGCTGACCGGCAGGATGAAGGAAGGCACCACGGCGACGGACCTTGTCCTCAAGGTCGTGCAGATGCTCAGGAAGCACGGCGTCGTCAACAAGTTCGTCGAATTCTACGGCGAAGGGCTTGACCACCTGCCGCTCGCCGACCGCGCCACCATCGCCAACATGGCGCCGGAATATGGCGCCACCTGCGGTTTCTTCCCGATCGACAACGAGACGCTGCGCTATCTCAGCCAGACCGGGCGGGATGAGGCGCGGATCGCGCTGGTCGAAGCCTATGCCAAGGAAAACGGCATGTGGCGCGGGGCGGATTACGATCCGGTCTATACCTCGACCCTGCATCTCGACATGGGCGACATCGTTCCGGCGATCTCCGGCCCGAAGCGTCCGCAGGACTACACGCCGCTGACCGGCTCGGCCAAGGGCTTCTACAACGTCGTCTGCGACTTCCGCGGTGTCGACAATTCCGCCGAGGCCAAGGAAATGGCCGATGAGGGCGGCGTGATCGCGCCGCCGAAGGATGCGCGGAAGACCGCCGCCGTCGAGGGCCAGAGCTACAAGCTCCGCGACGGTTCGGTCGTGATCGCCTCGATCACCTCCTGCACCAACACCTCAAACCCCTATGTCATGATCGGCGCCGGCCTTGTTGCCCGCAAGGCGCGCGCCCTTGGCCTCAACCGCAAGCCCTGGGTCAAGACCTCGCTCGCGCCGGGGTCTCAGGTCGTCAGCGAATATCTTGAGGCCGCCGGACTGCAAGAGGATCTCGACGCCATCGGCTTCGACCTTGTCGGCTATGGCTGCACCACCTGCATCGGCAACTCCGGCCCCTTGGCGCCGGAAATCTCGAAGTCGATCAACGACAATGACCTGATCGCGGTCTCGGTCCTCTCCGGCAACCGCAACTTCGAAGGCCGGATCAGCCCGGACGTGCGGGCGAACTACCTCGCCTCGCCGCCCCTCGTCGTCGCCTATGCCATCGCCGGCGACATGAACATCGACCTGACCAGGGAACCCTTGGGCACGTCGAAGGACGGCAAGCCGGTCTACCTCAAGGACATCTGGCCGACCAATCAGGAGATCGCGGAACTGGTCGAAAAGACCGTCACCCGCGCGGCCTTCCAGGCGAAATATGCCGATGTCTTCAAGGGCGATGCCAAGTGGCAGGGCGTGAAGGTCACGGAATCTGAGACCTACGACTGGCCGCCGACCTCCACCTATATCCAGAACCCGCCCTATTTCCGCGGCATGTCGAAAGACCCCGGCACGATCTCCAACATCCGCGACGCGCGGGTGCTGGCGGTCCTCGGCGACATGATCACCACCGACCACATCAGCCCGGCCGGGTCGTTCAAATCCACCACGCCGGCGGGCAAATACCTGACCGACCGTCAGGTCCAGCAGAAGGACTTCAACAGCTACGGCTCGCGCCGGGGCAACCATGAGGTCATGATGCGCGGCACCTTCGCCAATATCCGCATCAAGAACGAGATGCTGGACGGAGTCGAAGGCGGCTACACCAAGGGGCCGGACGGCAAGCAGACCTCGATCTACGACGCCTCGATGGAGTATCAGGCGGCGGGCATCCCGCTCGTCATCTTCGGCGGCATCGAATACGGCGCCGGTTCGTCGCGCGACTGGGCGGCGAAGGGCACCAACCTGCTTGGCGTCAAGGCGGTCATCGCCGAGTCCTTCGAGCGTATCCACCGCTCGAACCTGATCGGCATGGGCGTCATCCCGTTCGAATTCACCGGCGGCGACAACCGCAAGACCCTTGGCCTAACGGGGGATGAGACGGTGAGGATCGAAGGGCTGGAAGGCGACATCAAGCCCCTGAGCCTCGTCCCCTGCACCATCACCTACAAGGACGGCACCAAGAAGACGATCCAGATCAAGAGTCGGATCGATACCGAGGTCGAGATCGAATACCTCGAGAACGGCGGTGTGCTGCACTACGTGCTGAGAAACCTCGCCAAGGGGTGAACCGCCCACGCGGCAAGAACGTGGCGCCGCCGGTTTCACGACCGGCGGCGTTGCCATTTTGGCGATCTGCCGCGTCGTCATCGCCGTTCCGTCGTTAACGAATGGGCACATTGACGCCGCTTTGGAAATGGTCGCGGGGCTTTGCCGTCCTTGTCGCCTGCGCCGCGCCGGCGACCGGCGGCAGCAGGCGATTTCTTGACGCTAGGTCAGCAAAAGCGCATTCACGGGGTCAGGCATTCCCTTCCGCCCGCGAGGTTACAGAGTTGAAAGTATTGGTTGATAGGTTGCCGTTCGTTCCGGGTATGATGTGGCTGGAGACGCTGGGGCTGTTGCTCCTGATCTACGCGACACGGGCGCACTGACGGCCAGTCGCCGCGGAGAGCAGCTACTCCGCGGCGGCTTTCTTTATTCCGGCCCGGATCACAGAATCCAACACCCGCTCGGTGATCGGACCGGCAAAACGCTGCACGACCTTGCCCTCGCCGTCGATGATGAAGGTCTCCGGCACGCCGTAGAGGCCCCAGTCGATGCCCATGCGGCCACTGGCATCGGCGCCCGCCGCCGCGAAGGGGTTGCCGAGCTCCGCCAGAAAGCCGAGCGCCGCCTCGGGCTTGTCCTTGTAGTTCACGCCGTAGATGGTGACGCCTTCGGCCTGAAGCTTCGAAAGGTTCGGATGTTCGGCCCGGCAGGGCGCGCACCAGCTCGCCCAGAAGTTCACGAGCTTGGCCTTGCCGTCGCGCAGATCGGCATCTGTAAAGACCGGCAGATCGCCAAGCGGCGTCACGACAACCGCCGGCGCCTGCCGCCCCTCCATAGTCGAGGGCAGCGCATCGGGGTTCTCGCGGTTCATGCCGAGGACGAACATCGCGGCGATGCCGGCGAAGATCACCGGCGGCAGAAGCATCAGGGGCGAGATCCTAGCCATGACGGCCCATGCGCTTTTCCTGCGCCTCAAGCTGGCGGCGGATGCGGGCGCTGGACCGGAACGACATCCCGATCAGCCCCAGAAGAAGCGCGATGCTGACGCCGTAGGCACCAAGCACGGTGCCCGCATACTTGCCAAGTTCGACCATCAGGCCATCCTTTCCCGCGCTTCAAGCGCCCTGAGACGCCGCGCCCGGATTTCGGTCCGGGTGCGGAAGAGAACCAAGGCAACGAAGAAAAGCACGAAGCCCGCGATGGTCAGCCAGAGCGGGTAGGCGAAGACATCGGCCACATGTTCCTCGCGGTCAAGGGACAGCGAGGCGCCTTGATGCAGGCCCTGGTTCCAGAAGAGGACCGCGTAGCGGGAGAGAAGCGCGAAGACCGATCCGACGAGGCAGAGGACCGAGGTAAGGTCCGCCGCCGTATCGGGGTCCTCGACCGCTTCCCAGAGCGCGATGTAGCCAAGGTAGAACAGGAAGAGGATCAGGAACGAGGTCAGCCTCGGGTCCCAGGCCCACCATGTCCCCCACATCGGCTGGCCCCAGATCGCCCCGGTGAAAAGCGCGATCAGCGTCATCGTCATGCCGATGGGGGCTGCGGCCTTGGCGGCGAGCACCGAGACATGGTGGCGGCGAATGAGCCAGACCAGCGAGGTCACAAGCATCATCGCCCAGCAGTTGATCGCCATCATCGCCGCGGGGACGTGGATGTAGATGATCTTGACCGTCGATCCCTGCCGATAATCGTCGGGCGTTAAGAAGAAGCCCCAGGTCAACCCGGTGACAAGCGCCATGGCGGCAAGCCCCGTCACCCAGGGCAATACCCAGGACGAGGTCTGCATGAATCTCTTCGGGTTCGCGTATTCCCAGATCGACATGACACTCTAGCTACCCTTTCGGGTAGACCCTCTCAATACACATAACACGTCGCGCCTAGCGGAGGTTGACGCGGATTGCCGCAGCCGCAGCAAAGGGCAGGATTGCCACCGCGCCGAGCGTGATCCCGGCGAGGAGCAGGAGCGGCGTTTCGCTGGCGAGGCCTTCAGCCCCGCGCCGTGCCGTCTCGGCGCCGAAGATCAGCGTCGGGATATAGAGCGGCAGCACCAGCAGCGACAGGAGCAGCCCGCCGCGCTTCAGCCCGACCGTGAGTGCCGCCCCAAAGGCGCCGATGAAGGACAGCGCCGGCGTGCCGATGAGAAGCGACAGCGTCAGCGGCCCGTAGCCGGCAGGCGGCAGGTTCAGAAGGACGGCGAGGACCGGCGCGACAAGGGTCAAGGGCAGGCCCGTCGTCAGCCAATGCGCCAGCGCCTTGACCGTGACCAGCCCTTCAAGCGGCAGGGGTGCCGTGGCCAGAAGGTCGAGCGAGCCATCCTCGCGGTCGAGGGCGAAGATGCGGTCGAGCGAGAGAAGGCAGGCGAGCAGCGCCCCGACCCAGAGGACGCCGGGGGCGATGAGCGCGAGCGTGCCGCCCTCGGGTCCGACGCCTAAGGGCACAAGGACGGTGACGATGAGGAAGAAGGCGAGACTGAGGCCAAAGCCGCCGCCGGCGCGGGTGGCAAGGCGCAGGTCGCGGAGGAGGAGCGCTAGCATCCTGGGCGCGTCCCCATGTGGCGACCGCCGGGGGCGCCGCCCCCGGACCCCGGGGGTATTTTGACAACGAAGAAGCGGGGCGGGGTCATTCGAAGGCCTCGTCGAAGCCGCCACCCTGCCCAGGCACCGGGAGCTTCGCCCGGTAGGGCGCGAGATCGAGCGTAGTTGCCGCATCGCCGAGGCCGAGGTCAATATGGCTCGCCATCAGGGCAGCACCGCCTGCCGCGAGATGGGAGCGGACCGCCCCGGCGAAAAGCCGGACCGAGGCCGTGTCGAGCGAGACGGTCGGCTCATCGAGAAGCCAGAGCCGGCGCCTGGTCACAAGAAGCCGGGCGAGGCCGAGGCGCCGCTTCTGCCCGGCCGAGAGGTTCTGCGCCGGCCGGTCGGCAAGGGCCGCGATATCCATCGCATCAAGCGCCGGCGCGATCCGGTCCTGTCCGAAGACCCGCGCCCAGAAGGTCAGGTTCTCGGCCACCGTCAGCGTGGCCTTGAGTCCGTCGGTATGGCCGGCGTAGGCCAGCCCCTCGGGCGGCAGTTCGACCGTCCCGACCGCCGCGGGCTGCAACCCGGCAATAGTCCTGAGAAGCGTGGTCTTGCCGATGCCGTTCGGGCCGGTCAGCACCAGCGCGGCACCGGGCGCAAGCATGAGGTTGATGCCGTCGAGAATGGAGATGCCGCCGCGCGAAACCCCGAGATCGCGGACCTTGAGCATCGCCTGCCGCCCTCAATCCACCGCCAGAAGCGCCGCCGCGACCCGGCGACCTTCCGACAAAAGGACGTTGTAGGTCCGTGCCGCGGCATTGCTGGCCATCGCATCGACGCCGATGCCGAGGTCGCCAAGTGCCGAAACCATCGCGGCAGGGGCGCGGCCCATCATGGCGCCGGTGCCGTAGAGAAGGACGTCGACCTTGCCTGCCAGCGCCAGCAGCGAGGCCATGTCCTCCGGCCCCGACCAGAGGCGCGCGGCCTCAGGCGTCACCAGCACATTGCCGCGCAGGACCGCGCCGCCGATACGGAAGAACCCCGGGCCGTAGCCCTCGACCGGGCGGGCGCCGTCGAAGCGGATTTCCTCCAGTTCGATCATTTGCCCGGCGCGGCGAACTGCGTGCCGGCGGACTTGTCGTCCTTCTTGCCCCAGTCGCGGCGTACGCCCAGCCAGAGCACGATGTTCTTGGCGACATAGACCGTCGAATAGCAGCCGACGAACACGCCCCAGAGCATCGCGAAGACGAAGCCACGGATCACGTCGCCGCCGAAGATCATCATCGCGCCGAGCGCCAGCGCCGTGGTGACGGCGGTCATGATGGTCCGCGACAGGGTTTCGTTGACCGTGAGGTTCATCACCTCCACCAGCGGCATGGTCTTGTACTTGACGAGGTTCTCGCGCAGCCGGTCAAAGACCACCACGGTGTCGTTGACCGAATAGCCGAGCGTGGTCAGCAGCGCCGCGATGGTGGTGAGGTCGAACTTCAGCTGGAAGAGCGCGAAGATGCCGACGGTCAAGAGCACGTCATGGATCAGCGAGACCACGGCCCCAAGCGCGAACTGCCATTCGAAGCGCAGCCAGATGTAGACCATGATGCCGAAGGTCGCCACCGCCACCGCGAGGAAGGCGGTCTGGATCAACTCCCCCGAGACCTTCGGGCCGACCGATTCCACCGAAGCGAACTGCACCTGCGGATCGACTGCCTTCAGGGCCGCCTCGATTGCGCCGATCTGTTCGGCGGTGACGGAGCCGGCTTCGTCCGTGGTGCCGATGCGGATCATCGCCACGTGCTTCTCGGTGCCGAAACTCGGGTCGAAGACTTCGGTGATCGAGACATCGCCGAACTTGAGGCCGTCGAGCGCCTGCCGGTAGGTGCCGACCTCGAAGGGCGTCGAGCTTTCCGTGCGGATCGAGGTGCCGCCCTTGAAGTCGATGCCGAAGTTCAGGCCCATCACCAGGATGAGCACCAGCGACGCAACCATGGCCAGGGCCGAGATGCCGAAGGTCAGCCACTGCCAGCGGAAGAAGTCGATGTTGGTGACGACGGGAACGAGTTTCAGACGGAAAGCCATGGTCTTGCCCCCTCAGAGAATGAGTTGCTTCGGCCTGCGCCAGTCCAGCCAGTAGACGATGAGCAGGCGTGTCAGATAGATCGCCGTGAAGACGGACGTGGCAATGCCGATGGTCAGCGTCACCGCAAAGCCCTTCACCGGTCCGGAGCCGAGGAAGAACATGACGAGGGCCGAGATGAAGGCCGTCACGTTGGCGTCGATGATGGCGCTCATCGCCTCCTTGAACCCGTCGTCGATGGCCCGCGCCACCTTCTTTCCACGCCTGAGTTCCTCACGGATACGCTCATAGATGATGACGTTGGCATCGACTGCCGTGCCGACAGTCAGCACGATGCCGGCGATGCCGGGCAGGGTCAGCGTCGCCCCCATCATCGACATCACCGAAAGGATCAGGATCACGTTGACCGTCACCGCGATCGAGGCGAAGACCCCGAAAAGGCCATAGCTCGCGATCATGTAGACCACCACCGCGATGCTGGCGATTATCGCGGACAGGCGACCCGCATCAATGCTGTCCTGGCCAAGCTCGGGGCCGATGGTGCGCTCCTCGAGGAAGTTCAGCTTGGCCGGCAGCGCCCCCGCCCGCAGAAGGACGGCGAGGTTGGTCGAGGACTCGACCGTGAAACTGCCGGTGATGATGCCCGAACCGCCCGGGATGTGCTGGTTGATCCGGGGCGCCGAGATCACCTCATTGTCAAGCACGATGGCGAAGAGCTGCCCGACATTGGCGGCGGTATAGTCGCCGAAGGCGCGCGCGCCGGTCGGGTTGAAGCGGAAACCGACGGCGGGCTGGCCGTTCTGGTCAAACTCCGGCCGCGCGTCGACAAGATCCTCGCCGGTGACGACAGGCGCGGAATCCAGCTTGTAGAACACCCCCTGCTCGTCGAGCGAGGGATAGATCACCTGCCCCGGCTGGGCGACCTCGTTGGCGTCGCTGGTGCGGCCGAGAACCGGGTGGAAGGTCAGCTGCGCCGTGGTGCCGATCAGGTCTTTCAGTTCGGTGGCCGAGCCGATGCCCGGCACCTGGATCAGGATGCGGTTGTCGCCCTCGCGCTGGATCGTCGGTTCGCGGGTCCCGACCTCATCGACGCGGCGGCGGATGATCTCCAGCGACTGCTGCACGGTGCGGTCATCGGTCGCGCTCTTTTCCGCCTCGCTCAACTGGACGACGAGATCGCTGCCTTCGGCAGAGACCGCAAGACTGGATTCGCCCACGCCGGTCAGCGTGATGACGGGCGTCGACAGCCCCCGCGCGATCTCGACCGCTTTGGCCATGCCTTCGGGCTTTTCGATCTGGATGCGCAGGATCGCGGGATCGGAGGGCGCGCGGCGAATGCCGCCCACCTCGTCCCGCGCATCGGTCAGGGCCTTCCTGAGTTCAGGCCAAAGCCCATCCATCCGGCTCTTGTAGACATCCTGCACCTGCACTTCGGCCAGAAGATGCGCGCCGCCCCGAAGGTCAAGCCCGAGGTTGACGATGCCCGATGGCAGGAACGACGGCCAGAGCGCAATGGCGGCGTTCTGTTCATCGCTCGCCACGCCCGCCTTCTCCGAGGCCGTGATGGCATCGTTATGCCGTTCGACCCGGCTGTAGAAGGCGTTGGGAAGTGCTGTCAGCACACCGAGCGCACAGAGCGCCCAGATGAGGATTTGCTTCCAGAGGGGCATCTGCAACATGGTCGGAAACTCGGATCTGGCTTCGCGGTCGGAGGGCGCGGCGTTACTTCGCCGCCGCAGCGGGTTCGGTCTTGTTCAGAACCTGCGAGATGGTCGCCTTCACCACGCGGACTTTCACGCCCTCGGCGATCTCCACCTCGACATCCTGCTCGCCTTCCTTGACGCGGCTGATCTTGCCGATGATGCCGCCCTGGGTGACGACCTGATCGCCCCGGCGCAGCGCCTCGACCATGGCGCGGTGGTCCTTCAGCTTCTTCTGCTGCGGACGGATCATCAGGAAATACATGATGACGAAGATCAGGACGAGCGGCAGGAACTGGACGATCGGATTGGCCGCAGCGCCGCCTGCTGCCTGCGCATAGGCTGGGGTGATGAACATCGGCTCGGTCTCCTGATCTGGGCGCGTCTAGCCCGGCTTCCTGAATTCGCGCGGAACCTATAGGCGGCTTCGGGGCTTTGCAAGGCGAAGCGGCTTGCCTGCGGCATGAGGCGACCTGCGCCGAAAACGCCAAGGCCCCGGCAACACCAAGCAGGGTGCGCCGGGGCAGGACCGCCCGTTCCCCGCAGGCGATCAACCTTGCCGCCATCCGGCGGGGTCGGTCGCGCCGGGGGTCAAGCGGTAAGCTTGATGACCTTCTTGCCCTTGTTCGCGCCTTTCAGCACGTCACGCAGACCCTGAGGCGCGGATTCCAGCCCTTCGCTCACATCCTCAAGCGCGACGATATCGCCGGCCCTGACCCAGGCGCCGACCTCTTTCTGGAACTGATCCCAGAGGTGGAAGTAGTCCATCGCGAGGAATCCCTGCAGCGTCACGCGGTGCTGCTGAAGCCGCAGGATGATGATGTCGGTGTAGTCGCCAAGCCCCTCTGTCGGCGCATCCGGGTTGTTGTAGGTGACGATGTTGCCACAAAGCGGAATGCGCCCGCGCTGGTTCATGAGCGGCACCACGGCCTTGAAGACGTGACCGCCGACATTCTCGAAATAGATGTCGATGCCGTCCGGGACCGCCGCTTTCAGCTGCGCCGCGAAATCGGGAGCGCGGTGGTCGACACAGGCGTCAAAGCCCATCTTCTCGACCGCGATCCGGCACTTTTCCGGCCCGCCGGCGATGCCGACGACGCGCAGGCCCAGTTTCTTGGCAATCTGCCCGACCGCCGAGCCGACCGGCCCCGTCGCCGCCGCAACGACCAGCGTCTCGCCAGCCTTGGGCTTGCCGATCTGCATCAGCCCGGCCCAGGCGGTCAGCCCCGGCATGCCAAGGATGCCAAGCGCCAGCGACTTCCGGTCAATCGCGGGATCAAGCGGAAAGGCGATGCTGTCGTCGGTCAGCGAATATTCCTCCCAACCGGCGTTGACGACGACCCAGTCGCCCGCCTTGAACCGGTCGATGCGGGAGGCGACAACCTCGGCAATCGTCATCCCGGACATGGTGCCGCCGATGGCGATCGGTTCCACATAGGAATCCCGGTCCGACATCATCCCGCGCATATAGGGGTCGAGCGACAGGAAGTGGTTCCTGACCAGCATCTGGCCTGCCTTCGGCGCGCCGGTCTCTTCGAGTTCCAGGCGGAAATCGCTGAGCTGCGGCTCGCCCTTCGGGCGGGAATTGAGCACGATCTTGCGATTGGTGGTCGATGTAACGGACTTGAGCATGAAATGGTCCTTCTTCGGAAAAATGTGATTGACAGTTGGCGCATCGGGAGCCGCCACCTTGCCCATGAGGTGGTGCCTTGCCTTGGGCCGACCAAGGGGCGCGGCTTGGGAACGTCGCGTCAGGGCGCGACGCTTTCCCCGCTTCACCTCGGCCCTGCCATCGGGCATAACCCCGGCATCCGTGACGAGAGGGACGATCATGCACGACATCCGCGCCATCCGCGAAAACCCCGCCGCTTTCGACGCTGCACTGTCGCGTCGTGGGTTGGCACCGATGTCGTCGGAAATACTGACGCTCGACAATCAACGCAGGGCTAACATTCATTCCTCGGAAACGGCGCAAGCGGCTCAGAATGCAGCATCAAAGGATGCGGGCGCAGCGAAAGCACGCGGAGATGAGAATGAGTTTCTTCGCTTGCGAGCGATAGTCGCGGACAAGAAGCTACATTTGCAGCGTCTGGCCGAGTCAGCGGCGGCGCAGGATATGGCTCTGTACGATCTCCTCCTAACAATTCCCAACCTGCCGCATGACGACGTGCCGGTCGGCAAGGACGAACACGACAACGTGGAAATCCGCCGCTGGGGCACGCCCCGGACCTTCGACTTCAAGCCGGTCGAGCATTTCGACATCAAGGGCGTGAAGCCGGGGATGGATTTCGAAATGGCGGCGAAGCTGTCGGGCAGCCGCTTCGTCGTCCTCCGGGGCGGCATCGCACGGCTCCACCGGGCCTTGGCGCAGTTCATGCTTGATCTTCACACCACCGAACACGGGCTGACCGAGACGATGACACCGGTTCTGGTGAAGGACGCGGCGATGTACGGCACCAACCAGTTGCCGAAGTTCGCCGAGGACAGCTACCGCACCACCAACGGCTGGTGGCTGATCCCGACCTCGGAGGTCACGCTGACCAATACCGCCGCCGAAGAGATCGTGGACGAGGCCGCCCTGCCCCGCCGCATGACCGCCCATACCCTCTGCTTCCGTTCCGAGGCCGGGTCGGCGGGCAAGGACACGTCGGGGATGCTCCGCCAGCACCAGTTCGAGAAGGTGGAGATGGTGTCGGTGACGACGCCCGAAACCTCGCTTGCCGAACATGAACGGATGACGAAATGCGCCGAAGCGGTGCTGGAACGGCTGGGCCTGCCCTACCGCACCATCGTCCTTTGCACCGGCGACATGGGGTTCGGTGCGAAGAAGACCCATGACCTTGAGGTCTGGCTGCCGGGGCAGAACACCTACCGCGAGATCTCGTCGGTCTCGGTCTGCGGCGATTTTCAGGCGCGGCGGATGAACGCCCGCTACCGGCCCGCCGGCGGCAAGCCCGAGTTCGTGCATACGCTGAACGGCTCCGGCCTCGCCGTCGGGCGCTGCCTGATCGCGGTCCTGGAGAACGGCCAGCAGGCCGACGGTTCGGTTGACCTGCCGGCAGCGCTGCACCCCTGGCTTGGCGGCAAGACCCGGCTGACGACAGAGGGCGCGCTGGTCTGACCAGCGGGGCGGACTGCTTGACCACGGCGCGGCATGCCCTGCATAGTTGCCGGCAAGGCCGAATGGCCGGAATGCGCGGCAAACTGCCGCGCGGGCACAGGTGAACAGGTATGATTGAGCCGAAGGTCGTCCACTACGCGTCGCATCCGACGCGAGCCGGAATGCGCGATCTTTCGGCGGATCTCTACCTTCTGGCACCGCGGCGCCGCGCCGATCTTGTCGTCTGGCTTCATGCCGGCGGCTTCCGGACCGGCGGGCGCGCCCACGGCAACCACACCCGGCTGGCCGCGACCTTTGCCCGGAACGGCGTCGCATCAGCGTTCATCGACTACAGGCTCGCCCGTCCTGCGGCTGTCCTGCGCCCTGAGACGAAGGCGCTTCTGCCGGCGCTGACCGCCGATGCCAAGGCGGCTGGGGAGGAAATGTCCCCGACCTTCGTCGGCCCCCGGGCGCTGGCCGTTGTCGAGGATTGCGTGGCCTTCCTGAACTTCATCCATGAAAGGCATCAGGAATTCGGTCTTGGCGGCCGCTTCATCCTTGCTGGTAGTTCCGCAGGCGCAATCTCGGTGCTGAACACGCTCTACCTGCCAAAGGCGCTTGGCCTTACCCGCCCGCCAGTCGCCACGGTCTTGTGCTTTTCAGGCGGTTTTGCCTACCCCAGTTACGTCCATGAAACTGGTGCCCGCATCCTCGCCCTGAACGCACCGGGCGACGAACGCGTGCCGATCTCATCCATCCGCAGGCTGGCGCGGCTGGCGCCGGACCCGATCCTGCTGATCGAAAGCGACGCCCAGGCGCATGGCACCACGCGCATATCGAAGGCCGACACCCTGAGTGCTTCCATCGAAAGATGCGTCGCCTTCCATCGCGCCGAAGACCCCCTTGCCCTGCCGATCCCGGATTTCGAAGGGACAAGCTGACATGCCGGATTACGAGGAAGTCATCGACATGCAGGGGGTCAGGATCCCCTACATCCCCTCGGTCATCACTCCACGCATCGAGCGTTCGATCCGCAACAACCGCTACGAACGCGGCGAGCGCGATCAGCTTGTCAGCATGATGGGCCCCGATGACCGCGTTCTTGAACTCGGTGCCGGGGTCGGACTGATTTCCACCGTCGCAGCCAGGATCTGCGGCGCCGGGCGGGTCACGTCGATCGAGGCCAACCCGGATCTCCTGCCCGTGATCAGGGAAGTCCACCGGCTGAACGGTGTCGGAGAAGTCGACCTCAGGAATGGTGCGGCGACCGCGACGGCAGGCGAGCCGGTGCAGTTCTACCTGCGCAGCGATTTCTGGGCCTCGTCGATGGAGCCGGAGTCGCGCCCCTATGCGCGGACCGTCACCGTGCCCCGCCTCGGCATCGGCGCACTTCTGGCAGAGGTTCAGCCGACGATCATCGTCTGCGACATCGAGGGCGGCGAGCTTGGCCTTTTCGATGACGCCGATCTTTCCGGCGTCAACCACGTCATCATCGAGCTGCACCCCAAGGTCTACGGCGAAAGCGGTGTCGACAGGGTCGCCGGCGCCTTGGCCGCAAAGGGGTTGTTCCCTTCGCCCGACAGCCCTGCAACCAGCACCGTCAGGATTTACGAACGGAACGATCCCCGCGCCGCGACCGCGTCCGCAGCACTTTCCCCCGCGGTCGTGGGCCGTGGGTTCCGCGCCTGGCCTATTGCCGATCCGCGCATCCTTGTCGCCACCTGCATGAAGGACGAAGGCCCTTTCATCCTTGAATGGTTGGCCTGGCACAAGGCAGCGGGCGTGACCGATTTCGTGGTCTTCACCAACGATTGCAGCGACGGTACCGACCTCCTGCTTGACCGGCTCGACCAGATGGGCGAGCTTACCCATCTGCCGAACCCGGCCGTCGTGACCGGCCAGACCGCCTTTCAGCCGATCGCGCTTGCCTATGCCGAGCGGATGCCGGTCATGCGGCGGGCAGATTTCTTCATTTCGATGGATGTCGACGAATTCATCAACGTGAAAACCGGCGAGGGGCGAATTGCGGACCTTTTCGCTACAGCGGGTGAATTTGACGTGCTTTCGATGACGGAGCTAAACCACGGCGCGAACGGGCGCGAACACTTTGCGCCGGGCTGGATCAAGGACCAGTTCCCCCTGCATGAGACCCTCACCCCCGGAAAGTACCGCGCCCGCCGTGGTGTCAAAAGCATCGTCCGCCTGTCGGACCGGGTGGTGAAGCTCCGCAACCACCGCCCCGATATCGACAATGCGACAATCCCGCCGATCTGGATTGACGGCTCGGGTCGGCCAATTGCATCCCTTGCGGCTGACGGGTCGGAGAATGGCCTCGACTGCCGCCGCACCTATGATCTTGTGACGCTCGACCATTTCGCGCTTCGGTCGCTCGATTCCTATCTCGCGAAGATGCACCGTGGCGACGTCGTGAAGGCCGGACGAAGCGTGTCGCAAAAGTACTGGCGCTTGCGGAACCGAAATGACGAAAGCGGGTCGATCTTCGACCGGCTTGATGGCGCGGCGCGCGCGTATCACGCGGCCCGCTACGAAGCCGATCCGGTGCTGATGGCGCTGCACGGGGCATCCTGCGCGGCCCATGAGGCGCGCATCGCCGCAATCGTCGATTTGCCGGAGTTCAGGGCGCGGCGGGACTGGGCCCTGCGCGAGGCCTGGTAAAACCGCACCTCAGCCCTTGTCGACCTGCTTGCCGCGGTGCTTCCTGAGGCGCGACGGCGTGTGGAACTTCTTGTCCTTGAACGGGTTCGTGTCGCCCTGATCGCGGAACATCAGTCGGATCGGCGTGCCCGGCATGTCAAAGTCGGCGCGCAAGCCGTTGACAAGATAGCGGGAATAGCTTTCCGGCAGAAGGTCGGCATGGTTGCATTTGACCACGAAGGCCGGGGGCCTCGTCTTGGCCTGGGTCATGTATTTCAGCTTGATCCGCCGCCCGCCCGGCGCCGGCGGCGGATGCGCCTCGGTCATGGCACCCAGCCACTGGTTCAGCTTCGCCGTCGTCACCCTTCGGTTCCAGACGTCATAGGCCTTCATGATCGCGGCATGGAGCCGGTCGAGCCCCTTTCCGGTCTTGGCTGAAACAGTGACCAGGGGCGCGCCTTTCAGCTGCGGCAAAAGCCGCTCGAAGGCCTCGCGCAGCTCCTTCAGCTTCTCGGTCTTTTCCTCTTCGAGGTCCCATTTGTTGGCGGCGAGAACCACCGCCCTGCCCTCAGTCTCGGCGAAGTCGGCGATGCGAAGGTCCTGCTGCTCGAAGGGGATGGCCACGTCGATCAGCACGACCACGACCTCGGCGAAGCGCACGGCGCGCAGGCCGTCCGCCACCGACAGCTTTTCCAGCTTGTCGTTGATCTTGCCGCGCTTGCGCATCCCCGCCGTGTCGAAGATGCGGATCGGCGTGCCCATGTAGTCGGCACTGACCGAGATGGCGTCCCGGGTGATTCCGGCTTCGGGCCCGGTCAGGAGCCGCTCCTCGCCGATGATCTTGTTGATGAGCGTCGATTTCCCGGCATTCGGCCGGCCGATCACCGCGATCTGCAGGGGCTTTTCGCGGGTCGGTTTGCGCGGCCCCTCATCGGCGTCATCGTCGGACACGTCGACATCGACCTCGGGCGCGTCAAGGGCTGCCTTCGCCTCAAGCGCTTCGGCATGGGGGCGGATGATGTGGTAAAGCTCGTCCAAGCCTTCGCCATGTTCGGCCGAGATGCGGACGGGTTCGCCGAGACCCAGCGAATAGGCCTCAAGGAAGCCGGATTCGCCGGCATTGCCTTCGGCCTTGTTGGCGGCGACGATCACATGGGCGTTCTTCTTGCGCAGGATGTCGGCAAAGGTGCGGTCCTGCGCGGTCACGCCGGCGCGGGCGTCGATCACGAAAAGGCAGATGTCGGCCATCCCGACGGCGCGCTCGGTCAGGCGCCGCATCCTGCCCTGCAGGCTGTCGTCGGTCACGTCCTCAAGCCCGGCAGAATCGATGGCGATGAAGCGAAGGTCGCCCAGCCGCGCCTCGCCTTCGCGAAGGTCGCGGGTCACACCCGGCTGGTCATCGACAAGCGCGAGCTTCCGGCCGACGAGCCGGTTGAAGAGCGTCGATTTGCCGACATTGGGGCGCCCGACAATGGCGAGGGTGAAGCTCATTCGGCTGATCCTTGGGGCCAGATCCTTGAAGGTCGAAGCCGCCCCTTTACACGGTCTTCCCGCTAGCGGAAAGCCACAAGCTGGCCGCGCGTCGAGACGACGTAAAGCGTGCCGCCCGCCACCGCCGGTCCGCTGGCGGCGCCGCCCGGCAGTTCTGCCGAGCCGACGAGGCGTCCCGAGGCCGGATCGAAGCTTTGCACCACGCCCGCCGAGGAGGCGACGACAAGCCGGCCACCGGCAAGGATCGGCCCGTAATAGGCGTGGATCTGCTTCCGCTTCGACAGCTTGTCCTTGAGGTAGTAAGGCAGGTCGATGCGCCAGACCACCTCGCCGGTGTCGGCGCTCAGCCGCACCAGCTGGTCCTCGTCATTGACGACGAAGACCGCTCCGCCCGCCACCAGAGGCGGGCTGACCGCGCCCTCGCCCGCCGACCAGAGCCGCGCCCCGGAATCGGCGTTGACCGCGATGATGCGGCCGGCAGAACTGGCGGCATAGACGGTGCCGCCCGCGATCACCGGATCGCCGGTGATGTCACGCACCGAGGCATAGGCGCGGCCCTGACGCTCACCCGAGACGAAGGTGGACCACAGGCCGTCACCCTTTTCCTTGTCGGCAGAGATCATGAGACCCGTCGAGAACGGGAAGATCACCTGACGGCCATCAACCGCCGGCGAGGTGCCGCCGGTGACGCCCGATCCCGGCGATCCGGGCAGCGTCCAGAGGATCTTGCCATCGGTGGCCGAAAGGCTCCACGCTGATCCGTCGCGGGCCGTCACATAGACGCGGCCATCGGCGAAGGCCGGCGCGCCGGCGGGGGCCGCGTCGAACTTCTGGCGCCATGCCACCCCGCCGCTTGCGGGATCGAGCGCGACCAGTTCACTGAAGCCGGTGGTCGCGAAGACAAGGCCGCCGCCGATGGCAAGCCCGCCGCCCGAAGCGTCGTCAGCCCGGTCGGAGGCCGGCGTGAGGTCGGTCTGCCAGAGCGTCGCGCCATTGGTGCCGGTCGCGGTGACCAGCGCCCGGCTGTCGAGCGTGAAGATGCGCCCGCCGGAGATCACGGGATCGGCGGTGATGCGGTGCTTGCGCCCGGCGTCGGCGCCGATCCTCGCCTGCCAGATCGGCGTCAGCGCGCCGTTCAGAGCGACGTTGCCGATGTCATGGCTGACGGTGCCGCCGCGATGGGTCCATTCGCCGTTCGCACGCGCGCCGGGCAGGCTGATCGGCTGCGCCACATCCGCGACGGGCGCGAGCGCGTTCGCTTCAGGCTCCTGCCCGATCACTGCGGTCTGCGGGTCCTGTCGCAGCCCCTGAAGGATGGTTTCCTTCTCTGAGCAGCCGGACAAGACGGCGACAACAGCCAGCGTTCCCAACCCGATGGAATAGTTTACCGACACCGATCGCCCCTTCCCGTTGTCCCAGTCAGTTCCGGCATTTACCCGCTTTGGGCGCCGGTCACGCCGCGTCCGGCTCACCGCCGAGCGCCACAATCAACTGTGTCGCGCGACGGCGCAAGCCCGGCGGCACATCGGCTTCCTGAAGAAGCGCCTTGAGTGCCGTTACCGCTTCGTCCTTCTTTTCCGCCGCGACCAGAACCAGCGCCTGCTGTTCCAGCGCAAGCACCCGGTAGGGCCGGCCCGGCGTCGCAAGATCGGCCAGCGCCGCATCCCGTTCTGCGGCATCGACCGATGCGCCGGCGGCGGCCAGCCACTTCAGCTTCGCCATGTCGCGGTAGGCCTCATCGAGGCCCTCCGTCGCGGCGATCCCGGCAAGCCGCGCCGTGGCGCCTGCGGTGTCGCCGGCGCGCAAGGCTTCGTCAGCTGAGATGAATTCAAGGAGTGCCGCCCGCGTGGCCTTGTCGCCAAAGGCCCCGTCCGGCGAGATCGCCTCAAGTGCGGCAACACGGGCGGCGGAATCCTCGGTCTCAAGCGCCGAGAGGATCGCATTGCCGAAACCCTGCGCCTCGGCCTGCGCCCGCGACTTCTGCCATTCGACATAGGCCGCACCACCGACGATCAGGGCGACGACAACGCCGCCGATCCAGCCGTACTTGCGGAAGGTCGCGAATTGCTTGTCGCGGCGCAGCTCTTCGGTCACTTCGTCGATGAAACTGTCGGTCTCGCTCACGCGCCTCTCCCACCCCGGCGGGCCGTTCTCTGGCGGCCCTCGCTGTCGGCCCCGTCTTACACGGGATGGCGCGGGCTTGCCAAGCCCGTGCGGGCGCGATCACCCCTACCCAACCGGCAGCGAACGGAACCCGACCCAGCCCTGGTCGTCGGCCTCGTCCTCTGCCGCGCCTGCGGCGGAATCGCTGTCTTCGGCGGATTGCCGTTCCCACATCGCCGCATAGCGCCCGCCACGCGCCAGAAGCGCCTCGTGGCGGCCCTCCTCGACGATCTCGCCCTTTTCCAGAACAACGATGCGGTCGGCATCGGCGATGGTGGACAGACGGTGGGCGATGGTGATGACGGTGCGCCCCTCGCCCATCCGCTTCAGGCTGTCCTGGATGTCGCGTTCCGTCTGGGTGTCGAGCGCCGAGGTCGCCTCGTCCAAGAGGAGGATCGGCGGGTTCTTCAGAAGCGTCCGGGCAATGCCCACGCGCTGCTTCTCACCACCCGACAGCTTCAATCCGCGCTCGCCAACCTTCGTCTCATAGCCCTCAGGCAGGGACATGATGAAATCGTGGATCTTTGCGGCCCTGGCCGCCGCGATCAACTCTTCGCGCGGCGCCTCGGGACGGCCATAGGCGATGTTGTACTGGATGGTGTCATTGAAAAGCACCGTATCCTGCGGCACCACCCCGATCCGGGCATGAAGCGAATCCTGTGTCACGTCGCGCAGATCCTGCCCGTCGATCTTCAGCGCCCCCCCGGTCACGTCGTAGAAGCGGAAGAGAAGCCGGCCGATGGTCGACTTGCCGGAACCGGAAGGCCCGACGATGGCAACAGTTTCCCCCGGCGCTACCTTCAGGCTGATGCCGCGCAGGATCGGGCGCGCCGCCTCATAGGCGAAGCGGACGTTGTCCAGCTCCACCGCACCGCCGGCGACCTTCAGGTCCGGCGCGCCGGGCTTGTCGTTGATCTCGGCCGGCTGGTCGAGAAGGTCGAACATCTCGCCCATGTCCACGAGCGCCTGCCGGATCTCGCGGTAGACGGTACCGAGGAAGTTCAGGGGCATGGTGATCTGGATCATGTAGGCGTTGACCATGACGAAATCGCCGACCGTGAGAACCTTTGCCTGCACCCCGAAGGCGGCCATCACCATGACGATCACAAGCCCGGTGGTGATGATGAAGGACTGGCCGAAGTTCAGGAAGCTCAGCGACTGGCCGGTCTTGACCGCCGCCACCTCATAACCCTGCATCGCCTCGTCATAGCGGCCCGCCTCGCGCGCCTCGGCGCCGAAATACTTGACCGTCTCGAAGTTCAAAAGGCTGTCGATGGCCTTCTGGTTCGCATCCGTGTCCTGCTCGTTCATCTTGCGGCGGATCTTCACCCGCCATTCCGTCACCTTGAAGGTGAAGGTCACGTAAAGCGCGATCGTCACCAGAACCACGACCGCATAGCGCCAGTCGAACATCAGCGCGAAAATCACCGTGACCATGGTGAGCTCAAGGATCAAGGGCCCGATCGAGAGGAGCATGAAGCGCAGCAGGAACTCCACCCCCTTCACCCCGCGCTCGATGATCCGGCTGAGGCCGCCGGTCTTGCGGGTGATGTGGTAGCGCATGGAAAGGCGGTGGATATGTGTGAAGGTTTCAAGCGCGAGCTTCCTGAGCGCCCTTTGCCCGACGCGTACGAAGATCACGTCGCGCAGCTCGTTGAAGCCGGTCGCTCCGAGCCGGGCAACGCCGTAGGCGACCGTCAGCCCGATGGCGCCGAAGGCCAGAAGCCAGCCGTCACCCCGCGCCTCGCCGCTCAGCATGTCGACGGCGGCCTTGTAGAAGAAGGGGGTTGTTACCGAGACGATCTTGGCAAGGACAAGCGCGATCAGCGACAGGACGACCCGGCGCTTGACCCAGTCCTCACCCTCCGGCCAGAGATAGGGCGCGACCCGCTCCATCGTCCTGAAGCTGCGCCGCCAGCCTTCCTTCGCCGCCATCTGATCCTCGTGAGCTTACGGAACCCCCGCTGGCCCGGCGCTTGATTGCGGGGGCTTGGCGGGGTATCAAGTGTCAATTCAACGATTCATGAGTAATTGAAGCATGGAGCAGAGTAAAGCCCTCGCCGCCCTGTCCGCACTCGCCAACGAGACGCGGCTGGCCCTCATTCGCCTCCTTATCACGCGCGGCGATGCAGGGCTTCCCGCCGGGCAGATCGCGGGGGATTTCGGCATGTCGGCCTCGCGGCTGTCGTTCCATCTCTCCGCCCTCGAACAGGCCGGGCTGGTGAGGGCACGGCGGGAATCGCGCAACGTGTTCTATTCGGTCGATCACGGCGCGATGGGCGGGCTGATCGCCTATCTCCTTGAGGATTGCTGCTGCGACGATCCCAAGGTTTCGGCCTGCTGCGCCCACCGGATCACGGCGCGGGAACCGTGAATATCTGGCCGGGATAGATCAGGTCCGGGTCGCGGATCTGGTCCTTGTTGGCCTCGAACACCTTCACGTAGAGAATACCGTCGCCGTAATTCTCACGCGCAATGCGCCAGAGCGAAAAGCCGGGCTGCACGGTGACGATGCCCGCCTTGACCGGCGCGGGCGGGGACTCGGCTGGTGCGGCGGCTGTGGGTTCGGGCGCTGGGGCTGTGACGACGGGTTCCGCCGCAGGTGCTTCTGTTGCGGCAGGTGCCGCCGGTTCCGCTGTCGCCGGGGCCATCGCCGCCGCGACGGTTTCCGGTTCCTCGCGCTGGAACGGCGTCTCGAACCGCGATGTCACCTTGCCCTCGCCGTCGACCTGATCGACGCGGAGCGTGTAGACCCCCGCGGCAATCCCGGCGAGGTCTGCCGCCCAGCCGCCGTTCTCGGCGATGCCGACCTCGGCCAGCGACGTGTTGTCGAGATAGATGCGGGCAAAGCTTCCCGCCGTGCCGCGCCCGGCAATGCTGACCTCGCCCGAAGCGCCGTAGCCGATGGTGTCGATCACGATGGCGGCGAGGGATTCGGATGCCGTCTGCTTCCGCACGCCGCTTGCGTCAGCGATCAGCACTTCGGGCGCCGGTACTGGCGCTGCCGCCGGGGCACTCGCTTCGGGGGCAGCCGTCGTCTCGCCCTCGGCAACCACTATGGGTGCTTCAGGGGCGGCGAAGGGCGCGATCAGGATGGTAGCCTCGGCCATAACCTCGCCGCCATCCGGCAAGAGACGGATCAGCGACAGGCTGCGGGGCTGGTCGCTTGGCGGAATGTCGAAGAAGGTGGCGAAGGCACCGGAGGCATCGGCGGTCGCGCGCGACACCTCGGCACCATCGAGCATGAGTTTCAGGAGCGCCCCCGCTTCGGCCCGCCCGGCGACGAGGACGCTGCCATTGGCATCGACGCGAACGGTATCGAAGCTGGGTGGAGACGGGGCCGGCGCTTCCGGCACTGGTGCGGGGGCTTCAGGCTCGGGCGTTTCCGCGCCAGCCACGGCTTCAGGGGCTGGTTCTTCGGTCGCCGCAGGCGCAGGCGCGGCACTTGCCACGGCTTCCGGCTCTTCGGCGGGGACGATGGGATCGGGCGTCGCGACTGGCGCCTCTGCGACCGGAGCCGCCTCTGGGACCGCAACCTCGGAAACCGCCGCCGCCGGTTCCACCACAGGCGCGGGCGCGGGCCGGAAACCGAAGTACCAGCCGGCCACTGCAACGGCAGCACCCGCCGCAGCACCAAGGCCCCATTTCAATCCGCTGCCGGCTGCGCCCACAGCTTCCTTGCCATCCGCCATGAAGATCCCCCGAAGGCGCGCCTTGTCCCCGTCGCGCTTGAGCGACCATAGCAACGCCGCTATCACGGGTCAAAGAAACCCGTGTGAGAGGTCGAGCATGTTCCCGAAGAAAGCCTCCGTCTGTGTCTTTTGCGGCTCGCGCGCTGGCAACCGTCCCGCCTATGCCGAGGCGGCCCGCGCGACCGGAGAGATGCTGGCCCGGAATGGCTGGCGGCTGGTTTACGGCGCCGGCGATGTCGGCCTGATGGGCGAGGTCGCCCGGAGCGCGCAAGCTGCGGGGGCGGAGACCTTCGGCGTGATCCCGGTCCACCTTCTCAACCGCGAGGTCGGCAAGCGCGACCTTTCGACCTTCGTCGTCACCGAGACGATGCATGAGCGCAAGAAGGTCATGTTCATGAATTCCGATGCCTTCGTCGTCTTGCCCGGCGGCGGCGGATCGCTGGACGAGTTCTTCGAGATCCTGACCTGGCGCCAGCTTGGCCTGCACGAAAAGCCGATCATCTTCCTGAACACCGAAGGCTACTGGGACCCGGTCCTCGCGATGATCGACCGCATCGTGTCGGAGGGTTTCGCTGAAGCCATGCTCGCCGGTTACTTCACCGTGGCCTCCGATGTCATAGCACTTGAGCGGGCGCTGCAGGGGATACCTTCCGTAGGGTAAGGAATCCGGTACTCAACTTTCAGGCGTATTTGTGTCATTGTGGATCACCCTCGGGGCATTCCACCCCGGGGGCGTTTTAATGATTTCATTTCAACCATCATTTTTGGAGGGTCGCCATGGCGGACCTGAAGGACGACGTTGCCTTGCGCACATCCATGCGCCTCAGGCTTCAGCAGAACCCCAATTTCTTCGGCAATCTCAAGGACCTCGACCTGAAGGGCCTGCCCGAGCCGGTTTTCGTCAAGGTCGGCGACACGACCTATGAGGAATTGACCTGCCTCGGCTACAACCCCGATACCGATATCCTGACCGCCATCGTGCGGATCAAGCAAAGCGCGGGCTACATGGGCGGCCCCTGCGCGCCGGGGTCGCGCGAATACGTGCGCTTCTACCTCGACTACGGCGACGGCACCTGGGTCGATCATGGGTCTGCCAGCTTCGAGATCCATGACCTCGGCTTTACCGATCCGCTCTGCTATGCGGTTTCGGTCAAGATCAAGCCGAAGCGCAAGCGCTGCTGCGGCGACAAGCCGGTGCTGCCGACGGTGCGCGCCATCCTGTCGTGGAACGTGGCACCCCCCGCGAACCAGCCGAACTGGTCGCCGGTCTGGGGCAACCGCCTTCAGCGCGACATCCAGATCGAGCCGCGCAGCCCCTGGCTCTGCCTGATCCTCGACAAGATCGACATCGAGGGCATCCAGAAGATCAACCCTGACCTCCTCGCCAAGCTGAACGGCCTGATCGAGGACGCCGGCCCGGCGCCGAAACCGATCGCGCCCCTCAGCCACCAGATCGGCAAGGAAGACCGTGGCGACACAGCGCATATGGCGCGCCTCGTCTACCCGATGCTCGCCTCGATGGCCGCCAATCCCGAAGCGCCCGCCGACCTCTCGGCGCTGAAGTCCTGGAAGCAGATCGAGATCGACATCGACAAGATCGGCGACATCATCTTCGCCCCCAACTTCAACACCGCCTACGAGGAACTGCACTGCGTCGGGCTTGACCGCGATCTCAGCCTTCTGCACGGCATCGTACAGGTGAAGCGGCCGAACGGCTATTCGGGCGGGCTCTGCACCCAAGGCTCGCGCGAATACATCGCCTTCTACCTCGATTTTGGTTCAGGCTGGGAATACCAGGGCACCACATTCGTCGACGTCCACGATGTCGGCGTGCCGAGGGGCGGACTCTGGTATCAGGCCTCGCTTCCCGTCAACCTCGACAAGCACCGCCAGGAATGGTGCCGGACGGGGCGTGCCCGCATCCGCGGCATCCTGAGCTGGGCGGTGCCTCCCGCGCCCAACGACGCCAACCACGTGCCGGTCTGGGGCGACCGCGAGGATTGCTGGATCGAGGTCAGGCCCTGGCCGAAAGGCGTCATTCCTGGCCAGACGACGCCGGTGCTTGAGGCGATCGGCCGGATGGCGGTGGCGCAGATCGACGGGGCGGGCTTTGCCAACGGCGCTTCGGTCGGCGGCACGTTCTCGGCAACGGACGCGCCTTTCGGCGGCGTCATCACCATGTCGGGCATCATCGCCAACCCCTCGAACCTCAGCCTGCAATACCGGGTGATGGTCAAGGCGCCGTCGGACGCCGTGGCAAAAGCCCAGACCAAGACCTTCGGCATCTCCGTCACAACGGTCATCGGCAGTACCGTGACCTTCTCCTCGCAGTCGCAGATCGCGGCGGGGGACTGGTTCACCTATGTGCCGCAGAACGGGCCGGCGGTGTTCAGGAGCGTGGCGGAGAGCCTACTCTACGTCTTCCAGGCCACCGAACAGGGGCTCCATACCGTCTACCTGCAGGTGCGAGAGGCGGGAACCTCGGTGATCCTTGCCACCAGCGGGGTCGAGGCCTTCTTCGTCGACAACAGCGCGCCGGTGGCCGATGTCACCATCACCAGCGGCGGCGGCAACTGTTCGAAGTTCAAGGTCGGCGAGGTGCTGGTCGGCACCTACAGCATGTCGGACACCCATTCCGGCGGGCTGAGCCTCTCGGTCACGCCCGCCGCTGCGGCAGCTGGTGGGCTTCTGGCGATCACTTCGGTCGTGCCGGCCGCGCCGCTGCCGCCGCTACTGCCAGGGCCGAGCGCCTCGAACAGCCTCTCCTATCCGCTGAGGCTGACCACCACGGGCGCGAGCGGCCAGTGGGAGCTGGACACGAGCGCCATGAAACCCTGCGGCTACAACATCCGCATCGTTGCCAACGACCGCACCATCGTCAACTCGAGCGGCGTGAGCTGGCAGGCTTACGATGACGAGGGCTTCTGCCTCGAACTGCCGTAACCGAATGCCACGGGCGCCCGTCAGCGGGCGCCCGTGTTTTGCCGCGCCCGACCTTTTGCCGCAGCCCTCAGGCCAGTTCGATCAGCGTGATCTCCGGCACCACGCCAAGGCGGAACGGCAGGATGGAACAGCCGATCCCGCCCGACACTACAAGGTCGCGCCCACCCTCGCGCACATGGCCGTAGGCATAGCGGTTGCCATAGGCCGAAGGGACCACCGGCGACCAGCCGAAAAACCGGACCTGCCCGCCATGGGTATGGCCGGAGAGCGTCAGCGCCACCCGGTCGGGCACTTTCGGGAAGATGTCGGGTTCATGCGCCATCAGGATCACCGGTGCGTCGTCGCCGATCCCGGCCAGTGTGCCGGAAAGGTCATCGAGACCGCGAAACCTGCCGGGGCCGGGTCCGATGCCGATCGCCAGCTGGTCATCGAGCCCGGCCAGCCAGAAGGCCCCTGCCCCCTCTCCAAGCTTCAGCGCCCGGTTCTGCAGGACCGGCACGCCTGCCGCCTCCAGAAGCCCGCCGATCCGGTTCGCCCCGCCGCCCCGCACCTGCGCCGCGCGGTCGTGCCACCAGTCATGGTTGCCAAGGATCGCATAGCGGCCAAGGGGCGCCGTCAGGCCGGCGAGCACTTCGGCCGCATCCTTCATCGACACCGGGCGCGTCACGAACCTGTGCCCGGCCTCAAGATCGCCAAGGACAAGGATCACGTCGGCGCCAAGCGCATTGGTCCTTGCCACGATCCGCTTCAACCGGTTCAGGCTGACCACAGGCTCGCCCATGTGAAGATCCGCCAGCACCGCGATCTTCAGCGGCCCACCGGTCCAGAGCGGCGGGGCGATCCGCCAGCGCTTCACCCTCAGCCGCAGCGCCGGTTCGATGAAAAAGCCATAGGTGGCAGCGAAAAGGCCTGCCAGGAAGGTTCCCAGCAGGCCCCGCAGAAACTTGCGCCGTGAGATCAAGGTCAGAGGCGCGAAGCGACGTTTTCCCAGTTCACCAGCTTGTCGAGGAAGTTGGTGAGGTAGGCCGGCCGCTTGTTGCGGAAGTCGATGTAGTAGGAATGCTCCCACACGTCGCAGCCGAGAAGCGCGGTCTGACCGAAGCACAGGGGGTTCACACCGTTCTCGGTCTTCGTCACTTTCAAGGAACCGTCCTTGTCCTTGACGAGCCAGGCCCAGCCCGAGCCGAACTGGCCGGCACCGGCGGCGGAAAAATCGTCCTTGAACTTCTGCACCGAGCCGAAGCTTTCGGTGATGGCCTTTTCCAGCGCGCCCGGCATCTTCTTTTCGCCCGGACCCATCATCTTCCAGAACTCGGTATGGTTCCAGTGCTGGCTGGCGTTGTTGAAGATGCCGTTCTGGGCGACCGCGCCGGCGGCATAGGTGCCGCGCACGATGTCCTCGACCGACTTCGATTCCCACTCGGTCCCGGCGATCAGCTTGTTGCCGTTGTCGACATAGGCCTTGTGGTGCAGGTCATGGTGATATTCGAGCGTTTCCTTGGACATGCCGAGTGCGGCGAGCGCATCGTGGGCATAGGGAAGATCGGGAAGGGTAAAGGCCATGGTCTGCTCCTTTTTCGCGCTGGATTGGTCAACGCGACTAAGACCCTTCGGGTTCCGAAGGTCAAGGGCCGCCGGCTTGCGGGCGGCGCCGGAGAAACCTGCCGGGGCGACGCGAAGTAGCTGCTTCGCCTCGCTGGACGCAAGGCGCCAGCCTATGTCACTAATCAGGACGGATCACCGGCCCCTGTGGCAGGTGCCGCGCATTTCCTCGGGAGGGATATCGAATGAACGGCACGATGATGTACGACGCGCTTACCACCGGGTCGCTGATCGAACATGCCGCGCGATACCATGCGGGCGGCGCGGTCGTGTCCGTGGAGACCGACGGCAGCGTCAGCCACACCGACTGGGCCGGGATCGCCGCCAATGCCCACCGGCTCGCCTCGGCGCTCGACCGGCTCGGCGTCGCGGCAGATGCGCGCTGCGGCACCATCGCCTGGAACAACCGCCGCCATCTGGAGATCTACTTCGGCGTCGGCAGCGGCGGCCGCGTCGTCCATACCATCAACCCCCGCCTCACCCCTGAACAGATCGCCTTCATCGTCGGCGATGCCGCAGATGAGGTGCTGTTCTTCGACCAGACCTTCGTGCCGCTCGTCGCCGCCGTGAAAGGCCATCTGCCGACGGTGAAGCATTTCGTCCTGATGGGTCCGAAGAGTGACGAGGCGGCGGCGAAGATCCCCGGCCTGCTGTTCTTCGACGACCTCCTGCAATCCGGCAGCGCGGATCACCGCTGGCCCGAGGTTGACGAACGCGCCCCTGCCGCGCTGTGCTATACCTCCGGCACCACCGGCAACCCCAAGGGCGTGCAGTACAGCCACCGCTCGCTCGTGCTGCATTCGCTTTCAGGCAACCAGCCCGACGGGCTTGCCATCGCCGCCCGCGATACGGTGTTGCCGGTGGTGCCGATGTTCCATGTCAACGCCTGGGGCGTGCCCTATATCGCCGCCGCCGTCGGCTGCAAGCTGGTGCTGCCCGGCCCCGGTCTGGACGGGGCGAGCCTCGCGCGGCTGATCGACGCGGAAAAGGTGACGCTGGCGCTTGGCGTGCCGACGATCTGGATGGGGCTTCTGGCGGCGCTCGCCAAATCCGGCAGCAAGGCCGAAAGCCTGAAGCGCACCGTTGTCGGCGGCGCCGCCCTGCCGCCCTCGATGATCAGGGAATTTCGCGAGAAGTATGGCACCGACCTGATCCATGCCTGGGGCATGACGGAAACCACCCCGCTCGGCACGCTGAACAACCTTTTGCAAAAGCACGTCGGCCTGCCGGCGGAAGAGCAGAACCGCATCCGCCAGTCGCAGGGCCGTCCGCCCTATGGCGTGAGCTTGCGCCTTGTCGATGACACGGGCGCGGAGCTTCCGAGTGACGGCAGCGCGCAGGGCAACCTCCAGGTTCGCGGCCACTGGATCGTTGAAAGCTATTTCGGCAAGGACAAGTCCGCCCTGACCACCGATGGCTGGTTCGACACCGGCGATGTCGCCACCATCGACCCTGACGGCTTCATGGTGATCCGCGACCGCTCGAAGGACATCATCAAGTCGGGCGGCGAATGGATCTCTACCGTGGAGCTTGAGAATATTGCCGTCGGCCATCCCGCCATCGCCAACGCCGCCGCCATCGCCGCCCGCCACAAGAAATGGGACGAACGCCCCATCGTCATTGCCGTCGTCCGCGAAGGGGCAGCGCCCACCGAAGCCGAGGTGCTGGCGATCTACGAGGGCAAGGTCGCCAAATGGCAGATCCCCGACCGGGTAATTTTTGTCGAGGCGCTGCCATTGGGCGCGACGGGCAAGGTGCTGAAGGCAAAGCTGCGCGAGGAATTCGGCGACATCCTCTGGCAGGACTGAGACACGGGCGGCGCCCGGCTTTTATGCTGGGCGATGCCGTTCTGTTGCCCTCAGAGTCCCTGCGGGTGACGCGCCTGCCTCACTTGCGGACAAGCGGACCCGGCAACTCCTTGCATGTGCCGCCCACATTGTCGGAATTGTCGTAGCCGAGAGGGATGGCATGCACGTTGAAACGTCCGGATTTCCGGTCGATCGAGGCCGTGTAGCTCAGCGTTGCCTTCTGACTTGCGTTGCCGGTGCGGATCTTCCAGCTGAAGACGACCTTGTCGCCTTTCACTTTGATCTTGGAGACCGGAATGAAATTCTTCTTGTGATAGTTGATGATGGGGTCGACGACGCTCGCCGCGGATTTGTCCGCATCGTAGTTGAACAAATACTGTCCGGCGATCAGCCGGGTGGAGTTTGCCGCCGGCACCTTGCAGTCCCATGAGACGTTGCCGGCCGAGGCAGCGGAGGCCGCCGCCAACGTTCCGAATACGAACAGTAATCCTTTGATTTTAAGCATTGTTTCCCCGAAATACCAACTTACCCAGCCTAACTTTAGTACAAGCCTGATCGCCGTCAAGCGGAGAAATTGCCGCGTCAGAAAACCTCGCTGCCGGCCCGCGCGGAGGTCTCCAGAAGCCCCATCACGTAACCTGCGACCGAGCGGAAGGAGACGAGCGTGAACTCCTCCGGACCCGATCTCCAGAAGGCGGCAGCGACCTGGGCAGCGCGGGTGCGGCGGATCTCGCCCTCGGCCAGATCGGCGAAATCGACCGGGCAAAGCTTCATCAGCACCTGATCGGCCTTTGGCCCCTTGATGGTGAAGATGGCGCGGGCGTCGGAGACATCGGCGACGAGATGGTGTTCGCCTTCAAGCGCTTTCTGCAAGGTCGCGACGGCTTCAAGCGCCGCCTCATGGGGCACGAGGATCAGAAGCTCATCCGGCGACATCCAGGCGGCGGCCTTGCCGTCGCCCATGACGATCCGGCGCGGGGCGGGCATGGCGCAGCCTGTCGCCGCCTTCACCGCCTTCTTCATCTTCGCCGAGGAAAGATCACCCCGAAGCGTGATCATGCCCTTGAGGCCAGCCTCGGCCACATCCGCGAAACCCTTGTGAGAAACGCCCCCCAAGGCGCTGACAGCCTTAGACATTCTGCTTTTCTCCATCCTTGTCGTAGAAGACCGGATCGACGATCCGCGCCTTGACGATGCGGCCATTGTCCACCGGGAAGTCGATCACCTCGCCCATCCGCTCCGGCCCGTGCCTGACCAGACCCATGGCGATGCCCTTGCCGAGCGTCGGCGAGAAATAGGTCGAGGTCACGCGGCCTTGGGTGTTGCGCTGGCCGTTGGCATTGACGCCATCCGCCACGGCATAGGCGCCGTCCGGGATCACACCGCCGTCCAGCGTCTCAAGCCCAACCAGTTTCCAGCGGTCAGGGCTGGCCATGTAGGACCGTTCCTGCGCCCGCTTGCCGAGGTAATCCGCCTTCTTCTTCGAGATCGCCCACTGCAGGTTCAGGTCCTGCGGGATCACCGTGCCGTCGGTCTCATCGCCGATCATGATGAAGCCCTTCTCGGCCCGCATGATGTGCATTGCCTCGGTGCCGTAAGGGCTTACGCCGAACTCTTCACCTGCCGCAAGAAGCGCTTCCCAGAAGGCGCGGCCTTCCGATGCCGGCACCGCGACCTCGTAGGACAACTCACCCGAGAAGGAGATGCGGTAGATCCGCGCGCGGAAGCCGCCGAGCGTGCCCTCGCGCCATTCCATCGCCGGGAAGGCCTCTTTCGAGACGTCCATGCCGCCGAGCTTTTCCAGAAGCTTGCGGGCGTTTGGCCCGGCGACGGCGACTTGCGCATATTCCTCGGTCACGTTGGCGGTATAGACCTTCCAGTCCCACCATTCGCACTGGAGCCAGTCTTCCATCCAGCCATGGATGCGCTCCGCGCCGCCGGTGGTGGTGTGGCAAAGCCAGGTGTCGTCGTTCAGGCGCGCGACCACGCCGTCGTCGGAAAGGAAGCCGTTCTCGTTGCACATGAGGCCGTAGCGGCATTTCCCGACCGGCAGGGTCGACATCATGTTGGTGTAGAGCATGTCGAGGAAGCGGCCGGCATCCGGCCCCTTGACGATGATCTTGCCGAGCGTCGAGGCATCGAGAAGCCCGACCGCGTTGCGAGCGGTCCTGATCTCGCGGTTCACGGCGTCATGGATGCCCTCGCCGGTCCTGAGGAAGCAATAGGGCCGCCGCCACTGGCCCACCGGTTCCCAATGCGCGCCGTGGGTTTCGTGCCAGCCATGCATCGGCGTCTTGCGCAGCGGCTGGAATATCTCGCCCCGCGCCTCGCCGGCGATGGCGCCCATCGAAATCGGCGTGTAGGGCGGCCGGAAGGTGGTGGTGCCGGTCTGCGGGATCGCCTGACTAAGCGCATCAGAAAGAACGGCAAGACCATTGATATTGCTCAGCTTCCCCTGATCCGTCGCCATGCCGAGCGTGGTATAGCGCTTGGTATGTTCGACGCTCTCATAGCCTTCACGGGCCGCGAGCTGCACGTCCGAGACCTTCACGTCGTTCTGGTAGTCGAGCCACATCTTGGCGCGCAGCTCAGGCCCCGCCCCCTGCGGCATGATCCAGATCGGCAGCATCGGCGCTTCCTCGGCGCTGATTGCCTTCGGCAGGTCGCCCTCCGACCCGGCGGCAAGATGGGCGTCGGCGACGGCATCGGCGGCGCGGAGCATGCCGTTGGCCGCCCCGATGGCCGTGACCATCGCCGCACCATCGGCACCCGTCGCGGGACGCGTCGGATCGGGGCGGAACATGCCCTGCGCCTCGTCCCAAGTCAGCTTGCCGCCGCAATGGGACCAGAGATGGACGACCGGCGACCAGCCGCCCGACATGGCGACGGCATCGCAAGGAATCGTCTCAAGCTCAGCGCCCTGCCCGGCCTGCACGCAGGTGGTGACGCCGGTGACGCGCTTGCCGCCCTTGACCTTGGCGACACCGTGGCCGGTCAGGACACGGACGCCCCGCGCCCGCACCGCATCCGGCAGCGCGCCCTTGACCTCGGGCCGGGCGTCGATGACGGCGGGGACGATGAGGCCCGCCTCCAGAAGCGCCAACGCGGTGCGGTAGGCATCGTCATTGTTGGTGACGATGACGGTGCGGTCGCCGGGGCTGACGGCCCAGTTGACCACATAATCGCGCACCGCCGAGGCAAGCATCACGCCGGGGATGTCGTTGCCCGCGAAGGACAGGGGCCGCTCGATGGCGCCGGTCGCGGTCATCACATGGCCGGCACGGATGCGCCAGAGCCGGTGGCGCGGACGCCCGTCGCCGGGGGTATGGTCGGCGATCCGCTCATAGGCGAGAAGATAGCCGTGGTCGTAAAGCCCCGATGCCATCGTGCGCAGGCGGAGCGTCACATTCTCCATCTTGCCAAGGGCTTCGACGGCGTTCCTGATCCAGTCCTCGGCAGGCTTGCCGTCGATCTCAACCCCGTCCACCGGGGCGCGGCCACCCCAATGGGCGGTCTGTTCGATGAGCATGACGCGCTGGCCCTTGCGGCCCGCGGAAAGCGCCGCTGTCAGTCCGGCGATGCCGCCGCCGACGATGACCACATCGGCAAAGGCATAGGCATATTCGTAACGGTCCTCATCCCGCGCGGTGGGTGCTGCACCAAGGCCGGCGGAGCGGCGGATCACCGGCTCGAACACATGTTTCCAGGCGGCGCGCGGATACATGAAGGTCTTGTAGTAGAACCCGCCCGGCAGGAAGCGCGCGAAGCTGTTGTTGACAACGCCCACGTCGAACTCGAGGCTCGGCCAGTGGTTCTGGCTCGTGGTCGAAGCACCGTCGAAAAGCTCGGTCGTGGTCAGGCGCTGGTTCGGCTCGAACCTGCCACCGGTCCCGAGGCCGACGAGCCCGTTCGGTTCCTCGGCGCCGGAGGCGACGACCCCGCGCGGACGGTGGTACTTGAAGGACCGCCCGACAAGCATCTGGTCCTGGCCGAGAAGGGCCGAGGCGAGCGTGTCGCCCTGAAAGCCCTTCATCTTCCGCCCGTTGAAGCTGAAGCCGAGGGGCTTGGTGCGGTCGATCAGACGACCGCCCTTGGAAAGACGCGTGCTCACTTGTAGCCCTCCCAGTTCGGGCGTTTTGCCTTGATCTTGGCCTGCAATTCGGGCGGCGGTTCCTTGGACTGCGCCGGATAGGTGCCGAAGACCTCAAGCGTTGCGGTATCCCGCGCGGCGAGGAACCACTTGCCGCAGCCATAGGCATGGCGCCAGCGTTCGAAATGCACGCCCTTGGGGTTCTTGCGGCTGAACATGTAGCCGTCGAATTCCGCGTCTGAGGACCCCGGCCCGTAGCGCTTCAGATGCGCCTCGCCACCGGCGGCAAGCTCTGTCTCCTCGGCCTTCACGCCGCAGTAGGGGCATTCAAGGGTCAGCATCAGGAACTCCTCTTGCGTGATTTCCAGAAAGCGATTTCGGTGGGGAGCATCCCGCCAAACACGAAGGCGATGATCGTGAAAAAGAAACTGCCGCTTGAGCCTGAACCGGGAGACCAGAGAATTCCGGAACTGCCCGTCAGGCTAAACCCTAGGAAACCGAAAACCAAAGCCGAGCAGAGCTTTAGGGTTATCATACCCATCAATGCGCCACCCCCGCCGCGACGCTTTCGTCGATGAACTTCCCCTCGCGGAAGCGGTACATCGAAAACTCCTCGGTCAAGGGCGACTGCCCCCGCGCCATCAGTTCCGCCATCGCCCAGCCGGACCCCGGGATCGCCTTGAAGCCGCCCGTACCCCAGCCGCAGTTGACGAAGATGCCGTCCACGGGCGTCTTCGACAGGATCGGAGAGCGGTCGCCGGTCATGTCGACGATGCCGCCCCATTGGCGCAGCATCTTCAGGCGCGAGATCATCGGGAAGGTCTCGATCAGGGCGCGGACGGTTTCCTCGACATGGTGGAAGCTGCCGCGCTGGGTGTAGTTGTTGAAGCCGTCGGTGCCGCCGCCGATCACCATCTCGCCCTTGTCGGACTGGCTCATGTAGCCATGGACCGTGTTGGCCATGACGACCACGTCCATGCAGGGCTTGATCGGCTCGCTGACCAGCGCCTGTAGCGCCAAGGATTCAATCGGCAGGCGGAAGCCGGCGAGGTCGGCCAGCACCGAAGCATGACCGGCGACGACCATCCCGAGCTTGTCGCAGCCGATGAAGCCCTTCGATGTCTCCACCCCCTGAACCTTGCCGCCCTCAACCCGGACGCCGGTGACTTCGGTCTGCTGGATCACGTCCATGCCCATCGCCGAACAGGCCCGCGCATAACCCCAGGCGACGGCATCATGCCGCGCGGTGCCGCCCCGCGCCTGATAAAGCGCGCCAAGGACCGGATAGCGCGGCCCGTCGATATTGATGATCGGCACCAGTTCCTTGACCTTCTCAGGGCTGATCCACTCGGTCGAGACGCCTTGCAGGTTGTTGGCATAGACGGTCCGCTTGTAGCCCCGGACCTCATGTTCGGTCTGGCCGAGCATGAGAAGGCCGCGGGGGCTGAACATGACGTTGTAATTCAGGTCCTGGCTCATCGTCTCATAGAGCGAGCGGGCCTTTTCGTAGATCGCCGCCGAGGGGTCCTGGAGGTAATTCGAGCGGATGATGGTTGTATTCCGCCCGGTGTTGCCACCGCCGAGCCAGCCCTTCTCGATGATCGCGACATTGGTGATGCCGAAATTCTTGCCGAGGTAATAGGCCGTGGCAAGGCCATGGCCACCGGCGCCGACGATCACCACGTCATACTTCGGCTTCGGCGCCGGGCTGCGCCAGGCGCGTTCCCAGTTCTGGTGATAGCTCATCGCTTCCTTCGCGATGGCAAAAGCCGAATAGCGTTTCAGGCCCATGCGAATCCCCTTCCCGGTCACAGCCGTTCCGTCGTCTGAAGTGATGGATTGGCGCAGGACTTCGGGCGCTCCGTCAAGCGTCGCAATCGGGCAAAATGCGACACGTGCCCGGGCTGCGACATCTGGGCGCCGCCTGACCCGGCCTTTACCCTTCCGTGCCGGGCGCGAAAGGCTTAAGTCAGCAGAAACCGCTCCCCGAGGGGCGCGAAGGAGAAACGATGACCTTCTGGATTGCCGCCACGCTTCTGGCTTCCGCGATTGCCGCACTCCTCTTGTGGACGCTCGCGCGCCGGGACACAGTCACGCGGACGGCAGCGGAGGCGGATATCGGCGTCTACCGCGACCAGCTTGCCGAGATCGCCCGCGATGCCGAACGTGGCACCATCGGCGCCGCCGAGGCAGAGCGGAGCCGTACCGAGATCGCGCGCCGGATACTCGAGGCCGACCGGGCGATGGTCGCCGCTGCGGGCAAGGGTGGCGGGGCCGGTCCGGTGCTGGTGCCGTCTGTCATGGTCGTCGGCGCCCTCGCTGCAGCCGTGCTGGTCTATGAGCGGGTCGGCGCGCCGGGCTATCCCGACATGCCGATCGCGGGCCAGATCGCCCTCGCCGAGGAGATCCGGGCCAAGCGCCCGTCGCAGGCCGAAGCGCAAGCGGCGGCAAAGCTCCCCTTGCCGCCGCCCCCCGCGCCCGACTTCGCCACCCTGATGGAGCGGCTGAGGAAAGCCGTGCAGGAGCGTCCCGGCGACCTGACCGGACAGGAGCTTCTGGCGCGGAACGAGACCGCCCTTGGCAATTTCGGCGCGGCGGCAGCAGCGCAGATTCAGGTGATCGGCCTCAAGGCCAACGACGCGAACGCCGATGACTACGCCCGGCTCGCCGATCTCCATATCCTGGCGACGGGCGGCTATGTCTCGCCCGAGGCAGAGTTGGCGGCGGGCGAAGCGCTGGCGCGTGACCCGAAGAACGGCCCGGCGCGGTTCTATCTTGGCCTGATGTGGGCGCAGACCGGGCGGCCGGATCATGCCTTCAGACTGTGGCGGGCGCTTCTTGAGGAAGGGCCGGAGGAGGCCCCCTGGATCGCGCCGATCCGCGAACAGATAGAATTCCTTGCCGCCGCGTCCGGGGTCGATTACACCCCGCCCGCCCCGATGAGCGCCCTGTCGGGGCCGTCGGCGGAGGATGTCTCAGCGGCATCGGAGATGTCGGCGGCCGACCGCGCCGAGATGATCAAGGGCATGGTGGTGCAGCTTTCGGAGCGGCTTTATTCCCAAGGCGGCAGCCCCGAGGAATGGGCGCGGCTCATCTCATCGCTCGGCGTTCTCGGCGACAAGGACAAGGCGAAAGAGGCCTGGGGCAAGGCTCAGGCCGCTTTCGCCGGGCAGGATGCAGCGATTGAGGCCTTGCGCCAGGCGGCGGCTGAGGCCGGGGTCGAGGGATGATCTGCGAGGACATCGCCGCCTTCGCCGCCGCCCTGCCCCGCGACCGTGCCGTCGCCGGCCTCGACCTTGGCGAGAAGACCATCGGCGTCGCGGTGTCCGACCGTCGCCTCTCGGTGGCGACACCGCTTGAGACGATCCGGCGGAAGAAGTTCACGCTCGACGCCGAGGCGCTGCTGGCCATCTGCGCCAAGCGCGAGATCGCCGGGCTGATCCTCGGCTTGCCGATGAACATGGACGGCAGCGAAGGCCCACGCTGCCAGTCGACCCGCGCCTTCGCCCGCAACCTCGAACGGCTGACCGAGATGCCCATCGCCTTCTGGGATGAGCGCCTGTCTACCGTCGCCGCCGAAAGGGCGCTTCTCGAGGCGGATACGTCGCGCAAACGTCGCTCCGAGGTGATCGATCATGTGGCGGCCGGGTATATCCTGCAAGGCGCGCTCGACAGGATCGGGCATCTGAGGCGTGAGGCATGAGCGAACCGGTCTGGAAGCGCGACGAGGTCGAAAGCCCCTGCGTGAAGATCTGCGTGGTCCACCCGGTCGAACGCATCTGCGTCGGCTGCCTCAGGACCATCGACGAGATCGGCGGCTGGGGCCGGATGACGCCCGAGGAACGCCGGGCGGTGATGGCCGAGTTGCCATCGCGGGCGCCAAGGTTGAGGCAGCGGCGCGGCGGAAGGTCGGCGCGGTTGGCAAAGGACTGAAGGCGCCCTACCCGGTTGCGGCGCGCAGTGGTTCCCGCTCTAATCCCCGTCAGAGGACTCAAGTACGGGACGGTGATGAGCGACAATCCCTATGACGTGCTCGGCGTCAAAAGCAGCGCCAGCGCTGATGAGATCAAGAAGGCCTACCGCAAGATCGCCAAGGAAAGCCACCCGGACCTGCACCCCGGCGATGCGGCGGCGGAGGCGCGTTTCAAGGCGGCGGCGGCGGCATTCGATCTCCTGAAGGACGCCGAACAGAAGGCGCGCTTCGACCGGGGAGAGATTGACGCCAGCGGGCAGGAACGCCCGCGCCAACGCTCCTACTACCGCGATTTCGCCGAAGAACCGGGCAATCCCTATCGCCAGCGCCCGCCCTACGAAGGCTTCGGCGATGAGGAGGACATCTTCGCCGAGTTCCTGCGCCAACAGCAGGGCCGCCAACGCGGCGATGGCTTCGGCGGAAGGTCCTTCGACGCGCGGGGGGCGGATGCCCACTATGCACTCGAAGTGCCGTTCATCGAGGCGGCAACGGGCGGCTCGATGCGGATCACCTTGCCCGGCGGCAGCGATCTTGAGGTCAGGATCCCGAAAGGCGTGTCGGACGGCCAGACCCTGCGCCTCAAGGGCAAGGGCGGGCCGGGGCAAGGTGGCGGCGCCGGGGGCGATGCCTATGTGACGCTTTCGGTCGGGGCGCATCCGGTCTTCTCGCGTGTGGACGACGACATCGAGATGACCCTGCCGATCACCATCGACGAGGCGGTGCTGGGCGCCAAGGTCGAGGTGCCCACCATCGACGGGCCGGTGAAGGTGACGATCCCGAAGGGCGCGACCACCGGGCAGACCCTGCGCCTTCGCGGCCGGGGCATCGTGGCAAAGGGCCGCGCGGCGGGCGACCAGCGGATCGCGCTCAAGATCGTGATGCCGAAGACGGTGGACGATGACCTCGCCCGGTTCATGGAGGAATGGCGCAAGACCCATGGATACGATCCGCGGAAGGGGGTGACGGCATGAGCGAGGCGACAGTGTTCCTGACCGAGGAAGAAACCCTTGCCGCCGTCGGCCGCCTCGACCGCGCGCTCTTGACCCGCTTTCTCAGGATCGAGGTGATCCGCCCCGCCGATAGCGGGGGCCATATGGTCTACCGGCGCGTGGACATCGCCCGGCTGGAGCTTCTGTGCGACCTTTGCGACGATTTCGACCTCAATGACGATGCGCTCGGGATCGTCATGGGGCTGGTCGACCAGCTCCACGGCACGCGGAGCGACCTTGTGGCGCTGATGCGGGCGCTCGGGGAGGAATCGGACGAGGTGCGGGCAAGGGTGACAAAGCGGATCGGGCGGTGAGCGGGTGAAATTCGCTAATTCAAGCCCGACAAAATCGCTTCGCTCCTTTACATTATTCATATGCGAAACAGAGGGTTGCGCCTGACCCGAGGGTGGGTGCCATCGCGCCCGCCCTAGGGGCGGGTCGGGCGCGGCCCGGAACGCTTTGGGCGTCCCGGGCGGGGGCAGCGTTGCGTCGGGTAAAAGGCAGATGGCTACAAGCCGCAGAAAATCTCCACCCAACCGGCCGCAGTCCCGGACTCAAACCGCCTTCAACCCCGCCATGAACCGCCGCGCGTTCTTCCGGTAGCCCTCGGCTGACAGCAAAAGCCGCGCCCGGCCCGCCTCGTCCAGCGTCCGTACCACCTTCCCCGGCGCGCCCATCACAAGGCTGCCGTCGGGAATGACCTTGCCTTCCGTCACCAGCGCCCCTGCCCCGATCAGGCAGCCCTCGCCGATCACGGCACCGTTGAGGATCGTCGCCCCCATGCCGATCAGCGTCCCCGCGCCGATGGTGCAACCGTGGAGCATGGCCTTGTGGCCGATGGTGCAATCGGGGCCGACGGTCAGGGGAAAGCCCATGTCGGTGTGGCAGACGACGTTTTCCTGCAGGTTCGTGCCGCGCCCGATGTGGATGACCTCGTTGTCGCCGCGCATCGTGACGCCGAACCAGATGCCGGCCTCATCCTCCAACACCACATTGCCCATGACATGCGCGCCCGGCGCGATCCAGACATCCTTGCCGATCGTGGGGCGGGTACCGTCCAGTTCGTAGATCATCGGGTTTCAAACTCCTTGTTCAGGCCGCGGACAAATTCGGACAGGCCCGGCTGACGCTCCCGCCGCATCCGTTCCGCGGTGAGGATGGTCCTGAGGTCGGCCTCCGCCCGGTCGAGATCGTCGTTGACGAGGACGTAGTCGTATTCCGCCCAGTGGCTGATCTCGGATTCCGACTTCGCCATCCGCCCGGCGATCACCGCGTCGCTGTCCTGCGCCCGCGACCGCAGTCGCCGCTCCAGTTCGGCAATCGACGGCGGCAGGACGAAGACCGACACCACATCATTGCCGAGGACGGAGTTGCGGATCTGCTGGCCGCCCTGCCAGTCGATGTCGAAAAGCGTGTCGCGCCCCTCCGCCGCCGCCGCTTCCACCGGGGCCTTGGGCGAGCCGTAGAAATTGCCGAAGACCTCGGCATGTTCCAGCATCTCGCCTGCAGCGACCATGGCCTCGAACTCATCCTTGGTGCGGAACCAGTAGTCGCGCCCGTCAACCTCGCCGGGCCTCGGCGCGCGGGTGGTGGCTGAAACGGAGAACTTCAGCGTCGGGTCCCAGGTCATCAGCCGCTTGGCCAGCGTCGATTTGCCGGCACCCGAGGGCGACGACAGGATGATGAGCAAGCCACGGCGTTTCATGATCATTCCACGTTCTGAACCTGTTCGCGCATCTGGTCGATCACGGTCTTGAGGTCAAGCCCGATCCGGGTCAGCGCGGCATTGCCGGATTTCGAACAGAGCGTGTTCGCCTCGCGCATGAACTCCTGCATCAGGAAATCGAACTTGCGGCCAATGGCGCCGGCCTCGGCCAGAAGCTTGCGCGCGGCGGCGACATGGGCATTGAGGCGGTCAAGTTCTTCGATCACATCCGCCTTCACCACCAGCATTGCCAGTTCCTGCGCCACCCGGTCGGGGTCGGCGGCGGCGCCGGCCAGCACGCGGGCGAGGTTTTCATCAAGCTGGCGCTGCATCTCGGGTCGCCGGGCGGTGGCGGCCTCGCCGGCTTCGGCCACAAGGGCGGCGATACGGTCAAGCTGGCCTGTGATGATGGCGGCAAGTGCTGCACCCTCGCTTTCCCGCATGGCGACAAGGGCGGCGACGAGCGCATCGGCATCGGAAAGAAGGGCGGCGAGCAAGGCCGTCTGATCCTCTTCCGCTGCCGCGCCTTCGGTGACGCCGCGCATGGCGAGGATGTCGGCGGCGGTCGGGTCGGCAAGGGTGATGCCATTGGCCTTGGCCCGCGCCCGGACGAGGGCGAGGCCGGCAAGGGCGGCGTCGAGGGCCGCGAGGTTGACGCGCGGCGCCTCGCCCGCCGCCGCACGATCCACCTTCAGCGACAGCGCGACATTGCCGCGCCCCAGCGCCGCCGAAAGGCGCGCCCGGATGGCGGGTTCCAGCCCCTCGATCCAGTCCGGCAGCCGCAGCCTGAGATCCAGCCCCTTGCCGTTGACGGAGCGGATATCCCAAAGCCAGTCGTAGCCGTCGGACCGCCCGCGGCGGGCGGCAAAGCCGGTCATGGATCTGAGGACAGGGTTAACCATTTAACAATTTTGCCTTTCTCGCGACGACCGCCGCGGGTGTATCCAGAGGGAGTGAATTAGGGTTTCGGTAACACTCCGGGTTTAGGGTTAACAAAACCTGACTGCCGCCACAACGCGGGCGGCTTACTCTCTTGGCAAGCTCAGGCGAACAGGGCGAACATGTTTCAGGACGATCTTTCGCGCGACGGTGTGGTGTCGCATTTCCCCCAGCGGCCGGACACGCGCTTTCCCGCCGTCTCGGTGGTCAGGGCCTATTGGGAGGCGCTGCGGAACGGGCGCGACGTGCCGTTCCGGTCCGAGATCGACCCGCGCGGCATCGAAAGCGCGCTTGAGCACACGTTCATCCTCGAACGGATTGCGCCGCGTCTGGCGCGGTTCCGGCTGGCGGGAACCCATCTCAACGACCTGATCGGGATGGAGGTGCGGGGGATGCCGATCACCTCGCTCTTCGTGCCCTTGGCGCGAAGCGAGGTTGAGGCGGTACTGTCGCGGGTCTTTGACGGTCCGGAAACGGCGGAACTGACGCTGGCGGGGGAAACCGGGGCCGGACGCGCCGGGATGGAGGGGCGGATGATCCTCCTGCCGCTCAGAAGCGATCTTGGCGATGTCAGCCGGGTGCTCGGCTGCCTCGTCGGCCTCGGTCCCATCGGCCGGACACCGCAACGCTTCGCGATTGCCGGAGCGCGGGTCGGGCCGACCGTCGGCTGGGCGCGCGGCAACCCCGGCCATCCCGTCATGCCGCCCATGGCGCGTGGCTTTGCCGAGGATGTCCGGCCCTTCGTCCGGCCCGACAATGTCGCCCCTGCGCGGCGTCCCGCCCTGCGGCTGGTGGTGAGCGACGGCGAATAGCAAACTGGCGGCCCCGAGGGAGCCGCCCGCCAGTTTCGTCACCGCAAGGCAGCGGCGATTTACATGCCGGCTGCCTTCTGCATCTCGCGGCGGTCCTGAAGTTCCTCGGCAACGAGGAAGGCCAGCTCCAGCGACTGCGAACCATTGAGACGCGGGTCGCAGGCGGTGTGGTAGCGGTCCGACAGATCCTCATCCGTCACCGCACGCACGCCGCCGGTGCATTCGGTCACGTCCTTGCCGGTCATCTCGAAATGCACGCCGCCGGGGATCGTGCCCTCGGCCTTGTGGACGCCGAAGAACTCCTTCACCTCGCGCAGCACGCTTTCGAAGGGCCGGGTCTTGTAGCCCGAGGCCGCCTTGATGGTGTTGCCGTGCATCGGGTCGCAGGTCCAGACGACGTTCGCGCCCTCTTCCTGCACGGCGCGGATCAGGCGCGGCAGGTTGTCGGCGACCTTGCCGGCGCCGAAGCGCGCGATCAGCGTCAGCCGCCCTGCCTCGTTTTCCGGGTTCAGCCGCGACATCAGCACCTTGAGGTCTTCCGAGGTCAGCGAGGGGCCGCACTTCAGCCCGATCGGGTTCTGCACGCCCCGGCAGAATTCCACATGCGCGCCGTCCGGCTGCCGCGTGCGGTCGCCGATCCAGATCATGTGGCCCGACCCAGCCACCGGCAGGCCGGAGGTGGAATCGATTCGGCAGAGCGCCTCTTCATATTCAAGAAGCAGCGCCTCGTGGCTGGTGTAGAAATCGACCGTGGACATGGCATGGACCGTGTCCGAAGTGACGCCCGCCGCCGCCATGAAGTCCATGGCGTCCTGAATGCGGATCGCCACCTCGCGGTAAAGCTGCGCCTCTTCTTCATCGGTGAAGCCGGCGATCCAGCTTTGCACGCGGTGCATGTCGGCGAAACCGCCGGTCGAGAAGGCACGGAGCAGGTTCAGCGAAGCGGCGGCCTGCGTATAGGCCTGCAGCATCCGGGCCGGATCGGGGATCCGCGCCTCGGGCGTGAAGTCGAAACCGTTGATGATGTCGCCCCGGTAGGACGGCAGTTCCACGCCGCCGACAACCTCGGTCGGGGTCGAGCGCGGCTTGGCGAACTGGCCGGCCATGCGGCCGATCTTCACCACCGGAAGCTTCGCGCCCCAGGTCAGGACGATCGCCATCTGCAGAAGCACCTTGAAGGTGTCGCGGATGTTGTCGGCCGAGAATTCGGCGAAGCTTTCGGCGCAGTCGCCGCCCTGCAGAAGAAAGGCGCGGCCCGCCGCGACTTCACCGAGGACGCGCTTGAGCTTCCGCGCCTCGCCCGCGAAGACGAGCGGCGGCATCTTCGCCAGCTGCGATTCGACGTCGCGAAGCTGGGCCTCGTCGGTATAGACCGGCATCTGCACCCGGGGCTTCGCGCGCCAGTCGGATTTCGTCCATGCCTTGGTCATTTCAACTCTCCTGACGGCTTTAGCGATAACGGGCGGTATATAGCCACCGGGGTTGCCACATGCAATTCCCCCGGACGACCCAGAGACCCCCTTGCCGAGGTCATACAATAGTGCTTCTGTGCCCAAAACGACAGGAATAGGTCGCAGATGCTCGCCCCCGCCGCCCGCAAGAGACAGGAAAGCCCGACCGGGGCAGGCAGGCGGCGCTTTGTCTTCCTGCTTCTGGACCGTTTCACCATGCTGTCCTTCGCTGGCGCCATCGAGCCCTTGCGCATCGCCAACCGGGTGATCGGGCATGAAGCCTATACTTGGGTCCTTGCTGGCGAGGGCGGCGTCACGTCGACCTGCTCCAACGGCGCGTCATTCCGGCTCGACATCGGGCTTGATGAGATCGAGCGCGAGGATACGGTGCTCGTCTGCGGCGGCATCGACGTGCAGCAGGCGACGACGAAGCCCGTGCTCAACTGGCTGCGGCGCGAGGCGCGGCGCGGCGTGAACATCGGCGGCCTCTGCACCGGCGCCTATACCCTGGCGAAGGCCGGCCTTCTCGACGGAAAGCGGGCAACGATCCATTGGGAAAACCAGGACAGCTTCCTTGAGGAGTTCGAGGATGTGAAGCTGACGAAGTCAGTCTTTGTCGTCGATGGCAACCGCATGTCGACGGCGGGCGGCACCGCCTCCATCGACCTCATGCTGAAGATCATCGCGCAGGACCACGGCGAGGATATCGCCAATACCGTCGCCGACACGCTGATCTATACCTCGATCCGCACCGATCAGGACATCCAGCGCCTGTCGATCCCGACGCGGATCGGCGTGCGCCACCCGAAGCTCGGTCAGGTCATCCAGATGATGGAGGCCAATATCGAGGACCCGATCAGCCCTGCGGAACTGGCCACCCATGTCGGCATGTCCACGCGCCAGCTTGAACGCCTCTTCCGCCGCTACCTGAGCCGGAGCCCCAAGCGCTATTACATGGAGCTGCGCCTGCAGAAGGCGCGCAACCTCCTGATGCAGACCGACATGAGCGTCATCAACGTCGCCCTCGCCTGCGGCTTCGCCAGCCCCTCGCATTTCTCGAAATGCTACCGGGCGCATTACCAGACGACGCCCTACCGCGAGCGCGGCAGCCACGGCACGCCGTCGATCGCAACGCCGCGCCTGTCGTTCTGACCCCAGGGTCTGCCGCTGCGGCAGGGCAAAATCCTGTCGAAACAAACGGTTTCCGGGCCGGTTGCCCGCTTTGAAGGCACTTTTCTTTTGCCGGGGGCCGCTCTAGGCTTGGCGCAGAACTAAAATCCAACATGGGAGTGAATGGATGAAAAAGTTTCTCACGGCGACCGCCTCGGTCGCCCTGTTGTCCTCTGGCGCCTTTGCCGAAGATATCAAGATCGGCGTGATCCTCGGCTTTACCGGCCCCCTGGAATCGATCACCCCGCACATGGGTGCAAGCGCCGAACTGGCGATGAAGGAAGTCACCGACTCGGGCAAGCTTCTTGGCGGTTCGACCGTGACTTCGGTGCGCGGCGATTCCACCTGCGTTGACGCCGCTGCCGCCCAGGCCGCTGGCGAGCGTCTCGTCACCACCGACAAGGTCAACGCCATCATGGGCGCGGACTGCTCGGGCGTGACCGGCGCCATCCTTGCCAACGTCGCCGTGCCGAACGGCATCGCGATGATTTCCCCCTCGGCAACCTCGCCCGGCCTGTCGACGGCCGAAGACGGCGGCCTGTTCTTCCGGACCGCTCCGTCGGACGCGCGTCAGGGTGAAGTCGTGACCTCGATCCTGAAGGACCGCGGCATCGGCTCGATCGCGATCTCCTACACCAACAACGACTACGGCAAGGGCCTTGCGGAATCGATCCAGTCCAACTTCGAGGCTGGCGGCGGCAAGGTGACGATCTCTGCCGCGCATGAAGACGGCAAGGCGGACTATTCGGCCGAAGTTGGCGCGCTCGCTTCGGCAGGCGGCGACCTTCTGGTTGTCGCCGGCTATGTCGATCAGGGCGGTGCCGGCATCATCCAAGGCGCGCTCGACTCCGGCGCCTTCTCGACCTTCATGCTGCCCGACGGCATGTACGGCACCGTGCTTGAAGAAAAGTTCGGCGCCTCGCTGAACGGCTCTTTCGGCGACGTTCCCGGTACCGACAGCCCCGGCAACGCCACCTTCCAGGAACTGGCCAAGGCAGCGGGCTTCGATGGCTCGTCGTCCTTCGCACCGGAAAGCTATGACGCTGCGGCGCTCATCATGCTGGCGATGCAGGCGGCGAATTCCTCGAAGTCGGCAGACTTCGCCGGCAAGGTGATGGACGTCGCCAACGCCCCGGGCGAGCAGATCTTCCCGGGCGAACTGGCCAAGGGTCTCGAACTGATTGCCGCCGGCACCGACATCGACTATGTCGGCGCATCCGCGGTCGAACTCATCGGGCCCGGCGAATCCGCCGGCAACTACCGCGAGTACGAATTCAAGGACGGCAAGATCACCACGGTCGGCTACCGCTGATCGACTGAACTGGAGGGCAGCCCGGCACGTCCGGGCTGCTTTTCCATTATAAAAACCGGCACAGCGGAAAATTCGCGGCCACGCACGAGGGGGGATGGAGACGCATGATCTCCGTGCATGACATGCACAAGCAATTCGGCGGATTCCGTGCCGTGAACGGCGCATCCATCGAAATCGCCAAGGGCTCCATCACCGGGCTGGTTGGCCCGAACGGTGCGGGAAAATCCACCCTCTTCAACGTCATCGCCGGGGTCCACCAGCCGACCTCCGGCAAGGTGATGATGGACGGTGAGGATATCACCGGCCTGCCGCCGCATGACCTCTTCCACAAGGGCCTTCTGCGCACCTTCCAGATCGCGCATGAGTTTTCCTCGATGACGGTGCGGGAAAACCTGATGATGGTTCCCGCCGCGCAATCCGGGGAGACGCTCTGGAACACCTGGTTCCACCGCGCCCGCATCCGGGACGAGGAGCAGGCGCTTGCGAAGAAGGCCGACGAAGTTCTTGATTTCCTGACGATTTCGCACCTGACGCATGAACGCGCCGGCAACCTCTCCGGCGGCCAGAAGAAGCTTCTGGAGCTTGGCCGCACGATGATGGTCGATGCCAAGATCGTGTTTCTGGACGAAGTCGGCGCGGGCGTGAACCGCACGCTTCTCAACACCATCGGCGACGCCATCGTCCGGCTCAACAAGGAACGTGGCTACACGTTCTGCGTGATCGAGCATGACATGGATTTCATCGGCCGCCTCTGCAATCCGGTCATCGTGATGGCCGAGGGCAAGGTGCTGGCCCAGGGCTCCGCCGACAGCATCATGAAGAACGAGGCGGTGATCGAGGCCTACCTCGGCACCGGCCTCAAGAACAAGGTCAAGGCCGAAGCCGCAGCGGGGACCGGGGCATGACAAGATCGCCGAACCCCTATCAGGACGACCGCGGCAACAAGGACCGCAGCATCACCCGGGCCGGCGGCGGCGGAATGGAACTGCCGGAGGTGTCGGGCCGCGTCACTTCCTCGCCGGGCGGGCCGTTCCTTGCGGCCGAGAACATGACCGGCGGCTACGGCGCCGCCGACATCCTGCACGATTGCACCCTGACCGTCGAGAAGGGCCAGATCGCGGTGATCGTCGGCCCGAACGGCGCCGGCAAGTCGACCGCGATGAAGGCGGTCTTCGGCATGCTGAAACTGCGCGGCGGCCATGTGAAGCTCGACGGTGAGGACATCACCCAGCTTTCGCCGCAGGACCGTGTCGCCAAGGGCATGGGCTTCGTGCCGCAGGTCAACAACGTCTTCGGCTCCATGTCGGTCGAGGAAAACCTCGAAATGGGCGCCTTCATCCGCCGCGACGATTTCCGCCAGACGATGGAGCAGGTCTACCACCTCTTCCCGATCCTGAAGGAAAAACGCCGCCAGCCGGCGGGCGAGTTGTCGGGCGGCCAGCGCCAGCAGGTCGCCGTAGGCCGGGCGCTGATGACGCAGCCGAAGCTGCTGATGCTCGATGAGCCGACGGCCGGCGTCTCCCCCATCGTCATGGACGAGCTTTTCGACCGCATCATCGAGGTCGCCCGCACCGGCATCTCGATCCTCATGGTCGAACAGAACGCGCGGCAAGCGCTCGAGATCGCCGACAAGGGCTATGTCCTCGTCCAGGGCGCCAACCGCTACACGGATACCGGGGAAGCGCTTCTCGCCGACCCGGAGGTCCGCCGCACCTTCCTGGGGGGTTGAGCATGTGTAGCGCCATTTCTTACATGACAGCATTTGCTCTTGCGCCCTTGCCGGCAATGGCGGGCTGGGGTTTGTCATGCGATCTAGCGGGAAGATGTGACGGTTGGTTCTGCACAGAACCTGTCGCCCATGTGGAGCTTGCCGAGACCGGATCAGGCTGGACAATTGAGTTGGACGGCACACATGCTGATCCTGATCGGATCGACCGGCTGACCCCACGCAAAAGACTACTCGATGCCGAGCCAGTCGCGGTGTGGGGCGAAAAAGCATTCCGGTTTGCGGATCGGGAAACGGTCGGCCTGCTAACCATCGACTACGCTATGAAGGCGGGCCTCTCACTACACGTCGCAGGCGTGGACCGAGCTTACACGGAACAATACACAGGCTTATGCGAGGCTCGCCAGTGATGGATTTCCTCAACGCAATCGTCGCACTCCTGAACTTCGTCTTCATCCCCGCCGCCGCTTACGGCGCGCAGCTGGCGCTCGGCGCGCTCGGGGTGACGCTGATCTACGGCATCCTCAGGTTCTCGAACTTCGCGCATGGCGACACGATGGCCTTCGGCACCGCCATGGTGATCCTCTTCACCTGGTGGTTCCAGGGCATGGGCATCACGCTCGGGCCGCTGCCGACCGCCCTTCTCGCCCTGCCCTTCGGCATCGCGCTGACCTCGGCGCTGGTCCTTGGCACTGACCGGGTCGTCTACCGGTTCTACCGCAAGCAGAAGGCGGCGCCGGTGATCCTTGTCATGGTCTCGCTCGGCGTGATGTTCGTGATGAACGGCATCACCCGCGTCATCATCGGGGTCGAGGAGATCCGCTTCGAGGATGGCGAGCGTTTCGTCATCAATGCCAATGACTTCAAGGCGGCGACAGGCCTCGCCGAGGGGCTGGCGCTTCGCACCACGCAGGTCCTGACCATCGTGACGGCGGTGATCGTCGTCGCCCTCCTTTTCTGGTTCCTCAACCGGACCCGGACCGGCAAGTCGATGCGCGCCTTTTCCGACAACGAGGATCTGGCGCTGCTGTCGGGCATCAACCCCGAGCGGGTGGTGATGGTGACCTGGATCATCGCCGCCGGCCTTGCCACCATCGCCGGCACGCTCTACGGGCTCGACAAGGCCTTCAAGGCCTTCAACTACTTCCAGCTTCTTCTGCCGATCTTCGCCGCCGCCATCGTCGGCGGGCTTGGCAGCCCCCTCGGCGCCATCGCCGGCGGCTTCCTTGTCGCCTTTTCCGAGGTTGCCTTCACCTATGCCTGGAAGAAGGTGGCGACCTACGTGCTGCCGGAAAGCCTGGCGCCCGACGGCCTCGCCCAGCTTCTTTCCACCGACTACAAGTTTGCGGTGTCCTTCGCGATCCTCATCATCGTGCTGCTCTTCAAGCCCACGGGTCTTTTCAAGGGGAAATCGGTATGAGCGTGAACCTGCGCAACCTCGCTCTCTTCGGGGCAGTCGCCGTTCTCATCATCCTTGAAGGGATCATGGGCAGCTGGAACACCGCGCTCGGCATCGTCAACATGGGGCTGATCTCGGCGATCCTGGCTCTAGGCGTGAACATGCAGTGGGGCTATGCCGGGCTTTTCAACGTCGGGATCGTCGGCTTCGTGGCGCTTGGCGGCCTCGCGCCGGTGCTTGTTTCGACAGCACCCGTGCTGCCGGTCTGGACCGGCGGCGGCGCCTTCCGCATCCTCTTCGCGCTGTTGGTCGGCACCGGCGTGATCGGCGCCGCGATCTACGCCTATGGGCGGCTTCGGGGACGGGCGCGGACGATCACCATGCTTGCGCTCCTGATCGGCGGGTTCTTCCTTTTCCGCGCCATCCTCGATCCCGGCGTCGACATCGTCGAAGCCTTCGAGCCTGCGACTCATTCGAACATCGGCGGGCTGAACCTGCCGGTGCTTTTCGCCTGGCCGATGGGCGCGCTTTTCGCAGCAGGCGCCGCATGGGTCATCGGCAAGACGGCGCTTGGCCTCCGCTCCGACTACCTCGCAATCGCCACGCTCGGGATCGGCGAGATCATCATCTCGGTGATGAAGAACGAGGACTGGATGGCGCGCGGCGTGAAGAACGTCATCGGCATTCCCCGGCCTGTCCCCTATGAGGTCAACCTGCAGTCGAACCCCGCCTTCGTCGAATGGGCAGCGGGCTTCGGCGCGGACCCGGTGACAGCCTCGACGATCGTGGTGAAGCTTTGCTACGGGGCGCTTTTCGTCGCGGTCCTCGCCATCATCATGGTCGGCGCGCAGCTTGCGCTCAACAGTCCCTGGGGCCGGATGATGCGGGCGATCCGCGACAACGAGACGGCGGCCGAGGCGATGGGCAAGAACGTCACCCGCCGGCATCTGCAGATCTTCGTCATCGGTTCGGCGATCTGCGGTCTTGCCGGCGCGATGATGGTCACGCTCGACAGCCAGTTGACGCCGGGTACCTACAATCCCCTGCGCTTCACCTTTCTCATCTGGGTGATGGTGATCGTCGGCGGGTCGGGCAACAACTGGGGCTCAATCCTCGGCGGCTTCCTGATCTGGTTCCTCTGGGTCAAGGTCGAGGAATGGGGGCCGGGGCTGATGAACTTCCTCACCGCGGGCATGGCGGATGGCGCGCTGAAGACGCATCTGCAGGACAGTGCGGCGCATATGCGGCTTCTGACGATGGGGCTGGTGCTGCTTCTTGTCCTGCGCTTCAGTCCACGCGGCCTTATTCCCGAGAAGTAAGGGCCGAGGCGGGCCAGAAGCCGTATTCGATGCGGTTGTAGCGCTCGGTCGCTTCGGGCGGAGCGTCGATACTGCCGTTCGGGCCGAAGATCAAACCGTTGGGATACGCCTTGGCCCAGGCCACAAGGCCCTCGGCCGTTGCCGGGGTGGCGACCTTCTGTGTCAGCCGGGCCATGAAGTTGAACTCGGCATTGTAGCGCATGCCGGTCAGGGCCAGCCCTCCCGCCTCCGCCGCTGAAAGCCGCGCAGAGATATCGCCGCCGTCGTAACCCTTGCGCAACCCGGTGCCGGCGATCAGCGCGTGCAGGACGATGACCAGCCCCATCCCGGCAACCACCGGTCCGCCGATGCCGGGCGTTGCCCATGAGATGACCGCGACCGCGAAGGCCAGAAGCGCCACCGCCACCACGGCGATGCGCGGCAAGAGAAGCGCCATGTCGCCCGAGGGCGCGATGATCCCGGCCGCCGCCGCGAGAAGGCCGATCCCGAGCAGGATCAGGAGGATCGGCGCGAAATGCCGGACGCGGCCCGCCAGCCGCTCTTCGCCGAAGGCACGGGCGAAGAGAAGCGCCACGGCCGGGAACTCCGGCAGAAGGTAATGCACCTGCTTGCCCGAGATCAGCGAGAAAAGGATCAGCCCCGACGCCGCCCAGATCAGGCAAAGCCGCCCTGCCCCGTCACCGCGCACCGCCGAGGTGAGCGCCGGCCAGACACCGAGCGACCAGGCCCAGGGGAAGAGCAGGAGCGGCAGGAGGACGGCGAGGAACCAGATGGGCCGGTCATGCGCCATGCCGCCGGCGACCCGCGCGGCGGATTGGGTCCAGAGCAGTTCCGCGCGAAACTCGGGTGAAGCGGTCAGAAGCGTCGGCACCAGCCAGAGTGCCACAAGCCCAAGCGCCACGACCAGCGCCATGGCCCCGCCGCGCGCGATGTGGCGGATGGCTGGCGGGTTTGGCGCCCAGAGCCGCAAGGTCAGGAACGGTATCGCCAGATGGACAAGGATCACCGGCCCCTTGGCATAGGTGCCAAGCGCGAGGCAAAGGCCGAAAAGCACCCAGTCCCAGCCCCCCGCCTCGCCCAGACCGATGCGCCAGAGCGTCCAGATCCCGGCCAGCACCGCCACCGCAAGCATTGCGTCGAACATCGTGGCGCTGCCGTAGATGGCAAAGATCGAGAAGCTGGCAAGGATCAGCGCCGCGCGCCGGCCGATGCCGCGATCGGCGGGCCAGAGCATCCGCGCCAGCCCCGCCGTCAGCGCCACGGCGCCAAGCGCGAAGGCCGGGCCGATCAGCCGGGCGGCGAACTCGCTTACCCCGGTCACCAGCCAGACAAGGTTGATGAGCCAGAAGAGAAGCGGCGGCTTGTGCGAATAGGGATCGAGGTTGCGGGTCAGGTGGGCGATGTCGCCCGACTGGTACATTTCCCAGGCGACGGAAAGATAGCGCGTCTCGTCGATGGGCAGAAGCGGCCGCACCAGAAGCTGAAGGCCAAGGAGTAGGGCAAAGACGGCAAGCGTCAGCGGCAAAGCGATACGAATCGGATCATCCCCCCGGAGCAATTGCTCTTTTCACCGGTGCTAGACCATGGCCCTGCCTCCGTCCACTCCGGCGCGAAAGCCGGTGCTGGGGCGACCGGAAAGCGACACTCTTTGTCGCGGATCGTGGCTCAGGCGGCGCACCGGCCTGTAAACATCGGGCAGACCCGGCGCCTCGGCGCTTCAGCCTTGGGAGACGCGTGATGAAATCGCATGTTCAGGTTCTGGTCATCGGCGGCGGCGTCGTCGGATGCTCGGTCCTCTACCACCTGACCAAATACGGCTGGTCGGATGTGATGCTGGTCGAACGGTCGGAACTGACCTCTGGCTCAACCTGGCACGCGGCGGGCGGGTTCCACACGTTGAACGGCGACACCAACATGGCGGCACTCCAGGGCTATACAATCCAGCTTTACAAGGAGCTGGAGAAGATCACCGGCCTGTCCTGCGGCCTTCACCATGTCGGCGGCATCACCCTTGCCGACGATCAGGCCCGGTTCGAGATGCTGGTCGCCGAACGTGCCAAGCACCGCTACATGGGCCTGCATACCGAGATCCTCGGCCCGGCGGAGATCGAGAGGTTCACCTACGGCCAGGTCAATCTCGACGGCATCGTCGGCGCGCTTTACGACCCCCTCGACGGCCACCTCGACCCATCCGGCACGACGCACGCCTATGCCAAGGCCGCACGGATGGGCGGGGCGGAGATCGTCCTCCACAACCGGGTGCTTGAGACCAATCCGCGCGCCGACGGCGGCTGGGACGTGGTGACGGAAAAGGGCACGATCCATGCCGAACATGTCGTCAACGCCGGCGGTCTCTGGGCGCGGGAGGTCGGCGCCATGGCCGGCGTCTACCTGCCCTTGCTGCCGATGGCGCACCAGTATCTGGTGACCGACGACATTCCGGAAATCATGGACATCCTGAAATCCGGCAAGGAATTTCCCCATGTCATGGACCCCGGCGGCGAAAGCTATCTGCGTCAGGAAGGCCGTGGCCTTTGCATCGGCTTCTATGAGCGGCCTTGCGAGCCGTGGTCCCTCGACGGCACGCCCTGGGGCTTTGGCCATGAGCTTCTGAACGAACAGTGGGACAAGATCGAGGATTCCGTCACCTTCGCCTACCGCCGCTTCCCGGTGCTGGAGCGGACCGGCGTCAAGCGGGTGATCCACGGGCCCTTCACCTTCGCCCCTGACGGCAACCCGCTGATCGGCCCGGTTCCCGGCCTTCGCAACTACTGGTCGGCATGTGCCGTGATGGCCGGCTTCTCCCAAGGTGGCGGCATGGGAAAATCCCTTGCCGAATGGATGATCCATGGCGAAACCGAGGTCGATCCGCGCGGCTTCGACGTGGCGCGCTTCGGCAAGTGGACCTCGCCCGGCTACACCGTGCCGAAGGTGATCGAGAACTACCAGATGCGCTTTTCGGTCGGCTATCCGAACGAGGAACGCCCGGCCGCGCGGCCCTTCCGCACCACGCCGATGTACGACATCTTCGACGGCATGGGCGCGGTCTGGGGTCAGCAATACGGGCTTGAGGTTCCCAACTACTTCACCCGGGGTGATGAGCCGCGTTATGAAACGCCGTCCTTCAAGCGCTCGAACGCCTGGGAGGCGACGGCGCGCGAGGTGCGGGCGGTCCGCGAGGCCGTCGGCATCAACGAGGTGCAGAACTTCGGCAAGTTCCGTGTCTCCGGCCCTAATGCACGGGCCTGGCTTGACCGGATCATGGCGGGCGCGATCCCGAAGCCGGGGCGGCTGTCGCTGACCCCGATGCTCTCGCCCAAGGGCAAGGTCATCGGCGACTTCACCGTCACCTGCATCCGCGAGGGCCTGTTCCAGATCACCGGCAGCTACGGGGCGCAGGACCAGCACCTGCGCTGGTTCGAGCTGAACCTGGACCCCGGCGTGACGGTCGAAAACGTCTCGGATCGCGTCACCGGCTTCCAGATCGCCGGCCCCCTGTCGCGCGAGTTGCTGCAGCGGGTGACGCGGGCGGATGTCTCGGGTGAAGCCTTCAAGTTCATGGATGCGAAACAGATCACGGTCGGAATGGTCGATTGTCTCGTCCAGCGCGTCAGCTACACCGGCGATCTTGGCTATGAAATCTACTGCGACTTCATGAAGGAACGCGCGCTCTGGAATGCGCTCTGGCCCGCCGGGCAGGATCTTGGCCTGAAGCCATTCGGGATGCGGGCGATGATGTCCTTGCGTCTCGACAAGCTGTTCGGGTCCTGGGCGCGGGAGTTCTCCCCCGACTACTTCCCCGGCGAAACCGGCATCGACCGCTTCATCCGCTGGAACAAGGAAGCCGACTGGATCGGCAAGGCGCCGGCCCTGAAGGAAAAGGCCGAGGGGCCGAAGCGGCGCTCCTGCGCCTTCATCGTCGATGCCAAGGACGCCGATGTGGTGGCCTATGAGCCGATCTGGATCGGCGACGAGGTCGTCGGCTTCTGCACTTCGGGCGGCTATTCGCACTGGAGCGGCAAGTCGGTCGCAATGGGCTTCGTGCCGGTCGACCTCATCAAGCCGGGCCTCGTCGCCGAGATCGAAATCCTCGGCGAGCGGCGCAAGGCCACCATGATCGACGGCCCGCTCTGGGACGCGGACGGGGCGCGGATGCGGGGCTGAGCGCTTTTTCTTGCCGGTTTGCCGCTTCGCGCCGATACTTCGGGCGAAGTGCAAGGAAGGGCGGCATGGAAGAAGTCCTGATCCTGATCCCGGCGGCGGGCGCCTCCTCAAGGATGCGGGGGCGCGACAAGCTGATGGAGGATGTCGGCGGCGAAACCGCGCTTCACCGCGCGGCGCGGATCGCGCGTGCGTCGGGGGCGCGGGTCTATGTCACCCTGCCCGAAAGCGGTCCGCATTCGGTGCCGCGCCGGGCCGAGCTTTCCGGGCTCGAGGCGCGGGCGCTGCCGATCCGCGATGCGCATGAGGGGATGGCCGCATCCCTGCGCGCCGGTGTCGCAGCGGCAGGGAGTGCTGCGGGGCTGATGGTGCTTCTGCCCGACATGCCCGAGATTACCGAAGGCGACCTTTCCGGCCTGCTGGCCGCCTTTGCGGCCGAACCCGGCAAGGTCCACCGCGCGGCGGCAGAGGACGGCACCCCCGGTCATCCGGTGATTTTCCCGCGACGGCTCTTCGTCGAGCTTTCGGTCATCACCGGCGATGTCGGCGGGCGTCGGGTGATGGCGGGCGAAGAGGTCGTCCTTCATCCCCTGGCCGGTCAACGGGCGCTGATGGATCTCGACACGCCAGAGGACTGGGCGGACTGGCGTGCCAGGTACTGAGGTCAGGCGGCGCGGGCGAGGCCCGGCACCGGATCGCGGTCGGCGCAAAGCCGTGCCGCGCCACCATAGGCCGTGAGGCCCTTTGCGGCCGCAAGCTCCGGGAAGATCGCGAGAATTTCGGCAAGCTGGGCCGAATGCATGCCGCCAAGGGCAGCCGCCTCGGGCAGGAAGCTTTCGCTCCAGGCACCTTCGGAGCAGATCACCTCATGCGCTTCGAACATCAGGTGAAAATAGATCACGCCACCCGTCGCAGCCTGTGCGATCCCTGCCTGGCCGATCAGCGCGATGGCGGGCACGAGGATTTCGCGGTCGCCGGCAAGGGCGGCATCGCCGCGAACCAGCATCCGGTGCTGCGGGCTGACCGAAAGATCGGCAAGCGGCAAAGTGCCGTCGAGGGCACCAGCCGCGATGGTGACGGGCCGGAGTTCGGGATAGTCGCGCAGTTGCTCGTCGGAGAATTCGCGCGCACCGATCCAGCGGATCGGGCGATAGCCGTGGTCGCGGGTCAGAACCCGGTCGCCGACACAAAGCTCCTCGACCGCGATGGCGCCCCGATCGGTGACGATCCGGCAGCCCGCAGTAAAGCAAGGCGTGTAAGGCGCCTTACGGTCTTTGGCCACTTTGACGATTTTCGCGTTCCCCAACACGTCCGACACGGAATACATCCTACACCCCGAAAACACACAGTTACTTATCCCAACACGCCGATCAGTCTGAAATCAAAATCTGGCGTCAATAAGGATGTGGAGGGGCAATCGGTGTTTCAAAACCACAAAAACCGGCGAAACACACAACCTTGAGTTGCCTCAAGGTCACATTCTGCCCTATCGTTTGCATACATCCGAGCCATGCTGCCCAATTCGGGGGCATCGCCCCGGCAATCCGCGATGTTGATTGACCGGCGAATCAACAACCCGTCAATGGGTGCGGCCCGTGGGCGCCGGGCCGGTGGTTTGCGGCTGGGCCGACAGCGCCGGAAAGATCTCAGAGAGCTCGTTGCGCTGCGCATTGCCGAGGCCGTTCAGTGAGTGGTCTGCGGGCTGGAACAGCTCGCACCAGCAGCCGTTTGCCAGCACCACCTCATGCCGGTCGCACATGATGTGGATGTAAGTCACGCCGAGCACCGGGACAGCGCGGATGTCGCGGCTGTTCTCAAGGTGTTTTGCGGCGATGAGCGCCTCATGATCCGCGAATGGCAGCATGGTCCGCTCGCTCGACACCAGGAACCGCTGGTTCGGCGCGACGATGGTGTCCCGTTGCGGCAGTCCGCCGCCGAAACTGCCCTGCGTCACGAAGACCGGGCCGAGATGGGGCTGGCGTGTGAGTTCGGCGAAGTCGAACACCTTCTGCCCGACCCAGACGATCTCCCTGATGCCGTTGTCGCGGGTGATGACGCGGTCGCCGGGCGCAAGCGCTTCGACGGCGCGGGCGCCGGTGGGCGTGGCTATGGCTGTGCCGGGTGTGAAGCAGGTCAAGATCGGTTCTTCCCGGGATTCAGCGAAGGATCGCGCCGCGGCATTGCGGGGTTCCTCCCACTGGTGTCGGGGCGGAGTTCGTCAGGGCGGCGCTTGCCCCTTCCTGCGTGCCGGACACGGCAACGAAGGGAAGCAAAGCACCGCCCTTGCCCTCGGAGGCCCGGGCGGCGGGACGAGAATTTTCCCGTCGCGTCAGGCGACCTTCGGGTGAAACCGAAGAAACGGCGGGGGCTGCTGGCCCGGCGCCACAAGCATTGTCAGGACCGGATGCACGGTTGCGCGCGCCGTCCCGCTGCGGGAAGGTTATGTCCCTTTCCCATTCACGCCTTGTGCAGGCGGTGCCCCCCACCATGTGCCGTACCCCGGCGCGGTCGTTGCCGCGCCTTGTTCAATTTCCTCTCCGGATCGGCCGCGCCCTCTCAAGGTCGCTTTTCCGGGTTGGTCCCATGATAGGCACGGCGCGCGGTGCCCCCAAAGCGAAACCCTTGAAATCATGTCAGGAATGTGGCGGTCGGAGGCAATAGATTGTTGCCCAAAGGTGAACGCTCACCGCGCCAGATGGGCCTATTCGCGCCGTTCGGCCGCGCCAACCCGATTGATTGACCGCGTCCTCCAAACAATTGCCAACCCAAAGCCGGACGCGGTGACGAAATGTGGCAATCCTGCGGCGGTTGCGGGTCGGCGCTGGCGGCGCATCAATCCGGGCCGCGGGTGAGAACTGTCACCCATCCGGCGCCAGAGCGAATCAACAGAAAAGGTCAGAGTGCCCGGAACGCCACCCGCTGCCGCGCGGTCCAGCGCACGGCAAGACGCAAGCCATCCTCGCCCGAAACCTCGGTCACAACCACGCCCGCCTCGTGCAGCCAGGCCCGGCGGCGGCCATCGGAGAAGGGCAGATCGACGGTATCCTCGATCCGTTCTTCATCCAGTGCCTCGCCGATGGCGGCAAGAAGCCCGTCGAGCCCCGCGCCCGAAATGGCGGACACGGCATGGACACCGGGCGTCCGCGCGTCCTGCACCAGAAGCGCCTGTCTGAGCGGCGGCGCCAGGAGGTCGATCTTGTTCCAGACCTCGAAGAGCGGCACGTCCTCGTCCACCCCGAGGCTTTCGAGGATCTCGCCCACATCCTCGGCCTGCTCTTCCGTCTCGGGATGGGCGATGTCGCGGACATGGAGGATCAGGTCGGCCTCAAGCACCTCTTCCAGCGTGGCGCGGAAGGCGGCGACAAGCTGGGTCGGCAGGTCCGAGATGAAACCCACGGTGTCCGACAGGATCACCTTCTTGCCCGAAGGCAGCACCACCCCGCGCATCGTCGGGTCGAGCGTGGCGAAAAGCATGTCCTTGGCCAGCACATCCGCCCCGGTCATCCGGTTGAAAAGCGTGGATTTGCCGGCATTCGTATACCCCACGAGCGCCACCACCGGGAACGGCACCTTGCGCCGCGCCGCACGGTGCAACTCGCGCGTCTTGACCACCTTGCCGAGCTGGCGCTTGATCTTCAGGACTTCCTCGTCGATGGCGCGACGGTCAGCCTCAATCTGCGTCTCGCCGGGGCCGCCGACAAAGCCGAAGCCGCCGCGCTGGCGTTCAAGGTGGGTCCAGGCGCGGACGAGGCGGGTGCGCTGATAGGAAAGCGCTGCAAGTTCCACCTGCAGGACACCTTCCCGCGTCCGCGCCCGGTCGGCGAAGATCTCAAGGATCAGCCCGGTCCGGTCGAGAAGCTTGACGTTCCATTCCTTCTCGAGGTTGCGCTGCTGGACCGGCCCGACCGCGCCGTCGACCAGCACAAGGTCAACCTCAAGCTCTTCAAAGCGCGCCTTCAGTTCGGCGACCTTGCCGGAGCCGAAAAGCGTGCCGGGGCTGACCTTCGGCAGGCGCACGACATCGGCCCCCACGACCTCGATGTCGGGGAGCGCACCGGCAAGGGCCACCGCCTCCTCAAGCGCAAGCTTCGGCTCCCGGCGGGCATGTTTGCCGTGCCGGTCGGGATGCAGCACGAAGGCCCGGGTCGGCCCCTGCTTGACGGTCAGGGATTCAGTCAGTCTTCGCCCTCGTAAAGCGAGATCGGCTGCCCCGGCATGATGGTCGAGATCGCGTGCTTGTAGACAAGCTGCGACTGACCGTCCCGGCGCAGGAGTACGCAGAAATTGTCAAACCAGGTGATCACACCCTGAAGCTTGACGCCATTGATGAGGAATATCGTCACCGGAACCTTCGCCTTGCGGACGTGGTTCAGAAAGGCATCCTGCAAATTCTGTTTGTCGGCAGCCATGTTCTTTGTCGCCCTTGTTCTTATGTCGCGCTTATCCCGCCTCTCGGCGCTGCACCGGAAGCTTGGCGCAAGTATGCGGAAGTTTGGGGGAAGTTCCACCAGAAAATCTGTCCTGCGGTCAGGCCGGAAGGCGCCCCTTAGCCGCGCCAGAATTCCGGGTTGAGCAGTGCGATGAGCGCCAGCGTTTCAAGCCGGCCAAGCACCATCGCCGCGGCGGCAATGCTGCGGGCCACCGTGTCAAGCTCGGCCCAGGACAGGGGATTCTCAGCTGCCACCGCGGCAAGCGGCCCGGTGTTGGAAAGGGCGGCCACCGAAAAGATCGTCGACGCCTCGAAATCAAGCCCGGTCAGCGACAGGCCAAGCATGGTGACGGCGATGGAAAGCGCGAAGAGCATGAAGAAGATCCAGGAGATCTGCGCGCCCTGCCGCCGGATATGACGCGCCTGCGTCCCAGACCCGCCGATGGAATTGGGATGCACCAGCCGCTCGATCTCGCGTTCGCCGTGGCGGTAAAGCGCATAGACCCTGAGAAGCTTCACACCGCCTGCAGTGGTCGCCACGCCGCCGCCAATCACGGCAAGGCCGGCGAGGATGAGGCCGGGGGTCGCCAGCCCCGACCATGCCTGCGCCTCGGCCCAGTCGGCGCTTTCAAAGCCGGTCGTCGTCAGGAACGACAGCACGGTAAAGACCGTGCCCCATAGCGCCCTGCTGGCGGCCAGCGTATCCTTGACCTCGTCGATCTCGAGCGCCCCGACCCAGTGGCGGAGGAACAGAAGCGCCGGCACCACCGTCACGAGGAGAAGCGCCATCTTCAGTTCCGGATCGTCAACGAGGCTGCGCTTGGTGCGCAAAGTGCGGCCGGACGGATAAAGCTGGCGCGAGAGCGCGAAGATCAGGAAGAAGAAGATGACGAACTCCCCCGCCCCGGCCGACTTTGCCGCCGCGGTTCCGCCGATCGGCGAAATGCCCGACGTGGCGAGCGTGGACATGGCATGGCTCGCCGCCACCAGCGGCGGGTCGCCCGCGACCTGCAACGCCATCCACAGCAGCAGTGTCAATCCGGCATAGGCCGGAAAGAGCGTCACGAAGTAGCGCCGGACCCGTTCACCGGGGTCCACGGCCTTTTCCTTCAGCCCGCCCACAGCAGCGCCCTGCCCCGGTGACGCGCCCGACATCACCTCGAACCCGCCAAGATGCATCGGCGCGAGGATGGCGATGGCGGTCAGAAGAACGAAGAACCCGCCCATCCAGCCGACGAGCGCCCGCCAGAGATGCAGGGACGGCGCGAGGCGTTCAGGCGTATAAAGGCTCGCCCCCGTCGTGGTGAAGGACGACACCATCTCCCACCAGGCGTTGTAGAAGGTCGTGTCTCGCACCGCTTCCCAGAAGGGCACGGCGAAGAGGATCGGCAGAACCGTATAGGCCCCGAGCAGCGTCAGAAGCTGGTTGCGCGGCCCCCGTGACGGCGCGTTGGCGGCGGTGGCAACGCCGACCAGCACCGCGATCAGCAGAAAGAGCGACCCCGAATAGAAGAAGATGCGCGCGACATAGTAGTTGCGCTCCGCAAAGCCGTGCAGGGCGGGGATATACATGGAGAGCGCCCCGACCCCGGTCAGGAGCACGAAGAACGGAAGCTGGAAAAGCCACCGCATCGTTCAGAAGAAGTCGATGGAGACTTGCAGGAGCCGCTCCACCTCGGGAACGTCGCCGGCCATGCAGAAAAGAAGGATCACGTCTCCCTCTTCGACCTTGGTATCGCCGGTCGGCTTCACCACCTTTTCGCCCTTCATCAGCGACCCGACGAGCACGCCTTCGGGAAACTCGATATCGCGCACCAGTCGCCCGGCGATGGGCGAGGTGCCAAGGACCTGCGCCTCGATCACCTCGGCCTCGGCATCGCCGATGGAATAGATCGCGCGCACCTTGCCGTGGCGGATGTGGCGCAGGATCGACGACACCGTGGTGGCGCGCGGGTTGATGTAGGCGTCAATGTCGAGGGCACCCATCAGCGGCACCAGCGTCGGATCATTGATGAGAGAGATCGCCATCTTGCAGCCCGCCTGCTTGGCGCGCACCGCGGCGAGGATGTTGGTCTTGTCGTCATCGGTAACGGTCAGGACCGCATCGGCGCGGTCGATATTCGCCTCCGACAGGATGTCGATATCCATGCCGTCGCCGTTGAGGACGATGGTGCGTTCGAGCGCATCCGCCGCCTGCTCCGCCTGGCTGCGGTTGCGCTCGATGATCTTGGCGCGCACCCGGTCGGTACGCTGTTCAAGCGCACGTGCCACCGCAAGGCCGACGCTGCCGCCGCCGATGATGACGATGCGTTCCTGCTTCTTGGTGTCCTTGCCGAAGATGTCGAGCGTGCGGTTCACGTCGCCGACATGGCTCAGGACATAGATCTGGTCGGTGTCGAACAGCTGGTCGCCCGGCTCCGGCGCGAAAAGCCGTCCCTCGCGGCGGATGCCGACGACAATGGCGCGGAGCGTTGAGAAGAGGTCGGTGAGCTGCCTGAGCGGCGTGTTGAGGACGGGGCAATCCTCGTCAAGCGCAATGCCGAGAAGCTGCACCTTGTTGTTCATGAAGCTTTCGGTATCGAAGGTCGAAGGCGCCGCGAGCCGTTGCAGCGCGGCCTCGGCCACTTCCTTTTCAGGGCTGATGACCACATCGATGGGCAGGTGGTCGCGGCGGTAAAGGTCGGAATAGATCGCATCCATGTAGGACTGCGCCCGTAGCCGCGCGATCTTGCGGGTGATGCCGAAGATCGAATGGGCGACCTGGCAGATCACCATGTTCACTTCGTCGGAATGGGTCGCCGCGATGATCATGTCGGCATCCCGCGCGCCGGCCTGTTCAAGCACGTCCGGATAAGAGGCAAAGCCCGCCACGCCCTGCACATCCAGCGACTCTGTCGCGCGCCGGACAAGGTCGGCGTCGCGGTCGATGATGGTGACGTCGTTGCGCTCCCCGGCGAGGTGGCGCGCGATCTGCCAGCCGACCTGACCCGCGCCGCAGATGATGACCTTCATGTCCGCACTCCTTCCAGGGGCTTGGGCACTTGATAGGCGGGGCGTCCGGCGGGGTCAACGCCGCGCCGCCGGGCGCCTTGGCGGGCCATCTCAGGCGTCTGCTTCTTCCTCTTCCTCCTCAAGGTGCGCGACGCGGGCGCCGGACTTCGACGTGGTGACGACGCCAAGGGACTTCAGCTTGCGGTGCAGCGCCGAGCGTTCCATGCCGACGAAGGTCGCGGTGCGGCTGATGTTGCCGCCGAAGCGGTTGATCTGGGTCAGGAGATACTCCCTCTCGAAAAGCTCGCGCGCATCGCGGAGGGGCAGCGTGGCGAGCCCGCCGGAAAGGACGATGCGCCCCTCTTCCTGCGGCCCGTCGCTATGGCCCGGCAATTCGCGCGCGTCGATGGCGCCGGTGCCCTCGCCGAGGATCAGCACCCGTTCGATGACGTTGCGGAGCTGGCGGATGTTCCCCGGCCAGGCCATGGTCTGCATCAGCGCATCCGCTTCCTCGCTCAAGCTGCGGAGCGGCAAGCCCTGGGTCCGGTTGAAGCTTTCGATGAAGTGGCGGGCAAGCTCGGGGATATCCTCGCGCCGTTCCTCAAGCGAGGGCACCGGAATCGGCACCACGTTCAGCCGGTCGTAAAGCTCCTGCCGGAATCGCCCCGAGGTAATCTCGACGCGCAGGTCCCGCGCGGTTGAGGAAATCACGCGCAGGTCGACCCGCACCTTGTCGGTGCCGCCGACGCGGCTGAACTGCTGTTCGGTCAGCACGCGCAGGATCTTCGACTGGGTGCCAAGCGGCATGTCGGCCACTTCGTCGAAATAGACGATGCCGCCGTGTGCCTGTTCCAGAAGCCCCTTTTCGATCCCGCGTTCCGTCGTCTCGCGGCCGAAAAGCACCTCCTCCATCCGCTCCGGTTCGATCGAGGCGGAGGAGACCGAGACGAAAGGCCCGCTCGCGCGGTTGGAATGGTCGTGGATGTAGCGCGCCGCGACCTCCTTGCCCGATCCGGGCTGGCCGGTCAGCATCACCCGCCCGTTCGACTTCGTCACCTTGTCGAGTTGCGATTTCAGCGTACGGAAGGAATGTGACGATCCCATCATCTCGGACGAGGTCACATCGCGGCGGCGCAGTTGCGCATTCTCGCGACGAAGCCGCGAGGTTTCCATCGCACGGCTGATGACGACGGTAAGCTGGTCGATGTTGAAGGGCTTCTCGATGAAATCGTACGCGCCCTGCTTGATCGCCGCGACCGCGATCTCGATGTTGCCGTGGCCGGAAATGATGATGATCGGCACATCGGGGTTGTCGCGCTTGACCGATTTCAGGATGTCGATCCCGTCCATCCGGCTGTCCTTCAGCCAGATGTCGAGGATCATCAGCGATGGCGCGGCCGTGTTGATCTCGGCCATGCATTCGTCGGAGTTCGACGCGAGCCGGGTCGAAAAGCCCTCGTCCTGCAGGATGTCCGAGATGAGTTCCCGGATATCGCGTTCGTCATCAACGATAAGAATGTCGCTCATTTTACACCTCCGGCCGTCTCGGCGGCTCTGTCTTTCTGGTTACGACCGGAACGCGCCTTGGGCAGGCGGATCTCGGCCATTGCACCCCGGCGGGTGCTGCCTTCGAACATCTCGGCATCGGTCAGGATGAGCGTGCCGCCATGTTCCTCGATAATCTTCTTGACGATGGAGAGACCGAGGCCGGTCCCCTTCTCGCGGGTCGTGACATAGGGTTCGAAAAGCCGGGCGCGGTCTTCGGGCAGGCCGATCCCGTTGTCGGAAATGCGGATCAGGGCGTGATCCTCGGCATCGGCCATCAGCACGCGCACTTCCGGCGCGAAACCCTCAGGCGCGCCTTTTTCCGTCAGGGTTTCAATCGCTTCGCCGGCGTTCTTGATAAGGTTGGTGACGGCCTGCGAAATCATGGTGCCGTCGAATTCAAGGACCAGCGGCTGGTCCGGCAGGTCGGCGCGGATCACCGCACCGTGGACGCTGTCCTGCTGAAGCGTCACCGCATCGCGCATCAGCTTCGTCAGGTCATGCTCGCGCCGGTCGGGTTCCGGCATCCGCGCGAACTTGGAGAACTCGTCGACGATCCGCCGAAGGTCGCCAGTCTGGCGCACGATGACATCGGTCATCTGGCCAAGCGCCTCGGCATCCTCCCCGCCAAGCACCTTGGTGAACTTGCGCTTGATCCGTTCCGCGGAAAGCTGGATCGGCGTCAACGGGTTCTTGATCTCATGCGCGATGCGGCGGGCGACATCGCCCCATGCGGCCATGCGCTGCGCGCTGACAAGGTCGGTCACGTCGTCGAAGGCGACAACATAGCCTTCCAGCCGCTTGTCAGCATTCCGGCGGATCGCCATGCGCACCAGAAGGCTTTCGAGCCGCCCGCCACGCGTCAGCTTGATCTCTTCCTGCGCGACCTCGCCCATGCCGTCGCGGAGCTTGTCGAAAAGGGCCGCGAATTCCGGCACCACGGCGCCCATCGGGCGGTCGTGGCTCTTGTCCTCGTCAAGCTGCAAAAGCCGCGCGGCAGAACGGTTGACGAAGGCGACATTGCCATCGGGGTCAAGGCCCATGACCCCGGAAGTCACCGAGGACAGCACGGAATCGAAAAGCCTCCGCCGCCGTTCGGTGGTCTGGTGGCTGTCGACCAGCGCCTGCCGCTGCGTCTTCAGCTGCCGCGTCATCTGGTTGAAGACGCGGCCGAGCATGGCGATTTCGTCATCGCCCTCCTCTTCCGGCACCTGCACTTCCATGTCGCCCGCACCAAGACGCTGCGCAGCCCCCGCGAGCCGCCCTATGGGCCGCGACAGCCGTTCTGCGAAGATGAGGCCCATCCAGATCGCGGCCAGCACCAAGAGGAGCGCAAAACCGAGGTAGACGAGGCCGAACTCAAAAAGCACCCGCCCGCGAGAGGCTTCGAGCTGCTGGTAAAGCCCCACCGTCTCGCGCGTGTTGTCCAGAAGGCTCAGGATCTCGCCGTCGACATTCCGGCTGACATAAAGGTAACGGTCGACATAGGCCGGCAGGGCCGACAGGGCGCGGAACTCATTGTTCTTCCAGTCCTCGATCAGCACCGTCTCACCCGCCGAGGCGCGGGCAATCTCGTCCTCCGTCGGCTTTTCGAAGTTGAAAAGATAGCTCCGCTCGCCCCGCGCCTTCAGATCGCCGGTGCCGTCGATGACATAGGCCTCGCGCAGGCCGCGCTGGATCTGGGTCTGGCCTTGGGTGAGGATCTGGCGAAGGTCGGCATCCGCGACAAAGAAGTTGCTGCGCTTGGCGCCTTCGAGATACCCGGCGAGCGCCTCGGTATCGGTCAGGAGGTCGCGCCGATGCTCTCCCTGATAGGCTTCCGCCGCCTGAAGCGAGGTGCCGACGACGCTCCGCACCCGGTCGGAGAACCAGCCCTCAAGGCCGATGTTGACGGTGAGCCCTGCGAAGATCGCCACCAGCACCGCCGGCACCAGCGCGATCCCTGCAAAGACGCCGGTCAGCCGAAGATGGAGCCGCGACCCCGCGGATTTCGCCCGCCGCGCCGCGACCATCTGCGCCAGCCGCGAAATGACGAGGCCACCGAGGAAGAGGAAATAGACGAAATCGGCGAGAAGGATGAGCCGCAGCGCGTTCGAGTTTTCGCCCTGACCGAAGGGGCCAAGCACAAGGAAGGTGCCCAGGACGAGGATTGGCCCCAGCACCACGAGGCTCAGCGTCAGGACGTTCTGGAAACGCCGCTGGCGACGCAGCCTTGTGAGCCGCTCCCATGATGCCGTGCGTGCAAGACCCTGCACCGCTTGCCCCTGATTCCTGCCGCGAAACGCGGCAACCGCCTCTTCTGTCGTGATTCTGCATCGGTTTCACCCGATGCGCCACGGGTTGTGTTGCGGTTTTACATCAATTTGCGGCGCCGTGTCACGCGGATATCGAGGTCGGTGATCTTCTTGCGCAAAGTATTGCGATTGATGCCGAGGAGATCGGCGCATTTCGCCTGATTGCCGCCGCTGGCGTCGAGAGCGATCTCGATCAGCGGCATTTCCATCTCGCGCAGGATGCGGTCGTAAAGGCCGGGCGGCGGCAGGCTGTCGGCGTGAAGGTCGAAATAGCGCTTCAGATGCCGCGCGATCGAGGCCGAAAGCCGCTCGCCCTCTTCCGAAACGCCGGCACGAGGCGGCTCGTTCGGAAGCGCGCCAAGGGCGGTCGAAACCTCGGCCTTGCTGATCTCGGGCTCAAGGGCCGTCACCACCAGCCGCCGCAGCGTGTTTTCAAGCTGGCGGACGTTGCCGGGCCAGCGGTAGCCGCGGATCAGCGCCATCGCCTCGGGCGCGATCCGGCGCGAGGACCCGCCGTCGCGTTCGGCGCGGGCAAGGAAGTGTTCGGCCAGAAGCGGGATGTCCTCCACCCGTTCACGCAGGGCGGGCACCTGGATGGTGACGCCGCTCAGCCGGTAGAAAAGGTCCTTGCGGAAGCCACCCGCCTCCATCTTTCGGGCAAGGTCGTCCTGGGTCGTGGCGATGATGCGGGGCGCATTCGACGGCAGCGCGTCGAGCGTCCGCACGATCCGGCCCTGCGTCTCCGCGTCGAAATCGCCGATCTCGTCAAAAACCAGCGTGCCGCCCCGCGCCCGCGCCAGAAGGGCGGCGGGGCCGTCGATGCCCTGCATGTCGCCCGCCTGCGCGGTGACGAAAGGCATCGTCCGGCGGTCCGAAAAATCGTGGATGGCGCGCGCTACCAGCGACTTTCCGGTGCCGGATTCGCCAGTGACGAGAACCGCAAGGTCGGTGTTCATCACCCGCGCCACCAGCCGGTAGAGCGCCTGCATCGCCGGGGTCCGGCCGACGAGCGGCAGGTCATCGACAGCCTCGCGCGGTTGCACTCCGGGTGCGGGCGTCGGACGGCGTTTTTGCGTCAACGCACGCGAGGCGCGTTTCATCAGGTCCGGCAGGTCAAAGGGCTTCGGCAGATAGTCGAAGGCCTCCGCCTCCGCCGCCTGAATTGCCGTCATGATCGTGTTCTGGGCCGAGATCACGATGACCGGCAGGCCCGGTCGTTCCTTCGCAATCAAGGGCAGCGCCTCAAGCCCGTTGCCGTCGGGCATGATGACGTCGGAGATGACGAGATCGCCCTTCCCCTCCTCGATCCAGCGCATCAGCGTGACCATGGAGGATGTGGCATGAACCTTGCAGCCCGCCCGGGTCAGCGCCTGGGTCAGAACGGTGCGGATGGTGCGGTCGTCGTCGGCAACCAGAACTGTACCGTCCATCAGTTGGCCTCCTTTGATTTCGGCGCCACCGGCAGGGAAAGCCGGAAGGTGGTGCGTCCGGGCACGGAATCGGCGGTGATCCAGCCCTGATGATCCGCGACGATCTTCGAGACGAGCGCCAGGCCAAGCCCGGTGCCGTTCTCGCGCCCGGAAACGAAGGGATCGAAGATATCCCCGGCGATCTCGGGCGGAATGCCGGGGCCATCGTCGGTGATCTCGATCTGCAAGGGAAGCGGGGTACCGCCGCCATCGGCGCGGCGGAGCCTCAGCGACAAGTCGTAGAAGGTGTGGATGCGGATGGTTCCCGGCTTGCCGCCCGCCGCCTCGGCGGCGTTCTTCAGAAGGTTGAGGACCACCTGCAAAAGCTGGTCGGCATCGCCGAGGGTGGAGGGAAGCGAAGGGTCGTAATCCTCAAGCACCGTCATGTGCGAGGCGAAACCGAGAAGCGCTGAACGCCGGGCGCGGTCGAGGACGTCATGGATGTTGACGGCCTTCCGCTCCGGCGAGCGGAGGTTGCCGAACTGCTCCACCTGTTCAAGGAGCTTCACGATGCGCCGCGATTCCTCGACGATGAGGTCGGCAAGCTCCACATCCTCGGCGGAAAGGTTCATCGACAGAAGCTGCGCCGCGCCGGTGATCCCGGCGAGCGGGTTCTTGATCTCATGCGCCAGCATCTCGGCCATGCCGATGGCCGACCGCGCGGCGGTCTTCATCCCCTGCCCGCGCCCGATCCGGTCGGCAAATTCGCGCGGCGAGATGAGGAGGAGGATGGCGCCCTCGGTATCGGTCAGTGGGGCGGCCTGAAGGTTGCAGATCACCGGGGCGCGGTCGCCGGTGCCGACATCGACCTCGTTGATGTAAAGCGTCGAATGGTTGGCGCGGACCCGGGCGAAGACCTGTTCCAGCGGCGCGTCGATAGCGAGGCGGTCGAAGATCGGCTGGCCGCGGAGCATCTTTTCCGAGGTGTTGAGGAAATGCTCGGCGGAGGGGTTGAGGTCGATCAGCCGGTCTTCGGCATCAATCAGGATCGCCGGAACGGGAAGCGAAGCCCAGAGGGTTTGGGCGGAGGGCAGGCTCATGCCGCCGCCCTTTCGGGGGCGTCGCCGAAGGCATCGGCGACAAGGGCCTGAACCCTGGCCGGATCGGTTTCCGTCAGCATCGCGGCGCGAAGGCCGGCATCTATGCCCGCCTCGTCGGCATACCAGCCAAGGTGCTTGCGGGCGATGCGAACCCCGAGTTCTCTGCCATAGAAGCTGAGGATCGCGTCGTAATGATCTGATATAATGTCCATAACTTCGGAAGGCGGCGGCGCGGCGAACGCCTCGCCCTTCAGCGAAGCCGCCACCTCGGCAAGCCGCCACGGCGCGCCTTCCGCGCCGCGCCCGATCATCACGCCATCGGCGCCCGATGCCGCCAACGCCTGACGCGCCGAAGCCACGTCAACGATGTCGCCATTGGCGATGACCGGAATCGTCACCGCCTCCTTGACCGCGCGGATCGCGGCCCAGTCGGCAGAGCCCTTGTAGAACTGCTGCCGCGTGCGGCCGTGGATCACCATCATCCGCACACCCGCCGCCTCGGCCCGCCGCGCAAGATCGGCTGCGTTCAGGCAATCGGTATCCCAGCCCAATCGGCATTTCAGCGTCACCGGCAGGTCGACCGCGCCCACCACCGCCTCGATCAGCCCAAGCGCATGGTCAAGGTCGCGCATCAGCGCCGAACCCGAAAGCCCGCCCGTCACCTTCTTGGCAGGACACCCCATGTTGATGTCGATGATCCGCGCCCCCATCCCGGCGACGACGCGCGCCGCCTCACCCATCGTCCGCGCCTCGCGGCCTGCAAGCTGAACGGACGTCACGGTCCCATCGGCAAGGCCAAGATCGGTCCGCGCCTTGGCCCTCACGGACGGCTTTTCGGTCAAGAGCTCACCCGAGGCGACCATTTCGGACACCACCAGCCCGGCGCCAAAACCTGCGACGAGGCGGCGGAACGGCAGATCGGTGATTCCGGCCATCGGCGCCAGAAAAACCGGCGAGTCGAGGGTGATGTTTCCGAGCTTGAGTACCAACGCCTAATCCTTGTGCATTCGGGTTTCAGGTAGTCCCATCAAGGGGGATAGGCAATCGCAGCGGCCCGGAAAACCGGCACGATTCCAGTATCGCATATTTTTTGGGCATTTTCCCGCCTAACTGCGGCATCTTCCGTCATTGCCCCGCCGGAATGGCCGCGCTAGAGCGGAGACGGCTCAGGACGAAGAAGGTGAAGGCCCATGGCAGGCGGCGAGACAGCCGTGATCATCGTCGCGGCGGGGCGCGGCAGTCGCGCCGGGGGCGAACTTCCCAAGCAGTGGCGCGACCTTCGCGGCAAGCCGGTCCTCGCCCATACCATCGCGGCCTTTGCCGGCGTCGGGCGCATCGTGCTGGTGCTGCATCCCGACGACATGGCGCTTGGGCTCCAGCATTTCGCTGGCAAGGTCGTGCTGGTCGCGGGCGGCGACAGCCGCAACGCTTCTGTCAGGAACGCGCTGGAGGTGCTTGATCCTGATACATTTTCCACCGTCCTGATCCATGATGGCGCGCGTCCGCTGGCCTCGCCCGGCCTGATCGCTCGGGTCCGGGCGGCGCTGGATACGGCACCGGCGGCGGCACCGGCGCTTTCCGTGACCGATGCACTCTGGACCGGTGCCGCAGGTGTCGTCACCGGCCTCACCCCGCGCGACGGGCTATATCGCGCCCAGACGCCGCAGGGCTTTCACCTCGCGCCGATCCGCGCCGCCCACCGCGCCTTCAAGGGCGACGCCAAGGACGACGTGGAAATCGCACTGGCCGCCGGGCTTGACGTCGCCATCGTCGAGGGCGAGGAGGAGAACATCAAGATCACCTGGCCCGGCGATTTCGCAAGGGCCGAGCGTATCCTCGGGGGCAGCATGGACATCCGCACGGGCAATGGTTTCGACGTCCATGCCTTCACCGAGGGCGATCACGTCATGCTCTGCGGCATTCGGGTGCCGCATAGCCGCGGGCTTCTTGGCCATTCCGATGCGGATGTAGGCATGCACGCCCTGACCGACGCGATCTATGGCGCGCTGGCCAAGGGCGATATCGGCCGGCACTTCCCACCGTCGGACCCGCAGTGGAAGGGTGCTGCGAGCGAGATATTCCTGGCCCATGCCGCCGGGCTGGCACGGAACAAGGGCTACCGGCTTTCCAATGCCGATGTGACGCTGATCTGCGAACGCCCGAAGATCGGCCCCTATGCGCTTGAAATGACGTCAGAACTTTCGCGGATCATGGGCGTTGATCCTGACCGGATCAGCGTCAAGGCGACCACCTCCGAACGGCTCGGCTTCACCGGGCGCGAGGAAGGCATCGCCGCCATCGCCACCGTGACACTGGTGCGGCCATGACCCCCCCGCGCCTTGTCGCCACGCTTTTCGGCATCGGCCTGCTGCGCCCGGCACCCGGAACCTGGGGCTCCGCCGCCGCCGTGGCACTAGGGCTTGCCATCGACCATTTCCTCGGCTTCCCGGCGCTGGTCGTGGCCACGCTTCTGGTGATCCCGCTCGGCTATTGGGCCACCGCCGGCACCGTCGCCGCATCGGAGGACAAGGACCCGTCCGAGATCGTCATCGACGAGGTTGCCGGCCAGTGGATCGCGCTTCTCTTCCCCGCCGCCGCCTTCTGGTGGCGGGGCATGGAGGATTGGTGGCTGATCGCCTACCCCGGCTGGGTCGCGGCCTTCCTCTTCTTCCGCCTCTTCGACATCTGGAAACCGGGGCCGGCAGGCCGCGCCGACCGCAAGCACACGGCGGCGGGGACGATGGAGGATGACATCTGGGCCGGGGTCTTCGCCGGTCTTGCCACCATCATCGCCGCCGGCCTGGCGCATGGGGTCCTGATGCGATGAGCCTTGCCGAGGACATCCTCGCCAAGGCCATGGCCAGGGGCCTGATGATCGCCACCGCCGAAAGCTGCACCGGCGGGATGATCTCTGCCGCGATCACCGATGTCGCCGGATCGTCGGCAGTCTTCGACCGGGGCTTCGTCACCTATACCAATGCCGCGAAGGAGGCGATGCTGGGCGTCCGCGCCGCGACAATCTCCACCCATGGCGCGGTCAGCGAGGAGGTGGCGCGGGAGATGGCCGAGGGTGCGCTGGCCCGCTCTGACGCCATGATCGCCGTTTCCGTCACCGGCATCGCCGGCCCCGGCGGGTCGGAGTTCAAGCCCGAGGGCCGGGTCTGCTTCGGGCTTGCCGCCACGGGCCGGGTGACGCTGACCGAGACGGTGGAGTTCGGCGCCATCGGCCGCGCCAAGGTGCGGCGGGCGACGGTCGATCATGCGCTGGCGCTGATCCTCGACGCCCTCTGCGCCTGATTCAGTTTCGCTGATTTTTGCGGCAAACCGCCGGAGGGACGCCCGCTTTCCGGGCATTCCTCCACATGCCCACAAATCAGGCAGCCTTCCCCGCCATTCGCCGCTTTTCTTCGCAGGGCGCAGAGGCTTTCAGCGCCTTAACAACAACGCGAAGGGGAACGCGGCAATGAACGGGGCAGATACGGCCTGGATACTTGTGGCGACGGCGCTCGTCCTGATGATGACTCTGCCGGGGCTGGCGCTTTTCTACGGCGGGCTGGTCAGGTCGCGGAACGTGCTTTCGGTCTTCATGCAATGCTTCGCCATCGCCTGCCTGATGAGCCTCCTCTGGCTCGCCTTCGGTTATTCCATCGCCTTCGGTGGCGAAGGGCCGCTCTGGGGCGGGCTGTCGCGGGTCTTCCTTCAGGGCGTCGATGCCGAGACGGTGAAGGGGACCCTGCCCGAAGTCCTGTTCTTTGCCTTCCAGATGACCTTCGCCGTCATCACCCCGGCGCTCTTCCTCGGCGCCTTTGCCGAACGGGCGTCCTTCGGCTTCGTCCTGCTTTTCTCGGCGCTCTGGATGCTTGCCGTCTATGCGCCGGTCACGCACTGGCTCTGGGGTGGCGGCTTCCTTGCCGATGGCGGCATCTTCGGTGCTGTCGGCGCCAAGGATTTCGCCGGCGGCATCGTGGTGCATGAGACGGCGGGGCTGGCCGCCCTTCTTCTGGCGATCCTGATCGGCCCGCGCAAGAACCGCACCACGCCACCGCACAGCCCCGGCTATGTGGCGATCGGCGCCGGGCTTCTCTGGGTCGGCTGGTTCGGCTTCAACGGCGGCTCGGCGCTTGCCGCGAACGGTACGGCGGCGATGGCGATCACGGTCACGCATATCTCCGCCGCCGCAGCTTCGCTGAGCTGGGCGCTCTGGGAGCGGATCAAGTTCGGCCGCTCCTCGCTCGTCGGCATCGTCACCGGGACGGTGGCGGGGCTTGCCTCGATCACGCCGGCCTCGGGCTATGTCGGCCCGGCGGCGGCGCTGCTGATCGGCGGCATTGCCGGCATCCTATGCCAGGAGGCGGTGAACCTCGTCCGGCACCGGCTGAACCTTGACGACACGCTCGACGTCTTCGCCGTCCACGGCGTCGGCGGCATCTTCGGGACGCTGATGATCGGGGTACTTGGCGCAGGCAGCTTCATGGCGCAGGCCGGGGCGCTGGTGATCGTCGGGGTCTACACGCTCGCCGTCACTTGGGTTCTGGCGCGGCTCTGTGCGCTGATCCTGCCGATGCGGGCCGATGCGGAATCGGAGTTCAACGGGCTTGATCTTTCGGCCCACGGCGAACGCGCCTACGACATGACCTCCTAACGCTGCATCGCGAAGAAGCGCAGGATTTCGGTGTTCGCGTCGATCTCCTGCGTCTTGCCTTCCGATAGCCGCGCCTTCCGCCCGCCGGGCCAGTGATGCGCGCCGCCTTCGACCGTCATCAGGCGCAGCACCACCTGCCCGCCCTTCTGGTAGTCGCTGACGCTGACCGATGTGCCATCGTCCTTGCGGTCGATCACGCGGTCGGTCCTGGCTGGCACCCCGCCCCAGGGCGCAAGGAAAGCGTCCACCACGGAAGGGACGGAGGCGAAGTGGGTCCGGGTCAGGCTTCTGTCACCCTGCCCGCCCGCGTAAGGCACCATCGGATCGGCGGTGCCGTGGATGATGAGCGCGGGCACCCTGCCCGCCACCCGGATTGCGGAAGTGTCCATGGTGCCCGCGACCCCGGTGACAGCCCGGACCAGCCCCGGATTTCGCGCGGCAAAGGTTTCCGCCATGATCGAGCCGTTCGACATGCCGGTCAGATAGACGCCCGAGCCGTCGACGCCGAAGCGCCTCGCCGCGTCTTCGATGACCGCTTTCAGGAAGCTCACGTCATCCACCCCATTGCGCGCCGCATAGCCGCAGCAATAACCGCCGTTCCAGGTCAGCAAGCGGTCGCCGCGCCGCCCGCTGCCGGCCGGGAAGGCCACGGCATAGCCCGCCTGCGTCGCGGCGCGGGCAAGACCCGATGCCTTGGCGAACTGGTCGGGGTCGCCGCCGCCACCGTGGAGCGCGAGGATCAGGGCGGCGCCCTTGGGGTTGGCGGGCAGTTCAATCTCGTAGTAGCGCTCGCCCAGCTGGACGGTTTCGGCAGCAGCCGGTAGGCCGAGGGACAAAAGGGCAAGGATAAGGGCGATCCTGCGCATGGGGAAACTCCGGGTGGACCTGAAGCCTTCACGCTGCGGTGAGGGATTTCCGTCGCGTCAGACCGGTCGCGGCCCGTACAAGGCCGCCGCCCGCGCCTCGAAGGCGCGGACCACGCGGCGCATGGCCTCGTCGAAGACCACGCCGATCAGCGCCTGCAGGATCGCGTTCTTGAATTCGAAATCGACGAAGAAGGACACGTCGGACCCACCACCGTCACGATCGGTGAAAGCCCAGTTGGAGCGCATGAACTTGAACGGCCCGTCGAGATATTCGGTGTCGATCTTCAGGACCTCGGGCCAGAGGACGACCCGGCTGCCAAACCTTTCGCGGAAGACCTTGAAGGAGATGACGAGGTCCGCCTCCATCACCTCTGACCCGTCCGGTTCCGGCGTGACGGAGCGGATGCGGGCGGCCGACGTCCAGGGCAGGAATTCGGGATAGCGCGCGACATCGGCGACCAGATCGTACATCTGGTGCGCGGTATAGGGCAGATGGCGGGTTTCCGAATGGCGGGGCATGGCTTCGTCAGTGACTTCGCCTCCCCTAGTCGCTAAATGGAGACGTGAAATCAAGGGGCCGACATGCCGCAACGTCCATACGTGATCGACGAGATGATTTCGGCCAAGGCCATCGCCGCCCGGGTCGAGGCTTTGGCGAAGGACATCACCAATGCTTACCGGGAAACGGACAAGCTGATCGTCGTCGGCCTTTTGCGCGGGTCCTTCGTCTTCATCGCCGACCTCGTGCGTGAGATCGACCTGCCGGTCGAGGTCGATTTCCTTGAGGCCTCGTCCTACGGCAACGCCATGGAAAGCTCGCGCGAGGTGCGCATCCTGAAGGATCTGCGGGGCGAGATCGCCGGCAAGGACGTACTTGTGGTCGAGGATATCGTCGATACCGGCTTCACTTTGCACCACGTCGTCAATCTGCTGAAAAGCCGGGGGCCGAAGCGGCTTGAGGTCTGCGCGCTGCTCGACAAGCCGTCGCGGCGCGAGGTGAAGATCAAGGCTACCTGGACCGGGTTCGAGATCCCCGACGAATTTGTCGTCGGCTACGGCATCGACTTCGCGCAAAGGAACCGCAACCTGCCGCATATCGGCAAGGTCCGGTTTACGGACGAAACGGCAGAGGCGTGAACGTCCGGCATCTTCTCAGGATGTCACAGTGGGCGCGGCATCCGCCGTCCGCGCGCCGGGTGATGATCGGACTTGGCGTCTTGGGGCTTTGCTTTCTCATCTGGAGGGTGGAACGGGCCGGGTTCTGGCCCGATGCGCTGACGCTGGATGAGCGGCCGGCGAAGCCGAAGGTTCACGCGGCGCCCTGAACCTCGCCCAGCAAGCGCGGCGCCAACGCCGACAGGGCATCGCAGAAAATCCGCCGCGCCTCGGCGATGCGTGGCACCTGCGCCAGATCGGTATGGCTCGCCACCCAGATGGGGACCGAGGTCGGCGCATAGGCGGCGACGGATTCAAGGCGCGGGTCCCCGGCGCCAAGGATCATCGGCAGGATCGTTTGACCAAGCCCGCCCGCCACCATTTCCTTCAGCACCGGGAAACTGTCGGCGGCGGCAGCGATCCGGTCGGGTTCGACATTCGCAGCGATCCAGCGCGCCGGCAGGGACCGCGACAGCGCCCCGGACAAGCCAAGCCAGTCCTCACCCTCGCCGCCCCTCGTCCGGAACGCCGCGAAGCCGAGCCGTGCCGGGCTTTCGCCGATGAGCTCATCGGGAAGCTGCTGCGCCGGGCGCACGGCGATTTCGGCTTGCGTCCGGGCGAGGTCGGCATGGGCGTTGGAGCAGATAAGCTCCACCTTGAGATCCGGTGCCGCGCGCCGGAGCCGCGACAGCACCTCGGGCATCACGCAAAGGCAGAAAGTGTCGGTCGTGGTAACGCGGATTTCGCCCGAAAGCGGCGCCCTGACGCCCTGCAGCACCCGGCGCACAGCCTGCACGGCTTGCTCCACCTCGCGCGCGGCCTCGATGATGCCGCGCTGCATGGGCGGCACGTCATAGCCATGCGGGCTCTTGTCGAACAGCGCGACGCGGGCAGCCCCCTCGAAGACCGCGATGCGGCGGAGGACCGTGGCGTGATTCACCCCGAGCCTTCGCGCCGCGCCGCTGACGCTGCCCTCTTCCGCCACGGCAAGGACAAAGCGCAGATCGTCCCAGTTGTCGCGCATCAGGCCGCCCTCCGGTCACGTTTGCGTTATTCGGCCCCGCCCTTCGCACCGTTTTCCCTCGGATTCCGTGGGATTCAGCGCTTTCGGCGGGGGCTGTGCCATTTCGCACAGGATGGCTGCGGAATTTCCGGATGGCCAGCCAATAAAGCACATCTACTCTGACCGGACCCAACCCTAGGAGGAACCTCATGCCGAGACTTCTCATCGCCGCAGCGGCGGCCAGCATGGCTTTCACCGGCCTTGCCACCGCCCAGGATGCCCCGTTCAAGATGGAGATCGCAGCCCGTCAGGGGATCATGGCATACCGCGCGATCCAGATGGGAACGCTCGGCGGGATGGCGAAGGGCGAGATTCCCTATGACGCCGCAGCGGCGCAGAAGGCGGCAGACAATCTTCTGGCTTCGGTGACGCTCGATGCCTCGATGCTCTGGCCGCCGGGATCGGACAATGCCGCCAACCCGGATTCGACAGCGCTGGCCGCGATCTGGGCCGAAGGCTCGACCATCGGCGACAAGGCCAAGGCGATGGCGGACGCCGCAACGGCGATGCAGGCGGCGGCGGGAGCCGGGCTTGATCCCCTGAAGGCGGCGATGGGACCGGTGGGCGGCGCTTGCGGCGATTGCCACAAGGCATTCCGCGTCCCTGATTGACGCTTCTGGCGTCGCGCGGCAGTCTTGGCGCTGTGTTACGGTCACCGATCATCCGGGCGCTTATTGTTGGCGCCGTGATCGCCGCAGTGGCGGCATGGTTCGTCCTGCGGCCAAGACCGCTCCCGGCCGACACCTTCGCGGGCCTGACCGGTGACGTGACACGGGGCGAGCAGGTTTTCTGGGCGGGTGGCTGTGCCGCCTGCCACGCCGCCGCCGATGCCAAGGGCGACGGCAAGTTCCTTCTGGCCGGCGGTCAGGCCCTCCCATCGCCCTTCGGCACCTTCTATGCGCCGAATATCTCCACCGATCCGGCCGCAGGCATCGGCGGCTGGACAGTGGAAAACCTCGGCAATGCGATGATGCGCGGTGTGTCGCCCGAGGGGAGCCACTATTACCCGGCCTTTCCTTATGCGAGCTACGCCAAGGCAGAGCCGCAGGACATCGCCGACCTTCACGCCTTCCTTGCCACCCTGCCCGCCGATCCGACCCCGTCGAAACCGCATGACGTCGGATTTCCCTTCAACATCCGTGCCTCGCTCGGCGGCTGGAAGTTCCTCTACCTCAACACCGACTGGGTGGTGGCAGGCGATCTAACCCCCGAGGAAACCCGGGGCCGCTACCTCGTGGAGGCACTCGGCCATTGCGGCGAATGCCATACGCCCCGGAACGCGCTTGGCGGGATGGAGCGGGACAAATGGCTGGCCGGCGCGCCCACGCCAGACGGCAAGGGCGGCTTCCCGAACATCACGCCCGGCAAGATGAAATGGTCAAGCGCCGACATCGTCGAATACCTGACCTCCGGCTTCACGCCCGAGTATGATAGCGCCGGCGGCCATATGGCGCTGGTCATCGAGAACACCGCACATTTGCCCGACACGGACCGTGCCGCCATCGCCGCTTATCTGAAGAAAGTGCCGCCGCTGGAATAGGCGCTTTGGCGCAACCCAATGATCTGGCGGTTGTTTGCCGCCGCGTCAAAAGGTAGTATCATCATGGAAGAATGAGCCAAGACATAGATTCTCGGCCGCGTAAAAACTGTGATTGAGGTGGTATGATGCAGTCTCCGAACACGCTTTTCCGCGTGGCAATTCTTGCCATGGCTTTCGCGCCCGCCGCTGTCGCGGCGCAGGGCATCGACGCGTCGGGCACCGTCGAGCTTGAATATTCGAGCGACGGCAACACCGACTTTGCCCTGCTCTACGGCGATGCCGACATGAGCTATTCCTTCGACGGTTCCGGACGCGGGCTTGGCCTCGATCTCGGCCTGACCGGCTATCTCGGCGATGACCCGTTCAACGATGTCGCGGTTTTCGTCGCGCTGAGCTATTCGACCGATTTCGGCAAATTCAGCTTCGGCATGCCGCGCAACGCCTCTTCCGGCATGTCGCGAATGCCGGAGATCGGCGGGACCCAAGCCGTAGGCTTCGCCCAGAAGGCCTTCCTCGGCGATCTGCCGCTGACCGACTATCTGGCGAATGACGATCCCTTCCTCGGCCTGCGCTACGATGGCGATTTCGGCGCGGTCAAGACCGCCGTTTCGGCTCACCGGACCCGCAGCGACACCAACCTTGTCGATGCGGCGCTGACCTATACCGGCGGCTTTCTCTTCGCCGGCGGCTCGCTCCAGTATTTCGATCTCGACAACGGGACTGACGGGACGACCCTCCACGGCGAAATCGGGGCCGCGACCGACTTTTACGAGGCCGGCATCGGGGTGACGAGCGGCGATACCGCGTTGCCGGACGCCTGGCAGGCTTGGGCGATGTATCGCCCGATCGACAATCTTGACCTGACCGCCTCGGTGCTCGACCCCGACGGAGCTTCGGCGATCTGGGGGCTGAGCGCGAAATACGGCGTCATGCAGGGCGGCTACCTGCAAGGCGGGGTCAGCGATAGCAAGAATGCCGACGCGCGCTGGGACGTCTCCGTCGGCTTCAACTTCTGACGCCGCTTCAGGAAAGAAAGGCCGCCGTTCCGGGCGGCCTTTTTCTTTTGCCCTTGCCGGCTGGGCCTGCGATTGTAGCGATCAAGTCAGGGGAACGCCGAAAGATGATCCTGATCGGACAATACGATTCCCCTTTCGTGCGCCGGGTCGGCATCGCGCTGAGGCTCTACGACCTGCCGTTCGAGCATCGGCCATGGTCGGTCGTCGGTGACTTCCAACGGCTTCTGGCGATCAATCCCACAGGCTCTGTGCCGGTTCTGGTACTGGATGACGGCACCGCGCTGACCGAAAGCAAGGTCATTCTCGACCATCTCGACAGCCTCGTGCCTGAGAACCGCCGCCTCTGGCCCAAGGACCGGCTTGGCGCGCTGCGGCTTTCGGGATTCGCGATGCAGCTGGGCGACCGCATGGTCAGCCTCTTCTATGAACGCCGACTGCACGCACAGGTGTCCGACGTGCTGCAGGGGCGGCGCGAAACGCAGATCACCGCGACGCTCGCCATGCTGGAGCGGGAGCGGGCAGCGCAGAGCGGCGCTTGGTGGTTCGGGGATGACCTGACCCATGCCGATATCGCCGTCGCCTGCATCCTGCGGTTCATGCAGGACTGCCTCGCCGGTCTCTACGATCCGGAAAGCCATCCGGCGCTTGCCGCCCATTCGGCCCGCGCCGAGGCGCTGCCGGTCTTTCAGGACATCTCCCAGCCCTTCATGCCGCCCGCCTAGCCGCGGCCGAGCTTCTCCAGCCGGGCGGCGCGCATCCGGGCGAAATCGTCGCCGGCATGGTAGGACGACCGCGTGAGCGGCGTGGCCGAGACCATGAGGAAACCCTTGCCATAGGCCGAGGTCTCATAGGCCTTGAATTCGTCCGGGGTGACGAAGCGGTCGACGCGGTGGTGCTTCGGCGAGGGTTGCAGATACTGGCCCACGGTCAGGAAATCGACATCGGCAGAGCGCATGTCATCCATCACCTGCCGGACCGATTGCGCGTCCTCACCAAGGCCGACCATGATGCCGGATTTGGTGAACATCGCCGGATCAAGCTCTTTCACCCGCTGGAGGAGCCTGAGCGAATGGAAGTAACGCGCACCGGGGCGGACGGTGGGGTAAAGGCCGGGCACGGTTTCAAGGTTGTGGTTGAAGACGTCAGGCTTCGCCTCCACCACCTTTTCCAATGCGGCGGGCGAGCATTTCAGGAAATCCGGCGTCAGGATTTCGATGGTCGTGCCGGGCGAGCGGTGGCGGACGGCGCGGATGGTCTGGGCGAAATGCTCGGCCCCGCCATCGTCAAGATCGTCGCGGTCGACGGAAGTGATGACGACATGGTTGAGGCCGAGGGTCTGGACGGCGTGGGCGACGCGACCGGGTTCAAACTGGTCGAGCGCATTGGGCTTGCCGGTGGCGACATTGCAGAAGGAACAGCCGCGGGTGCAGATCTCGCCCATGATCATCATGGTGGCGTGACCCTGGCTCCAGCATTCGCCGACATTGGGGCAGCCGGCCTCTTCGCAGACAGTCACAAGCTTGTTCGACTTCAGGATGTCGCGCGTCTGCTTGTAGCCGGCCGAGGTCGGCGCCTTGACCCGGATCCAGTCCGGCTTCTTCGGCTGCGCCTGATCGGGCTTGCGGGCCTTTTCGGGGTGGCGCTGGTCGGGCAGTTTGAGATCACGCACGGGTTTTTCCCCCTGAACAAACTTGCCACACCAGATAGGACTTTCATCACGGAAACGCAACGCAAGGCGACGGCGGCTGAATTGGCGCCTAAACTTGCAAGGTATCAGTAACTTGTGGGAGTTAACCATGCTCAAGAAACCCTTCGCGGAGTTCATCGGCACCTTCATCCTCGTCTTCTTCGGTGTCGGTTCCGCCGTGCTCATGGGCGATCTGATCGGTTTTCATGGCATCGCCATGGCCTTCGGTCTGTCGATCGTCGCCGCTGCCTACGGCATCGGGGCGATCTCTGGCGCGCATCTCAACCCTGCGGTGTCGCTCGGCTTCCTGTTGTCCGGGCAGATGCCGGTCAACCAGTTCATCAGCCATGTCATCGCGCAAGTGGCCGGCGCCATCGTCGGCGCGCTGGTGATCTACATGATCGCGAGCGGTCGGGCAGGCTATGACATCGCCGTCAACGGCCTTGGCGCGAATGGCTGGGGGACGGGCTACAACGGTGAATACGGCCTTGGCGCTGCCTTCATCTTCGAGTTCGTGGCCACGTTCCTCTTCGTCACCGTGATCCTTGGTGCCACCGGCCCCGGCAGTGTTGCCGGTTTCGCCGGCCTCGCCATCGGCCTGACGCTGGCCGGCATCCACCTCGTCGGCATCAACGTGACCGGCGTGTCGGTGAACCCGGCCCGCTCCATCGGCCCGGCGCTCTTCGTCGGCGGCGCGGCGATGAGCCAGCTCTGGCTCTTCATCGTGGCGCCGCTCGCCGGTGGTGCGCTGGCCGGCATCCTGCATGGCGCAGGCCTGACCCGCGCGGACTGATCCAGCGATCAGGCGATGTTAAAAGGGCGGCGGTCACGCGCCGCCCTTTCTTCATGGCTCAGCCGATCAGCGGGGCCTTGCCGCCGTTGGTCTCGTCATAATGGCGCTTGAGCCGCAGGAGCGCGATCCTGAGGACGATCTTGCCTGACCGCGCCGACCAGCCAAGCCGCTTTTCCGCCGCCTCAAGCCCTTCGAGATAGCAGCAACAGCGCAGCACCATGTCGCCGAGCCCCGGCCCGAGGTCGCGCAAGGCCGCCGCGACCCGTTCCCGCGCCCGCGCCGAACCGCCACCGGCCCCGCCTTCGGCATTGAAGCCGCCGCGGTCGGCGCCGGTCAGGAAGCGTTCCCAGTTCTGGGCGACGCGCGGCCCCATCTGCGACAGCTCGAAATCCTCGCGGAGCCGTTCGCCCGCCGCGACAAGATCGGGGCCAAGGAAGGGCTGGCCGTCCTTTTCCCGCCGCCGCGCCAAGAGGCCGAGCGGGCTTTCGGCCAGGTTGATCCGCAGCCGGCGCGGCCGGTCGGCGCCGGGTTCCATCACCGCCCGCTCGCCCCATTCGCGGTGCTGCGCGGCAAAGAGCGACCGGGCCTCGGCAAAGCCGGTATTGCCGCGATCCTGCTCCTCCTCCAGTAGCCGCTTCAGGGCGGCGCGACCGGCGGTGGTGATGCGGTAGGTCGTGACCCGGCCCGGAGTTTCGACCGCGATCCAGTCATTGAGAGCGAAGGCCTGCGCGACGGCGCGGTCGACGACGGCGGTACGCACGTCGCCCTTGAGGACCGCCGCCTTGTCCAGTTCCGGCGCCACGGCGAGAAGCGCGCCGATTTCACAGAGCCGGCGGAGGATGCGCCTAGCCTCGCGCTGGACCGTCGTTTCGTCGGCAAGCTTGCCCTGGGCATGGCGAAGAGGAGCTGTCATCTGGAGTTCTTTCTCTGAGGTGTCAGACTGAAGAGAGGTTTCATCGGCGGTGCTGCGCATCTGGCCGAAACGGGTCAGCGCATCGTCGATCAGGGGATCGTCGCGCCGGTTCTCGCAGGCTCGGATTCGCCTCAGCACGGTCGAGGCATGGCAGCCCTCCTCACGTGCGATGGCCCGGATCGAATGCCCGTCTTCGGTGTGGCGCAGATAGATGCGGGTGGCGTCGGGCAGCCAGTCCGGAAAGCTGCCACGGGTCGTGGTCATATCGTGGTTCCCCCAAATAACGCGGCGCGATTCACGGCGCCTTAACCAAATCAGAACGCAACCGTGGGTTGCATTTCTTACCTGCAAGTTAAGGCACCGCTTCCGCCGGAGAATCGCGGCATTTTCATAAAATTGTCGGATCAGACCGCGCGCAGATCGGCGACAATGCGCAACATCGGCTCTGCATGTTTCATCTTCAGGTTGTATGGAACCGGAGACTTCCCATGACTGATCTTCTGTCGCTCGTCACCGAATTGCGCCGCCCGCGGCTTCTGATCCGCGCCGCGCGGGCCGGGGTGGCAGGCTACAACCGCAACCGCGATCTGAAGCGGGTAATGCGCGTGGCCGAAACGCCGGCACCGGAACGCGCGTTGTCGGCGCTGATCGCGGCCGAGGCCGAGCTGGAGGAAACCCGCCGCGACGGCGTGGCCGGCTACAGCTTCACCCGCCACATCGAACTTCTGATCGCGATGATCGGCGAGGCGCAGCTGCTTCCGCGTCCGGCGCGCGCCTGACGAAAAAGGCCGCCCCGAAGGGCGGCCTTTCATCAGAAAGCTGATCTTCCAGGATCACATGAAGGCGTCGGGCATCGACGCCTTTTTCTTGGCGACGTACTCGGTCAGCGCCTCTTCGACGGCGGGGTCGATGGCGGGCTTCTGGTAGTCGTTCAGAAGCTTCGCCACCCGTTCGCGCGCAAGCGTCACCGTGTCGCGCTCCCCCTCTTCCTGCCAGGTCTCGAAGGGCTTGTAGTCGAGCAGTTCCGTGCGCCAGAAGGCGGTCTTGAAATTCGCCTGCGTATGGTCGGTGCCAAGGTAATGCGTCGCCTGACCCGAACCGACATAGCGCAGCGCCCCCATCGCCAGACCGTTGTCGGACATGTCGATTCCTTCGGCGATCTTGTGGAGCACGCCAAGCTGGTCGGCATCCATCACGAACTTCTCGAAAGAGGAGACGAGGCCCCCTTCCAGCCAGCCACAGGCATGGAGCATGAAGTTGACGCCAGCCAGAAGCCCCATGTTGAGCGAGTTGGCGGATTCGTAGGCCGCCTGCGCGTCGGGCAATTTCGACCCGCAGAAGGCGCCAGCCGACCGGTAGGGAACGCCCAGGCGGCGGACAAGCTGACCCGCGCCATAGGTGACGAGGCTCGCTTCCGGGGTGCCGAAGGTCGGCGCGCCCGAGGCCATGTCGGTCGAGGTCACGAAGGCCCCGGCGATCACCGGCGCACCAGCCTTCACCAGCTGACTGTAGGCAACGCCCGCCAGAACCTCGACCAGAACCTGCGTCAGCGTGCCCGCGACGGTCGTGGGCGACATCGCCCCGCCAACGATGAAGGGCGAGATGATCGCCGCCTGGTTGGCCTTGGCGTAGACCTCCAGGGCACACATCATGATGCCGTCGAAGGTCATCGGCGAATTGATGTTGATGAGCGAGGTCATCACCGTGCGCCCGTCGAGCCCGCCGAAGAGGATATCCGACATCTCGACCGAGTCCGCCGCCCGTTCCGGCGCCGTCACCGACCCCATGTAGGGTTTGTCGGAAAGAGTCATATGGGCATAAAGCATGTCCAGATGGCGCTTGTTCACCGGCACGTCGGTCGGCTCGCAGACCGTGCCGCCGGAGTGGTGCAGCCATTTCGACATGTAGCCGAGCTTCACGAACTTCTGGAAATCGTCGATCGTCGCATAGCGGCGGCCGCCATCGGCGTCGCGCACGAAGGGCGGGCCATAGACCGGGGCAAGGACAAGGCCGCGGCCGCCGACGGTCACGTTCCGGTCGGGGTTGCGGGCGTGCTGGACGTAGGATGAAGGCGCGGTCTTGCAGAGATGCCGGGCGAGGCCGCGCGGGATGCGGACCCTTTCGCCCTGCACATTGGCGCCGGCGGCCTTCCACAGCTCCAAGGCAGCGGGGTTTTCGACGAAGTTGACGCCGATCTCCTCGAGGATCGTCTCGGCATTCGCCTCGATGATCTCCAGCGCTTCCTCGTTCAGGATCTCGAAGTTCGGGATCTTGCGCTCGATGAACTTCGCCGCCTCGATCCGAACCGCCGTACGCTCGGCCCGGCGCGCCGCACCGCCGCCACCCCGTGCCCTGCGGCCTTCCGCAACGTCGCTCATCCTACCGTCTCCTGCTTTCTCTGCTGTGCTGATCCTTTTACCGCCAAAGCCGCCTGCCCGGCTGCGGTTTGCGTCACCTCAGGTGCGAAAACGACATTCGGCCCGGTCGCTGGTGGGTCAGGCGGCGCGGGCGGCGGCCCCCGGCAGGAAGCGTTCGACCTGCACTTCCCCGCCATCGAAGATGCAGAAGGATGCCGGCGGCACCGCCACCCAGTCCTCGCCGCTTTCCAATGGCTCGGAGACGACGGCCCTGCCACCACGACTGTCGGACCAGCGGTGATAGAGCGTCGGCGCAAGGTCATCGGTGGCGTAGCGCACGGCGTAAAGCCGTTGGCCGTCGGAAAAAGCCGCCGTCATGCGGAAATGCGGTGCGGTGCCCTTTTGCCGCGACAGCGCTTCAAGCCGCGCGGTGGCGCGTTCCAGCGCGGCCTTGGCGTTAGTCTCCAACCCCTCGGCAAGGGCGAGCAGGAAAAGCGCTTCGCTGTCCGTAGCACCTTTCCTTTGCGGATAAAGCGCATCGGGGATCAGCATGTCGGCATCGCGGCGGAAGGCGTCATAGCCGCCGATCTGGCCGTTGTGCATGAAGGACCAGCGCCCGACGACGAAAGGATGGCAGTTGTTGCGGCTGGTCGCGGAGCCGGTCGAGGCGCGGACATGGGCGAGGAAAAGCCGCGAGCGCACTTGCGCGGTAAGGGACCTCAGGTTCGGGTCCGACCAGGCCGGCAGGATGTCGCGGAAAAGGCCCGGCTCCTCGCGCTCACCATACCAGGCGAGGCCGAAGCCATCGGCATTGATCGCCGACTTGCATTGCGTCGCGCCATGGCTCTGATGGATCAGCGAATGGCCGGGGCGGCTGATGATATCCTCAAGGAAGATCGGATCGCCGATGTAGGCCGCCCATCTGCACATTCACTCGCCTCGTTTTTGGGTCCGCGCGCTGTTCCGCGTCACGATACCTGTTTTCTTCCTTGATATGGGCAAAACTCTCACGGACCAAGCCATATATGGGATGGCCAGGCACAGGGGGCGCAAAATCCTGCGACTTGGCGGGCGTATCCGCTTATTGTGTCGCCCGGATCGCCGGATAGGCCGCACGGAACCGCGCGAATGCCTCGTCATAGGCAGCCCGCAGGCCTTCGTCAGGGGCAATCGTGGCACCGAGATCTGGCATGGTCATCACCACCTGCGGATCGGCCCCCATCGCGGCGCAGATCCCGAGCCGTGCGGCACCAAGCGCCGCGCCGAACTCGCCCCCCGCCGGCAGCCTGAGCGGCACGCCGAGGACCGTGGCGATGAACTTGAGCCAGTAGCGCGAGCCGGTGCCGCCGCCGATGGCAATGAGGCTCTCCAACTGCGCACCGGTCGCCTTCAACGCCTCGAAACTGTCGCGCAGGCCGAAGGCCACGCCCTCAAGGACGGCGCGCGTCAGATCCTCGCGCCGCGTATCGGCACCCAGCCCGGTGAAGGCGCCGCGGATCGCCGCATCGTTATGCGGGGTACGCTCGCCCGAGAGATAGGGCAGGAACCGCACGCTCCCCGGTGGGCCGAGGTCTTCGCCCAGCGCCGTCGTCAGGGCGGCAGGCTTTTCGCCGGTGATGCGCGACAGCCAGTTGAGGCTGTCGGTCGCCGATAGCATCACGCCCATCTGGTACCAGCGGTCGGGCACGGCATGGCAGAAGGTATGGACGGCCGTCGACGGCGCCGGGCTGTAGCCCCGCCGCGCCGCAAGGATCACGCCCGAGGTGCCGAGCGAGACGAAACCCTGGCCTTCGTCCATCGTGCCGATGCCGCAGGCGGCGGCGGCATTATCCCCTGCCCCGCCCGCCACCGCGACATTGTCGCCGACGCCCCATTTGTGCGCGAGGCCGGCCCCAAGCGTCCCGGCCCGGGCCGAACCTTCGACCAGCCTCGGCATCTGGTCGCGCCGCATGTGGCCCTTTTCCAGGAGGTAGTCCGACCACTCCCGCCGCCCGACATCGAGCCATGAGGTCCCGGCACTGTCCGACATGTCGGCGACATGATCGCCGGTCAGGTAGAGGTTGAGATAGGCGGCGGGCAGGAGAACCTTGGCGATCCTCGCGAAATTCTGCGGCTCATGGGTGCGCACCCATTCGAGCTTCGGCGCTGTGAAGCCAGGGAAGACGATATTGCCGGACAGGTCGCGGACCTTCTCGATGCCGTCGAGCAGTGCCGCCTCGGCATGGGACCGCGTGTCGTTCCAGAGGATGCAGGGCCGGATCACCTTGTCCCCGGCATCCAGAAGTGTCGCGCCATGCATGTGGCCGGCGATGCCGATGCCCTTCAGCCCGGCAAACTCCGGATGCGCGGCCTTCAGCGCCGCCACTGCGCCTTCAAGTGCGGCGATCCAGTCGGCGGGGTCCTGCTCCGACCAGCCCGATTTCGGATGCGCCGCCTCATAATGCCGCTCGGTCGCGCCGATGGGCGCGCCGGTATCATCCACCAGCAAGGCCCGCAGCCCCGACGTCCCGAGATCAATGCCGAGAAAGCTCATCCCTTACCCTTTCGATTGTCCTGCGCGCAGCGGCCCTCGCGGAGCCTCGCCGCAGATGCGGCGCATGTCCAGATGTGCCATTCGACTGCGAACTGCCGTCCGCTACTGCGGCAAGACGATCTGCATCTTCACATCGGCCGGCGAGGCCGAGGCCGCGACCTCGAAGGCGCGCACGCTGTCGTCGAAATCGAAGGTCCGGGTGATGAGCGGCTTCACGTCGACGGCGCCGGAACTCAGCATCGCCACGCAGCGCGGAAAGACATGGGCGTAGCGGAAGATGTTCTCGACCCGCGCCTCGCGCACCATGGCGGCACCGGCGTCGTAGGAGATGGGGTCGGGCTGGCCACCGATCATCACCACGCAGCCGCCGGGCGCGAGCGGCTCGAAGACGCCCGCCGCGGCGCGCGGCGATCCCGTCGCCTCGAAGACCACATCAGCGCCCCAGCCGTCAGTATCGCGTTTGATCCGTTCGACGAGGTTCTCCTTGCCGACATTGACCCCGGTGATGGCGGGGCTGAGGCTTTCGGCGATCTCGAGCTTCTTCGGCGCAAGGTCGCTGACATAGACCCTTGCGCAACCGGCGGCGAGGGCTGCGAGCGCCGTGACAAGGCCGATCGGCCCAGCGCCAAGGACGACGCCGATGTCGCCGGGCTTGACCCGCGCCTTGGTCGCGGCATGGACGCCCACCGCCAGAGGCTCGACCATCGCGGCTTCGGCGAAGCTGACGTTGTCGGGCAGCTTGAAGGTGAAGGCCTCGGGGTGAACGCAAGTAGGCCGGAGGATGCCGTGGACTGGCGGCGTCGCCCAGAAGCGCACTGCGGGGTCGATGTTGTACATCCCTAAGCGTGTGGCCTTCGAATTCGGATCGGGGATGCCCGGCTCCATGCAGACCCGGTCGCCGACCTTCAGCGTCGTCACCTCGGCCCCGGTCTCGATCACCGTGCCGGAGGCCTCATGCCCAAGGATCATCGGCTCATTGACCACGAAGGGGCCGATCCGGCCATGGGTGTAGTAATGCACGTCCGAGCCGCAGATGCCGACGGTATGGAGCCTGATCCGCACGTCCCGTGCCCCGAGCCTTTCCTCCGCCCGGTCAATGGCCGGGAAGTCCCTGAGCGTAAGTTCGTCCTTCTTTTCGAGTACCAGCGATTTCATGGTCCTGTCCTTTTCCGGGGCGGCTCATCCATAGCACGGGATGTGGATGCGGGGCCTGCGCGATATCAGGGTGCATATTCGGAGCGCGCCGCCAAGAGGTGCGATGCACCGGAACCGAAAAAGCGCCGACGTGGCCAGGCGGAAATCCGAGCGATCCGCGAGCTGGCATCCGCCGGCACGACCATCCCCGGCGCCGCGCCGAGTGGTGCCTTGGACGGGAAAGTGCCGGAAACTGCTGCACTATCGCCGAAAAGCGGCTATCTTGCCCCCGACTCTGCTGCAAAAGGCCTTTCATGTCCAAGACCTTACCCTTGCCGAGCTGGCCTGCCCGCACGGAGCTAGAACGCGCGTGACGGCCACTTCCACCCCGTCGCGGCCCGATCTCAGCATCGTCGTCGCCGCCTATAACGAAGAGGATGTCCTCCACATCTTCTTCGACAGGCTGCGCACGGTTCTCGGCGGGCTTGGCGTCAGCTATGAGATCGTCTGCATCAATGATGGCAGCAGCGACCGCACGGCGGAAATCCTCAACGCCGCCCATGCCGCCGATCCGCGGATCAAGGTGATCCACTTTGCCCGCAATTTCGGCAAGGAACTGGCGCTGACGGCAGGGCTCGACTTTGCCAACGGCGAGGCCGTCGTCCCCCTCGATGCCGATCTGCAGGACCCGCCCGAACTGATCGCGGATTTCCTGAGGCTCTGGCGCGAGGGCTTTGACGTCGTCTATGCGGTGCGCGAGGCGCGCGACACCGACAGCTGGATGAAGCGGACAACTGCAGGGATCTTCTATTCCCTGCTCGGCAAGGTCTCGAACGTACAGATCCCGCGCAATGCCGGCGACTTCCGCCTCATGGACCGCCGCGTGGTGGAGGCGCTGCGGCTTTTCCGCGAACGCAACCGCTTCATGAAGGGGCTCTTCTCATGGGTCGGCTTCCGCCAGACCTCCGTCAACTACCGGCGACCTGAACGCGCGGCGGGCCGGTCGAAGTTCAACTACTGGAAGCTCTGGAATTTCGCGCTGGACGGGATCACCGGCTATTCCACGGTGCCCCTGAGGATCGCAGGTTATTCCGGACTGGTTTTCGCCTTTGTCGCAATGCTTTACGGTGCCTACCTGATGCTGCGGACGATGATCTCGGGCGTCGACATGCCCGGCTATGCCTCGCTCATGGTGGCGGTCATCTTCATGGGCGGCGTGCAGCTTGTCGTCCTTGGCATCATCGGCGAATATCTCGGCCGGATGTACAGCGAGGCCAAGCAGCGCCCGCTTTACATCGTGGAAAGCGTCCTCGGCATTGATCCACCCGATCTCAGGGCTGTCGTGATACCCGCGCGTGCCGGAGAGCGCGTGTGAGCGGCAGCTCTCTGTGGGCCGCACGGGGGTTGACGCCGAAACAGGGCCTGCTGACAGCACTTTGCCTCTATCTCGTCGTCACCGGCTGGGGCGTCCTCAACGACGGCTACCATTCTGACGACTGGCGCCACCTGACCGGCGCATCGCCGCTTTGGACCGCGGTCGAGGGGCGCTGGCTTCTTGACCTGATCTACCGCGACATCTTGGGGCAACGCTTCCTGCCGCCGGTCCAGGCGGCGCTGGCATTTCCTTGTTTTTACTGGGTCGCATGGACGCTAGCCGGCAGGGTTGCGGACGAGGCCGGGCGACCGCTAGCCGCCGTCCTGATCTTCGCCATCGGCGTGAACCATCCCTACATGTCGGACGTGCTCAGCTTCGGCTCGAACGTCTTCGCCTATCCGCTGGCCATGGCGCTCTCCGTTGCCGCCTTCGACCTCATCGAACGGAACGGCGGGCAACCGGTACCGCGGCAGATGGCGGCGGCCACGCTTGCCGCCGTCCTCCTTTCCCTCAGCGTCTCGATCTACCAGACCTTCGCCATCGCCGGGCTGATCGTGCCCGCGCTGGCGCTCATGCGCGCCGACAGGGTGAGTTTCGCCGCCGCTGTCCGACTTGCGTTGATCGGAGCGGCGGTCTCCTTGGCGGCGATCATGCTTTATCTGGTGGAATGGCGTCTCTACGCCGGACTGCGAAGCATCACCATCGATGCGCTGCGGTTCCAGGCCGCGGGCCTTGAGGGCATGGCCGAGAAACTCGCCGCGCTTCCCTTCATGGTGCGCAGGCTGCAGACCGGAAGCCTGATGGAGCTGCCATTTGGCCTGCGTGCTCTCCTTGGCTGCCTGTCACTGGCTGCCCTTCTCCTTGCCGCGCTCGCCGCTGTCCGGATGTTGGCCGGAGGACTTCCCGGCGGACGCCTCCTCGGTCCGTTGCGCGTGGGCCTCGCGGCGGGTCTCATCCTCTTCGTTTTTCCGGTTTTCTTCTGGATCGGTTATGAGGGTGACAACGCCCCGGCCCGGGCTTTCGGCTATTTCGGCTTCTGGGTCACTTCGCTTGTCATCGCCGGCATCACGATGGCATGGCCGCAGCGCGCTTTGCGCAATCTCGGCTTCACCGCCCTGGCGCTATCGGGACTGAGCGTTGCGCTGACGGCTGCTGTTTTCTGGTCCGACACCCGGCGGATTGGCGCCCGCGATGTCGAGCTGGCCCGGGCGGTCTACTCCCGCCTTGTCAACCTTCCCGGCTACTCCGGTGGCCCGTTCCGGCTGGTCGGCGGCGTCGCCGATCCGGACACCTCGTGGGGCGGGCTGGCGAGCTGGTCGAGTTTCCATGGCGGCAACCCCTCGATAGGCATCTTCCGGGAGCTTTATCGCCTGCCCGACTACACCGCCTCACTTCCCGCGAGTCCGAAAGCTTGCCCGGCCTTTCCCGCCGACGGGTCTGCCTTCATGCACGACGGCATCGCCTATGTCTGCCTCGAAGCTTTCGACGCCCTGACCGACAGCCTCAGATGCGCCCCTCTGGCCGAGACAACGGACCAGACTATCTGCCTCGGCCCAAAGATCATGGTGCATGTCGGACCGACTTGCCTCGTCACAGGGGATGCTGACCCCGCGCTTTCGGTGGCGTTTCAGAACGAGGGGCGCAGTTTCGCAGCCGAATGGAACTTCAGCGTCGAGAACTTTCCTGTCGACCTGGGCCCGGTGTGCGCAACGCTCGCACTCGCCCCGGACAGCCCGAAACTGGAAACGCTGAAGGTGACACTGCGCGCGCCTGATGGAACGCCGCTCTGGAAGCAAGAGATCCCGGCATCGGCACTGGTCCCCAACACCCTGCCCTGACGGGCCGAGCCCTAGCGGTAGAGTACCACCGGCGCGTAGATGACGCCTTCGGGCATCGCGCCCTTCTCTGTACCCACCGCGCCCAGAATGCTTTCGCCGAGAAGCCGTCCCGCCTCGCGGATGTCCTCGAATATCTGGTCGAGGCCGGGGTCGACAAGGCTGAGAAGGCTGGATGAGACCTTGATGACGGCATGGTAGTCGCGCCCATGCTCAAGCCCGCGGCGTCTGAGCCCGGCAGCGGTCGCAAGGTATGACACCTCGCCGGGAAAGACGAAGCCATCCGGCACCGGATCAAGGCTTTCCGCCCAGGCGCTGACCTGTTCGGGGGGCGAGTCGATCGACAGGTGTTCGGGGATCGTCACCGTCATCCCGCGTTCCGCCGCCGCACGACGGACACCGGCGCGCAGATGGCCGGCGAAGGTATAGGGTTCGGGCGGAGAGATCAGGCAGACGCTTTTCGCGCCCTTGTCGGCCAGCCGCATCGTCGCGGCATGGGCGAAGGCGTCATTGTCGAAATCGACGAAGGGATGCGGGGCCGGCCCGCGTGTCCGACCGTGGCTTGCGAAGGGAAAACCGCGTTCAAGCAGGAAGCGCACCCGCATGTCATCGTCCCGGGTGCGCGAAAAGATCACGCCGTCGGCGAGGTTGTTGCGCACGACATGCTGGATCGGCGCCAGCGTATCGCCGCCGACTGTCTGGGGGAACACCGTCAGATGATAACCCGATCCGACCATCGCCCCGGTCAGGCCTTCTATCAGGTGATTGGTGAAGCCGAGGATCTCGTGGTGGGGGTCGAGCATCAGGCTGATGACCTTGGTGCGCCCGGTCCTCAGGCGCTGCGCTGCGCGGTCCGGCACATAGCCGAGCCTCTGCGCCGCCGCTGCCACCGTCTCCCGCGTCGATTCGGCGATCTTCGGATCGTTGGCGAGCGCCCGACTCACCGTGGCGACGGCGAAGCCGGTCTCCGCGGCAAGAGTCCGCAGCGTCGGCCTGACTGCCGCCCCACCTCTGCCGTGACTCTCATCAACCGACAAACGGCCCCCTCCCGGTTCGTTGAAAACGAGGCAAAAAATGCCAATCCGCCTTCCTGCTCCCAAGCTATACCCGACCCGGCGAAAACTTCAATGAAACGTTATAAATTTTGCTTGATGGGTGAAGAGAGATTTTGTAACGTTTTAAAACGCCATAACATACGGGAGGAAAATATGGCTTTCGTTCGCAGGATCGCTTTTGGCGGCGCTTTCGCCGCACTCATGGGCACGACCTCGGCTGGCTATGCCGCCGAACAGGTCGAAGTGCTGCACTGGTGGACCTCGGGCGGTGAGGCTGCGGCCCTCAACGTCCTGAAGGAAGACCTCGCCAAGCAGGGCGTCGAATGGCTCGACATGCCAGTCGCCGGTGGCGGCGGCGAGGCGGCCATGACCGCGCTCCGCGCCCGCGTCACCGCCGGCAACCCGCCGACCGCCGTGCAGATGCTAGGCTTCGACATCCAGGACTGGTCCGCCGAAGGCGCACTTGGCAACCTCGATGCCACCGCAAGCGCCGAAGGCTGGGACAGTGTCGTTCCGGCGGCGCTTCAGGCCTTCTCGAAGTCGGCGGATGGCAACTGGATCGCCGCGCCCGTCAACGTGCATTCGACCAACTGGGTCTGGATCAACAAGGCGGCACTGGATGCGGCTGGCGGCAAGGCGCCCGAATCCTGGGACGAGCTTGTCGCCATGCTCGACAAGATGAAGGAAAACGGCATCACGCCCCTCGCCCACGGCGGCCAGCCCTGGCAGGACGCGACGATCTTCGACGCGGTCGTCCTTTCGATGGGCGGCGACTTCTACAAGCGCTCGATGATCGACCTTGACCCGGCAGCACTCGACAGCCCGGAAATGGTCGAGGCCTTCAACCGCATGGCAAAGCTGCGCTCCTACGTCGATGACAACTTCTCGGGCCGCGACTGGAACCTCGCCTCGGCCATGGTCATCAACGGCGAAGCCGGCATGCAGATGATGGGCGACTGGGCCAAGGGCGAATTCCTCAAGGCCGGAAAAGTCCCCGGCACGGATTTCGTCTGCATCCGCTTCCCCGGCACGCAAGGGTCGGTGACGTTCAACTCCGACCAGTTCGCCATGTTCAACGTCACCGCCGATGAGGCCAAGGCGGCGCAGGCCAAGATGGCGTCCGCGGTGATGAACCCGGCGTTCCAGTCGGCCTTCAACGTGGTCAAGGGCTCGGTCCCGGCGCGGACGGACGTGCCGAACGACGCGTTCGACGATTGCGGCAAGAAGGGCATGACGGACCTTGCCGAAGCCAACACCGCCGGAACGCTCTATGGCTCGATGGCGCATGGCCATGCCGCACCGGCTGCCGTGAAGAACGCGCTTTATGACGTGGTGACCGCCCACTTCAACGGCGAGTACGATGCCGCGACCGCGGCCAAGGAGCTCGCCTCGGCGGTTGCAGGGGCGCAGTAACCGGCCTTCCTGCGGGTCCCGCTCCCGGACCCGCAGCCTAGCCGGCCCTCGTGACGGGGGCCGGCCCACCCCTCTTGGGAGGAACGGGGAAATGATCGACCGCCTGCAGCAATGGCTGCCAAGGCTCGTGCTTGCGCCGAGCTTTCTGGTAATCCTGCTCTTCGTCTACGGATTCATCGCCTATACCGGCGTCTTGTCCTTCACCGACAGCAAGATGATGGCCAGGTTCGACTTCGTCGGCTTCAAGAACTACGTCCAGCTTTTCTCGCTGCCGAACTGGCAGACCGCGCTGAAGAACCTCGCCATCTTCGCGACGCTCTACATCCTCGTCTGTTCGACGGTGGGGCTTCTTGTCGCCATCCTCCTTGACCAGAAGATCCGGGCCGAGGGGCTCTTGCGCCCGATCTACCTTTACCCGATGGCGCTCAGCTTCATCGTCACCGGCACGGCGTGGAAATGGTTCCTCGACCCCGGCATCGGGCTTGAAAGCATCATGCAGCAGTGGGGCTGGGCAAGCTTCAGCTTCACCTGGATCAAGGACCGCGATTTCGCGATCTACACCCTTGTCATCGCCGCCGTCTGGCAATCCTCGGGCTTCGTCATGGCGATGTTCCTTGCTGGTCTTCGCGGTGTCGACAACGAGATCATCAAGGCCGCCCAGATCGACGGCGCCACCGGCCTGCGCATCTATTCGCGGATCATCATCCCGATGATGCGCCCGGTGTTCCTGTCGGCCTTCGTCGTGCTGATGCACCTTGCGATCAAGGTCTATGACCTTGTCATCGCGATGACGGGGGGCGGTCCGGGCCGGGCGACCGAAATGCCCGCGACCTTCATGTATTCCTACACCTTCACCCGCAACCAGTTGGGCATCGGGGCTGCCTCGTCGGTCATCATGCTGATGATGATCTTCGCGATCATCGTACCTTACGTCTACAGCGAGCTTTCCAAGGGGGGCCAGCGATGAGCGGCGGTGTCAGTCAGGATGTCGCGATCCGTGGCAACACGTTCACGCGCATCATCATCCATGTCGTTCTCATCGTCTTCGCGATCTACTACCTCCTGCCCCTATGGGTGATGCTGGTGAACTCGCTGAAGCCGCTTGAGGAAATTCGCGGCGGCAACATGCTGGCGCCGCCGGCGGAATGGACCTTCGAGCCCTGGCGGCAAGCCTGGTCGAAGGCGCAGATCGGGGTGGAGGCGACGGGGCTGAAGCCCTACTTCCTCAACTCCTTCCTGATGGTCATACCGGCGGTTGCGATCTCCACCATCCTTGGCGCGCTCAACGGCTATGTGCTGACCAAGTGGCGCTTCAAGGGCGACGGCATCGTCTTCGGGATGCTGCTTCTCTCCTGCTTCATCCCGTTCCAGATCGTCCTCATCCCGATGGCCCGCGTCCTTGGTATTCCCGGCATCGCCGGGACCCTGCCGGGGCTGATCCTCGTCCATGTCGTCTATGGCCTTGGCTTCACCACGCTTTTCTTCCGCAACTACTACGCGGCCTTCCCGACCGAGCTGGTGCGGGCGGCGCAGATCGACGGCGCGGGGTTCTTCCGCATCTTCTGGCGCATCCTCCTGCCGACCTCGGCGCCGATCATCGTCGTCTCGGTCATCTGGCAGTTCACCAACATCTGGAACGACTTCCTCTTCGGCGCCTCCTTCTCGGACGTCGACTCGGTTCCGATGACGGTGGCGCTCAACAACCTCGTCAACTCATCGACGGGCGTGAAGGAATACAACGTCCACTTCGCGGGCGCGATCCTCGCCGCCCTGCCCACCCTCATCGTCTATGTCGTCTCGGGCCGCTACTTCGTGCGCGGTCTGATGGCGGGCGCGGTCAAAGGATAGGACCATGGCATCACTGACCATTCGCGACCTGAAGAAAAGCTACGGCGCCGTCGAGATCCTGAAAGGGATCAACATCGAGATCGAGGACGGCGGCTTTCTGGTCCTTGTCGGCCCCTCGGGCTGCGGCAAGTCCACGCTTCTCAACACCATCGCCGGGCTTGAGGATATCACCTCGGGCGACATCAAGATCGGCGAAAACTCGGTCGCCGGCCTCCACCCGTCGAAGCGCGACATCGCTATGGTGTTCCAGAGCTACGCGCTTTACCCCAACATGTCGGTGGCGCAGAACATCGCCTTCGGGATGGAGATGCGCGGCGTCGAGAAGCCGAAGCGCGACAAGGCGGTCAGCGACGTGGCCGAGCTTCTGCAAATCTCCAAGCTTCTCGACAGGAAGCCGAGCCAGCTTTCCGGCGGCCAGCGCCAGCGTGTCGCCATGGGCCGGGCGCTGGTTCGCAATCCGCAGGTCTTTCTCTTCGACGAACCCCTGTCGAACCTCGACGCGAAACTCCGTGTCGACATGCGGACCGAGATCAAGCGGATGCACCAGCGCATGGCCACGACCACGGTCTACGTCACCCACGACCAGATCGAGGCGCTGACGCTCGCGACGAAGATCGCGGTCCTGAAGGACGGGTCGCTCCAGCAGTTCGGCACGCCGGACGAGATCTACAATGACCCGGCCAATGTCTTCGTCGCCGAGTTCATGGGCTCACCATCGATGAACATGCTGACGATGCCGGTCGAACAGGACGCGGGCGGGCTTTTCATGACGCTGAAGCGCGAGGATGGCAGCGCCATACGCGTGCCGCTGCCCGACAATGCCGCCCTTCGCGGCAAGCTGGGCAAGCCGGTGATCTTCGGCTTGCGGCCCGAGGCGCTGACCGACCCGGCGAGTGCCGACCGCACGGCAACGGGCGAGCTTCTGGAAGCGGATTTCCTGATCGACGTGACCGAACCCGCCGGCGCGGATGTCTATGCCGTGACCACGCTCAACGGTCGCCATGTCACCGCGCGCGTGAAGCCAAGTGCCGCCGTGCATGATGGCCAAAACGCGCGGCTGGCGCTGAACCTTGCCCGCGCGGTCTTCTTCGACCCGGCAACGCAAGACCGGCTGCGCTAGTCGCCATGCGGGCCGATGCAATCCTTTGCCGTCTTGAAAGCGCCTCCGTCTCGGCGGGGGTGCGCGGCCTCTCGGCGGCGCTTGTCGATCTGGAGTTCAACCTCGGCGGGCGGCCCTTCCGACCGCTTGCCACCGCGCCCTGGCCGGAACCGCCGCAATTTGCGGAAGCTCCCCCCGCCGCGCATCTCACCGTCATCGGCGGCGAATGGCCCTGCGTTCCCTTCGGCATTGGCGCCCATGATCCGGTCAAGCACGGGCATGGCACCGACAGCTTCTGGCAACTGCTGTCATCGGACCGGCGCAGCGCACATCTCGCCATCGACTACCCGGAGGGCCATGCCGTCGCCCGGCTAGAACGGACGATCACCCTCTCCGAAACCCTGCCGCGCGTTGATCTGACGCTGACCATCCATGCCCGCCGCGCCGTCCGAATGCCGGTCGGCCTGCACCCGAACCTCGCCTTTCCCGCGAGGCCCGGCAGCCTCAGGATCACCCCTGCGCCGCATGGCGAGGTGACGTCCGCCCGCGCCGCCCGCGCGCCTTCGGCCAGTATGCTGGCGCCCGACCAGATGATCGCGGCGGATGGCGTGGCAAGGCTGAAGGACGGTGGCGAGACCTGCGTCTGGGACCAGCCCGGACCGGCGGGAGAAGACCTCGTCTTCCTCCGCGACTGCGCCGGCTGGGTCGAGGCTTCGGACACAGACCGGGGCATGGTGACCCGGATCGAATGGGACGCCGCCACCGTGCCCCATCTTCTGATGTGGATCGCCAATCCCGGCCTCAGCGGCGAGCCGCGCCTCAAGGGCTTCCGCGGCCTCGGCCTTGAACCCGTCGCCTCGTACTATGACGAGACGCCCGAGGGCGCCGAAGGCGTTAACATCACCCCGGAGGCGCCCGTCACGATCCGCTATGCCATCGAATGCCGACCCATCAGCCCGAACGAGGCCACGCCATGAACCGATCCGACGTCAACGAAGTCCTGCTGGCCGGCGACCGCTTCATCCGCTCTTTCGGCTATGTCATGCCGCCCTTCGCCTATTGGACGCCCGATGAGATGAAGGCCGCCCCGCATGGCGAATTCGTGCGCCGCGCCATGGGCTGGGACATCACCGACTATGGTCAGGGCAAGTTCGCCGAGCTTGGCCTTTTCCTCTTCACGGTGCGCAACGGCCTTGTCGCGGACCTGCGCACCGGCGGCGGCATGGTCTATGCCGAGAAGATCATGATCAGCCGTGACCAGCAGGTGTCCCCGATGCACCGCCATTTCCTCAAGACCGAAGACATCATCAACCGCGGCGGCGGCGATCTGGTGCTTGAGCTTCATTCGTCCCACGCAGACGGCTCCATCGACCGCGCGACCGGCGCCAGCGTTCTTGTCGACGGGTCGCGGCGCGAGCTGAAGGCCGGCGATCACCTGCGCCTGAAGCCCGGCGAGAGCGTCACGCTGACGCCCGAAGTCTGGCACGCCTTCTGGGGCGAGACAGGCGATGTGCTCATCGGCGAGGTTTCCACCGTCAACGACGACCGCACCGACAACTGGTTCGAGATGGAAATCCCGCGCTATACCGAGATCACCGAAGATACCGCTCCGGTGCATCTTTTGGTCTCGGACTACCCCAAGTACCTCGGCACCTGACCGCCCAGCGCAGGCATTGGGGAGAAAGGACGTGCCGAACGGGTGCGGAGCGGGTATGCTTCCCCCCCAGGAGGAAGCCTGCCATGCGCCCGGTCGTCTCTGCTGCCCTTGTTGTGCTCCTGATGCTTCCACTGCCGGCTAGCGCCGATCAGGCCGCGCAGGAGGCCGCCTGCATCGGCTCGGCATCGCAGCAACTCGGGATCGCCTCTTTCGCGGTGAAGGTGGTCGACGTCGCGCCCTCTGCTGGCGGGGCGATCGTCACCCTGAGCCTGCCCAGCCAGCTTGCGACCTGCATCGTGACCGAGGCGAATGAAGTGCTTGAAATCACCTCCGGCGACGGGCGCACCACTGCGTTGGAACTAAGCTGGCAGCAGGAGTGCATCAGCACCGCCGCCACCATGCAGGGCGTTCCTATGACAAGTGTGGCGATGGGCGCAAACATCGGCGGGCAGGCTGATGTTCTTATCCTCGGCGGCCAACCGATGGTGTGCAATATCGGCCCCGACGGCAGCGTGCAAAGCGTCAACTACCGCTGACCCTCAGGCCTTTGCCGCGATGTAATCGGCCATCACCGCGCGCGATCCACGTGCCCAGACATCCCCCAGCGCCACGGCGAAACGCGCCGCGAAATCGGCATTGCCGGCAAGGTCGCCGTAGACGGTGCTGATCGCCAGCCACTCGGACGGATCATCCTTCGCAGCCTTGGCGCGTTCTGTCAGCATGTCCCAGTTGGGATCGTTCGGCGCAATGGCGTTGCCCTGTTCATCCTCACCGTAGCAGTAGCGGCACCAGAGCGCCGAGAGGAGGACGAGCCCGTCCGAGGGCGTTCCCTTCGCATAGGCATCGCGGATCGTCGGGATGATGAACTTCGGTTGCCGGTTCGACCCGTCGAGGCAGAGGCGGCGCACGGTGTCGGCGACCTCGGGGTTGGAGAAACGCTCGATGATGAGCCGCTTGTAATCGCCAAGGTCCATCCCCGGCACCGGCGGGACGATGGGCAGCACCTCGCGCGTCAGGATGGCGTCGAGGAAGGCGCGGATCTGGTTATCGGCCATCGCCTCACCCACGAGCTCGATCCCGGCAAGGCCGCCGGGATAGGCGATGATCGCATGGCCGCCGTTCAGGATGCGGATCTTCATCGTCTCGAAAAGATCGACCCGGTCGGTGAAGGTCACGCCGACCTTCTCAAGCGCCGGGCGACCGGTCGGAAACCTGTCCTCCATCACCCATTGCCGGAAGGGCTCGCAGGTCACAGGTGCGGCGTCGTCAAGACCGAAGGTCTTCGCCAGCGCCAGTTCCCGCGGGCCGGTGGCGGGCGTGATCCGGTCGACCATGGCGTTCGGGAAGCTGACATTGGCTGCAATCCAGTCCGCCAGTTCCGGGTCGGACTGGCGGGCGACGCCGACCACGGCGTCATGGGTCACATGGCCGTTGTGCGGAAGGTTATCGCAGCACATCACGGTGAAGGGCGCGACGCCGGCCTTGCGGCGGTTGGCAAGGGCGCGGGCGATGGCGCCGAAGACGGTGCGCGGCGCGTCGGGGTGCCTGGCGTCATGGCGAATGTCGTCATGGTCGGGGCTGAAGGTGCCGGTATCGGGGTCTGTGAAGTACCCCCCTTCCGTCACGGTGAGAGAGACGATGCGGATCGCCGGGTCGCTCATCGCGTTGATGAGCGACCCGTTCCCCTCTTCCACCGGCACGAAATCCACCATTGCACCAATCACGCGGGCCGAGAGATTGCCGGGGGAAAGCTCGATCACGCTCGACATCCAGTCCTGCGCGGCAATGGCATCGCGCATCTTGGCGTCGCCAGCACGGACCCCTGCCCCGACGATGGCCCAGTCCTGCGACTGGCCAAGCGCGAAAAGGTCGTCGAGATAGACCGCCATATGGGCGCGGTGGAAGTTGCCGCAGCCGATATGGACGATGCCGGGCTTCAGCCGTGACCGGTCATAGCCGGGCGCGGCCACCGTGGCAGGAAGGTCTTTCAGGGTTGCATTCGTCGGTTTCATCGTCACGCCTTCCTTGTCTTCCTGCCAAGCCCCGAACACCCCGCCTCAGTCGAGGCGGAGGCCATTGGCGTCGAACCGATGGACCTTGTCGGCTTGCGGCGCGAACTGGATGCGGTCGCCGGTATGGACGTTGACCTCACCCGATCCCCGGACGGTCATGATGCCAAGCTCGCCCGCATCGACCTTGAGGAAGGTGTCGGACCCGAGATGCTCCGACAGCGCCACGGTGCCGGACCATGGGCCGCTGCCGACCTCGATATGCTCGGGTCGGATGCCGATGGTCTTGGCGCCAAGCTTCGCTGCCTCGGCGCCTTCTATGAGGTTCATCTTGGGCGAGCCGATGAAGCCCGCGACGAAAAGGTTCCGCGGGCGGCGGTAAAGCTCCAAGGGGCTGCCGACCTGCTCGATGTTGCCTGCGTTCAAGACCACGATCTTGTCGGCCATGGTCATCGCCTCGACCTGATCATGGGTCACATAGATCATCGTGGTCTTCAGGTTCTGGTGAAGCTCGGTGATCTCCTGCCGCATGCCCACGCGCAAGGCGGCATCGAGGTTCGACAAGGGTTCGTCGAACAGGAAGGCCGAGGGGCTCCGGACGATGGCGCGGCCGATGGCGACGCGCTGGCGCTGGCCGCCCGAAAGCTGGCCGGGGCGGCGGTCGAGATAATTGGCGAGGTTCAGGACCCGCGCCGCGTATTCGACCTTCTTGTCGATCTCGGCAGGGTTCATCCCCGCCATCTTCAGCGGGAAGGCGATGTTCTTGCGGACCGTCATATGCGGGTAAAGCGCATAGGACTGGAACACCATCGCAAGGCCGCGCTTGGCCGGCGGAAGGTCGGTCGCGTCCTTGCCGTCGATGTGGATCTTGCCCGAAGTCGTATCCTCAAGCCCCGCGATGAGCCGGAGGAGCGTCGACTTGCCGCAGCCCGAGGGGCCGACGAAGACCACGAACTCACCATCATTGATGTCGAGGTCCACACCGGGGATGACATGCACGTCGCCGAACGACTTGCGCACTTGCTTGAGCGTGATCTGTCCCATGGTCTATTTCCTTATTTCACCGCGCCGAAGGTCAGGCCGCGCACAAGTTGTTTCTGGCTGAACCAGCCGAGGATCAGGATCGGCGCGATGGCCATGGTCGAGGCCGCCGAAAGCTTGCCGTAGAAGAGCCCCTGCGGGCTTGAGAACGAGGCGATGAAAGCCGACAGCGGCGCCGCCTTGGTCGTCGTCAGCGTGATCGTCCAGAAGGCTTCGTTCCAGGCGAGGATCACGTTCAGGAGCATGGTCGAGGCAATGCCCGGAACCGCCATCGGCGTCAGGACGTAGACGATCTCTTTCCAGAGGCTCGCCCCGTCCATCCGCGATGCCTCAAGGATCTCGCCGGGGATTTCCTTGAAGTAGGTGTAAAGCATCCAGACGATGATCGGCAGGTTCATCAGCATCAGCGCCAGAACAAGGCCGGTCTTGGTGTCGAAAAGGCCTGTGCGCTGGAAGATCAGGTACATCGGAATGAGGACGGCCACCGCCGGCATCATCTTGGTGGAGAGCATCCACATCAGAAGGTCCTTGGTGCGCTTGCCCGGCACGAAGGCCATCGACCAGGCCGCCGGAATGGCGATGGCAAGACCAAGAAGCGTGGAGCCGACCGAGATGACGACCGAGTTCCAGAAGAAGCGCGGATAATCCGACCGCGCCCAGACCTCGGAATAGTTCTCCAATGTCCAGTCGGCCGAGAAAAGCTGCGGCGGCATCGCGACGGCGGAGGGTTCCGTCTTGAAGCTCGTCAGGATCATCCAGAGGACCGGGAAGAAGATGATGAGCGCAACGCTCCAGGCGGCGACGGTGTTCAGGGCCTTGCGGCGGGGGGTGACGGCACGGGCCATTTCTCTCTTCTCCGGCTCAGGCGTCGAGGTTCTTGCCGATGCTGCGCATCAGGAAGAAGGCGACGATGTTGGCGAGGATGACGGCGATGATCCCGCCGGCGGCTGCACGACCGATGTCCTTGGCCACGATCGCCTGCTTGAAGATCATGTAAGGCAGCGTCGTGGAGGCAGAACCGGGGCCGCCTTGGGTCGCGGTGAAGATCTCGCCGAAGATCCCCAGAAGGAAGATCGTCTCGATCAGGATCACCACGGTGATGGCGCGCGTCAGGTGCGGGAAGATGATGTAGCGGAAGCGGTTGAGCGCACTCGCCCCGTCCATCTCGGCGGCCTCAAGCTGCTCGGACGACAGGGACTGCATCGCGGTCAGAAGGATCAGCGTCGCGAAGGGCAGCCATTCCCAGGCAACGATCGTGATGATCGAGGCCATCGGGTACTGTTCCATGTAAAGGATCGGCTCGGCCCCGAAGGCGCGGGAGACAGCGCCCAGAAGCCCGTTCTGGGGGTGCATGAAGAGGTTGTCCCAGATCATCGCCGCGACCGGCGGCATGACGAAGAAGGGCGCGATCACGAGGATGCGGAGGACGCCCTGCCCCTTCACCGGCTGGTCGATCAGAAGCGCGATCAGCGTGCCGAGAACCACGGTGATGATGAGGACACCAAGCACAAGCGCCAGCGTGTTGCTGATCGCGAGCCAGAACTCGGGCGACTTGAAGAACCATGTGTAGTTTGCAAAGCCGACCCAGCCCGTCCGGTCCGGCGACAGGAGCCGGTAGATCCGGAACGAGAAGTAAAGCGTCATTGCCAGCGGCACGATCATCCAGATGAAAAGAACGATGACCGAAGGCGCCACCATGATGCGCGAAGCCAGGCGGGTTGATTGCGTCGACATGGAGCGGTTCTCCAGAAGTGGGGCCAGTCACCAGCGGCGCTGGCCGGAATGGAGCGTCAGGATGAGACCGGGGGTCGGCAGCGCCGAGCCGTCAATCGTCGGCCTTGCATCGCTGGCTGGAAGTCCGGGAAGCGGGGGGCGTCGGGAAAGGACGGGGCCAGCCCGAAGGCCGGCCCCGACGTGTCGTCACTTGATGTAGCCGGCCGAGGTCATCTCGTCGGTCACAAGGGTCTGGGCCGCTGCAAGCGCCTCATCCCCGGTCGACTGCCCGGCAAGTGCGGCCGAGAAAAGCTCGCCCACGCTGGTGCCAAGGCCCTGGAATTCCGGGATGGCGACGAACTGCACGCCGACATAGGGCACCGGCTTGACGGTCGGTGCGGTCGGGTCAGCCGAGTTGATGCTGTCGAGCGTCATCTTGGCGAAGGGCACCTTGGCATATTCCTCGTTCGAATAGAGCGAGGTGCGGGTACCCGGAGGAACGTTGGCCCAGCCTTCCTTCGAGGCGACGAGCGCGAGGTAGTCCTTGTTCGTCGCCCAGTCGATGAAGGTCTTGGCGGCTTCCTGGTTCTTCGAGGAGGTCGGGATCGCGAGCGACCATGCCCAGAGCCAGTTGCCGCGCTTGCCAAGGCCGTTGTCCGGCGCAAGGGCGAAGCCCACCTTGTCGGCGACGGTCGAATCCTTGCCGGTCACGAAGGACGCCGCAACGGTGGCGTCGATCCACATGCCGCACTTGCCCTGGTTGAACAGCGTCAGGTTTTCGTTGAAGCCGTTGTTCGAGGCGCCGGGGGGCCCGTAGTTCGTCATCAGGTTGAGGTAGAAGTCGAGCGTCGCCTTCCACTCCGGCTGGTCGAACTGCGGCACCCAGTTCTCATCGAACCAGCGCGCACCGAAGGAGTTCGACATGGCGGTCAGGAAGGCCATGTTCTCGCCCCAGCCGGCCTTGCCGCGCAGGCAGACGCCATATTGTTCGGCGTCCTTGTTGGTCATCGCCGCGGCGGCCTTTTCGATGTCGGCCCAGGTCGGCGCGTCGGGCATGGTCATCCCGGCGGCTTCCATCAGGTCCTTGCGGTACATGACCATCGAGCTTTCGCCGTAGAACGGCGCGGCCATCAGGTTGCCGTCAACGGTCAGGCCGCCACGGATCGCCGGCAGGAGGTCGTCAACGTCATACTCGGCCGGGAGGTCGTTCAGCGACACGAGCCAGCCCTGCTTGCCCCAGATCGGAACCTCGTAGGTGCCGATGGTCATCACGTCATATTGGCCGCCGCCGGTGGCGATGTCGGTCGTCACGTTCTGGCGCAGGACGTTCTCTTCCAGCGTGACCCACTCGACCTTGATGTCGGGGTGCTTGGTGTTGAAGTCGTCCATGAGGCCCTGCATGCGGACCATGTCGCCGTTGTTAACGGTGGCGACGGTGATGGTGGTTTGGGCCATCGCGCCCGATGCAAGGGCGCAAACAGCGGTGGCGCCCAGAAGCGCCCGCATCGTCAGTGTCATAATTTCCTCCCAGAAGAATGAGCAATTGCCCATTCAGTGCGCATATGCTCATATTACTGCGGCATTTTGTCAACCGGAAAAATTTGTCATTTCAAAGAAGAAATTACCCCGCGGAGGCCGGCCGCTCAGCCCAGAAGCAGCGCCGCCGCCGTCGCCTCATCGGTCACGAGACCGTTGATGAGTCGCCCCTTCAGCGCCGCGCGGATCGCTGCCACCTTGCTCGCCCCGGCAGCAACGGCGATGACCGGCGTCGCCCGCCCCGGCTCGATCCTGACCCCGCCCAGCCGGGCCGTCAGCGGCGTGTCGATATAGGCGCCATCGGCATTGAAGACGCAGCCGACGATTTCGCCCGCAGCACCACGCGCCTGGATGCCCGCAAGCTGGTCGCGGGTGACGAACCCGTCCTTGTAGAGCGGCGCGTCATCGCCCATCTGGCCGACGCCGACGAACATGACATCGGCATTCCGCGCCAGCCTGACGACCGACTGGATCGGGCCGAGAGCATGGAACATCTCCCGCTCCTCGGCGGTTTCCGACAGGACCGGCACTGGCATGGGATAGTGCTGGACATGCAGCTTGTCGGCGATCCTGAGGATGACATCGTAGAACGAGGCCGATCCGTCCGGGGCGATATTGCCGATGAGCGAGACGACCTTGTGGCGGTCGGTCGGCACCGGCGACAGTTCCGCCACCATCGCCGACAGGGACCGCCCGGTACCGAAGGCGATGACCTGCGGTTCTGCCCGCGCGAGATAGGTCTCCAAGAGTTCCGCCGCGACCGAGGCCGTGGCCCGCGCACTGTCGCCGCCGGGACCAAGCGACGGCGCCACCCGCACCTCGTTCAACCCGTAGCGCCGTTTCAGCGCGGCCTCGGCGCCAAGGCAGGCGCCGATCTTGTGTTCCAGCCGGACATGGATCAGTCCCTCGGCCATCGCCCGGCTGACCAGCCGCTGCGCCCTCTGGCGGGAGACGCCAAGCGCGGTGGCGATCTGGTCCTGGGTCATGCCGCCGACGTAATACATCCACCCGGCCCGGGCGGCGTCGTCGTGCTTTGAGGTTTCCCGGTCGATCAGGTTCATCATGCGCTCCGCAAGTGCGGCGCAATCTGGAAGAATTGCGCGAAGGAATCAAATGCCGCAGCAGCGCGGGCGTCCTCGGGCGGGGTCAGATCGCCGCCCCGAAGATGGCTTCCGCCGGTGAAACGATAGACTTCCATTCCGGCGGCGAGGCCGGCGCGGATGCCGTTCAGACTGTCCTCGATAACAAGACAATTCTCTGGGCTGACGCCCATTTGCTGCGCCGCAAGCAAGAAGAGGTCCGGCGCGGGCTTGCCGCGCTCCACCATCGAGGCGGTGAAGAGCGGCGTGTCGTCAAGGCGCGGCAGGTCGACGATCTCAAGCGAACGCCGCGCCCGGCGCGGGCTTGACGATGTGGCGATGCAATAGGGTACGCCAAGCGTCACCAGCAGGTCCGAGACGCCGGGCATGATCGTCAGCCGCTCTTCGAAGGCCTGCATCAGGCGGGCGCGGTACTGCTCCTCGAACTCCGGCGGCAGGTCGAGGCCGAACTCCTGACGGATCTGGCGCATCACCGTCGGATAGCTGCGGCCAAGGAAATTCCGCGCGACATAGTCGAGGTCGATGCCGACACCGAGGGCCGACAACTCATCAATCAGCATCTGGGCGCTGATGATCTCGCTGTCGATCAGCACGCCGTCGCAATCGAAAATCACAAGATCGGTCGCCATCGTCCCCCTCGTCTCACACGCGCGAGTATAGGCCGGCGCGCGGCGGGGGGAAGCGTCAGCCCTGCATGTCGCGCTGGTAGATCCAGTCATGGTCGGGATCGTTCTGGAAGCGCCAGTTGCGGCGCGGGCCGGCCATGACGTTGAGGTAGTAAAGCTCGTACCCATAGGGCGCGCCGCAGGGGTGATGGCCTTTCGGCACAAGGACGACTTCGTGGTTCTTCACCGCGATCGTCTCATCAAGGCTGCCATCCTCGGTATAGACCCGCTGAAGCCCGAAGCCCTGGGGCGGGTTCAGGCGATGGTAGTAGCTTTCCTCCAGATAGGTCATCCGGGGGAAGTCATCCTCGTCATGGCGATGGCTCGGGTAGGACGACCAGTTGCCCTGCGGGGTGAAGACCTCTGTCACCAGAAGGCTGTCGGCCGCGTCCCGCGCCTCCATGGCGATGTTGTTGACGAAGCGGGTATTGGCGCCGGTGCCGCGCTGCGTGAGTTCGATCCCCTCGGGGCCAAGCTTCTGCGCCTTGTGGTTGCCCTTCCCCGGCGCGGCGCAGACCGCGAGCGTGCAATCGGTCGTGGCGACGGCTTGCCAGTCGCTGTCGTTCGGCACGTAAAGGCAATGCGGCGGGGTCTTTTCGAAGACATCCATCCTTTCGCCCATCTCGCCGAAATCCACCCCCCCGGCGGAGAGCTTCGCCTTGCCCTCGACGAGGACAAGGATCACCTCGCGGTCGCCCGTCGCCTCGGCCGCCGTCTCGCCGGGTTTCAGCCGATAGAGGCCAAAGCCCACATAGCCCCAGCCGGCGCTTTCCGGTGTCACATCATGGACCTTGCCGGTCGTGCCGGCTGGTTTCACCAGAAGCTTGCTCATCCCTCAGTCCTTGCTGTCACCGGGCGGCGCTTCGCCCTTGTCGGTCACGAAGACCCAAAGCGCGTAAAGCCCCGCCGCCGCGAAAAGCATCGCCCAGCCGGGCGAGCCGACGACAAGCTCCACCACCGCCCAGACCAGCGGCAGTGCCACGACCGCCACCCGGACCCAGACCGGCCGGAAGAACGGATGCGCCGGATCGAGGAACTTTCCCCTCATCCCTGGCCCCCGGTCGAAGCTGTTGTCTCTGCCATTCTGACCCCCGAAGAACCTCAGCCGTGCGCGTCGATCTTCAGGCCCGAGGCACGGCAGATGTCCACGATATGGTCATAGCCGAGCTTTGAATAGTCATAAGGCGTAGCCTTGGCCGGGTCCTGTTCCGCCTCGACGACGATCCAGCCCTCGTAGCCCATCTTCGCCAGTTCATCGGTCACGGCGGCGAAGTCGATGGAGCCTTCAATGTCGCCCGGAACGGTGAACGCGCCCGCGATAACACCGTCAAGGAAGCTCTTGTTTTCGGCGCGGATTTTCCTGGTGACGTCTTCGCGCACATCCTTGAAGTGGACATGTTTCACCCGGTCGCCCCAACGGCGGAGCGTGTCAAGCACATCGGCACCGCCGAACTTCAGATGCCCGGTGTCGAAGAGGAGCGTGACCTCGGGGGTCGAGCCTTCCATCAGCGCATCCACATCCTCCTGATCCTCGATCATCGAGCCCATGTGGTGGTGATAGGCCAGCAGCATCCCCTCGCCCGCCATCCACTTCGCAAGCTCGCTGAGCTTCGCCGCGTAAGCCTTCACTTCCGAACGGGTAAGTTTTGGCCGATTGTTGACCGGCGTGGCGATGTCGCCCTGCACGGTGTTGGAGCATTCGGCATAGACGAGGCAGGGCGATTTCAGCGCCACGAATTGCTCGACCTGCTGGCGGACGGCCTCGATCTCTTCCTTCACCGAGTTCTTCATCAGGTTGCCGGAACACCAACCACCGCAAAGCGCGATGTCATACTTGTTGAGGTAAGCCTTCAGCCCCTCGGTGTCCAGCGGCATCCGGCGGCCGCGCTCGACACCGGTATAGCCGATCTCGCGCGCTTCCTTCAGCGCCTGTTCCATCGTGTAGGCCGCGGTCAGGTCCGGCAGGTCGTCGTTCTGCCAGGCAATCGGGGAAATGCCGATCTTAACGCTCATTTCATGCTCTCTCTTTCACAGCCTTTTCATAGGCTTGCCGTGCTTTTCTAACTTGTTCCCGGTCCGAGACCTCGGGCACCGCCACGTCCCACCAGTGACCGGCCTTGCCGAAGCCCGGCCCGTTGGTCGGATCGGTGTCGATGACGATCACGCTCGGGATGTGGCGCCCGCGCGCCGCGGCGATCTGCGCCTCAAGATCGGCGATGCCCGTGGCCTTGACCGCATGGGCGCCCATCGAGGCGGCATGGCCGACATAGTCGATCTCAGGCTGATCCTCGACGGCGCTGTCGATATAGAGGTTGTTGAAGCCCGCACTCCCGGTGCCGCGCTGCAAGCGGTTGATGCAGCCGTATCCCCGGTTGTCGGTCAGGACGACGGTGAAGGGCACCCGGCGCATCACCGCCGTTGCAAGCTCCGAATTCGCCATCATGTAGCTGCCGTCGCCGACAAAGCAGATGACCTCGCGGTCGGGGGCGGCGAGCTTCACGCCCATCGCGCCGGCGATCTCATAGCCCATGCAGGAAAAGCCGTATTCCATATGGTAGCCGCGCTCAGACGCCTGCCAGAGCAGCTTCAGCGCCCCCGGCATGGTCCCCGCCGCGCACATGGCGATGGCGTCCTTGCCGGTCGCGCGCTGCACCGCGCCGATGACCTGCGCATCCGTGGGGAGCGCATTGCCGTCCTTAGGTGCCGCGCAATGGGCATCGACGGCGGCGAGCCAGTCGGCGCGGGCCCTGGCATCGACAACGCCCTTGTAGCTGCCGATGGCCGCCGTCAGCTTCTCCAGCGCCGCTTTCGCGTCGGCGACAAGGCTCACCGCCCCATGCTTACCGGCGTCATAGGGCTGGACGTTGACCGAGACGAGCCTGACCCCCGGCGCCTTGAAAAGCGACCACGAGCCGGTCGTAAAATCCTGAAACCGTGTTCCGACGCCGATCACCAGATCGGCGACCTCAGCCGCCGCATTGGCGGCTGCGGAGCCGTCGACGCCGCTCGCGCCGAGGTTCATCGGATGCGCCTGCGCCACGGCGGATTTCCCTGCCTGCGTCTCGATGATCGGAATGTTGAAGCGGGTGGCGAAGTCGCCAAGCGCCACTTCGGCGCCGGAATAGATCACCCCGCCGCCCGCCACGATCACCGGGCGCTTGGCGGCGCGGATCAGACCCGCCACATCCTCGACCTCGCGCATGTCCGGTTCCGGGCGGCGGATGCGCCAGACCTTCGGCGCGAAGAACGCCTCCGGCCAGTCATAGGCCTCGGCCTGCACGTCCTGACAGAAGGAGAGCGTTACGGGTCCTGAGTTCGCCGGATCGGTCATCATGGCGAAGGCGCGCGGCAGCGCCGTCAGAAGCTGTTCGGCCCGCATGATCCGGTCGAAATAGCGGCTGACCGGGCGGAAGCAGTCATTGGCGCTGACGGTGCCATCATCGAAATCCTCGATCTGTTGCAGGACCGGGTCCGGCGCGCGGTTGGCGAAGACATCGCCGGGGATCAGAAGGATCGGCAGCCGGTTCACATGTGCCAGCGCCGCCGCCGTCACCATGTTCGTGGCCCCTGGCCCGATCGAGGAGGTGACGGCCATCGCGCGCCTGCGCGACAACTGCTTCGTATAGGCTATGGCGGTATGGGCCATGGTCTGTTCGTTCTGGCCGCGCCAGGTCGGGAAGTCATCCTTCGCCGCATGAAGCGCCTCGCCAAGGCCCGCCACATTGCCATGGCCGAAGATCGCCCAGCAACCGGCGATGAAACGCGTCCCATCCTCGTTCATCTGCGCCGAAAGATAGCGCACCATCGCCTGCGAGGCGGTTAACCTTATCGTCTTCGTCATCGGATCATCCTTTCGCGGCAGACCGCGCCTTGTCCCAGACCTTGCAGAGCCGGTCGAAATTGCCAGCCATCTCGGCGACAGCCTCGGCATCGGTCATTTCGCCCGCCATCCATTTCTGCGCCGGCCCGGCGAAGATCGTGCGGCCAACGGCAAAGCCCTTGACTAAGGGATGCCGCGCCGCCTCGGCGAAGCTTTCCGCCAGTTCCGCCTCACCCGAACCCAGCCCCAGCACGACGATGCCGCGCGTATAGGGATCACGCGAAGTGATGGCGTCCGAGGCGGCCTTCCAGGCGGCCTCGGTCTTCATTGGCTCCAACTTCCACCAGTCGGGGTAGATGCCGATGTCATAGAAGCGGGTGATGATATTAGCGGTGGTCTGGTCCGTTACCGGCGCGACCTTCGAGGGGATCACCTCCAGCAGGAACTCCAGCCGGTTGCGGCGGCAGGCGTTGAAAAGCCGCGTCACCACGGCTTCCTGTTCGGCCTTCATCTCTGCCGTGTCGTCGGGGTGGTAGAAGCAGAGGACCTTGACGACATGATCGAGCGGCCATTCGTCCAAACCGCCGAAGTCCGGCCCGATCTCCGGTTCCAGCGTCAGGGGCCGGGAGCCCGGCCATTCGACGGGCCGGCCGATCCAGAGGCCACGGCCAGCGGCGGCATAGAGCGCGTCGCGCCCGAGGCGGCTGTCGCAGAGAAGACCGTAGCCGGGCTTGCCATCCGCGACACTTGCCGCAGCTTCAAGGCAGAGCTCCTTGAATTTGCCGATCTTTTTCGGATCGGCGCCGGGAATGTCCTCCAACTGCATCCGGTGGTCGAAGGCGAAGACCCGCATCGTCGACCAGTCGCCCTTGCGGTTGGTGGCCCAATGGACCTGCTCAAGCTCGCGGTCCTTGCGAAGCGCCTTTTCCTCCACGCCGCGCTTGAGGAAGAACTGCAACTCCTCCCAGCTCGGGTAGGCAGGGGTGCAGCCGTGGCGCGAAACGGCGAAGGCGCCGCAGGCGTTGGCGTACATGAGCGCCGTCGGCCAGTCCTGCCCGGTCAGCCAGCCTTTCAGAAGGCCCGCGAAGAACCCGTCGCCCGCGCCGAGGACGTTGAAGACCTCGATCGGGAAGCCGGGGCCGCTCTCGCCATCATCCAGACTATCGGGAACCGCGCCGGTGAAGGCCACCGCCCCCATCGGGCCGCGCTTGCAGACGAGCGTCGCCTTTGACACGGCACGGACCGCCCGCAAGGCCGCGATGGTGTCGGTGGTGCCGCCGGCGATGTGGAACTCTTCTTCCGTGCCGACGATCAGGTCGAAGTAGTGCAGATGCGCCTGCAGCTTCGCCGTGACCTTGGCGCTTTCCACGAAGCGGCTTTCGCCCGCGCCATGCCCCGCCACGCCCCAGAGGTTTGGCCGGTAGTCGATGTCGAGCGCGGTCTGAAGCCCATGCTTGCGCGCGAGCTTCAGCGCCTTCAGGGTCGCGGCCTCAACCCTCGGGTGGCTCAGATGCGTGCCCGTGGCAACGACCGCGCGGGACGAGGCGATGAACGCCTCGTCGATATCGCTTTCGTCAAGCGCCATGTCGGCACAGTTTTCCCGGTAGAAGATCAGCGGGAACTGGTGCTGGTCGCGGATGCCGAGCAGCACCAGCGCCGTCAGACGCTCCGGGTCGGTCTTGACGCCCTCGACATTCACCCCCTCGCGGGCCAGCTCCTCGCGGATGAAGCGGCCCATATGCTCATCGCCGACACGGGTGATGAGCGCGGATTTGAGGCCAAGCCGGGCGGCGCCGGCGGCGATATTGGTGGGCGATCCGCCGATGTATTTGCGGAAGGACCCCATATCCTCAAGCCGGCCGCCGACCTGCGCGCCGTAAAGATCGACCGAAGACCGGCCGATGGTGATGACGTCGAGAGCCTTTGTCATGCGCGTCAGCCCGTGATTTCCGAAACCTTGACCGCGCGGCCTTCCTTGACCGACTTAACTGCGGCATCGGCAAGCGCCAGCGCGGCCAGACCGTCCTGGCCCGAGGGCGAGATCTTTGCGCCGCCCGTGACCGCCGCGATGAAGGCGGCGATTTCGGCGGCATAGGCCTCGGTGTAGCGGGTCATGAAGAAGTCGTGGAGCGGCGGGCGGTTGTAGCCGGCGGCAGAAGCGATCTCGATCGACACCGGGCGCTGGTTTTCGGCGGACGCGACGCCTTCGGAGCCGTGCACTTCGATCCGCTGGTCATAGCCATAGGTGGCGCGGCGGGAGTTGGAGATGACGGCCTGCTTGCCCGACTTCGTGGTCAGGATGACCGAGGCGGAATCCCAGTCGCCGGCCTTGCCGATTTCCGGATCGACCAGCACGGCGGCGGAGGCCATCACCGTCTCGACCTCTTCGCCCAAGAGGAAGCGGGCCATGTCGAAGTCATGTATCGTCATGTCGCGGAAGATGCCCCCCGAGACCTTGATGTAGCTGACCGGCGGCGCGCCGGGATCGCGCGAGGTGATCGTCACCATCTCAACCTTGCCGATCTTGCCGGCGTCGATGGCATCACGGACCGCCTTGAAATGCGGATCGAAGCGGCGGTTGAAGCCGACCATCAGCTTGGCCTTGGTCTGATCCACCACCTTGAGGCAGGCCTTCACCCGCTCAAGCGACAGATCGACCGGCTTTTCGCAGAAGATCGCCTTGCCGGCGCGGGCGAAGCGCTCGATCAGGTCGGCATGGGTGTTGGTGGGCGTGCAGATCACCACGGCGTCGATGTCCTTCGCCGCCTCGATGGCTTCGATGCTGCGCACCTCGCAGCCGTATTGCGCGGCAATCGCTTCGGCGGCCGGGGCCATCGCATCGGCGACGGCGACGAGCGTGGCATTGGGGTCGCCGCTGACGGCTTTCGCATGGACCTTGCCGATGCGCCCCGCGCCCAGAACCGCAAACCTGACAGTCATTTCTCTTTCTCCTCTGACGCGGACCGCCCCGGCGGTCGCGAATTGCTCGATTGGTTTTTCGACCTGAAGGCTCAGGCGACGGCAGCGTCGCTCGCCCCTTTGACGCCGGTGATGTAGCTGACGATGTCGTTGCCGTCGGTCTCGTCCTTGTTGAGGCTCGCCACGATCCGGCCCCGGCGGAAGACCACGATCCGGTCCACGAGGTCGAAGACCTGGCGGAGGTTGTGGCTGATGAGGATCATGGGAATCCCGCGTTCCTTCAAGCCCCGGATGATGTTCTCGACCTGCGCGGTTTCCTGCACCCCAAGCGCTGCCGTCGGCTCATCCATGATCACCATCTTCGAGGCGAAGGCAGCGGTGCGGGCGATGGCCACGCATTGGCGCTGACCGCCCGACATGTTGCGGATGGCGTTATCGACATTGGGGATCTTGACCGCCGTGGTCTTCAAGGCCTCAAGCGTCCGGTCGCGCATGGCCTTGCGGTCGAGGACCGAGAAGGGGCCGAGCTTGAAGCGGAAGATCTCGCGCCCGAGGAAGAGGTTCGACGGCACGTCAAGATCGTCGGCAAGGGCCAGCGTCTGGAACACCGTCTCGATCCCGGCCTCGCGGGCCTCAAGCGGGTCCTTGAACTCGACATTCGAGCCGTCGAAATGGATCTCACCCGAGGAGTGCTTTTCGACCGCCGTGATCTGGCGCACGAAGGTCGACTTGCCCGCGCCGTTGTCGCCGACGATGGCGACATGCTCGCCGCGACGAAGGGTGAAGTTCGCATCCTCAAGCGCATGGACGCCGCCGTAGCGCTTGGTCAGGTTGCGGGTTTCAAGAATGATGTCGTTGCTCATGGTCCTGCCCCCTTACCCGCGCGACCGGCCGCGCTGGCGCCATTGGTCGAGAACGACCGCGCCGACGATGATCACGCCCTTGACCATCTCCTGATAGTAGGCGTCGAGCCTGAGGAACGTGAAGCCCGAGATGATGACGCCGAAGATCAGCGCGCCAAGCACCGTCCCGAGGATCGAGCCGCGCCCGCCCTGCAATGAGACGCCGCCGATGACCGCCATGGCGATGGCGTCAAGCTCGTACATCACCCCCATGCCCGCCTGCGCCGTCAGGTTCTTGGAACTGAGCACGATGGCGGCGAGGGCGGCGAGCATCCCGGCGATGGAATAGACCAGGATCTTGTGACGGTTGACGTTGATGCCCGACATCCGCGCCGCCTGTTCGTTCGAGCCGATGGCGTAGCAGTGCTTTCCGTATTTCGTGTAGGTCATGATGGCGTGGAAGAGGAGCGCCAGAAGGACGAAGATCACGACCGGCATCAGACCCTTGCCGATGGCGGCATAGGATTCGGTCGGGAATGAGATCGGGTTGCCGTTCGACCACCATTTCGACAGGCCGCGCGCCGTCACCATCATGCCAAGGGTGGCGATGAAGGGCGGGATGCGGGTGGTGGCGATCAGCCCGCCGTTGATGAAGCCCGCGATGAGGCCGCAGCCGAGGCCGACGAGCACCGGCACGAGGACCGGAAGGTCCATCGCCCAGTCGCCGAAGATGGCCTTCGGGTTGGGGTTGCCGTTGACGAGGGCGGTCTGCGCGAAGCTCATGGTGATCATCGCGGTCGCGCCGACGATGGAGCCGGAAGACAGGTCGATGCCGCCGTTGATGATGACCTGCGTCACACCGATGGCGATGATGCCGACGATGGACACCTGCAGGATGATGATGTTCAGCCGCTGCCAGTTGAAGATGCCCTCAACATTCTCGCGCGTGTTGAAAAGGAAGCTGTCGCCGATGAACAGGCGGCCGAGAAGCTCGAATGCGACGACAATCGCGACAAGGGCGATGAAGACGTTCAGTTCCTGCGGGCGTTCCCGCTTTGCCGGATCGTATTTCAGGCCGCCGAGGCCATGTGCAGCTTGCGCCAATGCGAGGTTCCTTCCCTTAAGTCCGGGCCCGCGCCGGGGCGCGGGCCGGATCAAGTCCACGTTGGTAGGCCGGAGCGGCTGACGCCGCTCCGTTCATCCGGTCGGATCAGTTCTTCGCGAGGTAGTCGCCGATGTTCTTCGGCGTCACGAGCTCGAACGGCACCCAGACCTTCTGGTCCACCGCTTCGCCCTTGGCGAGCTTCACCGCCGCGTCGAGCGCGCCCTGGCCCTGGCCGGCGGCGTTCTGGAACACGGTCACGTCGAGATCGCCCGCCTGCATCGCCGCAAGCGCGTCCTGCGTGGCATCGACACCGCCGACAACGATGGTGCCCATGTCGAGCCCGGCGGCCTTCATCGCCTGGATCGCGCCGATGGCCATTTCGTCGTTGTTGGAGATCACGCCGTCAAAGGCCGCGCCGGTCGAAAGCCAGTTGGTCATGAGGTTGGTGGCCTCTTCGCGCGACCAGTTCGCCGTCTGCTCGTCGATGATGTTGAGCTTGACCGCGCATTTGCCGCCGTCGATCACGTCATGGATGTCGGCAGTCCGCTGCACGGCGGCCTGGTTCGAAAGCTCGCCCATCATCACATAGACATTGGCTTCGGTCTTGCCCTGATCCTCGGCGAAGATGCGGCAAACCTCGATGGTTTCAAGCGTGCCGGAGTCGACTTCGTTCGAGGCCACGAAAGCCTGATTGTCGGGCAGCGTGTCGATGTTGACCGGCTGGCGGTTGACGTAGACCAAGGGCACGTTGGCTGCGGCGGCGGCATCGGACATCGCCTGCGTGGCCGAGGTATCGACCGGGTTGACGACGATCGCGCTCACGCCCGAGGCGATGAAGTTGTTGATCTGGTCAAGCTGCTTGGCCACATCGTTCTGCGCGTCTTCGATCTGCACGCCGATGCCGTTGTCGTCGGCGTACTTCTGGATGCCGTTCCTGAGGACGGTCAGGAAGTTGTCGTCGAACTTCGCCATCGAAACGCCGACGTTCTCGGCGGCCATGGCGGTAGTGCCCATGAGTGCGGCAAGACCGGCCGCGAACACGATTTTCTTCATAGTCTTCCTCCTAAAGGGATGTCCGGCACATCCCTGCTCCCTGATCTGAATGCCGGATGCCCTCCTCCGGGCATTTCTTCTTGTGCCTCGCCTCAGGCGGTCAGCTCGGCCACCTGGGACGAGATGAAATCGAAGGACCGGGCGAGTTCGGCCTCCGGATTGCGATATGCGTGAACCTCGGGGGCGAAGCTTTCCATCGAGATCGGCCCCTTGAAGCCGGCGGCGCGGAGCGCGCGGATCTGCGCGACATTGCCAAGCCGGTCCTTGTCGTCGACGAGGATGCGGTGCTGGTCGCCCATCTCGTCGACCGACAGCGCCGGATCGACGACGCCGGAAATATGGATGATGCCGGTATGGGCGGGGAAATAGTCGCCGCCGCCGGCAAGGGTGTGGTGGAAGGTGTCATGGACGAGCTTGAAGCGGCCAGAGGCGCCGAGCGCCTCGATCGCCTCCACCGCTTCTGATTTGTAGCGAAGGGCGCAGACCGCGAAGCCAAGGGGTTCAACCATGCCGACCAGCCCGTGATCCTCAAGCATCGGCTTCAGGTCACGGAGCGCGAGCCGCAGGTTCGCCTGCCTCTCACCATTGCCCATGCCAAGCCCGTCGTTGCGCGGGATCAGGCTGACCGCCTCGGCCCCCGCCGCCTTGGCGATCTTCATCAGCGCCAGCGCCTCATCGGCCTTGGCCGGGGACCAGTCGTTGAAGCGCTTGACCTCGGCCACGGCAAGGAGCCTGAGGCCCTTCGACCGCGCCAGTTCCCCGCCCGCTTCCGGCGACATGCCATCGAAGAGCGCCTGCGGCAGGTCGTTCCTGACCTCGATCCCGACAAGGCCAAGATCGGCGGCCATCTCGACAAGCCGGGCGTAGTTCAGGCGCGCCACAGTCATGTGGTTCAATGCGAATGGCAGCATGTCTGGCGTTCCTCCCACAGGTCCGACCCGGTCGCCACCGGGGTTCGGAATGTCAGGAAGGTTGCGCCCTGCCCAACCGACTCGTCAACGCATCGGGGTGCAGTTTCCATCATTCATGACGAGTTACCCATCATGCCGATGATGTCTTTTCGTCATCAGATGGATTCGCCGATGTAGAGATCGGGCCTGAGGAAATGCTGGCCGGTAATCTCGGAAGGCCCGTTTGCGACCGCCGCCACCATCAGCACCACCAGATCGCGGCAAAGCGTGGCGAGGGGCGTGGCGATGACCAGAACCGCATAGCGGTCCTGCAGGGCGGAGCGGCTTTCGGGCGTCAGTTCGTTGATGACCAGCGCCACTTCGCCCGGCGCCCGCGCCTCGCGCAGCGCGGCAATGGCGCCCTCCATCCCGCCGCCGGCGCAGTAGATGCCGCGCAAGTCGGGATGGCGGGCCAGAAGGTCGAGCGTTGCCTCATAGGTCAGTTGCCGGGTCTCAAGGTTCACCAGCGTATCGAGGATGGTGAACTGCGGCGCGAACTCGCGGAAGTAGCTGCGAAAGCCTGTTTCGCGCAGCTCATGCCCATGCCAGCGGTAGCCGCCGACGAAGACCGCGATCTTGCCCGGCTTGTGCGTTGCGGTCGTGATCATCGACGCGGCGATGCGGCCAACCTTCAGATTGTTGAGGCCAACGTAGTTTTCCCGCACGCCCTGGGCATAGTCATTGAGAAGCGAAAAGCACGGCACGCCGCTGTCGCGCAGGTCCTGCACAACCTCGGTCACTTCGTGATGGGTGACGGCAGAGGCAGCGATCGCATCCACCCTGCCCTTCATGCTGGCCATCAGCCGGGCGAAGTCGGCGGGCGACTGTGAGGGCGAATATTCGAAGATCGCCTCAGCATGGACGCCCGTGGCAGCCGTGACCGCGCGCCCGATCTCGGCGGCGAAGTTCTGGTAGAAGGCCTGCTTTTCCTTGTGGAGGACAAAGCCGAAGCGCATCTGCGGCAGCTCGGTCTGGATGCGCTGGCCGATCAGCCCGGCGGCATGGTAGCCGATCCGCTGCGCCGCCTCGAAAACCTGGCGCGCGGTTGCCTCGCGCACCTTCTCGCGTCCGTTCAGGACACGGTCCACGGTGGCGACGCTGACCCCCGCCTCACGCGCCACATCGGTGATCGTCTTTCTGCGGGCCATGTGATTTCTGACGAAATGCCATCACTCATTCTGACGATAATTGACGATAACTGACGAGAAAGGAAGAGCCGGTCTGGCGTGATGCGCCACACCGCCCTTAACCTTCCCCTCCGACGGCCCGATCATGGAACGGGCCTCGGAGGAGGACAGATGGCCAAAAGGGATTACAGCCTCTTGGGTGAGGATTCGCGCCGCGCGGTCGAAAACGGCCTTGCCGCCGCCGAATGGTATCATACCGAGATCCCGCGCAAGGAGATGAAGGCGCTGATGGCGCGGGAGGATCAGCCCGCGATCCGCGATTCGATCATCCTTTACGGGTCGATGATCCTCTTTGCCGGTCTCGGCATCTGGCTCTGGCCCTCATGGTGGTCGGCCCCCTTCTGGCTCGCCTACGGCGTCCTTTACGGCTCGGCGATGGATTCGCGCTGGCATGAATGCGGCCACGGCACGCCTTTCCGCACCCCGTGGATGAACGTCGTCGTCTACCAGATCGCCAGTTTCTGCATGGTTCGGAACCCGGTGACGTGGCGCTGGAGCCATGCCCGCCACCATACCGATACCGTGATCGTCGGCCGCGATCCGGAGATCGTGGCGATGCGGCCCCCGGCGCTTTTCCGCATCTTCCTCAACTTCTTTGGCATTATCGACGCCTGGAACGGCTGGGCGCGGATGCTTCTGAATGCCTCCGGCAGGCTCGACCCCGAAGAGGCGACCTATATCCCCGAAAGCGAACAGCCGAAGGTGATCCGTGTCGCGCGGATCTGGACCGCGATCTACGCGGCGACGATCCTGCAGGCGCTTGCGATGCAGTCGATCCTGCCCCTGATGGTGATCGGCCTGCCGCGGCTGTACGGCGCCTGGCACCATGTCCTGACCGGCATCCTCCAGCACGCGGGCCTTGCCGATAACGTCATCGACCACCGGATGAACAGCCGCACGGTCTACATGAACCCGATCAGCCGCTTCATCTACTGGAACATGAACTACCATGTCGAACACCACATGTTCCCGATGGTGCCCTATCACCGGCTGCCGGAGCTGCACGCAAAGATCATGCATGACCTGCCGCCACCGAACACGTCGATCTGGCAGGCCTATGCCGAGGTCTGGCCGGCACTGAAGCGGCAGCTTCGCTACGAGGACTACTTCCTCCGCCGCGACCTGCCGGCGACGGCGAAGCCCTACCGGGAAGATTTCCATAAAGACGCGCTCGGCCATGCCGTGCCGGCCGAATGACCACTGATTGAAAGGGAGGCAACACCTATGAGCAACTGGATCGACGCCTGTTCGACCGACGAGATCGACGAAGAAGACGTGATGCGCTTCGACCACGATGGCCGGACCTTCGCCATCTACCATTCGCCGGATGGCGAGTTCTTCGCCACCGACGGGCTTTGCTCGCACGAGAAGGTCCACCTCGCCGGGGGCCTCGTCATGGACTACATGATCGAATGCCCGAAACATAACGGCCAGTTCGATTACCGGACCGGCGAGGCGATGCGCGCGCCGGTCTGCGTCAACCTTCGGACCTATCCGGTCAAGGTCGAAGGCGACCGCGTGTTGCTTCAGGTCGGCTGAGATGGCATTCGAGCCCTCGGCCAAGCACACCGTCGCCAGCCTCCGCGCGGCGCGCGGCAAGCACAAATACGCCATGCTCCGCGTCGAGACGCTGGCTGAGGCGGCGGCAGCCGAAGCGGCGGGGGTCGAGATGTTCTCGGTCCCGCCCGCCATGATCATGGACCGCCGCTTTCGCGAGGTGGCGCCCAATGCCTTCGCCTTCCCCGGCGACAATTTCTATGAAATCGGCGGGACGGAAGACTTCCTGCGCTGGGCCTTCCCGCTGGTGAAGCACGGCGCCGATGCGGTCTATTGCTCCGGCAGCCTCGCCACCGTCCGGGCGCTGGCCGATCACGCGATTCCGGTCTGCGGCCATGTCGGGCTGATCCCTTCGAAACGAACCTGGACGGGCGGCTTCAGGGCGGTGGGCAAGACGCTCGACAGCGCCAAGCGGGTCTGGGACCAGTGCCTGGCGCTTGAGGAAGCCGGCGCCTTTGCCGTGGAGATAGAGGTGGTGCCGGATGCAATCACGGCGGCGATTGCCGAAAAGACCTCGCTGTTTTTGCTGTCGATGGGCGGGGGTGCTGCCGGCGATGCCCAGTACCTTTTCTCGGACGACGTGCTGGGCCAGAACCGGGGCCACACCCCGCGTCATGCCAAGGTCTATGCCGATTTCGCCGCCGAAGAGGACCGGTTGCAGGAGATGCGGATCACCGCGATGCGCAGCTTTGCCGATGAGGTGCATTCCGGCGCATATCCTTCCGACGACTATCTGGTGAAGGCCGAGACGGAGGTAGCGCTCGACTTCCGCGACTGGCTGTCGCGGCAAAGGTAGGCGGCGACACGGGCGGCGTCGCATCTGGCAAAGCCGGGCGGGCGGGCGCGGGCCACCATGGCCGCATCTTCCCCGGAGAAGCCATGCCCGCCGACTATGCCCGCCTGATCGACGCCGAGACCTGGGCCTTCATCCGGGAAACCGAAACCTGGTATCCGCACGAGACGGCGACCTTCACTATCGCGCGCCAGCGCGAGGTCTACGACGCGATGTGCCGCGCCTTTCATCGCGGCTACCCCGAAGGCATCGCGGCGCGGGACGAGGCGCTGGGCGGCGTGCCCTGCCGGATCTATGATCCGACCCGGCCCGGCGCGGTGACGGTCGTCTATTACCACGGCGGCGGCTTGGTGGTGGGCGGGCTGGAAAGCCATGACGATGTCTGCGCCGAAATCTGCGCGGGCACCGGGTATCGCGTGGTCTCGGCCGACTATCGCCTTTGCCCCGAACACCGCCACCCCGCCGCCTTCGACGATGCGCTGGCCGTAGCCTATGCGGCGGCCGAACGCTTCGGCCAGCCCATTGTGCTGGCGGGCGACAGCCAAGGCGGCAACCTTGCCGCCACAGTGGCGCACGCGATGCGCGGCTCGGACGTCGAGGTGCGGGGCCAGGTGCTCATCTATCCCGGCCTCGGCGGCGACAAGACCGGGGCCAGCTACGTGTTTCACGCCAATGCGCCGATGTTGACGCGCGACGACCTCGATTTCTACAGGAGCATCCGCTACGAGGACGGCATCGAGCCGCGGGCCGACCCCACCGCCTCGCCGCTGCGCGACACCGACTTTTCCGGCCTGCCCCCCACCGTCGCCATCGGCGCAGAATGCGATCCCCTCTGCGACGACGCGACCGAATACGCTGCCCGCATCCGCGCCGCCGGTGGCCAAGCCTTGGCCTGGGTCGAGCCGGGCCTCGTCCACGGCTACCTCCGCGCCCGCGTCACAGTCACCCGCGCGCGCGAAAGCTTCGCCCGGATCAAATCCGCCATATCGGCGCTGGCCGAAGGGCACCTGCCCGCCCCGCCCGCATGAGCGAAACCAGCGCCCCGGCCGGATGGATGGACAGCCTGGCCTTCGGGGCGGCCATGGTCGGGCTGTCCTCGGTCGGCTTCGGCCTCGTGCCCTATTTCGCCCGCAGCCTGACCGACGCCGGCATAGCGCCCCCCGCCATCGCCTTCTTCCGCTACACCTTCGCCGCAGTCGCCTTCCTGCCGTTCCTGCGGCTGAAGGGCGAGGCGGGGAAGGCCACCCTCTGGGGCTATTGCACCGGCTTCGGCGTCGGGCTTGGCTGGGTCGGCTATGTCAAGGCGCTGACGCTGTTGCCGGTCTCCATCGCCGGGGTCTTCTACATGACCTATCCGCTCTTCACCCTGATCGTCGGCTGGCTGGTCTTCCGCGACCGGCCCGGCATGCGCTCGGTCTTCGGCGGGCTGATGATCCTCGGCGCGGCGGCTCTGGCGGCGCGGTCGGCAGAGGAACTTGGCAGCCTGACGCTGACGGCGGTGCTGCTTGCCTTGTCCGCGCCACTTGCCTTCGGCCTTTCGATCAACGTCCTCGCTCGCAAGCTGGTGATCCTGCCGCCCCTCAGCCGCATGTCCTCCTTCGCGCTCGGCTCCTCGACCGGGCTCCTGCCGCTGATCGCCACCTATCCCCGGGCCGAGGTCGTGCCGGCAACGGCGGAGCAATGGGGGCTGGTCGTGGCGCTCGGCATCATCGCGGCCCTGCTGCCGCAGTTCATCTACTCCACCTTCGTGCCGAAGATCGGCGGCGCCAAGGCGGCGGCGCTTGGCAGCATCGAGCTGCCGACGATGTTTGCCGTGGGCTACTTCGCTTTCCACGAGGCCATCGGCTGGCGCGAGGCGCTGGCGGGGGCCCTGGTGCTGACGGCGATCTTCCTGACGCCGTCACGACGGCCGCCCGCGTCGGTCACGGCGACGGCGAGCATCGAGCAGAAGCGTCCTTGACAGAAAAAGCCGCCGCACTCCGGGCGGGAGTGCGGCGGCAAGTGGCGATTTCCGGCATCCGGGCGCGTGGGCTTGGGGAAGCCACGAGTGACAGGGGACAGGCGCTAAACCGGCGGAGAACCGCGAGGCAGAAAAGGGTCAGATCAGGTTGGGCAAGTTCAGCCCGACGATCAGCATCGCGATGAGAGAGACGACCCCGGCACCGTCACGCAGAAGCGTGCTGCGGTTGCGGAGAATGACGGATTTCAGTTCCTGTGCCATCTGACGTCTCCTCTCATTCACTATGTTGCTTCTTTGTTCTCATGTCGGCATCAGTCTGTAAAGAACTTTTTAGGAACGCTTGTGAACAAAGAGGGGTTTTTCTCACCCTACGGAAATCAGCCTGATCGCCCGGTCCTGTTCCATCAGCCACAACAGAACCCGCGCCGCCTCGCCGCGCGGGGATTTCAGGCCGGGATCGTCGGTCAGAAGCTTCCGCGCATCCGACTGCGCCACGGCCATCAGCGCCGCCTGCCGTTCAAGATCGGCGATGCGGAACTTCGGCAGGCCGGATTGCGCCGTGCCGATCAGGTCGCCCGCACCGCGCATGGCGAGGTCTTCCTCGGCGATGCGGAAGCCATCCTCCGTCTCGCGCAGGATCTGAAGCCGGCGCTCGGCGGTTTCCCCCAAAGGCGGCTGGTACATCAGAAGACAGGTCGATTCGGCACTGCCCCGCCCGACCCGGCCCCGAAGCTGGTGCAGCTGCGCGAGGCCGAAGGTCTCCGCCCGCTCGATCACCATGATCGAGGCATTGGGCACGTTCACCCCGACCTCGATCACCGTCGTCGCCACCAGGACCTTGGTCCGCCCCGCCGCGAAACCCGCCATCGCCGCGTCCTTCTCGGCGGGCGGCATCTGGCCGTGGACGAGGCTCACGACGCCCTCGCCAATGGCCGCTCGGAGCGCACGGAAGCGGTCCTCGGCGGCAGTCAGGTCCACGACCTCGCTTTCCTCGACCAAGGGGCAGACCCAATAGGCCTGCCGCCCCTCGGCCACCGCCTGCCTCAGGTGCCCCACCACCTCATCATAGCGCCCGGCAGAGATGAGCGCCGTCCTGACCGGCTTCCGCCCCGCGGGCTTTTCGTCCAGCACCGAGACATCCATGTCGCCGTATTGCGCAAGGCTCAAGGACCGCGGGATCGGCGTCGCGGTCATCACCAGCACATCCGCCGCCCCGCCCTTGGCGCCAAGCTCCATCCGTTGTGCCACGCCGAAACGGTGCTGTTCGTCGACGATGGCAAGGCGGAGGTCGCGGAACTCCACGCCCTTCTGGAAGACGGCATGGGTGCCGACGAGGATCTGGATGTTCCCCTCGGCCAGCGCCTTCAGCTTCGCCGCCCGCTCCGCCCCCCGGTCTCGGCCGGTCAGGATCTCCAAGACCACGCCCGCGTCTTCGGCGAGCGGCCTCAGGCTTTCGAGATGCTGGCGGGCGAGGATTTCCGTGGGCGCCATCATCACGCCCTGCCCGCCTGCCTCCACGGCCACGAGAAGCGCCATGAAAGCCACAAGCGTCTTGCCCGATCCGACATCGCCCTGCAAAAGCCGGCTCATCCGCCGGTCCGACGCCATGTCATCGGCGATCTCACCCATCGCCCGCATCTGCGCGCCTGTAGGCCGGTAGGGCAGCGATTTCAACACCTTGCCCTGCAAGGCTCCGGTGCCGACCGTCGCCCGCCCCTTGCCGCGCCGCATCGAGGCGCGGGCGAGCGCCAGCGTCAACTGATGCGCGAAAAGTTCGTCATAGGCGAGCCGCCGCCGCGCCGGCGCTTCCGCTGCCACGTCGCCAAGGTGGCGTGGCGCATGGGCGGCGCGGACGGCCTCGGCCCAGCCGGGCCAGCCCTCCCGCGCCTTCAGCGCGGGGTCGATCCATTCGGCAAGGCTGCTCACGCGGGCAAGGGCCGATTGGGCGGCCTTCTGCATGACCTTCTGGGTGATCCCGGCGGTCAGCGGATAGACCGGCTCGAACTCCGGCAACTCCTCGGCTTCCTCGGGGCGGAGGACGTGATCGGGGTGGACCATCTGCGCCAGCCCGTCGAAAAGCTCGATCTTGCCCGAGACGAGCCGGCGCTGGCCGGTCGGCAGGAGCTTTTGCAGGTAGTCGCCCTTGGCATGGAAGAAGACGAGCTGAAACTCGGTCGCCGCATCGCGGACGAAGACACGCGCCGGGCCACCCTTGCGGCGCGGCGGCACATGGGCGCCGACCGTCACCTCCACCGTCAAAGTCGTCGGGAAATCCGCGCCCATGATCGTCTCGCGGCGGCGGCGATCGACCAGCGCATAGGGCAGCGTGAAGACCAGATCGCGCGGGCGTTCAACGCCCATTTGTTCGAAATGCTTCGCCGATTTCGGGCCGACGCCTTCCAGCGTCTCCAACCCGGCGAAAAGCGGGAAAAGAACGGCCGGACGGCTCATCCGCCGATGAGCCTCAGCCAGGCGTCCTCGTCGATCAGCTCGACACCGAGCCTTTCGGCATCCTTGGCCTTCGACCCCGCCCCAGGGCCCGCGACGACAAGATCGGTCTTGACGGAAACGGAGCCCGCAACCTTGGCCCCCAGCGCCTCTGCCCGCGCCTTGGCCTCGGCCCGGGTCATCTTTTCCAGGGTGCCCGTAAAGACCACGGTCTTGCCCGCGACCGGGCTGCCCTCGGTCCGGGGCTTCGCCACGTCCTGCACGTCAAGCTCCGCCACCAGCCGGTCGATCGAGGCGCGTTCTGCCGCCTGATGGAAGGCGTTGACGACCGAGGCCGCAAGAACCGCGCCGACGCCGTCGATGGCCATGAATTCCGCCCATTCCGGCCCCTCGCCGACGTTCGCCGCCGTCATCGCGCCCTCGAAAGCCGGCCATGATCCGTAATGGCGGGCAAGCAACGCGGCAGAGGTGTCGCCCACGTGACGGATGCCTAGCGCGAAGATCAGGCGGTTGAGCGGGATTTTCCGTTTTTCCTCAATGGCCTGAAAGAGGTTCTTCGCAGACTTGTCGCCAAAGCCGTCGCGGTTCTTCAGCTTGGTCAGATTGCCGGCATCCCGCGCCTCAAGCGAGAAGATGTCCGCAGGCTCACGGATCGGCAGCAACGGGTCGGCAAAGAACATCTCGATCTGCTTTGCGCCCAGGCCTTCGATGTCGAAGGCCCCGCGCGAGACGAAATGCTTCAGCTTTTCAACGGCCTGCGCGGGGCAGATGAGACCGCCGGTACAGCGCCGGACGGCGTCGCCCTCCTCGCGCAGCGCGTCCGATCCGCATTCCGGGCATGTCACCGGGAAGACGTAGGGCACCGCTTCGGCGGGCCGCTCGGCAAGGTCGACATCGGCGATCTTCGGGATCACGTCCCCCGCCCGGTAGACCTGCACCCAGTCACCGATGCGGATATCCTTGCCGTCGCGGATCACCTCGCCCGAGGCGGACCTGCCGGCGATGTAATCCTCATTGTGCAAGGTCGCATTCGAGACGACGACACCGCCGACCGTCACCGGCACCAGCCGCGCGACCGGAGACAAAGCCCCGGTGCGGCCGACCTGGATGTCGATGGCCTCAAGCCTTGTCCAGGCGAGTTCGGCGGGAAACTTGTGCGCGATGGCCCATCGGGGCGTGGTGGAGCGGAAGCCGAGCCGCCGCTGCAGCTCAAGATCGTTGACCTTGTAGACAACGCCGTCGATGTCATAGCCGAGGGTCGCCCGCATCTGCTCGATCCGGGTGTAGACGGCGAGGAGCTCCGCCGGCCCGTCGCAGAGCGTGGTGAGGGGGTTAGTCTGGAAGCCGAGGGCGGCGAGCCGCTCGACCGCGCCCATCTGTGTCGCGGCAAGCGGCGCTGAAAACTCCCCCCAAGCATAGGCGAAGAACCTCAGCGGCCGCGCGGCGGTGATGGCCGCATCAAGCTGGCGGAGCGAGCCGGCGGCGGCGTTCCTCGGGTTGGCGAAGGTCTTGGCCCCCTTCGCCGCCTGCCGTTCGTTGAGCGCCGCGAAATCGGCATGGCTCATGTAGACCTCGCCCCGGACCTCCAGCACCTCGGGCGCGCCGGTCAGGGTTTTCGGAATGTCGGCAATCGTGCGGGCATTGGCGGTCACGACCTCGCCCGTCTCACCATCGCCGCGCGTGGCGGCGAGGGTCAGGCGCCCGCCTTCGTAGCGCAGGGAGAGCGACAGGCCGTCGATCTTCGGTTCCGCTGTGTAAGTGAGCGGCGCATCGGGGCCGAGATTCAGGTAGCGGCGGATGCGGTCGTCGAACTCGGCGATGTCCTCGGCGGTGAAGGCGTTTTCGAGGCTCAGCATCCGGACAGCGTGACGCGTCTTGGCGAAGGTCTCGGACGGTGCCGTGCCGACCTGCCGCGTCGGGCTGTCCGCGCCGGCAAGATCGGGGAAGCGCGCCTCGATGGCCTGAAGGCGCCGCTTCAGCGCGTCATACTTGGCATCGCTGATCTCGGGCGCGTCCTCGCCATGATAGGCGGTATTGGCCCGCGCCACCCTGGCGGCGATCCTGACCCATTCGGCCCGCGCGGCGCCCTCGTCCAGCGCATCGACGGGAAGCCCTTTCGTGTCAGTCTCGGCCGCCATGCTGCCCCCATCCGCAACGCCACGCTGAAAGTGTTAGGACGCCGGGCGGCATTGGTCCAGTGCCGGACGAGCGGGACCGGCAGCCAACCCCGATGGCGCCCCACCCGAAAAGGCTGAAGGCAGCGCGATGGCTGCCCCCTACCCGTCATCCCTTCCCTCGGGCCGTCCTGCCAGCCGCCTCAGGCGACAGCAGCGCGCCGTGGCGCGTCGATCGGCGTCGGCTCGCGGAGCACATAGCCGCGGCCCCAGACCGTCTCGATGTAGTTGTCGCCACCGGTAGCCTCGGCGAGCTTCTTCCTGAGCTTGCAGATGAAGACGTCGATGATCTTCAGTTCCGGCTCATCCATGCCGCCGTAGAGATGGTTGAGGAACATCTCCTTCGTCAGCGTCGTGCCTTTCCTGAGGCTCAGGAGTTCCAGCATCTGGTATTCCTTGCCGGTCAGATGCACCGCCTGCCCGTCCGTCTCGACTGTCTTGGCGTCGAGATTGACCGAGATCTTGCCGGTGTGGATCACCGATTGCGCATGGCCCTTGGAGCGGCGGATGATCGCGTGGATGCGCGCCACCAGCTCTTCCCGGTGGAAGGGCTTGGTCAGGTAGTCGTCCGCGCCGAAGCCGAAGCTTCTGACCTTGTTCTCGGTATCGTCGGTCCCGGTCAGGATCAGGATCGGCGTCTCCACCCGCGCCATGCGCAACTGCCGCAAGACATCGTGCCCGGTCATGTCCGGCAGGTTGAGGTCGAGAAGAATGAGGTCGTAATCGTAAAGCTTCGCCAGATCGACGCCCTCCTCCCCAAGGTCCGTACAATAGACATTGAGGTTGGCATGGGTCAGCATCAGTTCGATGCTGCGTGACGTGGTCGGATCATCCTCTATCAGCAGGATTCTCATCTGGCGTACTCCGCATTAATCCCTCGATCACCCTGACCTTCGCCGACATTGGTTAACCACAAGTTACTGGCGCAACGGTCTTTCGTGAATCTTCCTAAGGTTGTCGGTATCGCTGGATCGCGGTAACTTTAAGGCCCTTCTCGCCATGTTTTTCGACCGCCTCCTGCCAGAATCCGAACTCCTCTTCCGACAGCGCGTAGCGCTCCAGAGCCTCCTTCAGCGGCAAGAGCCCGGCGGCCACGGCGCGCACCACCACGGCCTTGCGGCTGGCCACCCAGCGCCGGGTTTCCGGCGGTGGCAGGTCCGCCCGCGTCAGGATCGTGCCATCCGGCAGCGCAACGGCCCTTGGCCCGTCGATCTTCTTAAGGTACATGTCTCACCCCTCGGCTTCACCCGGGCCAGAGCCTCGGGCACGCAGGCTTAAGGGCCGGTGAAACCGGAGATTGTGAGTGCGTAGGATTTTCCTATATTCCTAACGATCCTGCCGGAGAGAGTGATGGCGCTTGATGACACGAAGCTGAATTCGCTGGGCCTGCCCAAGGCCCCGGCCGATACGCGCGTCGTCGTTGCCATGTCGGGCGGCGTCGATTCATCCGTCGTGGCGGCAATGCTGAAGGACGAGGGCTACGATGTGGTCGGCGTCACCTTGCAGCTTTACGACCACGGCGCGGCGCTGGCGAAAAAGGGCGCCTGCTGCGCCGGGCAGGACATCCACGACGCCCGCCGCGTGGCCGAGGCGATGGGTTTCCCGCATTACGTCCTCGACTATGAAAACATGTTCCGCGAGGCGGTGATCGAGGAATTTGCCGATGCCTATCTTGCCGGCGCGACCCCGGTGCCCTGCATCCGCTGCAACGAAAGGGTGAAGTTCAAGGACCTCCTCGCCACCGCGAAGGAGCTGGATGCCGACTGCATGGCGACCGGCCACTACATCCAGCGGAAACTCGGCGCTTACGGACCGGAACTCCATTCCGCCGCCGATCCGAACCGCGACCAGTCCTATTTCCTCTTCTCGACGACGCCGGAACAGCTGGCCTATCTGCGCTTCCCGCTCGGGTCGCTGGCCTCCAAGGCCGAAACGCGCGCGCTTGCCGCGAAATACGGGCTTTCCGTCGCCGACAAGCCCGACAGCCAGGACATCTGCTTTGTCCCGAACGGCAATTACGCGAGCGTCATCGAGAAGCTGCGTCCCGGCGCCGCCGATCCCGGCGAGATCGTGGACCTCGACGGCAATGTCCTTGGGAGCCATCGCGGCGTGATTCACTACACGATCGGCCAGCGCCGCGGTCTTGGCATCGGCGGGCTTGGCGACAACCCGCTTTATGTCGTGAGGCTCGACCCCGACAGCCGCCGGGTGATCGTCGGCCCGAAGGAGGCGCTGGAAACCCGCATGGTCCCGGTGCGCGAGATCAACTGGCTTGGCGATGCGCCCTTCGACAGCCGGCCGGAATGGCAGGCGAATGTCCGCATCCGCTCCACCCGCGCGCCCCGCCCTGCGGTGATCCGGCCCCTGTCGCCGACCACCGCCGAGGTCGAGCTTCTCGACCCCGAGGAGGGCGTCAGCCCCGGACAGGCTTGCGTCTTCTACGAACAGGGCGGCAGCCGCATCCTCGGCGGCGGCTGGATCTGGCGCGGCTACTGACCGCCGCCTCAGTCGCCCGTCGTGTAGGAGATCGCGCGGTAATAGTCCGTGGCGTAGGTCGCGATCAGATCGGCCTTGTCGAGGCCATTGATCACTCTGCGCGCGTTCTTCCAGTCCTGCCGGACCCCGGAAATGTAGTCCTCAAGCTTCTTGCCCGTGAACGTCCCCCGGATCGACCCTTCGAAGATGATCGGGATCGCGATGTTCAGTTGCAGAACCTTGTCGGCCATCGCCCTTGAACTGGTCAGATCGGTTTTCAGCTCGTTCTGCCAGAAGGCATAATTCGCGCGCCCGGTCAGTTGCACGAAGCCGCGGCCATGAAACAGGACCCCATCACCCTTGGCGATGTTGCCAAGGGTCCGCGCCACCCCGGGGCGGAAGCCGTCGCTGTCGTACATCTGGAAGAAATACCTGTCGCCGCCGTATTCCTTGGTCGGTCGGAAGGTCCGGTCGACCTCATGATGCGCAGTGGCAAGGATATAGGCCAGCCAGCGGTCGTCCTTGGTGGCGTGGTTGGTTTCCCAATAGTCGAGAAAGGCCGTCAGGCCGTCGACCTGAGCCTGTCGCAGCGACCCGCCAAAGAGCGTCAGCCGCGCGGAATCGAAGAAGAATGGTCTGTTGATCCTGCTCATCAAAATGACTCCCGGATAAATGAACTGTCGGCTCGAAAAATCGGTCGTGCCGGCAATGCCTCAGCCTAGCAAAAAACCATGTCGCTGTCGCGTGGGTTTCCCTGACTGTCAGAGATGCGCCAGGACCGAGCGTGCCGCGCGAAGGCCCGGCGCCTCGCCTCCTGCACCAAGCCGCTCCATCGTCGTCTCCATCGCCGCGAACTGGCGTTCGCGCGCGTCCTTATCGTCGATGAGCGCCATCAGCGCATGGGAGATCGGCCCCGGCTGGCAGGCGGGGCCGAGGTATTCCGGCACGGCGCGAGTATCGGAAACGATGTTGACAAGCGTCACCGTGTCGATGAGTGCCGCGCGCTTCATCATCCACCAGGTCAGGCGATTGAAGTCATGGGCAATGACCATCGGCACCCGGTTCGCCGCGAGTTCAAGGCTGACCGTGCCGGAGGCCGCAAGCGCGAGGTCGGCGGCGGCGAAGGCGCGGGCCTTGTCCTCTGGCGTTTCCACCACCAAGGGCGCGACTTTCCAGCGCGCGGCAAGGTCGCGCACCACGCCCGCGACGCCGCGCACGGTGGGCAGCACAACCCTGAGGTCGGGCACCCTATCCCTGAGCCGCGCGATGGCTTCCTCGAACCGGGGCGCAAGGCGCGTGACCTCGCCGCGCCGCGATCCCGGCAGGCAGAGGAGAACCGGCTGGCGCGGGCCGATGGAATGGGTCTCGCGGAAAGCCTCGGCCTCTGCCGGTGCGGCGCGCGTCTCAGCCACGACCGGATGGCCGACGAAGTCGCAGGTCATGCCGGCGGCTTCCATATAGGGCGGCTCGAAGGGGAAGAGCGCCAGCACATGGTCAATGACCAGCGCCATCTTTGCCGCGCGACCGGGACGCCAGGCCCAGACCGTCGGCGCAACATAATGGATCGTGCGCTGACGAGGGTTCACCTCGCGCACGAGGCGGGCGACGCGCAGGCAGAAATCGGGGCTGTCGATGGTGATGAGCGCGTCGGGCTTAAGCTTGAGGACCGCCTCGGCGGTTTCCTTCAGGCGGCGCTTGAGGTCGAGGTACTTCGGCAGGATCTCAATGAGACCCATGACCGACAGCTCTTCCATCGGGAAAAGGCTTTGCAACCCCTCTGCCGCCATCTTCGGCCCGCCGACGCCGTGGAACTCCACCCCCGGCGCAAGAGACTTCAGCCCGGCCATGAGAGCTGCGCCGAGCGCATCGCCCGAAGCCTCACCTGCGATGAGGAACAGTTTCATGGCTCCCGCGCCCAGAGGAAAAGGCCGCTCGCCTCAGCCTCTGCCTGCGCAACCTTGCGGTCAAGAAGGATCGCGCCGCCGGCTTCCCAGACGATCCCGGCCAGACCGGCGCGGGCGGCGGCGCGCACGGTCTCGGGGCCGAGGGTCGGACAGTCAAAGCGGCGGTCCTGCCCCGGCTTCGGCGCCTTGTAGAAGACGCCCTTCGCGCCGTTCGGATTGGTCCTCAGCCCGCCGCAGCTTGCGGCCACGAAGCCGAGCATGGCGTCGGTCCCCGGCAAGGTCTCGATGGCAAGGCAGAGACGCTGCGCCACCACCGCGCCCTGCCCGATGTCGAGCGGCCCGAGGGCTTTCACGATCTCCGCCGCGCGCTCTGCATCATTGCGGTCGGCATCCGTCGGCGCGCCGCAGAGGATGCCCGGCCCCGGCACGAGGTCGGGGGCGATCTCCTCGGCGCCCACGACTTCCATGTCCCAATCCTCGAAAATCGCGGCAACGGCACGCAACACGGCATCGTCGCCGGTCTGCATGGCGCCGACGATGCGCGGCACCAAGGCCGCCGTTTGCGGATCGAAAAGCTCAGGCTCGATGCGCGGCCGGCGGATCGCACCGGCAAAGACCACCCGGGTGACGCCCTGCGCCACGAGATGGTCGAGAAACGGCACCAGCCGCTCGATGCGGAAACTGATCGGCGTATCATCCGGCAGATCGGGCGGAAAGCCGTCGAGGCTGCCGACGACATAGGGCGCACCCGCCGCCTTAAGCGCCGCAACCAGATGAACCGGCAGACCACCCTGGCCGGCAATGACCGCTGTCACGCTCATCGCGGGGTCAGGAACGAACGATCCGAAGGGCCGAGGATGAAATCGAGCGCCTCGCGCACCAGCGCAGAGTCGCTGCCCTTTTCGGCGGCGGCGCGGGCGGTTTCGCGGAAGGTGCCGCCACCGAGCGCATCGAGAAGCTCGCGCAGCGCCGCGATGTCGGACCGCCCCGCCCCGCGCCGCTTCAGCCCGACGAGGTTCAGCCCGTCGAGCGCGCCGCGCGGCCCCTGCACCAACCCGTGCGGGATCACATCCGCCGTCACCATCGTCACCGCGCCGATCATGGCACCACGCCCGATGCGGACGAACTGATGGACGCCGGAGAGGCCACCGATGATCACCTCGTCCTCCAGCACGCAATGCCCGGCAAGGGCGGCGTTGTTGACGAGGATCACGTGATTGCCGATCTGGCAGTCATGGGCGACATGGCTCCCCGCCATGAAAAGCCCGTCATCGCCCACCCGCGTAACGCCGCCACCGCCTTCGGTTCCGGTGTTCATGGTCACGTTTTCGCGGATGCGGTTCCGCGCACCGATGACAAGGCGGGTCGCTTCGCCCCGGAACTTCAGGTCCTGGGGAATTTCGCCCAGAGTCGTGAAGGGAAAGACCACGGTGTCGTCGCCGACCTCGGTCTGGCCCGTCACCACGACATGGGATTTCAGCTCCACCCCCCGGCCAAGCACGACCTTCGGCCCGACGATGCAGAACGGCCCGATCCGGCAGTCCGGCCCGATCACCGCGCCCGGCTCGATCACGGCGGAAGGGTGGATCTGCGCGCTCATGTCTGAAGACATCGTCAGTCCCTGAGGTCCATCATGGCGACGATCTCGGCCTCGCAGCACATTTCGCCGTTCACCTTGGCCTCGCCGTGGAATTTCCAGATCTTGCCGCCGCCGCGCTTGACCGTCATGTGCAGCATCAGCACGTCGCCCGGCACCACCATGCGGCGGAAGCGGCAACTGTCGATGCTGAGGAAATAGGTCAGGAGGTCACGCCCGACCACATCCATCGAGATGCCGACCAGAACCGCCGCCGCCTGCGCCATCGCCTCGACAACGAGGACGCCGGGCATGATCGGCTTGGCCGGGAAATGGCCCTGGAAATGCGGCTCGTTGAAGGTCACGTTCTTGACGCCGACGCAGCCCTTGTCCCTGGCGATATCGACAACCTTGTCGATCAGGAGAAACGGATACCGGTGCGGAATGATCCGCTGGATGAGGTCGAGATCGGCCTCGGTGATAGCAGCGTCGGTCATTCTCGCTCCTTCCGCAGTGCTTCGGCGATAGCTAGCAACTCGCCCACCCTAGGGCAAGCTTGTCGGGGGTCAGTTGCCACCGTTCGCGCCGGGTGCGGGCGCAGGAGCAGGCTGCGGCACGGGTGCAGGTGCCGGTTCGGGCGCGGGATCGTCGGCATTCTCGCCGGCGCCGAGCTTGGCGTCGATGCTCGCGATCATGTCGTCGGTGACGTCGATCGAATCCGCCGAAACGAAGATCGCGCGGGAATCCAGCACCACCACCGCGCCGCGTTCGCGAAGAACCTCGCCCATCACAGGCAGTGCGGCGGCATAGAAGCGCTGCCGTTCGGCGTCGGAAATCCGCCCGATCGACCGGGCCTTGGCCTCCTGCGCGCTCCGCAACTCGACGACGCGGGCGTCGAAGGCGTCGGCAGCCTTGCGAAAAGCCTCCGGGTCCATCGTCGGCCGGGCGTCCGTCAGCGCCCGTTCCTCGGCGACGAGATTCGCCTCAAGCTCGCGGTTCTCTGCCGCGAGGCTGGCCGAGATGTCGGCAAGGTGCTGGGCCGCACGCTTTCCCCAAGCCGATTCATTGTAGAGCCGGTCTTGATTGATGGCGAGGATCGCACTGGCGAGCGGCGGCGTCTCTGTCTGGGCAAGCGAAGACGCGGCGCCCGTCATAAGCGCCGCGGCCAGACATGCCAAAAGGATGCGCATCAGAACTTCGTCGAGATCGACAGGTCGAAGTTCTGTTCCTTGTCGTAGCTTTCCTTCTGGATCGCCTTCGAGAAGTTGAAGCGCAAGGGACCGATCGGCGAGGACCAGAGGATTGAAACGCCGATGGAGGAACGCAGGTTCATGCTGTCGTCGATGGTCCCGCCGAGATTGTTGTCGAGTTCCCAGACGGAGCCGACATCGGCGAAGAGACCGCCGGTGATCCCGTATTCCTCGGGCAGGCCGATCGGGAATTCCGCCTCAAGCCGCGCCACGGCGAAATAATTGCCGCCAAGCGCATCCTGGTTCACCGCGGTGAGGTCGCGCGGCCCAAGGCCGTTCGGCTCGAAGCCGCGGATCTTGCCGTTGCCGGTGAAGCGGTCGACGATCCGGCTGTCGCCGCCCGAGGTCATCACGGCGCCACCTTCCAGTTCGGCCCGGAAGGTAACCTCTTCCTTGAAAGCCTTGATCTGGTAAGACGCCAGCGCCGTGGAGGTGACGGAATCGATGTCGCCGCCGAGGCCGGCGTAATCCTGGCCGAAACGGAACAGGAAGCCCCGGTTGGGATCAAGCCCGCCAATCCGGTTGTCGAAAGTGTAGCGGTAGCCAAGAGCGCTCGTCACCAACGCGCCGCGTGCCTCTTCAGCCTTCAGCACGTTGGATGAGTTGACGTTGACGTTGTAGACCTCGTCACTCGACGCCTTGTAGTGGATATCGAGCTTGCCGAACTCGCTGACCGGAAACTCGAATCCAACCTCGGTTCCGAACCGTTTCGTCGAATAGTCGGAGTTCTGGTTCTCGGTCGTGTTGTAATAGAACCGGGTGCTGAACTTCAGATCGCGGTCAAGGAACGACGGCTCGACGAAGCTAAACGAACTGTTCTTGTTGTCCACGCCGCCCGACAGGTTGAGGCTGACCGTCTGGCCGCGGCCAAGGAAGTTGGTCTCTGTGAGACCAACAACCAAACCGACGCCGCCCGAGACGCTGTAGCTCGCGCCGAAGTTTAGCGATCCGGTCGGCTGTTCCTCGACGTTCACGTCCACGATCACCTGATCGGTTGACGTTCCCTGACGGGCGTTCACATCCGCCGTCTTGAAGAAGCCGAGCGCCCGGATGCGCTCTGCCGCCTGACGGATTTCGCGCGGATTGAAGGGGTCGCCCTCGACCGAGCGGAACTGCCGCCGAACCACCCGGTCCAGCGTGGTTGTGTTGCCCTCGATGTCGATGCGTTCGACAAAGACCCGCGGCCCTTTGGTCAGCGCAAAGACCACGTCGAGCGTCTGGTTCGCCTCGTTCCGGGCGATGCGCGGTTCGACCGCAAGGAAGTTGATACCCTGCTTCAGCGCTAGGTTTTCCATCCGGGTGATGGTGGTGTCGATTGCCGTGGGCGAATAGGTCACGCCAGACCGGATGCGGATCGAATCCGCATAGGCGGCGGCGTCGATACCCGGATATTCGCTGACCACACGGGTGGAATTGATCTTGTAGCTCTGCCCTTCGCGGACGTTATAGGTCAGGAAGAAGCCCTCGCGGTCGCGCGCATACTCCTGCGCCACCGACAGGACCTGGAAGTCGATGAAGCCGCGGTTGCGGTAAAAGTCGGTCAGAAGCTGCTTGTCGAACTCGATCCGGTCGGCCTGATAGCTGTCGCGCTGGATGAAGGCGCGGAGAAACCCCGCCTGCTTGCTGGCCAGCACCTGCCGCAGGCGGCGGTCGGAATAGCTGCGGTTGCCGGTGAAGGACAGGCGCTCCACCTCGGTCACCTTGCCTTCGCGAATCTCGAAAACCACGTCGACGCGGTTGTCGCCACGGTCGATCACCCGCGGCTCCACCCGCGCGGCCATGCGGCCCCTGTCGGCGTAAAGCTGGGTGATGGCTGCGGCATCGGCCTGAAGCTGCGCCGCCGAATAGATGCGCCGGCTCTGCGACTTGACGGCGGCGGCAAGCTCTTCGTCCTTCAGCCGCGCGTTACCCTCGAAGTCGATCACGTTGACCGTAGGATTCTCGACGACCCGGATGATGAGCGTGCCGCCAGAGGGAACCAGTTCGATGCTGGAAAAGAGGCCGGAGGCGTTCAGCCGCTGGTAGGCGTCATTCAGCCCCGCCTGGCTGATGGACTGGCCCTGCGCCACGCCGGCGAACTTGGCGATCGTCGCCGGGTCGACCCGCTCGTTGCCTTCCACGACCACGCTGCTGAAAACGTAAGATTGCGAAAAGGCAGGCACGCCACCAAAGGCAACGGCCACTGCGATAAGTCCGACCGCGCTTGCGCGCCGCACTGCAGACAAGGAAAACCTGCGCGCTCCGCCCGAAACCTCCAGCATGTTCTGCCCCTCACCGCCGATTATTTAGAATTACCTTTGCAACGTGAGTACCGTTTCAGACGGACCTTGTCAAAAGCCGAGACGCGGCCCGGATGAGGGGCCGCGCCTTGCGGTTTCGGCGGTGCTGAATATGCGCTGAAATCAGCGCATGAAATCGGATTGCGGGATCTGGAGCTTTGCGACTTCGGCGCCGATCATGGCGCCACCGGCCAGTCCGACGACGATGGCGGCGGGAATCAGGATGCGGCCGAGGCTGAGTTCGAGGACCAGCGAAAGCCCCCTGTAGCCGCTCTGGATCATCTGCATTTCCGTACCCTCATGCGTACCTGCTCTGCCGCCCGAGACTAGGTAGCAAATGTGGCGCGATTGGGGCGAGCACGCAACCATAGGTAGAGTGTCGGTTTATTTGCAGAAAAGATCGTTCGACAGCCCGAAGAACATCAGGGCAAGGACCACCGTAAGCCCGACGGCCAAAGCCACGTTCATCACCCGGTCCGACGGCGGTTTGCCGCGCGCCCATTCATAGGCGTGAAACACCAGATGCCCGCCATCGAGGACCGGAATCGGGAAAAGGTTCAGAAGGCCGATGGCGGTGGAAAGCGCGGCGATCATCCAGATGAACGATGTCAGCCCGGCGCTGGCCGCATTGCCGGTGGCCTTGGCCATGCCGATCGGGCCATTGATGTTGCAGGTCGAAATCTTGCCAGCGACCATGCTGGAGATTGCCGAGAAGGTGCTGTCGATCACGCCCCAGGTCATGCGGGCGCCGGATTTCAGCGCCTCCAGCGGGCCGGGCATCCGCGTCTCTGGCTCAAACATGAAGCTGCCGGAAATGCCAAGCTGGTAGCCGGTTTCAAGGCCGCCATCCTCACCCGTCACCGGGCGCTGGCGGGGGGTCAAGGTGGTATCGAACACCTCGCCGTCGCGCCAGACACTCAGCGCGACCGGGGCGCCGGCGCTGGCCTGAACCTCGCCCCTGAGATCATCGAAACGCGGGATCGGCTTGCCGTTGGCCTTGACGATCACATCGCCGACGGCAAGCCCGGCATCGCCCGCGGCACTCGCCGGCAGGACCGACTGGACGAGCGCCGGAATCAGCGTCGGCCCGGTGACGGTTTCCTCGCGCCCGTCACGTTCGACGACGTAGGTGATCTGGTCCTGCGCCGGAAGCTCGTCGGCGACCTTGCCGAGTGCTTCGTAATCCGGCGTCGGCTTGCCGTCGACCGAAACGATCCTGTCGCCGGGCATGAGCTGCGTCTCGACCGGCAGCGGCTTCAGCGCGGCGATCGTCGGCTGATCGGTGGCGATGCCGGTGAAGAAGAGCATCCCGCCAAAGACGATGATCGACAGGATGAAGTTGAAGGCCGGTCCGGCAAAGACCGTTGCCGCCCGCGCCCAAAGGGGCGCGCCGTGCATGGTATGGCGCTTCTCCGCCTCGGAAAGCTGCGCCATCGTCGCCTCGTCGGCACCGGCGGAGCTGGCATTGGCATCGCCAAGGAATTTCACATAGCCGCCGAAGGGCAGCGCCGCGATCTGCCAGCGCGTGCCGCGCTTGTCCATCCGGCTCCAGACCACCGGGCCGAAGCCGATGGAGAACACCTCCGCCCGGATGCCCGACCAGCGGCCGACGATGTAATGGCCGAACTCATGGACAAAGACGATGATCGACAGCGCCACGATGAAGGTCGCCACCGTGTAGGCGAGGCTGCCGAGGCTGAGAAGAAGGGCGGGAAGTTCCAAATTGGCGTCCTGTCTATTGCATCGTCTCAGCGGCGATGCGGCGCGCCTGACCGTCGATGTCGAGAACCATATCGATGCTGTCCGGGACTTTGCCAAGCCCCCCTGTGGCGGAAAGCCGGTCGAGAACCTTCTCGACCACCGCCGCCATGTCGGTGAAACGGATGCGCCCCGCGATGAAGGCGTCGAGAGCGGTTTCCTTGGCGGCGTTGAAGCTCGCGCCGGCCAGACCGCCGATCCGCATGACTTCGCGCGCGAGCCTCAGAGCCGGGTAGCGGGCCGGATCGGGGTTGCGGAAGGTCAGGCTGCCGATCCGGGCGAGGTCGAGCCGCGCAATGGGAAGATGCGCCCGGTCAGGCCAGTTCAGCGCATAGCCGATGGCATGGCGCATGTCGGGCGCGCCAAGATGGGCGATCATGCCGCCGTCACGGAACCCGACCAGCGCATGAACCAGCGATTCCGGGTGGACGAGAACCTCCACCCGGTCGGGGTCTATGCCGAAGAACTCTTTCGCCTCAATGACTTCCAGCGCCTTGTTGAACATGGAGGCGCTGTCGATGGTGATCCTCTGCCCCATCGCCCAATTCGGGTGGCAGGAGGCTTCGGCCACCGTCGCAGCCGCCAGCCGTTCCATCGGCCAGTCGCGGAAGGCGCCGCCCGAGGCGGTGATGGTGATATGTTCGACCGTCGCCAGGTTCTCGCCGAGAAGGGCCTGGAAGACCGCGGAATGTTCGCTGTCGACCGGCAGGATCGTCGCGCCATGTTTTCTGGCCCTGGCCATCAGCAATGGCCCGGCTGTGACGAGGCTTTCCTTGTTGGCCAGCGCCAGTACCGAGCCATGGGAAAGCGCGCGGAAACCGGGTGCGAGCCCTGCTGCCCCGACGATGCCGGACATGATCCAGTCCGCCGGACGCTCCGCCGCTTCAGCAACCGCCATCGGCCCGCCGGCGCATTCCGTCGCGGTCCCGGCCAAAGCAGCGCGGAGGTCGGGCAGAAGTCTGGCCTCGGCAATGACCGCAAGCTCGGCCTTCAGCGACCGCGCCTGTTCGGCCAGACGCGCCACGTTGCGCCCCCCGGTCAGCGCCACGGTCCGATATCGCTCTGGCCCACCCTGCCGCATCAGCAGGTCGAAGGTGCTTTCTCCAATGGAGCCGGTCGATCCGAAGACGGAGATGCTGCGCATGGCCTCAGAACCTGACGACCGGAACCGGCGTCAGCTGCGCCACGAGGAGCATGAAGAGCGCCGCCCCGAGCAGCCCGTCGAAGCGGTCCATGAGGCCGCCATGGCCGGGAATGAGGTTGGAACTGTCCTTCACCCCTGCCCGTCTTTTGATGGCGCTTTCGGCGATGTCGCCCATCTGCGAGGCGAAGGCGAGAACCGAGGAGATCCAGAGAAGGTCGATCCCCGCCGTCGATATCTTGAGAAACACGAATCCCACAATCGCCGCAAAGATCCAGCCGGCGACGGTCCCCGACCAGGTCTTCTTCGGGCTGACCGCCGGCCAGAACTTCGGCCCGCCGAGGATGCGCCCGGCGAAGTAGCCGGCGATGTCGGTGATGACAACGACGAGGACCAGCCAGAGGAGCCAGAGCATCCCGTAGCCTTCGCGGAAGGCGACAAGGCCGTAGCTCGCCAGCATGATCATGACGGCATAGACCGTCGCCTCGATCTTCATCGGCCGCTCCGGGCGCACCGCGATCAGAAGCGGCGGCACAAGAAGCAGCGGCGTGAAATAGGGATTGCCGGTGTAGAGGACAATCGCCAGCGCGACCGCCGCGACAAGGCCGAGAATCTTCGCCTCGTCAGGCCGGGCCTGATCGGTCATCGCCGCCAGTTCCCAGACCATCAGCCCGGCGCAGACAACCGCCAGCGCCGCGAACCAGATACCGCCCATCCAGACCAGAAAGAGGCCGCCCGCCGCCATCGCCGCGCCCGAGATGATCCGGGGTGCGAGGTCGTCCCATTTGCGCGGCGCGTTCATGCGGTCAGCGCACCGCCGTAACGCCGCTCGCGCCCGCAGAACCGGGCCACGATCGCCTCAAGCTCCTCAGCCGAAAAATCGGGCCAGAGCGTGTCGGTGAATTCATATTCGGCATAGGCCGACTGCCAGAGCAGGTAGTTGGAGATCCGCGTCTCGCCGCTGGTGCGGATCACGAGGTCGGGATCGGGGAGGTCGTGGGTATCAAGCCGCGCCTCCAGCGCCGCCTCATCAACCTCGGACGGGGTAAGCTTGCCGGCGGCCACGTCTTCGGCAATCTGCCGCGCGGCGCGCATCAGCTCGTCCCGGCCGCCGTAGTTGATGGCGACGGTCAGGTGCAGCCGGTCGTTGTCCTTGGTCCGCTCCTCGATCCCCGCCATCAGCTTTTGCAGCTTCTTGTCGAGCCGGTCGCGGCCGCCGATGAACCTGAGGCGCACGCCCTCGGTCGAAAGCCGTTCAGCCTCGGACTGGATGTAGCGGGCGAAGATCGTCATCAACCCGATGACCTCTTCGGTCGAGCGCTTCCAGTTCTCGGTCGAAAAGGCGTAAAGTGTCAGGTAGCGGATGCCGAGGCCGGGTGCCGCCTCGACGATGGAGCGGACGCGTTCGGCGCCGCGACGGTGGCCGACAAGACGTGGCCAACCGCGTGCGGTGGCCCAGCGGCCATTGCCATCCATGATGATGGCGACGTGGGACGGCATCGTACCCGTGATGTCCTTCGCGGCCATTGGCCCTGCCCTTTTCCGCCCCCGCGCAGGTCCTCAGACCTGCATGATCTCCGCCTGCTTGTCTTCCAGTGCCTTGTCGACGCCGACGATGGCCTTGTCCGTCAGGCTCTGCACTTCATCATGCCAGAACTTCTGATCGTCTTCGCTCATCCCGTCGCCCTTGGCCTTCTTGATCTGGTCCATCCCGTCGCGCCGCACATTGCGGACGGCCACCCGCGCGTGTTCGGCATATTGCGCCGCAACCTTGGTTAACTCACGACGCCGTTCTTCATTAAGTTCGGGAATGGGCAACATTATGATGGTGCCGTTGGTCTGCGGATTGATGCCGAGACCGCTTTCACGGATCGCCTTCTCGACCTTGCTGACAAGGCCCTTGTCCCAGACGTTCACCGTGACCATGCGCGGTTCGGGCACGTTGATGGTGCCGACCTGATTGATCGGCGTCATCGAGCCATAGGCATCGACCATCACCGGCTCGACAATCGAGGCGGAGGCGCGGCCGGTCCTGAGGCTGGCGAATTCGTGGCGGAGCGCGTTCATGGCCCCGTCCATGCGACGCGAGAGTGCGTCAATGTCAATCTCGATATCGTCAGACATCGTTTTGTTCCGTTTCTGCTCGTCTCGACCGTCTTTGCGCCCTTTTACATAGAACGCACGGGGAAAGAAACTGTTTCAGCCACCCACGCGGGTATAGGTGCCGCTGCCGGCAAGAATGCCGCGGAAGCCGCCGGGTTCGTCCAGAGAGAAGACGATGATCGGCAGGTTGTTGTCGCGGGCAAGCGCGATTGCCGAGGCATCCATAACGCCGAGGTGCTTTTGCAGCACCTCGTCATAGCTCACCGTGTCGTAGCGCTTGGCGTCGGGGAACTTCTTGGGGTCCTTGTCATAGACCCCGTCGACCTTGGTGCCCTTGAAGATCGCCTCGCAGCCCATTTCGTTGGCGCGGAGCGTCGCGGCGGTGTCGGTGGTAAAATAGGGGTTCCCGGTACCGGCGGCGAAGATGCAGACGCGTTTCTTCTCAAGGTGGCGCACCGCGCGGCGGCGAATATAGGGTTCGCAGACCGTGTCCATCGGGATGGCCGAGATGACGCGGGTATGAATACCCTGCGCCTCAAGCGCTGCCTGCATGGCGAGCGCGTTCATCACCGTGGCCAGCATCCCCATGTAATCGGCCGTCGCCCGTTCCATCCCCTGAGCCGAGCCTTGCAGGCCCCGGAAGATGTTGCCGCCGCCGATCACCATGCAGATCTCGACGCCGAGGTCATGGACCGTCTTCACCTCGGCGGCGATACGGCTGACGGTTGGCGGATGCAGGCCGTAGCCCTGATCGCCCATCAGCGCCTCGCCCGAAATCTTCAGGAGAACGCGTTTGTACTTGACCTGTGGTCCATCCGGCCCGCTCATTGCCCGCTCCGCTTGCCGCATTGTTTGTTCGCGCGCAAAATGAAGGAAATCCCCGCCGGGTACAACCAGATGGCTGAACGACAGGTCAAGGGCATGGCGGGGGCAGTCGAAACTGGATGAACCAAGGCGGGTAAGCTTCTGACACTTCTGGATGAACTGAGGCCGGACCTGCCGGTCCTGATCGCCGGGCCGACGGCCTCCGGCAAGTCGGCGCTGGCGCTTGAGATCGCGGCACGGCAGGGCGGGATCATCGTCAATGCCGACGCGCTTCAGGTCTGGCGCACATGGCGGATTCTCACTGCCCGACCGACGGAAGAGGAGGAAGCCCGCGCGCGGCACCGGCTTTACGGCCAAGTGGCGCCCGGCAACGACTATTCGGTCGGCCACTGGCTCCGCGAGGTGGCGCCGCTGCTGGCCGGGCCGGAGCGGGTGATCATCGTCGGCGGCACCGGGCTTTACCTCACCGCGCTGACCGAGGGGCTGGCAGAAATCCCGCCGACCCCGCCAGAGGTCCGCGCCGAGGCCGACCGGCGCATGGCGACGGAGGGGCCGGCACCGATGCTGGCGGAGCTCGAGGCCGGGACGGCGGCCCGTATCGACCGGCTCAACCCCGCCCGCATCCAGCGCGCCTGGGAGGTGCAGCGCGCCACGGGCAGAGGCCTTGCCGCCTGGCAGGATGACACCGCAGCCCCGCTTTTGCCGCTCTCTCGCGCCCAGCCTTTGGTGCTGGTGCCGGACCGCGACTGGCTCGCCCGGCGCATCGACACGCGCTTTGACCGGATGCTTCAGGAAGGCGCACTTGATGAGGTGCGCCGGGTGCTCCCCTATTGGGACCCCGCCGCGCTTTGGGCCAGGGCGATCGGTGCGCCGGAACTGGTCTCGCATCTTCGCGGCGACATGGCGATCGATGCCGCGCGTGACGCAGCGCAGGCCGCCAGCCGGCAATATGCCAAGCGCCAGCGGACCTGGTTCCGCAGCCGGATGAAGGAGTGGCGCTGCGTCACCCTGCCCTGACGCCACCGCAACTTTTCCCTTTGTTTGCCGGACGTTTGCGCCTAATGTTCCCAGCGCACGCGCAGATACCGGGCGCCGGACGACCGGCAAGAATTGGGGATACGGGACTTGAAGCTGTTTTCCGGGACGCCGCTGGCGCAGTTCTCCGACCAGCCAGAGAAGAAGCCGCGTGCGTCGCGGCGGATCGAGGCGCTGCCCGAAGCGCCGGAAACAACGCCCGTCCGCATCATCCCGATCCCGCGCCTCGCCGCCGGCGGCCGCTGGCGGATCGAGGCGATGCGCTCGCTCTCTGAACCCCTGCTCTTGTGGTTCACCCGCGGTCAGGGGCGCATCACCGTAGGCGGCGTCACCCGCGGTTTCGGCGCCCATAACGCGATCTTCATTCCGGCAGGCTGCATGCACGGCTTCGAGATGGGGGCGCAGAGCTTTGGCACCGCCGTCTTCTTCGGGCGCGGCACCACGCTCGACCTGCCGACCGAGCCGCAGCACATGCGCATCCGCGATGTCGCCCCGCAGGCCGAACTTTCCGCCCTGATCGACAACGTCCAGAAAGAGCTTGAAAGCGGCAAGCCCGGCGCCGAACGCGCAGCGCGGCATCATCTTGGCCTGCTGGGTGTCTGGCTGGAACGCAATGTCGCCCAGTTGGGCGAGGACGGGCGCAGGCCCGACGCGGCCCGGCGCCTTGCCCGCCGTTATGCGGCGCTCCTGGAACGAGATTTCAAGACCGGCAAGGGCGTTGCCGATTATGCGCGCGAGTTGGGCGTCACGCCCACGCACCTGACCCGCGTCTGCAACCAGACCTGCGGCCGCTCCGCCTCGGACCTTCTGCACGACCGGCTGATCTTCGAGGCGCGGCTTCTGCTCAGCGAAACCCGCCTGCCCGTCGCGCGCGTGTCGGAGGCCTTGGGATTCACTTCCGCCGCCTATTTCACCCGCGCCTTCCAGCACCGGACCGGCAAGACCCCGTCGGCGTTCCGCCGACAGGGCTGATCGCGCCCCCCTTCGCCGCAACTTGACGCAAAAACGACAAGATGTGCCGCCTACAGGCATTGACGCTGCGGCAAAAAGCGGGCGCTATAAGGCCTTGGGGACGCGCTCCATGATGTGAAACGCCGGATCAACCGGCGATCCAAGGGGCCGCTTCTGCTCGCAGGGAGAAAAGCGAATGACTGGAAATCTCACACCGAAGAAACTGCACCCCGCCGCGCTTGCCTACGCGCAGGAAGTCACCGCCGGCACCATGGACCGGCGCGAATTCCTGACCCGCGCCACGGCGCTTGGCGTCTCGGCGGCCGGCGCTTACGGCCTTCTCGGCATCAAGGCTCCGGCTGTTGCGCAAGAGGCCAAGGCCGGCGGCGTGATCCGCATGGCAATGGAAGTGAAGGGCACCAAGGACCCGCGTCTGGCCGACTGGCCGCAGATCGCCAACATCTATCGCGGCTGGCTCGAATACCTGATCCAGTACAACAGTGATGGCACCTTCGAAGGCCGCCTCCTCGAAAGCTGGGAAGCGAATGCCGACGCCACCGAATACACGCTGAAGGTCCGCCAGGGCGTGACCTGGAACAACGGCGACCCCTTCACAGCCGATGACGTGGTGCGCAACTTCGCCCGCTGGACCGATGGCAATGTCGAAGGCAACGCCATGGCCTCGCGCTTCCCCGGCCTCGTGGATGAGGCGACCAAGACGATGCGCGAAGGCGCGGTGACCAAGGTCGACGATTCCACCGTGAAGCTCAGCCTCAGCATCTCGGACATCGCCGTGGTGCCGAACCTCGCCGACTATCCTTCGGCAGTCGTGCATTCCTCGTTCAAGGACGGCGACGATCCTTCGGCCAATCCGATCGGCACCGGCCCCTATATCCCGCAGGAAGTGTCCGTCGGTCAGCGCGTCGTTCTGGTGCGTGCGCCGAACCACACCTGGTGGGGCGGCACCTCGCCCCTGGATGAGATCCACTACATCGACTTCGGCACCGATCCGGCGGCGATGGTCGCGCTCTTTTCCTCGGACGAGGTCGATGCCAACTACGAATCGGTGGGCGAATTCATCGACATCCTCGACGGGATGGGCCTGACCAAGGAAGAGGCCGACACCGCCTCGACCATCGTGGTGCGGATGAACTCCAGCAGCGACCTTTACAAGGACAAGGCCGTGCGTCAGGCGATCCAGCTTGCGGTCGATCCAGCCGTGGTGCTTGAGCTTGGCTACAACAACCTCGGCAAGACCGGCGAGAACCACCACTGCTTCCCGATCCACCCGGAGTATGCGGAGATCCCGAAGCAGACGATCAACCCGGCCGGCCTTCCGGCCGCGCTTGAGGCGGCGGGTCTCAAGGATACCGAGCTGGAAGTCATCTCGCTTGACGACGGCTGGGAATCGGCCACCACCGCCGCCGTTGTCGCTCAGATCCGCGATGCGGGCGCGACCATCAAGCACACGGTCATGCCCGGCTCGACCTTCTGGAACGACTGGCAGAAGTACCCGTTCTCCTCCACGACCTGGAACCACCGCCCGCTCGCGGTGCAGAACATGTCGCTGGCCTATACCTCGACAGGGTCGTGGAACGAGACGGCGATGGCCAACCCGGAGTTCGACAAGCTGATGGCCGAAGCACTTGCCATCGCCGATGCCGAGAAACGGAAAGAGGTCAACGCCAAGCTGGAAGCGATCCTGCAGGACGAGGGTTACATCATCAACCCGTTCTCGCGCTCGCTCTTCCGTCACCACAAGGAAGGCTTCGCCGGTCTCGCCCAGCATCCGGCGTTCGAGCATCACCATTACAAATGGTCGGTCGCCTGACGGCCGCCGAAGGGACGCGCCGGTCACGGCGCGTCCCGCTTCCACTCTCTCTCGGCTAGTCCGTCACCAGACCTGGCGCGCCACGGGCGCGAACCACACGGGGGATAGTACATTCCATGTTGAAGTTTATCCTCCGCCGGTTGGGCGTGATGCTTCTCACCGCATTTGCGCTGACCTTCGTCGTGTTCTACCTGACCAACCTCGCGCCGAACCTTGAAAAGCTGGCGCGCAGTGAAGGTTCGGTGCGGATGACGGAAGAGGCCGTCACCGCCTGGATCGAACAGAACGGTCATTCCGGCCCGGTGCTGATGCGCTATGGCCAGTGGCTCGGCGTGGTGCCAGGCTGGACCTTTACCGACGAGAAGGGCGTGACCCGTGGCCGCTGCATCGCCCAGGACGGCGATGCTGCGCTGGCGCCGCGCTACTGCGGCGTGCTTCAGGGCAACTGGGGCTATTCCACTGTCTTCAAGCAACCCGTCGGCCCGGCGCTTCTGGAGAAGCTCGGCGCGACCGGCTGGCTGATGCTCTGGGTGATGATCGTCATGGTGCCGGTCTCGCTTATCCTCGGCGTCCTTTCGGGGATGCGCGAGGGTTCGGCGATGGACCGGACGCTCTCGACCTTCGCCATCGTCTCGACCGCGACGCCGGAATATGTCTCGGGCGTCGTCCTCGTGGCGCTTTTCGCGACGGCCACGACCGGCCTTTCGCCGCTTCTGATCGACATGGGGCTGCTGGAACCGAAAAAGACGCTCTTTCTCGCCTCCTCGACCTCGGCGATGGACAACATCACCTTCTGGAACTTCACCCTGCCGGTGATGACCATCGCCCTTTACGGCATCGGCTACATCGCCCGCATGACCCGCGCCTCGATGACCGAGGTAATGACGCAGCAATACATCCGCACTGCCCGGCTCAAGGGAGTCAACTTCCGCAGCGTGGTGATGAAGCACGCGCTGAGGAACGCGCTGATCGCGCCCTTCACCGTGATCATGCTGCAGTTCCCCTGGCTTCTGAACGGCGTCGTCATCACCGAGACGCTCTTCAACTACAAGGGCTTCGGCTGGACGCTGGTGACGGCGGCAAGCAACAACGACATCCAGCTTCTGCTCGGCTGTTCGGTCGTCGCGGTGCTTGTCGTTCTCGTGACCCAGCTGATCTCCGACATCGGCTACGTCTATCTCAACCCGCGCATCCGGATTTCGTAAGGGGAGCTTTGCCATGGAGCCGTTGACCTGGACTGGTTCGCTGTCCCTCCTGAACCCGGTGCTCGCCGCGCTGGCAGCCCTTCTCGTCCTCGCCATCCTCGCGCGGATCGCGCTGTCCTTCTTTGCGACCGAACCCGCCGTCGTGGTGAACCCGGACGGCACCGCAACAGCGCCGAACGGCCTCTGGTCGCTTTCGGTGACGGCGGGGAAATGGCTGTTCCTGTCCTTGGTCGGTGTCCTTGTCCTCTATATCGTCGGCGGCGTGGTGACGCCGCTCGGCAGCGGCGGCATCTTCGGCGCGGCGGCGAAGAAGTTCCTGCCGGTCTGGATCGCTCTCGTCGTCCTTTTCGCCGTCTCGCTGCGGTTCAAGCGCCGCCTCGGGCTTTACGGCAAGCTCTTCGACTCGACGATCGGCATGATCGGCTTCGGTCTTGTGATGTTCTGGGTCTTCACCGCGATCTTCGCCGACATGATCGTCATGCATGACCCGCTCGGCCAGATCAGCCAGTTGAAGAACAAGGCGCCGGGCGTAGCCCTGCCCGACGGATCGGGCTGGTACATCTTCGGCGGCGACCATCTTGGCCGCGACGTCTTCAGCCGCATGATCAAGGGAAGCCAGGTCGTCATCCAGATCGCGCCCCTGGCCACGCTCTTCGCCTTCATGGTCGGCATCACGCTTGGCCTGCCCGCCGGTTACTATGGCGGCAAACTCGACTCAGGTCTGTCGTTCCTCGCCAACCTGATCCTCGCCTTCCCGGTGATCCTGCTCTTCTATCTCCTCGTCACGCCCGAGATCGTGACCACCGGCCTGCCGCAGTTCATGGCGGTGGCGCTCTTTATCTTCCCGCTGGTCTTTCTCACCATCCTCCTGAATTCGCGCTATTACGTGCAGCCTCAGCGCCGCAACCTGATGGTGGCGGCGGTCCTTGGCATCGGCGGCTGGCTCTATCTCTCGCTCATCTCGACGCCCGGCACCGCCGTCTCGTTCTTCCCCGCTGCGATTGACCTCTTTGACGTACCTCCGAATATCCTCATCGTTTTCGTCTCGGTGGTCTTCGTGAACTCGCCCACGGTGTTCCGCATCGTCCGGGGCCTCACCCTCGACATCAAGACGCGCGACTATGTCTCGGCGGCGCAGACGAGGGGGGAGCGGCCCTGGTACATCATGCTGTGGGAGATCCTGCCCAACGCCCGCGGCCCCCTGATCGTCGATTTCTGCCTCAGGATCGGCTACACCACGATCCTCCTCGGCACGCTCGGCTTCTTCGGCTTGGGCCTTTCGCCCGAAAGCCCGGACTGGGGCACCACGATCAACGCCGGACGCAGGCTCCTCACCATCGCCCCGCATCCCGCCATCGTCCCCGCCGTTGCCCTGATGAGCCTCGTCCTCGGCCTCAACCTTCTCGCCGACGGCTTGCGCGAAGAAAGCCTGAGGGACTGATGCTGCGCCCAATTCATCTTGCCCGAAATACCTCGGGGGCGCGGGGGCAGCGCCCCCGGCTCCTGCCGCAGGGAGAATGCCGATGACCAAATGGGACTATGACGGTCCGATCCTCGAGATCGAGAACCTCTCCATCAGCTTCTTCACGCGGCTGCGCGAAATTCCGGCGGTGATGGATTTTTCCTGCACCGTCCAGCCCGGCGAGGCGATGGGTCTTGTCGGCGAGAGCGGTTGCGGCAAGTCGACCGTGGCGCTTGCGGTGATGCGCGACCTTGGCAAGAACGGCCGCATCGTCGGCGGCTCGATCAAGTTCAAGGGCCGCGACATCACCCGCATGTCGGATGAGGAACTGCGCGACATCCGCGGGTCCGAGATCGCGATGATCTACCAGGAACCGATGGCGTCGCTGAACCCGGCGATGAAGATCGGCCAGCAGCTCATGGAAGTGCCGATGATCCATGAGGGGGTGTCGAAGGAAGAGGCGTGGAAACGCGCGCTTGAAGTGGTGCGCGACGTGCGCCTGCCCGACCCGGAGCGGATGCTGCGCTCCTACCCGCACCAGCTTTCCGGCGGCCAGCAGCAGCGCATCGTCATCGCCATGGCGCTGATGTCGAAGCCCGCACTTCTGATCCTCGACGAACCCACGACCGCGCTTGACGTGACGGTCGAGGCGGCGGTCGTGGATCTCGTCAAAGACCTCGGCCACAAGTACGGCACCTCGATGCTTTTCATCTCGCACAACCTCGGGCTGGTGCTTGAAACCTGTGACCGGCTCTGCGTCATGTATTCCGGCGAGGCGGTGGAGACCGGCTCGATCAAGGATGTCTTCGACAAGATGCAGCATCCTTATACGCAGGCGCTTTTCCGTTCGATCCCGCTCCCCGGGGCCGACAAGACCACCCGCCCGCTCATCGCCATTCCCGGCAACTTCCCCCTGCCCCACGAACGCCCGCCGGGCTGCAACTTCGGCCCGCGCTGCACCTATTTCGAGGCCGGCCGCTGCGATGCCGCCGACATCCCGATGTTCCCGGTCACCGGGCAGGAACGCCACGAAACCCGCTGCCTGCGGTTCAAGGAAATCGACTGGGCAGCGCCACCCAAGGCCGCCCGCCAGAACGAGAAGGGCGAGGTCGGCAGGGTCGTCCTCAAGATGGAGGATCTCAGGAAATACTATGAAGTCAGGGGCGGCGCGCTCTTCGGCGGCGGCGACACCAAGGTGGTGAAAGCCAACGAAACCCTCAGCTTCGAGGCGCGCGAGGGCGAGACGCTGGCCATCGTCGGCGAGTCGGGTTGCGGCAAGTCGACCTTTGCCAAGGTGCTGATGGGGCTTGAGACCGCCACCTCCGGCCAGATCTTCCTTTACGACAACGAAATCCAGTCGACCCCGATCCAGAGCCGCAACACCGAAACCGTCTCGGGCGTGCAGATGGTGTTCCAGAACCCCTTCGACACGCTCAACCCCTCGATGACCGTCGGGCGGCAGATCATCCGCGCGCTGGAGATTTTCGGCGAGGGCAAGAACGATGCCGAAAGGCAGGCGCGGATGCTTGAGCTTCTTGACCTCGTCAAGCTGCCCCGCGCCTTTGCCGAACGGATGCCGCGCCAGTTGTCGGGTGGGCAGAAGCAGCGCGTGGGCATCGCCCGCGCCTTTGCCGGCGGCGCGAAGATCGTTGTGGCGGATGAACCCGTCTCGGCGCTCGACGTGTCGGTGCAGGCCGCCGTCACCGATCTTCTCATGGAGATCCAGCGCAAGAACAAGACGACGCTTCTCTTCATCAGCCACGACCTTTCCATCGTCCGCTATCTCTCGGACCGGGTGATGGTGATGTACCTTGGCCATGTGGTGGAGCTTGGGTCGACCGATCAGGTCTTCTCGCCCCCCTACCACCCCTATACCGAGGCGCTGCTGTCGGCGGTGCCGATCGCCGATACCAAGGTCAAGAAGAAGCATATCGTGCTTGAAGGCGACATCCCCTCGGCAATGAACCCGCCGCCTGGCTGTCCGTTCCAGACCCGCTGCCGCTGGAAGTCGCGGGTTCCGGGCGGGCTTTGCGAAAAGGAAGTGCCGCCGGTCCGTGACCTTGGCAACGGCCATCAGGTCAAGTGCCACCTGTCGGATGCGGAATTCGCGACGATGGAGCCGGTCATCACCATCGCCGCCGAGTAAGCCGCGGCAGGACCAGAAGCGTGGGGCCAAGGGCGCGGATTTCTGCGCCGGTGCCTGCCTTGAAATCGGCGAGGCCGGGCGCCGCGCCGCTGTTCACGTCGCCAAGATCGAAGGCGGCGAAGCCATCGTCCTGAAGGTCGCGCGCCGCGCGCCAGAGGAGAAGCCGCTGCGCATTCAGCTGGCGGCCTTGCGCGCCGGACCATGAAAGGTGATAGCTGGCCCAGGGCCAGTGCTTAAGGATCAGCATGCCAGCGACCGGCTGACCGTCTCTCCGCGCCTCATAAAGCAGGAACGACCCCGGCGCTACTGCGCGCCAGACTTCGGCAAACCCCGGTGGCAAGGCGTGGTAGCGCCGCGCAAGACGCTGCGCCGCCTCGGCGGCATAGAGCCAGCCAGCATCGGCCTTGGCGCTGACCCGGACCGTGATCGCACCCGCCATCCTTTCGGCGCGCAAAAGCTTGTTGCGCCAGTTCGCCCTTAGACCGGCCCTGAGAAGCGCCGCATCGCCCGGCAGGTGCCAGATCGCCTGCGACCGGGGCGCCACGATCGGGATCAGACCGCGCCCCGCGACCGGGTGTTCGGGCGTGGCGATGGTCAGCGCGCTGCCGGCGATGTCGCGCAAGCTGGGGGCCGGAGGTTCGGGATCAAGCCAAAGCGGCCCGCGCGACAGAAGCGCCAATCCCGGCCGCCGTGCGACCTGCGCCAGACCGGCAGGGGCGCCCGCCGCGCGCCACAGGCCATATCGCACCTCGCGGCCAAGACGCCGGAGTACCGCGCCATAGATCGGATGCTGCTGCATAGGCATCGGCACGCCTGCCGCTGCGAAAGCGACGAGCATGTCGGGATCAGCGTTGTCCTGCCAGCAAAAGTCCATGCGCCGATTAAGGGCACATAAACCTAACATAGCGCTAATATTGGTACATGAGCCTGATTCGCACCGACCACTCACGCAATTCCGGCAAAAACGTGGCGCCGGTCCCTCGCGCCACGTACAGCGGGTTTTTTCTTCTTGCCGGCGGTCTCTCGACCTCGCTCCTGATCGCGATGACCGGTTTTACGGTCGCCGTGACCCTGATCTGGGCCGGCTGATCACCGGTAAAGCAGCGACTTCCCGTTGTGGAACAGGTGGACCTTCTTGGGGTCCGCCGTCAGGCTGACCTTGTTGTGGCGCAGGTTCGAATGGATGCCCGGCATCTTTGCAATGATCGTGCCCTTGTCGCCGCCTTGCCGGAAGTAGATCTGCGTCAACTCGCCAAGCGCCTCGGTGATGTCGACTTCGCCTGTAAAGGCCGCTTCGCCCGTTGTCGCCACGAAGTCCTCGGGCCGGATGCCGACACGGACCTTCATGCCCTTGTCTGAGGCCTGCGTCGGCACCGCCGAGCGCGCCACGCCGCCCGAGGCGAGCTTCACTGTCGTCTGGGCGCCGGTCTCCGTGACCTCGCCATCGAGAAGGTTCATCGACGGCGAGCCGATGAACTGGGCGACGAATTCGTTTTCGGGGCGCTCGTACAGCTCCAGCGGCGTGCCGACCTGGCCGATGCCCTGGCCCACGGTCAGGACGACGATGCGGCTCGCAAGCGTCATCGCCTCGACCTGGTCGTGGGTGACGTAGATCATCGTCGAGTTCGGCATCTTCTCCTTCAACTGCGCGATCTCGATCCGGGTCGCCACGCGAAGCGCCGCGTCAAGGTTCGACAGCGGTTCGTCGAAGAGATAGACCTGCGGGTCGCGCACGATGGCGCGACCGATGGCGACGCGCTGGCGCTGGCCGCCCGAAAGCGCCTTCGGCAGGCGGTCGAGATAGGGTGTCAGCTGCAGGATCTCCGCCGCGCGCTTGACCGCCGTGTCGATCTCTGACGCCGACTTCTTGGCGATCTTCAGGGCGAAGCTCATGTTGTCGCGCACGGTCATATGCGGATAAAGCGCATAGGACTGGAACACCATCGCGATGCCGCGCTGTGCCGGCGGCACATCGTTCATGCGCTGGCCGCCGATTTCCAGCGTGCCGCTGGTGATCGTCTCAAGCCCGCCGATCATCCGGAGGAGCGTGGACTTGCCGCAGCCCGAGGGCCCGACGAAGACGATCAACTCGCCCTGCTTGATATCGAGATTGATGTTCTTCAGAACCTTGACGTCGCCGTAGGCTTTCTCGACGTTGGTCAGCTTAAGATTGGCCATGTGTCCCCCTCATCACTCTGCGGGTGCGGCCAGAAGGCTGCACTGCCAAGGTTCCAGTTGAATTTTCCCGTCGCTGCCCGGCCCGACGCTTCCCAGCTCCTTGCCGATCACATTCCAGCCCTTGCCGGGTCCGTCGATCGTCGCGGGCCTGTCCGCCAGGTTGACCGCAACGAAGATGCGCTCGCCACCGCCAGTGCGGACAAGGCGGATGACGCCGCCATCGGCGCGCATGTCGCTCTGTTCGCCCGCCAGCAGCGCCTCATGTGCATGGCGAAGGGCGATGGCGTGGCGGTAGTGCGCCGTCAACCCGGCCGGGTCGGCTGCAACGGCGCTGACCGCATGTGGCAGATGCTCGGGCGGCACCGGCAGCCAGGGCTTGCCTTCGGTGAAGCCACCATTGCGGTTGTCGCGTTCCCAGACCATCGGCGTCCGGCACCCGTCGCGGCCCTTGAACTCGGGCCAGAATTCGATCCCATAGGGGTCTTGCAGGTCTTCGAAGGCAAGTTCGGCTTCGGTTAGGCCAAGTTCCTCGCCCTGATAGATGCAAGCTGAACCGCGCATGCACATCATCAGCGTGGCATGTGCCCGCGCGGCGGCATCGGTAAGGTTCCAGCGGCTGATATGGCGCGGAACGTCATGGTTCGAAAAGGCCCAGCAGGCCCAACCCTCGGGCGCGGCCTTCTCCAGCCGCGCGAAGGTGTCGGCGACGTAAGGCGCGGTCAGCTTTGCCTTGGCGAGGAATTCGAAGGCATAGCACATCTGCATCAGGTCGTTGCCCGATGTGTATTCGCCCATGATCTCAAGCCCGCGCTGGCTGTCGCCGACCTCACCCACCGCGGCGGCGCCGTAAGGCTCCATCACCGCACGCAACCGGCGCAGGAAGTCGAGGTTTTCCGGCTGGTTCTTCGAATGGATATGGCGCTGCCAGTTGTAGGGATTGACCGCCGGGGCGGTCAGGTCGTTGCGCTCTTCCGGCGGCAGCGCCGGGTTGTCGCGCAAGAGCTTGTCGGCGAAGTAGAAGTTGATCGTGTCAAGCCGGAACCCGTCCACGCCGCGCTTCAGCCAGAAGCGGGCAACGTCGAGAAGCGCCTCCTGCACATCCATGTTGTGGAAATTGAGGTCGGGCTGCGAGGTCAGGAAATTGTGCAGGTAGTACTGCATCCGCCGCCCGTCCCAGGCCCAGGCGGTGCCGCCGAAGATCGACAGCCAGTTGTTCGGCGGGCTGCCGTCGGGCTTCGCGTCCGACCAGACATACCAGTCGGACTTCGGATTGGTCTTGTCCTTGCGGCTTTCCTTGAACCAGACGTGCTGGTCGGAGGTGTGCGACAGGACGAGGTCGATCATCACCTTCAGGCCAAGCCTATGCGCCTCGGCCAGAAGCCCGTCGAAATCGGCAAGCGTGCCGAACATCGGATCGACGCCGCGATAATCCGAGACGTCATAGCCGAAGTCCTTCATCGGCGAGGTGAAGAAGGGCGAAATCCAGATCGCATCGACACCAAGCCCGGCCACATGGCCAAGCCGCCCGGTGATACCCTTGAGATCGCCGATCCCGTCGCCATTCGAGTCCTGGAAGCTCCTCGGGTAGATCTGATAGATCACCCCGCCGCGCCACCAGTCCTTGTCCCTGGCCAGAACCTTGCCGCTTTTCTTTTCCGTCACGCTCACTTCACCGACCCCGAAAGAAGACCACGCACCAGGAAGCGCTGGAGCGAGAAGAACACGATCAGCGGCACCACGATCGAGACGAAGGCCGCCACTGCGAGAAGATCCCATTCCCCGCCTTTCGAGCCCATCATCTTGGCGATGGCCACCGTCAGCACTTCCTGATCCTTGGTCGGCAGGAAGACCTTGGCGACGAGGAGGTCGTTCCAGGTCCACAGGAACTGGAAGATCGAGAAGGAGGCGAGCGCCGGGAACGACAGGGGCAGGATGATCTTGAAGAAGATCTGGAACTCGGTCGCGCCGTCGACGCGGGCATTCTCGATGATGTCACGCGGCAGGCCGGCCATGTAGTTGCGCAGAAGATAGATGGCGAGCGGCAGGCCAAATCCGGCATGGGCCAGCCAGACGCCGAGGAACCCCTGAATGCCAAGCGAGCTGTGCAGAAGCTTCATCGGGATCAGGGCCAGTTGCAGCGGCACGACCAGGAGGCCGACGATGACCGCGATCAGGAACCCACGCGCCTTGAACGGCATCCAGGCGAGGGCATAGGCCGCGAAGGCCGCCATCAGGATCGGGATGATCGTCGCGGGGATAGCCACGGTCGCGGTGTTGAAGAAGGCCTGACCGATGCCTTCCCCCATCAGCACGCGGCTATAGCCGTTCAGCGAAAACGAGGGCGGCACCTCGGCCTGCGCGAAGATGCGCTGGTCGTCATCGAACTCGACCGGCGATACCATCTTGTAAGTGCCGTCAGCGTTGACCGTCAGATTGACGCCATCGCCCAAGTCGACCGTCTCACCGGGCGCATAGGCTCCGGGCTCCGTCGTCTTGGTGCCCCAGGCCGAAATCTCACTGGAACCCGGCGGCAGGGCCGTGCCCTCGATCACCCATTCGGCCCCGACCTGTGTCTGGGTCGCCGGGTCGGTGCGGAACCGTTCGGTCTGCTCCGAGCTGAAGAAGGCGTTCCACCAGCCCGATGCGATGATCTGGTCCTTGTCGCGGAACGAGGTGACAAAGAGACCGACCGTCGGGATCAGCCACAGGAGCACCAGCGCCGCCGCCGAAAGGTTGACGGCCCAGACCAGCGCGGGCTTTTTTCCAGCCATGTTTTCCATGTCAGCGAAGCTCCTTGCGGGCATTGCGCACGTTCCACCACATGATCGGCAGAACCAGGATCATGATCACGATCGCCACTGCCGAGCCGCGGCCATAGTCGCTTTGGTCAAAGAGGAGGTCATACATCATGTTGGCCAGCACCTGCGTGCCCCATTCGCCGTTGGTCATGACGTAGACGATGTCGAACACCTTCAGCACGGTGATGGTGATGGTGGTCCAGACCACGCCGATGGTGCTGGCGATCTGCGGTATCTTGATCTTGAAGAAGATCTGGAAGGGGTTGGCGCCGTCGATGATGGCCGCCTCGATCGTATCCTCGGGGATGCCGCGCAGGGCGGCAGACAGGATCACCATGGCGAAGCCGGCCTGGATCCAGACCAGCACCACCATCAGGAGGATGTTGTTCCAGAACGGCAGCTGCAACCAGTGCTGCGGATCGCCGCCAAAGGCCTGGACGACCGCGTTCAGGAGGCCGATCTGGCTGCCTTCGGTATTGGCATAGACGAACTTCCAGATCACGCCGGCGCCGACGAAGGAAATCGCCATCGGCATGAAGATCAGCGATTTGCCGAAATTGCCCCAGCGGATGCGGTCAGTCAGCTGCGCGGCCAGAAGGCCGAAGAAGGTGGCAAGCGCAGGCACGACCAGAAGCCAGAGGAACTGGTTCAGCATCGATTCATGGAACTTGCCGTCGGCCAGAAGCCAGGAGTAGTTCGAGGTTCCGACGAAGTTGGAACTCGTCTTGTCCATGAAGGACCGGTAGAGGGTGTTGATGACGGGGTAGATCAGATAAGCGGCCAGGATGACCACCGCCGGCCCGACAAAAAGCCAGGGCCGAATGAGATTTGCCTTGTTGATATTGCTGCCCGCATTCGGGCCGCGCGCCGGATAGACCGTGTCCAGAACCGTGTTCGACGCCCAGTACCAGAAGGCACAGCCGCCGACGCCGATGGCAATCGTGACCAGGGCCTGCAAGACCTGTTCCATAACCCCCTCCTCTGTCAGAAATTGGCCGGGTGCATCTGGCCGGGCGGTTTCCCGCCCGGCCAGCCGCCAAACTTTACTTCAGCGCGTCCCAGGATTTCTGGATGTCGCCGGTCACAGTCGCGGCATCCTTGCCACCGGCATAGTCGACCATGCCGGTCCAGAATGTGCCGGCACCAACCCCGCCGGGCATCAGGTCAGAGGCATCGAAGCGGAAGGTCGTTGCATCGAGAAGCATCGCGCCCTGCTTTTTCAGCACGTCATTGGCATAGGCATCGACATTCACACCCTTGTGCGGGGTCAGGAAGCCCGACTGCGCCATCCAGACCTCATGCGCGATCGGGGTTTCCAGGAACGCGATCAGGTCCATCGCCGCCGGATTGTCGCTCATCACCATGAAGGAGGTGCCGGCACCGAGGATCGGCTTGCCCAGATCCTTGCCCGCATAGGCCGGGAAGTAGAAGAAGTCGGCGTCCTTGCCGATCTCCGTGCCTTCCGGGAAGAACGACGGGATGAACGAGGCCTGGCGGTGCATGTAGCACTTGGGCGGGCTGTCAAAGAGACCCTTGGGGCTGTCGCGGAAGTCCGTCGAGCCGACGGCGCCGGTGCCGCCTGCCACGAAGGCATCGTTCTTGGCGAACCAGCCGAAGTCGTCAACGGCCGCGATCACCTTCGGATCGTTGAAGGGCAGCGTGTTGGCCACCCAGGCGTCGTAATCCTCGGGCGCGTTGTTGCGCAGCATCAGGTCTTCGACCCAGTCGGTCGCCGGCCAGCCGGTCGCTGCGTCCGAGCCGAGGCCGATGCACCAGGGTGTACCGCCATCGGCGACGATCTTCTCGGTCAGCGCCTTGAGGTCTTCCATGGTCGCGGGCACTTCGTAGCCCGCATCCTCGAAGTTGTCCGGCACGTACCAGACCAGCGACTTCACATCGGTCTTGTAGGGGAAGGAGTAAAGCGCCGAAGTCCCGTCCGGGCCGGCAGCGGAATAGATCGAAACCCAGCTGTCGCCGGCGGCATAGTTCGCCTTGATCCAGTCGGCCACTTCCGCCGGAAGCGCCTTCACCTTGCCGGCCTTGGCATAGTCGGCCACCTTGCCCGGCTGCGGCGAGATCGCGATATCGGGCGGGGTGCCGCCATCGACGGCAATCTGGATATCCTGCTCCGAGCTGTTGGAGCCGGTGTAGTTGATCTTGGCACCGGTCGCAGCTTCGAAATAGGCAAAGACCGACAGAACCAGATCCTGGTCCGCACCGGTCCACGGGCCCATGACGTTCAGCGACTGGCCTTCGAGCTTATGCGCCGCGCCGAAATCTTCGTAGCTTTTCCAGTTGAACTTGGCATCTTCGCCCGGGGCGAATTTCAGATCCTGAGCGCCCGCTGCGCCGGCAAGCAACGCCAGCGCGGCCGAACCCGCGTACAACGTCCGTTTCATGCAGTCCTCCCTTGGGGGTTTCCCCCGAAACTTGACCAATGCGACGATTCTCAAAGCGCTTTGGCAGACCGAACATGCCGGTTGTGTTAGCGTGTGTCAATCCAAAGCGCTTTTGATTACGATTTTGCTGCAAAGCAGCGAACAAGCCCTTGCACACGCAGAAATTCTGTGGCGTTGACGTCGGGAATGCCCGCCGCTAACTTCCCTTGAACCGAAGCGCTTTGAATGACCCAATCATGAACCTGAAACAGCTTTCCGAAAAGCTGGGTCTGTCTCAGACAACGGTCAGCCGTGCGCTGAACGGCTATCCCGAGGTGAATGAGGAAACCCGCCGCCGCGTGGTGGAAGCGGCGCGGCAGTATGACTATCGGCCGAACGCCCGCGCCAAGGGCCTTGCCACCGGCCGCGCCATGGCGATCGGCCATGTCATCCCGATTTCCGCGAAGTTCGAGATCGTCAACCCGATCTTCGCCGATTTCATCGCCGGCGCCGGCGAAAGCTACTCGAAGGCGGGCTATGACATGCTCATCTCGGTCGTGCGCAATGATGATGAGGAGCGGGTTTACCGCGACATGAAATCGAAGGGCAATGTCGACGGGGTCATCGTCCATTCGCCGCGGCTGAATGATTCCCGGATCGGGCAGTTGCACGAGATCGGCTTGCCGTTCCTCGTCCACGGCCGGTCCTCGGGTTGCGACATCGGCTATTCCTGGATCGACGTGAACAACCGCCGCGCGTTCGAGAGGGCAACCCGCTTCCTGCTTGACCTCGGGCATCGGCGCATCGCCTTGCTGAACGGGCCGGAAATGATGGATTTCGCCATCCGCCGCCGCGCCGGGTTCGAGAACGCCCTGCATGATGCCGGCATAGACCCCGACCCCGCCCTCATGCACAGCGCGGAAATGACCGAAGGTTTCGGCCACCGTGCGGCGACAGAGGCGCTCGCCCTGCCCGAACCGCCGACCGCGTTCCTTGTCGCCTCGATCCTGATCGCCATCGGCGTTCGCCGCGCCATCGAGGAATCGCACCTGACGATGGGTCGCGACATCTCGGTCGTCACCTATGACGACGACCTCAGCTATCTTCGGAACGGCGATGACATCCCGATCTTCACTGCCGTCCGTTCATCGGTGCGCGAGGCCGGGCGGCTTGCCGCGGAAATGCTTCTCAGCGCGATCGCCGACCCCGGCCTGCCCCATCTCGACCGGCTCTTGGAGGCTGAACTGACCGTCGGGCAGTCCACCGGACCTGTCGCAGTACGATCCTGAAGCCAAGGAGGGCCACCCATGCGTCTCAGTCGCAATGACTTTCCGGCGGGCTTCCTTTTCGGCGCGGCGACCTCGTCCTACCAGATCGAGGGCACGCGCTTCGGCGGCACCGGAACCAGCCATTGGGACACGTTTTCGGCGACCCCCGGCAACGTGCTGAACGGCGAAAACGGCGCCACGGCCTGCGACCATTTTCACCGCTGGGAACAGGACCTCGACCTGATCCGCGATGCCGGATTTGATGCCTACCGCTTTTCGACAGGCTGGTCGCGCATCCTGCCGGAAGGGCGCGGGACGCCGAATGCCGAGGGCCTCGACTTCTACGACCGGCTCGTCGACGGGATGCTGGCGCGCGGGCTGAAGCCGTTCCTGACGCTCTACCACTGGGATCTGCCCTCCGACCTCGCCATGCGCGGCGGCTGGACCAACCCCGACATTGCCGGATGGTTCACCGACTATGCCCGCGCCATCATGGGCAGGATCGGCGACCGGATCGCCACCACGGCGACGATCAACGAGCCTTGGTGCGTTTCCTGGCTATCGCATTTTCTTGGCCACCACGCGCCGGGACTGCGCGACATCCGCGCTGCCGCCCATGCCATGCATCACGTCCTGCTTGCCCATGGCGATACAGTCGCAGCCCTTCGGGCGGATGGGGTGAAGCAACTCGGCCTCGTCACAAACTTCGAATACTGCGGCCCGATGTCGGACACGCCCGCCGATCACGCCGCCGCCGCGCGCGAGGATGCGATCTACAACCGCTGGTTCGTCGAAGGCGTCTCATCGGGCAAATACCCCGACGAGGCGCTGGCCGGGCTTCAGCAATGGATGCCGAAGGGTTGGGAACAAGAGATGGGCCGCGTCAGCACGCCCATCGACTGGCTTGGCGTCAACTACTACACCCGCCGGCTTTACGCCGATGCGCCCGGCGCGCTCTGGCCCGCGACCACCGGCGGCCCCGGCCCCCTCCCGAAGACCTCGATGGACTGGGAAATCTATCCCGAGGGGCTTGAGTTCATCCTGACCCGGCTTGCCACCAAGCAGGCCCCCGGCCTGCCGGTCTACATCACCGAAAACGGCATGTCCTGGCGCGATGAGCTTCTCGGCAACAGGGTCGAGGACCCGGTCAGGATCGGGTTCATGGAACGTCACCTCGATGTGGTGAAAAAACGCATCGCCGCCGGCGACGACATCCGGGGCTTCTTCTACTGGTCGCTTCTCGACAATTACGAATGGGCCTTCGGCTACGACCGCCGGTTCGGGCTGATCTATGTCGACATGGACACGATGGAGCGCCACCCGAAAGCTTCCTATCACGCAATCGCCGCGGCCCTGACCGCAGCATGACACGACAAGCAAAAGGCAGGCAAAGGCTTACATGACGATATCACTGGTCGCCGACATCGGCGGAACGAACACCCGGGTCTCGCTTGCCGACGGGGCCGAGATCGACCGCGGCTCCATCCGCCGCTACGCCAATGCAGAACATGGCGGCTTGGGCGAGGTCCTGACGCGCTATCTCGCCGAAGCGGGCACGCCCGGCATCGGCGGGGCCTGCGTTGCCGTTGCCGGCCCTGTGGACAATGGCGTCGCGCATATGACCAACCTCGACTGGTACATCGATGGCTCCAGCGTCGCTGAGGCGACCGGCGCCGGACGGGTCGCGGTTCTCAATGACCTGCAGGCGCAGGGCCACGGGCTTGACGCGCTCAGCCCCGGCGCCGTGCGCCCCTTGATCGCGCGCCCGGCGACCAGTCGCACCCGCGCCTCGCGGCTGGTGATCGGCGTCGGCACCGGCTTCAACTCGGCCCCCGTCCACCATGCGCCGGGTGGACGCCTCGTCGCCCCTTCCGAAAGCGGTCATGTCACGCTGCCGGTCCGCTCGGAAGCCGACCTCGCGCTGATGCGCCATGTCGAAAAGGCGCATGGCTTTGCCGGGGTCGAGGATGTGCTTTCCGGCCGGGGCCTGGAACGGCTCTATGCCTATCACGCCAGCGAGGCCGGAATTTCGACGCAGCTGAAGGCCGCCGAGATCATGGCGGCAATGGCCGAGGGCAAGGATGCCGTGGTCATGGCGACGGGCCGCAACTTCATCTGCCTTCTCGGTGCTGTGGCGGGCGACCTCGCGCTGATCCACGTGCCCTATGCCGGCATCTACCTGATCGGCGGCGTCGCCCGCGCCTTCACCGCCTTCTACGACCCCTTCGGGTTTGAGGCCGCCTTCTGCGACAAGGGCCGCTTTTCGGACTTCATGAACGAATTCGCGGTCTCCATCGTCGAAGACGATTACCTCGCGCTGACCGGCTGCGCGATGTTCCTGACCGACGGGCTGGCGGACTGACTGCAAAGAACGCGGTCCCGGATCAAGTCCGGGACTGCGCTACCTTTCAGCCGCGCAGATAGGCGACCAACTGGCGGGTCGAGCCATCCTTGACCGCGCCGTCGTCTTCGCCCTTCAGCACCAGGTCGAGCGCGAGGGCCAGTTCCTTGCCCAGCTCCACCCCCCACTGGTCGAAGGAATTGATCCCGAGGATCACGCCTTCGACAAAGACCCGGTGTTCGTAAAGCGCCACGATCTGGCCGAGGACGTAAGGCGTGAGCTTGGGGTAAAGAAGCGTCGTCGAAGGCCGGTTGCCGGGGAAGACGCGGTGCCGCGCCTGCCGGTCAAGCTCATCCCCCGTCAGGCCTTTCTTCGCCATGATCCCCCGCGCCTCATCAAGGCTGCGCCCGCGCAGAAGCGCTTCGGACTGCGCAAGGCAGTTCGCCGAAAGAAGCCGGTGCTGGGCGGCGAGATCAGGCTCATGCCCCTCGCGCCCCAGCATGAATTCGCACGGGATCACCCGCGTGCCCTGATGGATGAGCTGGTAGAAGGCATGCTGGCCGTTCGTCCCCGGCTCGCCCCAGACAACGGGGCCGGAATGTTCGGTCAGGTCCGCCCCGTCCATCGCCACGCGCTTGCCGTTGCTCTCCATCTCAAGTTGCTGGAGATAGGCCGGAAGCCGCGCGAGGCGCTGTTCGTAAGGCAGGACCGCACGGGTGGCATAGCCGCAGATCTGATTGTGCCAGATGCCGACAAGGGCGAGCATCACCGGCATGTTCTGGGCAAAGGGCTCGTCGCGGAAATGCGCGTCCATCGCCGCGCCGCCCTTGAGGAAATCGCCGAAATTCTCCGGCCCGATGGCGATCATCAGCGACAGGCCGATCGGCCCCCACATCGAATATCGCCCGCCGACCCAATCCTCGAACCCGAAGACGCGGGCCGCCGGAATGCCGAAGGCGCCGGTCTTGTCGAGCGAGGTCGAGACGGCGGCAAACTGCGCCGCCGGGTCCTTGACCTTCGCCGCCATCCAGCGCCGTGCGGCCTCGGCATTGGTCATCGTCTCGATGGTGGTGAAGGTCTTCGAGGCGACGATGACGAGCGTGGTTTCCGGATTCAGCGGTTTCAGCACGTCATGGACATGCGCGCCATCGACGTTCGAGACGAAATGCGCGCGCGGCCCGTCTGCGTAAGGGGACAGCGCGATGGCCGCCATCGCCGGACCAAGGTCGGACCCGCCGATGCCGATGTTGACGATATCCGTGATCTTGCCGCCTTGCCCCTTGAAGCGGCCTTCGCGCACGTCGCGGGCAAAACCCTCCATCCGCGCATGGATCGCCCGGACCTCGGGCATCACGTCGCGGCCATCGACCGTCACGCTGCCATCAAGATTGCGAAGCGCGGTGTGAAGAACCGCCCGCCCCTCGGTCTCATTGATCTTCTGGCCGCTGAACATCGCCTCGGCGCTGGCGCCGACATGGGAAGACTCGGCCAGCCGGATGAGCAGGTCGCGGGCATGGGGGTCCATCGCGGTCTTAGAGTAATCGAACAAAAGACCATCATGAGTGACGCTGAAGCCCGCCGCCCTATGTTCATTTTCGAACAATTTCAGGATATGGCGGTCCATGGTGTCACGGTGATGGTATTGCAGATCGTTCCAAAGGCTCATCCTGAACCACTCCCTCGTTCTTCAGGCCGCCCAGTGGACGGTCGCATTGTCAAGGACGGCCCTGACCGGGGCCTCCTCGGGCGAAAGCGTCATGGCCCGCTCAAGGGCCGCGCGCTTTTCCTTGCCGGTAATCAGCAGGTGGATCGCCATCGCATCGGCCAGAACCCGCGCCGTCAGGGTGATCCGCGGCTCGCCCGCGCCCTCCGCCCGCATCGGCATCAGGACAGGGGCATCAGGCGCCAGCGCCTCGGCCAGCCGGTCGGCGCCGGGAAAGAGCGAGGCGGTGTGCATGTCCGCGCCCATGCCGAGGAGGAGGACCGAAATTGGCAGATGCGGCGCAATCGCCGCCGCCAGCGCCTCGACCGAGGCTTCGGGTTCGGGCGTGTCGGCGTAAAGCGGCAGGAAGGTCGCTTCCGCCGCCTTCCCGGTCAGAAGCCGCTGGCGCAGGAGACGCCCGTTGGAGCGGGGGTTCGTCTCCGGCACCCAGCGTTCATCGTTCAGGAACACCGTCACCCGGTCCCAGTCGAGCCCGACGCCGGACAGCACATCGAAGACCGGCCCCGGCGTAGTGCCACCCGGCACACAAAGGCTCGCCGCCTTGTTTGCCCGAAGCTGCGTGGCCAGGTCGCTTGCCAGCTTGTCGGCAAGCGTGAACATCATCAACTCGGCATCGGGATATTCGACGAGGTTCATTCCTTCAGCTCCCGCCACCTCCGGCCGTCGCGGTGGAGAAGCATAAGCGCATCCTCCGGCCCCGACGAACCGGGATCATAGGGTTTCGGCCGGTCGCCCCGCGCCTCCCACCCGTCGATGATCGGGTCGGTCCAGGCCCAGGCTGCCTCCACCTCGTCGCCGCGCATGAAAAGCGTCTGGTTGCCGCGGATCACATCCATGATGAGCCGTTCATAGGCATCCGGGATGTCGGCCCCAGAATCACCCAAGGCATCGGCAAAGGACATGTCGAGCGGCACTTCGGTCAGGCGCATGCCCCCCGGCCCCGGCTCCTTGATCATGACCGACAGGGTCATGCCCTCGTTCGGTTGCAGCCGGATCGCCAGCACGTTCTCATGCCAGGCTTCGCTGTCGCCGAAGATCGAATGCGGCACCTCCTTGAACACCACCGCGATTTCCGAGGTGCGGGCCCTGAGCTTCTTGCCGGTGCGCAGGTAGAAAGGCGTCCCGGCCCAGCGCCAGTTGGCGACATGGACCTTCATCGCGATGTAGCTTTCGGTCAGCGAGGCAGGGTTTTCCGAATCCTCGACATAGGACTTGCCGTCGCGATTGGCACGGTACTGGCCGCGCACGATCTCTTCCGGCTTCACCGGCTCAAGCGCCCGGATGACCTTCAGCTTTTCGTCCCTGACCGCGTCGGGGTCGAACTTGTAGGGCGCTTCCATCGCGATCAGGCAGAGAAGCTGCATCATGTGGTTCTGCACCATGTCCCGCATGGCGCCCGACTTGTCGTAATAGGCGCCGCGCCCGCCGACACCGACGATTTCGGCCACGGTGATCTGGACGTGATCGACATGGCGGCCGTTCCACAAGGGTTCGAACAGGATATTGGCGAAACGGACCGCCATCAGGTTCTGGACGGTTTCCTTGCCGAGGTAATGGTCGATCCGGTAGATCTGGCTTTCGTCGAAATGCTCGGCCAGCGTGGCGTTCAGCGCCTGGGCGCTTTCGAGATCGCGGCCAAAGGGCTTTTCAACGACGATTCGCGATTGCTCATTGGCGATCTTGTTGCTGTGGAGCCGCTCGGCCAGCGCACCGAAAAGTGCGGGCGCGACCGAGAAGTAGAAGGCCTGCACGACATCCTTGCGGACGAGCTTGGCAAGCTCCTTCCAGCCGCCGGTGCCCGTCGCATCGACGCTGACATAGTGCATGTGCTCGACAAAGCGGGCGACGGTTGCGGCATCGCGCGCCTTCGCCGGGATGAACTCCTCGATGGCCTGCGTCGCCAGCGCACGGAAGCCTTCATCGTTCAGGTCCGCCCGCGCAGCACCGATGATGCGCGAACCTTCGGGGATCTGGCCGGCGATATAGCGGCGATACAGGCCCGGCAGGATCTTGCGGCGGGCAAGGTCGCCGGTGCCGCCGAAAATGACGAGGTCGAATGTCTTGACCGGGATCACGCGCGAAACCATCTGTACCTCGCTTCTGCTCGCGTTAGCGCTAACAGGCCCGCTCATAACGCCTTTGCCCAGCCAAGTCTAGCATCGCGCGCATGACACGGCCATGGCAGCAGCATCGCACCTGATCAAGCGTTCAAATCGACGACGACGCGGCCCCGGACCTGCCCTTGCAGGATCTCGGCCCCAAGGCGCGGCAGGTCGGCCAGCGTCGCCATCTCGACCATCGTCTCAAGCTTTGCCATCGGCAGGTCGCGGGCGATCCTCTCCCAGGAGCGGACCCGGTTGGCATAGGGCTGCATCACGCTGTCGATGCCAAGAAGGTTGACGCCGCGGAGGATGAAGGGCGTGATGAGCGCCCCTTCGATCGCGGCGCCTCCGGCAAGGCCGATGGCGGCGACGGAGCCGCCGTATTTCATCTGCTTCAGCACCCGGCCGAGCATCACGCCAGCGACCGCATCGACGCAGCCGGCCCAGACTTCGCTTTCGAGCGGCTTCTTCGTGACCTCGGCAAAGTCCTCGCGCGGCACGATCTGGGTGGCCCCGAGGCTTTTCAGGTAGTCGGCCTGTTCCGGCCGCCCGGTGACACCGGCCACCTCATGGCCAAGCCCGGCGAGAATCGCCACGGCGACCGATCCGACGCCGCCGGCGGCCCCCGTCACCAGAACCGGCCCCTGCCCCGGCTTCAGCCCGTGATCCTCTAGCGCCATAACCGCGAGCATCGCCGTCAGCCCGGCGGTGCCGACCGCCATCGCGGCCCGCGTGTTCAAGCCCTTCGGCAAGGGCACCAGCCAGTCGGCCCTGACACGCGCCTTCTGGGCATAGCCGCCCCAATGCGCCTCACCTACGCGCCAGCCGGTCAGGACGACCTTGTCGCCGGGCTTGTAGCGCGGGTCGGTGGAGGCCTCAACAGTGCCGGCGAAGTCGATCCCCGGCACATGCGGATAGGCGCGGACCAGCCCCGCCCCCGGCCCGATGCATAGCCCGTCCTTGTAGTTCACGGTGGAATACTCGACCGCCACCGTCACCTCACCCTCCGGCAGGCGGCTTTCCTCGATCACCTGGACGGAGGCATGGGTCTTGCCCTCGGCATCCTTCTCGACGACCAGCGCTTTCAGGGTCATGGCTCCTCCGGTGGTTTTCAGGGGGACTCCCCCGAGTCGGCGCCAACCTTCCGGGCAAAGCCTTCAAAGATCAATCGCTTGCAGCGTGAAGATCGCCGGTCAGCGAGAATTGGACGATGGCCCCGGCGAGGCAGTCGAGCGTATCGGTCCATGGGAGACCCTGGGGCAGATGCGGGGTGAGGAGCGACAGTTCGGTACAGGCCACGGCGATATGGTCAGCACCTTGCGCCCTCAGCCCCTCCGCCAGCCGGGTCAGCGCCGCGCCTTCGGCGGCCCCCGTCCGCCCCGACTTGACCGTACGGATGAGGTCGAGGAGCGGCGCTTCATCGGGCAGGACCATCACTAGCCCGGCCTTGGCGAAGGCCGCATGGAAAACCCGCGCCCGGTGGACGGCGGGCGAGGCAAGCATGCCGATCCGCCGGCCTTTCGCCGCCAGTGCCGCCGTGCTGAGCGCGATCATGTCGAGGAACGGGATTTGGGCCGCCGCCCGGACCGCATCGCCATAGGCATGGGCGGTGTTGCAAGGCATGGCGAGCGCCTCGGCCCCGCCCGCCTCAAGCACCCGCGCCATCTCGGCCAGCACCTGCGCGGGGCTTTCGCCGGTGCCCTCGATCAGCGCGGCGATGCGGCTTGGCACCTGCGGGTTCTGGTGGACGAGCAAGGGCACATGATCCGCGTCGTCGCCTCCGGCGCGAAGGGCGATCACCTTCCGCATCAGAAGCACGGTCGCCTCAGGCCCCATGCCGCCCAATATCCCCACCAGCCGCATCGCATCACCTCAGCCGGAACGTCTCGTCCGGAAAGAACTTCTCCAGCCGAATATCCGCACTTCTGGCGTGGCCTTCCATCCCCTCGTAGCGCGAAATCCGCGCAGTCACGGCGGCAAGGTCGCGCAAAGCCTCGGGCGAGACCTCCTGCCATGTCACCGCCTTCAGGAACTTCAGGACCGAGAGCCCGCCGGTATAACGCGCAGCGCCCGAGGTCGGCAGCACATGGTTGGTGCCCGAGGCCTTGTCGCCGAAAGCCACCGTCGCCTCGGCCCCGAGGAAGAGCGCGCCGTAGGACCGGAGCCGCCTACGCCACCAGTCAAGATCGGCGGCCTGCACATGCAGATGCTCGGGCGCGATCCGGTCGGCTTCTGCCGCCATCGCCTCGCGGTCGCTGCACAGGATGATCTCGCCCCGCGCGCCCCATGCCGCCTCGGCGGCGTCGCGGTTGACCTCGGGCAGGCAGGCGATCAGGCGCGGCACCAACGCGCCCACCCGCGCCGCAAGGTCGCGGCTATCGGTGACGAGCCAGACCGGCGAGGTCGGCCCGTGCTCGGCCTGCCCCACGAGGTCCGCAGCCACAAGCTCCGGGTCAGCCGTGGCATCGGCGATGACAAGGCAATCGGTCGGCCCCGCGACCATGTCGATGCCGACCTCGCCGAACAACTGGCGCTTGGCTTCGGCCACATAGGCGTTCCCCGGCCCGACGATCATGTCGGCGCGCGGCAGGCCGAAAAGGCCGAAGCTCAGCGCGGCAATGCCCTGCACCCCGCCGAGGGCAAGGATACGGTCCGCGCCCGCCACGTTCAGCGCGTAAAGAACCGCAGCCGGCACGCCACCCCGGCGCGGCGGCGTTGCAGCGGCGACATGACCGACACCCGCCTCGCGCGCCGTCGTCACCGTCATCAGCGCGGAAGCAATGTGACAATAGCGCCCGCCCGGCACATAGGCCCCGACCGCCGCGACCGGAATGAGCCGCTGGCCGACGCGAAGGCCGGGGCGCAGTTCCACCTCGGTCTCGCTCATGCTCGCCCGTTGGGCACGGGCGAAGGCGGCGATGTTTTCATGGGCATAGCGGATGTCGTCCTTGAGCTGATCCGGCAGGTCATCGCCCGCCGCCGCGATCTCATCGGATGGAACGACGACAGGGCCGGTCCAGGCGTCGAACTCCCGCGCGAAGGCCAGCGCCGCTTCGTCGCCTTCGCGTCTCAGGTGCGCCAGCATTGCGGCGACCCGCGCGCGAAGCTCTGCCTCCGCCACTTCTGCCTCATCTTTCGCCCGCTTGATGAATTCAGCGCCCATCCGTCATGCCCTTCCCGCATTCCCTTGCGCCGGGGCTTGACCCGAGACCCGGCAGAGTTCACCTTTTTGAAATCCGCCACCGGCCCGGAGACCCCGATGCCAGCCTTCCCCAAGGGCGTCAGCCTGCGCGCGCTTGAGCTTTTCGACGCCGTGGCGCAGGCCGGGACGCTGGCCGATGGCGCGCGGCGGCTGGGCCTCAGCCTGCCCGCCGCCTCCCAGCAGATCAGCAATCTTGAAACCGCACTTGGCGCCGCACTTTTCGACCGCGCCCACCGCCCGCTGACGCTCACGGTCGCCGGGCGGCTGGTCCTGAAACGGTCGCGTGACGCGATGAGCCAGCTTCGTCAGGCGCAGGCGGAACTTGCCGTCCTCGACATAGCCCGCATCGGCCATCTGAGGCTCGGCGTCATCGACGATTTCGACGCCGAGATCACGCCCGATCTCGTGATCACCCTTGGTCAGAACCTCAAGGACTGCCAGTTCAGCCTGACGACCGGGCCAAGCCACAAGATCACCGCGATGCTGACGGCGCGGGAACTGGACATCGTCATCGCCGCCGCCCCGCAGGATGCCGTCGAGGGCGCGGTGGAGCACCCCCTTCTCCGCGATCCCTTCGTGCTCGCCGTGCCGCGCGACTTTGCCGTGCCGAAGGGCCGCGAGATGGAGGCACTTTCGGCGCTGCCCTTCCTGCGCTACGACCGCGCACAACTGATGGGCCGGCAGATCGAGGCGCATCTGGCACGGCACCGCATCGCGCTTCCTGACCGGTTCGAGATCGACAGCAACCAGTCGATCATGGCGCTGGTGGCGGCGGGGCTTGGGTTTTCCATCACCACGCCCCTGGCCCTGATCCGGGCGCGGGTCTTCCTTGCCAAGGTGGCGCTCTACCCGCTGCCGCTTGCCGCCATGTCGCGTACCATCTCGCTTTTCGCCCCCGCCGACGGGACCATGCCCATCGCCGGCGACATCGCCAACATGCTGCGCCAGATCATGCGCAACCGCCTGATCCTGCCGGCCCGCGACGTGGCGCCCTGGCTTGGGGATTCCTTTGCGGTGATCCCGGCGGGATAGACCGTCGATTCTCCGCAGGCTGCTCCGTTCGAAACGAAGGGCCGCGCCTGACCCGAGGGGGGGCGCCATCGCGCCCGCCCATGGGGCGGGTCGGGCGCGGCCCGGTCGCTTTGGACGACCGGGCGGGGGTGAGGCCCGCGCAAATACGCAGGCAAAATGATCCTCGATCATCACAGAGCGGCATCCGGTCGCAACGGCCTTGCCTGTCATGCCCGGCTCGTCGCCATCACGGCAAGCGGTGCTTCAGGATTCCCCCAAAGTCCGAAGCGCGAATTTCAGAAATCGAAAACGGGCGCCTTAGCGTGCATCGTAATAGAGGCCGACCACATGTTCCGCCTCGGCAAAGAACAACCAGCGGGCGGCGAAGGCGCCGACAAGGTGGATCGCCGCCGCCACGGCCAGAACCCAGGGCAGCGGCGGCACGAAGAGGAGGATCGCGGCGGGCAAAAGGCTCGCGCAGAGTATGGCGACGATCCGCAGGCGGCTGACGTGCTTGCGCCCGACGTGGTAGATCATCTCCTTCATCAGGTAATTGCCCCCGGTATGGGGCGGCGCGAACTGCCGCACCTCACCCAGCGCGCCAAGGCCGGTAGCCGTACCGATGGTCGCGCCCTTCGCTGCGAAAGCACCGTCTCCGCGCCGGAAGGACCAGTAGAGTGCCACCCCGAGGAGGATAGCCATGATCACGCCAAAGCCGCTCCGCCCGGTCAGGATCGCGCCCCCGGTCAGGGCGAAGAGCAGGAACAGGACCGGCGTGATCCAGTGGTTCCAGCGCGGCACGGTCCTCAGCTGGGCGTAGATCATCGCGGTGCAATAGACCGTCAGCAGCGCCATCACGGCCCCTGTTGCACCGAAGAACGGCGGCAGGACGGCACCGAGGATCGCGGCCAGCGCAACCGGCGCCAGCATCAGAAGCGTCAGGACCGCAGCCCAGCCTTCGCGGCTCAGCCAGCTTGTCCGCCACTGGGTGAAGGCGCGGAGCGCGCGCTGCGGATTGCCAAGGTGGAAGGTCGAGGCCATCAGGCCGCCGACCGCCAGCCCGTAGCCAAGCCCCCAGTGGAGGAATGCGGCAAGACCGTGAGGTTGGGCCGCGCCCAGGCCGAGGAGCGCCAGAAGGCCAAAGCCCATGCCGGAGAGGACGGTGAAGAGGACGACGGAAGGGGCCGGATGCATCAGAACTTCTCCAGCAGCCGGTCGAGCCACCCGGCAAAGCCGGTCGCCTGCACGTCGAGAAGCGGCGCCAATGGCGAGGCTTCCACCGCGCCCTTCTTCCTCGGCGGCAGGTACTTGTTCACCGGCTTCGTCTCCATCTCGGGCATCAGGTCATAGCCGCCGCGTTCGGCGACAAGGCGGCTGACGGCGCTGTCGGGGTCGCCGAGGTCGCCGAAATGCCGCGCCCCGGTCGGGCAGGTCCGGACGCAGGCCGGCACCCGGTCTTCTTCCGGCAGGTTATCGTTATAGATGCGGTCGACGCAGAGGGTGCACTTCTTCATCACCCCCGCTTCGGCATCCAGCTCCCGCGCGCCATAGGGGCAGGCCCAGGCGCAAAGGCCGCAGCCGATGCAGGCGCTTTCGTTGACAAGGACGATCCCGTCCTCGGCGCGCTTGTAGCTCGCGCCGGTCGGGCAGACGGTGACGCAAGGGGCGTTGTCGCAGTGGAGGCAGGATCGCGGGAAGTTTATGATTTGTGGAGCCGCGTCCTCGGGTTGCACCTCATAGCTGTGAACCCGGTTGAGGAACGTCCCGCAAGGCGCTGATCCGTAAGCCTCCATGTCCGACAACGGCGCGCCATAGCCCTGATCGTTCCAGCCCTTGCAGGCGGTGACGCAGGCATGGCAGCCGACGCAGGTGTCAAGGTCGATCACCAGCCCGAGTTTCTTCGCCGAAGGCGGCGGCAGCGCGGTCATGGCCGGTTCCTTTTCGCAGGCGGCACCGGCGACGGTATCGGCCCGAAGGCGGGCTGCGCCTCTGCTTGCGCCTCTACCTTCTCGATCCTGACGCGGAGGTCGAACCACGCCGCCTGCCCGGTGATCGGATCGGAGTTGAGCCAGCGCTGTCCGTCGCCCTTTTCCGGCAGCAATTCACTGATGAGGTGGTTGAGAAGAAACCCCTCCGTCGCTTCCGGCGCATCCGGCGAAAGCGCCCATGTCCCCTTGCGCTTGCCGATGGCGTTCCAGGTCCAGACCGTGTTTTCATTGAGAGCCGCCATATGCGCGACCGGCACCGTGATCTCGCCATTGGGCGAGGTCACGCGCGCCCAGTCGTCCTCGGCAAAGCCATGCGCCTCCCAGACCTTCGTCGGAACATAAAGCGGGTTCATCCCGTGGATCTGCCTCAGCCAGGCGTTCTGCGAGCCCCAGGAATGATACATCGCCATCGGCCGCTGCGTCAGCGCGTGGAGCGGATACTCCGCGCCAACCTCATCGCCGAAGGGCGGATACCAGATCGGCAGCGGGTCCATCGTCGCCTTGATGCGGTCGCGGAGGCGGTCCGGCGGCTGGCGTTCGTGATAGCCCTCGGCGGCAAGCTGGAAGCGGCGCATCGGCTCGGCGTAAAGCTGGAAGATATAGGGCTGCGGCTGGTCGTAGAACCCCATGGCAACGGCCCAGTCCTGATAGGCGGCGTTCCAGGGTTTGAAGAAGGCCGCCCCTTCCGGCACCTCGGCCTGAAAGAAGCCGCCGTTCTCGATATAGCGCTCGATCTGCGCGGGGTTCGGCGCACCGCGCCCGACTGCCGTACCGTCACCGCGAAAGCCCATCAGCGGGCCGACGCCGGGGCGCCGTTCGTGGTTGACGATGTAATCGGCATAGTCGCGGTACCTGGGCTTGCCCTCCTTGGTGACGAAGGGCGGCAGGCCAAGCCGCCCGGCAAGGTCCACCAGCACCGACTGGAAGCCGCGCACATCGCGGTCAGGCTCCGTCACCGGCCAGCGGATCGCGTCGGCAGCATGATCCGCCTCGCAGATCGGGCGATCCAGAAGGCTGATGCAGTCGTGCCGTTCCAGATAGGTGGTGTCGGGCAGGATCAGGTCGGCATAGGCCACCATCTCTGACGCATAGGCGTCCGAATAGATGATGCGCGGGATCTTGTATTCGCCGTCCTCGTCCTTGTCGGTCAGCATCGCCATCACGGCAGCGGTGTTCATGGAGGAGTTCCACGACATGTTCGCCATGTAGAGCATCAGCGTGTCGATCCTGTAGGGATCGCCGGCATGGGCATTCGGGATGACCATATGCATGAGGCCATGCGCCGACAGCGGGTTTTCCCAGGTGAAGCCCTTGTCGATCCGCGCTGGCGTCTGGTCGTCAAGCTTCAGCGCCAGATGCTCGGGCCCATGCGGGAAGCCGAGGTGGGGGCCGTCAAGCGGGCGGCCGGGCATGAAGTAGGAATGCGGGGTCGGATGGGCGAAGGCGGGCTTCGGATAGGGCGGCTTGAAACGGAAGCCGCCCGGCGTCTCGACGCTGCCAAGCAGGATCTGCAGGACATGGAGCGCGCGGGCCGTCTGAAAGCCGTTCGAATGCGCCGATATTCCGCGCATGGCGTGGAAGGTGACAGGGCGGCCGATCATCCGCTCATGCCGCTCGCCGCGGAAATCGGTCCAGGGCCGGTCGAGCACCACGGGTTCGTCGAAGGCCGCATGGGCGATCTCGGCGGCAAGCGCGCGGATGCGGCCGGCGTCGATGCCGCAGCGTTCGGCCACCGCCTCGGGCGCGTAGTCGGGCGCGAGGTAGCGTTCCGCCATGTGCTGGAACACCGTCCGGTTGCCGTTCCTGACCGCGGCGATGTCAGGCCTGATGCCGGGCGTGTCGAAGGGCACGAGGTTGCCGCTCAGCCTGTCGACGACCAGCGGCTTGCCGAGTATGTCGCGCAGCATCAGCCCCTTTTCCTCGCCCTCCGCCTCTTCGATCAGGCAGGGCGCGTTGGTCCAGCGCGCGAGGTAATCGAGGTCGATCTTGCCGGCTTTCAGAAGCTCATGGATCAGCGACAGGATCAGAAGGCCGTCGGTGCCTGGCGTGATGCCGTACCAGTCATCGGCCACGGCATTGTAGCCGGAGCGGACCGGGTTCACGCCGATGACGCGCGCACCCCGCGCCTTCAGCTTGCCGAGGCCGATCTTGATCGGGTTGCTGTCGTGGTCTTCGGCCACGCCGAATAGGATGAAGAGCTTGGTCCTGTCCCAGTCGGGCTGGCCGAATTCCCAGAAGGCGCCGCCCATCGTGTAGATGCCCGCCGCCGCCATATTGACCGAACAAAAGCCGCCATGCGCCGCGTAGTTGGGCGTCCCGAAGGCCTGCGCCCAGTAGCTGGTGAAGCTCTGGCTCTGGTCGCGCCCAGTGAAGAAGGCGAGCTTTTCCGGCGCCTTGGCGCGCAAGGGCGCGAGCCAGCGCACGGCAAGGCCCAGCGCCTCATCCCATGAGATTTCCTCGAACGCCCCCGACCCGCGCGGCCCGACGCGCCGCAAGGGCGCGCGAAGGCGTGACGGGGCCGTGACCTGCATGATGCCCGACGCCCCCTTGGCGCAGAGGACGCCCTTGTTGATCGGGTGGTCGCGGTTGCCTTCGATGTAACTGACCTTGCCCGACGTCAGGTGGACATTGATCCCGCAGCGGCAGGCGCACATGTAGCAGGTGGTCTTGCGCACCTCGTCCGAGACCTTCGGCGACGTGTCCAGTTCCGGCTGTTGATAGCCCATCCGTTCCCTACCCTGCCCGTTTCGCGGAACGTTCTCCGCCTTTGACGCTCATTGCAAGACCTATGTCCCGGTACCGATGATCGCCGCCGTCGCCCGCGCGATATGCGCCTCTTCTGCGGCAGGGACGATCACGACGGCGGGGCCGCCCCTGTCGATCCGGGCCGCGTTGGCTTCGTTCGCGGCGGGATCGACCGTGACGCCCATGTAGCCAAGGCCATCGCAGATCGCCGCCCGCATCGACCGGTCGTTCTCGCCGATGCCGCCGGTGAAGGCGACGCAGTCGAGCCCGCCCATCGCGGCGATCATCGAGCCGGAATGGCGGATGGCCCAATAGGCGAAATGGTCGATGGCAAAGCGGGCCTCGGGCGTTCCTGCTGCGCGGAGCGCCCGCATGTCGGAATGCCCGCCGAGGCCAAGAAGCCCGCTTTCGCGGTTGAGGATACGCGCGGCACCGTCGATGCCGTGGATCTCGGCCAGCCTCAGCACGGCGTTGCCGTCGATGGCGCCGGTCCGCGTACCCATGGTCAGCCCGTCGAGTGGCGAATAGCCCATCGTCGTGGCGACCGAGCGGCCATCCTTGATGGCAGAGAGGGAGGCACCGTTGCCGAGGTGAAGGGCAAGAACGCGGGGCGGCAGATACCCCAACATCTCCGGCAGGCGGAGCGTCATGCTTTCATAGGAAATCCCGTGGAAGCCGAAGCGGCGCAGCCCCCGCGCCGCCTCGGCGGGCGGCAAGGCGTAGCGCCAGGCGACTTCGGGACTGGTGGCATGGAAGGCTGTGTCGAAGCAGGCGACCTGCGGCAGATCCGGCGCGAGCCGCATCAGCGCGTGGATGGCGGAAAGGTTGTGGGGGTTGTGGAGGGGGGCGAGCGGAGCCGCCGCCTCGATCGCGGCCAGCACTTCGCCGTCCACCCGAACCGGCGCGGTCAGCGCGGCGCCGCCATGCACGACCCGGTGGCCAGCCGCCTCGAACCTCGACAGCGGATGACCTGCTCCAGCGAAGCCGTCGAGGAGAAGCGCCAGCGCCGCCTCGTGCGTCGCGGCCTCTGCCTCCCGCGTCACCTCGCCCACGGTCAGGCGAGAGGCGCCGCCGATCTCGCTGACCATGCCGGTGAGAACCGGCACATCGCCGGCCCCAAAGAGTGCCACCTTGATCGAGGAGGAGCCTGCGTTAACGACGAAGATCATCGCGCCCCCGCGACGATGGCGCCGAGGGCAACCGAAGCCAGCCGCGCGGCGGCGTCCTGCGAGCGGGAGGTGAGGAGAAGCGGCACCTTCGCCCCCATCACCAGCCCGCCGGCACAGGCCGCCATGCCAAGGACTATCAGCTTGAAGACGGCATTCCCGGTGGTGACGTTCGGAACCAGCATGATATCGGCATCCCCGGCAACGTCCGAGGCAAAGCCCTTCACCTCGGCAGCGGCACGCGAAAAGATCAGGTCGAGCGCCATCGGTCCTTCGACCAGCGCTTCGGGCAGCGCGGTCTTGGCCCAGGCGGCAATAGCGGCGGCCTCGCCGGTATTGGGGATCGAGGCGGTCACATCCTCGGACGGGGCGAGGAGACCGACCTTGGGCCGCTCAAGCCCAAGGAGCGCTGCAAGCCGCACGGCATGGGTCAGGCAGGCCTGCCGGATCTCGACGGATGGCTCCACATTCAGCGCGCCATCGGTCAGAAGAAGTGGCCTTTCGTGGCCGGGAACCGTGATGTGAAAGACATGGCCGCAGCGTGTTTCCCGGTCGCGAAGCCCGACCGCGGACGGCAGCAGCGCCTTGAGAAAGCTCGTCGAATGGATCTGCCCCTTCATGATCGCATCGGCCTCGCCGTCTCGCGCCAGCCGCGCGGCCTCGGGTCCGGCGGTTTCGCGCGGGGCGTGGATCAGGGGAACGCCTGAGATGTCCCAGCCGATCTCGGCAGCGACAGCCTCGATCTTGGCGCGGTCGCCGATCAGGATCGGCCGGGCAAGGCCAGCATCCGCCGCCTCGCGCATGCCTTGCAGCGGAAAGGCGGCCCCGGCGTTGACCAGCGCCACGCGCGGCGGCGGGAAGGTTTTCGCGCGGGCCAGAAGGCCGGGCGGCGCGACCGGCTGGGCGGCGGTCAAGAAGGGAAAGGGCTCGCGCATCTCATGAGGCTCCACTCGTTTCGCCCATCTCACTCATCCCAGAACCGCCCTGACAAGCCCCAAGCTCGCAAGCCCCGCCAGAAGCAGGATGGCGAAGCGGCGGAAGTCGCCGGGGTCGGTCTTCAGGAAATGCCGGCTGCCGAGCCAGTTGCCGAGGAAGGTCAGCGGCAAGGCGGCGAGCGCAATCCAGAGCGTGTGCCAGCCGATGAGCCCATGCCACCAGTAAAGCGGCGCGGCATAGAGGTCGAGGAGCGGGAAATAGGCGATGAGCGTGGCGCGGAAGGTCGCCGCCGCCATCGGCTGCGCGGCAAAGAAGGCCGCGACCGGCAAGCCGCCCATGCCGGGCGCATTGGCCACGCCCGAGACCAATCCTACAGCCAGATTGCCGCCGCCCCGGACCTCGCGGCCGAGCCGCCATCCGGCGAGCAACACGCCGCACATGAGGAGAATGTAGCCCGAGATCAGCGCCCGCGCCGTCGTCTCGCTGACGCCGGTCAGCGCCCAAAGCCCAAGCGGCAGCCCGACGGCCGCCCCGGCGAGCATCAGCCAGACGCGGCTCCAGTCGATGCTCGGGCCGATGCCGCGCATGGCCTGAAGGCTCATCGCGGATTCGAGGATCACCACGGTGGCGACGAAATGCAGCGGGTTCGTGACCACACCCGCCGCCGCGATGACGATGGCGGAATAGCCAAAGCCGGAATAGCCCCGGATGAAGGCGGCCACCAGAATGGCGACCGCCATCCAGACCGTCGCCGCCAGCGACAGGTCCAGCGCCATCACGCCCCTTTTTGCGGCCGCATGTCGGCAGGGTCGATCCCCGCCACCGCGACCGGCTTCTTCATCGCGTCACGGCGGAAGGGCTCGCCCAGTTCCTGGTTGATCATGGCCTCGATCAGCGTCGTCTTGCCATGCTTCATCTGGTCGTCGATGGCCTTGGCCAGCGCGTCACGCAATTCGTCCATCGTCTTGGCCTGCACGCCCTGCAAGCCGCAGGCCTTGGCGATGCCGGCATAGCTCACATCCGTGTCCAGTTCGGTCCCGACGAAGTTGTCGTCATACCAGAGCGTCGAGTTCCGCTTTTCCGCGCCCCACTGGTAGTTGCGGAAGACGACCATGGTGATGGCCGGCCATTCCTTGCGGCCGATGGCGGTCAGTTCCGTCACCGCGATGCCGAAGGCGCCGTCGCCGGAAAAGCCGACGACCGGCACATCCGGGCAGCCGATCTTGGCGCCGACGATGGACGGCAATCCATAGCCGCAGGGGCCGAAAAGGCCGGGTGCCAGGTACTTCCGCCCCGCCTCGAACGAGGGATAGGCATTGCCGATGGCGCAGTTGTTGCCGATGTCCGACGAAATGATCGCCTCTTTCGGCAGAGCTGACTGGATCGCGCGCCAGGCCATCCGCGGGCTCATCCACTCGGGCTTGGCTTTCCGGGCGCGCTGGTTCCAGGTGGTGCCGGGATCGTCCGCCTCGTGGTCCATCGAGGTCAGTTCCTGCGCCCAGGCCGATTTCGTCTTGGCGATCAGCGCCTTGCGGTCCGCTCTTCCAGCATCTCCGGCCGTGTCGGCAAGTCGCGAAAGGATGCCTTCCGCCACCTTCTTCGCATCGCCGACGATCCCGACGGCGACCTTCTTCGTCAGGCCGATGCGGTTCGGGTTGATGTCGACCTGGATGATTTTCGCCTCTTTCGGCCAGTAATCGAGCCCATAGCCCGGTAGCGTCGAGAAGGGGTTGAGGCGGGAGCCGAGCGCCAGCACAACATCGGCCTTCTGGATCAGCTCCATCCCGGCCTTCGAGCCGTTGTAGCCCAGAGGGCCGGCAAAGAGAGGATGCGAGCCGGGGAAGGCGTCGTTGTGCTGGTAGCCGACGCAGACCGGCGCATCGAGCCGTTCGGCCAGCGCCATCGAGGCCGGGATCGCGCCGCCGATGACGACGCCGGCGCCGTTCAGGATCACCGGGAATTTCGCCTCGCTCAGAAGCTTCGCCGCTTCGGCAATCGCCTCATCCCCGCCCGAAGGCCGCTCGAACTCGACCATGGCGGGCATGTCGATGTCGATGACTTGCGTGAAGTAATCGCGGGGGAAGTTGATCTGCGCCGGCGCCGACTGGCGCTTGGCCTGAAGGATCACGCGGTTCAGCACTTCGGCCACGCGGGCAGGATCGCGCACCTCTTCCTGATAGCAGACCATGTCCTTGAAGAGCGCCATCTGCTCGACTTCCTGAAAGCCGCCCTGCCCGATGGTCTTGTTCGCGGCCTGCGGCGTCACCAAAAGCAAGGGCGTATGGTTCCAGTAGGCGGTCTTCACGGCGGTCACGAAGTTGGTGATGCCCGGCCCGTTCTGGGCGATCATCATCGACATCTTGCCGGAGGCGCGGGTGAAGCCGTCGGCCATCATCCCGCCGGACCCTTCATGGGCGCAGTCCCAGAACTGGATGCCGGCTTTCGGGAAGATGTCCGAGATCGGCATGAAGGCCGAGCCGATGATCCCGAAGGCATGTTCGATTCCGTGGCGCTGCAGCACCTTCACGAATGCCTCTTCCGTGGTCATCTTCATTGCCGGTCTCCTTCGCTGTCGCAGTTTCGCTTTTCTTCTACGGCGCGCAGGCATTGGCCCAATAGGGCCAGTCCTCACGGCCTCTTATGTCCAGACGCGCGCAAGGCCCCGGCGATGAGCGCAATGCCTTCGGGAATGCGTGTTTGCGCGATCGAGGAATAGGCGAGACGGTAGTAGTTGCCCGGCGCCGTCGGCGGATCGAAGAAGAGCCGCCCCGGCTCGATCAGCACGCCCTTGGCGCGAAGATCCTGTGCCAGCCGGTCGGTATCCACCGCCTCCGGCCCCCGCATCCAGAAGCTTGACCCGCCGAAGGCGCCGCGCCCGGCTATCTCAAGCCCCTCCTGCGCGATGGCCTCATCCATCACCGTGCGGCGGCGCTTGTAGGCCTGATTGAGCCGGTTGATGAGCGCGTCGTAATGGCCGAGCGACAGGAAATAGGCGACCGTGCGCTGGATATGGCCGGGCGGGTGGCGCAGCATCGCGGCCCGAAGCGCCCGCGCCTCGCGGATGAAGCCCTGCGAGGCGACGAGATAGCCGAGCCTCAGCCCCGGAAAGAGCGACTTCGAGAAGGAGCCCGCGTAGATCACCCGCCCTTCGCGGTCGAGCGATTTCAGCGCCGGGGCGGCGGGCTTCAGGAACGACATCTCGAATTCGTAGTCGTCCTCGATGATGAGGAAATCCTCCGCCACCGCCCGTTCCAGAAGGGCCGCCCGCCGCTTGATCGGCATGGTGGCATTGGTCGGGCAATGATGGCTCGCGGTCGTGAATACCGCGCGGACGCCCTCCGGCACGGCTTCGGGCGGCAGGCCTTCCTCATCCACGTTGACCGGCAGGATCGTGGCGCCCAACTGGCCGAGGATGGCGCGGAGCCCCGGATAGCAGGGGTTCTCCACCGCCACCCGCGTGCCCTGCCCGGTCAGCACCTCTGCCGCGATCCAGAGCGCGTTCTGCGCCCCCATGGTCAGAAGCACCTCCTCGGGCCGGGCAGCGATGCCGCGCCGGGGCAGGATGTTGCGCACGATGTATTCGACCAGCATCGGGTCGTCGCGTTCGTAAAAGTCGTCGGTCAGAACCTCGAAATCGCGACGCCCGAGGGCGCGGAGCGCGCATTGCCGCCAGTTCTGATGGTCGAAAAGTGCTGCATCCGCCTGCCCGTAAATGAAGGGAAACGGGTAGCTCCGCCAATCCTCGGGCTTTGCTGGCAATGCATGGCGGGTGAAACGCCCGCCGATCAGCGCCGCCCAGTCGACCCCCTCGCGGCGCGGCGCGTCGACCGGCTTGAACTCCGGCGGGCGCGGCGCGGTGTCGGAGATGAAATAGCCCGACCGCCCGCGCGAGGTGAGATAGTCGCCCGAGACCAGCTCGGTATAGGCCAGCGTCACGGTGATCCGGCTGACGCCGAGATGGCGGGCAAGGCCCCGGCTCGACGGCATCTTCTCGCCCGCACGGAAGCGGCCGCGCAGGATGCCCTCGGCCACCATCTGCTGGATTTCCTGCTGCAGGGTGCCGTTGAACCCGGCGGTCAGGAAGAAGGCTTCGGCGGGGATCGACATTGCTGGCCCTATGCGCGCGGCGGCATCTGGACCTATGGCATCCAAAACCGGCTCCGCCGTCAAGCCCCGGGGCGCTGGCGCGCCATCTTGACGAAAACTTCGTGGCGGGCCTCATTCCTGCCCAAATGGTCGGGCCATGTGGCCGGACCGTACCGGCGGGGGTAACCAGTGAGCGACACAACCTCTTCAGCGATGCAGGAGCAGGTCTCTGGCCTGGCCCGCAACAAAGCGTGGCCAACTGCGACACTGGTCGCGGCTGCAGGGGCGCTAGTTTTCTCCGCGCTGGTTCTCGGTTTTCTCTGGGGGCGCACCGTCAACCACGATGTGGCCTGGTACCTGATCGCCACACGCGAATGGCTGGGCGGCGCGCGACTCTATGTCGACATCTACGAGGTCAACCCGCCGCTCAACTTCTATCTCACGGCGCCGGCGCTGCTCCTCGCCGACCTGACGGGTATTGCCGATGAGAATGCAGTTTCGGTGATGATCTGCGTTTGGATGTTCTTCAGCCTGTTGGCCAGTTGGACAATCCTATCGTTGCAGGACGATCTGCCGGCTCCACGGCGCCTGGTGTTCCTTTTCGGAGTGGCGCTCGCACTCTTCCTTCCCGCGCTGCCCGACGTCGGTCAGCGCGAGCATGTTTTGGTGATATTCGCGACACCTTGGCTCTTGGCGCAGTTGCCGCGGCGGGAGCCGCTGCCACCTCTTGTCACCGTGGCGCTCGCGGCGGTTGCGGCGGTGGGCATCTGCCTCAAACCATACTTCCTGTTGCTGCCACTCTCGGTCACCATTTGGCAGGTGCTGTCGGCCCGTTCACCGCGCCCCGTGCTGTCGCTCGGCAACTTGACGATGTTCATGGTCGGCATCGCCTATGTCGCAGCGGCCTATGCGATGCATCCGGAATACTTCAGCGATGTGATCCCGGTCGCGCGCAGCGTTTACGGTACGATCGCGCTTTCCGATGAGGTGCTATACCGGGTACTCGCCTATCGGGCTCTTCCGTTCCTGCCTTTTGCAGCTTTTCTGCTTGTTTGCCGCCCGGAACTGCAGGGGATCGGCGTGCTCTCCGCCGCCACGCTTGCCGGACTTTGCAGCTACCTCCTGCAGTGGAACGGGTTCCCCTATCATCTTGTTCCCTTTACCGCTTTCGCCGCGATAACCGCCTTCTGGGTACTCGTCCATGCGCGGAACTTCACTCCCCTGGCGATGGCCGCCTGCATCGGCTTGTCCCTGACCGCTTTCCGCGTCGCTCTCTTTGGCCCGTACCAGAACGGCTATGTGAATGCCTTGCTTGCCCAGACTGATCCGACGTGGAAGCCGGATGGCCTCATGGTCCTTTCGACTCAGGTCATGCCCGGGCCACCGGTTGCGCTGGCATTGCATACCCGCTGGACCAGCCGCTATCCTCATGCCTGGCTCATACCCGGCGCGCTGAACGGTCTGCGCGACACCGACTGCGCGGTCGACAAGGAGCGGTGCGACCAGCTGACTGCAATTCTCGACCGTTCGCGGCAGGAGAATGTCGACGATCTCGTCAAGGGGCAGCCCGATATCCTTGCGATCCACAAGGGCACCGACTTCGTCGATGCGTCTACGTTCTCTTGGTATGAACTGATGCGCGATGTGCCTGGCTGGGCGGAGGCGCTGCGCGACTACAAGCAGATGTCGTCGGGACAGTACTTCGACATCTGGCTTCGCTGCGCCGGGGCTACCGGCGCCATCGCCGCATCCTGCCGCGCAGCGAAGTAGAGCCTGCCCGCCCCTTCCCTTTTGCACTGAATGACCCTGCGGGGGCGCCCCCCCTGCGGGTCGCCCCGGACCTGGTCCGGGGCGAGGCCCTTTACGAAAAGACCCGCGTCAGCGCCTTGTCGATGGCGCCGGTGATCTCGTCGATGTCGTCGGGCGTCGCGATCAGCGCCGGCGACAGGCAGAGCGTGTTGTTCAGCCCCGGCACCGAGCGGTTGGTGGCGCCGATGATGACGCCCTGTGCCATGCAGTCGGCGACAACCGCCTGCACCCGCTTTTCATCCACCGCTTCCCTGGTCTTGCGGTCGACGACCAGTTCGGCACCAAGGAAAAGGCCCTTGCCGCGCACGTCGCCAACGACCCGGTGCTTTTCCATCAGCGCCTGAAGGTTCGCCAAGGCGCGGTCGCCCATCTTCACGGTATTGGCGAGAAGGCCCTCATCCTCGATGATCCGCATGTTCTCGATCGCCGCCGCCGGGCCTGCGGTGCAGCCGCCGAAGGTGGAGATGTCGCGGAAGTAGTTCATCGGGTCGGCGGCATCGTCCTTGAACATCTCGAAGACGGCTTCGGTGGTGACGCAGCAGGCGATGGCGGCGTAACCCGAGGCGACGCCCTTGGCCATGGTCACGAAATCCGGCTTGATCCCGTAGTGCTGGTAGCCGAACCAGGTGCCGGTGCGGCCGACGCCGCAGACGACCTCGTCGATGTGAAGAAGGACATCGTACTTCTTGCAGATCTCCTGCACCCGCTCCCAATAGCCCTCGGGGGGCGTGATGACGCCGCCGCCTGCCGTCACCGGCTCAAGGCAGAGGCCGCCCACCGTGTCCGGGCCTTCGCGGAGGATCACTTCCTCGATCTGGTTCGCGGCCCATTCGCCGTAATTCTCGACCGGGGCGCCGTCCTGGCGGCGGTATTCCATGCAATGCGGCACGCGGACGAAGCCCGGCGCAAGCGGGCCGTACTGCATCACACGCTCGTCCTGCCCGCCCGCCGACATGGTGGCAAGCGTGCCGCCGTGATAGTCGCGGTCGCGGAAGAGGATCTTGTGCTTCTTGCCGCCGTAACGCTTGTGCGCGATCTGGCGGATCATCTTGAAGGCCTTCTCGTTGGCCTCGGACCCGGAGTTGGTGTAGTAGACGCGGGACATGCCCGGCATCTTCTCGATCAGCTGCCTGGCGAAGATGGACCCCGGGATCGAGCCCGCCGAATTGGCGAAATAGTTCATCTTGATGAGCTGGTCATAGACCGCCTTGGCGATCGTCTCGCGGCCATAGCCCACGTTCACGGTCCAGACCCCGCCCGAGACAGCGTCGAGGAATTCCTTGCCCTTGGCGTCCCAGACCCGGATGCCCTTGCCCTCGACGATGATGCGCGGGTCGTTGGTCTCGAACTGCTTGTGCTGGATCAGGTGATGCCAGAGATGGGCGCGGTCGGCCTCGACCACTTCGGAGATGTCGTTCGAATAACGTGTGCTGTCCATGTGCCTTGCCTTTCCGGAACGCGCGCCCGAAGGGCCGGCAGTGCCGGCATTCGGGCTTTGCCTGAAAACATCATGAAACCCGTCGCTGCCGTATGTCCAGTGGGTGACCTCCTTTCAGTCCAGACTTGGGCACCTGCGCAGGGTGAACTCCAAATCTGGCGCTATCCTGCTTGCGCGATCTGGTCATATGCCACAAGCTGGAGCGGCAACATAGTAACCATAAGCTGGGGCGATGGACGACCCTTGCAGACCAGGGAGACTTAAATGCGTAAGACGATGCTGACTTCTACCGTGGCGGCGCTGGCATTCATGGCCGGCGGCCAGGCGGCGATGGCGCTCGAAGAGATCACTGTGGCCTACTTCATGGAATGGCCGATGCCCTTCGAATACGCCAAGGCCAACGGCACCTACGACACCGAAATGGGCGTGAAGGTCAACTGGCGCGCCTTCGACACCGGCACCGCGATGTCGGCGGCAATGGCCTCGGGCGACGTGCAGATCGCCGTCAGCCAGGGCGTGCCGCCCTTCGTCGTCGCAACCTCGGCCGGGCAGGACCTGCAGACCATCGCCGTTGCCGTCTCCTATTCCGAGAATGACAACTGCGTCGTGCGCTCGGACCTCGAGATCACCAAGGACAATGCCAAGGAGATCGAGGGCAAGAAGGTCGCCGTGCCGCTCGGCACCGCCGCGCATTACGGCTTCCTCCGGCAGATGGACCATTTCGGCATCGACCTCGCGAAGTTGCAGATCGTCGACATGGCCCCGCCGGACGGCGCCGCCGCGATCGCCCAGGGGGCTGTCGACATGGCCTGCGGCTATGGCGGCGGTCTCAACCGGATGAAGGAACACGGCAATGTCCTTCTGACCGGCGCCGAGAAGGAAGCGCTCGGCATCCTCGTCTTCGACGTGATCTCGGCCCCGGCGGCTTTCGTTGCCGAAAATCCCGACCTCGCGGCGAAGTTCATGAAGGTCACGGAAGACGCCAATGCGATGTGGAACGAAGGCTCCAAGCAGGCCGAGATGATCGAGGTCATCGCCAAGGACGCCGGGATGGACGTTGAAACCGCGAAGAAGGACATCTCCACCTTCGTCTTCCCCTCGGTCGACGTGCAGCTGTCCGAGAAATGGCTCGGCGGTGGCGCGCAGACCTTCATGAAGGGCGTCAGCCAGGTCTTCCTCGATGCAGGCTCCATCCCCGCAGCACGGGACACCTATGACGCGGCGGTCAGCACGGCGCCCCTTGAAGCCGTGAAGGGCATGTAAGCCTCCTCTCCCTCGCGGCCCGGGAACCAGGTTTCCGGGCCGTTTCTTCATCGCGGATCGAGAGGGACATGACAGGACTCGTCATCGACAATATTTCCATGCGCTTCGACCTGCCCGATGGCGGATCAGTACAGGCGCTGAAGAACGTCTCGCTTCACCTCCAACCGGGTGAGCTTCTGTCGGTTCTCGGCCCTTCGGGCTGCGGCAAGACCACGCTTCTCAACATCCTCGCAGGCTTTCTGGCGCCCACCGACGGCAAGGTCACGCTGGGCGGCAAGCCGGTGAACGGGCCTGGCCCGGAACGCGGCATGGTCTTCCAGCAGGGCGCGCTTTTCGAATGGATGAGCGTGCGGTGCAATGTCGACTTCGGTCCGCGCATGAAGGGCATGCCCGAGGCCGAGCGCAACAAGATCACCGATCATCTTCTTGAAACCGTCGGCTTGCGCGAGTTCAAGGAGAAGGCGGTGTACGAGCTTTCCGGCGGCATGCAGCAGCGCGTGGCGCTGGCCCGCTGCCTGGCCAACGACCCCGATGTGATCCTGATGGACGAACCCCTCGGCGCCCTTGATGCGCTGACGCGCGAGAAGATGCAGGGCCTTGTCCTCAAGCTCTGGAAAGAGACGGGCAAGACTGTGGTTCTCATCACCCATTCCGTCGAAGAGGCGCTGCTTCTCGGCGAAAGGCTTCTTGTCATGGCGCCGCGACCGGGGCGCATCTTCCGCGAATACCGCCTGCCCTTCGCCGAACGCGGCGTCGGCCAGGACCTGCGCGTGGTGAAGAAATCCGAAGGCTTCGCCGAACGGCGGGAAGAGATCCTGTCGATGATCTGGGGCATGGAGGAAGAGATCATGGGACGCTCCGAAGGTGCGGCGGCATGACCGTTCTCTTCCTCTATCTTCTCCTCTTCCTCGGCTCCTACGTCATTGTCCGGCTGGTCCGCGCCCGGCGCGGCGAAAAGCACGACCTGACCAGCCTCAAGACCGTGACCTTCGGCGACGAAAGCGCGATCCGTCCCGACCGTGTCGCCTCGGTCATCTCGGTCGCCGCAATCTTCCTGATCTGGGGCGCCTTCACCGGGTCGAAGCTGGTGCCGGTCCACGTTCCCGGGCCCTTCACCGGCGACACGAGCTTTACCTACACGGCCGAGAATGCCGCAGGTGCCACGGATGAGGCAAAGGTCGATATCCGGGTTACGCGGGCGGGCGACAAGCCCGAAACGCCCGTGCCGGCGCCCGGCGAGGGTTTTGCCAAGGATGACGGCGCCATCGTCCAGGCCTGGCGCAGCGCGCTTATCAAGCCTGCCGCCAATGATGATGGCGGAGCGGATGCGGGCTTTCGTATCACGGCCATCGACGGCAAGCCTGTCGTGGCCGACGAAAAGGTCAGGGTCGCCGACGGTGAGGTGGCGTTGACCACGAAAGGATCGCTCAACTTCGAACCCGACGACGGTTGGCAGATGGAGCCGATCTGGCTGCCCGCGCCCGAGGCTGTCGTCAAGCGCTTCATCGACATCGCGACGAACGGCTACCAGAACACCTCGCTCTGGGGCCATCTCGGGGCTTCGCTGATGCGGGTGCTCGCGGGCTTCTTCCTCGGCTCTCTGGTGGGGATTCCGCTTGGCTATGCGATGGGCCTGTCGAACTGGTTCCGCGGCTGGTTCGATCCGATCGTGGAATTCATGCGTCCGGTGCCGCCCCTGGCGCTTATCCCCCTCGTCATCATCTGGTTCGGCATCTGGGAATCGGGCAAGATCGTGCTTCTGTTCCTTGCCGCGCTCTGGATCATGACCATCGCTGCGCGGGCCGGGGTGTCGGGCGTCAAGATATCGAAGATCCATGCCGCCTATTCGCTTGGCGCGTCGAAATGGCAGATCATGCGCCATGTCATCATTCCGAACTCCCTGCCCGATCTTTTCACCGGCGCGCGCGTTGCGATGGGCGTCTGCTGGGGCACCGTGGTCGCGGCCGAGCTTGTCGCCGCCGAAAAGGGCGCGGGCATGATGATCATCGCCGCCTCAAAGTTCCAGCTGACCGACATCGTGGTCATGGGCATCATCATGATCGGCATCATCGGCTACGGCATCGACATCCTGATGCGGATGGCGGAACGGTGGCTGGTGCCATGGAAAGGCCGCGGCTAGGCGGCTTTTCGCTCAGATCAACCAGCGGTTTAGATCCGACTGTCAGATTCTCGCCGCATTTCCGGCAAAGATTCACCATTGCTGTCTGACTTTCTGAGTCTGGAAGAGTTTCCGGAGTGCTGCCACATGACGCCGCGAAAGTTTCAGACCCCCGACAGGGGGCGCAGAGGTCTGCGCCGTATCGGTCTTGCCATCGCCCTTGTCTTCGCCCCCGTCGCCGCCGCGACAGCGGGGCAACCGCCGGATTTCATTGTCCCGCGCCAGACCATTGAGGCGCCCGCCGGCGCCGGCGCCATCTGCGAGCGTTATGACTGGGCCTGCGCCCGCGGCGACGGATTGAGGATGAGCGACACCGAGGCCATCAGGTTTGCCCGCGTCGTCAACACCGCGGTCAACCGCAGCACTCGCCCGGTTTCGGACCGCGCGCAATACGGGGTCGAGGAGAACTGGACCCTGCCGAGCCGCCGGGGCGGTGACTGCGAAGATCTGGTGCTGATGAAGAAAAAGCTGCTGATTGCCAAGGGCATGGCACCTAAGCGCTTGATGATCGCAACTGTTCTTGACCGGCAGCGCGGCAGTCACGCCGTATTGGTGCTGCGTACCGCAGCGGGCGATTACGTGCTCGACAGTCTCGTCGGCACAATCAAGCCCTGGCGCTCGACGGGCTACAGCTTCTTGAAGATGCAGGACCCGATGGCCCCGTCGCGTTGGAACGCAATTTTCGCAGGTGGCATTTTCGGCCCCCACGTCTGACAGGCCGCGAACGTCTCATGACCTGAGATAGGATCGGGCGGCATTTCGCCCGATCCGTGCTGTTCTCAATGCCCGCCTACCTGCGACCGCCGCCCCGACCGGGGTTGCTTTCGTCATGGCCGTCATCGTCATTGCCATGACCATTGTCGTGGTCGCCGCCGTCGTCGCCGCCGTTGCCGCCGCCGTTGCCGCCGCCGCCGTTGCCGCCGCCGCCGTGGCCGCCGCCACCATGGCCGCCGCCGTGGCCGCCGCCACCATGGCCGCCGCCGCCGTGGCCACCGCCGCCGGTACTGCCACCGCCGTGGCCGCCACCACCAGTGCCGCCGCCACCGCCACCGCCAGTGCCACCACCACCAGTGCCGCCGCCGCCGGTACCGCCACCGCCAGTGCCACCACCGCCAGTGCCGCCGCCGCCGGTACCACCACCGCCAGTGCCGCCGCCGCCGGTACCACCACCGCCAGTGCC